>QUJQ01000001.1 GCA_003480725.1 Clostridiaceae bacterium AM27-36LB
GGGTGGATTAGGGACTTTCACCCATTAGAAACGTGCGCCGCAAGGCGCACACATAAAAAGAACCTGGCAGAAATCCTGTCAGGTTCTTAATCTTTTTAATAGTAATTGAAATACTTACAGCTTTAAGTTAGCCAGCAAAGATCCAAGATTCGTAGAAATATTCTCGGACTTCGGCATGGTGTAGTGCTCGTCTTCAGCCGGTTCATCCTCTTTTACAAGAAGAGCTTTCATGCTCAGAGACAGCTTTCCATCTTTGATAGCAATGACTTTGACCTGTACATCCTGTCCAACTTTCAGTACTTTCTCCGGTGATGTGACACGTTTATCAGAAATCTGAGATACGTGTACCAGACCAGACAGACCATTTGCCAGACGAATAAATGCACCGTAATCTTTCAGATTCTCTACTTTTCCATCCAGTACATCGCCGACTTTGATCTGGTCGAATGCTTCCTTTTCTTTCTGCTTTGCTTCTGCACGCGCTTCATCGCGAAGAATCTCTCTTGCAGAGAGAACCAGACGTTTTTTCTCAGGATCAACAGTGATCACGCGGACACGGATCTTTTTGTTGAGCCACTCGTTCAGATCGTCTACATGATCCAGAGACAGACGGGATGCAGGAATGAATCCGCGAACACCATCTACATAAGCGATCACGCCGGCATTTACAACACCGCCAATTTTTACATTCAGAACTTCTTTGTCATCCATGTACTGCTGCAGGGTTGCCCATACAGGATCCAGTTCCTCAGAATCCTGAGCACCGGATTCTTCAGCAGCTTTGTAGGATGCTTCCAGCTCCTCTTTGAAATCGTCCATTGTCAGTTTTTCTTCCATGGTTATAATCTCCTTAACGATAAAATATAAAATCCCTATTCATCTATTATAGATAGAAAAGCCAGTAAAATCAATGCTATTTTGCTTTTTTACTGATTCCTACAACCACTCCGCTTAATGCAAGAAGTGATAGTGCATTAGGAATAACCATCAATCCGTTAAAGAAATCTGCTAAAGACCATACCAGATCAACCTTCAGAGTAGAACCGATGATGATAAATACAACTACCAGCATGGAGTAGATCTTTGTACCCTTCTGACCAAACAGATGCTTCACATTGATGGCTCCGAAGAAGTGCCAGCCAAGGATAGTAGAGAAGGCAAAGAAGAACAGGCAGACAGCGATGAAAATATCGCCAAAGCTTCCCAGTACAGAGGAAAATGCATACTGAGTCAGGGCTGTTCCACTCTTTCCGCTTGCCATGGCACCGGTGGTCAGGATAGAGAATACAGTCAGGTTCAGAATGATAAAAGTATCAATGAATACGCTGATCATGGCAGCCAGACCCTGGTCATGTGGGGAAGCAGCTGTTGCTCTTGCATGTGCATGAGGGGTAGAACCCATACCAGCTTCGTTGGAGAAGAGTCCCCTGGCAACACCGTAACGGATTGCTTCTCTTACAGTAATACCAGCAGCACCGCCGAGTACGGCATTTGGCTTAAATGCACCAACGATGATCTGCATAAATGCAGTTGGAATAGAATTGATATTCAACAAAATAACGACCAGGCTTCCAATAATATAGATACCAGCCATGATCGGAACGATCTTCTCAACAACAGCAGCCAGTCTTGTAGTACCGCCTACGAAGATGAAGCCTGTCAGCACTGCCAGAACAAGACCGATGGCAATCGCCGGGATATTGATATTTCTTGCTGCAAATACTTCTGCAAATGCAGCTCCGATGGAATTGGACTGTACCATATTTCCCATGAATCCAAGTGCGAGGATAATGAAGATAGAGAAGAGTACGCCAAGCACTTTTCCAAAAGTTCCTTTGAATGCAGCATGGATATAGTAGACCGGACCTCCAGTCACTTCACCGTGCTCGACTGTTTTATATTCCTGAGCCAGGGTTGCCTCAGCATAGATAGTTGCCATTCCGAAAAAAGCACTGAGCCACATCCAGAAGATGGCACCAGGACCGCCTCCTACTAAAGCAGTGGCAGCACCAGCCAGATTACCGGTACCGACTTGAGCTGCAATGGCAGTTGCAACAGACTGGAATGGAGTCATCTCACCGTTATTGCCTTTTTCGCCGTTGAGGTTCAGATTACCGAATACATGTTTTAATCCTTCCGGGAATTTGCGAATCTGAATGAATTTTAAACGAATTGTGTAGTAGATACCGGTTCCGCAAAGAAGTACGATCAGTATCACGTTCCAGAGTACGCTGTTGGCCGAATCGACCAGAGTTAATAAGTTTTCCATTTTCTTCCTCCTTGTAATTACCTTACATGCCCATTTTGGGCAATAAAATAAGAGCTGATATTCATATCAGCCCTCCAAAGAGTAGAACATTTGCATATGTATGCCCTGTCCTTTTGCCTGAGAGATAGGCGGAAACTATGTTATTCCGCTGTACACCTTCGGCGCTCGTTTTACGAGACTCTCCAGAGTAGTTATCTGGTGTCCGCCGGATAACTAAGCGAAATATAACATAGATTCCAGAAAAATACAAATAAGTATTTCTAATGGGTACTTATTCAGAAGAACGGCCTTCACCAGTCTGCCAGGTCTCCGATGGACTTGCATTCCAGGTAATGGTAGTACCGTCAGTGGTGGCAGTGATCGTACCTTGTTCATCCGTCCGGAAGACAGAGACTCCTGCTGCACGGAGTTTGTTCATGGTCTCTGCATGGGGATGACCATATTTATTTCCCTCTGCACAGCTGATGACTGCCCAGGTAGGATCTACAGCGGATAAAAAGTCATCGCTGGTGGAAGAACTACTTCCGTGATGACCGAGCTTTAACACGTCTGCAGACAGTGGCAGACCAGAAGAGAGCATATCCTCTTCGGCCTCTTCCTCAGCGTCACCCGTCATCAGAAATGTAGTGTTACCGTAAGTCAGGCGGATCACAATGGAGTTGTTGTTATTGTCTTTGTATTCCTTAGACGGTGACAGAACTGTGAAAGAAGCATTTCCAAACGTGTAGGTGTCTCCGGGAACAGGATGCTCCACCGGAATCTGTTTGTCATCGATCACGCGGATCACATCCTCGTAAGTTTTCGTATCAGAGCTGTGATCCGGCATAAGTACCCTATCACAGTCGAATTTGTAGAGGACTACATCGGCGCCTCCGATATGGTCTGCGTCCGGATGAGTCAGTATCGCATAGTCCAGTTCAGAGATTCCAAGATATTCCAGATAAGACTGAACCAGGGTTCCTTTGTCATTGTCACCGGCATCTATGATCATAGCGTGATCATCCTGTGTGAGGACCATACAGTCACCCTGACCGATGTCTACAAAATGAACGGTCAGATCACCTGCATTGGCGGACAGATCAGTCTGTGCGTCCTGATAGACGCCCTGCGCAGACTGAGATGCAGTGTCACTGATGGGAGTAATCCCATCATTTCCAAAGGTATAACCGGCAGCACCGAGAAGCAGAACTGTGACGGTACACAATAGCTTCAGGGTGGCGGGGTATTTTTTCTTTTTACGTCGTTTACTCATAGCTGTCTCTCCTTTTTGATGGTTGCTGATTTCCGGGAAAGCAGAAATATATTCTCGGAACAAAACACCAAATATTGTATCATAAGAGTTGACTAAATGAAAGATGTGGTGGAAATTCATTTTGCAAAGAAAATCAAAATGTGGTAAAATTCAGGTACAAAAAGAAGGAGGGGATGCTATGAGTAAACGTATTATTACTATCAGCCGTGAGTTTGGAAGCGGTGGAAGAACAATAGGAAAAATGGTAGCAGACCAGCTGGGAATCGCCTTCTATGACAAAGAGCTGATCGAGAAGATCGCAGAGGAGACAGGATTCTCAAAGAAATTTATCGAGGAGTATGGGGAGCATGCACCGGGAACCAATGTATTTTCTTATTCGTTCCTCGGAAGAGATGCTATGGGTGTGTCCATGCAGGATAAGATCTGGATGATGCAGAGAAAGTTGATCCTGGATCTGGCAGAAAAAGAATCCTGTGTGATCGTAGGACGCTGTGCGGACTTTATTCTTCGTGACAGAACCGATTGTCTCAATGTATTTATTCATGCAGCCACAGACAAAAAGGTGGAGCGTATTGTGAAGCTTTACGGGGAGACGGCTGACAAGCCGGAGAAGCGACTGCAGGATAAGGATAAGAAGCGTCGGGTAAATTATCGGTATTACACGGATCGGGAATGGGGTGCATCCCAGAACTATCATCTGTGTCTGGACAGCGGAGAATTTGGAATTGAAAAATGTGCACAGATCATCGTAGATCTTGCAAAATAGGAATAAAAATGGAGTCGGATGAATGTATCATCCGGCTCCGTTTTTATGGATAGAGATTCAAAAATTTGTATTCTATAATTCAAATACCAGATCCCGGAACGCATCACCGCGTTCTTCAAAATTCTTGAAGATACCGTAGCTGGCAGCGGCGGGAGAGAGGATGCAGGCGCTTCCCCGTGGGGTGACCTTCTTCGCAAGCTCCACGGCATCGCTTAAATGTTCTACAAGATGTAGCCGGTCAGGATCATGGAAAGCAGAGTAACTGTTCTTGATCTCCTCATAGATCCGTTTTCCGGTGGCTTCCATCAGGATAATATGAGGAACCGAATCCACGGACAGATATTCAATCAGTTCGTTGTAGTCGATTCCGCGGTCCATGCCTCCGATCAGGATCGATCCTGGGGACGGGATACTTTTCAATGCCTGGATCGCTGTGTCGCAGATGGTGGAGATGGAGTCATCATAGTAACGGACGCCATCTAAGGAACCAATCAGGCGAAGGCGGTGAGGCAGCGGTTCATAGCTGATTAAAGCTTTTGTAAATGATTCATCATCCACGCCAAGTTCATGGCATACGCCATAATCAAAAGCGATATCCAGATGATTGTGATGTCCCAGCAGACGGATCTCAGATGCAGGAATCCGATAATCACCGTTTTCAAAACGAATACGAGTGCCGGTCAGGGTCACATCACAGGAAGCGAACCGGTCTGACACGGTGAGAATGTGGGAAGGGCAGGTTCCCTTTGCTGGAAGTACATCCAGTCCGCAGAAGAGCAGGTCCTGTTCCTTCTGATGAAGGTAGATCTGCTGCTTGGCATGGACGTATTTTTCCATGGTTCCGTAGTGATCCAGATGCTCCTCATGGATATTCAAAAGGATTGCAATGTGCGGAGACACATGGATATATTCCAGCTGATGGCAGGACAGCTCACACACAATGCGTGTGCGAGGCGTGATCTGTTCCAGAATATCAAAAAACGGAATACCGATATTACCGGCAAGGACCGTGTCCATACCGCTTTCCTGCAAAATATGATAAAGCAGGGTAGAGGTGGTACTCTTTCCTTTGGTACCGGTGATCCCGATGATCTGTTCCCGGTAAGCTTCAAAGAACACTTCGGTCTGGGAAGTGATCAGACAGGTGTATTCATCAGCAGCTTTTGGAAGTACAACTCCCGGACTTTTGAAGACCACATCATAATTCTCTAAAGAGTCCATATAATGTGCACCTGCAAGAAGCTTGATTTCTTCTGAGGAGACAGATTTCTTTTCGCCGGACAAAGTGGTGATTTCCATAGCGGCGGGAAGAGTCAGTGCTTCATTGCCATCAGCGATCGTAATGCTCGCGGCATCGCCCACTTCCAATATGCGGTTCAGGGTGGAACGGCCTTCCCGGCCAAATCCAAGGATCAGTATTTTTTTATCTTTGATCAGTTCGTGTAAACGAGTCAGCAAGGCAGAACACCTCCATAGCATTCTTTGGACAGAATCTTTAAAAATTCTTCCGGGAGCAGGTGTTCGCCATCGTAATAGTGGTCATAATCATGACGGTGAGCAAAATTCGCTTCATAAAGCGGAAGCTCTTTGTAGCGTTTCAGAAGAAGCGGCAGCGGTTCACCAGCGTCTTCCATCTGTTCAATAGTAAGACAGATCGCTGCATTTACTTCATGGCGGCTTCCCACGCATTCAAAAGGCTTCTCGCTCTGAAGGCCGGTCAGTTTGTCAAAGCAGTCTTCCATAGAAGCGTCTTCCAGCATATCCGTACCGAAGATCTCTGTGAGTCTCTTGTGACTTAAGAACGGGGACAGGATCAGGAACACGAACAGGCATTTCGGGCAGTGTCCGCACCAGATATCCTGCTTGCTTCCCGCATTGCAGCTGCGGAAAATATCATGATAAGCAGTTGCGCCTGCGAAATATTTTGCAATCTGAAATTCAGACAGCGGGCGAAGCATACTGAAATAATAGACACCGCTTTCCAGCCAGTCCTGTTCATAAGTGTGGAAATCCTGTTCAAATTCAAAGCTCTTGGAGTACTGATGGTTGACAGTGCTTCCGGCAACGGTACTTTCATTGGCACTGGACTCGTTGGAGAGCGCCACATATTTCAGACCATACATTCTGGCGGTAATCACCGAAGAAAATGCAACCAGCGCAGAGAAGGGCGTGTGACCATTTAAGAAGCCCTGTTTGTTCAGTTCCAGCATATTTTTATCAAGTGTACGCTTCACATGGATGCTGTGATCCTCGGAAAGTCCGGAGACCTTCACGGTAGACAGCGTAGCACCCCTGGGATTGATAATATAGGTATAGAGTGGATGCCCACTCTTTTTCAGCATCTCGATGGTGCAGGCAGAGTCTTTTCCTCCACCCACCGGAATCAGACAGCCGCAGTCAGAAGCAGCCGGATCTGTCGCCAAAGCAGAACCTGTGAAAGAAAATACGTCTGAGATTCTGGCTGTATCTTCAGACGGTTCACAGAGCAGATCCATAAAGGTATCAGGATCTGCTTCAATGCCGTTGGTATAGAAGAATTCACCCAGTCCCTGATAATAAAGCTTTTTCCACCAGGAAATCTGAGCATCATTGATGATACCGGCTTTCACCACCACTTTCGGCGGGCAGGCAATCTTCCAGTAGCTGATCAGTTCCACCATGCCAAGAGAGAAGATCGTGCGAAGCAGAACCGGATCTTCTGACCAGTTGGTGGTATCTTTTGTTTTTTTCGGGAAGCACCAGGTGGGTGCAAAAGAAGACAGTCCCGGAATCTCAAAATGATAGGTTACCGCAAGATCGGAGGCTGTCTCATGAACTTCATAATGCGTATAGTAGAATACCGGATAATCCTTCCGGCAGGATGTATAAGTTTTTTCCATAAAAATAGACCCCTTTTGTGTCATTGTTTCCGGAGTCTATTTTACCACAGGAATATTTAATTGGAAAGGCTGTCCTGAAGAGCATTTACAATTTCTTCTTCAACTTCAGCCGGATAACCGTCCACAGTGCATACATGGACTTTGTTTACACCATCGATACTTCCGATGGCTACAGTCTGCTCCAGGTACTTGTGCATGTTCTCATAGGAAGGAAATACATGAACGCCTGTCAGCTTCTCCAGGTAAGCGGTCATTCCGAATGCACCCCAGTTGGATACGGTTGCGATAACCAGATGATCCACTTTGTTTACACAGGGAACCAAAGAAAGCTTCTTGGAAATCACATCTTTGAGATTACCCATACCAATCTCATTTCCACCGTCACCGACACCCCAGGTCGGAAGACCTTTTTTGTGAGCCAGACTGAAGAGCTGATCAATCGTAGCAGTGTTTTCACGAATGCTGACTCCACGCATATTTGCATAATCGTTCTTGCTGTTGATACCACAGCGCTCGATAGAGATCAGACCGACCGGATCCCGCTTTAAGAGCAGGTCCTGATAGAAAGAGGCGTCTGCATCAAAGGGAACATATTCTACTTCCAGTCCCATAGGCTCAAAATAATCCTTGCACAAAGCATCTGTTACGATCACGGGCTGATATCCTAATTTTTTCAAAGCCTGCGCAAGTACTTCCGTTCCAAGAGGACCATCGGTCTCGGCATAACCGGCTACATAAAAACCGGTGGTGAGGAAGATCACTCCATGAGGAAGATTCAGAAGAGCTTCTACAGCTTCTTCGCAGAATGCTTTCGGCATGTACGGGCGGAGCACATCCATACCTCTTTGAGAATGACGTAAAATAATATCTTCGATCATATGTATAACCTCTTTCCTTTGCCTTTTTGCGCACATTATAGTTGTATGTGAGGGGAAAGACAAGAAGGAAAGACGCAATAATGAAAAGATTCAAAAAAGACAGTTTGAAATAAAATATTTTTCTTGAAAAAGAACAGAACAAAAAAATTTAAATCAGCCCCAAGGAGCGCAGTAGGTAGATCCAGCCAGTCATGGTGACAGAAGAAAACATGGTGGACAGTACAATCGCATTGGAGGTGAGGACTTCATCATTTCCCATATTTTTTGCCATGATATAGCTGGAAATGGTAGTCGGAGATCCAAGCATGATCAGGATCGCTACCAGTTCACTCTGACGGAATCCAAGATACAGGGCAGCCGGGAAGAACACAGCCGGAAGAATCACCAGCTTGATCGTGGATGCCACCATAGCCGGGCGGAACTTGCGGATCGCATCTGACAGATGAAAACTTGCACCTACATTCAGAAGTGCCAGCGGAGTGGCCGTGTTGGACATATAGGCGATGGCTTTCATCGGAATTGTTGGCATGGTAAGATGCAGAACGTTAAACAGCAGTCCTGCCAGAATGCCAAGAATGATCGGATTTTTAGCCACGTTGATACAGGCTCTGCGGATCTGGGCTTTTTTGTCCAGTCCAATCTGATCGCGGGAGTGGAAAGTCAGGATCACAACAGAGAAAATGTTGTAAAAAGGAACGGCCGATACGATCATCAGAGGAGCCATACCGGAATCACCATAAATATTCTGAACAAATGCCATGCCGAGGATGGCTGCACTTCCTCTGGCGGATGCCTGTACAAAAGCACCGACCATGGACTTGTCCTTCATAAAGATCCAGGTCAGGATCCAGATCACAAGGAACATAATGATGGTTGTGAACATACAGAATAAAATAAATTTAAGATTAAAGACATCACTCATATCAGCGGTAGAAATGTCATAGAACAACAGGGCAGGCAGTGCCACCTTAAATACAAATTTATCTGATACTCTTGTAAATTCTTCAGAAAGAAATCCTGTTTTCATCAGAATATTTCCGAGAATCATGACCAGAAAGATGGGCGCAGTCGCATTGAGACTGAAGATAAAATTTTCCATAATACATACATCTCCTGTGTAAAAACGTGTCAGCGAAAGAACGCATTGACTCATTATAGCACTAATTCTGGATAATAAACAGATAAATTTTCCGGCGGAAGCATAGGCTCCGCCGGATCTTATCAGGTCTTATTGTTTTTTGAACAGCAGGGAGATCCGATGTTGTTGCAGTTATTTTTCAGAAGTTCTTCATTACCGGGCGGTCCCAGCTCCAGCGGTCTGATGTCAAGCTCCAGAAGATCACCATTTACAAAGGTAAGACACAGACTGTCATCTTCTGGGATAAGACTTCCTTTGGGAACGGGAATTTTCCCCTTCTGAGGAACCAGATACTGGGAGAAATAAACGCAGCTTATGATGACGGTGAGGCCAACGGTGATCTGACTTCCCGGCACATTCAGATCCAGTACTTTTGGATAAGCGATAGCTGTAAGTCCCTGCACCATATTGTTATTTTCGGAGAGAAAACCAAGATAGGTGATCTTAGGCGTGGTGGCAGTGGCATCTGTGTAGGAGATGCCATAAGGAGTAAACAGATCGAAGGATACTGAACTGGGATTGGTATCTTCATTATAGGATTCATCTGTAGAAGGAGGCAGATAGGTCACAGCCTCTGTGTACGAGCCAAGAAGCTGTCCGGAGCAGCTATAAAGCCTGATCAGAAGAGTAACCGTCAGATTCTGCAGGGTGATCTCTGTACAGTTGGGGCGTCCGGCAATAGTGGTAACTGTAGAAGTGCCGAAGGTGACATCCAGAACCTGTACGGTCGCCTTTTCAGCGGTGGTCTGCGTGGCAAATGCAGTATTTGTCACTGTGATAGTACGGCAGACGTTGATGCCGATCTCATCGTAGATCAGAGGCGCATACAGCGGCAGAAGATCAGGAGTTCCGCAAAGTGGAGACGTACAGACATCCACACAGGGTGTTTCCTGGTGACAGGACTGTCCTCTTGCACAATATTTTGGCATAAGTTTAAGCTCCTTTCTGAAAGAAAGTCTCTATATAGAGTATGTGGACCATTCATTTTTGGTTATGGAGTTTCATATAATGAAAAAAAGAGTGGAGGTTATGGATGAGTTTGTTATTTGAACTGGAACAGCACCAGAAGCTGGTGGTTTATGAAGAAGGAAATCAGATCTTGGCTGTTCGTATTCCGCTTCGGCGCGGTGGAGAATTCCGTATGAGGGACGGCTGTCTGTCAGATCTGACAGGGGTGATCTACAGAGGGAATATCCGTCTTGCCTGGCAGTCACTGGAACATCATATTATTCTGTCAGGGACGGAGGAGCAAAGTGATCGGATCGTGCTGAGCGATGGATATCATGTAAGGCAGTACGGCGGACTGAAGCTGGTGGCAAAGGATCAGGGACTCTGGCTTTTGTACTCTGCAAAAGAGCCGGAAAAGGATGTATGGCATGCCTATGTACAGCAGATGGAAGAGGAGATGGGAGAACCACAGGAATTACCAGGAACGTATGAAAAACGGCCGGTGCTGCAGGCAGTTCAGGAGGGAGGATACACATTTCTTTTGGTAGGAGCAGAAGGAGAAGAGCAGTTGTACCAGTGGGAAAAAACATGGATATTGTTGGCGGAAGAAAATCAGGAAGAGAAGCTGCTACCTGGAGAACTTCAGAACCAGCTGGATCTTAGACAGGCACAGCTGGAAGAAAAAGACCGGCAGATCGCATATATCCGTGAAGAGTATGAAAAGCTCCGGCAGATTGCTCTGAAGCTGCAGGAAGACGGTAGAAGAATGAAGGAATATATCGGAATAAAACGAAAAAAAGAATACCCGCCGGAAAGCGGATCATGAAAAGCTTTCCAGCGGGTATTCTGATATTCAGAGTTAATAAAGTTTTTTCGCATGAACAACGAACCGTTTCTCACCACTCTTGGTACAGGTGGAAAGGGAGATCACAGAATCATCCTTAGTCACTTCCACACCGGTATCATATAAAGAAGCAGTCTTCAGAGAATCCAGGAACGAAGCGTAAGTATCATTTGCCCGATAACCGATCGTATAGGTAATATCGGTTGCGTCTGCTTCATGTGCAGAGAAGATCTCATAGCAGTGAGAACCATCAGCCAGATCCACATAAATGTATGGATGAGCCTCTGCGTAGCTCTGGTCACTGTAGTTCTTCAGTCCTGCAAACATAGATCCATTTTTCATGTTGTGTCCATAAATAATAGTATGCAGATCTGAAAAATCAGCAGCATTGGAAGCCTCAACAAAAATGCTTCCAGACCGGTTGGTCTTGTTGTCAAAGGTATGAGTCAGATAGTAGGTATTATCTGTGGTATGTACCAGAGGATAGCTTACAGAAGTATCCGGAATCTCGATCCAGCCTACTGCATCACTGTTGATTCCCTGAAGTGAAGCCAGATCAATTCTGGTCATAGGAGCAGCCACATCGGAACCATCACCTTCTTCATCTTCGGAAGAAGCTGCATTGGCAAGCACGGTCTTGGGATCAGCAGGTGCCTCGGTCACATATTTGCGAAGACTCTTATATTCGCTCTCACCAGACTGATAGCCAAGTAAAATAGAAGCTAATTTCCAGACACTGAACAGTAAGATACAGACACACAGTCCAAATGCCAGCCCTAACAGAAGCATCCGCCGTTGACGAGCTTTTCTGCGCCTGGCAGAACTTTTCTTCCGTCTGTGAGCATTAGTGTGCACAGTGTCATCCCTTCTATTAGATACCGGTCGTCTGCCGGTTGTTTTTTCCATATTCAGTTTTTGTTTTTTTTCTTTCTTTGTCATAACATCACCCTGCTCCATTCTAACAGATTTGTTTCTTAAAAGGAAGAGCTTAAGAATCTTTTAAGAAAGATTTCCTGCTTTTTTTTCTACAAGAAAGGAAATACTTATGATACAATGGGATGCATAACACTGATAAGGAGAAGAATATGAAAAAGAAAATCGTTATGCTGATGCTGGCAGCAGCACTTGCGGCAACAGCAGTAGCAGGCTGTAGCAAAAATAATACATCTCAGGAACAGGATATTGCATCTGATGCACAGGAAGCAACCATGCCGGACGGAGCGATTGATGAAGCGTTCGGACAGCCTTCTGAGGATGAGACAGGGGATGCGGCAGTGCAGAATTCCAATCGCATCTATGGTGTGATCACCGATGTATCTGCATCTGAGCAGACCATTACCGTGGACAACCAGTCGGATGTGTCTTCCACAGGAGAGATGATCCTGACCATTGATCCGTCCAATACAGAAATCATCGATGCACAGACCGGACTTCCGGTGGAACTGTCTGAGGTACAAAGTGGAAGTTTTGAGGCTTATCTGGGAGATGCCATGACCATGTCACTGCCGCCGCAGTGTACGCCGGATATGGTGATCGTAAATATTGCAGAGGATGCAGCAGCACCGCAGTATGCAGTGGCAGCAGAAGATCCGGCAGATGCAGCAGATTTGGAAAATGCAATCGTACTGAAGGCAACGGATGGAAGAACTTATGTAATCGACAAAGATGCACAGGTGACACCGTATCTTACCAGAAATATTGTAAAACTGCAGGATCTGACAGCAGGAACTGCCTGCCTTCTGTGGGAAGATGAGAATGAGATCGTAACGAAAGTGATGATCTTTGCGGAGTAATTATGGAAAAGAAAAATTTACTGGCAGTGCTGGCGTTAATGCTGGCACTGCTGATTCTTGTGTTTGCAGCAAAGCACGCCGGACAGAGTGAAGAAGATCCGAATCTTACAATCACGGCTCTGTCAGTGGGAAAAGCGGATGCGCTGGTGCTGAAGCAGGCAGGACATACGGTACTGATCGATACCGGAGAAAAAGATGACGGGGATAAGATCGTTCGTTTCCTGAAAAATCAGGGGATCCATAGCGTAGATCTGTTAGTTATTACTCACTTTGATAAGGATCATGTGGGAGGCGCGGCAAAGGTGCTTGAGCACATGGAAGTGAATGCTGTTTTCATGCCAGATTATGAAGGAACCAGACCGGAGTATGATTCTTTTCTGGAAGCATTGGCTGGAAGAGACGGAGTTCAGAGAATGACCGGAACTACGGACCAGACCATTGGAGAGATGAAGATCCGTGTGCAGGCAGCAGAACAGGCGGATACATTTGCAGATGAAAATGATCTGTCACTGGTCACTTGGGTGACATTTGGTCACCGGAAATTTTTGTTTACCGGAGACATTACAGAGGGACGGATCAGTGAACTGCTGGCATCCGACGAGGATCTGAGGGCAGATTGGATCAAAATGCCGCACCATGGACGCTATGAGGCGAATCTGGGAGAACTCCTGGATGCAGTGGAACCGTCCTTTGCGGTAATCTGTTGTTCCAATAAGCATCCGGCCAGTGCGGACACGTTGAAACTGTTGGATGAACGGAAGATTCAGGTGTTTGATACTTCAGAAGAAGCGGTGGTGACCACCTGTGATGGAGAACATATTACAGAAGTGAAGCTGCAGAATTTAAAATAAAATCGATGAGGGAAAGGACAGATCTATATGTCAGAAGTGAAGAGAACAGAAGAAGAGATTACACGAGAAGGAAATCCAAGAAAACCCCAGGGGGAAGAAGGAAAAGTCATGCTGGACCGGATGAACCACAGTCATTACGAGGTTACCGGATGGGCACTTGCTCACTGGAAGATCAAAGGTGACGATCAGATATTGGATATTGGATGCGGCGGTGGAATGACCCTTCATCGGATGACGGAGCAGTTGACGACTGGTCATGCGACTGGTGTGGATTATTCTAGTGTGTCTGTTGAAGAAACCGGAAAACTTAATGAAGCGTTCGTGAAAGAAGGAAAATTGACCGTGCTGGAGGCATCGGTTGAGAAGCTGCCATTTAAAGATGACACGTTTGACAAGATCATCACCGTAGAAAGCTTCTATTTCTGGCCGGATCCGCAGGCAAATCTGAAGGAAGTCCACAGAGTATTGAAAAAAGGCGGTACCTTCCTGTTGGTAGCAGATGTTTATCAGAATGGACATCTGACTGAACAGCAGAAGAAAAATATTACGAGATATGAACTGTTCAATCCAACAGAAGAGGAGTTCAGGGAAATCTTTCAGATTGCCGGATTTGCGGAAACCGTGATCCATACCAGAGACGGGGAAAACTGGATCTGCGTGGAAGGACATAAATAAAAGGTTATTTATTTGTGCTGTCCGCGTCAATTACAGACTGGATCTGTTTCATCAGAGCATCATAATTGTTCTGGTTATCAATTCCTCCGAGCAGGGGATCGCCCACAATATTGCCATTTCTATCGACTAATATGGTTGTAGGAAATGCCATAATATCGGAGGCGTATTTTCCTGCTTCGGAAGAAGAATCAATGGAAAGATTGCGGTATTTGGCACCCTGACTTTCAAGGATGGATGCAGCTTCATCAATGGCAGCTTCATTGCCGTCGAAGGTTTCGGTATTGATGCCTACAACTTCGCCGCCCATTGATCTGATGGCATCGTTCAATTCATTGAGCTTGGATAACTCAGCAACACAAGGTTTGCAGCCGGTAAACCAGAAATTGACGACAGTTACGGCATTGCCGGAAAACAGGCTTTCATCGACAGAATTACCATCAAAATCCTGACCGGAAAAATTCTTGAAGGGAGATGCATCCTCGGAATTATTTTTCTGATCGGCAGTATCTGATGCTGTATGTTTGCTTTCAATTTCTGCAATCTGATCTTCAATTTTTCGTATGGTCTCAATATCGTCCGTAAGTATTTTCAACTCGTCATCTGTAAAGGAGTCCTTGTTTGCTTCGATGGTATCAGCCAGATAATCAGCATAATTTCCGCTGGGATCAGCATTGCTTTTTCTCATCATGCCGAATACCTTGTTCCATACGGCCTCATGATCCGCAAAGATCTGGTTCTCCTGCTGATACAGATCATCCAGTGCAGTGTCGGAGCTGTCTGTGGATACTGTGCCGGTTTCCGTCAGAGACTCCTTGGTTTTGTCCGTATCGGCGGCATCCGTTGCTCCGCAGGCTGTAAGCAATAAAGCTATGCACAGTGTTAAAATAGTAAGGAATTTTTTGTTTGTTTTCATGATAGATTTCTCCTTTAAATAATAGTAATAAGATTATTTTCCCATAAACTGATAGTGGATCGCATCTTTAGGACAAGCCTTGATGCAGGCACCACATCGTATGCATTCTGGATGATCTGGATTCTTGCACACATCCACATCCATTTTGCATGCTTTTGCACATTGTCCACATCCGACACACTTGTTGTGCTCAACCTTAATATTAAGAAGGCTGACCTTATTAAATAATGAATAGATTGCCCCGAGAGGACAGATCCATTTACAGAATGGTCTGTAAAATAGAATACTTAGCACAACAACGGTAATTAAAATAAAGCATTTAAAAGAAAAGAGTTTTCCAAGTGCGGACCGTATGGCTGCATTTCCCAGGGAAAGCGGGATAGCTCCCTCCAGAACTCCCTGCGGACAAATATATTTACAGAAGAAGGGGTCCCCCATTCCGATAGAGTTCGTTACAAACATCGGCAGAAGTATAACGAAAACAATAAGAATGATATATTTCAGGTATCTTAAGGGTTTCAGTCTGGCTGTGGAAAATTTTTTTCCAGGGATTTTGTGAAGCAAATCCTGAAACCATCCGAAGGGACATAAAAAACCACAGATAAATCTTCCCAGTGTTACACCAAGTAAAATAAAAAATCCGGTTATGTAGTATGAAAATTTAAATCCGGATGATCCGACAACGGCCTGAAAGGCTCCAATTGGGCAGGCTCCTGTGGCAGCAGGACAGGAATAGCAGTTTAATCCTGGTACACATATAGTTTTCGCATTCCCCTGATATATTTTTCCTTTAAATAAATTGGGAATATGGATATTAGTCAGCAGTGTGGCGGCTGCCTGTATCCATCCGCGTAATCTGACCGTCTGCTTTGATAATAAATTTTTTTTCTTATCCAATTCCGACACACTCCAGACATAGTTTTATTGCTTTACCAAGAACAACAGTCGCTTCACCTCTGACTGCTCCATAGCTTATCATGGTGATACCTGCGATGAGCAAAAGAATCTGAGAGATATTTCTGCATTTCAAGATATTGTTACTCCTTTCACTTGTTGTATTCATTGACCAGCTGACATTGGTATTATACAATATTTGTTGTAAAATCTTTGTTAAGAATAGGGGAAAGAATTTTGAGATTATTAATAGTTGAGGATGAGAAAGAAATCTGTGATACGGTTGCAAAAAGTCTCTATCATGCTGGATATGAGGTGGATACCTGTTATGATGGGGAAGAGGCTCTTGAATGTATCCTGACGGAAAATTATGACCTGATCGTTCTGGATCTGAATCTGCCCGGCATGGATGGAATGGAGATATTGAAAGAACTCAGACAGAGAAATGAGGAGACAAAGGTCCTTATCTTATCTGCCAGAGGGCAGATTGCGGATAAGGTGGAAGGACTGGATGCAGGAGCAAACGATTATATGGAAAAACCATTCCATCTGCAGGAGCTTGAGGCTCGTATCAGAAGCCTGACAAGAAGGAAATTTGTACAGAAGGATGTATGCCTGGAAAGTGGTGACATAAGGTTCGATACATTAAGGCGTGAGGCATATGCAAAAGGGAAAATGGTATCTCTGACAAGAAAAGAAAATGGTATTCTGGAATATCTGCTTCTGAATCTTGGCAGACCGGTAAGCCAGGAGGAACTGATGGAGCATGTCTGGGATGCATCTGTGGATAGCTTTAGTGGCGCCATCAGAGTACATATGTCATCCTTTAGAAAGAAGCTTAAGGTTGTACTTGGATATGATCCGATTCGGAACAAGGTAGGAGAGGGATATCAAATACGGGAGGAGTCTGGTAGATGAAAAGAATATCGCTGCAATGGAGACTTACCTGTATTATTACCGTATATATTGCGGTTATATGTGGATGCGTCACTACGCTTGTCTATAAAAATGGTGTGTATTATATGGATTCTCTGCAAGAGACTGTGGATGCCCAGGGAGATGACCATGTGGATGATTCGGAAGAAATATATATCAGTATACCAGAGGATAAGTGGGATGAGTTTGCCAATGACTTCTCTGTTCAGGTGTACAATAATAAGGCGGACTACAAGAAAAACAGTCTGATCATTTCGGCTTTATTGGCTCTTCTTGGAGGAGTGGCTACCTATTTTATAAGTGGGCATGCACTCAGACCGATCAGAGAGTTTTCTGATAAAATCGAAAAGGTGCAGGCACAAAATCTGGCTGATTCACGGATAGAAGAAAACCAGGTAGAGGAACTGAACCAGCTTAGCGTTTCATATAATAAGATGCTGGAACGTCTCTCAGATGCATTTGAAATACAGAGACAATTTACTGCAAATGCAGCCCATGAGCTCCGCACTCCTTTAGCTTTGATGCAGGTGCAGCTTGATCTGTATAATTCCACCCGACATCCAGGCAGCGATGAAGACACCTTACAGACAATAAAAATGGTTACGGAACAGAACGACAGGCTTGGCAAGATGGTAAAGACACTTCTTGACATGAGTGAGCTTCAGACCGTAGGCCGGGATGATAAAATTATAGTGGATGCTCTTGTTGATGAGGTGCTGGCAGATTTGGAACCTCTTGCACAGGAAAAGAATATCAAACTGATCGGGAAATGTGAAAATATAACAATGGTTGGAAGTGACATTCTTATTTACAGGCTGGTATATAATCTTGTTGAGAATGCTATAAAATATAACCATGCAGGCGGGCAGGTTACAGTAACTGCAGACCGGAAGGAAAAGCAGGTTTGCTTGTCAGTGGCGGATACGGGAAATGGAATTCCTGAGGAGCTTCGGGATCGTGTGTTTGAACCCTTCTTCCGGGTGGATAAATCCAGAAGCCGGGCACTTGGTGGTGTAGGGCTTGGACTTGCTCTGGTCCGTGAAATTGTGAGAGTGCATGATGGCAGTATTACAGTCAGCTCCAATCCGTCTGGAGGGACAATTTTTGATGTGATGTTCACACAGTGATCAACGTAAAAGGTCCGATCCTTCGCTTCAGGCCATGTTGCTTATTTGGCCAGGAGAGAAGGATTGGACCTTTTTATAACCAGAAGTTATTTCTTATATAATACTCTGATAGAATTCAGTACACACAGCATGGCAACACCGGTATCGGCAAATACAGCCATCCACATGGAAGCGAATCCGCACAGTCCCAGGATCATAACGGCAATCTTGATCGCCAGAGCAAATACGATGTTCTGCCAGGAGATGGCTACTGCGGATTTTGCAATACGTAAGGCATCCGGGATTGCAGACATGCTGGAAGTCATAAAGACTACATCCGCAGCCTCAATGGCAGCGTCAGCACCGCTTCCCATGGCAGCTCCTACATCCGCACCGGCAAGCACCGGAGCATCGTTGATTCCGTCACCTACGAACATGACGGAAGTGTAGGTCTCACGCAGTTTTTTCAAAGTTGAAAGCTTATCCTGCGGCAGCAGTTTTGCATGCACTTCATCAATGCCAGTCTCTTTTGCAACCGCTTCTGCACTGTTCTGTGCATCACCAGTCAACATGGCAGTCACAATATTCTGCTTCTTGATTGCTGCAATCGCGGATTTTGCGTCTGCCTTGATCGTATCTGAGATTACCAGATATCCGGCATATTCACCTTCAATGGCAACCAGGACCTCTGTTCCGAATACTTCGTTATTATAAGCAGAAATGTTAATGTTGTGATGCTCCATCAATTTCTTGTTTCCGCAGAGGATCACATTTCCATCCATGACAGCAAGGATACCTTCACCGGCAATCTCTTTTAAAGTAGATGGACGTGTAAGCTCCATGCCTTTTTCTTTGGCAGCGGTTACAATACTGTTTGCAATGGGATGAGTGGATACCTGCTCGCAGCTTGCAGCCAGACGAAGAAGTGTATCCTCGTCGGTATTGCCAACAGTTACGGTCTTCTGCAATACAAAGTTTCCTTCTGTAATGGTTCCGGTTTTGTCCATAACAACAGCTTTGACATCAGCCATAGACTCAAGTGCAACACCGCCCTTGAAAAGGATGCCTTTCTTGGAACCTGCTCCAATACCGGAGAAAAACGCCAGCGGAACACTCAATACCAGTGCGCAAGGGCAGCTCATGACCAGGAAGGACAGAGCGGTGTAGATCCAGTAGTTCCAGTCACCACCGGCAACAAGCGGCGGAAGAACAGCAGTTCCCAGTGCCAGGAATACAACGATCGGAGTGTAGACTCTGGAGAACTTGGTAATAAAACGGTCTACCTTCGGTTTGCTTGCCGCAGCATTTTCAACGGAATCCAAAATACGAGTCACCATAGATTCAGAAAGTGGTTTCTGTACCTTCAGTTTTAACTGACCGGAAGTATTGACACAGCCGGACAGGATCTCATCACCGACCTCTACATGAACCGGAACCGGCTCACCAGTGATCGGAGAAGTATCAATACGGCTATCACCTTCTACGACAACACCGTCCAGAGGGATTCTGTCGCCAGGACGAACAAGGATAATATCATCAACGCAGGCATCTTCCGCAGGAATCACACGGATCTCGTCGCCTTCTACCAGATTTACAGTCTCAGGACGCATATCGACCGCATTCATGATCTGAGAACGGCTGCGCTCTACTGCCTTTTCTTCAAAATATTCACCGATACGATAGAACAGCATAACACCGACTGCTTCCGGGTAAGATTTGATGGCAAATGCGCCAAGGGTTGCCACACTCATCAGAAAATTCTCATCAAAGATCTGTCCTTTGGTCAGGTTGCGGAGTGCGGTAAATACCACTTTCCAGCCAAGAACTGCATAGGCAACTACATAAGCGGCAAGCATCAGCGGACTTGTATATCCTATGTGCTCCAGAACTTCCATAACAATGAAGAGAACAGCACCGATGATGATGGAGAGAGCAGTCTGCGTCTCTTCGGACATGCCGGACTCCTTTTCTTTTGTTGCTTCAGAACGGGTACGTTCCTTTTCGCGGATCGTTACATCAGGCTCCATGGCAACACATACCTCACGGATCTTCGGAAGGATACGATCCGGATTCTGCGCAGAGATGCGAAGCTGCTTGGTAGCAAATGTAAGAACTGCCTCGTCCACTTCATCCATCTCATTGATCCGACGCTCCAGCTTGGCTGCACAGTTCGCGCAGTCCAGACCTTCGATGATATAGGTCTTGGTACGGATGCCGCCTGCAGGCTGATCTTTCAGAACGACCTTAACTTCGGACTCGATAGAAGAACAGATCTTCTGAATCTGAGGAAGCAGGGCATCATAATCTTCAGCGGTGATACGAAGCTGTTTGGTTGCATAAGTAATGGTAGCTTCTGCTACGCCAGGAAGTTCATTGATCCGGGATTCCATCTTGGCAGCACAGTTGGCACAACCAAGGTTCTCAAGAATATATACACGTTTTCCGTGAGCCTTCGGAATATCATGATGGTGATGCTCATGCTCCTCATGATCGTGATCATGTCCGCAACCACAGCCGCATTCGTCATCATGGTCATGATGGTGATGCTCATGCTCCTCATGGTCGTGATCATGTCCGCAACCACAGCCGCATTCGTCATCGTGATGATGGTGATGCTCATGCTCCTCGTGATCATGATCGTGTCCGCAACCACAGCCGCATTCGTCATCGTGATGGTGCTCATGCTCCTCGTGATCGTGATCATGTCCACAGCCGCAGCTACATTCGTCATCCTGGTGGAGAAGTAATTCTCTGACCTTCATACTCATATGGAAAATCCTCCTGTCTCATGTAGATTTGAAATGATATTTTCATATAAAAACATTTGAATATATGTTCATATGAAAATAATAGCATAGAAGCAATGAAGATGCAATAGAAAATGAAAAGTTTTTCCATGTCTTTTGCTTGCCTTTTGGAAGACCATCCCATATACTTACAGACAGTAGAGTTGCCGTGGAAAGAGAGGCAGCATATGAATAGGAAAGATGAGGATAAATTCGTGGATCAGGAAAAGACACAGAAAAAAAATACTATGACGAAGGAATGTATTTTTACGGCGCTTCTGATTCTGATGGAGCAGAAGACGTATGAAGAGATCACAATTACAGATATTGCAAAGCGGGCAGGCGTATCACGTATGTCGTATTATCGGCTGTACCGGTCAAAGGATGATATTCTGATCCAGCATTTCAATGAAATATTTGCAGAACTTCTGAACGAAATAAAGAATATAGAAGGAATCAGCAAATATCAGTTTTCATTGTTGATCTTCCAGCAGGCAAAAGAAAATGAGCGTCTTCTGAAGGCAGTCCTTCGGGCAAAGCTCTATGAAATGGTATTGAAATGTTTTATTCAGTATTGCAGTTATTTAGTTGAGAAAATCTTCGGTCAGGATCAAGGACTGGATCCAGTGACGGCAGATTACCTGATCTATGAGGAAGCAGGACGGTTCAGTCTGCTTTTGCTTCGTTGGGTGGAGCGAGGCATGAAGGAAAGTCCGGAGAAGATGGCAAAGATGATGGAACAGATTGAGGTGAACTTAACTAAATAAAGGGAGAGACTGCTAAGAAATCGTAAAGATTGCAAAACAGATAAGGAACAAATGTAACATTAGGTTTTTTGTCTCTTGTGATTTTAACATTCTTATATTATGCTGTTACAGCAGAAATGAAAAGTTACACATGTAACAGCTAGGACGAGGAGGAAAAGACTTGAGAAAGCTGGCAGAACTTATTGTAAATAATCGTAAGCTGTTGATGGTGATCTTTATCGCGGCAGCGATCGGTAGTGCCATCATGTCATCCCATGTGGAAGTCGTACAGGAACTGACAGATTATCTTCCAGAAGACACTGAGACCAGACAGGGAGTTGATCTGATGGACGCCGAGTTCACGACCTTTGGTACGGCAAAGGTTATGATCTCAAATGTAACGTATGAAGAAGCTAAGGGTATCGTAGAACAGCTCAAAGACATCAAGGGCGTATCTGCGGTGGACTTTTATGAGGAAAGTGATGAGGACGAGACAGAGATTACAGATGGGGAAGAACTGTCTGATTACTACAAAAATCTGTCCGCACTTCTGAGTATTACTTTTGACACACCGGAAGATGATCCGGAAGCACAGGGTGCAATCAAAGATGTGAGGGAAGCACTGGCAGATTATGATACCTGGTTTTACACGACGGTAGATAAAGATGATAATGCGTCACTGCAGGAAGATATCAAGGTCATTCTGGTGATCGCTGTATTTATTATTATAGCTGTTCTGTGGTTTACATCAGGAACCTATATGGAGATTGCTATTTTCATGCTTGTATTTGCCATGGCGGCACTCCTGAATATGGGTACCAACTTTATATTCGGAAAGATTTCTTTTGTTACCAATGCAGTAGCATCCATTTTGCAGCTTGCTATGGCAATTGATTATGCGATTATTCTGTTCCATCGTTTTATGGAAGAAAAGGCGCATACGGATACGAAGGAAGCATTGATCCGGGCACTGGAAAAAGGCATTGTGGAGATATCATCCAGTTCTCTGACAACCATGTCTGGTATGGTGGCGCTGATGTTTATGCATTTTGGTATCGGATTGGATCTGGGTCGTGTCATGGTAAAAGCCATTCTGTTAAGTATGCTTTCTGTATTCGGATTTATGCCGGGACTGATTATGATGTTCAATCGTCAGATTGATAATACAATGCATAAAAGTTTTGTGCCAAAGATCGAGTTCTGGGGAAAAATTGTTGTTGCGGTCAGAAAATTCACGGTACCAGTATTTGTTGTAATGATTTTCGTGTGCGGATATCTGTCTAATACCAGTACCTATGCTTATGACCAGAGCTCCGTGGAATCTGCAAAGATGAATGAATATATGACATCCAAGCGGGAGATTTCCAAGAATTTTGATCTGGATAATCTGATGGCTATTGTAGTTCCTGCAGGAGATTATGACAGTGAGGCTGCGATTCTGTCGGAGATTCAGGAGATCGATAATGTGGCATCTGCTACAGGTCTTGCCAATGTTACGGTAGATGATGATGAGCAGTATGTACTGACAGACAGACTGACTCCTCAGGAGCTGGCAGACGTTACAGATATGGATATTGATACGATCCGTCTTTTGTATCGGTTCTATGCATGGAAGGAAGAGAAATACGGTGCATTTCTAAATTCCATTGATGAGTTCAAGATTCCGCTGATCTCCATGGTTGATTTTATCTATGGAGAGGAAGAAAACGAGACCTTTGATTTTGACGAGGATCTGTCACAGGATATCAAAGATATGCACAAGACCCTGTCTGATGCGAGAGAACAGCTGGAGGGAGATAACTACCATCGCATGCTGTTTACAATCTCCGGACCGGTGGAAGGAGAGGAGACCTTTGCAACGATCGACAAGGTAAGAGATATTGCGCAGAAATATTACCATGAAGTGTATGTAGTAGGAGATTCCACCAGTGACTATGATCTGAGCAAATCTTTTACGCAGGATAATATGATCATCACGATCCTGACAGCAGTGTTTGTGGCCATCATCCTTCTGTTTACATTTAAAAATTATAGTCTGCCGTTGATCCTTGTGGTTACGATTCAGACCAGTATCTTTATCAACTTCACGTTGCCGGCGATCCAGGGAGTACATATGTATTTCTTGAGCTATCTGATCGTCAGCTCCATCCAGATGGGTGCAACAATTGACTATGCGATCGTTATCACAAACCGCTATATTGATTTGCGAAAGACGATCACTGACAAACGCGAGGCAGTGGTCAAGACGCTGGATCAGAGTTTTGCTACGATCATTACATCCGGTTCTATTATGACATCTGCCGGATTCGTAGTTGGTCAGACCACCAGCAACCCGGTTATTGCCTCATTGGGAACGACTCTTGGAAAAGGAACACTGACCTCTATTGTTCTGGTTATGTTGATCCTGCCGCAGCTTCTCTATATGTTTGACGGTATCATTGCCAAGACTTATTACAAGAGCAAGCTGTCACTGGAAAACTTAAGTAAATTAAGAGCAGAAGCAGCTGGTGAGGAGGGACAGAAAGCATGAAAAAGATAATGAAATGGATGCATCGAGGCGGAGCCCTTCTTCTGATCGTCGCTATGTTATTTACGCAGTCAGGAATTGTATCGCTGGCAGAGGAGACCGGCTCTGTGATCACTATCGCATCAGCAGAGGATCTGGTCCTGTTGGCAGACAGCGGTAAGACAGAGAATTTTTCCACCGGAAAGACTTTTGTGATGACAGAAGATATTGATCTGTCTGAGTATGAAAACATGTTTATCCCGATCATGGATGGTACCTTCGACGGCGGCGGACATACGATCACGGGCATCCGTCTTCAGGAAGAAATGTCCGATTATGGATTCTTCCGTTATGTAGGACCAAATGGAACTGTTGCAAACCTGACGGTAGAGGCCACGGTGACCAGTGGGGAAGATCAGGAAAACATCGGTATCATTGCTGGGGATAATAAAGGAACGATCCGTGGCTGCACCAGCCGCGGTACATTGAACGGACAGACCAATGTAGGTGGTATTGCCGGCAAAAATGAAACGACAGGAACCATTTCCCGTTGTGGCAATGAAGCAGAAGTGGACGGTAAACAGGCAACCGGCGGCATTATCGGCTACAATGAAGGAACCGTCAGTGATTGTACCAATAGCGGAAAAGTCAATACCAATCAGAAAGTGGTAAAGAGTACCACCAACGGAGAGGGAAGCATCAATATTTCGATTCCCAATGCGGTGACTGGTATGACAGCAGATGACCGTGCCAACGACACAGGTGGTATTGCGGGATATTCTGAAGGAAGTATAACATATTGTAAAAATGAAGCGACTATCGGACACGAACGTCTGGGATCTGCTACCGGCGGTGTGGTAGGACGTCAGAAGGGAAGCCTTGCTTACTCTGACAACAGCGGCGTTGTCTATGGACATAAGGATGTAGGCGGAATCGTAGGTGTGTTTGTACCCTATGAAACAGGTTCTTATGATCGCGATTATGAGCAGGAACTGAAGGATGAACTGGATAATTTAAGCAGTCTGATGGATCAGCTGTCAGCTGTGGGAGATGGTATGGGCAATCATCTGTCCGACAACGTGGACGTGTTGAGAGAACAGCTTAAATCCCTGAAGAATTCTGTCCGGATCTATTTTGATGATTACAGCGATATGGCATCTGACGGAAAAGACTCCATTGATAAAAATGTAGGTGAGATGAAGGATTCCATCAATCGGATGACTAATCGGATCAATATACAGCAGATTACAGATGCCATGACTCAGATTTCCAAAGATTTGGAAGCGATGCAAAAAATCATGGACCAGCTTAAACCCTTGCTTGATAAAGAACTTGGGGATATGAAAGGTAAGCTGGACAGCTATCAGCAGCAGATCGAACAGTTGAAGAAGACATTAAAGGATCTGAAAGACCGGATCGATAAACTGCCTGGAGATGGATCGGGTGGCAGTGACGACGGAGCCGGCGGCGGAAGCGGAACCGGCACAGTAAGCGACAGTGGAAGCGGAACCGGCACAGGAACCGAAGACGGAAGCAGCAGTGGCAGTGGAACAGGCACTGGCTCTGATGGAGGAACCGATGATGCCGATAAGAAAGACACAACAGGTGGTAGCGGAACCGGCACTGGCATTGGTGGAGGAACCGATGATGCTGATAAGAAAGGCACAACAGGTGACAGCAGTGAATCTAATGGAGGTTCTGGCAGCAAGACCACAGAGGATGGCACCGATCCCTCACAGGCATCTACTGGAAAAATGACAGCCGTATCTTATACCGTAGTGACCAGTACAACACCAGCACCTGGTGAAGGCGGTTCAGATGAGGGCAATGGAGGCAGCACCGGAGACGGCAATGGTGGAGATGCAGGATCAAATCTGACGCCAGACGAGCAGGAAGCACTTCAAAAGGCACTGCAGCAACTGGCAGGATTCAATGCGGATATTCAGAAACAGATGGGAATCATTACCAATGCGATGGGACAGCTTTCCGGAGCAGCTTCCGATATGAAGTCAACTGTCAACAGTCTGAATAAGATGACTCATGATCTTGGAAAGATTGCAGATGATTTCGAGGACGAATTTGACACCATGACCAACGACCTTCGTCAGAAGAGTGATCGTGTCTATGACACCTTCAAGGCAGCTGGTGATCAGCTGGACAGCGACTGGGATCAGATGAGCGATTGCCTGAATCGGGTGAAGAGTCAGTTTGACAACATCCGCGGAACTATTTCCGATGCATTTGACGAGCTGAAAGACCGGATCGAGGATGGAAGCGTCTATGTGGATATATCCGAACTGTCAGACAGTATGACAGGAGACGGAAAGGTCATCGGATGTGACAATTCCGGCGAAATCTATGCGGACAGCCAGGGAGGCGGTATTATTGGAAGTATCTCCATGGAGACCGTGAAAAATGCTGGCAAAAAGATTCTGGATCTTGGATTCGGAGATAATGATGACGATGATGAAGATGAGGATGATGACAGCAACAGTATTACCCGTCATGTGATGGCAGCTGTATTTATGTCTGTAAATACCGGAAGTGTAACTGTGAAAGGCAGTTACGCAGGCGGAGTGGTTGGCAGAGCAGAGTATGGTCTGATCAATTCCTGTGAGAATTACGGAGATATTCTGGCAGACGGCGGCAACTATGCAGGTGGTATTGCAGGACGTTCTGATCTGCTGATCAAAGACTGCTACACCTTAAGCGGTGTGAGCGGAGACGGATATGTAGGCGGTGTGGCAGGACGCGCAGAAGATGTGACTGGCTGTTATGTATGCTCGTATCTGGATCTGGACAGTTATGTACAGTCCACCGGAGCTGTGGCAGGAAAAGCAAAGGGTACTATCAGCGACAACTATTTTGTAGATAACGGATATGGAGCTGTGGATGGCGTGACCAAAGAGGCAGAGGCTGTTCCTATGGATTATGCGTCCTTGCTGGATCTGAAAACTATGCCGGAGAACTTTCAGAAGTTCACGATCCGTTTTATGGACGGGGATGATGTGATCTGGCAGAACACCTATGCTTATGGAGATGTGCTGACAGAAGATGAGTATCCAAAGCTTCCGGATGCAGGAGATGGGTATGTGTACTGGGAGAAGAAAGATGTAAGCCCGATTCACCGGAACATCACTGTACATGCAGTATACAGAGCCTATATGCCATCACTTGGATCAGCCCAAGATGGCAGTGATCCGGTCCTGTTTGGAGGAAACTTCTATCCGGATACCACTTTGAATGTCAGAGATGCCACAGATGAGGAAGCAAAGCAGGTATCTCGGAATTTTGATACGTTCAACTGGATGTATCACTATTATGTGAAACATATTTACCGGTATGAACTGAATCAGGAAGAAGAGCTGGATACGCAGGCAATGGTGAGAGTTGTTCATAATTCGACGCTGGCAGACTGTATTGTGAGCATGGATGATTCTTTCCAGACGCTGGATGAAGTGCAGAAGGCAGAAAAAGTGGGAAGTTATCTGTCTGTAGATACAACCATTGCTAAGAGTGGTTATATCGTAGTACTGGATCGGATAGATACCTGGATGAGCATTGTACTTGGCATTTTAGGACTGATTCTTCTGGGATTGCTTATGTTTGGTATGTATAAGCTCAGACTCAGACGTCTGGCTCGTGCGGTGAAGAAAGCAGAGCAGAAGTCGACAGAGACAGAGCAGGTATCAGATATCAGCGAAGTACCGGAACTTACAGAGCCTGATAAAACAGAACACACACATGAAGAATAAATGCAGATAAGAGAGACTGCGGTTTCATAGAGGAATCTATGGGATCGCAGTTTTTTTAGTTACAGTTCACTGGTGTGAGCATACAGTCTTGCCTTTTGGAAATCATCCTGTTATGATGATTTATAAGCAGTATGCGGAGTCCATTGGTGAAAATACATGATTCTGGATCATTGCAAATACAGGGGAAATGAGAAAGTAAAATGAAAAAAGTACTGAAGATAACAGCCATCGTGGCAGCGACACTGTTCCTGACGGTTTACGGAGTGGGATGCTGGTATTTTTATACCCATTATTTTTATGGAACGAAGATCGACGGAGTGGTCTATGGCTGCATGACGCCGGAAGAGGTGGCGGTGGATGTGACTGCACGACAGCAGAATTACAGTCTGGCGATCCGGGGAAGATATGAAATGGAGGAAGTGCGGACCGGAAAAGAGCTGGGGGCATCTATTGATCCACTTGAAGAACTGAGGTCAAATCTGCGCAGACAGCGTCCATGGATGTGGCCGGTCAGCTTTTTTGAGACTTTTGAGGATGAACTGACAGGCAGTATTCAGATCGATGAGGAGACATTTACTGCACAGGTAGATGCTATGAGTTTCTTCCAGCCGAAGAACCAGGTTGCTCCGGTGGATGCGAAGCTGTCCGATTATCTTCCAGAGAAAAAGGGATACGAGGTGCTCACAGAAGTAGAAGGAAGTATGATCCATAAGGAAGATGCGGTAGAAGCGATCCGGAAAGCAGTAACGACCCGACAGGCTGAGCTTGATCTGACCGGAGCTGAATATTATGAAGAACCGAAGATCTTTTCTGACGATGAGCGACTCAACAAAGAAGCAGAAGAATTGAATGCCTATACCAACCTGACATTTTCCTATGATATGCATGGGGTTCCGGTAACGGTAGACGGAGATCAGATCCATGAGTGGCTGATACGTGCAGCAGATGGAACGGTAACAGTGGATGAAGAACTGGCAAAGGCTTATGTGAAAGAGCTGGCAGATACCTATAACACCTATGGAAAAGTCCGCATTTTTAAGACGGTAAGCGGTGTGGAGAAAAAGCTGAAGAGCGGTGCTTACGGATGGAAAATGGACGTGGAAGCAGAGCAGGAAGCCCTTCTTACCATGCTTGCGGATAAAAAAAGTGTCGCCCATACTCCACAGTGGACCAAAGAGGGTTATGTAACAGGAGAAAATGACATAGGCAGCACGTATGTGGAGATCGACTTAAGTGCCCAGCATCTGTATTTTATCAAAGATGGATCCGTGATCATGGAAAGCCCGCTGGTATCAGGCAATATGTCCAGAGGCTGGGGCACACCGGGTGGTGTCTTTGGACTGACCTATAAGACAAGAAATGCGGTACTCAGAGGCGCAGACTATGCAACACCTGTCAGTTACTGGATGCCATTTAACGGGAATATCGGTATGCATGATGCCGGTTGGAGAGGCAGTTTTGGTGGAACTATATACCAGACCAACGGATCCCATGGATGCGTGAACCTGCCACCTAATAAGGCAAAAGAAATATATGGTTATGTAGAAAAAAACATGCCGGTCGTTTGCTATTATTAAAAAAGTGTGATACACTTGTTTTATCGTGGGCATATACGATACGTCCGGGAAATATATTACAATTTCAGAGAGGTAGAAGGACATGAAGATTTTAGTAACTGGGGGAGCAGGCTATATTGGAAGTCATACCTGCGTAGAACTTCTGAACAGTGGATATGAAGTAGTTGTTATGGATAACCTTTATAATGCAAGCGCAAAGGCACTGGACCGCGTACAGCAGATCACCGGAAAAACGCTTACATTTTATGAGGCAGATATGCTGGATCAGCCGGCAATGGATAAGATTTTTGAAGCAGAGAAGCCGGATGCAGTCATCCATTTTGCAGGATACAAGGCAGTTGGAGAGTCTGTGGTAAAGCCGATTGAATATTATCATAATAATATGACAGGAACATTGCTCCTGTGTGATACCATGAGAAAACATGGTGTAAAAAACATTATTTTCAGTTCTTCTGCTACAGTATATGGAGATCCTCTGGAGATCCCGATCACAGAAGAATGCCCGAAACAGAGTCCGACCAACCCTTATGGTCAGACCAAGACTATGCTGGAGCAGGTGCTGATGGACATCCATCGTGCAGATCCAGAGTGGAATGTAACCCTGCTTCGTTATTTCAATCCGATCGGAGCACACAAATCAGGACTGATCGGTGAAGATCCCAAGGGTATTCCGAACAACTTGCTTCCGTATGTGGCACAGGTAGCCATCGGCAAGCTGAAATGTGTGGGTGTATTTGGAAATGATTATGATACTCCGGATGGAACCGGCGTACGTGATTACATTCATGTGGTAGACCTGGCAAGAGGTCATGTAAAAGCAATCGAGAAGTTCAAAGAGAATAAAGGTGTGCTGATCTACAACCTGGGTACCGGGAACGGATACAGTGTACTTCAGGTTATTGAAGCGTTTGGCAAGGCATGCGGCAAGAAGATTCCGTATGAGATCAAACCGCGTCGTGCAGGCGATATTGCAACCTGCTACTGTGATCCGTCTAAAGCAAAGAGAGAGCTTGGCTGGGAAGCAGAGTACGGTATTGATGAGATGTGTGCTGATTCCTGGAAATGGCAGACCCAGAATCCGAACGGATATAACGATCCGGAATAAGTTCGGTACGGGAGAAACAAGGAATGAAACTGGTGTTGGTATGTTATTCCGGCAGTTCGGCCAGTATTTTAAGGGACAGAATGCTTGCCTGGGCGAGAGCCAATCTGCTGGATGTGGAGATTATTGTATCATCATTGGCTGGACTGGATGAAGATAAAGAGGATGCGGATATTGTCCTTGTGGGACCGCAGGTGCGTTGTGCACTGGCAAGCGTAAGAGAGCGGGTACCGGAGAGGATTCCGGTCATGGCAGTGGATACCAGAGATTATGGTATGGCAAAGGGAGACCGTGTCATGCAGGCAGCGCTGGATGAGATCCGGCAGTACAAGGAACATAAGATTCATATGGAGTAGGGTGAAAAGCAGGAATCCTCAGTAATGCAGGACGCCTGCTTTTTTCCCCGGAAATGAGAAAAGGAGTATTGACAGATGGCAAAAGGCAACACATATGATGCGGACAGTATTTCCGTTCTGGAAGGACTTGAAGCGGTACGAAAACGGCCTGGCATGTACATTGGAAGCGTTTCCACAAAAGGATTGAATCATCTGATCTATGAGATCGTAGATAACTCAGTGGATGAGCATCTGGCAGGATATTGTACCCAGATTGAAGTGTATCTGGAAAAAGATGGTTCCTGTACGGTCACAGATAATGGACGTGGTATTCCAGTTGGAATGCATGCAAAGGGAATGTCTGCGGAGCGACTGGTATTTACCACACTGCATGCAGGTGGAAAGTTTGATGATTCTGCATATAAGACCAGCGGAGGACTTCACGGAGTAGGTTCTTCTGTTGTAAATGCGCTGTCCACCTGGCTGGATATAGAGGTGTACAGAGACGGATATGTACATCATGACCACTACGAGAGGGGCAATCCAACCGTTGAACTGGAACATGGACTGCTTCCTACGCTTGGCAAGACCAGAAAGACGGGAACGAAGATCCGTTTTCTGCCCGATCCGGAGATCTTTGAGAAGACCCGCTTCAAGGCAGAAGAGGTCAAGAGTCGTATGCATGAAACTGCATATCTGAACCCGAATCTGACCATCATCTTTGAAGACCGCCGTGGCAGTGAAGTGGAGCGTATTGAATACCATGAGCCGGACGGGCTGGTAGGATTCGTAAAAGATCTGAATAAATCGCAGGAAACACTCCATGAGGTGGTGTATTTTCAGGGGGAAAGCGAAGGGATTACCGTAGAAGTGGCTTTTCAGTATGTAAATGAATTTCATGAGAACGTACTGGGGTTCTGCAACAATATTTATAATGCGGAAGGTGGTACTCATATTACGGGATTCAAGACAGTATTTACCACGGTGATCAACTCCTATGCCCGGGAACTGGGAATCCTCAAAGAAAAAGATGCGAATTTTACAGGTGCAGATGTACGAAATGGAATGACAGCAGTCATCTCCATCAAACATCCGGATCCGAGATTTGAGGGACAGACAAAGACAAAGCTTGATAACCAGGATGCTTCCAAGGCTACCGCAAAAGTGACCGGTGATGAGATCCAGCGGTATTTTGACCGGAATCTGGAGACGCTGAAGACTGTGATCGGCTGTGCGGAAAAAGCCGCCAAGATCCGAAAATCTGAGGAACGTGCGAAGACCAATCTGCTGACCAAGCAGAAATTCTCTTTTGATTCCAACGGAAAGCTGGCGAACTGTGAGAGCAGGGATGCATCCAAATGTGAGATCTTCATTGTGGAGGGAGATTCCGCAGGCGGTTCTGCCAAGACAGCCAGAAACCGTGCTTATCAGGCAATCCTGCCTATCCGCGGTAAGATTCTGAACGTGGAGAAGGCCAGCATTGATAAAGTCCTTGCCAATGCGGAGATCAAGACGATGATCAACGCGTTCGGATGCGGATTCTCTGAAGGATATGGAAATGATTTTGATATTACAAAGCTTCGCTATGATAAGATCATCATTATGGCCGATGCAGACGTGGACGGTGCCCATATCAGTACGCTGCTGCTGACTTTGTTCTATCGGTTTATGCCGGAACTGATCTACGAGGGACATGTGTACATTGCCATGCCGCCGCTTTATAAAGCCATGCCGGCAAGAGGGAAGGAAGAATACCTTTATGACGACAAGGCATTGGAAAAATACAGAAAGACCCACACGGGATCCTTCACGCTCCAGCGTTATAAAGGTCTTGGAGAAATGGATGCCACCCAGCTGTGGGAGACGACCATGGATCCTGATCACAGACGGCTTCGCCTGGTAGAGATCGAGGATGCCAGACTGGCTTCCTCTGTAACGGAGATGCTGATGGGAACGGAAGTGCCGCCGCGTCGTCAGTTTATCTATGAAAATGCAGTAGACGCAGAGCTGGATGTGTAGGAGGAAAAGCATGAGTGAAGAAATGATCATAAAAACAGAATATTCCGACATCATGCAGAAGTCTTATATTGACTATGCCATGAGCGTTATCGTGGCCCGTGCACTGCCGGATGTGAGGGATGGTCTGAAGCCGGTACAGAGAAGAACTCTCTATGATATGCATGAGCTTGGTATCCGAAGTGATCGCCCTTACCGAAAATGTGCCCGTATCGTTGGCGATACCATGGGTAAATATCATCCTCATGGAGACAGCTCTATCTATGAGGCACTGGTTGTTATGAGCCAGGATTTCAAAAAAGGGCTGCCGCTTATCGACGGACATGGTAACTTTGGTTCCATCGAAGGAGATGGCGCTGCTGCCATGCGATATACGGAGGCGAGACTTCAGAAGGTCAGTGAAGATGTGCTGCTGGCGGATCTGGACAAAAATATCGTGGATTTTGTTCCGAACTTTGATGAGACAGAGAAAGAACCGGGTGTTCTTCCGGCAAGAATCCCTCATCTGCTGATCAACGGCGCAGAGGGTATTGCTGTTGGTATGTCTACCAGCATCCCGCCGCACAATTTGGGTGAGACCATTGATGCCATGAAGGCTTACATGAAAAATCCGCAGATGACAGTGGAAGAGCTCTTGCAGATCATGCCGGGACCGGATTTTCCCACTGGTGGAATTGTGGTCAACAAAGATGAACTGACCGAGATCTACCGCACCGGCGCAGGTAAGATCAAGATCCGTGGCCGTGTGGAAGTGGAAAAATTAAAGGGGGGCAAGGAGCAGCTGGTCATTACAGAGATTCCATATACTATGATCGGTGCTAATATTGGTAAATTCCTCAATGATATCGGTGGGTTGGTGGAATCTAAGACAACTACAGACATTGTGGATATTACCAACCAGTCGTCCAAGGAAGGTATCCGTATTGTACTGGAACTGAAAAAGGGTGCAGATACCGAGCAACTGACCAATATGCTCTATAAGAAGACCCGTCTGGAAGATACCTTTGGTGTAAATATGCTGGCAGTGGCGGATGGAAGACCGGAGACTCTGGGGCTGACCCGGATCTTTGACCATGTGATCGACTTTCAGTTTGAATTGAATACCAGAAAATATAAGACACTTCTGAATAAAGAGCTGGATAAAAAAGAGATTCAGGAAGGTCTCATCAAAGCCTGTGACGTGATCGACCTGATCATCGAAGTGCTGCGTGGAAGCCGGGATCTGAAGATGGCAAAAGCCTGCCTCATGAGTGGTGTTACAGAAGGAATTACATTTAAGTCCGAGAAGTCAAAAGCACAGGCGGCGAAGCTTCGTTTCACAGAGCGCCAGGCAACGGCAATTCTGGAGATGCGTCTCTACAAATTGATCGGTCTGGAGATTGAAGCTCTTATGAAAGAACATGATACCACCATGAAAAACATTGCCCGTTATTCGGAAATCCTCAACAACTATGACGAGATGCTGAAGGTTATCATAGCGGATCTTGACCGTTACAAGAAGGCTTATGCACAACCGAGAAAGACATCCGTAGAAAATGCAGAGGCAGCTGTTTTCGTGGAGAAGAAGATGGAAGAGATGCCTGTGAAATTCCTGATGGATCGATTTGGTTACTGCCGTACCATGGATGTGGCGACTTATGAGAGAAATAAAGAGGCGGCTGATGCGGAGAGCCGTTATGTGCTGACCTGCCGCAATACCGACCGGCTTTGCATTTTCACAGAGAAAGGCAAGCTTCATACGGCTAAGATTGCAGACCTGCCATATGGAAAATTCCGTGATAAGGCATTTCCAATCGATAATTTCAGCAATTTTGACAGTTCCCAGGAGCGCATAATCTGCATTTGCAGTATGGAAGAGCTGCTTATGGGAACCATGCTGTTCGTGACCAAATATGGTATGACAAAGGTGGTCAGCGGTTACGAGTATGATGTGCGCACCAGAACCAGTGCGGCAACCAAATTGAACGAAGATGACGAGGTGTTGTATGCAGGTCTGGTCGGGGATAATACGCAGATCGTACTTCAGTCCGCAGAAGGTGTCTTCCTGAAATTTGCCATTGAGGAGATCCCGGAGAAGAAGAAGGCAGCGATTGGTGTGCGTGCCATGAAGCTGTCAGTCAAAGATAGTCTGGAACAGGTCTATGTGATGACAGATGGTGAAGATAAGATCATCACTTATAAAGAAAAAGAAGTATCTTTACAGAAGCTGAAAAATGGAACCAGAGATCAGAAAGGAACGAAAATACGGGTATGAGTGGAAAATACAGCAATATCAAAGTAGTATCTTTTGACATGGATGGAACCATCCTCAATACAGAGGCAGATCTGGAGGCAGCTGCCAGACGGGCACTGAAACTGGCAGGACTGCCGCCTATGCCGCCGGTTCGTTTTGCTAACTATATTGGAAATGGTGTAAAAGGGATCTACAGGGATCTTTGTCCGGATGCAACTCAGGAAAAACTGGAAGAAGCAGTACGTTATCAGCTGGAGTGGTATCCGGAGCACTGTACGGAACAGACCTGTTTCTATCCGGGAATGTGGGAGACTCTGCAGTGGATGGCTGCCAAAGGAATCCGTCTGGTAATTGTGACCAATAAAGTGGAAACGACTGCGAAGAAGCTGGCAAACCATTTCTGCAGTGACCTTCCTTTTGAAGAAGTCTGGGGAAATGATCAGGATCGCCCCCTGAAACCGGATCCTATAGCCGGAAAACTGCTGTGTGAGACTCTGGGTGTTACCCCGGATCAGGTCATGCATGTAGGTGACGGCGAGACTGATATGCAGTTTGCAAAGAATGCCGGATTCGTGGGTGTCGGTGTGTCATGGGGATATAGAAGCACTGATGTTCTGTGGGAAAGCGGTGCAGATGTGATGATCGATGAGCCGTGGCAGTTATGTGAGCTGCTGGATAGATAATAGATTACATAAGGTAGATATAAAGGGTGAAAAGCATGAAGATCTGGCTTTTTGCCCTTTTTTACCAAGGACTCTGAAAAATGATAATAAAGTGAAACTTTCCGCAAAACCTTAAGGTCTAATAAGTAAAAGAAAGCAGAGAGGAGGAATAATATGAGGGCATCAGACAAAGAGGCGCTGATTCATGAGTGCCTGGTGCAGAATTATGAAAAATATTATCGTATGGCATACAGCTATGTGTTTCGTGAGCAGGATGCTATGGATATCGTGCAGGAGGCGGCATATCGGGCGATCTTAAAAAGTGATCTTTTGAAACAGCCGGAATACGCAGATACCTGGATCTGCAGGATCGTGATCCATGAGGCACTGCGGTTCCTGAAGAGAAACAAACAGACAGTTTCGGTGGAAGAGGTGCCGGAACAGGGACAGGAAGACAAGATCGAAGATGTGGATCTTCAGCGGGCACTGGATAAGCTGGATGAAAAGGAACGAAGCATCGTAGTGCTCCGGTATTTTGAAGAAGAGAAGATCGAAACCATCGGACAGATCATGAATCTGAATGTGAGTACGGTAAAGAGCAAGCTGTACCGGGCAATGGATAAGTTAAAGAAATATATGGAAGCAGGAGGGGTGAATTATGGAAGATTGGAAAAAGGAGTATGACAATATTAAAGTGCCGGAAGAGATGAGAGAAAAACTGGAACAGTCTATTAACAGAGCAAAAAAAGAAAAGAAACGTATGAAAAAAATAACGTTATATAAAACATTTGGAAGCATGGCAGCAGTACTTGCCATCGTGTTGATCCTTCCAAATACCAGCCAGACTGCAGCGGCAGCTATGCAGCAGATCCCATTACTTGGTAATCTGTTCAAAGTGGTGACTGTCCGCGAGTATCAAGTGGATGAGGAGCGCAACAGTGCGAATGTAAAAGTGCCGCAGGTAGAAGTAGCTGCTACGGATGAGAATGCAGACAGTGACACCGTTGAGCAGGCAAAAGTATCCGCAGATGCCATTAATTTTGATATCAACGAAGAGACCAATAAGCTGATCGAAGAGTTCAAAAAGAGCATGGAAAATGAAGAAGGTTATCAGAACATCTACATTGACAGCAACGTGAAGCTGGACACCGACGATCTTTTCTCCCTGGAACTGATCCTCTATCAGGGAGCAGGCAGTGGTTATGAACAGCATAAGCATTATACCGTTGATAAAAAGACTGGAAAAGAACTGTCGCTGAAAGATCTGTGCGGAGATGACTATATTGATACCATCAGCGAAGAAATTAAGACGCAGATGAGAGAACAGATGGCAGCCGATGAAACTGTACAGTACTGGCTGGATGATCCGGAGGTAGAAGAGTGGAATTTTGACAAGATCGCAGAAGACCAGGATTTCTACGTCAATGAAGACGGACACATTGTAGTCTGCTTCAACGAATACGATGTCGCTCCCGGATCTATGGGCTGCGTAGAATTCACCCTGAACGAGACTGTAAATGTGAAGTAGGACACATATATTAAAAATGTTCGTTCAGAAACATTTAAGATTTTTTTAGAAGATTTTCTTCCTGTCTTGTAGTAAAATGAAAGAAAAACGCGTTTATATAGATGTAGATGCATTTACAGGAGGATAAGACATGGTTCTGTTTCTGGCACTTCTGGACACGCAGGAAGAACAGGAAAAGTTCAGGGAGATATACGAGAATTACCGGCATTTTATGTGGTACATTGCCCAGCAGAAACTTAAGGATACCCATCTGGCGGAGGATGCAGTGCAGGAAGCTTTTCTGGCACTGACCAGGCATCTGGATAAAGTGGAGGATGCACACAGCCCCAGAACGAAGAAATTTCTTGCAACAATTGTCAGAAGCAAGGCGATCGATCTCGTACGGAAGAACAATCCACAGGAGGAATTGACGGATGAGCTGCCGGAAGGTAAGGCAGGAAGAGATATTCTGGATCAGCTTCTGGTGAAGGAGAATTATAACAGGCTGATCAGCTGTGTGCTGGAGCTCGATGACAGCTACCGGGTGGTGTTTGAGTACAAGTACCTGTACCGGATGAGTGACGAGGAGATCGCGGATATTCTGGGAATCTCTGCAAAAAATGCGAATGTACGGTATTTCCGTGCCAGAAAAAAACTGCAGGAAATGATCCGAAAGGAGGAAAAAAGCATTGAAGAGGCTTAAGAACGGTGCCCGGACTGAAGGGGAAGAATTATTGACCCGGGTACTGGACGAGTGCCTGGAAGAAGATTTAAGTTTTGTTCCTCATGAACGGGAGATTGCAGGAAAGCATCGGTTTTCACCGGGGTTTGAGGAACAGATGGAAGCTATGATGACAGAAGCAGAACAAAAGATGCAGGAAAAGGAATTAAAGAAGCATTTCCATTTCCAATGGGGACAACTGGCAGCATGTGTTGCAGTGTTTTGTGTATGTGGAGCATTGGCAGGAACTGTGTATCTGCAGCACAGCGGAGGCAAAGGGACCGCGGATACCACGGCAATGATGACAGCAGAAAGTGCAGACGTTGCAGAAGAGAGTGCAGAACTTGAAGTGGCGGAAGATGCTATGGAGGATGCGGCAGATACTGGTGCGGCAGATGGCCTGGAAGCAGAGAAGACAGCAGATGTGGATGCTTCAAAGGGCAAGACATATTGTGGGCAGACCATTTATCTGGCAGAGATCCAGGATATGCCGGAGGCACTGGAAAATGTAAACACTCTGGTGAACTGCCCGGTACTGGATGAAGAGAATCCGACGTTGACACTGACCATCGCCAATACGGGAGAGACGTCAACATCTTATCAGATGCCGCCAATTCTGGAAGTGTGGCTGGATGATGGCTGGTATGTGATCCCGACAACCAGTACCGAGAGCAAAGAGCCGACCTGGACACGTCTGGAGGAGAAGATGGCCATGGATGAAGCCATTGATCTGACGCAGTATCAGATCGACTATGGTGCACAGCGGTATCGGATGGTTGTTCGGATTGGAGAGCATATGCTCAGTGCTGAATTTACCTTTGAAGAAGTATTTTCAGAGCAGATGGAGACCTTGGAGGAGATGCGAAAGGAAAGGGAGGAGTAAATGAAAAAGAAAGTATTGGCTTGTGTATTATCAGGAATACTGGCAGTGTCGATCTTTGGCTGTGGAAGCAAATCTATGGTGGCCACAGAAAGTGCAATGGAGAATGCAGCTTATGATGATATGGCATATGACAGTGGCTATGACACAACGGAATCGGCATCTGCGGAAGAAGCTGGAGGCGGTGCTGTGACTTCAGAAAATGGTATCGAAGAGGTGCAGGAAACTGATCGAAAGCTGATACGGAATGTGAATCTAAGTCTTCAGACGAAAGAATTTGACACCGTCCTTGAAAATATGAGTCAGAAGGTGAAGGATCTGGGCGGATATATACAGGATTCTTCTGTGTGGGGCAGCAGCTCGGACTATTCCAGCAGTCGTTCCGCAAGCTACACACTTCGCATTCCGTCTGACAAGCTGGATGAATTTATCGATGTGGTGGAGACGCTGGGAAATGTGACCTATAAAAATGAAAGTGTGGATGATGTGACTCTTCGTTATGTGGATGTGGATAGTCATAAGAAAGCACTGGAGACAGAACAGGAGAGGCTGCTGGCACTGCTGGAGAAGGCAGAAAATGTGGAAGATATCATTACCATTGAAAACCGTCTGTCAGATGTCCGCTATGAACTGGAAAATTACGAAAGCCAGATCCGGTTATTAGACAATCAGATCGATTACAGTACTGTCTATGTGGATATTTCAGAAGTGTCCCGAGTGACTGACACCGGTAAACAGGGCTTTTTTGAGGAAGTAGCTTCCAGATTCAGTGACAGCGTCTATGTAGTACTCATGGGACTGCGTGGATTTGCAATAGGTATCTTAGGCTCCCTTCCAATCCTGGTGGTCTGGGGTGTGATCCTTGCAGTGGTTGTGATCCTGCTTCGGAAATTTGTGTTTAAGAAAAGTAAGAAAAATAAAAAGAACACAGACCAGACGAGCGAAAACCAGCAGTAAACATTGATATAACAGGCTTTCGGGTCATAGAGGCCCGGAAGCTCTTTTTTGTTGCCAACTGCACCGCCAGATGCTATAATACATATAATTGGGTTAAATATCGACTACCGAAAAAAGAAGATAAAGAGGACATTGCGCATGGATGTTAGACCGGGAGAACCGGAACGCCTGGGTGTCACGAGGCTTCAAAGGGATCTGAATTTTGCCGCTGCAGTACCGGAAAATCGGGATTGCAGTCTGTTGTTGTATAAAAAAGGCTCTGCCAAGATTGAGCAGGAGATTCCGTTTACAGAAGAGATGCGGTTTGGAGATGTCTGTGCAGTTCGCATCAGTCAGTTTCCAGCAGATACATATGAATATAATTACCAGATCGACGGAAAAGTTGTACAGGATCCTTATGCAGTGCAGCTTACAGGAAGAGAGCACTGGGGAGAAAAACCAGAGGAAGGCAAAGAGGTAAGGTGTGTGCCGGAGACGGGACATTTTTCCTGGAAAGGTGACCGACCGCTGAAGCTTCCTTATGAAGAGTGTATACTGTACACGACGCATGTGAGAGGGTTCACCATGGATCCGTCGGCGAAGGTCCGACACCCAGGAACCTTTGCAGGCATTCGGGAGAAGATTCCCTATTTAAAAGGAATGGGAATCACGCAGCTGGAGCTGATGCCAGTCTATGAGTTTTTTGAATGGTCAGTAGGACCGCCTCAGAAGAAGCATCAGCCGGTGCCGAAGGGATATTTTGATAAGATCAATTACTGGGGATATACACAGGCACAGTACTTTGCACCAAAGACTGCATACAGTGCGTCTGGCAATCCGGTGCAGGAGTTGAAAGAGCTGGTACGGGCACTCCATAAGAATGGAATCGAGCTGATCCTGGAATTTTATTTTGCAGAGAGGACCAGTCCCAATCTGATCATGGACTGTATTCATTATTGGGTCAAAGAATATCACATAGATGGCGTACATGTGAATTGTGCGGTGGCTCCACTTCGGGCACTGGCGTTGGATCCGGTGTTGTCAAGAACCAAGATCATGAGTGAATATTTCCCATTGGATCAGATCTTTGCGGAAAAGGAAGTACCGGTGTATCGTCGACTGGCAGCATACAATGATGATTTTCTGATCAAAGCCCGCCGGTTTCTGCGGGGAGATGAAAATATGACCGGACAGATTGCGGAGAGTATCCGAAGGAACCCGGCCACCTGTACCACAATCAATTATCTGGCTTCCCACAATGGATTTACATTAAATGATGCGGTTTCCTATTCGTCCAAGCATAACGAGGATAATGGAGAAGATAACAGGGACGGAAGCAATTATAATTATGGTTGTAATTATGGCGTGGAAGGTCCGACCACATCAAGGCGAATCCAGAAGCTCAGATCCAGACAGCTTCGCAATGCGTTTTTGTTGCTGCTGTTGTCGCAGGGTGTTCCGGCCATCTATGGCGGAGACGAGATGGGTAATTCTCAGCAGGGCAACAATAATGTTTATTGTCAGGACAATCCGCTGTCCTGGATACAATGGGGAAAGTCGTCTGTTAACAGAAAGCTGCAGCAGTTCGTGCGTGAGACAATCTCATTTCGAAAAGCACATCCGGCTTTTGGACAGGCATCTGAGTATCAGATGAGAGATCTGAAGTCTCACGGAATTCCAGATCTGTCTTACCATGGAAAGAAAGCATGGTACGGGGACTTTGAGAATGAGAGCCGTCAGATCGGCGTTCTCTATGCGGGAGCTTACACCGGAGAGGACACTTTATATATTTTATATAATATGGATGCGATCGTGCATGAGCTGGCACTGCCAACACTGCCGGGCAAAGAGCAATGGTATCTTCTGGCTGATACGGGGCGGGAAGATGTGTTCTTAAAGGAACGGGAGAAGCCGCTTCCACGAAAGCAGAAGATGATCCTGGTGGAACCCCACACAATCTTGATACTGGAAGGCGCGAAATATGAGACTGATTAATATATGGAAGCATTTTCATACGATTACGGAGCATAAGATCATGGTGGCGAAGCACTGCTTCAAGGTCGGCATGTACTGGCAGGGACTGACCCATGATCTGTCCAAATATTCCCCGTCAGAGTTCTGGCAGGGATGCAAGTATTACCAGGGATATCGAAGTCCAAACAATGCGGAACGCGAGGACAAAGGATATTCTGCTGCGTGGCTGCATCATAAGGGACGCAACAAGCACCACTATGAGTACTGGATCGATTACAGTCTGGGACCGGTCAAAGGAATGGCAGGCATGAAGATGCCGTTGAAATATGTCAATGAGATGATCATGGACCGGATCGCAGCATCCAAGATCTATGAAGGAAAAAGTTATACGCAGCATTCTCCGCTGGAATATTATGAAAAGGGTAAGGATTCTTATATGATCCACCCGGAGACGCGGGCACTTCTGGAGTATATGCTTCATATGCTTGACGAAAAGGGCGAGGAATTTACCTTTGCCTATATGAGGAAATATATGGTAGGTCGGAAAAATTATCCGAAACTTACCAAATGGAAAAAATAACATTCGAGGAAATATTATGAAATACGCATATCAAGTTATGATTATCGGTGGAATCTCTCTGGCTGGAGAGCTTCTGAATTATCTGTTGCCGCTGCCGGTTCCGGCCAGCGTATACGGCATGTTACTGTTGTTGATTTGTCTTTGTACCAAGGTCATTAAGCTGGATCAGATCCAGGAGACCGCAGATTTTATGCTGGTAGCTATGCCGCTGGTGTTTGTGGGACCTGGAGTTGCCTTGATGGAATCTTTTGGACTTATGAAAGATTCTCTGCTTGGAATCCTTATAATCTCTGTACTGTCCACCATGGTTGTTATGGTTCTGACAGGACTGATTGCGCAGATACTGGTGCGCAGAAAGAGAGATAAGGAGGATGAATTCCATGGATAGTCTGATGCAGAACTCTGCTTACTTTGGATTTTTTATTACCCTGATGGGCTACTGGTGCGCCGTACAGGTTGGAAAACGGATGAGAAGTACACTTTGTAATCCGCTGTTATTATCCATTATTTTTATTATTGCATTTTTGAAGCTGACCAATATCAGCTATGATTCTTATGACAATGGTGCGAAATATATTAATTATTTCCTGACACCATCCACAGTCTGCCTGGCAGTGCCATTGTATCGCCAGTTAAAGCTTCTGAAAGAATATGCAGGAGCTATCGTGCTCAGCATTTTGTCAGGAACAGCGGCATGCGCGATCATGATCTTCGGATTGTCCAAATTCTTTGCGCTGGAGATGAGCATTTATGCCTCTTTAGTACCGAAGTCCATCACCACCGCCATTGCACTGGGCATGACTGAAGAAATGGGCGGCGTGGCTGCTGTGACGGTTATGTCTGTGTTCTTGACAGGAATTCTGGGAGCTGTGATCGCAGGAACAGTATTTAAGCTGTTCCATATTGAGGATCCGGTGGCTCAGGGTCTGGCCATGGGAACAGCATCCCACGCTATCGGAACCAGTAAGGCACTGGAGATGGGAGAGATCCAGGCAGCGATGAGCAGTCTTGCCATTGCAGTAACCGGTATTTTCACCGTTATTATCGGACCGATCATTGCAGGTATGTACTAGAAAACAGTAAATAATTGTTGTTTCAGCCGAAGGAGGGAACGCCATGACGATCAGGGAAAGCACAGAACAGTGGGAAGATCAGTTTTTAAGTCCTTATGCTGCCCATAGCAGAGATTCCAGAGGTCGAGAGGTGGAGGAGACACCCTGCGACATCCGGCCGGTTTATCAAAGAGACCGGGATCGGATCCTGCATTGTAAAGCCTTTCGGAGACTGAAGCACAAGACACAGGTATTTCTTACTCCACAGGGAGACCATTACCGCACCAGACTGACCCATACGCTGGAAGTGGCGCAGACAGCGAGAACCATTGCCAGGGCACTCAGACTCAATGAAGATCTGACCGAAGCCATTGCGCTGGGACATGATCTTGGACACACACCTTTTGGTCATGCCGGAGAAAGGGCACTCAATGAGGTGTTCAGTGAAGGATTCCGACACCATGAACAAAGTGTACGGATCGTGGAGAAGCTGGAAAAGGAAGGCCGGGGGCTGAATCTGACCTGGGAAGTAAGAAACGGAATCCTCAACCATCAGATGACCGGTCAGCCGGACACTCTGGAAGGCTGGGTGGTTCGTTATTCTGACAAAATCGCGTATATTCACCATGATGTGGATGATGCGATCCGGGGAGGAATCATCCGGGAAGAGGAGATCCCCCGTACATATACAGATATTCTGGGACATTCGTCCAAGGAACGTCTGAATACCATGATCCATGACATTGTGGCACAGAGCCAGGGAAAACCTTCCATTACCATGTCAGAGGATGTGGAATTTGCTTTCAGGGGCATGCGCAGATATATGTTTGATAATGTGTATACTAATCCGAAAGCAAAGGGAGAGGAGCGCAAGGCAGAAAATACAGTGAAAGAGCTGTTTCTGTATTATATGGATCATCCAGAGCTTCTTTCCAATGAATATATTGAGAGAATGTGGCAGTCCGGAGAGACACAGGAACGAAGTGTCTGCGATTATATTGCAGGAATGACGGATCAGTATGCCATCACCAAATTCCAGGAGTTTTTCGTTCCGGCTGCCTGGAGGTATTAACAGGAATCGGGTGATTTCATGAGTTACTATGCACAGGAACTGGTAGAAGAGATCCGTTCCCGCAGCGACATCGTGGATGTGATATCCGGCTATGTGAAGCTGCAGCGGAAAGGAAGCAACTATGTGGGAGTCTGCCCGTTCCACAATGACCGAAATCCATCTATGTCCGTCAACCAGCCGAGGCAGATGTATCACTGTTTCAGCTGCGGAGCTGGTGGAGATGTATTTAAGTTTGTGATGGATTATGAAAATCTGACATTCCCTGAGGCTGTCAAAGTACTGGCGGATCGGGCAGGCATTGAACTGCCGGAGCAGGATTATTCACCGGAAGCCAGAAAACAGGCAGATCTGAAGGAACAGATTATGGAGCTTAACCGTCTGGCAGGAAAGTATTATTACTATATGCTTCGCCAGCCAGATGGAAAGCAGGGCCTTGACTATCTCAAGGGGCGGAAGCTTTCGGATGAGACCATCCGGAAGTTTGGCCTTGGATGCTCCAGTAAACGGGGCAACGACCTGTATAAATACCTGAAAAGCAAAGGGTATTCGGATTCTCTGCTGAAAGAATCGGGACTGATGCAGGTGGATGAACGAGATGGCATGCGCGATAAATTCTGGAACCGGGTCATGTTTCCCATTATGGACAGCCGAAACCGGATCATCGGATTCGGCGGACGGGTCATGGGAGATGCAAAGCCTAAATACCTGAACTCTCCGGAGACCAAGGTGTTTGACAAGAGCCGGAACCTCTATGGACTGAACCTGGCGCGGACAAGCCGGAAGCCAAACATGATTCTGTGTGAAGGGTACATGGATGTGATCGCCATGCACCAGGCGGGCTTCAATCAGGCGGTAGCGTCGCTGGGAACTGCGTTTACGCAGCAGCAGTCCGTGATCCTCAAACGGTATACCAATGAAGTACTTCTGACCTATGACAGTGATGATGCGGGAGTGAGAGCCGCTATGCGGGCCATTCCGATCCTGAAGGAAGCAGGTCTGACGGCCAGAGTTATCAATATGGAACCGTATAAGGATCCTGATGAATTCATCAAAGCGTTGGGAGCAGAGGAATTCCAGAAGCGGATCGACACGGCAGAGAGCAGCTTTTTCTTTGAATTGCGGATTCTGGAGAGACAGTATAACTTCCGTGATCCGGAGAGCAAGACCTTGTTTTTCAGGGAAGTTGCGAAGAAACTGCTGGAGTTCGATGCAGGTATTGAGAGAAACAATTACATTGAAGCGGCGGCTGAGAAATATCATCTGACCTATGATCAGCTTGTGAAAATGGTGAGCCAGACCGGAGAGCAGCTGGGAGATCTGAAAAAACGGCCCGAGATGGGAAATGTGTCCAGAGATCCGGCAAGAAGACGGCAGAAAGAAGATGCGGGTGTCCGTTCCCAGCGGTTACTGATCACATGGATGAGCACCAGTGAGCAGTTGTACCGGAATATCACCAGATATGTAAAACCGGAAGATTTTACAGATGAGCTGTGCCAAAAGGCGGCTACATTGTTAGGAACACAGATGGAGCAGGGGCATCTGAACCCTGCGGCTCTTTTTCAGTATTTTGAGGAGGGAGAAGAACAGGAGCGTGCAGCAGCCATGTTTAATGACTCAATTCCAGCTCTGAAGAGCAGGGAGGAAGAGGAAAAAGCGTTACAGGAAACGATCCTGAGAGTAAAACAGAACAGCATCGCCTGGCAGACGGAGCACATGGATCCCGGAGACATGAATGCACTTCAGGAGATCGTGCGAAAGCGCAGGGAAATAGAGAAATTGCATATTTCTTTGGATTAAGGATAAAATATGAACAATTATGGAAGGAAGAACCAATATGGAAGAAAATGTAGCAAAATTCAGTGAGAAACTGAAAGAATTGCTGGCAATGGCAAAAAAGAAAAAGAATGTACTGGAGTATCAGGAGATCAGCGACTTCTTCAGCGATATGGAACTGGATGCGGAGAAATTCGATAAGATCCTTGACTTCCTGGAGCAGAATAACATCGATGTGCTGAGAATCACAGACGATGATGATGACAGTAATATTATTCTCAGTGACGAGGATGATGTGGATGTGGAGCAGATCGATCTGTCTGTGCCGGATGGCGTGAGCATCGAAGATCCGGTCCGCATGTACTTAAAAGAGATCGGTAAAGTGCCGCTTCTGAGTGCGGAGGAAGAAATCGAATTGGCAAAACGGATGGAGCTTGGTGATGAAGATGCAAAAAAACGTCTGGCAGAGGCTAACCTTCGTCTGGTAGTCAGCATTGCAAAGCGTTATGTGGGACGTGGAATGCTGTTTCTGGATCTGATCCAGGAAGGTAATCTGGGTCTGATCAAAGCTGTAGAGAAATTTGATTACAGAAAAGGATATAAGTTCAGTACCTATGCGACCTGGTGGATCCGTCAGGCAATTACAAGAGCGATCGCAGATCAGGCACGTACGATCCGTATTCCGGTTCATATGGTAGAGACTATCAACAAGCTGATCCGTGTATCCAGACAGCTTCTTCAGGAGCTGGGCCGTGAGCCGCAGCCAGAAGAGATTGCAAAAGAAATGAATATGCCGGTAGACCGTGTACGTGAGATCCTGAAGATCTCCCAGGAGCCGGTATCTCTGGAGACTCCGATCGGTGAAGAAGAGGACAGCCATCTGGGTGATTTTATTCAGGATGACAATGTTCCGGTGCCGGCAGAAGCAGCTGCATTTACACTGCTGAAAGAACAGCTGGTAGAGGTACTTGGTACACTGACGGAAAGAGAACAGAAGGTACTCCGTCTTCGGTTTGGACTGGATGATGGAAGAGCACGTACGCTGGAGGAAGTTGGAAAGGAATTTAACGTTACCCGTGAGCGTATCCGTCAGATTGAGGCTAAGGCTCTCCGCAAACTGCGTCATCCGAGCCGCAGCCGGAAACTGAAGGATTTCCTGGAGTAACTTACATGGGAATTCAGTTATCAAAGAGAATGAGTGCCCTGGCGTCATTGGTGACGGAGGGCAGCCGTCTGGCTGATATTGGAACGGATCATGGATATATTCCCATTGCACTGGTGCAGAAAGGCAGAATTCCGTCAGCACTTGCCATGGATGTTGGAAAAGGTCCTTTGTCAAGGGCCAGAGAGCATATTCATAGTCAGGGACTGGATACATATATAGAGACACGGTTGTCAGATGGATTGACAGAGCTTCATGAGGGAGAAGCAGATACCGTTTTGATCGCCGGAATGGGCGGTATGCTCATGAAAAGGATTCTGGAAGGTGGCGGGCATTGCCTGTCCAGTGTTGGGGAACTGATTTTGCAGCCCCAGTCAGAGATCCATCTGGTGCGGAAGTTCCTGGCGGAGCATGGCTATCAGATCACGGACGAGGATATAGTGCTGGAGGATGGAAAATATTATCCCATGATGCGTGCAGAACTTATCCACGACTTTGAAGACAGTAGTGGACAGTGTAAGGACCATCCGTGGAAAACCTTTCAGTATTTTTATGGTGATGTGGAAAAACAGCGTTCTCCGGAGGTTTTGAGGAATTTCCTCATTCATGAACAGGAGAAAAGCAGCACCATCATGGAGCGTCTGCATGAAAATGGAAGAGAAGTGTCTGATCGCATGAAAGAGCTTCAGGAGCAGATGAATCTGATCAGGGAGACGCTGGAAGCGTTGGATGGCAGGTAAGGAGGACGGATAATGAAATGCAGCGAGATCTGTGCTCTGATTGAGCAGGAATATGGAACAGAATATGCCTGTGACTGGGACAATGTTGGATTATTGGCCGGCCGCAGTACAAAAGAAGTAAAGAAGATTCTTTTGAGCCTGGACGCCACAGATGAAGTGGTCCGCATGGCAGTAGAAGGTGGATATGATATGTTGATCACTCATCATCCTATGTTGTTTTCAGCGATCAAGAGGGTGACTGATCAGGATATGAATGGGCGAAGATTGCTGGAACTGATCCGCAATGACATTTCTTATTATGCCATGCATACGAATTATGATACCAGAGGAATGGCAGACCTGGCAGCGCGGCTGCTGGGATTGACCGAGTGTACAGTTCTGGAAGAAGTGAAAGATGGGGAAGGCATCGGAAGAGTCGGAAAACTGCCTCATCCTATGACCCTTCGGGAGTGTGGAGAGCAGGTGAAAGTGGCATATGGCATTCCAAATGTCAGACTGTTTGGAGATCCGAATACACAGGTAAGCCTGGTGGGGATCTGCCCAGGGGCTGGAAAAAGTACTATGCCGCTGGCATTAGGCTTTGGATGCGACGTCTATATTACCGGAGACATTGACCATCATACTGGTATTGATGCAGTGGATCAGGGAATGTGTATCATTGACGCCGGACATTATGGTGTGGAACATATTTTTATGGAAGATGTGAAAGCATATCTGGAAAAGGTGCTGACAGGTGTCCATATGGACTGTGTGGCTGTGAAGCATCCATTTGTAGTTATCTAAAAATACTCTAAGGCCCGTAAGATACGGGCTTTTGGCAGTTATACAGACAGGAAGGGGTGTACCGTATATGAGACAGATCATAGTAGAAGGACAGACTCTGGATGTGAAAGATGGAACGACGTATCTGGAGCTGGCGAAGAATTTTCAAAAGAAATTTGACCATGATATTGTATTGGTTCTGGAAAATAACAAGATGCGGGAGCTGTTCCGCAAAGTGAAAGATGGAGCAACGGTTACTTTTCTGACAACCGGACAGATCGATGGCTATAATACATACAGAAGAAGTGCAACTTTGCTTTTGTTGAAGGCAATCTATGATGTGGAAGGCATGGAAGCTGTTCGTGGCATGAAAGTGGAGTTCTCTGTCAGCGAGGGCTACTATGTGAGCAGCAAAAAGATGCCGGTAGACCAGGAAACGCTCGGCCGGATCGAAATGCGGATGAAAGAACTGGTAAATGAAAATCTGCCAATTGAAAAGCATAGCATTCCGGTGGAAGAGGCCATCGAGCATTTTACGGAACATGGAATGATCGACAAAGCACGTCTGTTCCGCTTCCGCAGAAGCTCCAGCGTGAATGTATATCTGCTGGATAATTTTGAGGATTACTATTATGGATATATGGTACCCAGCACCGGGTATTTGAAATATTTTAAGCTGGTTCCCTATGATGAAGGATTTGTGCTGGAATTCCCGCCACGCAAGACCCCGGAAACTTTTGGACCATTCAAGGAGCAGCATAAGGTATTCCAGACACTGAAAAGTTCTACTAAATGGGGAGAGATCCTGGATGTGGGAACTGTTGGTGCGTTAAATGAGCAGATCTCTGCAGGAAATATCGGAAATATCATTCTGGCGCAGGAAGCAATCATGGAAAAAGAGCTGGGAAATATTGCAGAGCAGATCGCAGCTCTCCCAGACAAGAAGCTGATTATGATCGCAGGACCATCCTCGTCAGGAAAGACCACATTTTCTCATCGTCTTTCCATTCAACTGATGGCACATGGTCTGAAGCCTCATCCGATCGCAGTGGACAATTATTTTGTGGAACGCGTGGATACACCAAAGGATGAGAATGGACAGTACAATTTTGAATGTCTGGAAGCTATGGACATTGAGCTGTTTAATCAGCAGATGAGTGCACTTCTTCGGGGAGAAGAAGTGTATATGCCGACCTTTAATTTTATTACCGGTACGAAAGAATATAAGGGCAACAGCCTGAAGCTGGGACCGGAAGATGTACTGGTCATCGAAGGCATCCACTGCCTGAATGATGCCCTGTCCTATTCTCTTCCGGCAGAAAATAAGTTTAAGATCTATGTGAGTGCCCTGACGCAGATGAATATTGACGAGCATAACCGGATCCCGACCACAGACGGACGACTGCTCCGCAGAATGGTCCGCGATGCCAGAACCCGTGGGGCCAGTGCTCAGAAAACGATCTCCATGTGGCCGTCGGTCCGCCGTGGCGAAGATGAGAACATTTTCCCATATCAGGAGTCGGCAGATGTGGTATTCAACTCGGCACTGATCTATGAGCTGTCTGTATTAAAACAGTATGCAGAACCACTGCTCTTTGGTATCAAGCCGGAGGAACCGGAGTATCTGGAAGCAAAACGGCTGCTGAAATTCCTGAACTATTTCCAGGGAATCGACAGCAATATGATCCCGGGCAACTCCATTTTGCGAGAATTTATAGGAGGAAGCTTTTTCAACGTGTAACTGATGAAAAGCTGTTCACAGGGGGTGAAGTATGGGAACATATTTGAATCCGGGAAGCAAAGGATTTCAGGAAAGTCTTAACTCTGACATTTATGTAGATAAGACCGGACTGATTGAAAAGACAAATGCGAAAATCAATACATTGCAGAAATATTTGTGTATTAGCCGTCCGCGCAGATTTGGAAAATCCATGGCAGCAAATATGCTGGCAGCATATTATGACAGGGAGACTGACAGCAGACATTTGTTTAAGCATTTCCAGGTGAGCAGAATCACTTCTTATGAAGAACATAGAAATCAATATGATGTGATCAGAGTGAATATACAGGAATTCCTCAGTGTATCACATGAAATTGATGAGATGCTGAAACTTTTGCAGGAGCGTCTGATTCTGGAACTGAAACGGAAATATCCGGAGTATGTGACACAGAATAATCTGATGTTTGCCATGCAGGATGTGTATGCATTTACACAGCATCCGTTTATTATTCTGATCGATGAATGGGAGTGTCTGTTCAGAGAGTATCAACATGATCAGAATGCCCAGAAAAAATATCTGGATTTTTTGCGAAGCTGGCTGAAGGATAAAGAATATGTAGCTTTGGCATATATGACAGGTATTTTACCGATTAAAAAATATGGGTCTCATTCTGCTTTGAATATGTTTACTGAATATTCCATGACAGATCCTGGTGATCTGGCGGAATATTTTGGCTTTACAGAAGATGAAGTAAAAAAATTGTGTGCAGAATACCAGATGAATTATGAAGAAACAAAGGCCTGGTATGACGGATATCACTTAAGAGTTCATCAGCGGACGGAAGTCTGCGATTATGCCATGTACAATCCTAAATCCGTAGTAGAAGCAATGATGCGTCATAAGTATGGCACATATTGGAACCGCACGGAGACGTATGAAGCGTTGAAAGTCTATATTCAGATGAATATGGATGGTTTGAAAGATGCTGTTATAGAAATGCTTGGTGGAGAGTCCGTTCGTGTTAATACTGGGACGTTTATGAATGATATGACCACATTTGCGACCAGAGATGATGTTCTTACGTTATTGGTACATCTGGGATATCTGACCTATGACAGTGATGCAGAGAAGGTATCAATTCCGAACAGAGAAGTTGCACAGGAATATGTGAATGCAGTCAGCACTATGGACTGGCATGAAGTAGCACGCTCTATTGAAGCTTCCAGAAAACTGCTGGAAGCACTGTGGAAGATGGATGAGGCTGCTGTGGCAAAAGGTGTGGAGCAGGCACATAAAGAGATCTCGGTTTTACAGTATAATAATGAAAATGCATTAAGCTGTACGATTAATCTGGCCTTCTATTTTGCAAGAGAATATTATACGATAGTTCGGGAGTTGCCGACAGGAAAAGGGTTTGCAGATATTGTGATGATTCCAAGAAAGCTTCATATAGACAAGCCGGCAGTAGTAATCGAACTGAAATGGGATAAGAGTGTATCAGGGGCAATTGAGCAGATCAAGAGAAATGAATATATAGATGTTCTGCGTGATTACAAAGGAAATCTGCTGCTTGCAGGTATCAATTACAGCAAAAAAACAAAGAAGCATACCTGCATGATTGAACAGGTTCAGCTTTGAAGTTAACAGGAGAAATATATAATAAGATGAAAGAACTGATCAAAAAACGGCATCTCATTCCGATTGCGGTGTGGTTTGTGATTTATATGGGATTGTTTGGATTTCTGGAGATCGTACCGCCCAAAGAGGTGCATCTGATCCACTGTGCACTGGATGACATGATTCCACATATGGCGGTATTTATCTATCCATATGTGAGTTGGTTTCCATACATAGTCGTGTGTGCGTATCTTGCGATCAAGAATCTGGATGACAGACAATTCAAGAAAGCGGTACTGGTTCTGACCACAGGCATGAACATTTTCCTGTTCATTTCCTTCGTGTGGCCTACAGGACTGAACCTCCGCGAGGGTATTGTCTATGATCTTCATACCTTAAGTGGCAATCTGCTGAAGTTTGTGCAGACCGTGGATACACCGAAAAGTGTATTCCCAAGCATGCATGTGTATGTGACACTGGTGCTTCAGTATACATTGGAGATGCAGAAAAAACTGGTTCCATCCTGGGGTATCTGGGTTGGAAGAGTGCTGGCAGTGCTGATCGTGCTGTCTACCATGTTCACCAAGCAGCATTCCGTACTGGATGTGAGTGCTGCAATCGTCATGTTTGAAGTGCTGGCTGTGGTGGTTGAGAAAATCGTGAAAAAATAGAGAGTAATGATAGGAAAGGCTGTCGGAGAGATCAGGCAGTCTTTTCCCGTATATGGAATAATGTTACAATGATAACAATCAGGAGTAGAAAAAGGAGAAAATGAAATGGTAAAAGCAATCGTAAGAGACCCTTTATTTCTGGCACAGAAATCCCTGCCGGCAACAGAAGCAGATAAACAGGTAGTGCAGGACCTTCTGGATACGCTCCGGGCGAATCTGGATCGATGCGTTGGAATGGCAGCGAATATGATTGGTGTCAGAAAAAATATCATTGTTGTGGCAATGGGTCCCTTTCAGTTTGCCATGATCAATCCAGTGATCACCAAAAAGAAAGAGGCATTTCAGACAGAAGAAGGATGCCTGTCCTTGGATGGTGTGAGACCCTGTACAAGATACAAAGAAATCGAAGTGGACTATCTGGATCAGAACTTCAAAAAGCAGCATGGAACCTATACAGGTTGGACAGCCCAGATCATTCAGCATGAAATCGATCATTGTCATGGGATTGTGATTTGATAGAATATTAGTTTCTCATGGAACGAGAGGGTGAGACAAATGAACATGAATTTTGATGTCAATAAAATATTTCAGAATCGACTGGCATCTAGTATGGGGCTTGACAAATATCAATATATTATGAAAAAGGTGAGAGAAATAAATGTCTCGTCTGATGCTGAGTTTCAGAAAACATTCAATGGATTTTACATAGTCAGACGAAATGAGACATGGAGAAAGACATATTATGGCTTTTTTGAACAAGCAAAATCAGAAACGCCAACATTTACAGAGATTATTAAATATATGTATGAAACTACCGGAAACATTGAACCGTCATTTTCAAGTAAAATGCTTGCAACTTTGTGCCCGGAGAAACCTATATGGGATCGATATGTTATTCAAAATCTGAATATGAAGCTGAGTGGAAAGACCAGCCAAGAAAAACTGGAGAATGCGATTGCCCTTTATGCAGATTTGGAAAAATGGTATGCAGATTTTTTGAAAACTGATAAAGCGAAAGAATGTATTCTGGTATTTGATCAGACATTACCAGATTATAGTGGAATATCAGATATAAAGAAAATGGACAGTATTTTGTGGAGTATTAGATGAGGTAAAGATTCTTGGCGTGACAATTTTCTATCTGATAAGGTATGATAAGGCTACCAGAACAGGGAAGGGGCGTGGCATATGAATCGGATCGGAAAGAACATTAGAAAGGCGCGGTCGGAAAAGGGATATACGCAGGAACAGTTGGCACAGAAGCTGTGTGTGACGCGGAATACTATTTCCAATTAAGAAACAGGACATTCCAACCCGGATATAGAGATGCTTCAGCTGCTGGCAGAGGCACTTAAGACAGATCCGAATACATTGATCTATGGAGAGAAGAAAGAACAGTCAGCAGATCAGACATGGAGAAAAGAGATTCTGAAAAGGGTTATCTGGCTTGTAATTGCCGGGCTGATTATAATGATTTCTGCTTCGCTTATTCAGTATGGTGGTGAAATAGCGAAGGATACCTTACAGGTTCCTATATGGAGTCCATGGTTGAATTCCGTAGCGTATCCGATTGCATATATGATCATTGGCAGTCAGATTATGGCGTTGGTTTTGCAGGCATGCGGGAAAAGAAATTCAGAATATCGCTGGATAAAAGCAGTGTTCCTGATTCTTGTTGCAGCAATCCTTGTCTGGATGATGGCAGCTACTGTATCATGCGCATGGATTGAATATGTAAGAAGGGTATATGGGAATACATCAGGAGATGTGGGTGCATATGAATCTGTCGTGTTTCAGTTTTTTAATAGCATTTGGATTGAAGGAGTTCGCATCTATGTATTCCATAAATGGCTCTGGATGCTTGGCTGGGGTGTATGTGGCATGCTTCTGGCGATATTGAAGCCGAAGAAGAAAAGCGCAGAAAGTGCAGAAAATTAAAAATTCCCCATAGACAAGTCGGAAAAAGTACGTTACAATAGACTCTACGACAAGTAAGACAGACAATCGCGGCTGATTATATCAGGTGAGGAAAGTCCGGGCTTCACAGGGCAGGATGCCGGATAACGTCCGGTGGAGGCGACTCCAAGGCCAGTGCAACAGAGATAAACCGCCAGTTCCGCAAGGGACGGGTAAGGGTGGAAAGGCAGTGTAAGAGACTACCGCCCGGCTGGTAACAGACGGGGCACATGTAAACCCCATCCGAAGCAAGACCAAGCAGAAGCATATGGTGGCCCGCCAGCTTCAGGTAGGTTGCTTGAACGTGCCGGTAACGGTACGTCTAGATAGATGATTGTCCAACGACATAACCCGGCTTATCGTTTTGCTTGTTGTATTTATAAGAAATAAGACTGGAAGTTACTTTCAGAAACAGACGCAGGGCTGCTTTAGAGATTCTAAAGTCGTTTCCTGCGTTTTTGTTATCCGAGTGAAAACAGATGAGATGGAGAAAAAGATATGCTGCGATTACGCCCTTATAAGCCCTGCGATGCACAGTCACTTGTACAGTGGCTGACCGATGAAGCAGGATTCTGGAAATGGTGTGCCGGGCGGTACGATCATTATCCGGTGACAGCCGATGATATTAATAATTTTTATGATTCCTTCCGCATGAAGGATGATTTCTGGCAGATGACGATGCTGGATGATACAAAAGTGGCGGGGCATCTGCTGATGCAGTTCTTAGATACGGAGCAGAGACATTTGAAATTTGGCTGCATTATCGTAGATCCATTGATCCGTGGGAAAGGATACGGCACGCAGATGCTGACACTGGCGTTGACGTATGCATTTACCATTTTGAAGGTGGAGCAGGTGTCACTGGGCGTATTTGAAAATAATATAACTGCGGCACACTGCTATGAACGGTTGGGATTTCAAAAGACAGGAACCTGTACAGACTATCATCTGATGGGAGAGATCTGGAAATTTCATGATCTGACAATGATGAAAACACAGTGGGAGGAACGGCAATGACAAAATTATATTCATGGAATGTGAACGGTCTTCGGGCATGTATGGAAAAAGGATTCCGGGAGTTCCTGGAGAGGGAGCAGCCGGATGTGTTGTGTTTACAGGAGACGAAGATGCAGCCTCATCAGGCGGATTTTGACTTTCCCGGATATGACGTGTACTGGAACAGTGCGGTGAAAAAAGGTTACTCAGGAACAGCTGTGCTGACGAAGGAAAAGCCTTTGTCTGTAAGCTATGATCTGGGATTTGAGGACAAACACAATACAGAAGGTCGTGCCATCACAGTGGAATATCCAGAGTATTATCTGGTGTGCGTCTATGTACCCAATGCACAGGATGGATTAAAAAGGATCGATTATCGAATGGAATGGGAGGATGATTTCCGCGCTTATGTAGGTGCACTCAAAGAGAAAAAGCCGGTGATCGTGACTGGGGACATGAATGTAGCAAAGGAAGAAATTGATCTGAAGAATCCAAAATCCAACCGTGGAAATGCAGGATTTTCTGATCAGGAACGTGATAAGATGCGGGAACTGCTGGCAAGCGGATTTGTGGATTCCTTCCGGTATCTGTATCCGGAGCAGACAGAAGCTTACAGCTGGTGGTCTTACCGTTTCAAGGCAAGAGAGAGGAATGCAGGCTGGCGTATTGACTATTTCCTGGTGTCCGAAGGAATGGAGGACCGGATCAAAGACAGCAAGATTCTGTCGGATCAGTTTGGCAGTGATCACTGTCCGGTGGAATTGATTTTGAAATAAGAGAAGAATTGTAAAAAGAGTGAAAAGAAATGTAATAGTTTCTTTTTGCTCTTTCTTCTTTTGGGTGAAAATAATTTAAAAAACACCGCGACCAAATGGAGACGGCAGGCATCTAATCTATGTAAATACAAAAAAGCCGGCGGGAAGGATACTATGAAAAGAGAACAACTGGGTCAGCTGATCCTGGCATCGGAGGACAGTATGTATCATGTGGCGAAATCATTGCTCTATAATGATGCAGATTGTCAGGATGCCATTCAGGAGACCATCGCAAAAGCATTTGACAAGATTGGAACGTTAAAACAGGACACGTATGCAAAGACCTGGCTGATCCGTATTCTGATCAATGAATGCTATGGAATCATGCGTAAGGAAAAGAAAATCATATCACTGGAGACCTGTGAACGGGAAGAGCCGTGGATGGAGAGACAGGATTATTCAGATCTTTATGAGGCGTTGATGAGGCTTACAGAGGAAGCAAGACTGGCGGTGACTCTGTATTATATGGAAGGATACAGCATTCGGGAGATTGCCAGAATGACAAGAGTGACAGAAAGTGCGGTGAAGAACCGGCTTGCTAGAGCGAGGACAAAGCTGAAGGAAGAATTATCCAAAGAAGGTTAAAAGGGAGGATGAACGATGAAGCTGGAAAATATGAATCAGGAATTTCCGAAGATGCCGGATGCTATGCGGAAGATGATAGAGCAGGAAGTAGAACAGCAGTTACAGAAAAAGACAGAAAAATTCACAGGCCGCCGAGTGATGATCGCTGTGCTGGCAGCAACTCTGGCGCTGGGAACCACCGCATTTGCAGGTGTTTTATATCGAATGAAGAATGAGCAGGTGGGAACCTATGCAGTGAAGACAACGCAGGAAAAAGAAGCAGGAACGGAAAATGAAACTATGCAGCCAACAGGAGAAAACCATTATGTGAGGCTGACTGCCAAGTGGCTGCCGGATGGAATGGTGCAGACAGAGGAAGGAAAATATAGTTTTGAAGATACTTATGCGCAGGGTGGAGTGAGCATGCTCTGTTACTATATGGATACAGGAGACTCCGCTTTTGAAATGCTGACTCAGCAGGTGGTAGAGAGTGAAACATTGAATATCAATGGCAGAGAAGGTATATACCTGGGACAGCAGGCACTGGGAGATGGACTTGCATTTAACCAGCAGCTCTATGTGGCGTACCCGGAGCTTCATCTGGTGCTGGAGATGACAGCGGCATCAGATGTGTCAAAAGAGGATGCTATCCAGATCGCGGAGCATGTGACATTGACACCCGTGGAACAGTCCGACGATAAAGATGTGATGATGTGCTATAACTGGAGCAGTTATCTGACTGCGGATGAAGGACAGGAGATGATAGATGAATCGAACCTTCCTGTCACATCGGTATCCATGGAGAGCCTGGAAAAAGCACATCCAATGGGAGACGTACTGGATATATCAGAAAACGATCTGGAAAAGCATCCAGGACTGACTGCAAAGGTAACAGATGTCCAGATCGGGAATAATCGATCCATGTTGTCAGATTCCATGCTGGGAGAGGATGATAAGCAGGCTTTTGCATCAGATGGAACGCTGCTTCCCGTCATACTTACTTATGTGAAAGAAGGAGATGGAGTCAATACGCTGGATCAGGTGATCCGGACGGAAGAAGAGCCGCAGAAGCTGGTCTGCGTGACCGTGGATTATACCAATACCGGTACAGAAACATGGAAAGACATTATGTTCAATGGAACGATCAACATTCTGGAACCGGCTGGAACTGTGGCAAAGATCTGGAGAGCGGATACCCAGACCCCGTCAGAGAATGATGCATGGACCTATGTGGCTGTGGCCGGTCATTCCTTTAATACGGAAGTAGGATTGTACGATGTGAAAGGTGGAGAACGTTCAAATAACTATATTGATGCTCTTGCACCTGGAGAGACAGTGACCGTACACTGGGCATTTGCCGTACCGGAAGAAAAGCTTGGAGAAATGTATTTTGATTTAGGAAATACCTGCAATCTGACATCTGACCTTACGGATGGATATGTGACAGACATCAGACAGCAGGCACAATAAAATCTTACAGAACGCTGCTCATCGCATTTCCGGTGTGTACCAGCAGGGACAGCAGATTGAAAATAACTGTCTGCATGCCAGAGAGGACAGCGTTGTCTATGATGGTCAGCGGACGGCTTAAGACACCGGATATCAGGAGCAGGATCAATACGATGCTCCAGTAGGGACGGTAGCGATTATAGATTTCCGCCGCTTTGCCTGACAGTTCACCCAGCACATGGGAACCGTCCAGCGGTGGGATAGGAATCAGGTTAAAAACACCAAGACCTACGTTCAGTACAGCAGAGTACCAGAACAGAACGGCTAAAGTCTGGAAGAAGACAGTGTTTGGAGCATAGAGCAGTAGCAGACCCTCCAGCAAAATGGAGATACATGCCAGCAGCATATTTGCAATGGGACCGGCAAGAGAGACCAGGATCAGGCCTTTCTTCCGGTCCTTATAGTAATAAGGGTTGATCGGGACCGGATTGGCCCAGCCCATGTGAAAGACAAGCAGGCAGAGGGTTCCCATAGGATCCAGATGTTTTAATGGATTCAAGGTCAGACGACCGGACATTCTGGGGGTAGGATCGCCCAGCTTATCGGAGACCCAGCCATGGGCACATTCATGGACGATGATGGCTAACAGCATGACAGGTGCCACATAGAGAATGGATTGCAACTGCGAAATATAATAACTTAACATGATTATTTCCTCATTTCTGGTAGAATATAATTATTTTACCCTGTAATTGTCTAAAGATAAAGCATGAATATGGACAGAATATAAACTGGGGTTACAAAACACACGAATGGCGCGTGTGAATGGCATGTGTGAACGGTATGTATGGTAAAACATCCTACCAATTGCCTGTAACTACTTGACAACATCTGTCGTTTGGGAGTATAGTCTGTAGTGTAAAGTGAATAACGAAGTACCGGGGAGTCTGTGTGAAGCAGACTGAGAGTTGGCTGAGAATACCGCCAGGACCCGTATACCTGATTTGGATCATGCCAACGTAGGGAGCGACTGTGAGATAAGTAATAGAATGGGAGTGCCTGCGGGGACTTCCATTTTTGTGTTGTAAAGCTTTACGGCGGTACATTGGGGGCACCACCTTGTATCGCGGAACAAAAGTTATTGATGTTGAAAGGAGAACAACAATGAAGACAGCATTAACGATCGCTGGAAGTGATTCCAGCGGAGGCGCCGGAATCCAGGCTGATATGAAGACGATGATTGCCAATGGAGTATATGCCATGAGTGCGATCACAGCATTGACAGCCCAGAATACCACCGGCGTTCAGGGAATTTTCGAGGTGACACCAGAGTTCCTCGAGCAGGAGATCGACAGCATTTTTACGGATATTCGTCCGGATGCAGTGAAGATCGGAATGGTTTCTTCCACAGGATTAATTGAATCTATTGCGAAGAAGCTCACAGAGTACAAAGCAGAAAATATTGTAGTGGACCCGGTGATGGTGGCAACCAGCGGATCAAGACTGATCAGTGAGGATGCCATTGGAGCATTGAAAGAAAAGCTTCTTCCCATGGCGACCGTACTGACACCAAACATTCCGGAGACAGAGGTTCTGTCCGGTATGGAAGTGAAGACGGCGGAGGATATGGTAGAAGCTGCAAAATATATCAGTGAGACCTATCACTGTGCAGTTCTGTGCAAAGGTGGACATCAGCTGAATGATGCCAACGATCTTCTGTACAGAGACGGTGGATACAAGTGGTTCAATGGAAAAAGGATCGATAATCCGAACACTCATGGAACCGGTTGTACCCTTTCCAGTGCCATTGCCTCCAACCTGGCAAAAGGCTATGATCTGGACACAGCCGTAGAGCGTGCAAAAGCATATATTTCCGGCGCACTGGCAGCGATGCTTGACCTTGGACATGGTTCTGGACCTATGGATCATGGATTTGATTTCCGTGGAAAAGGCTTTGCGGAGGAGAAGGCATGACGACTACGGAGAGACTGTTGAATGTATCTAAAGAGATCTGGGAGGCTTATCATGAGCATCCATTTGTAAAAGGAATTGCAGACGGCAGCCTTGACAAAGAAAAATTCAAATATTATATGATACAGGATTATCTGTATCTGATCGATTATACGAAGGTATTTGCCCTGGGAGCAGCCAAGGCAAAAGACTTATCTGCCATGAAGCTGTTTGCAGGTTATACCCATGCGATTCTGGATGGAGAGATGGATATCCACAGAGCTTATATGGCGCGTCTTGGCATCACACCAGAAGAAGCAGAAATGGCGAATGTGGCACTTGATAATCTTTCCTATACTTCTTATATGCTCAGGGTAGCTTACGAGGAAGGTCAGGCAGAGGTGGCTGCAGCCATCCTTTCCTGCGCAGTGAGCTATGAAGTGATCGCAAAGAAGATCGTGGAAAAACATCCGGAAGCTTTGAATCATCCTTTTTATGGTGAATGGGTCAGTGGCTATGTGGCAGATGCTTATCATGAAGAGAATCAGGTGCTGATCGATCTGATGGATCGACTGTCTGATGGATATTCTGAGAAGCAGCTTCAGCATCTGGAAGAGATATTTATGGCTTGTTCCCGTTATGAGATGGCATTCTGGGATATGGCCTGGGAAATGAGGCGTTAGATCATGCTGACATTTGATAACGTGCGGTTTCAGTATGATTCCGAGGATTTTTCCATCATCGATCATCTGTCATTTACGGTAGATGCTGGGGAGTTTGTGTGCGTGATCGGACCTTCCGGATGTGGAAAAAGTACAATCTTCCGACTGGTGAACAAGCTTCTGACACCGGCAGAGGGAATGGTACTGGTGAATGGAACTCCCATTGAGAAGCAGAAGAATTACTGTGGTTATATGCCGCAGCAGGATCTGTTGTTTCCGTGGAGAACAGTAAAAGAAAATCTGATGCTTCCTATGGAGATCCAGGGAGGAATCAGTAAAGTGGAGATGGAGCAGCGGGCAGATCAGGCACTGGAATCGGTTGGATTAAAAGACTGGGGAAAGAAATCCCCCAAAGAATTATCCGGTGGAATGCGACAGCGGGCAGCATTTGCAAGAACGGTGCTGACTGGATCAGATCTGTTGCTTCTGGATGAGCCCTTTTCCGCCCTTGATTATCTGACTCGTCTTTCTATGCGGGAGTGGCTGCTGGAACAGTGGGAACGAGAAAAAAAGACAGTATTATTTATTACTCATGATGTGGAAGAGGCAGTTTTCCTGTCAAGCAGGATTCTGGTCGTAGAAAATATGCCGATCACACATCTGAAATCCATCGAAGTTCCGGCAGAGTATCCGCGCACCCGTGAGGAATTGATGCGTCCAGAGATCGTGAAGCTGAAAGAAGACCTGATCGACATGCTCAGGAGGGAGACCGTATGAGAGATAAGAAAAAGGCAGGAAATGCCAATCTTCCGGCACTGATCCTTCTGGCAGCACTTATAATGTTCTGGCAGATGGCAGCTATGGGAATCAATGCGGCATACATCCTGCCGTCACCCACGCAGATTCTGGTGCGATTATGGGAGCTGAGAGGACCGCTTTTCACCGCACATCTTCCGGCAACCATGTCGGTGGTAGCGATTGGACTTTTGATTTCCGTTGTGCTTGGACTTGGACTGGCGATTCTGATGGATGTAAGTGAAGTAGCTGAAAAAGCATTGTATCCACTGATCATCGCATCGCAGACGATTCCGACTACAGCACTGGCGCCATTGTTCGTGCTCTGGTTTGGGTATTCCATCTGGAGCAAAGTACTGGTAACCGTATTGATTACATTTTTTCCGATTACGATCACCGTGTTTGATGGGTTCAAATCAGTGAAAACAGAGATGGAAGAGCTGCTGTTCACGTTTGGAGCAGACAGACGCCAGATCTTTTTTAAATTAAAGATTCCGGCAGTGCTTCCCTGCTTTTTCTCTGCCATTAAGATGGCAGTGCCGCTGTCCATCATTGGAGCAGCGATTGGAGAATGGCTGGGTGCACAGAGCGGACTGGGATATTTCAGCCGACGGATGATGACGCAGCTGGATGGAGCAGGTGTATTTGCACCGATTCTTCTTCTCTCTGTGGTGGCCATGGCTTTTGTAGGTGTGGTAAGTGCACTGGAGAAGCGTATGATCCGTTGGAGAAACGATTAAGAATGCGAAGAACGACGTGATTCGTCATGCATTCGACAAAAAATATTTGATATCAGAGAGGATAAGTGAAATGAAACATAGAGTATTGGCAATATTATTAGCAGCAACCATGTGTGTGGCATCTGTGACAGGATGTGGCAAGCAGTCAGCAGACAATAGTTCTGCAGCAGGAACAGAGGCAGAAGATAACAGTGCAGCAGAGACTGCAGACACACAGACAGATAACAAAGACTTAAGAGAAGTCAACGTAGTTCTGGACTGGTATCCCAATGCCATCCATACATTCCTGTATACTGCCATTGAGCGTGGATATTTTGCAGAAGAGGGACTGGATGTGAAGATTCATTTTCCGGCAAATGATAACGATGCGCTGGCATTGGTAGCAGCAGGAAAAGCAGAGATCGGTATGTACTATCAGCAGGATGTGATCCAGGCCGTTGCTAATCAGGGAACAGGAATTAAATCCATTGGCGCGATTGTACAGTCTCCTCTGAACGTGATCCTGTCTTTGAAAGACAAAAATATCACCAAACCGGAAGATCTGGTTGGTAAGACCATCGGTTATGGCGGAACGGTTTTGAGTGAAGCTCTTGTAAAATGTATGATGGAAAATGTGGGAGCAGACGCTTCTGATGTAAATATGATCAATGTAGGATTTGAACTGATGAGTTCCATGACTACCGGAAATGTGGATGCAACTATCGGCTGCCTGGTAAATCATGAAGTTCCGCAGCTGGAAGAAGAAGGCTTTGACGTGAATTACTTCAGTGTCAGCGGATACGGCATTCCGAATTACTACGAGGAAGTATTCCTGACCAACGATGATCTTCTGGAAAATGAGCCGGAAGTTGTAGCTGGATTCCTTCGCGCTGCAAAGAAAGGCTTTGATGATTTTAAGGCTGATCCAGACGGCTGCCTGGCAATCCTTATGAACAATCAGAATGAAGAGAATTTCCCACTGACCCAGTCTGTAGAAGAGCAGTCCTGCGCAACTCTGATCCCGCTTATGGAGACTGAAGATGCTGCATTCCTGACCCAGACCGATGAGTGCTGGCAGGAAAATATCGACTGGATGCTGGAAAATCAGCTGATCGATAAAGCTGTGGATGTGTCCGATGTGATGACAATTGTTGATTTTGAAAACTAATTGCCTGAAAAATAACATATCCAAATGATCCCAGCCCCACCCACCATTGTTATTCAGGGAACCGCTTCCGCTAATTCCTCGCCCGGTGGTACGAACCCTTAATCTACGCTTGCGCTTGATTTCGGGAAGTACCGGGGCTGCGGACGTTCTCCAGCATAATCGATGATGGGTGGGGCTGTTTTTAGCCACAGATTTTAGCGTAATAACAAATTCAAAAAACAGTTGACAAACAACTGAAAGTATCATAAAATGAAACCAACATCTGAGATTCTTATGCGCAAGCATATCCGGCGATTCGCCGAGTTTTCAGAAGAAAAAAACTGAATAAAGGCGAGCTGGAGATATTGAAAAATGGGGGCACAATATTATATATTTTCCAGAATCGCCGAAGGGGGATTATGGGAAAAAAAGAAGAACCGATGATTGCATATTATGAAGATGCAAGACATTTTGCGTGGCTGGTCAATGGATGGATCTGTCAAGGAGAAAAAGAAATAGATGAGGCACAGATCAAACCGAAAAATATTCGTCTGACAGGAAAGACAGGAAGTGGAAGAACGGCCAGAATGAGAAGCCGCTACAGGGATGTATTTAAAGAGATCGGGAAAGTTAAAGTAGTTCTTATGATTGGAACAGAACTTCAGTCATTTGTAGACTATTCTATGCCGGTGCGGGTGATGGACTATGATGCGCTGGAATATAAAGATCAGATCCAGAAAATAGCATCTGAAAGAAAAACAGAAAATGCCGTAAAATCTGGAAAAAAGAAAGTAGAACTATCACCGATCAAGAAAGAAGACAGACTGATACCGGTTATCACATTAGTATTATATATGGGAGAAGAACCATGGGACGCAGCAAAAAATCTGCACGGATTGCTAGATTTTTCTGAAGTCCCGGAACGATTCAAAAATTATATTCCGGATTATCAGATTCATGTGCTGGATGTGTGTCACACACCAGATGATCGACTATTGGAATTTCCCAAAGATATTGCGACCATGTTTCTGACGATCAAATACCGGGATAATTTGCCGACTTTAAAGAAAGTGCTGAAAGCCATACCGGAGATTGAAAATATCGAAGAAGATACCTATGACGTAATGTGGAACTTCTTGGACAAACGAATGCTGGAACTGAAAGAAAATGTACAAAATGAAGATGGAGGAATCAATATGTGTGGAGCCGTAGATCAGATGATTGCAGAAGGAATGGAGCGCGGACTGGCCCAGGGAATGGAGCGTGGAATTGCACAGGAGAAAGTGTGGGGGATTCGGAATATGATTGAAGTTTGTCAGGAGTTAGGTGGGACTTATGATAATACGCAGTTCCAGGTGGAAATGAGATATCATCTGAGTCAGGAGGAAGCAGGAAAATATATGAAGCAGTATTGGAAGTAAACACAAACCCCTTGTAAAACCAAACTCAATCGTATATAATTTATCTTTAGATTGCTGGTGTCTGACATCAGCAGAAGAATGAAATGGTAAGAGGAGATAAGCAATGGGAAAGGTACGTACAAGATTTGCGCCGAGTCCTACAGGACGTATGCATGTAGGAAACTTAAGAACGGCGTTATACGCATATTTGATCGCAAAGCATGAGGGAGGAGATTTCCTTCTTCGTATTGAGGATACTGACCAGGAGCGTCTGGTAGAGGGTGCTGTGGACATCATTTACCGCACACTGAAAGCAACTGGTCTTAAGCATGATGAGGGACCGGACAAAGATGGCGGCGTTGGTCCGTATGTACAGAGTGACCGTGTAAAATCTGGTATCTACATGGAATATGCTAAGAAGCTGATTGAAAAAGGTGAAGCATATTACTGCTTCTGTGATAAAGAACGTCTGGAGAGCCTGAAGCAGGAAGTGGCTGGAAAAGAGATCATGATCTACGACAAGCACTGCCTGCATCTGAGCAAGGAAGAAGTAGAAGAAAAATTAAAAGCAGGTGTTCCGTATGTTATCCGTCAGAACAACCCGCAGACAGGAACTACTACCTTCCACGATGAGATCTACGGAGATATTACCGTCGATAACTCTGAACTGGATGACATGATCCTGATCAAATCTGATGGATATCCGACCTACAATTTTGCAAATGTAGTAGATGACCATCTGATGGGCATCACTCATGTGGTTCGTGGAAACGAATACCTGTCTTCTTCACCGAAATACAATCGTCTGTATGAAGCATTTGGCTGGGAAGTTCCGGTCTATGTACACTGTCCGCTAATTACAGATGAGACTCATAAGAAGCTGAGCAAGCGTTGCGGACATTCTTCCTATGAAGATCTGATCGAGCAGGGCTTCCTGACTGAGGCAGTTGTGAACTTTGTAGCACTGCTGGGATGGTCACCGGAGGACAATCAGGAAATCATGTCCCTGGAGGAGCTTGTGGAGAAATTTGACTACCGCCATATGAGTAAATCTCCTGCAGTTTTCGATTACGGAAAACTGAAGTGGATGAATGGCGAGTACATTAAGAAGATGGACTTTGATGCATTCTATGAGAGAGCACTTCCGATCATCAAAGAAGTGATCACCAAGGATTATGATCTGAAGAAGATCGCTGCCATGGTGAAGACCCGTATTGAGATCTTCCCGGATATCAAGGAGCTGATTGATTTCTTTGAGGAAGTACCGGAGTACGATGTATCCATGTACACCCACAAGAAGATGAAGACGACTGCAGAGACTTCTCTGGCAGTTTTAAAAGAGGTGCTTCCGCTTCTGAAAGCACAGGAAGATTATAGCAATGACGCATTGTATGCAATGCTGAGTGCATATGTAGCGGAGAAAGGCTATAAGAACGGTTATGTTATGTGGCCGATCCGTACTGCGACTTCCGGTAAACAGATGACTCCGTGCGGAGCAACTGAGATCATGGAAGTGATCGGCAAAGAAGAAAGTATTGCACGTATTGAAAAAGCAATTGATAAATTAAGCGAGTCTTTATGAGTTCTTTTACAAAATCGCAGAGCGAAGCGATCCGTCATGTAGACGGACCGCTGCTCGTTCTTGCCGGCCCGGGATCGGGCAAAACCACCGTTGTGACAAAAAGAGTGCAGTATCTGGTACAGGACTGCAGTATTTCCCCTTCTTCAATTCTGGTCATCACCTTTACGAAGGCAGCTGCTACGGAGATGAAGGAGCGTTTTACACGCCTGATGGAACAGCAGGCACAACCGCCCGGAGGATATGGAAACGTATCGTTTGGTACTTTTCATGCTGTTTTTTTCAATATTTTGAAATTGTCTTATGGGTTTACGGTGGCAAATATCATTACTGAGGAGACCAGACGCCAGTATCTGAAGGAGAGTGTAGACCGGATGAAACTGGAGATCGATGATGAAAATGAATTTCTCACGGGGATTGCCGGAGAGATCAGTCTGATCAAAAATGAACGGGTAGAACTGGAACATTATTTTTCAAAAAACTGTTCGGAAGAGGTGTTCCGAAAGATCTACGAGGGTTACGAAGAACGAAAGAAGCGTGCAAGACTCATTGATTTTGACGATATGCTGGTCTATACATGGGAACTGTTGTCCCAGCGGAAAGATATTCTGTCTGCCTGGCAGAAAAAATATCAGTACATACTGGTGGATGAATTTCAGGATATCAATCGCCTGCAGTATGATATTTTGCGTCTGCTGGCAGAGCCGGAGAACAATCTGTTCATTGTGGGAGATGATGATCAGTCCATCTACCGATTTCGGGGTGCCAGACCGGAGATCATGCTGAATTTTCGGAAGGATTATCCACAATCAGGACAGGTACTGCTGAATGATAATTTTCGCTCTACCACACAGATTGTAGAGGCAGCTGGTCGGGTGATCGCCAGGAATAAGACCCGGTTTCCGAAGAACATCATAGCTCGAGGTGGAGATGGGGCTTTGGTGCGGAGCCTGGAATTTCCAGATCAGCAGCAGGAGTGTACTTATATTTTGAGAGAGATTCAGAACTGGCAGGCAAGGGGAGGTTCGCTTCGCCAGGTAGCGGTCATTTATCGCACCAACACCCAGCCAAGGGTCGTGATCCAGAAGCTGATGGAGTATAACCTGCCATTTCGGGTGAGGGATCAGGTTCCAAATCTGTTCCAGCACTGGATCGCCAGAGATCTGTTCTGTTATATGAGACTTGCCATGGGAAGCGGACTTCGTAAGGACCTGCTTCCGGTGCTGAACCGTCCCAAACGGTATCTGAGCCGGGAGTGTCTGAATGATGAGCGGATCTCCTGGGAATATATGCTTGACTTTTATAAGGATAAGCGTTATGTGTGTGACCGAATCGAGAGGCTGCAGTATGATCTGAAGATGATGAGCCGCATGGGTCCTTTTGCAGCCATCAATTATATCCGCCATGTGATCGGATACGAAGAGTATCTGAAAGAGTACGCCGGGTTTCGGCGCATGAATGTGGAGGATCTTCTGGAGGTGCTCTCAGATCTGCAGGAGAGTGCCAGAGAGTATCATACCTATGAAGAATGGTTTATCTATATTGAAAAATATACAGAAGAGATGGAGCAGTTGAAAAAGCGGCAGCAGGAAGTAAAGGATGGTGTTCATCTGACCACTATGCACAGCAGCAAAGGACTGGAATATGAAAAGGTATTTATCCTGGATGCGGCGGAAGGAATAACGCCTTACAAGAAAGCGGTGCTGGAACCGGATCTGGAAGAAGAGCGGCGCATGTTTTATGTGGCTATGACCCGTGCCAAGAAGGAACTGACCATCTGCTGGACCAAGAAGGTAGGAAGCCATGAGAAGAAACCATCCCGGTTTCTGGAAGAGATGCAGGAGGAAGTAAGAAATGACAGAACAATATAAGACCGTCTACGAAGGCGGCGAAGGAGAGATCGTAGAGAAAAAATCCAGGTTTATTGCCACTGTCCGCCCGGTGGAGACAGAAGAAGAGGCTCTTGCATTTATCGAGGAAATGAAGAAAAAATATTGGGATGCCAGACATAACTGTTCTGCTTATGTGCTGGGAGAACGGCAGGAACTGATGCGATGCAGTGATGATGGAGAGCCATCCCAGACAGCGGGAAAACCTATGATGGATGTGCTGACCGGAGCAGGACTTACGAATGTGGCGGTGGTGGTGACCCGTTATTTTGGAGGAACACTGCTTGGAACAGGCGGACTGGTGCGTGCCTATTCAGCGGCGACCAAAGAAGGATTGGCCAACAGTACGATCATAACAAAATATTGGGGAACGAAGCTTCTGGTAAACACCGATTACAATGATATTGGAAAGCTTCAGTATCTGTTCGGACAGCGGGAGATTCCTATTATGGATGCACAGTATACGGAAAAGGTAAGCTTTGTGGTATTGATTCCCGTGAGCCGGGTGGAAGAGATCAAGAAAGCCGTGACAGAAGCAGTCAGTGGCCGGGCAGGCATGGAAGAAGTGGAACAGCTTTTCTATGCGTTGATCGATGGAGAATATATCTGCTTCTGACCAAGGCGTATCATGGAATGACAGAACAAAATATGGATTCAGAATAAAAGAACCGGGAGGATACTGCAATATACAGACCTCCCGGTTTTCCTGACCTGCTATATGAAACAAAGCCAGTTCTTAGTTCAGTTCATCCTCAGATACCAGTTCGTCGTACTCCATGGAATCCAGCAGCTCATCGAATGCATCAGAAGCGATCTCGTACTCTTCATCAGACTCAATGTTCTCAAGCTTCGGCTGACCGGCTGCATCTTTGGAATAACGATACAGATATACTTCGCCGTCTTCGTTCTGGCCGTTCTCATCCAGCGGAAGCAGAGCGATGTATTCTTTATCGCCGCCGTCGAAGATGCCTACGATGGCACATTCTACGGTGCTGTCATCATCAAGGGTCAGAGTCACGGTAACACCGTCTCCGCCGCAGGAAGCGCAATCACCATTGCATTTGGTTTCATCACAGTTATTGGACATTTGTAAACCCTCATTTCTTTCATAATAAACAGTTCAGGGAAAATCCCTGTACAAAACATATCATTTACAATTTATCAGAAGCCGGATGGTTTTGCAAGAGCTAATCACTGTAGTCGGACATAAAATCATTGCTGAGCCGTATACACAGAGCCAGCTTGTCTTTGAGATCCACCTCAGTTCCTTCATCAGCGGATACGGTCACGACATAATCGTCAGAGAAAAAGCTTTCCAGTTCTGCCTTTCCCTCACCGACTTTATTTCCATCAAAGTCCATCAGATAATTGCCCTTTTCAGTTGCCAGATAGTCTCTGGCAACATTTCCCTCTGCATCCAGAAAGACAATATAATAAGCCCGCTCCAGTGTATCGCTTTCCAGGATCCGCTCCTGTGCATACCCCAGGCAGTTGTCATCCATATCGTAATATCCATATGTATTACCGGAATTGACACCTTCCATGTTATAGATCCATTTTTCTTTTGGATAAGCGATATAGAACCATGGCTCACCGCCGGAAGTGATGGTCCACTTGGTGTTGAAGATTCCTCGCTCCACGATCCGTCCGGCAACTGTACCGTCAGCAGTCAGATCGGAATCGAGGACAATGTCATCCAGATCACCGGTAACAGTGAGGGTGGAGGCATTATTAAGCAGCTCCCGCTGATCCGATTCAGCAGCTTTTGGAGTATCTTCTCCACATCCGACGGTTGCAAGCGAGAGCGCCAGTGTCAGGAAAAGTGCCGTTTTTCTGGTAACTGATTTCATTCGTTTAATCCTCCTCATCTCTTGCAATCTCTCTTGCCACCATGATCGCCATAGCAGTCATCAGCGGAAGGTAATCGGTGTCGTAGACGATCATCACAGCATTATCAAAGATCAGGTTGTGAATGGTCAGCTCCAGATCATCCATGATGGCACCCAGCATGCGACCATTGAGTGTGACGGTAAAATTGTGTCCGATGGATGCGGCATACTCGGTGAGCTCCAGTCTTCCTTCTGTGATATCCATGGTGAAATGATCCCGGACCAGCTCAAATTTTTTCTCCAGTTTTCCGTAGAGCACATCATTTGCATAGAAGCGATAGGTCGGCAGCACATGAAGAATCTCTTTCTCCACACGGAATACTTCCCGGTGAGACGGATCAAAGATACGGAATTTCAAGAGCGGAGCCGTTCCATCGATGGAGTAGACCAGATTGCCGTCCTTGTCACACAGGTCGAAATGCTGGCCTGCCAGTTTGAAGTCTTCCGTAAAGGTGTATACTTCTGACGGCTCGGATTCCGGGATCGGAAGGACTTCGCCGGTCCTTGCATAGGAAGAGATACTTTCAAACAAATATTTCTGAAGCAGGATCACATCCGAATGATAACAGACGTAATCAGCCGTATTATCTGCAAAGTCTTCTTTTGGCGGGATCAATGGTTCCGTGATCCGGCTTTTGATAAACCCTGGTATATCGGAGTAGCCAAGGTAACCGTTGATGCCGGAGTTCGTGATCCAGAAATAGAGATAATTTCCATACTCATCCGGTCCGAAGATCAGCCCTGGCTGTTTCATGGTATAAAAACGTCCCAGATAGCCGCTGCCCAGAGGAGTGGGTACATTTTTGAAGGCTTCATAGAAATCTTCAATTTTTCGGATGGTATCGCCAAAGGTGATCATTTTCACCACACCGTCAGCCCGGTTGTAATCTTCCGGCATTGCCGCCATCCAGATCGCTACTCCGCAGATCAGGATCACTGTTCCCACAGAGATCATGACGGTACTGTAGTAGAATTTGAGGATCAAGCCGAACCCTAAGATGGCAACCACGGAACCAACCAGCCGATAGAGAATACGTCGCATTTTCATAAGACTCCCCCTTCTCATATGTGTTTTATATTATGATTCAAATGATATCATTTTCAAATTTTGTTGTCACTACCCGAAAGAATCCTATCTTGACTTTATAACATTTTTTTATAAAATAAAACTATTCGGAGTTTCCGGATATCGCAGACAAGGATACACAGAGGAGGAAATGAATATGGATATGATATTTTCAAAAAGAGCCACTCAGATCGAGGAAGGTATTTTTTCAATTCTAAATACAAAGAAAGAAGAACTGCTGCAGGCGGGCAGAGAAGTCTATAATTTTTCTGTGGGCACGCCGGATTTTAAAACACCGGAACATATTATGAAAGCAATGGAAGAGGCCTGCAAGGATCCTGATAATTACAAATATGCCATGGCTGACCGGCCGGAAATGCTGGAAGCTATGAAGAATTTTTATAAAAATCGTTTTGGTGTGGAGCTTGAGACAGATCAGATCATGAGCATGTATGGATCTCAGGAAGGCATGGCACATATCGCCCTTGTCATGTGTGATCCGGGGGATGTGGTACTGGTGCCAAATCCAGGTTACCCAGTGTTCGGCATGGGACCACAGCTTATGGGGGCAAAGGTGGAGACTTATCCACTCTATGCAGAAAATAATTTCCTGCCGGATTTTGCAGATATTCCGGAGGAGACAGCCAAAGCCGCGAAATTTATGATCATTTCTTATCCGGCCAATCCGGTATGTTCCGTGGCAGATGACAGCTTTTATGAAAAAGCCATTGCATTTGCAAAAAAATATAATGTGATCCTGCTTCATGACAATGCTTATTCCGATATTATCTTTGGCGGAAAAGAGGGAAAATCTTTCCTGTCTTATAAAGGAGCCATGGAAGTGGGTATTGAATTTTATTCTCTGTCCAAGTCTTATAACATGACTGGCATGCGGATCTCTTTTGCGCTTGGTAACAAAGATGTGATCCAGATGTTCCGGAAGGTCCGTTCTCAGATTGATTACGGCATCTTTCTGCCGATCCAGAAGGCTGCAGTGGCAGCACTGACTGGTCCGCAGGACAATGTAAAAGAGCAGTGCCGGATCTATGAAGAGAGAAATTATGCGCTTTGCAGAGGCATGAGCAGTATTGGATGGAAGATCCCGGATGGGCAGGGAACCATGTTCGTATGGGCACCGATCCCGGAGAATTATACCAGTTCAGAGAGATTTACCCTGGATCTGATGGAGAAGACCGGCATGATCGTAACGCCGGGTACTGCCTTTGGCAATCTGGGAGAAGGGTATGTGCGGATTGCATTGGTTCATCCGGTGGAAACCATTGAAAAAGTAGTTCGTATCGTGAAGGAAAGTGGTATTCTGGAAGCATGAGTTTTGTAGATGCATATACTGATTTCATTTTCATAGAGGATCAGCCGGAGCAGGCAGACATGATCTTTCTTCCTGGATCTGCAGAAGGAGCACTGCCAGTGCGGGCGGCACAGCTCTGGAAGGAAGGATATGCGCCATTGGTGCTCCCTTCTGGAAAATATTCCAAGCTGACAGGATGTTTTACAGGGCATGGGGATCATGAGACCGAGTGGGATTATTTTCATGAGATCCTGCTAAAGGAAGGAGTGGCTGATCACGCGATCCTTCAGGAAAAGCAGGCAACTTATACTTATGAAAATGCAATTTTCTCCCGCAAATTAACTGATAAACTGGGTCTGGACATTAAAAAGGCGATTCTGGTCTGTCAGGCATATCATGCAAGACGTGCGAGCCTTTATTATCAGGTCTGTTACCCGGAGACTGAGATTCTGGTGTGCCCGGTGATTACCAGGGGCATCAGCCGGGATAACTGGTATCAGCATGAGACAGGTATTGAGACGGTACTGAAAGAAGTAGAGCACTGTGGCAGTCAGTTTGGAGAAATCTTCCGGGCGAGACTATAATGCTAGAATTTGTTACGCATAACAACTTTCTGAAGAAAAAGATAGATAGAGTAATATTACACTTTTTGCAAATTCCGACTATAATCATTGACATAAAGAGCAATCCGAAAACGATGTCCGGTTTACCGATATCGCGGAGGCAACAAAAATAATCAATCATTATAAAAGGAGAAGAGCAAAATGAAAATCGTAGTATTGGATGGTTACACTGAAAACCCGGGAGACATCAGCTGGGAGCCGCTGGAGGCACTTGGAGAGGTAACAGTATATGATCGTACATCTTATGAGGAGTCTCCGCTGATCGCTGAGCGTATCGGTGATGCAGAAGTCGTTGTTATTAACAAGACCCCGATCAGTAAAGAGACGATTGACAAATGCCCGAACATCAAGACAATCGCAGTTCTGGCAACTGGTTACAATGTAGTAGATTATGAGTATGCAAAATCCAAAGGAATCCCGGTTCAGAACGTACCGGTATATGGAACTGACAACGTAAGCCAGTTTGCAGTATCCCTTCTGATGGAAGTTTGCTCCCATATTGGACATCACAACGAGTCCGTACATAAAGGAGAGTGGGCTAGCAACGCTGACTGGTGCTACTGGCATTATCCGATGATCGAGGTATCTGGAAAGACTGCAGGTATCATTGGTCTGGGACGTATCGGTGTCAACACCGCTAAGATCCTGAAAGCAATGAATGTAAATGTTATCGCATACGATGCATTCCAGAGCGAGGCTGGAAAACAGGTTGCTACTTATGTAGAGCTTGACGAGCTGCTTGCTAAATCTGACTTTATTTTCCTGCATTGCCCGCTGTTCCCGTCTACTGAGGGAATCATCAACAAAGACAACATCGCTAAGATGAAAGACGGCGTGGTTATCATCAACAACAGCCGTGGACCGCTGGTTGTAGAGCAGGATCTGTATGATGCACTGGAGAGCGGAAAAGTATCTGCAGCAGCAGTTGACGTTGTATCTACAGAGCCGATCAAAGCTGACAATGTTCTGCTGAAAGCGAAAAACTGCATCATCACTCCGCATATTTCCTGGGCAACTCAGGATGCAAGAAAACGTATCATGAACACCACTGCTGAGAATATCAAATCTGTTCTTGATGGTGCACCTGTAAACGTGGTTAACAAATAGTATGAAGATAGTAATTGCGATTGACTCTCTGAAAGGAAGCTTAAGCTCCATGGAAGCGGGACACGCGATCGAACAGGGAATCCGCAATGTTCTGCCGGAGACAAAAGTGCTGGTAAAGCCGCTGGCTGACGGCGGAGAAGGAACAACGGAGGCTCTGGTAGAAGGTCTTGGCGGCGATATGGTACAGGTGCAGGTACATGGGCCGCTGGAGACACCGGTGAATGCTGCTTACGGAGTGATCGGAGAGTCGAATACGGCAATCATGGAGATGGCTGCAGCTGCAGGTATTATCCTGGTTGGCAAAGACAAGCGTCCGTTAGATGCAACCACGTATGGTGTCGGTGAGATGATCCGCGATGCCATTACCAGGGGCTGCAGAGAATTTATTATTGGAATCGGCGGAAGTGCCACCAATGATGGTGGTATCGGAATGCTGACAGCACTGGGATATGAGTTCCAGGATGCTGAAGGAAAACCGGCAGGAATCGGAGCAGGAGCACTTTACAAAGTTGCAAAAATCTGCGATGATAAAGTGATGCCGGAATTAAAAGACTGTCATTTCCGCATTGCATGCGATGTGACCAATCCTCTCTGTGGAGAGAATGGTTCTACTTATATCTATGGTCCGCAGAAGGGTGTGACTGTAGAACTTCGGGATGAGCTTGATCATGCTATGGGTGCTTATGCACAGGTGGTAAAAGCTTACAATGGAACAGATTATGCGAAGACACCAGGTGCCGGTGCAGCCGGAGGACTTGGATTTGCATTCTTAAGTTTCTTAAGCGGAGAGCTTCTTCCAGGTATCGAACTGGTACTGAATGCAGTGGAGATGGATAAAGCAATGGAAGGTGCAGACCTGGTATTTACCGGAGAGGGTCGTCTGGACTATCAGACAGCCATGGGAAAAGCACCGGTGGGCATTGCAAAAATGGCGAAAAAGCACGGTGCAAAGGTGATCGCTCTTGCGGGAGCAGTGATCGAAGGGGCACAGGAGTGCAACGAACAGGGAATTGATGCTTATTTCCCGATTCTCCGCCAGGTAGTGACACTTGACGAGGCCATGGATCCGGCAACGGCAAGAAAAAATATGGTTGAGACTACGGAGCAGGTAATGCGCCTGGTAGCAGCTGTAAAATAAGAAAGAGAAAGAGAGATACACATGACGGATGAAACATTGATCCTTTTGGGAACTGGCAACGCAACGGTAACCAAATGCTTCAACACCTGCTTTGCGATTAAAACCGGAGAGGAATATTTTCTGGTGGATACAGGAGGCGGTAATGGTATCATGACTCAGCTTGAAAAAGCGGGGATCCCTATGGAATCAATCCACGAGATTTTTATGAGCCACGAACATACCGATCACTTACTGGGACTGATCTGGCTGATCAGAATGATCGCAACAAAGATGAAGAAGGGACAATATGAAGGCAATCTGAACATTTACTGCCATGCCGATCTGAAAGAAATTATCCTGACGATTACCAGACTGACCGTTCAGGCGAAATTTTTTAACATGATCGGAGAACGGATCTTCATTCATCCGGTGGAAGACAACGAAGAGAGAGACGTCCTGGGGTATCATGTGACCTTTTTCGATATTCATTCTACAAAGGCAAAGCAGTTCGGCTTCACTATGAACCTGAAAAATGGAAAGAAATTCACCTTCCTTGGAGATGAGCCCTATCAGGAACACGAAGAAGTCTATGCGAAGGATGCGGACTGGTTATTGCATGAGGCATTTTGCCTGTATGCGGATCGGGACAAATATAAGCCTTATGAAAAGCATCATACGACGGTAAAGGAGGCCTGTGAGAATGGGGAGAAGCTGGGAGCTAAGAATCTGATCCTCTATCATACAGAGGACAAGAATCTGGCAAACAGACGAGAGCTGTATACAGCAGAAGGAAGCCTTTATTATCACGGCAATCTGATCGTACCGGACGATCTGGAACGGATCGTATTATAAGCCATGTGTATGAGAGGGGAGGTTCTTAGGAACTGTCTCCCTCTTGTGCAGTCTGCCCTTAAAAGACAGAGAAAACATTCGCTTGAAAAAAGCTGAAAATATGGTACTATATAAACGTATTATTTTAGGATAGAAAGGAAATGAATTATGCAGACTTTAGAGTTACAGAAAATCGCAAATGAAGTCCGCAAAGGAATCGTTACCGGTGTACATAGTGCAAAAGCCGGACATCCAGGCGGATCTTTATCTGCAGCAGACATTTTTACCTATCTCTATTTTGAAGAGATGAACATTGACCCGAAGAATCCGACTGATCCGGACAGAGACCGTTTTGTTCTTTCCAAAGGACATACCGCTCCTGGTTATTACAGTGCAATGGCTCAGAGAGGTTATTTTCCGGTTGAGGAGCTTCTGACTCTTCGTCATGTAGGCAGCCGTCTGCAGGGACATCCGTGTATGCAGGATCTTCCGGGTATTGATATGTCTTCAGGATCTCTGGGACAGGGAATCTCCGCAGCAGTTGGTATGGCAATTGCCGGAAAACTGGACAACAAATCTTATCGTGTATATACCCTGCTGGGTGATGGCGAGATTCAGGAAGGTCAGGTATGGGAGGCTTCCATGCTGGCTGCACATCGTCATCTGGACAACCTGGTAGTGATCGTTGACAACAACGGTCTTCAGATCGATGGAAGAATCGAAGATGTGAACTCTCCGTATCCGATTGATAAGAAATTCGAGGCATTTAACTTCCATGTAATCAACGTTGCTGACGGTAATGACATGGATCAGTTAAGAGCTGCTTTTGAGGAAGCTAAGACTGTAAAAGGACAGCCGACTGCTATTATCGCCAAGACTGTAAAAGGCAAAGGCGTATCCTTCATGGAGAACCAGGCATCCTGGCATGGAACTGCTCCGAACGATGAGCAGTATGCAGTAGCAATGGCAGATTTGGAGAAAGTAGGTGAAGCATTATGTCAGAAGTAAAGAAGATCGCAACGAGAGAAAGCTACGGTAACGCTCTGGCAGAGCTTGGCGCACAGAATCCGAATATTGTCGTACTTGATGCAGACCTTGCAGGAGCTACTAAGACTGGTGTTTTCAAAAAAGCATTCCCGGAGCGTCACATTGACTGTGGTATCGCTGAAGGAAATATGATGGGAGTAGCAGCAGGACTTGCTACCTGCGGAAAGATCCCGTTCGCTTCTTCTTTTGCTATGTTCGCAGCAGGAAGAGCATTTGAGCAGGTTCGTAACTCTATCGGATATCCGCACCTGAACGTTAAGATCGGTGCTACTCATGCCGGTATCTCTGTAGGTGAGGATGGAGCTACTCATCAGTGTAACGAGGATATCGCTATTATGCGTACAATTCCGGGAATGACCATTATCTGCCCGGCAGATGATGTGGAAGCAAGAGCTGCTGTAAAAGCTGCTGCTGAGTATGTTGGACCGGTTTATATGAGATTTGGCCGTCTGGCAGTTCCGGTAATCAATGATGAAGCTAATTATAAATTTGAAATTGGTAAAGGAATTACCCTGAAAGAAGGTAAAGATGTAACCATCATCGCTACCGGACTTGAGGTAAATGAAAGCCTTGAGGCTGCTAAGCTTCTTGAGGCTGACGGTATCTCTGCTGAGGTGATCAATATCCATACCATCAAACCGCTTGACAAAGAGCTGGTAGTTGCATCTGCAAAGAAGACTGGCAAAGTTGTAACTGTAGAAGAGCATTCTGTTATCGGTGGACTTGGTGGAGCTGTTGCTGAGGCTCTTTCTGAGGAAGCTCCGACCAAGATGCTTCGTATCGGTATGATGGACAAGTTCGGACAGTCTGGTCCGGCAAAAGCTCTGATCGAGTACTATGGTCTGGATGGAAAGAGCATTTATGAGAAAGTAAAAGCATTTCTGTAAGCTGAAGTTCTGAATCGAAGATAAAAAAGATCCCGCAGGATTCACTGGAAAGTGAAGATCCTGCGGGATCTTTTTTGCTGTCAGGAAAATTACCGGAACATTATCTGCCCCAGAATTCTTTGATAAGATCCACACGGGAAGTCATGGCAGTCAGCAGTCCATCCAGAACCGTAATAGCAGCCATGCATTCGACAACCACCACTGCGCGGGGCACGATGATAGGATCGTGGCGGCCATGGATAGAGACTTCAATGTCTTCTCCGGATTTGTTGACCGTGTGCTGCAGAGCGCTGATGGATGGCGTCGGTTTGAAGGCTGCCCGGAAGATAATGTCGCTTCCGTCACTGATGCCGCCCAGGATACCACCGGCATGGTTGGTTTTCTTGCCGACAGATCCATCTTCCTTCATATAGAAGGCATCGTTGTTCTCACTGCCGCAGCTTCTGGCAGCTAGAAATCCATCACCGATCTCAAAGCCCTTGACTGCGCCGATGGAACAGATGGATTTTGCCAGATTTGCGCTTAATTTATCAAAGCAGGGATCGCCCACACCTGCAGGGACGCCCTTGACCACACATTCCACCACACCGCCGCAGGAATCTTCTTTTGTACGGCAGGCATCCAGATAAGCCATCGCCTGTTCAGCTGCTTCTGCGTCGGGCATATTGACGGCATTGCGTTCCATCTCTGAGAGATCAAAGCGGCTCTCGTTGATCTGTACCGGTCCGATGGAGCGGGTATAAGCAGTGACAGTGATTCCAAGCTCCTGTAAAAGCTTTGCAGCGACTGCACCTGCGGCTACACGGCCAATGGTCTCACGCCCGGAAGAACGTCCACCGCCGGTGTAATCACGAAATCCGTATTTGCAGTCGTAGGTATAGTCTGCGTGTCCAGGACGATAGTAGGATGCAATCTCACTGTAATCCTTGGAACGCTGGGATGTATTTCGAACCATCAAAGAGATAGGCGTACCAGTAGTGCGTCCGTTAAAGACACCGGACAGAATCTCAACGGTATCATCCTCCTTACGGGGAGTGGTGAAACGGGACTGTCCCGGTTTTCTGCGGTTTAAGTAGGCCTGAATATCTTCTTCGGTGAGAGAAAGTCCGGCCGGACAGCCATCGATTACTACGCCGATGCCTTTGCCGTGGGATTCACCCCAGGTCGTGATAGAAAAAATATTGCCAAAAGTGGAACCTGCCATAGGTAAAATACTCCTGTTCTGTATATTTGGATTGACTAAATCCAAGTATATAGAATATACTTTCATCTGTAAAGACTAAATGGAGGATGAGGAACTTTGTATAAATTACTGAAAAAAGATGGAGATGCCAAACGAGGGGAATTTCATACCGTACATGGAGTGATCCAGACACCGGTATTCATGAATGTGGGAACGGCAGCAGCAATTAAGGGTGCAGTGTCTACGGAGGATCTGGAAGAGATCGGAACCCAGGTGGAACTGTCCAATACCTATCATCTGCATGTAAGACCTGGTGATGAAGTCGTTAAAAAGATGGGAGGACTTCACAAATTCATGTCATGGAACAAACCAATTCTGACCGATTCCGGTGGATTTCAGGTATTTTCCCTGGCAGGGCTTCGTAAGATCAAGGAAGAAGGAGTATGTTTCAACTCACATATCGATGGAAGAAAGATTTTCATGGGTCCGGAAGAGAGTATGCAGATCCAGTCTAATCTGGCTTCTACCATTGCCATGGCATTTGATGAGTGTCCGCCAAGCCTTGCAGACAGAAAATATGTGCAGGATTCGGTGGACCGTACCGTTCGCTGGCTGAAGCGTTGTAAGACAGAGATGGATCGGCTGAACAGTCTGGAAGACACCATCAATAAGAACCAGCTGCTGTTTGGAATCAATCAGGGTGCAATCTTCGAGGATATCCGCATCGAGCATGCAAAGCAGATTACAGAGCTGGATCTGCCTGGATATGCCATCGGCGGACTGGCAGTGGGTGAGAGCCATGAAGAGATGTACCGGATCATTGAAGCGGTGATACCGTATCTGCCGGTAGAAAAACCGACATACCTTATGGGTGTGGGAACACCTGCAAACATTCTGGAAGCAGTGGAACGAGGTGTGGATTTCTTTGACTGTGTATATCCAAGCCGTAACGGACGTCATGGACATGTCTATACCAATCATGGGAAGCTGAATCTGTTTAATGCCAAATACGAGCTGGACGAGGATCCTATCGAGGAAGGCTGTCAGTGCCCGGCCTGCCGTCGTTACAGCAGAGCATATATCCGCCATCTTCTGAAGGCAAAAGAGATGCTTGGCATGCGCCTGTGTGTGCTTCATAATCTGTATTTTTACAATCATATGATGGAGGAGATCCGTGAGGCCATCGAGCAGGGAAGATATCAGGAATATAAGAAGCAGAAACTTGACGGAATGCAAAATATTGTGTAGAATAGACGATAGGTTATTTTTCTAGGAGGAAACAGATATGTTATTAACCGCAACAGGTTCTGCGCAGACAACGGTAATGCTCATTTGGATCGTAGCATTGTTCGCAATCATGTATTTTATGATGTGGAGACCGCAGAAAAAAGAGCAGAAGAGAGTAGCTGCCATGCTTTCAGCAATGGAGGTTGGCGATGTGGTTGTTACCACGAGTGGATTTTATGGTGTGCTCATTGACATTACTGATGATGATGTGATCGTAGAGTTCGGAAGCAACCGCAACTGCCGTATTCCAATGAAGAAGTCGGCTATCCAGGAAGTGGAAAAACAAGACTAAGGCAAAGATGCCAAAAGGGGCGGGAGACTACTTCCGCCCCTTTTCTGCAAACTGTCAAGGCCCGTGCAAAAGAGGAGACATGAGATGAATTATAAGATTGGAGTGATTTCTGGTGATGGAATTGGCCCGGAGATCGTAAGAGAAGCCCGCAAGGTATTGGACGCGGTGTGTAAAAAATACGGACATGAGTTCGACTATACTGATCTTCTCCTGGGAGGAGCATCCATTGATGTACATGGTGTGCCGCTGACCGAAGAGACTATAGAACAGGCAAAGAAATGTGATGCAGTTCTGATGGGTTCCATTGGTGGTGATGCAAAGACTTCTCCATGGTATCAGCTGGAGCCGTCCAGACGTCCGGAGGCAGGACTGCTGGGAATCAGAAAAGCTTTGAACCTGTTTGCAAATCTGAGACCGGCTTATCTCTATGATGAGCTTCGCAGTGCATGCCCGCTTCGTGAGGATATCAGTGCAGCCGGATTTGATATGCTGATCATGAGAGAGCTGACCGGAGGACTGTACTTCGGTGCAAGAAAGACAGAAGAAGTAGACGGAGTAAGAACTGCTACCGATACGCTTACATATAATGAAAATGAGATTCGCCGGATCGCAAAGAGAGCTTTTGATATCGCAATGAAGAGAAATAAAAAGGTCTGCAGCGTAGATAAGGCGAATGTACTGGATTCTTCCAGACTGTGGAGACAGGTCGTGGAAGAAGTGGCGAAGGATTACCCGGAGGTAACACTTTCCCATATGTATGTTGACAACTGTGCAATGCAGCTGGTGATGAATCCGGCACAGTTTGATGTGATCCTGACTGAGAACATGTTTGGTGATATTTTATCAGATGAAGCTTCTATGGTGACCGGATCCATCGGAATGTTGTCAAGTGCAAGTCTTAATGAGACAAAATTCGGTCTCTATGAGCCGAGCCACGGATCAGCACCGGATATTGCCGGACAGAATAAGGCTAATCCGATCGCAACCATCCTTTCCGCAGCGATGATGCTTCGTTACTCGCTGGATCTGGATGCGGAGGCAGATGTTGTGGAGGCGGCTGTCCGTCAGGTTCTGAAAGAGGGATATCGCACCGGCGATATTATGGCAGAAGGCTGTAGCCAGGTAGGAACCGTAGAGATGGGTACTCTGATCGCAGAGAGAGTATAAGAAGACAAATATCTGTTCAGAACCATATTCGCAAACATGAGGCTTTGAACAGCAAACACACATTTTATATACAACAGGAGGAATTATCATGAGAAGTGATGCAGTAAAGAAAGGCATGCAGCAGGCACCGCACCGGTCTCTGTTCAATGCACTGGGACTGACAGAAGAAGAGATGAACAGACCGCTGGTCGGAATTGTCAGCTCTTACAATGAGATCGTACCGGGACATATGAACCTGGACAAGATCGTGCAGGCAGTAAAGATGGGAGTTGCAATGGCAGGAGGAACACCGATCATGTTCCCGGCTATCGCCGTATGTGATGGTATCGCTATGGGACATACCGGTATGAAATATTCTCTGGTGACCCGTGATCTGATCGCAGATTCTACAGAGGCTATGGCAATGGCTCACCAGTTCGATGCACTGGTTATGGTGCCGAACTGTGATAAGAATGTACCAGGACTTCTGATGGCAGCAGCCAGAGTCAATGTACCGACCGTATTTGTAAGCGGCGGCCCGATGCTTGCAGGACATGTAAAAGGACAGAAGAGAAGCCTTTCCAGTATGTTCGAGGCAGTTGGTTCCTACGCAGCAGGAACTATGACAGAAGAGGATGTCAAAGAGTTTGAAGCAAAAGTCTGCCCGACCTGCGGATCCTGTTCAGGTATGTACACGGCCAACAGTATGAACTGTCTGACAGAGGTTCTTGGTATGGGACTTCAGGGTAATGGAACCATTCCGGCAGTATATTCCGAGCGTATCAAGCTGGCGAAGAAAGCTGGTATGCAGGTAATGGAGATGCTTCGGAGAGATATCCGCCCAAGAGATATTATGACAAAAGAGGCATTCCTGAACGCCTTGACTGTAGATATGGCACTGGGATGTTCCACCAACAGTATGCTGCATCTTCCGGCAATCGCTCATGAGGCAGGCGTAGAGCTTGATATGGAACTGGCCAATGAGATCAGTGCCAAAACTCCGAATCTGTGTCATCTGGCACCGGCAGGTCCGACTTACATAGAAGATCTGAATGAGGCAGGCGGTGTCTATGCCGTTATGAATGAACTGAACAAGAAGCATCTGCTGAACCTGGATTGTATGACTGTGACAGGTAAGACAGTTGGTGAAAATATTGAGAAATGCTATAACAAGAATCCGGAGGTTATCCGTCCGATAGAGAATCCGTACAGCCAGACTGGAGGACTTGCAATCCTGAAAGGAAATCTGGCACCGGATACCGGCGTTGTAAAACGTTCTGCAGTTGCTCCTGAGATGCTGGTACATGAAGGTCCTGCAAGAGTCTTTGATTGTGAGGAAGATGCGATCGCAGCCATCAAAGGCGGCAAGATCGTTGCAGGAGATGTTGTTGTGATCCGTTATGAGGGACCAAAAGGCGGTCCGGGCATGAGAGAGATGCTGAACCCGACTTCCGCAATCGCAGGAATGGGACTGGGTTCTTCCGTTGCACTGATCACAGACGGACGTTTCAGTGGAGCAAGCCGTGGAGCTTCCATCGGTCATGTATCACCGGAGGCAGCAGTCGGCGGTCCGATCGCACTGGTAGAAGAGGGCGATATCATCAAGATCAATATTCCGGAAAATTCGCTGAACGTAGATATTTCTGATGAAGAGATGGCAGCAAGACGTGCAAAATGGCAGCCAAGACAGCCAAAAGTGACCACAGGCTATCTGGCTCGTTACGCACATCTGGTAACATCCGGAAATCGTGGAGCAATTCTTGAGATTCAGGACTAGGGGGAGAAAGTTATGGTATTGACTGGAGCGGAAATTGTAGTTGCCTGCTTGAAAGAGCAGGGTGTGGACACGGTGTTCGGATATCCGGGCGGCGCGATCCTGAACATATATGATGCATTATATAAACATGCGGATGAGATCAGACATATTCTGACTTCTCATGAGCAGGGGGCTTCTCATGCGGCAGACGGTTATGCAAGAGCAACCGGTAAAGTGGGCGTATGTATCGCAACCTCCGGTCCTGGTGCCACCAATCTGGTGACCGGTATTGCAACTGCTTATATGGATTCCATTCCACTGGTTGCAATCACCTGTAACGTAGGTACCAGCCTGCTTGGAAAAGACAGTTTCCAGGAGATCGACATTGCCGGTGTGGTTATGCCGATCACCAAGTACAGTTTTATTGTTAAAGACGTCAGAGATCTGGCAAAAGTGATCCGCCGTGCATTCAGCATTGCAAAGAGCGGACGCCCGGGCCCGGTTCTGGTGGATATTACCAAGGATGCGACTGCGAATACTACCGAATATATTCAGCAGGTGCCGGATGTGATCCTTCCGGATACTGCAGCGATCACAGACGAAGATCTGAATACAGCTGCAGAGCTGATCAAAGAAGCAAAGAGACCGATGATCTTTGTGGGCGGTGGTGCGATCGCAGCAGATGCCAGTGAAGAATTACTGGAGTTTGCAGAGAAGATCAATGCGCCGGTATGTGACACTTTGATGGGTAAAGGAGCATTTTCCGGAGAACATCCGCTGTATGCAGGTATGCTGGGTATGCATGGAACCAAATATGCAAACTTTGGTGTAACTCACTGCGATCTTCTGATTGCGATAGGTACCCGTTTCAGTGATCGTGTATTTGGTAATGCGGCAAAATTTGCACAGAATGCCAAGGTGCTGCAGATCGATGTAGATCCGGCAGAGATTGACAAGAATATCAGAACCACAGCCAGTGTGATCGGCGATGTGAAGGAAGTACTGAAGCGCCTCAATCCGATGATCGGTCAGTATGACCACAAAGAGTGGGTAGAGCATATTGAAGAACTGAAGCTGAAATTCCCGCTGAAATACAATCTGGATGGCCTGACAGGACCGTATGTGGTAGAAGAGATCTACCGTGTGACCAAAGGTGATGCGATCATCACCACTGAGGTTGGCCAGCATCAGATGTGGGCAGCACAGTATTATAAATACAGCAAGCCGCGTCAGCTTCTGACTTCTGGTGGACTGGGAACGATGGGATACGGCCTTGGCGCAGCTTTGGGAGCAAAGACTGCAAGACCGGATAAAACGGTCATCAATATTGCAGGTGATGGCTGTTTCCGTATGAATATGAATGAACTTGCAACGGCATCCCGTTACAATATCCCAGTCATTGAGGTTGTCATCAACAATCATGTACTGGGAATGGTACGTCAGTGGCAGACCCTGTTCTACGGCGGAAGATATTCTGCAACCGTATTGAATGATAAAGTGGATTTTGTAAAAGTAGCTGAAGCACTCGGCTGCAAAGGAATCCGCGTAACGAAAAAAGAAGAAGTCGGACCGGCACTGGAAGAAGCAATCGCATATGGTGGACCGGTACTTCTGGATTGCCAGATCGACTGTGATGACAAAGTATTCCCTATGGTACCTGCGGGGGCAGCTATCGAGGATGCGTTTGATGAGGATGATCTGAAGAAAAAAGAGATGTAACAGAGGGGGGAGGGTGCTTGTATAAAGTGCCTTTCCCTTGTTGTCTACATAGACAAGATGAGTAGAGGAGTGTATGAAAATGAGCAGAGTTTACAATTTTTCTGCAGGACCGGCTGTGCTGCCGGAAGAAGTCCTGCAAGAAGTGGCAGCAGAGATGATGGACTATAACGGTACCGGAATGTCCGTTATGGAGATGAGTCATCGATCCAAAGCCTTTGAAGAGATTCTTGAGACAGCGGAGAAAGATTTCCGTGAGCTTCTGAAGATTCCGGATAATTACAAGGTACTGTTTCTGTCAGGTGGAGCTCATCATCAGTTCGCAGCAGTTCCTATGAACCTGATGAAAAACGGAGTGGCAGATTATATCGTGACCGGTCAGTGGGCAAAAAAAGCTTATGCTGAGGCACAGAAATATGGAACTGCCAACAAGATTGCATCCAGTGAGGATCAGACATTCTCCTACATTCCTGATTGTTCAGATCTGCCTATCAGTGAAAATGCAGACTATGTATATATTTGTGAAAATAATACCATCTATGGAACCAAATTTAAGACCCTTCCGAACACCAAAGGAAAAGAGCTGGTAGCAGATGTGTCTTCCTGCTTCCTGTCTGAGCCCATGGATGTGACCAAATATGGTATGTTCTATGGCGGTGTTCAGAAGAACATCGGACCTGCAGGTATGGTGATCGCCGTGATCCGTGAGGATCTGATCCGTGATGATGTACTTCCGGGAACCCCTACTATTATGAAATACAAGACCCAGGCAGATGCCGGCTCTTTATACAATACACCCAACTGTTTCTGCATCTATGTATGTGGTAAAGTGTTCAAATGGCTGAAGAAGATGGGCGGTCTTGAGGTCATGAAGCAGCGCAACGAAGAAAAAGCAGCTCTTCTCTATGATTATCTGGATTCCAGCAGCATGTTCCGAGGAACTGTCCGCAAGGAAGACCGTTCTTTGATGAACGTGCCATTTGTGACCGGAGATAAGGATCTGGATGCAAAATTTGTAAAAGAAGCAACAGCAGCAGGTCTTGTGAATCTGAAAGGACACAGAACCGTAGGCGGTATGCGTGCCAGCATTTACAATGCAATGCCGAAGGAAGGTGTGGAAGCCCTGGTGGCATTTATGAAGAAATTTGAAGAGGAGAACAAATAAAATGTATCAGTATCATTGCCTGAATAATATTGCAGAGGTAGGACTTAAAAAATTTGACGGGAATTATGCACAGACAGACAAGATGGAGGATGCAGACGCAATCCTTGTAAGAAGTGCGGTGATGCATGATATGGAATTCTCCGATAAGCTCTGCGTGATCGGAAGAGCAGGAGCAGGCGTCAATAACATTCCTCTTGGAAAATGCTCTGAGCAGGGAATCGCTGTATTTAATACACCGGGAGCCAATGCGAATGGTGTAAAAGAGCTGGTGATCGCAGGTATGCTGCTGGCAGCCAGAGATATCGTAGGAGGTATGTACTGGGTACGGTCCGAGAGACAGAACGAAGATCTGGAGAAAATGGCTGAGAAAGAGAAGAAGCGGTTTGCAGGAACGGAGCTTCTTGGCAAAAAGCTGGGTGTGATCGGTCTGGGAGCAATCGGTATTCTGGTGGCAAACGCAGCAGCAGCTCTTGGTATGGAAGTGTATGGATATGATCCGTATATTTCTGTAGAGGCCGCATGGAAGCTTTCCAGAGATGTGAAGCACATTACCGATGTAAATGATATTTACAAAGAGTGTGATTATATTACCATCCATGTGCCGCTGATGGACAGCACCAAGGGTATGATCGGAGCAGATGCAATCGCACAGATGAAGCCATCCGTAGTTGTCCTGAACCTGGCAAGAGGTCCGCTGGTAGACCAGAAAGCCATTGTTGAAGCACTGAAGACCAATCGGATTCGTAAATATGTAACAGATTTCCCGAACTCCGATGTGGCATCTCAGAAAAATGCCATCGTGATCCCGCATCTGGGTGCATCTACCGAGGAATCTGAGGATAACTGTGCAGTGATGGCAGTGAAAGAGGTAAGAGATTATCTGGAAAATGGTAATATCCATAACTCTGTAAACTATCCGAACTGCGATATGGGTGTATGCACTTCTGCTATGCGTGTGGCGATCATCCATCGAAATATTCCGAATATGCTGGCAAAATTTACTTCTGCATTTGGTGAGCTTGGTATCAACATTGAGCGTCTGACCAACGTGACCAGAGGTGAATACGGCTATGTAATGGTTGACTTAAGCCATATGGCTGATGATGCAGAGATTGAGAAGCTTCGTGCGATTGAAGGAGTTCTGAAAGTACGGGTGATGAAATAATGGCAGAGATCAGACCATTTTGCTGCGTACATCCGGCGGCAGAAGTGGTATCCCAGGTGGCATCACTTCCTTATGATGTGTATAACAGGGAAGAAGCACGGCAGGCAGTGGAGGGAAAACCACTGTCTTTCTTAAATATTGACCGGCCGGAGACCATGTTTGCTCCGGATCAGGATATGTATGCTCCTGAAGTCTATGAAGCAGCCAGACAGAGACTGGAAGAGCAAGAGCAGGCAGGGGTCTATGTAAAAGAAGAGCAGCCGGTCTACTATCTCTATGAATTGACCATGGATGGACGTTCGCAGACCGGACTGGTGGCATGTGCATCGATTGATGAGTATGAGAATCATGTGATCAAGAAGCATGAGAATACCAGAGCGGAAAAAGAGGCTGACCGGATCCGACATGTAGATGTGTGCAGTGCACAGACCGGTCCGATCTTTCTGGCATATCGCGCAAAGGATGAGATCCGTGCGCTGGTACAGAACGTAAAGAGTGCTCAACCGGAATTTTCCTTTACTTCTGAGGATGGCATCCATCATGCAGGATGGAAGATCGAAGAGCCGGAACTGGTGAAAAAGATCCACACGGCATTCCAGCAGGTGGACAGCATCTATATTGCAGACGGACATCACCGGGCAGCATCTGCGGTAAAGGTAGGACTAAAGCGCAGAGTGGAACATCCTGATTATGATGGAACGGAAGAGTTTAATTATTTTCTGTCGGTTCTGTTCCCGGAAGAGGAATTGATGATCATGGATTACAATCGGGTCGTGAAAGATCTGAACGGTCTGTCGGAGACAGAGTTCATCACTAAGGTTTCGGAAAAATTTGAGATCCAGAAGCTGGGAGAGATGACGAAGCCTGTGAAAAAGGGTCAGGTGACCATGTACCTTCATGGCAGCTGGTATGGGCTGACAGCAAAGTCCGCCTACATCCATCCAGATCCGGTGGAAGGGCTGGATGTATCATTCCTTCAGCGAGAACTGCTGACTCCTGTTCTGGGGATCGGTGACCCGAGAACCGATAAGCGAATTGATTTTATCGGTGGGATCCGGGGGCTGGAAGAACTGAAGCGAAGAGCAGACAGCGACATGGAAGTAGCATTTGCCATGTATCCAACCTCCATTCAGGAACTGTTTGCAGTAGCAGACGCTGACCTTCTCATGCCGCCGAAATCCACCTGGTTCGAACCGAAGCTTCGGAGCGGACTGTTTATTCATCAGATCGAGCGATAATATAATGAGCGCAAGAGAGCTGGAGCAAGCATGACCTGTTCAGTGCGAGTTGCGAAAAGAAGCTGCCATATGATCGTCAAAAGAATGATCGTATGGCAGCTTTTTTGAATCAAAGAATGGTCATTAACATGGCTTAAATGCAAATACATAATCCCGTGCCTGTCCGGCGGAGAGATACTGCACGTATTTTTTCTGAAGCATATCAGTACAAGACACCTGATCCATGGTTCCACCACACCAGGGCTCAATGCAGAGGAATGGGGCATCCTTTTTGATCGGGGTCCAGAAAGCAACGCTTTCATATCCAGGAAAATCAAACTGGATGCCTTTTTCTGTTCTGGAACTGATCAGTTTTACCGTACGGGATTTCAGATTCTCATAGAGAATGGCATCGTTGTCAAACATGGGATACTGAAGGTGCAGGTCCGGAACATTTTCATCCTCGAAGCGGAGCATATAGTCTGTGAACAGTTCACCTTCCTCCATAGGACAGAAGAATGCGGGATGTCCGCCAATCAGGAACGGCATCTCTTTGTCGCTTTTATTTTCTACACCGTAAGTAACGACAAGCTTTGCCTGATCCAGACGGAAGGTAACGGTGAAACGGAAGTCATATGGATAGACAGATGTGGTATAGTCATTGGTTCCGGTGGAGAGAATGACATAGTCATCACCTTTTTCGGCAACTTCAAATTCAGCGTCTTTTACAAAGCCGTGGCGCGGAATCTTGTAGTCAACACCATGGATCGTAACGGTTTCCGGAACAGCTCCGATATATGGAAACAGTACCGGAGAAGTCTTTGCCCAGTAGGCCGGATCTTTCTGCCACATATATTCCTTGCCTGCAGCAGTCTTGTAGGAAAGAAGCTCTGCGCCAAGGGTTCGGCAGGTGACAGATGCAAATTCATTTTGAATCGTAATGTTCATGAGAATATCCCCCTGTGATTATATTAAGTTCAGTATAACATGGAGGATGAAAAGAGACAACTGAGAAGAAATGTGATATACTAATATAGCTCGGAAATGCAAAGCATTTTCGAGTTGCTACTGCATTATGATTTACAATCCAAGGAGATAACTATGGAAGCAAGCTGCTGCGAGACCTGCAGAAATTATGTATATGATGAAGATTACGAATACTATGTATGTGATATGGATCTGGATGAAGATGAGATGTATCGCTTTTTAAGCGGTTCCACCGATTCATGCCCTTATTATCAATTGGATAATGAATATTTGATCGTAAGAAAACAGATGTAGATAAGGAGAAGTGGGAAAACTATGCCGTTAGTGACATTGATCATTCCTGTATATAATGCAGAACGGTATCTGCGTCGTTGTCTGGACAGTGTGGCTGCGCAGACATTTACAGATATGGAAGTTTTGCTGATGAATGACGGAAGTACAGATGGAAGTCTGGCTATCTGCAAGGAATATGAGGAGAGGGATCTCAGATTCCATACCATAGATAAGGAAAATTCCGGCGTGTCCAATACCCGGAATATTGCCATGAAGCTGGCGAGAGGCATGTATTTACAGTTTCTGGACAGTGACGACTGGATCACACCGGACGCAACAGAAAGTCTGGTACGTGCGGCAGTGGAGGATGACTGTGATCTGGTGATCGCGGATTTTTACCGGGTAAACGGCAAGCACTACGTGGAGAAAAAGCACATTAAAAAGAAAGATGTGATGAGCAGAGAAGAATTTGCCATGGAGATGGCAGATGATCCTGCGGATTACTATTATGGTGTGATGTGGAACAAGCTGTATCGGCGTTCCATTATAGAGGAACATGAACTCAGGTGCGACGCATCCATGAACTGGTGTGAAGATTTTCTGTTTAATCTGCAATTTATCCGTCATGGACAGAGATTCCGGGCCTTACAGAAGCCAATCTATTATTACATGAAACGAAAAGGCAGCCTGGTGGCAACAGAATCTGTATCTGTGGATGCGGTGAAGCTCAAGTTTGAATTGCTGGAAAAATATAAGGATCTCTATCAGAGTATGGGACTTTATGAAGAACATAAGCTGAAGATCAATTCTTATATTCTGGCTGTGGCAAAAGATGGAGCTGCAGGCCGTATGTATCCACGGAGCAAAAAGCTGTCACCAGACGATGTGATCAAGGAAGCCGATGCACTGGGATATCAACATGTGGAGCATACCTTTGAACCTGTCTTTGATGAGCATTCGAAGGTGTTGATCCTGGGCTCATTTCCATCTGTGAAGTCCCGGGAAGAGGGATTTTATTATGGACACCCGCAGAACCGGTTCTGGCGTCTGTTGGCGAGACTGACAGAGGAAGAGATTCCGGAAACAATAGAAGAGAAGAAGACGTTGTTGCTGAAACATCAGATCGCTATCTGGGATGTGGTACACAGCTGTGATATTGTAGGATCCAGCGACAGCAGTATTAAAAATGTAGTGCCCTGTGAACTGGAAAAGGTACTGTCGTCCAGTCCGATCCGGCAGATCTATGCAAACGGAGGAAAGGCTTGGCAGCTGTATCACAGATATTGTGAAAAAGAAACAGGCAGAGAAGCTGTGAAACTGCCTTCTACAAGTCCTGCCAATGCGATCTTTACGCTGGATCGTCTGACAGCGGTCTGGGGCGAAGAATTATTTGGCAAACAAAACACGAAGTAAAATAGTCAGCAGCGCTGGCATATTATAGGAGGAAAAGCAGATGACTTATGATGAAGTGTTGAAATCCGCAAGAGGAAATATGGGGCCTTACTGTAAAGTCTGTCCGGTCTGTAATGGAGCAGCATGTAAAAATCAGATGCCGGGACCAGGGGCCAAAGGTGTAGGAGATAATGCAGTTCGTAATTATCAGAAATGGCAGGAGATCCGTGTGAACATGGATACCATTCATGAGAATAAGCCGATCGATACTTCTGTTGAGCTCTTTGGACGGACATTCAAGTATCCGTTTTTTGCAGGTCCGGTAGGAGCAATGACACTGCATTACGGAGAGAAATATGACGATCTGGCTTACAACAATCTTCTGGTGGATGCCTGTGCAAAAGGCGGGATTGCTGCATTTACCGGTGATGGAACCAATGCGAAAGTAATGGAAGGAGCTACCGCAGCGATCAAAGCAGCTGGTGGTTTGGGCATCCCAACAGTTAAGCCATGGAATCTGGAGACGATCCGGGAGAAAATGGAGCTGGTAAAAGCATCCGGTTCTTTTGCAGTTGCTATGGATATTGATGGAGCAGGACTTCCGTTTTTGAAGAATCTGACACCTCCGGCGGGCAGCAAGACGGAAGATGAGCTTCGGGAAGTGGCAGAGATGGCAGGTGTGCCGTTCATCATCAAGGGTATCATGACCCGCAGAGGAGCACTGAAGGCAAAAGATGCAGGGGCAGCGGCAATCGTCGTATCCAATCATGGAGGACGTGTACTGGATCAGTGCCCGGCAACAGCAGAGGTGCTGGAAGATATCGTGGAAGCAGTCGGCGGACGGATGAAGATCCTGGTAGACGGCGGACTCAGAAGTGGTGTGGACGTATTTAAAGCACTGGCCATGGGAGCTGATGGTGTACTGCTTGGCCGTCCGTTCGTGACAGCTGTCTATGGAGGTGCGGCAGAAGGCGTACAGTGTTATATTGACAAGATCGGTGGAGAACTGGAAGATACTATGAGAATGTGTGGAGCCAATACGATCAGTGACATTTCCAGAGATATGATCTTCCGGGCGTAACCATATGGCAAATGTTATGTTAAAATCAGTCTGGAGGTATGTGTTTGAAAAAACTGAAACTGCTTGAGAGATTTTCAGCTTTTAATTTTCTGATGTTGTTGGTGGCTGGCGTGATCAATGCGATCGGCGTGACCTTATTTATTGCACCTGTCCAGTTATATGACAGTGGTATCTCCGGAACTTCGATCCTTCTGGGGCAGCTGACACCGGAATGGCTGTCGCTATCTTTTTTTCTGATCGTATTAAATATTCCGCTTCTGCTGTTTGGCTTAAAGAGGCAGGGAGTCGTGTTCTCGGTGTATGCTATTTTCACAGTCTGCATTTATTCCTTATCAGCATGGATGATCACGGATGTTCTGCCCATTGATGTGAGTATTGCTTCTCCACTGGCAGGAACGGATCTGTTTTTGTGTGCGTTGTTTGGCGGACTTATTTCTGGTATCGGTAGCGGCCTGGCAATCCGATATGGCGGAGCTATGGATGGAATTGAAGTGGTTGCAGTGGTGTTTGCCAAAAAACTGGGAATCTCGGTCGGAACATTTGTATTGATCTACAATGTATTGTTGTACATAATCTGTGGAATAGTCAGGGGAAGCTGGATCCTGCCGCTGTACTCGATTGTGACCTATGCGGCAGGCTCGAAAACCGTTGATTTCATTGTGGATGGATTGGACAGTGCCAAAGCAGCCATGATCATCACGACCAGACCCGATCAGATCTGTCAGGCAGTTTCAGAGGAATTTGGAACAGGATTGACGATTCTGGATGCTCATGGATATTATTCCAATACATCCAAAACGGTTCTCTATGTAGTTGTCAACCGATTTCAGATCGTTCGGCTGAAAACCATTGTCAAGGGAATGGATCCTTGTGCTTATATGGCCATCAGCCCTGTGGCAGATCTTCTTCATGGAAGCAAAGAAGAGTAAGATCTACAAAGAAAGGGTGACGTACAAACATGGTATCCATCTGTAAATACAGATCGCCGCTTGGTGATCTTCTGCTGGCTGCGGATGAGGAAGGGCTTACCGGTCTGTGGTTTGTGGGACAGAAGTATTATGCACATGGACTTCCAGATGAGAGCATATGGCAGGAGACGAAGATTCTCACAGAGACAAGGAGATGGCTGGATATATATTTCTCCGGAGAAGAGCCGAAATTCACACCACCTCTTCATCCGGTGGGAACAGCTTTCAGACAGGCTGTATGGAAGATATTACTGCAGATTCCATACGGACAGACGGTAACATATGGTGAAATCGCACAGCAGCTTGCCGCAGAACAGGGGATTTCCACGATGTCTGCACAGGCTGTCGGAGGGGCGGTTGGACACAATAAAATATCGATTATCATTCCCTGTCATCGAGTTATTGGTGCAGATGGAAGTCTGACTGGATACGCTGGAGGGATCGACAAGAAGATCGCACTGCTTAAGCTGGAAGGTACAGATAAATATGAATCCCTCTGTTCAACGAATATAGGATAAAAAAATGCTGTGCAACAGCCATGATCGGCCATTGCGCAGCATTATTTGTTGAGAATTTAGTGATGGAACAGGCGGATTCCGGTGAATGCCATAGCCATATGATATTTATCGCAGCATTCGATGACCAGATCATCTCTGACGCTTCCACCAGGCTGTGCGATATATTTGACACCGCTCTTATGCGCACGTTCAATGTTATCAGCAAACGGGAAGAATGCATCAGAACCGAGCGTTACATCGGTCAGCTGATCCAGCCATGCCCGTTTTTCTTCGCGGGTGAATACGTCTGGTTTTACTTTGAAGATCTTTTCCCATGCACCGTCAGCCAGTACATCCATATACTCTTCACCGATATAGACATCAATGGCATTGTCGCGCTCAGCTCTGCCGATGGTATCAAGGAACTGCAGCCCAAGAACCTTTGGAGACTGGCGAAGGAACCAGTTGTCTGCCTTTTGTCCTGCCAGACGGGTACAGTGTACGCGGGACTGCTGTCCGGCACCGATTCCGATGGCCTGTCCGTTTTTGACATAGCAGACGGAATTGGACTGTGTATATTTCAGAACGATCAAAGCCACTTTCATATCGATCAAAGCCTGTTCTGGTACTTCCTTATTCTGAGTTACAATATTGGAAAGAAGTTCATCGTCAATATTCAGTTCATTACGGCCCTGTTCAAAGGTGACTCCATAGACCTGCTTTTTCTCGATCGGAGCCGGCACGTAATCCGGATCAATCTGAATGACATTATAATTTCCTTTTTTCTTCTGCTTCAGAAGTTCCAATGCCTCTTCGGTATATCCGGGTGCGATCACACCATCGGATACCTCTCTTTTAATCAGGCGTGCAGTATCCAGATCACACACATCAGATAAAGCAATAAAATCTCCAAAGGAAGACATACGGTCAGCACCTCTGGCTCTTGCATAAGCACATGCCAGCGGAGAAAGATCTCCCATGTCCTCTACCCAATAGATTTTTGCCAGAGTATCTGTCAGCGGAAGTCCGACAGCTGCACCGGCAGGAGAGACATGCTTGAAGGAAGTAGCTGCTGGAAGTCCGGTGGCTTTTTTTAATTCTTTAACCAGCTGCCAGCCGTTGAAAGCATCCAGAAAGTTGATGTAGCCAGGTCTGCCAGACAGAACAGTGACAGGCAGATCACTTCCGTCTTCCATATAGATACGGGATGGTTTCTGATTGGGATTGCAGCCATATTTTAACTGAAGTTCATTCATGCTAAGAGTCCTCCTGTTATTTATTTTTATTTACAATTTTTGTTTTATAAGTTCCATTTTCCAGATTGATGTAGCGGACAAAGAGAGAGACTTTATTATCCTCATTCAGGTTGTTCCACAGAAGATCGGTAAATGCATCCATATCATCACAGACAGATACCAGCTTAGGTTCACCTTCAAAGCTTGGAAGCGGATCTCCATCATGCATATAGGTATGGATAAAATGTCCCTGACCAGCTTTTGGGTTCTCGTAAGCGAAGGTGTAACGATGGCAGGAATCCGGGTCACCGTCATTGCTCTTTAAGATAGACATGGCATAATTAAAATGGGTTCCTTCAACATGGAGGATACCGGAGATTCTTGGTGTGTAGTTCGGTCCATCCGGCTCGAATTTACGGGAGCGCAGAGACTGCTCAAAGGTCATCTGCTGATCCATGCCTTCATAGATGGTGTCGGTCTGGTCGCCATTGGTAACGATGGTTTTGTTGCCAAGTACGCGGACAGGTGCGTAGATGATAAGGCTTGGATCGGACAGCTTGGAAGGATCAAATGCCTGGGTGCGGATGCCTTCACCGTCTTCTACAAAGACACGGTTACGGCTGTTGACACTGCGGCCCATAATGAAATAAGCAGCGACTGCATGTGTTCCATCCGGAGTGAGTCCGAGAACGATTCCGCGGCCCGGATATGCATTGGATGAAAGTTCCTGTTCCAGAGATAAAAGTTTCATAGGTACCTCCTGTAAATAAAAATGGTAAATAAATATAAGAAGACCGCCTGAGTGCATGACGATCCTGCATGCGCCCAGGCGGTCGGCTGTTTAATGTAATGCTGCACTTCCTGTAGGTCGCCCTACCACAGACATAAGTCTGCTTTCCGCCAGTCGTGCAGTTCCTGAAATCTATATTAGCGGAAAACTTTCCGCTTGGCAAGTGGAAAAATTGCCAAAATTACAAAGCCTGTACAAAACGTAAGAAAGCAGCATGACCTTCTTCCGTCCATTTGTAGACGCCTGCATCCTCCAGTACCTGAACAAAGACCTTGCCGATCTCCTGTTCCAGGATCTGATCGATGTTTTCTTCCGTGATGGAAGTATAGTGCGGCAGGAATTCAGCCACCCATTCTGCATGTTTTGCCAGATCTTCATTCTGGGCAACATCTTTGCCTGTGAGGATATATTCCTTGAGAAGAGCCATTTCCTGTTTCAGGCGGGCAGGCAGAACGGCAAGCCCCATAACCTCGATCAGTCCAATGTTTTCTTTCTTGATATGATGAAGCTTCGCATGAGGATGGTAAACACCCAGTGGATGTTCCTCGGTTGTGATATTGTTGCGAAGTGTCAGATCCAGCTCATAGGTGTCATCGACTTTTCGTGCAATAGGAGTGATCGTGTTGTGCGGTTCTCCGTCTGTGTATGCATAGATAAAGGCGTCTTCATCGGTATAGTTACGCCATACTTCCAAGATGTGCTCCGCCAGATCGATCAGTCGTTTTTCATCCTTGTGACGGATACGTAAGACGGACAGCGGCCATTTTACAATACCGGATTCTACATCCTCATAGCCAGGAATCGTCACTGGAATGGCGATCGGTGCTTTTGCCATAGCGAAGGTGTAGTGTCCTCCCTGAAAATGATCATGACTTAAGATTGATCCGCCTACGATCGGAAGGTCTGCATTGGAACCCAGAAAATAATGGGGAAACTGTTTCACAAAATCGAACAGCTTGATAAATGCGGCGCGGTCGATCTTCATAGGGACATGCTGACCGTTGAATACGATACAGTGTTCATTATAGTATACGTATGGAGAGTACTGGAAGCCCCATTTGCTGTCGTTGATGGTGATGGGGATAATCCGGTGGTTTTCTCTGGCCGGATGATTGAGCCGTCCGGCATAGCCTTCATTTTCCATGCAAAGCTGACATTTGGGATAAGCACTTGCTTTTGCATTTCTGGCAGCGGCAATGGCTTTGGGATCCTTCTCCGGCTTGGACAGATTGATGGTAATGTCGATCTCTCCATAATCACTGGAGATCTTCCATTTCTGATCTTTACATACCCGGTAACGGCGGATGTAGTCGCTGTCCTGAGAGAATTTGTAAAAGAAAGCAGTGGCTGCTTCCGGAGATATCTCGTACTGTTTCCAGAAGTCTGCCTGGACCTGAGCAGGGCGTGGGAGCAGACAGTTCATCAATCGGGTGTCAAAAAGATCCCGGTAAGCGATGCTGTCAGGGATCAATTCCCGTCTGACTGCTTCATCCAGCAGTTCTTTCAGAATCTCTTCCAGAGAAAGGGATGGAATCTGTGATGGTTCTTCATAATCATCTTCATGAAAAATGTCCAGAAGAAGGTTGGTTGTGTAGATTTTTTCACAGGCAGGGGTAAGACCGGTTTCCATACCGTAGTTTACCAGTGCTGCGATTGATTCGGATAATGTCATAGTAGATTACTCCTTTATACAGTCATGGAAAAGGGCTGTCAGCACGACAGCCCTCAATAATTATCAGTCAAGAGAGCGTGCACCGTCTCCAATATCCACTACATAAAACTCTGCAGTGTGACCGGTCTTTTCTTTGTAAGCATCGCCAACAGATTTGATAAACTGGTCGATGGAATCATTTTTTACAATGCTGACAGTACAGCCGCCAAATCCGCCACCGGTGATACGGGAACCATAGACACCTGGAACTGCCCATGCAAGCTCAGCCAGAATATCGGTCTCCTTGCAGGAAGTCTCATAATCGTCACGCAGAGATACGTGTGATTCGTTGATCAGTTTTCCGAAAGTTACGATGTCATTATTTTTCAGAGCCTCAACTGCGTGGATGGTACGCTGGTTCTCATATACGGCATGCTTTGCACGTTTCCGGCAGACAGGATCTTTGATGGCATCTTTGTGAGCCTCGAATTCAGCTTCTGTCAGATCGCCAAGTGTCTTGATATCTACAACGGTCTGCAGATCCTTCAGAGCAGTTTCACTTTCTCTCCGGCGGTCATTGTAAGCGGAAGATACCAGACTGTGTTTTACCTTGCTGTTGGTGATCACGATTCTTGCATCTGGCAGTTTTACCGGTGCATATTCATAGTTCAAGGTGTTGGTATCCAGGAAGATCGCACAATCCTTTTTACCCATGGCAGAAGCAAACTGATCCATGATTCCGCAGTTCATACCATTGAAGTTGTTTTCAGAATACTGACCGATCAGTGCGAGATCGATCATAGAAATGTCAAATCCAAAGGTGTCACGCAGCATCAGTCCGGTCAGCACTTCCAGGGAAGCAGAAGAGGACAGTCCGCTGCCGGCCGGGATATCACCGTAGATCAGAATGTCAGCACCTGCAGTCAAATGATAGCCCCGCTTTTCAAAGGTCCACATTACTCCCTTTGGATAATTGGTCCAGCCGGCTGCTTCGCTTGGAACCAGATCATCGAGAGAGGTGGTGATGATGCCGTTATTTGTAAAGTTCAAAGAATAAAAACGAATCGTGCGGTCCTCTCGTTTGCGGATCACACCATAGGTTCCGATGGTCAGTGCACAGGGAAATACGTGTCCTCCATTATAATCGGTATGTTCGCCGATCAGGTTGACACGACCTGGCGCAAAATAAAGCTTTGGCTCACCGTTATTTCCGAAGAGCTCTGTAAATTTTTCTTTTAATTGTGCAAGTGTAAATTCCATAAAACCTTCCCCTTTCTGACGGATGTCCGTTGACATCCTGTATAATATCAATATAATGAGAATCAGGAGATATTTCAACAAGTATATTTGTTAAAAAATAAGAGGATATTGAGATTTTATGCGGTTACAGATCGATCAGAAGCAAAAAGAAGTAAAAGCACATGGAACATATGGATTTCCGGTGCTGGTCAGTCCGGAGCGTCTGTCCTGGTTTGATACGGGAGAGTTCCCATGGCACTGGCATCCGGAGATCGAGCTGACATTGATTCTGGAGGGTGAGATCCTTTATCAGGTCAATGACAACAGCTGTCTGTTAAAGGCAGGAGAGGGCTTGTTCTGTAATACCAATGTTCTGCATGCAGGACGTCATGGAAACGCAGCAGACTGTAGTTATCTGTCAGTCACTTTCCATCCACGACTTCTGTATGGGTACAACAATAGTCTGATGCAGAACAGATATATGGAAGGAATACTGAGAGATCCCGAACTGGCATCCATTCATTTTAAACCTGAAGTTGACTGGCAGAAGAAGGTACTGGAACAGATCCGTAAGATTCAGAGATTATCTGCAGACAAAGCAGAAGCTTCGGAACTGAAGATACAGATTGCATTGATGGAGATCTGGCTTCTGATCTATGAACATGTGGAGCCAGGAGCAGAGGAACAGTCAGGATATGACAGGGATACGGAGCGGATCCGGTGTATTATGGTGTATATTCAGGAACATTATGCAGAAAAGATCACGCTGGAAGAATTGGCGGAGCAGATCCATCTGTGCCGCAGCGAAAGCTGTCGTCTGTTCAAGCGATATATGAATGCATCGATTTTTGACTATTTGCTGGATTATCGTGTAGAGAGAAGTCTTCCGCTTCTGCGGGATGACAGGCTGGATGTGACGCAGATCGCAGGAATGACTGGATTTTCCAATCCGGCGTATTTTGCAAAAATATTCAGGAGAAAGATGGGATGCACTCCGTTTCAGTATCGGAAAAAGCAAAGAGAAGAGATTTTTTGACAAAGAAAAGCTTCCGGGACAGGAAAACTGTATCGGAAGCTTCTTTCATGCCATATTACAGATAGATTACAGTGTCTTCAGATCTACTTTATTGGTAGCATCTCCGGCACCATCTACAGTGTAGTATGCAGCCTGCTCGGTAGCGTTGATATAGATCTTTACATCAGTAGCTTCAGCACCGCTTACTTTCACTGCTTTTTTAACAGCAGCTTCCACCTCGGCAACAGAAACACTTAAACCATTCAGCTCTACACAGGTAGATACTTTACAAGCCGGTTTTCTGGTAGTTTTTTTAGCAGTTGTCTTAGCAGCAGCTTTTTCTTCAACTACTTTCTTCTCTTCAGCTTTTACTTCTTTTACTTCTGTAGCTTTCACTTCTGTAGTTTTCGGTTCCGCAGTTTTTGCAACAGCAGCTTTAGCGGTAGTGACAGCTCTTTTTGGTCTTGCCATTTTTTCAATTCCTCCTCGATAAATAAACACGATGCTATGTATCAGTTCAAGTCTCGATTATTCATGCCGTTTTTTATTATAGGCAGAAAATTCCTATTTGTCAAACAAAATGCTTGACACCCATTTTGGGCTATGCTACATTATATAAGGCTCTTTTCGCATCAAATAAATATGAGCGAAAAATAATCACGCAGACGGATCCGGAAAGTGGTGCCAGAGATGGTTCTTTCTGGAGTGAAAGTCTGACGGAAGAAAACAACCAATGGAGGAAGAAAAAATGAGCGTAATTTCAATGAAACAGTTACTGGAAGCCGGCGTACACTTCGGTCATCAGACCAGAAGATGGAACCCTAAGATGGCAGAGTACATCTACACCGAGAGAAACGGTATCTACATCATCGACCTGCAGAAATCTGTAGGAAAAGTTGATGAGGCTTACAAAGCAGTTGCAGATATCGCTGCTGAAGGTGGAAAGATCCTGTTCGTAGGAACCAAGAAGCAGGCACAGGACGCAATCGCTACCGAGGCTGAGCGTTGCGGTATGTTCTATGTAAATGAGAGATGGCTGGGTGGTATGCTCACCAACTTCAAGACCATCCAGGGAAGAATTGCAAGACTGAAAGCAATCGAGACCATGCAGGAGGATGGAACTTTCGACGTGCTGCCGAAGAAAGAGGTTATCGCACTGAAGAAAGAGATGGAGAAACTGCAGAAGAACCTTGGCGGTATCAAAGAGATGCATGATATCCCGGATGCAATCTTCGTAGTTGACCCGAAGAAAGAGAAAATCTGTGTACAGGAAGCACATACTCTGGGTATTCCGCTGATCGGTATCTGCGATACCAACTGTGATCCGGAAGAGCTTGACTATGTGATCCCGGGTAACGACGATGCAATCCGTGCTGTAAAACTGATCGTTTCCAAGATGGCAGACGCTGTGATCGAGGCGAACCAGGGCGAGGCTGAGGAGTATGCTGAGGACGCTGAGGAGCAGCCGGTAGAGGAGTAATCACAACACCAAACAGGAGGAATCAATCATGGCTATTACAGCAGCAATGGTAAAAGAGTTAAGAGAGATGACTGGTGCAGGTATGATGGACTGCAAGAAAGCACTGGCAGCTACCGAAGGTAATATGGAAGCAGCAGTAGATTTCCTGCGTGAAAAAGGTCTGGCAACCGCACAGAAAAAAGCAAGCCGTATTGCAGCAGAGGGTATCGTAGCTACCGCTCTGTCTGAGGACGGAAAGAAAGCAGTTGCAGTAGAAGTAAATGCTGAGACTGACTTCGTAGCAAAGAATGAGAAATTCCGTACTTATGTAGCAGATGTTGCTGCACAGGCACTGAACACTACCGCAGCTGATATCGATGCATTCATGGCTGAGCCGTGGGCACTGGATACCACCAAGACTGTAAAAGAGGCTCTTGCAGCACAGATCGCAGTAATCGGTGAGAACATGAACATTCGTCGTTTCAAACAGGTTGAGGAGCAGAACGGATTCGTATCTTCTTACATCCATGCAGAAGGTAAGATCGGTGTTCTCGTTGACGTTGAGACCGATGTAGTAAATGATGAGATCAAAGAGATGGCTAAGAACATCGCTATGCAGATCACCGCTATGAAACCGGTATACACCAACGACAGCGAAGTTGATGAAGAGTACAAAGCTCATGAGCTTGAGATCATCAAATCTCAGATCGAAAATGATCCGAAGATGGCTGGAAAGCCGGAGAAAGTTATCAATGGCGCTATCATGGGTCGTCTGAACAAACAGCTCAAAGAGATCTGCCTGCTGGATCAGGTTTATGTAAAAGCAGAAGATGGAAAACAGAGCGTAGCTGCATACGTTGCACAGGTTGCAAAAGCTAACAATGCCAAAGTTTCTGTTAAAGGCTTTGTTCGTTTCGAGACCGGTGAAGGTATGGAAAAGAAAAATGAAGATTTCGCTGCTGAGGTTGCTGCACAGATGGCAGCTGCTAAATAAGCAGAATATAGAAATTATGAAGTCCCTTGTCGGCAGCGATGCTGGCAGGGGATTTTTTTATAATCTGTAATGAGATGGCTGACCAGTTCTTGCATCTCACATGAATTATTCAACGATAAAAAAACCGAGTTAATGGAGAGTCAGTCGTGAAGGACTGGCTCTTTTTGTGTTAGAGTGCCATGGACGCTCTAACAGGTGGATATAAGGCTAGTCCTTCATTCGATAGAATTTTCACGCCTATTCGATTACTTATTTAAGAAATACTCAGCAAGTTTTTCATCAGGTTCCTGTGGATGTGTTGTCAGCAGGTCACAGATCTGCTGAACAAATTCCAAAGAAAGTCCCAGATCATCGGCAATCAGTTCAGGCGTCTTGTGTTTGGTAAGAAACTGAAAGCGTATGATGGAGATTTGGATTTATAGTCTGTCCTTTATTGAGCCCCTCAGCAAGGCCAGCCTCCCTGCCTTCATGTTTCCACATAGCTTCCTCTTCTCATCATTGCATAAACTTCACTCCAATCTCTTCACTGGCTTTTACTTGCCTGACATGGTTATGGATTTTGATGAGATTTCTATTGGTATCGGGGATAGCCACATTCAAAGTAGATTGCTCCATATATTCCAGAAATTGAATTAATTCTTCGGATACTTCATTACGGTTGGTTCCGCGGGTATTGAGGAAAATTCTGGTTGCGCCATCTTCCAAAACAAGAGACGGATTCTCGTCGCAGCGTGCATGAAATGTATAGCAGTATCTGCCTTCGCCAAAGAGATCAAAAGGCGTGATTATGATATTAAACGTATCAATTAGCAACCCGCGGACAAGATTTTGGGCAGCCACGCTCACTTCGCCGTGTATGCTGCCCAATGCTTCATTTAGTGTCTTCAATAGATTACTCATTTGTTGTATCTGCATTAGCTTTGCGTTGCAAGAAATTTATAAAATTTTACAACTGGAACATGCAAAGAATCCTGCAAAGATTAAAAATAAAATGGATAGTTGCTTTCGACGGACTGAATATCTGGATATAGAACAATGATACATACAGATTAGGCTCAGAATAGTATGTCTTGGAATAAAAATCAAGAAATATTTAGAGGTGCGTTACCTGGGACTCCCGGAAATATTCCGGGGAGGGGTACACAATCTGACAAACTCTGCGTTTTTCATGTGCTATGCTTAAGAAACTTACAGAAGAGAAGGAGAATAGAACATGGAGAATAGATAGGAGAATGCGGAATGAGGAGGAACTTGAAGAGATTGCTGGCACTGGCAATGGTGCTGGCGCTGATACTCTCGGGATTGTGTGACAGCAGGTTCCAGGTGCTGGCGCAGGAAAGTACAGAAGCTGAGACAGAAGTTTTGGAGGAACAGGATTCAGCCGAAGAAGAGCAGAAAGAGGACGAGGCATCGGAGATAGTGGAAGAGCCAGAGACTGCAGATGTGATGGAAGAGCCAGCTTCTGAAGGAACTGAAGAGACAGATGCGGCTACTCCGACAGAAAATGCACAGGCTTCTCTGTCCGAAGAGGAGAAGGCTGATGCGAAAAGTGATGAACAGGCAGATATTCAGACCAGTTCTCCGATGCGGATCGTGCGGCCAGGCGATGCAGTTGTCCACACCTACACTTTTTATGATGAGGACGGGACGACAGAACTTAATCAGCAGATCCTGTCTGCTGGTGAGACGCTGAATGAGCCGGAAACACCGGAAAAAGAACATGCCAGATTTGTCGGATGGTATACGGACGTGACGGAGGGAGAATTGTTCGATGCATTTGGTGAAGAGGGAGAACTGACAGAGAGTATAGATACTGTTCTTTATGCAAGATACGAGACCGTATTCTATGTATATTACATGGATGAGAAACATGAGAAAGTGATCTTTACCCAGACTTACCATGCAGATGGCGAGAAGGTTGTGGTAACAGATGTTCCGTTTGTCACCAGTGACACAGAAGCTGCACTGATTGGCTGGTCCACAGACCCGAAGGAAGATCCGGATACTTTTACCGGAACAAAGGATCTGACCATCGAAGGCGATGACCTGTCGCTTTATCCGGTGGTGGCAAAGGCGCACTGGATCACATTTGAGGTAAATGGCGGAAGTGTGGTAGATCCCATGTTTGTGAGAACAGGAGAGACCACAGCAAAGCCGGAAGATCCAGTTCGTGCAGGGTATGCATTTGTCGGCTGGTATAAGGATGAAGCGTGCACGAAAGCATTTTCTTTTGGAGGAGAGTTGTCTGCCAATGTAACTCTCTATGCAAAATGGGATGCAGTTCGGGTCAACTACACGGTGTTGTACTGGCAGGAAAATGCAGACGATGAGGGATACTCTCTGAAAGAGTCAGAAGTCAGACGGGGATTGACGGGAGCATTGACAGAAGCATCCGCATCAAAAAGCTATAAGGGTTTCAGTGCAAGTACGAGAAAACTGGTCGTTCAGCAGACGATTGCCGGGGATGGTTCTACGGTAGTGCATGTGTATTATGACCGAAATATCTACACAGTGAAATTCATGCGGAATGGAAGGGCAATTGAAGAACTGACCATCACAGCGAAATATGGAACAAATATCAGCAACCAGTGGCCAAGCCGCAGAAAAGATCTTGACAATACGTATCCAAGTAACTGGAGGATATCAAGGAATGGAGACAAGTATCAGAGCGGTATTGCGACCATGCCGATACCCGGTGATGCAGCTAATCCCAATGTATTCTATTATGTGGATCAGAACGGAAAATATACCATAGAGACACGTTTTTATCTGGAGGGGCTGGATGGTAACTATGTACTGGATCACACAGATTCCTTCCGGTCACGTAGAAGAGACTGGACAACTACCGATAATGACTATTATCCCATCAAAGGATTTACAGTAAGAATGAGTGGTGATCCATCCAGTCCCCGGATCGGGTCTGGAGTGACAACATTTGACTGGAGAGAAAATATCTACGGCTGGAATTTTTATTATTCCAGAAATTCCTATGCGATTCATTTCTATGATGGAGAAAATGAGCTGACCAGCAAAATCTTCAAGTACCAGGCAGACATCAGTGGAGCTGATTTTATGCCGCAGCCGCCAACAGGCAGGGAAGATTATGTGTTCCAGGGATGGTATGACAATGAATCACTGGAAGGAACCGCCTATTCCTTTGAGGGAAAGACTATGCCGGCTGGAGATTTTCCATTGTATGCCAAATGGACAGAACCGGTCTATAAGGTCAATTTTGACCTGAATGGAGCGGATCTTGCAGCACAGGCTGACCCAGATGCTTATGATGATCAGCAGGTGAAAAAAGGAGAGACTGTTACAAGACCGGCAGATCCGGTGCGGGAAGGCTATACCTTTGCTGGATGGACCAGAGCAGATTCTCCCTTCCATTTTGAAACCGGGATCACAGCAGATACCACATTGAAAGCAAGATGGATCAGCAACAGCCGGTTTACACTGACCTATGATCCGGGAGAAGGTACCGGCACGCAAGTGACAGATTCCAAATTATATGCAGACGGAGCATCTGCATCGCTCCTGGATTGTCCGACTGGCTGGAAGGCACCGCAGGAACATTACGGTTTCCTTTGCTGGAACACCGAAGCTGATGGAAGCGGAACCTTCTATTATCCATCTGATCAGTTTGTAATGCCTGCTGATGATGTGACACTGTACGCACAGTGGGCATTGATCCGGGAGACTTCATTAACTTATGTTTACAATTATGAAGGCGCGCCAGATCCGACCACGGTTCCGCTCAAGACACCAAACGCCCTGTATGCGATTGAGGAAAATAACCCGGAGAGGACAGGATACCGGTTCCTCGGCTGGACGATCGATCAGGCAGGAAATGGAACGCTCTATCAGAAAGGTGACAAGATCCGGGTCGATACGTTGGATGAGGAGACGAACAAGCTCTATGCTCAGTGGGAAATCGAGATCAAGCCGCCTACCGGCCTTGCGACGGAGACGATACCATTTGTATGGATGCTGGTGCTGGCAGGAATGACAGTTGTTCTGGAATTGACAGAGAGGAAAAAAGACAGATAAAGGGAGAGATAGAGGCATAGCAAGTGGAGGAAAGAAAAAGGCTGATTGCAGAAATACGTGCATTTCTTGTAAAAGCGGCGATCATGGCTGTGACCCTGTGGGTGATCTTTGGTGTTGTATTCGGAGTTGTGCCCATGAAGGATCAGTCCATGATGCCGAAGCTGGCAGCCGGAGATCTCTTGTTGTATTACCGTCTGGATCATACGCCTGGAGACAGAGAAGTAGTGGTGTTTGAAAAAGAAGGCAAGACCTGTGTAGGAAGAGTGGTTGCCAGAGGTGGGGATACGGTAGAGATCCGGGAAGATGCATTGCTTCAGATCAATGGAAACGCCATTGTGGAAAATGAGATCTATTATTCGACAGAACCATATGAGGAGGGGATCAAGTATCCTGTCACACTTACTGATGAGGAAGTGTTTATCCTGTGTGATTATCGGCAAGGCGCAAAAGACAGCCGGTATTTCGGACCGGTAACGAAGAAGGAATTAAAGGGAACGGTGATCACGGCAATTCGAAGATCAGGGATCTAGGGAGAATTGAGTGCACCGGCATCAGTAACAGGAAAGAGAGGATCATTGAGAATGAAAAGAGGAAATGTTTCCAGAAAAGTGGCAGCTTCTGTGATGACGGGAGCAATAATGGTATCCATGGCAGGTATGAGTGTATGTGCAGCGCCGATCGTTGGTGATGGCGATCATGCTATAGAAGCAGTGCCTGTTCAGAAGACAGTGACTACGGATGGACATACTTACGCACCGGATACATCCTTTAGCTTCCGAGTGGCAAATGGCGGAGAAGGAACCTTTGAGGGCAATGTGGTCAGCGCCGGTGTGACAGGCGGACTGGCAGCAGATGAGAATGCCGTATTTACACCGTCGGGAACAACTCCTTTGGCTTCTTATACAGCGCATGGAAGTCTGGCAGTTGATGGCAGTGTATTTACCTCTCCGGGAGTATACCATTATCTGGTAACAGAGGCATCTGGTGATTATGAAGGGATGGACTATGATAACAGCACCTATGATGTATATCTATATGTGTACAATTCCAATAACGGACTCTATGTGGGAAATGCAGTCTCAGTGAAAAATGGAGACAAAGCTGATCTTGCATTTACCAACGATTATGGAGCCAGAGAGGATAATGACAGTACCCATGATATCACTGTGATCAAAGAGGTTACCGGAACTATGGGAAATAAAGCAAGCCAGGAATTTCAGTTTGCAGTGTCTGTGGATGGCGGAGAAGGTGAATGGTATCAGGTGCTGGTAAAAGAGACAGCTGATGCAGCCGCAGTTGAATATCATGTAGTGAGCGGTGCACAGGCAACCAGCTATTCCATCAAACATGGCGGTTCCATTCAGGTTCTGGGGCTCAGTGAGTCTGACCAGTACAGTATCATTGAGGACGATTACAGCAGTCTTGGATATACAACAACCAATAAGAGCAATATTGGAACACTGACTGCAGACGGAACAACGATTACAGTAACCAACCATAAAGATGCAGCTTCTCCGACGGGTTTGGTAACTACTGTTGTACCATATGCGCTGATGCTTGGCATGGCTGGTTCTCTTGGCGCATTATTCCTCCGCAAAAAACAGCGTCCGGAAGAATAACTATTGCAGATCACACTCAGACTGGTAAGGCTGGGAGACAGATTGTTAAGTATTCTGGCAGGTTTTCTGATTCTGGTCATGTTTCTCTATGGCGGTTATTCCCTGTGGGATACCGCCAGAATCTATGGAAATGCGGCTGTGGGAGAAGAGCTTCTGAAATATAAACCCACTTCGGAGACGGAGGGGGAACATCTTTCGCTGCAGGAACTGGCTTTAATCAATCCAGATACCAGGGGATGGCTGACGATCCCGGATACGCATGTTGATTATCCGGTGCTCCAGGGGAATGATGATATGGAATACATCAATAAAGATGTGTTTGGTGAGTTCTCTCTGTCGGGATCCTTATTCCTGTCCTGTCGTAACAGTTCTGATTTTTCCGATGGATACAGCCTGATTTATGGACACCATATGGATCATGGAGGAATGTTCGGAGATGTGGTGGAATATACGGATATATCGTATTTTGAAAAACATATGGAAGGCTGGCTGTATCTTGCGGATGCAACCTATCAGATCCAGATGTTTGCCTGTGTGGAGACCGATGCATATGACAACATGATCTATGGATGCGGAGCGGATACAGATCTGAATAAACTGCTTTCTTATATTAAAGAACATGCAGTTGTTTATAAGAATATGACAACAGATAGACCGGCGCAGGTGATCGGCCTGTCCACCTGTGCAGATGCAAGGACCAATGGCCGTGTGATCGTGTTCGGACGGTTGGAGAAAATAAGTTGAACACAAGAAGGAGGTAGATATGATGAGGATGCAAATGATGCGGAAGCTTCGGTGCCTGGCATGGTTTCCTTGCCTGCTTGCATTCCTTTTGCTGCCGGGATCTGTACATGCGAAGGAATATGCATGTGATGTGACCATACCGGCAACGGTGCAGGTGAGCGGAGACAGGATTCCGTCAGGGGAAGTCTATGAAGTGGTTATGGAAGCCATCACCAAAGATGCACCTGTAGCGGAGAACATGACACAGAAGGTGCTGAATAGTGGAACGGTTTCCTTTGGACAGATCCATTATACAGTACCAGGAGACCATCAGTATAAGATCTATCAGAAAAGCGGAAGCACTGACCGGTTCACCTATGATAAGACGGTCTATACAGTAACTGTCCGGGTGCAGAATGATGCGGAAGGCGGACTTTTTGCAGAATTGTGGGCTGCAAAAGAAGGAACGGCCACCAAGACCGATACGGTTCAGTTCCAGAATCATTATGATGCACCGAATGGTGGAGGCGGTGGCGGAAGCCATCATCATCATAGAACAGAAGAAACGGTGACATATACAACGGTAATCCAGCAGCCACCGGTTGCAATTGGGGCACCGCGTACCGGAGATGCGCAGCAGCCTCTTCTGTGGGGTGCACTGATCCTGCTCTCTTTGAGTGGAAGCATGATAATTGTTGGAAAAATGAAAAAATGTAATTATTAAATAAGGACAGCTTTTCATGTTATTAAAAAGCATGAGAAGCTGTTTTACAAAAAAGTATTGCTTGAATCTAAACATTCTGTTATGATAATAAAAACTCTTATTCAGACATTTTCTATGCGGACTCCCGCGAAAATACCCGAAAGATAAGCACTTTGATAATTGAATAAAGGCTTTACGCTATGGTATAATACCATTCGAAAGGATGGTGATTGCATGAGAGGTGAAGAATATATGCCGACTGATAAACAGTATAATGGACAGTTGATCGAAGAATATCAAAGACTTGAGCGGGTATTGGAAAGTGCCAAAAAAGAAAATGCATCTGAGACAATCGCGTTGATTAAGAATGAAATGCGATACATTAAGTTAAAATTGCAACCCATTGAATTACCGGATGAATCATAAAAATAATTAATAACCCTAAAGTGTAAAGTCTTTATTGAGTAATTAAGGACTTTACACTTTATATGTAAAAGAGCAAGGAGACAATACATTGACATTAGAAGAGATCAGACAGGAAGTCCAGAATGCAAGTCTGGTGCTTGTGGGGCTTGGTGAAGAACTGACAGGAGATATGGCGGCATTTTACCAGGAGCTAAAAGGACTGCTGGAACATAAGGACTATTTTATTGTGACACTGAAGGACAGAGAAGGACTGGAAGCAGCAGGGCTTGCACCGGAGCAGATCACTGCGCCGCTTGTGGATCCAGAGGGACATGAAAGCTGGGAGAAATATCTTCACTGGCTGTCATTCACCTTGAACCAGAAGCTCTGTGTACTGGAACTGGGCGTTGGATTCGCACATCCACAGCTTGTGCGTTTTCCCTTTGAGAAGACGGCTTATTTTAATAAAAAATCAAGATATATCAGAGTCAGCGGAAAATTTCCACAGCTTTCAGAGGAGATCGCTGACAGAGGAATATCTGTGAAGGATGATCCGGTAAAATTATTTACCGCTAATTAGACACACAAGAGGAGGCAGCTTATGATTGGAATTATCGACTACGATGCAGGCAATATCCGCAGTGTGGAAAAGGCCATGAAGTATTTAGGACAGGATGTCTGCATCACAAGAGACAGAGATACCCTTCTTCGGGCAGACAAAGTGATCCTGCCGGGAGTGGGATCGTTTGGAGACGCTATGAACCATCTTCAGGAATACGGACTGGTAGATGTGATCCATGAGCTGACAGAACTTGAGAAACCATTTCTTGGAATCTGTCTGGGGCTGCAGCTTTTATTTGAACGAAGCGAGGAAAGTCCGGGGGTGGAAGGCCTGGGAATCCTCAAAGGCGAGATTCTGAAGATCCCGGAGACAGAAGGGCTGAAAATCCCGCATATGGGATGGAATTCCCTGACGTTTCAGAATCAGGGCAGATTATTCAAAGGTCTGGAAGAGCATCCGTATGTTTATTTTGTACACTCCTATTATCTGAAAGCTGAAGAGGAGAGCATCGTAAAAGCAACGACGCAGTATGGAGTTACGATCCATGCGTCTGTGGAGAAGGGCAATGTATTTGCCTGCCAGTTCCATCCGGAGAAGAGTTCCCGGGCGGGACTTCAGATGCTGAAAAATTTTGCCGAACTGTAAGGAGGAGTGCCCAGATGTTTACAAAGAGAATCATTCCCTGTCTGGATGTCAATAACGGACGTGTGGTAAAGGGTGTTAATTTTGTTAATTTAAGAGATGCAGGAGACCCGGTGGCGGTAGCGGCAGCTTATGACAAGGCAGGCGCCGATGAAGTAGTATTTCTGGATATTACTGCTTCCTCTGATGCAAGAAATACCGTTGTGGATATGGTGCGCCGGGTGGCAGAGACAGTATTTATTCCGTTTACTGTAGGCGGTGGTATCCGCACAGTCGAGGACTTTAAAGTGCTGTTAAGAGAAGGTGCGGACAAGATCTCGGTCAACTCTGCAGCCATCATGCGGCCGGAACTGATCAGCGAGGCAGCAGATAAGTTTGGAAGCCAGTGTGTAGTTGTAGCTATTGATGCCAAACGTCGTGCAGACGGCAGTGGCTGGAATATTTACAAAAATGGCGGACGGGTTGATATGGGGATAGATGCAGTGGAATGGGCCATGAAGGTCTGTGAGCTTGGAGCAGGAGAGATCCTTCTGACCAGTATGGACTGTGATGGAACCAAAGCAGGCTATGATATAGAACTGACCAGAACCATTGCAGAGAATGTGCCAGTTCCGGTCATTGCCTCCGGTGGGGCTGGAACACTGGAGCATTTTAGAGAAGCACTGACTGATGGAAAAGCAGATGCAGCTCTGGCAGCATCCTTGTTCCATTATAAAGAACTGGAGATCCGTCAGGTGAAAGAATATCTCCGCGATAACGGAATCCCGGTACGTTTATAGAAAGAATCACAAGAGAAAAGAGGAACTGACATGGGAGCAATATCCAATGACTGGCTGGAGCCTTTAAGCCCGGAATTTAAAAAGCCCTATTATGCGAGATTATATAAGACAGTGAAGGAAGAGTACAGCACTCATGAGGTCTTCCCGCCTGCCAATGATATTTTCAATGCCTTTGATTTTACGCCGCTGTCCCAGGTGAAGGTGGTGATCTTAGGTCAGGATCCTTATCATAATAATGGTCAGGCTCATGGACTTTGCTTTTCTGTGAAGCCGGATGTGGAGATTCCGCCATCGCTTGTCAATATTTATAAGGAGCTGCACGATGACTGCGGCTGCTATATTCCCAATAACGGTTATCTGGAAAAATGGGCAAGAGAAGGAGTTATGCTTCTGAACACGGTATTGACTGTCCGTGCTCATCAGGCCAATTCCCACAGAGGTATCGGCTGGGAAGAATTTACCGATGCGGCTATCCGTGTGCTCAATGAGCAGGACAGACCTATGGTATTTATGCTCTGGGGAAGACCGGCACAGATGAAGAGATCCATGTTGAACAACCCGAAACATCTGATTCTGGAAGCGCCCCATCCCAGTCCACTGTCTGCGTACCGCGGTTTCTTTGGATGCAAGCATTTCAGTAAGGCGAATGAATTCCTGAAAGAACATGGTATGGAGCCTATCGACTGGCAAATTGAGAATCAATAACAAAAAGGAATGGGTTTAGTATTGATATTTTTTTAACGTTATGTTATTTTATTAACAATGAGTTGCCCGGTCACTCGGGCAATTTTTTTAAAGCAATTTGTTAAAAAAATAACAAAAATGTCTTACTTGAAAGGAGTATCTATGAGCAGAAAGATTACCATCATTGGAGCAGGAAGTGTAGGATCTACGATTGCATATTCTCTGTCCCAGGAAGAACTGGCATCCCAGATCGTTATGATCGACATCAACAAGGACAAAGCAGAGGGCGAGGTTATGGATATTGAACAGGGAACCTGTTTCCGTGAGCCTATCTCAATCATCGCCGGTGATTATCCAGATGCCAAGGATTCTGACATTGTGATCATTACTTCCGGAATCGCAAGAAAGCCAGGACAGACCCGCATTGATCTGGCACAGACGAATGTTAATATCTTAAAGAGCATTACCCCTCAGATTGTTAAAGAAGCACCCAATGCATTATATGTGATCGTAAGTAATCCGGTGGATATCATGACTTATGTATTTACGAAGATCTCCGGTCTGCCTGAGCGTCAGATCATCGGTTCTGGTACGATCCTGGATACAGCAAGACTTCGCTGCGGATTATCTGAAAAGCTTCAGGTGGCACAGAAAAATATTCATGCTTATGTATTTGGTGAGCATGGCGATACTTCTTTCATTCCATGGACAGGTGTCTATGTTTCCGGTATCCATGTGGATGAGTATGTAAATGTGGCGCAGCATATGGGCAAAGACGTAAAGCCTATCGATAAAGACGAGATGATCGAGTATGTACGGAAATCCGGCGGTATCGTGATCGCGAAGAAGGGAGCTACCTTCTATGCCGTATCCAGATCCGTATGTCAGCTCTGCAAGACCCTGCTGGCATCTTCAGAGACCGTTGTGACGGTATCTTCCATGATGCATGGCGAGTATGGTGTGGAAGACGTATGTTTAAGTACACTGACGCTGGTTGGACCGAAGGGTATCAGCGGTAAGATTCCTATGAGAATGAACAAAGAAGAGACAAAGCAACTTCAGGCCAGTGCAGAAGCACTGAAATCTGTGATCGCACAGATCAACCTGTAAAATTATTTTTACGAGACAAAGAAAGGATCATCAGGCTATGAAATACAGTTATTATCCGGGCTGTACTCTGAAGAACAAAGCCAGAGATCTTGACGCTTATGCAAGAGCTTCTGCGGAGGCTCTTGGATTTGAGATGGAAGAGATCGAAGACTGGCAGTGCTGCGGCGGTGTATATCCGCTGGGCAGCGATGAGATCGCAACCAAGCTTGCATCCATCCGTGCACTTCAGGCTGCCAAAGAAAAAGGACAGGAACTGATCACCGTCTGTTCCGCCTGCCATCATGTGTTGAAGAGAGTCAACGATGATATGAAGCATGTGGAGGATATTCAGACCAGAGCCAACAATTATCTGAAGCTGGAAGAGCCCTACAAGGGAGAGACCAATGTGCTCCACTATCTGGAAGTACTCCGTGACCGGGTCGGATTCGATGCGATCAAAGAAAAAGTGACCTATCCGCTGACAGGCAAAAAAATAGGTGCTTATTATGGATGTCTGCTGCTCCGTCCTGGAAAAGTTCTGGAATTTGACAATCCGGAAAATCCGAAGATCATGGAAGATTTTATCCGGGCACTGGGAGCAGAGCCGGTCATTTATCCATATCGGAATGAGTGCTGCGGCGGTTACATTTCATTGAAAGAAAAAGACATGGTAAAGAACATGTGCAACAAGATCGTGGAAAGTGCGGAAGGATTTGGAGCAGACATGCTGATCACCGCCTGTCCCCTTTGCATGTATAACCTGAATAAAAATACTGCAGGAGATCTTCCGATTTATTATTTCACAGAGCTTCTGGCAGAAGCCCTTGGTGTGAAAGAGGAGGTAGACAACGCATGAATACAGTAAGCTCACAGGCTGAAAAGATCAAGGAGATCAGCGGCGTGAATCCGCTGAAATGTATGAAATGCGGAAAATGCTCGGCGTCCTGTCCGGCATTTGACGAGATGGATATCAAACCGCATCAGTTTGTCTCCTATGTGCAGAATGAAAATATTGAAGCACTGGTACAATCGAAATCTCTGTGGAAATGTCTCTCCTGCTTCGCGTGTGTAGAGCGTTGTCCGAGAGATGTGAAACCAGGAAAACTGATCGATGCAGCAAGACAGCTGGTGATTCGTCAGCGTGGACAGAACTATCTGACCGCAGATGAGATCCCGGAACTGCTGGATGAAGAACTGCCGCAGCAGCTTCTTGTCAGTGCGTTCAGAAGATACAGGAGGTGACCCGATGCAGAGAATCGGAGTATTTGTCTGTCATTGCGGCAGTAATATCGCTGCAACGGTAGATGTGAAAAAAGTAGTGGAAATGGTTCAGCAGGAGCCAGGTGTGGTTCATGCAGAGGACTATCAGTATATGTGCTCAGAAGCTGGTCAGGCAAAGATCGCTGCAGCTATCAAAGAAAAGCATCTGACAGGAATGGTTGTCTGTTCCTGCTCACCCCGTATGCATGAGACCACCTTCAGAAATGCAGCAAAGAAGGCGGGCTTAAACCCGTATATGGTAGAGATTGCCAATATCCGTGAGCATTGTTCCTGGATCCATAAGGATATGGAAGAGGCAACCAAGAAGGCAGTGATCCTGGCGCGTGCTGCCATTGCAAAAGTCAATTTGAATGCACCGCTGACACCGGGAGAGAGTCAGGTCACTAAGAGAGCTCTGGTCATCGGAGGCGGTATCGCCGGTATTCAGACAGCACTGGACATTGCAGATGCTGGATATGAAGTGGATATTGTGGAGAAGACGCCAAGTATCGGAGGAAGAATGTCACAGCTTGACAAGACATTCCCGACACTGGATTGTTCTGCATGTATTCTCACTCCGAAGATGGTAGATGCAGCATCCAATGAAAAGATCACGATCTATACATATAGTGAAGTAGAAAAAGTCAGTGGATTTGTTGGTGATTTTACAGTAGATATCCGTAAAAAAGCAAGAAGCGTGGATATGGACAAGTGTACCGGATGTGGTGTCTGTCAGGAAAAGTGTCCGTCCAAGAAGATTCCGAGTGAATTTAACAGAGGTCTGGGAAACCGTACAGCGATCTACACTCCATTTGCACAGGCAATTCCCAATGTACCGGTTATTGATCGCGAAAACTGTATCAAATTTAAAACCGGAAAATGTGGTGTATGTTCAAAAGTATGTCAGGCCGGAGCTATTGACTATGACCAGCAGGATGAGATCATTACACAGAAATATGGAGCAATCGTAGTTGCTACTGGTTTTGATGTGATCAAGCTTGACAATTATGATGAATATGCATACAGCCAGAGTAAAGACGTCATTACCTCCCTGGAGCTGGAGCGTATCATGAATGCGGCAGGACCGACCAAAGGACATCTGGAGCGTCTGTCCGATGGAAAAGCGCCAAAAGAGATGGTATTCATCCAGTGTGTTGGAAGCCGTTGTGCGGATGACAGAGGAAAGAGCTACTGTTCCAAGATCTGTTGTATGTACACCGCCAAGCATGCTATGTTGATCCGTGATAAATACCCGGATGTAAATGTAACGGTATTTTATATTGATGTGCGTACACCTGGTAAGAACTTTGATGAGTTCTACAGAAGAGCTGTAGAGCAGTATGGTGTGAATTACATCAAAGGACAGGTAGGAAAAGTGATCCCGCAGCCGGATGGAAAGCTTCTGGTGCAGGGCGTGGACCTGCTGGACAATAAGCAGATCAAAAAAGAAGCCGACATGGTCGTCCTGGCAGCTGCCATAGAGCCTAATCCGGATGTAAGAAAGATCGCAACCATGCTGACTGCCAGCATTGATACCAATAATTTCCTGACAGAAGCCCATGCAAAGCTTCGTCCGGTAGAGTCACCGACTGCAGGAATCTTCCTGTCCGGTGTATGTCAGGGACCAAAGGATATTCCTGAGACCGTTGCACAGGCAGGTGCCGCGGCAGTCAAAGTTATCGGATTGCTTGCAAAAGATAAGCTGACTACCAATCCGTGTACCGCACAGTCAGATGAGCTGTTGTGTAATGGATGTTCGACCTGTGCAAATGTATGTCCTTATGGAGCTATTTCCTATGAGGATCATCAGGTCAACGATCATGGTATCCGTGAGACCAGAAGAGTGGCAGTGGTAAATGGAGCACTTTGTCAGGGCTGTGGTGCATGTACGGTTGCATGTCCGTCCGGAGCCATGGATTTGAAGGGATTCTCCAACAGACAGATTATCGCGGAGGTAGATGCAATATGTCGATAGAAAACAACGAAACAACATTCAGACCTAAGATCGTTGCTTTCTGCTGTAACTGGTGCAGTTATGCAGGAGCTGATCTGGCAGGAAGCAGCAGACTTTCCTATCCGGCAGATGTGAAGATCATCCGCGTTCCCTGTTCCTGCCGTGTAAATCCGATGTTTATTCTCCGTGCTTTCGAAAAAGGAGCAGACGGAGTGATCCTGTGCGGCTGTCATCCAGGAGACTGTCATTATTCAACTGGTAACTTCTATGCAAGACGCCGTATGACATTACTGTTTTCCATGCTGGATTTCATCGGAGTGGAAAATGGCCGTACCCGTGTAGAATGGGTATCTGCAGCAGAGGGTGTAAAATTCTCACAGACTATGAATGAATTTGTAGAGAAGATCACATCTCTTGGCAGAAATGTGAGATTGGAGGATTTACGATGCAGGAACTGATAAAGAGGGCAAAAGAGCTGCTTGCTGATGGAACCGTGGCAAGAGTGCTTGGCTGGAAAGCCGGAGATATGCCCTGGAATCCGGAACCGGCATATTTTGAGACCGAAGAAAGTCTGAAAGAGTTTGTATACGACGGATTCTGCGGAGCGAATTTAAGTAAATATATGATCGAGGCTTCTAAACTGGATGGAAAGACACTGGTCTGCCTGAAGCCGTGCGATACCTATAGTTTTAACCAGTTGATAAAAGAACACAGAGTAGATCGTGAAAAAGCATATATTATTGGTGTGGGCTGCAGAGGTAAGCTTGATATCGAAAAGATCCGCGAGACAGGCATCAAGGGTATCACAGATATCAAAGGCGCCCAGATTGAAAATGAGGCAGATACACTGACGGTGGAAACCCTGTATGGAGAGAAAACAGTAGAATATAAGGATGCCATGTTATCTCGCTGTCATGTGTGCAAGGGAAAAGAGCACAAGATCTATGATGAACTGATCGGTGAGTCCAGAGAGACCAAGGATGCAGACCGTTTTGCAGAGGTAGAGATGATCGAGGCCATGAGCCCGGAAGAGAGATTTGCATTTTTCCAGAAAGAACTGAGCAAATGTATCCGCTGCAATGCATGCCGAAATGTCTGCCCGGCCTGCAGCTGCAGAAAATGTGTGTTTGACAGCACAAAATTTGACAGTGCTCAGAAAGCAAACAGTGATTCTTTTGAAGAAAAGATGTTTCACATTATCCGTGCTTTCCATGTAGCAGGCCGGTGTACAGATTGTGGAGAGTGCAGCCGTGTCTGTCCGCAGGGAATTCCGCTGCACCTGTTCAATCGGAAATTTATCAAAGATATTGATCAGTTTTACGGCGAATACCAGGCCGGTGAAGATACCGACAGCAAAGGCCCGCTGACGAACTATACATTTGATGATGTGGAACCCAGCATTGTGGGAGAAAGGGGATAATGGATGTACAAGATTAAAAAAGAAGATCTGACGGCATTATTCCGTGCCATTGCCGCAGAGCAGGAGCTGTATGTGCCGGTGAAAACCGCTGGAAAAGTAAATTTTGGCCCCTGGTCCGAGGATGCCGAGGTAGATATTGATACATTAAAAAGCGTAAAGTCTCCGAAAGATGTTTTCTTCCCTCAGAGTGAAAATCTCTATACTTGTGAACGGGAAGGACGCAAGCTCAAAGTCGAGCCGGAAGCGTTAAAAGAGCAGAAATTTACCGTATTTGGCATGAGAGCCTGTGATGTACAGGGTGTGAAGGTGCTGGATCAGGTGTTTTTAGCAGATCCGGTGGACAGCTTTTATGCAGCAAGAAGAGAGCATGGAACCATGGTGGCGATTGCCTGTCATGAGCCGGAGGAAAGCTGTTTTTGCAAGGTATTTGGTATTGACTGTGCAGAACCGGCTGCAGATGTGGCAGCCTGGTTTGCAGGAGAAGAACTGTACTGGAAAGCCCTGACTGAGAAGGGACAGACATTGACGGAAATTCTGTCAGGACTTTTGACGGATGCAGATGCAGAAGACGAGAAGAAGCTTTCTGAAGAACAGACAGCGATCCGTGCGATCGTAGAGAAGCTTCCATACAGCCATCTCTCTTTGGAAGGCTGGGATGGAAATGCAACAGAGACGAGATTCGATTCTCCGCTGTGGGAGGAGCTTTACAAACCTTGTCTGGCTTGTGGTACCTGCACTTTTGTATGTCCGACCTGTCAGTGCTATGATATCAAAGATTATGATACAGGACATGGCGTGAAACGGTTCCGCTGCTGGGACTCCTGTATGTATTCAGATTTCACCATGATGGCACACGGCAACAACCGTACCAGCCAGATGCAGAGATTCCGTCAGCGTTTTATGCACAAGCTGGTGTATTTCCCGGCAAACAATAAGGGCATGTATTCCTGCGTTGGCTGTGGCCGCTGCGTGGAAAAATGTCCGTCTGCCCTGAATATTGTAAAAGTGATCAAAGCATTTGAAAAAAAAGGGGGAGAAAAGGCATGAGCGAATGTACCTGTCATAAAAACTATACAGAAGATGTGCTGATCCCTCAGGTTGGAGTGATCACAGATATCCGTCAGGAGACACCGGATGTAAAGACGTTCCGGGTCAATGCTCCGGAGGGTGGAAAATTATTTGAACATATGCCTGGACAGTGTGCTATGCTGTGTGTACCGGGAGTCAGTGAAGGAATGTTTTCTATTACTTCTTCACCGACTAATAAAGAATATCAGGAGTTCAGTATCAAGAAGTGCGGAAGTCTGACAGAGACGCTGCACAGTCTGGAAGTAGGTGATGAGATCACCGTCCGCGGACCCTATGGAAACCATTTTCCAGTGAAGGATAAGCTGAAAGGTAAAAATCTGCTGTTTATCGCCGGAGGTATCGGACTTGCACCACTTCGTTCTGTGATCAATTATGTGCTGGACAACCGGGCAGATTACGGAACTGTTGATATTTTATACGGATCCCGTTCTGCAGATGATCTGGTACAGTTAAAAGAGATCCAGGAAGTCTGGATGAAGGCAGAAAATGTCAATGTATATCTGACTATTGACCGGGAACAGGAAGGCTGGGACGGTCATGTGGGATTTGTTCCGACCTACTTAAAAGAGATTGGATTTGACACGGATAAGACCGCTCTGGTATGTGGACCGCCTATTATGATCAAGTTTGTACTTGCAGGTCTGGAAGAGCTTGGATTTTCAAGAGATCAGGTCTATACCACATTGGAGCTTCGTATGAAGTGCGGTGTTGGGAAATGTGGACGCTGCAATATTGGAACCAAATATGTGTGCAAAGACGGCCCGGTATTCCGTTGTGATGAGTTGGATGAGATGCCTGCGGAGTACTAGAGAAAGGATGACGAAAATGGAAAATATGGTAAATGTCTATTTCTTCGGTAAGAAATACAGTGTTCCTGCAGATCTGACCATCATGACTGCTATGGAATATGCCGGATATACATTAAAGAGAGGATGTGGCTGCCGCCACGGTTTCTGTGGTGCCTGTGCAACCATTTACAGAATTAAGGGAAAGAATGAGCTGAAGACCTGTCTGGCCTGTCAGACGCAGGTACAGGAAGGCATGTATGTGGCAAGCATTCCGTTCTTCCCGACAGATAAACGAACCTATGATATCAATGATCTGAAGCCGGGTCAGCAGGTGATGATGGAACTTTATCCGGAGATCTACAGCTGTATTGGTTGTAATGCCTGTACCAAAGCCTGTACCCAGAGTCTTAATGTCATGCAGTATATTGCTTATGCACAGAGAGGAGAACTGGAGAAATGTGCAGAAGAGTCCTTTGACTGTGTAAGCTGCGGCTGCTGTTCTGTTCGTTGTCCGGCAGAGATCTCTCATTCAATGGTGGGACTGCTGGCAAGACGTCTGACTGGTAAATACATTGCTCCGGAAGCAAAGCATCTGACCAGACGTGTGGAAGAGATTCATGAAGGTGCTTATGATGATCTGATCGAGCAGATCATGCACAAGCCGATCACGGAGATGCAGGAGCTTTATAACAACAGAGAGATTGAGAAATAGGGAGGGCATGAAAAATGTATGCACCATATCCAGAAAATATGATGGAGTCGGTCAAAAAGGTAGAAGCTACAAGAGCAGAGCGTATGGCAACAGAGCCCAGACGTCTGACCGCAGATGAAAAGGATGCTCTTCTGAAAGAGTTCCATCCGGATTATAATCCAGATGCATTTGCCCAGATCAAGGTGGGACCGAACAAAGGACAGAAGGCACCGCTGGAGCTGGCAGAGATGCTGCATTCCACCAGCCGTCTGCTCCATGAGAAGATCGACCTTACAAAAATTGATTATGATGTGGATGTGCTTGTGATCGGCGGCGGCGGAGCAGGTTCTTCCTGTGCCATTGAGGCGCACAACGCCGGAGCAGACGTTATGATCGTAACCAAGCTTAGAATCGGTGATGCCAATACAATGATGGCAGAGGGAGGAATCCAGGCAGCAGATAAGGAGAATGATTCTCCAGTACAGCACTATCTGGATTGCTTCGGCGGCGGACATTTCGCTGCAAAACCAGAGCTGGTAAAGAGACTGGTTATGGAAGCCCCGGACGCGATCAAATGGCTCAATGAACTGGGTGTTGAGTTTGATAAAGAGGCAGATGGAACTATGATCACCACTCACGGTGGCGGAACTTCCAGAAAGAGAATGCACGCAGCAAAGGATTATTCTGGATCTGAGATCATGCGTACCATCAGGGATGAGGTTCTGAATCTGGGAATTCCGGTAGTTGAGTTCACCTCTGCTGTAGAGCTTCTGAAAGATGAGAAAGGTCAGGTTGCAGGAGCCGTTCTCCAGAATATGGAGACCGGTGATTATATGGTGGCAAGAGCCAAAACAGTTGTGATCGCAACCGGCGGTGCAGGAAGAATGCATTACCAGGGATTCCCGACCTCTAACCACTATGGAGCAACAGCAGATGGACTTGTGTTAGGATACCGTGCCGGTGCAGCACTGCTGTATCAGGATTCTATCCAGTATCACCCGACAGGAGCTGTATATCCTTCTCAGATCCTTGGTGCGCTGGTAACAGAAAAAGTACGTTCTGTCGGTGCTCAGCTGGTCAATGCTGAGGGTGAAGCTTATATTCATCCGCTGGAGACCCGTGATGTCAACGCTTCCGGCGTCATCCGTGAGTGCAGAGAAGGCCGCGGTGTAGAAGTTCCGGGCGGACTCAAAGGTGTATGGCTGGATACTCCAATGATCGAGATCCTCGGAGGCGAAGGAACCATTGAAAAACGGATTCCGGCAATGTTCCGTATGTACATGAACTATGGCATTGACATGAGAAAAGTTCCGATCGTGATCTATCCGACCCTTCACTACCAGAATGGAGGACTTGAGATCAATGGAGATGGATTTACCAAAGAGATCCCGAACCTCTTAGTTGCAGGAGAAGCAGCAGGCGGAATCCATGGAACCAACCGGCTGATGGGTAATTCCCTGCTGGATGTGATCGTATTTGGACGTAATGCCGGCAAAAAGGCTGCAGCAAAATGCAAGGATGTTGAGCTTGGCAAGCTGAATCTGGATCATATTTATCATTATGAAGATGAACTGGAGCAAGCAGACATTCATACAGGAAAAATGTCGCCGATGCTTCTGCCGAATTATGCAAGACATGAGCAGCGATAATTGATAAAACTGGACGGACAGACACAGGAAGATTTTGCACCCTATGTCTGTCCGTGTTACAATAGACAAAAAGTTCCATAAGAGGAGGTTTATCATGATACGTGAAGTAAATGTCAGTCAGCTCACGGATGTGGTCGAGAGACTGTGCATCGAGGCAAATGAGCATCTTCCGTCCGATGTGAAATGTGCTATTGAGCATTGCCGTGCCTGCGAGGATGGGGAAATCGCCCAGGGGGTACTCGATAATATCATTGAAAATTATAAAATTGCGGATGCAGAGAATGTACCGATCTGTCAGGATACAGGTATGGCCTGTGTGTTCCTGGAGATCGGACAGGATGTACATCTGACAGGCGGAGATCTTGCAGAAGCAATTGATGAAGGTGTACGCAGAGGTTATGATAAAGGATATTTACGAAAATCTGTAGTGAAAGATCCAGTTCGCAGAGGCAATACAGGGGATAATACTCCGGCAATGCTCTATACAGAGATCGTGCCTGGTGACAAGATTAAAGTGACTGTAGGACCGAAAGGCTTTGGCAGCGAAAATATGAGCATGATCCGTATGTTCAAGCCTTCAGCAGGACTTCAGGGAATCAAGGACTTTATCCTGGAAGTCGTAGAGACCGCAGGCCCGAATCCCTGCCCGCCTATGGTGGTTGGCGTTGGCATTGGAGGAACCTTTGATAAATGTGCGCTGCTGGCTAAGAAAGCTTTGATGCGTCCGCTGGATTCCGAAAATCCGGATCCGTTCTATGCAGATCTGGAAAAAGAGATGCTGGAGAAGATCAATAAGCTTGGTATCGGACCGCAGGGATTTGGAGGAAAGACCACAGCAATCGGACTGAATATCGAGACTTTACCGACCCATATTGCAGGCATGCCTTGTGCAGTCAATATCAACTGTCATGTGACACGCCATAAGACGGAGGTGATTTAGATGGCAGCAAGAAAGATTACATTACCATTGACCGAAGAACTGGCAAAGACTCTGCATGCAGGGGACAGTGTTCTCCTGACCGGCACCATCTATACGTCCCGTGATGCTGGACATAAGAGAATGTGTGAAGCATTGGCAAGAGGCGAGAAGCTTCCTTTTGATCCTGCGGATGCAACGATTTATTATGTAGGACCGACACCGGCAAAACCAGGACAGGTCATCGGAAGTGCAGGACCGACCACCAGCGGACGTATGGATGCGTATGCACCAACCATGATGTCTGTAGGTGCCCGTGGTATGATCGGAAAAGGAGCAAGACTTCCGGAAGTAGTGGATGCTATGAAAAAATACAGTGGTGTGTACTTCGGAGCGATCGGCGGAGCAGGAGCACTGCTTGCAAAATGTATCAAGAAATGTGAACTGATCGCATATGAGGATCTGGGTGCAGAAGCTCTCAGAAAATTGTACGTAGAAGATATGCCGTTAGTAGTTATTATTGACAGTGAGGGTAATAACCTTTATGATGATGGAAGAAAAGCGTATCTAAAGGAGCATCAAAATTAATCATCATGAAAAGTTTTTACAAGTTATCAAAAAAGCAGCAGATGTCAGAGGCATTTATCAATAATGCATTTCTGGCATTATCTGGCGGTTTTCAGGATGCATATACCTATAACACCAGAAATGAAGTCTTTTCCAATGCACAGACTGGAAACGTAGTCCTTATGAGTCAGAACCTGATGACCGGAAACTGGCAGAAGGGACTTCGATATCTGGTGCCACTTCTGGCTTTTGCAGGAGGTGTACTGGTAGCTGAGAGAATCGCAGAACGGTTCCGTTATGCAAAAAAACTCCATTGGAGACAGAGCATCTTGCTGATGGAGATCCTGATCCTGTTTGTTGTAGGATTCATGCCGGCAGAGATGAACATGGGAGCAACTGCACTGGTATCCTTTGCATGTGCCATGCAGGTACAGGCATTTCGTAAAGTGGATGGATATGCCTATGCAAGCACCATGTGTATTGGCAATCTGAGAAGCGGAATGGCAGCATTATCCGCTTTCATGAGGAATCATAAAAAGCAGCAGCTGGAGCAGGTGGGACATTATTTTGGTGTGATCTTCCTCTTTGCTGTTGGTGCCGGAATTGGTGGAAATCTCTCCATTCATTATGGCGTGCCGGTAATCTGGGGATCTTGTATCCTGCTGCTTATCAGTTTCTGCCTCATGTTTGCAGAGCAGATTGAATAGGTGAGAAGCTCAGAGAGCACATGAGGATATGCAGTCTGTGAATAGCCCAGGAAGGGTATACATATAAGGCTCGTATGAAGTGTATCGGAGCATAGTCAACAAAAGAGTCCTCACAAGGAGTATATCTTAGCAGATATTCTCCTTGCGAGGACTTTTTGCTGCCTATGTCCGCTCCAATTCATAGCAGCGCTCTTATATGTAAGCACTCCCTGGGCTCCTTCAAGGTTACATATGTAGGTGTGCTTCACGGGCTTTTCGAGGTTGTATATGTATGTGCTCCCTGGGTTTTATTTTGCGGCATCCATTTTTTTGAAGATTCCGTTCATGACGAAGGCTGCAAGGAAGAAGGTGCAGAGGTCGGCGATGGGCTGGGAGATCTGGATTCCCAGAAGACCGAGGATTGGTGTCAGGATCAGCAGTGCCGGGATCAGGAAGAGTCCCTGGCGGCCGATGGAGACCAGTGTGGCACGGATGCCGTAGCCGATTGACTGGGGCATCATATTTCCCATAATGATCACACCCTGTAATGGAAGTGTCACAAGCTGCAATCTCAAAGCCAATGTACCGATGCGGATGACATCAGGATCGCCTTTTCGGAACAGTTCTATGATGTGTCCGGAGGAAACAAAACCAGTAACGCAGAAAACCAGCAGGATTGCTGTGCTGACTTTGATACAGAACCAGCAGGCTTCTTTGACGCGGCCATACATCTTCGCACCAAAGCAATAGCTGCAGACAGGCTGGAATCCCTGACCGAATCCAATGATCGCTGAGTTGATAAACATCATAAAACGGCTGACGATAGACATGGCAGCGATCGCCGCGTCTCCGTAAGGATGAGCCATTATATTCATGATGATGGTTGCCACACTGGCAATTCCCTGACGGCCAAGGGATGGAATACCGCCGTAGATCACATTTTTGTAGATACTTAAGGTTGGCCGAAAATTCTTCGGATGGATCGTGATACATTCCTTTTTGGTATTGCACATAAAGAACAGAATGCAGAAACTGATCACCTGCGACAGAGCAGTCGCCAATGCTGCACCGGAAGTTCCAAGTCCCAGACTGAAGATAAAGATAGGATCCAGGATTATATTCAGGATTCCTCCGGTAGTGATACCGACCATGGCAAACAGAGCTTTTCCTTGAAATCGAAGCAGATTATTCATAATAAATGAAGTGACCATAAATGGTGCAGCCAGGAAAATATAACGTGCATAGTCCTGGGCAAAAGGAGCAATGGTCTCTGTGGCACCAAGAAAAAATACTATATTTCTAAGACTCAGATTTCCCAGAACTGCAATCAGCAGTCCGATGATCAATCCCGTAAAAAATGCAACAGAAGCCACTTGTTCGGCAAGCTGCCGCTTTCCGGCCCCGATGGAACGTGCAATATAATTGCCGCTACCCATTCCGACCATGAAGGACAGTGCCTGAATGATCGCCATAGCAGAAAATACGATGCCGATGGCACCAGAAGCACTGGTACCAAGCTGGCTTACAAAAAAGGTATCAGCCATATTATAAATAGATGTGACCAGCATGCTGATAATGGTTGGCACAGCCAGCTTCGGAATGATTCGGTTGACTGGTGCATTTGCCATCTCATAATACTGATCGTGAACAGTTGTTGTATCAGACATAGGTGTACACCTCATTTCTCTTGATTTGTTGTGTTGTAACAGAGGCAAGTATAGCATATTTTGGATAGGTGGGTAAGAGACGATTTGTACAAAATCTTGATTGTAAAGTGAATCATAAATACTGTATAATGCTATTTACAGAGACATAAGTGTAAATTTATGTTTTTGGTGACGTTTCTATATAAGGAAACGATGATTGAAACATGGAAGATAGATATGGTGATTGTACCGTAACTAGTCCAAACACTCCCCATGTGGGAGTGAGAATTTAAGTCAAAACCAGACACGATATAATAGAACTATATGTATTTGAGTTTTGCTAAAAATAGAATAAACAATAGAAAGGAATCTACCTATGCTAACCTGTGACTACATTGTAGAAAGAATTGACGGAGACTATGCGTTATTACAGCGCATTGACATGCCGGAGGAGGAACTGAAGACCGTTGCACGCGATCTTCTTCCACCGGAGATCATGGAGGGGTCAAGATTGCATTATGAATGGATGCAATACAGCCTGATCTGATAGAGGGAGGGGATGATGTCATGAGAGATTCCAGAGGAATAGAAGCAGATCTTAGCCGTTTTGTGGAGGCGCATGACCGGTCATACAGCAGAGCTTTAGAAGAGATCCGTGAGGGACGAAAGCAAAGCCATTGGATGTGGTACATATTTCCGCAGATTGTGGGACTGGGACTCAGCAGCACTTCCAGATTTTATGCGATTGCGGATCTGGAGGAAGCGAGGGCTTATATGCAGCATCCGATGCTGGGAGCGCATATGATCGAGATCTGTGGTGTTTTGCTTGGGCTTTCTGCGAATGATGCAGAAGATGTGATGGGATATCCTGATGATTTGAAATTAAGATCTTCTATGACATTATTTTCCCAAGCGGTGCCAAGCGTAAAGATTTTCCAGCAGGTATTGGACAAGTATTTTGATGGAAAGATGGATCAGAAAACATTGGAAATATTAGGAGAGCATGCATGACCATACAGCAACAGATATTTGCACTGCAGGATAAGCCTTATGGAGAATTTCAGAGCAGACTACTGCCAACGATAGCGAAGGAACGGATTATAGGAGTTCGTATTCCGGTCATGAGAAAGCTGGCAAAGCAGCTGACGAAGGAGGAGCCGGAGGCGGTGCAGGCATTTCTGGAAGAGCTTTCCCATACATACTATGATGAAGATATTTTACATGCGATTCTGATCTCGGAGATCAAGGATTACGATCAATGTATCAGAGAGACGGAGCGGTTCCTTCCATATATAGACAACTGGGCAGTGTGCGATATCATGTCACCGAAAGTGTTCAAGCGGCATAGATCGGAGTTGATTGAAAAGATAGGGGGCTGGTCAGCATCGGAACATACGTATACCTGCAGGTTTGGTATGGAAATGCTGATGAGCTTTTATCTGGATGAGGATTTCCGGTCGGAGTATCTGGAGATTCCGGCGCAGGTGCAGTCGGAGGAATATTATGTAAATATGATGATTGCCTGGTTTTTTGCTACGGCACTTGCCAAACAGTGGGATGCTGCATTTCCTTATATTCAGGAAGACAGACTTTCTGTCTGGGTGCATAATAAGACGATCCAGAAGGCGAGAGAAAGTTATCGGATCACAGATGAGCAGAAGCAGATCCTGAAAGAATTGAAAAGATAAGGAGAGACAACCATGACGCTTCAACAGTTAAAATACGCCCTGACGATCGCTCGCAGCGGTTCTATCAATGAGGCGGCGAAGCAGTTATTTATTTCCCAGCCCAGTCTGTCGGAGACGATCCGTGAACTGGAGTCGGAGGTGGGGTTTGACATTTTTCTGCGATCCAACCGTGGAATTGTCATTACACCGGAGGGAGAAGAATTTTTAAGCTATGCCGGTCAGGTGACGGAGCAGTTTGGATTGTTGGAATCCAAATACATTGACAAGAAGACCCGTGAGAAATTCAGTGTTTCCACTCAGCATTATACTTTTGCAGTGAAAGCCTTTGTGGAGACAGTGAAGCAGTTTGGCATGGAGCAGTATGAGTTTGCAGTGCATGAGACAACCACAGCCAGCGTGATCGAGAACGTGAAGGATTTTAAAAGTGAGATCGGTGTGCTTTGTGAAAATGATTTTAATGAGCAGGTTCTGAACAAGATGTTCAAGGAGAATGGTCTTGAATTTGTGGAACTGTTTCAGTGTAATACGTTTGTATATTTGTGGGCAGGGCATCCATTGGCAAAGCAGGACGTGATCTCTATGGAGGAGTTGGATGAGTATCCATGTCTGTCCTTTGATCAGGGAAAGAACAGTTCGCTGTATCTGGCAGAGGAGATGAAAAGTACCTACGAATACCGTCGATTGATCAAGGCGAATGACCGGGCCACTCTGCTAAATCTCATGAGGGGACTCAATGCTTACACGTTGTGCTCAGGTATCATCTGTGAGGACCTTAATGGGGATGAGTATGTGGCAATCCCATTGAAAGAGACAGAGAAGATGAAGATTGGTTATCTGAAGAGGAAGGGTGCAAAGATCAGCCACATTGGGGAAATCTATGTGAAAGAACTGAAGAAATACAAGGAAAAGGCCATGTAAATCCTATAGATTAGTTATAGGTTATACCTATAACGGACTCAAGGTTACGTGTATTAACACTTTTTTTCTGATCTTGTTATAATAGCCATTGTGAACAGGAGAGATCCAAATACAACAGAAAGGAGAACCGGACGATGATGACAACAACATTTTTCATGAATACCTCAGGGATGTGCAGCGGCATGATGAAAGGCATGTGTATGTCTATGGGTATGAGAACAGAGATTATGTGTGATGCGTCAGATGCTTCGGTTTGATTTTTTGATAAAAGAAAAATCGACAGGAATCATCTTCGCGATGGTGCCTGTTATTTTTTTGCAATAAAAAGGGAAAGGAAACGTTATGTCTGAAATAGAAGTAAAACACCTGACAAAGACATTCGAGCAAAAAGGACTTCATGTAGAAGCACTGAAGGATATCAACCTTACGATTGAAGCGGGAGACATCTACGGAATCATCGGAATGTCAGGAGCAGGAAAAAGTACACTGGTACGATGCCTGAATTATCTGGAGCGACCAACAGAAGGGCAGGTATTGATTGAAGGAAAAGATCTTGGAAATCTGAGTGAGAAGGAACTGAGAAAGCAGCGCAGTGATATTGCCATGATTTTCCAGCATTTCAATCTGCTGATGCAGAAAAATGTGATCGACAATATCTGTTTCCCACTTCAGATCCAGGGAGTTGGCAAGAAGGAAGCGAAGGAAAAGGCCAGAGAGCTTTTGAAAACAGTAGGTCTTGAGGATAAGGAAAAAGCATATCCGGCACAGCTGTCCGGTGGACAGAAACAGAGGGTTGCCATTGCAAGAGCGTTGGCATCCAATCCGAAGATCCTGCTCTGTGATGAGGCAACCAGTGCATTGGATCCGCAGACTACTGCATCGATTCTGGAACTTCTGAAGCACATCAATGAAGAATTTGGAATCACCATTGTGATCATTACGCATCAGATGTCAGTAATCCGTGAGATTTGTAACCGTGTGGCGATCATCGAGCGAGGCGCATTGGTAGAAAATGGATTGGTAGAGGATATTTTCAGTCATCCGAAGTCAAGAGCGGCAAGAGAGCTGATACTGAAAGATTCCCCGGAGACTGGTATTCGCAGAGAAGGAAGAACAGCGGCTCTGATGGAACGGATCCAGGGAGACCGAAAGTTACGTATTGTATTTTCCGGACAGTCTGCATTTGAACCAGTCATTGCAAACATGATCCTGAAATTTGGAACTCCGGTTAATATCTGGAGAGCAGATACGAAAAATGTTGGCGGAGTGGCGAAAGGCGAGATGATCTTAGGGCTGCCGGATGACAGACATCTGCAGGTGGATATGGAACAGTATCTGACAGAACATGGACTGGCAGTTGAGGAGGTGACTGACGATGTGGAGTAGTGAAGTAACGAATATGATCATTGCCGGCATCGGAGAGACCCTTTATATGACCTTGGTTTCCACCATTGCCGGATATATTATAGGACTTCCTATGGGAATTGTCCTTACAGTAACAGATAAGGACGGAATCAGACCCAATGCATTGGTATACAAGATCCTGGATGTGATCGTCAATATTGTAAGAAGTATTCCATTTATTATTTTGCTTGTACTGCTGATTCCATTTACCAGATTGTTAGTCGGAAAAAGTTATGGTTCTACGGCAACGATCGTTCCGCTGGTTGTGGCAGCAGCACCTTACATTGCGCGAATGGTAGAGTCTTCCCTGAAGGAAGTGGATGCCGGAGTGATCGAGGCGGCAAGATCTATGGGAGCGTCAGATTTTAGGATCATTACCAAAGTGCTCTTGGTAGAAGCCAGAACATCTCTCCTGGTGGGAGCAACTATTTCGCTGGGAACCATTCTTGGATATTCCGCCATGTCTGGTGCCGTTGGAGGCGGCGGACTGGGAGCTATCGCGATCCGGTATGGATATACCAGATGGCAGACGGATATCATGATCGTCACGGTTGTATTGTTGGTCGTTCTGTTCCAGATATTCCAGACTATCGGAATGATGCTGGCAAACAAATTTGACCACAGAAAGTAAATATGATATCAGAGGCAAAAGGTATCATAAAACTAATCAAACGTATGTAATTGCATTTTGCAATTCATAATAAAAAGGAAGAGAGGAACCTTATTATGAAAAAAAGAGTATTAGCAAGCATTTTAGCAGGTGTACTGACAGTCGGAGTACTGACTGGCTGCGGAAGCAAGACTGAGGAAGCAGCAGACACAACTGCAACAGAAGAGACCACAGAAGACGCAGCAGAGGATACCGCAGCAGATGCTGAAGAGACCGATGCAGCAGCAACTGAGACCAAAGGAACCATTACTGTAGCAGCTTCTGCAACACCGCACGCAGAGATCCTGGCAGCAGCAAAACCGATCCTGGCTGAGCAGGGATGGGATCTTGAAGTTACCGAGTTCGATGATTATGTACTTCCGAATGAGGTTGTAGAGAGTGGCGAGATGGATGCAAACTACTTCCAGCATGTACCGTATCTTGACAGCTTCAACGAGGAGAAAGGAACTCACCTGGTAGAGGTTGGTAAGATCCACTATGAGCCGTTCGGAATCTATCCGGGAACCAAAGCAAGTCTTGATGAAATTGCTGATGGAGATACCATTGCAGTACCGAACGACACTACCAACGAGGCACGTGCACTGCTTCTTCTGCAGGATAATGGAATCATCACTCTGAAAGATGGTGCTGGTCTGACTGCAACTGTAAATGATATTGCTGAGAATCCGCACAACGTAAAGATTGAAGAGCTGGCAGCAGAGTCTGTAGCAAGAGTAGCTGATGAAGTTGCTTATGTTGTATTAAATGGTAACTATGCACTGCAGGCAGGTTTCTCTGTATCAAAAGATTCCCTTGCATATGAGAAATCTGATTCCGAAGCAGCTAAAACTTATGTAAATGTAGTTGTTGTAAAAGAAGGAAATGAGGATAACGAAGGTGTGAAAGCACTGGTAGATGTACTCAAATCTGATGAGATCAAGAACTTCATCAACGAGAAATATGATGGAGCAGTTATCCCGTTCGAGGAGTAATTACTGATACAACATTATCCATGAGGCATCAGCCCCTTGGATAGGAAGTTCGATTACACAGCCAGCAAGCCTCTGGATATAAGGCTCGTATGAAGTGTATCGGAACATCATAACACAAAGAATCCGGTCAGATCGGACACAAAAAGAAGTGTTCGCCCTGACCGGATTTTTGCGTTATGATGTCCGCTCCAATTCATAGCAGCGCTCTTATATTCCAGAGGCTTGCTGGCTGTTGAAGGGGTGAAAAATACTTTTGAAGTCCGTTAATCAGTACAGCATTTCTGTTATAATGCAGATAATAAGAATTTGTTTTACACTGAGGTTGTATAGATAGCATGTCATATAGAATTCAAAGAAATTTTGTTAAAGAAAGGAAAAGCGAAATATGCAAAAATACAGGATTATGTCTTTAAACGTGAACGATTTTGGCGGGAAGGTGTATCATCTACAGGAATATAAATATTTTAATAAGAATAAAAACAAAAACTGTATTGACTGGAAGGCTTGGAGCAGGATGGTTGATAAGACAGAAACATGGAGTAGGCTAAAAAAGTATATTCAGGATGTGAATCCAAATATATTGGTTATTGAGGAGCTGTTGATTAGTTATTATGAGAACATCGATTTTATAAGTGAATTTATGAAAATGGGATATTTTTATTTTAAGGAAAGTTTACCAGAGCGTGGAAATTTTTCTTTGACAATGATTTTCTATCGGGATATTAAGCCTGAGTATATGGATTCACCGGGTAATTATCGTAGTAACAGAAGCGTTGTATGTAAGGGGAAAGATTTACTTATATGTGGGAGCCATTTTCCACCAGAATCAGATGAAAAATTTTTGAAATATATGGAAGAATTTGTGGTTTCAAATATTAACAGTAAATTTATTCTGATTGGAGATTTGAATGCAAATGATTCAAATCATGGAAATAAGCAGATGGTTGAAAGGGTGATTCAAAAAGGTATGGTGGATCTCTGGACTGATGCAGGAGGGGCTGAAAATACGCCAACTGAGGCAAAATATCAGGGCAGATTAGATTATGCGATAGCTTCCCCTTCTCTGGCTGAAAAAGTTCAGAATATAAAAATTGATCCCTTTCCAATGGAAGATGAAATAACAGATCATGCAGCAATTATTGTTGATATAATAAGTTAACTTTTGGAAAAGTTTTCTTCATCTAATAAAATGGAAACGGGTACATGAAAAATTCGGGAGAAGAAGAGTAATTCATAATCAGGGATTACTCGATCTCCCGTTTCAATTCGACTGATTGCTTTTTGATTCAAATTCATACCATCTAATTGCAGTTTGGCAGCTAATTGTTCTTGGGACATTCCTGCCTGTTCTCTTAATTCTTTAATCTTATTTCCTGAAATATTACATCTGTTATTGTCATATTTGTATAGTTTCATACGGTCACCATGTCCTGTTTAAAGTTTATGCCAAAGATGGATAAAATATTATTGACCGTAGCATATTCGATGATGTACAATTATGCCAAAGATAACTAAACACAAAATATATTGTAGAAAAGGAGAAATTTAACAATGAAATGAAGAAGTAGGATATATGATTATAAAATGCGAAAGAAAGATGGAGGTAAAGTGAATGAAAAAGAGAAAAGGTTATTTAATGTTTATTTGCGTTTTGATATTGGGGTGTATTCTGCTGACGGGATGTGGTAAAAAAACAGTTTCCGAGGCGCAGTTAAAAGAAGATTTGTCGCAAAGTTCTGCGTATACGTTATATGGCGATGGCTTGGATATGTCTATTGATAGTTTTAAAGTAACAAAACGTCAAACTGCAACTGAAGACAGGATTGATACAGCATGGGTGGAAGTAGACAGTTCAAGTGATGCGGTAACAGGGCATATGTATTTTGTAATGACATATGAATTGTACAATGATGGATGGCAAATCACGAATGTTGAAGAAGATGAGATAGACGAATGGTATTTTACTCCATTGAGGGAAATGACAGACGAAGAAATTGCCTCATATATTTCAGAAGATGTGCAAATAGTTTCTAAAGATGTTAATTTAGATGAAGGAACAGAATTCATTACTTATACATGGGTGGAGTCTCATGAATATTGTGATATAACATATACAAAACAGGATTATTTTACATTTGGTACGTCTAAAATGCTTTATAATGTTGGAACGTGGAGTTGGGTTACAACTAATGATATGGGCTCAACTGAGGAATGGAATATTGTAGGAACATGGGGGTATGAGGACACCGATCATTATGTTCGCCTGACTATTGATGATTTTCAACCAGATAGTCCATTGTTTGCATATTATGATAATGAAGGATATTCTAAATTTAACATAGATGGATATATTGAACATTCCTATAACTATTTGGGAATGGGTCATACGGAAAAAACGCAAGGACCTTTTGAAGCTACATATAATAAATTTGTTAGATATTCTGAAGAAGATGTAATGATTAAGGTTGGCTACGATTCTGTTACACTAGGATATCATTTTAGCGGTGCACATGCTAAATTTTTAATAACATATGATAAACTACTATATTACGATACAAATATATATGAGTTGAATAAAATTGAATAGGTCAAGGCACAAACCGCCGTATAGAAAATCTTCCCGGCATGAACGACACCGCAATATAAGAGCGCTGCTATGAATTGGAGCGGACAGCAGGGCAGAAAGAATCCGACCAGAGCGAACACATTTTGTGTCCGATCTGGTCGGATTCCTTTTGACATGGTGTTCCGATACACTTCATACGAGCCTTATATGTAGTGGCGTTCATGCCCTTGAAAGTTTTCTATGAAGTGTTTCTGGGTAGTATAACGATTCAGAGCCTCATTCGCAAAATCGCCTCTTCGAGGCTTTACTTTTGCTCATGCATGGCTGCTCGCCATATAGATGTTCCGAAATATGTGCCATCATGCAAGCATGAGTCACATATTTACGGACATCTGCATGGCTCTGAATCGTTACAGGTTTTTATAAGCCGTGCTCAGCATCAGTTTAATACGGTTCAACTGATTAACCTCACTTGCACCCGGGTCATAATCGATCGCCACGATATTGGAGCTTGGATGACGATGACGAAGCTCCTTGATAACACCTTTGCCTACGATATGGTTTGGCAGGCAGGCAAATGGCTGGGTACATACGATGTTTGGTGTATCATTTTCAATCAGCTCCAGCATCTCAGCAGTCAGGAACCAACCCTCACCGGTCTGATTTCCAAGAGATACAATATCAGAAGCCATGGCTGCCATATGGTCGATATTGGAGGCCGGAGAGAAGTGCGTACTCTTCTCCAGTGCTTTGTTGGCCGGGCTGCGGAAGAATTCCAGTGCCTTGATACCCAGGCGGCCCATGCGGGCGGTCATTTTCTTCTTGCCAAGATACTGCGCTTTAAATTCTGTGTTCTTAAAGCAGTACAGCAGGAAATCCATCAGGTCAGGCACAACTGCTTCTGCACCTTCGTGCTCCAACAGGTCTACCAGACCATTGTTGGCAGACGGAGAGAATTTTACAAGGATCTCGCCTACAATACCAACTCTCGGTTTCTTCTCATCAGTTACCAGAATATGGTCAAATTCATCTACGATCTGCTGACAGAGCTTTTTATAGCTGCTCCAGGACGGATGCTTCTGCATGAGAAATGCCTTGCAGCGTCCATTCAGCCGCTCATAAACTTTATTTGCCTCGCCCGGAACCAGTTCATACGGACGGGTGTGATACAGCACCTTCATGAACAGATCTCCGAAGACCAGTGCATACAGTCCCTTGAACAGCATTTCCGGTGTATATTTGAATCCAGGGTTTTTCTCCAGTCCGCTCAAGTTGATGGAGATGACTGGAATATCCGGGTAACCGGCTTTTGTCAGTGCACGGCGGATAAATCCAATATAGTTGGAAGCACGACAGCCGCCGCCGGTCTGAGAGATTAGAATTGCAGTCTTAGTAAGGTCGTATTTTCCAGATAAGACGGCTTCCATGATCTGACCGATGACGATCAGTGATGGATAGCAGGCATCATTATTTACATATTTAAGTCCAAGATCGACTGCATTCCGTCCGGCTCTTGGAAGGACGTCAATGTGATATCCGCAGGAGCGGAAGGCAGCTTCCAGCAGATTAAAGTGGATCGGTGACATATCCGGGCAGAGAATGGTGTAATTCTTTCTCATTTCCTCGGTGAAGATCACACGCTCGTAAGCGGAGGAGACGATCTTTCTCGGCTCCTGTTTTTTCTCGCGGACGCGGATGGCAGCCAGCAGAGAACGGATACGGATACGGGCAGCTCCCAGGTTGCTGATCTCATCAATCTTCAGGCAGGTGTAGATCTTGCCGGAGTTAGTCAGGATCTCATTGACCTGATCGGTGGTGACAGCATCGAGGCCACAGCCGAAGGAGTTGAGCTGGATCAGATCCAGATCGTCTCTGGTCTTTACAAAATCAGCGGCAGCATACAGACGGGAGTGATACATCCACTGGTCCATGACACGGAGCGGACGGTCAGGCTGTGTCAGATGGGAGACACTGTCTTCCGTGAGCACTGCCATGCCATAGCTGTTAATCAGCTCTGGAATACCGTGATTGATCTCACTGTCCACGTGATACGGACGGCCAGCAAGGACAATGCCATGAGAATGAGTCTCCTCCATCCATTTCAGAGTTTCCTCACCCTTCTTGCATACGTCAAGACGTGCCTGGCGCAGTTCTTCCCAGGCAGCTTTTGCAGCTTCTGTGATCTCAGCGGCAGTCATACCTTTCTCGCCATTGAATTCTTCAATCAGGCGGTTGGTCATGATCTCCAGACTTTCAAAGCTTAAGAATGGATTGCGGAAATCAAAACGGTCAGATTTCAGCTCTTCCATGTTGTTTTTAATATTCTCCGCATAGGAGGTAACGATCGGGCAGTTGTAATGGTTGTTGGCATCTTTGAACTCCGAACGCTCATAAGGAACGCAGGGAAAGAAGATGAACGGAATGTTGTGGGTCAGCAGCCATTTTACATGTCCATGGGCCAGCTTTGCCGGATAGCACTCGGACTCACTGGGGATGGATTCGATACCCTGCTCATAAAGTTCATGGGTAGAGCTTGGGGAGAGCACCACCCGGTAACCCAGTCTGGTGAAAAATGTGAACCAGAACGGGTAGTTTTCATACATATTGAGGACGCGGGGGATACCCACAAGACCTCTCTTGGCGTCAGCTTCTGCCAGCGGTTCATAGGAGAAGAGGCGTTCATTTTTATAAGCGAACAGGTTCGGAGCCGGATTTTTCTTCTTCTCTTTACCAAGTCCGCGTTCGCAGCGGTTGCCGGAGATGTAGCGGCGTCCGCCGGAAAATTTATTGATGGTCAGACGGCAGTTGTTAGTACAGCCGTGGCATTTAGTCATGGAAGTGGAATATTCCAGTGTCTCCATCTGCTCTTTACTCAGCATGGAAGTCTCCTGGCCTTCATAACGCTCTTTGGCGATCAGTGCAGCACCGAATGCGCCCATGATACCGGCGATATCAGGACGGATCACTTCGCAGTCGGCGATCTTCTCAAGGCTTCGGAGAACAGCATTGTTATAGAAAGTACCGCCCTGTACCACGATGTGTTTTCCAAGGGAAGAAGCATCGGATACTTTGATAACCTTGAACAGCGCATTTTTAATGACAGAGTAAGCAAGTCCGGCAGAGATATCATCCACACCGGCGCCTTCCTTCTGGGCCTGCTTTACACGGGAGTTCATAAATACCGTACAGCGGGTTCCCAGGTCAATGGGATGCTTTGCGAAGAGAGCTGCCTGTGCGAAATCCTGGATCGAAAGGTTCAGAGATTTTGCAAAGGTTTCGATAAAGGAACCACAGCCGGAGGAACATGCCTCGTTGAGCTGTACATTGTCAACTGTATGATTTTTAATACGGATACATTTCATATCCTGACCGCCGATGTCAAGGATACAGTCCACATCCGGGTCGAAGAACTGAGCAGCATAATAGTGGGAGATGGTCTCCACCTCGCCCTCATCCAGCATCAGTGCCGCTTTTACTAAAGCCTCGCCGTAACCGGTGGAGCAGGAGCGGACAATATGTGCTTTGGGCGGAAGCTTGTCAAACAGATCCTTCAATGCTTCCAGCGTAATATGTAAAGTACTTCCGTTGTTATTATGATAGAAGGAATACAGAAGGGAGCCGTCCTCGCCGACCAGTGCGATCTTGGTGGTGGTGGAACCGGCATCGATTCCGAGGAAACAGTTTCCTTCGTAAGTGGCAAGGTCTTTTTTCACAACCTTTGCCTGAGAGTGACGCTCACTGAAGGTGTCAAACTCTGCCTGGTTCTTGAACAGCGGATCCAGTCGCTGGATCTCAAATGCAATCTGGATCTTGTTGTGCAGCCGATCAATCATATCCTGTGCGGATACGGCCTTCTCACGCTTGGAGAGAAGTGCGGAACCGGAAGCTGCGAACAGATGAGAAAATGTCGGAATGATCGTGTGTTCCTCATCAAGGTTCAGAGTACGGATAAAGCACTCCCGAAGCTCGGACAGGAAATGAAGCGGGCCTCCTAAGAATGCCACATGTCCACGGATCGGTTTACCACAGGCAAGACCACTGATGGTCTGGTTGACTACTGCCTGGAAAATAGAAGCAGACAGGTCTTCCTTGGTGGCTCCCTCGTTGATCAGGGGCTGGATATCCGTCTTTGCAAATACACCGCAGCGAGCGGCGATGGAGTACATGGATTTGTAATTTTTTGCATATTCGTTAAGACCGGTTGCATCGGTCTGCAAGAGGGATGCCATCTGGTCAATAAAAGAACCTGTACCTCCGGCACAGATACCATTCATACGTTGCTCTACATTTCCACCTTCAAAATAGATGATCTTGGCGTCTTCACCGCCCAGCTCGATGGCAACGTCCGTCTGCGGAGCATAGGTCTGCAGGGCTTCTGCCACGGCGACGACCTCCTGTGCGAATGGCACATCCAGATACTGTGCCAGCGTCAGTCCGCCGGAACCGGTGATCACCGGATAAATATCGATGGGACCCAGCTTATCAACGGCTTTGGTCAAGAGGTCAGCAAGTGTCTCCTGAATGTTGGCAAAATGCCGTTCATAATCGGAGAATAAAAAGTGATTTTCATCATCAAGCACCGCAATCTTTACGGTGGTGGAACCGATATCGATTCCAAGTCTGTAACATTTGTTCATAGTCATATCTCTCCGGCAGCGAGTAGCTGCCTTTTCCTCACAATTATCTTCAGTCTGAAACATGCTACATTATATGGAAAGAATTTCCGAAAGTCCATAAAGATAGTGTTAAGATATGTTAGTTGACAAACCTATAAGCGGCAGTTAAAATATTTTTATATGATTCCGGAGACAAAATGGAGGACTGATCTATGAATTGGCTTGATAAGCTGGAGCGTAAATTTGGAAAATATGCAATTCACAATTTGATGTATTATATTATTATACTGTATATTCTGGGACTGGTGATCCAGATGGTAAATCCCTCTCTTTATACACAATGGCTGGGACTTGATGCTGAGGCAATTTTGCATGGACAGATCTGGAGAATCGTGACCTTTATTATTCAGCCACCAAATGCCAGTTTTTTGTTTATGGCATTTGCACTGTATTTTTATTATATGGTCGGTCAGGCACTGGAATATATGTGGGGAGCATTCCGATTTAATCTTTATTTCTTTTCAGGAGTACTGCTGCATGTGCTCGCCTGCTTGGTGATTTATTTGATTTTTGGAATTAATTTTTCCATGGGTACGTTTTATCTGAACTTATCTCTGTTTTTTGTGTATGCGTATCTGTTCCCAGATGCAACATTTCTGCTGTTTTTCATTTTTCCGATCAAGGCAAAATGGCTGGGGATCATTGAAGGTATTTTCTATGGACTGACGATCATAGGAGGTTTGTCCGCACTGGTGAATCCATCGCTGATGTTTACCATGCTTGCCATGGGCATTCCGGCAATTCCTGCCAACAGCATTGCAGCGTTGATCTCACTTCTTAACTTTGCAATCTTTGTGATGGGCAGCAAGCGGAATCGATTTTCGCCGAAGGATATTAAACGCAGGAGAACTTATGCGAAAAAAGTGAAAGCGGCATCGCAGAGTACGCATCATCGCTGTGCTATCTGTGGACGGACCGAGAAGGATGGGGAGGATCTGGAGTTCCGTTTTTGTTCGAAATGCAAGGGCAATTATGAATACTGCCAGGAGCATCTGTTTACACATGAACACAGAAAATAGGAAACTTAATAATATATGAAGCGGTAAGGTGATAGATTCCACGTCTATCACCTTTTTTTCGTCTGTTACATAAGATAAATGGAAAACAAATAGAGAGGAATTGCTACATGGAGAATTATCAAAGGTATCAAAATGGATGCAGACCGTTTCTACAGGGTGAAGAGTATCCGGTGGCGATGGCTTATGTGCCTTGGCAGTACTGGAATGCTGTGTATGATCTGGAAAAAGGTCTGGCATATGGAACAATTTTTCCGGAATTAAATAAACCGTTTCTGGGAGTGAGAGGAGGCTTAAGATGATGGCACAGGGAACCCCGTCCAGACAGCAGATGCTTAAATGGGTGGATATGTTGAGCTTTGCGGTGCAGGAAGCCAATCTCTATCTGGATACACATCCGTCAGATCAGGCGGCAATGGCATATTTTCAGGAGTATAATCAGCTCAGATGCCAGGCACTGAATGATTATGCGGCGCTTTATGGACCGCTGACGATAGAGACTGCCAGAGGTGGAAGAGGAAAATGGGAGTGGATCAATCGGCCATGGCCATGGGAAGGAGAGGATTGTTAAATGTGGAATTATGAAAAGAGATTGCAATATCCGGTAAATATTAAAAATCCCAATCCGAAGATGGCACAGCTGATCATCTCACAGTTCGGTGGTCCCGATGGTTGGACGGGCGTTTGCAACTGGTTAGAAAATGCTATAACCGTTGAAGTTTTATTCAGTCAGTGTTATATTAGAGACATCTGAATAACTTACAGGAGGATAGAGGTTTAAGATGAATATAATTATTGCTGGCTGCGGTAAAGTGGGGCGTGCACTGGCAGAGCAGCTCAGCAGGGAGAAACATGATATTACGGTGATCGATCGGAAGCCGGAAGCTATTCAGCAGATTACAAATATTGCAGATGTGCGTGGGGTTGTGGGGAATGGTGCCAGCTTTGAAATTCAGATGGATGCTGGCATTGATACGGCAGATCTGATGATTGCAGTGACAGATGCGGATGAGGTGAACCTTCTGTGTTGTCTGATTGCAAAAAAAGCAGGAGGATGTCAGACGATTGCCCGTGTGCGCAATCCGGTTTATCATCATGAGATTCATCATATTAAGGATGAATTAGGACTTTCTATGGTCATCAATCCGGAGTGGGCAGCTGCCATGGAGATGGCGCGTCTTCTTAGATTTCCATCTGCCATTGATATTGATACTTTTGCAAATGGACGGATCGAGTTATTGAGATTCCAGCTGGAAGAGCAGAATCCACTTTGCAACAACAAGATCAAGGATCTTCATATGTTGTCCAGATGTGAAGTGCTGATCTGCATTGTAGAGCGTGGAAATGAGGTACTGATTCCAAGTGGAGAAGTGGAACTGAAGGCAGGAGACATGATTTCAGTGGTAGCTTCGCCGGTCAATGCCAGCCGGTTCTTTAAGACCATCGGAATTGAGACTAATCAGGTGAAAAATACCATGATCATTGGAGGCGGAAAGATTTCATTCTATCTGGCAAAGCGTCTGCTGGAGATGGGAATTCAGGTTAAGATCATAGAAAAGGACAGAGATGCCTGCGAGAGACTGTGTGAGATACTGCCCAAAGCTATGATCATCAATGGAGATGGAACTGACAGGGAACTTCTGGCAGAAGAAGGACTTGCAAAAGCAGAAGGATTTGCCGCACTGACCAATATGGATGAGGAAAATGTCATGCTGGCGCTGTATGCCAAGAGTATGAGCAAGGCGAAGAAGATCACGAAAGTCAATCGAAATACGTTTGATACGATCATTGGTTCCTTGAATATTGGAAGTCTGATCTATCCAAAGCACATCACATCAGAAACGATCCTTCAGTATGTACGGGCTATGCAGAACTCTATCGGAAGTAATGTGGAGACACTGTACCGTCTGGTAGATGGAAATGCAGAGGCATTGGAGTTCGTAATCAAGGGAAAGAGCGAAGTGACTGATATTCCGTTGCAGGAGCTTCAGCTGAAACCGCATATTCTGGTATGTGCGATCAACCGAAAGGGAAAGATCATTATCCCCAAAGGTCAGGACTGCATTCAGGAAGGAGATTCTGTGGTCATCATTACCACAGACTGCGGAGCTTATAAGGACATTCGAGATATTATGAAGAAAACATCCGGCCCGGTCGGAACACGTTAGATAAGGTGGTACGTATACAATGAATAAGAAAATGATTCGTTATATTGTGGGTAGTATCATCATGCTGGAAGCGGCACTTTTGCTGCTTCCAATTCTGACAGCAATCGTATATGGAGAGTGGAATACGCTGCGTGTATTTGCAGGATCAGCCTTGTTCTGTATTGTGGCTGGTGCGCTTCTGCGAGGTAAAAAACCTGAAAATACGACCATTTTTTCAGTAGAAGGTTATGTGAGTGTTGCTCTTTGCTGGGTGGCACTTAGTATCTGCGGAGCGATCCCGTTGTGCGTCAGCGGGGTACTGCAGAATCCATTTGATGCATTTTTTGAGATTGTATCTGGATTTACTACCACAGGATCATCTGTAATGCAGAGTGTGGAGGGTGCGCCAAGAGCGATTCTTATGTGGAGAAGCTTTTCTCACTGGGTTGGCGGTATGGGAGTACTGGTATTTATGCTGGCACTTCTTCCTATGGCAGGACCCTCCAGTATGCATCTGATGAAGGCAGAGAGCCCTGGCCCATCTGTAGGAAAACTGGTTCCGAAGGTCAGAAGTACGGCTAAAATACTGTATCAGATTTATTTTGTGCTGACAGTTGCAATGCTCGCGTGTATGATTTTGACAGGCTGTCCGCTGTTTGATTCTATCAACTTAACATTTGCAACAGCAGGAACCGGTGGTTTTGGCGTGCTTGACAGCAGTGCCGCAGAGTATGGCGCGGCAACCCAGTGGGTCATGACCATTTTTATGATTCTGTTTGGCGTAAACTTTAATGTCTATTTCCTGTTTTACGTGAAGCGGTTCAAAGAGGGAATGAAAAGTGAGGAAGCTCGCGCATATCTTGGGATTATTGCGTCTGCAGTCCTGCTGATCTCTGTGAATATCTTTTATATGGTAAGAAATCTGGAGCTGACGGTTCGTCAGGCAGCTTTCCAGGTGGCGTCGATTATCACGACTACGGGATTTTCAAGCGTGGACTTTGACCTGTGGCCGGAATTTTCCAAAGGCATTCTGGTTCTGCTCATGTTTTGCGGAGCCTGTGCAGGAAGTACCGGCGGTGGTATAAAAGTGTCGAGACTCTGTATTATGGCAAAAACAGTTATGAAAGAGTTGGCATTTATCATTCACCCGAGAAATGTCCGCAAGACGCGGTTCGAAGGAAAGACAGTGGAGCATGAGGTGCTTCGTTCCATCAATGTATTTCTGGTGGCTTATCTGGGGATCTTCGTTCTGTCTGTAATGCTGATCTCGCTGGATAACTTTGATTTTGCAACTAACTTTACAGCAGTAGCTGCAACGCTTAATAATATCGGACCTGGACTTGCAAAAGTCGGACCAACACAGAATTTTGGTATCTATTCCAATTTTTCAAAACTGGTTCTGGCCTTTGATATGCTGGCAGGGCGTCTGGAAATCTTCCCGATGCTTGTTCCTATGATATATTTGTTAAGAAAAAAACAACTAAGCTGAAAATAATTAAAGAAAAAGTCTTCATGCAAACACTGGAGATAACAAGAATCTGCGAAGACCGGACCATTAAAAAGGTCCGGTCTTGTCTTGTCTGAACATTATTTGCAAATTATGATTTTTTCTTCGTACGCATCAACAATGTCTGTGTTTGAAGGAACATTTCGCAGGAAATAATAGGTGGGTGTGTGCCAACAACACAGGTCATATGGTCAGCAACATGAAATCGGTCAGATGATAAAGGGGAAGAAACAGAGTGGTGCTCCAGATGACGGCGCATTTGCCCGGTGTAGACAGGGTTGCCGAGAATGTAGCGGACGCCGCGGCCGTCAAAAGGATTTCCACGGATTGTTCGTACACCGGCTGTCTGTAATTCTTTGGCAATAGAAGGAATGGAAATACCGTTTAGGTAGGAATCAAAGATCCAGCGAACCCAACATGCCTGTTCCGGCACGATTATGAATTGTCCATCTCTGGCAGTGTAGCCGAAAGGCGGGATGGAGACAATACCTCCCCGGCGGAATTTTTCATTCATGCCACGGCGGACTTCCTGAGCCAGATTGACAGAATAGTATTCGTCCATAGCTTCCAGAAGTGCTTCAATCAGAATCGAAGTAGGATCTGGAGAGAGTGGTTCTGTGATGGAGATCACATCAATACCGCATTCCCGCCGAAGCATGGATTTATAGAAGATACTGTCCTGCCGATTTCTTGCAAATCTGGAAAATTTCCACAGGAGAATCAGGTCAAAAGGATGTGGCTTTTTTTGGGCATCAGCGATCATCTGTAAAAAAGCAGGACGTTTGCTTGCATTTCGTCCGCTGATTCCTTCGTCCAGATAGATGTGAGCAGGGAGTAGTTCAATGTGATGATTCAGAGCATATGCCTGAATACTCCGGAGCTGGCTGTCCGGGGAAAATTCCATCTGATCTTCAGTAGAGACGCGGATATAAGCAGCTGCAGTTGGCATAGAGAATCAAACCTCATAATGGTGGGAGTTACAGACATTGTATGAAATACAGGCATGTCATATGATCGTCCTGCCGTTGGGTGGTCCCGATGGCGAATTGAGTGCCAGTATGCGATATCTGTCGCAGAGATATACGATGCCTTATAAAGAGTGTATGGCGACACTTACGGATATTGGAACGGAGGAATGTGCACACGGACGGTAGAGATGATGAAATTCCATGGAAAATCAATGAATTTTAGAGGTTGGTCACGCAGGGGTGACACGCGGATAGATCTTCAGTGAGAAGTTATCCGGGTGACCCCAGCGACCGTTCTCAGATTTTGAATATTCAACGTGATCGATGACTTCCTTCAGAAGCCGGTTCTTCAGCTCTGCGCTGGTAAGCTTCGGATAGGTGTCATGGATCGTCTGCAGCGTAGGGAGCAGGTTCTTCACTGCTTCGTTGCGTTCTGTCTCGGTCTGCAGTTCAGTCTGCAGATCCTTCAGTCTGGAAGTCAGCTCAGACTTCCTTTTCTTCATGATAGCAGATCTCTCGAAAAAAGTCACCTCATCATAGATCCCTTTTTCTAAAAGATCATATTGTTTCTGGAGCTGTCGGTCTGCCTCTGACAGATCTTCGCTGCAGGAGCTGACTGCCTGACGGAGCAGGTCCAGCCGGTCACTGTTGTCTGGAAGGTGATCAGGATCCGGAAGAGTTCCGGAGACCAGCCATTGATCCAGTGCATCCAGGAGCCGTTGCTCCACCATGGACAGGTCAGATGCCACGGTGCTGCAGCCTTTGGTCGGACAGATCAGGGTGGCTGTCCTGCCGGACTGATAAGGACGGCGCTGCATGATCCTGCCGCATTGGGAGCAGCAGACCAGACCAGCCAGTGGATTCTGCTGTGGTTTCACGCGGCTGCTGGAGGATGGAAGCACACGCTTTAACATCCGGTTGTGGACCGCATCCCAGGTCTCCTGGGAGATGATCGATTCATGGCGGCCGGGATACAGAGTGTAGTCGTTATTCAACGGACGGCTGCGGGTGAGCTTTCCGTCTACGATCTTCTTGACTTCTTTCCGATATCCTGATTTTATGTATCCGGCATAGACCGGATTACGTAGGATCCCCTGGATCCCATTGGGTGTCCAACGAGTACTGGAAGGGGATGGGATGGAGAGACGGTTCAGCTCATCGGAGATGGCTGTGTAGCCAACCGGGATACCTTGCATGCCATTCCGATACCAGTCAAAGATCATGCGGACAACCTGTGCCTGGTCAGGGATGATTTCCAGGGTCCAGCCCTTTTCCTTCTTCAGCTTCTTCCGGGCATATCCGTAGGGTGGGACATTGCCGGTGTACTTCCCTTCCCGGCGGGAGGCATCAGATCCGGCAACCAGACGACGGCGGATAGTCTTATATTCCCGGCGGGACATGAATAAACCAAACTCAAAGTATTCTTCATCAAATTCGTTATTCGGGTCGTAGGTCTTGGAAGGCGTGATGATCAACGTGTTGGAAAACTTGAAGGTCTTGGCCACACGTCCCTGGTCAGAAGTATCACCTCTGGCCAGACGCTCCACTTCAACGACCAGGACGCCATCATAGATACCGGTCTCCACATCACGGAGCAGCTCCTGCATCTGAGGCCGGGCGTCAATGGATTCTCCAGAGACCACTTCCGCGTAGATCTTGACCACATTTAGCTCCATGCGCTTTGCCAGGGCTTTCAGGATGTCCAGATGGCGGGAGAGGGTCTCGCCTTCACCCATGGCTTCTGCATCCAGATCCTTCCGGGACTTCCGCAAGTAGATGGCATAAGCGCCGGATCCGTAAGTATAAGATAGATCTTCGTACATAATATCATCCTCCAGTACAGTGTATGATTTGCGACGTCGCAAATCGCAAAAAGGGTATAAAAATAACAGCCAGCGGGGAACAGGAGTTCCGCTTGCGTGGCTGTCCGGAAGATGATACAATGTTTTTGGCCTACAGATTGCATCATCCTTCGGGAGTGTGATCTATGTGAGACGGTTCTCTGTTGCAGCAGGGAGCCGTTTTCTTTTTTTTTACTTAATACCAAAGAGTCGGCCTACTTTTGCGCGACGCCCCTGTTTGGTTGTTGGAATGCCGGTTGCCTTGGCAATCTTTCTCTTTGCACTGGTAATTCCAAGCGCACGTTTCCAGCTAAATGATAATCCAGGGATTCCTTTTTTCTTAGCCATAGTGATGCCTCCTTTGACAATTATGGGTTACATTTTCCGCATGGAGAATATCCTTGAGAAATAAGCTCTTCACGGGAATTATTGGATGTACTGTAATTCTGTGGAGCAATCTTTTTGACACTGGAGCAAGATGGACGATGAAATTTCATCGTGCTTGTATTAAGTACATAGCTTGAAGAAGTGTTTTGTTGCTGCGCATTATCGTATGTGTTGAAGTTGCTTCCATCTCCCGATCCAGAAGAATTGGATGAAGACTGCGATTCAGATCCGGCAGCAACTGCAGCAACAGATGTGCTAGTGGATGCTTTTGTAGCAGCCTCCTTTTCTGCTTGCTCTTTGGCGGCCTGTTCTTCTGCGAGACGCTGAGCTTCTGCTTCAGCAGCAGCCTTTTCTTCAGCTTCCCTCTTTGCCTTTTCCTCTGCCTCTTTAGCAGCCTGTTCCTCGGCAAGTCGTTTTTCTTCAGCTTCTTTTTCAGCTTTTTCTCTGGCAGCAATATCAACTATGTTGATTGTAATTACATTGCTTTGCACGCCATCCGCTTGAACGTAAACTTCATAGGATCCTTCCTCTGACCCGGTTTCGATTTCAGAATTTTCAAAAGTAACAGATTCGTCACTGGTAAAATATTCTAGGTCTTTTGATGTCGCGTCTTCAGGTGTAATTACTATATCGACAGGAATGTTTGTGTTAATGTCGTACTCTTCTTGAACATCTGGAATAGAGAGTGCAATGGAGTCGACTTTGACTTTTGGAGTGAATAAACTTCCTATGCCGATAATCACAAGAGCTGCGGTTACCACAATCTTTACAGTTTTATTCCACTTCCCATATCGCCACATCAGATAAAGTCCGATAGGGAAAAAGAAAATTAGTAACAGTATAATACCAAAAGTCTTTTGGTACCATTTTTGAGGTTCAGCTTCGCTCATAACACGTTTCCTCCTTAGTATTTAGTTTTCAGCATTTACAGGCAAACATATTTATAATAACCCTTGCGGGATATTACCATTTTTATCCACAATACGTGGATGGGTATTACACAAATTTCTCCAGCACTGCCAGTGATGGTTCAAATACGATCAGATATCCGTCCAGCTCCACGGATGTTCCGTATTTGTTGCGATAGCAGGCGAGCGCTTCGTCCAGAAATTCTTCTGTGACGTCCAGATATTTCGCCAGATCGTACCGGCTCCGACAGTGTGCCTTATATCCCTGGATGATACCGGAGAGCCCGATCAGCTTGTTGTAAGCCCACAGCCTGGCTTTCCTTTCCTGTTTCATGGAGCCTGTATCAGACTGATCCAGAATATTGCCAACAGTCGTGTAGTGATGCCCCAACTCTTCCGCAAGCACGCAAGCTTTCTGGTTTTGTGTCAGTTTCTTTTCAATGGCAATATTGCCGTTATAGTACAGTCCCTTCAATCCGGAGACTTCTGAAAGATCCATTTCCTTCATATTCAGATCAGCATTCTGAATTTGTAATTCTTCGTAGTTCACAGAATCAATCCTTTGGTCTGGCTGCCAGCAGCAGCTTTTTGTATTCTTCAATCTTGGCCAGTTCCTCTGGCGTAAAGTTCTCACCATCTTTGTGCGCGGCGATGGTATCAGAACTTGTGTTTTTGGCTTCTATCTTTCCATCGACTAAAGCATCGGCACTTATTCCGAGAGAATCACATATTTTAATTAGATTATCAACACTGGCCTTTCTGACTCCACGTTTAAAAATACTATCGAGAGTAGAGTAGGGCATTTCTAATTGAGTAGTAAATTCTCTTACACTTTTATATTTGGAGAGAATTAAATCTTTTAACAAGTCTTCAGATAATCCCATGTATTTTCCTCCTTTAGCTGAAATTATCGTAACATGTCCATAACGAAATATCAACAATTTTTTATGAAAATTCATAAATCTTTATTGACATTACCGAAATATCGGTTATAATGAAAACATAATTAACGAATATTCGGAAACGAGGTGATTGAATTGCGTTATTCAAATTTGATAGGAGAGTTGGCAAAAAGAAAGGTAAGCAAAGAGAAAATTTCTGAATGCTTAAAAATTCACAGAAATAGTGTGACATACAAATTAAACGGTGGAACCTTTTCCGTGGAGGAGGCTGTACAGATTAGAGATACATTTTTCCCAGAATGCTCGCTGGAATATCTTTTCGCCACAGAGGAGCAGAAGGAGTAGGAGAAGATGGAAACGAGGATCATTCGATCAGTAGATTCTCAAGGAAGGACGGTGGAAGAAATCCACCATCCAGATGGAACTATAGAGATCACCACCTATATGGGACATGCTATTGAGAATCACCTCATGCGAGAAGAATCAAAAAGTATAGCTCGGGCAGTATCTCCTTTTATTTTATTGATTGTTGGATACTTAATCGGAAAATTTATGTAATTTAGCTCGGACTACGTGCTTAGAACGTTTGGCTGTTTTAAATATTACATAGATTTTGAGCGGATTTTCTTTTTCATATGGGAAATATGGGATGAATCCGTAACCTTCAAACGAGTCAAAAGCCTGTAAACGTAGAGGTGCTTCAAATTGTTTATTCATTGGAAATGAAACATATGATTTTGGATTCAATAAGTGTTTGGCAGGGGGAGCATTTTTCTGAAGGAGTTTTATAGAATCCGATTCATCATATTTTTCAAATCTTGAGTAGTGTTTGCCTACTGCTAAGTATGCATCGTGTATGGTTATAGGATTTACAGATTTATTACAGATTTCCATATGAATCAAGCCTTGATATTTGGATGAGTAAGTTTTAGCTGTTATTGGCTCAAAAAATATACATTCTGGCTTGAAAAAACCGATTTTTAGGCAATATCTTTCTCGATACAGACGATAAAGATTTATTACAAGTCCAAGACAACCGGTAATGCATCCGATTAAAGCAATTGTTTGGGTTAGATCAAGAGTTAAATTCTGTGTGTTCAAAGTAAAAATTCTTCCTTTCATACTTGGCTTTGGCAGAAGCCTGTAAGGAGAGGATAGCACAACTACATAACAGAAGCAAATGGCATCTGCCAAGATGCCGCAAGGACCTGTAGTTCAATGGCAGAACAGCGTAGCGCTACATAAAACAGGGAGAGCAAGATTCGGGTTCGAATCCCGGCAGGTCCACTAGGGTATAGCTGCAGGTACCCAAAGAATACTCAGTATCTTTTCCCATGGTTTATTACTGCAGCAGTCGCAGAGCTGGTTTCATAGGGGTATGGAGTTTTTCCAGCTCTGCCACTAAGAAAGATGTACAACCGGTTTTACATATGATGTAACAAGTCAACAGGTCACATGAAAGGAGAGGCTTATGCAGAAAGAATTTATGATCGGCCACACCCACATTATCATGGATGATTCGTGCTGTGTTCCGCCGGAAGAGCGGGCGAAGATCATGCAGCGTGTGTCCAACACCCTGTATCAGGGCTTGCTTCTGGAGGAAGAAAAGAGAAAAAAGAATGAAAGTGCTTAAGAGATTAACAGAATTTATCACATTTATGGCATCGCTGTGCTGCCTGTCTGGTATCGATGCACAGCTGTGGCAGGCGGTACCCGGACTGCTTCTGCTGGGTCTCTTCGTGGCAGAGTTAGCAACATGGGAGGATGGTGTATGCGAAGAGTGGTAGGAACTATTGTTTTAATTTTACTGATGTGGTGTTTCGGTCTGGCGTTGATCGTACAGGCCGAGCACAGCCGGCAGGATGATTGGACGGAATATATTGAACTGATCTGCCTGGACTCGAAGATCTGCCCGGAGCTGGTGGAAGCAATCATCGAAAAGGAATCCAGCTGGGATCCGACTGCAGTCAATGGTGACTGCGTAGGTCTCATGCAGGTGGATCAGATCATCCACTGGCGGAGAGCCCAGGAGCTTAACTGTCTGGATCTGATGGATCCATACGACAATATCAGGGTCGGGGTCAGCATCCTGGAAGATCTGGCAGAACGATACGAGGATCCGGCAGCAGCGCTTATGTTTTATAACGCCGGGTACTCGGACAAGCTCGGAATCCGGGCATATGAAAATGGTGTGATCAGCAGTTATGCCAGTGAAATTCTGGAGCGAGCTGCTGAGCTTGAAAGATTACATGGGAAGTGAGGTATGGGAAATGAACTTGAAGATGATCAACAGAGAGGCAGCGCTGGATGCCATCGAGGATGGTAAAGATGTCTATATTATCCGTCCGGTATCGCTGGACAGTGCAGTGCTGCTGCGGGATCTGCTAAAGCTTGAGTTTGCGATCGAGGAGCCAGAGATCTGCAGGGGCACCGATGCTCCGGAACCTCCGAAAGAGGCGGGGGGGGGGGAAAACCTCTGCCAGGAAGAAACTGGACTGGGGAAAGATAGAAGCCCTGGACAAGGCTGGCTGGAGTGCCGAGCAGATCGCAGATGAGATGGGCGCGACAGTTGGAACGATTTGTGTGGGTCTGTCAAAGAGACGGAAAGGAGCGGAGAATGGGAAAACTGAGACCGGAAAGACCGACACTGGCACAGAAGAAGGCAATCAGTAGAGCCGGGCTGTTACCAGATAACTGGATGGTCCTGGATGACGGATCGGTATCGATGGTGATCCTGAGCCGGAAGTCCGGCCAGAGAAGAGTGATTTCAAAGTAGGAGGATAAGGGAAAATGGAAAAACCAACAAAGGCACTTTTACCTGAGATTTTTAATACCAAAACTGATGAAGATTTTGCAAAAGTTATTGAGGAAGCAGCGACAGTTTACGCCAATTTAATTGTTGAACTGGTGCAGTCTTTTCCAGAGAAGGACCTTCCGGTGATCTTATTTGCACTTAGGTCTGTGGAAGAAGCATTTGCGGAACTTTCTCCAGCATCGAAAGTCTTGTCAGATAAGATAGGTAAAGGTCTGAATAGACAGGTAATAGTATGCACCACAGAAGGAGAGGATGTATAAGACCATGGAAAGTTTATATGAGTTGACAGAGCAGTATGCTGCAGTGCGGGACATGCTGTTTGATGAAGATGTGGATGAGCAGGTGATCAATGACACGCTGGAGAGCATTGAAGGTGCTATTGAGGTGAAAGCAGACAACTATGCGAAGATCATCCGTGAGATGAATGCAACTGCAGCAGTGATCAAGCAGGAAGAAGTCAGGCTGGCAGCAAGGAGAAAGTCACTGGAGAACAGATCAGCAGCACTGAAGGACCGTCTGGAAGAGAATATGCGCTTTATTGACAAGAAGAAGTTCAAGACGGATCTGTTTTCCTTCAATATCCAGACCAATGGTGGTCTGCAGCCTTTACAGGTATCGGATGACATCAATGATATTCCGAGAAAATTCCTGGTGCAGGCAGATCCTGAACCAAACAATGCAGCTATCAGAGAGTACCTGAAGAATCATGAAGTAGAATGGGCAAAACTTCTCCCGCGTGGGGAGAGTCTGCGAATCAGATAGGAGGAGAAAGATTGTGGGATTACCTGTATTGATTTACGGAAAGTCTGGCAGCGGAAAGAGCCGGAGCTTGAAGTTCTTTGATGAGAAAGAAATTGTGTTGCTGAATACCGAGCGGAAGGAATTACCCTTCCGCAAGCGGTTCGTAAAGACTGGTGCCACGGATGATATCAATAAAATCATTGCTACGATCAACAAGAATCCGGAAAAGGTTTTCGTGATCGATGATGCCGGTTATATTATGACGCATCTTTTCATGTCACAGCACCGGAATAAGAAAGGAAATGCATCCTTTGAAATGTATGACGATATTGCAGATGCAATGTACGGTCTGGTGAAGCGGATCAAGACAGAGGTGACCGCTCCTGACAAGATTGTTTACATTATTTTCCATGAGGATACAGATGACTTTGGTGTATCCAGACTTCGTACCATTGGAAAACAGTTGGATCGGAAGGTATGCCTGGAGGGAATGGTTACGATCTGTATCCGCTGTATGAGTGAGAATGGAAATCATTTTTTCCGGACAGTGACCGATGGATCCGACATCACCAAGACTCCAGAAGATATGTTTCCGGAGCCAGAGATTGAGAACAACCTGAAAGTAGTTGATGATACTATCCGTGATTTTTACGGGTGGGAAAAATATGAATCCAAGGAGGAAGAGCAGGAATGATTAAGAAACCAGTAGGATATGATGAAGCGGCAGCTTATACAGGAGAGTTCCAGCAGTTGCCGAAAGGGAAGTATGTTTGTGTGATCAAGCAGGTTTCTATACAGGAATCCAGAAATGGAAACCAGCAGTTTGTGATCTTGTTTGATATTGCAGAGGGCGAGTATAAGGACTTCTACAAAAAGATGTTTGATGGGGATAAAGCACAGAATCCCAAGGATGCCAAGTGGAGAGGTGTATACAAGCAGAACATGGAAGGAAAAGGTCTTCCATGGTTCAAGGGTATCATTACGTCCATTGAGCGTTCCAATAATATTTCTTTCCGGTGGGATCAGGAGAAGAATGAAGACAGCCTGAGAGGAAAGAAATTCGGAGGCATTTTCTGGAGACGTCAGTATGAAGCCGCCAACGGCAACCGTCCATTTGCGACAGAACTCTATCAGATCCGTAGCGTTGAAGGCTTAAAAGATGCGGAAGTTCCGGAAGACAAACTTCTCCCGGAAGGATCAGCACCGACAGCTTCAACTCCTGCAGTAACGGATCCGGCGCATCCGCTGAGCGGTGACGATGGATTTATAAACATTCCGGACGGTATCGATGAGGAGCTGCCGTTTATGTAATAGTCGCTTCCGTCACGGGGTGTGGATTGAAATATGTAAAAAACGGAGGACGCGCATATGACAGTAGAAGAGATCAAGCAGACATATTCCATGCGCGATATCCTGGACCGGTATGGAATCCATGTGAACCGGAGCGGTTTCGCGAGCTGCCCGTTTCACACTGGTGACCGTACTCCGAGTCTGAAAGTTTATAAGAATGATTTTTATTGTTTTGCCTGTGGAGCTCATGGGGATATTTTCACGTTTGTCCAGAAGATGGATAACCTGACTTTCAGGGAAGCATTCCAGCTTTTGGGTGGAAACTATGAGAAATCCACAGTAGCCGCCCGCATGAAGATCTATCATGCACAGAAAGCGCGGGAGATGGAGGCTAAGCGCAGAGCGGCAGCCTGGAAAAAAGTAAAAGATAATCTGGGGGCCATAGGGCGGCTCAGAGAGGAGATCCCTAAGCTGGAACCGTTCAGTGATGAGTGGTGTGAGGCTCAGAATGAGATGCTCCAGCAGCTTGCCCTATTTGACTATATGCAGGAAGAGGATGGACTATGGAGCCATTAAATCAATTAACGAAAACAAGTATCCTGGACGAACGAATCTTCACAGAGCTGTTTGACCAGGAGGATGAGATATATAAAGCCAAGCTTATGATTTCACTGGAAGAGCGGGCAGAAGAGCTGGGTGTTAAGACAAAGTTCCGGACGCTTCTGAACGCATATAAGCGGGTAGAAAAAGAGACGAAAAAGAAGAGCAGCCGACATGCATGTCTGGTTGAGAACTGGACAAATTTCACAGGTCCTTATGATCGGATGCAGTGCAAGTCCTGGCAGGCATCAGATGAAGGTATCTATCTGTATAACCCAAACAGCGGGATTCTGGACATTGTAGCCTGTTATCATCCAATCCTTCCGGTGGAACGGATGAAGAACCTAGAGACTGGAGAGGAACGGATCAAGCTGGCATATAAGAGAAACAAGCGGTGGAATGAGATCATTGTTCCGAAGACTATGGTGACATCAGCCAGCAAGATTGTGGCGCTGTCTGGCCGCGGTATTTCCGTGACCAGTGAAAATGCAAAGTTTTTGGTCCGTTATCTGGCAGATGTGGAAAATGCCAATGATGATGCAATCAATGTACAGTATTCCAGCGCCAAGCTGGGCTGGATCCAGGGCGGGTTCCTGCCATATGACACGGAGATTGTGTTTGATGGGGATACCCGTTACGGTCAGATCTATGATAGCATCCAGCAGGTCGGGAGCAGGAACCGGTGGTTTGAGTATGTGTCTGGACTTCGGAAGACAAAGCGTCTGGAGATCAAGCTGTTGTTGGCTGCATCTTTTGCCAGTGTATTGGTGCAGCCTTTGTCCGGGCTTCCGTTCTTCGTGGACCTCTGGGGCGAGACAGAGGGCGGTAAATCCGTCACGTTGGCCGTAGCAGCTTCTGTGTGGGCTTGCCCGGAGGAAAATACATATATCAAGGACTATAAGGGAACAGATGTGGGTCTGGAAGTGATTTGTGATCTGTTGAATCATCTGCCGCTGATATTGGATGACAGCAGCAAGAAGAACCGGAAGCTGGAAGAAAACTTTGAAGGCCTTGTATACGATCTGTGTTCCGGAAAAGGAAAGACGAGATCCAACAAGGAGCTTTCCATCAACCGGGAAAACCACTGGAAGAACTGTATCCTGACCAACGGAGAACGTCCCCTGAGCTCCTATGTGACACAGGGAGGAGCTATTAACCGTATTCTGGAACTGGAATGCGGTGCGAAGGTTTACGACAATCCTGGCGAGGTAATGGAGCTTATCTGTAAGAACTATGGGTATGCTGGCAGGGAGTTCGTGGATTTGATCAAAGATTTGGGAATCCCCAAGATCAAGGAAATCCAGAAGGGCTTCCTGGAGGAACTGTCCGATGATGAGAAGATGCAGAAGCAGAGCCTATCTATGTCGATTATCTTGACTGCAGATAAGCTGGCTACAGATTATCTGTTCAAGGATGGTCAGTATATCAGCATGGAAGAGGCAAAGGAGATCCTTACGGATCGGAGCGCTTTGTCGGACAATGAGAGATGCTATGAGTATCTCATGGATAAGATTGCCATGAATCCGGCCAGATTCGAGAGTACCGTAGAGACTCTGGAAAAGTGGGGAATGATCAGCGACGGATATGCCATTATCATCCCTGTAGCATTTGACGGATTGTGTAAAAGTGGTGGATTTTCAAAGGCAGCATTTCTGTCTTGGGCAGACAGGAAAGGACTTTTGCAGACTGATGGCAATAGAAAAACGAAGAACAAGAAGATTAATGGACGTTCCCAGCGTTGTGTTTTTTTGAAGATGAACAATAGGGAAGAAAAGCAGGAAGATAGCGAATTTCATTCTGTCAGCACATATGAACAGGAGGAACTGCCCTTTGATTAAGGTTACCAGGTTACCAAAATTACCAGGTTACCACCCAAAAACGTGTACATATATACAAATAAAAATCTCAAATATTTCAATTATTTTCCCCTATATAGGAAAAAGTGTGGGTAACTTGGTAATTTGGTAACCAGATAAGGAAAATCGTTGAAAATACAATGTTTTTTAGGTTACCACTGAATATACCAATTTGGTAACGCGGTAACCACAGGAGGATGTATGAGTAATAAATCATCAGGCAACGCATTCGAGCATGACCTAGCGCAGTATATGTCCAGACGCGGCTGGTGGGCGCATATATTTCAGGACAATCGCAACGGGCAGCCATTTGATATTGTGCTTGCAAAGGATGGGAAGACACAGGTAGGCGACTGTAAGGTGTGCGAGGACGATGTGTTCCGCTTAAGCCGTATGGAACCGAATCAGATCAGTGCTATGACATACTGGATGGAATGTGGCAATGAAGATCCATGGTACTTTATCCTGCTGGAGATGTCTGATCTGGTTGTAAGTATAAAATTCAGTGATCTTATGAAGGCAAGGAAGGCAGGTGTGAAATCGCTGAATGCAGATCAGATGCAGGAGATGGGTGAGCTGCTATGCAGAGATTGGGAGAAACGGAAATGGAAGTAACAATCAGCAATGAGATCATTGTAAAAGAACCATCAGCAGCATTGATCCAGTGGGCGAGAGAAAACCTGGTATTCGAAAATCCGGAGTATATCAACCGCACTCGTAGGGGACTGTGGACAGGAAATACAGATCGATATCTGACCATGTACAAGGTTGTATCTGAGGATCTTGTTCTTCCTTGTGGAGTTGGAAAGCATATCAGGAAATATCTGCAGGGATGCAGGATACAGACAGATCTGGCGGACAATGAACCGTTGGAGTATGGAAGTCAGATTCCTCTGTATGATTATCAGATCCCGGCAGTAACGGCTATGAAGCAGTATGGATGCGGGATCCTGCAAAGCCCATGTGGATCGGGTAAAACACAGATGGGTATTGCACTGGCAGCATCGATCGGGCGGAAGACCTTATGGGTGACGCATACGCAGGACTTGCTGAATCAGTCCTATGACCGGGCAGCGCAGTATTTTGGAGCAGATGGTCTTGGAAAGATAACCGGAGGTAAGGTAGAGGTCGGAAGGCTTATGACATTTGCAACAGTGCAGACCTTAAGCAAGATCGATCTGGCTGCATTCAAATATACCTGGGATGTGATCATCGTTGATGAATGTCACAGGCTATCCGGAACACCTGCATCTGTGACCATGTTCTATCGAGTTATGAGTAATCTGGCAGCAAGATATAAATACGGGTTGTCAGCTACTGTATATCGGTCTGATGGACTGATCAGAACCACATTTGCCATCCTGGGAGATATAGCATACAAGGTTCCTGATGAGGCGGTGGCTGATAAGACCATGAAGGTTGGAGTGTTGAAGCGAGAGACACTGATTCCGTTGTCCAGAGAATGCCAGGACACAGATGGAACCATGGATTATGCAAAGCTCCTGCCGTATCTGACAGAGAATAACATCCGCAATGCGCAGATTGTATCGGATCTTGTGAGCAATGCAGCACACTCAAACCTGATCCTGTCGGACAGACTGGAGCATTTGCGGACGATCAGGAGCATGCTTCCGCCGGAGCAGCGGGAACAGAGTGAGATGATTGATGGAAAGATGACCAGCAAGAGAGCAAAGGCGGAACGTCTGATGGCTATCGAGCAGATGCGTGCCGGAAAGAAGCGATACCTGTTTGCAACCTATTCGCTGGCGAAAGAGGGGCTGGATATTCCACGGTTGGATCGGTTGTATCTTACGACTCCGAGAAAAGATTACGCGGTGATCACTCAGAGTATTGGACGGATCGCCAGGACATTTGAGGGGAAGCAGGACGCGATCTGCTACGACTACGTGGATGATATTGATTTCTGTGAGAATCAGTTTAAGCGCCGGAAAACATCATACCGGAAAGTGGGGTGTGTATTTTTATGACAACAGAATTTCGTGATCTGCAGGAGCTATATGAGAAAAAGCGCAAGAATGAACAGGCAGTATCAGAGGAGCTTCTGCAGACCAAGTATAAAAGATCTTATGATCAGCTTTGTGGGAATGTGAAACAGAAGCAGTGCGAACTGAGAGCAGCGTACATGGAACGGATGAGAGTGATAACAGGTCTGATGTCGGAATCTGTTTATCAGGATTTTGGACAGGAAGCAGCATGGGGATGGCTCATGGATCAGGTGGAAGATATTTATCAAAAATATCCGGATCCATTGACCAAGAAACTGCTGATCGGTATCCAGAGCGCTATTGAGGAGATGGGAAAGGGAGATTAACCATGGGAGAAATGAGCAGTGAGATCACAAAAAAGACACCTGAGCAGTGGGTAGAGCACTATCAGGGAGCATACCTGCACAATCTGACGGCGGAGTCTGTGAGTCGGATCATTAAGAGTGATATGACCAACGTGGCACGCCAGTGTGTGTCGATCGGATTCCATCTGAAGGCGGCAAGGGACAGAGAACTGTACAAAGATGCCGGTTATAGTACGCTGTGGGAATATGCAGCGGATCAGTTCGGATTATCGATGTCCTCGGCATCACGGTACATAACCATCAACGACCGTTTTTCTGTTGGTGGAAACACACCGATGCTGATGGAGGAGTACCGGAACTTCAGTAAGTCACAGCTGCAGGAGATGATCAGTCTCTCTCCAGAGCAAGCGAAGAAGGTAACAGAGAAGACTACAGTAAAGCAGATCCGGGAGATGAAGCCCAAGAAAGAAAAGCCGAAGGAAGTGCCGGCAGTGGTGATTGATCAGGAAGACACTTCTGATCAGTGCCCCGGTCAGATGCAGGTGGGTGATTATCCCGGTGTAGTTCCAGAGGAATCTGTTGCGACGTCGCAAAAGAGAAAATGTATGTACCGGCCGGAACCAGAAGAAGTAAAACCGCAAAAAGAGGCGGAAACACCTGAGATTATGGAGTATGACCGCAAAACTCTGGAAAACCTGATCAAGGATACCGAGAATATGCTGGATCATATGCGTGATTACTGGATCCAGAATCAGCCACGTACATATGCCAAGCACTTTATGCAGTTGCAGGCTTATAAGATGCTCCTGGAGTATCATGAGAATCTGGATGAAGAAGAGGCTGAAGAGGTGATACAGCCTGAACTGCCTCTGCTGAAGAACAATGACCAGCGGAAAGAATGGTTGCAGAATTATCGGTCATGGGGACTTTGGTATGAGGACGAACATATTGGTATGGCTTATTATAGATTCATTCTTCCAGATGGAGCTCAGATAATTGCGGATGAATATCTTGAACCTATAAGACGTGGGGTATATGAACCGACCAGTAAGTTTCATTTAGTTGGTGGTGATAAGAACAGATATAACTATCATGCGGCATATGCGTTGATGGGAGAATCAGAAACAGAAATCATAAATTATTTGAAAAAGTTTAAGAATGAGAAAAAGTTTAAGAATGAGAGAGTGAAATGATGGCAAAGAAAAAAATACATAAGACTAGGGCGGAGCTGCTGCATGAGTTGAATTACACTGCAAAGTGTCGGCGCAACAGTTATTCAGCATCATTCTCTGGATTATCAGTGTACCTGACTCATATCCTGGTCTTCCAGGAGCATTGGAGACCGGGGCAGATCGTAAAGCTACACCAGGCAATTGCTAAGGGACTGGAAGATGAATCATTTGATGTCGATGCAGCCAATGCCCGGCTAAAAGAGAAGACAGGGGTTGCGTTTGAGGTTGTTATGCATGAAGACAGTGACATCCATGTGAGCAGAAAAAAGAAATACCGGTATATGATAGAGCAGAAGCTTAATGAGGCAGAGAATGAGATCATAACGTATTGCATGCGTTGGTGCCTGATTGCTTACAGTTATCTGATGGATAATGGATTTGGCAGCAAGCGTATTAACAGAATCAATGATGCACTTAAAGACTGTTTGGAAAAATCGGTGTGCGGGGTCGTAGATGTAAAAGTTGCAGTGATGGCACGAGAGCTGGAGGATGCAGGTTACGTCATTGAGATGCCGAAGGAATTTATACTGCAGATGTAGTGGAGGGTAAGATGATGGCAGATGGAATTAAGATAATAGCTGATGAAAATGGTCTGTTTAACATATATGATGATACGTATGATGTGATCATCCATTGTGAAAGTGAAGAAGAGCAGAATATGGTGATGGAGACACTGAAGAAGACGGCGAATCCGTGGATTCCGATCACAGAACGGCTTCCGGAAACGGGTGATTATATTTTGATCTCATTTGACAATTTTTCCCTGCCAGATATCGGGAGATATGAAGTTGATGAAAATGGCGGCGGGGCATTTTATCCGGGCGATGAGGATGTAAGCTATGCATCAGTAGGTGTGATTGCGAATGCCTGGATGCCATTACCGCAACCATGGAAAGGAGAATGAGCATGTATTGTAATGGCAATTGTGAGCATCTGGATCGGAAACATAAGAAATGCCTTCTGACCGGGAAGAAGCTGTGCTATATGAAAGTGCGAGGAAGCATTTCATATGACGCGTATGAGCATATTGGATTTTGTAAGAAAGACGAGGAGAACACGGAGAAGTAATGAGAATGAAGTGTAGAATTTGTGGAATGTTTCATAGCGATGGAGGCGAGTGCCCGAGTTCATTGGAACCGTTACCAGGTTTCTCTTGGATACACAGTGAGCAAAAAGAACAACGTGAGAAATGCAGCAATAAGATGCCAGAAGCGGTGGTGGATTTTATCCGGCGCCGCTTCATGACCAGACAGTAACAATAATAACAGGGAGGCGGTAGCAATGGACAAGGATATACTCAAACAATACATAGATGCCTGCGAAGCGGTGAAGGAGACAGAGGAGCAGATCCGGCGGCTTCAGAAGAACCGGAAGACGGTGGTGGTCGATGCTGTGAATGGGTCCATGCACGACTTCCCTTTTGCCGCGAAGAGCTTTAAGGTTGCGGGCATCGCCCACTCCGTACTGGAGGATCCAGGACAGCTTGATCGGGAGGAGCTGATCCTGGAAGAGCGACTGCAAAATGCAAAGAGACTCAAATGTGATGTAGAAGCATGGCTGAATACTGTTCCTGCAAGAATGCAACGAATCGTTCGATATAAGTTTTTTGAAGAGATGACATGGGAGCAGGTAGCCAGAAGACTGGGACGAAAAGCAACCGGAGAAGGAGTGCGAAAGGAATTTGAAAATTTTATGGGTAAAAATTAAAAGTTTTTCCGCTTTTTCCGTTTTTTCCGTTTTTCCTATGGTAAAGTGTAAGCTGAAATCACTGCAGATGCGTTGCATGGTTTAATCTTTTCCCATATCATCCGCCGCTGAGGTGTCAGAGCTTCGGCGGTGATTCGCGGGGTAGAGCAGTTGGAAGCTCGCGTGGCCCATAACCACGAGGTCGCAAGTTCGAGTCTTGCCCCCGCAATTGTCTAGAAATTATTATAACCAGTTTATTGTGGGGCTTGGAGCTATCTTTACGGATGGCTCCTTTTTCTATCCCAAAATACTAAGGCAAGGAAGGTGAGGTGATGGCGAATAATGAGAACCTAAAACCGGTACGAACCAAGAGCGAAGCAAGAGAACGTGGAAGGGCGGGCGGAAAGGCATCCGGAGAAGCCAGACGGAAAAGAGCGGACTTCCGGAAGACGCTGAATGCCCTTCTGACTGCAGAAATAGATAGCCCTGAATGGAATCCTTTGTTGGAATCATTAGGACTGGATCCGACACTGGAAGCCGCAATCAATATGGCGATGATCAAAGAAGCACTTGCCGGAAATGTGAAGGCTTATGAAGCTGTGACCAGATATGCAGGACAGTCGGGTCAGACGGCTGCGGATGATGAAGAGCAGCGGATCCGGACAGACAGGGCGAAGAGAGCCAGGGATCAGGAAGTCGGTGACACAGATAATCAGGATGATAATATCCAGAGTTTCCTGAAAGCCATGAGACCGACAGAGGAAGATCTGGCTGGATTATTCGAGGAGGATGAAACAGATGCCGAAGCGGAAGAAGAGACCGGCGAAGTTTAATTTCAAGCCATTTTCTCCGCAGCAGCAGAGACTGATCCATTGGTGGAGACCGATGATCAGGGCCTCGGAGAACAATTATGTGATCGCAGACGGATCCATTCGATCAGGCAAGACAATAGCCTGTATCATTGGATTCCTTACCTGGTCTCAGGAGATGTTTTCCGGTGAGTCTTTTATCCTGGCCGGAAAGACGATGGGAGCGCTGAAGAAGAATGTGGTCAGACCGATGCTGCAGATGTTGGAAGCATGGGGATGGCCTTATGAATACATTCGATCTGGCACAGATGCCAGGCTTGAGATCGGAACCAATACCTATTACCTGTACGGCGCAAACACAGAGGCAGCGCAGGATGCACTGCAGGGATTAACTGCAGCAGGTGCATATCTGGATGAGGCTGCACTGTTTCCGAAGAGCTTTGTGGATCAGGCGATTGCCAGATGCTCTGTGGATGGCTGGAAGTTCTGGATGAACTGTAACCCGGCGGGACCGCATCACTTCATCCGCGAGGAGTATCTGACCGAAGAAGCCATGAAGCAGAAGAAAGTATATCATCTGCACTTTACGATGGATGATAATCTTTCTATATCTCCAAAGCGTAAAGAAGAATACAAGAATGCATGGCCGCATGGCAGTGTATTCTACAAGCGTTTTATCCTGGGTAAATGGGTGGCAGCTGACGGTCTGATCTACCAGCAGTTTGCAGATCACACAAAAGATTATCTGGTCAGCAGTTCCTGGCTTCTGGAGCGTGATGAGCATGGCCGTCTGAAGAACGAAATCGTATATGCAGTTATCGGAGTCGATTTTGGCGGTACAAAGTCGGCTCATTCTTTTACCCTGACAGGATTTACAAAAGGGTATAAGCAGGTAGTGGTACTTGATGAGTATTACTGCAAGAAGCGGATCAACCCAAAACAGCTGCAGGATGATTTTATTGATTTTGTCAAAAGGGCGCAGGCAAGGTATAAGGTCCTGGAAGCCTACTGCGATTCTGCCGAGCAGACTCTGATCAGCGGACTGGAGAGCGCATGTATTCAGGCGCACGTAGCAATTGACCTGAGAAACGCGATCAAGGGACCGATCAATGACCGAATTGCATTTTATAACAGCCTGATTGCTCAGCGACGCTGGAAGGTAATGAAGCACTGCACCCACATTATTGCGGCCTTTGAAGAGGCTGTATATGACGAAAAGAAAAAGAACATGGATGTCCGGCTTGATGATGGCGAGATGAACGTGGACAGCTTGGACAGCACCGAATACAGCACAGAGAGTGTCCAGGAAGACATCCTGTACATTGCTGCATAGGGAGGGCATATGAATCTATCAACGAATACGATCAAGACATATTTGACTGATCAGAAATATACAGTTCCGGCGGATGAGACATACAGTCATATTGATGAGTGGCTGGAATGGTATCAGAACGATGTGAAGAAATTTCATCATTACAAGCTGTATAACGGCAGTATCATGACGGAACAGGAACGTTATAAGCTGGGTATGGCAAAGAAGATCTGTGAAGACTGGGCGAACCTTCTGCTGAATGAGAAGGTGGCTATTAAGGCAGGATCTTATGACAAGCAGCTGAGCATGATCCTGAGCAAAAATAATTTTTTTGTGAAAGGTAATCAGCTTGTAGAGCTTGCTTTTGCGCTGGGCACAGGAGCATTTGTGGAATACAAAGATGCAGACGATGCTGTTGTGATTGACTACATCAGAGCTGATATGATCTATCCGCTGGCATGGGACAATGGAAAAATTACGGAGTGCGCTTTTGGCACTTATCAGACCATGAACGGAAAAGAATACATTTACCTGCAGATCCATCGCCTGGGCAAGGAAGATGGCGAGGATCCGGATATGTACTACATTGAGAACAAGTATGTGGATGCAAAATCCGGAAAAGAGGTAGAGCCGCCGGAAGAGATTGAGGAGTATGTAGCCACCGGATCCGTAGAACCGCTCTTCCAGATCATCACTCCAACAATCTGCAACAATATCGAGATGGACAGTCCGCTCGGCATATCCGTGTATGCAAATGCGATCGATCAGGTCAAAGGCTGTGACCTGACATTCGATAGCTACATGAATGAATTTGTACTTGGCCGGAAGCGGATCATGGTTCCGCTCAGCCAAGCGAAGATGCAAATGCAGCAAGATGGAGTTACAGCACCTACATTCGATCCGCACGATACGGTTTATTATATGATTCCAGAAGACCGAAGTGGCAGTAATCAGTTGACGGAGATCGATATGAAGATCCGTGCTACAGAGCATGAGCTGGGAATCCAGCGCTGCCTGGATTTGTTGAGCTTTAAGGCTGGAATGGGTACAGGTCGCTATAAGTTTGAAAACGGCAGCGTAAAGACAGCTACAGAAGTAATCTCAGACAAGTCGGACCTGTACCAGAGCCGGCAGCGTCATTGCATCTCAATATCAGCGGCTATCCTGAACATGGTCCGCATAATTTCATTTCTTGATACCGGTGCAACTGTTGATGCGACTGTAGATTTTGATGATTCCATCATCGAGGACAGTAATGCTACGATCGATAAGAATATCAAACTCGTACAGGCTGGACTCAGATCCAAGCTATCCGCAATCATGGAGATCAATAAATGTTCTGAGGCAGAGGCTAAGAAGGAGCTGAAGCGGATTGCCGAGGAAGGGCAGATTACAGGTCAGGACATTGACTGGACAGGAGGGGATGGGAATGAATCGGAATCGGATGATGATCCGCCCGAAGAGGATGATGAAAAAGACGGTTCAGGAACCGATGCTGATCAGGATTCTGAAAAGGATAATCCAGAAGATAAAGGATAGGGTGATCAGTTATGGATTTGCTCGAAAATCAAACAGCAGCGGGATCTGTTGATATTGTGTTCCAGGATCTGGAAGCGATGCTGATGCGGAATATCATCAGACATTGTCAGGATTATGATCAGCCGATTGCTACAGATACATGGCTGCTGCAGAAGCTGGCAGAGATAGGACGTCTCGATCAGGAAAACATCAAACTGATTGCTCAGATGACGGGAATCTCTCAGACAGCGATGGAGCGGATGCTAAATGAATCTGCTGACGAAGCACTTAAGCGGGTAGAGCCTGCTCTTGCTTATCTGACACGTGAAGGGCTCGCAGGAAAGCCTGTAAAGCTGAGAAAAAGCAAGAGTGTGCAGAATACCATGAAGGATATGAAAGCCCAGGCAAAGAGCACTCTGAACCTCTGCAACACAAATATGTTGTATAAGGCGAGGGAAGCTTATCAGAAGCTGGTCAATAAAGTAGCTGCGGATGCTTCCGAGATTGCTGATAAGCAGTCTTTTCTGGATCGCCTAAATGCGCACGGGACAGCAGTCACGATTGGAGCAGAGTCCAGACAGCAAGCTATGCGGAGATGCATTGAGGAGTTCAATGACAAAGGCATCCCTGCATTTGTAGATAAGCGTGGCCGTGAATGGACTCCGAAAGCCTATGTAAATATGGCTATGAGAAACACAGCAAAGAACACGGCGGATGAAGTACAGACTGCTAGATGCCGTGATTATGGTGTGAACCTGATTGAAATTGATTCCCATTCCGGAGCCAGACCAAAATGCGCTAGGGATCAAGGAAAGATATATGATCTCAACAATGGCAGCGGATACACGACAGATGCCAAAGGGAGAAAGGTGCAGTATTATCCTTGGAACTCCACTAGCTACGGAGAACCAGACGGAATCCTCGGTATCAACTGCAGGCATCACAAATATCCGTTCTTTCCGGGCATGAGCTTACAGACCTATTTTCCGGCAGAGGACCAGGAAGCCAGTGACCGGCTGTACAAACAGACACAGGTGCAGAGAGCTCTGGAGAGGGATGTCCGGAAGCAGAAGCGAGAGTGTATGCTGTACAAAGAGCTGGGTGACGATGAAGCCTTTGAACAGTCCGCAGTAAAGCTGAAAGCGAAGGAAGCAAAGCTGAAAAGCTATGTTGAAAAGACTCCGGATCTGCATCGGCGGAAGGATCGTGAGCAGGTAGTTGGATTTGACCGGAAAATCAGCGTGGAAGCAGTGGCTGCAAATAAAGCATATACAAAAGCTCAGAATACTGATAAAATACCATTAAAGGATACAATTATCCATCGAAGCGTTGGCGCAAAATTTAAGAATTATAAAGTCGTGGATAAAACAACAGGTGTGGAATATGAATTTGCAGCAGGAAGCCGTATCCAAGATTCAGAAGTATTTGCCGGAAAAGGAACAAAACATCCGCTACACGAAGGTGTTGCAGAAGGTTTAACGGAACAATATGGCGGAAACGTATCAGAGTGGCAACATGCTAAAGGATATGGTACATTACTTGATCCTGACACAGGAGATGAATTAAGAGCAGAAGTTCACTGGTTTCAGGAGAAAAGTGTTGGTAAAGTGAAATTCAAAGTAAAGGAGTGGTTAGATGAAGGTTAGATATATTGGAAAGACAGAGTTCCTCGTACTTACGAACAGTAAAGTATACGATGTTATTTCTATAGAAAAAGGATGGTACCGGATTATTGACGACTCCGGAGAAGACTATTTGTATCCTAAAAAATATTTTGAAGTAGTGGAGTCATAAAATGGCCAAGATTGATATATCAGAATATGATCCAAAGAAAAAGTATCCACCTGTGACGGAATTTGTTTTGGATGATAAACCAACGGAGATTCCGGTGCCAGAGTTTTTGAAAAAGAAAGAAAAAGATGATACCACCAGTGAGTAGGCTGGTGGTATTTTTATACCCATTTAAGAAAGGGGTGGGGAAGATGTGAGAGAATACTATACAGTTACCAAAGATGTGGACATCCTGGCACCATCCTGGTTGTCAGAACGCATCAAGAGAGGCATAGCAACGATCCTGTACCGGACCAGAGATGGCCATGCGGAAGTGAAAGGGGTGAGGGTAAAAGGTGACGATGTGGCACAGATCGGTGACACAATCATGTTCAATGGAAGACGGATATCCGTAGAAAGGCGGTGATCCAGATATCTCGGAGCTGTCCGTTAAACAGTGAGCGACTCCAGGAAGGAGGAATACGTAGTGATAACGGTAACTATCACAGAGAATGGCCTTACGGTAGACGGCCATGCGGGTTACGCAGAAATCGGGAAAGATATTGTATGTGCTGCAGTGTCGAGTCTGACACAGGGACTGATACATTCGCTCAAGGCTTTGACGGATGATGAGATCTCTTACAGAGTTGCAAGCGGACATGCGGAAATAACGTATAAGGATCTATCAGAAAGGGGAAAGCTTCTGGTCGATTCTTTTTTTATTGCTGTGAGTGACATACAGCTTACTTACGGAGATGACTATGTGAAAATAGGCGCCGAACGGGCGTAAAACGGAAAGGACGGTATAAAAATGAAATTCAGAACACTGGTAGAAGAAGGTTACAGAATGGATCTGCAGGTATTTGCGGATGATCCTGATGGAACCGATAATGATGGCGATTCTGGTGAGGAAGACACCGATGATGAAGCTGACGACGATGACGGCGGAGATGATCAGAACGAGAAAAAGTACACCCAGAAGGACATTGATGAAGCTGTGCAGAAACGTCTCGCCAGAGAAAAGCGTAAATGGCAGCGAGAACAGCAGAAAAAGGCTGGAGAACCTGACAGCAAGGGTAAAGCTGGAGGAGATGGCAAAAAAGACGAAGAGAACGAGGAGACAAAAGCTCTTCGGGACAAGGCTGCCAAGGCTGACGATTTGGAGCTGAAGTGGACATGTCTGGAGCACGATGTGGATAAGTCCTGTGTAGATGATGTCCTCGCATTAGCAAAAGTGCACATGGCTAAAGATGAGGATATGGACATCGAGGATGCCATTGATGAGGTACTGAAGAAGTATCCACAGTTTAAGGCTGGATCATCCAAGGATGAGGATGATGATAACGATGATGAAACAGAAAAGAAAAAGTCCTGGGGACAGCGGCAGAGGGGCGGAAGCAAGAAGACTTCCGGGGTAGAAGCTGCATTCCTGAAACGCAATCCAGGACTTAAAATTGATTGAGGAGGAATAGGAGTATGAAATTTTTAATGTTTTTACAGCTGTTTGCGCATGCACATCAGGAGAGATGGTCTTCCCTGGTGGATGCGAAACTGCGTCAGACCCTTGTGACCAGAGATAATTATATCTTCAACACCAATTATGAGGGGAACCCGAAATCCGGAAAGGTCAAGGTCCCGGTAAGAGATACAGAAGTAACAGTGAAGGATTATAACAAGGCTACAGGAGTTGATCTGGAGACTGGAACCACGACTTACATGGATCTGAATATTGACCAGGACAAAGCGGTCAATGAGCTGATCGACGGCTTTGACGCTGCGGCAGTCCCGGATAATATTCTGGCTGACCGTCTGGATTCTGCCGGTTATTCCCTTGCACTGGAGATGGATCAGAAGTCCATTAACCTGCTGGAGACTACAAGCGGAATCAACGTGTGTGCAACCAAGACTGCAGCGACTGATCAGACCGCATACAAGGAAGTTCTGGCAGCAAAGACCTATCTGACCAGAAAAGGTGTGCCGCAGGCCGGACGCTGGCTGATCTGTTCTCCGGAGTTCATGGCAGTTCTGATGCTGGATGATCATTTCATCCGCCAGGGAGATCTGTCTCAGGAGTTGAAAAACGCAGGTGCGGTTGGATCTGTAGCAGGATTTGCTGTGTTTGAGTCTGGAAACACCATGTATGAAGATACTAAGTTAGTGGCATCCAAGAAGACTACAACTGAGTTTATTGCAGGTCACCCGAACTGGTGTCACCGTGTCCAGGAGTGGGGCGTGGATGTGCATGCACAGGATCTTGCCGGATCCGGAAAATACATCGGAGCATCTGCGGTGCAGGGTCGTAAGATCTACGGTCTGATGATTTCTAAACCGCAGACTGTGTATGTGAAGAGAACGGAGGCCGCTGCTTAAGGGGAGCTGATAAAATGGCATATGTAGATGAGGTATACTACAATGATTCCTTCAGTGGGGAGCCAGTCGATACGACTGACTTCCCTTCTCTTTGCCGCCGTGCAGAAGAGATCATTGAGGAGATGACATTGTATCGGGTCACTCCGGTTACGTTTCCGGCGATGCCCGAAGACATGCAGACACGGATAAAGGATGCTGTGTGCGCACAGATAGAGTATCTGGATGCAAACGGCGGAGCTGATCTGGATATGGGAGATGGTCTTGCCGGGGCATCGCTCGGGAAATTCAGTTACACAGGTGCATCTTCCGGATCCGGTTCGACTGTTCAGTCAATTATTGCACCAAGAGCGGAGCGGATCCTGTGGCCAACAGGACTGACGTATAGGGGAGGGAGAGTATGAAACCGATACCTAAACGACTGTTAATCCATACGGTTACACTGCACAAGGTAGCAAAGAAGGATGCCTGGGGATCTGCGACATTGGATGAGGGCACAGAGCTTACTTATGTTCGCATAGAACCGTCAAGTAAGATCGTCCGGGATAAGAACAATGCGGAGATCCAGCTGGCAGCTACATTGTTTTTGGATTGCAAATATAGCTGCCCTGCGGGGATGGAGATTCAGCTGGATGATATTGTTGTCTTCAATGGCCAGAAGCTCCGTGTACAGCTCGTAGAGCCTCTGTACGCAGAGAAAAAGTTGCATCATTACGAGATAGGACTGGTGAAGTATGCCTAAAATAAGCACAAGAGTTACCTTTGACAAGAAAGCCGCAGCCGCACGGATCCGGGCGGTTGCAAATGATGCACTGACGGTCATGGGAAACCAGGCATTGAAAGATGTTACTCAGTATGTACCGCTTGATCAGGGAACACTGCGGTCCAGCGGCCTGTCTTCCAGTGATAGAACCGCGCATGATATGAAGTTTGACCTTCGGTGGTCAACACCCTATGCCCAGTATCTTTGGCATGGTGATGTCATGTATGGAAATCCTACAAGAAGGACATATGGTCAGGAGAAACTGAGTTTTACCAGTGCTCTTGCCAGGGAAGAATGGGCGAAATATGCCAGAGAAGTGCATGGCGAAGATTGGAAGAAAGTCTATCAGGCAGCCTTGAAGGAGGGATTGAAGTGACACCATTGATTGAGTTTATGGAAACTCTGAAAAGGACTGCAGAGGAAAACTGTTGTCTTGGATCAGAAATCTCGCTGGATGAACTTCCGGCGGGCGGCGGTATTTATGCAGAACCCGGAGAGGGATCAACTGCAGATACCACTTATAATAAAGCGGAGATGAAGACAATCCCTGTTTTGTTTTTATGCAGGAATGAAAGCCAGCAGAAATGTCTTGAGCAGCTGGAGAGCATTTGTAATTATTTCCAAAAGCTGAAGAAGCATCCGAATGGTGAGTCTTTCAGTTGGCTCAATACGGAGATTGCAAAGTATCCTTCCAAAATTGGAAGAGACGAGGATGGAACTTATCATTATTCTTGCATATTGCGTTGTTTATTATATTTTTAGAGGAGGAAAATCATGAAAATGAATCTTCAGATGTTTGCGGAGCCGGAGCTCCCGAAAAGTCCGATTGCTCCGGAAATCAACTATGAGACAAAAGCCTATATCAACACAACACCAGATACCGAGGCATCCCCTACATGGGCAGACATGGGAAATCTCATGAAGAATATGTCTCAGGCCCTTAATGAAGTCCTTTCCCAGAACAGCTATTATGCGGATCTGGGATGGGGAAGTACGGCCGTGACAGGTGCTCAGATGACGCTCACAGTAACTGGTGACGTGAAACCTGGGGATGCTGCTTGCGATTATATTCTGTCTGATAAAGTTATGTATGGCTTTGGAGCAGCGCGTCAGACTCATCTGAAACTGGAGAAAGGTAATAAGATTATTATCTGGCCGATCACACTGGCGAACATTACACCGGCATACGGAGATGCGAATCAGCCGAATGCGCTGACTGTTACGGTCCACGGAAACGGGAAACCTGCTATTGGAACAAAATCATAAGTCTTGGCGGGGGTCTATCTCCCCGCCCTTTTTGGAGGAATGAAGAATGGCATATAAAGCAAAAAGACAGGATCGGGTAATTGAAGACCTCGAACTGTGTGGATCTGATGGAAAAGTTGTTAAAACAATTCATGTGGAACTGGATGCCGATAACATGGTAAGGAAACTGTCAGAGAAACATGTAGCTTTGATCAATGCGCTGAAAAACGTGCAAGAAATCAAAGATGCCAGCACAGAGGGAGAGAAAGCAAGTGCTATAACAGTTTTGGGAGCGGCGGTGGTAGATTTGTTTGAAGCTGTGTTTGGAAGAGAAGATGCTAAGTGTATTCTTGATTTTTACGGAAACCGGTATGTAGAAATGTGCCAGGAAGTTGTTCCCTTCATCACACAGATTGTGATCCCGGAAGTCCGGAAGATTGCGAAGCAGAACAAAAAAGCTGCACTGGCCGGATACAGCCGTAGAAATTCTATATTTAATGGGTTCAGAAAATGAGCCTTCTAACGGAGTATCCATCCAGGTGGGTGAGGTATGGCGGACATCGGATCAGAATCTGCTGCAGTTATGACAATGTGCTGGAAGTACAGAGGCTTTATAAGAACCAGAGCCTGTCCGATCTGGAGAAAGCAGATCAGGCACTTATCATGCTTACAGGAAGCCCATTCCAATTATGGCTGATGGGCGAAGGGGATAAGCTTCAACTGCTTAATAAAATCTATGAAGAACAGATCCGGATTTCGAAGAAACCATCTGTAGGAAAGCAGATTCGTTCCTTTGATTTTGAATTGGATGCAGAGTATATCTATGCATCATTCATGCAGGACTATGGGATTGATCTGGTAAAAGAACAGGGACGGCTGCCGTGGAAACAGTTTGTGGCATTGTTTCAGGGGCTGACCAGTAAGACCAAGATCAAAGAGATTATGCGGATCCGCGCGATGGATGTCCCGGAGCCTAACGGGCATAACCAGAAAGAGATTCAGAACATCATGGAGCTGAAGTCTTATTATGCGCTGCCTGTTGAAGGCGGTGGTGGTCAGAGCGGCTTGAATGCATTGTTTGCAGCTCTGGAAGCGGAGGCTATGAGATGATGGATAAGAAAAAAGTAAAATGTCCCTATTGCGGGCATGAACAGAATATTTTGTATGGTCCCCGGGCAATGTGCCGGGGCATTTTTATACGCTGTAAAGCAAGGCAATGCAGAAAAGAATTTGAAATCACGATAAACCAGGACAGGTAGTGCCTATGTGCCGATGTCTGATTTGTAAGGCAGAGGCAGGTGAATGGCATGGCTGTGAAGGGTGAGGTCACATACGAACTCCGGGCGGATGACAGTAAGCTGGAGTCAGATCTGGAAGAGGCACAGAAAAAGGTTGAGCAGTCTACGGAGAAGACTGCAGATAAAATAGAGCAAACCGAGGAAAAAACTTCTAAGACTGTAAAAAAGGAAAAAGAAGATGTTACGGATCATCACAAGCAGCAGAATGATGAGAGATGTAAGGACGATCAGGAGACAGGAAAAAAACGGGAAGAAACAGAGCATGAGACCAGTGAAAAAATAAAATCTATTGCGTCTGGAACGGCGAAAGCGATTGGGGCGGGAATGGCAGCTGCTGCAGCTGGTGCTGTTGCCCTTGGAGGATTTGCAGTTAAAAGTGCCACAGATATGGATCAGGCAATGAACCAATTCATATCGTCCACTGGAAAAAGTACAGAGGAAACACAACGGTATCAGAATGTCCTTGAGGATATCTATAAAAACAATTATGGTGAATCATTCGAAGACATTGGGGATGCCATGTCACAGGTCATCAAACAGATGGGGGATATGGATGATCAGTCCTTGCAGGCTGTTACCGAATCCGCATATGCGCTGAGAGATACCTTTGAGTATGAAATTCCGGAATCTACACGAGCAGCAAAAGCCATGATGGATAACTTTGGAGTATCCGGAGAAGAAGCGATGAGTCTGATTGCTGCCGGTGCTCAGAATGGTCTGGACTATTCAGGAGAACTTCTGGATAGTATTTCAGAGTATTCGGTTCAGTTCGGAAAGCTGGGACTCAGTGCGGATGACATGTTCAGCATCTTCCAGGAGGGGGCTGAGTCCGGCGCCTGGAATCTGGACAAGATTGGTGATGCGGTCAAAGAATTTTCTATCCGTGCGATTGATGGAAGTGAGACCACAAAAGCCGGATTTAAAGCACTTGGCCTGAATGCGGATGAAACGGCTGCGAAGTTTGCAGCAGGTGGAGATACGGCAAAGGAAGCCTTTCAGGAAGTTGTAAAAGGACTTTCTGAGATGGAGGATCCGCTGGCGCAGAATACTGCTGGTGTCAATCTTTTCGGCACCATGTGGGAAGATTTGGGACCGGAAGCGGTCGCAGCTCTTGCCAGCATATCTGATGGTGCTTATGATGCTGCAGGAGCAATGGATCAGATTAAAGAGGTCAAATATGATGATCTTGGATCCATGTTTGAAAGTCTGAAGCGTAGCGTGGAGATGTTAGCCCTACCGCTCGGAGAAGAGCTGATACCGATTCTCAGTGAGCTGATCGAGGCGGTGCTACCGATGGTAGAAGAAGCATTGCCGCCTCTGGCAGATGCAGCGGGAGAGATGATACAGCAGTTGAGCCCTATGATTGAAGAGCTGCTTCCGGTGCTAATGGATTGTCTGTCTGATTTACTGCCACCTTTGATGGACATCGTAAATGAGATTCTGCCGGTGTTGACAGAGCTATTTTTGGAGCTGATTCCTCCGATTGTAGAAGTGGCGGAAGCTCTTCTGCCGGCATTGTTGGATATCATCAATGCGCTATTGCCTATTATAGAGGCTTTGTTTCCAGTCTTGGAACCACTGATCGAATGTTTTACAAGTCTGTTGGAACCGATACTTGCGTTGATAGAAGAAGCTCTGGTGCCTTTGCTGGAAGCATTGGAGCCTATCATCGAGTGCATCCTGGAGTTGGTGATTCCAACACTGCAGATTTTACTTTCAGTGTTTGAAGAAGTTTTTGAGGGGATTGTGTCATCTGTAAGCGGGCAGATCCAGCGAGTTACAACGGTCATGAAGGAACTGATGGCCTTTATCAAGAATGTATTTACTGGAAACTGGAAGGCTGCCTGGGAAAACGTACGGAAGATCTTCACGACAATCGCAGAATCAATCGGGGAGTTTTTCAAGATTCCAATAAACCGAATGATTGACCTTATCAACGGTTTTATTGACGGCCTGAATAAAATTAAGATTCCAGACTGGGTACCTGGTTTTGGAGGGATGTCTTTTAACATTCCAAGAATCCCAAGACTTCGCATTGGAATGGATTATGTCCCGGAAGATGATTATCCTGCATTCCTGCATAAAGGAGAGGCTGTCCTTACTGCAGAAGAAAACGCAAGATTGCGAGAAATCGGCGGTGTATGGGGACTCCATTCTGCGGTTACTGCAGCACCGGAGGTTAATGATCGTATGAGTCGGGTCATGGTTGAAAACATGGCGGCGAATGAGGAAATCGACTATGATCGTCTGGGAACAGCAGTTGCTGATGCTCTCATTGATGGAAATGTGAGATTTGTGATTGATGGTCGTGAGTATGCGAGACTTGAAAAGGAGATCAACTGATGAAGATATATTATAAAAATCACAACGGGCAGGTCTTGGATCTGATGAAGTGGCCATATATGATCAGTGAGTCTGATGTCCTTGGATATGAATGGTCTTATACCGCAACAGAATATACGGGGAATCGGAGCGGATCCACGATATCGGATGTAAGGAAAAAAACAGCAAAGGGATCTGTAAAAATTGCCGTTTCAGCCAGAACAAATCAGGAATACACATCAGCTCTAAATACACTTCTGTCTGTGACAGAATCAGATATCATGGCTGGTGTGCCGGGAATGTTATATGTAGATGATTATTATTACACTTGCTACGTGTATGGCAGTTCAAAAAAAGAATGGGAAGGCATGACGGCATTCCTGATCAACACTTTGAAAATCGTATCTCCATATCCTTTGTGGTGTCGGGAAATTTCAAAGTCTTTCCTTAAAAACGGGTCAACTGCTGTAGTTGAGCGCGCAGCGGACACGTACCTGTTTTATCCGGTTGCGTATCCGTATCGATATTCGATGCCCGGTAATGCCGGTTTCGTGAACAATGATCATTACGGAGATTGTGACTTTAAGATGATCATCTATGGTCCGTGTACAAATCCGGTGATCCGCATCAACGGTCATGCATACGAAGTCATAGCGACTTTGTATGCAGGGGAATACATCCTGATCGACAGTCGGGACCATACTGTATACAGGTATCTGATCGATGGCAGGCAGCAGAACCTTTTTAACCAGAGAAATAAAGAAAGTGACCTGTTTCAAAAGGTGCCGTCTGGTCGTTGTGCTGTCCTGTGGAATGCCGCAGCATTTGGATTTGATTTGATCCTCTTCCAGGAAAGGAGCGAACCGGCATGGAATTTATCTTAGCTGATCAGGATCGTATGGAGCTTGGAATATTATCTGCAGCAGCATCTCTGGACATTGATCTGTCCAGGGATGCTGAAAACGCAGAGGGAACCAATGATGGACAGATGACAGTAACAGCGGATGAAGGGATAGAATATGGAATGTATATCTTTTCTCCTGGCAGCGAGTTTGGTGGACGTATCCTGGATCTGAAGCGCAGCACAGCATCAGAGAGTCTCGTCTGGTATTTTGATACCTGGCGGCGAATGTTGGGGCAGATTATCATTGAGCCGCCGGAAGGAGAAGCCTATAAAACGGTGAATGGTGATGCACACACAGTCCTTGCAGAACTTCTGACGGGGCGGTATGAAGGATTTTTTACCGTGCCGGAGAAATTGTCGGGTATCACTGTATCCGGTCAATTTAACCGGTACACAACACTTCTGGACGGTATGAATAAACTGCTGGAATCATCCAGTGCAAGATTGCAGATTCAGGCTGTGCAAGGGGATATCGGAGAAGCTTTTAGGGTTGAAGTATCAGCGGTACCGATCACTGATTACAGTGCTGAGATCGAATATAGCCAGGATAATAAGATCGATCTGACCATCCGGGATTACCGGCGGGGGATCAACCATCTGATCTGCCTTGGTACCGGTGAGTTAACAGAGCGCATGGTCCGGCATCTGTATGTGCAGGCAGATGGCAGTATTGGGATGGTACAGTATTATACCGGGCTGGATGAACGGACTGCAGTGTATGATTATCCAAATGCAGAGGATGAAAACGAACTGCTGGAATCCGGAAAAGAGCAGCTTCAGGAACTTGCGAGTTACCAGAAACTGGAGCTGTCCGTGTCTGATGAGCTGGATCTGGCGATTGGAGACATCATTGCTGGACGAGATCGCTTGACGGGGCTGTATCTGAAAAAGCCTATTGTTAATAAGGTCTTAAAAATCAAGAAGGGGAAAGAGACCATATCTTATAAAGTGGAAGGAGATAACTAATGCAGATAATTGATGGATATTGTAATGAACCGAATATCTTTGCTGATGATATCGGAGAATATAATACAGCCATTTGGGGAACCAGAGACTGTGTTCTTCCGGCCGGAGAACGGCTGGGTTATGAACTTGTCAGCAATAATGAGATCAAGATCAAAGATGGTGTATTTTCCACACAGGGGCGCCGTGGTGTGATCAAAAAAGGCGCTACAGAAAGCTGCATTATTGAAAATGGTACCCAGGCAGAAAACAGAAATGATCTGATCGTAATCGAGTATGCAAAGGACTCTTCCACGCTGGTAGAAAGCCATACCTTAAAAGTGATCAAAGGTACACCGGGAGAGGCCGCTACGGATCCGGATGTTGTGACTGGAGATATCCAGGCGGGTGACGTCCTGCATCAGATGCCTCTGTATCGTGTCAAGCTGGAAGGACTGAATGTGGTTGCAGTGGAAAGACTGTTTTCTGTAGGCAACAATGCTATTGGAAAAGAATTTGATCCGGATAAAGACTATGAGATCGGAGATCTGACTCTTCAGTATAACAAGGCGTGGAAATTCAAAGTGAAACATCTGGCCGGTGCATGGGATGAAAGTCAGATGAAAGAGACGGATGTTTTGACCGAGCTTGCAGCACAAAATAAAAATTTTGGTGGATTAACATTTGCCCAAAATGCATCCGGAGCTTGGGGATACAAGGTAGGAGGTGCTGGTTCAGTTATCCCTTTTAAGTCATTGGACATAGTGTACGTTGGAGCAATAACATCGTCAGGTAGCATCAATGTCACGAGTAAATGTCCTAATTATAAAAAAATGACAGCTGGTGATTTTCTACTTGATTATCAGTCTATGGCGGTAAGACTATGGGACGGTAAAATCGGAGGGTCTACAATTAACGTATCAAAATCCTATAATTCGTCAACTGGAGTACTGACTCTGTCTAATTTGTCAGCGTCTTCAAGTACATCGTATGTCAGGTGTACAGTTGGTGTTTATGCGAAAGTAAAATGATTTCAAAAAAAATACATCTCGAATATATTTTATTTAACAATTACGGCATATACAGTCCATGCTATACCACCATAAATAATTGATCCCGAATCATTACATATTACCCAATAGCTGTTCGCAGTAGTAACTACTCCAGTATCTTTATTATATGACCATGCTGGTGAAGTACCGTTAAAAGTTTGCGTTAATCTACAATTTCCGTAACTGTTAGTAGTAATTGTTATGGTAGTTGGAATAGCTATAATGCCATTTGACTGATATTTTGTAGGAACAGAAAACGAACCATTACCACCTATAGTGCCTATAGAAACAAGCTGACATTCTCCCTTCTTAAAAGGGACAAGGCTGCCATCAGCCTCATAGTAACCGTAATTACCATCTCCATCGATTCCAAATGATACACCACCAAAATTTTTATTTTGTTGAGGAAACCGTCTCCCGCTTGATACGATTTGAGTATCGAAAGGAGGCGGCGTTTTTGAAGACAGAAGTAGTGGAAAAGGTGATGAACAGGATGGTGGACAAGCTGGATCCAGGACAATTACAAGAACTGAAGTCGGCACTGGTGATCAGCCTGGAAGGATATCAGATAACGCATGAAGAGACCCAGTTGTCAACAGAAGTGAATGATAACTGGGCATATGCGCAGAAATTCTTCCAGGCATTGGTTGTGGCGGGAAAGGCGAAAGGGACGATTGATACCTACAGCATGCATATCAGGATATTGCTGGATGATATTCAGAAAACAATTACAGAGATTACAGATGAGGATCTGATGTTGCATCTGGCCAGACAGAAGTACAGTCGGAATCTCAGCAACCGATACCTCAACTACAAAAGACTTGTGTTCCGGACATTCTTTGGTTGGCTCAGGAGGCGTAAATATATTGCAGAGAATCCGGCGGAGCTGTTGGATCAGATTAAGTACGATGTGACTATAAAGAAGCCATACACAGATGAGGAACGGGAAAAGATCCGGTGCAGCTGCACAAGGGAACGAGATTTAGCATTGGTAGACGTGCTTTACAGCACAGCGGCCAGGGTATCAGAGGTTGCAGCCCTTAATAGGTCGGATATTGATTTTGTAGAAAACGGCTGCATTGTACACGGAAAGGGTGGAAAAGAAAGAGTTGTGTATCTGAATGCTACTGCTGCATACCATCTGCAAACATATTTGCTGGGGCGAACAGATACGGATCCGGCATTGTTTGTATCTTGCAAAGTACCGCATAACAGGCTGACCAGAAGTGGGATAGAAGAGATCCTGCGGACATTGGGGGAACGGGCTGGGGTTAAGTTAGTGCATCCGCATAGATTCAGACGCACAGCTTTAACCAATGCAGCCAACCGGGGGATGCCACTTCAGGACGTGCAGTGTTTGGCCGGACACAGCAGCCCGAATACTACAATGATTTATTGCACAGTGGACCAGCATAAGGTCAAAGCTGAGCACAGGATGTATTTAGCATCGTAAATCTGTAAATTTATAAATGGGTATGGTATAACACTCGGCTCAGTCGGGTGTGTTTGTTGTGTCTGTGAGGCTGATATGTAGGTACATCTGAGCGCCATGACGGATCAGAGCAAAATAAAAATTTTGCCGAACTGAGTGAGAAGATACCGAATCCAGTACTTTTATGGAAAAATCCAGATCCTACGCAGAGATTTCCTGCTGATGGAACAATAGAGCTATCCAGTGGAGATTATGAATGGTTAGAAATCTATTATTATTCAAATACAACTTCTAATGGGGTTTTGTATCAAAAAGTTAAAAAGGGGGATATGCCTGTTCTTATACATGCACATTTTACATCATCTGGATCAGGATTTGGATATCGCGCGTTACAATACATTGATGATACTCACCTAAAAGGTACTGGTTATTCCATTCGGCAATACTTTTCAAACAATGTAACACCACAATTTGACAATAAGGCTACTGCATATGGTATACCTGTAAAAATCTACGGAATCAAATAAAATCATATCAATGGGATAAAATATCCTTGTGCGTTTGTGCCAGTATATTTTATTGTCATTCCGGCACGCACAAATATGATTGATGCCATTGAATTGTTTATCACTACAGAGCTGCTATTCGTGCTACTGAGAGCTACTAAATTGATGTCGTTAATAAAGCCAACGGCTCTCGATTTTTCTTGATATCCGCATACAACGTGAAAATATCCATCGGAAGGACAAATATAATTTTGATCTTTTACTAGCGTGACTTTATCACCAAAAGTATTCTTGCTTAAGTTCTCAGTTAGTGCCTCAAAATTTTTATTTTGTCCTACAAAAGGTCATTCACATGACTCCGAGCCCATCGGAATCATATGAATGGCTTTTATTATGCCAAGAAAGGAGAGTGCGTCATATAATGGGAGTACGTGGACATCCGGATAGAGCCGGATATTAAAATAGCAAAGAAAAAAAGGAGAGGACGTATGAATTTGAATTATATTAAAGCTTTTGTTACTACAATTATGAGTCTGGTGGCATCGATGCTGGGAGTGTTATACATTCCTGTGCTCCTGATGGTTGCCTGCAACGTGATCGATTATGTCACTGGCATCTGGGCATCTGGGTATCGTCAGGATGGAGGTGTCAGTTCTTATCGTAGCATGCGTGGGATCATTAAAAAGGTGACCATGTGGTTATTGGTATTTGTAGGTGCTATCATTGATCAGCTTCTGGCATATGCATCTCAGACGATAGGATATCAGCTGCCGTTTACATTCTTGGTGGCATGTGTGGTGGCAATTTGGATCATCTGCAATGAGCTGATCAGCATTCTGGAAAATATGGTCGATATTGGAATCGAACTGCCTGCATTTTTGCTTCCGCTGGTGAGAAAATTGAAAACTACAGTGGATAAGATGGGCGGAGCGGACCAGGAAGAATAGTATAAATTGTGGGGGCGGCATGAGCTACCCCCTTTTTGCGATGTCGCAAGAAAGGAGAACTATATGGCAACAATTATGATCGGATCCGCGCGGATCGATGAGCGCGGCAAGTTATCCGGCGGAGCTGTCGGAGATCAGAAGCAGACATCCAGAACCAACGATACCAAGGGCGAGGTAAGCATGCAGCCGTTTTATGTACATAGTAAAGGCTGGTACATCCTGCGACCGAAGAATGCAGCTCTGGCCGCAAAGATGGCTGAGCGGATGACTGCCGCCTGCAACAACAAAAATATCGGCTATGACCAGGGTAATCGACTGGGAGTCATTATTTATAGTATCAATACCAAGACAAAGACCGAGTGCGATTGCAGCAGTCTGACCAGACAAGTTGTTAAAGAGGCATCTGGTAAGGATCCGGGTAATTTTACCACGGCAAATGCAGCAGCAGTTCTGGGAGCAACTGGGCTGTTTATGTCTAAAATCGCGTATGTGTCTCAGGCAAAGACCCCGATTTACAACGGCGACATCTTGGTGACAAAGACCAAAGGGCATATTGTAGTAGTGGTGTCTGGACACCCTCGGAGTCAGACGCAGAACAGCGGGTCAGGAAGCAGTGTAGCGAAAGGAGAATATAATATGCAGACAATCAGAAAAGGCAGCAAAGGAAAAGCAGTGAAGATCTGGCAGGTAATACTGGGATACACCGGAAGCAAGATTGACGGAATCTTCGGATCCGGCACTGAGGCAGATACAAGGACCTGGCAGAAAGCACATGGCCTGACTGCTGATGGAATTGTTGGAGCGAAGAGCTGGAAAGCTGGTCTGGAATCAGCATAAAAATATCATCTCTAACCTCCGTGTGCCTACGAATTAGCCCATCTTGAAATGATTTGTACCATTGTTTATCAGCTGACCAAGAATATGACCATAGAAGAATTAAAGGCATCTGGTTTTGATAAATATTATGTGGATCACACAGCAGCACTATGGCCACAGGCAGCAGGTGGAATTCCCTTCAATGCCTGTGAGTTCCAGTCCAAGGGAGATGTGATCACAGATCTTCATGAGGATCTCGCAGCAGAACAGAAAGCAAGAACCACATATGACAACCTGCTTCGGTTGGTCAAAGACCCGGAAGTGGCAGATCCGTTACGTTTTCTGAGGGAGAGAGAAATTGTTCATTATCAGAGATTTGGAGAATGTTTAAGAATCACACAGGAACATCTGGATGCGAAGAACTTCTATATTATGAATCCTGAATTTGATACGGGAATCCAGGGAAATTGTAAGAATTAAATTGTGCAGGCCTGGATATACGTTGTTGTGACTACAAGCAGTAGAGTAACATTTTATGATGAAGATCAGTACAGGATGCAACACGAAATGCAACATAAAAATAAAAAACCCCGAGATTTCGGGGTTTTTTGTATGCAGGAGATGGGACTTGAACCCACACGAAGTCACCCTCGTCAGATTTTGAGTCTGATGCGTCTGCCATTCCGCCACTCCTGCGCATCTAACTCTGATATTCTATCACAGGTTTCTTCAAAGTTCAAGTGTTTATTTCCAACTAAGCATTATTTTTTAGTTATTTATCAGCAATCAGTTTATTCAAGGTTTCGCCGATCTCAAAGCAATCAAAGGTTGCGAAGTAGTCATGCAGGGTCTCAGCTCTGCGGATCAGCTGTACACTGCCGTTTTCTTTTAACAGAAGTTCAGCAGAGCGTAATTTGCCGTTGTAGTTATACCCCATGGAATGTCCGTGAGCACCAGCATCATGGATGAAGAGGTAATCGCCCTTGTCGATCTTCGGAAGTTTGCGGTCAACAGCGAATTTATCACAGTTCTCACAGAGGGATCCGGTTACATCATAAGTATGATCGCAAGGCTCATTTTCTTTGCCAAGGACGGTAATGTGATGATAAGCACCGTAGATCGCCGGACGCATCAGGTTAGCTGCGCAGGCATCTACACCGATATACTCCTTGTAAGTATGTTTTTCATGGATGGCTTTGGTGATCAGTCCGTCATAAGGACCAGTCATAAAACGACCAAGCTCGGTACACAGGGATACATCCCCCATTCCGGCCGGAATGAGAACCTCGTCATATACTTTATGAACTCCTTCACCGATAACCATAATATCATTCGGCTCCTGATCCGGGGTATACGGGATACCGATTCCACCGGACAGGTTGATGAAGGTAATGTGTGCACCGGTTTTCTCTTTTAATTTGACAGCCAGTTCAAAGAGAACCTTTGCAAGCATTGGATAGTATTCGTTCGTTACAGTATTGCTGGCAAGAAATGCATGGATACCGAAGTTCTCCACACCTTTGGATTTCATGATACGAAATGCCTCGGTAATCTGTTCTTCGGTCATACCGTATTTAGAATCACCAGGATTGTCCATGATTCCGTTGCTCATTTTAAAATATCCGCCTGGATTGAAACGGCAGCTCATAGTCTTAGGAAGATATCCTACGGATTTTTCCACGGCTTCAATATGAGTAATATCATCCAGGTTAATGATTCCTCCAAGTTTTTCACACAGCGCGAATTCATTCAGCGGTGTGTCGTTGGAAGAAAACATAATGTCATGTCCAGTAATCCCAACAGCCTCGGACAGAAGCAGCTCTGCTTCTGATGAACAATCACTTCCACAACCGTATTCTTTCAAAATGCTCATCAGAAATGGGTTAGGAGTTGCTTTGACGGCAAAATATTCTTTATATCCCGGATTCCAGGAAAATGCCTCATACAGACGCTTGGCATTTTCACGGAGACCTTTTTCATCATACAGATGGAAAGGAGTCGGGTAGGTTTTGACGATTTCTTCAATCTGTTCTTTGGTTACAAAAGGTACTTTTTTCATATGTGTTTGCTCCTCGTAAATGCGTGGTAAATGATTTTGACAAAATTTATTTGATTAACTTATGGGGGATTGTTAGGATTCTGTCAAGTAACAGAAAAGGGAGCCTACATTGTTTGTAGACCCCCTCCTTGGAGTGAAGCTACGATCGGCAGCCTCTTGAAATCGGGGTAACAGGATTCGAACCTGCGACCTCACGGCCCCCAGCCGTGCGCTCTAGCCAAACTGAGCCATACCCCGATAACGCAACTAATTATATTATAGATATGTGGAAAAAGCAAGTACAAAATTTCCCATAATACAAAACGCCTGGTTGCATTGCATTCCACGTTTGGGTATAATAAGCACATATGAGGACAGGAGCGATCGTTATGAACTGTAAACAGGTACAGCGGCAGTTGGTATCCTATATCAACGGTGAGCTGGAGGAAAAAGAAGAGGAAGAATTCGTAAAGCATATCCGGCATTGCCCGGAGTGTTATGAAGAACTGGAAGTCTATTCCACTGTTTTTGCCGGTATTCGGCAGTTGGACGGCGCAGAAGAAGAGATTGATTACCGCACATTGGTGGAGGATTATCTGGAAACGTCAGAGGAAGATGCGAAAGACGAACATTTTCTGTCTACCTATGTGTTTTTGCTGCGCATTGTGGTTACGGTGTTGTTGTTCTACATGATCGTGAGGTGCTTTTTAGGATGAGTGAAAAAATAGTTTTAATTGATGGTCATAGTATTATTAACCGTGCTTTTTATGGAGTGCCGGATCTGACCAATTCTGAAGGACTCCATACCAATGCAATCTATGGATTTTTGAATATTATGTTTCGGATTCTGGATGAGGAGAAGCCGGATTATCTGGCAGTTGCATTTGATCTGAAGGCTCCAACCTTCCGCCATCAGATGTATGATGCTTATAAAGGAACGAGAAAACCCATGCCGGAAGAATTGCGGGAGCAGGTTCCGGTATTAAAGGAAGTTCTGCAGGCTATGGGTATTCCGCTTTTGATGAAAGAAGGATTTGAGGCTGATGATCTCCTTGGAACGGCGGCGAGAGTCAGTGAGGAAAAAGGAATCAGCGCTGTTATTGTATCTGGTGACAGGGATCTGTTGCAGCTGGCAACGGACAATGTGTTGATCCGGATGCCAAAGACCAAAAGAGGAACCACAGAGATTGAAAATTATTATGCGGCTGACGTGAAGGAAGCTTATCAGGTGAATCCGCCTCAGATCATTGAACTGAAGGCATTGATGGGTGATGCTTCTGATAATATTCCGGGTGTGCCGGGGATCGGTGAAAAAACGGCAACTAATCTGATCGTAGCATATGGTTCTATTGAAAATGCTTATGCACATGTGGAAGAGATCAAGCCAAATCGTGCAAAAGAAGCTCTTCGTAACCATTATGACATGGCTAAGATGAGTAAAAAGCTTGCAACCATCTGTGTGCAGGCTCCATTAGAACTGTCATGGGAAAATGCAAAGCTTACCAATCTTTATACGCCAGAAGTGTATGAGTGGTTCAAAAAGCTGAATTTTAAAAAGCTTCTGTCCAGATTTGATTTGACAGGAACGGAACTTCCTTCAGTGCCGGAAGTGAAGCGGGTAACAGAGCTAGGCGAGGCGGAAAGCATTTTTGCAAAGGCAGCAGACCAGGATCGCCTGGCGTTTGAAATCTGTCAGTCCAAGGATGAATTTGGCATCTCTCTGGCACTGTCCGAACAGGAAGTTTATTATTTGGCAGCAGAAGGATTTCTGACCGAGGAATACCTGACAGATCATATGACACAAGTGGTGGAACAGGTGCCTTTGTGTGCGGCTTCGGACGTGAAAAAACTGTTGAAAATGGTTCATCCGGTACACAGAGAGCATTTCTTCGATATTGAAATTGCAGCATATCTGATCAATCCGCTGATCAGCAGCTACGCACATGAGGATCTGGGAACACCTCATGCGGCATTGACCACGTTGAAAAAACTGCCGGAATTATTGAATAAGCTTGATGAAATGGAAATGCGCTCTTTGTTTGATGAGGTTGAGATGCCATTGGTATTTACCTTGTTTGATATGGAGCAGGAAGGGATGCGAGTCAATGCAGAAGAACTGAAAGCATATGGCGAAGCACTGGTGGACAAGATCAGTGCATTGGAAAAGAGCATTCATGAGGCAGCGGGAGAAGAATTCAATATCAATTCCCCAAAGCAGCTTGGTGTGATCCTGTTTGAAAAGCTGGGCATGAAGGGTGGTAAGAAGACCAAGACCGGTTATTCTACTTCTGCGGAAGTGCTTGATAAACTGGCACCGGAACATCCGATAGTTCGGGATATTCTGGAATACCGACAGCTTACCAAATTAAAATCCACCTATGCAGATGGCCTGGCAGGATGCATTGCAGCAGATGGTCGGATTCATAGTAGTTTCAATCAGACGATTACGGCAACCGGTCGGATCAGCAGTACAGAGCCGAATCTTCAGAATATTCCGGTTCGTATGGAACTGGGACGTCTGATCCGAAAGGTATTTATTCCATCGGATGGTTATGTATTTGTGGATGCAGATTACTCTCAGATCGAACTGCGTGTGCTGGCACATATGTCAGGTGATGAGAAGCTGATCGAAGCTTATAGACAGGCAGAGGATATTCACCGGATTACAGCTTCTCAGGTATTTCATGTGCCGTTTGATGAAGTAACACCACTTCAGAGAAGAAATGCAAAAGCAGTAAATTTTGGAATTGTTTATGGCATCAGTTCCTTTGGCCTGTCGCAGGATCTGAGCATTTCTACGAAGGAAGCAAAGGAATATATTGACCGGTATTTTGAAACTTATCCTGGAATCAAGGTATTTCTTGATAAGCTGGTACAGGATGCAAAAGAGCAGGGATATGTGACTACCATGTTTGGAAGACGCAGACCGGTGCCGGAACTGAAATCTTCTAATTTTATGCAGCGTTCCTTTGGTGAACGTGTAGCTATGAACTCTCCGATCCAGGGTACGGCTGCAGATATTATCAAGATTGCCATGAACCGGGTTCATGACCGTCTGCTAAGAGAAGGGCTGGAGTCCCGCCTGATCCTTCAGGTGCACGATGAACTTTTGATAGAAGCAAAATTGTCGGAAGCAGATCAGGTGGAGCAGATCTTACGGGAAGAGATGCAGCAGGCGGCAGATCTTCAGGTTCCGTTGGAAATTGATCTGCATAGAGGAAATAACTGGTATGAGGCGAAATAAATGAAGATCATTGGAGTGACCGGAGGCGTAGGAGCAGGGAAAAGCACGGTGCTTGATTATTTGAAGGAAACCTATCATGCCCACCTGATCCTGGCTGATCTGGTGGGACATGAAGTCATGGAGCCGGGGCTTTCGGCTTATGATGCGATTATAGAAACCTTTGGCAGAGAGATTCTGAGTGAGGATCAGACCATTGACCGAAAGAAGCTTGGAGATATTGTATTTCATAAGGAAGAGATGCGCCAGAAGCTTAACGCCATCGTTCATCCGGCTGTAAAACAGGAGATTCTCAGGAGGATTGAACAGGCAAAGTTGGAGAATGTGTCATATACAGTGGTAGAAGCCGCATTATTTCTGGAAGAAAATTATGATGCATTTTGTAATGAAACATGGTATATTTATACGAGCGAAGATAACCGGAGGCTTCGATTGAAAGAGAGCCGTGGTTATAGCGATGAGAAGATCGACCGGATGTTTGCAGCACAGAAAAGTCATGAAGAATTTCTGGAACGTTGTCAGTTTGTGATTGATAACAATGGCAGTGCCGAGGAGACGCACCGGCAGATCGACAGAAGGATGAGACATACATGAGATTATGCAGTATTGCCAGTGGAAGCAGTGGAAACTGCATCTATACAGGCACCGATGACACCCATTTACTGGTAGATGCGGGAGTCAGCGCGAAGAAGATAGAGGCAGGACTGAAGGATTTGGAGCTGGAAGGCCATGATATCCAGGGACTTCTGATCACCCATGAGCATTCAGATCATATCAAAGGTGTGGGAGTGCTTGCCAGAAGATATGGATTTCCCATCTATGCCACACAGGGAACGATTGATCAGATGAAGGGCATGAGCAGCCTGGGAGCAATTGATGAAGGGCTGTATCATACAATCAGACCGGATGAGACATTTTCCATAGGGGATGTGGAGGTAGAACCCTTCCATATTTCTCATGATGCAGCGGATCCGGTGGCATACCGGTTTGAGAGCAACGGAAAAAGTGCCGCAGTCGCCACAGACATGGGAATTTATAACGATTACATAGTAGAGCATCTAAAAGGACTGGATGTAGTATTGCTGGAGGCAAATCACGATATCCAGATGCTTCAGGTGGGACCGTATCCTTATCCGTTGAAGCAACGGATCCTTGGAGAGCGGGGACATCTGTCCAATGAGAGTGCGGGACAGCTTTTATGCAGAATCCTGCACGATAATATGAAAAAGATATACCTTGGCCACCTGAGTAAAGAGAATAATTATGCACAGCTGGCTTATGAAACGGTGAAGCTGGAGATTCAGCTGGATCCGGTGGAATACATGCCTCAGGATTTTGATATTCAGGTAGCAGAGAGGGATTGTATATCCGGTATATGTAACTTTTAAGACGGAGGAGAAACCTATGAAAAACAAATTTGTCATTACAGTAGTAGGCCGCGATACAGTAGGTATTATCGCAAAAGTCTGCACCTATCTGGCTGATCACCAGGTAAATATCCTGGATATTTCCCAGACGATTGTAGATGGGTACTTTAACATGATGATGATCGTCGATGCAGCAAATGCAGGTGACGTAACTGAGATGTCCGGAGATCTGGCTGCACTTGGACAGGAGATCGGTGTGGTGATCCGGTGCCAGCATGAAGATATCTTCAATATGATGCATAGAATTTAGGAGGCGGAAAGCATGATAAATATTAATGAAGTGCTGGAAACCAATAAGATGATCGAGGAAGAGAATCTGGACGTGAGAACCATCACACTGGGTATCAGTCTGATGGATTGTATTGATACAGATCTGGAGACTCTGAAGAAAAATATTTATAATAAGATCACAACGGTAGCAAAAGATCTGGTGAAGACCGGTAAAGAGATCGAGGCACAGTATGGAATTCCCATCGTAAATAAACGAATCTCTGTGACTCCGATCGCATTGATCGGCGGATCTGCCTGCAAGACTCCGGATGATTATGTGGAGATTGCAAAGGTATTGGATCAGGCAGCGAAGGAAGTGGGTGTGAACTTCCTTGGAGGATTTTCTGCACTGGTATCAAAAGGAATCACGAAGAGTGACGACCTTCTGATGCATGCGATCCCGAAGGCATTGGCAGAGACGGAGAGAGTCTGCAGTTCTATTAATGTGGGTTCCACTAAGACGGGTATCGACATGGACGCAGTTAAATTGATGGGTGAGATCATTAAAGAGACTGCAGAACTTACGAAAGAAAATGATTCTCTTGGCTGTGCAAAGCTGGTTGTCTTCTGCAATGCGCCGGATGACAATCCATTTATGGCAGGTGCATTCCACGGAGTTACTGAAGGGGATGCAGTAATAAACGTAGGTGTCAGCGGACCGGGTGTTGTGAAGACTGCACTGAGCAAAGTCCGTGGGGAGAATTTTGAAGTTCTTTGCGAGACCATCAAGAAGACAGCTTTTAAGATCACCCGTGTAGGTCAGCTGGTTGCACAGGAAGCATCCAGAAGAATGGGAATTCCATTTGGAATTATTGACCTTTCTCTTGCACCGACTCCGGCTATTGGAGACAGTGTGGCCGAAATCCTGCAGGAGATTGGACTGGAGCGCGCAGGTGCACCGGGAACTACCGCAGCCCTTGCATTACTCAATGACCAGGTGAAAAAGGGCGGTGTTATGGCATCTTCCTATGTAGGTGGTTTGAGTGGCGCATTTATTCCGGTCAGCGAAGATCAGGGTATGATCGACGCAGTTCAGGAGGGTGCATTGACAATTGAAAAACTGGAAGCAATGACTTGTGTTTGCTCCGTAGGACTGGATATGATCGCAATTCCGGGAGATACTCCGGCAACCACAATTTCCGGTGTGATCGCGGATGAGATGGCCATCGGTATGGTGAATCAGAAGACCACAGCTGTTCGTCTGATTCCAGTGATCGGAAAAGGTGTAGGTGAGATGGTAGAGTTTGGTGGACTTCTTGGATATGCACCGGTTATGCCGGTAAACAAATTTGCATGTGATGCATTTGTAAATCGTGGCGGAAGAATTCCAGCACCGATCCATAGCTTTAAGAATTAAAGTACATAAAAGTGCACAAAAAATTGAGGCTGATGCTTGACAGTATGCACAGAATGATATAAAATAAAAATGTGCAAAGAATGCTGTGTCAAGTGCGTATCGACAAGTTTGATACGAAAAGGGAATCAGGTGTAAGTCCTGAGCGATCCGGTCACTGTGTTCGGAGAGTCTGTTTTCAATATCCCATTGCATAACCCAATCATGATACATGTGAGAAGGGGAGGACAGACGTTTGTATCCGTAAGTCAGGAAACCTGCTTGGCATATGAGATGAGCTTCCGAGCAAAGCTTAACATCCGACAGCCGGGAACGAATGGCGCGTGCCCGACTTGAAACGTCGACTTGTGGGTTAAGGCGGCATTTTTGATGAGAATCTCTAAGCAGTGATGCACAAACATATATTGTCGGATGATCATGCATAGCCTCCATAAAACATTTGCATGAGAATGGCGCATCTGACAGCTTCACGTAAAACCCCTCCGGGCGCAGGTTTCCTGAACACCCTGCCTCCCGGAGGGGTTTTACGTTTCATCTTCATCCACCATCCGGTACCCAACTCCGATTTCTGTAAAGATATACATCGGCTCTGAAGGATTAGGCTCCAGCTTTCGTCGGATATTTGCCATATGTACACGGAGACTGGTGGTATCATTCTCGGAATAGGGTCCCCACACATGGACAATGAGCCGGTCATAAGTGAGCACCTGTCCGCAGTTTTGAGCTAGTAGAGAGACAATCTTGAACTCATTCTGGGTCAGGTGAATCTCAGCACCGTCCCGGGTGATGAGCCGCTTCTGAAAATCAATGATAAGTCCATGACTCCGATAAGGATGGTTAGTTTGTCCAGTATCAGTCTTCAGACGGTTTACATGGCGAAGCGCAGTACGGATCCTGGCTAACAGTTCTGAATTGCCGAAGGGTTTGGTAATATAATCATCGGCACCGGAATCCAGCGCCAGCACTTTATCATCCTCCTGAACCCGGGCAGAGATTACAAGAATCGGTGTATCAGACCACTCGCGGATCTTGCGGATAATCTCCATACCATCCATATCAGGGAGGCCGAGATCCAACAGGATCAGATCAGGAGAAGCGGAAGCTGCCTGACTGAGCCCGTCCCGTCCGGTTAGGGACGAGATGACCTGATAGTGCTGGGAATTCAGCACAGATGTAATAAAGTTCTGAATATTTTTCTCATCTTCGATGACCAGAATCCGAATGTTCTGACTCATGTGAAATCGCCTCCTTTGGTAAATTGAAGAAAAATTCTGCACCATCCGCATGATTTATGGCATGGATCTCGCCATTGTGGGCGGTGATGATCGCTTTACAGATAGACAGTCCGATGCCCATGCCGCGTTTGGTGTCTGCGGCGGAGGATGGAGCAGAAGGTGCAGCATCGAAGATACTTTTCAGCCGGTCTGGTGCAATTCCATTTCCATGATCCCGAATATGAACCTGGATCTGGGCATCGTCTCCGGTGAGATAACACTGAACAGGCTGTTCACTTCTGGCATGGAAATAAGCATTTTCCAGAAGATTGATGATGACCTGCTTGATCAGCAGTGGATCCATGGGAACCACATAGAAATCACCGGGTACAGAGACCTGGATCTGATAATCCGGATAGCGTTTGCGGATGGTGGAGACTGCATCGAAAAGCACTTCTTCAGCGACTTCCGGCGTCTCTTTTAACGTGTTGGAAATACCATCTGTGATCCTTGTAACAGACAAAAGATTTTCAACCATATGAAGCAGCCAGTTGGCATCCTCGTAGATGTGGGAGACCAGATCCCGCTTTTCCGGAGAAGAGAGGGTGGTTTCATTTTCCAGATAAGAGGAACTGGCTCCGATCATACTGGTCAGTGGTGTGCGTAGATCGTGGGACACAGCCCGCAGCAGATTGGCGCGGAGCTTTTCCTTTTCTGCTTCTGCCAGCAGCTTTTCTGTCTCATTGATCTTCTGAGCCTGATCCTTCATGCGGAAGACGGTAGCACTGCTTAGGATAGAGATAAAATACATAACAGCAAATGTAAATGGATAACCTGCTGTGGAAAAACTGAACTGTCCAAATGGATAGGTAAACATATAGTTAATGAAAAAGACACTGATAATTCCGGAGATGATGCCATAGCGGTATTTATCTGTGTGGTAAGAGATCATAATGATGGTCAAAATATAGATCAGCGCGATGTTGGCTGAGCCAGTGGGAGTGATCTGGTGAAAAAACAGCGACAGTGCCGTGGCGAAGGTCATGGCACCGATGGTAAACAACAGGCTGAAATGGGCATGAAAGGTATGTGCCTGAGAGATCGCATCCACAAACCGGGTAAATCGATTCCATATAAAATTTTTCAAAGTCGTTCCTCCTGTGGTCATACGACCAGCATTTTTCTGCGAAATTCATTCTGGTAGGGAGTCTGCTGCAAGATAGAGCGGACAGACTCATATAATTGGTCGGGATAGAGGCTGGTTCTATCCAAAGGGCTTCTGGTCAGAGAAGTAACAACAGGCAGTGTGCCTTGTTCTGACAGGGCTGTCAGTACTGCACGGGAGTCCTTTCGGAATCCAAGAACGCGGAACATGCATGCAGGCTGCGATGCTCTGATATCCAGTAGAATATGGAGCAGTGCCCGGCTGATGGCAGTTCTGGTCTGATTGCGGGTTTTCATAAGATCCGTAAATGCAGAAAATCCGGTAAACTGATCCAGTGCGCCAGAGATCCGGTTTGCCAGATCTTCGGAGATCCCTTCGTATTGAGACAGTGGCTCGTCTGTCAGAGAGAGTCTTCGCAGTTTTTCTAATAGAAGAAGAGAAAGGGCATCTTCTGTCACAGGTGGATGATCTGCGTAAGATATATAGAGTTCCGGGTGAGGAAGCTGTGCCAGCAGTTCTTCTGAAAAATGTCCGCCGGAACGGATCAGTTCGGCACGAATGGCGCTGGCAGAACTGTACTGTCCGGAAGATACATCCGTATCATGGTATCCGGATCCTTCCCGCTGAATAGTAAACGGCCGGATAGAACTTCCATACAGGTGAAGAGCTTTCAGATATTCCAGTCCCAGCAGGTTATTAGGCATTCCCAGAAGTTCTGCAGGGAGAGATGGATCACTGAACCTCACCGCCTGTTCTCTGGCGGCTGGAAAAGAAAGTCCCTGCTTTAAGCCATCTTGTAGATGCAGCTTATAGTCTGTTGGTTCCTCAGCGAGAAATGCAGCCAGCCGCTCAAGAGAAGACAGATCTCCACACTCGCTTCCAAAGCACAGATCAGTGACAATACCTGTATCATGAAGCAGTTTGACGCCGCCTCTGGCAAAGGCCTCTGCGCTTCCGGTGGCGATGGAGACAGGAAGCTCCAACACCAGATCAGCGCCTGACAGGAGGGCTGCATGGGCTCTGGTGTATTTATCAAACATGGCAGGAGCACCGCGCTGTACAAAATTACCGCTCATGGACACTAGGATGAAGTCTGCCTGAGTCAGTTCCCGGACTTTTTTGATCTGATAGGCATGTCCCTGATGAAAGGGATTATATTCTGCAATGATACCGACAATGCGCATGAAATTCTCCTTGCTCTAAGATTTACTATCGTGGACATTATATCACAAACATGCTATAATTGTACACGATGTCCTGTGGGGCATATATTGGAAAAGAGAGAAGTTGTGCATGAGCAAATCTTTATATATTGCGGAAAAACCAAGTGTTGCCCAGGAATTCGCCAAGGCGCTGCATCTGGATTTCAGCAGAAAAGACGGCTATCTGGAAGCCACGGAAGCGGTGGTGACCTGGTGTGTGGGTCATCTGGTGACTATGAGCTACCCGGAAGCCTATGATGAAAAATACAAGCGATGGTCCCTGACTACCTTGCCATTTTTGCCAAAGGAATGGAAGTACGAAGTGATCAGCAGTGTGAAAAAGCAGTTTCAGATTGTAAGTTCTCTTCTGAACCGGCCGGATGTGACCTGCATCTATGTCTGTACTGACTCGGGGCGGGAGGGAGAATATATTTACCGTCTGGTAGAACAGATGGCAGGTGTAAAGAACAAGGAACGCCGTCGTGTGTGGATCGATTCACAGACAGAAGAGGAGATTCTCAGAGGTATCCGGGAAGCAAAAGATCTGTCTGCTTATGATAATCTGTCCCATTCCGCTTATCTGCGGGCCAAGGAGGATTATCTGATGGGAATCAATTTTTCCAGACTGCTGACTTTGCAATATGGAAAAGCTGTTTCAAATTTTCAGAATAGCAAGTATACGGTGATCTCCGTAGGCCGTGTCATGACTTGTGTGCTTGGCATGGTGGTGCGCAGAGAACGTGAGATCCGAAGTTTTGTGAAGACACCATTTTATCGGGTGCTTTTGACACAGGAACTGGAAGCAGAGCAGTTTGAGGGAGAATGGCGTGCAGTAGAGGGAAGCGATTATTTTCAGTCTCCTCTTTTATATAAGGAAAATGGATTTAAGAAAAAGGAAGATGCGGAAGCCTTTATTCAGAAGATGAAAGCACTGGAACAGACGGAAGCAGAGGTTTGTTCCATTGAACGGAAGAAGGAGACCCGTTATGCGCCACTGCTGTTTAACCTGGCAGAGCTTCAGAATGAATGCTCCAGACGGTTTAAGATCAGCCCTGATGAGACGCTGAAGATCACGCAGGAGTTATATGAGAAAAAGCTGGTCACCTATCCAAGAACAGATGCCCGCGTGCTGTCTACAGCTGTGGCAAAGGAGATCTATAAAAATATCCGAGGACTTGGTAATTTTCAGCCGGCGGCAGCATTTGCAGCAGAGATTCTGGAGAAAGAGTCCTGGAAAGGGATCGGCAAGAGCCGTTATACCAATGACAAGCAGATTACCGATCACTATGCAATCATTCCGACCGGGCAGGGATTTGGTGCTCTTCGCAGTGTATCAATGGTTGGACAGCAAGTATATGAGGTAATCGTACGCCGGTTTTTGAGCATCTTTTATCCACCTGCGATCTATCAGAAGGCATCGTTGATCACCTCTCTTGGAAAGGAAAAGTTCTTTGCAAATTTCCGTATCCTGATGGAAGAAGGTTATCTGAAGGTGACGCCTCAGCCAGAGTCAAAGAAGAAAAAGGATGACGGCGAGGAAGAGGAAAACAGTGGAGATGCTGCCATGCTGGAAGCACTGATGAAGCTTAGAAAGGGCATGAAGCTTCCGGTAAAGGGTATGAAGATCAAAGAAGGAGAGACCTCTCCGCCTAAGCGATACAATTCTGGTTCTATGATTCTTGCCATGGAAAATGCGGGACAGTTGATCGAAGATGAGGATCTGCGTTCACAAATCAAAGGAAGTGGTATCGGCACCAGTGCGACGCGTGCGGAGATTCTGAAAAAACTGGTCAATAATAAATATATTGCATTAAATAAAAAGACACAGATCATCACACCGACTCTTCTTGGGGAAAATATATTTGATGTTGTGAATGTGTCGATCCGGTCACTTCTGAATCCAGAGCTGACAGCAAGCTGGGAGAAGGGCCTGACGTATGTGGCTGAAGGACAGATCACACCGGATGAATATATGCAGAAGCTGGAACATTTTGTGACGTCCAGAACGGAGCAGGTTCTGCACAGCAATCAGCACTATGCCATGCGGCCATATTTTGAAGCGGCGGCAGTTTATTATAAAACACCTGAAAAACAGACACAGAGACGTGGAAAAGGAGACACAAAACAATGAGTGAGATTATGATCAAAGACCTTTACAACATGAATGAGACGATTGCAGCAGAACTGTTTGACGGCCTGACCTATCCGTGGGAGGCACTTCCGAAGATCGGTGAGTTTATCAAGAAACTTGGAGAGACCCTTGATCCGGAAGAATATGATAAAGTGGGCGAGGATGTGTGGATCGCAAAATCCGCCAACGTATTTCCGTCCGCATATGTACATGGACCGGCGATCATCGGAAAAGACGCAGAAGTTCGTCACTGTGCATTTATCCGTGGCAATGCCATTGTAGGTGAGGGTGCTGTAGTCGGTAATTCCACAGAACTTAAAAATGTGGTGTTATTTAATAAAGTACAGGTTCCACATTACAATTATGTAGGAGATTCTATTCTTGGATACAAGGCGCATATGGGCGCAGGTTCCATTACTTCCAATGTGAAATCCGATAAAAAGCTGGTGAAAGTACATACACCAGAGGGTGATATTGAGACCGACATCAAGAAATTTGGTGCCATGATCGGAGATAATGTGGAGGTTGGCTGTGGAAGCGTGCTGAATCCGGGAACAGTGATCGGCCGTGAGAGCAATATTTATCCGCTGTCTTCCGTCAGAGGCGTGGTTCCATCCCGTTCTATCTACAAAAAACAGGGTGAAGTAGCGACAAAACATGAAGACTAAGAGAGGGCTGAATGGATGTGTGCTCAAATGGATCGCCATTATTCTTATGGCGATCGATCATTTCGGGGCATCCATTCTGGAGAACTTTCTGTTAAATGTATGGGATGTGTCCCCGCTGGGAGACCTGCTCAGGGACTATCCTGATTACTGGGATCTGGTGCTGATGGCAGATCGTGTGATCCGGAAGATCGGACGGCCTGCATTTCCTGTGTTCTGTTTCTTTATCGTGGAAGGATTTTGCCACACCAGAAATGTGAAAAACTATGCAGTGCGGCTGGGAATCTTTGCACTGATCAGCGAAGTACCCTTTGATCTGGCAATTTTTGGAACACCATTTCACTGGGGACATCAGAATGTATTTTTTACATTGTTTCTTGGATTATTGCTGATCTGGTATCTGCGGGACGTAAGCACAAGTACAGAATGGAGTCTGGCTGGCGCACTGGCAGTCTGCTGTGCGGCGGAAGTGCTGCATGTGGATTATGGAGCGTTCGGCGTGGCACTGATCGGTGTCTATTATATTTTACGGGAACTGCCTGTTCTGCAGGCGGGGGCAGGAGCAATATTGAGTGCGTGGGAGATGCCCGCACCCCTTGGAAGTCTGCTGCTGTTATTCTATAACGGGGAGCGGGGCAGACAGCCCAAATGGTTTTTTTACTGGTTTTATCCGGTTCATCTGTTCCTTTACTATGTGATTGGAACATGGGTGCTTCCGGCATGGATATGATGAGGTGAACAAAAGTGGCAAAAGCGATTATGATACAGGGAACCATGTCTAATTCAGGAAAAAGCTTCCTGACAGCAGGATTGTGCCGGGTATTTAAGCAGGACGGATACAAAGTGGCACCGTTTAAATCACAGAACATGGCACTGAATTCCTATATTACAAAAGATGGTCTGGAGATCGGACGGGCACAGGCCATGCAGGCGGAGGCCTGTGGCATCGACCCGACGGTAGAGATGAATCCGATTCTTCTGAAACCGACCAGCAATGTGGGAAGTCAGGTCATTGTAAATGGCGAGGTCCGCGGCAATATGAAGGCTATGGATTATTACCGCAATAAAAAGCAGCTGGTGCCGGATGTGATGGCTGCCTATGAAAGATTAAGCGAACAGTATGATATTATTGTGATCGAAGGAGCCGGAAGTCCTGCAGAAATCAATCTTCATGACAATGATATTGTAAATATGGGAATGGCGCGCATGGCGAAAGCACCGGTACTCCTGGTGGGAGATATTGACCGTGGTGGTGTATTTGCAGCCCTTTATGGAACGGTAAAGCTGCTGCCTGAAGATGAGCAGCAGATAATCAAAGGTCTGATCGTCAATAAATTCCGTGGGGATGTGAAGATCCTTGAGCCAGGTCTTCGGATGATCGAGGAGCGAACAGGGATTCCTATGGTAGGTGTGGTTCCTATGGAGTATCTGGATATTGATGATGAGGACAGTCTCTCTGACCGTCTGAATCAGACTCAGAAGGGAGCTGGCATTGATGTGGCAGTGATCCATCTGCCGCATATTTCCAATTTTACAGATTTTTCCGCATTTGAGCGGATGGACGGGGTATCCCTCCGTTATGTAAGTCAGCCGGGAATGCTGGGGGATCCAGATCTGATCCTTCTGCCGGGTACGAAAAATACCATGGATGACTGCCAGTGGCTCAGAGAGTCCGGCATGGAAGCACTGATCCTCCGCCAGGCAGAGAAGAAGACGCCGATCATCGGTATCTGTGGTGGATTTCAGCTTCTGGGTGAACAGATGGAAGATCCGCATAATGTAGAACATGGAGGAACCATGCGTGGCATGGGACTTCTGAATACAAGAACCGTTTTCTCAGAAGCAAAGACCAGAACTCAGATCCGCGGAGTGATGGAAAAGGGCGTGGGTCTTTGGAACAACTGGCAGGGAAAAGAAGTAACAGGTTATGAGATCCATATGGGTGTGACTGAGAATCTGGGAGGTTGTCAGGAACTGGTCCGTCTCGAGGATGGAAGAGTGGATGCACTGGCTAATGAAGACGGAAGTGTGATGGGAAGTTATCTTCATGGTATCTTTGATACGGATGGATTTGCGGAGGAAATGATCCGCAGATTGATGAAAGAAAAAGGCATGGAGTTTGAAAACTGGCATTTTGATCTGGAAGCTCACAAGGAGCAGGAATATGACAAACTGGCAGATCTGGTCAGAAGCTCGTTTGATATGAAGAAAATATATGAAATACTGGAGGAGGGAATCTGATGCTGGATAAAATTGAGATTGTAAAACCTACGGAGATAGAGAAACGAAGCATGGAAATTATTACATCGGAGCTTAATGGCAGAACCTGGCCGGAGCCTGAGTTTTCTATTGTAAAACGATGTATCCACACATCCGCAGATTTTGATTATGCGGATAATCTGTGTTTTTCTGAAAATGCGGCTATGCTGGGTGTGGAAGCACTCCGCCGTGGTGCGGTGATTGTGACGGATACCCGTATGGCATGGTCAGGGATCAACAAGAAAAAACTGGCAGAGTATGGCGGCGAGGCATTCTGCTTTATGTCGGATGCAGATGTGGCACAGGAAGCGAAAGACAGAGGCTGTACCCGTGCAGCTATCTGTATGGAACGTGGAGCAGCACTGGGAAAAGAAGTAATCTTTGCGGTTGGCAATGCGCCGACAGCACTGATCCGTCTTTATGAGCTGATAAAGGCAGGAGAGATAAAACCTGCGCTGATCATTGGTGCACCTGTAGGATTTGTCAATGTGGTGGAAGCAAAAGAGCTGATCATGACAGCAGGGATTCCTTATATTGTTCCGAAAGGACGCAAAGGCGGAAGCAATATTGCAGCGACAATCTGCAATGCCATGCTGTATTATAAAGGATAGAGACATGATAGCATTTTTAAGAGGAACTGTAGAAGATATAACAGAGAGCAGTCTGGTACTTGATGTTCATGGCGTGGGCTATGAGGTGCTGGTACCAGGGCAGCTCTTATCATCCATTGGCGGGACCGGGCAGGAGATGAAGCTCTACACTTACATGCAGGTGAGGGAGGATGCGGTGGTCCTGTTTGGGTTTCTGACAAAGGATGATCTTTCCATGTTTAAGATGCTGATCGGTGTTAATGGTGTTGGCCCTAAGGCGGGACTTGCGATTCTGTCAGCGCTGGGAGCAGACGATCTTCGTTTTGCGGTATTATCAGATGATGCGAAGAAAATCGCCAAAACGCCGGGGATCGGAGCAAAGACTGCGCAGAAGATCATTCTGGAGCTGAAGGACAAGCTGGATCTGCAGGATGCATTTGAAAAGAAGCTGGCAGCACCGACGGTGGGAGCAGAGGTGGCAGCAGCCGCAGGTAACAGTGTAGTGCAGGATGCAGTAGAAGCACTGGTCGCGCTTGGCTATGGAAGCACCGAATCTCTGAAGGCAGTTCGTTCCGTGAATCCGGACGAACATATGGATGTGGAGACGGTTCTGAAAGCTGCGCTTAAGCACTTATTTTAAATGTATATGCGGAGATGATTTTACAAATATGACTCTGCATGATTTATGAAACTATGGAACAAGAACAGGAGAACAATATGGGCAGCCGCAGAATCATAGCGACAGAAGAGGCGGAAGAGGATATCCGGATCGAAGGAAGTCTTCGGCCGCAGAGCCTGGACGAGTACATTGGTCAGGAAAAAGCGAAAAATAATCTGAAGATTTATATTGAGGCGGCAAAATCCAGAGGAGAAGCACTGGATCATGTGCTGTTCTATGGACCGCCCGGACTTGGTAAGACCACGCTGGCAGGCATTATTGCCAACGAGATGGGGACACATCTGAAGGTGACCAGCGGCCCTGCCATTGAGAAGCCGGGTGAGATGGCGGCAATCCTTAATAACTTGCAGGAGGGAGATGTCCTTTTTGTGGATGAGATCCATCGACTGAACCGGCAGGTGGAGGAAGTGCTGTATCCGGCAATGGAAGATTATGCCATTGATATTATGATCGGAAAAGGAGCTTCTGCCCGCAGTATCCGTCTGGATCTGCCGCAATTTACTTTAGTGGGAGCAACTACAAGAGCAGGTCTTCTGACCGCACCGCTCAGAGATCGTTTTGGCGTGGTCCATCATCTGGAATACTATACCATTGAGGAACTGAGCACTATTATCCGCAGATCTGCAGAAGTGCTGGGTGTAGAGATTGATGCAAAAGGAGCCGTGGAACTGGCTAGACGTTCCAGAGGAACACCTCGTCTTGCTAATCGACTATTAAAACGTGTCAGGGATTTCGCACAGGTAAAATATGATGGAAGAATTACCGAGGATGTGGCAGTATTTACACTGGATCTTCTGGAAGTGGATAAATATGGACTGGATCAGTCGGACAGACGGATCCTGCGAACGATCATTGAGAAATTTGCAGGAGGTCCGGTGGGACTGGATACACTGGCAGCAGCTCTTGGAGAAGATGCCGGAACGCTGGAAGATGTGTACGAGCCGTACCTTTTGAAAAATGGATTTCTGAACCGTACTGCCAGAGGCCGTGTGGCGACACAGACCGCCTATGAGCATTTGGGGATTGCTTTTCCAGAATAAATTAGGTACACTGTACTATATAGGCTAACAAAGAAGCAGGTGAGAGATAATGGCAAAGAAAAATACAGCCGATGTGTTGATTAACGGAAAAGTATATACGATCAGTGGCTATGAGAGCACTGCTTACCTGCAGAAGGTTGCGACATATCTTAACGAGATGGAAGAAAAGGTAGCAGTGACGGAAGGCTATGCCCGACTGACAGCGGATGAGAAGCAGCTTCTCAAAAATATGAACCTGGCAGATGTCTATTTTAAGGCAGATGCAGCCAGAGAATCGCTGGAAAAGGAAAAAGAACAGAAAGATCGGGAACTGTACAGTCTGAAGCATGATCTGATCGATGCAAAGATGGAGAAGGAAAATCTGATGGAGCGTATTCATGAGCTGGAGACACAGCTTGAAAAAGCGCAGAAGCAGACTTCCAGACAGGGTGTAGAGAACCGTCAGCCAAGAACTGCACATCCGGCGGGAAGAAATGTGTCCCATCCGGAGCAGAAACTGTAATGACAGAAATCAAACATGATACGAGGGGGACCAGCCATCAGTGCTGGTCCTTGTTATCATAAGGAGAAGAAGATGGAAAAGAAGAAACTGGAGATTCTGGCACCGGCCGGATCTTTTGAAAGTCTCAAAGCAGCCGTTCATGCAGGAGCGGATGCGGTCTATATGGGAGGCAGTCGGTTCGGAGCAAGAGCTTATGCGCAGAATCCGGAAGGAGACCGGCTTCTGGAAGCCATAGATTATGCGCACCTCTATGGGGTAAAACTGTATCTGACAGTCAATACTCTGCTGAAGGACAAGGAACTTGAAGGAGAACTTTATGATTATCTGAAACCTTGCGTGGAGCATGGACTGGATGCAGTGATTGTGCAGGATACAGGTGTGATGAAATGCATTCAGCGCTGGTTCCCGGAGCTTGATATTCATGCCAGCACACAGATGACTCTCTGCGGAGTGGGCGGTGTGGAACTTCTGAAAGAAGAAGGGGCACATCGGGCAGTACTGGCAAGAGAGCTTTCGCTTGATGAGATCCATGAGATCTACGAAAAGACAGGCATGGAGCTGGAGTGCTTTGTACATGGAGCATTATGCTATTGCTATTCGGGTCAGTGCCTGTTCAGCAGTCTCCTGGGAGGCCGAAGCGGCAATCGGGGCCGTTGTGCACAGCCATGTCGTCTGGCTTATACGGCCGCTGACCATGGAAAAAATATTTCAGGCAAAGAGCAGGATCTCTTAAGTCCCAAGGATCTCTGTGCGTTAGATCTGATCCCGCAGATTGCCGAGGCAGGTGTCTATTCCCTGAAGATAGAAGGACGCATGAAGCGCCCTGAATACACGGCAGGAGTGGTGCGGATCTATCGGAAATATGTGGATCAGTATTTAAAGTATGGAAGAAAAGGATACAAAGTAGCAGAAGCGGATCGGAAGGAGTTGCTGCTGTTATTTAACAGAGATGGATTTTCCACCGGGTATTATGAAAAACACAATGGAAGAGATCTGATGGCTCTTTATCAGGCACCAGCTTCAGACAGCGAGAAGAAAGCCTATGAAAAGAAAATTGCGGAACTTCATCAGATGTATGTGGAGCAGGAGAAAAGGATCCCGGTTCATGGATATTTTTATGGAGGAGCAGACCAGCCATTACAGCTGACTCTGACAGAAGATGAGACAGGGGCATGTGTGGTAGTTACCGGCGGATGTCCGCAGGCGGCACAGAATCGCCCCACTGATCAGGAACAGGTGGAGAAGCAGTTGAAGAAGCTGGGGGGAACGTCCTTTGTCTGGGCAAGTCTGGATGTGCAGATAGAAGATGGATTGTTCATTCCGGTACAGGAGCTGAACAATCTCAGAAGAGAAGGAATAACAGAACTTCAGAAGGAACTGCTTCGGATCGCTCTGGAAGAAAAAGCACAGAGACAGGGAACCGGTAAAGGTGTTGACGTGACTGCAAAGCGTGGAAAAAAATCCCATGGATTCCGGGAGCTCCATATTTCTGTAGAGACGGAGAAGCAATTAGCAGAAGTGCTCCGCTGGTGGGATGAGACAGGCACTCAGACAGAAGGGATGAGACCGCCTCTTGGAGCTGTTTATCTGGATGCGGAGAGTCTGGAGGCGGATCTGGAACGTCTGGTTAGACAGGTTCACAATGCAGAACTGAAAGCTTATGTGGTGCTGCCGGCTATTTTCAGAAAAACAACAAGAGCACGGTATGAGAAAAAGCTGTCTTATTGGCAGAGTCTGAGAGCAGATGGTTATGTGATCCGCAATCTGGAGGAATATGAATATGTAAGAGACAAGGAGTGGGCAGGAGAACTGATCCTTGATCACAATGTCTACACCTTCAATCAGGAGAGCCGGGAATACTGGCGGCAAAAAGGTGTGATGAGGCAGACCAGCCCGCTGGAACTGAATGGAAGGGAACTTGCCAATCTGTCGGACGAGAACAGCATTCAGGTCGTGTATGGCAGATATCCTATGATGACTACCGCAGGCTGTGTTCGAAAGACATTGAATCTTTGCAGACATGAGCCCGGTGTGACAGAATTAAGAGATCGGAAAAACGTAAGCTTTCCTGTAAAAAATTATTGTAGGGATTGTTATAATGTGATCTACAACAGCCAGCCATTGTATCTGTTTGACAGATTTTCAGAAGTGGAAGCATTGGGAGCAGGAACCTGCAGGATCATGTTTACTACAGAAACCGTGCAGGAGACAAGACGGGTGCTTGGCCAGTGGCTGACCGGAGAAAAGAGACAGTCAGAATTTACGAGAGGACATTTTGCAAGAGGCGTAGAGTAATATGGTAACGATCATTACAGAATTGTCAAAATATGCCATGATTCTGTCACTGGCAATCTATACAGTTCTTGGGTTTCGTCTGGTACGAAGGGACGAGGCAGGGAAAAAGGCGGCACTGTGGCAGCAGAATGTGCTCATGTTCGGTATGCAGTTTCTGGGAAATCTGACACTGTATCTGAGTACAGAAAATGAGAAAATCCTTCTGTTTTATATAGCTCAGCTGGTAGCATTTATTCTATTCCTTGTTTTGCAGAGAGTCATCTATCCGAATGCAGATCAGCTGCTGAATCACAATATGCTGCTGCTCTTAAGTGTGGGGCTTCTTATGCTTGCAAGACTATCCTTTGATAAGGCAGCGCGGCAGGCGGAACTGGCAGCCCTGGCGGCAATACTGACCTTTGTTATTCCGGTGATCATCCGAAAGAGTGGACGTCTCCGGAATCTGTACTGGCTATATGGAGCGGCGGGATTTGGGCTGCTGGCAGTGGTCTTTATTGCCGGAAGTATCACTCATGGAGCCAAATTATCCATTACCGTTTATGGAATTACGCTTCAGCCATCGGAGCTGGTAAAGGTTTTATTTGTGTTTTTTGTGGCGGGTATGCTTCATGAAGCGGTGGATTTCAAACGGATCGTACTGACCAGCGCATTGGCAGCAGCTCATGTACTGTTGCTGGTTGTGTCAAAAGATCTGGGAGCGGCTCTGATTTTCTTTGTGACTTATCTGGTCATGCTTTATGTGGCATCCAGACAACCTCTTTATTTTCTGGGGGGATTGCTGGCAGGAAGTGCGGCAGCCTGGGTAGCATGGAAATTGTTTGCCCATGTGCAGACTCGTGTGCTTGCCTGGAGTGACCCATTTTCTGTGATTGACAAGGAAGGCTACCAGATTGCGCAGTCTTTGTTTGCTATTGGAACCGGAGGCTGGTTCGGTCTGGGGATCAATCAGGGAATGCCCTATAAGATTCCGGTGGTGGAGCAGGATTTCATTTTCTCTGCGATTGCAGAAGAAATGGGTATCCTGTTTGCACTCCTTTTGATTTTTATATATCTGAGCAGCTTTTATATGATTCTCAACATTGCCATAGTGTTGAAGGACTCTTACTATAAGCTGGTCGCTGTGGGACTTGGAACATTAATGATCTTTCAGGTGTTTTTGTCCATCGGAGGTGTGACTAAATTTATTCCATCTACGGGTGTGACGCTGCCATTTGTGAGCTATGGAGGAAGTTCCCTTCTGGGAAGTTTTCTGATCTGGTCGGTGATCCAGGGAATGTATCTGAAACGAAGCGATGAGGTGACAAAAGTTGAGCGGGAAGCAGACGAAGAAAAAGCAAAAAAAGAAAAGAAATCAAAACAATCAAAACAATCAAAACAATCGTGAGTATAGCTTTGTCCTGTATCTGTTTACCGGGCTTTTTGTGATGCTGATCGGTTATGTCAGCATGTTTCAGATCACGAAGAGCCGGGAAGTGATCAATAACCCGTACAATGCAAGGCTGGAAGCCTTTGAAAATAAAGTGATCCGCGGAAGTATTCTGGCATCTGACGGACAGCAGCTTGCCTACACAGAAGTGGATCAGAACGGCACAGAGACCCGGAAATATCCTTTTGGCTGCACATTTTCCCATGTGCTTGGATATTCAGATTATGGTAAGACCGGGATTGAGGAGCTGGGTAATTTCCAGCTGATCATATCCAATGCGTATTTTATGGAGCGGTTTTTCAATGAATTAAAAGAACAGAAAAATGTGGGAGACAGTCTGGTAACTACGTTGGATGTGGATCTGCAGACAGCAGCTCACGATGCCTTGAGTAAGAGAAATGGAGCGGTTATTGTCATGGAGCCGTCTACAGGAAATATCCGTGCAATGGTATCAAAACCAGATTATGACCCTTCAGAAGTAGCGTCCAAATGGGAGACCTTCAGCAGTTCTGATGATGGAATCCTGCTGAACCGTGCTACTCAGGGACTTTATCCTCCGGGATCAGTATTTAAGACGGTGACTTTGCTGGAATATCTCAGGGAACATCAGATGGATCCGACTGGATTTTCCTATACCTGCAAAGGAAAGATCAGTACAGGAGACCGCAATATCAGTTGCTATCATGGAAAATCCCATGGAGAACTGGATCTGAAAAGTGCATTTGCAAAATCCTGCAACAGCGCATTTGCACAGATTGGAAGTGAACTGAATGTGGATTCTTATGAGCAGTTAGCCGATCAGCTTCTGTTTAACCAGGATCTTCCGCTGTCTTTTCCATACAGTAAGAGTTCTTTCGCATTGAAGGACACAGACACGGAGACCACGAAGATGCTCACAGCCATTGGTCAGGGGGATACACTGGTAACTCCTATGCATCTGGCTATGCTTATGTCGGCCATTGCCAATGATGGGGTGCTCATGACACCACGGGTGCTGGATCGTACAGAAAATTATACGGGTACGCTGGTAGAGAGGTATGAGCCACAGGAGTATGGAAGTCTGCTGACATCCGAAGAAGCAGAAAATCTGAAAGAATATCTCCGGGCAGTGGTGACAGACGGAACAGGAAGTGCGCTTCAGACGGACTCATATACGGTTTATGGAAAAACTGGTACTGCGGAGTACTCCAATAATAAAAAAAGCAGCCATGCCTGGTTTGTGGGATGGGCATCGGGAGACAAAGAAGATCTGGTGGTGGCTGTTCTTGTGGAAAAGGTCGGTTCCGGAAGTGAATATGCGGTACCGATCGCAAAGAGGATCTTTGATACTTATTACGGAAAGTAAGGATTCATCTTGTCATTTGTAAAAAAAAATGGTATCCTATAACCAGTCTTAGAGGCACACCAAACGACAGGAGGAATTGCAGTGATAGAAGCAACGAGCTGCGGCGGTGTGGTGATTTTTCGAGGTAAGATCCTTCTTCTGTACAAGAATTATAAGAACAAGTACGAAGGGTGGGTACTGCCAAAGGGAACTGTCGAGGCTGGGGAGGAATATCCTGAGACAGCGCTTCGCGAAGTGAAGGAAGAGACAGGTGTTGATGCAGAGATCATCAAATATGTCGGCAAAAGTCAGTACAGTTTTACGGTACCGGAAGATGTTGTCGAAAAAGATGTACATTGGTATCTGATGATGTCGGACAGCTATTACAGCAAACCACAGCGTGAGGAATACTTTACAGATTCCGGATACTACAAGTTTCATGAGGCGTATCATTTATTGAAATTCCCCAATGAAAAGCAGATTCTGGAAAAAGCGTACAGCGAATATCTGGAGATGAAGAAGACGAATCTCTGGAAAAACCGCAGGTAAGAGGAGAGGTTGTTGGAAACGACAGCCTCTTTTTGTAAAGGAGGATCGTGGGATGAGATGGTATCGTCCTTTATACCTTAGTAAAAATACTGCAGACCAGATCGATAAGATCAGGGAAAAAGCGGCTGCAGGCGCATGGGTGCCCGGCATCTATTTTGTGACACTGTCCTCGGAACCAGGACATCTTCTGGATCTGTTTCATAACACCATGCTGAAGGAATCTATTTTCAGAGATGTGCAGAGACTGGATATCGTAGGAGTAGCACAGGGACGTATGGAGGCACTGCGCATGGTGGAGAAGATCGTAAAGGATAAATATCAGGAGACCGGTGGATTTGATGTGACCGCGTGGTTTCCGGAGGAATATTTCACAGATAGTGAAGGAGCATAGGACAGCAGATGCTGCATATCATCATATTTATATTGAAAATTATAGGAATTCTGCTTCTTGTGATCCTGGGACTGATCCTCTTGCTGGTAAGTTCCGTGTTGTTTGTACCGATCACCTACAAAGTCAGGGCAGAACGCAAGGATGGAGTGATCCAGGTACGAGCAGTTGCAGGCTGGATGTTTCGGCTGCTTTCAGTGCATCATAGGCTTCATACCAGTCAGGAACCTATGCAGCTATTACAGGGGCGGATCCTTGGGATACCTGTGTGGAAACCGCTGGAGCCAAAGAAAGAGAAGCCGAAGAAGGCTGAAAAGAAGTCAAAGGAAAAACAGTCCAAGCCGAAGCAGATGGAGGCGAAGCAACTGGAGCAGAAGGCAGAAGTGAAGTCATCTGACAAAGCCAAGGAGCGCCTGAAGAAGGATCTGACTCCTGGAACAGCCGTTGCAACCGTACCGCAGCCGGAACCGGAGGTATCCAGGCAGGAGCAGCCAAAGGATAAACAGGCGCAGACGAAACCGCCGCGGCAGAGCATTTTGAAAAAGCTTCTCTATGCAATCCGGCGGATTTATGGTAAGATAACTGCCATAGGAAGAGGATTATTCTCTCTGGTCGTGAAACTGCTTCATATGCCGGAGAAAGCGTCAGAGACGATAGGAACGCTGACGGACTTCTGGAATCTGGAAGAAAATGTGAAAGCCAGAGAATCCATATGGCGGGAACTGAAGTTCCTGTGGAAGCACAGCCGTCCAAGAAAAGCGGATCTGACACTTCATTTTGGATTTGAAGATCCATCCTGGACCGGACAGTGTATGGGAGTCTTGTCAATCCTGAATGTCTGGTATCCTGGAAGAATTTTTTTGAAACCGGAGTTTGAACAGGAGATCTTTGAGGGAACACTTTATATAAAAGGTCATATGATGCTGGCAGTGCCGCTGCTGTCTATATTCCGTCTCTGGAGGGATGAGAATGTGATGAAAATATACCGGCGCTTCAGACAGTAACAGGAGGTTTTTATTTATGAGCGAAAAAAATAATAACAGCTTTGAATCTACCGTATCTTCTCTTTTTAAAGGAATGGATCAATTTATCTCCAGCAAGACTGTAGTAGGAGATGCAATCACTGTAGGTGATACCATCATTCTTCCACTGGTGGATGTATCCTTTGGCGTAGGCGCAGGCGCAAGCTCCGCAGAGAAGAAGGACAATGGTGCCGGTGGTCTTGGAGGAAGAATATCCCCGAGTGCAGTGCTGGTCATCAAGGATGATAACATCCGTCTGGTCAATGTAAAGAACCAGGATGCTGTGACTAAGATCCTGGATATGGTTCCTGATTTTGTCAATAAGTTTACAGCCGGCAAAAAATCTGACCCGGAAGTAGATAAGGCAGTGGATGAGATTGTGAATCCAAAATAATACAAAATAACACAAAAAAAAGTAAAATTTTACTTGCATTATTTATATAATTCTGATACAATAACAAAAGTTGTGAGTCTCCCGACTCAAATAAGCCTAAGGAGGTGCAATGATGGCTAAATGTGCAGTTTGTGAAAAGAGTGTTCACTTTGGAAACAATGTGAGTCATTCCAATAGAAAATCCAGCAAAATGTGGAAATCCAATGTAAAGTCCGTAAAAGTTAAAATGGACGGTGGAGCAAAGAAAATGTATGTGTGCACTTCTTGCTTAAAATCTGGCAAAGTTGAGAGAGCTTAACTGACCGGTAATTATTTAATTGGAATGGATAGGAGGGTTGTCGCTGTGCGATGACCCTTTTTTCGCGAAAGAAGGCTGACAGATCTCTAGCAGAGGAAACAGCACTGGTACCCGCAGATGATGAGAACAGCAGACAGCAAGATGCGGATAAACACATGATCAGTGGGAAGAAAAAGTGTCAGGAAGATTCCGATTCCGATGAAAAATATGGCAAATCCAAGCTTTCTCTTCATGGGCTGTCCTCCTTTGCGGAGAGATTCTTGGTTTATTATATGAAATATAGAAATATTTATTTCTTTTTTACCTGTTATCGGGTATAATAATTACAATTATGATTATGATTGGGAGGTATTTGTATGCAGGGACAGATTCATACAGAACTTGGCAGTATATTAATTGATGCGGATGTGGTGGCTACTTATGCAGGTTCCGTTGCACTTGGCTGTAGTGGTATCGTGGGCATGGCATCCCTGGATATGCGTGATGGACTGATGAAACTTCTGAAGAAGGACAGTATCAAGCGCGGTATTGAGGTGGCAATCGAAAACAATGAGATCTACCTCGGCTTTCACGTGATCGTTGCTTATGGTGTAAATATCCCGGTCGTATCTGAAAATCTGATCGATTCTGTCAGATATCAGGTAGAGGAGTTTACCGGTATGAAGATCGGTAAGATCGACATCTTTGTCGAAGGCGTGAGAGTGATAGATTAACGAGGGAGGAGCTTCACTTTGATTAAGACGATTGATGCCCAGATGGTTGCAAAAATGTTTCTGGGCGGCGCAAAAAATCTGGAATCCAACAAAGAGTGGATTAATGAGCTGAATGTATTTCCGGTACCGGATGGAGACACAGGTACCAATATGACAATGACGATTACAGCTGCAGCAGCAGATGTAAGTAAGCTGGACAACCCGGATATGTATACCCTTGGAAAATGCATTTCTTCCGGTTCTTTAAGAGGCGCAAGAGGTAACTCCGGTGTTATTCTGTCCCAGCTTTTAAGAGGATTTACCAAAGGCATCCGTGACCATGAGGAGCTGGATGTGATCGATCTGGCAGGAGCTATGCAGAAAGCTGTAGAGACTGCGTATAAGGCTGTTATGAAGCCGAAGGAAGGAACAATCCTTACAGTGGCAAAAGGAGCTGCTGACAAGGCAGCAGAGCTCTCTGAGAGTGTAGAGGATGTGGAAGAATTCGCACGCCTTGTTATCGAAGAGGCAGAAGCAGTGCTTGCAAAGACTCCGGATATGCTTCCGGTACTGAAAGAAGCAGGAGTGGTAGACTCCGGCGGACAGGGACTTGTGCAGGTGCTCAAAGGCGCATATGACGTTCTGACGGGCAAAGAGGTGGATTATTCCTTCGAAGGTCAGAAGAAGGCTGAACCGGTCAAGATCAGTGCGCAGACAGAGGCTGAGATCAAGTTTGGCTATTGTACAGAGTTTATTATCATGCTGGACAAGGAATTCAGTGAAAAGGCAGAGCTGGAGTTCAAGGCATATCTTGAGTCCATTGGTGATTCTATTGTAGTCGTGTCTGACGGCGAAGTTGTCAAAGTACACGTACATACGAATGATCCAGGACTGGCGATCCAGAGAGCGCTGACTTATGGTGCACTGTCCAATATGAAGATTGATAACATGCGTCTGGAGCATGAGGAGAAGCTGATCAAAGAAGCTTCCAGGATTGCTGAAGAGCAGAAGAAAGCGGCTGAAGAGAAGAAGGATGAGCCGAGAAAAGCGATGGGCTTCATCTCTGTATCTATCGGTAACGGTGTGGGAGAGATCTTCCGTGAGCTGGGTGTTGACTACCTGATCGAGGGTGGACAGACTATGAACCCAAGCACCGAGGATATGCTGGAAGCAATCGAGAAGGTAAATGCAGATACTGTATTTATCCTTCCGAACAACAAGAACATTATTCTTGCAGCAAACCAGGCAAGCTATCTGTGTGAGGATAAGAAGATCATTGTAGTGCCGACCAAGACCGTACCGCAGGGTATCACCGCTATGATCAGCTATAACCCGGATGAAACACCGGAAGCCAATGCAGAAGTGATGCAGGAAGAGATTCAGAATGTGAAGACCGGTCAGGTAACTTATGCAGTCCGTGATACGAAGATCGATGACAAAGAGATCCACGAAGGCGATATTATGGGAATCGGAGATGCTGGAATCCTGGCAGTAGGAAAGTGCATTGAAGCAACCACCAAAGCTATGATGGCAGAGCTGGTAGATGAGGATTCTGAGATTATCGGTATTTACTACGGAGAAGATGTGAAGGAAGAGGATGCACAGAAGCTTGGAGATGAGCTGGCAGCCCTGTACCCGAATGCAGAAGTAGAAGTACACAATGGCGGACAGCCGATCTACTACTATGTGATCTCTGTGGAGTAAATATTAAAGACCGATAGATATGTTTATTCATACAAGTATGATTTGCATATCTATCGGTCATTTTGTATTGTTCGGAATTATCCTATCGTCTTTTCCAGAACTCTGGTAAAGTTCTCTCTTGCGATCAGTTCTTTTTCGCGTTTGGTCAGTCCCAGTTTATCAAAGCACTGGAACAGCTTATATATTTCGGAACAGTCTTTCATGCCTGCTACACTCAATTCAGGATCATCTGTCATAGTTCCTACAACATCGGGAGTGCAGAATTCAAAGAAATCAAATCCACAGCCCACATGTTCAATTCCCATGATGTTGATCATATGATCAGCATGTTTTGCAAGCTGCTCGACGGTCTGCTTTGCTTTCGTGGCATGGACGAATGGAGTGAAGGAGTTCAAGCCTACCACACCGTCCAGATCCCGGATTGCACGGAGCTGCTCATCGGTCAGATTACGCGGAACATCGCAGAGTGCGCGGCAGTTGGAGTGAGAGGCAATGATCGGGGCTGTTGCAATATCCACAATATCCCAGAAGCCATCTTCATTCAGATGAGAAGTATCTACAAGCATGCCAAGCTGCTGCATTCTCTTTACAACGTTTTTTCCGGCTTCTGTCAGACCATCTGTAAGACCGGTAGCAGCACCTGCACCCAGCAGATTTTTCTCGTTCCAGGTCAACATGCCATGGCGGCATCCAAAATTGTAATATTCGTCAACCTTAGAGACATCATCGCCAATAGCAGCCATACCTTCGATGCCGATCCAGATGTAAAATTTACCGGCATTTCTTGCCTGTTTCATCTCAGCGACGGTATGTACGATCTGTACCTCATCACATTCGGCAGTTTCGTCAAGAATGGCCTGCTTGATCTGTGCGGTTCGGACGGCATAGTCCTGAATATCAGGTCGCTCAACCCAGATGACGAAGATGCTGCCTTCCACCTGACCGGCACGAAGCCGGTCCAGATGGTGATTCTTTAATACATTCTTTTCTCCATGTTCTCTTTTGACCGTTACGTCGGTCCAGATATCAGAGTGTGCGTCAAAATACATGAATAACTTCCTCTTTTCCTTAGTATGCAATACTTAATCATGTAATCTGGTGATTACGCGCCGAGGAGACCTCCAACCACAACACCAAGGTATGTACCGATGACATAACCAAAAGTACCGATCAGCATAACCGGTCCGACCAGCTTGGTCCATCCCTGGGAGATTGCCATTCCTGCTGCGGTTGTTGGTCCACCGATATTCGCATTGGAAGCAAGAATGATATCTTCCAGATCAAAGTGAAGCAGTTTACCAAATACAAAGCAGAACAGCATATTGGTCAGCACCATGATTCCGGTGAAGACTAACAGCAGCGGAGTCTCGGTAATGATCTTGACAATAGAAGCCGGAACACCGATAACAAACAGGAACAGATAGATAAAATAAGTACCGATCTCCTGAGAACCGGACAGATTTTCCACCTGTTTTTCACCAACAGTAGCAGCAAACATGGCGATGGTGGTGATCCATACATACTGGCTTCCGAAGAACGTATTGAGAATCGACAGCAGAGTATTGGTGGTCGGGATCACTGCACTGATGCCAGATGCGATCAGTTTTGCAAGGAATACAACAACAACACAGTAAGCTACGTTCATAGCGATATCTTTCAGAGAAATCTCTTTTCTGTTCCAGTATGCAGCAGCCTGTGTCTGTGCATCCTTCAGATCAGATACTTTCACTGCATCAATGTGTGGATGAGCATAATGTTTCTGGAAGAACTTCATGCCTGCAATGAAGATCAGGGCGAAGAAGTAAAGCGCCATCAACAGGTTATCAGCAACTGTAGCAGCTGCTTTGATCTCCCCTACATTAAATTCTGTTGCCAGAGCTGCAAAGTTCACGCCGCCTCCGATATAGGAACCGGTCATGATTGCTGCCACACCTGCAAGTCCTGGAATAAAGTTGTGAAGCAGGGCATATGCAAGAAATGCACCGGCAACAGTTCCGGCAGAACCGATACAGAAGATGATCATGATCCGTCCGGTCTCTTTCCAGATCTTCTTCATGTTGCACTGAAGCATCAGCAGCGGAATACCCATGGGAACTGCGAATCCCCAGATAATGTCATCATACAGGGTACAGGCGGTCGGAATAATGGACAGGTTGGAAAGTACCAGAGCAAATAACAGGGCGATAATCGCGCCTGAGATTTTGGAGGCCCACATGTATTTCTGTTCCAGATAAATGGATATGGCAACAGCTACACACATGACCATCAGAAGCGACCAGGTATCATCTGGCGCAACCAGTGTTTCGCGTCCTACAAGGGACATAAACAGTGAATTTAACATAATAAACTCCTTTCTTGCAAAAAAAACGAGGTAAGTCCTTGTATCAAGAACTTCCTCGTTCAGATCGCAACCACAATGTATTGTTTCTGATATAAATTATATCGTTTTTTTGCCAAAATGCAATGCTTTTTATAAAATTTGTTAAAAAAGTATAAAAATTCAAATAAATAAAAATAAAACAGAATATATGTTCGAATATGGTTGATTATAGAAATGCAATCGTGTATGATATAAAATAAGAAAAAACAGGAGGCATAAGATGAATCTGCAATCATCCATCACAGAATTAAAAGGAATCGGAGAGAAGACTTCGCTGCCTTTTGCGAAGGTTGGCATACATACAGTATTGGATCTGCTGGAATACTATCCAAGAGATTATGAGATTTATGAAGAGCCGGTGGAACTTACAGAGATCGAGAGCGGGAAAAAATATGCAGTTCATGGATTTGTGGAGTCTGTCTCTGAGGTGAAGCGCTTTGGAAAATATCAGATTTTCAGTGCCAGACTTCGAGTGGGAGAACAGGTGATTCAGGCTACCTGGTTTAATGTACCGTTTTTACGAAGAGTGTTTCAGCGTGGAAGTCAGTATATTTTTCGCGGGATTATTGCGGAAAAGAATGGACAGTACCGGATGGAACAGCCGGAACATTTTACACTGGCAGACTATGACAAATTACTCTATGTGATGCAGCCAAGATATCCACTGACTACGGGCCTGACGGAAAAAATGGTGGTGAAGTCGGTTCATCAGGTCATTGATGGAGGACAGGTTTATGTGCCGGAATATCTGCCGGAAGACATGCGAAGAGAATATGATCTGGAGTCTGAGTGGGATGCCGTACGGCAGGTGCATTTTCCAGCCAATGAGCAGGTGATGAGACAGGCGAGAAAGAGGATCGTGTTTGATGAGTTCCTTCTGTTTATATTGGGAATCCGTCGGATGAAAGAACAGCAGGAAGAACTGGTCAACGAGATGCCTATGGTGGAAGTCAGCGAGACAGCCCGGCTGATCGAGGCTCTTCCTTATGAACTGACGAATGCACAGATGAGAGTCTGGCGGGAAATTGTATCGGATATGACCGGAACAAAGGTTATGAGCCGTCTGGTGCAGGGAGATGTGGGCTCCGGCAAGACGATTCTTGCAGTACTGGCATTGATCATGGCAGGCTGCAATGGATATCAGGGAGCTTTGATGGTGCCCACAGAAGTGCTGGCAAAGCAGCATTACCAGTCGGTGAAGGAATTGCTGGAGACCCATCACATCCCACTTCGTCCCATTTTGCTGACAGGTTCCATGACGGCGAAGGAAAAGCGGCTGGCAAGAGAAGAGGTCGAGAGCGGCAAAACGCAGATCGTTATCGGAACCCATGCTTTGATCCAGGAAAAAGTGATCTATCGGAATCTGGGACTGGTGGTGACAGATGAGCAGCACCGTTTTGGTGTGAAGCAGCGGGAAATGCTGGCAGAGAAAGGGCGGATGCCTCATGTACTGGTTATGAGTGCCACGCCGATCCCGCGGACATTGGCCATCATTATTTATGGAGATCTGGATATTTCTGTAGTGGATGAGATGCCGGCGCACAGACTTCCTATCAAGAACTGTGTAGTGGATGAATCTTATCGCCCCAATGCGTATCGTTTCATGAAAAAAGAAGTGGAAGCAGGTCATCAGGTCTATATTATCTGCCCGATGGTAGAGGAAAATGAAGAACTGGAGTTGGAAAATGTCACAGACTATACCGAAAAGCTGAAAGGGATCCTGCCGGAATTTCAGATCAGCTGTCTTCATGGAAAGATGAAGCCAAAAGAAAAAAATGAGATTATGGAAGCATTTGCGGATGGACAGATCCAGATTCTGGTATCCACTACGGTGATCGAGGTTGGTATCAATGTGCCTAATGCCACAGTTATGATGGTGGAAAATGCAGAACGCTTTGGTCTGGCGCAGCTTCATCAGCTCCGTGGCCGGGTAGGAAGAGGGAGAGATCAGTCTTACTGCATCTTTATGAGCGGCAGCAAAGGAAAAGAGACCAAGAAACGCCTGGAAGTTCTGAATCAGTCCAATGACGGCTTTTATATTGCCAGTGAAGATCTGAAGCTGCGCGGACCTGGTGATCTGTTTGGGATCCGCCAGAGTGGTGTGCTGGAGTTCCGTATGGGAGATGTATTCCAGGATTCCCGTGTGCTGGAGCAGGCAAGCGAAGCAGCAGGACGGATTCTGGAGGAAGACGCAGAACTTGCACTTCCAAAACATGAAAAATTAAAAGAACGTCTGGAAACAGCCATGTCCAAAGGTGGGGAGAACTTAAGTCTGTAATGACAAAATCTGACAGTGTATGATCTGCCGGTCTGCATATACTAAGGTCGTAACAAACAACCAATGGAGGGCTTTATTATGGCAGGTTCTACAAACAAAGCAGCAGTACCGGAGGCAAAGGGAGCACTGGATCGTTTTAAATACGAGGTTGCGAGCGAGATCGGTGTACCGCTGAGCGACGGTTATAATGGAGACCTTACGTCCAGACAGAATGGATCTGTGGGCGGTTATATGGTCAAAAAGATGATCGAGGCGCAGGAGCGCAAGATGGCAGGAAAATAGAATATGAGCGAGATCTTAGCAATTAAGATACTCCTGTGATAAAGCGGGTGAAAAGTCTGGGAACAGGCTTTTCACCCTTGCTTTTGGTAAAGATCAAGAAAATCAGCTTCTGTATTTTTCCATTGACATTTCTCTGATACTTGTTATAATAGCATTTGTTCTGAAAAATGCAAATGATTTGCAAATGCATTGTATTTGCAATCTTAAGCGATATGACGGGAAATGAGAGGAGACAGATATATGTTGATGGAAGTGATCAAAGACACAGCATTGGACAGTATAAAGCTGCTGCCATTTTTGTATATTACGTATTTACTGATCGAGCTGATCGAACACAAGGTCGGGGAGGCAGGCAGAGCAAGGATCGGTGCAGCAAAAAAATCGGGTCCAATCTGGGGAGCATTGTTTGGAATCATCCCTCAGTGCGGATTTTCAGCGGCGGCTTCCAGCTTGTATGCAGGAAGGATCATTACCATTGGTACGTTGATGGCAGTGTATCTTTCTACATCAGATGAGATGCTTCCGATCCTGATCTCATCCTCTGTGGGGATTACGCGGATCCTGCATCTGCTTCTGGTAAAGGCGGGAATTGCCATGGTCTCGGGTATAGCCATTGATCTGGTGATCCGGGACTGCAGAAAGACTGCAGAAGAGAAACATCATCATCATAATCATGAAGGGGAGCAGGGGTGTGAGGAACGTCTTGCACTGGCTGCTCTTCGTCACACGATGGAAGTATTTATCTATATTGCAGGTATTTCATTTTTGCTGAATCTGGGAATCGCAGCTATCGGGGAAGAAACACTGGCAGGATTTTTCACTTCTATCCCGGTGTTGGGAGAATTTCTGGCAGCGTTGGTGGGGTTGATCCCGAACTGTGCATCTTCTGTAGTGATCACGGAGCTTTATCTGTCAGATGTGATCGGAGCCGGAGCTATGATGTCAGGTCTTCTGGTCAATGCGGGAGTCGGGATCCTGGTTCTGCTCCGGATCGATCATGACCGGAAGGAGACGGCGAAGATCGTAGCGGCACTGTATGCCCTGGGCGTGTCCTGGGGGCTTGTCATCCATGTGCTGGGAGTGGTATTCTAATAGGGGTGTCTGAGAGAGGAAGAGACGTATGGCAGGAGAAAATCATTATGCGACGGCAAGCCGCAGAAAAATACTGGAGATCTTAAAGGAAAGCAAGGATAAGACCGTTACAGCTGCTCAGATCGGGGAGCAGCTTCGCCAGATGGACAGTGAAGTTAACATTACCACCATCTACCGGTATCTGGATCGGCTGGAGAAGGACGGAACGGTGATCCGTTATGTATCCGGGCAAGGTTCCCAGGCTGCTTATCAGTATGTGGAGCAGGGCAAAGGCTGTTGCGACCATCTGCACCTTCAATGTGTAAAATGTGGTCGGATCTATCATCTGGACTGCGCCTTTATGAAAGAAATCTCAGAACATATTGAGAAAGACCATGGTTTTGAATTACAGTGCCGGAACTCTGTGTTATATGGAATCTGTAAAGACTGCAAGACCATGAAGGCATGAGGAGAGTGACTAGATGGCAATGGATATTTATCTGATCCGTCATGGAGAGACGGACTGGAATAAAATGAAACGGCTGCAGGGAGTGACAGATATTCCGCTGAATGCCTGCGGGATCGAACTGGCAGAAAAGACAGCAGAGGGGCTTAAAGATGTGCCCTTTGACCGGATCTATACAAGCCCTCTGATCCGTGCAAAGAAGACGGCAGAGATCATTCGCGGAGATCGGCCTGTTGAGCTGGTGGTGACGGATGGATTGAAAGAGATCAGCTTTGGAGAATATGAAGGATTGTGTCATGAGCCGGAGCATTATACGATCCCAAAGCCTGGATTTCGAAAATTTTTTGAAGATCCGGAGCATTTCGAGACTCCGCCGGGAGGAGAGAGTCTGGCGCATCTGATCAAACGGACATCCTCTTTTGTGAAAAGTGTGATCAATGATCCGGAAAATGACGGAAAGACATTTTTGATGGCATCTCATGGAGCAGCGATCCGGGGAATTATGTCAGGACTCCTTAACTTGCCGATTGCACAGTTCTGGAGTGGTACAGTACATAAAAACTGTGGTGTGACCTGCCTTCATGTGGAGAACGGACAAGTTACGATCACCTTTGAAAATCGGATTTATTACTAAATAGATAGAAAAAATAACTGGACTGGTCGAAAAGTATAAAACTGGATATTTAATTGTAACCAGTTATAGGCTAATATAGGTTCCAGCAAGCGGCGGAAGACAGGAAAATGCTTGTCTTCCGTTCTTTTATTACAAGGAGGTTCAGTATTATGAGCACAAGAGAAGCATCTGCTGGAAAGAGTATCACCGTATCGGAGATCGCAATTACAGGAGTATGTATTGCACTGACATTTGTGGCAACCGGATTCATCAACATCCGTCTGCCGATCGCAGCCAATGGAGGACTGGTTCATCTGGGAAATGTGCCGTTGTTCCTTGCAGCTATCATTTTCGGAAAACGGACAGGAGCGCTGGCTGGTTCTTTTGGAATGGCATTGTTTGATCTGATGGGCGGCTGGGTATTATGGGCACCATTCACCTTTGTTATTGTTGGTCTTATGGGATTCACAGTAGGAGCTATCACAGAGAATCACAAGGGATTCAGATGGAATGCACTGGCGATTGCTGCTGCATGTGTGATCAAAATTGTAGGTTATTATATTGCAGAAGGATTTATCTATGGTAACTGGGTTGCGCCGGTAACGTCCATTCCGGGTAACCTGGTACAGATCGGTGTGGCAGCAGTTCTGGTACTGCCGATTGCAGAGGTGGTCAGAAGAGCCATTCGCAGATAATAGGAGAGTATGGCACGGTGGGAGCAGATGGCTTCTGCCGTGTATGCAGTTACACGAAAATGGAGGATAACATATGTACAAGATCATGACCCCGGGTCCGACCCAGGTAAGAGAAAATGTCCGCATGGCGAGAAGCCTTGCGTGCACCAATCCGGATCTGGATCCGGCATTTTATGATTATTATAAGGAGACCTGTGAGCTGATCAGCGAATTATTGGAGACGAAGAATACCGCTTATATTCTTGACGGAGAAGGTATTCTTGGTCTGGAGGCTGCCTGCGCATCCCTGACAGAGCCTGGCGATAAAGTGCTGGTGGTTGATAACGGTATTTATGGCAAAGGATTTGCTGATTTTGTGACCATGTATGGCGGGCAGGTGACATTCTATGAATCCACGTATACCCAGGCGGTAGATGTGAAAGAGTTCAGAGCATTTCTGGAAGAACATCACGATTTTAAGTATGCAACACTGGTTCACTGTGATACTCCAAGCGGTGTTCTGAATCCAGTGGAGGAATTAAGCCGTGCCCTTCATGAGTATGGCATTATGACCATTGTGGATTCGGTATCTGCCATGATGGGAGAACCTCTTCATGTGGATGAAGGACAGATCGATATTGTCTGCGGCGGTTCTCAGAAAGCAGTATCAGCACCTCCTGGACTGACTTTTGTAACTGTCAGTGATGCAGCCATGAAAGCGATGGAAGAGAGAAAGACACCGATTGCATCCTTTTACGCCAATATTCTGGTGTTCAAGGATTACTATAAAAACCTGTGGTTCCCGTATACTATGCCGATCAGTGATATTTATGGTCTTCGTACAGCTCTGGAGAATGTAAAAGCAGATCCGGATCGTTATGAGCGTCATAAACAGATGGGTGAATTGACCAGACGGACAGTGAAGGAGATGGGATTGTCTCTCTATCTGGAAAATGGGTATTCCAATACGGTAACAGTCATCCGTGTGCCGGATGGAATCAAAGCAGATGATATTCTGGAACTGATGAAGAAGGATCATAATATCATGATCGCCGGAAGCTTTGATGTACTGACAGGTCAGGTGATCCGCATCGGTCATATGGGCGAGAATGCCAATGAAGCGGATGTAGTTGAGACACTGGAAGCTTTGAAATCAGTTTTAAACAAACTGTCTGCTTAACAGATTTTTTATGATTTTAATAAAATTGACGTGGAGTAACGATTCAAGGCTATCGTGAACAAAAGTAAAGAATCCGTTCATTACAAAAAAGGGGCGCTGTCATAATTGACAGCAGCCCTTTTTGAGGCTGATTAATAAGAAGTCTGTACTTCGGTACATGGATCAGCTCCATAGTAGGGAAGTCTTCCTTCGCTGTATCCATATGCGAAATAATGTTCCAGCAGTCCCTGTGCATTCTTGCCGACTACCTTTGCAACATCCGGGTAGGTATTGTAATAGTAGATCGGATCAAGCTTCGGCAGATCAGAATCAGCATTGTTCGGGTCTGCAGGCGGGATCGTCATCAGGAATGCTTTGCGCTCTTCAGCGGTATCAACGTGTCCGGCAGCGGCACGCCACTCTGCCTGCTGATTTGCATAACGTCCTTCAGCCATTCCACTGGTCTGGTAATGATTGAACAGTGCCTGGGGATCGAATCCAACTGCGTTAGCTACATCCGGGTATTTCCAGAAGTAGTAGTTGTAGTCGAATGCGGATTCAGCTTTTGATGGGAATGCACCGATCGTGGTTGCCAGAACAAGGGCACACATGGTACCAAGCAACATTTTACTTTTCTTGAATTTCAAATCTGTCACCTCCATAAGGCTTATTTTCATATTCTTAGCATACCATTAAAATCGACAGGATTCAACAAAAAAAGACCTGATATGCAGGTCTTTTTTGTTACATCTTATTTACTGTGAAGACAGATCGGCCAGTTTGTATTTCTGGGCATAATTATCGAAACATTTGAGGTATGCAGCATCCTTCATGTGACGGACACTCTTCAGATACTCATGAGTATCGAATTCATCACTGTCAGTCTCAATCATGGCAACTGCTACGTTGGAACAGTGAGCTGCGATACGCTCCAGGTTAGTCAGCAGATCGTTGAATGCGAATCCCTGCTGGAATTCACAGGTTCCATCCTGCAGACGACCGATGTGGCGGGTCTTCAGTTCGTTGCAAAGAATACCGATCAGCTCGCGCAGAGGCTCTACCTTAGCAGCCATCTCCAGATTATCTTCACAGAACGCATCAACGGTCAGATCAACCACTTCCTGAACTGCACTCTGAAGAATGCGGATCTCGTCCTGAGCGGATGGAGAGAAGGTGATCTTCTTCTCGGACAGCTCACTGGCAACTTTGGAAATATTGACTGCATGGTCACCCAGACGCTCAAAGTCACTTAAAGTATGCAGAAACTTGGACACCTGCTGGGTCTGCTGCGGAGACATGCTGTGTCCGGTCAGCTGCATAAGATAAGTGCCAAGCTTATCTTCGTATTTATCAATCAGGTTTTCCTTCTGTTGGATCTTATTATATTTATCCTGGGAATAATCCTTCAGCAGGGCAAATGCACGATTCAGATTCTTGCGGGCTTTTTTTGCCATACCGTTCATGGCGGTATGACTCTGGGTGATAGCCAGTGCCGGGTAAGCAAGGAAACGCTCCTCCAATAGATCAAAATCAGCCTGCTCTTCCAGGTCCTCCGGATCTTCTTTGATCAGCCAGAAGACCAGCTTCTCGATCTTGGAGATAAATGGTACCAGTACCAGGATGGTAGCCATACGGAAGACGCTGTTCATCAGGGCAACAGTTACCGGGCGCATGGTCATATCCATGAATGAGAAGTGAACTACAGCGTTTACACTGTAGAACACGATGGACCAGAATACCATACCGAATAAGTCATTCAGCAAGTAGATCAGGGCGGTACGTTTTCCGTTACGGTTGGTTCCGATGGAAGAGAGCAGTACCGGACATGCAGCACCAACACCGATACCCATGGTGATCGGGAGAGCAGCTGCAAAGCTGATGCTTCCGGTTACGGACAGTGCCTGCAGAATACCGACGGATGCAGAAGCACTCTGAAGAACTGCAGTAAACAGAATACCTACAATGATACCCATGAACGGGTTTTCAAAGGTGGTAAGCAGATTTACAAAATGCGGGTTTTCTTTCAGAGGGGATACGGCGCCACTCATGGTCTGCATACCGACCATCAGGATGGCAAAACCAAGCATGATGTCGCCCACATTTTTATAGGTTGTCTTTTTGACAAACATCTTGAAGATGATACCAATGATAGCAACAATGGCTGAAATAGTTGCGGTGGACAGAAGCTGTGCAATTCCATTGGAACCCTCAATGTAGGACAGACACAGGATCCAGCCGGTGACGCTGGTACCGATATTGGCACCCATGATGATACCGATGGCCTGGGATACCTTCATCATACCAGAGTTTACGAATCCGACTACCATAACAGTGGTTGCGGATGAAGACTGGATAATGGCGGTTACTGCGGTTCCGAGAAGCAGTCCCTTGATAGGAGTGCTGGTAAGCTTGTACAATACAAGCTCGAGTTTGTTTCCTGCCACACTTTTCAGGCCGTCTCCCATGAGAGACATACCGAAGAGGAATAATGCAACTCCGCTTAAAAGGGTCAGGATAATCATTATGCCATTCATATGTTTTTTCTTTCTCTCCTATGTGATTTTTACACGTACTTCATTATTATAAAACATTTTACACTGCTTTTACAATAATTTTACTCATTTTTATGGAAATAAACGAAAAAAACTGCCGGATAGGGACAAATTCATCCAAATCCGACAGTTAAAAGAGCTATCAAAGTTTTTGATTACAGATCTTTTCCGGTCAGCATTTTATATGCCTGCAGATATTTGTCGATGGTCTTATCTACGATTTCCTGCGGCAGAGTCCAGTTGTTGTCTGGATTTGCTTTGAGCCAGTCGCGGGCAAACTGTTTATCGAAGGACGGCTGACCATGTCCCGGCTCATAACCATCTGCCGGCCAGAAACGGGAGCTGTCCGGAGTGAGCATCTCGTCACCGATGACCAGATTACCTTCCTCGTCCAGACCAAATTCGAATTTGGTATCTGCAATGATAATTCCTTTGCTCAGTGCATATTCTGCACATTTTTTATAAAGAGCGATGGTATTGTCCCGAAGAAGCTCTGCATATTTCTGACCTTTTCCCGGGAAATATTTTTCTAGATGAGCAATGCTCTGTTCAAAGGAGATGTTTTCGTCATGATCTCCAATCTCAGCCTTGGTGGACGGAGTGTAGATCGGCTCCGGAAGCTTGTCGGACTCTTTCAGACCTTCTGGAAGAGTAATACCACAGACGGTTCCGTTCTCTTTGTAGCTTGCCCAGCCGCTTCCGGTGATGTATCCGCGGACGATACACTCGATCGGCAGCATCTGAAGCTTTTTACACATCATGGATTTGCCTTCGTATTTGGGCTGCTGGAAAAATTCCGGCATATCTTTTACATCAACAGAGATCATATGGTTCGGAAGAATATCCTTGGTCATGTCGAACCAGAACTTGGACATCTGGGTCAGGACAGTACCTTTTTTGGTCACTTCATTATGAAGGATCACATCAAAACAGCTGATGCGATCTGTGGCAACCATGATCAGACTGTCGCCGTTATCATAGATCTCACGTACTTTACCTTCTTTGATCGGTTTTAATTCCTGCATGCTTTCACACCTCTTCGTTTGTGTTATCAATAATCACCGTAAACGTATCATTATTGGACCATGACTGTCAATCAACTTTTTTTAATAAGTCTTCATAAGCAGAAATGGAAAATAAAGTTAAAATAAACTAACTTTAAAATGCGAATGTTAGTATGGGACACAAAAAACACAAACTAGATATTGTGTATTGTAATAAAAAAACTGGAAAAATATACTTGGTATTGCAATTCTAAATGCGAGTGTTATAATTTCAACTGGATTGTTATTGTCAGAAATGAGTTGTATATAGCTAACAATGTACAACTGCTATATTTGGCAGATAATGAAAATATATGTCAGGAGGTATTGTTGATGAAAGACTGGAAACAGTGGGATGGTTTTGAAGGCCGTCAATGGAAGGAAGAAATCAATGTAAGAGACTTCATCCAGAAGAACTACACACCATATGATGGGGATGAATCCTTTTTGGAAGGAGCAACGGAAGCAACAGATAAGCTTTGGGGAATCCTTCAGGGACTGCAGAAAGAGGAGCGTGCAAAAGGCGGCGTTCTGGATATGGATACGGATATTGTGTCCGGTATCACTTCACATGGTGCAGGATATCTTGGCGAGGATACGAAGGAGCTGGAGCAGGTTGTTGGTCTGCAGACAGATAAGCCTCTGAAGCGTGCATTCATGCCATATGGAGGAATCAAGATGGCTGAGCAGGCATGCCAGACCAATGGCTATGAACCGAGCCCGGAGCTTCACAAGATCTTTACAGAATACTGCAGAACTCATAACCAGGGCGTATTCGATGCTTACACACCGGAGATGAAGAAAGCACGTCACAACAAGATTATCACCGGACTTCCGGATACTTATGGAAGAGGCCGTATTGTAGGTGATTATCGCCGTGTGGCTCTGTACGGAATTGATTTTCTGATGGAGAAGAAGGCGGAAGACTTTGCAAACTGCGGAGATGGAACCATGACCGATGATGTGATCCGTCAGAGAGAAGAGATCAGCAGACAGTATCAGGCACTTGGACAGATGAAGAAGATGGCTGAAATCTATGGATACGATATTTCCGAACCGGCAAAAACTGCAAAAGAAGCAGTTCAGTGGCTGTATTTTGGATATCTGGCAGCTGTAAAGACCCAGAATGGAGCAGCTATGAGTGTTGGCCGTGTATCCACTTTCCTTGATATTTATATTCAGAGAGATCTGGAAAATGGAATCATTACTGAGAAAGAGGCACAGGAGCTGATCGATCATTTCGTAATGAAGCTTCGTATGGTAAAATTCGCAAGAATCCCGTCCTACAATCAGCTGTTCTCCGGTGACCCGGTATGGGCAACGCTGGAAGTTGGCGGAATCGGCGTAGACGGACGTTCCATGGTAACCAAGAACGATTTCCGTTTCCTGCATACTCTGGTAAATATGGGACCGAGCCCGGAGCCGAACCTGACCGTTCTGTATTCCTCCAAGCTGCCGGAGAATTTCAAGAAGTTCGCAGCAGACATTTCCATCCGTACCAGCTCTGTGCAGTATGAGAATGACGATGTGATGAAGCCGGTATGGGGCGATGATTATTCTATCTGCTGCTGTGTATCTGCAACACAGACAGGTAAAGAGATGCAGTTCTTCGGAGCAAGAGCAAACCTGGCAAAATGCCTGATGTATGCCATCAATGGCGGTGTGGATGTGAAGACCAGAGAACAGGTGGGACCGGCATATAAACCGATCACTTCCGAGTACCTGGATTATGACGAAGTCGTTGCCAAATATGATGTAATGATGGACTGGCTGGCAGGACTGTATGTAAATGTACTGAATCTGATCCAGTATATGCATGACAAATATTACTATGAGGCAGCTGAGATGGCTCTGATTGATACCGATGTTAGAAGAACCTTTGCTACCGGTATTGCAGGATTCTCCCATGTAGTTGACTCTTTGAGTGCCATCAAATATGCAAAAGTAAAATGCGTTCGTGACGAGACTGGTATTGTTGTTGATTACGAGACCGAGGGAGATTTCCCGAGATACGGCAATGATGATGACAGAGCAGATGATATTGCAGTATGGCTTCTGAAGACCTTCCTTGACAAGATCAAGAAGCATCACACCTATCGTGATTCTGAGCCGACTACCTCTATTCTGACCATTACTTCCAATGTGGTATACGGCAAGGCAACCGGAAGCATGCCGGATGGAAGAAAAGCAGGTGAACCGCTGTCCCCGGGAGCAAATCCGAGCTACGGTGCAGAGAAGAACGGTCTTCTGGCTTCCCTTAACTCTGTTGCAAAACTTCCTTATGAATGGGCATTGGACGGAATCTCCAATACTCAGACCATCAACCCGGATGCACTGGGCCACAGCGAGGAAGAGCGCGTGAACAATCTGGTACAGGTTATGGACGGATACTTTGATCAGGGTGCACATCACCTGAATGTCAATGTATTTGGAAAAGAGAAACTGATCGATGCGATGGAACATCCGGAGAAAGAAGAGTATGCAAACTTCACCATCCGCGTGTCCGGCTACGCTGTAAAATTCATCGACCTTACCAGAGAACAGCAGATGGATGTTATCTCCAGAACCTGCCACACTGCTATGTAAGGAATGACGGATATGACAGATACGGCATTGACGGGACAGGTACATTCTCTGGAGACCTTCGGCCTGGTGGATGGTCCGGGAGTCCGGTGCGTGGTATTTTTGCAGGGCTGTAAGATGCGATGCAGATACTGTCACAATCCGGAGACCTGGAGTTTGCAGGGCGGTGAGACCTGGACAGCAGAAAATCTGTTCCGGAAAGTGTACCGCTATCGAAATTACTGGGGAAAGGACGGGGGACTCACAGTCAGTGGTGGGGAGCCCCTTCTCCAGATGGAATTTGTAACTGAATTTTTTAAACTGGCAAAGAAAAAGCAGGTGAATACCGCACTTGATACTTCCGGCAACAGTTTTTGCCTGGAATCATCTTATCTGGAACGATTTGACAGACTGATGGATCTGACGGATCTGTTTCTGCTGGATATCAAGGCAGTGGACGCCTCTCTTCACAAACAGTTGACTGGACAGGATAACGCAGGAATCCTGGCACTGGCTCACTACCTGGCGGATCATGGGAAATCCTTGTGGATCCGAAGGGTACTGGTGCCGGGGCTTACGGATTCTGAAGAGGATCTGACGGCTCTTCGGGATCTGGCAAGATCCTTGCCGACCCTGAAACGGTTGGAAGTTCTTCCTTATCATACACTGGGAACGTTCAAATGGGAGAAGCTTGGCATTCCGTACTCGCTGGAAGGCACACCGGTGCCAACCAAAGAGCAGGTGGCGCAGGCCGAAGCAATCCTGGAAGTGAACAAATATCAATAAAGACTCTTATCAATAAAATTCTTCAACAGGAGGTTCGGAAACGCACCTCCTGTTGCTTTTTTCTGGAAAATCTGTTATATTAGCAAATGGTTAGATATAACTAATCACGTGAATAAATCAGGAAACTCATGGAAAACACTGGAAACTGGACACTTCCAGTGTGGAGTTGCCTGTAAGAAACACAATTTCCGGTCATACTATGGTAATATGCAACTAATCTTGAAACGCAGAATGTGTGTGACGGATTAGTTCCTATTAATATAAAAAAAGGAGAACACAGACATGGATTATTTACAGATTGAGAAAGTAATCGGAAGAGAGATCCTGGATTCCAGAGGAAATCCGACCGTAGAGGCAGAGGTCGTTCTGGCAGACGGTACCATCGGAAGAGGAGCAGCACCCAGCGGTGCTTCCACCGGAGAATTCGAGGCTCTGGAATTGAGGGATGGAGATAAGAGCAGATACCTTGGAAAAGGTGTGACAAAAGCTGTTGAAAATATCAATACCAAGATCAATGATGCTCTGATTGGTATCGACGCATCTGACACTTATGCAGTGGACAAGGCAATGATCGAGGCGGATGGAACCAAAGATAAATCCAACTTAGGTGCCAACGCGATCCTGGCAGTATCTATCGCAGCAGCAAGAGCAGCAGCGATTTCTCTGGATGTGCCGCTGTATCGTTTCCTTGGCGGTGTATCCGGCAACCGTCTTCCGGTTCCAATGATGAACATTGTAAACGGTGGCTGCCATGCACTGTCTTCCGGATTGGATGTACAGGAGTTCATGATCATGCCGGTAGGAGCACCGTCCTTCAAAGAGTGTCTGCGCTGGTGTGCAGAGGTATTCCATGCACTTGCTTCTATATTAAAAGAAAGAGGACTGGCTACCTCCGTAGGTGATGAGGGTGGATTCGCTCCGGCACTGAAATCTGATGAAGAAGCTATCGAGACCATTCTTGAGGCAGTGAAGAAAGCAGGATATGAGCCGGGTAAAGATTTCAAAATCGCCATGGATGCAGCTTCCTCTGAGTGGAAGAGCGAAAAAGGAAAAGGATTCTACAAACTTCCGAAGGCTGGAACTGAGTATACTTCTGAAGAACTGATCGAGCACTGGGCAAAACTCTGTGACAAATATCCGATCATTTCCATCGAAGACGGACTGGATGAGGAGGATTGGGAAGGCTGGCAGAAGCTGACCGCAAGATTGGGCGAAAAAGTGCAGTTAGTTGGTGATGACCTGTTTGTAACCAACACTGAGAGACTGGAAAAAGGTATTGAAATGGGCGCAGGAAATGCGATTCTGATCAAACTAAATCAGATCGGTTCGGTATCTGAAACTCTGGAGGCAATCAAAATGGCTCACAAGGCTGGATATACTGCTATTTCTTCTCATCGTTCCGGCGAAACTGCAGATACCACCATCGCAGATCTTGCGGTAGCGTTGAATACCTGCCAGATCAAGACGGGTGCTCCGAGCCGTTCCGAGCGTGTGGCAAAATACAATCAGCTGCTCCGTATCGAAGAGCAGCTTGGCGACAGCGCAGTTTACCCGGGAATCAAAGCTTTTAACGTTAGAAATGACTAAAAAAATTAACGAGAACTTTTTTCAATAAAGTGAGTTAAGGGTGGAATTTTGTCGGATGAGAACGTATAATGCTGGAAAACAAAACAACTGGAGGTAAATATCATGAAAAACATTTTTAGTAGTATTGACTGGAAGAAGACTGGATTATTTGCAGCAGGTGTTGCATTTGGAACCGCAGGCATTAAAGTTCTCTCCAGCGATGATGCAAAGAAAGTATATACCAACTGTACCGCAGCTGTTCTTCGCGCAAAGGATTGTGTAATGAAGACAGCTACTACCATTCAGGAGAACGCAGAGGATATCTATGCAGAAGCTGTTCAGATCAACGAGGACAGAGCAGCAGAAGCAGATGCAAAAGTAGAAGAGTCTCTGGATGAAGAAGTATCTGCTGATGAAGAGGGTGCAGAATAAGCATTATGAAATTCATAATCAAACATGAGATTAGGGGCCGCATTCGTATACATGCGGCCCAAAGTCGGATGAGCGCTGTTCAGGCAGATACACTTGCATATTATGTAGGAAAGCTTGAAGGCGTGACTTCTGTAAAAGTGCAGGAACGTGTACAGGACGCAGTGATCTGTTATACCGGAGACCGAGAGACACTGATCCTGGCGTTGCGGCAGTTCGCTTATGAGAATGTGGAAGTTCCGGAGCAGGTACTGGCAAGCTCCAGCCGCGCACTGAACAGTGAATACTGGGAGAAGCTGGTGACAGCCGTGGTCTTAAGAGCCGGAAGCAAGATGTTCCTGCCTTATTCCATCCGTTCTGTGATAGCAGCAGTAAAATCTGTAAAATATCTGTGGCATGGAATCTGCACACTGGCACACGGCAAGCTGGAAGTTCCGGTACTGGATGGAACAGCCATCGGTGTATCTGTGTTCCGTGGCGATATGGAGACTGCATCTTCCGTGATGTTCCTTCTGGGAATCGGTGAAATCCTGGAGGAATGGACCCACAAGAAATCTGTGGCAGATCTGGCGCGGAGCATGTCTCTTCACGTAGAGAAGGTATGGCTGCAGCGTGACGGACAGGAGATTCTTGTTCCATCTGAACAGATTGAACCGGGCAATAAAGTCGTTGTCCGCATGGGCAACATGGTTCCGTTTGACGGTGTAGTTGTAACTGGTGACGGTATGGTCAACCAGGCCTCTATGACTGGTGAATCCATCCCGATTCATAAGAGCGAAGGAAGCACTGTCTATGCAGGAACTGTTCTGGAAGAAGGCGAGTTGACCGTTCTGGTCCGTGAAGTGACTGGTTCTGGAAAATTTGACAAAATCGTATCTATGATCGAAGAGTCTCAGAAACTGAAATCCTCCATGGAAGGAAAAGCAGAGCACCTGGCAGATCGTCTGGTGCCGTATACGCTGGGCGGAACGGCATTGGTCTATCTGTTGACCAGAAATGTGACCAAGGCACTGGCGGTACTGATGGTAGATTTTTCCTGTGCACTGAAGCTTGCTATGCCAATCTCGGTACTGTCAGCTATCAGAGAGGCAGGAACCTATGATGTGACCGTTAAAGGAGGCAGATATCTGGAAGCCATTGCAGAGGCAGATACCATCGTCTTTGATAAGACAGGTACACTGACCAAGGCAAAACCGACGGTTGTGGATGTGGTTCCATTCGTGGATGAAGACCCCGACGAACTGCTTCGTCTGGCAGCCTGTATGGAAGAGCATTTTCCACACTCTATGGCAAAAGCGGTTGTAGAAGCAGCGAAAGTAAGAGGGCTGTCCCATGATGAGCGTCATGCAAAGGTGGAGTATGTGGTGGCGCATGGCATTTCTACCACGATCGAAGGCAAGAAAGCTGTGATCGGAAGCCAGCATTTTGTATTTGAAGATGAGAAATGTGTGATCCCGGAGGGCATGCAGGAGAGATTCGATGCAGTTCCGGAGGAATATTCTCATCTGTACCTGGCGGTGGAAGGCAGACTGGTAGCAATCATCTGTATTGAAGATCCGCTGCGTCCGGAAGCTGTTGATGTAATCCAGGGCCTTAAGAAAGCAGGTATCAGCAAAGTAGTCATGATGACTGGAGACAGTGACCGTACCGCCCGCGCTGTGGCTTCAAAAGTAGGCGTGGATGAGTATTATTCTGAGGTCCTGCCAGAAGACAAGGCATCTTTTGTAGATAAGGAACGTTCTGCTGGAAGAAAGGTTATCATGATCGGGGATGGTATCAATGATTCACCGGCATTGTCCGCGGCTGATGTTGGAATTGCTATCAGTGATGGCGCGGAAATTGCCAGAGAGATTGCGGATGTGACCATCAGCGCAGACAATCTGGAAGAACTGGTGAAGTTAAAACAGATCAGCAACGGACTGATAAAACGGATCCATCAGAATTATCGTGTGATCGTAGGATTCAATATGGGTCTGATCATTCTGGGCGTGGCAGGAATCCTTCAGCCGACCACATCTGCATTGTTCCACAATACTTCTACACTGTTGATCAGTTTGAAGAGTATGACGGATCTGCTCCCGGAAGTGTAAAATCGATAATGAATCAAATATAAAATAAGCAAGAAGGACTGTTGGGGTGGACTCGACAGTTCTTTTTGTATATTCTGCAAAATATTTTTTGACAAAAAAAACACAAGGCTCTATAATAAAGACAGATTTGGGCATATAAGCAATAAGGAGGACTCAGAATGGAAGAGAGACAGATCTCAAAAGCGGTAATCAAACGGCTTCCGAGATATTACCGATATCTTGGCGAGATGCTGAATAATGGAGTCGAGCGCATTTCTTCCGGTGAGCTGAGCACGAAAATGCAGGTGACGGCATCTCAGATCAGGCAGGATCTGAACAATTTTGGCGGATTTGGACAGCAGGGATATGGATATAATGTGAAATTCCTGTATGATGAGATCGGCAAGATTCTGGGTGTGGACAAGAAGCATCCTATGATCATTATTGGTGGTGGTAATTTCGGACATGCTCTGGCAAACTATGATTTTGAAAAGAACGGATTTATCACAAAGGCAATCTTTGATGTTCGTCCCAGCCTGGTAGGAACTGATGTGCGTGGTATTCCGGTACTGATGATGGATGAGCTGGAAGATTTTGTGGCTCGTGAGCATATTGAGATCGCAGTATTGACGCTTCCGAAGGATCGTGTGGCAGAGATAGCTGATCGTCTGGTTCGCTGCGGAATCAAGGCATTGTGGAACTTTGCACATCTGGATCTGAAAGTTCCGGATGATGTGGTAGTGGAGAATGTTCATCTGGTAGACAGTCTGATGCAGTTATCTTATCGAATCAGCAGCTATGAAAATGAACACAAAAAGAAAGAAGTATAAGGAACGAGGGTCTGTTATTGTATACAGACCCTTTTGCTCATTTAGTTAGAATGGAAGAGTATAGAAACGTAGATCAGAAGATTCTGGAAAAACTTCCTGAAAGACCGAAAAGGTCTCATAAAGGAATGTTTGGAAAAGCATTGTGTATAGCGGGAAGCGTTAACATGGCAGGCGCAGCATATTTGTGCGCGGGAGCAGCGTATCGAAGCGGTGCAGGTCTGGTGAAGATCCTGACACCGGAAGAAAACCGGGTGATCCTGCAGACACTTCTGCCTGAAGCAGTGATGACTACTTTTGAGCAGAATGAATGGGAAGCCCTGGATAACATACTGGAAGAAGCACTTTCCTGGGCGACAGTGGCAGCCATTGGTCCAGGGCTTGGAAGAAAGCCATGGGCATATCACATGATGAAGCTGACGCTTCAGAAATTTCACGGGCCGCTGGTGATCGATGCGGATGCGCTTAATATTCTGTCAGAACATATGGAATGGTTGGAACAGCATGAAGGAAATGTGATCCTGACACCTCATGTAGGGGAATTTTCTCGACTGACAGGTGTGGAATCCTGGGAAATCAGTAAAGATATTTCAGGATGGGCTGCTGCTTTTGCAAGAGAACATCATTGCATCTGCATTCTGAAGGATGCCCCCTCCGCAGCAGCACTGCCAGATGGAACTTGTTATGTGAACACTACAGGCAACAGTGGAATGTCCACCGGAGGAAGCGGCGATGTGCTGACGGGAATTCTGGCAGGTCTGCTGGCTCAGAAAGTTGATCCTTCAGATGCAGCGCTTCTGGGTATGTGGATTCACGGAAGAGCCGGGGATCTGGCGATGGAGCAGGAAGGCGTATATGGTCTTCTGGCAAGGCATCTGCTGGAGTATCTGCCCGGTGCTATGAAGAAAGCATAAGTTCGGACAGATGAAAGACGGATTTAAAATATAGGCGACAAAAGGAGAATGAGACAATGAAACATTACATGAGAGTATGTGCAGAGATCAATCTGGATGCAGTGGCATATAATTTTAAAAGCATGAAAGATAATCTGACGCCGGGAACGAAGATGGTAGCTGTTGTGAAGACAGATGGTTATGGGCATGGCGCAGTGCCAATTGCTCAGATGGTGGAGGCGTATGATTATATCTGGGGATATGCAGTGGCAACCATTGAGGAGGCACTGCTGCTTCGCAAGGCAGGCATCAAAAAACCGATCCTGATCCTTGGATTTGTATTCCCGGATGCCTATGAAGAAGTGGTGAAATACGATATCCGTCCGGCAGTATTCAAGCTGTCCATGGCCCGTCAGCTTTCGGAAGAGGCTGTTCGCCAGGGTAAGACTGTCCATGTACATATTAAAGTAGATACAGGTATGTCCCGCATTGGGTTTAAAGATAATGCTGAGAGTGCTGATATTGTGAAAGAGATCAGCCAGCTGCCCAATCTGGATACAGAAGGACTGTTTACTCATTTTGCCAGAGCAGATGAAACAGATAAGACACCGGCAGAGGTACAGTTAAGTCGTTATCTTGCATTCAGCAGACTTCTGGAGGACAGAGGCGTGAATATCACGCTCCATCACTGTTCCAACAGCGCAGGTATCTTCGATCTGAAGCAGGCAAACCTTGATATGGTCCGTGCAGGGGTATCGATCTATGGTATGTACCCGTCTGATGAAGTCAATAAGTTTGCAGTGCCGATCACACCGGTACTGTCTCTGAAGAGCCATATTGTCTATATCAAAGAGCTGGAGGCTGGTGCGGCTGTCAGCTATGGAGGTACCTTTGTAGCTGAGAAAACCATGAAGGTGGCAACGGTTCCGGTGGGATACGGCGATGGATATCCAAGATCCCTGTCCAATAAGGGCTGGGTACTGATCCGCGGACAGAAAGCTCCGATTCTTGGAAGAGTCTGCATGGACCAGATGATGGTGGATGTATCTGCTATTCCGGAAGTGAAAGAAGGAGATCAGGTAACACTGATTGGCTCTGACGGCGGACAGGAGATCACGATGGAGGATCTGGGAGACCTGTCTGGAAGATTTAACTATGAACTTGCCTGCGACCTTGGAAAACGGGTTCCGCGTCGGTTCTGGAAAGACGGCAGGATCGTAGCCACACAGGATTATTTTTCATATACTGGAATAGAATAGAAATAGACAGGAAATACTCTGACTGCAAAATAAAACAGATCGGAGTGAAGAAAATTGATGATCAGACGCGGTGATGTCTACTATGCAGATCTCAGACCGGTGATCGGTTCCGAGCAGGGTGGGATCAGACCAGTCCTTATCATTCAGAATGATGTGGGCAACCGTCACAGCCCAACTGTGATCTGTGCGGCGATCACTTCAAAGATGAATAAGGCGAAGCTTCCTACCCATGTGGAACTGGACGCAGAAATCTGTCATATGGTGAAGGATTCAGTGATCCTGTTGGAGCAGCTGCGTACTATTGATAAAAAGAGACTGCGGGATAAAGTGTGTCATCTGGATGGAATTATCATAAAAAAAATCGATGATGCGCTGAAAATCAGCCTGGAGTTGGATACATAGACCTTGCAAAGAAGAAATCAAGATGTTACAATGTATCTTTAGGAACAAAAGAGTAGTAAAGGAGAGTTATATTTATGTCAGGACATTCAAAGTTCGCCAACATAAAACATAAAAAGGAGAAAAACGACGCTGCAAAGGGTAAGGTTTTTACCATTATCGGCCGTGAGATTGCCGTTGCAGTCAAAGAGGGCGGTCCGGATCCGAACAACAACAGCCGTCTTCGCGATGTTATTGCAAAAGCAAAAGCAAATAACATGCCTAATGATACGATTGACCGTGGTATCAAGCGTGCAGCAGGAGATGCGAATGCCGTTAACTACGAGCACGTTACATATGAAGGATATGGACCGAGCGGAATCGCTATTATTGTAGAAGCACTGACCGACAACAAGAACCGTACTGCTTCCAATGTACGTAACGCATTTACCAAAGGAAACGGAAGTCTGGGAACCAGTGGCTGTGTATCCTATATGTTCGATCAGAAGGGACAGATCATCATTGACCGCGAAGAGTGTGATATGGATGCTGACGATCTGATGATGATGGCTCTGGATGCAGGCGCAGAGGATTTCTCAGAGGAAGAGGACAGCTTCGAGATTCTTACTTCCCCGGATGATTTCTCAAAAGTCCGCGAGACACTGGAGAAGGAAGGCATTCCGATGGCTGAGGCTGAGATTACCATGATTCCGCAGAATTATGTGACTCTGAGTGATGAAAACGATATTAAATTCTTAAACCGTACACTGGATCTGCTGGATGAGGATGATGACGTTCAGGCAGTCTACCACAACTGGGATGAGTAAAATCTATGTTTAAAGAAGGAATATGCCCGTGCTGCCATGAGAAGATCCAGGTTCCGGAAGACAGGGATCAGATCATCTGCATGTTCTGCGGAAAAGAGATTTCTGTGGAGGAAGCACTGGAAAAACAGAAGAGTAAGATCCGTAAAGTATCGCAGGAAGAGTATGATCAGTATATGGATACAGCAAAAGCTGTTCTTGAGAAGCTGATCAGGGAGTGTGATAATCCTATGCAGAATTTCAGAAAGAACCTGTATGAGGGTGCTTTCAATGATTTCTGCAGTATCAACAGACCACTGTTTGAGGCAGTGGATATGATCTGCGGCAATGCAGAGGATGCAGACGGTGTGACAACTGAACTGACAGATCATTTGATAAATGCTGCAAAAGAGGAACTGGCAGGTGTGAAGTTCAAAGGCCACAAGAATCAGAAGCAGATGGACTATAATTTTCTGCTGAGTATTTATCTGGTGCCGTCGGCGGTGAAATATCCGGGTGAGTATTCGGAGCAATTTGCAGATCATCTGCTGGCAGACTGGAATCAGGCATTTGGAACCAATCTTGGGAAAGCTACCTATGAGGGAATTGCAGGCGGCTTCCGCAGAAAACTGTGTTATGTGACTACGGCTGTGTGCGAGGGCCTTGGAAAAGGAACCGACTGCTATGAGCTGAACGTTCTGAAACGTTATAGAGATGAGTATCTGGAGCATGCCAAGGGCGGTCATGAGCTTGTGGAAGAGTATTATGACATTGCGCCGACCATCGTAAAACGTATGGAAAAAGAAGCGGATAAAGAGCAGATATACAGAGCGTTGTATGAAGACTATCTGATGCCCTGCATCAGGAAGATTGAAGCGCAGGAATACGAAGAATGTCGTGATCTTTATGAATCTATGGTGGAAACACTCAAAGTAAAATATTTGATGTAAAAAACTGCCGTGGGGAAGATGCTCCACGGCAGTTCTGATATAAAACAAAAGGATCAAGGAGGATTTTACGAATGAGTAAAGAGTTCAGACCAGATACCATCTGCGTACAGGCAGGATGGAAACCAAAGAAAGGTGAGCCTAGAGTACTGCCGATCTATCAGAGCACTACATTTAAGTATGATACGACGGAAGAAATGGGCAGATTGTTTGCACTGGAGGAAGATGGATATTTCTACAGCAGACTTCAGAACCCGACCAACGATGCGGTAGCAGAGAAGATCTGTGAACTGGAGGGTGGTGTGGCTGCCATGCTCACATCTTCCGGTCAGGCAGCGAACTTCTATACGATTGCTAATTTGTGCCAGGCAGGGGATCACATTGTATGCTCTGCAAAAGTATACGGAGGAACCTTCAATCTGTATGCAGCAACTATCCATAAAATGGGCATGGAGTGTACGTTCGTAGATCCGGATGCTCCGGCAGAAGAGATTGACAAGGCATTTCGTCCGAATACCAAGGCTGTGGTAGGTGAGACCATTGCTAATCCGGCTCTGACAATTCTGGATATCGAGAAGTTTGCAAAACTGGCTCATGCTCATGGCGTACCTCTGATCGTAGATAATACGTTTGCAACACCCATCAACTGCAGACCATTTGAGCACGGGGCAGATATTGTTACTCATTCCACCAGTAAATACATGGATGGACATGCCATGGCACTGGGCGGATGTATTGTGGACAGCGGTAATTTTGACTGGAATGCTCATGCTGAAAAATTCCCGGGTCTGACCACTCCGGACGAAACCTATCATGGCGTTGTCTATACAGAACGGTTTGGCAAGAAAGCATTTATCACCAAGGCAACTGCACAGCTTATGAGAGATCTTGGCAGTATTCCATCTCCGATGAATTCCTTCCTGCTGAATGTGGGTCTTGAGACATTGCCTCTGCGTGTGGAAAAGCATTGCAGCAATGCAAAGAAGGTTGCAGAATTTCTGAAGAATCATGAGAAAGTGGAATTCGTAAACTGTGGTATGCTGGAAGGTGACCGTTATTATGAAGTCGCTCAGAAGTATATGCCAAACGGAACCTGCGGTGTTCTCTCCTTTGGTCTGAAAGGAACCAAGGAAGATGCAGTTCGTTTCATGGACAGCCTGAAGCTTTGTGCGATCGTGACTCATGTGGCGGATGCCCGTACCTGTGTACTTCATCCGGCAAGCCATACCCATCGTCAGATGAATGAGGAGCAGCTAAGAGAAGCGGGAGTGACCCCTGGCATGATCCGTCTGTCTGTGGGAATCGAGAATCCACAGGATATCATTGATGATCTGGCACAGGCTCTTGCAAATGTATAAATCAAATACAATTTTATAAGGATACATAGAAGACCGGTTTTTCTGGCATACTGAGAAAAAGTATGGCAGAAAGGCTGGTTTTTTATATGGCAGAAAATCAAGATGAACTGGAAAAATACGGACAGCCGGAGCAAAGAAGGAGAGAGGAATCTTCTCCGATCCAGCTGCTCACGATCATCGGAGAAGTAGAAGGGCATGAATGTCTGGCCGCAAACAGTAAGACAACCAAATATGAGCATGTGATCCCCGTGCTGGCGGCAGTGGAGGAAAATCCACAGATCCGGGGGCTGCTGGTTCTGATCAATACGGTAGGCGGTGATGTGGAGAGTGGACTTGCCATTGCCGAGATGATCGCATCCATCAGTAAGCCTTCGGTGTCCCTGGTTCTGGGAGGCAGTCATTCGATTGGAGTTCCGCTGGCGGTGTCCACGGACTACTCCTTTATTGTACCAACAGGAACGATGATGATCCATCCGGTCCGGATGAATGGTCTGATTATAGGGGTGGCTCAAACCTTTGAATATTTTCAGAAGATTCAGGACCGGATCGCCGGATTTATTACAGATCATAGCCGGATTTCCAAAGAGCGTCTGATGCAGTTGATGCTGGAAACCGGGGAGTTGACCAAAGATGTAGGAAGCGTGCTGGTAGGTGAACAGGCAGTCTCTGAAGGGCTGATCGATGAGCTGGGTGGAATCCATGATGCTTATGACAAATTGTATAAAATGCTGGATTTGACAGAAACGAAATAAATAAAATTGACACTGAAAAGAGGTCAATATGACAGCTCCGGGATTCTTCCCGGAGCTTTTTTTCAGGCATTCTTAAGATTCCTGAAGAATTTCCAAAGTCGGTATTTTTGAGAAAAAAGTATGGTAATGTATAAAAGCTACTTGAATTGTTGTTTACAAAACAAGACATATATGTTATTATACTAAGCACTCAATACAATAATTAAATAGCACAAAAAAGGAGGCGTAAGTAATTGATAGAACCGTTGATCAGGGTCAGAGATCTTTGCAAAGTATATAATCCGGGGGAAAATGAAGTGCGTGCTCTGGATCATGTAGATCTGAGCATCGACAAGGGAGAACTGGTAGGTATTATCGGACATTCGGGATCTGGTAAATCTACACTGATGAATATGCTTGGATGTCTGGATGTTCCAACGTCCGGCAATTATTATTTGAATGGTAAAGACGTGTCAAATATGACGGACGATGAACTGTCGGATGTGAGAAATGTGGAGATTGGATTTATCTTTCAAGGATTTAATCTGATTCCCAATCTGACTGCCAAGGAAAATGTGGAATTGCCATTGATCTACAGAGGTGTTTCAAAGAAGGAAAGGGAAGACCTGGCAGTGGAGTCGTTGAAAGCCGTGGGACTGGAACATCGGATGGATCACAAGCCAAGCGAGATGTCAGGAGGACAGCAGCAGCGAGTGGCTATTGCCAGAGCCATTGCGGCCAGACCGCCGGTGATACTGGCAGATGAGCCAACCGGGAATCTGGATTCCCGTTCTACACAGGAGATCATGGAAGTGTTAAAGGAACTTCACCGAAGCGGACGGACCGTGATCCTGATCACTCATGACGATGAGATTGCTGCACAGGTGAATCGGGTGATCCGGATCAAGGATGGAAAAGTAGAAGCAGACTTTATGAACAAGCAGACAGGAGAGAGATACAATGCATAAATTTTGGAGAAGGAAGAAAGAACAGAGCGAGAACACGACAGAGCTTGTAAAGGCAGAACTGACACCACAACAGAAGAAAAAGAGAAAGAAGCGGATCATCGGAGGTGTGATCGCTGCCGCACTGGTGTTATTTATTGTAAGCCGGGTACTGACACCGGCAGCACTTCCGATGGTCATGGTGCGAAGTGCCGAGAAAGGAACCGTGAAACAGACCATAGACACCAGCGGTACGGTAAAGACCGAACAGCAGAAGACCTATTTTTCACCATTAGCAGCCATAGTAGAAGCATGTAAGGTGCAGGAAGGCGATGCGGTAGAGGCAGGACAGGTGCTTCTGACCTATGATGCACAGGATCTGGAAAACCGGAAGAAAGAAGCAGCACTGCAGAACGACGAAGCATATTATGGATATCAGAACACGATGGATAAGAACAGCAAAGATACTTCCGAGTACAGCCGTTCCAGCCATGATGTGGAGATCCTGGAGCAGCAGGTGGAGAATGCGAAAGCAGAGGTCCGTGCGTTGAAACAATATCTGACGGATATGGGATGTTTTTTGAGAGAAGCACAGAATGACAATCACAAAAATCTGGCAGAAGAATATCAGGCCAAGATCGATCAGGCAACCAATCAGTTGGCTGTGAAGGAGGAAGAACTGGCAGAATTTCAGAGTGATCTGTCTGAACAGAAAGGAATCAAAAATTCTACAGAAAGTACGATGATGACAGCAGACGCAAAAAAGCAGGCAGAAGCTGCCAAAGAGCTGCAGGCACTGAAGTCTGCCGAGGTGACCGATGCGGTGGCACAGGTCAGTGATGGTATCAAAGCCGACTTTGCAGGTATTGTGACTGGTGTCAAAGCTGTGGATGGCAGCAACGTGGAAAATGGCGGAGAACTTTTTACCGTCAGCAGTATCGAGAAGGTGTGTGTGGATGTTTCGTTTAGTAAAAGTGATCTGGAAAAGATAGAAGAAGGACAGAAAGCTGTTGCGACTATCGCAGGAAAACAGTATGAAGGAACTGTTACAAGAATCAGTCGTGCAGCTGCCAAGAATGAAAAAGGTGCATCGATCATTCAGGGAGAGATCCATATCGATAACCCGGATGCAGACCTCTATCTGGGTGTGGATGCCAGGGTGATGGTGGAAGGCAACAAGGCAGAAAATGTTGTGATGATCCCCGTTGAAGCAATCAATATCGGTAAGGATGGAAGCTTTGTCTATGTGGTAACAGATGGCATGGTTCAGAAGCGGATGGTGACAGCAGGAATCTCTTCAGATGAGTATACAGAGATCAAGAAAGGGCTGGAAGTCGGAGAACAGGTGATCATCAGTGTGGATGCCGGCATCGAAGAGGGCATGGCAGTCAATCCGGTGGAGGGTTGAGTATGGGACAACTCTGGGAATATGTAAAAATGGCATTGACCAATATTCGCATGAACAGGGGCCGGTCATTCCTGACTATGCTGGGCATTATCATTGGGGTATCATCGGTGATTCTGATCATGTCGGTGGGCAATGGAGCCAGGATGGAGATGGAGCAGGAGCTGACAGCTGTGGCAGGCGGACAAATCTATATCTATGTCAACAGTAATCTGGAAGAAGTGCCGGTGATCACCGAAGCGGATCGGGAGGCGATCCGTATGCTGGATGGAGTGAAAGGCTGTACTTCTACGGCAGGAAATATGCTGAATAGTGTTACAACAGGAAAAGGAACCTTTGATGCGATCGTGAATTATGCTGATCCAGATGATGAGTTTTCAAATAATTCTGTTATGGCCTGCGGACATTGGTACACCTGGGATGATTTTTATGCAGGAAATGATGTGGCTGTGATCAGCGAAGCAGATGCTGTCCGTATGTTTGGGACTACAGATGTGATCGGGCTGACCTTTGAAATGGATGATGGAGATGTTATTAAAAATATGAGAATCGTTGGTGTGAAGAAATCCATAGATGGTGCTTTTGTGGCAACCGGATATGGGGATGCTTATCTGGACATCAATGTACCTTATACTTCGGATTCTTACTGGGCACAGTTTAATGATTTTGACAATGTCTATGTATTTTCACAGAATAGTTCCGGTACGAAGGAAATCGCACAGGAGGTAAAGGGCCTGCTTGAAGCTCGTCACGGAATGACCGGTCAGGATGCATTCCTGATCGAAGACTTTGAAAGCCAGATGGCTTCAGTGATGCAGGTGCTCAGTATGATCACCATCTTTATTATGCTGGTGGCGGCTATTTCCCTGCTGGTAGGAGGTATTGGTGTTATGAATATTATGCTGGTATCAGTGACAGAGAGGACTCGTGAGATCGGTATTCGAAAAGCGCTGGGAGCCAGAACGAAATCCATTCTGGTTCAGTTTCTGGCGGAGTCAGCCATCATCACCGGTATTGGAGGCGTGATCGGTATTGTGCTGGGTATCGGCGGAGCTTATGCAATCTGTGCACTTCCTATGGTGGCTTTTCCTCCGTCTGTCAGTATGGCGACTGTGTTGACTGCAACCATATTTTCCTGTGGTGTCGGTATTTTCTTTGGTATCTATCCGGCCAGAAAAGCAGCGCATTTAAGTCCTATTGAGGCTTTGCGGAGAAATTAATAAAATGGGTTGCTCAAACCGTAAGAAAAGTATATGCTGATGATAATGATATACGAAAAAAGGGGAGCAACAATAATGGAAAGAACAGAACGGGATACGCCGGAGTGTTTTTTGCATGAGATCCTGATCATGGGAGAACTGATGCAGACCTGCGGAGCAGAGGTGTTCCGGGTGGAAGATACTCTGGCACGAATGGGAAAAGCCTACGGCGTGGAGCGTATGAATGTGTTTGTGATCACTTCCAGTATTGTGATCACAATGGAATTAAAAGATGGAAGAGAACTAACCCAGACCCGCAGGGTCAGGAAAGCGGGAGGTAATGATTTTACCAGGCTGGAATATCTCAATGTGCTAAGCCGGGAGTATTGTGATAATCCGTTTCCGGCAGGAGAACTTGGACGGAGGCTGGCGCAGATCCGTAAGATCAGGATTCCACAGCGGGAGCGGTATATAGGAAACATTCTGGCAGCATCAAGCTTTGCTGTGTTTTTTGGAGGTGGATGGAAAGATGCTTTGATTTCCGGAATCTTTGCAGTGGCGATCAGTCTTTTGCAGGATTATGTGGAGTTGATCTGTATGAATACTATGGTATTTAATGTGATCGCTTCTTTTCTGACAGGGATCGGTATCCGGCTCATATGCCGGTTGGTGCCAGGGCTTGATATGGATATGATCATGATTGGTGATATTATGTTGTTGATTCCAGGTATTCCTATCACCAATGCGGTGAGAGATGTGCTGACCGGAGACACCATATCGGGAATCATGAGGTTTATTGAAGCTATGCTCTGGGCCGGATGTCTGGCATTTGGTTTTCTGAGCGCATTCTGGATTGTAGGAAAGGTGTGGTGATCGTATGGGAGAAATAGCTACATGGGGGAAACTGCTGCAGCTTTTGATGGCATTTTTTGGATCGGCCGGATTTGCGATCATGTTTCATCTTCGCAGAAATTTTCTGATGATCGCATCCTTTGGGGGACTGCTGACCTGGCTGGTGTATCTGATCTGTGCACCTGTCATGCCAGGATATTTCTTCCCGTCTCTGGCGGCAAGTGCATTTGGTGCATTGTATGCGGAAGTGCTGGCGCGGTGGCTGAAAGCACCGTCCACATTATTCTTTATTGTGGCGATGATCCCGCTGATTCCGGGAAGTACATTATATTACAGTATGAGCTGTGCAGTGTACGGACAACTGGCACAGGCAAGTATCTATGGCTTACAGACTTTTCAGTGCGCACTTGGAATTGGTACAGGCATGAGCATTGTCTGGGCACTGTGTGATTTTTCAAGAAAAATGCAGGCGTGGTGGAAGGAACGCGAGTGACATGCAGAAAATATATACTTTGAATATCAAAGTATATTGACAGGATGCCGCATTTGTTATATACTTTGAAAGTCAAAATAATATTCAGAGGTGTATGACATATGTGGAGAGACAGAATCAATGTCCTGGATAAGAAGAGAAACAGAATTTTACAGGCGGGTGGAGCTGACCGTATTGAAAAGCAGCATAAGAGTGGAAAACTTACAGCCCGTGAAAGAATCGATATGCTTTTTGATCCAGGAACTTTTGTGGAAGTAGACAGTTTTATAGAATCAAGAATTGATGATTTTGGTCTGGATAAGAAGAGAGTGCCTGGAGATGGCGTAGTGACCGGATATGGTGAGATCAATGGACGTACAGTGTTCGTGTCTTCTGAGGACTTTACAGTTATCGGAGGATCACTGGGTGAATATCATTCCATGAAGATCGCCCGAATCCAGGATATGGCTTATGATATGAAGGCACCGATCATCATGATCAATGACAGTGGCGGAGCCCGTATCGAGGAGGGTATCGACTCTTTGAGCGGTTATGCAAATATTTTTCTGAGAAATACAAAAGCATCCGGCGTGATCCCGCAGATCGCAGTGATCGTGGGACCTTGTTCCGGCGGAGCATGCTATTCTCCGGCAATCTGCGATTACATTTTCATGGTAGATGATATCAGTAAAATGTTTATTACCGGACCGCAGGTAGTAAAGACTGTCGTAAATGAAGAATGTACAGTAGAAGAACTAGGAGGTGCGAAAGTGCATGCCACCAAGAGCGGTGTGACACATTTTACTTACCAAGATGAGACTTCCTGCTTTGAGGGAGTGAAGCAGCTTCTGTCCTATCTGCCTGGCAGCTACCTGGAGAAGCCTCCGGTAAAGGAATTGGCTGATGAGACTAATGGAAAGAAATCACTGTTGTATGCACTGAATACGCTGGTCAGAGGTAAAAAGATGGATACCCAGGACTATTGTGGAGAACTGGTGGATATTGTGCCGGACAATTCCAGAAAGGCATATGATGTGCTGGAAGTGATCGAACGTATCTGCGATAAGGATAGTTTCCTGGAAGTTCAGAAGGATTTTGCAAAAAACATTGTAGTAGGATATGCAAGAATTAATGGAGAAAGCGTTGGAATCGTGGCAAATCAGCCGATGGTGCTGGCAGGAAGCCTTGATTATGATGCATCTGACAAGGCGGCAAGATTTATCCGTACTTGCGACTGCTATAATGTACCGTTGGTAGTGCTGGTAGATGTGCCTGCATTTATGCCGGGAACTGCACAGGAACATAAAGGAATCATCCGCCACGGAGCCAAGATGCTGTATGCATTTTCTGAGGCGACTGTTCCGAAGATTTCTGTGATTATGAGAAAAGCGTACGGTGGTGCTTATATTGCCATGAACAGTAAGAACATGGGAGCAGATCTGGTCTATGCCTGGCCAGGAGCAGAGATTGCTGTTATGGGAGCAGAAGGAGCTGTCAACATTGCGTTCCGCCGTACCATCAATGAATCAGAAGATAAAGAAGCAACACGAGCACAGCTTGTTCAGGAATATAAGGACAAGTTCATGAATCCCTATGTGGCAGCGTCTCGTGGATTTGTCACGGAAGTTATTCGTCCGGATGAGACAAGAAGCCGTCTGAAAGCAGCATTAAAAATGCTCAAAAACAAGCAGGTAGCACCTGTTCCGAAAAAACATGGAAATATTCCATTGTAAAAAAGTGGGAAAAATTGGCATAAAAGACATGGGAATTCCATATAAAGATGTCTTGTATAATAAAATAATTCTTAAAAATTAAAAATATATAAAAAAATAAAAAAAATAGAAAAATTATCTTGTGCAAATGTAACAATAGGAACTGAGCACAACCTGTGGTATACTACATAAGACAGCATAGGAAGAAAGGAGGAAAAAAGATGTTAAAGGATTTGACAAGTGAGAACCTGATCCGCCTTAATATCGAAGCTACAGACTGGGAAGATGCCGTGCGTAAAGCTGCGCAGCCGCTTCTTGAGGCTGGTAAAGTAAAACAGTCCTATATCGATGATATTATCGTTGGAGCAAAGGAATCCGGTCCTTATTTTGTTCTTGCACAGCATGTGGCACTGCCGCACGCAAGACCGGAAGCTGGCGCACTTGAGAGTGCTATCGGCGTTGCAACACTTGCTACACCGGTTGAGTTTGGAAGCGAAGCGAACGATCCGGTTAAGTATCTGTTCTGTTTAAGCGCAAGAAACAATACCGAGCATCTTGACGCCCTGGCAGATCTGGCCGAGAGACTGGAAGACCAGGAGTTCTTCAAAATGTTGGATCAGGCAACCGACCCGAAAGAGGTTCTGGATTACCTGAGCAAGTAGTATCTACAAAACAAATTAATCAAGGAGGATTGGATTATGTACAAAGCATTAGTTTGCTGCCGTGCAGGCATGGGTTCCAGTATGCTGCTCAAGATCAAAGCTGATCAGGTTATCAATGAGAATAACTTCCCGATCAAGACTGAGCATGGCAATCTGGATTCTATCGTAGGTTTCACTGGAGACCTGGTTATCACTATGGATGACCTGGCTGGAGAGCTGAAGGACAAAGTTCCGTATGCGCTTGGTATCCGCAATATCGTAGATAAAGCAGAGATGAAAGCAAAACTGGAAGAGTTCCTTGCTACCAAACAGTAATCTTATTTTTGAATGAATACGGCGGCGCATCAGGCGCTGATCGTGAATTTATGTTAGGGGAGAAAATTTAATGTTAGATGCAATTTTAGCACAGTCACGTAATACGGCTCTTATTATGGGTCTTGTTGCACTGATCGGTCTGCTTCTTCAGAAGAAGAGTGCAGTAGATACTATCAGTGGAACTGTAAAAACAGTTATTGGATTCATGGTATTCAATATCGGATCCAATGCAATGTCCGCAGTAGTTAATGATTTTACAACCCTGTTCAACACCGCTTTTGGTATTGCAGGTGTTACCACTCAGGTTGAGCTTGCAACTGCTCTGGCTCTGGATACTTACGGAACCGAGGTTGCTCTGGTATTTGTTATCGGATTTATCATGAACCTTGTATTTGCAAAGTTCACACCGTTCAAATCTATTTTCCTTACCGGACAGCACTTCCTGTATTTCGCATGCGTTATCGCTCTGGTATTTATCGCTAACGATATGCCGATGGCTGTAACCGTAGTTGTTGGTGGTATTATGCTTGGTTTCTGTGGTGCTGCACTGCCGACTCTGTGCCAGCGCTTCATGAAAGATCTGACCGGTGCAGACAACCTGTCCATGGGTCACTTCAACTGCCTTGGATATGCATTCTCCGGATATGTAGGATTACTGTTCGAGAAAGCTGGCGGAAACAAAGAGAAGAGTGATGCAAGCAATGTAAATATGCCGAAATTCTTCGAGCTGTTCAGAGACTTCGTATTCTCAGTAGCTCTGTTCATGGTAGTTCTGTTCTACATCGCAGTAATCGCTTGCGTTGTAAACGGACATATGGATGTTGTTCTTGAGAAATCCGGAAACAATATCTGGTTCATCTATCCGTTCCTGCAGGGACTGCAGTTTGCGGCTGGTATGAGCGTTCTTATTTATGGTGTTCGTCAGTTCATCGCAGAGATCACCGCAGCATTCGTTGCAATCTCTGAGAAGTACATCCCGAACTCCAAACCGGCAGTTGATTGTCCGGCTATCTTCCCGTTCGCACCGACTGCAGTATTGATCGGTTTTGTTGGATCTTTCCTTGGCGGACTTGTTGCTATGGCTATCATGGTTGCTATGCACAGCAGCACTATCATGATTCCGGCAGCTGGTATCTGCTTCTTCTCCGGCGGTACTTGCGGTGTATTCGGAAACATCCATGGTGGATGGAAAGGTGCACTTGTTGGTTCCTTTATCGTAGGTATGGCTCTGACCGGTCTGCCTCTGATTCTGTATCCGGCATTTGCTGCTCTGGGAATTGCTGATGCTTCCTTCCCGAACGTTGACTACAACATTCTGGGTGCTGCATTGAACGCAATCCTTGGAATCTTTCACTAATTAAAACATTTGGGCGGGGGAAACTAGTTTTTCCCTGCCTTTTTTAGCGAGAAAATGAGAAAATGATGGAACTCAAAGAGTTATGGCTTAAACAAAAATTAAAAGGTGTGTTTGTTCAGACGGTGGACAGTCCTGCCATGCCGCTGATTGCGCAGCAGGCTGGAATGGATTTTATCTTTTATGACTGCGAACATGGTTCTTTTACGTACGACAAACTGACAAACCTGATCCTGCTTGGAAATGGAAGAGGGTTTCCTTCTATTGTAAGAGTGGCACAGCTTGCGCGGGCTGACGTGTCTGGAATTCTGGACTGTGGAGCCAGCGGAGTTATGGTACCTATGATGGAGACAAAAGAGCAGGCAGAGCAGTTTGTGGGCTGGAGTAAATATCCGCCGGAGGGGATCAGAAGCTATTCTGGTGGACCTCATACGGATTTTGGTCCAAGCGGAAACCATGAGCGCCGGATGAAAGAGATGAATCACCGTACAATGGCGATCGCACAGATCGAGACTGTCAAAGGTGTCGAAAATGTAGATGAGATCCTCAGCGTTGATGGTATTGATGCGGCAATTGTTGGCCCGTGTGATCTTGGTATTTCCATGGGAAATCCAGATAATGTCATGGACGAACGGGAACTGGCAATGATCCAGAAAGTAGCGGACTCCTGCAGAAAGCATGGAAAAGCATTTGGAATCATTGGAGGAAATCAACTGCTCAAGCATTTTTATAAAGATGTCAATATTCTGGTTTCGGCAATTGATGCCCATATGCTCAGAGACTGCATGAAAAAAGCGGTAGAAGAGTATAACAATCTGGGAGAATGACAGAAGAAAGGAACTTATTATGGCAACAGATAGAGAACAGATCAAAGAATTTCTTGATATTGCTTCTGAACAGATGAAGATCTGGATGGACAGTATTGATGTAGAAGCTCTCAGCACTGCAAAAAAACTGATCCTTGATGCAGAGGCAAACAAAAATCGCGTACACGTAACAGGTATTGGCAAACCAGGCCATGTGGCAGGTTATGCAGCATCTCTGCTTTCCAGTACTGCAACTCCGGCATATGAGCTGCACGGAACAGAGGCCGTACACGGAAGCTCAGGACAGGTCCTTCCGGGAGATGTAGTTATTGCAATCTCCAACAGTGGTGAGACCATGGAACTGAAGGCGACTGTAGAGACTCTGAAGAAAAACGGAGCAAAGATCATTGCCCTGACCGGTAAACCGGAATCCTGGCTTGCAAAAGCAGGTGATGTAGCACTGATCGCCGGTGTTGCACAGGAAGGGGACTCTATGAACAAACCGCCTCGTGCATCCATCCTTGTTGAAATCATGATGCTGCAGTGCTTAAGCATTCTGCTTCAGAATGAGAAACATCTTGATCCGAAACAGTATGTGAAGTGGCATCCAGGCGGATCTTTAGGAAAGAGCATCAGAGAAGGGGAAAAATAATTATGATGAAAATGGAAGGCATTATCACGCCAATCGTCACACCATTCCACCGTGACGCAGAGCAGAGCATTAACTATGAGGCAACTGAAAAGCTGATCAACCACCTGATCGAGCATGGTGTAAACGGTATCTTCATCCTTGGAAGTAACGGTGAGTTCCATGTGATCGATGAGGACGAGAAGATTGAGATGACCAAACGTGTGGTTGAGATCGTTAACAAGAGAGTACCGGTATACGTAGGAACCGGATGCTGCTCTACCAGAGCAACCGTACGTCTCTCCCAGAAGGTAGAGGCAGCAGGAGCAGATGCACTTTCTGTTATCACTCCGTACTTCCTGAAACCGACCAACGAGAACCTGTACGCTCATTACAAAGCTGTTGCTGAGAGTGTTAATATTCCGATCGTTCTTTACAACATCCCGAAGGCTACCGGCTGCCCGCTTGATCCGGAACTGGTAGATCGTCTGGCTGATTTTGATAACATTCAGGGTATCAAAGATTCCAGCGGAGAGATTGACAGACTGCAGGCTTATGCTGAGATCAGCAAACGTAAAGAGCTTCAGCTTCTGGTCGGAAGTGATTCCAAGATCTCTTATGCATATGGCCTGGGCGCAACCGGTGCTGTAGCTGGAACCAGTAACGTAATCGTTGATACTCTGGTAGGTCTTGACAAAGCACTTCGTGCAGGTGAGACTGAGAAAGCTGAGAAGCTTCAGAAAGACATTGATGTTCTCCGTGGCGTCCTGAAACTTGGAACTGTTCCGAGCGTTATGAAACGTGCAACCGAGCTGGCTGGCATTGCTGAGATTGGTCCGGCAAGAATGCCGGTACAGGAGTTGAGCGCTGCTGACGATGAGAAGATCAAAGAGATGCTGAAGTATTACGGTCTGTAAGCTGAACCAAAACAAAAAGTAAGGAAAAGAATATAACATGAGCGACTATGTAGTAATTGAAGAAGACCGCGTAAAGCTGGCATTGTATACCGCAGGAAATCTGATTCTGACACTTGTGCTGATGTTTATCTGTGCAGAGTTCATGAACCGCATCTTCTATCTGGGTGTGTTTCTGGGTGCAACAGGTATCTGGTTTTCTGTAAAGTATATGTTCCGCTATGGGAAAAAGCTGTTTGCAGGAACGCCAGTGTGTGAGTTTAAGAAAAAAGAGCTTGTGATTCATTCCCTTCCCGGTAATGCAGTGACCATGCAGTACAGCAAGATCAAAGAAGTTAAAGTGCTTCGTGACTGGAAATCTGTGAAGATCTTTATTGCTTCCAGTGAGGTGAAACATCCGTCCGGCTGGAACTATGTGGGGGTCATCTGGCCTTTCCGCAGAAATGAGCTGGCCAAGGTGGAGGAAGAAGTGATGCAGGTACTTTCCGCTCACAGGCTCAAAGTAGAAAAAGTAGAGAAAAAGTAGGAGGAGCTGTTATTATGCAGAAAATCGAAGTAACAAAGAGAATTGCAGACACTGGCGCAATGGCAATTGTACGTGTGAAGACGGTAGAGAGAGGATTTGAGATCGCTCAGGGATGCCTGGACGGTGGAATCGACTGTCTGGAGATCAGCTATACCCTTCCGAATGCAGGTGAGGTAATTGCTGCACTTCGTGAGAAATATGGTGACAAACTGGTAGTAGGTGCTGGTACTGTTCTGGATGCTGAGACTGCAAGACATGCAATCCTGGCTGGTGCACAGTTCATCATCGCTCCGAACCTGAGTAAAGAAGTTGCCATCGTTTGCAACCGTTATCAGATCCCGTATGCACCGGGCTGCACAAGTGTAACTGAGGCTGTTACCGGTCTTGAGTACGGTGCTGCATTTATCAAAGCATTCCCGATCTCTGACTTCTATGGTCCGAAGATGGTATCTGTATTCAAGACTCCGATCCCGTTCATGCCGATCCTGGCTTCCGGCGGAATCACTCTTGACAATCTGAATGATTATGTAAAGAGAGGCGTTGATTGCTGTGGATTCGGTGGACTTCTTACGAAAGGAACCACTGAGGAGATCGCTGCTAACGCTAAGAAGATCAAGACTATCATTGATGAGACTCGTGCCGCTATGTAACGAGTGCAAGTGAGTCAATGTGCTTGCACATTTGACGAACGACGAAGTTACTGAGTGAGCTATGCTCACGATGTAATACACGCAAGATAAAATCAAGCGGTAATATTGATATGTTTATACAAAAATTCCGCAGGTATGGAATTCCCCGTACCTGCGGGATTTTTTTGCATGGATACTTCATTGAAAAAACAGAGCGGATATGATAGACTGCTACAGGAAGATTACGAAAGAACAGAGGATTTTTATGAGTATATTAAATGTAGAGCACTTAAGTCATGGATTTGGTGACCGCGCGATCTTTCAGGATGTGTCTTTTCGCCTGTTAAAAGGAGAGCATATCGGTCTGATCGGCGCCAATGGTGAAGGAAAATCAACTTTCATGAGCATTATCATCGGAAAACTGCAGCCGGATGAAGGAAAGGTCGAATGGGCAAAAAATGTCCGTGTAGGATACTTGGATCAGCATACAGAACTGAAAAAGGGAATGACTGTAAGGGAGACTCTGGCCTCTGCTTTTGCATTCCTGTTTGATCTGGAAGAACAGATGAACCAGATGTATGATAAGATGGCAGATGCCACAGAGGAAGAGATGGCTTCCTATATGGAGGAGACTGGATTGATCCAGGAACTTCTGTCTGCCCATGATTTTTATATGATAGATGCAAAAGTAGAGGAAGTTGGCCGTGCACTTGGACTTGCAGAAGTTGGTCTGGACAGAGATGTGACGGAGTTAAGTGGTGGACAGAGAACAAAGGTACTTCTTGGTAAACTGCTGTTGGAGAAGCCGGATATTCTGCTGTTGGATGAGCCTACCAACTATCTGGATGTGGAACATATTGAGTGGCTGAAACGGTATCTCAATGATTATGAAAATGCATTTATCCTGATCTCCCATGATATTCCGTTCCTGAACAGTGTAGTCAACCTGATCTATCACATGGATAATCAGCAGTTGAATCGTTATGTGGGCGATTATGACAAGTTCCAGGAAGTCTACGCAGTGAAGAAAGCGCAGCTGGAGGCAGCCTACAATCGTCAGCAGAAGGAGATTGCGCAGTTAAAAGACTTTGTGGCGAGAAATAAGGCCCGGGTTTCTACAAGAAATATGGCCATGTCCCGCCAGAAGAAGCTGGATAAGATGGATGTGATCGAGCTGGCAGCAGAGAAACCAAAGCCGGAGTTTCATTTTAAAGAAGCACGTGTGCCGGGCAGATATATTTTTAAGACCAGTGAGCTGGTGATCGGTTATGATGAACCGTTGTCCGTTCCGCTGAATGTGGAGATGGAGCGTGGAGAAAAACTGGTGCTTACAGGAGCCAACGGAATCGGTAAGACAACCCTCTTAAAGAGTATCCTTGGACTGATTCCGGTGCTGGGTGGCAGTGTGGAGCTGGGTGATTATCTGGAGATCGGTTATTTTGAGCAGGAGATGAGCCAGGATATTGAAACTACCTGTCTGGAAGAACTGTGGCAGGAGTTTCCGGCATACAGTCAATATGAGGCAAGATCTGCTCTTGCAAAATGTGGATTGACCACCAAGCATATTGAGAGTAAAGTAAAGGTGTTAAGTGGAGGTGAGCAGGCAAAACTTCGCCTGTGTAAGCTGGTGAACCGCCAGAGTAATCTGCTTGTATTGGACGAGCCTACCAATCATCTGGATGTGGATGCTAAAGATGAACTGAAGCGAGCACTGCAGGAGTATCGTGGAAGTATTTTGATGGTGTGCCATGAGCCGGAATTCTATGAAGGACTGGCAACCAAGGTGTGGGACTGCAGTAAATGGACGACACGTGTGTAGGTGACAACTGCAGACAGATGGAAGAAAAATGGGAATGAACGAGAGGAGTGCATCAATATGGGAACTATTTCATATGGAAAACTGGTAATCATAGGAGCAGGAAATGTAGGAAGTGCGATCTTGAATTCAGTGCTTCGGATGAATATTCTGGATGATATTGTGGTAGTGAACCGCAATCAGAAGAAAGCACTGGGAGAGGTGCTGGATGCCAGCCATACCACTGCATTTGCGTACAGTGCCAATGCCAATATCCGTGTGGGCGGCTATGAGGAGTGTGCGGATGCGCAGATCATTGTGATCACTGCAGGTCCGAGCATTACACCGGGAAATTCCAGAGACCGCATGGTTCTGCTGGAGAAAAATGTAGATGTAATGAACAATATTATGGAACAGATTACCCGTTACACAAAGGATGCGATCATTATTGTTGTTTCCAATCCGCTGGATATTCTGACTTATATTGCGCAGAAGAAATTTGATTACCCGGCGAACAAGATATTTGGAACAGGAACCCTGCTGGATACAGCTCGATTTAACAAGATGCTGGGTGATCTGTGTGGTGTGGATGCTAAAAATGTTACCGGATTTGTGCTGGGAGAGCATGGATCGACCTCCTTTATTCCATGGAACACAGTTAATATTGTTGGGGTTCCGTTCGATGAATTCGAAAAGCAGTTTGAATTGAAGGAAAAGCTGGATAAGGAGAAGCTTCTTCATGATACCAAGGTGATCGGTCTGGATATTGTAGAACTGAAAGGTTACACCAGTTCTGGTGTGGCATTAAGTGCCTGCCGTCTGATCGGAAGTATCGTCCGTAATGAAAAATCCGTGGTTCCGGTGTCTACGGTGGTATCCGGCCAGTATGGAATGAACGGCGTTGCCATGAGCCTGCCATGTGTTATATCCAAGAACGGTATTGATCGGATCCTGGAGGTTCCGTTGGATGAAGAGGGAAAACGGGATCTGAAGAAATGCTATCATTACCTGAAATCTACGATTGAAAGTGTATATACGGAATAAAATGATTCATATGAGCGAAAAAATATCGTTTTATGCACTGGGCAAGTGAAAATGGTTCGTGCATAAAATGAAATCGATTCATTGACAAATGAAAATGGGTGGAGTATTATAAGCATCGTTATATGGAACTTCGCAATGACGAGGACGAGTAACTGGAAGGAAATCTACAGAGAGCTGCGATTGGTGGAATGCAGTGAGGAAGCTTCAGTGAAAATCACCTCTGAGCATCTGAGTCGAGAAGCAAAACAAAAATACCGCGTAGATTCAGACGGTTGACAGTCGTTATTCTGTCACTCATTATAAGATGAGAAACGAGTGGTCATGAAAATGACAAAAAGAGTGGTACCGCAGAGGATAGAAACCTTTGTCTCTTTATAGGGACAGAGGTTTTTTTATGCCGGAATGTGAAGAAGCATATACAAATAGGGAAGAGAAAGAGGAGACTGAAATGAAAGTACTTAAGAAAATCACCGATTTTGTAAGCCGTTATATGGCTGCCATCGTAATACTGATGGCTCTGGTTGCATTATTTGCACCGTCAACTGTAAGCTTTATCAAAACAAGCTATGTAAACACGTTACTTGGAATTGTAATGTTTGGTATGGGATTGACTCTCAAACCTGGCGACTTTAAGGTTGTGTTCAGCCGTCCGAAGGATGTTATCATTGGATGTGTTGCACAGTTCACCGTTATGCCACTGCTGGCATTTGGCCTGACAAAAGTATTTAACTTAAGTCCGGAGCTGGCCGTTGGTGTGATCCTGGTAGGTACCTGCCCGGGAGGAACCTCTTCCAACGTTATGACATACCTGTCCAAAGGTGATGTGGCACTGTCCGTTGGTATGACTTCTGTATCCACTATCCTTGCACCGTTCCTGACTCCGCTTCTGACCAAGCTGTATGCTGGACAGACGGTAGACGTTAACGTAGTAAGCATGTTCATATCCATCATCAAAGTTGTGATCGTACCGATCCTGCTTGGATTTATTATCAATCATTTCTTTAAGAAATTTACAGAAGCTGCAGTTGAGGTCCTTCCATTGATCTCCACTACGGCAATCGTGGCAATCGTAGCAGCTGTTGTATCTGCAAACTCTGCAAAGATCATGACCTGTGGTCTCCTGATCATCGGTGTAGTGATTCTCCACAATGTACTTGGCTATCTGGTTGGTTATGCAATTGGCCGTGTGCTCAAACTGGATGAGAGCAAATGCCGTGCAATCTCTATTGAGGTTGGTATGCAGAACTCCGGTCTGGCTACTTCACTGGCAACCGTACATTTCGCACAGTATCCGCTGGCAACCATTCCGGGAGCTGTATTTAGTGTATGGCATAATGTATCCGGTGCGATCCTTGCAAACTTCTATGCAAGAACCGCTGAGAAGAAAAATGCATAAGTAAAAAGAAAGAAAAGATCTGCGTTGTGAGAACATTGCAATGCAGATCTTTTTTGTGGTGCAGAAAATATGCGTTGCATCTTCCGTTGTGCATATAGCGATAACATGTTATAATTTTTAAAATAATGAGCTATTATAGTAAAATCGTGGAGGATATAACATGGCAAAGCAGGTTGACATTGTAGCATTGGGAGAACTGCTGATTGATTTTACCGAAGCAGGACAGAGTAAAGATGGAAGACGGTTGTTTGAGCAGAATCCCGGAGGAGCTCCGGCGAATCTTCTGACTGTGGCAAGCCACATGGGATACAGCACTGCATTTATAGGTAAAGTGGGTGCCGATATGCATGGGGCATTTCTGAAGAAAACGCTGGAAAAAGAAGGAATCAGTACAGATACGATCATTGAGGATCCTGATTATTTTACTACACTGGCATTTGTGGCGATCGATGAGAGCGGAGAGAGAGAGTTTTCCTTTGCAAGAAAACCAGGTGCAGATACACAGCTTACCAAAGAGGAACTGGATCGAAGATTATTATCTGACTGCAGGATTTTTCATTTTGGATCTCTGTCATTGACGAATGAACCGGCAAGAGAAACGACGATGGAGGCAGCAACCATTGCAAAAGGGGCAGGTGCGGTGATCTCTTATGATCCGAATTATCGTGCATCTCTCTGGAAAGATGAGAAGACGGCGGTGGAGGGAATGAAGTCGGCAATTCCACTGGCTGATGTGATGAAGGTATCCGATGAAGAGTGTTTGTTGATGACCGGAGCTGCAACTTACGAGGAAGCAGCAGATCAGCTTCTTGCCATGGGGCCAAAGCTGGTGGCAGTGACACTGGGTGGTGACGGTGTGCTGGTGGCAACAAAAGAAGGAAAACAGAGAGTACAGGGATTTAAAGTTCCGGTTGTGGATACGACAGGCGCAGGTGATTCCTTCTGGGGCGGATTCTTAAGCGGATTCCTTGCACTTCATAAAAAGGTAGAAGATCTGACGCAAGAAGAGATCACAAGATGTGCGGTTCAGGGAAATGCAACAGCTGGTCTGTGTGTACAGAAGCGTGGTGGTATTCCGGCGATTCCGACCAGAGAAGAAGTGGAAAAACAATTGGAAGAGGTCATTGCATGAACGAATTATATGAAGCAATCGAACAGAAAATAAAGAGTTCCGGGTATCCACGGAAAATTTCCGGTGCAGATGTGTATAATGATATTTGCGACCAGATTGAAGGAAAAGAAAATGGAACCTATCTTCTGTTATCTAAGTTTGAAGAAGATGTGGTCTTTGAGTATCACATCACGATTCAGGATGAGAACTTTAATCTGGGCATCCTGATCATGCGGACACCGGAAGGCGTGTTTGAAGTAGATTTTGATGCAGAGTAGCTATAGAGAAAAAGACAACAATCAGGAGGATAGAACATGAGAATTGGCATTTTAGGATATGGAAATCTTGGAAGAGGCGTAGAATGCGCGATCAAGCAGAATCCGGACATGGAGCTTGCCGCAGTGTTCACCAGACGTGCGCCGGAGAATGTATCTATTTTGACAAAGAGCGCAGAGGTTTGCTCTGTGAATGATATCGAACAGTGGAAGGATAGAATTGATGTGTTGATCCTTTGCGGCGGAAGTGCAACCGATCTTCCGAAGCAGACACCAAAGTATGCAGAGTTATTTAATGTGGTAGATAGTTTTGATACCCACGCAAGGATTCCGGAGCATTTCGATGATGTGGATGCAGCAGCAAAGAAGAGTGGACATATTGGAATTATTTCTGTAGGCTGGGATCCGGGTATGTTTTCACTGAACCGTATGTATGCAAATGCAATTCTTCCAGAAGGAAAGGATTATACTTTCTGGGGCAAAGGTGTCAGCCAGGGACACTCTGATGCGATCCGTCGTGTAGAGGGTGTAAAAGATGGCAAGCAGTACACCATACCGGTAGAGGCTGCACTGGAGGCAGTGAGAAATGGAGAGAATCCGGAGCTTACTACCAGACAGAAACACATAAGAGAGTGCTTTGTTGTTCTGGAAGAAGGCGCTGATGCAGCAAAAGTCGAAGAAACCATTAAGACTATGCCAAATTATTTTGCGGATTATGACACAACGGTTCATTTTATCAGTGAGGAAGAACTGCAGAAGAATCACAGCGGAATCCCACATGGCGGTTTCGTGATCCGTTCTGGAAAGACTGGCTGGGATCTGGAGCACAATCATGTGATCGAGTATAGCCTGAAGTTGGATTCCAACCCGGAATTCACCTCCTGTGTGATCGTTGCCTATGCAAGAGCTGCATATCGTCTGTATCAGGAAGGACAGAGAGGCTGCAAGACGGTATTTGATATTGCACCGGCTTATTTGAGTGCAAAAGATGGTGCAGAACTTCGGAGAACACTTTTGTAAATAATGAAACATATGAATACCGCAAGATCCATGGATCTTGCGGTATTCATATATATAGTATATTATAAAGTTGAGATTTCATGGAAAAACAGATATAATATCAATAACCATTCAGAAAGGATGGAATAATATGCAATCATTAATTTCCAGAGAAATTTTAGATGAGTTGTCATATACATCTCGTCTGGGACGGAGTTTAAAACAGATATCGTTAAGACAAACTCCTTTAGAACTTATTTTAGAGGATATTGGAAGATACAGAGCAAACTATATTGATACATTAATTCAGGAAAATTTAATAGGATCACGGTTTAAAAGTGATGATTCTATTATGAGAAAATATAAGAAGACTTTAAGAACAAATGGGGGATTTAAACAATGTTTCAATGATGTTCTTGGGTTTCGGTTAAAGATGGATGAGTATCCGGTTAATTATCCAGAGTATTTTCGGGTTGTGGATCTTAGACAAGGAAAAAAAGTGGATGATGGTTATCGGGCAATTCATCTGTACTATCAACGTGATAATTTAGCTTATCCGATAGAAATCCAGTTATGGTGTGGGGCTGATTATTATTTTAATGTATGGAGTCATCAGCATTTGTACAAATATAAAGATCCTGAATTGGGGAAACTATTATACAAAGAATATCAAAGTGGACAGATTAAGAGTGAAACTGATTTCTTGGCAAGAATGGAGGCGATGGAACGCAATGGGTGATAAAAAAATATATGTAATTGCAAAGATTTTTGATCAACAAGGCTGTATTGCATACCGTTGTAAAACAGTTAACGAAGCGAGGTGCCTTCCTGGAACCTTGGAGGCGATTCGTGAAGAGGGTGTTCAAATTGTTGTGCTGGATGATCCGGAAATCTATGCAGAGTATGCACCATACAATTATATTGAGAATGTCAAAGACTTTGTTTATCAGGTTGGAAGACTTAATAAAGCATCTTAGGCCAGGTCTGCAAAGACCTGGTAATTTTTTTGAAAGAAACTGCCACCTTCATGCATATGTTAGATGTAAGGCCTTAAGGAGAGAAGATATATATGTCGAAAGAAGAATTTGCAGTTTTTGCCGGAAAGTACATGGATATGATCTATCGGGTGGCATATAGCTGGATGAAAAATTCCCATGATGCAAATGATGTGACGCAGGAAGTTCTGATACAACTGTACAGGACAACGAAGGAATTTGAATCAGATTCCCATATGAAGAACTGGCTGATCAGAGTCACGGTCAATCAATGCAAGATGTTGTTCCGCTCACCCCGGAATCATATGGAGGATATTGAAGACTACGCAGAGACACTAGGATTTGAGGATAAGAGTTATCTGGATCTGTTCTGTGCAGTCATGAAGCTGGACAAGAAGTATCGGGTTCCGCTACTGTTATTTTACTATGAAGGATATTCCACTCAGGAGATTGCTGATCTGTTAGGTCTACCCGGAAAGACCGTCAGCACCAGACTTTTCCGTGCAAAAACAAAACTGAAAGTGTATTTGAAGGAGGAGTAAAAGGATGACAGACAGAGAAAAATTTCAAAAGACATTCAGCAAATTGCATGCTTCTCCTGATCTGTTGACGGAGGTAGTGGAGATGGCAGAAGAAAAGCAGGTTATAACGAAAAAGAGAAGATATCATATTCCGAAGGCAGCTGTGGCAGCGATTGCATGTGTGGTTGTTCTGGGTTCTGGGACGGCAGCTTATGCCATGAATGTGGGCGGAATCCAGAGAACCATTCAAATCTGGATCCATGGAGATCAGACCGATGCCCAGTTTGTTGTGGAAGATGGAAGTTATACACTTGATTATGAAGATGAGAACGGCGAAGCAGTACACAGAGGCGGAGGCGGCGTTGCCATCGAAGATGATGGAATCGAACGGCCAGCGACAGAAGAGGAACTGATGGAAGTGATCAATATGCCGGAGGTGGAATATGAAGAAGACGGCAGCGTGTGGGTCTATTATAGAAATCAGAAGATGGATATTACAGATAAGTTTGAAGATGGGGTCTGCTATGTGGAACTGAAAGACGGAGATACGATCCAGTATATGACTGTCAAATATCAGAATGGATATGCATTGAGTTCGGAACGTTATCTGACACCAGGAGAATTTAACTAAGTTTGTCCTTGTGAAAACCTTAAAATATCGGTATACTGTATGAGATATGATTTCTAAAACACAGATGGAGGATCACAGCATGGATAACATGACAGGACGTAACGTAGGAAAAACCTGCCGTACACATTACAGAGGAACTTTTAATGATGGAACACAGTTTGATTCATCTTATGACCGCGGGGAACCGCTGGAGTTTGTCTGCGGAGCAGGTCAGATGATCAAAGGATTTGACGCAGCAGTAGCTGATATGGAAGTGGGAGAGGTAAAAGAGATTCATCTGATGCCGGAAGAAGCATATGGAATGCCGAATCCGGAAGCTATCATCAAGGTTGAGATCGCTCAGCTTCCTGGATCAGAAGATCTTCAGATTGGTCAGCAGGTATATCTGAGCAACCAGTATGGTCAGCAGTTTCCGGTGAAAGTAACAGAGAAGGATGAGACCATGATCACCTTTGACGCTAACCATGAGATGGCAGGAAAAGAGTTGAATTTCAAGATTGAGCTTGTGGAAGTAAAATAGTTTCTGAAAATCTGGACAGACTACACTGCAAAGGATGTAAAAGCAGCTACATCAGCAGGAGGCAGTCATGAAGGAAAAGAAAAAGACAAACCAGCAGCTCATTGATGACTATGATTATCTGGCAAATGCAGCCTCGGTGCACGACTGTACTGGTCTCATACCGGGAGCACCGGTAAATGACGCACAGCGTGAGGCTTATGAAGAGATTTATCCGTATAAGCCGCCAGAAGTAGAGTCGCAGAAGCCAGATAAAAAATGAATCAGAAATGTACTGACAAAATGTCCGAGTTCGTATTAAAAATTGAAAATGCGATCTCGGACATTTGTCAATATGTTAAAACGGTAATCCAAATCAGTACTAGTTGGAGAAAAGAGAAGGAAAAATGCGATATTTAAAACCACACTATTATGATAAATTTGTCTGTACGGCAGCTGATTGTCCGGACACTTGTTGTGCCGGATGGCAGATTATGATCGATGAGGATTCACTGGATCGATACGGAAAAGAACCGGGAGAGTTTGGAAAACGTCTGCGGAATTCTATCGACTGGGAAGAGGAGTGCTTTTATCAAAACAACAGCCGCTGTGCATTTCTAAATGATAAGAATCTATGTGATCTCTACAAGGAACTGGGGCCGGATGCACTCTGTGATACATGTCGCATGTATCCAAGACATACAGAAGAATATGAGGGGCTCCGGGAGCTATCATTGTCTCTTTCCTGTCCGGAAGCTGCAAGGATTATGCTATCCTGCAAAGATCCGGTTCGGTTTCTGGAAGAGGAGACAGAGGAAGAGGATGATTTTGAAGAGTTTGATTTCATGATGTTTTCCCAGTTGGAGGATACCAGAGATGTTCTTTTTTCTATTATACAGGACAGAAAGATTCCATTGACACTTCGTATGGCAGTGTCAGAACAACTGGCACAGAGCTATCAGATCTGTATGGAAGAGGGACGGGAGTTTGATATTGACGAGCTTCTACGGGATTGCCTGCGCCATCAAAAAGAGAATACTCTGCAGGAATTTGTGACAAAATGTCTTTCTGAAAAAGGCGTGGATGCTGCATCCTTTCATCAGTGGGAGAAGCAAAAAGAAGAACTTCAGGTGCTTCGCAGACTGGAACGTCTGCGTCCGACATGGGATAAGGTGCTTGATGACGCTGACAGATGGCTTTATCAGGGAAACGAAGAAAATTATCGGCAGATCTGTGAAGAGTTTCATCGAATGTACGGAGCATTGAGTAACCATAAAGAAGAATGGGAAAATCTGGGTGAGCAGCTTTTGATGTTCTTTGTCTATACATATTTTTGTGGAGCCGTCTATGACGATATGGTCTGTTCCAAGATGGAGCTGGCATTATTTTCGGTTCGTTGGATCCAGGAGTTCCTGATCACGCGGTGGCTGGAAAATGGTAAACAGCTTTCTATGCAGGATGTGGAACAGATATCTTGCTGGTATGCACGGGAAATTGAACATTCCGATGATAATTTAAATGCCCTGGAAGACTGGCTGTTTGAAACATATGCACCGGAAGGATGTGTACTGGAAGAAGAATAAAGTATTTTATTCGGTTGCTATTGACTCGGTTGAAACCGAATAAAAATTGACATTTATGTATCTCTTTATTATACTAAGTACATGGAGGATTCTGCGTATGTTTTATGGAAGAGAAATCGAAAGAAAAAAACTGTGTACTATGTTTCAGACAGATGGACAGATGATTTCACTGATTTATGGAAGACGACGGATTGGAAAAAGTGAGCTTATTAAGCAGGTGCTAAAAGAAACAGAGATAAAAAGTATTTATTATGAGTGTAAGCAAACGACAGAACAGAATAATGTAGACAGTCTGGCAGAACTTATCGGTGAACTGTTTGAATTCCCCAAACCTGCATTTGAAAATATGGAAGTTTTGTTGCAGTTTCTGTTCCAAAAAGCGGAAAAAGAACAGTTGATCCTTGTTCTTGATGAATATCCTTATTTGCGTGAGAACTCAAAGGGACTTGACAGTATTTTACAATCAGTTATAGATCACTATAAAGATACTTCGAATATGAAGCTGATTGTCTGTGGATCTTATGTGGATACGATGAAGGCGCTTCTGGAAAAACAGAATCCGTTGTATGGAAGAATTGATCTTACACTTAATCTGAAACCGATGGATTACTATGAATCGGCATTGTTTTATTCTGAATTTTCAGATGAAGATAAGGTAAGATTATTCAGTGTGTTTGGGGGGATCCCGTATTATAACCGATTGATCGATTCTGGAAAAAGTGTGCGGGACAACATCATAGATTTGATCGCTTCTCCGGGTGCACGTCTGGAGAATGAAGTATCTATGTATCTGAATTCAGAAATTTCGAAAATTACAAATGCGAATGAAGTTTTTGAAGCACTCGCAAAAGGATTTTCCCGATATAAGGATATTTTGAATCAGTCGAATGTTTCAAGTGGACCGGCATTGATTGATATTCTTGATAAACTGATGCGTATGGATGTTGTTGCAAAAGAAGCCCCTATTAACGATGAAAACAACAAGAAAAAATCAGGATATTTTATTTCGGATAATCTGTCTTTATTTTATTATAAATATATTTTTAGAAATATGTCGAGACTGAATATTATGGACCCTGATGTTTTCTATGACAGATATATTTCAGAGGATTTTGAAACGAAATATGTGCCGAAAAGTTTTGAACGGATCTGCAAACAGTATCTGATCAGAAAAAATCGAAAAGGTCTGATGGATGAGATCTTTGAAAAGATAGGAAAATATTATTATGATGATCCTGCTGAAAAGAAGAACGGGGAATTTGATATTGTAACACAAGATGACAGGGGGTATATTTTCTATGAAGCAAAATTCAGAAAAGATCCTGTCACAGAGAGTATTGTTCAAAATGAAATTCGGCAGGTAGAACAAACCGGTCTGAAATGTTATAAATATGGTTTTTTTTCAAGAGGGGGATTTACTTGTGAAAAAGAAGAAAATCGCATATTGATTGAATTAAGTGAATTGTATAGATGAGGAGCATTGAAATGATATTACAGATTATGATTTTATTATTAGGATTTGTCCTGCTGGTAAAGGGGGCGGACTGGTTTGTGGAAGGTGCAGCCAGTATTGCAAGGAAGCTTGGTATTCCACAGTTGATCGTGGGTCTCACGATTGTTGCCATGGGAACCAGTATGCCGGAAGCAGCTGTCAGTATTACGGCAGCTTTGAATGGTAATGCAGGAATTACCATTGGAAATGTAATTGGGAGCAACATTTTGAATGTATTGTTGATTCTTGGAATCACAGCAGTAATCACCAATGTTGCGATTCAGAAATCAACGTTATATTATGAGATTCCTTTTATGACAGCCATTACAGTTATAATGATGATATTTGGAAAGACAGCCGCATCCATTCCATTTTCGGAGGGCGTGATCTTCTGGATTCTATTTATTTTGTTTCTGGTGTATCTATTTATTATGGCGAAAAAAGGGACAGGGCAGGAAGAAGAGGAAGCAAGAAATATTCCTGTATGGAAATGCATCCTTTTTATGGTGATCGGCGGATTTATGGTTGTGAAGGGCAGTGATCTTGCAGTGAGTGGGGCATCTGAAATTGCTAGATATTTTGGAATGAGTGAGCGATTTATCGGTCTGACCATCGTTGCATTTGGTACATCCCTTCCAGAGCTGGTGACTTCTGTGATGGCGGCGAAGAAAGGTAATGTAGGGATTGCCATTGGAAATATTGTGGGAAGTAATATCTTCAATATTTTATTTGTCATCGGAACAACAGCACTTATCTGTACGGTTCCATTTGAACCCAAATTCCTGATTGATTCCGGAGTGGCCGTGTTCAGCGGTATATTACTGTGGGTTGGCACGTTCAGACATAAGGAACTTCGAAGATCTTGCGGAATAGTAATGTTGCTGTGTTATGCGGCATATTTTGCATATTTATGCATGTAAGTAATAATATAGTGTGATGCTGCTGTGGATTTTGGGCAGACGTTCTGAATGATTTGTTTTAGGAATCCCTCTTTACAGAATGCCGGATGACATGATATGATATATGTATATATGACCGGCTAACGATTACTCTAGACATCGGTGAATTCACCGGGGCCGAAGAAGCAAAACCTGGAAAGGCATCTTTTTCAGGAAGAAACTGACAGGCAAAAGGAAGGTAATCTCACGGAACTCTGGAGAGCATGGAATCATTCCATCGCCTACGTGGCTATAACCAACTGGCAAAAGGACAGAGAGCAACAGATGTATGATAAGGCATCTGTGCGCTCTGTTTTTGTTTGTTTTAAAACAAAGTGCATCATATATGGAGATGCAATAAGACAAATGGAGGATAGAATAGACAATGAGAATGATGTTGGTTGGAGCCGGAGCAGTCGGTGAAAGTATGTTGAAGATTTTAAAATGGCGCGATCCAAAGGGAGAATGGCTGTCTTATGTGCTGGTGGGGGACTATGATGCTTCCAGAGCGCAGGAGGTAGTGGATCTTCTGGCAGATGAGCGCTTTTCTTATGCGCAGATCAATGCAACAGACAAGGAACAGATGAAGGACCTGATCCAGGAGCATAAGATTGACTTTGTGATGGATGCGGCACCGCCATTTGCCAGTAACTATATTTTTGATGCTGCCTATGAAGCCGGAGCTAATTATGCCAATATGGGAACCTGGTCTGTTCCTATGGAGGAACCAGCATATGGCCTTGGTATTGAGAACAGCTACATGGAACCTATGACAAAATACAATTTTGATCGGCATGAACAGTGGAAGAAAAAGGGACAGATGGCAGTGATCTGTCTTGGTATCGATCCGGGTGTGGTCAATGTCTTTGCAAAGTATGCGGCAACCCATCTGTTTGACAGGATGACAGAAGCACATGTGAAAGATGGTGGAAATCTTTCTGTGCCGGGAGCAGACCCGGATGCGATCCAGTTTGGATTCAATGTATGGACGGTGTTGGATGAAGTGATGAATCCAAATGTGGAGTATGATCAGGAAAAGGGCGGACTTATTGTAGAAAAAGCCTTTGCTGGCCAGGAGACATTTCTGATGCCGGATGGAGTCGGTGAAAATACACTGGTTAAAGTAGAGCATGAGGAAGTTGTGACATTTGCCCGTTTTCTGAAGCAGTATGGACTTAAAAAAGCAACATTCAAGATCAGCCTTGATGACAATCTGATCACAGCACTGAAGGTGATCGATCACCTGGGTCTTCGTAGTCTGAAGCCGGTGCAGGTGGGCAATGTGAAGGTAGTTCCGAGAGATGTGGTAGCAGCCTGTGCACCGCAGCCGAAAGACATCGGAACGGAAATGATCGGTGAGATGCTGGTGGGCGTACATTGTATCGGAGAAAAAGACGGCGCAAGAAAAGAGTATTTCCTGTATCAGAATTTTGATAATCAGGCATCAATGGCACGTTGGGGTTCTCAGGCAGTAGTGGCTCAGACCGGATTTGGCGCAGCACTGGCAATTGAACTGATCGGCAGAGAAATCTGGAAAGAAGCCGGAGTCTTCTCACCGGAATATTTTGATCCGGAACCTTATCTGAAGTTGATGGATGAGACTGGATATGAATGGCATGTGATGGAACTGCCAGTAAAAGAAAAGTAAGAAAAGTCAGGCAGCACTGTAAAAAAGTGCTGCCTGTTCGGGATTTCCTTTCTTTTCCAAAATACGAAATGTACATTGTGTAGCGGATGTATATAATGGCTCCTGACCACTGGATGAAAAATCACCAAGGTTTTGCCGCAGCAATTCGGCACATGCCGTTTTTTAAAGTATAATAGAAACAATATTGAGAGATGGAGATCAGTTATGGAAAAATCGGTACTTATAAAAGGTGACAACTACGATATTTCAGGAATATTAAGTTACAAGGAAACGGTAGATAAGATGCCAGCAGTTATTCTGTGCCATGGAACCGGAGCACAGAAGAATGAGGTAGGGGACCTGTTTGTGATTCTGGCAGAAAAACTGCTGCAAAGGGGAATTGCTTCGATTCGCATAGATTATGCGGGATGTGGTGACAGCAAAGCGGATCAGCGGGAACTGACATTTCTTGGTGAAGTGGAGGATACAAAGAAAGCATATCAGTATATCTGCGATCTGGGTTGTGTTGATCAGAAAAATATCGGAATCCTTGGCTTCAGTCAGGGAGCGCGTGTTGTGGCAGAACTATTAAAAGAAATGCAGGAATTTACTTGTGTGGCAAGCTGGTCAGGTGCCTGCCAGAATGGAAGAGGGGTATTTGAGGGCTGGTTTCAGGAATATTATCAGGAAGCAGAAGAACACGGATATGCAAGAATTCCTATGGGATGGAGAGATGATCTCCTTTTATCAAAACAGTGGTTTGATGAGATTGAAAACACAACTCCTATGGATGGGCTTAAAAAGTATACAGGTCCGGTGCTGGCAGTTGCCGGTGCTGCGGATGAAATTGTTCCATGTAGTCATACGAAAGAAATTATGGCAGAAGGTACAAATGAGCAGAGCAAGATGCTGATATTGCCCGGTGCAGACCACATTTTTAACGTATTATCAGGGGATAAAACGATGTCGGAACATGTGCTGGATGTGACTGCGGACTGGTTTGCAGAAGTTATGGGTGGAGCTAAAATTTCTAAATAAATATGAACTTAAGTCTTACATAAAATAAAATAGTGTGATACAATATACCAGCTTTTGTGGTTACTATTGGAAACGCACACTCCTCCGGGATGATAACGAACAACACATGCAAAAATGCAAAACAGTTATTCATTATGATCAGGAGGATTTTTTATGCCCAAAAACAAATTTCAGGATGTAGTATTCACGGCTATTATGGCGACTATTATGGTGTACGGAATGGTTGTCTACAATGTAGCACTTAACACAGGAGGCGTGACAGGACAGACGTTTTTAATGTCAGTTCATGAACTGCCGATCATGGTGCCAATCGCATTTGTGCTGGAGTTCTTTGTAGTCGGAAAGATTGCCAGAATGCTGGCATTTACAGTGATGACATCGAATGACAGACCGCAGTTTATTACCTATGCGATCTCCATTTGTATTTGCTGTGTCATGTGCCCACTGATGAGCCTGGTGGCAACTATTTTGTTCAAGGATACAAAGACATTTGGAACATGGGTACAGACCTGGGGAATGAATTTCCCGATGGCGATTTGTTATCAGATGTTCTATTGCGGTCCGCTGGTAAGACTGATTTTCAGAACCATTTTCAGAGAAAAGAAAACTGCTTAACCAAAGATCCGCCAGTTATACAAAAGTATAATTCCCAGTATGCCACCAAACAGATAAACCAGAGGTTCTGCGCTGCTGACTTTGATTGCTTTCCTGCCTGCTTTCGGAAACAGGCAGCGAAATGCGATCCAGCAGCCAAAACCAACGGCGGTTCCCAGTGTATTCATCGTCAGGTCATCAATGTCTGTTACCCGTAGACAAAACAACTGTGAAAGCTCAATGGACAGAGACATACAAAAACCTGTGAGAACAGTTCTTCCCATTTCCCGATATCTTCGCCAGATCAGTGGCAGCAAAAATCCAAGAGGCATGAACATGATAATATTTAAAATATAAGTGGCAAAACCCTCTGATGAAAATGGAATCAGATTGATGGTTGAATCCAGTTTTCCATGGCTGATCAAATCCCAGATTGTTCCGATTCCGGCAACTTTTTTCACGGCCAGATAGCAATACAGTATATAAATATAAATCCAGATTATATGCCGCTGTCGGTATCTTTTGTGTGCAATTTTTTGTCTGTTAAGGAAAAGCCACACGGAACCGGGCAGAATAAAGCAGATAAAAGAATATACCGAAAAGATGTCAAAGCTCATATATGCTGAAAGTAGATTAAAAATCATAGATTGGTCCTCCATTGGATATCATTTCCATTACTATGACAGGATTCTATTAAGAGCCGGTTTAGAAATCTCTTAAAGTTTTCTAAAGAAGAGCGGCAGTGAGAGGATTCTGTGTTATACTGACAGATATGATGAGTTGGGGTGAAGTACTTATGAAAAATAAGAAGGCTTGTTTGTGACAATGCGGGAACTAATAAAGAGAATCTGCGAAACAAACAAAACAACAGGTGAAATATAATGAGAGAAGAATCAACAGCACCATCCTGCATTCAGGTGCGGGGTGCGAAGGTGCACAATCTGAAAAATATAGATGTGGATGTTCCACTGAACAAGATCGTGGGAATCGCGGGTGTCTCCGGCTCTGGAAAATCTTCGCTGGCTCTGGGTGTGCTCTATGCGGAGGGTTCCAGACGATATCTGGAATCTCTGTCCACGTATACCAGAAGGAGAATGACAGGTGCTGCAAAGGCGCAGGTAGATGAGGTGCTGCATGTTCCGGCAGCACTGGCACTTCACCAGAGACCGGGAGTGCCGGGAATCCGCAGTACATTTGGAACAGGAACAGAACTTCTGAACAGTCTGCGGCTGATGTATTCCAGACTTGCCAGTCATCGCTGTCCCAATGGTCATTATCTGAAACCAACTCTTGCTGTAGCGGCTGGTTCTGAGCTGATCTGCCCGGAATGTGGAGCGCATTTTTATGCACCGTCCGCGGAGGAACTGGCATTCAACTCCCAGGGGGCCTGTAAGCGGTGTGGCGGTACGGGAAGTGTGAGGACAGTGGATCTTGATACACTGGTGCCGGATGATACATTGTCGATTGATGATGGGGCGGTGGCTCCCTGGAACAGTCTCATGTGGTCGTTGATGACGGATGTGTGCCGGGAGATGGGAGTTCGGACCGATATTCCATTTAAGGATCTGACAGATCAGGAAAAAGAGATCGTGTATCATGGTCCGGCAGAGAAAAAGCATATTTTTTATAAAGCAAAGAAGAGTAACCAGGCAGGAGAACTGGATTTTACTTATTATAATGCAGTCTATACGGTTGAAAATGCCCTCGCAAAGGTAAAAGATGAAAAGGGCATGAAACGTGTGGAAAAATTCCTGAAGGAAGAGACCTGCCCAGAATGTGGCGGAAGTCGGTTATCTGATCGGGCACGGGCACCAAAGCTTCGGGGAATCAGTCTGGATGAAGCCTGCCGGATGACGCTTGGTGAACTGGTGGAATGGGTGGCAGGTGTGCCGGAATCTCTGCCGGAGGAGATGCGTCCCATGGCAGAGCGTATCTGTGAAGCCTTTCAGTCAGCAGCAAGGAGACTGATGGATCTGGGACTTTCTTATCTGTCCCTTAACCGGGCGGCATCGACTCTGTCTACCGGAGAGAGGCAGAGAATGCAGTTGGCAAGAGCCGTAAGAAACCGTACGACAGGAGTATTGTATGTGCTGGATGAGCCATCGATTGGTCTGCATCCATCGAATATTGTGGGATTGAATGCGGTGATGCATGATCTGATTGCAGATGGCAATTCTGTACTTCTGGTAGACCATGACACGCAGATTCTCAAGGAGTCTGACTGGATCATTGAGATGGGACCAGAAGCAGGTGCAGGCGGCGGGCATGTGATCGCGCAGGGAACCATCCCTGAGATTGCAGAGAATAAAGCATCCATGATAGGACCATTTCTGTCTGGAAAGGTAGATGCAAAGATGCGAAAACAGACCGCAGAGCAGGAACTGTTTTCAATGGGAATCATTCATCTGTCTACGGATTCAATTCATACGGTAAAGCCACTGGAGGTAGATATTCCCAAAGGACGGCTGACCGTTGTGACAGGTGTATCAGGTTCTGGTAAGACGACAATGGTTCTGGAAAGTCTGGTACCGGGACTGCAGGCGGTGACCAGTGGAGGAAAGTTACCGGCTTATGTGAAAGCGATTCAGGCGGAAGGCATTTCTCATGTGAAGCTTATCGATGCCACACCCATTGGAATCAATGTTCGTTCCACAGTAGCAACTTATGCCAATGTACACGATGAACTGAGGAAGGTCTATGCCAGAACAGCCGATGCGAAAAATGCCGGTTATAAGGCAGGCGATTTTTCCTATAATACCGGAGCATTACGTTGCCCGGTCTGCGACGGAACCGGCGAGATCAGTCTGGATGTACAGTTTTTGCCTGATGTGGACATTCCTTGTACGGAGTGTCGTGGTACCAGATATAAAAAAGAAGCATGGCAGATCTTTTACGAAAATAAAGCAAAGAAGAAATATTCGCTGCCTCAGCTGATGGAGATGGATGTGCATACGGCGTTGGAGGCAACCAAGGATCTGAAGACAGTCCATCAGAGGCTGGAAGTGCTGGAAAAGCTGGGGCTTGGATATCTGACACTGGGAGAGGAGACACCCAGCCTGTCAGGTGGAGAGGCCCAGCGGCTGAAGCTGGCCAGTGAGATGGGAAAAGGTCAGTCAGATTCTGTCTTTGTGTTTGACGAGCCGACCATTGGTCTTCATCCATTGGATGTATTCACACTGCTGCAGGTATTTCAGACACTGGTGGACAATGGTGCCACGGTGATTGTGATCGAGCATGATCTGGATGTGATCCGAAACGCCGATTACATGATTGATATGGGACCAGGTGGCGGAGAAGCAGGCGGACGGATCGTGGCAGCAGGAACACCGGAACAGGTGGCGAAGAATCCGGACAGTGTCACGGGAAGGTTTCTTTGAAGGTATGCCTGTAGATTTTTTTCTATAAATATGTTAAAATTTTATCCAAATGAGTATAGACAGGAGTAATGGAATCGTTCATGAAAAGAAATGACTGGATCCTGGCGACGGCAGTTTTGCTGGTGGCAGGAGTCTTAGGGGCATATTTGCTGCTGGGGCGTCAGACGGGAAGTTATGTGATGATCAGTAAGGATAATGAGGAGATCGGAACCTATAGCCTTAAGGATGATCGAGTTATTGATGTAGGAGAGGGTAACCGGCTGGAGATCAAAGATGGAGCGGTCCACATGCTCTATGCAGACTGCCCGGATCAGATCTGTGTGCACACGGGATGGATCGATCAGGAACATGATATGATCGTCTGCATGCCCAATAAGGTTGTTGTGCAGATCATAGAGCAGTAAGACAAAGGAGAAGGATAGATGATGGAATTGGAAAAAGAACTGAAGCAGAAGATGGAAGAAATCACACCGATTGACAGACAGGTGATGGAAGCGGCCTGGAAAAACTGGGATGGACTTTGTAAGCCGTTGCGAGGTCTTGGATGGCTGGAAGAAGCATTGGTCCAGATTGCAGGGATTATGAGAGATGACCGTCCGCATCCAGATAAGCGTGCGGTTGTGATCATGGGTGCAGATAATGGAGTTGTAAAGGAAGGCGTGACGCAGACAGACCAGTCTGTGACGATGCAGGTATTGGAAAATATGGGAAATGATCTGTCTACCGCATGCGTTATGAGTCATCAGGCTGGCTGTGATATGATTCCGGTCAACATCGGAGGACTGACGGATGGTGTACATCCAAAGATTCGCAACCGGGTGGTGCGTTATGGTACCGGAAACATTGCAAAAGAACCGGCCATGACAAGAGAAGAGTGTGTGAAAGCAATTCTTACGGGAATTGAGATCGTAAAGGAATTGAAAGAAGAAGGTTATCAGCTGATCGTGACCGGCGAGATGGGAATCGGAAATACGACCACCAGCGCTGCCTGTGCAGCGGTCTTATTTGGAAAAGACCCTGCAGATGTAACAGGCCGGGGAGCAGGTCTTTCCAGTGAAGGATTAAACAGAAAGATCAATGCCATCCGAAGTGCGATTGCCGTAAATAAGCCGGACCCCAAGGATGCCATTGATGTGATCGCAAAAGTAGGTGGACTTGATATTGCAGGAATGGTTGGCTGTTATCTGGGAGCGGCAATCTGTCAGATGCCGATCCTGATCGATGGATTCATCTCTGCCGTATCCGCTTATCTGGCATGTATGCTGAACCAGACTGCAAAGGAATATATGATCCCGACCCACTGTTCCGCTGAACCAGCGGCAAAAATGATCATGGAAAAACTGGGAATGGAAGCACCGCTTCATGCAGGCATGCATCTGGGAGAAGGAACAGGTGCGATTATGGGTCTGTCTCTGATCGATCAGGCATTGAATGTTTATTATCATGTGGCTACTTTTGAGGGCGGTCATGTGGAAGCATATACGCATCAGGTGTAAACAAAAATGGAACAATTTGTATATAAGAATCATAAAAAATTAAGATATGGATATACCACAGGTTCCTGTGCAGCAGCGGCGTCAAAGGCAGCTGCTGCCATGCTGCTTTCAGGCAAAGAGATTTCTTATGTGGAGCTTCATACTCCGAAGGGAATCGATCTTCGGCTGGAAGTGCTGGATATCAGCCGTGAGGACAATGCAGTCAGCTGTGCGATTCAGAAGGATGGAGGCGATGATCCAGATGTGACCAATGGAATCCTGATCTATGCGAAAGTCAGCCGGGAGCCGGCAGATGAAGCACAGATCATCATTGATGGAGGCATTGGTGTTGGCCGGGTGACAAAGCCTGGACTGGAACAGCCGGTGGGAGCTGCTGCCATCAATAAGGTGCCGCGCCAGATGATTCGGGAAAATCTGGAAGCTGTCTGCGAACAGTATCATTACCATGGAAAACTGTCTGTGGTGATCAGTATCCCATCTGGTGTGGAGCTGGCGGCAAAGACCTTTAATCCAAGGCTTGGAATCGTGGGAGGTATCTCGGTGCTTGGAACCAGTGGCATTGTGGAACCTATGAGCGAGCAGGCATTGATCGACACGATCCGGGTAGAGATGCGGCAGAAGCTGGCAAATGGCATGGAGTATCTGCTGGTGGTTCCAGGTAACTACGGAATTGATTTTCTGGATCAGTATGGTCATGGACTTCAGTTGGAAGATGCTGTGAAATGCAGCAATTTCGTAGGAGAGGCACTGGATGCAGCGGTGGAATTTGGAGCCAAAGGCGTATTGCTGGTAGGACATATTGGAAAATTTGTGAAGCTTGCAGGCGGTATTATGAATACTCACTCGCACAATGCAGATGCGCGAATGGAGCTTCTGACTGTTCATGCGGCGTTGCTGGGTGCACCGGTGGAGCTGCTTCAGAAGATGATGGAGTGTGTGACTACTGATGATGCACTGAAATATCTGAAAGAAGCAGATCTGATGGAACCGGTCATGGAGCGGATCATGGAAAAAATGGAATTCTATGTGAACCAGCGTGCTCAGCATCAACTGGAACTGGGCGTGATCACATTTTCCAATGTATTCGGCATCCTTGGTCAGACAAAGAACGTACCAGACCTGGTAAAAAAGATTGGAAGAGATAAGACATGAACATAGCAGTGATTTGCTTTACAGAGCATGGGGCAGTTCTGGCGGAGAGACTCTCGAAAGAATTTTCAGAAAGAGAGATGACCTGCCGGGCATGGATTAAGAAGAAAGAGGCACAGATACCTGACTGCAGAAATGTGCAGGTTCTGACACAGAGTCTCCGGGAGTGGACAAAAGAGCAGTTCGCAGCGGTGGATGCCATGATCTTCATCGGAGCTACAGGCATTGCGGTGCGTAGTATTGCTCCGTATGTGAGAAGTAAAAAGACGGATCCGGCGGTGATCGTGGTAGATGAGCAGGGACGGCATGCCATCTCGTTGTTGTCCGGTCATATTGGCGGTGCCAATGCGCTGACCCTCCTGGTATCAGAATGGATCGGTGCAGAGCCGGTGATCACGACGGCCACAGATCTTCATGGAAAATTTGCGGTGGATGCATTTGCAGCCAGAAGGGATCTCTACATAGATTCCATGCCACTGGCAAAGGAGATCGCTGCAGCGTTGGTGGAAGATAAAAAAGTAGGGATATGCAGTGCATTTCCGGTGCTGGGAACGGTTCCGGCAGAGCTTACGCAGGTGGAGAATCTGTATGGTGTGGAGTCCGATGGCACGAAGGCGGAGAAGCAGAACTTGCTTCCTCTTGGATTCTCCATCACCTACAGGAAGAACCGGCCCTTCCCCCACACACTTCATCTGGTTCCGAAGACAGTGGTGCTTGGAATCGGCTGCAAGAGGGGAACGGAAGCGGAGTCGATCCGTGCACTGATCAGGGAAACTCTTGAACAGAATCAGATCTTTAAGGAGAGTATCTGTTTGATCGCATCTATTGATCTGAAAAAGGATGAAGAGGGAATCAGGATCTGCGCAGAAGAACTGGGAGTTCCTTTTGTGACCTGGAGTGCGGAAGAACTGGAGCAGGTGCGATCGGAGGATGGATTTACGGAGTCTGCGTTTGTCCGTTCTGTGGCAGGTGTGGGAAATGTGTGTGAACGGTCAGCACTCAAAGGAGCCGGAACCAGCCGACTGCTGATTCGAAAAACAGCTCATAATGGTGTGACTGTGGCGGCTGCTGTAAAAGATTATACTGTCTGTATGGAGGACTAGAGATACATGGATAGAAAACCGGTGATCATATTTGCGGGAACGACCGAAGGAAGAACGATTTCAGAATATCTGGCATCTTGTAAGGTTCCGGTGACGGCCTGTGTTGCCACTGAATATGGTGAGACACTTTTAACTGAAAATGAATATCTGAAGGTACATGCAGGACGCATGGATCAGGAAGAGATCGCAGCATTTATCCGTGAAAAAGGGGCAGAGCTTGTGATCGATGCAACACATCCTTATGCGGCGGTGGTATCGGAAAATGTGGCGGCAGCCTGTGAGCGGGAACAGGTGGACTATGTGCGCCTGATCCGGGGCAGCAGCGCAGAATCGGTGGATCAGGCGGTACTGGTAGGTTCTGTGGATGAGGCTGTAGAATACTTAAAGAAGACAGAAGGAAATATCCTGGCTACGACCGGAAGTAAGGAACTGTTTAAATATACACAGATCCCTGGATTTGAGAAGAGGGTATTTGTAAGAGTACTGTCTACCGGAGAAGTGGCAGCAGCCTGTGAGAAGCTGGGATTTGTGGGTAAGAATCTGATCTGCATGCAGGGACCGTTCAGTGAAGCACTGAACATTGCTATGCTGCATCAGTTTGACTGTAAGTATCTGGTGACGAAGGAGACAGGAAAAGCCGGAGGATTTGAAGAAAAGCTTCATGCGGCAAAAGCGGCAGGAGCAACTCTGGTGCTGGTGGGACGTCCGCCGGAACAGAAGGGTTATTCCTATGATGAAGTGTTGGAGATGATGAGGATCCGTTTTCATCTGGCAGCAGCTTCTGTACTGGAAGTACAGCCGACACAGGCAAAGCGAAAAGTAACTCTCGTTGGCATCGGTATTGGCACACCGGAAGGAATGACAGTAGAAGCCGCACAGGTCATCGAGAAGGCAGATCTATTAGTGGGTGCTGACCGGATGCTTGCGGCTGCGGCAGACAAGCACAAACCAACATTTTCTGCTTATGAACCTCGGAAGATTGGTGATTATCTGGAGCTGCATCCAGAGTATCAGCGAATCGTGGTACTGCTGTCAGGTGATATTGGATTTTACAGTGGAGCCAAGAGGCTTTATGAAGAACTGGAGCAGAGAGATTTTGAGGTGGATGCGCTGTGTGGAATCTCTTCTGTAGTTTATTTCTGTGGAAAGCTGCGGACTGCATGGGAAGACGTATGTCTGCTGAGCACCCATGGACGTAGTGCCAATCTGGTGGGAGCAGTGAAGAGTCATCATAAAACATTCACCCTTCTTGGAAAAGGAGAGAGTGTCCATGTACTCTGTCAGGAACTGATGGAATATGGACTGGCTCATGTTACTGTTCATATAGGTATCCAGCTTGGATACGAGGATGAAAAGATCCTGTCAGGAACACCGGAAGAATTGTTGAAGCAGTCCATTGACGGACTTTGTGTGGCACTGATCGAAAATGAGACACCGTTCAGCGGTATCCGTGCCTGTGTGGATGATGAAGAATTTTCCAGAGGGAAAGCCCCCATGACCAAGAGTGAGATCCGAAGCCTTTCGGTGGCAAAGCTTCAGCTTCCAAAGGATGCCGTTGTCTACGACGTAGGAGCAGGAACCGGATCTGTGACCATCGAACTGGCACTGGCGGCTGTAGACGGATGTATCTATGCGATTGAGCGTAATCAGGAAGCCTGTGATCTGATCGAGGAAAATAAGCGAAAATTTGGAACACCTAATATTCAGGTAGTTCATGGACTGGCACCGGAAGCCATGGAAGACCTTCCTGCACCGACCCATGCATTTATCGGTGGCTCTGCAGGAAATTTAAAAGAGATCATTACCTGTCTTCTTGGTAAGAATCCATTGATCCGTCTGGTGATCAATACGGTGACGCTGGAGACTATGGCGGAAGTATCCGAGTGTCTGAAAGCACTGAATCTTATTGAAGAGGAGACGATCTGTGTCAATGTATCCCGGGCGAAGAAGCTGGGAGCATATCATCTGATGATGGGACAGAATCCGATCTATATTGTTACATGCAGAGGAGGCGGAGAAGTGTGAAAAAGGAGAGAGCAGTTCCGCGGATCCTGCTGTGTGCACCTGCCAGCGGCAGCGGTAAAACGTTGATCACCTGCGGAATTTTGCAGGCACTGGTGAACCGGGGGAAAAAGGTGGCATCCTTCAAATGTGGACCTGATTACATCGATCCTATGTTTCATGGAAGAGTCATAGGAACCAAATCCCGGAATCTGGATACCTTTTTTACAGATTCGAACACGACCCGCTACCTGTTTGCTGAAAATACGGCAGACTGTGATCTTGCAGTGGTGGAAGGAGTCATGGGTTATTATGATGGTCTGGGCGGTGTGAGTACCGATGGAAGCACTTATGATGTGGCGAGGACGCTTTCTATTCCGTCTGTGCTGATCGTAAACAGCAGGGGAGCGAGCCTTTCTGTTCTGGCAACCATCAAAGGATTTCTAAGCTTTCGGGAAGATTCTCAGATCCGGGCTGTGATTCTTAATCAGGTGTCCCCTATGATCTATGCTCAGTTGAAGCCACTGATCGAGCAGGAACTGGGAGTGCAGGTGCTCGGTTATGTGCCGAAGCTTACGGATCTGAATCTGGAAAGCCGTCATCTGGGTCTGGTTCTGCCAGGAGAGATCGAAGCATTGAAAGAAAAGCTTAAGCATCTGGCAATGGCTCTGGAAGAGACACTGGATCTGGATGAGCTGCTCAGGCTTGCAGAGATGACAGAGCCGATCAACTATGAAGAACCGAAATTTCCGGTGCTTGAGCATTCTGTGAAAATTGCAGTGGCATCAGACGATGCCTTCTGCTTTACTTATCTTGACAATCTATCCTTGTTGGAAAGGATGGGAGCAAAGCTGGTGTTCTTTTCACCGTTGAAAGACACAGAGCTGCCGAAGGGAATATCGGGTATGATCTTAAGTGGAGGATACCCGGAGCTACATGGAAAGGAACTGGCAGCAAACAGATCCATGCGTCAGTCTGTCAAGAAAGCGATCAAACAGGGGATGCCCTGTATCGCTGAGTGTGGAGGCTTCTTATATCTGCATCGGGAACTGGAGGATCAGGATGGAATCTTCTATCCCATGGCAGGAGTGTTGGATGCAAAGGCTTACCGGACCAATAAGCTGGGACGGTTTGGCTATATCAATCTGACTGCCAATGAAGCTCAGCTGTTGGGAGATAAGGGGATGACGATCCGTGGGCATGAGTTTCACTACTGGGAAAGTGAGCAGTGCGGAGAGAGTTTCCATGCGAAGAAACCGGTGGGAAAACGGCAGTGGGACTGTGTCAATGGAAATGAGACATTGTATGCAGGATTTCCACATCTGTTTTTCTGGTCTGCACCGGAAGCTGCCTATACATTTTTGAAGAAATGCGAGGAGTACGGAACATGCTGATACTGGTAACTGGTGGAAGCGGAAGTGGAAAGTCCGCATTTGCCGAGTCTGTAGTTATGGGATTAAAGACCCGTCCTAATCTTTATATTGCCACCATGTATCCCTTTGATGAAGAGTGCCATCGTCGGATCGCCCGCCATCGGCTTATGCGGAGAGATAAAGGGTTTGAGACGTTTGAATGTTATACCGGTCTGAAGGACGCGAAGATCCCTTCGTCTGGAACGACGCTGCTGGAGTGCATGTCCAACCTGACCGCCAATGAGATGTATCAGGAAAATGGTTCCGGGGATGCATGCGTGCAGGAGATCCTGAAAGGGATCCATCATGTGCTGAGTCACACAGAACATCTGGTGATCGTGACAAACGAGATCTTTTCTGATGGAATCGAATATGATCCGGAGACTACACGTTATCAGCAATATCTGGGAGAGATGAACTGTGAACTGGCAAAACTGGCGGATGTGGTGGTGGAAGTGGTCTACTCCATTCCGCTGGTAAAAAAAGGAACGCTGGAGGGAATTGTGTCATTATGAAAAAGATCTGGAACAGTTTTTTAATCGCATTTGCCATGTTTTCCAAGATCCCGGTACCAAGAGCTGACTGGGATAAGGAAAATATGCGGTATATGATGTGCTTCTTTCCGCTGATTGGAGTGGTGATCGGAGTACTCTTGCAGGGATTGGGGATTCTCTGCACCTGGCTCTCCTTTGGAGATACTATGCGGGGAGCTTCGTTTGTGCTGCTGCCTGTCCTGGTGACCGGAGGCATTCATATGGATGGATTTCTGGATACCACCGATGCTCTGAGCTCCTGGCAGCCCAGGGAGAAGAAGCTGGAGATCCTGAAGGATTCCCATGCAGGAGCATTTGCTATTATTATGGGATGCTCTTATTTTGTACTGGCATTGGGAGTGTGGAGTGAGATGGATCTGAAGGCTCTTCCGGTGGCGGGACTTATCTTTGTAGTGTCCAGAACCTTAAGCAGTCTGGCATTATCCACATTTCCAAAAGCAAATAAAAGCGGCTCTTTGTCCATGTTTTCAGATGCTGCTCAGAAGAGGATACTGTTGATCACTCTCGCACTGTGGCTGATAGTCTGCGCAGGAGTTGGAATCTGTCTGGACTGGAAACAGACGATACTGCTCTTTGTAACAGCAGCAGTGGTGTATGGAAGTTATTACCGGCTGGCTATGAAGCAGTTTGGTGGAACGACGGGAGATATAGCAGGATTTTTTACACAGATATGTGAGCTTGCCTGCGCTTTTGTGATCATGCTGGGAGGAAAATTATTATGATACTGGTGACGGGAGGCTGTTTTCAGGGGAAGACAGAGTATGCACTTGAGAAGTTTCAGATCAGTCGGGACGAAGCGGCAGACGGTCGGACCTGTCCGTTGCATATGATCTATACGACGAAGCTTCTCTATCATTTTCATGAATATATCAGACGGCTCATGAAAGAAGAACAGGAGTTGTCTGTGGAAGAGCTGCTGCAGAAAAATCCGGATCTGATCCTTGTGACCAATGAGCTGGGCTACGGGGTTGTCCCTGTTGACCGCTTTGACCGGGAATACCGGGAGAAAACAGGACGGGTCTGCTGTGAGATCGCAAAGCAGGCCACAGAGGTTCATCGGGTGATCTGTGGGATCGGGACGGTGATCAAGCATGGCTGAGATCATATTAGTACGTCATGGAAAGACGGCAGGTAATCTGGAAGGACGCTATATTGGAAGCCGGACTGATGAGCCGCTCTGTGAAGAAGGAATTCATGCGTTGGAGGAAAAGGTGTGTGAGGGTACCTATCCGCCAGTGGATCTGGTCTATGCAAGTCCTATGATCCGTTGCAGACAGACTGCAAAGATCCTGTGGCCTAAGTTTACAGATTCTTCTCAGATACAGTATGTACAGAATCTGCAGGAATGCGACTTCGGTGCATTTGAAAACAAAAATTATCAGGAACTGTCCGGTAATGCAGAGTATCAGGCGTGGATCGACAGCAACGGAACCTTGCCGTTTCCCGGAGGCGAGTCCAATGAAGTATTCCGGAAGCGGTGCTGCCAGGCGTTTCAGCGTATCACAGAAGGATTGCAGAAGCAGGAAGAGAAGACAGGGCAGACACTTCGGGCAGCAGTGGTAGTCCACGGTGGGACGATCATGGCGATCCTGGAGCGCTTTGGTACACCTAAGAAAAACTATTTTGATTATCAGGTGAAAAATGGCTGTGGTTACAGACTGACACCGGTGGAAGGGACAGATCAATGGAATTATCAATACTTGCAGTAATTTTAGGATTTATTCTGGATCTTATTGTGGGAGATCCACACTGGCTGTATCATCCCATCCGTCTGGTGGGACATCTGATCAGCGGTCTGGAGAAAATCCTGCGAAAAGTATTTCCAAAAACAGAACGTGGAGAACTGACAGCAGGAATATTCCTGTTGATTCTCACAGCCGGAATCACATCGGGAGCAGCCTGGATCCTTCTGTACGCAGCTGGCTGTATTCATCCGTATGTGAAATTTGCGTTGTCCGTGCTCATGTGTTATCAGCTCCTGGCAACCAAATCTTTGAAGACGGAGACCATGAAGGTCTATGATGCGCTGAAAGAGAGAGATCTGAAAAAAGCCAGATATGCCGTATCCATGGTAGTAGGCAGAGATACGGATGTGCTGGATGAGATCGGTGTCACCAAGGCAGCAGTGGAGACTGTTGCGGAAAATACATCAGACGGGATCATTGCACCGCTGTTGTTTATGATGATCGGCGGACCTGTGCTGGGATATTTTTATAAAGCGGTCAATACTATGGATTCCATGGTTGGCTATAAAAACGATAAATATTTGTATTTTGGCCGGGCAGCGGCAAAATTTGACGATGTGGTCAACTACATTCCGGCGAGATTGTCTGCCATTCTGATGATCGGTGCCGCTGGTTGCTGTGGCATGGATGCGGCCAATGGCTGGCGCATTTACAAGAGGGACCGCTATAATCACAGCAGCCCCAATTCTGCACATACAGAGGCAGTAACAGCCGGGGCACTGCATATTCAGCTTGCAGGAAATGCCTTTTATTTTGGAAAACTGTATGAAAAGCCGACCCTGGGAGATCCGGATCGGCCAGTGGAATATGAAGATATTACGCGTGCCAACCGACTGCTTTATGGAACCGCGATCCTGGCTCTTCTGGTATTTGGGCTGGTGAAAGGAGTTGTCTTATGGCTTGTTTAAAAAAGGGATGTCTGCAGATTTATTGTGGAGATGGAAAAGGAAAGACTACCGCATCGGTGGGTCTGGCAGTCCGGGCTGTTGGGACAGGATTGAAGGTGCTGTTCTGTCAGGTTATGAAGGATGGTACTTCCGGCGAGATCAAGATGCTTCAGAAGCTGGGAATCACCTATCTGTGTTGTCCGGAGCATTATGGATTCTTCTGGAATATGTCGGATGAGCAGAAGAAAGAAGCACAGCAGTCCTATACGGCATTATTCCGAAAAGCATGGGATATGGCAGTAAAGGAAGGCTATGATCTGCTGGTAATCGATGAATTTATGAGTGCCTACAATCATGGTCTGATCGAACAGAAGCAGGCACTGGAATGTCTGATGAAGCGTCCAGACTGTCTGGAAGTAGTGCTGACAGGCAGAAATCCAGGGGAAGAACTGCTGAAGCTTGCAGATTATGTGACAGAGATGAAGAAAATCAAGCATCCGTTTGATCAGGGAATTCCTGCACGTAAAGGAATTGAGTTGTAGGGAATCCTTATGATTACTGTGAACAGGCAGGAGTAGGAAATAGTATGAATTATAAAGCAATCTTGCAATACGATGGAACCCGATATCGAGGCTGGCAGGTACAGGGAAATACAGATAACACCATACAGGGAAAAATAGAGACTCTTCTGACCCGTATGGCAGGTGAGCCGGTGGAGGTAAACGGCTCAGGCAGAACCGATGCGGGTGTTCACGCAGCAGGACAGGTAATCAGTTTTCGCTGCCAGACAGACCGAACGCCGGAGGATATCTGCGCCTATATGAATCAATATTTGCCGGAGGATATCTGCGTGCTCTCGGTGGAAGAGGCAGCGCCCAGGTTCCATGCCAGACTCAATGCAGTTCGTAAAACTTATGTGTACCGGATCTGGAATGCCCCGGTCAGACCAGTCTTTGAACGGAAATATGTGACCTGGATCGAACAGCCGCTGGATGTGGATGCCATGAGACGGGCAGCCAAACTGCTGTGTGGGACTCATGATTACCGGGCATTCTGTTCCCTGAAGAAATTCAAAAAATCCACGGTTCGTACGGTAAAAGAGGTGAACATAGAGCATCTGGGAAAAGAGATCCGCATCTCTTATACCGGAGATGGGTTCCTCTATCATATGGTCCGTATCCTGACCGGAACATTGGTGGAAGTGGGAGAAGGGGCACGAAAACCGGAAGATATGCCCACGATTCTCATGAGCATGGATCGCGCCAATGCTGGAAAACTCATGCCGCCGGAAGGACTTACGCTGGAATGCGTGGAGTATGAGGATAACTTGAAAAAGTAAATTCTGCCACAGCATAAAAGGCGCCTTGCAATACAAAAAAGCAACCGAAGATGAGATCAATCAGGAAGTAGAAGATATTCAATAAAGAAAACGGAGACTTAGCTGAGAAAAGGAACGATTATATAGCAGATGCTGACTGCTGAAGATCGTTCCTTTTTTGACTGAGAGATATCAATTATAAATGTTGGTTCTGACATTCTTTCAGGATCCGCGGAAATCGATGGAGGAACAGAATGCTCGTCATGGTGGCTGATATCACGTCTGCAATAGGCTCAGAGAAGAAAGCTGCGTCTGCGGTAAACAGGGCAGGCAGCAGCAGAAGTCCTGTAAAAAAGACGCATTTACGGAATGCTGAACAGAACAGTGCCTGGCCGACTTTTCCAAGCGCGGTGGTCTCATCTACCAGCGGATACTGGATCGCCAGCGGAATGATCATGGCAGTGAACCGTTTGATATAAGTGACGGATCTTGCAAGGATCACGGAATCAGTGGTAAACAGCCGTACATAGAGAGGCGAAATAGTCTGTGTTACGATTGTCATAAAGATGCAAAAGATCATGCACAGTCCGGTGATACATTGAATTGCCTTTTTGATCCGGTCCGGGTCGCCTTTTCCGTAGTTAAAGCTTACTACGGGTTGACTGCCAAGAGTGATACCACCCATAGGCATGGTGATCAGCAGAAGATAGCTCTGTACGATCGTAGCACAGGTGACTAACGTATCACCTTCTCCTGGACCACCGTATTTTTGAAGGACAGTATTAAGCACGATGAGAAGAATACTGTCGCTTGCCAGGATCAGAAAAGGAGAAAATCCAAAAGTCACGATCCGGCGTATCACGCTTGCTTGAAATCCGCCCCAGCCCAGACGAACAGGCATTTTATGGCTGCGAAGAGACAACAGCACAAATGCACAGGATGCCATCTGAGAGATGACCGTAGCAATGGCTGCACCGGCAACACCCATATGAAAAATAAAGATGAACACAGGATCAAGAATAATGTTGAGGACAGCACCAAGTACAACCGTTGCCATGCCAAGACCGGAGAATCCTTGTGCGATCAGAAAGCTGTTGAGCCCACCACTGATCAGCGCAAAAAATGTACCGGCAGTATAGATGGTTACATAGGTGTTAGCATAAGAAAAGGTGGCCTCACTGGCTCCAAACCACATGAGAAGCTGATCCTTGGTAAGCAGAAAAAGTCCTGTCAGAACTGCAGACAGGACAAGCAGCATGAAAAATCCATTATTCAGGGTCTGCTTTGCACTTTTATGGTCACCGCTTCCCATCTGCATGGCCATGATAGGAGCACCACCCTGACCGACCATGGAACCAAATGAGGTAAGCAGGGTCACGATGGGAGCACAGACACCGACACCGGCAAGCGCAAGACTGCCAACACCGGTGCCGATATACATACGATCCACAATGGAATATAATACATTTACAAGCTGAGCCAGCATGGTAGGAATTGCCAGCCGGATTACGAGACGGGAAATGCAATCCTGTCCCAGGTCATTGGTACGACTCATAAAAACCACTCCGCAATCAATACTACAACGCAGCAGATCACTGCTACTGGAAGAAGTCCGGCTCCGGCCCATGCAGCGATAATGCCGATGATCAGCGCCAATGCACCAGAAAGCGGTGATTCTGTGGCGTGCAGAATAGCCGGAAACGTCATCACTGCCAGTGTAACATACGGAACATAATAAAGAAAGGATTTTAAAAATTCATTTTCAATCGGTTTCTTGATCAGTGTCAGAGGCAGAACACGGATCGCATAGGATACGCCCGCCATGATAAAAATATAGAGATAAATGTTATGCGTCATGTTCAATACCTCCTTCTTTATGAGGGAAAAGAGCGGCTGCTCCGGCAGAGAGCACAATGGTCAGGATAATGGTTCTGGTTCCTTCGGAAAGGGAGGAGATCACTGGCAGACAGGAAGCTAAGAAGCTTAATAAAAAGGCCAGTGTAATCAGAACTGCAACTACTTTGTCCTTCCTGGCAGGAGGAATGATGATTGCAAGGAACATTCCAAATAAGGAGACACTTAGAGCACTGACGATTCGTGCAGGCAGCATATTTCCGGCAGTGACGCCAAGAGCGGTTCCGACTGCCCAGCCAGGGATGGCAACGGTCATGGCACCATAGGTATACCATGGATGAAGATATCCGGGTCTTGCGATGGCGATGCCAAAGAGCTCATCTGTAATGTCAAATCCCATGAGCAGACGATGTCCGAAGGAAAGTCCTGGTGTGAGACGCTGTCCCATGGCGCAGCTCATGAGCAGATAACGGGCATTGGTGATCAAGGTCACGATCGCCATTTCCACATAAGGAGAATTGGCGGCGATCACAGTGATACCTGCATATTCACCGGCCGATGCATTATTCAGCATACTCATTAAGAATCCTTGAAATGCGTTCATGCCTGCATTTCTTGCGGCGATTCCCAGTGAAAATGCCACTGCCAGATACCCCAGTCCGATGGGGATGGCATCTTTCATACCTTTTCGAAAAACCTGTGCATTTGTTTCATTCATAATAGATCCCCTTGTAAACTGAAAATTTTCTGTACATGATTGTAGCAGTTTTCTTTACATAAGTAAAATGAATCATTATAATTAAAACATAAGAAAAACTGATGGAGAAAAAACATGTTATCAAGATACGGGATTTTTTGCGGAGTAATTGAACATAAAAGCTTTACAAGGACGGCTGAAAAGCTGGGATATTCCCAGAGTGCTGTAAGTCAGGCAGTCCGGGCACTGGAGCTGGAGACAGAGACGATTCTCATAGACCGGAGAAAGGATGGAATTGCACTGACTCCAGACGGAGAGCAGTATCTGCCATATTTTCAGCAGATCCATCAGGCAGAACAGAATCTGGAACGCAAAGAACAGGAGATGAAAGGTCTGAAAAACAGTGTTGTGCGGATCGGTACGTTCACCAGCGTGAGCCGTATCTTTTTACCGGGACTTATGATGGAATTTAAGAAAGAGCATCCAGATATCCGGTTCATCCTGCAGCAGGGAGAATACACCAGCATTGCCAGGTGGGTGGAAGAAGGAAGTGTGGATTTTGGATTTGCCAATGCAGAAGCAGTGAATAATCTGCATACGCAGATTCTGTACAGGGACGAGATGGTGGCAGTTCTGCCCAAAGGCCATCGGCTTGCAAAAAAGGAGATCGTCTCTTTGAAAGATCTGGCAACAGAATCGTTTATTTTGCTGGATGAGGGAGAGTACAGTGTACCGGAGCAGGCATTTCAAAGAAGAGGACTGCATCCTCGGATCGAATATAAAGTATATGATGACTATTCAATCCTGGCTATGATCCGGCAGGGACTGGGTGTATCCATTCTGTACCGTCGGGTGCTGGAAGGATTTGGCGCAGATCTGGTCATCCGCCCGGTGAAGGAGCAGATGGAACGGCCGGTGGCATTGGTCTTCAGGAACTGGGACACCATGCCCTATGCGGCGAGAAAATTTGCTTCTTATGTGCAGATGAAAGTAGAGGTGGGAGATCAAAGGGTGTTTTAACGGATAAGCTGCAGCAAATGTTCCAACAGATCCCCTTGTAGATAGTAGGTCGTCTCAAAGTTTAAGTATTTCATGGACTGATCATCCCAGAGAAGGCGTACCTGCGGGGGAAATTCTTCGTCTTTTTCCCAGTATTGCAGAAGAACCGGGAAGAAGGAAAATGCAGGGATCCGGGCAGTTACATCCGCACCGGCAATGGAGTCAAGAATCTCGCCGCCAATGGCTGTGCAGGCATCTTTCAGCGCATCTATCTTTCCGGAAAATGCATCGGCATATTTCTGAGCAAAGAGATTGGCATCGGGGCTGGAACCGGCTGCCGCAAAATTGCCAACCAACGTCCATTTGCCAGAGAGAGGCGGAAGTGTGGAGCTGTCACCGTGGCAGAGCATATCATAAATAGTCATGACCACTGTGTATTCCCGGCATTCCGTATAGATGTCATCAATCATCTCATCAATGGCACCAGTCTTACGGTTGATCCTGCATTTTGTTCCCAGATAGGTGAGATATAGAAAGTCAGTGTCCGCATCCAGAGCAAATTTTCGGATCAGAGCTTCCTGATCATAATTTAAAAAAATCTTCCGGCCGATATCGACCTGTTTATCATAATTGGAAATCATAAAAACCTCCTGAAAAATTATTTTTTATAAAAGTAGCATGGAAGGTGGTGTCTGTCAAATAATTGGCACAATTATGATAACAAACGGCACCTCTTTGATATCTTTCCAGCAGATCCTTTTCTATACTGAAAGCACAGAGAGGAGGATGCATATGTTAATGATCCGTGATATCAGAAAAGACGATTATATCGCCATTGACCGACTGCTTTTACAGTTGCATCGGCTAGATGTTGCCGGACGGCCGGAATTGTTTCTTTATATGGAACATTATATGTCCAGGGAATCTTTTGAAAGTCTTGTAGGAAATAAAGATGTGCTTACGATTCTGGCAGAAAATCAGGGGGAGATCCTTGGCTGCTGCTTTGTCTCCTTTTTTGAGAGAAGCGGTATGGTATCTATGAAGACAGCTTATATTGATATGATCGTGGTAGATGAAAAACATCGCAGAAATGGCATCGGAAATGCTCTGTTTCAGGCTGTTCAGAAACGCGCAAAACAAATGGGCGCCCGGCGCATTGATCTGATGGTCTGGAATCATAATCAGATTGCCATAGAAGCTTATGAATCCTACGGCATGCGCCCACAGCGCTGTGTTTATGAGAAATCATTGTCATAATTTTTTACGGTATTCTGCCGGGGTACAGCCAAACTGTTCTCGGAACATTTTTCCAAAATAACTGCCAGAACAGAATCCGCAGGTATATGCGATCTCTGTCACAGGTTCATTTCCTTCACGCAGCATCTGACCGGCTTTTCTGAGCCTGTAACTTCGAAGATAATCTCCGGGAGTCATATGGAGATTTTCCTGAAAGATCCGAAAACAGCCGCGCTTACTTACATGAGCTGCCTCGGCGATCTGTTCTGTAGAAATGGAATCAGAAAAATGATCATGGATGTATACCAGCATTTCCTTTATTTCTTTATCCGAAGTTTTCCCTGGGTGTTCTGACTCCATAAGAGGATGGGCAATTTCCAGCAATTCCATCCAGATATCTGTCAACTGCTGACGAAGTTTAAATTCATATCCCCAGTCTTTTTCTGATAATGTAAATGCCTGACGAATTTTCTTCAGAAGCTCGGCCTGTGCAGGTTCTTCTGGTGATAATGGAATCATCTCAATAGACGAATTCTGTATCAAAGGACGGACATACTTTTGATCCATCCGATTTCCTGCTTCACCGGAGATCAACACAGGTTCAAACAGATGCAGAAGCTGAATTCCGCCTTCTCTGGATTTGATTTCTTTGGATGTATGAAGCACATTGGGATTCAGAAAACCTCCCATTCCTGCCTCAAACCTCCATTTTCCATGAGGGGTGGTATATTCAAGCTGCCCCTTTTCCATATAAAATAATTCCGCTGTACTGTGCCAGTGCCATGGTATTTCCGGACTAAGATACTTATATAACTCTGCACATGTTGCTATATAAGGAAAATCTGTTTGAAAATCCGGAAGAAGTTCTTCGTTACTGCCACTGATTAACTGAATTCCCTGAATACATTTCATTGTATCTCACCGTTATCCTCTTTTAGATTCCTTCACAGTCAAATGCAGGAATGAAGCTGTCCTTTGCACATTCTCCTTCCTGAATGTACACCTGACTCATTCCCAGAAATCTTGCATAGTCTACCACTTCCTCATATTCTTCCTGCGTAACCTGCCGGTTCAGTTCCGGCCAAGCAGTTACATGAGGAAGAGGAGTATATTGACTCATAATACTCACATAAATCTTGTTTCCGAAATGATCCCACAGATATTCCAATACATCCTTACTGTCCGAGATGCATCCCGGCAATACCAGATGGCGTACGATCACACCTTTTTTCATCATTCCTCGTTTATCAAAGACAGAAATTCCAGTCTGTTGTACCATCTGCTCCAGTGCTGAGGCTGCTTTTTCCGGGTAATCTTTCGCTCGTGAATATTTAGCGGACAGTTCAGATGACCGGTATTTATGATCCGGAAGCCAGATATCCACAATACCATCTAACATTTTTATGATTTCCGTTTTTTCATACCCACCCGTATTATAGACTACAGGAATCTTAAACCCTTTGGCTTTGGCTTTTTCCAGTGCGGGAAGAATTAAAGGCAGAAAATGTGTGGCAGTCACCAGATTCAGATTATTTGCTTTTTTCTCCTGCAACTCCAAAAAAATGTCTGCCAGGCGATCCACAGACAGCATCTTTCCAGCATGGCCTGCAGCAATCTCGGCATTCTGACAAAACACACATCGAAGTGTACAACCGGAAAAAAATACCGCTCCTGACCCTTCTGTCCCGGAGATACAAGGTTCTTCCCAGTAATGAAGTGCTGCCCTGGCTGCCATCAGTTCATCTGTCATGCCACAAAAACCGGTTTGTCCATGTATCCGGTCTGCACCGCATTCTCTTGGACATAGCTGACAGCCATTCTTATATAAAGTTGTAATCATATCCTGCCATTCATTCATCTGGAAATATCTCCTTATAAATATGATTTATCTTAGCATAAAGCGGAAGAAATGTACAACCTAATGGTTGCGTTCAAATAAATATGCTAAAAAATATCCCCCCACCGGGCTTGTGAGAAAATTATCAATATGCTAAAGTTACTATATCTAGTGCCGGGAGACCAAGACCGGCACATTGTATGTGGGAGGAACAAGACGATGATGTTACCGCAGATCGAGCATTACTGGACCGGAAGAGCAAAGGGATATTCCGAGGTGAACCAGCATGAGCTTGCCACCGGGCAGGACAGAGTATGGTTAGGAGAGATTCGGAAGCATCTTCCGAAGGGAGAGAACCTGAAGATCCTGGATGTAGGTACAGGACCAGGTTTTTTTGCAATCCTTCTGGCAAGAGCAGGACATGATGTAACGGCTGTGGACTATACAGAGGCTATGCTTACAGAAGCGAAGAAAAATGCAGGAGAAGTGGCAGAGAAGATTCATTTTCGGCGAATGGATGCACAGAAGCTGGATTTTTCGGATGGATATTTTGATGTGGTGATCTCCAGAAATTTGACCTGGAATCTGGAATGTCCGGAGCAGGCATATGCTGAGTGGATGCGTGTGCTCAAAGAAGGTGGACGTCTATTGAATTTTGATGCCAACTGGTATCATCATCTGTTTGATGCAGATAAGAGACGGGAGTATGAAGAAGACCGAAGGCGTGTAGAGAACATGTCTATGGAGGATCATTATACCTGTACAGATATTGATGCCATGGAAGAAATCGCCAGGCAGATTCCCATGAGCCGTACCATGAGACCGGCATGGGATCTTGAAGTCCTCAAAAATGTCAATGACGGACAGGCCTATGCGGATGAGCATGTATGGGAGCGGGTATGGGATCAGACAGAGAAAGTGAACTATGCGTCCACGCCGATGTTTCTGATCCATGCGGAAAAACATATAAAGGCAAACCATATGAAACGTACACTGGAGGGGCTTGTATCTTGATCGAAACAAAACAGCTTGAATATCTTGTGGTCTGCGCACGGCTTGGTTCCTTCAGTCGTGCCGCAGAGGCACTTTATACGACCCAGCCTAATGTAAGCAAAGTGATCCGTACGCTTGAGCAGGAGCTGGGTTTTTCATTATTTATCCGTCAGAGCCGTGGAATTGTGCTGACGTCAAGAGGCCGCAGGATTTATGAATATGCCAGCAAAGCTGTGGAACAGGTGGAGCAGCTGGTTTCTTTTGCAAGAATGGACAAAGGAGAAGAACTGCTGGCATCCTGGAATCCAAGTTCCTGGATGGCATCCTGCTTTGCCGCATTTTATCAGGAACATAGTCAGGAAGATGTGTGCTATCATGTGATGACAGCGGGTATAGAAGAAATATTGGATCGGTGTCAGTCTGGCAAAGATGACATTGGATTTGTGTATGTATCGGAAGAACAGATGCCGTCCTTCCAATATCGACTGGAGTGTGGAAAGCTGGAATTTCAGGAACTGAAGCGGACGAAGGCATATCTCTATTTTGGGAAAGAGCATCCGCTGGCTGGGAGGAAGAGTATTGAAGAGATTCCGAAAAACCAGGTGCGTCTGGTGCAGTGTTATGAAGATGAATATACGCTGGGACGTACTCTGATGGGTAATACGGAAGAAAGTCCGGTATCAGATATGAAGATCTCTGTGCTCACCAACAGCGATTATGTGATGAATGAACTGCTGCGAAAGACCGACCTTGGAAATGTCAGTGGCGGTTATTTAAGCAGGGAAAAGGAATCCCAGGGATATCCGGGATATTCTTTGTACGGAGAGGAACAACCGATCCTCTTTGGATGTGTGACACGACAAGGAGAACAGCCAGGAGGGTGGGCAGAACACTATCTTTCCTATGTGAAGCAGCGGTTGCAAGAATAGATATAACAAAATGGAATACAAATATATCTATCAAGGAATGCTTCTGTATTGACAAAAAATGTAATAGATGAGAAAATAATACATAATGTTCATATGGTTGGCAATTAAGCCATAAAAATAAGTTCGAAGGAAGCTTCGATGAAAAGGGAATCCGGTGAAAGTCCGGAACGATTCCGTCACTGTGATAGCTAGTCCACAGGAATATGCCACTGAGAAGATCTTGGGAAGGCGCTGTGGATGTTTGATGCTTAAGTCAGGAGACCTGCTTATTTTGATCAGAGAGAGTTCTTGCGGAAGACAGGGAAATCTTACTTAACAGAGGATTAGTGCGCATAATATGCGCTTATTCAGAGTGGGAGAAAGTCGGATGTAGATCCGGCTTTTCTTGTGTGTTTTATGATGGGAGGACAAGTGTTTTTGCTCTGATGGATCTCAATGCGCTGACAGAAGAATGGACGAGAAAGGACAAAATATGAAGAATAAGAAATGTATCAGTTTGACCCTGGCAGCAATTCTTTTGCTGACCGGCTGCGGTGCAAAAGGAAGCGACAGCTCTGCATCAGCAGATAACAGTGGAAAAAAAGTACTGACTTTCGGATGTCAGATGTACACCGATGGTATTGTAAACAGTGTGACCGATGAGAACGGCGGATGGAATGCTATGCGTTATGGTATTTCCGAGGGTCTGTTTAAATTCAACGACAGCATGGAAGTAGAGCCGTGGCTTGCAGACAGCTTTACTGTAAATGACGAGCACACTGAGTGGGTGATCACCCTGAAAGATGGCATCAAATTCTCAGATGGATGCGATCTGACTCCAACTAAGGTAAAAGAGTGTTTTGAATATCTGAAAGAAATGGGACCGAGCGGTTCTGCAAAACCACAGAAATATCTGGAGTTTGAGGCAACCATTACTGCTGATGACGATGCCAATACTCTGACGATCCAGACCACCCAGCCGTATGCAAACCTTCCGGGACAGCTGGCTCATCCGACCATGGCGATCATCGATGTGGCTGATATCGAGAACTTTGATAACGGCATCATCGGAACCGGCCCGTACATGATCGATAAATTCAACGGTGTTGGTGTAGGATATGACTTGGTTGCAAACCCGAACTACCGTGAGGAAGTTCCTTATGATGAAGTAAAACTGATGTACATGGGCGATGCTTCTGCAAAGACCATGGCACTGCAGAGTGGTCAGGTAGACCTGGTAGAGAATATCACAAACGTTTCTGATATCCAGGATTTCAAGGATAATCCAGATTTCACCGTAGATATCGCTTCTGGTGTGCGTTGTGGATTCAGCTGGATGAACTTTGACGGAGTACTTGGAAACAAAACCCTGCGTCAGGCAATCCTTATGGGAATTGATTATGATACGATCTGCAATTCCAAAACTATCGGAGGCCTGTACACTCCGGGATTCTCCGTACTGCCGTCTACCTTAAGCTACGGATATGATAAGCTGACCAACCCATATACTTATGATCCGGAAGGTGCGAAAAAACTTCTTGACGATGCTGGTATCGTAGATACAGACGGAGACGGAATCCGTGAGCTTGACGGACAGAACATCAATCTGCATTACGTTTCCTATGAGAACCGTCTGCTGAACGATTTCTCCAATGCACATATTCAGTATCTGGCAGAGATCGGTATTGGTTGTACCGCAGATTACGGCAGTTCTGATGACCAGTGGAGCAAGCTGGCTGCCGGAGACTATGACTTTAACAATAACAACTGGATCACTGTAGGTACCGGCGATCCGTATGCTTACATGGCAAACTGGGCAACTGATACTACTTACTGTGGATATTCTAATCCAGAGTATGATGAGCTGTTTGAGCAGCTGAAGAGCGAGATGGACGAGGATAAACGTGCAGATCTGATCTTCCAGATGCAGCAGATTCTGGTAGATGATGCAGCTGTTCTGATCGATGGTTACTACAACTCATCTATGATCTATTCCAAGAATGTAGGAAATGCACATATCCATACGGCAGATTACTACTGGCTGACCACCGAGATTACCCCGGCTCAGTAAACAGACAATGATTACCCCCATCCGCGCCCTTGCCGGCGGTCAGGGTGGGGGTATTTCCGCGCATGAGATTTTATGCGTATGTCCTATTGCGAAAGAAAGGAGCAAGCATTTTGAATAAGAAACAGATTCTTCGACGGATCATGCAGATCGTGATCGTGCTGATCGGTATCAGTTTTGTAACATTTTTACTGACGTATCTGTCTCCCGGTGATCCGGTCCGTAACATGTTCTCCGCTACCGGTGTCATGCCAACGGAAGAACTGGTACAGCAGACCAGAGACGAGATGGGTCTGAACGATCCTTTTTTCACCCAATATTTCCGCTGGCTGTTTAACTGTCTTCATGGTAATTTTGGAAAATCCTACAGTCTGAACAAGCCGGTTGTAGAGCTTCTGGCAGCTCGTGTCCTTCCGACTCTGAAACTGACACTCATGTCATTGATCCTGATGCTGATCATGGCAGTGCCGCTTGGCGTTGTATCAGCATTACATAAAGATGGTATAGCTGATTACATTTGTAGAGCACTTACCTTTGTGGGATGTGCCATGCCGAACTTCTGGGTAGGCTTGCTTCTGATGCTGCTCTTGTGTGTTAAGATTCAGATATTCCCGGTTATCGCATCAGGAGGCGATTTTAAGAGCCTGTTCCTTCCAGCACTTACCCTTGCAATTGCAATGGCTTCCAAATACACCCGACAGGTGCGTACTGCGGTCCTGGAAGAGTTAAGCCAGGATTATGTGATCGGAGCAGAAGCCAGAGGCGTGAAACGGTCCACCATTATCTGGAAAAATGTATTCCCCAATGCACTGCTTCCTTTGATCACCATGTTAGGTCTCTCCGTCGGTAGCCTTCTTGGAGGTACCAGTGTGGTAGAGGTTATTTTCTCTTATCCTGGACTTGGCAACCTGGCCGTGACAGCCATTACATCCAGCGACTATAACCTGATCCAGGGTTATGTACTGTGGATGGCATTGATCTACATGGTCATTAACCTGATCGTAGATGCATCCTATGTATACATTGATCCGCGTATGCGTTTGAAGAGGTAAGAAGATGAAAAAGACGTTAAAATTTCTCAAAGAACATAAGCAGTTTACCTTTTTTGGAATTCTTGCCATTCTGATCATTCTTGCAGCAATCTTTGCACCGCTGCTGACCGGTGGTGTGGATCCATTGAAGGGCTCGCTGACAGAAGCGCTGGAAGCACCCAGTAAGGAACATATCTTTGGAACAGATAAAATGGGCCGTGATATTTATGCCCGTGTGATCTATGGAGCCCGTGCATCTTTGACCTCTACATTCGGTGTGGTCGTGCTGATCTTCCTGGTGGGAAGTGTGGTAGGAGTCATCGCCGGATACTTTGGCGGAAAAATCGATGCAGTTCTTATGCGTATTGCAGACATGATGCTGGCTTTCCCAGGCCTTGTTCTGGCTCTGGCAGTGGCAGGTATCATGGGTGCAAGTATCCGCAATGCGATCATCGCAATTGTTGCTGTAAACTGGACCAAATATGCCCGTCTGGCGCGAAGCCTGGTTATGAAGATCCGTGACCGCGATTATGTATCTGCTGCCATCGTGACCGGATCCCAGACCCCGTATATGCTGCTTCGTTACATGCTGCCAAATGCGCTGCCAACACTGATCATTACGGCAGCGACGGATGTAGGAGGTATGATGCTGGAGATCGCCGCACTGTCCTTCCTGGGATTTGGTGCAAAGCCGCCTACACCGGAATGGGGCTATATGCTGAATGAAGGCCGTGCCTGTATGCAGTCCGCACCATGGATGATGCTGTATCCTGGTCTTGCTATTTTCTTAGTAGTAGTTGTATTTAACATGCTGGGAGATTCCATCCGTGATATCCTGGATCCGAGAGCAGAGTAAGGAGGTAGGAAGATGCTGAAAATTGATAATATTACGATCGCATATAAAGATGTTCCTACTGTCATGGACTTTAGTCTCCATATGGCTCAGGGGCAGATCGTCAGTCTGGTAGGAGAGAGCGGAAGCGGTAAGACCACCGTGATCCGTGCGGTGTTAGGGCTTCTTGCCGGAGGCGGTAAAGTAACCAAAGGAGATATTCTTTTTAACGGAACCTCTCTGTTATCCAATACACCGGAGCAGTGGAGAAATCTGCGTGGAAGTGAGATTTCCATGATCTTCCAGGACAGCGGAGCCATGATGAACCCAACCCGCAGGATTGGATCTGTATTTACAGAATATCTGCAGACACATGAGAAAATATCAAAGAAAGACGCATGGATCAAGGGTGAAGAGATGCTTGGCAAGATGCGTCTTCCAAGTCCGGATAATATTATGAAATCATATCCATTCCAGTTGTCTGGAGGTATGCGTCAGCGAGTAGGAATTGCCATGGGTATGACCTATCAGCCAAAACTTCTGCTGGCAGATGAGCCGACCAGTGCACTGGACGTAACCACACAGGCACAGATTGTTCGTCAGATGATGGAATTAAGAGATGACTATGGAACCGGTATTATCGTTGTTACCCATAACCTTGGTGTGGCAGCATATATGTCTGATTATATTGTGGTTATGAAGGATGGACGGATTGAAGACCAGGGAGACCGGGATCATATCCTGCATCACTCGGAAAATGAATACACCCGCAAGCTGCTAAGTGCGGTACCTTCTATGGGAGGGAAATCTTATGTTTGAACATGATGAAATAATTCTGGAAGCAAAACATGTCACCAGACGCTTTCCGGCATCTGATGGAAGGACGCTGGTAGCCAATGATGATATTAATCTGAAATTTTATAAAGGAAAGACCCTGGGGCTGGTAGGAGAATCTGGCTGCGGAAAATCCACATTTATGCGTTTTCTGGTGTCTCTGGATACTCCTTCTGAGGGAGAGATTCTTTATCGTGGAAAAGATATTACCAAACTGAAGGGAGAGGAACTGCGTCAGAACCGTCAGAACATTCAGATGGTATTCCAGGATCCGACCTCTTCGTTTAATCCGAAAATGAAAATCCGGGATATTGTATGTGAACCGCTTCTGAATTTTAACCGGATCAGGAAGAATGAGAAGGATGCAGCCTGCCGTCGTCTTCTGGAGATGGTGGAGCTTCCGGGAGATTTTGCAGACCGTTATCCTCATAACATGTCCGGTGGGCAGCGCCAGCGTGTGGCAATTGCCCGTGCACTGGCTTTGGAACCGGAGATTCTGATCCTGGATGAGGCAACTTCTGCACTGGATGTATCCGTACAGCAGACGATCATCGAATTGATCGTAAAGCTTCAGAAAGAAAAAAATATTACCATTGGTTTTATCTGTCATGATATCTCTCTGATCCAGTCCTGCTCTCACGAAGTAGCGGTGATGTATCTGGGAAATGTCGTGGAAGTGCTGCCTGCAGAAGATCTGGCAGAGTATGCAGTCCATCCATATACAAGAGCACTGATCGGTTCTGTTTTCGATATCGGAATGGACTTCTCCAAACCGATAGAAGAGATCAAAGGAGAAGCACCCAGCCCGTTGGATGTGCCTGCTGGATGCCCGTTCCGTGGACGCTGCCCGAAGGCGACTGAACGGTGTGCACAAGAGAAACCAAGACTCCATCAGATCGGGGCAGATCACGAAGTGGCCTGTCATCTATTTGACAAGGAGGATAAATAAAATTGAAAAAACTGAAAAAAATCACAGTATTATTGCTGGCACTGATTCTGGTGTCAGCTATGACTTCCTGCGCAAAAAAGCAGGAAGAACAGCACATTCATAAGATTGGTGTGGTTGTCTATGATCTGAAGGATGAGCAGGTGCAGGCATTTCGGGAGTATCTGGAGGGCTATATCGGGAAAAATTTCTCAGATGTGGATTTCCTGTACTCTGCAGAAGTGACCACAGAGGAGCAGGAGATGCAGTTTCTGAACGATGCAATTGCAGCGGGCGTAGAAGGCATTATGGCATTCAACAGCTTTGACCTGGAAAAGGAAGTGGAGCTGTGCGCAGAGAACGGAGTGTATTTTATCCGTCCGTCCAGTACAACGGATTCGGAAACCTTTGATAAAGTAGCAAACAACCCTTATTTCCTTGGCTATTTTGGACCGGGAAGTGAGATAGAATATGAGGCTGGATACGACATGGGTGCTTATTTTGCAGACGAACAGATGTCTGACAGCTATTTTCTGTTAAGCGGAGGAGCAGGCACCAATGTGATGCATGAACAGCGTGCGGAAGGAATGTTGGATGCTCTGCAGGAAGCTTATGGTGTACAGTTTGAGCAGAGCAGTGCTGAACTTGCATCCGCTTCTGAACCGGTAAGTGTAGAAGCCGGAAACTTAAAAGTAACCGTATTCCCTGGCTATATCGGAGTGCCGAATGTGGGTGAGAAGGCTGTTGCAGAGTTTGAAAAAGATCCGGCTGGTGTTGTTATGAGTACGATTCCGGTACAGGCCATTGCAGATTCTCTGGGAGATGCAAGCCTTGGAACTGTTGACTGTTATACGGAAACCAATGGAGAACTCTTTAAAAACGGTAATCTGAAATATCTGTGTGGTAAATATGAATCTATCATTGGACCGGCCTTTGCAGCTATGTATAATGCAGTGACCGGTTACAGCGAAGATTTCCGTGAGGATGGAAAAGCATTTGCCATTCAGCAGGGCTTCTGGATTTCCACCAATTATCAGGATTTCCAGAAAAAATATGAACTGTCTTCTGGTATTACTCTGAATGCATATAGCTATGAAGACCTTCTGGACGTGTGTAAAGCGCATAATCCGGAGGCAAACTTATATGATCTGAAGGAACTTGCAGGCGCGTGGGATTTTGATTCCGCAGCCCAGAGAAGGAAATAATATGGAAAAACACACACTGACAAAAGGAAATGTAAGCAAAGGAATCCTGCTGTTTGTGCTTCCAATCATTGCAGGAAGTCTGATCCAGCAGCTTTATGTGACCATCGACGCAGTGGTGGTGGGACAGTTCACAGGAAAGCTTGGTCTGGCAGCTATTGATTCCGTGCATACATTGTTCAAGTTTCCGCTAAATTTCATGAATGGTCTGGCAACGGGTGCGACGATTCTGATTTCCGGACATTGCGGATCCGGGGACAAGCGCCAGATGCATTGTTCCATCCGTACCGCTTGTACGGTGGCAGTGATTCTGGGAGTGGTCTGCTCTGTGGGCGGAGTAATTCTGACTCCATGGATGTTGCAGATCATGTCTGTGCCGGATGAAGTTTATGGACGGGCATTTGTCTATACTACCATTTATTTTGGTGGTATCTGGTCCATGATCCTTTATAACATGACGGCTGGAATCTTAAGAGCCTATGGCGATTCCAAGAGACCGCTGTATGTGCTGGTCTGCTGTGCAGTAATCAATATTTTGGGAGATTTATTGCTGGTAGGTGTGTTGGACATGGGAGTTGCCGGCGCAGCACTGGCAACCGTATTTTCACAGATCGTCAGTGTGGTTGTTATCTTTTCTATGTTAAAAAAGGTTCTTCATGTGGAAAAAGGGGAGAAGCCTCTCTGGTGGCCTCATTTTTGCAAAGAACATATGCAGCAGATGCTGCACATGGGATTTCCGCTGGCATTGCAGGCGATGTTGTTCCCCATTGCAAATACCATTGTACAGGCGGGTGTCAATACGATGGGTACTGATCAGATTGCAGCATGGGGTATCTGTGACAAGCTGAATATGCTGATCTGGCTGTTGTCTGACTCCATGGGTCCGGCTCTGACAACCTTTACCGCGCAGAACCTGGGAGCAAAGAATAAGGAACGGATCAGAAAAGGTGTGTTCGTTGGTGCAGCTATGTCTGCTGGAGCTGTCATTATGGTGAGTATCATTCTGTTCGTTGGCTCAGCTTTTATGACACCTTGGTTTGTGTCCGCACAGGATGCAGCTACTTTAGCACCTCTGGTTGGTGCTTATGCCAGGATGATGGCACCGTTTTTCCTGTTTTATGCTATCGCAGAGGCTCTGTCGGGAGCCTGCTGTGGCACGGGAGATACGATCAGACCGATGATCACCACATTGATATCTATCTGTCTGCTGCGTGTGATTGGTGTGTTATTCATTCTTCCTGTATATGAAACTATGGAATGCATCGTAGTGATCTACATTGCTTCCTGGATTGCCGCCGGTATAGCATTCCTGGGACTGTGGAAATGGAACAGCTCAAAGCTGTAATATTCCAAAATGTAATAAAGACATAATAAAACGGTATGTTTAGATATCCCCCACGGTGGGTTGTGGAAGGTAGTATCCCTCTGTTATAGTAAAGAAGGTCTTTACTATGTCAGAGGGATTTTTTCGTAGTATGGCACAAACATAATCATAAGGGAGATATAGAAATATGAAGAAGCTTAACAAAGTAATCTGTCTGTCACTGAGTGCGATGATGCTGGCAGCAGCGATCAGCGGATGTGGTGCGAAGGAGACGACAGATGCAGTACAGAATGAGACCACAGAGGAGGCTGCTCCGGCTGGTGAAATGTCCAGAGACAATACCATGATCTATGGTGCAGAGTTCATGGTGGAGAAGTTCAATCCAATCTTAGGATCCGAGTATTGTGATGCCATGATTTTCAGAGGCCTGATGAAAACGGATGTAGATTGTCAGCCACAGTGTGATATAGCAACCGATTATGAGATCAGTGATGATCTGCTGACATATACCTTCAATATTCGTGATGATGTAAAATTCCACGATGGAACAACATTGACAGCGGACGATGTTGTATTTACGATCAGCAGCATTCTGGATGAGAATGTGAACTCTTCGATCCGTTCGGATTTCCTCCTTGTAGATAAAGTGGAAAAACTGAGCGATACTTCACTGAGTATTACATTAAAAGAGCCGTTCCCTGCTTTGCTTGATAAGCTGACAGTGGGAATTGTTCCGGAGCATTGCTTCGAAGGACAGGATATCAATACCGCTGATTTTAATGTGAATCCGGTTGGCTGCGGACCGTATAAGCTGGTTTCTTTAGAAGCAGGTACCAAGTGTACCATGACCAGATTTGATGATTATTATGGAGATAAGGCACAGATTGAGAATATTATCTATCTGTATCTGCCGGATTACAATACAAGAGCACTGCAGCTTAAAAACAATGAGATCGACTTTACATTTGTAGAGCCGAGCCAGATCAAAGAGCTGGAAGCGGATGAGAACTTAGATGTTTATGTGATCGGTTCCGCAGATTACCGTTGTGTTATGTATAATTTCCAGGTGTGTGATCTGTTTGAGGATGTAAGAGTTCGTCAGGCACTGAATTATGCAACAGATAGTCAGGCAGTTGTAGATGCCATTGCTCATGGCTATGGTCAGATTGCTTATTCTCCACTGCAGAAGAATAAATTCAACTGTGAAGATGTAGTGAAATATGATTATGATCCGGAAAAGGCAGCAGCACTTCTGAAAGAGGCAGGTTGGGCTGATACCGATGGAGATGGAATCCTTGATAAAGATGGTGAGAAGCTTTCCTTTACCCTTACCGCTCCGGTTGATGATGAGGTTCGTGTGAATATTGGAACTTATCTGTCATCTGAATGGAAAAAGCTGGGCGTAGATTGTACCTTGTCAGCTCTTGGATGGGATGCCATCGACATTGCAAAATGCGAGTCATTCCTGCTTGGATGGGGAAGTCCGTTTGATGCAGACAATGATACCTATCGTCTCTTCACAACCGGAAGCGCAGATAACTATGGATTCTACAGTAACGAAACGGTTGACAAGGCACTGTCTGAGGCTCGTATAAAGACAGAGGATGCTGGCAGAGCAGAATGTTATGCAGAATTCCAGAAAGCATTTGCGGAAGATCCGGCATATGATCTTATCTGTTATCTGGATGCTTTGTATGCAGGCAACAAACGGATCAGTGGACCGACAGACAAGGTACTCGGACATCATGGGGCAGGTATCTTCTGGAACATTGAAGACTGGACAATTTCTGAATAAATGTGGGTTTGATGTAGAATGAAACGATATGTTTTGAAAAGACTGATTCAAAGCATTGTGGTTATGTTTATCATGAGCATCTGCTCATTTGCACTTATAAATGCGGCACCGGGTGAACCGGCTGCCGCAATTTATGGTGGTCAGATGGATAAACTGACACAGGCCGAAAAAGACAGAATCAATGAGAATCTGGGACTGAATCAGCCAGTCATCATAAGGTATGGTAACTGGCTGGCAGAAGTGTCTCACGGTAATTTTGGATATTCGTATGCAAATGGGCAAAATGTTGGAAAGATGATCAAAGAGCGTATGCCGAACACGATGACCTTATTTTTGTCTTCCTTTGTATTGACAGTTATCCTGTCTATTGTGGTCGGGCTTTTTGCAGGTTTGCATCCGGATTCTATGATAGACAGAGTGATTACGATCATCAGTATTACGCTTAATGGAATCCCCAGTGTGCTGGTAGGCATCATTTTGATCCTTTTGTTTTCTGTAGTGCTCGGCTGGCTGCCATCTTCCGGTGTAACATCCATGTTTTCGGATACACTGAAGGATCGGATCATTCATCTGATCCTGCCGACGGTGACGGTTATGTTCAGCCATATTGGCTCTTTTTCCCGTTTTATACAAGAAGGAATGAAAGAAGAGCTGGACAGCTATTATGTGTATGTGGCAAGGGCCAATCATATGTCAAAATGGGATATTTATCGAGGTGCCATGAAAAATGCACTGGTTCCATTTGTAAACTATGTGGGAACCCATGTACCGTCATTTTTTTCCGGATTTGTTGTAATTGAGACGGTATTTGCATATCCAGGGCTCGGAAATATGATCGTAAATGCAATTCCGGTAAAGGATTATCCTGTATTGATGGGAGGAATTCTTGTAACGGGAATCGTTGTCATTATATCCATGCTTCTGGTGGATCTCATTGATCTGGCATTGAATCCAAAACTTCGGAAGGCGGTGACCAGATGAAAAAGAAGGTAAGAAAGAATAGTTTCTGGGTACTGTTGTTTCTGGTGATCGTACTGTTGTGCATGGCAGCACCGTTATATGCAGTATATTCTCCTACGGAAGTAGATCTTGGAAGTGTGCTGCAAAAACCGGATGCAGTACACTGGTTTGGAACAGACAGTTCAGGAAGAGATGTATTTACGCGTACCATGTATGGTGGAATGGTATCATTGGCAGTGGCGGCAAGCAGCAGTCTGTGCGCGCTGTTGTTTGGAATTGTATATGGTGGAATCAGCGGTTATGTAGGCGGAAGACTGGATACGACCATGATGAGGATCGTTGATATTGCATATGCCATGCCTTCTACCATTGTTGCACTGGCATTTCAGATGGTATTTCCAAACAAAATTCTGGGTCTGGTCATCGTTATGAGTCTTACCAGCTGGATGACCATGGCACGTGTGATCCGGGCTCGTTTTCTGGAGTTGAAAAAAGAAAATTATATTATTCTGGCGGAAGGATTCAATATTCCACGGCATGTGATCCTGTTTAATCATATGGTACGTAATTCCTTTTCCAGCATTATCATTATTGCGACCTTTACCTTTGCCAGTGCCATTGTAACAGAAACATCATTGAGCTATCTTGGCGTTGGGATTCCTATTGGAATTCCATCCTGGGGAAACATGATCAACGGAATCCAGAGTTATGTACTCAATGGAAAGTGGTGGATTGTGCTGCCTCCGGGGGTAATGATCATCCTCAGTTCCATCTGTGTGAACTATGTGGGTGAGTACCTGAAAGAAAAATATGTGTCCTGAGGTTAAACAAATGAATGACAAAACTATAAAGAAGAATATTACCAGATTATGGAACCAGGCATACATCAATTATGATGATTGTTATGCCCATGGTCTGAAAAGCGAAGGGGAAAAAAAGGAATGGCTGAGATTTTTGCGCAAAGTGATCGGAAAACAGCCATGCAGTATATTGGATGTGGGAGCTGGAACCGGATTTGTCAGTCTGCTTTTAGCGGAGCTTGGTCATACCTGTAAAGGCGTTGATCTGTCGGAAAATATGCTTTCCAGGGCAAAAGAAAAGGCAGAAAAAGCTGGATTTCACAATGTGACATTTGCAATAGGTGATGCGGAAGACACCAAAGAACCGGCGGAACAGTATGATGTGGTGATCAATCGTCATCTGGTGTGGACCTTGCCGCATCCAGAGAAAGCGATCAATGAATGGAAGCGGGTATTAAAGCCGGGGGGAAGACTGGTGATCATGGAAGGTAACTGGCACTATAACCGTCTGTCAGACCGGATTCAGGTGTTCCTCGGTAAATGTCTGATCACGTTGGTGGAGCACAGAAATGCATTTTCCAATGATGGTGATTATGATAAAGACACGAAAGAAGAGCTTCCGATGATGAAGAGCAGAAATGCCAGACGTCTTGGCCAGATGGTACAGAATGCAGGACTGAAAGTGACTGTGATCCCCATGACAGAGGTGGATCGGGCAGAGAAACAGGCAATGCCTCTCAGATATCGTCTGTTGAACCCACATAAACGGATCACAGTGATTGGTGTGAAGGAATAGCAATATGGAGAACATATTAGAAGTAGAAGATCTGGGGATCATGATCGATGGGGAGAAGATCGTCAAAGACATTTCTTTTTTTGTACATGATCAGCATATTACTTGTATTGTAGGCGAAAGCGGAAGCGGTAAAAGTATAACCATGTCAGCTGTTCTAGGGTTGCTTCCGAAGGTGGCTTGTAAGACAAAGGAAAGTAAGGTCATGTTTCATGGAGATTCCATGTTCTGCATCTACCAGGATCCGATGAATTCGTTGAATTCGTCTGTGAAAGTGGGTAAACAGCTGTATCAGATGGCAAAAGGGTATAAAAAAATGACCCGGGCAGAATTTGATCAGCAAATGGGAATCATACTGGAACGAATCAAATTTGAAGATCCAATGCGGACACTGAACAAGTATCCCTTTGAATTATCTGGCGGAATGTTGCAGCGTCTCATGATCGCCTGTGCCATTCTGGTAACACCATCGTTGATCATTGCGGATGAACCGACCACCGCTCTGGATGTGAGTATACAGAAGGAGATTATGCGGGAATTTCGTGCGATCAACAGAGAATATCAGACGGCTATCCTGGTCGTGACCCATGATTTTGGAGTGGTAGCGGAACTGGCAGATGATGTAATCGTGATGCATGACGGCGAGATCGTAGAAAAAGGAAGAGTCCTTGATTTGTTCGATTCGCCGCAGGAGGAATACACAAAGAGGCTTTTAAAAGCCAGTTTTGAGGGGGCAGAAAATTGCAGTTAGATGTTTTAGATGTAAACAAATCTTATGGAAAAGAATCTATTCTTCATCACATTGAGTTTTCAGTAGGCTCTGGTGAGATCGTCGGACTGGTGGGGGAAAGCGGATGCGGAAAAAGTACACTGGCACGATTGCTGTGCTGCTATGAGAAGCCGGATAGTGGGAAGATCCTGTTTTGTGGAGAAGATACTGCCGGATTTGGAAAAAAAGAACGGCAGCAGTTCCGGCGCAGTGTGCAGATGATCCTGCAGGACAGTCTGTCATCTCTGGATCCTAAAATGTCTGTGGGACAGACCTTGCATGAGACCTTAAAATACAATGGAGTTTCAGATGTGACTCAGAGAGAGGATAAGATCAGGAAAACGCTGGAGATAGTGCTGCTGCCTGCCGATCTTCTTGAAAAACGCCCTTCACAGCTAAGTGGAGGTGAGCGTCAGAGGATCAGTATCTGCAGGGCATTGCTGGTAGATCCTCAGCTGCTGATCTGTGATGAAATCACTTCAAGCCTGGATGTGATCACCCGATATCATCTGCTGGGAGAGCTGAAGCGCCTGAATAAGGAAAAGGATCTTCCGATGGTGTTTATTTCCCATGATCTGAAATCTGTGAAAAGTATCAGCGACCGGATCCTTGTCATGTACCAGGGGAGAATCGTAGAGGAATTGAAAAAAGAAGACGGATTTCGTTATGAACATCTGTATACTGCGAGACTTCTGGAATCTTTGCCGATCGATCATCCATCCAAGCGAAAATCACTGGTTCATAATTTTGAGGATGAGGTTCTGACAGCCGTATAGAATCAGGGATAAAAAATATTGGAATTTTCATAACAGAATGGAATGATTGAATATCCCCCACCCCCGCTTGTGAGCAGGACTTACATCTGTTAAAGTATAGGACAGAGGAAAGGAAAGCCTCAAAAGTCTCCTATAAAACCCATATAAAGAATACTTTATCAATGAAAACAGCTGCTTCGGGAAGCAGCTGTTTTCATGTTCAGATCATTGATCAAAAGACAGAAACACATATACGATATAATAATATGGAATGGGTATATATATAAAATGGAATATATAAATAACCCCCATGAGGGGTTATAAAGAAAATTGCAAGTTGTTATAATGTATATATTTGAAACTAAGAGGTATTGTTACAGATGAAAACATATGTATTAAGAAGATTGTTCCAGCTTCTGCCGATTCTTCTGGCAATTACATTTTTGTCTTTTGGCATGATGAGGATTGCCGGGAGCGATGTGGTGGAGCAGAAGATGGAAAATACAGGCAGTGACATTTCACAGGAAGTGGTGGATGCAGCCAGAGAGGAGCTCGGGCTGGACAAACCATTTTTGACACAGTATGTGGTCTGGCTTGGCGGAATCCTGCGAGGAGACATGGGAACCAGTTATGTATCCGGCAAACCAGTGTTCGCTACGTTTATCTCCAAGCTACCGGCAACATTGCTTTTGACGGTCACATCTATTCTGTTGACGATTCTTATATCTATTCCGCTTGGAATCCTGGCGGCAGTTCATCAGAATCATGTTTCAGATTATCTTATACGGACACTTAGTTTTATCGGAAATAGTCTTCCAAACTTTTTCGTCTCTCTTTTACTGATGTATCTGTTTGCCATTCGGCTTGGCTGGTTTCCAGTCATTGCAACCGGTGTCAGTCTGAAGAGTGTTGCTATGCCGGCGATTACCTTGGCTATTGCTATGAGTGCAAAGTATCTTCGTCAGGTAAGAGCAACGGTACTGGATGAATTGAGCAAGGATTATGTGGTTGGTGCAAAAGCAAGAGGTATCAAATTTTCCAGAACATTGTGGGGAAGTGTGATGAAGGCTTCGCTGGTAACAATCATTACTTTACTGATGCTGTCAGTGGGAAGTCTTCTTGGAGGAACCGCAATTGTAGAATCCATCTTTATGTGGGATGGTGTGGGCAAGATGGCGGTAGATGCTATCAGTATGCGTGATTATCCCATTATACAGGCATATGTGATGTGGATGGCGATCATTTATGTGGCAGTCAATCTCCTGACCGATATTTCTTATCGATTTCTGGATCCAAGGATCCGTCTGGGAGGTGATAAGGAATGAGTCAGGAACATCAGGTAACTGTCCGGGTTCAGAAGGTGAAGAAACAACGGATTCAGATGAAAATATTTCTGTTTACGGCATTGGCAGCAGCACTTTTACTGATCACGATTTTTGCAAAGTATATTTGTCCCTATGATCCTTATGCACAGGATCTGACACAAGCCATGCAGCCGCCCAGTGCAGCTCATCTGATGGGAACAGATACTTATGGTCGGGATATGCTGTCCCGTGTTCTGATCGGAGCGCAGACCAGTATTTCGTCCACGTTTGCTTTGGTAGCGATCATTACCGTATTTGGAACGGTAGTTGGAATTTTCTGTGGTTATTACGGTGGAATTGTTGATTCCGTGATGATGAGAATCTCAGATGTGTGCCTGGCATTTCCAGGTCTTGTATTTGCTATGGCAGTTGCGGCGATCTTGGATGGAGGAGTCAGGAATGCGGTCATCGCACTGGCTTTGATCAGCTGGCCCAAATATTCCAGAATTGCAAGAGGGCAGACGTTATCCGTAAAAAATCTGCCTTATATGCAGGCTTCCCAGATGGCGGGAGATTCAGTTTTACAAATGATTTTCCGACATGTACTTCCGAATATCGTAGGACCGATCCTGGTTACTTCTATGCTGGATATCGGTACGATGATGATGGAGATTGCAGGGCTGTCTTTCCTTGGGTTAGGAGCCCAGCCTCCGGTGGCAGAGTGGGGAAGCATGATGAGCAGCGGCAGGAGCATGCTGCAGACCTATCCATGGATTGTATTATCTCCGGGATTGGCCATCTTTATATCAGTTGTGATATTTAACCTTCTGGGTGATTCGATCCGTGACTATATGGATCCGAAGAACACTCGTTCAAGGTAGATATAAATATTATTAGAAACAGGGAGTAAACATATGAAAAAGAGAACAGGAAAAATTCTTTCATTACTGCTGTCACTGGCCATGGTGGCAGGTGTCATGGCAGGCTGTGGTTCAGAAAAGGCTGACAGTACAAGTGGTACACAGACAGAGGTAACAACCAGTGCGGATGCAGCTGGTAAGAAAACATTTGTCTTTGGAGATACCACCTTCAATGCGGAAAATGAGGAATCCAATATTGATCCGCACAGCGCATACTGCGGATGGGCATGCATACGTTATGGTGTTGGAGAAACTCTGATGAAGATCAATGATTCCATGCAGCTGGAGCCATGGATCGCAGAAGGGTATGAACTGGTAGATGATCTTACCTGGAAAATTACACTGAAAGATGGAGTGTGCTTTTCCAATGGAAAGTCCTGTGATGCAGAAGCAGTAAAGAAATGTCTGGAAGATCTGGTTGCAGTGCATGAGCGTGCGGCAGGAGATCTGAAGATTGATTCTATGGAAGCGGATGGTCTGGTGTTGACGATCCACACAACGGAAGCATGTCCAAGCCTTATGAACTATCTCTCTGAGCCCTATGGCTGTATTATCGATGTGGATGAGGGTGTGACCGAGGATGGAATCGTAGTGGGTACAGGTCCTTTTGTGGCAACGGAGCTGGTGACAGATGATCATCTGAATCTTGTGAAAAATGAGAATTACTGGGATGGAAATGTAAATATAGATGAGATTACGGTCCGTACTATCTCCGATGGAGATACGCTGGCCCTGGCACTTCAGTCCGGAGAGATCAATGCGGCATATGGTATGGCATATGCAAGCTATCCGGTCTTTGAAAATGATAATTACCAGTTTACCAGTGTACAGACCAGCCGTTCTTTCTACGTACAGATGAATTATACATCTCCGGTGGTGGCAGACGATGCAGTCCGCGAAGCCATTGCTATGGGTATTGATAAAGACTCCTTTGTCAATGTGCTTCTGAATGGATACGGATATGTGGCAACTGGTGCTTTCCCTGATACAGTAGATTTTGGCGGTTCTACACTGAATGCAAAAACCTATGATCCAGAAGGAGCAAAAGCAGTTCTGGAGGCAGCAGGCTGGAAGGACAGTGACGGAGATGGCATCCGTGAAAAAGACGGACAGAAGCTGACGATCAAATGGCTGACCTATCCGAGCCGCCAGGAGCTTCCGCTGCTTGCTGAATCTGCTCAGAGTACCTTAAAAGAAATCGGTATGGATGTACAGATCAATGCAACTGCAGATCATAACTCCATCTGGAAAGATACTTCTGCCTGGGATGTCTATGTAGGAGCAAACGTGAACTGTGGTCTGGGAGACCCGACGAACTTCTTCTCCACACATTGTCTGGATGCATCCACCAAGAATCGTGGACAGTATCACAGTGATAAGATGGAAGAGCTGGCAGTGCAGCTGAACAGTACTTTCGATACAGCTAAGAGAAACCAGATCGCCATCGAGATGCAGCAGCAGCTTCTGGATGACAATGCGTTTGTATTCTGCTCTTTCCTGAAGATGAGCATGATCAGTCAGGCAAATGTGACAGGACTTACCGCACATGCATGCGATTACTATGAGCTGACAGCAGATCTGGATATTAACTAAGTTATATGAATTTTGATAACGATTCAGAGTCTTGTGCATTAGACTCTGAATCATTACTGTTTAGGAGCATGGAATGGGTGACACATTATTGAATTATGATTCTGTGGAGATCTCTTTTAATGGAACTCCTGTGGTCCATAATATTTCCTTTTCGCTTCGACCAGGAGAAATTCTCGGACTGGTAGGCGAATCTGGAAGCGGAAAAAGTACGTTGATCAAGGCTGCCATGGGATTGCTGGGTGACAACGGGCTTGTGACCAGGGGAGATATCACATATAAGGGGAAAAACCTTGTGGATATGCCGGAGCATGAGCTTCGGTCTATCCGTGGTGCAGAGATTGGGATGATCTTTCAGGATGCAGGTGCTTCCCTTTGTCCAATCAGGACTATTGGAAGTCAGGTCTATGAAAGTATGAAAGCACACGGAAAAATCAAAAGGGCGGATGCAAAGATGCGAGCCATGGAGCTTCTGTCAAAACTGAATTTCAAAGAGCCGGAGAGGGTCTGGGACAGCTATCCTTTTGAAATGTCCGGCGGCATGAATCAGCGTGCAGGTATCGCCATTTCCATGCTGATGAATCCACCGGTATTGTTTGCTGATGAGCCGACCAGTGCACTGGATGTGGCAGTCCAGCGACAGGTGGTGCAGGAAATGCTTCATGTCCGAGAGCTTTTCGGAACGGCGATCATCATCGTAACCCATGATATCGGTGTGGTGTCAGCCATGGCAGATACGGTGCTGGTTTTACAGAATGGCAATAAGATGGAATACGGACCGGTGAAAGAGGTGCTGGAACATCCACAGAATGTATATACGAAAGAACTGCTTTCGGCAGTGCCGAAGCTTAGAAGGAGCCAGAACTAAGATGGAGCCAATATTACAGGTAAATCACTTAAAAAAAGTATTTCATCAACGTGGGAAACGGGATATTGCAGCAGTAAATGATATAAGCTTTTGTCTGTATCCAGGAGAAATTCTTGGAATTGTGGGTGAATCTGGAAGCGGAAAGAGTACAGTTGCAAAGCTGATCACAAGGCTGGAAGATGTGACAGATGGGCAGATCGTTCTGGATGGACAGGATATTACACATTTAAAAGGTTCAGTGCTGAAGGAAACCTATGGTAAGATTCAGATGGTTTTTCAGAATCCGGTCGGTTCTTTTGATCCAAGAAGGACGCTGGGCGATGGCATTGGAGAAAGTCTGAAAAATAAAGGGGTTTCCAAAGCAGAGATTCGAGCAAAAGTGGCTGAATTGCTGGAACAGTGTGGCCTGGAACCTGAATATATGGACCGATATCCCCATCAGGTCAGCGGTGGGCAGTGTCAGAGAGCTGCCATTGCCAGAGCACTGGCGGTGGATCCGAAAGTAATCATCTGTGATGAGGCGACCAGTGCACTGGATGTGACGGTTCAGAAGCGAGTGATTGATCTGCTTCAGAATTTACAGGAAAATAAGAATCTGTCCTATGTCTTTATCTGCCATAACCTGGCACTGGTCCAGCAGTTCTGTGACCGTGTCATCGTTATGAAGGATGGACGGGTCGTGGAAGAAGGAACCCCTGACAAAGTGATCCAGAATCCCAAGGAAGAATATACAAAGATGTTGGTGGAGTCAGTATTTTAAATATATGGAATCGAAGGCAAAAAATATTCCGTAATTGAATACGTTCGTAAAAAAGTGATATGATCGAGAACCCCCCTGGGGGCTTGTTTGAGAATATAGGTGAACTATAATAAAAGAAAAGAAAACAAGATCAAAAGGAGGTTGTTGATTATGGCATGTTTTCTGGTAACAGCAGCAGAGGCTGTAATAGTAACAGCAGTATCGCATGCAGTGAAGACGAAAGAGGAAAAGAATGAAGTTGGTCATGTTGAAGTTGAGGGTGTGAAATCCTTTGATCTGACAGAGACACCAACAGAGATTCCGTGGAGCAGAAAATTAAAATGGCTTTCCTATTTGCTATGGGGCGGTGCGTTGCTTCTTTGCTTTGAACATATCTGGCATGGAGAGGTTGTTCCATTCTTCCCATTTTTGACAGCAATGTCTGATCCTGGGGACACGGCAGAGATGTTGCATGAAATGTCCACAGTTGGAGTGACGATGGCATTACTGGTAACAGGCGCATGGGGCGTGATGGTATGTGCAGTTGATTCTATGCTAAAAAGAGCATTGAAAATGCCACGAATGACAGCATAAGTTTACAGAGAGGGAGGTAGATGTAAATGACGTTACTTATTACAGTGTTTGCCGCAATTATCTGTACGGTGAAATGGTATAATCGGAAGGATGACAGCATGAAGCTTGGTATCCTCTGTTTTATGTATTGGGGCGCATCTCTGATGTGGCTTGGAGATGCCATTTTTGAATATATGGAGCTGGGAGCCGAATATTTTGCACCGGCACCTGCAGACATGCTGAATGACAGTTTCCTGGGATTTTCAGTGGTAGCTCTTGGATTGATTGTATGGCTGATTGTTTTGCTGGTGAAAGATCCAAAAGGTTCTGTCAGAGCGGCACTTGCAAAAAAAATGTAAGTTTCGGAAAAATAGATTCTGTTAAGTAATGGATTTGCAGGAAAATCTGGCATTACTAAAAACCCCCTACCGGGCTTGTAGGAAAAGAATACGGATGATTATAATAAACAGTGGCTGTGATATGGCGTAGGCCGTTTCACAGCCACTGTTTTCTTTCGCAGGATGAGGTGAAAAATGGCAAAAGTTCGTGATTTGACAAAAGGAAATATCGGGAAAAAATTGATTCTGTTTGCAATTCCCATGCTTTTAAGCAGCCTGGTACAGCAGCTTTATAATACCGTGGATTTAATTTATGCCGGTAACTTTCTGGGAAAATCCGCATCCGCATCCATTGGAGCCAGCAGTCTTCTGATTACCTGCCTGGTGGGCTTCTTTGGAGGAATGTCGGTGGGATCCGGCGTCGTGGTGTCCCAGATTTATGGTGCCAGAGATGAAGAAAAACTGAAAAAAGCCGTTCACAATGCGGTAGCTCTCTGTCTGGCGGGAGGCTTGCTGTTTATGCTGTTGGGGGTTGTATTTGCTCCGGTATATCTTCGCTTGATAAATACGCCATGGGAGCTGCAGGCAGGTGCAGTCAGCTATCTTCGGATTTATATGCTGTCGTTTCCGGTGCTTTTTCTATATAATATCGGCTCCGGAGTACTGCGCGCCCTGGGGGATTCCCGTTCGCCGCTGGCGGCCCAATTTGCTGGCGGCCTTGTAAATGTGGGAATGGATTATCTGTTTATCCGTGTATTTCATGATGGCGTCTGCGGAGTAGCCTGGGCTACGCTTTTTTCACAAAGTGTGGCGGCTGCGATTACACTTTATAATCTGAGCCGGCTTCCAGCTCCTTATCGGCTGCATGGAAGGGAGATCCGATTTGAAGCGTCTATTTTAAAAGAAGTGATTCGGATCGGCGTCCCGGCCGGATGCCAATCCCTGGTGATTACCCTGTCCAACGTGATTGCCCAGTATTTTATTAATTCTTTTGGAGAAGATTCCATTGCAGCATTTACTGCGTATTTTAAGGTAGAATTAATTATCTATCTTCCGATTGTAGCCTTTGGACAGTCGATTATGGCATTTTCCGGACAATGTAAGGGAGCGGAGGATTACAGCCGGATTCGGAAGGGAACAGAGATTTGTCTGGCGCTCAGTATGCTTGTGGCTGGGCTTACCAGTGCGGCAGCCCTGCGGGGCGGAGCGGTTCTGTTTCGGATTTTCAATAAGGAAGCAGCAGTCATTGAGGCAGGTTTAAGCATTATCCGGGTATCCTTCCCCTTTTATCCTATCTACTGCATCCTGCAGGTGGTGGGAGACAGCTTGCGAGGCTGCGGAAAGGTGAAGCAGCCCATGCTCATTGTTATGCTGAATATCTGTATTATCCGGACCCTGCTTTTATGCGTGTTGGTTCCGCTTACAGGAAGCCTGCAGGGAGTGACCGTGACTTATCCGATTACCTGGGCACTGACGGCAGTCTGTATGATGGGGTATTATGTGATATATCACAGAAATGCAGAACGATCGGTACGGTTTGGTTTAAAAGAAACAGAAGCTTTTATAGAATAGATGAAGAAATGGAGGAAAAAGATGCAAAGACAGGCGGAAACAATCGGAAAACGCTGGGATTATTGCGCGGATGGCTATGACGCTATTGTGCAGAATGAATTTGCAGAAGATCTGGCAGAAAAATGGAGTGAAATTCTGAAAAATCATGCGCCCTGCGAAAAAGGAAAGGTACTGGATATCGGAACCGGTCCGGGATTTTTTGCAGTTTTGATGGGACGTATGGGATGGCAGGTGACAGGAATTGACTGTTCTGAAAAAATGGTTGAGACAGCAGCTCGAAATGCTGGAAAAGCGGGAGTCCATGCGGAATTTTATCAGATGGACAACCACCAGCTGGACTTCCCGGAGGATACTTTTGATTATATCATCTGTCGGAATGTGACCTGGATTCTTTATGATCCGGAAAAAGCCTTTGCGGAATGGAAACGGGTGCTGAAGCCGGGCGGAAGGATTCTATATTTTGACGCAAACTGGCATATTGCCGGAGACGAGGCTTACCGGGAGGCGGTAAAACGGGACGAAGAGGAATACCGGAGACTCTACGGGGAGCCGGAAAATACCTACACCGGTGATGCGGATACCGATGAGGCGTTTGATAAGGTTCTGTATTTTAAGGAGGTTCTGCGTCCGGAGTGGGACGAGATTCATCTGCCGGAGCTGGGCTATGGAAAGATACAGGTGATTCCCCGGGTCAATGAGCAGGTCTACAGCGAGAAAAAGAAATTACTGTACCGTTCTATCCCTATGTTTCTGGTGCGGGCTGATAAGCCGGAGGAGTGAAGCGGGTGAAACGGAAAATTAAAAAATGGGTTGCAGAGATTATCGGCCTGTTCATTGTGCTTCTGGGTGTGACGCTGCTGTCCTTTTCTCTGATGTATATTGCGCCGGGCGACCCGGCAAGAACGATCCTGCAGTCTGGCGGAACCATGCCGTCGGAAGAAGCAATACAGGAAAAACGGGAGGAAATGGGACTGGATCGCCCATTCCTGGAACAATACGGAAGCTGGCTGTGGAATTTTGTCCATGGAGATCTGGGAGTGTCCATGATTGACGGCAGGAATGTGTCAGATGAGGTGACAAAAGCGCTTGGAAAAAGCGCGGTACTGGCTGTGACGAGCCTGGCTGCCGGAGTAGCAGCCGCACTCCCTCTGGGGGTAATGTCAGCGGCAAGAAAAGAGAAAATGTTTGACCGGATTACCGGCTTTTTTGTATTTATCAGGCTGTGTATGCCGTCCTTTCTGGTGGGAATCGGATTTCTGTATCTGTTCGCCTATTGTCTGAAACTGATTTCTATATCCGGAAGTGGTGGAGTGTCTGCTCTGATCCTGCCTGCGGCAACCCTGGCCACCGGTATCTGCGCGCGGATGATCCGGCAGATCCGGACTCTGATTTATGAGGAAATGAAGCATCCCTATGTGGATGGACTGCGTTCCAGAGGAATCCGGGAAACACAGATTCTGTTTGTACATATTCTGAGAAATGTCATGCTTCCGATTATCACCATGATTGCCCTGTCCTTTGGTGAATTGTTGGGAGGTACGGCCATCACGGAAATCATATTTTCCTGGCCGGGAATCGGCAGGCTGGTGATGACGGCCATCGGCGAACACGATTATACGATTATCCAGGGATTTGTGGTGATGATCGCCCTGATCTTCTTCGTCATATACGGACTGACAGAGCTGTCCTACAGCCTGTTTGATCCACGGGTAAAAAAGCAGAAAGAGGACAGTCAGAATGGATAAAAAGAAACGATTGAGAATCCGGCTGGCATGGTACCTCCTGTTGACAGCAGGCCTACTGATTATCATGCTATTCGGGGAGCAGCTTTCACCTCATGATCCCTATGAAAACAATCTGTTGAAGATCGATCAGCCTCCCGGAGCTGAATACTGGTTTGGCACGGATAACCTGGGAAGATGTCTTTTTTCCAGAATCCTGACAGGAGCCAGAAGCTCCTTGAGCGCCACACTCATCATTGTGTTGGTGACGGCAGTGATTGGAACGACAGCCGGGGTGACCGCAGGATATTATGGCGGACCGCTGGACGCGGTGATACAGAAGCTTTTGTTGATCGTACAATCCTTTCCGGGACAGGTGATGGCTATCGCGGTGGCAGGTGTGCTTGGGGCCGGAGTGAAAAACGCGGCGATTGCGCTTATCAGTATCGGCTGGATTTCTTATGCGAGAATGTCCCGCAGTATGGTGTTGAAGATCAAAGAAAGCAATTATATAAAAGCGGCACGTCTGTGCGGCTGTAATTCCGGTTATATCATTCTGCGTCATGTGATTCCCAATATCGGCAGCGTACTTTTTGTGACAGCTATGCTGGCACTTCCCGGTACCATGATGGAGATTTCCAGCCTTTCCTTCCTGGGACTCTCCGCGAAGCTGCCGACGCCGGAATGGGGTTATATGATGAACGAAGGAAGAAAGGTGCTGATGACGGCGCCCTGGCAGGCATTGATACCGGGCGGAGCAATTCTGATATCCGTTATCATTTTAAACCGTCTGGGTGATTCCGTACAGGAATATCTGGAATACCGTACAGGTAGTATATGAGTACTGAGAACAGGTAACATGTTCAAATAAACAATTTTATTAAAGGAGAAGACCAATGAAAAAAAGAATTTTAACCATGCTGCTGGCCGGTGTGCTGAGCGTAACCCTGTTGGCAGGCTGCGGTGGTTCCAAAGAACCTGCGGCTAACACAGAGGAGACTACGGAGCAGACGTCGGAAAGTACACAGGCAGATGCAGGAGAAAAGCATCTGAATATGGCTTATCATTCTGAGATTAAGAACCTGGATCCGGCAACGAGCAGCTGGGAAACCAAGCGTATCGGGGTAGGCGAGAATCTGTTCCGTATCAATGACGATCTGCAGCTTGAGCCCTGGCTGGCAGACAGCTACGAGCAGGTAGATGATCTGACCTGGAAAATCACTCTGAAGGATGGAATCAAATTCAGCAATGGGAAGGAACTGACTGGAGAGGCTGCCAAGGCCTGCCTGGATCGGACCTGTGAGAAAAATCAGAGAGCGGTCACCATGCTGAATATCGCTTCTATTGAAGCAGAGGGACAGACGCTTACCATTACCACCAACGATGTAAATGCGGCACTTCTTAATAATCTGGCGGATCTGGTAGGTACGATTCTGGATGTGGATACGTTGGAAGGAGAAAACGCAATTCCGGTGGGAACCGGCCCCTTTGTGATTGCCTCTATGGAAGAGGGCAAGATGGAGCTTGTGGCAAACAAGGATTACTGGGACGGTGTTCCGAAGCTGGATTCTGTCACCATCAAGTATATTTTGGATGGTAACGCACAGGCAATGGCTCTGGATAATGGAGAAGTGGATCTGGCATTCCAGCTGCCTACCGAGAATATTATCCAGTTTATGGACAGTGATAAGATTACGGTAACCAGCAATACAGGCTCCAGATCCCAGATTCTGTATTTCGATTATACCAACGAGTTCCTGGCAGATCACAGTGTCCGCGAGGCTATCTCCTCCGCTATCGACCGGGAGACCTTTGCAAATGTCATCAACAAGGGCAATTCCGAGGCGGCTACCGCAATTTTCCCGGTCAGCTTTTCCTACGGAAAGGTGCCGGGCGTGTCCTACGATGTAGAGCATGCGAAAAAGCTGCTGGCTGATGCAGGCTACACAGACAGTGATGGAGATGGTGTTTTGGATAAAAATGGTAAGGCGCTGAGCTTTAAGCTGTATACCTATGGAGAGCACGGAACTTTGCTTGCTACCTTTGCAGAAGCAATTCAGGCGTCCTTAAAGGAGATTGGAATCGCCACGGATATCCAGACCAATGATTACGACGCGCATACCAATATTCTCAAGGCCGGAGGCTTCGATCTGGCACTGAACAGCTATATTATGGCGCCAGTAGCCGATCCACAGTATTTCTGCGATATTATGTTGAGAACCGGAGCAGACTATAATTATGGAAAGTATTCGGATGAAAAAGTAGATGAGCTGATTGCGCAGCTGGATAAAGAATTTGATGTTGCAAAGAGAGAAGAGCTTGCGAAAGAAATCCAAGCTGTAGAGGTGGAAGATTGCGGTTTCTTTACCCTGGGTCATCTGAAGTACCAGATTGCCGCAAATAATAAGGTTTCTGGTTATTCCACACAGGCAACTGAGGCGTATATTCTGACGAAAGATACAGATATCGCGGCTGAGTAAAAGAAAAAACAGGAGAAGGGCATGCTTGAGATAAAGGACTTAGCGGTTGCCTACGGTAACAGGGAAATTGTTCATAACGTGGATTTTTCTGTACAGCCGGGGGAAACAGTATGTATCGTAGGAGAAAGCGGAAGCGGAAAAAGCACGCTGCTGAAGGCGATAGCCGGACTGTTGGGACAGGAAGGACATATAACCGGAGGCAGAATAGAATTTGACGGCAGGAATCTTGCGCAGTCAGATCCGAAAGAATACAGAAGCCTGCGCGGCAGCCGGATCGCCATGGTTTACCAGCATGCGGGAGAATCCATGGATCCGGTTATGCGGATTGGAAGACAGTTTCAGGAGGAACTGAGCCTGAAGGGGAAAATCAGCCGCCGGGAATCAGACAGGAAGGCAGCAGAATGTATGAAGCAGCTTCTCTTGAAGGAGCCGGAAAGAATTCTACGTTCCTATCCTTCGATGTTGAGTGGAGGAACGAATCAGAGAGTTGCCCTTGCCCTTGCTATGGTAATGGAGCCAGATTTGATTCTGGCAGATGAACCTACCTCTGCCCTGGACGTGACAGTCCAAGCGGAGGTGGTGAAGGCTATGCAGAATATGAAGAAGGTCACCAATGCGGCTATTTTGATGGTTACGCACAATATGGGCGTTGTGGCACAGATGGCAGATAAGGTGGGAGTTATGCAGAGTGGAAAAGTGGTAGAATGGGGAATGGCAGAAGAGGTGCTTTTACACCCGGTTCATGACTATACGAAGATGCTGATGTCCTGTGTGCTCAGAATGGAGACGGAAGATGAATAAACAGCCGTTTTTACAGGTGGAACAACTGGAAAAAACCTATGGAAAAATCAGAGCGGTAAATGGAATCAGTTTTTTTGTGGAAAAAGGAGAATCTGTTGGAATCGTAGGAGAAAGCGGTTGTGGGAAAAGTACCACGGCGCGTCTGATTGCGGGACTGGAGAAGCCCACGGGCGGAAGGGTTCTTTTACAGGGAGAACCTCGCTGTCTACGAAGCGGCCGCTATAAAAAATGCCATGTGAATATGATCTTTCAGGATCCGAGGGATTCCTTTGATAGTCACATGACGGTATTTTCCAGCCTTTATGAAGCGCTGAGCCATACAAGACGGACAGATAGAAGACAGGCCAGGCCGGTGATTGAAGAGCTTCTGACCCAGGTGGAACTTTCTACAGAATATGCGGACAGAAGAATAGCGCAGCTCAGCGGTGGAGAATGTCAGAGGATAGCCATTGCGAGGGCGCTTTTGACGGAGCCGGAGCTTCTGATTTGCGATGAGGCGACCAGTGCGCTGGACGTATCGATTCAGAAGCAGATTCTGGAGCTTCTGCGGAGAATACAGAAGGAGCGTCAGCTTACCTATCTGATTATTTCACATGATCTGGCGTTGGTGTCTCATCTGTGCACCCGGGTTCTGGTGATGTATCAGGGGAAAATTGTGGAAGAAGGGGATGTAAAAAAGGTGCTCCGGAATCCGGAACACCCTTATACAAAGCTTCTTCTGGCCAGCGGAGCTACATTTATTCCAGATCCTTATTTTTATAACCGTTCGAAGTGAGTACAAAAAGTACAGAGGCATGGGAGGAAATCAGTCCCTGTTTCTGTGCTTTTTTTGCGCAGGGATAAACCACGGCAGAGGAGGTTTCCAGGTAGAGACCATGGGAAGCCATAGCACGCACTGCGTCTCGGATGTCCGTATCCGACGCGCTGAGGGCAAAACCACCGCTTCCCAGAAGCGCCGTGACAGACTGCCAGGTGGCCGTATTGCCTCCGATGGAGGACATGGAAGAGCTGTCGCCCTCGAATTTATCTTCCACCCGTCTTTGCCCGGAAAGAATTAGTTCCAGACGGGGGATGGGTTCACAGGCTACCAGATGGGGCAGAGTCTGGATATAGTCGGCCTGTAGGAGATCCCGAAAGCCCAGGTAGATACCATACAGCAGATCCCCCCGGCAGGTGGGAATCAGGATATAGTCCGGAAGCTTATCCTGCAGCTGTTCATAAAGCTCGAAGGGCAGGGTCTTATAGCCCTCAATTCCGTAGGGAGAGCTGCCGGAGGGAATATCCAGCAGATTGGTAGCAGGATACCAGTCTTTTCCTTGGGCAAGCTGTTCTTTCTGATAGAAAAGGCGCGCAGCAGGCGTATCGGTAAGTACCAGTTCCGCTCCGGTGGCGTCTGAAGCATTTTTCCAGAGAGAAGGGATGGAACGGGTAGATACGTTGACACAGTTCAGCCCTTCCGCTGCAGCATAGGCAGCCAGAGATGCGGCCTCGTTTCCGCTGGAAGCACAGGTGACGGTGGAATAACCGGCTTCTCTGGCCCGGGCTGTGATGAAGGGATTCATGCGGTCCTTATGGGAACCGGTGGGATTTTGAAATTCATGCTTGGTATAGAGCTTTCGGAAGCCCAGCTCTTTCGCCAGCCGGGGAAAGGTTCGCACGGGTGTAAAGCCTTCGCCCAGAGAAACCGTGTCGTCATAGGGAAGAAAATCCTGATAACGGTGCCAGCCATCAGCTTCTGTGTGAATCTGTCCTTTTCCCTCATAAACCAGGGCAAGATTGGAACTGGTGCCCCGTTCCAGACAGGCGGGACAGCCAAAAAAATAGTCCTCCACCGGATAGCGTTTCTGACAGCGCGGACAGATCATGCCGGTAATGCGGGAGTTCAGTTGATGTAAAGTTCTTGACATAAAGCGGCGTCCTTTCTATAAAGAATTTATTTAGTATAGCAGGATAATAACATTGGGTACAAGCTACCCGGGGGGATAAATAGGATTCAAAAAAGGAATAGATATTGAAGCCAAATGGGAATGGAAAAACAACCCCCAGGGAGGCTTGCTGGAAAAACAGAAACTTGTTACACTCTAATCATCCCATTATGAATCAACTATCAAATAATTTCAAACAACCCCAAAAGAATCGTGTCCGGTCAAACGCGATTCTTTTTGGCTGAAAACCGATACGAGGTGAAGGAGAAAGAACAAATGGAAGTAAATGTATTATTATTTGATGATTTCGAAACCATGGACGCTTTTGGACCTGCGGATATTTTGTCCTGTGAAAAAGAGGGACTTCATGTTAATTATCTTTCACTGGCGGGCAATATGGTGAACAGCATGCAGGGCGTGAAGGTCTGGACAGAGCCGCTTAACCTGGAACAGCTGAAGGGAATTCTGATTGTGCCGGGAGGACGGGGCGCAAGAAGAATTCTGCAGCAGGATACCGAACTCCAGAAGAAGATCAAGATTGCGGCGGAGCGATCGGAATTTTGTCTGATGATTGCGGAAGGAGCGTACCTGGTGGCGCAGACCGGTCTTCTTTTCCGCAGAAAAATCGCAGCCTGTAAAGCCGGAGAAAACTGGAAACGAATGTTTCTGGCAGGAGTTTATGAGGTTCCGGACGCCAGCTGGGTGGCAGACGGAAAATATTATTCCGCAGGAACCACGGCGGACGGTCTGTCCATGGCGCTGACGATGCTTGCGGATCAGATTGATCTGGACGTGGCGCTGCAGACGGCGAAGCGTCTGGGCTATCACTGGAATCCGGAGGATGAGGCTGTTTATCAGTAAGGCGAACGATGTGCTAAAGTGATACTTTTTACAGGAATGGAGGAACTATTCCAGAAAGGAATGGAACCGCAGGAAAAAACAGGATGGATGAGAACCCCCTACGGGGCTTGGTGTGGAAAGGTCTGTCTTATATAATTGAGTTATTGAAAAAAAGAGGGAGGACCACCATGAGAAAAACAGCATTCATGGCTCGGGGAGCTGTGAGCGATACGCTGACCCAGTCTTGTCTGGAAAGTCTGTACGGACAGATCTGTCAGATGCAGAATGATGTGATTATTCCCAAAAGAAATGCGTGTGCATAGAACAGGAAAGGAAACCAAACCATGGAAATCCGACAGCTCCGCTGCTTCGTAACCTGCGTGGAGGCAGGCTCCTTTACAGCAGCGTCAGAACTTTTATATACCACCCAGTCCTCGGTCAGCAAGACTATCCATGCCATGGAGCATGAGCTTCAGACAGAGCTTTTTGAGCGGACAGGAAGAGGTATCCGACTGACAGCCCGGGGACAGGAGCTTTATAACTATGCAGTCAACGTGTTGGATGCCATGGAGCAGATCGAGCAGCTGGCCGGGAAAAGTCCGGTGCGCAGTCTGAAGGTAGCGGTGAATCCGTCCTCCTGGATGGAAGTGACGTTTACGGAGTTTTATGAGCGTGCTTATCAGAAGGGCGATTATTATGAATACTTTGAGGGAAATGTCCGGGACATCATTGAGCGGGTACAGAAAGGACAGGATGATCTGGGCTTCATTTATTTGTTGAAGGAGCAGAGCGCTTCTGCCCAGTTTCTGATGAGGAAGTACCAGCTGCAGTTTGAGCCCTTGAAACGGATTCAGCTGATGCTTTACGGAGGAAATAAGGTAGGGCAATTTCCGCCAGCGGACGGAGAACTCCGCCTGGTTCAGGGAAGCCAGACAGAGGTGCGGCCGGAGGATGTGCTGCGCCTGGGAGCCATAGAGGGCATTTCCCTAGAATCGCCGCAGACGTCTGTGACTACCAATAGCGGATCGCTGCTCCGCCATCTGCTGGAGCATTCGGATCTCTGGAACTTAAGCAGTGAAAGCCTGGACGGAACCTACAGCGGTACAGAAGGAATTCTGCTGGAGGGAAAAGAGAATGAGGTAGTGTTCGGCTGTGTCAGCAGAAATGAGGAACAGCTGGGTGAATTGGAGAAAGCATTTATCGCATGTGTAAAGAAAAAACTGAAAAATCCCAAAAAGGAATGAGAATATAGGAAAAACAGAAATACATAACAGCCCCACCGGGGGCTTGTGAAAAAAACATTCCTGACTTACAATTTTATCAGAGAATAAAAATGTCCGAAATTCGATGTTTAGATTTTCGGGCATTTTTATTGTGGAAAGGATTGAAATACCTTTGTTTTATGTACTGGGGTGCTTCGTTAATGTGGCTGGGAGATGCGATTTTTGAATAAATTGTCAGAACAGGCGGCGAACAGATACATAAAGAAGTATTGGAATAAAAAATAAAAACTTGACAAATCCTGTCAAGTGTCATACCATATATTTAACAATTAGGTTAAATGTTAAACGAGGTGAACGAGTGTGGGACTACAAAATACCTTGAAGGCGCTGGCAGATCCGATCCGGCGGGAGATTCTGAATCTCCTGAAGAATGGACCGCTGTCAGCCGGTGAGATCGTGGATCATTTCTCAGTGACAGGTGCGTCTATATCGCGACACTTGTCAGTGTTAAAAGAAGCCGATCTGATCCGTGACCGACGGGAAGGAAAATTTATTTATTATGAATTGAATGCCTCTGTGCTGGAGGAGATCATGCTGTGGATTACAGATTTGAAAGGAGAATCAGACCATGATGGAGATGATTAAGAAAAACTGGGGAAAGATCGTGCTTACTTCGGCAGTGGTATTGGCTGCATCAATGGCAGGAGGGTATGGATGGGTCATGCCGGTGGTTATGCTGGCTGCTCATCTGTTGTGTCTGCTGTCTGCATTTGGCGATAAACGCATCCATACGCAGAGCAGAAAAGCACTTGACATTTTGTTTTGGATCATGCCGGTGGGGTCCGTGCTTCTTGCAGTGATCAGCCGCATATCAGAGAGTGGTGCCGATGACGATCTGGCTTCACTGATCATGGACTGCGGACTGGGACTTCTGTTTCTTATTATGGGAAATTATATGCCGAAATTTCGCCAGAACGGTGTGATCGGGATTCGTGTGAAGTGGACGCTGGAAAATGAAGAAAACTGGGCAATGACGCATCGGTTTGCAGGAAAATGTCTTATGATTGCCGGATGTTGCTGCATTTTGTTTGCATTTCTTCCATTAGGAATGGCAGGTGATCTGCTCTGTATGGCAGCGATTCTGATAGCTGTGCTGATACCCGGTATCTACTCCTGGAGATATTATAAGAGACAGCTTCAGTCAGGAAAAGTGGAGAAGAAGCCGGTTTCACAGAAAGTACTGATCAGAGGAAGTATATTTGCAGCAGTGATCATCATATTTTCTGTCTGGGTACTGTTTACAGGAAGCATGCGTATGGTGTATGATAAGGAATCATTTACCATAGAGACCCCTGACTGGAAGGATCTGACCATCTCCTATGATGAGATCACGTCGATGGATTATCTGGAGGAAGATCCGTCCGGCAACTTTGCGGACAGAAGAACCAACGGATTTGGCAATCTGGTGCTGGGGATGGGGACTTTTAAAAATGATCTGTATGGAACCTATACCAGATATACCTACACTTCCTGTCCATCCTGTGTGGTGTTGACGGTGGATGGACAGACGGTGGTGCTCAATGGAAAAGATAAGGCTGCCACAAAAGAAATATATGAACGACTGGAAGAGATGAAGAAAAAATGATCACACTAAATGATTACCTGTATTCGGGAGACACGATCTTCCGCATTTTACAGAAATATACGACGGATCTCAGAAAAGACGCGAAAAAGCATCGGAATGAAATTGATATGATGCACTGCAATTTTCTGGTGCAGATCAGGGAACTATTGGAGCACAATGATTTCCTGACCGCACAGTCCCGGAAGATCACAGAATTTTATAAATATATGGCGAAGGAATATCCTTATCTGGCATTTACCTTCAAAGGTCGGATCAAATCGCTGATCCGGGCGGAACAAAAATTCAACAGCTATGTAGTGGAGTACATTTATCACTATTACGAGGAACATGGAACTTATCCGTCTGCATCTCAGCTGAAGACAAGACTCAGCTGCTTTCGAGACCTGATCGCCTATCGGATCGTGATCTGTATGCCGAAGTGTCATTATAATTCAGAGGAAGAACGGACAGAAGCGGAATTAAAATGTCTCTATGAGATTGCCAATGTATTGCCGGATTTCCTGGAGGAGCGGGGATTTACTGCAGAGCCTGCACATGGTGTACAGGAGAGTATATCGCCTCTGATGGATGAGAGTGTTCGTCCTTATTACCGTGACTATATTTCACATCACAGCGAGGATCAGTATCAGTCGCTACATATTACATTTTACGATAACAGTTCCAGAAGTTATATGGAAGTACAGCTTCGAACAAAGACCATGGATGATGTGGCAGAGATCGGCGCAGCCAATCATCTGGGATATGAGAAGAAGCAGGAGAAGGAACGAAGTAAGAGAGATGCCATTCCGGAAGGAAAGAACCGGTATTTTGACGAGGCATATGAGCGTGGAAAACGTCTGACTGGTCTTGATCTGTCCGGATTGGATGTAAATATGTTTGCAGCCATCGATAATCACTTGATCAACGATGGCTGCGGATTGTACCGGGGACGTCTGATCCTGCCATATGAGCATCTGTCCCGGTTTCAGAATGATCTGATTGATTAACATTAACGCCGTTTGCCGGTATAATCCTGCTTTCGGCGTTCATTGACAAAATGGTTCAGGATTCCACCGCCAATAATAATGACAGCGGCCATGATCAGTACACGTTTGGCACCTTCCTGCGGGAGGGTGCTTTTTGATGCAATGGAAGCAGGGTCAAAGGTAAGCACATACTGGACTTCGTGAGGTGTTCCCATGGCCAGTGTGTCAGCAATGACAGGAACATCCTGAGTAAGATCAGCAATCGGAATCGTGAAGCGAGAATTGGCATCTTCTTCACTTTCATTCAGATATTTCTGTCCATCTACGATCATATAGTCATAATTGGAACTGCTCCAGGTGATGGTAGCATAGGCGATTCCATCATTGAGAGTGAGCAAGGTCGGACTTTGGATCGTTGCCTTGCCGCTTCCGCCAGTCATGGTCACATCAATGGCATATTCGCCGTCAGTCAGATTGAAAATATCCGTATCATTTTCTGTATTTGCAGAAGCAGTGACTGTCCTGGCGGCATACAAAGGAATCGGACAGACACCGGTCAATAAAAAGATTGCAAGAAGAATTGCATAGATTTTTTTCATTTGCTATCCTCCATCTATAGGTTCTTTTTCTTGTACAGAAACCAGGAAGCCGCAGCAGAGAAGCAGAACAGATACAAAAGCAGTATTTCAATGCTTGTATAAGAAAATGCTTCATGGTTGGCGATGCTTCTAAGAGCAGCACTGGTCTGGGAAAGAGGAAGGTATTCCACAAACTGCCGGATGCCAGATGGCATGCCCTGAGAAGAGAAAAAGGTATTGCAAAGATAAGCCATGGGCATGATCACATAGTTGGAAAACCGTGGCACATCCGCATGGTTTTTTGCGTAAAAAGAGACTACTACTCCGATGGTGGAGAAGACTGCTCCGTTTAAAAACATCAGAAGGAAGGACCAGCCATTGAAGCAAAGTCCGGTTCCGATAGGAAGCACCAGCAGAATAATCACCATGCCTGCATAGAGTCCACGGAGACTTCCACCAATGACCTGACCGGCGATGAACTGCCACAGTGGAGTGGGAGAGATCATAACCTGGTCAAATGCTTTCTCGTACAGCCGCTGTACATTCAGATTCTGAGCAATGGCATTAAAGCTTCCGTTCATGGTAGTCAGAGCAACCACACCGGGAATCAGAAAGTTCAGATAAGACTGTCCATGTGACATGGTCTGGATTCCAAGTCCAAAGACCAGAATATAAAGGAGGGGAGCAATCATGGCAGCCAGTGTGATCTTGTAAAAATCACGCCGGAACTCCACCCATTTTTCCCATAATACAGTAAGAATTCCCATGATCATTTGCGTTCCAGCTGCTGACCGACTTTTTCCAGAAAGACATCTTCCAATGTGGTATTCCGCAGAGAAGTTTCGTTTGAGGAATCAGACAGAAACTGAATCGCATCCTCCTTTCTGTGAAAATAGTGGTTCTTCATGCCGTCAGGACAGACTTCATCCACGGTATATCGACCCAGCAGCTCAATCATATTTTTGGGTGCATCGGTCTCTTCCAGAACTCCATTACACATAAAGCCGACCCGGTCACAGAGGGTCTCGGCTTCTTCCATATAATGAGTGGTCAGAAGAATCGTCAGATTCTGCTGGTTCAGCTTTTTCAGAAGATTCCACATCTGCCGGCGGGCCAGGGCATCCATGCCGGCTGTCGGCTCATCCAGAAGCAGAATCTCAGGTTCTGTCAGCAGGGCACGGCAGACCATGAGCTTTCGTTTCATGCCGCCGGACAGCTTTCGAACTGTACGCCGACGATAATCAATGAGTCCGCAGAAATCCAGCAGTTCTTCCGAACGCTCACGGATCTTCTTGATCGGCATATAATAAAGTCTTCCCTGATATTCCATAATCTCATCCATGGTCATATCCTGCCGCATGGAATACTCCTGGGTGATGACACTGAGTTTTCTCTTCAATCGGTTATTCTTGCGGGTCAGCCGCTCGCCATCAATATAGATCTCGCCTTCTGAGGGAAGCAGAAGAGTGGAGAGCATACCGATAGTTGTGGTCTTTCCGGCACCATTGGGTCCCAGAAGTCCGAAAAATTCGCCAGTCTCAATCTTCAGGTTCAGATCACTCACCGCCAGAAAATGGTCATATTTTTTGGTGAGATGTTTTAATTCAATCATGGTGATCTTCTTTCACAACAATAATAGAATAATAGCTTGCCTGATCCGGAATCTCATCCACACCGTGATAAATATGTTCCTCTGGCATTCCACAGTTCTCGATCATGGCACCTTTCAAGTCGTTGCGCTTGAGTGTTTCTTTTACGATCGGCATCTTGGAAGCTGCTTTCATCAGTACTTTGGTTCCCGGAAGCTTCAGACCATCTTCGATATCATAGGTAGATGGGATCACATGGAGCTGTTCAGAACGATCCACCAGACTGTCGCCTAATTTGGCACTGACTGCACAGAAGGACGGAATTCCGTTGACAATCTCAGTTTCATAGCCTTTTGCCTTTACAAGACGATGGATATAGATATAGGTACTGTAGATGGTGGGATCTCCAAGGGTCAGACAGGCTACATCCTTCCCCTGTTCCAGCTGTTCGATGATTGTATCGGCAGCGGTCTGATAAGCTGCATCCAGAATGGCTTTGTCTTTTGTCATGGGAGTGGAGAGATTGAGGCATTCCTTTGCATCAAGATCCTCCACAATACCACTTGCGATCTTGTAAGCGACTGCTTTTCCTTTTCCGTCTGCAGGTACAGCGATGACCGGACAACGTTTAATCGTGTCTACTGCAAGATAAGTCATAAGACGTGGATCTCCTGGTCCCACACCGATACCATATAATGTTCCTTTCATATAAACACATCCCTTTCTTTTTTGCACTTGAAATTTCATTCTAACATAAATGACAAAAAAGTTCAATAAATCATTGACAAATATGCAAAACAGATGGTACTATATAGCCACTAAACCCGTCAGGGAAGTGGATTTTACCAGAATATAATTCTGATTTTCGCCACACATCATTTTGATGTGTGGCTTTTTTGTGTAACTACGAGCCGGGCAGTTGGGCGTGCTCAGGATGTGAGCGGGGAGCTTGCTCACCGGCACATATCTGAGTGCGGACAGATATGCGGCGACAGCCGCAGAAGTGAGAAAGTCGAAGACTTTCGAACCTGCCTCGGCGAGTAATAAATAAGTTCTGAAGTATGCATCAAACACCAAGGAGGAATCGTCAATGAATAATGAATCATTTATGAAAGAAAAACCTGTAGTAGGATTGGTACTGTCCATGTCATTGCCCATGGTATTTTCCATGATGGTCAATGCACTTTATAATATTGTAGACAGTTTTTTTGTGGCAAAGATCAGTGAAGATGCCATGACAGCACTGTCGCTTGTATTTCCTGTTCAGAATCTGATGAGTGCAGTGTCGATCGGGTTTGGTGTCGGAATCAATGCAGTGATCGCATTCTTCCTGGGAGCAGGAGAAAAGAAAAAGGCGGATCAGGCAGCGTCACTGGGATTTTTCTGGAACGCGGTACAAGGGCTGGTACTGACAATGGTATGTATTGCAATTATTCCGGTATTCCTGCGTCTGTTCAGTAATGATGAAAGAACGATCGGATATGCGCTGGAATATTCAAGAATTGTATTTTTATTTGGCGTGATCATCTCTTGCAGCCTTTCCTTTGAGAAGATTTTTCAGGCAGTGGGACGTATGAAGGTTTCCATGGCAGGTCTTCTGGTTGGATGCCTTACAAATATCATTCTGGATCCGATCTTGATTTTCGGAGTTGGATCATTTCCGGGGATGGGAATAAAAGGGGCTGCACTGGCAACCGGGATCGGACAGATGGCAACGGTAGTTTTATATGTAGGAATCTATCTTATCCGCCCTATTTCTGTGAAGATCAGCATTTGCAATCTGGATTTTAAGAGCGGAATCACGAAGAGATTGTATGCCATTGGTATTCCGGCAATCCTGAACATGGCACTTCCATCGCTTCTGATTTCTTCTTTGAATGCGATCCTGGCAGGCTTTTCAGAAAGCTATGTCATGGTTCTTGGCGTTTATTACAAGCTGCAGACATTTTTGTATCTGACGGCAAATGGGATCGTGCAGGGAATCCGACCTCTGGTGGGATATAATTATGGCGCAGGGGAGTATGGAAGAGTGCATAAGATTTTCAATACTGCACTGACATTTTCGGTAGTGATCATGGTGTTTGGAACAGGACTGTGCCTATTGATGCCTGAGCATCTGATCGGTATGTTTACAACCAATACGCAGACGATTCAGATCGGTGCCAGTGCTCTTCGCATCATCAGTATTGGATTTGCGGTGTCATCCATCTCGGTAACTGCATGTGGTGCGCTTGAAGGACTGAATATGGGAACTCCATCTCTGATCATTTCACTGCTCCGTTATGTGATCCTGATCATTCCGGCTGCAGTTGTATTGAGCCGTTTTCTTGGAGCTGCAGGTGTATGGCATGCCTTCTGGATCACTGAGTGGATCACAGCAGCTGCGTCCTGGTATATCTACCGGAAACATGCGGTTGGGAATGCATAACATGAAAGGATGCCTTGGACATGCGGCAATGGTTCGATGAGACAGATTCAGGAACTGGCAAAATATATCCCACCGGGAGGCTTGTAAAAGTTTTAACAAACCGGTATGATGATATCCACAGAAAGATCGGAGAGAGAAATTATGAGTCATACACTGGAAGAGATCCGCAGCTACTGGAACAGCCGGGCAGAAGGTTACACACAGAGTAACCGGGAAGAGCTGGAAGGCGAGAGCCGGATCTACTGGGAAAAACATATCACGGAGGCATTGAGAGGACAGGATTGCGTACGCGTACTGGATGTTGGCTGCGGACCTGGATTTTTCTCTGTACTGCTGGCAAAGATGGGCCATGAAGTCACCGCCATTGATTACACGGAAAACATGCTGACAGAAGCCAGAAAAAATGCAGAACATTATGGAGTACAGGTGCATTTTCAACAGATGGATGCTCAACAGCTGGAGTTTGAGGACAACAGCTTTGACCTGGTCATCAGCCGGAATGTGTTGTGGAATCTGGAAAAGCCTGAGCAGGCTTATAAGGAGTGGTTACGAGTATTAAAGCCAGGCGGAATCTTATTAAACTGTGACGGGAATTTTTACTATTATGTGACCGATGCAGAGTACGGGGATCGGACAAGATGGGAACACAAGCATATGAATGGTGTCTGCGCCAATCCCATTGACCGGATCGGAGAATCCCTGCCAATGGCAAGAGAGCTTCGTCCCCAATGGGATGACAGAACACTTTGTGCATTGGGGGCTTCGGAAGTGACTTCAGAAGTAACCAATGAGAAAGATCTGGACGATGGACATCGCCTGATCCTGAATTTTGTGATCCGCGCGGTAAAGTAGTGAGTCAACTAGCGGTATCGGGGTCAACCGATACCGCCAAGTGAGATCCCGAGGATCAACACAAGAAAACAGACAGGAACATAAATGTATTTGCAGACGGGATAGAACATCTTGATAAAAGGTGTCTCCCGTCCTTTGTTTACCTGGGATTCTACGTAGGATCGACCAAATACCCAGAAGAACATGATGCCTGCAAGGCCTGCACCAAGCGGGCAGATGTAGATAGACAGCACATCCATCCAATCAGAGACGATCCCCTGGATCAGCAGAGAGACGATCATACCGATCCCAGCGATGATGGCGCAGGATGCTTTCCTGCCAAGTCCGGTCTTTTCCTGGACCGTTGCGACAGGAGCTTCATAAAGGTTCATCAGAGATGTCATTCCTGCAAGGAAGACTGCGGTGAAGAAGAGGATGGCGATCAGCCATCCGCCAGGCATGGAACGAATCAGATGGGGCAGGAAGATAAATAACAGTCCAGGACCGCCCTGATCAAGCTGTGCACCGGTGGTTGCCATGGCAGGAATGATAACAAGTGCTGCCAGCAGAGCTGCCAGTGTATCGAAAAATCCAACTCTTGCGGCAGAGGCAGGGATATCTTCCTTATCGGATAAATAAGATCCGTAGATCAAGGTGCCATTTCCGGCGACGGACAAGGAGAAGAATGCCTGCCCCAGGGCAAAGATCCAGGTGTTTGGATCAGATAATGCTGCGGGATCTACGCGGAAAATGTACTGATATCCGGCACTGGATCCTGGCTGAAATGCCACGTAGATGCCAAGGATCACAAATAAGACAAAGAAAATGGGCATCATGATCTTGTTTGCCTTTTCAATACCGCTTCCCACACCGAACATGAGGATCACGACACAGATGCAAAGTGCCAGCACCTGCCAGAGATTATTTCCTCCGGCAGATGCCATAGTGCTGAAGCTTTCCGTAAATCCATCAATATTCTCTGCAAATAGGGTGGAACCGGTAAAAGTTCCTACCATATATTTTAAGATCCAGCCCATGACCACGGTATAACCAATTGCCATGGCAAGGGCACCAAGGACAGGGATCCAGCCCAGTATCTCACCAAGTTTCCGATTCCCTTTTGTCTCGCAGGCTGTACCGAAAGCATCGATGGGACCGGAACGGGTTCCTCTTCCCAGACACATTTCGCCGATCACGCCGGTGAATCCAATCAGAATAACAAAGATACAGTAAGGGATCAGAAAAGATCCGCCACCATATAAAGAGACTCTGGTAGGAAACATCCATATATTTCCCATTCCTACAGCAGAGCCGATGCATGCCAGGATAAATCCCCACTGGCTGTTAAATGATTCTCGTTTTTTCATACTATTTTTCTCCCGTTTTTTGCATATATGAAGAAAGTATACCACGAAATGCGAGAAGTTCCTATAACAAAATGTCAGTTGAACTGGCAGAATGTTTCATGATAGAATACAAAAGATATATGTTAGAAGATAAAAGAAAGGGATGAAATGAATGAGAGGATTATATTCTTCAAAGACCAAGATCCGTCATGAGATTTTTACGGAGATCGCCCGCATGGCTTATGAAGACGGAGACTGCAGACAGATGGAGCAGCTTCCGTATAAGATCGTACCGGGGGAGGTTGCTTCTTATAGAGAAAGTATTTTCCTGGAGAGAGCGGTTGTAGGAGAGAGACTTCGTGTGGCACTTGGTCTTTCTCTTAGGAAGATTTCCGAGCATTCCCTGATCTCCGAGGGAGTGGAGAACAGTCTGGTGGAGGAAAAATATTATGAACCGCCTCTGATCAATATTATTAAATTTGCCTGTCATGCCTGTCCAGAGAACCGGGTGATCGTGACCGAAGGATGTCAGGGCTGTCTGGAACATCCATGTAAAGAGGTCTGTCCGAAGGGAGCTATTTCCATGGTAAATGGAAAGTCTCATGTTGATCCGGAGAAATGTATCAAATGTGGCAGATGCGTGGAGGCCTGTCCCTATAATGCGATCATTCATCAGGAACGTCCCTGTGCAAAAGCCTGTGGCATGAACGCTATTCATTCTGATGAACATGGAAGAGCGGAGATCGATCAGGATAAATGTGTGTCCTGTGGTATGTGTCTGGTCAGCTGTCCGTTCAGTGCCATCGTTGACAAAGGTCAGATTTTCCAGACCATTCTTGCCATGAAGACGGGTACTCCGGTTTATGCGATCGTAGCACCGGCGGTAGCTGGTCAGTTCGGACCGGATATGAAGCCGGAGAAGATCCGCCCGGCATTCCAGGCATTGGGATTCGAGGATGTGATCGAAGTAGCGGTAGGAGCAGATCTCTGTACCATTGAAGAAGCAAAGGATTTTATGAAGGAAGTACCGGAAGAGCTGCCATTTATGGCAACTTCCTGCTGTCCGGCATGGTCCATGATGGCGAAGAAGCTGTTCCCGGAGCAGGCAAAATGTATCTCCATGGCATTGACACCTATGGTGCTTACTGCCCGTCTGATCAAACAGCAGAATCCAGACTGCAAGATCGTCTTTGTAGGACCTTGTGCAGCGAAGAAGCTGGAAGCCAGCCGGAAAACTATCCGCAGCTATGTAGATTTTGTACTGACATTTGAAGAGCTGCAAGGTATGTTTGATGCCAAAGGGGTAGACTTCAAGGAACTGCCGGATGGAGAGCCGCTGATGCAGGCAAGTGCTGATGGCCGTGGATTTGCGTCAAGCGGTGGTGTGGCATCTGCAGTAGTTAACGCGATCCGCAGAATGGAGCCGAACCGTGAGGTGAAAGTAGTCAGCGCAGAAGGTCTCGCCAATTGTAAGAAGATGCTGCAGCTTGCAAAAGCTGGAAAATACAATGGATATCTGTTGGAAGGCATGGCCTGTCCAGGCGGTTGCATTGCCGGAGCAGGAACTATTCAGCCGATCAAGAAGACAGCAGCTTCGTTGGAACAGATGAAGAAGCAGGCGCCTTTTGAGGAAAGTATGGATACGGTATACGATGCCATGCTTCCGATCCTCGAAAAATTATAAACTTATACAGTAATGCAAAATATCCATGGAAATGAACCGCATGCTTGCATGAGCGGAGCATAGCCATGGATATTTTATGTGGCGCATAGCGCTACATAAGCAAAATGGAAAGCCTCGAAGGGACGATTTTATTTACTGCAGATTAATTCCGCCTCTGGTCAGTGTTTTACGGATGACAACGGCAACCAGCATAGCACCCAGTACGGACAGTATATCTTTTACCAGATACGGTACAGATACCAGCAGAAAGGCTGCCGGAAAAGTAATCTGAGCAATGATAGAGTAGTGGAAGGCACCCAGTACATGGCAGATCAGTAAGCCCACAACACCAAGACCGAAGGAAGCGACTTTATTTTTCAGATGAAGCCCAAGACCACAGAAAAATGCCAGGAACAGGAAACCATAGAGGAAACCGCCAGTGTAGCCCACCAGTTTTCCGATACCTGCAGTCATACCGGTGAAGACAGGAACTCCGGCAAAGCCAAGTAGAAGGTATAACAGGACACATAAAGTTCCGTTTTTACGGCCAAGCACATAACCGCACAGAGCTACTGCGAATGTCTGAAGGGTGATAGGTACGCCGGATGGCATAGGAATCTGTAAAATAGAGAGAACTGCCAGAACAGCAGTAAACATACCGATGGTTGTAATAGTTGCGGTGTTAAATGAATGTTCTTTCATAATAGTAAACTCCTTGATAAAATTTGTTTACTATTATAGAAAGAATTCATTCGAAAGTCAAGTTTCGTTATTCTGAGATTATTTTGTGGGAGAGCTGCTTGATCTTTTCAAAGCTCTCATCGCTGATTACGTGCTCCATACGGCAGGCGTCTTTTTTTGCAATCGCTTCGTCCACACCGATAGAGATCAGAAACTGGCTGATAACCAGGTGGCGTTCATAGATCTTCAGTGCGATGGATAAGCCGGATCCAGTCAGGATCAGATTACCGTGTTCATCCAGCGTTACAAAGCCATTCTCACGAAGTCGCTTCATGGCAACGCTGACACTTGGCTTGCTGTATTCCAGATAGTTAGCTACATCAATGGAGCGGACATTTCCAAGTTCTCTTGAGAGAACCAGTATTGCTTCCAGATAATCTTCTGGTGATTCCTGCATTTTCATAGGATCATTCCCCCGTTGTTAATAGATTGTCATGCACACAGCATAACACAGTTGAACTTGGATTGCAATTGAAAATCCTGTGGAAAGCAGGTATAATGATGCATGGAAAAGGGGGAAAGGCTATGGCTCTGGTTAGTCAGTCTGAACTGGCGGGAAAAATAATCAAATTGACCGCCATGCGGTTGGATACAAAGCTTCCATGGCTTACGGAAGCCATTCATCTGCCGGAATGTAGTTTTGATTTAAAACAGACATCTGGAACAGACGGAAGCAGGCTTTGCTGGAATACAGAAGAGGTCTTTAAGACCTACGCAGAAGATCCTGTTCTTCTGGAACGGAGATACCTGCATCTGATCCTCCATCTTCTCTATCTGCATCCTTATCGCAGAAAAAAAGAGACAGAATACCTTTGGTGGCTGGCCTGTGACTTGCTGACGGAATACCGCATAGACCGAATGAATATAGCAGGGTTTGAACGCCCTGTTCCTGTGGGCAGAAGCCGGATCTATCGAAAGCTCAAGGAAGAAAAGGTTGTGCTTCAGGAACATTTGCTGGCACTCTGGCTGGAGAAGCTAAAGCCAGAGATGATAAAGGAACTGGAAAATGTTTTTCGAAGAGATGAGCATGCATACTGGCGACAGATGGAAGCATCCTTGCCGTCAGAACAGCGAATCCGCAGGGAAAAGATACCAGATCAGGCAGTTGTCGGACTGCAAAAGCAGCTGATGGCAATGCATCGCTGGCGAACGGTCTTTGAGTCATTGGAGCTGCGGAAAAGTGAACACAGGCGGCAGAAGGGCGGAAGCGCCGGAGGCGCGGAAGAGATGATCGTGCTTCAGAAGGAACGAGGATATGACTATCGGCAGTTTTTGCAGCAGTTTGCAGTGACTGGTGAGGAACGATGCCTGGATATGGACAGCTTTGACTATATTCCTTATGATTACAGCCGTCGGATGTATGAACGGCTGGTGCTTCTGGAACCGTTAGAATATAAGGAAGTCCGCCGTCTATCGGATCTGGTGATCGCCATTGATACATCAGGCTCCTGTTCCGGGGAGATTGTGCGGCGGTTTTTGGAGGAGACCTGGAGCATCCTCAATACAGAAGGGCAATTCTTTCGGAAAATGAACATCCATGTGATCCAGTGTGACTGTGTGATCCAGGAACATGAACAGATCACCTGCGAGGAAGAGTGGAAAGAGTATCTTGACAAGGTCACCGTAAAAGGTGGAGGAGATACAGATTTTACGCCGGTGTTCCGGCTGGTGGAGAAACTGCAGAAAAATGGCAGGCTGAAAAATCTGAAAGGACTTCTCTATTTTACGGATGGAGATGGTATCTATCCAACGGAACGTCCAGAATATGAAACCGCTTTTGTATTTTTGAATGAAGCACTGAAAAAAGGAAAACCGCCAGCATGGGCACACAGCCTGACACTGGATCTATGCGAGGAGACGACCACATGAATATAAGGGAAGCAAAAGAAGAGATCATTCGCACCATAAAGGCCTATACGGCTGTGGATGAAGATGATCAGCCAGTGATCCCGATATCTGCCCAGCGTCCATTGCTTTTGATGGGACCGCCGGGAATTGGTAAAACAGCGGTGATGGAGCAGGCATCAAAAGCCTGTGGTGTGGGACTTCTGTCCTATACGATCACCCACCATACCAGACAGAGTGCAGTAGGATTACCGGAGCTTGTTCACAGGACCTATGGGGAAAAGGAATATACGGTCACCCAGTATACGATGAGTGAGATCATTGGTTCTGTCTATGAATATATGGAACGGACCGGTCATAAAAAGGGAATTCTGTTTATTGATGAGATCAACTGTGTATCGGAGACGCTGGCGCCGACGATCCTGCAGTTCTTACAGTTTAAGACGTTTGGTACCCATAAGGTTCCTGATGGCTGGATCATTGCGGCTGCAGGGAATCCTTCGGAATACAATGCATCCGTTCGGGAACTCGACATGGCGGCGCTGGACCGGGTACGCCTGATCCATGTGGAAGCAGACTTTGGCGTATGGGAGACTTACGCACAGAAGCGACAGGTACATCCGGCCATATTGTCCTATCTGGCTATGCATCCAGAATCTTTTTACAGGGTGGAGCTGACCAGAGAAAAGAGACAGTTTGTGACTGCCAGAGGCTGGGAAGATCTGTCACGGACATTGAAGGAATATGAACGGCAGGAGTTGCAAGTGACCGATGCTTTTATGGAAGAATTTCTGCGGTGTCCTCAGATCGCGGCGGATTTTTCTACCTATTACAGGCTTTACCAGGCGACGGCCGGAGCGTGGAAGATTCCGGAGTATTTGAAAGGAACTCTGACAGCTAAGGAACGGGCGGCACTTCTGGAACAGTGGAAGAATGCTGGAGCAGAAGAGCGTTGTATGGCTGTGCGTCATCTGCTGGCGGCAGCTTCCCGGTGGATGAGTGACCTAGGAAGAGAGAGCCGATATCTGAAGCGGGAAAAAGAAGTGCTGGAACAGTTGGTGATGTCTGCCAGAACAAGGACTCCTGCAGAATTTTTTGCAGATCGGGAGCAGGCGCGCCGGATCAAAAAGGAACATGGCATCTTAGAAGGCTGGGAAGAAAAGCTGGAAATCCATGTGGATCGGGAACTGAAAGATTGTCTGTTAGTGCGGCAGATGACCGGACAGCAGACATCGGAGCAGATACGCAAGGAGCAGGCCGGGCTGGAAGCAAAGCGGGAAGAACTGGTCAGAGCACTTACCAGAACAACGGAAGATCTGAAAAGTGTATTCGGAGAAGATCTGGAGCTGGCCGACTGGCTGGGAGGAATCCGGGAACAAGGAGATTATGAATGGTGTGGATTTGATGCCTCCGGGTATGATCCACTCATGATAGAAAAAAGATTAGAACAACAAGTAAAGCGCCAGATGGCGGAAATGGAGGAACATTATGAAACTGATGATCGCATCTGATATTCATGGATCTGCATATTATTGCAGAAAATTACTGGAGGCATATGACAGGGAGAAGGCAGGACGTATGGTGATCCTGGGAGATATCCTTTATCATGGACCGCGCAATGACCTTCCGAAGGAATATGCACCAAAGGAAGTGATCGCTATGTTAAATCCGAGAAAGAAGGACCTGCTGTGTGTACGCGGAAACTGTGATACAGAAGTGGATCAGATGGTACTGGAATTTCCAATCCTTGCGGATTATGGATTTTTATACGAGAAAGGGCGCATGATCTTCCTGACTCATGGACATGTATTTAATGAAAAGAACCTGCCGATGCTGGGCAAAGGAGATATCCTGCTTCATGGACATACTCATGTGCCGGTATGTCGGGAGCATGAAGACTATATTTATATGAATCCAGGATCTGTATCAATTCCGAAAGAGAACAGTGCACACAGCTATATGACTTATGAGGATGGACTGTTCCAGTGGAAGGATCTGGATGGAAATGTATACATGAAATATGCAATTTAATGGATAAATATTCAAAATAACTCTTGCAATCGTGAATAAAAGATGTATAATTAGTCGCAGACAAGGTCTTAGATAATAATATGAGGAGGAAATATTATGAAAAAGAAAATTGTAAGCGTGATTCTTTGCGCAGCAATGGCAACCACCGTTCTTGCAGGATGTGGAAGCAGCAACACTGCATCTACCGATGCAGCAGCCGAGGAGACTACTGAGGATGTAGAGGCTGAAGCTACTACAGAAGAGGCTGAGGACGCAGAGGCTGCTGAGGAGGCAACAGATGCAGCAGAAGTTACTACTGTAGAACCGGGAGTCCTGACCATGGGAACTAACGCAACATTTCCGCCATATGAGTATAAAGATGGCGATGCTGTTGTAGGTATTGACCCGGATATCGCACAGGCACTGGCAGATAAGCTTGGCCTGAAACTGGAAGTGGTTGATATGGAGTTTGATTCTCTGATTGCTTCTGTTCAGTCTGGAAAAGTTGATATTGTACTGGCTGGTATGACTGTCAACGAAGAGAGAAAGAAAAATGTAGATTTTACAGATTCTTATGCAAATGGTGTACAGGTTATCATCGTAGCTGACGGTTCTGACATTGCAACCTTTGATGATCTTGCAGGAAAACTGATCGGTGTTCAGCAGGGAACGACCGGACATGTATACTGTTCCGATGACTGGGGCGAGGGAAATGTAGTAGCATTCCAGAGTGGTGCAGCAGCAGTTCAGGCACTTCAGCAGGGAAAAGTTGATTGCGTAGTTATTGATCAGGAGCCGGCAAAAGCTTTCGTAGAAGCAAATGACGGATTGAAGATTCTGGATACCCAGTATGCAAACGAGGATTATGCAGCAGCAGTTTCCAAAAAGAATCCGGAACTGACAGAGGCACTGAACAAAGCACTTCAGGAGCTGAAAGATGATGGAACTGTTCAGGAGATTCTTGACAAATACATCAAAGCAGAATAAGCTTACTTATTAGTAAGGAGCATCAGCGGAGGTGTTCATTTATCTGAACACCCCCGCTTTTTGGCGGAATAAGATAGAGTAATATGGATATATAAGAAGCAAAGTCTCAAAAAGTTGCTGTTTATATATCCATATTGGGGAAAACGAAAGGAGAAGAAGAAATGTTAGAAAGCCTGAAACTTGGATTATATCAGACTTTTATACTGGATGATAACTATCAGTATTTTATTAAGGGTCTTGGAACAACATTAACAGTAACTATATTTGCACTGGTTCTGGGCGTGATCCTGGGGGTGATCGTGGCCGTGATCCGTTCTGCGTATGATCAGCAGCCAGAGAAGAAGAAAGGATTGCCGCTTAAGATTCTTAATGGAATCTGTAAAGTGTATCTGACGGTAATCCGTGGAACTCCTATGATGGTACAGCTTCTGATCATGTGGTTTATTGTATGGGCTAGTGCAAGATCTACTGACAGCAACATGCTGCGCTGTGCAATCCTGGCATTTGGTATCAATTCAGGTGCTTATGTGGCTGAGATTTTCCGTTCAGGAATTATGTCTATCGATAAAGGACAGATGGAGGCAGGTCGTTCGGTTGGACTGACTTATGCAGCAACCATGCGATATATCATTATCCCGCAGGCATTCAAAAATGTATTGCCGGCACTTGGCAACGAGCTGATCACTCTTGTAAAAGAGACTTCTGTTGTAACCGTTATTGGTCTTCGTGATCTGACAAAAGGAGCTATGATCATTCAGTCCAAGACCTATCAGGCAATGGTTCCGTATCTCGCGATTGCAGCAATCTATCTGGTGATCGTAATGTTCCTGACATGGGTCATGGGCAAACTGGAAAGGAGACTGAGACAGAGTGATTTACGTTAAAGGATTATCCAAATCATTTGGTGACAATCGGGTCATTAAAAATATTAATATGCATATTACTCCGGGAGAGAAAGTGGTTATTATCGGACCGTCCGGTTCTGGTAAATCCACATTTCTGCGGTGTCTGAATCTGCTGGAGATCCCGACAGGTGGAACCATCACCTTTGATGGACAGGAAATCACCGCTCCAGGTGTTGATATCAATAAGGTCCGCCGTCATATGGGTATGGTGTTCCAGCATTTTAATCTGTTCAACAACCTGACAGTAAAAGATAACATTATGCTGGGACCGGTGAAACAGAAGCTGATGACCAAAGAGGAAGCAGAAGCGGAAGCCATGCGTCTTCTGAAACTGGTCAATCTGGAAGAAAAAGCAGATGCTTATCCGGCACAGCTTTCCGGTGGACAGAAGCAGCGTATTGCAATCGTCCGTTCTTTGGCTATGAAGCCGCGGGTCATGCTGTTCGATGAGCCGACATCCGCACTGGATCCAGAGATGGTAGGCGAGGTTCTTGAGCTGATGAAGAAGCTTGCTGACGATGGTATGACCATGGTGGTTGTAACCCATGAGATGGGCTTTGCAAGAGAAGTGGCAACCAGAGTGGTATTCATGGATGAAGGAATCATTATGGAGGAAAATACTCCGCAGGAGATCTTCAACAATCCACAAAATGAGAGACTGAAAAGTTTTCTTGCAAAAGTGTTGTGATTTTTAATGTTCTGTGTTAATATATACCTGTTTGACACAGAGGAGGTGGGTAAATGACGATTTTAAAATATGTCCTCATGGTACTTTTTGTACTGGTGTGTATTATTGCAACCGTTCTGGTTCTGATGCAGGAAGGCAGATCTCAGGGACTTGGCGCTATCGCAGGTGCTGCAGAGACTTACTGGGGTAAGAATAAAGGACGTTCCATGGAAGGAAATCTTGTGAAATGGACGAAGATTCTGACAGTAGTTTTCTTTTTGCTGGCAATCGTTCTGAATCTGGATATTTTTTAAAATTCAGAAGACTGTGAATGTCTCTGAATAACTTTACAGATTTACAGGGCACTCTTGGACATCAGGAGTGCCTTTTGTTATCTGATGAAATAAGAAAATGTAAGTGAGGTGAAGATCATGACTGGTGAACAGAAGAAACAGAAAAAGGAAATGCTTGTGGAACTGATGAGCAATGACTTGTATGTACCGATGAAGATCAAGGAACTGGCGATTCTTCTGCAGATTCCCAAGGAACGGAGGCAGGAATTACAGGAAGTGCTGGATGAACTGATGCTGGAGGGTAAGATAGAGGTTTCGGCAAAAGGAAAGTACAGTCTTGGTAAAGGTAAGCTTCTGACGGGGGTCTTCACTGCACATGCAAGAGGCTTTGGCTTTGTAACTGTAGAAGGAATGGAAGATGATATTTTTATTCCGGAACAGGAAGTACATGGAGCACTTCATCAGGATGTGGTGCAGATCGTGGTAAAGCCGGGGCAGAGTGGTAAGCGGCGAGAAGGTTCTGTGAAGCAGATTCTGACCCGAGGAACTACTCAGCTGGTAGGTATTTATCAGCAGAGCAAGAATTATGGATTTGTGATCCCGGATAATGACCGGTTTGCCAGAGATGTATTTATTCCAAAAGAAGCCTCTAAAGGGGCCATGAATGGACATAAAGTAGTCGTGCTTTTGACAGATTATGGTGATGAACGTAGGAATCCAGAGGGAAAAGTCATTGAGATTCTGGGGCACATTACCGATCCGGGAACAGATGTGCTTTCCATTGTAAAAGGATATGATCTGCCGACAGAATTTCCGGAAAAGGTCATGAATCAGGCAGAACGTGTGCCCGACCAGATCAGTGAAGCGGATATGGCAGGCAGAATGGATCTAAGGGATGTACAGATGGTGACGATTGATGGGGAAGATGCCAAAGATCTGGATGATGCCGTGTCTCTGACCATGGAAGGAGACAAGTATGTACTGGGTGTGCATATTGCAGATGTATCCAATTATGTACAGGAGAAAAGTGCCATGGACCGGGAAGCCCTGAAGCGCGGAACCAGTGTATATCTGGTGGACAGGGTGATTCCTATGTTGCCCCGCAGACTGTCCAATGGAATCTGCTCTCTGAATGCAGGGGAGGATCGTCTGGCATTGAGCTGTATCATGACCATTGACCCTAAAGGAAACATCGTTGACCATGAGATCGCGGAGACTGTGATCCATGTGGATCAACGTATGAGTTATACCGGTGTTCAGAAGATCCTGGATGGAGATGAAGAGACCGTGAAGAAATATGAAGTACTGGTGCCAATGCTTGTACGGATGAAGGAACTGGCAGCACTTCTTCGGGAAAAGAGACGGGCAAGAGGATCCATTGATTTTGATTTTCCGGAGACCAAGGTGATTCTCAATGAAAAGGGGGAGCCCATAGAGATCCGCCCATATGAGAGAAATACAGCCACCCGCATTATTGAAGATTTTATGCTGGCAGCCAATGAGACGGTGGCGGAGGACTGCTTCTGGCAGGAATTGCCATTTGTGTACCGGACGCATGATAATCCGGATCCGGACCGGATGCGCAAACTTGCGGCCTTTATCAATAATTTTGGATATTCCATTCATCTGAAGGATGACGAGGTGCATCCGAAAGAACTGCAAAAGCTGTTGGCAAAGCTGGAAGAGACACCGGAAGAGGATCTGATCAGCCGGCTTACGCTGCGCTCCATGAAACAGGCAAAATATACGACGGAGTGCACCGGGCATTTTGGCCTGGCCGCCAAGTATTACTGCCATTTCACATCACCGATTCGAAGATATCCGGATCTGCAGATTCATCGGATCATCAAAGATGTGCTCAGGGGTCGGATGAACGGAACAAGAGAAGAACATTACCGGAGTATTTTGCCAGAGGTGGCCCGTCAGTCCAGCGAGCGGGAACGGAAAGCGGACGAAGCTGAACGGGAGACCATCAAGCTTAAAAAAGTAGAATATATGAGTCACCATCTGTGGGAAGAGTTCGATGGAGTGATCAGTGGGGTAACTGCCTGGGGCATTTATGTGGAACTTCCCAATACAGTAGAGGGACTGGTACGCACAGCCTCTTTACAGGGTGATTATTTCGAGTATAATGAAAGTGCATGCGCAATGGTCGGTGTACATACCGGAAAGTCCTATGCCATTGGACAGAAGGTGAAAGTGCAGGTGACCGGCGCAGATAAAATGACCAGAACCATTGATTTTGAACTGGTGGAAGGAATCAGGAGTACAGAGGAATATGGCGAAGGATAGTATTAAACTGATAGCAAACAACAAAAAAGCGTATCATGATTATTTTATCGAGGATACCTGGGAGACGGGCATTTCTTTACATGGTACGGAGGTAAAATCCCTTCGTATGGGAAAATGCAGTATCAAGGAATCTTTTGTAAGGATTGAGAAGGGTGAGGTGTTTGTCTATGGCATGCATATCAGCCCTTATGAAAAAGGAAATATTTTCAACCGCGATCCGCTTCGGGTGCGGAAGCTTTTGCTGCACAGAAGCGAGATCAACAAGATCGTCGGAAAGATCGCAGAGAAAGGTTATACACTGGTGCCGCTGAAGGTGTATTTCAAAGGCAGTCTTGTGAAAGTGGAGATTGGTCTGGCAAAAGGTAAGAAACTATATGATAAGCGTGCGGATATTGCCAAGAAGGATATCCGAAGAGAAGCGGAAAAAGAGTTTAAAGTAAGAAACCTTTATTAAGGCACAAAAATACAAAGGGGAAGAGAAGATATGGTATCATTTATCGGAGCAGGCCCGGGTGACCCGGAGCTTTTGACAATCAAAGGGAAGAAGATCATTGACAGCGCAGATGTGATCATTTATGCAGGATCTTTGGTGAATCCGCAGGTTCTGGCTGGAGCAAAAGAGGGAGCAGTGATCTATAACAGCGCTACCATGCATCTGGATGAAGTGATTGATGTAATGAAAGATGCGGAAAGCAAAGGTCTGAAAGTAGCCAGAGTCCATACGGGTGATCCGGCGATCTATGGAGCGCACAGAGAGCAGATGGACAGACTGGATGAGCTGGGTATCGAATATGAAGTAATTCCTGGTGTCAGCTCTTTCCTGGCAACTGCAGCAGCATTGAAGAAAGAGTACACACTTCCGGGCGTGAGCCAGACTGTGATCCTGACCCGTATGGAAGGCCGTACGCCTATGCCGCCGAAGGAGAAACTGATCGATCTGGCACAGCACAATGCGACCATGATCATTTTCTTAAGTGTAGGTATGCTGGATGAGATGTCTGCGATCCTTCGTCAGGCATACCGGCCGACTACACCGGTAGCTGTGGTATATAAAGCAAGCTGGGAAGATCAGAAGATCGTAGTCGGAGATCTGACCAATATTGCAGAGCGCGTGAAAGCGGCTGGTATCCATAAGACTGCACTGACAGTTGTGGGAGATTTCTTAGGGGATGAGTACGAGCTGTCCAAGCTGTATGATAAGACCTTTACAACAGAATTCCGTAAAGGAGTGACAGACTAATGGATATCTCGCTGATCAGCATCAGTCACAAGAATGCTCCGCTGGAAGTGCGGGCTCGTTTTGCATTTCCGGTGGAAGCGCAGGAGGAACTGATGCGGCAGGTAATTGCGCGGAATATAGCGGAGGAGTGCGTATTTATCAGTACCTGTAACCGTACCGAGATTTATACCTATCATGCCTGTCCGGGCAGCAATTTTACAAAGATGCAGGCATTGCTCTTTGAATTTGCCGGAATTCAGGTGGAGGAAGAGATGGGCGACTATGTCCGTATGTATCAGGGAAGCAAAGCCATTAAGCATCTGTTCCACGTGGCAGCAGGACTGGATTCCATGGTGATGGGAGAAGACCAGATCCTGGGACAGGTAAAGCGTGCTCATGAGCAGGCGCATCAGATCGGAACCTGTGGGGTATATCTTAACACTCTGTTCCGTTATGCAGTGACTGCAGCAAAGAAAGTAAAGACAGAGACAGATCTGTCCAGAACAACGGTATCCATGGCTACCATGGCTATCAAAGCAGCTGAGCAGGGCTTGGGGACACTTCACGGAAAGAAAGTTATGCTGATCGGTGCATCCGGCAAGATCGGCGGTGTCGTACTGAAGAATCTGCAGTGCATTGAAGGTGCAAAAGTCTGTATTACGTCCAGAAATATGAGTCAGGCTAAGGAAGATCATCATCATCGGATCACATATCAGGTCATGGAGTATGACAATCGTTATGAGCTGATGGATGAGATGGATGTGATCATATCAGCTACTGCAAGTCCTCATTATACAGTGACTTATGGAAAGCTTTCCAAAGTTCTGAAGACAGAGAAGCCTCGTGTACTCATTGACCTGGCAGTGCCCATTGATATTGAGGCCAAGGTGGAACAGATCCCTGGAGTAAAGCGTTTTGACGTAGATGATTTCCAGGAGCTGGCAAGAGTTAACAATGAAAAGAAACAGCATGAAGTCCAGGCAGCAGATCAGATCCTGGCTGAGATCCAGAAGGATTTTGAACGCTGGATGGTATTCCAGTTATCCCTGCCGAAGATCGAGCAGTTGAAGAAACGGATGCTGGAAGAGGCAGAGAAAAAAGGATTTGAGAGAGCCATCGACAAGATGCTTTATAAACTGAGAGATCATTCAGAGCCATCAGAGCTCTACGCATTTTTCAGTCATATGGAGGAGAACGACTAATGGGTAAATTATATGTAGTGGGCTTTGGCCCGGGCGGATATGAGCATATGACCGCAAAATGTATTGACGTGATCAAAAATGCAGATGTAGTGACCGGTTATACCACCTATGTTAATATTTTAAAAGAGTATTTTCCGGATAAGAATTATATTGCCACTCCGATGATGCAGGAAGTCAAACGCTGTGAGATGGCAGTGGAAGAGGCGATGAAGGATCAGACAGTTGCCATGGTATCCAGTGGTGACAGTGGTATCTATGGTATGGCAGGTATCATTTATCAGGTGGCAGAGGAAAAAGGTGCACAGATCGAGATCGAGACTGTTCCGGGTGTGACAGCAGCCAGTGCAGCAGCATCTGTGCTGGGAGCACCATTGATGCATGATTTTGCAGTGATCAGCTTAAGTGATCTGATGACTCCTCTGGATCTGATCATGAAACGTGTGGATTGTGCAGGGCAGGGAGACCTGATCGTATGTCTTTACAATCCGAAGAGTAAGAAACGTGTAGACTACGTGGAAAAAGCAGCTGATATTCTGATGAAATACAGAAAGACAGAGACTCCGGTGGGCATTGTCCGCAATGCAGGAAGAAAAGATGAGAGTCACTGTATTACCACACTGGGGGCATTGAAGGATGCTGATATCGATATGTTCAGCGTTGTGATCATTGGTAATTCCCAGACTTATGAGAAAAACGGAAGAATGATCACACCGAGAGGCTATCGGTTATAAAGGAGAGGCATCAGATGCAGAAAACGATCAGGATCGGCACCAGAAAGAGTAAACTGGCTCTGGTGCAGACCCATATGGTAGAAAAAATGATATTGGAGGCATTTCCGGATCTGAAGATTGAGATCTGTGAAATGTCTACGAAAGGGGACGAGCTTTTAGACCGCTCGCTCCTTTCTTTTGGAGGAAAGGGAGTATTCACCCAGGAACTGGAAGCAGCTCTGCTGCAGGGACAGATCGATCTGGCTGTACACAGTGCCAAAGATATGCCAATGGAATTCCCGGAGGGTCTTGGTATTGGTGCAGTCCTGAGACGTGGTCCGGTGGAAGATGTGATCGTGACTAAAGACGGTACTTTATTAAAAGATTTGAAACCGGGCAGTGTGGTAGGTACCGGAAGTCTTAGAAGAGAGCTGCAGATCAAAAAGATCAATCCGCTGATTCGGGTAAAACTGATCCGCGGAAATGTGCAGACAAGACTTCGGAAGCTGGAAGAAGGACAGTACGATGCCATTGTGCTGGCGGCAGCAGGTCTTGACCGGTTGGAATTGTCTGATGAAAATCAGTGGAAATTTGAGCATTTATCTTCAGAAGTCTGTCTTCCGGCAGCTGGTCAGGCAATCCTGGCAGTGGAGAGCCGCAATGGAGATTTAAGAGAGGTTCTTAACGCAATCCATGACAAATGTGCCTGGGTAGAACTGTGTGCAGAGAGAGCCTTCTTAAAAGCCATCGGCGGAAGCTGTAATGCACCGGCAGCAGGTCTGGCACATCTGGATGAAAATGGAGTGCTTCAGATGGATGCCCTGTTTGCACCGGATCAGAAGCATTACCGGAGAGTCAGCGGAACTCTTGAGACTGGATTTGACGGAAACAAAGGCGTCCGTCTTGGTGAAGAACTGGCAGAGAAGCTTATGCAGGGAAAGGTCTGGCTGGTAGGCGCAGGCCCTGGGAATATGGATCTGGTCACACAGAAATGTCTCAGATGCATCCGTCAGGCAGATGTGATCATCTACGACAGCCTGGCAACAGATTCTCTTCTCAATGAAGCACGTATGGACGCAGAACTGATTTACGCTGGAAAACGGGCGGATCATCATCATCTGCGTCAGTGGGAGACCAATGCGCTGCTCATCGAAAAGGCGAAGGAAGGAAAAAATGTGGTCCGTCTGAAAGGCGGCGATCCGTTTATCTTCGGAAGAGGTGGCGAAGAAGCACAGGAGTTACGGGCTGCAGGCATCGAATATGAGATCGTGTGCGGGGTATCTTCCTGCTATGGAGCACCGGCTTATGCAGGAATCCCGGTGACTCACAGGGATCATGCATCCTCTTTCCATGTGATCACCGGTCATGAGGGAAACCACAAATCCGGAACTGTTCTGGATTATGCAACGCTGGCAAAGGAAGAAGGAACCCTGGTATTTCTGATGGGACTGAAAAACCTGCCATCCATTGCATCCAATCTGATTGCCAATGGCAAGGATCCGAAGACACCAGCTGCAGTGATCCAGGAAGGAACGACCGCCAGACAGAGGGTGGTGACAGGAACACTGGAACGAATCGCCGAGATTGCAGAGGAAGAGCAGATCAAGACTCCGGCAATCACGGTAGTCGGTGATGTGGTAACTCTGCAAAAAGAAATTAAATGGGTCGACAGCAAGCCTCTTTACGGAACCCGTGTGCTGGTGACAGCCACAGAGCAGATGAGCAGACATCTGTGTGAAGTGTTGGAAGAGGAAGGCGCAGAGGCTGTCGCATTCAGTCTTATTGAGACAGAGCCGTTACATACAGAAGCTATTGAAAAGATGGCAGGAGAGATTGAATCTTATAGTTGGATCGTACTGACCAGCAACAACGGTGTTCGTATTTTCTTTGATACGTTGAGAAAGCAGGGAAAGGATGTACGAAGCCTTGCTGACTTGAAGTTTGCAGTGATCGGTGCAGCCACAAAAGAAGAACTGGAGAAACATGGAATCTTTGCAGACTTTGTTCCTTCCAGATACAGCAGCCGTGAACTGGCGGCAGAGTGGATCCCGACTCTTCGATCAGACGAGAAAGTGCTTCTGGCAAGAGCAGAAGAAGCATCCGAAGAATTGTCTGATGCATTGAAAGAGGCAGGCATCGATTATGAAGATGTGGCGTTATATCATACAGCTGTGGATCAACGAAAGAGCGAAGAGCTGAATCGAATCCTGCCACAGGTAGATTACGTGACTTTGTGCAGTGCATCTGCAGTGCGTGCTTATGTGTCCATGCTGGATGAAGCAGGAAGGCAGTCAGATCCAAGGATCATCTGTATCGGACCGGTCACAGAGCGGGCAGCAAGGGCAGCTGGACTTGCAGTACATCAGTCTGCAGTTGTCTATACAGCAGAAGGCATCAAAGATGTGCTTCTCTATGATAAGAGAGTGGTAAAATAAAGCGTTCCTCGGGAATGCATGTAAAAATACAGGAGCAGAAAGGAGCCGGGCATGGCAATACACGGCGGAGATATCTACGGAACAGACATTCAGAAGACAGTGGAAGAGGGAAAAGAGATTCTTGATTTTTCTGCTAATATCAATCCGTTGGGAATGCCGGAGTCGGTACGACAGGCAGTCATGATGAGTCTGTCGGCGGCAGAACACTACCCGGATCCGGAATGCAGAAAGTTAAAACAAGCGCTGGTCAGACACCACGGAATAAAGACAGAAAGCCTGATCTGCGGCAATGGCGGGGCAGAACTGATCTATCGACTGGCCTATGCGCTGCGACCGAAGAAAGCACTTCTGACAGCCCCTACCTTTGCAGAATATGAGGAAGCACTTCGACAGACAGATACGGAATGCATTTTTTATGAGATGCAGCCGGATCTTCAGATCCGGGAAGATATTCTGGATGAGATGGACAGTTCACTGGATGTGATGTTTGTCTGTAATCCCAATAACCCCACAGGAATACTTACTCCCAGATCATTGTTGGAACAGATCCTGAAAAAAGCAGAAGTCTGCGGTATTCTTCTGGTATTGGATGAGTGCTTTCTGGATTTTACGGATCAGGAGTCCAAGTCTTTGATTCCACAGGCGGTAAAGAGCCAGCATCTCTTTATCTTAAAATCTTTTACCAAAATGTATGCCATTCCGGGTATCCGTCTTGGATATGGAATCAGCGGAAACAAAGAACTTATAGAGAAGATGGAGAAAAGTGGTCCCTGCTGGAATGTAAGCGTTCTTGCATCAGAAGCAGGAATCGCAGCTTTACAGGAAGTGGAGTATTGTGAGCAGGCTCGCCGTCTGATCTGCAGAGAACGTGAAAAATTGAAAGAAGGACTTAAAATCTTTGGCTTTCAGGTCTGGAATGGACAGGCTGATTACTTATTTTTCCAGACTCCCGGTATCACTGATCTTTATGAACGGTTGCTGCCGTATGGAATCCTGATCCGTCGATGCAGTAATTACAGGGGACTTGATAAGACACATTACCGTATTGCTGTGAAATCTCCGGAAGCCAATGAAAAACTGCTGGAAGTCCTGCGAAAAGTATTGACAGAATTCTATTCTTGAAAAGGTGACAGAAGTAAGAGGTGCAGCTATGAAGATTCAGATATTACAGATGATAGAGGGAGCCAGAAAGGCGAGAGGTCTGACCGTTGTGATTGATGTATTTCGTGCATTTTCACTGGAATGCTATCTGATGGCAAAGCATCCATCCAGACTTTGCCCTGTGGGAGCAGAACAGACAGCCCGTGATCTGAAGATGCGGTATCCAGAGGCGGTATTGATCGGAGAACGTCATGGAGTGATTCTTCCAGGATTCGAGTATGGCAATTCACCGTCCCAGACTGAAGCGGCAGAACTGGAAGGGAAAATGCTGATTCACACCACCAGTGCCGGAACACAGGGAATCGTGAATGCATCAGGAGCGACAGAGATCCTGACGGGAAGTCTGGTGAATGCGGCAGCCATCGCACGCTATATCAAAGCATCTGATGCAGAAGAAGTGTCACTGGTTGCCATGGGCTGGGAAGGTAAAGAGGAGGCACCGGAAGATGTACTGTGTGCCAGATATATCAAAAGTCTTCTGGAAGGGACCTCTATGGATATGGAAAAGGAACTGAGCATGCTTAGGGAGACGCCGTCAGGGGCGAAATTCTTTAAGTCTGAAACGCAGGATGTATTTCCAGAAGGGGACTACTGGATGTGTACCGATGTGGATCGGTTTGATTTTGTACTGAAAGTCAGCCAGCTTGAAAAAGATATCTTTGAAGTAAAGAGGATCGATATATAGGAATATGTGAAAATGCAGGTATTCTTCAGAATTTCTTTAGAAATACCTGCATTTGTTTTTAAGAAACCATCTGTATCATAGGCAGTGCAAAAGGGCAGGAGAGTGTGAAAAATGGAGAAATATCATGTGTTAGTCGTAGAGGATGACAAGGAAATACGAGATGGAATTGAGATCTATCTGAAGAGTCAAGGATATGAAGTGTTCAAGGCAGCAGATGGAATCGAAGGACTGGAGATCATATACAGGGAGGAGATCCATCTGGCAATCGTGGATGTGATGATGCCGAGAAAAGATGGAATCCAGATGGTCATGGAGATGCGGAAGGATTACGATTTCCCGGTGATCATGCTGTCGGCCAAATCAGAAGAAGTTGATAAGATCCTGGGGCTGAATATGGGAGCGGATGATTATGTGACAAAACCATTTACCCCATTGGAGCTGTTGGCCAGAGTCAATTCTCAGCTCCGACGGTACAACAGATATCTGGAAAAGCTGGCGCAGGGTGGCAAAGACGGTGAAGAAGAACAGCATATCTACCGGATTGGTGGACTGGAACTCAATGAAGAGAAAGTAGAACTTCGGGTGGATGGTGTGCCGGTGAAAGTCACTCCTATGGAATACCGGATTCTGCTTCTTTTGATGAAACATCCGGGCAGAGTATTTTCCGCAGATGAGATCTACGAACGGGTCTGGAACGAAAAAGCGGTAAATTCGGATACGATCATGGTTCATGTCCGCAATATCCGTGAAAAGATCGAGATCAATCCGAAAAATCCAAAATATTTAAAGGTGGTGTGGGGTGTTGGCTATAAAATGGAAAAACAATAGTGTAAAAGGAATCCTTCTGGTGCTGGTCTGCGCCATGCTGGCAAGTACAGCCATGTGCAATGCGTATCCTGTGTTTCGGGAAAAGGCACAGGCGAATATCACAGAGATGAAGCAAAAGCAACAGGAAGATACGACGACATATCTTCTGGATATGGATGAGGATCTGGAACGGTATTTATTATCTTCTATCTATTATCTGAACTATGAGATCACGCCGGGCATGGACGCCTATGCGTATTTTACCCAGAATTATGATGTGGAGAAATTAAGCGAAGCAGATCAGGAACAGTTGTCTAAAGCAGCCGCAAAACTTATGAAAGCCATGAGAAATCAGTATGTGACAGAGCACAACATGGATGATTACAATGGCTTTGCCGATGGAGTGGAGAAAAGCTTTGGACAGGATCCTACCGGCGAACTGCAGTCTGCCATCTATAATCCCAATCTGACGGCGAATACTTATGCGGCAGGGATCGTGATCTCCTATGACAGCAGGGGAATCCCTTCTGTCCGGAATGCCTGGGGAATTGTCGAGGATTATGAGGAACTGATCAGTGACCTGACTCATGCATCTGTCGGAAAGCTTATGGATGACAACGGCATGGATGAGGACGGCTCTTACGACTCTGAAGAGGAAGATGTGGCTTATACCGAGATCACTGTAGAAGATGTGACGGAGACTTATGAAGATGCGATTGATTCATCGATATCTGATTATCAGGTAACTCAGGAGAGCAATGCCCTGCTCCGGCAACTTCCGCTTCCTATGATCCAGAATACCACATTTGCGTTCGGAATCATGAACCAGAACGGATACAGCGATCAGGACTGGCGTGATTACTGGATTGACAGAGATGCCTATCTGAGAAGCGGCATCGTGACAGGTGGGATCCTGATCACAGTATTTATGGTGATCCTGGCACTGATCCTTCAGAACCTGTCGTCTCTGGAACTTCGAAAAACCCGTGTGTTCTGTCTGCCTACAGAAGTGACCGCGATCCTCTGGGGCGGAGGTATGGTCATGACAGCTGTGGTGTTTGATACACTGGCGATCGAAACGTTACATAATGGCGCCGATGGACTCGCTGGTGTACTGGCAGATAATTTTGGTCTGGGAACTGCGTCAAATGGTGCGGCTGTGTTCCTGGTCTGGCTGGCCTGGACTGCTTACGCACTGGGCTGGTACTGGATGATGGCAGTGGCGATGCCTTATCTTGCACATCCGATCTGTACCCTGAAGGAACGGTGGTTGCTGATCCGTTGTTTCAGAAAAGTCAAAACATGGTGTATAAAGCTTTGGCATTGGGCTACAGAGGTTCAGCTTGGTAAAGATCTGACGAAAACAATTTTAAAACTGGTGGCAGTCAATGGGCTGATCGTCACACTGCTGTGCTGTATCTGGTTTGGCGGGATCGTAGGGGCAGTGATGTATTCCATCCTGTTATTTATCCTGATCAAAAATAAATGCGGCAAGATCCAGGAGGAGTATGACAGACTGCTGGATGCTACCAGGCAGATTGCAGCCGGAGATCTGAACACTTCTATGAAGGAAGAAATGGGATTATTTAATCCCGTCCGGGATGAACTGGCATCCATTCAGGATGGCTTCCAGAAAGCGGTACAGGAGGAAGTCAGAAGCCGGAATATGAAGACGGAACTGATCACCAATGTGTCCCATGACCTGAAGACGCCACTGACAGCGATTATTACCTATGTGGATCTTCTGAAAAAAGAGGATCTGACCGATGAGGAGCGCCGGGAGTATGTGGATACATTGGAGAAAAAATCCAATCGTCTGAAGGTGTTGATCGAGGATCTGTTTGAAGTGAGCAAGGCGACAACTGACAATCTGGTCATGAATTATGCAGAGGTGGATCTTGTTAATCTGATCAAGGAAGTACGCCTGGAGAATGAGGATAAGATAACCTCCAGTTCACTGGATTTTCGTTGGAATCTGCCGGAAGAGAAGTGTATCCTCCGACTGGATCCACAGAGGACATTCCGTGTGATCGATAATCTGGTGCAGAATATTCTGAAATATTCCATGCCAAATTCCCGAGTGTATATTGCGTTGCAGGATCAGACCACGCAGGTGACGGTATCCTTTAAAAATATGTCGGCAGTTGAGATGAATTTCACACCGGAAGAGATCACCGAGCGATTTGCAAGAGGCGATCTGTCCCGCAATACAGAAGGAAGCGGACTTGGTCTTGCGATTGCCCAGAGTTTTACGGAACTGCAGGGCGGTGAGTTTAAAGTGGAGACCGATGCAGATCTGTTCAAAGTAACGATCACATGGAAGAAACAGTCGCAGACAAAAGAAAATACGGAAAATTAGGAAACTACAGAAGATGTTGCTGAAATAACTTGTTAACTCAGATGGAATATGTTACTATTTGTAACAGTGTCATAAGAGCACAGATGCGGGTCGGACAAAATGATTGCATTTTGTCCGGCCTTGTATTGTGTGAAGATGCTGAAAATTTAAAAATAACTATGGAGGGATCTGACATCATGTTAGAGAAAGTGTTTAAGCTGAGGGAGAATCACACTACAGTGAAAACAGAGATTCTGGCAGGTATTACTACATTTATGACCATGGCGTATATCCTGGCAGTCAATCCGAACGTATTAAGTGCAGCAGGCATGGATCGAGGAGCTGTATTTACAGCAACCGTACTTGCTTCATTTCTGGGAACGGCATGCATGGCATTGTTTGCCAACTATCCGTTTGCTCTCGCGCCAGGTATGGGACTTAATGCATATTTTGCATATACAGTAGTCATCGGTATGGGGTATCCGTGGCAGGCAGCTCTGGCAGCTGTATTTGTAGAAGGTCTGATCTTCATTGTACTGTCTGTATTTAATGTAAGAGAGGCAATCTTCAATTCTATTCCTATGAACCTGAAAAAAGCGGTATCTGTAGGAATTGGATTCTTTATCGCATTTATCGGCCTGCAGAATGCCAAGATCGTAGTTGGCGGTGCAACGCTGGTACAGCTGTTCTCACTGGATGCAGTTGAGGGTGCAACGATGAATGATGCAGGAATCTGTGTCCTGCTGGCGATCATTGGTGTATTTATTACAGCTATTCTGGTGCTCAAAGAAGTAAAGGGAAATATCCTCTGGGGTATTCTGATCACCTGGCTTCTGGGCATTATCTGTCAGTTTACCGGCCTGTATGTACCGAATGCTGAGATCGGATATTACAGTCTTCTGCCGGACTTCTCCGCAGGATTGTCCATTCCGAGCCTGGCTCCGATCTTTATGAAGCTTGACTTTACAGCCATTCCGATTGCTGAGTTTGTAGTGATCATTTTCGCATTCCTGTTCGTGGATATTTTTGATACTCTGGGAACCTTGATCGGTGTGGCTTCCAAGGCAGACATGCTGGATGAAGAAGGCAGATTGCCACGCATCAAAGGTGCTTTGATGGCAGATGCGGTTGCAACGACCGCTGGTGCTGTGATGGGTACTTCCACCACAACCACTTTTGTAGAGAGTGCATCCGGAGTTACAGAAGGAGGAAGAACAGGTCTGACTTCCATGACCACGGCGATTCTGTTCCTGCTGTCTCTGCTGCTGTCCCCGGTGTTCTTGGCTATTCCGTCCTTCGCAACTGCTCCGGCACTGATCATCGTAGGATTCTACATGGTAAATCAGGTAGGTCTGATCGATTTTACAGATTATGCAGAAGGCATCCCGGCATTCATCTGTATCGCAGCAATGCCGTTCTTCTACAGCATCTCTGAGGGTATCTCCATGGGTGTGATCTCTTATGTAGTGCTGAATCTGATGAGCGGAAAAGTAAAAGAGAAGAAGATCAGCCCAGTCATGTATGTACTGGCAGTGATGTTCCTGCTGAAATATGTACTGATCTAAACAGTGTAATATGAGTAAATGAAAATTACGGTATTGGTGAAATATCGAAGAAGAAAAAAGACCGGCAGAAATGTCGGTCTCTTTTTAATGGAATATTATCACAAACTTAAAAAGCCCGGATATTATCATCTTCTTCATCGCTGGTATCTTTGATCTCTCTAATCTCTACTTCGTAACTATAATCTGAGCTGACCGGAATCATCACCTTATCACCTACATGATGGCGAAGCAGTGCTTTGCCAAGAGGGGATTCAATGCTGATGAGATTCTTCATGGAATTACCGCGGATGCTGGTTACGATTTTATAAGTCTCACATTCGTCATCTTCTGGAATATAGACAGTCACAGTCTTGTTCAATCCAACCTCGTCAGAAGTAGTATGATCTTCTACGATCACTGCATTTTTCAGAACTCTTTCCAGATAGCGGATCCGGCTGTTGTTAGTTCCGTTTTCCCTTTTGGCTGCATAATATTCAAAGTTCTCACTTAAATCGCCCTGGGCTCTGGCTTCGCGTACTGCATCCAGAATTTGTGGACGAAGCACCAGCTTCCGGTGGTCGATCTCAGCCTGTATTTTTTCAATGTCTTTTGGCGTAAGCTTTTCTTTCATAATAGATCATCCTCCTTGCCTGAATAGCATTACTATATCACAAAAACGAGGAAAGGAACATCATTCTTTGATGATTCCGGTATAACTCCTTCCCATACTGGAAACAATTTCCATATCATATAATAAAGAGTCTGACAAGGAGGACTTATGATGCAGAAAGTGAATATTCAGTTTCGGGATATTGATTCTGTCCGTACATTTGTCAATATTATCAATCGGTTTGACGGGGAATTTGATCTTGGCAGAGGTAATCGGCTTGTAGATGCCAAATCTATTATAGGAATCTGCAGTTGTGACCTTTCCAGACCTGTGGAGTTGCTGATCCATTCCGATGACAGGCGGATATTGGATGCATTGCAAGGGTACATTGTGTAGGAAAATATACTTTATAACTTCCGATTTTGCACTTGATTATACTTCGGTATGCCGATATAATAAATGCATATGGAGGTGGCAACATGATTATTGATGACATTCTTAAAGATGCGAAAATGAGTCGGTATAAGTTAAGTAAAGTCAGCGGTGTTCCGCAGACGACAATATCAGATATTTGCAGCGGAAGAACAAAAATGGAGAAATGTTCTGCAGGGACGTTGTATAAACTTGCAAAAGCTCTGAATGTGTCGGTTGATGCACTTCTGGAAGCAGATGAGCAGAACAGTACATTAAAAGTGGATTATCGGGTTTCTTTTGAAACATTTAAGAGCAATACCTGTCATCAGGTAAAGGATAAAGGGGACCTTGATTTTATTATTGAGACGTTGGAGACGAATCGAATCAGGGAACTGTACAGAAAAAAATGGTATGCAGAATCATTGTATTTACTTGGAATGGTAGATTATCTTTCCAGAGTAAACGATTTGCCGGTGTGTACAAATTATAATGACATACGAAGTAAGAAACTGGAGCAGGAAGTGTATCCTTCCAGTGTGCTGATTCGGGCGGCAGTGACACATAATGACGAGGTAAAGAAGGAGGCAAAAAAGAAAGCAATTCCTGAATTTTTACGATTTAACATTGTGGAGAGCGAGGTAAGAAATATTGTCTGATACATTATTTACCCGTGATAATCTGGATAGTTGTCTGAAAGAATTAGCGAAAGAATTTCGTAAGATAAACGGGTCTAGAATTCCTGCAGAGATTATTTTGATCGGTGGGGCTTCGGTGCTGATCAATTATGGCTTCAGAGAGATGACTTATGATATGGATGCTATTATACAGGCTTCTTCTTCGATGAAAGATGTGATCAATCATGTAGGTGACAGGCTTGGTCTTCCGAACGGATGGCTCAATACGGATTTTATGAAGACTTCTTCTTACACACCGAAGCTGATTCAGTATTCTTAATATTATAAAACATTTTCCAACGTGTTAAGGGTCCGTACGGTTTCGGCAGAGTATCTTATTGTTATGAAGTTAATGGCTGGAAGACAATATAAAAATGATCTTTCAGATGTTGTTGGAATTCTGTTGGAACAACAGAACAATGGAAAGAAAATTCATCTGGATGATATTAAACGTGTGGCGGATGAGTTATATGGTGGTTATGATAAGATTCCAGAGTCTTCACGCATATTTATAGAAGCTACTTATCAAAATTTGGATCTGGAAGAACTGTATAAGAAGATTCGTGAGGAAGAACGGCAAAATAAAGATATTTTGCTTGAATTTCAGGATCATTATCCGGAAGTCCTGAATGGAGACAATCTTGCAGATATTTTAAAAGCGGCGAAAGCTAGGAAAAATGCTGCATTTCCTCCCCTTGACGCATACGCTGATCATAACGTATAATTAGAAAATTGAATTGCATAAATAACGCATAATGACATATGAGATAAAGGAGCAAAGACAAATGGCAAGTTTGTGGGGCGGAAGATTTGAGAAAGACATGGATGAGCTTGTAAAAAAATACAATGCATCCATCTTTTTTGATCAGAGAATGTACAATGAGGATATTGACGGCAGTATTGCCCATGTGACCATGCTGGGCAGACAGGGCATCGTATCCGAGGAAGAAAAAGAGCAGATCATTGCAGGTCTGAAAGAGATCAAACAGGAGATCGCAGATGGCAAGATCGTATTTAATGTGGATGATGAAGATATTCATATGGGTGTGGAGAGCCGTCTGATCAAGAAGATCGGTGATGTGGGCAAGAAGTTGCATACATCCCGAAGCCGTAACGATCAGTGCCAGGTAGACACCCGTCTGTATCTGAGAAAAGAGATCTATGAGATCCTGAACAGTCTGTGCTATCTGGAGAGCGTGATCCTTAAGAAGGCAGAGAAATATGCAGATCAGATCACGGTTGGTTTTACTCATCTGCAGCATGCACAGCCGATCACCATCGGATTCATCTTTATGGCATATTTCCAGATGTTCAAGCGTGATATCGAGCGTCTGAATGACGCACTGGAAAGAATGAATTACAATCCGCTGGGAGCCTGTGCGCTGGCAGGAACTACCATGCCCATTGACCGTCATCTGACCAGTGAGCTGCTGGGCTTCAAAGCACCGACAGAGAATGCTATGGATACAGTCAGTGATCGCGATTACAGTCTGGAATTTTTAAGCGATGCATCAATTTCCATGATGCATCTGTCCCGCTGGGCAGAGGAGTTCGCATGGTGGAATTCTTCTGAGTTTTCTTATATTGCCATTGATGACAGCTTCTGTACGGGAAGCAGCATTATGCCCCAGAAGAAGAACCCGGATATGGCAGAGCTGATCCGTGGAAAAGTGGGTCGTGTATACGGAGATCTGATGCAGCTTCTGACTGTTATGAAAGGAACTGCGTTGGCTTACAATAAGGATTTCCAAGAGGACAAAGAGAGTCTGTTCGATGCGGTTGATACGTGGAAAGCAACCATTGATATTTTTGCAAAGATGTTAGATAAGACGGAATTCCGTATGGATCAGATTGAGAAGCAGTTAGGCAAAGGTTTCTTGAATGCAACAGATATCGCAGAACATTTTGCAAAACAGGGGATTCCGTTCCGTGAGGCACATTCTATTGTCGGACATATGGTAAAAATGTGTGAGAATAAGAATTGCGATTTTGAAGATCTGACAGATGAAGATCTGCAGTCGATCGACAGTCGTGTGACCAAAGAGCTTCTGGGCGATATCAGCATCAAGAACTGTGTGGATGCACGGGTATCCTTCGGCGGAACTGCTCCGTCTGAGGTGCGTCGTCAGATCAAAGTCGGCAGAGAATGGCTGAACAGTCTGGAGAAATAATTCAATTATGAAGATTGCTTTGGGACAGATGCATATCCGTTGGGAAGATAAGGCGGCAAATCTTGCCAGAGTAGAGAGCTGGGCGGAACTTCTGAAAGAGAAGAACATAGATCTCTTCGTACTGCCGGAGATGAGCCTTACAGGGTTTTCCATGCATACGGAACTGACAAAAGAGACAGATAACATCACAGTGGCAGAAGCAGAAAGACTTGCCCGTAAGTATCAGATGGCCGTGGGAATCGGCTGGGTGAAAGATGTGGGAAAGTTCTGCGAGAACCGATATTCCATTGTGACACCGGAAGGTGCGATTCTGGAATACACGAAGCTCCACCCGTTTAGTTACAGTGGGGAAGATCGGTATTTTCAGGGAGGGACTGCATTGCCGGTGTGCGAATATAGAGGATATCATCTGGGAGTGCAGATCTGTTATGATCTGCGTTTTCCGGAAGCCTTTCAGGCTTTGTCCCGTCAGGCAGATCTGATCCTTGTCCCGGCAAACTGGCCGGGAAGAAGACGTGAGCACTGGATCAGTCTTTTACAGGCGAGAGCCATCGAAAACCAGAGTTACATTGCAGGAGTAAATTGTGTGGGAGATATGGATGGTCAGACATACACGGGGGATTCAAGACTGTATGGACCGGATGGAGCGCTGTGCAGCGGGGAGACATTGATGCCTGCCGATGCACAGACGGACGAGTGTGCGTTTATTTATGAGATTGACGATCAGGTAAAGAAAGTCAGAACACAGTTTCCGGTAAAGAAGGACCGGAGAGACGCACTGTACCGTCAGTTTTATGAAATATAAGAATTCCCATAGACTTACAGAGAATATACAAAACAACAGATGGGGAAGGTAAAAACATATGTATGAAAGTGGAGATCAGGCAAAAAAGGGAACCAACCAGGAACTGGAATTTCTGGCGTCCATGACATCAGAGGAGAGAGATCTTCTTCTGGGAAGAGTTCAGCCTTTTATGAAGCTGATGATGCAGTATCGTTGTGCGATTCGTGAGATGGAGACCAAGCTGCAGGTGTTAAATGATGAGTTTTCCCTGCAGCATGAGCGAAATCCATTTGAGTCCATTGAGAGTCGTGTCAAAGAACCTATGAGTATCATTGAAAAAATGCGTCGCCGGGGCTGGGATCTGACTGTAGATAATATTGAAGACAAGTTAAATGATGTGGCAGGTGTCCGCGTGATCTGTTCCTTTGTGGAGGATATCTATTATCTGGCAGATATGCTGGCAGCGCAGGATGATCTGAACGTGATTCAGGTGAAGGATTATATCAAGCATCCCAAGGATAATGGATATCGTAGTCTCCATCTGATCATCGGTATTCCGATCTTCTTATCCAGTGAGAAGAAATATGTGCGGGTAGAAGTGCAGTTTCGTACGATTGCCATGGACTTCTGGGCGAGTCTGGACCACAAGCTGAAATACAAGAAAAATGTAAAAAATCCGGAACTGATCGCAGCAGAGCTGAAGAAATGTGCGGATACCATCAGTAGTGTGGATCTGCGCATGCAGGAGATCCGTAATATGATGGAAGAAGGAGAAATGTAAGATATTTCAGATAATCTTTCGGAAATCTTAATAATTTCATTGCTTGAATTTAAAAAACATGGATTATACTACTCTCATCAAGATAGAAAGAGGGTGGCAGTGATGCTCATAGGAAAAGTTAGAATGATTTATTTGCTGACAGCTATGCTGGCAGTAGGTGCAGGGGCAGGATTTGCATCTCATGAAGATACCATGCTGCAGGTGCAGGCTGCAGAAGAAGCTGCCCTGGAGGAAAACACGCAGACAAAGGGATACAGCACCGGTTCTATGGAAAAAGAGTATAACAGACAGTGTCAGACTGAGAAAGAACTGACAGAGACACTGGAGGAAAAAGAAACTTCCGGTGCAGATACGGAAGAACTGGATAATCTGAAAGGACAGATCCGAAATGTACAGCTTCAGAAGCAGATTCTGAAGGCCAGAATGGAAGCACAGGGCTAGACAAGTAACATTTGGTACAGTATAATATCATACATGTAAGAGAAGAGGGAATGCTTACAGCATTCCCGTTTTCGTGTCTGAAAAAGAGGGTTACAAAGGATGAAAGATTATCTGAAGAGCAGTCTGTTCCGCCAGATCACCAGGGAGGAAGCAGAGAGAATGCTGGAATGTTCCAAATCACAGGTAAGAGAATATGCGGCGGGAAGTGTGATCTTCGGAGAAGAAGACAGATCCCGGTATCTGTATTTATTATTGGATGGAAAAGTACAGATTGCCAAGCATCTTCCATCCGGTAAGCGTAATTTGTTGTTTCAGATCCATGAATTGGAAGTGTTTGGTGAATGCTTTTCTGTGGCAGGAGATGAATATTGCTGGTATGAGGCGGTGGCAGTGAAGACTTCAAAAGTGCTGGTGCTGCCCAGTCAGTTCGTCTATGGATTCTGCGGAAATGCCTGTGAGCATCATCGGATGCTGGTACGGAATCTGTTGGATATTGAGGCGAGAAACAACCTGCAGATGACAAAGAAACTTCATATTATTACCAATACCACTCTGCGTCAGAAGATTGCGCTGTGGCTGATGGACAACAGCCTCGATCAGAAGCAGGTCATTATGGATATGAACCGGGAAGAACTGGCAGATTATCTGGGAGTGACCAGACCATCTCTGTCCCGAACCATGATGGAGCTTCAGAAGATGGGACTGATCAAAGTAGATGGATGTAAAGTATGGATCATGGATATGGAAGAACTTGGAAAGATAATGGAAGATGAATGATGAAGAAAAATGAGATCTTGGTGACCTATGGAACGGACTATGTAAATATGACCGAAGAACTGCTTCGTGAGGCAGGGCTTGCGGAGCTGATCGGTGACCGGAACAGACGGATCGGCATCAAGCCCAATCTGGTGGCACCGGTGCTGGCAGCCGAAGGCGGAACCACCCACCCGGAAGTGGTGGAGGGACTGATCCGGTATCTGCAGGCAAATGGATTTCAGGATCTGACGATCATGGAGGGCTCCTGGGTGGGAGATAAGACAGAGGAATCCTTTGAAGTCTGTGGCTATAACGAACTGGCAGAGAAATATCAGGTAAAGCTGATCGATGCTCAGAAGGAACCTGCAGTAACCATGGATTGTGGCGGATTGGAACTTCATATTTGTCGTTGTGCTACGGAAGTGGACTATATGATCAACGTGCCGGTGATGAAAGGACACTGTCAGACAAAAATCACTTGTGCATTGAAAAACATGAAAGGCATGCTGCCTAATTCTGAGAAACGCAGATTTCATGCCATGGGTCTTCATGATCCTATCGGTCATCTGGCTCTTGGTATTTCTCAGAATTTTATTCTGGTGGACAGTATCTGTGGAGATCTGTGTTTTGAAGATGGAGGTAATCCATCGAAGATGGATCGGATATTTGCGTGTCTGGATCCGGTACTATGTGATTCCTATGTGTGTCAGCTTCTGGAGTATGACACTAAGGAAGTGCCTTATATAGGGATTGCGGAGCAGATGGGAGCTGGATCCACAGATCTTACCCAAGCCAGGATCCTGGAACTGCATGCACCTCTTCATAAGAAGGAAGAGGCAAGACCGGATAAGGAGCGCATGGTACGACTGGCGGAACTGGCAGAAGATGTGGATTCCTGCAGCGCCTGCTATGGCTATCTGATTCCTGCACTGAATATGCTGGAACAGGATGGATTGCTCAAAGATTTTAAGGAAAAGATCTGTATCGGACAAGGATATCGTGGAAAGAGTGGTAACCTGGGAGTTGGCAACTGTACAAAAGCATTTACGCACAGCCTGAAAGGATGTCCGCCAACGGAGATCGAGATGTACGAATTTTTGAAGGCATATATCAAAGAAACGGGGAGACGGGAAGAATGAGAGAAGAACAAAAGGAGCGTGCCCTGCTTCTTGGTGTAAAATTAAATGACGGGGAAGATTTCAAAAAATCTATGGAAGAACTGGCAGCTCTGTCTGAGGCCTGCGGTATGGAAGTGGTGGGGACCATTACCCAGAATATGGATCGGCAGCCACATGCGTCCCTGTATATGGGCAGAGGAAAGCTGGGAGAAGTGCAGGACTATATGCTGGAACATCCGGTGGACGTGCTGATCTTTGACAGATCATTGACACCATCTCAGATGCGGAACCTGCAGAATATTCTGGACTGCCCGATCCTTGATAGGACAACTTTGATTCTTGAGATTTTCGCATCGAGAGCAAGAACCAGAGAGGCCAAGCTGCAAGTGGAATCTGCAAGGCTTCAGTATGTATTGCCAAGACTGACAGGCATGCATAAAGCTCTGAGTCGTCAGGGCGGTGGAAGTGGTGTGGCGAATAAGGGAGCCGGAGAGAAAAAGTTGGAACTTGATCGCCGGAGAATTGAAAAGAGAATATCGGAACTTCGAAAAGAACTGGATAGAATTGCAAAAGAGAGGGAGACCCAGCGACAGAAGCGTCAGGGAAGCGGAGTCCCAAGAGTGGCACTGGTTGGTTATACCAATGCAGGAAAATCCACGCTGATGAATAAACTTCTGGATAAATATACGCGAGATGCATCTAAAAAGGTGCTTGAAAAAAATATGCTCTTTGCCACTCTGGATACCACTGTTCGGAGAATCAGCATGGGAGGCGGCAGAGATTTTCTGCTGTCTGATACGGTTGGATTTATCCATCAGCTTCCGACAGCACTGATCAAAGCATTTCGTTCCACGTTGGAAGAGGCAAGGGAAGCGGATCTTCTGCTCCATGTACTGGACTACTCTGATGAGTCCTTCCGGATGCAGCGGGAAGTGACAGATATGACTTTGAAAGAACTGGGAGCCGGAGATATCCCGGTAATCTATGTATATAATAAAGCGGATCTGGTAGAGACAGTGGATGGAGGGAAGCTTCCAAGGGTAATTGATCATAAGATCTATATGTCTGCTAAGACCGGAGAAGGCATCCCGGAACTGGTGGAACTGATCTGGAATATGTGTGGAAAGTAATTCCGATTCTGGAGCAAATGCAGGGTTAATATTGAAAATAAGAAAGAAGGATCATCATGAGAGGGAAAAAAAGAGTTATCAAAGTAGGAAATGTACCGGTAAAAAGCCGTGAGCAAATTGAGGGTATCCGTGAAAGCGGTAAGATCAACACGATGGTGCTTGATTTTGTGGAAGAACATATCAAAGCAGGTATTTCCACCCAGGAGATTGATGACTGGGTACGGAAAGTGACCGCGGATAACGGAGCCATCTGTGCACCCTATCATTATGAAGGATTTCCAAAGAGTGTGTGCACCTCTGTCAACAGTGTGATCTGTCATGGAATTCCGAGTAAAGATGAAATTTTAAAGGAAGGGGACATCATCAATGTGGATGTGTCTACCATTTATAAAGGATATTTTTCTGATGCATCCCGTATGTTCTGTATTGGCAATGTAAGTGCGGACAAGAAGCGGCTGGTTAAGACGGCGAAGGAGGCTATCCAGGTGGGATTGATGGAAGTGAAGCCTTTTGCACCTCTTGGAAATATGGGGCATGCGATCCATATGTATGCAAAGAGCCAAGGATATACAGTTGTCGAGGAGATCGGAGGTCATGGCGTTGGACTGGAATTTCACGAGGATCCTTTTGTCAGCTATGTATCTCCAAAAGGAAGCGGACCTGTCATGGTGCCTGGTATGGTATTTACCATTGAACCAATGATTAATATGGGAAGTCCTGAGTTTTATGTAGATGCAAAGAATGGCTGGACTGTTTACACTGAGGATGGTATGCCATCTGCCCAGTGGGAAGTGACCGTAGCAGTCATGGATGATGGTTACGAGGTATTGACTTATTAAAGCGGGAAGGAGACTTTTATGAGTCAGACTGTCAGAAATAATTTTATAAGAGAATTACCCAAGCTGGAGCTGCATTGTCATCTGGATGGCTCCCTGACACAGAAAAGTATTGAGGAGATCATGGAAAGACCGGTGGTATTGTCAGAACTTCAGGTGGAGCCGGACTGCCGCAATCTGGCAGAGTATCTGCAGAAATTTGATCTGCCGATCCAATGCCTGCAGACCTGGGAAGGGATCAAGAAAGCCAGCAAGGAGTTTTTGCTGGATGTGGCAAAGGAAAATGTCCGCTATATGGAAGTTCGGTTTGCGCCCACATGTTCCATTAATGACCATATGACTTACCGGGATGTAATGGAAGCGACTCTGGATGGCCTGGAAGAGGCGAGAAAAGAATGCGGAACTTATTATAATGTGATCGTGTGTTGTATGCGTCATTTTGATCTGGAGACCAACCTTTCCATGCTGAAAGGCTGCAGGGAATATTTAGGAGAGGGTGTCTGTGCAGCAGATCTGGCAGGTGATGAGACTTCCTGGTCCATGAACCAGTTCAGGGAATTGTTCCGCGAGGCGAAGAAGCTGGATTATCCGTATACCATTCATGCAGGAGAATGTGGAAACGTTCAGAATATCATCGATGCAGTGGATGCAGGAGCAGCCCGTGTGGGACATGGAATTGCCATGAAAGGATTCCAGGAAGTACAGAAGCTTTGCCGGGATCATCATATTGGCGTGGAGATCTGCCCTACCAGTAATCTTCAGACTCGCGCAGTCTCGACTTTGAAGGAGTATCCTATCAGAGAGTTTCTGGATAACGGTGTGATGGTGACGGTCAACACAGATAACCGTACTGTAAGCGGAACGAATCTGATACAGGAGCTGTCATCTCTTGAAAATGCCGGTGTGATCGCAGAACCAGAGATGATCATTCTGATGGAACATGCGCTGGAAGCAGCATTTGCAGATGATTCAGTGAAGCAGGAACTCTATAAAATGTTGAAATCATATTCCTTGTGATCTGAGCGAATTTTTGTAATGTGGAACAAAAAGGAAAGATGAATAAATTTCATCTTTCCTTTTTCTGAAAAAGATGTTATAGTATTAACTACTATTGTTTACAAATAGAAAAGGAGAGAAACTTATGAAAAAGAAAATGCTGGCTGTATTATTAGCAGCATCCATGGTTGCATCCATGACCGCATGCGGAAGCAGCAATTCCGCAGACACAACTACTACTGAGGAAGGAACCAATGAGAGCACTGATGGTGCTGAGGCAGCTGCTGACGTATCTGACCTGAAGATCGGTCTGATCACTGACGTAGGTGGAGTTAACGACGGTTCCTTCAACCAGTCTTCCTGGGAAGGTCTTGAGAGAGCAGGCGAGGAGCTTGGTGTAACCGTTAACTATCTGGAGTCCGCTACTGACGCTGACTACAAACCGAACATGGAGACCTTCATTGATGAGGATTACGATCTGATCATCAGCGTTGGTTACATGCTGGCAGATGCTACCAGAGAGGCAGCAGAGGCTAACCCGGATACCAAATTTGCTATCATTGATGATGCGACCATCGATCTTCCGAACGTTACCAGCCTGATGTTCAAAGCTGAGCAGGCTTCCTACCTGGTAGGATACGTTGCAGGTCTGACAACCAAGACCAACAACATCGGTTTCGTAGTTGGTATGACCAACGAGACCATGAACCAGTTTGGATACGGCTACTGTGCAGGTGCTATCGATGCGAACCCGGATATCACTGTTCAGCAGATGAATGCAAACTCTTTCGCAGATTCCGCTACTGGTAAATCCATGGCTAATGCAGAGATCACCAATGGTGCTGATATCGTATTCCAGGCAGCAGGTGCTACCGGACTTGGTGTTATCGAGGCTTGCCAGGAGGCTGGTGTATATGCAATCGGTGTTGACTCTGACCAGTCCAGCATCGCTCCGAATACCGTTCTTACCTCTGCTATGAAGAGAGTAGACAATGCTGTATACGAGGCAGTTCAGGAACTGATCGACGGAACTCTTGAGGGTGGCGTGAAGACCTTTGACCTGGCAGCAGGTGGTGTTGATATCGCTCCGTCTCAGGATCTGATCTCTGAGGATGTTATCGCAGCAGTTGACGAAGTAAAAGAGAAGATTATCAGCGGCGACGTTGTTGTTCCGAATGACAAAGCTTCCTTCGAGGAGAAATACGGCGACGTATACGTTCTTGACTAATGCATCCTGAAGCATAAATAAAATATGTGTAGTCCGATACGGGGCCTGCGTATGCAGAGCCCCGTCGGTGCATATAGAGAACAAAGTCTGAACATTCCTGTCTTTAATGGAGAAGATAATCTGTGATTTTCCTGTCCACTGGAGACAGAAGCGGAAGTGCATTGCGATTCTGTACAGAAAAATGAATGAAATACAAAGGAGGCAGCATACGTGGGAAGAACAAGCCATATGGACGCCAGCAAAGTTGTCATTCAGATGAAAGACATCGTGAAGAAATTCGGTGACTTTACAGCCAACGACCACATCAATCTGACCGTACACAAAGGAGAGGTACATGCGATCCTGGGAGAGAATGGAGCCGGAAAGAGTACCATGATGAATGTGCTCTGCGGACTCTATAAGCCGACCAGCGGTCAGATCTTTATCAATGAGAAAGAGGTTCATTTTAACAGTCCCAAGGATGCCATCGATATGGGGATCGGTATGGTACACCAGCATTTCATGCTGATCCAGCCATTCACGGTAACAGAGAACATTATCCTTGGCATGGAGCCCACCAAAGGGCTGACCGTTGACAAGGAGACTGCGAAGAAGAAGGTGCTGGAATTATCCGAACGTTATGGCATGAAGGTGGATCCGGATGCGAAGGTGGAGGATATCTCTGTTGGTATGCAGCAGCGTGTGGAGATCCTGAAGGTTCTGTACCGCGGTGCAGAGACACTGATCCTGGACGAACCGACGGCTTCCCTGACTCCGCAGGAGATCGAAGGCCTCATGGAGATCATCGAGAACCTGACTGCAGACGGCAAGAGCGTGATCCTGATCACCCACAAGCTGAAGGAGATCACAGCATCTTCCGACAACTGTACCATCATCCGTCAGGGTAAATATATCCAGACGGTGAAAGTGGCAGATGTGGATGAGAACGAGCTGGCAGCCATGATGGTAGGCCGCGATGTCAACTTCAAAGTTGATAAGAAAGAGATGGAGCCGAGCGAAGTGGTACTGGAAGTGAAAGACCTTCATGCCAAGGACTACCGTGGCGTTGAGATCCTGAAAGGCTTCAACCTGAATGTAAGAAAAGGCGAGATCGTAGGTCTGGCCGGTGTAGACGGTAATGGACAGACAGAGCTGGTAGAAGTACTGACCGGCCTTCGGAAAGCAGAATCCGGTACAGTTACCATGCTTGGAAAAGATGTATTCAATAAGAGCCCGAAGGAGACCTTTGAGAATGGCATCTCCAGTATTCCGGCAGACCGCCAGAAGCATGGACTGATCCTTGATTTCTCCAACGAGGACAACATGATCCTGCAGCACTTTGAGGAAGAGCCGTTCTCCTCCCATGGATTTCTGAACCGGAAAGCCATTCGTGAGCATGCAGAAGAACTGATCGAGAAGTTTGATGTACGTCCAAGAGGATGTGCAGAAGCACCTGCAGGGACGCTGTCCGGTGGTAACCAGCAGAAAGTCATCATTGCCCGCGAGGTGACCAATGATAAAGACCTGCTGATCGCCGTGAACCCGACCCGTGGACTTGATGTAGGTGCTATTGAGTTTGTCCATAAATATCTGGTAGAACAGAGAAATAAGAACCGTGCGGTTTTATTGGTGTCCTTTGAGCTTGACGAGATCATGAGCCTGTCTGACCGGATCGAGGTTATCTTCGATGGTCAGATCACCGGCAGTGTTCCTGGAAAGGATGCAGATGAGAAAGAACTCGGATTTATGATGGCAGGAGGAAAGACAGATGAATAAGAAGAAAAGTATTCTTGAGAGCAATGTGCTTTATACGATCATTGCGATCATTGCAGGCTTCCTGATCGGTGCCATCTTCCTGATGATCGCCGGTATCAGCCCGGCAGTTGCTTATGGAAAGCTGTTCAGCAGCATCTTCAGCAAACCGAAATATCTGGTGTGGACGTTAGTATATGCAAGTCCGCTGATCTTTACCGGATTGAGTGTTGCCTTTTCCTTCCGCACAGGTGTATTTAATATCGGTGCAGAGGGACAGTTCGTGATCGGTGGACTGGTAGCCTGTGTGCTTGGTATTGTGCTTGACCTTCCGCCTGTCATCCATGCCATTGTATGTCTGTTGGCAGCAGCTCTGGCAGGAGGGATCTGGTCCCTGATCGTAGGTGTTTTGAAAGTTAAGAGAGGTATTCACGAAGTATTATCTTTCATTATGTTTAACTGGATCGCCTTTTATCTGTCCAATTATGTGGTAAACCTTCCGGCGATCCACAGAGAGAGCAGTGAGGCAACCCGGGATATTGCATCCTCTGCAAGGATCCTGCTGCCGTCCGGTCTTCAGAAAGCACTGGATTGTAATGCTGCACATTGGGGCATCGTTTTTGCAATCATTGCAGCCATCATGATCTGGATCATTATTGAGAAGACCACACTTGGTTATAAACTGAAGGCGGTTGGTTTCAACAGCAATGGCGCGCAGTATGGCGGCATCAATGCAGACCGTTCCATCCTGACGGCACTTGGAATCTCAGGACTTCTTTCCGGACTTGGCGGAGCCGTTCAGGTGCTCGGTATGGCTGGCCGTCTGAGCCAGTTTGCCGGACAGGAAGGATTCGGATTCGAGGGAATCACCGTGGCACTGATCGGTGGCTCCAATCCGATCGGCTGTATCTTCTCTGGATTGTTCTATGGCGCCATGAAGTATGGAGGATCCAAGCTGAGTATCGTAAAGGCACCGTCTGAGGTAGTCGATATTATCATGGGATGCGTGGTTCTTCTGATCGCTATTGCCCATGTATTTAAGATCTTTGTATTAAACGCAGCAAAGAAGAAGAAGGAGGGGAAATAAGATGAATGAATTAATTAAAGACCTGGGTCTTCTGATCAATGCGACCCTGATCGCGACTCCGCCGCTTCTTCTGGCAGCACTTGGCTCCTGCTTCTCTGAGCGGAGCGGAGTGGTCAATATCGGTATCGAGGGTATGATGACCATCGGAGCCTTCACCGGAGCGGTCATGGGACTGACCACCGGCAACGGCTGGATCGCATTCCTGTGTGCAGGACTGGCAGGTGCCCTGTTCGGACTGATCCATGCATTTGCATGTATTTCCTGCCATGCAGACCAGACTATCGCCGGTACAGCCATCAACTTCTTAGGACCGGGTCTTGCCCTGTTCCTCTGCAAAGCAATGTACAGCAATTCTTCTGATACACCGGCCATGGATCCCAGCTGTAAGCTGCCAAAGCTGTTCGAGGGCGTGTTCCCGACCGGATCCTTCTGGAACAACGTACTGAATGTATATGCGGTTGCGTATCTGGTATTTGTGCTTGCCTTTGTCTGCTGGTTTGTATTTTATAAGACCAGATTTGGTGCTCACTTAAGAGCAGTGGGCGAGCATCCGGAAGCATGCGAGTCTCTGGGAATCGATGTATATAAGGTCCGTTACACCTGTGTGATCCTGTCTGGATTCCTGGCAGGACTTGGCGGAGCATTCGTGACCCTGGCAACCATCAACCAGTTCCGTCCCAGCGTTATCGTGGGACAGGGCTTCATTGCCATTGCGGCAGTGATCTTTGGCAAGTTCTCTCCAGAGGGCGCGACCAAGGCATGTCTGCTGTTCGGACTTTGCAGTGGTATCCGTTCCCTGGCAGCCCAGAGCAATGTGGTATCCCCGAACCTGATTTCCATGATCCCGTATGTGGTGACCATCATCGCACTGGTACTGTTCGTTGGAAAAGCCCATACACCGGCAGCCAACGGCAAGATTTTCGTGAAATCCAAGTAATTTATAAAAGAATATAAAAATGTTCTGAATAACTGACAGGTGTCCTTTGACCCTGTCAGTTTTTGTTCTGTCAGAAAATTATACATTTTTCTATTCGTGAATATCACCAAATTCACATATCAATTCTTATCGATAGTCACGAAAAAATTTTAAAACTGCCAAATGGCAAGAAAAAGGACTTAAAACTGACATTTGTCCTTTCTTAGCTGTGAGAAATGTGGTATAAATAAAGTAGAAAATGAAAAGAAAATGGATAAATTAACCAAAATGAGTGAAGCAGATGAAATCATTCGAAAACTGAATACGGAACAGCGGGATTACCTGAACCGTTACTTTGCTCATGCACCGGAAAGTGTGACTGGAAGTATGCAGGTGGTACGGATGCCGGAAGGAACAACATTTATTCAGGAAGGAATGCCAGTGGACAAAGTGTATGTTCTTCTGAAGGGATGCGTTTCCGCAGTCGACTACCGGGTACGGGAAACGGTCTATGGTTTTTGTCATTTTAATCCTATTGAGACATTTGGTGCTATGGAAATCTTAGGACATATGGATCAGTACCGGACTACGCTGGCAACAACCAGAGACAGCTTATTTCTGAAGATACCGAGAGATTCCTTTGAAAAATGGATTCTTAAAGATGTGGATGCCCTGCAGATGGAGACAGAGCGGATTATCGGGTATCTGTTGGATCAGTCCAGAAAAGAGCGACTTTATGTACTGCTTCCCGGAAATGAACGGGTTTATCTCATCCTTACAAATTTGTATGAGACCTATGGAAAGTTCGATACTTACAGTGTGTATATGAGCCGGAAGGATTTCTCGGAGGTTACAGGATTATCGGAGCGGACGATCACCAGAGCTTTGAAGGAACTGGAGGAAAAAAATCTTATCACCAGAAATGGCTGGAATATCGTAATGACATGGAATCAATATAACAAGATCAAAAAACTGATGAAAGATCAAATCAACGAAATGGGGGAATGACAGATGAAATATTCAGAAAATCCAGATAAACAGTATCACATCCAGGTAGGAGAGGGTGACGTTGGAAAATACGTGATCCTGCCGGGTGATCCGAAGCGTTGTGCCAAGATCGCTACATATTTTGATGATGCGAAGCTGGTGGCTGACAGCCGTGAGTATGTGACCTACACCGGATATCTTGACGGCGTAAAGGTAAGTGTTACATCAACTGGTATTGGAGGTCCGTCCGCATCTATCGCCATGGAAGAACTGGTAAAATGTGGTGCAGACACTTTTATCCGTGTAGGCACCTGCGGTGGTATGCAGCTTGATGTGAAGAGCTCTGATGTTGTGATCGCCAGCGGAGCTATCCGTATGGAAGGAACCAGTAAGGAATATGCGCCCATCGAATTTCCGGCAGTGGCGGACATTGACATTGTCAATGCATTGAGAGCTTCTGCGAAGGAACTGGGGCAGAGATCACACGTGGGAGTTGTGCAGTGTAAAGATGCATTTTATGGACAGCATTCACCGGAGACTATGCCGGTCAGCTATGAACTGCTGAACAAATGGGAAGCGTGGAAACGCCTTGGATGTCTGGCATCCGAGATGGAATCTGCAGCACTGTTTATCGTGGCAAGCACACTGCATGTTCGCTGCGGATCTGTATTTCTGGTAATGGCCAATCAGGAGAGAGAAAAACAGGGGCTTGATAACCCGGTAGCACATGACACAGATATGGCCATCCGTGTGGCGATTGAAGCAATCCGTAAACTGATCAAAGAAGATGCCGAGTAGTAATCACGCAGAGTCACATTCGTAAAATTGCCTATGCATGGCTCTGCAATTTGCAATTTATATCACATGAGGAGGAATCAATAACAATGCGTGACATTTCTATGGAAAGAGTCAATGAAACAAGAAAGAACATTCTGGAAATTATCGAGAGTGCAACCCTGACACATGAGCAGAAACTGACCTGTCTGGCGAATCAGGCAGATTCTCTGATGGAGGTGCTTGATCTTCCGGAAGGGCTGGATGAGCTTCTGAACGTGCCCATCGACCGTAAATGTATCTGCGATCTGTCCGAGGGACATGCGCCTATGCGTCCCCGTTACATTATCCCAGATTATGCCAAATTCCTGAAGGAGGGAAGTAAGTTTCTGCAGCTGGATCCGCCGACGGATCTTTATGAGGCACTGAACAGCCTGATGATCTTCTACAAACATGTGCCAAGCGTTACCAACTATCCGGTATATGTAGGTCAGCTGGATGAATTGCTGGAGCCGTATATCGATACGGTAGATGAGGCACAGGCAAAGAAAATGCTGAAGCTGTTCCTGACGCAGATGGATCGCACCATTCTGGATTCCTTTTCACATGCAAATATCGGACCGAGAGAGACCAAGGCTGGACGTCTTCTTCTGGAAGCAGAGAAAGAGCTGGAAAATGCAGTTCCGAACTTAAGCTTTAAATACGATGAGGATATCACACCGGATGATTTTGCACTGAAAGCCATCGACTGTGCCATGTACAGTGCAAAGCCAAGCTTTGCAAATCATAAGATGTTCAAGAGCGAGCTGGGTGAGAATTATGTGATCGCAAGCTGTTACAACGGACTGTTGCTGGGCGGTGGTGCTTACACCCTTTGCCGTCTGGTTCTTGGAAATATCGCCAAGAGAGCAAAAAATATCAAGGATTTCAAGGAGCGTGAGCTTCCTTATGTGCTGGATATCATGGCTTGTTACATGGATGCAAGGATCAAATTTGAGGTAGAGGAGAGCGGATTCTTTGAGAACAACTTCCTGGCAAAAGAGGGATTTATCCACAGAGACCGATTCTCTGGTATGTATGGACTGGTTGGTCTGGCAGACTGTGTAAATATTCTGTTTGAAAAGGAAGGTATCAAAGGACGTTTTGGTCATGACGAGGCAGCCAATGATCTGGGTGTTGAGATCATGGAGATCATCAAAGAGTTTAATCTGAATCATAAAAATAAATACTGTGAGGGAACTAATGGACATTTTCTGCTTCACGCGCAGGTTGGCCTGGCAGAGGATGAGAATGTGACACCGGGAACCCGTATTCCCATCGGCGAGGAACCGGAGGAGCTGATCGACCAGCTCAACGTGCTGAAGAAATTTCATAAATATTTCACCTCTGGAACGGGAGATATTTTCCCGATTGATATGACTGTTCATCGGAATCCAGAATATGTACTGGATATTATCAAAGGATCTTTCAAGATGGATCTGCGTTATCTGTCCTTCTACTCCAGCGACAGCGATGTGATCCGTGTGACCGGTTACCTTGTAAAACGTTCCGAGCTTGAGAAGCTGGCTGGCGGCGAGGCTGTTCTGCAGGATACTACAGCTCTGGGCCTGGGTGCAGCCAGAAATGGCCATATTCTGGAGAGAAAGGTACGTTGATCAATGAAAGCAGTAATAAACCGGATCATTCCGTTCAGCAGTGTGGATGGTCCGGGTAACCGGACAGCGATTTTTTTGCAGGGATGCAACATTAACTGTAAATATTGTCACAATCCGGAGACCAGAAAAATGTGTGTGCAGTGCGGAACCTGCGTGAAGAACTGTCCGGCAGGTGCACTGTCCTTTGATGCAGACGGGAAAGTGGCATTTGATCCGGCAAAATGTGTGCAGTGTGATACTTGTATCCATGTCTGTCCCAATGACAGTTCTCCGAGAACCTGTGAGATGACCCCGGAAGAAGTCTATGCGAAGGTGAAAAAACAGATTCCGTTTATCCGTGGTATCAGCGTATCCGGCGGAGAATGTATGCTCCACCCGGATTTCCTGACTGAACTGTTCCGCCTGGCAAAGCAGGATGGGCTGGGAACGCTGATCGACAGCAACGGTACCATTTCCTTTGAAGATTACCCGGAACTGATGGAAGTGTCTGATGGCGTGATGCTGGATATCAAGGCATTTGAACCGGAAGAACATAAAGAAGTGACAGATGTCACCAATGAAATGGTGCTGAAGAATGCAGTATATCTGGCGGAAACTTCCAAACTATATGAGGTGAGAGCTGTTATTGTACCGGATCTTTATGATACAGAAAACAGCGTTCGTAAGATCGGTGATTTTCTGGCGCCATATCTGAAGATCCATGATATCCGCGTGAAGATTATAGCCTACCGACCCATGGGTGTGAGAGAAGAGTATGCTCATTACCAGATTCCGGATCAGGACTATCTAATACATCTGGCGGATATCATGAAAGAAAAAGGATTTGAACACGTAACCGTGATCTAACAGGGCGCAAGAGAAAAAGTAAGCGGCTGCAGAGCAGACATTTACTTTTTCTTCGTCCGTTCTAGAAAAGCAAACAGGAGGGAACAAGCCTTGGCAAGAACAAGCCATATGGATGCGAGTAAAGTAGTCATTCAGATGAAGGACATCGTGAAGAAATTCGGCGACTTTACAGCCAACGACCACATCAATCTGACCGTGCACAAAGGAGAGGTACATGCGATTCTGGGAGAGAACGGAGCCGGAAAGAGTACCATGATGAATGTGCTCTGCGGACTCTATAAGCCGACCAGCGGTCAGATCTTTATCAATGAGAAAGAGGTTCATTTTAACAGTCCCAAGGATGCCATCGATATGGGGATCGGTATGGTACACCAGCATTTCATGCTGATCCAGCCATTCACGGTAACAGAGAACATTATCCTTGGCATGGAGCCCACCAAAGGGCTGACCGTTGACAAGGAGACTGCGAAGAAGAAGGTGCTGGAATTATCCGAACGTTATGGCATGAAGGTGGATCCGGATGCGAAGGTGGAGGATATCTCTGTTGGTATGCAGCAGCGTGTGGAGATCCTGAAGGTTCTGTACCGCGGTGCAGAGACACTGATCCTGGACGAACCGACGGCTTCCCTGACCCCGCAGGAGATCGAAGGCCTCATGGAGATCATCGAGAACCTGACTGCAGACGGTAAGAGTGTGATCCTGATCACCCACAAGCTGAAGGAGATCACAGCATCTTCCGACAACTGTACCATCATCCGTCAGGGTAAATATATCCAGACGGTGAAAGTGGCAGATGTGGATGAGAACGAGCTGGCAGCCATGATGGTAGGGCGCGATGTCAACTTCAAAGTTGATAAGAAAGAGATGGAGCCGGGCGAAGTGGTGCTGGAAGTGAAAGACCTTCATGCCAAGGACTACCGTGGCGTTGAGATCCTGAAGGGCTTTAACCTGAACGTAAGAAAAGGCGAGATCGTAGGTCTGGCCGGTGTGGACGGTAACGGTCAGACCGAGCTGGTAGAAGTACTGACCGGCCTTCGGAAAGCAGAATCCGGTACAGTTACCATGCTTGGAAAAGATGTATTCAATAAGAGCCCGAAGGAGACCTTTGAGAATGGCATCTCCAGTATTCCGGCAGACCGCCAGAAGCATGGACTGATCCTTGATTTCTCCAACGAGGACAACATGATCCTGCAGCACTTTGAGGAAGAGCCGTTCTCCTCCCATGGATTTCTGAACCGGAAAGCCATTCGTGAGCATGCAGAAGAACTGATCGAGAAGTTTGATGTACGTCCGAGAGGATGTGCAGAAGCACCTGCAGGGACGCTCTCCGGCGGTAACCAGCAGAAAGTCATCATTGCCCGCGAGGTGACTAACGATAAAGACCTGCTGATCGCCGTGAACCCGACCCGTGGTCTTGACGTAGGTGCTATCGAGTTTGTCCATAAATATCTGGTGGAACAGAGAAATAAGAACCGTGCGGTTCTGTTAGTATCCTTTGAGCTTGACGAGATCATGAGCCTGTCTGACCGGATCGAGGTTATCTTCGATGGTCAGATCACCGGCAGTGTTCCTGGAAAGGATGCAGATGAGAAAGAACTCGGATTTATGATGGCAGGAGGAAAGACAGATGAATAAGAAGAAAAGTATTCTTGAGAGCAATGTGCTTTATACGATCATTGCAATCATTGCCGGCTTCCTGATCGGTGCCATCTTCCTGATGATTGCCGGTATCAGCCCGGCAGTTGCTTATGGGAAGCTGTTCAGCAGCATCTTCAGCAAACCAAAATATCTGGTGTGGACGTTGGTATATGCAAGTCCGCTGATCTTTACAGGTCTGAGTGTGGCATTCTCGTTCAGAACCGGTGTGTTCAACATCGGAGCTGAGGGACAGTTCGTGATCGGTGGACTGGTAGCCTGTGTGCTTGGTATTGTGCTTGACCTTCCACCGGTCATCCATGCCATTGTATGTCTGGTGGCAGCAGCTCTGGCAGGAGGGATCTGGTCCCTGATCGTAGGTGTGTTAAAAGTAAAAAGAGGAATCCACGAGGTTCTTTCCTTTATCATGTTTAACTGGATCGCATTCTATCTCTCCAACTACGTGGTAAATCTTCCGGAAATCCACAGAGAGAGCAGTGAGGCAACCCGGGATATTGCATCCTCTGCAAGGATTCTGCTGCCGTCCGGTCTTCAGAAAGCACTAGATTGTAATACCGCACACTGGGGCATCGTTTTTGCGATCATTGCAGCCATCTTGATCTGGATCATTATTGAGAAGACCACACTTGGTTATAAACTGAAGGCGGTCGGTTTCAACAGCAATGGCGCACAGTATGGCGGCATCAATGCAGACCGTTCCATCCTGACGGCACTTGGAATCTCAGGACTTCTCTCCGGACTTGGCGGAGCTGTTCAGGTGCTCGGTATGGCTGGCCGTCTGAGCCAGTTTGCCGGACAGGAGGGCTTTGGATTCGAGGGAATCACCGTGGCACTGATCGGTGGATCCAATCCGATCGGCTGTATCTTCTCAGGCCTGTTCTACGGTGCCATGAAGTACGGTGGATCCAAGCTGAGTATCGTAAAGGCACCGTCTGAGGTAGTTGATATTATCATGGGTTGTGTAGTTCTTCTGATCGCGATCGCCCATGTATTTAAGATTTTTGTATTAAACGCAGCAAAGAAGAAGGAGGGGAAATAAGATGAATGAATTAATAAAAGACCTGGGTCTTCTGATCAATGCGACCCTGATCGCAACCCCGCCGCTTCTTCTGGCGGCACTGGGCTCCTGCTTCTCTGAGCGGAGCGGAGTGGTCAACATCGGTATCGAGGGTATGATGACCATCGGAGCCTTCACAGGAGCCGTTATGGGACTGACCACTGGCAACGGCTGGATCGCATTCCTGTGTGCAGGACTGGCAGGTGCGCTGTTTGGACTGATCCATGCATTTGCATGTATTTCCTGCCATGCAGACCAGACTATCGCCGGTACAGCCATCAACTTCTTAGGACCGGGTCTTGCCCTGTTCCTCTGCAAAGCAATGTACAGCAATTCTTCTGATACACCGGCCATGGATCCCAGCTGTAAGCTTCCGAAGCTGTTCGAGGGCGTGTTCCCTACCGGATCCTTCTGGAACAATGTACTGAATGTATATGCGGTTGCGTATCTGGTATTCGTGCTTGCCTTTGTCTGCTGGTTTGTATTTTATAAGACAAGATTCGGAGCACATCTTCGTGCAGTAGGTGAGCATCCGGAAGCATGTGAGTCTCTGGGAATCGATGTATATAAGGTCCGTTATACCTGTGTGATCCTGTCTGGATTTCTGGCAGGACTTGGCGGAGCATTCGTGACCCTGGCAACCATCAACCAGTTCCGTCCCAGCGTTATCGTAGGACAGGGATTCATCGCGATAGCGGCAGTTATCTTTGGCAAGTTCTCCCCGGAGGGCGCGACCAAGGCGTGTCTGCTGTTCGGACTTTGCAGTGGTATCCGTTCCCTGGCAGCCCAGAGCAATGTGGTATCCCCGAACCTGATTTCCATGATCCCGTATGTGGTGACCATCATCGCACTGGTACTGTTCGTTGGAAAAGCCCATACACCGGCAGCCAACGGCAAGATTTTCGTGAAATCCAAATAATTTTTCCCAGTCAGCCGACATGACCAGGAACCCATTTCAAACATAGAAGGAGGATGAAATATGTCGAATATTCCAACAGCTCACAACAATGCAAAAGCAAACGATTTTGCCAAAACCGTACTGATGCCGGGTGATCCGCTCCGCGCAAAATACATTGCAGAAACTTACCTGGAGAATCCAAGACAGGTGACAGCTGTCAGAAATATGTTCGGTTACACCGGAACCTATAAAGGAAAAGAAATCTCCGTCATGGGAGGCGGTATGGGTATGCCGTCCATCGGAATCTATTCCTATGAGTTATTTAATTTCTATGGTGTAGACCAGATTATCCGTATCGGTTCGGCAGGAGCCTTGCAGGATCATATTAAAGTGATGGACGTGGTGATCGGTATGGGTGCCTGCACGGATTCCAATTACGCATATCAGTACGGACTGCCAGGAACCTTTGCACCGATCGCAGATTATGAGTTAATGAATAAAGCCATTGAGACTGCAAAACGTCAGGGAACCAATGTAGTCGTTGGAAATGTCGTGTCCTCTGATGTATTTTACAATGCAGATCCGACTGTCAATGACCGTTGGCGCAGTATGGGAGTACTGGCAGTAGAGATGGAAGCGGCAGCTCTTTATATGAATGCAGCAAAAGCAAAGAAAAAAGCGCTCTGTATGCTGACTATTTCCGATCATATTTATACCGGAGAGGCTCTGTGTGCAGAAGACCGTCAGCTGGGATTCGGCAAGATGATGGAGATCGCACTGGAGTTGGCATAGTTTTCATATTACAGATAAAAAGGAGATAGATGAAAATGGACGTAAAAGAGATTTTAAAGCACGTGGATCATACACTGCTGACACAGACTGCTACCTGGGCAGAGATCAGACAGATCTGCGATGATGCGGTTAAATACGGAACTGCTTCTGTATGTATTCCACCTGCATATGTGAAACAGGTAAAAGAGTATGTAAAGGATCAGATGCAGGTGTGCACGGTCATCGGCTTTCCGAATGGCTATATGACCACCGCAACGAAAGAGTTTGAGACCAAAGATGCACTGGCGAATGGTGCAGATGAGATCGATATGGTTATCAATATCGGCTGGGCAAAAGACGGCAGATTTGATGCTATTGAAGAAGAAATCCGCACACTGAAAAAGGCTTGCGGCAGCAAGATCCTGAAAGTGATCATCGAGACCTGTCTTCTGACAGACGAAGAAAAGATCAAAATATGTGAAGCTGTTACCGCTGCAGGTGCAGATTATATCAAGACCTCTACTGGATTCTCCAAAGCAGGAGCAACCTTTGAGGATATTAAGCTGTTCTCCGAACATATCGGACCGAATGTGAAGATGAAAGCGGCAGGAGGTATCTCTTCTCTGGATGATGCGGAGAAATTCTTAAGCCTTGGCGCAGACCGTCTGGGAACCAGCCGTATCGTAAAGATTGTAAAACAGGAAGAGGCTACCGGATACTAAGAAGGAAAGTTGAGGAAGACGATGAAGAAACTGGAAGAAACACAGATTCAGGAACTGATCGAAAAAGCAATCAGCATGATGGATCATTCTTATTCTCCATATTCTCATTTTCATGTAGGTGCGGCACTACTGGCGAAGAATGGGAACGTATATGGCGGTTGTAATATTGAAAATGCTGGTTATACACCCAGCAATTGTGCTGAGAGAACTGCATTTTTTAAGGCAGTCAGTGAAGGGGTGCTGGAGTTTGATGCAATCTGTGTGGTTGGCGGCATGAACAAGGTGCTGAAAGAGTATGCAGCTCCCTGCGGAGTGTGTCGTCAGGTCATGATGGAGTTCTGTGATCCGGATACATTTCAGATCATTCTGGCAACCAGTAAAGATCAGTATGAGATCTTCACGTTGAAGGAACTGCTCCCGCTTGGATTCGGACCGAACAACTTGAAGTAGGAGAACACAATATGGAAAGATTTAAGAGAGTATTTGTAGTAGTCATGGATTCCCTGGGAGTTGGGGCTATGCCAGACTCTGCTGACTTTGGTGATATTGGAGTGAATACGTTAGGCCACATCTCTGAGTCTGTAGACACCTTCAAGATTCCAAACCTTCAGAAACTGGGAATGGCAAATATTATTCCGTTAAAGCAGGTTCCGGCAAACGAGCATCCAATCGGATACTATGGAAAGCTTCGGGAGACCAGCCGTGGCAAGGATACCATGACCGGACACTGGGAGATGATGGGTCTGGAAGTAACGAAGCCGTTTAAGACCTTTACAGAGACCGGATTTCCGCCAGAACTGATCAAAGAGCTGGAAGAACGTACTGGTCATAAGGTGATCGGCAACAAGAGCGCCAGCGGAACAGAGATCCTGGATGAACTGGCAGAAGAGGAAATTGCAACTGGACATATGATCGTTTACACGTCTGCTGATTCTGTACTGCAGATCTGCGGTAATGAGGAGACCTTCGGATTAGATGAGCTGTATCGCTGCTGTGAGATTGCCAGAGAACTGACTATGAAAGACGAGTGGAAAGTAGGCCGTGTCATTGCCAGACCATATGTAGGTAAGAAAAAAGGCGAGTTTGTCAGAACCAGCAACCGTCATGATTATGCACTGAAGCCATTTGGACCGACTGCGTTGAATGCTATGAAGGATGCAGGACTGGATGTGATCTCCATCGGTAAGATCAATGATATTTTCGTGGGCGAGGGTATTACGGAAGCTTATAAATCCAAGAGCTCTGTCCATGGGATGGAACAGACCATTGATGTGGCGAAGAAGGATTTCCATGGACTTTGCTTTGTAAATCTGGTGGATTTTGATGCGCTGTGGGGACATAGAAGAAATCCATCAGGCTATGCACAGGAGATCGAGAAATTCGATGTGAACCTGGGTGTGCTGCTTGAGACCCTTCGCAAGGATGATCTTCTGATCATCACTGCTGACCATGGAAATGATCCGACCTACACCGGAACCGATCATACCCGTGAGAAAGTGCCGTTCCTGGCTTATTCCAAAGCTTTTGAGGGAAGTGGAGCACTGCCGGAGCAGGATACCTTTGCAGTGATCGGCGCTACGATCACAGAAGATTTCGGTGTGAAGATGCCGGAAGGAACTATTGGTCACTCTGTTCTGGATGAACTGAAATAATATGAATAATGGACAGCTGTTTTCTGTGCAGGAGACGGCTGTCTTTTTTAATAAAATGCCGGTCATGATTCATTATAGCCACAGTTTTTCAGATTTGCTATAATAAATCCAGAATGACCACAAGAGAGGAGCGTTTCATTTATGGAAGCGGCAGAACAGAATAAACTGATTGAACAACATCCTATATTGGCAGATCTAAAAGAAGCAAAAGAGATCGTCTGGATCAATCCGGACAAAGTTATCACGGCAGAAGGGCTTGCCAGATCACCTCTTGGAATGGCAGATATTGATGATGCGGAAGCAAGACTTAAGAGATTTGCACCATTTATCGAGCGGTGTTTCCCGGAGACCAGGGAGCGCCACGGTCTGATTGAATCCCTATTGAAGCCGATTCCAGGCATGAAGGCGCGGATCAATGAGCGGTATGGAAGTAATCTGAAAGGTGATCTGCTCCTTAAGATGGACAGTCATCTGGCCATTGCAGGATCGGTCAAAGCAAGAGGCGGTATCTATGAAGTGTTGAAACATACGGAAGATCTGGCACTGGAGCATGGGCTGTTAAAAGAAGGCGATTCCTATGCGAAGCTGGCAGATCCGAAATGCAGGGAATTTTTCGGTCAGTATAAGATCCAGGTTGGCTCAACGGGCAATCTTGGTATGAGCATCGGTATTATGAGCGCGGCAGTAGGATTTACAGTCATTGTACATATGTCAGCAGATGCCAAGCAGTGGAAGAAGGATCTGCTCCGGTCTCATGGTGTGACTGTCATGGAATATGAGTCTGATTACAGCGAAGCTGTAAAAAACGGACGGAAACTGTCTGATGAGGATCCGAAGAGTTATTTTGTAGATGATGAAAATTCCAAAGATCTTTTCCTTGGGTATGCGGTAGCTGCCAAACGTCTGGCAGAGCAGCTGGAAGAGCAGAAGATCAAAGTGGATCAGGATCATCCGTTGTTTGTATATATCCCCTGTGGAGTAGGAGGTGCGCCGGGCGGTGTGACCTTTGGTCTGAAAGAGGTATTTGGCGATGCGGTCCACTGCTTCTTTGCAGAGCCGGTACAGGCTCCGTGTATGGCACTTGGTATGATCTCCGGACTTCATAACAAGATCAGTGTACAGGATATGGGGCTGACCGGACTGACTGCAGCAGACGGACTGGCAGTTGGGCGTCCATCCGGATTCGTAGGTGGTGTGATGGCACCTCTGCTCAGCGGAGAATTTACCGTGGATGATGCCATGCTTTACGAATATATGCGTGATCTTCTGGATACGGAAGAGGTATTTCTGGAACCAAGTGCATGCGCAGGATTCCAGGGTCCCGTGAAACTGTTTGTTACAGAGGCAGCGAAAGCTTATCTGAAGGAACAGGGACTGGATGAAAAGATGGAGCATGCTTCTCATATTGTATGGGCGACGGGCGGAAGTCTGGTGCCGGAGACTATGAGAGAAGAGTATAAAAATACGTTTTGACCATTTTTCGACAAATTCTGAAAATCTACTGGACGAAATCGTGATTTTATGAAATAATAAATCCGTATGGGATTCTTATGTCCAAAGACCCTTACAGGATTATTTGAAAGGAGTTTCAAACAAATGATTTATTCACGTGAAGTAGAAGAAATGTGTCCGGTAGCTCAGGGCGTACATCATGGCGCTGCTCCAATCCCGGAGGAGGCAAAATGGGTACAGGCGAAAGAAGTAAAAGATATTTCCGGATTTACCCATGGTGTGGGCTGGTGTGCTCCGCAGCAGGGTGCGTGCAAACTGTCTCTGAATGTTAAAGAGGGTATTATCCAGGAGGCTCTTGTAGAGACCATCGGTTGTTCCGGTATGACTCACTCCGCAGCTATGGCAGCAGAGATTCTTCCGGGTCTGACTGTTATGGAAGCACTGAACACTGACCTTGTATGCGATGCAATCAATACCGCTATGAGAGAGCTGTTCCTTCAGATCGTTTACGGACGTTCCCAGTCTGCATTCTCTGAGGATGGACTTCCGGTAGGTGCAGGACTTGAGGATCTTGGAAAAGGACTTCGTTCTCAGGTTGGTACCATGTACGGTACGCTGAAAAAAGGACCTCGTTATCTTGAGATGGCAGAAGGTTATGTAACTGGAATCGCTCTGGATGCTGATGATCAGATCATCGGATACCAGTTCGTATCTCTTGGAAAAATGACTGACTTTATCAAAAAAGGCGACGATCCGAACACTGCATGGGAGAAAGCAAAAGGTCAGTATGGCCGTGTAGCGGATGCAGTTAAGATCATTGACCCGCGTAAAGAGTAATTCTGGGAGGTAAACGAAAAATGGCATTATTTGAATCATATGAGAGACGTATTGATAAAATCAACGCTGTTCTGAACAGCTACGGCATCGCTTCTGTTGAAGAGGCTGAGAAGATCACAAAAGATGCTGGACTGAACGTATACGATCAGATCAAAGGCATTCAGCCGATCTGTTTCGAGAACGCTTGCTGGGCTTACACAGTAGGTGCAGCTATTGCAATCAAAAAAGGATGTCGTAAAGCTTCTGAGGCTGCTGCTGCAATCGGCGAAGGTCTTCAGGCTTTCTGTATCCCGGGCTCCGTTGCTGATACCCGTAAAGTAGGTCTTGGCCATGGCAACCTTGGAAAAATGCTTCTTGAGGAGGAGACCGAGTGCTTCGCATTCCTGGCTGGACACGAGTCCTTCGCAGCAGCAGAGGGTGCTATCGGTATCGCTGAGAAAGCAAACAAAGTTCGTCAGAAACCGCTTCGTGTTATCCTGAATGGTCTTGGAAAAGACGCAGCACAGATCATTTCCCGTATCAACGGATTCACTTTCGTTGAGACTGAGTATGATCCGTACACCAACGAAGTAAAAGAGATTTCCCGCAAATCTTACTCTGAGGGTCTTCGTGCAAAAGTTAACTGCTACGGCGCTAACAGCGTTCCGGAAGGTGTTGCGATCATGTGGAAAGAGAACGTAGACGTATCCATCACTGGTAACTCTACCAACCCGACCCGTTTCCAGCATCCGGTAGCAGGTACTTATAAGAAAGAAAGACTGGAAGCAGGAAAGAAATACTTCTCCGTAGCTTCTGGTGGTGGTACTGGACGTACTCTGCATCCGGACAACATGGCAGCAGGACCGGCTTCCTACGGAATGACCGATACTCTTGGCCGTATGCATTCTGATGCACAGTTCGCAGGTTCTTCTTCCGTTCCGGCTCACGTTGAGATGATGGGTCTGATCGGAGCAGGAAACAACCCGATGGTTGGTATGACTGTTGCAGTTGCAGTTTCCATTGAGGAGGCAGCTAAGGCTGGAAAGTTCTAAGAAATCCAGTAAAATTAAGGATTTAAGATGTTGTTAAAAGTAGAAAAAAGTAGGGAAATGTATGTAACTCATACATTATCCCTACACTACTTCTACACCCATATTCCTACACTAAAAACAAGCTATTTTATTTTTTCTATATCTTCTCTCAGCCATTCCAAATCGCGGACAGTATAAGTAGATTCTGTTATGTCTTGTATGGTATGTCCAACCATTTCTTTAAGTGCATACTCATCCATACCGGATTTTTTCCCCATCGTGACAAAGGTTGTTCGTGGATCATGAGGTCTATGATTCGGGTTTAGATTCAATTGACTAATCACTTTTTCAAAACGATTAGCGTATTTGTCGTACGTTACAGACCAGGAACCGGAATGTGTCTGTCCTTTATCATTAAAAAGATATTCACTATTGATAGAAATTGCAAATTTATAATTACGTTCAACGAATTTTAGGATTCTTGGATGAATAGGAACTATCCGTTGCTTCCCTGCTTCTGTCTTCATTCCAGCTTGCATATACCTTTTTTCTAAATTGACCTCATCCAACCGTAAGGTAGCGAGTTCTTGCGGGCGCCAACCCATATAACATTGAATGAGAATCCAATCAGCAAATTTTACATTATCAACATTTTGCCACAAAACTTTCATTTCATCATCGGTAAATGGAAAGTGTTTTTTCTTGTTTTTCTCTATTTCAACAATAATGTCTCCAGAAATTTCAAATGTTCTTGCATAATTCATAGGAACGATTTCATACTCAAGAGCGTAGTCAAACATAGTATTAAATAAAGATTTTATTCTGGATTTTGTACTTGGTGATGGATGGATTTTTTCTCCTTTCTTTTTTCCTCTCGTTTCGATTCGAAATCCCTCTTCCATACATCCTTTAATGTGTCGAGCCCTAACATCTTTTGCGCGCATATCGTATATGGAAGAACAATATGTCCATGCGGAATTTACAGAACGTATATAAGTATCAGATGCATCTTTTAAGTATTCACTGAGCCATTTTTCATACAGTTCCTTTATCGTAATATCTGGTTCCAGATCATACGGGTTTTTATTGTATTCCACCAGGGCCGTATATGCATCATTGTACGTTGGAAAATATGACTCCGGTTTTAATGGTTTACATATTGGACGTCCGGTGGATGTCTTTCCAACTGTGACCATAGCTCGAAAGGGGTTCCTGAGATTACGATTTTTGATTTCGCTTATCTGTCCGAAACCGTTAGGAAGTCGCCTTCGCTTGTTATTTTTGCTTCGAGGCTTTCGTTGTTTGATATCGGGTTGTAGCGGATAGCCACAATGCGGGCAGAAAGTAGCTTTATCGCTAACCTGTAGATCACACTCGGGGCATTTTATCAACATTCTCAATACCTCCTTAAATATTTTATAAATCGAGATTTTTGTGCGGCAAGGTTGATTTATCATTAGTAATCATATATGATAGTGTAGGAATTGTCAACTCCTACACTTAAACTTTTTAAAGGGATGGGTATATGGTTAGCAATGAGGAATTAACCTGCCGGAATTGCGGAGTAAGGTTAAAGAGGTACGATAATGTATTGAGAATTGTTCGGACTAAAGGAAGAAAAACTTCATGGGTAAAAGTAAATCGGTTTCGTTGTCCTTCCTGCGGACAGATACGCAGAGAATTGCCGGATTATATTTCCCCTTATAAGCAGTACGAAGCCGAAGTGATTCGTGGCGTACTAGAGGGATTCATTACCTGCGAGACATATGGATATGAAGATTATCCATGCGAGATGACGATGGCTCGATGGAAGAATTCGCAAGAATTACAACTCCTTTTGTGAAAGACAAAATCGAAAGGAGATTCAGGATGTCAAAAGAGGAAAAGCACTTACAAACTAAGATTCGTATATTCGAGGATATGCTTTTACGATGTAAGAATTTTGGTCAGGCAGAAGCGATTCAAATTGAATTGACAAGAATGAGAGCAAAACTACAAAAATTGTATTTCAAGAGAATGGAGTCCTAACAAGGGCTCTTTCTTTTTTATCGTTTGGAGAACTATTTTTAAAGGGATGGGGAGAATGGTTAAAAATCAAAAGAAGCCGTTGGTGGCGGCTTCTCGTGATGAATTACTTTGTGTAGCATTGCCTGTAATTCATAGGCTTTTTGGTGTCTTTATTCTTCAGAAGGAAAACCAGGTACTCGGGTAAAAGTTTGGATTCCTCTTTCGGCTTAAAGCACTTAGAATAAGAGACGTACTGCTTTTTGACCAATGACCATCACCTCCATCCCTTTAAAAATAGTTCTCCTTTCGATACTTTACATTCTAACTGTGGTTTTTCATTCAGTCAATGTAAATAGCCACCGAGGTTGTTTTAACAAATTGCGGTTCTTATCCTAGAATAGCCGTTGAAAGGAGGTAACAGCCAATGGAAGAAATTATATTTGCGCCGGGGTCTGTTCCGGTAGCGGTCGTTGCCAGGGTGTATGGGAAAGATGCTTCCTGGGTTCGAGCCGGTATCATATCCGGATGGCTTCCTATTGGAAAGGCTACTAGAAACGGAAAGTTGATTACCAACATTGAAGAGATGAATTCGAAGTATGGACGCATTAACTTTTATATTTCTCCGAAGCGGCTCTGGGAAGAAACCGGATATTTATGGAAAGGAGAGAAGCGTTAATATGGGAACAACGATTCGCCCGGAATTATCTGAGAAAAATCCATATTGGATTGAACGTCATCGCTACTATGAACTGAAGCATTTCTGTTTACAGTATCCGATATGGAAGAAAGCATACGCCGCCCTGGATGGGCTTAGCCGGCGGCCTTCTGATATGGAAGTATTTTCAAAGAACGGGGTGGTTGGCGATCCGACTGCTCGATGTGCAGAAGCTCGATCTCACTATTTAGAGCGTATGAAGACGGTCGAGCAAGCGGCGATTGCGACAGATGCAGAGTTATCCACTTACATTTTAAAAGGAGTAACCGAGGGATGGTCCTACGATATATTGAAAGCTAGGTTAAATATTCCATGCTGCAAGGATGTTTATTACAACTTGTACAGACGATTCTTCTGGTTACTGAATAAAGTGAGGGATTGAAATGAAGATTGTAGACATAGCAGTCAAAAAAGTCTATCGCTTCAACTGTCCGAATTGTCAAAGTCGATTGGAGGCGGACAGCAAAGAGGTGGTGGATATCGGAGGAAAGGTGTGTAAATTCCATTGCCCCGTGTGTCGGAAAGAGCGATATATTGCCTGGTCCGACATGAGAAAGAAGATCGTGTATGAGGGCGAAGGAACGCAGAAATAACATCTCCTATTGTGAAAGGAGAGTGACACATAATGGAAGAACTTATGAAAATCAACGCGAAAATTAGAAAACAACAAATTGGTAGACTGTTTGCGGCTGGGGTATGTGCGTGTTGCGGTATTGGATTGTTAGCGAGTTATAGCTACCAAAAAGGTATCACGGCGTGCCAAAAATCAATAGCAAAGTTTTACCCAGATGAGTATGAATCTTTAACAGCGAAGGTTTTAGAAACATTTGAACGGGAAGGGGTTACTAAATTTTAAGAGATTGAGCCAGCAATGGCTCTTTCTTTTTTATCCTAGGTTAAAACACAGTACCAAGGTATCCGAAAGACATGCTATGTTGATATTTGAAAAAATCCCGGGTGGGAAATCTGGAAAAAGGTTTTTGAAAGGAAGAACAAAATATGGAGCTGGTTATTTGCATTATCGTTGGTATTGTTATCGGAATTGTCTTCGGACGACAGGTATTCCGAAGGGATGTCGTTGGTTCGCTGCGGGTTGATCAATCCGATCCGGACAGCGGACCTTATTTGTTTTTGGAGCTGTCCCATAAGGGAGCGGATGCGATATATAAGAAAAGATATGTAGTCTTGAAAGTCAACATCAAAAATTATATTTCGCACGAATAACAAGTCCTTTTATGGAGCAGTTAATGAATTCACGAAAGGAGAACTAAAATGAGTGAAAACATCAAAGAATTGTTGAATGAGGAGATAGCAGCGGAAATTCAAGCAATATCTTCTCTGGATTCGGGTAGCGAAGAGAAATCAAAGGCTATAGAGGATCTGGCAAAACTCTACCGTTTGAGAATCGAGGAAACCAAAAGTGAGCTGGACGCAGAGGATAAGCGAAGCCGGCGTACGTTGGAAAGTGAAGCAAATGTCCGGGAGAATGAGATTAAGAAATCTCAGTTGGACGAACAGATCAAAGCCGACGTACAGGATGAGCAGTATAAGCGTTCTCAGCTTGACGAGCAAGTGAAGGATCGATATTTCAAACTGGGGATTGCAGCGGCAGAACTTCTCATACCGATAATGTTCTATGGTATCTGGATGCGGAAAGGATTCAAGTTTGAAGAAACGGGAACCTATACCTCAACAACATTCAGAGGATTATTCAATCGTTTTAGACCGACAAAGAAATAATTAACCGGTCAGAAATGAGGAGGGCGTGATTTACACATGTCCTCTTCGTTTTTGCGTGATTTTTACAGACGCTATTATGGAAAGGAGATGCTACAAAGAGCTCTTTGTCTCTTGACCGTACACCGGAAGAAACCGTACAATAATAGCGGTTCTTTCGAAAAACGAAAGGAGATAATATTTATGAGCTACAAAATTATCAAACCCGAAGGTATTGAATTGATTGAGTACCTGAATAACGGATATGCGATTTGCAATCGGTGTGGAGCCGTCATGAGGCAAACAGAAGATCCGAAGACTGGATGCGGAATTTATATCTGTCCATCGTGTGGATTAAAGGTGGACGAAGAGGATTACGAGTATGAGTCCGATGAAGAAGTAGAATGGACGGAAGAAATGCTCGATATGGAACAAGGAGATATTCCGCCAGCCGGATGCAGAGCCTGCGGAGGACCATATCCGTATTGCAAAACGTCATGTAAGCTATTTGATGACTAAAAATATTATTAAGAGAAGGTCTATGCTTCGGCATAGGCTTTTTCTTTTTGGAGAATAAATGATGCGATACCATTATGAAAAACCGAACATCTATTTGTCGATGTACGGAAAAGTATATTTTTGTGACCATCCAGTCTATCATTGCTGCACGCTGTTCCAAATCGGAGAAAAGGGACTGGCAGTTATTCAGCAGAGATTTGACGAGAAAACAAAGAGTACCTGGTGGGGAGACGTGGACCCATGGATTACGGATGATTTATATTTGCATCCTCGTTTTAAAGAATACTTTGATACACATTCCGGAATGGCTACGGACGGGCTTTATCCCACTGTGACACTTCGTCAGATTATGTGGGCTTTAAAAATGAAGCCGATTAAGAGGGAACGATGGGAGACTGTTTTTGACAGGAGAAATATTTAGTCCGCTAAAATTACATCTCCTATTGTGAAAGGAGAGTGACTTTTATGATTAAAATAACGTATAAGCGATCAGGAGTCGAGGATTATCGAGAGTTTAGAAACAAAGAAGAATTCGAAGATTGGCTTGATCGCCAGAAGAAAATTGAAGAGATCACCATTATCAATAAGAGCGAGTCCTAACAAGGACTCTTTCTTTTTGCGTGATTTTTACAGCTTCTCTTATGGAAACCGATAGATCTTGAGAGGAGGAAGAGGAGTATGGACGAAATGAAAATCAACTCAAAATTTACACGGATGTTGCTTTCGAAATTAGCAAAAGGGGTATTACATAAAAAGCTTGGATATAACGTAGATATCCAGTTAAACGAGTTGAATGCTTCGATTTCAGATGAGAAAGCGCACGTACATGTGAGTATTGATGCAGATATGAGTAAAGAAGAACTCATGAAAATTCTGAAGAAAATCGGTTTAAATTAAGAGGATTGAGCCAGCAATGGCTCTTTCTTTTTACTTCGCAAAATTTACAATTCCTATTATGGAGAAACAGTTAGCTCATTGGCAGAGCGCCACACTTCCGTGGAGGTAATCGGTTCGAGTCCGATACTGGTTCTCTTTTATTTTTTTATCAATCAAGAAAGGGGGATTTTAAGAAGGTGGTCAGAAATTTGAGTTTGGACGAATTGGCGTTGATTCTATGTGATATGTACGAAATGGACGAATGGTTGCCAAATCCGGTATTCGACAAGAAAGAGTTCACTAGGGTGAGCAATACATTGTGGGCGATTGGAGAATTTCGAAATTATGTAGCCGATCATATTTTTCCCCAGACCAAAACGTCCATAAAAAATTTAGAAGCGATGGCTCGATCATTTATAGAAAAAATGGATGACTTTGCTTCTATGAATCAACAGAACAGTTCTATATTTACCACCGCTAAGATGGTTGGAGAAAATATTCAAGATCTGTTATATGCCATGGAATAGGATAAAACGAAAGGAGAATATTATGCAAAAAGTTAAAATCTTGAAAAGAGTCGGGCGTCAATTATATCGCTCATCTCCGACAATTTTAACGGTAGTAGCTTCTATTGGAGTCATTGCAACAACCATTACGGCTGTTCAGGCAACCCCTAAAGCAATAAAATTGTTGAAAGAGGCAGAGCTGGAGAAGGGCGAAAATCTAACTAAATTAGAAATCGTCCGAGTAGCGGGGCCGACTTATATTCCTTCTGTACTGCTGGGAGTTTCAACTATTGCTTGTATCTTTGGAGCGAATGCATTAAATCAAAAGAAACAGGCTTCTTTGATGAGTGCATACGTTATGCTCAATGAATCCTATAAGCAATATCGGAAGTCAGCCAAGACAGTTTACGGAGAGGATGCGGATGATAAAATCCATGCGGAAATGGCGAAAGATGCCATGGTGTCTTCCTACGACTGGGGTTATCAGGTTTACAACATGGACATGGATTCTGAAAGTGAACGGTTGCTTTTCTATGATCTTGCCTCAAAGAAGTATTTTAGAACCACAATGGCAGCGGTGTTAAACGCCCAATATCATGTAAATCGGAATCTTTCCATTAAAGGCGATTGTTCATTAAATGAATACTTGTCATTTTTAGGTGTCGAAGGCATAGACGGAGGCGATGAACTCGGATGGGATATCAGCTATATGGTAGAAGAAATGGATTGCTATTGGTTGGATTTTGATAATTACAAATCAACGTTGGAAGATAGCTTGGAGTGCATCATTATAGACACGATGGCGGTCAACAAATTTGAATGATTCGCAAAAATTACAGACCGTATTATGAAAAGGAGGCTAATGCTTTATGAAAAACAAAAATTTTATCAAAGCCATTGGGATTGCAGTTACGGCGATCGGATTTGGAGTAAGTATTCTTACCGATTGGGTAAACGAAAAGAAAATGGATGAGAAAATTGAAGAAAAGGTAAACGAGGCACTTGCCAAAAAAGATGATGAAAACGAAGAGGAGTCCTAACAAGGGCTCTTTCTTTTTAGTTTGGAGCAAGTGCTGATGAATGATGAGGCTATTCAAAAAATCATGAATTATACGAATATGCATCTGTTTGAACCGGGAGAAAATTGGCCTAAATCAGCCATTATGGAACGTTCGTATGAACGGTGGGCGGTTGACGAGATTCTACTGGCCATTATGGATCATCCGATGACAGAAGCCGATTTAGTGATAGAAGGGTTTATATTGAAAATGGAGCTTTTTCTTTACCTGTCGGAAAATCCAGCAAATAACCACATATTTCAAGTTGCAGAAAATACGGCCGAGACACTTCTCGGTCTTATTTTATAACCACAAATTTTATATTTCGAAAGGAGAAGCATTATGAAGGTATTAAGAAAACAGGAAATCGAAACAGCCAACATTCAGGTAGGAGATCAGATAGTCATTCCGCTGGCAGAGCTTGGAGAGTTTACCGCGACCGCTCACAAGGTTACGGACGAGGGCGTCATGTTTATATTTGACGAATATGTTACCTGCCGGCCGATGAATAACTGCTCTACAAACAAAGGTGGTTTTGAAAAGTCCGATCTGAAGAAGTGGATGGATACAGTTCTGTTTATGGCGTTCCCAGAAGAGTTGCGTGATAAGATTTACGGACTTACTATTCCAACCGTTGGACAGATTGTTGGTCATGAGGACGAATGGGATAACAAGAATCTGGAACCAGATAGCGATGAACAGCTTCCTTTGATGAAAGAGTGCAAGAATCGAATTGCTTGTTTTGAAGATCAGCTTACGTGGGGATGGCTGAGAAATGCTACAAAAGAGGAGTTTTCTTCGGCTGTTTTCGCTTTTGTGTTCAGCCATGGCCTTACGGGCTACTGCGGCGCTTCGCACTCTAATGGGGTTCGTCCGGAATTCTGGTTGGTTAAGCAGGAATCTAGGGGCCCTGTGCCCCGTAGATCTGGCCGTTATCCTTGGGGCTTTGATGCTGGTTCAGAAGACATTCTGCATTATTGTCAGAATGATGTAATGGTTACAAAAGAAGCAGTGTTAAAGATGGAAATTTGGAATAAAGAAAACGAGATTGATACTCTGAGAAAGGAAATTGAGAAGTTAGAAAAATATAAGCAGTACGATAAAGCAACAGCGGAAACCAAAGTAATTATGGACAGCTTTGTTCGTGCTGGCTTTACTGAGAATCAGGCTCTTGACATGGTTAAAACGATATTCAGTGTGATATTTGGAGGAATGAGATAATGAAGAAATCGAACATATCAAAAGTTTTGTCGTCAGTTCGAACATCCATGGCGAAGCACAGCCCTGAAATTCTTACCGGAATTGGTATTGCTGGTATGATCACAACGACTGTCATGGCGGTCCGGGCAACGCCGAAAGCGCTGATTCTCATTGAAGATAGAAAAGAGGAGATTGGAGCCGAGGAGCTTGAAGTCGCAGATGTGGTAAAAACAACTTGGTTCTGTTATATTCCGGCAGTGATTACGGGAACCCTCTCCATTGCATGTTTAATTGGAGCCAGCTCAGTAAACGCTAAACGGAATGCAGCACTCGCAACGGCATATACCTTATCGGAATCCGCTCTCAAGGACTATCAGGGAAAAGTCGTTGAGATGTTCGGAGAGAAGAAGCACGAAACTGTGAAAGATGCTATTGCAAAGGATAAAATCGAGAAAAATCCAGTGGTAACAAGAGAGATAATCATTACAGAAAAGGGAAATACGCTCTGCTATGACGCGATTTCTGGCAGATATTTTAAAGGCGATATCGACAAAATTAAGAAAGCGGAATGTGAATTAAATCGTCGGATGCGCGATGAGATGTATGTATCCTTAAATGATTTCTACTACGAAGTCGGTCTGGATAATATCAAAATCGGCGATGAGTTGGGATGGAATATTGATAATGGGTATATTGATCTATCATTTAGTTCTCAATTGACCAGCGATGGAACTCCCTGCCTGGTGATTGATTACAGTATTGCTCCGAGATACAATTTCAGTGAGCTGATGTGACGCGCGAAAAAAACAGTGGCTTTAATGGAAGAAGAACCACACATTTTCAAAAATTGAAAGGAGAATAAACATGGAAACCAATGAAATCATGAACAACGAAGAGGTTATGGAAACAGCCACAGAGGAAATCGTTAAAGCGAGTTCTGGTAAGGGGTTTAAGGTTGCGGCCGGTATCGGTTTAGCCGTACTTGCAGGTGTTGTAATCTACAGGTATGTGGGTAAGCCGATGATTGCTAAAATCAAAGCTCAGAAGGAGCAGCAGATTATCGATGCTGAGTGGGATGAACCCGAAGAACCAATCATTGAGAATGAAAAAGAGGATTCCGAAGAAGCCTAAACGAAAAAATGTGTTTCAACACGAGGGAGAGTACCTGTAACAAAGTGCTTTCCCTTTCTTCTTTTATCCGGAGGTGAAATTTATGAACATGTATTCGTATGATGGCCCAGTTATGGAATTTGACAACTGTGTTGCAAATCGCTGGATTGCTTCCACACGGGCAGTTTCAGAAAAGAAAGCAAGGTCAAACCTTACTTATCAGTTTAAAAAGAAAAACAACCGACTTCCGGGTACAAAGATTATATTGCCTGGAAAGATCAGTTTGGTGAGCGGAAAGGAGACAACTTAATGGAGGAATATAAGCCGAATTCCCACAAATCAAAGGAGGAGCAGAAAAATCTTGTTCCCGAAAAACGTGTAGAGAAAGTGATTTCTGGGACGGTAAAATCAAAGAAAAAATCAGAAATGCAGAAGTTTGCAGACGTATTCATTTCTGAAGATGTCAATAACGTAAAATCTTATATTGTGATGGATGTTCTGGTGCCGGCAATAAAAAAGGCAATTTCCGATATAGTTACCAATGGTATTGATATGATCCTCTATGGAGAAACTGGGAAGTCAAAAAAGAACTCTACAGCGTCCAAGGTATCCTATCAGAAGTATTACGACAGCGGAAAGAAAGATTATACAGCACCGAAGAGCCGGACGAGCTACGAATATGATGAGCTTTTATTCGAAACTCGTGGAGATGCGGAATCGGTATTAGACGCCATGAACGAAATTATTGCACAGTATGAGGTAGTTAGTGTTGCAGATCTTTATGATTTGGCAAACGTGTCCAATGACAATTATGCTGCCAATAAATACGGATGGACTGATATTGCTGGATGCAGGGCGGTTCGAGTAAGGGATGGTTATATTTTAAAATTGCCTAAACCAATGCCGTTGTAAAGGAGGGATTCAAGATGTATGAGTCAGAAGACAGGATGGTATCTCATCCGGATCATTATATTTCCGAAACGGGTATGGAAGTTATTGATGTAATCGAAGCCTTTACTTCTGATTTAAAAGGAATTGAGGCTGCCGATACCGCAAACATCATCAAATATGCCTGCCGTTGGAAGAAGAAAAACGGAATCCAGGATTTGGAAAAAATCCTTTGGTACGCCCAGCATTTGATCGACCATTTAAAGAAAACAGAAAAAGTAGAAGAGGAGAATAAATAATCATGAAAAAAGCAGAGATTGTAAAGAGCATGAATGGTTTTCTTAGTAAAACCAGTTTCCAGTTAAAGAAGCATAGTCCGGAGATTCTCGTTGTGGCTGGAGTTATCGGTGTGGTTACAAGCGCGGTAATGGCTTGTAAAGCAACGACAAAAGTGGGTGAAATTCTGGACAAGACAAAAGAAGATGTCGAAACAATTCATAAATGTGAAGCAGACGAATCCGTGAAGGAGCGGTATTCCAGCGAGGATGCCCAAAAAGATTTGGCGATTGTTTATGTTCAGACCGGTATGAAATTTGCCAAACTGTATGGGCCTTCCGTCATACTCGGTGCATTGTCAATCACCAGTATTTTGGCATCTAATAACATTCTTCGTAAGAGAAATGTAGCTCTAAGTGCGGCTTATGCAGCTATTGATAAAGGATTTAAAGAGTATCGCAGCCGTGTGATCGAACGATTTGGCGAAGAGGTTGACCGTGAACTGAAATATAATCTCAAAGCCAAAAAGTTTGATGAAACGGTTATTGATGAAGAGACTGGAAAAGAGAAGAAAGTTAAGAAGAATGGTTTTGTGGTAAGTCCGGGGGATATCAGCGGTTATGCCAGATTCTTTGAAAAGTACACGCAGGATGAGGATGGAAATTCCATTCTTAATCCTCATTGGGAAAGCAACAATGAATATAATCTGATGTTCATCAAAGCCCAAGAGCGTTATGCAAACGACTTGTTGAAAGCAAAGAAGCGCGTATTTCTGAATGAAGTCTATGAGATGCTTGGACTTCCGAGAACAAAAGCCGGCCAGATTGTTGGTTGGGTTTATAATCCGGAAAATTCTAAAGGAGATAATTACATTGATTTCGGTCTGTATTCTGATAATCTGAGTTATTCGGATTATGTCAATGGATTCGACCAGGCAATCCTTTTGGATTTTAATGTGGATGGGAACATCTGGGATTTGATGTGAGAGATAAATTTATAACTATCCCTAGGAGTTATTACGATTCTTGGGGATAGTTTTTATTTGGGAGGAATTTATGCGCAAGTTAATCAAAGTAATAGCGGTTCCGATCTTGTGTGGTATCGTGATAGCATCTTCGTTCTTTGTATCTGAATTTCACTCAGAAGGGGAAGACGTTGTAGCAATACCTAGGGCCAGCGTTGTCGAAAAGACAGAACCGGTTATTACAGTTTTGCAAGAGGAATCCATTCCAATTGCCACTGAGGAAATGGAGGGATTAGAAGAAGTTATACCGAAAATGTCGAGAGAAGATGTAGAGTTAATCGCCCTAGTTACTATGGCAGAAGCCGAAGGTGAATGTGAAGAAGGAAAACGCCTTGTTATCGATACTATATTGAATCGGGTAGATTCCGAACATTTTCCCGATACGGTATATGAAGTGGTTTATCAACCGAATCAATTTTCATCTATGTGGAATGGTCGAGTGGACAGGTGCGAAGTCCGAGCGGATATTTGTGACCTTGTCTATGAGGAACTGGAGTCAAGGAGCAATTACGACGTTGTGTTCTTTACGGCAGGAGAATACAGTGCGTATGGCGTTCCGATGTTCCAAGTTGAAAATCATTATTTTTCAAGGTATGAGTGAAGAAAGGAGAATCATCATGCGTAATCTTTTAGCATTTGTGTCTTATACACTGGCGGCAATGTCCGGTATCTGCTTTGTTGGTGGAATCGCAATTCTATCAACGGGAAGGGAGCATTGATATGGACGGTCTGGAGAATGTGATATCGGTACTGGACTATGTTCTGGATACTAAGAGAAAAAGACATATTATGGGAGGCATTCTGTTGAGTGTCTCCTTTCTTTTTGGCGGTTTGGCAATAACCGTAATGACAATTAAAAACGAGGAGGAAGAGGATGAGCAGTAAAGGATTGACTTTCCTTGCTTTTATTGCTGGAGCGGGGATTGGTTCTGTATGTACATGGCAACTGCTGAAACGGAAATATGAGCTGATCGCTCAGGAAGAAATCGACTCCGTAAAAGCAGCTTATGCCGAAAGAGAAAGCGTAGAGAAAGCGGGAAAGAGTTTTGTGAAGGGTTTTCGTGATGGCCTTAAAGTAGCGGAAGATAGAACTCCGAAGGATGTAGACGACATGGATTTCAAAAAGTACGCGTCTATCATTCAGAAAGAGGGCTATACGGATTATTCCAAAACGGTTGAGGAAAAGAAAGGAGAGGCGTTTGTGGAAAAACCTTATGTCATCTCGCCAGAGGAATTTGGCGAATTTGAAGAGTATGAAAAAATCAGCCTCACTTACTATGCAGACGAAGTTCTGGCTGACGAGAATGATGAAGAGGTAGACGATGTGGAGGAAATTGTCGGTAAGGGCTCTCTGAATCATTTCGGGGAATATGAAGACGACTCTGTGTTTGTCCGAAATGACCGGTTAAAGTGCGATTATGAAATCCTGCTTGACCAGAGAAACTATTCCGATGTTGTAAAAACGATGCCACATCGAATGGAGGAGTAATGACAAAGAACGAGCTTAATGATGCATATTTTAACTGGATGTATCAGCTTGTATTTGATGGGAGATATTCAAAGAGATTATCGTATCAAAAGCTTTTAAGAGAGCTGCATCGAATCGAATTTACTTACAGTATTCCGATGGATGGAAATCGGGCGGAAGATGGAGTGGATTTAAGGTATCGGTTTGGTTATGAAAACGGATACAGCAGCTCTATGGTTTCCACCTATTTGGATAATCGGACTTGCAGTGTGCTGGAAATGATGATCGCGCTTGCGATTCGGTGTGAAGAACATATTATGGATGATCCAGACATTGGAAACCGAACTGGACAGTGGTTTTGGAATATGATTGTCAATCTTGGGCTGGGTTCTATGAATGATTCCAAGTTTGACAGAGATTATGTCGAGGACATTGTCCAGAAGTTTCTGGATCGGAAATATAGCCGTAATGGTGACGGAGGACTGTTTACCGTAAATCGCAGCCGATACGATTTGAGATCTGTTGAAATCTGGTATCAGATGTGCTGGTACTTGGACGAAAATACTTAGAAGGAGAGATTGCCATGGGTCACAGTGAAGTAATGAAGTGGTTTGAGAGTTATTTTCCCGATTTTTCAGGAGAGCGGATTGATATGTGGTTTCCAAATGGAAGGAACAGTATCCGTATCCGCCAGAAAAATGGCCAAGAATTTATATTCACTTATCACGGTCAGAAAGATTGGAAATTTGAAACGATTACTAGCTTTCTGAATGGAATGAAGGGAGAAAAAAAGTAAAATGTGCGAGGTTATGAATTATATTTTTGGAAGTCTTAGCAGCTCGGAAACAGCGATCCGGTCTATCCGGAAATCCATGAATAAACAGGCACGTTATAATCGGAAATTAAGTACGCTTGTTCTTATCGTAACGGTTAATCTGGTTCTCCTGGAACTGGATCGAGTAGAGCAGAAAAAGAGAATCGAGAAATTGGAATCAACAATAGAGGAAATGAAGTGCGATAAAGGAGAGTAAAAAATGAGATGATCGACTTTTTGATGATTTCTACACGTAGTACAAAGCGTGGTGTAATTGAAATCTATCCGAAGTTCATTATTAAGAAAAGCTCCGATCTGATGATTCGAGGTGGTGACTTCTACGCTATCTGGATTGAGGAACGAGGTTTATGGTCTACAGATGAACAGGACGCTTTACAACTTATCGACCGTGAACTGGATAGGTACGCAGAAGAAAGCCGCCAGCGCTTTGACTCTGAAATAAAAGTTCTTCACATGTGGGATGCAGAGTCTGGAATGATTGATTCCTGGCACAAATATTGTCAGAAACAAATGCGGGATTCTTTCCACATGCTGGATGACAAATTGATATTCTCCAACACAAAAACCGATAAAAAAGATTACGCCAGTAAAAAGCTGAAATATCCGCTTGAAGCTGGTGATTTGTCTGCTTATGACCAATTGATGTCTACTCTGTACTCTGAGGCTGAGCGACAGAAAATTGAATGGGCTATCGGTTCTGTGGCATGTGGAGAATCGAAAAAACTGCAAAAATTTATGGTTCTGTATGGAGCTGCCGGAACAGGTAAATCCACAGTTCTCAATATTATTCAGCAGCTCTTTGAAGGGTATTATTCGGTCTTTGACGCAAAAGCTCTGGGGTCGTCCAGTAATTCTTTTGCATTGGAGGCATTCAAGAGTAATCCGCTTGTTGCGATCCAGCATGATGGCGATTTGTCAAGAATTGAGGATAATACCAGGTTAAACAGCTTGGTGTCCCATGAGCTGATGACCGTAAATGAGAAGTTCAAATCGACTTACTCCAACCGATTCAAATGTTTTTTGTTCATGGGTACCAACAAGCCGGTAAAGATTACAGATGCAAAATCTGGTTTGATTCGACGACTGATTGACGTATCTCCTTCAGGAAATAAGCTGAGCCCGAAGGAATACAAAGCAATTATGAAACAGATTGAATTCGAACTGGGAGCGATTGCATATCACTGCCGGGAAATCTATCTAAACAATCCCGGTCTGTATGATGACTATATTCCCATTGCAATGCTGGGCGCATCCAATGATTTCTATAACTTCATCATTGATTCCTACCATGTATTCAAACGGGAAAACGGCACGACTTTGAAAGCTGCCTGGGAGATGTATAAGACCTATTGTGATGAAGCCAAAGTAGGCTATCCATTTTCTCAGAGAATTTTTAAGGAAGAACTGAAGAACTATTTCCATGACTACAAAGAGCGATTCAACATGGAGGACGGTTCGAGAGTACGAAGTTATTATATCGGATTCCGGACTGAAAAATTTGAAGAGGAAATGGTTGCTGAAAAGCCGGAAGAGAAGCCTTCATTATTGCAGTTTAATACTGCCAAATCCATTTTCGATCAGGTATGTTCCGATTGTCCATCGCAGTATGCAACAGACAAAGAAACACCTTCCATGAAATGGAACAAGGTAAAAACGAAGCTATCGGATTTGGATACTTCTAAAATCCACTATGTTAAAGTCCCGGAAAACCACATCGTAATTGATTTCGATATTCCAAATAAGGAAGGGAACAAATCCTTCGAACGGAATGTAGAAGAAGCAAGCAAGTGGCCGGCGACTTATGCAGAGCTAAGCAAAAGCGGAAAGGGGGTTCATCTTCATTATATTTATACGGGAGATGTGAAAAAACTGAGTCGTATTTATGACGACCACATCGAAGTGAAAGTGTTCACGGGTAAAAGCTCATTACGAAGAAAACTTACAAAGTGTAATGATTTGCCCATCGCAACGATTAGCTCTGGTTTACCGACGAAAGGAGAAGATAAAATGGTAAATTTTGAAGCGATTAAAAGCGAGAAAGGGCTTAGAACACTAATCAAGAGAAATCTGAATAAAGAAATCCATCCGGGTACTAAGCCCAGTATCGACTTTATCTACAAAATACTGGAGGACGCATATTCCAGCGATTTGAGTTATGACGTGACGGACATGCGGAATGCGGTTTTAGCATTTGCTGCGAATAGTACGCATCAGGCCGAATACTGTATCAAGCTGGTTAATAAGATGCAGTTTAAATCAGCAGACCCTTCCACAGCGGGGAGAAACGAAGAAGCAAAGTTGGTATTTTACGATATTGAGGTATTTCCAAATCTGTTCCTTGTAAACTGGAAAATCGAGGGCGAAGGAAAGCCTGTGGTGCGTATGATTAACCCGACTCCAACGGAGATTGAGGAATTGATGCGATTCCGGTTGGTCGGGTTTAACTGTCGGCGATATGATAATCATATTCTGTATGCAAGACTCATGGGTTATACAAACGAGCAGCTTTATAACCTCTCACAAAAAATTATCAGTGGAAGTCCGAATTGTTTCTTTGGAGAAGCCTACAATGTTTCCTATACGGATGTGTATGACTTTGCATCTGCCGGAAATAAAAAGAGCTTGAAGAAGCTGGAAATTGAGATGGGAATCCATCATCAGGAGCTTGGGCTTCCTTGGGATCAACCGGTTCCAGAAGAAATGTGGACGAAAGTTGCCGAGTATTGTGATAACGATGTAATTGCAACCGAAGCGGCATTCCATTATCTGAAAGCTGATTGGACAGCTCGACAGATTCTGGCGGATTTGGCTGGAATGACAGTGAATGATACGACCAATACGCTTACCCAGAAGATTATATTTGGAAACGAGCGGAAACCACAGGATCAGTTCAATTACCGAAATCTGGCAGAGCCAGTGCATCACCTTGATGAAGAAACCTATTCCTTCTTGGCCGAAGCGTGTCCCGAAATGATGGCGCAAACGCATGGCGATGAAGGAAGTCTCTTACCATATTTTCCTGGATACAAGTATGAGAATGGAAAATCGACATATCGAGGAGAAGAAGTTGGAGAAGGCGGTTATGTCTATGCAGAACCTGGTATGTACGGAAATGTGGCATTGCTGGATATTTCCTCTATGCATCCTCATAGTGCAATTGCAGAAGTTCTGTTCGGTGTGAAATTTACGAGAGCCTTCCGTGACATTGTGGAAGGACGAGTCAGCATCAAACACGAAGCTTGGGACGAAGTCAATCATATGCTGGATGGGAAGTTGACACCATATATCCAGAAGGTCATTGACGGAGAGATGACAGCGAAGGATTTGGCAAATGCTTTGAAGACGGCAATCAACTCGGTATATGGTCTGACTTCTGCTAACTTCGAGAATCCGTTCCGTGATCCGAGAAACAAAGATAATATTGTAGCCAAACGAGGAGCTCTGTTCATGATTAACCTTAAACACGAGGTACAGGAACGGGGCTTTACTGTTGCTCACATTAAGACGGACTCTATCAAGATTCCTGATGCGACACCGGAGATTATCCAGTTTGTTATGGATTACGGAAAGCGATATGGTTACACCTTTGAGCATGAGGCTACATACGACCGGATGTGCCTTGTAAATGACGCCGTCTATATCGCCAAGTATAAAGACGGAAAATGGACAGCCACAGGAACTCAGTTCCAGATTCCGTATGTCTTCAAGAAACTTTTCAGCGGCGAAGAAATTGCCTTTGAAGATGTGTGTGAAACCAAGTCGGTAAGCAGCGCTTTATATTTGGATATGAATGAGAAACTTCCGCGGCTTACAACCGAGGAAGAAAGGGAATTAAATGCCATCGACAAGGCTTGGAATAGTCAGGCTGGAGGGAAATCTCTTGAAGATGTCGCATCTAAATACGGATATACATACGAAGAAATAGGAGCAAGATACAGCGAGCTTTGTAAAAAAGACGAGGCGACTCACAATTATATTTTCATTGGACGAGTTGGTCAGTTCTGTCCGATTAAATCGGGGGCTGGTGGCGGATTGCTCATGAGAGAAAAGGACGGACGATATTATGCTGCCACTGGGTCAAAGGGCTATCGGTGGTTAGAGTCTGAGATGGTAAAGGAACTCTCTAAAGAGGATTCCGTTGATCGTTCTTATTATGACAAGCTTGTAGACGATGCAGTGGAAACCATATCCAAATATGGTGACTTTGAATGGTTCATATCCGATGATCCTTATATTCCCAAACCTAAGCTTGAGGATTTTATGAACATTCCAGAAGACGCTGATGAGGAAATACCATTTAATTAAAGAAAAGGAGAAGTATATCATGGCTTACAAAAATGTACCCAATATCATTATTGAAAACGCAAGAATTATTTTTCGAAACTTCCGAGGCGAAGAGTCTAAATACAATCGGGCTGGAAATCGGAATTTCTGTGTCATCATCGAAGATCCGGAGCAGGCGGAGAAACTCTCCAATGATGGATGGAATGTAAGAGCGCTGGCTCCGAGAGACGAGGACGAAGAGCCGAAACATTATATCCAGGTGGCAGTCAGCTTTGAGAATATCCCGCCTAAGGTGTATATGATTACCAGAAAGACAAAAACACCGTTGGATGATGAATCCATTTCCACTTTGGACTATGCGGAGATTCGGAAGGTTGATTTGACGATTCGGCCGTATTCTTGGGACGTGAACGGTAAGAGCGGTATTAAGGCTTATCTGAAAACGATGTATGTCACCATCGAAGAGGATGAGTTTGCTGAGAAGTATGCGGAGGAAGAAGGGCCGGAAGAGGTCCCATTCCACTGATGAGCGACAAATAGGGTGCCTGATATTGCCAGCAAGGTAAATGTCCTAAGGCTAGAGGAAACAGCCCTATATTTCTGCGAAAGGAGAAAGTTATGGCATTTTGGAATCGGAAAAAGAAGCGAACCACAGCGAAACCGAAGATCAATGCTTCTATTTCCAAGGTCGAAAAACCAAAGAAAATATCAGAGAAGCACGACTTTGTAGTTCATAAAGAGGAACATCAAGTAAGCTTATCACCGAAGCCGAAAATGAAAAATCTTCCCACTTTCAAACCCGACAGATATGAGAAAGAATTTATGAACATCTTTCGTCAACTTGTTTCAGAAAAAAACAGACCGTGGGATATTTGGAAAGACTTTATTGTTATGTCGGCTTGTTCTATATCAAATTCTGTGGACAAATCTCAATATGATAAGCGAGAGAAACGATACTTGGATATCATTCGCCATTACAGTAAGTCAAAACAGGAACTTTTTCCACAGTTGTTTGCAAATCTGGTCATGTCTTTAGAAATGAATCCGGAGCAGGATTTTTTAGGAAAGATGTACATGAGCTTAAATCTTGGCTACGATGAGTTGAAACAAATATTTACTCCTTATGACATGTGTCGGCTTATGGCAAAAATCACCATTACGGATGTAACTGAGAAAGTAAGGAAAGATGGCTATATTACCATCAACGATCCATGTTGCGGAGCGGGAGCCAACTTGATTGCTGCTATTCACGAAGCACGAAAGCAATTAGAAAAAGAAAATTATAATTATCAAAACCATTTATTAGTTTCCGGACAAGACATTGAAGAAGTTCCAGCTTTGATGTGCTATATTCAACTTTCTCTTCTAGGAATTGCTGGATATTTTAAAGTTGGAAATTCTTTGACCAAACCAATGACTATGGCTGATGATTTGAAGAATTACTGGTTTACACCTATATATTTTTCAGATGTGTGGACTATGAGAAGATTATTTCACAGTATATGAAAGTTTATGAGGAGGGATAAGCGTGAATGAACGATTGAAAGCATTAGAAAAAGAGCTGGATAGTCTGTTAAATATGGCCCCCATAGAAGATGACTGCACGAAGAATGAAAACGAGATGTATTCGGATATGGCGAACCTGAAAAACAGCATAACAGCGGTTCTTGAGGAGCAACGGAATGGCCGTTGAATTGTATGACTATCAAATAGTAGCAGTAAAAAAAATGAGAAATGGTTGTATTCTGTGTGGCGGCGTTGGAAGCGGAAAATCAAGAACAGCATTAGCTTATTACTATCTCCAGAATGGCGGAAATCCGGATTGCTTGATGGGGGTTGAGGATTATGTTGCGATGGACGATCCCCCAAAGGACTTATACATCATCACAACAGCCAGAAAGCGGGACACGATGGAATGGGAGGGTGATCTTTCGCCTTTCCTTCTTTCGGTTCACGAGGATGTCAATCTATATTCAAATCAGATTGTCGTGGATTCCTGGAATAATATCAAGAAGTACGAGGATGTAAAGGATGCTTTCTTTATATTTGACGAGCAGAGAGTGATAGGCTCCGGAGCTTGGGTGAAGGCGTTTTTGAAAATCACCAAATCAAATCAGTGGATTCTATTGTCTGCAACTCCGGGAGATACCTGGCAGGATTATATTCCGGCATTCATCGCAAATGGGTTTTACAAAAACCGGACAGAATTCATCCGAGAACATGTGGTTTATAGTCGATTCAGTAAATACCCAAAGATTGACCGATATTTGAATACTGGGAGATTGATTCGACTCAGAAATCGTATTTTGGTGAATATGGATTTCAAGCGTCAGACGGTTTCTCATCACGAAGATATATTTGTTCGATACAGCATAGAGCGATACAAAGATGTTGGACGAACACGATGGGACCCGTATAAGAATGAGCCGATTGCGAATGCCGCCGGTCTTTGCTATGTATGGCGGAAAATTGTGAATACGGACGAGTCACGACAGATCGCCTTGATGGAAATTGTAGAGAAGCATCCCAGAGCCATTATATTTTACAACTTTGATTATGAGCTGGAGCTTTTGAACGGGTTGTTTCGAATTTATGAAGACGATGGAGTCTTTGAAATTGCAGAGTGGAATGGTCACAAACACCAGCCAATCCCAGAGTCGAAAAACTGGGTGTATCTTGTTCAGTACAATGCTGGAGCGGAAGGATGGAACTGCATCAAGACAGATACCATTATATTCTACTCACAGAACTATTCTTACAAAATCATGCAGCAATCTGCGGGGCGAATAGACAGGTTGAATACGCCATTCAAAGATTTGTATTACTATCACTTGAAATCTCGTAGTGGGATTGATTTGGCAATTAGTAAGGCACTGAAAGATAAGAGAGATTTTAATGAATCGAGGTTTGTGAAGTGGTGAAAGGAGATCAACCATGAACGAAGAGTATTTGGAAGTGGATTTTAAAAAGTATTGTAAAACCTGTAAACACAAGGAATTGGGAGAAAAATTCGACCCATGTAATGAATGCTTGGATTATGGATACAATCTCAATTCCCAGAAACCTATGAAGTGGGAGGAAAAGAAAAAATGAGCTATCAATATGACCGATATTTGGCGCAACATAAATCCAACGTTGAAGCCGGATTTCGTTGGTTGCAGAAAAATCTTCCTGAAATTACAGAGGGCAGTGGTGCGGAACACAATATCGTATTTGCACATGACCAATCCAAAACGGAGCCCGATGAGTATGGCCCCTATGATATTTATTTTTATGGAGGCAATCGCTCTTATGGAGTAGTTGAGGATTTCAGAAAAGCTTGGCTGTTACATATTCATCGAAACCCTCATCATTGGCAGTATTGGGTGCTTATCAATGACGATCCCGAAGAAGGAGAAATCATTTTGGAAATGCCTTACTGTTATATTCTGGAGATGATTTGTGATTGGTGGTCCTTTAGCTGGTTTAAAGGGAACCTGCTGGAGATCTTCTCTTGGTATGAGGAGCGGAAAAGCTATATAAAACTGCATCCGAATACGAGAAGATTGGTGGAGGATATCTTAGGACGTATCAAAAATAAGCTTGGGGAGGTGATAGTGAATGAAATCAACAGATAGTGTTATTGTGAGTTGGGATTTTTCTCATGGGAAAGACGCTGGCGTTCTGATTGTTGGAAGGCAGCAAAAAGGAAGGGTAGAAATTATCAATGCCTATCAAGGGGAAGAAGCCAAAGAAATTTATCAAAAGCTGGTATTCCCCAAATCTAAGAAAATCAATTACAGCGAGGAGAAAACCACATGAAGCAACCGAAAAAATTGACCAGAGAGCAAAAAGAATGCTTATCTGCTCATTATTTAAACTGTAAAGATTGGATGTTGGTTGAGGAGACAGAGTTCTATTATCGCATTATCAATAAGAATACGGGTGTGATAAAGAGTGTAGATAAATTCAGAAGAGTAAGAAGGAGAAAAAATCATGAGAACAATTAAAAACAACTGGAAAGTAGCTTTAATTGTAGCAGTCGGTATTATTGCTATTATTTTGTTAGGTGTGTTTTGTATACAGAGTTCCCAGAACAGAGCATTTACCTTGGAAGAGCAAGTTAATACTGCTGATTCTGACATCAAAGTTCAGGAAAAACGACGTGTAGATTTGGTTTACAACCTTGCTAATTGTGTTAAGCAGTACGATAAGCATGAAGCGGAAACATTGACGGCGATTGTTGAAAATAGAGGCTCTACCGGTGATATCGAAAACGTTACTACAGCTATCACGGCGGTGTCAGAAGCGTATCCAGAATTAAAATCTAATGAAAATTATAAAGAGTTAATGAATGAACTTTCAATTACAGAAAATTTAATTGCAGAATATCGGAGTAACTACAATAAGCAGGTAAAAGAATACAACCGATATATACGCAAATTCCCGACAAGATTTTTTCTCAATATTCTCGGATATGAGGTTCGGGGATATACCTATCTTGACTATAGTGCTCCTGCCGATGCTCCGCAGAATCTGTTTGGAGAGTAAAAGCTATGAGAGGACGCAAGCGTAGAAGTTTTGATTTCGGGAATTTCGAGATTACGAAACGGGAAATACTGGTAAGTGTATCGATTGTCGCTATTATGCTTCTGATTGGAGTCCTTATTGCTGGAAAAATTTCGGATTATCAATTGGATAAAAATGAAAAATACAACAAGGCGATAAAAATAGAATCGCAGGAACTGTTTGAGTACGGAATGAGGACTAATGCCGGGAACGCTTTTGTATATGGCGATTTGAAAGCGGTCGATACAGTTACATATCCTGAAATTGGTGGAGAATACATTTATATTGAAAAAGTGAAAGAACGATATACAATGCATACTCGCCAGGTTGCACATACAACAACTACGAATGGAAAAACCCATACTTACTATACAACGGAAACCTATTGGACATGGGATTATGCTGGTAGTGAGGAACGGATATGTGATGAAATATCATTTTTAAATCACGTTTTTTCAGTTAGTAAAATCGACCTGCCGGGAAAGGAGTATATAGACACTGTTAAAGAATCCAGCCACATTCGTTATAAGTATTATGGAGTTGGTTTAAACTTTACCGGAACCATATTTACAGAACTGGCTGATAAAACAATAGCCGATAACTCACCATTTTATGAAAATATGAAGATTGATGAAACCGTAGAATACTTAGAAACCGATTTTGCAATGTGGATATTCTGGATTATTTGGATGGTCTTAATTGGAGTCTGTGTCTACAGTTTCTATTATATCGACAACAAATGGCTTGAGTAATTGGAGAATTTGGGAGAGGGTCGAGCAATAATGAGGGCGACCACAAGGCGGATATAGTAGTTGCATAAGGGATGAGTCCGCTATAAGAAAGGAGAAAAAACGTATGAATCTTAAATCAGTGAAAATTATTGCAGTAGATTTCGATGGAACTTTATGTGAGAACAACTGGCCAGGGATCGGAGCGCCGAACGAAGAACTGATAGAGTATCTTCGTAATCGGAAAAAGGATGGAGATAAGTTGATTCTGTGGACCTGCCGCGTGGAAGACATGCTTCAAAAAGCTGTTGAGTGGTGTAAGGAGAGAAATCTGGTGTTTGATGCGGTCAATGAGAATCTTCCGGAAATCATCGAGAACTTTGGTTCTGATACCAGAAAGATTTTTGCAGATGAGTATATAGATGACCGGAATATTCCTTTGTCATCCTGCCGGGAAAAATCCAATACGCAGACATGGGCTGAAAAAGAGGTAGAGATTGCTTGTGAGAACGAAAGAAAAGCCTCCGGAACAAAAGAAAGGGAGTGGGATTATGGTTGCGTCTGCTACGAAAGTGCTCTGAAAGCCTATCACAGTCTGTCCGAGGACGGCCATAGCGGTTTCAGTATCGGTATGACTAAATATATTCTGAATCGCCTAATTGACGGAAAGCCACTTACATCGATCGAGGATACAGAGGATGTTTGGAGTGATATTACGGACCTTTCGGGATATCGCGGTGAAATTGTAAACTATCAGTGTAAGCGAATGAGTTCTCTTTTCAAATATGTATATTCTGATGGAACCGTAAAGTATCACGATGTAGATAGATACTGTGGAATCAATATGAACAATCCACATGATTCCTATCATAGTAGCTTGATCAATCGGGTAATGGAAGAGAAGTTCCCTATTACCATGCCATATTTTCCGGCAAGTAAACCATTTAAGGTCTATTGCGAAGATTTTTTAGTTGATCCGGAAAATGGAGATTACGACACAGTTGGAATTTTCTATACAATTACACCAGAAGACTGTACAGTGGAGCTTAATCGCTTCTTTAAAGAAGAAAATGACGAATTTGTTGAAATAACCAAGGCTGAGTATGATATGAGGAAGCATTGCCATGGCTGTTTCGGAGCCGCTAATAATGATTGTCTGCGTTGCGAGGAGGAGCTTCAGTATGAATCGGAATAGGTTTATCCAGGGATAAAAAGGTGACATTCAATTTTCTGAAAAAGAAAGACGGCGTATTATTCACAGAAGCCTTCAAAAACATTCCTGGAAAACAAAATGTACGGTGGCAATGGAGGAATTTGCAGAGCTTCAGCAGCAGATCAGCAAACAGGTTCGAGGTTATGGCGATAGAATTGGACTCTTGGAAGAGATGGCAGATGCTTATATTTGTCCGAACTTCCTGGAGTCCATTTTTGATATTAAGCCAGAGGATTTACAGAAAGCCATTGATGTGAAGCTGGAACGGGAAAGGAGAAATTGTCAGTAATGGGATTATCAAAACTTTCAGAAGAATGCAAGAATTGCCCGTTTGTCAGTCGGTGTAAAAATAAGCGAATGGAAGCACTGGCGTATATGACTGAAACACAAGTTTTAGCAAACGCGGCAGGTCCAAGTTTCGAAAACTTAGCAGCGCCTTTATTACGAGAAACTATGACAATTATGGTAAACGGTACGCCAACCAAGGTTTATAAAGACGAAATAGAAAAACAGATTTATTCCCAGTTATATTCAGGGTTAGGCTTGAAATTAGGAAGTTAAAAAAGGAGAAAGTTTATGAATGAAAAACATTTGAGTCCTCTACCACAGTATCATATCGACAGAGATAAACTGTGTGAGATTGTAAAAGAAACCGTTGGCTACGATAGACTTATGGACGCATTCTGTCATGGAACTGTCGTTTGTGATGAATTTGCTTGGTTTTCTAACTCCGACGAGTATTACATCATCCATTTGGAAAGTGGCATGATGGTAAATTGGTATAAACATCTCGGAAGGACAAACACTTGCTCACAGAAAGACAGAACTATTGATGATTATTACGAGTTCTTCAGATTATTTAAAGAAGAATTGGACTATTTTGAGAGGAAAAATTGCGAATGAAGAGAGGAGAAAGCGATGATTGAAAGTTTGTTAAAAGAACTGGGAGAACGCCATTTTGAAATTCTTTGGAGATATGAGAGCGCAACGAATTCTATCGTTATTCAGATGGATAAAAGAGACTGTCATCAACGGCATAGGTTGGTTCGTAAAGTTATGTTCGATGACTTTCGTCGTATTAGAAGCAATCAGTTTGAATTTGTTATAGTTCAATTTTTAAAAGACATGGCTCAGGAATTGGAGTATCAAATTAAAGTTGCAGCGGAACCCATGAAAGGAGAAGACAATGATTAAAATTGAAAATGTTGAAGTTATGGGATGGGAACACGCTATCCGCGGAATGCGGAATCCGATGAACAGTTGGGAGAAATCGGATAGTGGAATCTGCAAAGGTGGGGATGATGGTATCGGATGTGAGAACTGTGCCAATTATGATTCCTGCGAGCATACATATGATCATTCCTGGCAGCTCGGTAAAGCAGACCACGATTTGATGATGCGGCTTGCGGATGCGAGGTATCGGCGAATGATTACGGTGAATCTGGACATCACGGCTCCGTTGTATTGGTGGAAAGATTTTTATACCTACGAGGTTGGTATAGCTGTTGATACTCGCTCTGCGATGTCTGAACTGGCTGCGAAGGCGTTTACATTGGACGATTTCTCATGTGAGCATCTGGTCGACGAAGGTGACAACTGCTGGTTTTGTAATTTGGACGTCATCATCGATTCATTAAATTCGGCACGAGAGATGTTTTTAATAACCAAAGACAAGAAATATTGGTGGCAGATGATTCAGCTTCTTCCCGCGTCCTATCATAATCAGAAACGTACTGTGATGACGAATTATGAAACACTAACCAGTGTTTATCCCATGCTAAGAAATCATGAGCTGGATGAGTGGGTAAAATTCTGCAAGTGGATTGAGGCGCTTCCATATTCAGACATTATCATTGGTAGAATGTGGAGATAAAGAGTGAAAAATAAATTAAAGCAAAAACACCATTTAAGCAAACACAAATAGGGAGTCAAACGGCTCCCGAAAAAAAGTAATATTAAAAACAGCAACATTGACTGTCATCCTGTGACTAAATAAACCATGGTTTATACCAATGATAAGAGTCCGGGCTCAAAGTCCCACTTGTTTGTGCTTGAAAGGATGACGGCACATATAAACATACGGGGTCGAAACAAAGTTCGCCATTCCTCCTCCCGTGCTCTGTAGTGTATTGCTGTTTCAAGATTTATTATAAACAAATTAGAGGAGAGACACAACAAGCTTTTTCATGACTTATTTGTGCCTTGAGCGAAGCGAAAGGAATGGTGAAAAACATGATTCAATACTATGAGTCTATATTTTACAACACCTTGGAAGAACTATTAGCAACTTGGAAACCCAACCATCCGGATGTTTTGCGGTTGAAAGCAAAATATGGAGAAGGTATTCAATTTAGTACCATCGCACATCGAAGTGGTGTGAAGCCTCAATTTGAACTGAGTTGCTACAAACTAAAAAAATTAAAAGGAGCGTAATAATGACATCTATTCAATATGTGATTTTATTTAGCCTTGTATATCTTTATGTATATGCTCTGATTTGTAGAATCTGTAAATGCATTGAACATTGTGCTACCGCCAGAGCTTATTCTAAATTAAGAGAAAACGGAGTTATGACTAAAATGAGCGATGTTGAGGCGGGCATTATTAAAATCGGAAAAGAGAAGGAGGATGCAAGAAAAAATGTGGAGTCATAAGTTAGTAAAAAATAAAATCCATGCCGTTCTGTTTATTCTTCTAGGAGCGTTGTCAGTCCCGATTGAATGGGATGCAACGTTCTTTTTATTTACCCTGATTATAGGTGGATATCTGTTCTTTTCGAAAGAGAATTGGATTTATGAAGGAGAGGAAGACGATGGGACGAGCCGAGAGAAGACGTGCTCAAAAGTTAAAGCAAAAAGAGAAAACCACTACATACAATCTCACAAAGGCACAACTCGATGTCATGGTTCGGGAAAAAATCGGAGACGAACTTATCAGAGTAAAGCAGGAGGCTACCGATGATGCGGTAAATACTGCGATGGTTCTGCTTCTGACTTTGCCATTGGAAGTGTTGATGGACCATTATTGGACAAAATCCTATGCGAAGAGAATTCCGAAGTTCACCGAACGAGTTCTGGAATACTACGAACGCTGGCAAAATGGTGAGTTGGATATGGAAAAACTGAAAGAGGATTTGTGGGAATATGGTGGTGTGAAATTAGTTGAAAGTGAGGGTGAAGCAACATGAAATGTGTAATGGGAGTTATTGCGTGTATTGTTGGGCTCGTGGGTCTGATCGGACTGATTGTGTTAAAGGCGACCAGCTCTTCTGCAACTTATATGGACGATTCATTCCGGTGGGGAGGACGAGATGGGCGTTAAAAATGATTATCGTAAAAATGCAGAAGGGTATTCCGATCCGACTGCCTGTGAAGCACTGAGAAACATTGAGCGGGAAGAAGAACGGTTCCATAAGCTGCTGGATACGATTTTTACTCTTTGTGAACTGTCCGACTTCCACGTTGAAGAGCGGATCGTCATCAAGGACAAACGAACCGGGCGAATTTGGAGGTAGCTTATGGATATGACTGATTTACAGCGAGCGATTGATACACTTGTAGAAGTTTGGGAAAAGTTTACAGCATCTATAAAAGAGATGGCGGATGCTCTGAACAAGGCGTTTGGAGTTTCGACACCTGAGAAAGAGAAGAAAAAGAGTCTAGGTTCTCCGGCTCGATATGGGATGTCTTTGCGGAAATCTCGAAGAGAATCCTTCGTTAAGCAGTATTCGTATCGGCCAATTGTTCAGAAACACTTACCTTATCAGAGAAGGAACTATTGAAAATCGTCCGTACAAAGCTTGAAAGTGGGTGAAAATCACGCCCACTTTTGGGTTTTGAAAAATGGGCTTTGACCACTTTTATGTGGGCTTTTTGAGAAACGCAGGGAATTTTGGGGAAGGATTCGGACGATTTTGGTCAAATTTGTGGCCATTTGCCCACTTTCTGCCCACTTTTAAAACCCCGATTTGGTCAGTAAAAACCCAGTATTTATGCGGGTTTGCGGGCTCAAAGCCCACTTTCCCACTTTTTTTCTTAAACTATTATGATAGAAAGTTTAAAAGTATATAGTAATAGCGCAAAAAAAGTGGGTTTTTGGCCACGAGCAAAAAAATGGAGGAAATCATGAGCAAGATTAGTTGGGAGAGCTTGTATGAAAATTTTAAGTCAATCTATCCAAGGTTGTCGCGGTCATCCGTATATTTTCGTCCGTTCGGTTATATGAGTATAGTAGTGTATTTTGAGAATGGAATGAAGATGGTCTATGATGATCTCAGAAAACAGGCATATATCACAGCTTAAAGAAAATGTCAAGAGATAATGAAAAATTTCTTTTCTTCTGGAAAAATTTGTGATATACTGTAAGAGCCACACAATCTAATATCGAATCCGTTTAAGGGAATTCACTTTGGTAAAAGGTGTATTCTCTCTTTACTCATACCTTAAACGGAACGAGATTGTGTGGCAACAATGGGAGAACACTTTTTTAGGTGCGTCTCTTGTTGGGGCCGCACCTTTTTTATTGCGCCAAAATCTATCTGACTAGAGGACGGTGACATTGTGGATAGACCATATACAGAAATACAAGTTCTAAAAAAATTAGATATTCCTGACTTTCGTCATCTGACAAAGGATAAAGTCATAGCATTTGCTACAATGATTCCGGGAATGGAACCTGAAGTGGCAAAGAAGGCTTTAGAGCAGTTTCCTAACTTCGTATCGATATCTCTTGAAATTATGAAAGAGTATCGGGGTATTCTACAACAGTTGATGAATGATGACAGGGATGGTGCGGAAATATGTTACGATATGTATAATCGTGTGATGAATTCTCTTGAGTGTATTCTTGAAAATGACAATTTGACCTTTAAAGAAAAGACTTACATACTCGAACAAATGAGAGAGGTTGCCGATGAAATATCGAAAAAGGATTCCGAAAAGTCGGCTAACCGCATAAAGTTAATAGGGATTGTGAGTGGAGTGGTGGCGGGTGTTATTACAGTTTTAGGTACCGCCATTGGGGTCAATTTAACTTCTAAGCAAAACAATATTCCCGGCGATGACGAAGAAGAAAACCATTAAAAGGAGATTGAAAATGAAAAAGATTGTTATGTTTATGATCGCAGCAATTATGACGTTTTTGCTTATTGCTTGCTCTGATTCTCAGACACATGATGGCGAAGCAAAGACACCTTCTGCATCGGGAGCTCAAAAAGGAAGGGATTATCAGTCAGTTGTTGAAGATTTTGAAGAACGTGGATTTACAAACATATCGTTAGTTGCTCTTGATGATTTAATAACAGGTTGGCTGACGAAAGATGGAGAAGTTGAAAATGTTTCTGTAGATGGTGATGAAAATTATTCCGCTGATAAATGGTATTCAAATGATGTAGAGGTTATTATTACTTACCATACATTTTCGGAAGAGAGTGATTTGGAAGAAGATGAGGAGTCGAAGGAGTCAATAAGCGAAAAAGCCGAAGACAAAGCAGTAGAATCGATACTCACAATTGAAACTTGTGCTGATCTCGAAAAACTTTTATCGACTGAAGGAGAAATAAACGATTTTTATTCCACTTTTGCAGAACAATATAAAGGCTCAACGATAGTATTCGATGGTTGTATTACCTACATTACAAACCATGGCGATTACGATACTCGATATGATATTTTGATGAGCGGCGGTAATTATGTAGATGATGAAATGGTCAATCCTGGACCAATCTTTAAGTTTGAAGATGTGAATACTTATGGAATGGGAATCGAGGATTTATATCTTCCTGATTATATAAGTGTCGGATCAAATGTACATGTGACCGCTGAAGTTGAGTATTTTAGTGAGAATGAAGGTGTTTTTTATCTAAATCCTGTGAAAGTTGAGTCCCGATAAAATAAAGAAATTATTTAGCCTGTACCTATTGGAATTGGGGTACGGGCTATTTTTATGTTTTCATTTGTTTCTTTTTGCGCGCGAAAAATACATCGACTGTTATGAAGAGAGAGGGTTAAAATGGCCATTCTCTCTTTTATTTTGGAGAAAGGAGGCTTACTTATGCTGGAAAGCGAATTTCAGAATAAACTGATCCAAGAACTGAAAAAAATGTTCAAAGGCTGCATTGTAACAAAACTGGATTCAAGCCACATTCAGGGAATTCCTGATTTGCTGATCCTTTATAACAATAAGTGGGCCACTTTAGAATGTAAGAAAAGTGTTCGCGCCAAGAAACAACCAAATCAAGAATATTATGTTGGACGAATGAACGAGATGTCGTTCTCAAGATTTATTTGTCCTGAAAATAAGGAGGAAGTGTTACATGATCTTCAACAAGCATTCTGCTCTTGAAGGGCAACACGCCTTTCTTGGCGCAAGTAAATATCACTGGATCAACTATGACGAATCCAAAGTTGCAGAATCGTATTCAAAATTCCTTGCAACTCAAAAAGGAACAGAGCTTCACGATTTTGCGGCAAAATGTATCACACTTGGACAGAAACTTCCGAAGTCCCAGAAAACATTGAATATGTATGTGAATGATGCCATAGGATTCAAGATGGTTCCTGAGCAGCCTCTTTTCTATTCGGAGAATTGCTTTGGAACAACAGATGCGATTGCATTTCGAAATCGTATGCTTCGCATTCATGATTTAAAAACCGGCGTCATTCCTGCGCACATGGAGCAGCTTGAAATATATGCTGCTCTTTTTTGTTTGGAATACAAAATCAAGCCAGCCGACATTGAAATGGAACTTCGGATTTATCAGAACAACCAGATTCTTTATGAGAATCCAACGGCTGAAACCATTGTTCCCATCATGGACAAGATCATCACATTCGACAAAGTAATCAACAAAATCAAAGAACAGGAGGGCTAACTTATGAATCCGATTGCAGAAGAAATTTTGATGCATTATGGAATGCCCCGCCGTTCCGGTCGTTATCCGTGGGGATCTGGTGATAATCCGTATCAGCATAGTGGAGATTTTCTGAGTCGAGTGGATGAACTGAAAAGTCTGGGTATGAGTGATACCGAAATTGCAAAAGCCATGGGTTTAACCACCACTCAATACCGTACGCAGAAATCGTTAGCAAAAGATGAACGTCGTGCGCTGGATGTGGCGAGAGCAAAATCTCTTCGAGAAGATGGTTTGAGCTTAAATGAAATTGCGAAAGAAATGGGCTTCGCAAACGACTCTTCTGTTCGTTCGCTTTTGAATGAAAATTCTGAGGTTCGTATGAACCAAGCTAAGACAACTGCTGAAATTATCAAAAAGCAAATTGACGAAAAAGGCATGATTGATGTTGGTGCCGGTGTGGAACGTGAACTTGGAATTTCCAAGGAGAAACTGAATGAAGCACTCTATATGCTGGAGATGGAGGGTTATCCTGTTTACGGCGGACGAGTGGATCAGGTAACAAATCCTGGGAAGAAAACAACGCTTCGTGTGATTTGTCCTCCTGGAACAGAGCATAAAGAGATTTACGATTTTGAGAATATCAATTCTCTGAAAGATTATGTCTCTCATGATGATGGGGAATCTTTTGATCCCAAATTTGTTTATCCCAAAAGCATGGATTCAAAGCGGTTGCAGATTCGGTATTCGGAAGATGGCGGCGAATTGAAGGATGGTGTTGTGGAAATTCGAAGAGGTGTTGACGACCTGTCTCTTGGAGAATCCCATTATGCTCAGGTTCGCATCTTAGTTGACAAGACACACTACATCAAAGGGATGGCGGTTTATTCAGATGACCTTCCTGATGGTGTGGATGTTATGTTCAACACCAATAAGAAAAAAGGGACACCTAAAATGGATGTTCTGAAACCAATCAAAGATGACCCGGATAACCCGTTCGGTTCTTTAATTAAAGAGGGAGTTAATGACCCGGATAACCCCACTACTGAAAGAGGAGGTCAGAGTTACTACTATGATAAAAATGGGAAGAAACAGCTTTCCCTTATCAACAAGCGAGCAGAAGAAGGGGATTGGGGCGAATGGGCAGACAAGCTTCCATCTCAGTTTCTGTCGAAACAGAGTAGAACTTTGATAAAGAAGCAGTTGAATTTAGCGGCCGCAGACAAGCAGTCTGAATTTGATGAGATTTGTTCTCTTACGAATCCAACAGTGAAAAAGGTTCTTTTGAAATCTTTTGCTGATGACTGCGATGCAGCCGCTGTTCATTTACAGGCAGCCGCTCTTCCCAGACAGAAGTATCAAGTTATTCTTCCATTGACATCTATCAAAGACAATGAGGTCTATGCTCCGAACTACAAGAATGGAGAAACAGTAGCTCTTGTGCGGTATCCGCATGGTGGAACTTTTGAGATTCCAATCTTAACTGTTAATAATAAGCAGCCAGAAGGAAGAAGAGTTCTTGGGAATACACCGACAGACGCTATTGGCATTAACAAAAAGGTTGCTGACCGTCTTTCCGGAGCTGACTTCGATGGCGATACTGTCATGGTGATTCCTTGTAATTCTTCTAATAGTAGGGTGAAGATTACTTCTACTCCACAATTAAAGGGGTTGGAAGGATTCGATCCTAAGATGTCTTATGGGACCGTTAAGAAAGGTGACGATTATTGTAACAGCAGCGGTCAGAAGATTAAGATTATGAAAAATACCCAGACAGAAATGGGTAAGATTTCAAACTTGATTACTGATATGACTTTGAAAGGTGCTACTCAAGATGAGCTTGCAAGAGCTGTACGTCACAGTATGGTCGTCATCGATGCAGAGAAGCATAAGCTAGACTACAAGAAGAGTGAGCAGGACAATGGTATTACGGCTTTGAAGAAGAAGTACCAGGCTCACGATGACGATGATGGTTATGGCGGAGCTTCTACGCTGATTTCTCGTGCCAAGTCTGAGACTTCTGTGTTGAAAAGAAAAGGAAGCCCGATCATTGACAAGGAAACCGGAGAGCAAAGCTGGAAGAGCGTCAGGGAGGAGTACATAGATAAGAACGGAAAGACCCAGGTGCGGACTCAAAAGAGTGCCAAGATGGCAGAAACCAGAGACGCTCGCACTCTCTCATCTGGGACACCACAGGAAGAGGCGTATGCAGACTATGCAAATACCATGAAGTCTCTGGCTAATCAGGCCCGCAGGGAGATGGTTAATACTGGAAAGATAGCCTACTCTGCTTCAGCAAAACAGACCTACCAGACAGAGGTTGATTCTCTTATGGCTAAGCTTAATGTAGCTTTAAAGAACGCCCCCCGCGAGCGTCAGGCACAGACCATGGCGAATTCTATTGTGGCCGCTAAGAAGATAGACAACCCTGATATGACAAAGGCTGAAATCAAGAAGGCTAATCAACAGGCCCTTACTGCGGCCCGTACTGCTGTTGGTGCCAAGAGAACCCCTGTCGAGATTACAGATCGTGAATGGGAAGCGATTCAAGCCGGCGCTATCAGCGAGAACAAGCTTACCCAGATTCTCAACAGTACAAACATAGATACAGTCAGACAGAGAGCTACCCCTCGTGCAACAACAACCCTTAGTTCTGCCAAAGTAAATCGTATTGCGGCGCTGAACGCTTCTGGCTATAGCACTGCTGAGATAGCAGCGGCTTTGGGTGTTTCCAGTTCTACTGTGTCGAAGTATCTGAATGGAAAGGAGTGAACAAAGTAAATGGCGAAGAAGTGTATGCTTACAACCATTGACAATCCTTTCGATCCATTTGAACAGTTCACTTCATGGTTACTGTTTGATGAGGAAAAAGGTTATCATTCATGTTCGTATCTTGGTAGAATTGCCAGAACCTCGGACCAACTCTCCGATGAAGAGAATGACTTGGAAGTTGAACGAGCAATTGATGAGATCGTAAAATACGATTTCCGAAACATTTACAAAAAAGTTACGCGAGACGCGGGGGCTGTCTAGGTATCAGATGGTATAGGGGGGGGGGCAAAAATCGCACCCCCTCCGTCATCGCGGCGGTCTTTAAAAATTCCCCGGGGGTATTTTTCGGAGAATGTTTTTACCTTCCGGCAGTATTTAACAGAGCTCATAAGGTTGGCTAAGTAATAAGCTGTGGTTCTTTTTACTCTTTTTTCTCCTTTCGGTAAAAAAGTTACAGTCAGCCTTGTGGGTTCTTTTAAATACTGCCGGAAAACTTTTATGAAACTATTGAAGAACAGACGGGAAGGAGGCAGTAAATGGCTAGAAAAGTAAAGAGTTCTGAATCGACAGGTTCTTCCAAAAAGATTCGTCCTGCTTTGACTCCGGAAGCAAGGGAACTTCAGATGATTTCTTTGGCTGTTGACCTGGCTGAAAGACAATTGCTGGAAGGGACTGCTTCTTCTCAGGTCATTACTCACTATTTGAAACTGGGCTCTTCCAGAGAGAAGCTTGAGAGGGAGAGACTGGAGGAAGAGAACAATCTGTTGCGGGCAAAAGTAAGAGCTATTGACTCCACAGATGAGATTAAAGATCTCTATAAGGACGCCATCAATGCGTTTCGTATATACAGTGGACAGGGTAACGATGATGATTAGGACATATTCGGAATTATCAAAATTGAAGACTTTTAAAGAACGATACGAGTATCTTCGTTTGGGCGGAGTCATCGGGGCAGACACGTTTGGGTTTGACCGATATCTGAATCAGATTTTCTATCGGTCTATGGAGTGGAAGTCAGTTCGTGATTTTGTGATTGTGAGAGATAACGGATGTGACCTCGGAATAGAAGGTCATGAGATATATGGGAAGATATTGATTCACCATATGAATCCGATTTCCGTGGAGGATATTTTAAAGAGAAGTGATTTTCTTTTAAATCCAGAATTTCTCATCTCAACAATTCTTACAACACATAATGCCATTCACTATGGAGATGAAAGTCTTCTTGTCGCAGAACCTATTGTTCGAAGCAGAAACGATACATGTCCCTGGAAACTTTGATGGAGAGGAGATCATAGAGATTATGGAAATTATAGAGAGTATATTGACTTCAATCAAAAAGATGCTTGGTATTACGGAAGAATATGAACATTTCGATTCAGATCTTATCATGCATATCAATTCAGTGTTTATGATTTTGACACAACTTGGGGTTGGTCCGCCATCGGGATTTTCCATTCGGGATAAAACTTCTATATGGAAAGAATTCGTCTCCGATGAGACAAAATTTCAGTTAGTAAAATCATATATGCATTTGAAGGTAAAGCTGCTGTTTGATCCTCCTTTGAGTTCCGCTGTAATGGCGTCTATGGAAAAGATGATTGCTGAGGCGGAGTGGAGACTGAATGTTGCAGCGGAAACTGACGAAGAAAAGTCCGAAGAACACGAGTCCTACGATGGCGAGTATAGGGTAACGCCGAAAGCGTTCCAATCTCAAATGCTGGATACTGAGAATAAAGTTCTGGATCGAAATATTGTGGTAACAGAAGTTCCGTATTACGAGACTGGGAACGCAGCAAACGGAGTGACATCATATATCGCAAAGGAGGGAGATTCAAAATGAGTAATGAAGCATTACTACAGCATCACGGGATTCTTGGAATGAAATGGGGCGTCCGAAGAACTCCCGAACAGCTTGCAAGAGCAAGCGGAAAGAAGACGAGTTCCGATGATGAGGTGAAGAAGATGTCTGATTCGGAACTCCGCTCAAAGATCAACCGTCTTCAAATGGAAAAGCAGTATAAACAGCTTACCAGTTCAGAAATTTCTGTCGGTAGAAAGTTTGTACAGGATGTGCTGACCAATGCCGCAAAGCAGACCGCCACCAATTATGTATCGAAGTACATGACGAAGGGAATTGACGCGGTCATCAAGAAAGCAACAAGCAAGTAGGTGATTCAATTATGGCATTATCAAACACTGCCGTTCCCAAATACTACGGCATGTTTCGGGATGCCGTAATCAGGGGAGAGATACCGGTTTGTAAAGAAATCTCTATGGAGATGAACAGAATTGACGACCTAATAGCCAATCCTGGTATTTACTATGATGACCAGGCCGTCGAAGGATGGATTGCCTATTGCGAATCAGAACTAACATTGACGGACGGTTCTGATTTGAATTTGCTGGACTCGTTTAAATTGTGGGGTGAGCAGCTTTATGGATGGTACTACTTCGTCGAACGAAGTGTGTGGGAGCCAAGTTCTGACGGACATGGCGGCCGATATGTGAATAAAAGAATCAAGCAGCGTCTGACGAAGAAACAATATCTTATCATTGGGCGAGGAGCTGCTAAATCTTTGTATGACACCTGTGTTCATTCCTATGGGCTGAATATCGACACATCCACGACTCATCAAGTCACGACAGCTCCTACCATGAAACAGGCGGATGAAGTAATGTCACCTTTTCGCACTGCGATTACAAGGTCGAGAGGTCCATTGTTCCGGTTTCTGACAGAGGGCTCTTTGCAGAATACGACTGGTTCTAAAGCAAAGAGAATGAAATTGGCCTCCACCAAAAAGGGTATTGAGAATTTTCTCACAGGTTCGCTTTTGGAAGTGCGGCCAATGTCCATCGCAAAGCTTCAGGGATTACGACCTAAGATTTCTACAGTGGATGAGTGGCTGTCCGGTGATACCAGGGAAGATGTGGTGGGCGCTTTAGAGCAAGGAGCATCGAAATTGGATGACTATATCATTGTTGCCACGAGTTCAGAGGGAACAGTGAGAAATGGAGCAGGCGATACAATCAAAATGGAGTTGATGGACATTCTTAAAGGAGAATATGTCAATCCACATGTTTCCATTTGGTGGTATAAGCTTGATTCCATTGATGAAGTTGGAAATCCAGACATGTGGTTGAAGGCGAATCCCAATATCGGTAAAACGGTAAGCTATGAGACCTATCAGCTCGATGTGGAAAGAGCAGAGAAGTCTCCGGCGGCCAGAAACGATATCTTGGCTAAGAGATTTGGATTGCCGATGGAGGGCTACACCTATTACTTCACATATGAAGAAACTCTTCCTCATAAGAAGAGAAGCTATTGGCAGATGCCCTGCTCTTTGGGAATTGATTTGTCGCAGGGGGATGACTTCTGTGCTTTTACGTTCCTTTTCCCGTTATCGAATGGTTCCTTTGGAGTTAAAACCAGGAACTACATTTCTTCATCGACTCTGATGAAACTTCCGGCAGCAATGAGAATTAAATACGACCAATTCATGGATGAAGGAAGCCTGATTGTCCTAGAGGGAACCGTTTTGGATATGATGGAAGTCTATGAAGATTTGGATAACCATATCACAGAATTTGGCTATGACGTTCGTTGCTTGGGGTATGACCCGTACAACGCAAAGGAGTTCATTGAGCGATGGTCTTCTGAAAATGGTCCGTTTGGAATCGAAAAGGTAATACAGGGTGCTAAGACAGAATCCGTTCCTTTGGGAGAGTTAAAGAAACTTTCTGAGGAGCGGATGCTTTTGTTTGATGAAGAACTTATGACCTTTGCAATGGGGAACTGTATCGTTATGGAAGATACGAATGGAAATCGTAAATTGCTGAAAAAGCGATATGACGCAAAGATTGATGCTGTGGCAGCTATGATGGATGCGTTTGTTGCTTTCAAGCTGAACAGAGATGCTTTTGAATAGGAGGTGACGATTTCAAAATGGAAGTTTCAATCGGTTCCAGGATTAAACATGCCTGGAATGCTTTTTTAAATAGAGACCCAACAGGTTTCTATCGGGACATAGGGGTTGGATATTCGTACAGGCCCGACCGTCCAAGACTCACAAGAGGAAATGAAAGATCTATCGTTACCTCTGTATATAATCGAATCGCATTGGATTGCGCTTCAATTAACATTCAACATGTCCGTCTGGACGACTCCGAAAGATTTCTTGAAAAAATTTCTTCGGGGCTAAATGATTGTCTGAATTTATCAGCCAACATTGACCAGACTGGGCGGGCTTTCCTTCAGGATGTGGTTTTGTCAATGCTCGATGAGGGATGTGTGGCGATTATCCCGGTGGATACGGATGATGACCCTGACACTACAGGCTCCTATAAAATCGAGTCAATGCGAACCGGGAAGATTCTGGAATGGTTTCCGAATCATATCAAAGCAAGAGTTTATAATGAGCGGACTGGATTAAAGGAAGACATTGTAGTTCCAAAAGATACGGTCGCCATTATTGAAAATCCGCTTTATGCGGTGATGAATGAGCCAAACTCAACGATGCAGCGTTTGATAAGAAAACTGAATTTATTGGACGTTGTTGATGAGCAGAGCAGTTCAGGAAAACTCGATTTAATTATCCAGCTTCCCTATGTGATAAAAACAGAAGCAAGGCGTCAACAGGCTGAGAAGAGGCGTGTCGAGATTGAGCGTCAGTTGGCCGGTTCTAAATATGGTATTGCGTATACCGATGGTACGGAGCGAATCACACAGTTGAATCGTTCTGTGGAAAATAATCTGATGAAGCAGATTGAATATCTAACGAGTATGCTATACAGCCAGTTAGGTATCACTCAGAGTATATTGGATGGTTCCGCAGACGAGAAGACCATGCTGAATTACTACAACCGTACTATTGAGCCGATCATTTCAGCAATCGTTGACGAAATGAAACGTAAGTTCCTTACTAAAACAGCCAGGTCTCAAAAGCAATCGATTCTGTTCTTCCGTGACCCCTTCAAACTTGTACCAGTAGCTGATCTGTCAGAAATTGCTGACAAATTCACAAGAAATGAGATTATGACATCAAACGAAATTCGCCAGATTATTGGTATGAAACCGTCTGATGATCCAAAAGCTGATGCGCTGAAGAACAGCAATATCAGTGAGGCCAAATCTGATCCTTCAAACGGTAGTTCTGATGTCGAATCCAATGAAAGTGATGCCGGAGCCGATTATGACAGTATCATAAACGAGCTGCTTGACGGTCTTGAAAAGGAGATTGATGAAATTATAGGAAGCTATCTTTCGGATGATGAGGAGGAGACCTAATGGATATTAACGAGCCTCTTCAACACTATGCATCTCCTTATTACGACCCGGTGAAAGCTCATGAATATTATATGAGAACCAGAGAACTCAAAGGGCGTCGTTCCACAACGAAGCTTAACGATGAGGGAAAGAAAGTCTGGGCTTATACAAAAAATGAGATTTCTGGTGAGAAGAAGGAAAAGGTAAAAGAAGAACAGGAAAAACGGAAACAAAAAATTGCTGAGCTGAGAGCAAAGGCCAAGGCGACCCGAGAGCAGATCTCGGCTAAATTAAAGGAACTGAATACTCAGCTTACCGAGGAATCTTCGTCGAGAAGGAGTAGGGTTGACTCCCGTAAAAAATCTGATTTGGAGGATATTGGAGAAGAAGCAGAAGACCAGAAAGAGCGTATCGATGAAAAGAAGAATACTGAGATCGAACGCTTAATGGCGATAGAAATTCCATCCGGGTTATCCAAAGAGGAAAGGGTAAAGCGAGTAGCGGAGCGAAATGAGAAAATTGCAAAGCTTCGTGATGATGCCAGCGAGGATAAATCTAAGGTGAGTGAGCAGGCGAAAGCTGAAAAGGAAGAGGTGAGAACTTCCGCAAGTCTTAAGAAGAAGCGAATTACCGAGGACACCAAAGAAGAAAGGGCTGATAATTCTGCGAATGCTAAATCGGAAAGAGAAAAAGTTAGTACAGAGTTAAAGGCTGCCGTTACCGCCGCAAGGGAAGCTTATAAAGCGGCAAAAGAAAATCTTGATGCCACTTATGAAGATCTTTATCAGCAAGAGTTTGACAAGATAGCTTCCGAATATAAAGCGGTAAAGAAGAGGAAACGGAGGAAGTAGCAATGGCTTTCGCACAATACTGATAGAAGGAGTGATTTTCAAAATGGAGAAATACGATTTTAGTGGTTGGGCCACTAGAAACGATCTTCTTTGCACCGATGGCCGTACCATCAAAAGGGATGCGTTTAAGAACCAGAATGGACAAACTGTTCCACTAATTTGGGGACATAATCATTCCGATCCCAATCGTGTACTCGGTCATGGGGTACTGGAAAATCGTGATGAGGGCGTTTATGCCTACTGTAGTTTCAATGACAGTGAATCCGGACAGGCAGCGAAGAAGCTAGTTAAGCACGGAGATGTTCGTTCACTTTCTATTTGTGCCGGTCAGCTTAAACAGGCCGGAGCGAATGTGATGCATGGCGTTATCTACGAACTGAGCCTTGTTCTGGCTGGAGCTAATCCGGGAGCTTTCATTGATTCTGTTATGGCTCACGGTGAGACTTCAGAAGACCGTACCATTATTGGATATGACGAGAACATTATGATTTATCATTCCGCCGAGGAGGATGACAAATCCGAGGAAAAGAAGACGGAGGAGAAATCCAAATCTAAGGAAGATAAGACTTCTGAAGAAAAACCTGAGGAAGTTGACGAGACAATTGAGCAGGTATTTAATACCCTCAATGAAAAGCAGAAAAATGTGGTTTATGCAATGATCGGACAGGCTATTGGGGAAACCGATAAGCCTGAAGATAAAAATGATGACGATTCTAAAGGAGGAAATACCGAGATGAAGCATAATGTGTTTGACAACGATAAGAAAAACGAAACCGGTGGCTTTCTGACGCATTCCGCACAGGAAGACATCATCAAGGCGGCGAAGACCAGCCAGGTTGGTACTTTCCAGACAGCGCTTCAGCTTTATGCGGAGCAGAACGGTCTTCAGCATGATGCTGTCAGCGGCGGATTTGTTCAGACCGGCGACGGAAATGTGACGAGTCTGTTCCCGGAATATCAGGAAGTGCGTCCGGGGGCTCCCGAACTCATTACCAATGACCAGGGCTGGATTACTAATGTGATGAAGAAAGTACATAAGAGCCCGATTTCCAGAATCAGAACCAGCCAGACCGATATTCGCGGTATTGATACACTTCGCGCCAGGGGCTACAAGAAAGGAAAAGAGAAGAAGCAGGCCGGAAATTTCAAGTTGGTACGCAGAACCACCGATCCGCAGACCGTTTATGTGAAGAATGCTCTGCATCGCGACGACATTGTCGATATCACGGATTTCGATTATGTAAAGTATCTGTATGACATCGACCGCCTGATGCTCAATGAAGAGCTGGCTATTGCGATGATGCTGGGGGACGGTCGTGATGATGGTGATGAGGGTAAGATCGATCCGGATAAGATCAGACCTATCTGGACCGATGATGACCTGTATACCATTCATGCAGATTTGGATGTTGCCGCCGCAAAAAAGGAACTTCAGGGTACTAATACCGGCGTGAACTTTGGCGAGAACTATATTTACGCTGAAGCAATGATCAATGCGGTTTTGTATGCAAGAGAGGATTATAAGGGTACTGGCACTCCCGATATGTACATCACTCCTCACATGCTCAATGTAATGCTCCTGGCTCGTGATATGAACGGCCGCCGCATTTATAGCTCTAAATCAGAGCTGGCTTCTGCTCTGAATGTTGGGGAAATCCATACGGCCGAGCAGTTCGAAGGCAAGACTCGTAAGACGGACGACAGCAAGACCAAGAAGCTGCTTGCCATTATCACGAACCTGAATGACTACTCTCTGGGTGCTACGAAAGGCGGCGAAGTTACTCACTTCACGCAGTTTGATATCGACTTTAACCAGGAGAAGTCCCTTCTGGAAACCAGATGCTCCGGCGCTCTGACCAGAGTGTACTCCGCCATTGCGATTGAAGAGGACGTAACGGTAAACCCTTAATCAGCTTCTCCGTTAGTCCCGAAGATGGAGAAGCCAATCTGTTCGGGAAAACGGTAAATTCGTTACAGGAGAATATTGCTATCAGAGAGTCTGAGATTACCGGTACATTGAAGCATGTTACTGGATACACGGGATTTAGCAGTAATACTTCTGAGCAGGAAGGAAACTATCTTGCTTTGAAAGTTGATGCTGATTCCAAAGATGCAGTTGCGACCGTTGAACTCGTAGGTGGTACCAAAGGACCGGTTACGCTTGATGACGACATGAACATTGTACTCCTTATTAAGAATAAGGATACTCAGAGCATTAAGGTGACGGTAGACAATGGAGAAAATTCCACTACGAAGACTTATGGGCTTATTGGATTGACTTTGGAGACAGAGTAAAGGAGAGAATTCAAAATGGCAAAGTTTTTTGGGAAAATCGGCTATGCAATATCAAAGGACGTTCGTCCGGGTGTTTGGGACGGGGAAATTACTGAGCGAGAGTATTTCGGCGATTTGATTCGGAATACCAGTCGGTATCAGACTTCCAATAAACTCAATGACGATATCAACATTTCCAATGAGATCAGCATCGTGGCCGATCCTTTTGCTTATCAGAATTTTCACGCAATGCGGTATGTCGAGTTCATGGGAGCGAAGTGGAAGATTTCCAGTGTTGAAGTACAGTATCCGCGTCTGATTCTGACGGTAGGAGGTGTGTATAATGACTGATCGACGAATCCTGTTTCATAAACTGTTGTGCGAGATTTTATCTTGCCCGATAGAAGGTGAACAGTGCCGATGTTATTTTCAGCCTCCGGAATCTATTAAGATGAATTACCCCGCTATTGTATATAGCCTTGATGATGTAGACAAGACATATGCAAACGACGGGGTATATTTATCTAATCGAAGATATGTCGTTACCGTTATTGATAAAGATCCGGATACATCCTTGGTGCAGAAAGTAACGAATTTACCGATGAGCCGGTTTGACCGGCATTTCAAAAAAGATAACCTGAATCACTACATTTTTAATGTGTATTTCTAAGATTGGAGGAATAATTCAATGAGTAAGCTTATTTGGGATAAAGTTGGGGAACGCCTCTACGAAACTGGTGTTGATCATGGTGTTCTCTACCCGATTCAGACTGGTGGACAGTATAACAAAGGTGTTGCTTGGAACGGTCTGAGCGCGGTGACAGAGAGCCCTTCCGGGGCGGAGCCCTCCCCGATCTATGCGGATAACATCAAGTATCTGAACCTGATGTCCGCAGAGGATTTCGGCGGAACGATTGAGGCTTATACTTCTCCGGATGAATTTGCGGAGTGTGACGGTTCCGTTGAAGTCGCTCCTGGTGTCTTTGCAGGCCAGCAGAGCAGGAAGCAGTTTGGACTTTCTTATCGCACTATTCTTGGCAATGATGTAGATTCCAATGACTATGGTTATAAGCTGCATCTTGTTTATAATTGCCTTGCCTCTGTTTCTGAGAAAGGCTATACCACTGTGAATGACAGCCCGGAGGCAATCGCTCTGTCCTGGGAATTCAGCACGACTCCGGCGGAGATTGCGAAGATAATCGATGGTAAGAAGCTGAAACCTACCGCAATCCTTACACTGGATTCTACTAAGATTGATGCGAAGAAGCTGGCAGCTCTGGAAGAAATCCTGTATGGTAAAGACCCGACTACTCCAGAGGGTAACGATGGCGTTGATCCCAGACTGCCGTTTCCTGATGAAGTGATTGAGCTTCTGGCTGCTGAAGACCTCCCTTAATGAGCCTTTCTGTTAAGCCTGAAGACGGAGAGGCTGTTTTATTTGGAAAAGCAGTGAATGAATTGCAGAGTGAGGTGGTTGTTGCTGATGATGAAGTGACAGGCACTCTGAAGTATGTCAATGGTTATGTTGAAGAATAACGTATAGGAAGCCTCGTATTCAATGTGCGGGGCTTCTTTTTATTTGAAAGGAGAAAAAATTATGCTGAAGAAAACCATTCCCTATATCGATCTGAATGGTGTCGAAAGAAAAGAGGATTTCTATTTCCACCTGTCAAAGCCGGAAATTGTCAAGATGCAGACAAGCGTGAAGGGTGGCTATGATGTACAGCTCAAGAGTATTGGCGCCGGTGCTGATGGCGGCCAGATTATGGAATTCTTTGAAGATCTCATTACGAAAGCTTACGGTGTCAAGAGTGAAGATGGCCGTCGCTTTATGAAGTCTGAGGAGATTTCCAGATCCTTTATGGAATCTCCTGCTTATGAGGTTCTCTTTGAGGAACTGGTTACGAATGACAAGGCAGCAGCAGACTTTGTGAATGCGGTGATGAACATCGGCAATTCTGCCACAGTTCCTGCAATCGCAGCAAACACTCAGAATTAAAGGAGAGGTGAGAGATGCTCCGAATCACAATACCATCCACGGAATTCTGGGAGGAGGTGAAGCAAGAGTTTGTTTACACAAAGGCTCAGACCTTGCAATTGGAGCATTCTCTTGTTTCTCTTTCAAAATGGGAATCGAGATGGAATAAGCCGTTTCTGACGAAGCAGGAAAAAACTTTGGAAGAAACCATCGATTATGTAAAATGTATGACTCTTACACAGAACGTGAACCCGGAAGTTTATAACTATCTGACGAACAGCAATATCAATGAGGTCAATCGGTATATTGCTCTTCCTATGACCGCCACCCGGTTTTTCGAGGAGAAAAAAACGCAGGGGAGCAGAGAGCAGATTACGGCAGAACTCGTTTATTACTGGATGATAGCTTTAAACATTCCATTTGAATGTCAGAAATGGCATCTCAATAAACTGTTCACTTTGATAAGAGTATGCGATGTGAAGAGCAGGCCGCCGAAGAAACATAGCCGCAGAGAAATTATGAAACGGAATGCGGCATTAAATGCGGCCCGCAAAAAGAAGTGGAATACGAAAGGGTGATTACTATGAGTAATAGCAGCTTGGTGAATTGTACAGTAAAAAGTCCAAACCATAGCGGAGCTAGGACGCATTCAATTGACCGGATCACTCCGCATTGTGTAGTCGGTCAGCTTTCAGCAGAATCTATTGGGGGCTGTTTTGACAGTAGTAACGTACAGGCTTCTTGCAACTATGGAATTGGTAGTGACGGACGTGTGGTTCTTTGCGTGGATGAGGCAAACAGAAGCTGGTGCTCTTCCAGTAACGCGAATGACCAGCGGGCTGTGACGATTGAGTGTGCCAGTGATATGACCGATCCGTATGCCATGACAAATGCGGTATATGAAAAGTTGGTTGCTCTGTGCGTTGATATCTGCCGGAGAAATGGTAAGACAAAACTCCTTTGGTTTGGCGACAAGGACAAATCTCTGAACTACAGTCCCAAATCAAACGAGATGATCCTTACGGTTCATCGGTGGTTTGCCAACAAATCTTGTCCTGGGGATTGGCTGTATTCCAGGCTGGGGAATCTTGCAAATCGGGTAACTGCTCAGCTTGGCGGAAGTACGACTGACAGCGTCCAGAAAACCTACAAAACTGGACTTTACAAAGTCAACATCGGTGATTTGAATATTCGCAAAGGCCCTGGGACGAATTACGGAACCAATGGGATGATTACTGACCGAGGTACTTACACGATTACCGAAATTCAGAACGGTTACTGGGGTAGGTTGAAATCCGGAGCAGGATGGATCAGCGTTCATGAAGCTTACTGTACCTATAAAGGCGCAGCTTCTTCTGATTCTGGTGGATCAGTAGAGAAGCCTTCTGGAAATTTTCTGGTTCAGGTGGACATTTCCGATCTGTATATCCGTAAAGGTCCTGGAACGAATTACGGAACCAATGGTTTCTGTCCGAAAGGAGTCTACACCATCGTCGAGGTTAAAACCGGTGCTGGTTCTGATGCTGGATGGGGTAAGTTGAAATCCGGAGCAGGATGGATCTCACTGGATTACGCAACTCGAATTTAAAGAGGACGCACGATGATAAGTTTCAGACAAAAGGGTGACTTCTCCAAGTTGACACGCTTTCTGGAGAGAGCAAAAGAAGCGGTTCACATCGGAGACCTGGACAAGTTTGGTAAAGAGGGAGTAGCCGCCCTTGCGTCTGCAACACCAGTGGATTCTGGGGAGACGGCGAATTCCTGGTATTACGAAATTGAGAATCGAAAAGGTTCGGTTACAATTTCATTTCATAATTCGAATGTTCAAAATGGAGTTCCAATCGCTGTTATTTTGCAGTATGGACACGGAACTCGAAACGGCGGCTGGGTACAGGGGCGAGATTACATCAATCCTGCTATCCAGCCTATTTTTGACGAAATTGCAAATAACGCATGGAAGGAGGTTACTAAGATATGAGTAAGACGATTGATGAAAGAGTCGTTGAAATGCGATTCGATAACAAACAGTTTGAGCAGAATGTTCAGACCAGTATATCTTCAATTGAAAAGCTCGAAAAAAGCTTAAACTTAAAAGGTGCCTCCAAAGGATTGGATGACGTTAATGCCGCAGCAAAAAATTGCAATATGACTCCGCTTTCCAATGCGGTCGAAACCGTAAAGATGCGGTTTTCGGCGTTGGAAGTCATGGCAGTTACGGCTCTGGCGAACATCACAAATTCAGCGTTAAATGCTGGTAAAAATATTGTTTCTGCACTGACAATCGATCCAATTAAGACTGGATTTCAGGAGTATGAAACACAGATCAATGCAGTTCAGACCATTCTTGCTAATACACAGAGCAAGGGGACAACCATTGACCAGGTAAATGCTGCTCTTGATGAGTTGAACAAATACGCTGATCAGACGATTTACAATTTTACGGAAATGACCCGTAACATTGGCACTTTCACAGCTGCCGGTGTTGACTTGGATAAATCAGTAACATCAATCAAAGGTATTGCCAACTTAGCAGCAGCTTCGGGTTCTAATGCTTATCAGGCCAGTACCGCTATGTATCAGCTTTCGCAGGCGATTGCAGCGGGCAAGGTTAGTTTGCAAGACTGGAATTCCGTTGTAAATGCGGGAATGGGCGGTCAGCTATTTCAAGACGCCTTAACTCGAACCGCAGAACATTTCGGAACCAACATGGATGCGATGATTGAACAGTATGGTTCATTCAGAGCTTCTCTGACCGAAGGTGGATGGCTGACAACAGAGGTGTTGACCGAAACTCTGACACAGTTGTCTGGAGCTTACTCAGAAGCAGATCTTATCGCTCAGGGATATACCGAAGAACAAGCTAAAGAGATTACAAAACTGGCTCAGACAGCATTGGATGCAGCTACCAAGGTAAAGACATTCACGCAGTTATGGGACACCCTGAAAGAATCGGTTCAGTCTGGTTGGACTCAGAGTTGGGAAATCATCATTGGTGATTTCGAAGAGGCAAAAGAACTTTTAACTGAGGTTAGCAACGCCCTTGGCAACATGGTAAATGCTTCTGCCGAAGCGAGAAATAAGATGTTGCAGGATTGGAAAGATCTTGGCGGACGAACTGCGTTGATTGAAGCGGTAAGGAATGCTTTCGAGGGTGTTTTAAGCATTATAAAGCCAGTTAAAGAAGCGTTTAGAGAAGTCTTTCCGCCGATGACCGGAGAACAGCTTTACAATCTCACTGTAGGATTACAGGAACTTACCGAAAAATTCAAAATGGGCGAAGAAACAGCGAATAACCTGAAGAGAACATTCAAAGGGGTATTCGCTTTATTTGATATTGGACTTCAAGGTGTCAAAGCGCTTGTTGGTGGATTTGCAGATCTGATTGGTTATGTGGCTCCGGCCGGAGATGGAATTCTCGGGTTTACGGCCAGCATTGGAGATTTCATTGTTAGTATCGATGAAGCTATTAAATCGTCCGATGCCTTTAACAAAGCTATCGAAGGAATCGGGAATTTCCTGAAACCAATTGCGGATGGAATAAAGACTTTTGTAAAAACAGTTGCCGATGCGTTCAGCGAGTTTGCGAATGTTGATACCAGTGGTCTCGATAATTTTGCGGATAAGGTACAGACTCGGTTTGAACCGTTTGTAAAATTAGGCGAACTGGTAAAGAAGGCATTTGAAGGAATTATTGGGATTGTCGAGAAGGCAGCGCCTGTTTTATTGAAGCTGGGTTCCATTGTCGCAAATGCGTTTGGAAACCTTGGGGAAGCAATTCTCACAGCATTTGATACCGCAAGTTTTGACCCAATTTTGGATTTAATCAATACCGGATTGTTTTCTGCAATTCTAATCGGGGTGAAAAAGTTTATTGACTCTCTATCGGAAATCACCGAAAACGGCGGCGGAATTCTTGGTTCATTCAAAGATATTTTGGATGGAGTTAAGGGGAGTCTTGAAGCATGGCAGTCAAGTCTGAAAGCTGGCACTCTTCTGAAGATTGCCGGAGCTATGGCAATCCTGACCGCAGCGATTGTGGCGTTATCCCTGGTTGATTCCGAAAAGCTGAATGCGTCCTTGGGAGCTTTGAGTGTTCTGTTCGTCGAACTGCTTGGTTCAATGGTCATCTTTGAAAAGATAATGAACGGAGCGGCAATCAAAGGAATGGGACAGTTGACCATTGCGATGATTGGGATGTCTACCGCTGTTCTTATTCTTGCAGGCGCAGTTCAGAAATTATCCGGTTTGGATTGGGATGAGCTTCTGAAAGGATTGGTTGGCGTTGCCGGGTTATCCGCTATTCTGGTAGCATCTGCGACAGCTCTTTCCAAAACATCGAAGGGGTTGATAAAAGGTTCTGCTGGTTTAGTAGTATTTGCAGCAGCGATTCGAGTGCTTGTAGGAGCAGTTGAAGATTTGGGAGCGTTGGATGTAGGCTCTTTGGCGAAAGGTCTGATTGGAGTCGGCGTTCTTTGCACCGAACTGGCGTTGTTCCTGAAAGCTACGGATTTGGATGGGATGGGTGTTCTGAAAGGAACTGGTTTGGTTCTTCTTGCGGCGTCCATCAATATTCTGGCGAATGCGGTTGGAGCATTTGGTGCTTTGGATATTTCCACTCTTTTGAAGGGATTATCTGCGGTTGCGGTGGTTCTTACCGAACTGGCGGTATTCACCAAAGTGACAGCCAATGCGAAGCATGTGATTTCTACCGCTACAGCAATGACAATTCTTGGGGCGGCTATGCTCGTGTTTGGGGAAGCAGTGGAAAAGATGGGGAACTTGACATGGGGGGAGATTGGACGAGGTCTTACCACAATGGCTGGTTCTATGGCTGCTGTAACGGTTGCGATGAATCTACTTCCAAAAGGAATGATGTCGAAAGCGACTGGAATGGTGGAGGTCGGTGCAGCATTACTCATTATTGGCGAAGCAGTTCGAAATATGGGCGGAATGTCTTGGGATGAAATTGCCAGAGGACTGGTAACCCTTGCAGGTTCCATGACCATTCTTGTTGTGGCACTCAACGCAATGAAAACTGCACTTCCGGGTGCGGCAGCGGTTCTTACCGTGTCCTCTGCATTGGCGATATTTACCCCGGTTCTCAAGTCATTGGGGAATATGTCTTGGGAGAGCATCGCCAAAGGGTTGGTGGCACTGGCCGGCTCTTTCACCGTTCTCGGTGTTGCAGGAGTGGCATTAGGACCATTGACTCCGGCTATTTTAGGACTTTCAGCCGCTATTGCCGTATTGGGAGTAGGATGTCTGGCCGCAGGTGCTGGTATTCTCGCATTTTCCACTGGACTTTCTGCTCTGGCAGTATCCGGAGCAGCGGGAGCGGCATCCCTTGTAGTGGCGGTATCCAGTATTCTCAGTCTGATTCCATTGCTGTTTGAAGCGATAGGCGAAGGAATCCTTTCTCTCGCAGGAGTAATTGCAAATGGGGGACCGGCTATTGCCGAGGCATTTACAGTATTGGTACTTGCAGCAGTTGAGGCTTTGGTTACGGCTGTTCCAGCAGTCGTGGACGGACTATTTGTCTTGGTTGACAGTGTGCTTTCGGCTCTGGTTGAGCATACGCCGATCATCGTAGAGCAGTTATTCGATATTCTGATCGGAATTATCCAGGCTATCACGACAAAATTGCCAGAACTGATTGTAGCCGGTGTGGAGCTGCTGATGGCTTTCTTTGATGGCGTAATCGATGCTTTGAGTGGTATTGACGTAAATGTACTCATCAAAGGAATCGCTGGAATTGGTTTGCTTTCAGCAATCATGCTTGCTCTTAGTGCAGTGGCATCGTTGGTACCAGGAGCCATGCTTGGCGTTCTCGGGATGGGAGCAGTCATTGCAGAGTTGGCATTGGTTCTGGCGGCTGTCGGTGCCTTGGCTCAGATTCCGGGATTGGAATGGCTTATCGGTGAGGGCGGAAATCTATTGCAGGGAATTGGTACGGCTATCGGTCAATTTGTTGGCGGAATTGTCGGCGGTTTCATGTCTGGAGTTTCAAGTCAATTCCCTCAAATTGGTTCAGATCTTTCTGCGTTTATGACGAATGTGCAGCCATTTATCGAAGGTGCTACACAGCTTAATCCTTCTATGCTGGATGGCGTAAAAGCATTGGCAGAAACAATTCTTATTCTGACCGCTGCCGATATTTTGAACGGATTGACTTCCTGGATTACAGGAGGATCTTCTCTGAGCGACTTTGCTACTCAACTCGTTCCATTTGGTGAAGCGATGCGAGATTTCTCTATTGCCATTGCTGGTATGGACGGGGAATTGGTGGCAAATGCGGCTACGGCGGGAAGGACACTTGCGGAGATGGTGGCAACCCTTCCGAATTCCGGAGGAGTCATCGGCTTCTTTACGGGTGAGAACGATATGAGTGCTTTCGGCGCCCAGCTTATTCCATTTGGCGAAGCAATGATGGGGTTTGCAAATGCCGTAAGAGGACTAGATGCAGATACCGTAACGAATGCTGCTACCGCAGGAAAGGCTATGGCTGAAATGGCAACCACAATTCCGAATTCTGGAGGCGTGGTAGGTTTCTTTGCTGGCGAAAATGATATGGATGCGTTTGGCGAGCAGCTTGTACCGTTCGGCGAGGCGATGATGCTGTTCTCTCAGGCGGTAAGAGGTTTGGATGCGAATGTAATCGTGGAATCTGCTACTGCGGGAAAGGCTTTAATCGAATTGGCAAATACTGTTCCCAACAGTGGCGGTGTCGTGGGCTTCTTTACCGGAGAGAACGACATGGACACGTTCGGGGAGAAGTTGGTGCCATTTGGCAGAGCGATGAAATCCTACTCTGATGCGATTGCGGGCATTGATGTGGAGGCCGTTACGAACTCCGCAACGGCTGGCAAAGCAGTGGTTGAGTTGGCGAATACGTTACCGAATACAGGTGGATTGGTGAGTTGGTTTACCGGAGACAATGATATTGCTGCTTTTGGCACAAGTTTGGTCTCCTTTGGTAAGAGCTTCGCACAATATTCCGACTATATGAAAGATGTGGATGCGAACATCGTTACCACTACAACTAATGCTGCTACATCCATTGTTGAGCTTCAGAAAAGTCTTCCAAAAGAAGGCGGATGGTTCTCCGATGATATGACACTTTCCAGCTTCGGTAGCGATATGGCTTCGTTCGGTTCTCATTTCAGTAATTATTACAACAGCATCAGTGGTATTGATACGACGTTGTTGTCCGGAGTGATTACCCAGACAAACCGGCTTGTCAGTATGGCAAATGGGATGGTTGGTCTGGATACAAGCGGTATGACTTCCTTCAGCTCTGCGTTGACAACGCTTGGCGAAACCGGTGTAACCGGATTTATCAATGCATTCAATAATGCAGAATCGAAAGTAACAGCCGCAGCTTCAAGTATGTTGTCATCCTTCATCAATGGCGCAAATGCGAAGAAATCCGAACTGACAACGACATTCACTACGCTGGTTCAGGCTGTGCTGACGGCAATCAATGGGAAACAGGGAGAGTTCCAAACCAGTGGCTCTACACTTATGGTTAAGTTTATCGCCGGTGTACGGTCTCAGGATAGTTCTTCCAGAACAACCTTTACCAATATCGTTAGCGGTTGTTTGACTGCAATACGAAATAAGTACGGGGAATTTACGTCAACTGGAACCCAGACGATGGTGAAGCTTATTGCCGGCGTCAGATCGCAGGACAGTAGTGCGAGGCTGGCGTTTACAAACATTATCAGCGCTTGTCTTACGGTGATTAAAAATAAATATGCGGAGTTTACCTCGACTGGTAGAGAGTGCATGGTTAAGTTTATCGCCGGTGTGAGAAGCAAAGATAGTGAACTCCGAACAGCTTTTACAACTACGCTGAGTGGCTCTGTAACTGCCATCAAAGACTATTATAGTCAGTTCAAATCTGCCGGTTCATACTTGGTCGATGGTTTCTGTGATGGTATCAGCGAAAATACCTGGAAAGCAGAAGCAAAAGCAAGAGCTATGGCAGCCGCAGCCGCTGAAGCAGCGGAAGACGAATTGGACGAGCATTCTCCTTCTAAACGCTTTTATGGAATCGGTAACTTTGCAGGAGTCGGCTTCATAAATGCGTTGATTGACAATGTTTCCAAGGCTGGAAAGGCTGGACGGGAAATTGCCAGATCTTCTATCGATGGACTGAATGACATCATTTCCAAGATTGCAGACTATGTAGATGCAGACATGGATGTTCAGCCCACCATTCGACCGGTTCTTGACCTATCCGCTGTAGAAGCAGGGACCGGAAGGCTGAATACTTTGTTTAGCAGAAATCAGGCATTATCTGTCAGCACTGGGATGAATGATCGTGTTTCTGAAATGGAAGTTCAAAATGGAGAAAGTTCTCCTACGGGAAATACCTATCAATTCACGCAAAATAATTATTCGCCTAAAGCTCTGTCGAGAATTGATATTTATCGGCAGACAAAGAATCAATTTTCGGCGATGAAAGGGCTGGTGGGTAACACATGATTAGAGCAGTAACTGTAACTAATTACTTGGGCGAATCAAAAAGATTTGAATTAGCGTTCCCGGAGGAATCCGGGTTCGCTGTTCAATCTATCAGCGGATTGGGACCGAGCAAGGCAGATATTAACACGACCGAAATCTCTACGAATGACGGATCGCTGTATAACTCGGCAAGAGTAAATTCCAGAAATATCGTTATGTCTCTGAAACTGATGTTTAATCCTCAGATTGAAGACACAAGACATGACTCCTACAAATACTTTCCGATAAAGAAGAAAGTAACACTTCTCATAGAGACTGATAATCGTATTTGTGAGACTTATGGTTATGTGGAATCAAATGAACCAGATATTTTCAGCAGCGATGAGACGACGCAGATTTCAATCGTGTGTCCTGATCCTTATTTTTATTCTGCTGGTCCGGATGGAACTAATACCACTATCTTCTATGGAGTGGAACCTCTGTTTGAGTTCGCTTTTTCGAATGAATCTTTAACCGAGTCCTTGATTGAATTTGGCGAGATTAAGAATGAAACCGAGCAGACGGTATATTACTCCGGTGATGCCGAGATCGGGGTTGTGATTACCATCCATGCCATTGGAAATGTGAGAAACATCACGATTTACAATACCGGGACGAGAGAGGTAATGCGTATTGATACTGATAAATTAAAGCAGCTAACTGGTTCTGGAATGGTTGCTGGCGATGAAATCATTATCTCAACAATCAAAGGGGATAAATCAATCACGCTTCTTCGAAACGGTATCTACACTAATATTTTAAACTGCCTTGACAAAGATTCCGATTGGTTTCAGCTATCAAAAGGCGATAATATTTTCGCTTATGTGGTTGAAGAAGGAACAACCAACGTGCAGTTTAAGATTGAAAACAGAACGGCGTTTGAGGGGGCATAGTTATGGAATTGATTGTTCTGGATACTTCTCTGAAAATGCTTTCTGTGCTTGATACCTTTGAGTCATTGATATGGACGGAGCGGTTTTCCGCCTATGGAGATTTTGAGGTATATACAAGCATCAACGATTCTGTTCTTGAAATCCTGAAAGATGACTACTATCTCTGGCTGAAAGAATCTGACCAGACTATGATTGTCGAGGATAGAAAGATCGAGTCTGATGCTGAAAACGGAAACCACTTCACGGTCACTGGAAGGTCATTGGAATCCATTCTGGAACGCCGCATCATTTGGAAGCAAACGATTCTGAGCGGAAACTTTCAAAATGGAATCAAAAAGCTGCTGGATGAGAACATCATCAATCCTTCTGATGCTTCCCGAAAGGTGGAAGGACTGATATTCGAGGCTTCTACAGACCCAGCGATTACTGGACTGACGGTAGACGCGCAGTTTACCGGAGACAATCTGTATGATGCTATAAAAAAGCTATGCGATTCTAAGAATATTGGTTTCCGAATCAAACTATCTGATGATAACAAATTCGTCTTTAAACTCTACGCCGGCACAGACCGTTCCTACGATCAGTTTACTAATCCCTATGTCATTTTCTCTCCTAAATTTGAGAATGTGATCAATACCAATTATCTGGAATCAAAGAAAACTTTGAAAACAGTCACTTTGGTTGCCGGAGAGGGAGAGGGGGCTGATCGGAGAACTACGACCGTGGCTTGCTCGTCCGGAGCTGGAACAGGTTTGAAGCGACGGGAACTTTACACAGATGCCAGAGATGTTTCTTCGACCGTAGATAACGAAACTCTGACAGATGCTGAGTATAAAGCGCAGCTTTCCCAAAGAGGTTTGGAGAACTTGGCAGAGAATGTTTTAACTAAATCTTTCGAAGGAAAGGTTGAAACAACGAGGATGTACCGATATGGAGAGGATTTCTTCTTAGGAGATATGGTACAGATTGTGAATGAATACGGAATTGAGGGGAAAGCTCGGGTAACGGAATTCATTCGCTCTCAAAGCAAAGAAGGACTCGACTCGTATCCGACATTCGTTACCGTAGAATAGCAGGAAAGGGGTGAAGAAAAATGAGTGTCACTTATGGGTTCTATAACTCAAAGAATAAAGATCGGAGATACGATGCCATTCAAATGTCAAGCATTTTTGACGGGATCATACGTGACGGCATTTTGCAGCATGTTGGGACTGCTATGATGGTGAAAGAGTCTACTGGCATGATGGTGAATGTCGGAATTGGTCGAGCTTGGTTTAATCATACATGGACGTTGAATGACGCCTTGCTTCCTTTGACTGTACCACAATCGGAAGTTATTCTAAATCGGATTGATGTGGTTGTTTTGGAAGTAGATGCTCGTGAATCTGTTCGTGCAAATGCGATTAAAATCATCAAAGGTACGCCAGCTACTAATCCAGCGAAACCAACAATGATTAGCACGACCGACCGTTGGCAGTATCCATTGGCCTATATTCGGGTAAATTCTGGCGTTACATCCATCCGTCAGGCGAATATCACCAATGCTGTTGGTACATCGGAGTGTCCGTTCGTAACAGCTCCACTGGAGAAAATGTCCATTGACGCCTTGGTTGCTCAGTGGAAAGACCAGTGGGATGCATTTTATGAAAAAGAGACATCTGATATGGAAGCGACAAATGCTTTCTGGAAAGACCAGTGGTCAAAATGGTTCAGCACCCAGACGGAAGAAATCCAGAAATCTTATCTGGCATGGGAAAAACAATGGAACGACTGGTATGCTGCTCAAACGGCAGATATGCAGGAAACAAGTGCTTACTGGAAACAGTTATGGGCGACCTGGTTTAACGAGTACACAAACAATAATACATCTGAAATGGCTGCATGGAGAGAAAATGCTCAGGCATTGTTTGATGAGTGGTTCCAGCAGTTGAAGGATACTCTTTCGAAGGATGTAGAAGCAAATCTGGCAAACCAGATATTAGAGTTACAAAAAAGGACATCGATTCTTGAAGAAATTGTAGAGGGGATTCGGACGGAATTCACCGTATACAACAATCTTTATGACAATGGATACGAGAATTACGATAATCTTCTCGATTCATCAGAAGGAACTATCATTGATAGTAACGTGGACCCGATTGTGGCGCGTGCATATTCCAGCTCCTTAATTCTGGATAGCAACGGACAGCCAATTGATGGCCGCGTTATTTTTTGTATTAGGTAAAAGGAGGACATATCGAGATGAAAATTACGGATTATCAGAAGGTCCAGACACTAGATGAAAGCAACATCGTCTTGATTGATGGTAACAATGGAACCAAAACAATTATGGTGACTGATTTTATTAAATCCTTGATTGGGCTTACCAGTTCTCAGGATTTCATTTCCGGCGTCAATCTGTCGGAACTTACGCAAATCAATACGTTGTCTGCGGATGATAAGTTATTGATTGGCACCGCAGCAGGGAACAAAGCGATTGGTGCGGACGATGCACTCTTTGCAATTCTGGACGCTTTTGTTCCGAAGGAGCAGCGCCGCATGATTTACAGAGGAAAAAATCTGGGGAGCGTTATTACAGACGACCAGAAGGCAAATATCAAGAACGGAACCTTCAAAGGATTTTTCCTTGGAGATTACTGGTCTATCGGCAGCTATACATGGAGAATCGTAGATTTTGATTACTGGTATAATTGCGGCGATACGGCTTTCACCACGCCCCATCTGGTTATCATGCCGGATAAACCTCTTTACAACGCACAGATGAATGAGACGAACATCACAACCGGCGGCTATGTTGGTTCTAAAATGTACACCAAGAATCTGGCGCAGGCGAAAACGTTGGCGGCGAGTGCCTTTGGTGACTTGATTCTCACCCACCGTGAATATCTGACAAACGCCGTTTCGAATGGATATCCTTCGGCTGGTGCTTGGTTTGATTCTACGCTGGAACTTCCGAATGAAATTATGATGTACGGAAGCCTTGTCTTTACTCCGGCAGGAGATGGTACGGTCGTTGTGAACCGTTATACGATCGGAAAGACGCAGCTTGCTTTGTTTACGGTGGTTCCGAAGATGATCTCAAATCGTGCAACGTTCTGGCTCAGAGATATCGTTTCTTCGGCTTATTTCGCTAATGTGGGCGACGGTGGCCATGCGGGCTACGACGGCGCTTCGAACTCTGATGGGGTTCGTCCGGTCTTCGCTATTGGTTAGTCTGAATCCAGGGGCCCTGTGCCCCCACGAAAACCGTACACAGGTGACAACAATCTGTGCTATAAAAAAAGAAAAATCTAAATGAAAGGTGTGAATCAAAATGGAGGATAAGATTTATAAGATTACTCTGTCCGATGAAACTGTTCTTGATAATTTGAGGTTGAACGGTAATAACTTTATATCTTCATCGGAAATCAATGAGTCCGTTTTTGACGGAAATTGTTCGATCGTAACAATCAACGATGGAGAAAAGGATGAAGTTCACATGAACATGGAACTTGTCCAGATTACCAAGGTCAATGACAAGTATTGGTTTGTCTTGCGGGAGGTTCCAGAAACAGAGCTGGCCTTTGTTAAAATGCAGTCAGATATCGAATATGTTGCCATGATGTCTGAAATCGAACTATAAAAGGAGGAAACAGTTATGGAACATAGCAAGAATTACGACAAGGTAAAACGCTACTACAATTTGGGTATGTGGAATGAAGTACGGGTTCGGAATGCAGTGAAAAAGAACTGGATTACGGAAGAAGAATTCAAAGAGATCACAGACAAGGATTATGCATGAGTGTTCTTGTGAGTGATCGGACTGAATCTAAATTCGAAGCAATTACATATTCCATCGAATTACATGATATGTTGATTGATTTCATGCAGCGTAGTTTCGGAGTGAAAGACTTGGATCAGCTTGTCCGAGTAAGATATGCTCACGGAAAGGATGCGACAGAAGATTTTTCAAGGTATAGATATTTGATGCTGAACTACAAAAATCGTATTGATCAGTTGGCTTCTATGCTGACCAGTAATGTTCGAGCAGCAAACTCTATCTATCCAACTACGCTACACGAGTATGAACAAAGAAGAGATTATCAGAATACAGCCATAGTAAACTGCGAGCAGCTTTTAAAAGAGCTGCAACGAATCGTTGAGATATTCGAAGTGGACGTTAATCTCTACAGTCGTTATGTTAAAGCTATCGACCGAGAAATCGGATTGATAAAGAAGTGGCGTCAACGAGATAACCGAATCAAGTCACAGTTAAGAGGGTAATGTCTAATTTATGCGTCGTTTCTTCGGCTAATTTCGCTAATGTGAACAACAATGGCAATACGAACTACAACAACGCTTCGAACTCTAATGGAGTTCGTCCGGATTCTCTGCCTAACCAACAGAGAAGGAGACATTGTCCTTTCCGAACGGATAAATAGCAAAGCCGGACGCAATTTACTACGGTAAGTATTGCTATCACGGTGAATGATTTATGAACTATGAGGAGATTATCTGTGACGCCAACAACTTGTATAGGGCTTACAAGGTTTCTGTCAAAACCAGCAAATGGAAGGAGACTACCCAGAAATTCATGCTGAATTTTCTTCGGTATATCTTTTCCATTCAAGATGATCTGATGAATCGGACCCTTCAAAATGGACCGACACAGGAATTCACGTTGTTTGAGAGAGGCCGAGTAAGACCTATTACAAGTATTCAAATTCGGGATCGCATTATTAGGCACGTCTTATGCGATGAAGTCTTGCTTCCGGAAGTGAAGAAGCATATTATCTACGATAATTGCGCCTCGATTAAAGGAAGAGGTATCTCCCACCAGCGGGACAGGTTCGAAGTTCATCTTCGTAAATACTATCGGTTGTATGGAAATGAAGGATGGATATTGTTCGGAGATTTTTCCAAATTTTATGACAATATCATTCACGAGATTGCCAAACGGGAACTCTTAAAGCTGTTTGATGACGATGAATTTATTGACTGGCTGCTGACACAGATTTTCGATGGATTCAAAATTGATGTTTCTTATATGACGGATGAGGAATACGCCAACTGTATATCCGATACCTTCAATAAGCTGGAGTATAGGAATATTCCAGAATCCAAGCTGACGGGCGAAAAATGGATGGAGAAATCGGTAAATATCGGCGACCAGCTATCACAAGTCATTGGGATTTATTATCCGTATCGGATTGATAATTACGTCAAGTATGTAAGAAGCCAGAAGTTCTACGGAAGATACATGGACGACTGGTACATCATGAATCCGAGCAAAGAAGAACTGATTGATTTGCTTGATAATATTCATCGGATTGCAGAAGAGTACGGAATTCATATCAATAAGAAGAAAACTCGAATTGTGAAGATTTCCAGCACTTATAAATTTCTGCAAATAAAATATAGACTAACAGATTCCGGAAGGGTAATCAAACGAATCAACCCAAAGCGGGTTACTACGATGCGAAGAAAGCTCAAGAAACTCGCTGGCAAAGTGAAGAATGGGGAGATTTCGTATGAAAACGTAGAGAATATGTTTCGAGGCTGGATGGGAGGCTTCTATAAGCTTTTGTCTAAAGAACAACGGAAAAATTTAATAGGTCTCTTTGAGAATTTATTTGAAAAGTCGATTAAGATTGTCGATAAGCGAATGATTATAACCGATAAAATCGAATAGACATGGAGGATGCTGGAATGGAACCATGGTTTCAAATGGCGGCGACGATTGTATGTGCAGTCGTCGCTTCTTCTGGTTTTTGGGCATATATCCAGAAGAAAAGTGAGAAAAAAGATGTGAGGACGCAGATGTTGATCGGTCTTGCCCACGATAGAATTATCTATCTGGGAATGTCCTACATCGAACGGGGATGGATCACGCAGGATGAATATGAAAATTTGCATGATTATCTCTATAAACCTTATGAAGAGATGGGCGGAAATGGCTCAGCTAAGAAAGTCATGCAGGAGATCAATAAATTGCCCATTCACAAATCAACCTATATTCAAGAAAATCAGTAGGAGGAATTAAAATGATGGAACAGATTATGAACTATGTGCAGCCTGAGTTAATCGTTGTAGCGATTGTTCTGTATTTCTGCGGCATGGGCCTGAAGCAGACACAGGCAATCAAGGACAAGTATATTCCATTGATTCTCGGTGCCGGCGGCATCGTTCTTTGCGGGATTTGGGTTATGGCTACTTGTCCCTTAGGGAGCGGTCAGGAGATTGCATTGGCTATATTTACCGCAATTGTTCAGGGAATTTTAATGGCTGGCCTCAGTACCTATGTAAATCAGATTATTAAACAGGCAAATAAAAATGAGTAACAACGAGGAGTTGCGGTAAACTGCTCTCTTTTTTTATTTTCAAAGAAAGGATGGAGAATATTGACTATCAATAAAGTAATCTACGGTGGACGGACGTTGATCGACCTGACTGGAGATACCGTAACCGCTGATAAGATTCTTTCCGGTTTTACCGCCCATGACAAAGGGGGTGAGTCGATTACAGGTACTTGTGAGTTTGATGTAGACTCATCCGATGCAACGGCTGCTGTTGCTGAAATCCTTCAGGGGAAGACGGCGTATGTACGAGGTCAGAAACTGACGGGAACCATGAAGAATAACGGAGCTGTGACAGGTACAATTTCTTCAAAGGATGAAGAGTACACCATTCCGCAGGGACATCACGATGGTTCTGGTAAAGTTGGGATTTCGGCAGCAGAAAAAGAGAAAATCATTCCGGATAATATTCGAGAGGGTATTACTCTGCTTGGTGTAGAAGGTTCTATGTCAGGTACGGAAGATGCCAAACCACAGGCAAAGACAGTTACACCTTCTACAAAGGAGCAGACAGTGCTTCCGGATTCTGAGGAAGGATATAACTACTTATCGCAGGTTACAGTCAAAGCAATCCCATATAACGAAAGCGAGAATCCCGCTGGAGGTACTACGGTAACTATCGGCTAGGAGGGAGGCTTAAATGGCTACAAATAAAGTTGTTTACAGCGGTAGGACCCTCATAGACCTGACCGATGATACTATAACAGAGGAAGCTTTGCTAAGAGGTTATACGGCTCATAAAGCGGACGGGACGCAGATTGTGGGAACAGCATTTGCCGATTATCCGGAGCGATATTCGTTTCTTGACCCTCTTCAGGATTCAAATGGAGAAAAGATCCTTGATAATTCGAATAATGTACTACAGGGTGAAACGGTGTATAAAAAGGTGTAGAAATGTCGTTTACTTCTTGAATATTCCTATACTTTTGATAAAAGAATGGCTAAAAATCAAGGTTTCCTGTTTCCATTGAGGAAGCAGCACAGGCTGGTAAATTCTAAGGAATTTCAGAACTGGAAATAGGAATTGTTAAAAGTGCCGTAATCGTTGAGATTATGGCACTTTTTGTGCTGTATAGTGTAAAACTATAAAAAAATCTGTCAGAATCATAAAAATATTTTATAAAATTTGCCATTAAAACTGGATAAAACATTTGTTTTGTGATACATTTAACTAGGCAGTATGTGGAAAGCTTATTTATTGGGCTTTTGCAGTTCTTTTTTATGCAGAGAGAAAGGACTGCTCATAAGAACATAAATTTTTATAAGGAAGGTGAGCAATTGGAAAACTATACGAAGTACAGGCTGAAAAGCAGTGAAGAGCTCGCATCCGTACTGGAAGGCAAAGACAACCTGTTTGTGATTGCCTGCAACAAATGTTTCAAAGAATTTGAGACAGTTGACGAACCGGATTGTGATGAATTTCTGAAATTCGCTGCCGAGCAGGGAAAGACCGTTACAGGCAGTGCAAAAGTTGATTTCTTATGCAATAAGATGCATACAGAAAGAAAATTACAGGATCTGATCCCGGAAGGAACAGAGAATGTAGTGGTGATTTCCTGCGGCCTTGGTATTCAGACAGTTGCAGATCTGGCTGGAAAGCCGGTTGTTGCTGCAAGCAACACTCTGAATTACAGAGGACATCACGGTATGGCACTTACCAAGAAGAGCTGTGACGCATGTGCACAGTGCTATCTGAATGTGACCGGAGGTGTCTGTCCGATCGTCGACTGTTCCAAGAGTCTTGTGAATGGACAGTGCGGTGGCGCAAAGAATGGAAAATGTGAAGTGGATCCCAACAAAGACTGCGCATGGGAAAAGATCTACCAGAGACTGGCTGCTCAGGGTCGTCTGGAAGAATTTCTCAACCAGCCGGTGCAGGTGCGCGACTTCTCCAAAGTGAACTTCAAGGTAATCAACGAGTATGTGAAGTCCATCAGAGAAGATAGACTGAATGGATACTATGGAGGCGTTCATCCGTCAGAGCATAAGGAATTCAGCGAGCATATTGATCTGAAGAGATTCCCGGAACCGAAGACCCTTGTGATCTCCATGTCACAGCATCTTGGAGCTCCGGCAAATCCGATCGTTCAGGTTGGAGATAAAGTGAAAGTAGGTCAGAAAATCGGTGAAGCTGCTGGATTTATCAGTGCACCGGTGCATTCCAGCGTAAGCGGAACCGTTGTTGCTGTGGAGCCGCGTATGCATGGCACCAGAGGCAGTGAAGTAATGGCAGTTGTGATTGAATCGGATGGAAAAGATACTCTGCACGAATCCGTTCAGCCGCATGGTGATCTTGACAGCCTGACTCCGGATGAGATCATTGAGATTGTCAAAGAAGCAGGAATCGTTGGTATGGGTGGTGCAGGTTTCCCGACCTGCGTCAAATTAAAACCGGCCAAACCAGTTGACACGATTCTTCTCAATGGATGCGAATGTGAGCCTTATTTAACAGCAGACCATAAGGTTCTCCTTGAGTTTGCAGATGACATTATTTTTGGTCTGAAAGCAATCCTCAAGACAACAGGTGCCGAGAAGGGTATCATTGTGATCGAGGATAACAAGCCGGATGCCATTGAATTGATGCAGGAAAAAGTTGCAAATATTGGCAATATGGAAGTGTTTGTTGCAAAAACCAAGTATCCGCAGGGTGCTGAGAAGACTCTGATCAAGCGCGTGATGGGAAGAAAGGTTCCAAGCGGCGGTCTGCCGGCAGATGTTGGTGTTATCGTAGATAATATCAGTACCGTAAAAGCAATTTCCGATGCGATTCAGAAAGGTATGCCGCTGATCGAGCGTGTTACAACTATAACAGGCGAGAAGATCAAGAACCCGGGCAACTTTATTATCAAGATTGGTACCAGCGTAAAAGATCTGATCGACTATTGCGGTGGATTTACGGATGATGATGTTCTGGTTAAGATGGGCGGACCGATGATGGGATTCCCTCTGAATACACTGGAAGTGCCGATGATGAAAGGCTCCAATGGTATTATTGCTATTGAACCGGATGAGACAAAAGAACAGCCGTGTATCAAGTGCGGCCGCTGCGTAGATGTCTGCCCGATGGAACTTTCTCCTCTGTATTTTGTTAAATATGCAAAAGAAGAGAACTGGCAGGGAATGAAAGACATGAACGTGATGGATTGCGTAGAGTGCAGATGCTGTCAGTATATCTGTTCTTCCAAGATTCCGATCATCAACAGTATCAAAGCCGGAAAAGGTGCAGTAAGGGGGATGAAGTAATATGTTGATTACCCAGTTAAAAGCAAAAGAAACGATCACTTCCCTGACAGCTGGAAAGAAAGTTTTTATCATCAACTGTCATGGATGCAAAGAAGTTCGTTTTCCGGAAAAAGAAGCTGTTGAACTTCAGAAGGAACTTGCCGCTGAAGGAAATGTGACAGGAATCATGACAACGGATTATATCTGTAACCCGGAAAACATGGAATTACGTCTTAAGAAACATATGAGCAAGATCCAGGAAGCAGACCTGGTTTTAGTATTCTCCTGCGGTGTGGGTGTACAGACCGTTGCGGAATATCTGGATAACAAGATGGTCTGTGCAGCCTGTGATACATACCCGGTACCTGGTTTCCAGGGCGTGACACCGCTGGAGTACAAATGTGACCAGTGCGGTGAGTGCTATCTGAACCTGACAGGCGGGATCTGTCCGATCACGGCATGTTCCAAGAGCCTTGTAAATGGTCAGTGTGGTGGTTCCAAGAATGGTAAATGTGAAGTAGACAGTGATATGGAATGCGGATGGGAGCGTATCTACAGACGTCTGAAAGAGATCGGACGGCTGGATGTACTGAAATGTCCGACACAGATCCATAACTTCGCAACAGACGATGATGTAAAATAAAAGGATTGGAGCAAATATACGATGAAAATGAAAGAATTATTCGACCGTGGTGAATTTGTAGTTTCTGCAGAAGTAGGACCGCCAAAAGGAATCCATGTAGACGAGCTTGTAGAAGAGGCAAAGACCTATCTTAAAGGTGTTCATGCAGTGAATGTAACAGATAATCAGTCTTCTGTTATGCGTCTTGGATCTCTTGCAATGTGTAAAGTTCTCAAAGATGCTGGCATGGATCCGATCTTCCAGCTTGCATGTCGTGACAGAAACCGTATCGCTCTGGAGTCTGATCTTCTGAGCGCTGCTATGTTCGGCATTGAGAACATTCTCTGTCTGACTGGCGATCATACCAAGATGGGTGATCATCCGCAGGCAAAGCCGGTATTTGACCTGGATTCTGTATCCCTTCTTCATACTGTGAAGCTTCTGGAGTCAGGCAAAGATCTGGGCGGAAATGAACTGGTTGGCGAGCCACCAAAATTCTCCAAGGGAGCAGTTGTATCTCCGTGCAGCGATTCTGTTGATGCACAGCTTGCAAAAATGGAAAGAAAAGTTGCTGCAGGTGCAGATTACTTCCAGACTCAGGCAGTATTTGAGCCGGAGAAATTCATCAAATTCATGGAGAAAGCAAAACAGTTCGGAAAACCGGTACAGGTTGGTATCATCATTCCGAAGTCTGCTGGAATGGCAAAATTCATGAATAACAATGTTGCCGGTATTCATGTTCCGGACGAGATGATCGAAGAGCTGAAGGCAGACAAAGAGAAAACCAAAGCAGGTATCACGGGCGTTGAGATCGCTGCACGTATTATCAAAGAGTGCAAGCCATACTGCCAGGGTGTGCATATCATGGCACTTGGATGGGAATCCAAGATCCCGGATCTGTTGAAAGCAGCTGAAATCTAAAAAATATTGAAGCTATTATGGGGGCTGCCTGAAAAAACAGGCGGCTCCTTTTTGGCGCATTTTCTATAGATTTATTTGTTGAATTTATTGAAAATAGCTTGCTAAAAATCCCCCTGGGGGGTATAATACATTATAATAATGTCAAAAAATTAACAGAATGCAAATTTTGATATAGGATTTGACAAAAAAGGAGGCAAGTCGAATGCACGTAACGAATGAAGAACATAGTCATTGTGGATGCGGATGCGGCGGTCACGATCATGAGCACAGCCATGAACATGCACATGATGGCGTGACTCATACTCATGCACATACCCATGAGGGAGAACATGATCACGAACATGCACACTGCGGATGCGGTCATGATCACGGAGCACAGCCAAAAGACGAAGACACCGCTGTTCTGGCATATATGCTGGATCACAATAAGCATCATGCAAGAGAACTGGCAGAGATCGCCAAACACCTGCGCGAACAGGGCAAGGATGATGCAGCAGCCCAGATTGAAAAGGGTGTTGAAGATTTCGAAAAGGGTAATATGAGATTATCCATTGCACTTTCTCTTGTTCAGTAGAGGAGGAATGAACCAATGTGTCTTGCAACGATTTATGGTAAGAAGCAGGAGGACGAAACGATCCTGCTGAAAAATGCAAGCAGAATCGATGTAGATGGAACAACCATCCGCATCAGAGATATTATGGGCATGGAGATCACTGTGGAAGGCGCCATTACCATGGTGGACCTGGCAAACTCGATTGTAAAGATCAACTGTGCAGACAATTGAACTCCATGAAAGGTTACAACAATCAGGCTGTGGATACAGTCTGATTGTTAGTGCAGATAGTTATCTGGATCCTGAGCATGCCTGGATGACAAGATTCTGTCTGTGAACATAAAATATACCATATGGAGGTGGTAACCCGCTCATATAACTTTATTTAATAAAGAGAAGGTACATAAGCCTTCGAACAAATTATCAAGAAGTAAACTAGTTTAGGAGATGACAGTTATGCCATATACAATTGCAGTAGCCGGAAAAGGCGGTGTAGGAAAGACTACATTGACCGGCATGATGATTCAGCGTCTTGCCGAGCAGAAGAAAGGCCCAATCCTGGCAGTGGATGCAGACGCAAATTCCAACTTGAACGAAGTCCTCGGTGTAGAAGTGGAGATGACACTGGGAGATATCCGCGATGAGCTGTCAAATGCAGAGCTTTCCAATGAAAGCCCGATTCCGAAAGGAATGTCCAAACAGGACTATACTGAATTTAAGTTTGATTCCGCACTGGTGGAGGAAGATGATTACGACCTGTTAGTGATGGGACATACACAGGGAAAAGGATGTTATTGTTTTGTAAATGGTCTGTTATCTGCCCAGGTTGCCAAACGTGCCCAGAATTACAATTATGTGGTCGTGGACAACGAAGCAGGAATGGAACATATCAGCAGAGGTATCCTTCCCGGCGTTGACACGGTGATTCTGGTCAGCGATTGCTCACGCAGGGGAATTCAGGCGGTTGGACGTATCGCCCGTTTGGTTCCTGAATGTGGATTAAAACCGAAGAAGATCGGTTTGATCGTAAACCGTGCTCCTAAGGGAGTACTGAACGATGGCGTCCGGGAAGAAATTGAGAAACAAAACCTGGAACTTCTGGGAGTCGTTCCCCAGGATGAAGGCGTATATGAGTTTGACAGTGCCGGAACACCGACCACACAGCTTCCGGAAGACAATCCTGTCAGACAGGCGTTATACAAAATCATGGACGGTCTGGAATTATAAAAAGGAGATGACCTGACCGCGTAAAAGGAGATTTATATGGGAGACTTTAAATTAACAACAGTCGAAGAGATGGAAGCAGCGACTAACCGACTGCTTGAGACCGGCGCGAAAGTCGGTGCTGACGCATGGCAGATTCGTGTAAAGAATCAGACCCCGCATTGTAAATTCGGAGAGCAGGGTATCTGCTGTCGTATCTGTGCAATGGGACCTTGTCGTATTACTCCGAAGGCTCCGAGAGGAATCTGCGGATGTGATGCTCATGGTATCGTAGGACGTAACTATCTGAAATTTACTGCCGGTGGAGCAGCTACTCACTCTGATCATGGACGTGAGATCTGTCATACCCTGCATGCAGCAGATCCGAATGGCGCTTACAAAGTAAAAGATCCTGAGAAACTGATCCGCATCGCAAAAGAGTGGGGCGTAGAGACAGAAGGAAAAGATATCTATGATCTGGCTCATGAGATAGCAGAGCTGGCTCTGATGGAATATGGTAAACCGTTTGGTGTTCAGAGATGGCTGAAGAGAGCTCCGGAGCATACCCAGAAGCTGTGGCATGACGCAGAGATCGAGCCGAGAGCAATTGACCGTGAAGTTGCTACTTCCTTACATATGACGCATATGGGATGTTCATCAAAGCCGGAAGCACTGGTTCGTCAGTCCTTAAGAGCAGGTCTTGCTGATGGATGGGGCGGTTCCATGTGTGGTACTGAATTCTCTGACGTACTGTTCGGAACTCCGAAGCCAATTGACACCGAAGCAAACCTTGGCGTTATGAATGCTGAGAACGTAAACATCGTAGTACATGGACATGATCCGTCACTGTCCGAGATGGTCTGTGAATATGCAGATGATCCGGAGATGATCGCATATGCAAAGAGCATGGGCGCTAAGGGAATCACCGTATCTGGTGTCTGCTGTACTTCCAACGAAGTAGCAATGCGTCGTGGTATTCCGATGGCTGGTAACTTCCTGCAGCAGGAGAATGTAGTCCTGACTGGAGCATGTGAGGCTATCGTAGTAGACGTTCAGTGTATCTTCCCGGCACTTGGACCTCTGAGCAAATGTTTCCATACCAAGTTCATCACAACTTCTCCGATCGCTCAGATGCCGGATTCCGATTACATCCGTTTTGATGTAGGAACCGCAGCAGAGAAAGCAAAACAGATCGTTATGACTGCATGTGAGAACTTCAAGAACCGTAAACCGGATCTTGTATATATCCCGGATATGAAGCAGAAAGCAACTGTTGGATATTCTCTGGAAGCACTTGTGAAAGTACTTGACGGTGTTACCAACAGCCAGGTAGATGTAACCGGAACCACCAAACCGCTCCTTGAGTGTGTAACATCTGGTGTTATCCGTGGTGCAGTTGCAATGGTTGGATGTAACAATCCGAAGATCCGCCCGGACTATGCACATATCGAGATGATGAAGAAACTGATCGCTAACGATATCGTAGTCGTAGCATCCGGATGTTCTGCACAGGCAGCTGCAAAAGCAGGTCTGATGGATAAATCTGCAAAAGATCTCTGTGGTGCAGGTCTGAAGAGAGTATGTGAGCTGGCAGATATCCCGCCGGTACTTCATATGGGATCCTGCGTAGATATCAGCCGTATGATGATCCTTGTATCTGAGCTGGCAAAAGACTCTGGCCTTAAGATCTCTCAGCTTCCGGTTGTAGGATGTGCTCCTGAGTGGATGTCTGAGAAAGCAGTTTCCATCGGAAACTATGTAGTAGCTACTGGTATTGATACCTTCCTTGGTGTTGATCCGTATGTATCTGGTTCCAGCGAGATGGGCGAGTGGCTGACCAATGGCGTTCGTGATTGGGTTGAGGCTGCTTACACTGTTGAGACCGATATCGATAAGCTGTGTGATCTGATGATCGAGCGTATCGAAGAGAAGAGAACCGCAATCGGAATCTAATCCGGATGAAAAAAGTAAATTGATGACCGGAGGGAATAGAAAGTGAAAATAGCAATTACCGGAAAGGGCGGAGTCGGAAAGACGACCTTTGCAGCCACCCTTGCAAGATTATATGCAGAGGAGGGACGCACAGTTCTGGCAGCCGATGTGGATCCAGATGCAAATCTGGGACTGGCGCTTGGATTTCCGGAAGAGATTCTGGATTCGATCACTCCGATCTCCAAGATGAGAAGACTCATCGAAGAGCGGACAGGTGCGGGCCCGGATAATCAGATGTATAAGCTGAACCCAAAGGTGGATGACATCCCTGATACATATAGTAAAGTCTATAATGGTGTGAAACTTCTGCTGCTTGGCACGGTTGAGACCGGCGGCGGCGGATGTGTTTGCCCGGAACATGTAATGCTGAAACGAATCATTAATCATCTGATCCTCCGCAGCAATGATGTGGTGATCATGGACATGGAGGCTGGTCTGGAGCATCTGGGCCGCGGTACATGCGAATCCATGGAACAGTTTGTTGTCGTGATCGAGCCAGGCGCCAGAAGCGTGCAGACATATAAGAATGTCAAGCGACTGGCTGAGGACCTGGGTGTGAAGAAGGTTCGCGTAGTCGCAAACAAAGTTCGTGGCACAGAGGATGAAGAATTTGTCCGCTCGAAGATTCCGGCGGAAGATTTACTTGGATTTATCCATTACAACCCGGAAGTGATAGACGCAGACCGCCAGGGCAAGTCACCATATGACGTCAGCGAGTCTGCAAAGGAGGAGATCCGAAAGATCAAGGAAATCCTCGATCAATCGAATTAAAATTTGGAGGTATAATACCGTGACATTATTTGATAGAGTATTCGGCGGCAACGATGCAGTCTATGGACTGACTGAGGCTGCCATCGATGGAGCAATTGCTCAGTACGGAGCAGATCAGGCAGTAGCTTTCCCGAACACTGCTTACAGCCTTCCCTGCTACTACGCCGTAACTGGTACAAAAGTTACCAATCTTGGAGAATTAAAAGAGGCTCTTGGAGTTGTAAAAACTCTTATGACCAGAGAAAAAAGACTGAATGATGCATTCATGAGCGGTGTTGCAACAGCTCTGTGTGCAGAGTTTATCGAAGTTCTGAAATATATCAACGGTGCAGAACCGTACAGCGAGCCGTGTTACGGACATCTTGCAGATGCTATCATCCGTGAGCTGGGTGTGCCGCTGGTAACCGGAGATATCCCGGGCGTTGCAGTTATCCTTGGAAGTGCTCCGAGCAAAGAAGAAGCAGTTGAGCTGGTTAAGAGCTATCAGGCACAGGGTATCCTGGTTACGCTGGTAGGCGGAGTGATCGATCAGTGTGTAGAGGCAGGCCTGAAGATGGGCAACGCTGTACGTATCGTACCGCTGGGTAAGGATGTAACAGCAGTTATTCACGTTGTATCTGTTGCACTTCGTGCAGCACTGATCTTCGGTAACGTAACACCTGGTGATGCAGGCTCACTGATGAAATACACCTTCGAGCGTGTACCGGCATTCGTAAACGCATTCAAACCGCTGGATGACGTAATTGTAGCTTGCGGTGCAGGCGCAATCGCACTTGGTTTCCCGGTTGTTACCAACGAGACCGAGAACATCTTCCGTGTACCGAAGAGCCTGATCGTTCAGGAGGATGTATCCAAATTTAATGCTACTTCTCTTGAAGCACGTGACATCAAGATTAAGATCACTAAGATTGATATTCCGGTATCCTTTGCATCTGCATTTGAGGGCGAGATCATCCGTCGTGGAGATATGCAGGTTGAGTTCGATGGTTCCAGAAAAGACTGTTTCGAGCTTGTATGTACTAAGGATGCAAGCGAAGTTGAGGATCACAAGTTTACTCTTGTGGGACCGGATTTCGACCAGATGGAAGTTGGAAGCAAACAGCAGATCGCTTACATCGTAGATGTAGCAGGAAAGAATATGCAGTCCGACTTCGAGCCGGTATTTGAGCGTAAATTCCACAGCTACATTAACTGTATCGAGGGTGTTATGCATACCGGTCAGCGTGATATGATCCGTGTTCGTATCAGCAAAAATACATTCGATGCAGGCTTCAGAGCAAAGGATCTTGCAGAAGTTCTGTATGCAAATATTAAAAATGAGTTTGACGCAGTTGTTGATAAATGTGCAATTACTATTGTAACTGATGCTGAAGAGTGTACCAAGCTTCGTCATGAGCTGGCTGTTCCGGCATATGATCGTCGTGATGAGAGACTTACTTCTCTGACTGATGAGTCCGTTCCGGTATATTATAGCTGTATCATGTGCCAGGCATTCTCCCCAAGCCATGTATGTGTAGTAACACCTGAGAGACTTGGTCTTTGCGGTGCTGTATCATGGCTGGATGCAAAAGCTACCCATCAGCTGGATCCTCAGGGACCGTGTCAGGTAATCACCAAAGAGCGTGTTATTGATGAGAATCTTGGACGTTACGAGGACGTTGATGAAGCAGTTGCTAAATTATCCCAGGGTGCTCTTGAGCATGTAACCCTGTACTCCATCATGGAAGACCCGATGACATCCTGCGGATGCTTCGAGTGTATCTGTGGTATTGAGCCGTTCTCTAACGGTGTTATCATCGCAAACCGTGAGTATGCTGGCATGACTCCGCTTGGAATGACCTTCCCGGATCTGGCAAGTATGACCGGTGGTGGAGTTCAGACTCCTGGATTCATGGGACATGGAAAACACTTTATCTCTTCCAAGAAGTTCATGAAGGCTGAGGGCGGTATCGAGCGTATCGTATGGATGCCGAAGGATCTGAAGGAGCAGGTTGCAGAAAGATTGAACGAGACAGCAAAAGAGCTGTATGGTATCGACAACTTCTGCGATATGGTTGGTGATGAGACCATCGCAACTGATCCGGAGACACTGCTGGCATTCCTTACCGAAAAAGGACATCCGGCACTTGGAATGGATCCGATGATGTAAGGAACCAAATCCGCATAGCGGATTTGCCGGATGTGCTTTGCACAGACGGTGAGGCTGCCGCCAGGAAGACGGGTTCCTTAGCGATAAAAATGCGAAGCATTTTTAGAGCCTATCTAATGAATCCGTACACAGCGTAAGCTGTGGCAGATGTGCGAAGCACAGATGCGATTCTTGAGCCTGAATTCAAAGGGGAACCCTGTACCCACACAGGGTTGCCCTTTTGGAATGCATGAAAGTCTTTTACAATTCAGATTTTTATGTTATAATTTTGACGAAATGTTTTTAAGGAGGAAATGTACCAATGCCATTCAATGGAAAATCAGGAAAATTCAACGCTTCCATCAATACAGTTGAGTTCGGCTGTGGCGATAAAGCAGTGAAAATCGGTGGCGAGAATGTATTACCGTTATATACATTTGACGCTCCGATCGAAAACGCACCGAAGATCGGCGTTATGATCTCTGACCTTGGTCTGGAGAACGAGCCGGCAGGTGTAAAAGCATACTATGAAGGATGTACCACCATCGGCGAGATCGCTAAAAAAGCAGCCGAGATGCCAGGTGCAGATTTCGTATGCCTGAAGCTTGAGGGCGCAGACCCCAACGGCGCAGACAAGACCACAGAAGAGTGCATGAAAGCAGTCAAAGAGGTTGTTGACGCCATCGACGTACCGCTTGTTATTGCTGGATGTAAAAATGTGGCAAAAGACGGTGAGCTTTTATCCAAAGCCGCTGAAGTTGCTCAGGGTAAAAATGTGATCATCCTGTCCGCTAAGGAAGAGGATTACAAAGGTATCGGAGCTGCAGCAGGTCTTGCATACAACCAGAAGGTTGGAGCTGAGTCTGCAGTAGATATCAACCTTGCAAAACAGCTTAATGTATTACTCTCTCAGCTTGGTGTCGCACCGAGCAACATCGTTATGAACGTTGGTACTGCAGCAGTCGGATATGGTTTCGAGTATGTAGTATCTACTATGGATCGTGTAAAAGCAGCAGCACTTGGACAGGCTGATGCACAGCTTCAGATGCCGATCATCACACCGGTAGCTGATGAGGCATGGAATGTAAAAGAGGCTATGGCTTCTGAAGATGATATGCCGGAGTGGGGAAATCAGGAAGAACGTGGTATTGGTATGGAAGTATCTACCGCTGCATCTGTACTTGCCTGTGGTTCTAACGCAGTCATTCTGAAACATCCGACTTCTGTTGCAACGATCTCTAAGTTGATCAAAGAAATGATGTAAGAGGGAGGAGGAAAATACAATGGCTTTAAAAGGATTAGACATCTTTAAATTAACACCGAAAACTAACTGTAAGGAGTGCGGAAGCCCGACCTGTATGGCATTTGCCATGAAAGTAGCGCAGGGTGCTGTAGAACTCAGCAAATGTCCGCATATGTCTGCAGATGCACTTGCAACTCTGTCTGAGGCAACTGCTCCGCCAATGAAATCCATCAAAGTTGGTACTGGCGACGCAGAGTACACCCTCGGAGGAGAGACTGTTCTTGCAAGACATGAGAAAACTTTCGTAAGCAAAACAAGATTTGCAGTAAAACTGTCTCCGGATATGGATATCGACGCTGCTCTGGCTGAGTCCAATAAAGTTGATTATGAGCGTATCGGTGAGAGAATGCATGCTGAGATGGTATATGTAGAGTATACAGGAGATGTTGCTGCATATGTTGAGGCTGTTAAGAAAGTAACTGGTATCGGCAAAACCATCATCCTTTCCTGTACTGATGTAGAAGCTGCAAAAGCTGCTCTGGAAGTATGTAAGGCTGAAAAACCGATCCTGGATGGAGCAAATGCTTCCAACTACGAGGCAATGGTTGAGGTTGCTAAAGCAGCAGGTGTTGTACTTGGTGTATCTGGCGCTGATATCAACGAATTGTATGATACTACCGCAGCTATTGAGAAACTTGGTTACAAAGACCTTGTTCTGAATACTACAGGAGCTACGATCAAAGAGACCTTCTCAACAACTGTTCAGGTCAGACGTGCCTGCCTGGCTAAGAATCCGGACAGAACCTTCGGATATCCGTCTATCGTTAATTTGTGCAAGATCGCTCCGAACGATGAGCCGATGCAGATTTCTCTGGCATCTGTATTCGTTCTGAAATATGGTTCCATCGTTGTTATGGATACCATGAACTACGCAAGAGCTCTTCCACTGTATGGACTGAGACAGAACGTATTTACCGATCCGCAGAAGCCGATGAAGGTTGAGCCGGGCATCTATGCACTGAATGGCGGAGATGAGAATTCCGTATGTCTGACTACTGTAGACTTTGCTCTTACATATTTCGTAGTATCTGGTGAGCTGGAGCGTTCCGGTATTCCGTGTAACCTGATCATCAACGATGCAGGTGGACTTTCCGTACTGACTGCTTGGGCAGCAGGAAAACTTTCTTCCACATCTGTATCCAAGTTCATTCAGGAGACCGTAGAGCCGAAGATCAAATGCAGAAAGCTGATCATTCCTGGAAAAGTTGCTGTACTGAAAGGCGACATCGAAGCAAAACTTCCGGGCTGGGAAGTAATCGTTGCTCCGAACGAGGCTGTACAGCTTGTTAAATTCCTGAAAGATCTGAAAGCTAACGGCGAAATCTAATTGAAAATCATCGCAGTACCTGCCCAGTTAGGACATTTCCTTTGGGACAGGTATCTGACGAATTAAAAAGGAGAACAAAACTATGGCAAAATTTGTTACCATTGGTGAGAGACTTTCCACCACAGCACCGGCTGTAAACAAAGCATTTACAGAGAGAGATCCGGAGCCGATCCTGAAACGTGCAAAACAGCAGCTGGATGCAGGCGCTACCTATCTTGATGTAAACATCGGACCGGCAGAGAATGATGGACCGGAGCTTATGAAATGGGCTGTTGAGCTTCTTCAGAGCAACTTCGACAATGTACCGCTGGCACTGGATACTTCCAATGTAGCAGCTATCGAGGCTGGTATTTCCGTTTACAATCGTGCAAAAGGAAAACCGATCGTTAACTCTGCAGATGCTTCCGGAAGAATTGAGTATGTTGATCTTGCAGCAGCAAATGACGCAATCGTTATCGCTCTTTGCAACGGCGAAGGAATCGCTAAAGACAATGACGAGCGTATGATGTACATGCAGACTCTGATGGAGCGTGGTATGGAGCATGGTATGGATGTTGCTGAGGATATGTGGTTCGATCCGCTGTTCCTGGTTATCAAAGGAATGCAGGACAAACAGATGCAGGTTCTCGAGTTCATTAAGATGATTTCTGATATGGGTATGAAATCCACCGGTGGTCTGTCCAATAACTCCAACGGTATGCCGAAACATATCCGTCCGATCATGGACTCTGCTATGGTAGCTATGGCTATGATGAACGGTCTGACTTCTGCAATCGTTAACCCGAACGATCTCAGACTGATGGAGACCATCAAATCCTGTGATATCATCAAAAATAATAATCTGTATGCAGACTCCTATCTGGAGATCTAATTCTGAGAAGGCAGGAGGCACAATTTTTTGTGCCTCTATGTTTTTATATTAGCTATTTACAATGTCTGCCCTAGTTTAATGACTTCAGGACAGGAAAAATTTTATGGGAGGCATGACAAATGAGTGCTTTAACAGATCTGATTTACAGTGGATCAAACGCAGTCGCTGGATTGACAGAAGGTGCAGTCAACGATGCAATCGCAAAATATGGTGAGGATAAGAAAGTATCTTTTGGAGATACGGCATATTTTCTTCCGACCATCTATGCAGCAACCGGTGTAAAGGTTAGTCGTCTTGGCGATCTTCCTGCCTGTGTAGGAGTATTAAAAAGCCTGATTACCAATAAAGAGGAACTGGGAGATGCCCTGAATGCAGGACTTGCAACTGCAGTTGGTGCTGAGATTCTGGAAGCTCTGAAATATGTGGATAACGAGAATCCATATGCAGAGGACAGCGGAATCGGTTTTGTTCCGGATCCGGTTATTCGTTCCCTGGGTGTGCCGCTGGTAACAGGTGATATTCCTGGTGTGGCGGTTGTTCTTGGTAAAGCTGATAATGGCGCTGATGTGGCAAAAATTGTAAAAGATTACCAGAACAAAGGTATTATGACATTCCTGGTAGGTGATGTGATTGAACAGTGTGCAGAGGCTGGTGTTAAGATCGGTCTTGACTATCGTCTGGTTCCGCTGGGACATGATGTGACTTCTGTGACCCATGTTGTAACGGTTGCTATTCGTGCGGCTTTGATCTTTGGTAATATCAAACCTGGAGATCTACCTGGACTGCTTGCCTATACAAAAGAGCGTGTGCCGGCATTTGTCAATACCTTCGGAGCTTTGGATGCGGTGACTGTGTCTGCAGGCGCAGGTGCGATTGCACTGGGCTTCCCGGTTGTTGCTGATATTGATCTTGGCGATATGCAGGTTCCGGGAGCACTGGAGTCAGTTCTCAACCATGAAGAGACCGTAAAGAAGAGTCTTGAACTTCGCAACATCAAGATCAAAGTAACAGAAATCCCGATTCCGGTTGCATTTTCCTCCACTTATGAAGGTGAGATTATCCGTCGTGGTGATATGCAGGTAGAGTTCGATGGATCCAGAGTAGACTGTTTCGAGTTGGTATGTACCAAAGAGGCCTCTGAAATAGAAGATCATGAATTCAAGCTGATCGGACCGGATTTTGATCAGATGGAAGTTGGAAGCAAACAGCAGATCGCATACATTGTAAATGTAACAGGAAAGAATATGCAGTCCGACTTTGAACCAGTATTTGAGCGTAAATTCCACAGTTATCTTAACTGCATTGAAGGTGTGATGCATACCGGACAGCGTGACATGATCCGTATCCGTATCAGCAAAGCTACCTTCGAGGCCGGTTTCCGTGCAAAAGATCTGGCGGAAGTACTGTACTGTAACATTATGAATGAGTTTGACGCAGTTGTTGATAAATGCTCTGTAACGATCATCACAGATGGTGTTGAGTGTACCAGACTTCGTCATGAGCTGGCAATTCCGACTTATGACCGTCGTGATGAGAGACTTGAGTCTTTAACTGACGAGTCTGTACCGGTATATTATAGTTGTATTATGTGCCAGGCATTCTCTCCAAGCCATGTATGTGTGGTAACGCCTGAGAGACTTGGACTTTGTGGTGCTGTATCATGGCTGGATGCAAAGGCTACCAACCAGCTGGATCCGGAGGGACCGTGTCAGGTGATCACCAAAGAGCGTGTGATTGACGAGAGATTGGGACGTTATGAAGATGTAGATGAAGCAGTTGCTAAATTCTCTCAGGGTGCTCTGGAACATGTTACTTTGTATTCTATCATGGAGGACCCGATGACTTCCTGTGGATGCTTTGAATGTATCTGCGGTATTGAGCCGTTCTCTAACGGTGTCATTATTGCAAACCGTGAGTATGCAGGCATGACTCCACTGGGAATGACCTTCCCGGATCTGGCGAGCATGACCGGTGGTGGAGTCCAGACACCTGGATTTATGGGACATGGTAAACACTTTATCTCTTCCAAGAAGTTCATGAAGGCTGAGGGCGGTATCGAGCGTATCGTATGGATGCCGAAGGATCTGAAGGATCAGGTAAGCGAGCGTCTGAATAAGACTGCAAAAGAACTGTACGGAATCGACAATTTCTGCGATATGGTCGGAGATGAGACTATCGCAACGGATCCGGAGACATTGCTGGCGTTCCTGACTGAAAAAGGACATCCCGCTTTAAGTATGGATCCGATGATGTAAGGAACCAAATCTGCAAAGCAGATTTGCCGGATGTGCGAAGCACAGACGGTAAGGCTTCCGAAGGAAGACCGGTTCCTTAGCTCTAAAAATGCGTAGCATTTTTAGAGCCTATAAGCTGACAGAATCTCTGACACAGCGTAAGCTGTGGCAGATGTGCGAAGCACAGATGCGATTCTGGAGCCAAAGGGCTTTAGAGCCCAATAACCTGAACAAAAGGCCCCGCAGACCTGCATTTGGCCTGCAGGGCTTTTTTAGAAAATATGGAGAAATAATATTATGCCAAAAGTAACATTTCAGTATGAAGATGGCACTTCGACCATCGTTGATGTGACAGCCGGAGAGAATCTGTTGGAGGTAGCGCGTAAAGCAAATGTAGCCATTGATGCACCTTGTTCAGGCAACGGATCCTGCGGTAAGTGCAGAGTCAGATATATCAGTGGCGAATTAGAGAGTGAACAGACAAGACATATTACAGATGAAGATTATGCTGCAGGATGGAGGCTTTCCTGTTGTAGTAAGGTAACCGGCGATGTGACGGTACTTGTACCCGATATTGCGTCTGCATATAAGAGCCGCATGAAAGTGGCGGATCTTAGCTCACCGGAAGAAGTCGCCATCTTTGACCGTGCAAAGCAGGATGTGGCAGATGCAGGAATTACTTTTGAAAATGAATTTACGGTTGTGGAACTTCAGATGACAGCTCCGTCATTGGATGATACCATGCCAGATAATGAGCGGTTGTCCTGGGCAATTGAGGCAGCAACCGGAATAGAGAATGTAAAATTAACTTATCAGGTATTGAAAAAGCTGCCGGATGCACTGCGGGACAATGATTTCCATGTGAATGTAGTTCTGAAGAAACTTCATCACAGTGTACTGGTTTATGACGTGGTACCTGTAACAGAGCAGAGAATCTGTGGAGCGGCTATTGATATTGGTACCACTACCGTTTCAGGAGTTATTCTGGATCTGAGAGATGGGACGATCCTTGCCAAGGCATCTGCAGGAAATGGCCAGATCCGTTATGGTGCAGATGTTATCAATCGTATTATTGAATCCCGAAAACCGGGTGGAGAAGCGAAACTTCAGAAGGCGATCATTGACGAGACATTGAATCCAATGCTTCATAATATGTGCCGTGCGGCAGGTATCAAAGGAAGTCAGATTTATCATATGTGCATTGCGTCCAATACGACTATGAATCATCTGCTTCTTGGAGTCAATGCGGATCCGCTCCGCATGGAACCTTATATTCCGGACTTCTTTGAGACAGAAGATGTCAACGCTTATGATCTGCGTCTGGATGTGCATCCAAATGCAAAGATTATCATTGCACCGAATATCGGAAGTTATGTAGGAGGAGATATTACAGCTGGTACTCTGGTCAGCATGATCTGGAACAAACCGGAGTTTAATCTGTTCATTGACCTTGGTACCAATGGTGAGATCGTATTTGGAAATTCTGATTTCATGATGAGCTGTGCATGCTCAGCAGGACCGGCATTTGAGGGTGGAGATATCAGCTGTGGTATGCGAGCAACTGATGGAGCTATCGAGGCTTGCTCTATTGATGCGAAGACCATGGAACCAACCCTGCATATTGTTGGAGACGAAGGTCAGAAGCCAGTAGGTCTTTGCGGTTCTGGTATCATTGATGTGATTGCGGAATTGTTCCGTTGCGGAATCATCAGTCCGAAAGGTAAATTCATTCGTGAAGGAGACCGTGTCCGTCATGATCACTATGGAATCGGAAGTTATGTACTGGCATTTAAGGAAGAAGCAGCAGGACATAAGGATGTAGAGATCAATGAAGTCGATATCGACAATTTTATCCGTGCGAAGGGTGCCATTTTCTCAGCGATCTGTACGATGCTCAGGTCTCTGGATTTTGATGTGTCCATGATTGAAAACGTATATGTAGCAGGTGGAATTGGAAGCGGCATTAATATGAAAAATGCAGTGACCATCGGTATGTTCCCGGATGTGGAGATTGATAAGTTCCATTACATTGGCAACTCTTCTCTCACAGGTGCATATAATATGACGCTTTCGGTAGAAGCTGAGCACAAAGTGCATGAGCTTGCTCATAACATTACGTACATGGAACTTAGTACAGATCCAAGCTATATGGATGAATTTGTGGCTGCATGCTTTATTCCTCATACAAATACTGCGCTGTTCCCAAGCGTAAAACAGGAGGAAATATAGTTGGAAATCGAAAATCACAAAGAAGAAGTCCCTTTTGAGCATTACTTAGACAAATTTCATACATTAGATCCCAAAGAGGCAGCACAAAGATTGAACATTCTGTATGATGAAAATACAAAAAAGTTTCAGCTTCGCTTCCTTGGACACCTGTATGAAGTGGAATATCCGGACTTCCATGTGACTGTATTAGACAAACCGCAGGAGGATATGGAAAAAGATCTTCTTATGACCAGCCTTCCTGCACAGACATTTATCATGCGTTATCTGCTGGAAGGACAGTACATTTCCGCCAGTGGAAAATTCATGACTTTCAGGGAAGTACCCACTTACGGAGAATTGTATATTCAGCCATTTACTGGTCGCTGTATCAAGCGTCTTACTTACGGATTCGGCTATAAACTGAAGGCTTTTTCAGAAGCAATGGAAAAGATACCGGGCTGTGAGAAGATTGCTATGGGAGATGTGGCCTACGAATTTGAGCTGGTCAATGGATATCGTATGAGATTTATTTTCTGGGAAGGAGACGAGGAATTTCCACCTTCTGCTCAGATCCTGTACAGTGATAATTTCCAGTTTGGATTCCATGCAGAAGATATGGTAGTTGCTGGAGACCTCTCAATCACAACTGTGAAAATGCTCTGTGTATAGTACAAATTGTATGATGTCAAAAAATTATCAAAGTAATATAATTTGGTCAGTGCAAGGGGGAAAGAGATAAATCCCTTTGTTAAAAACATCACAAAAACGCAAGGGCGTAAGAACACAAAAACTATTCACTGTGTTCATTAAAGAAAGGAGATTTTCTTTTATGGGATTCAAAACTGACATTGAAATTGCACAGGAGTGCGAAGCAAGACCAATTACCGAGATTGCTGCAAAAGCAGGTATTGATGACAAATATCTGGAGCAGTACGGTAAGTACAAAGCAAAAATCGACTACAATTTATTAAAAGAAGTTCCGGGTGAGAACGGAAAACTGATTCTTGTAACTGCTATTAACCCGACTCCGGCAGGAGAAGGAAAGACCACCACATCCGTAGGTCTGGCAGATGGTATGAGCAAGATCGGTAAGAAGGTTATGGTTGCTCTCCGTGAGCCGTCCTTAGGACCGGTATTCGGAGTAAAAGGTGGAGCAGCAGGCGGCGGATACGCACAGGTTGTTCCGATGGAGGATATCAACCTTCATTTCACCGGTGACTTCCATGCGATTGGTGCAGCTAACAACTTGCTGGCAGCAATGATCGACAACCATATCTTCCAGGGAAATGCACTGAACATCGACCCGAGAAAGATCACTTGGAGAAGATGTGTAGATATGAATGACCGTCAGCTTCGTAATGTAGTAGACGGACTTGGCGGAAAGACCAATGGAATGCCTAGAGAGGACGGATATGATATCACTGTTGCATCTGAGATCATGGCAGTTCTGTGTCTGGCAAGTGATATTGCAGACCTTAAGAAGAGACTTGCAAGAATCATCATTGGTTATACATATGGTAAAGTAGCTGAGCAGAAACCGGTAACCGCTGGTGACCTGCATGCTGAAGGTGCTATGGCAGCACTTCTGAAAGATGCTCTGAAACCGAACCTGGTTCAGACTCTGGAAGGAACTCCGGCTATCGTTCATGGTGGACCGTTCGCTAACATCGCTCATGGATGTAACTCTGTAACTGCTACCAAGATGTGTCTGAAGCTTGCAGATTACACCATTACCGAGGCTGGATTCGGTGCAGATCTGGGTGCTGAGAAATTCCTTGATATCAAGTGTCGTATGGCAGGACTGAAACCGAATGCTGTTGTTATCGTGGCAACTGTTCGTGCTCTGAAATACAATGGTGGTGTTCCGAAGGCAGATCTGAATAATGAGAATCTGGAAGCACTGGAGAAAGGTCTTCCGAACCTGCTGAAACATGTAAGTAATATTACGAATGTATACAAACTGCCGTGTGTAGTTGCTATCAATGCATTCCCGACCGATACGGAAGCAGAGCTGAAGCTGGTTGAGGAGAAATGTAAAGAGCTTGGAGTTAATGTTGTTCTGTCCGAGGTATGGGCAAAAGGTGGAGAAGGCGGCGTGAAGCTGGCTGAGGAAGTTGTTCGTCTTTGCGAGCAGCCGAATGATTTCACATATTCCTATGAGCTGGAAGGAACTACAATTGAGGAAAAACTGAACGCAATCGTTACCAAGATCTACGGTGGTAAGAAAGTTGTTCTGACTGCAAATGCCCAGAAACAGGCAAAAGAGCTGACTGCACTTGGATTTGCTAATTGTCCGATTTGTGTAGCTAAGACCCAGTACAGCCTGACAGATGATCAGACAAAACTTGGTGCACCGACAGACTTTGAAGTAACCGTTCGTAATCTGAAGGTTTCCGCAGGTGCAGGATTTATCGTAGCTCTGACCGGTGAGATCATGACCATGCCAGGTCTTCCGAAGGTTCCGGCTGCTGAGAAGATTGATGTAGATGAGAACGGAAAGATTACTGGTCTGTTCTAAAAACAAATAGGACTTATACAATTCCGAATAAAAACATTTCATGGCAGGCAGGGAACAGGTGTCCCCTGCCATCTGCCATGTTCAGAATAAGGAGGACTTATATGGGATTTACAAAAAGCAGCTGTGAAGAATTTGTAGATGTACTTGCGTCCAAAGCTCCGGTTCCGGGTGGCGGTGGTGCATCTGCACTGGTAGGAGCCATTGGTATGGCTCTTGGCAACATGGTTGGAAGCCTGACAGTCGGCAAGAAAAAATATGCGGATGTTGAGGCTGATATCATTGCGCTCAAAGAAAAAGCAACCGCTCTGCAGGCAGATTTTCTTCGTCTGGTAGAGGCTGATGCAGAAGCGTTTGAGCCGCTGGCAAAAGCTTACGGAATGCCTCGCGAGACTGAGGAAGAGAAAGCTGAGAAAGCACGTGTCATGGCAATCGTACTGAAAGATGCATGCGCAGTTCCCATGGAGATCATGGAAAAATGCTGTGAAGCAATCGATGTGATTGAGGAATTTGCAGCAAAAGGATCTGCTCTGGCTATCTCTGATGCAGGTGTTGGTGTGACCTTCTGCAAGGCAGCACTTCTGGGAGCTTCCCTGAATGTATTCATCAATACTAAATCTATGGCAGATAAAGAGTATGCAGCTTCTCTGAATGAGAAAGCAGATAAAATGATCGCTGATTACAGCAAAAAAGCAGATGAGATTTTTGCGGCAGTGAATGCACGCCTCAGATAACAAAAAAGTGGGAGAATAATAATCATGGCAAAACAGTTATTAGGAAAAGAAGTAACCGCAGCTCTGAATGAAAAAATCATCGGACAGGTTGCACAGTTAAAAGAAAAAGGAGTTTTTCCGAAGCTTGGCATCATCAGAGTTGGCGAGAGACCGGATGATATCTCTTATGAGACAGGTGCAACTAAGAGATGTGATACCCTTGGTGTTGAAGTTGAGAAGATCCTTCTTCCGGAAGATGTATCCAAAGAAGAACTTCTGGAAGTGATTGATAAAGTAAACAAAGATGATTCTATTCACGGTGTTCTGATGTTCCGTCCGCTTCCGGCTCATCTGAAAGCAGTTCAGTCTGAGATCGAGAATGCACTGGATCCGGCAAAAGATGTTGACTGTATGACACATCTTTCTCTGGCAGGTGTATTTGAAGGAAAACCGCTGGGATTCCCGCCGTGTACTCCTCAGGCATGCATGGAGATCCTGGATTACTACGGAATCGACTGCAAAGGTAAGAATGCTGTTGTCATCGGAAGAAGCCTTGTAGTAGGAAAACCGGCAGCTATGATGCTGATGGGCAAAAATGCAACGGTAACCGTATGTCATACCAAGACTGTTGATGTTCCGGCAATCGCAAGAGAAGCAGATATCTTGATCTCCTGTGCAGGTGTCCTGAACAGTCTGACAAAAGAATATGTTCGTCCGGGTCAGGTAGTGATCGACGTATCCATCAACTGGGATCCGGAAAAGATCAACAAAAAAGGCGGCAAGGGAGCCATCGCAGGTGATGCTGTATTTGATGAGGTAGAGCCGATTGTTGAGGCTATCACTCCGGTTCCGGGCGGAGTAGGAAGCGTGACTACTTCTGTTCTGGTTGGCCATGTAGTTGAAGCAGCCATGAGAAAATTCGCATAGTTTATGCGTATCAGTATGCAGATTCTGGCGGACAGGCTCCGCCAGAATTATCCTGATTGCTCTTTTGGAGAGCTTTCAGGAGAAATGAACCTGAAACGTCCGCTTTTTTATCAAAGCGGAACAGAATTCCGGAAGAATAAAGTTTATATTGTCCATGAAACAGATATCAGTGAAACAGATCTTCTGGATCATGGAGATAACCTGGTGCTTGTTGTAGGAGAACGATTTGTTTCTTTGAGTAAGCGCCTTTTTGGCGTATGCTTTTTTCCATCTGAAAATTCAGCTGAGATGCTTTTTAATATTGTACAGCGTGTGTTTGATACCTATGATGCGTGGGATGAGCGTATGCAGCGTATGGCGCTCTCTGAGCGGACCATGCGAACACTTCTTGATAGCTCCTATCGTATTTTTCATAATCCGATCCTGGTGTGTACCTCAGCAGGATTCATCATTGATTACAGCACCATGATGGATACTATGCCAGAATTTCAGGACATGCTTCAGCATAATCAGATCCTGGTAACAGTAAAATCTGAGATATCATCACCTTCTGGTGAAGTGCAGAAGTACGAAGATCCACAGACACAGAAAAACAATCTGTTTGTGGAAATCTATGATAAGAACCATAATGCCTATCGGGTGATTCTGGCTGAGTCATCCAGAAAATTCCGGCATTATGATGAGTATTTACTTGTTCATCTTTCAAAATATATTCAGCAAATGCTGGAAAAATATACTGTTCTTCAGTCGGATCTGAGTTACACACTGGATCGTCTGCTTTCCAATATTCTGACCGGTGAGATCAAGAATGACAATTCACTGACTCCAAGATTTGCCAAGTTTCGATGGGAAGAAACGCATCAGTATTTCTGCATGAATATCCATGTGTCCATGGTGGATCGGCAGAATCTGACCGTTGTACGTTTTATCTGTAATCGTCTGGAAGGATTGATGAAGGGAAGTTGTGCCTTTTTGCTGGATGAAAACATTGTGGTATACGTGAACCTGAACCACTATGGAAGATCCATGGAAGAGGCTCTGGCGGCTGCCAATGACTTCTTACAGGACAGTTATTTGAAAGCGGGTATCAGCTATATGTTTACAGGGCTGAATCGTCTGAAATCTTATTATCTTCAGTCGAAGATCGCACTAGAAGAGGGACTGCGGCTGCATCCGCTCCGGTGGGTCAATCGTTTTGAGAACATCGCTCTTGACTATCTGCTGGGAAAATGTACGGAACGTCTGGAGCCTGATATTGTATGCAGTCATGCAGTACTGACCTTGAAAAAATATGATGTAGAGCATAAGACAGAGTATTACCAGACGCTGAAGACCTATCTGTCCTGCCAGATGAATGCTGTCAAAGCAGCAAAAGAACTGTTCATTCACCGCAGTACCTTCCTGTACCGGATGGCACATATTAAAGAACTGGTGCAGATCGATCTGGAAGAACCTGATCAATTATTGTATCTGCTGTTGACCTATCGACTGCTGGAGATGAATGAGCAGGACAAGTAGGAGAAGAATATGGAAACATATGATGAAACAATGGAATACAACAGACAGGCAAAGAGAGATTTTGCTGCAGTTGGAAGAGCCTGGTTCTTTTACTTTGCAGTAAGTCTTGCGGCTGCATTTCTGTCAAGTTTTGTGGCTGGAATCGTTGGCGGGGAATGGCTGGAGAGTGACTGGGGATTATATATGGTCGGGCTTGTGATACCGTATCTGTTTGCATTTCCGGTATTTTTCCTGTTGATCAGAAGAAAGGCTGCTCCCGGTACATTTTCACCGGAGAAGAAGAAATTGCCTTTCAGAAGTCTGTTAAAGTGGTTCTGCATTGCACAGTTTCTGATGGTTCTTGGAAACTTGCTGGGGCTGTTCTGGAGTACAGTTATCGAGATGCTTACTGGTGCAGAGACAACCACAACGATAGATCTGGTCAGTACCAGTGATATGCTTCCCATCATTACCATGGTGGTATTGCTTGCTCCCGTTGTAGAAGAGCTGGTATTTCGGAAATATGTGATCGATCGGATGTATCCTTATGGTGAAAAGACGGCAATCTTCCTGTCTGCAACTGTATTTGCAGTGATGCATGGGAATCTCAATCAGGTGTTCTATGCATTTTTTCTCGGATGCGTGCAGGGATATCTGTATTGCAAGACGAGGAATGTCCGTTATACGATCTGTATTCACATGATGGTAAATTTTATGGGAAGTGTATTGCCGCTTTTCGCCCAGAATTTTTCGGATATGGCAACGGTTGTGGTGGTAATTTTGGATTTTGTGATCGGAATTGCAGGACTGGTATTTCTGCTGACTGACTTTGCCAGGAACCGGCTGTGGCTGGAAGAAGGAGAGATTGCACTTCCGGAACATAATAGGATATCAATTACCTGGTTCAACAAACCATTTATGATCTTTACATGGATCTATCTGATCGGTGCTTTTGTATCGAATTATATACTGCCGATTGTAATGAAATGAAGAATGGGAGATCCCCGTCTATTCAGACAGGGTCTCCCATTCTTCATAAAGTCCTTCCAGTTCGGTCTGGATGGCATCTTTTTCTTTGGATAGTTTGGTGACTTCCGCCACATTCGTGAAGACTTCTTCTTTGGTAAGGAGTTCGTCGATCTCTTTGTCGCGGGTCTCCAGTTCTTCGATCCGGCTTTCTACTTTTTTCAGATCATTCTGTCGTTTGCGGAGCAATGCCTGCTGTTCTTTTTGCTGTTTCCAATCTAATTTGGATTCCGACTGCATGGATTCCTCAGCAACAGAGACTGTAGTAGAAGAAGGAGCAGAGGTAAAGTTGGTCATGGTCTCCTTTTTCTCCAGATAATAGTCATAATTTCCAATATAATTAGTCAGTGTCTCGTCTGCCAGATCCAGAATACGGGTAGCAACGGTATTGATAAAGTATCGGTCATGAGATACGAAAAATACAGTTCCTGTGTAGCGGTTGAGAGCCTGCTCCAGTACTTCCTTGGATACAATATCCAGATGGTTGGTGGGCTCGTCAAGGATCAGGAAGTTGGCCTCTGACAGCATCAACTTGGCAAGGGACACACGGCCACGCTCCCCACCGCTTAAGTCGCTGATCCGCTTAAATACATCATCACCGGTAAACAGGAAAGCAGCCAGTACATTGCGGATCTTGGTGTTGGTAAGTGTCGGGTAAGCATCGGAAATCTCTTCAAATACCGTTTTTTCCATATGTAACACATGGTGCTCCTGATCGTAATAACCGATCCGTACACGGGAGCCTAGCCGGATCTCACCGGCATCAGCAGGAACAACACCGTTGATGATCTTAAGAATCGTGGTCTTACCAGTTCCGTTATTACCGATCAAAGCTACACGTTCGCCGCGCTTGATCTCAAAATCCAGATGACTGAACAGAGTCTGTGGCGGAAATGCTTTGGACAGACCTTCTACAGTCAGCACATCTTCACCGCTGACGATCTGCGGTTCCAGTTCAATATGCATATCGGCCTTCACTTCGGTAGGACGCTCCAGAACTTCGATCTTATCAAGCATTTTCTCACGGCTCTCGGCGCGTTTGATGGATTTTTCACGATTGAAGGACTTCAGCTTTGCAATGACTTCTTCCTGGTGCTTGATCTCACGCTGCTGATTCAGATAGGCCTGCATCTGTGCTTCTCTGAGCATGGCTTTCTTCTGAGCATAAGCCGTATAGTTCCCGGTAAAAGTGGTGACATTTCCCTGATCGATCTCCACGATCTTGGTAACTACCCGGTTCAGGAAATACCGGTCATGGGATACGATGATAACTGCTCCCTGATAATTCATAAGAAATGTCTCCAGCCATGCGATAGAATCCATATCCAGATGGTTGGTAGGCTCATCAAGCATAATAATATCCGGACGGGAGAGAAGAAGCTTTCCTAAAGATACGCGGGTCTTCTGCCCTCCGGACAGAGTATTTACATGTTTTTCAAAATCTTCTTCAGAAAATCCAAGTCCCTTTAAGACTCCGGTGATCTCACTTTTCCAGGCATAGCCGTTTTTCTGCTCAAAATCATGATTGAGTCTGGCATAGTTATCCATCAGTTCCTGAAGTTCAGCTCCTTCTGCATGCTTCATGGACAGCTCCAGGCTTCGGATCCGTGCTTCCAGATCCAGTACATCCTGCTTGACTGTCACAAGCTCCTGGAAAATAGTTCCGTTACTTTCCATTTCCTGATGCTGTGCCAGACAGCCGATGGTCTTTCCTTTGGTGATGATGACCTGGCCGTCATCAGCTGATAGTTCCCCCATGATGATCTTCAGAAGGGTGGATTTACCAGCGCCATTGATTCCTACAATAGCGGCTTTTTCCCGTTCTTCTATATGAAAAGATGCATCCTTTAAGATGACCTTTTCTCCAAATGCTTTGTGTATATTCTGACATGCTAAAATCATATGTGTCTCTCCGTCTTACTGCAAAATTGTTATTGGCATACTATTTTTAATTATATCGAAACTGGCAGAAAAGGCAAGAGGTTATTTGGCAGGACCTATTGACAAGAGACTTCTCCTTTGAGTATAGTTAAAGATAATGAAAAAATGCATGAGATAACAAGGAGATGGAAATGATAGATTTGAACAGACCGGCTCCGACAACAGAACCGGAAAGACAGTATTATTTTATAAAGAAAGTACAGGAATATGTAAAAGCACAGTCTGAGAAGCTGGGGCGTCCACTGACCGCTAATATAACTACCTTCGGGTGTCAGATGAATGCCCGTGATTCGGAGAAATTATCCGGTATTTTAAGGGAAGCCGGATATGTAGAGACCGAGAGTGAGGATGCAGATTTTGTTATCTACAACACCTGTACTGTCCGTGAAAATGCAAACTTACGTGTCTACGGACGTCTGGGCGTGCTGCATGGATATAAAAAAAAGAATCCGCATATGAAGATCGCCCTGTGTGGATGTATGATGCAGGAAGCAACGGTTGTAGAGAAGCTACAGAAGAGTTATCGTTTTGTGGATCTCATCTTTGGAACCCATAACATTTTCAAATTTGCTGAACTTCTGGCCATGACACTGGAGTCAGACCGGATGATCATCGATATCTGGAAAGATACGGATCAGATCGTGGAAGATCTTCCAAATGAACGAAAATATGCCTTCAAGTCCGGAGTCAACATTATGTTCGGCTGCAATAATTTCTGCAGCTACTGTATTGTACCATATGTACGTGGCCGGGAACGCAGCCGTGAAGCAAAGGATATTGTACGGGAGATTGAAGCCCTGGTCAAAGATGGGGTTGTGGAAGTCATGCTGCTGGGACAGAATGTAAACTCGTATGGTAAGAATCTGGAGCAGCCCATGACATTTGCAGAACTTTTGAAAGAAATTGAACAGATCGACGGTCTGGAACGGATCCGTTTCATGACATCTCATCCGAAGGATCTGTCTGATGACTTGATCGAAGTCATGGCAAATTCCAAGAAGATCTGTCCGCATCTTCATCTGCCGTTACAGTCGGGAAGCAGCCGGATCCTGAAGGCTATGAACCGTCGTTACGATAAGGAAAAATATCTGGCTCTGGCGAAAAAGATCCGGGAACGGATGCCGGATATTGCGCTGACCACGGATATTATTGTGGGGTTCCCAGGCGAGACTGAGGAAGATTTCCAGGAGACACTGGATGTGGTAAGACAGGTACGCTACGACAGTGCATTTACTTTTATATACAGCAAACGGACAGGAACACCAGCAGCCGTGATGGAAGATCAGATTCCGGAAGATGTGGTGAAAGACCGGTTTGACCGTCTCTTAAAAGAAGTACAGACCATTTCCAAGGAAATGGCAGAGCGCTTTACCGGAAATGAGGAGACGGTTCTGGTAGAAGAGAAAAACAGTCAGATGGATGGCTATGTGACCGGCCGCCTGGGCAACAATCATGTGGTACATTTTGAAGGAAGCGAAGAACTGATTGGAAAACTGATACGTGTTCGCCTGGATGAATGCCGCGGATTCTATTATATGGGTACCATGCTGGACAAATAGGCATTTATTCAGAAGCAGGAGGAAGTGGATATGCGAAAAAATAAATATGTCATGCTGGCAATGAAACTGGTGGTGATTGTAGTCGCATCCATCATCTATGCAGTCGGCATCAGCCTGTTTCTGGATCCCAATAATTTGGCGCCTGGTGGCGTGACCGGTATCTCAGTCATCTTAAATCGTCTGACCGGAGCACCCACAGGTACGATTTATTTCCTGATCAATATTCCCATAGTAATTCTTGGTATCTGGAAATTTGGCTTTCAGTTCATGGGAAAGACGGCTTTTGCTGTCATGATGACATCATTTTTCACAAATCTCTTTGCAGGAATGGGGGCTTTTACAGACGACCCGATTCTCGCTGCATTGTTTGGAAGCGTACTCATGGCAACAGGGATTGGACTGATTTTCCGTACAGGTGCAACCACAGGTGGAACAGATATTATTATCAAGATCATCCGTCAACACTTTCCCTATCTGAAAACAGGTTTTCTGTTCCAGTGTACGGATGTGATCATTGTAGCTATTTCCGGTCTGGTATTTAAAAATGTCAATACGGCGCTGTATGCGTTGATTGCTGTTCTGATCAATGGAAAAGCTCTTGATTATGTTCTGTACGGTGGAGATGAGGCTAAGATGGTCTATATTATAACATCAAAGCCAAATGAGATTGGAAAACAGATCATGAATGAAATTGAATCCGGGGTAACGTATCTTCATGGAACTGGCGGCTGGACAGGAGATGAGAAGAAAGTGATCTTCTGTGTGGTACGAAGAACCCAGGGTCCCCAGGTAGAAGAACTGGTAAAAGAACTGGATCCGCAGGCATTTATGATCGTGACCAGCGCAAATGAGATCTATGGAGAGGGCTATAAAAGTTTCTTTGCGGATAAATTCTAATATCGGACATTCAGGGAAATGTTCATGAAAAACATTTAGCCTGTACAAATTGTCCTTGCACTTCTGATCGTTTAGTGATACTGTATTTAGTACAGGTATAAGAACTGAAATACTAGATATAGTTTTGGAGGAATGAAAATGAGGGAGAGTACAATTACGTGTCCGGAGACGATCAAGAAGAGGAACGGAACTCCGGTTCCATTCGATATAAATAAGATCAGCAGTGCAATTCATAAGGCAAATGATGCTGCAATGGTAGAGGCCATTTCTCCATTAGAGTTTGAAAAACTGGTGACTGAGATTGTAGAATCCATTCCGCATGGTCAGATTCCGAACGTGGAACAGATACAAGATCTTGTGGAAGAGAAGCTGATCGAGCATGGCTATGCCAAGACAGCAAAAGCATATATTCTATATCGGGCAGAGCATTCCAAAGTCAGAAAAACGGAAGCAGATCTGGTAAATATTTACCGGGAACTTACATTTACCAGCGCGGCTGATGCAGATATCAAGCGTGAGAATGCCAATATTGATGCGGATACCTCCATGGGAACCATGCTGAAATATGGTTCTGAAGGTGCTAACTATTTTGTAGACAACTATATTTTGCCGAAGGATATTGCGGCTGCGCATATCAATGGCGATATTCATATCCATGATAAAGACTTTTACATGCTGACAGAGACCTGCTGCCAGATCGATCTGGTGAAGTTGTTCCATGATGGATTCTCTACTGGTCACGGATTTATCCGTCAGCCAAAATCCATTGCAACCTATGCTTCCCTGGCATGTATTGCGATCCAGGCAAACCAGAATGAGATGCATGGTGGACAGGCAGTACCGAACTTTGATTATGCCATGGCAGAAGGTGTGGCATGTACGTTCCGTAAAGAATATTATGATGCAGTTCAGCGGTATTTCTGGCTGGAATATGACTGTGAAAATGTATTGGGTGAACCGTTCCGCAACGCACTGAAGACAGCCATGCCGGAGCGTATCAATATGAGTAATATTGACAGCTATGAGGAAGCTTTCGTACAGTGGGTAATGAAGGAAGGTGCTGGCTGGATGGAAGTAGTTCCGAAAGAAGAGGACATCCGCAGATGTCACAAGACTTCTATTCGGATCGCCATGAAGGAGACCGATCTTGCCACCTATCAGGCGATGGAGTCATTGGTTCATAACCTGAATACCATGAATTCCAGAGCCGGTGCGCAGGTACCGTTCAGCTCCATCAACTACGGAACCTGTACCAGTCCGGAAGCGCGGATGGCTATGAAAAATCTTCTGAAGGTGACGGATGTAGGACTTGGAAATGGCGAAACTGCTATTTTCCCGGTACAGATCTTTAAAGTAAAAGAAGGTATCAACTATAATCCGGGAGATCCTAACTATGATCTGTTCCGTCTGGCCATTAAAGTATCTGCAAAGCGGCTGTTCCCGAACTTCAGCTTTATCGATGCACCATTTAACCTTCCGTATTATAAAGAAGGTGATTATAACACGGAGGTTGCTTACATGGGATGTCGTACCCGTGTTATGGGAAATCATTATGATCCGACCAAAGAAGTGACCTGCGGAAGAGGAAACTTAAGCTTTACGTCCATCAACCTTCCAAGACTTGGAATTCTTGCAAAAGGTGATATGGATGTATTTTATAAAACACTGGATAAGCGTCTGGCTCTTTGCTGCAGACAGCTTCTCCACCGTTTTGAGATTCAGAAGAAAAAAACAGTGAAAAATTATCCGTTCCTGATGGGACAGGGAATCTGGATCGATTCTGAAAATCTGAATATCAACGATCAGGTGGGAGAGGTTCTGAAAAATGGTACGTTAAGTGTTGGATTTATCGGACTTGCTGAGACCCTGGTAGCGCTGACCGGCAAGCACCACGGCGAGAGTGAGGAGAGCAGAAAGTTAGGTCTTGAGATCATCACCCACATGAGAAAATATCTGGATGATGAGTCTGAGAAGACCGGCCTTAACTTTACCTTATTGGCCACACCGGCAGAAGGCCTGTCCGGAAGATTTGTCCGCATTGATCAGAAACGCTTTGGAAAGATTCCGGGCGTGACGGATAGAGAGTATTACACCAATTCCTTCCATGTACCTGTATATTATCCGATCAGTGCATTTGAGAAGATCCGTATTGAGGCACCGTACCATGCACTGACTAATGCGGGACATATCAGTTATGTGGAGTTGGATGGAGATACTGCAAAGAATCCGGAAGCATTTGAAGCAGTGATCCGCTGCATGAAAGAGAGCGGAATCGGATATGGATCTGTAAACCATCCGGTGGATCGAGACCCTGTATGTGGCTTTACGGGTGTGATCGATGACGTGTGTCCAAGATGTGGACGTCATGAAGGGGAAGCAGTATCCATTGAACGACTGAATGAACTTCGGAAGAAGTATCCGGATATTCCGGTATATTTTGACCCGAATCACTAATACAGAGAAAAGGAGATTGGTATTATGGCAGGAAGAGTATTACCTGAAAATGGAATGGTAGGAGCAGATGTAAAATTTGACCGGATCCGAAGAATTACCGGTTACCTTGTAGGAACCACCGACCGGTTCAACAATGCAAAGAGAGCGGAGGAGCGGGATCGTGTTAAACACAGCCTTTCCTAAAGAGCTTCGGATCGCCGGGACCATCCAGGATTCTATCGTGGATGGTCCCGGCATCCGTTATGTGATCTTTACACAGGGATGTCCCCATCATTGTCCCGGCTGCCATAATCCGCAGACCCATGATTTTGCAGGCGGCCATATTGCTGATGTGGAGCAGATACTGGAGAGTATCAGACAGAATCCGCTGCTGTCCGGTGTGACTTTCTCCGGCGGCGAACCATTTTGTCAGGCGGAGGCGCTGGTTCCTGTTGCAGAGGCGGTTAAAGCCATGCACAAGCATCTGATGATCTATACTGGTTACTTGTATGAACAACTTCTGAAAATGGAAGAGCCAGGCGTACAGCGTCTTCTGAAGCTGGCCGATGTATTGGTAGACGGTCCGTTTCTGATGGCAGAACGAAACCTGACCCTGCAGTATCGAGGAAGTGAGAATCAGAGAGTCATTGATCTTGCAAAGACCCGTGCAGCCGGTGAAATTATTTTATATAAGAGTGAATACGATGAGTTATAGTAAAGCATTTTGTAATGTGTACAACCAGTTCGGCTGGAATTACTTTCCAGAGGCATTTGGTGAGCAGCTACTGGCATGGATGGAGCAAAATCAGATCCATATTGAGAAAAGTCTCGATCTTGCCTGTGGAACCGGCGTCCTCTGTGAGATCCTGCATGCTCATGGGATCAACGCCAGCGGCATGGATTTTTCAGAAGGGATGATCGCGATCGCACGAGAGCGTAATCCGAAGATTCATTATGACGTGGCAGATATGATCACTTACCGGCCGGATCAGAAGTTCGATCTTGTGACCTGTACAGGTGATGCCCTGAATCATATCATGGAGCTTTCTGATATTGACCGAATCTTTGCCAACGTATATAATGATCTGGAGGACGGCGGTTATTTTGTTTTTGATATTCTTAACGAGAAGGAAGTTCCTATGGAAGAGCCTATCGATCTTGATTTCAGCGATACGGTGAAGGCACAGTTTATGGTAACCCATGACCCGGATGGAAGGATCAATCTGAAGACGACTGTGTTCGAAAATGGGATCAGGCAGTTCGAGGAAAACATCAAAGAGATCGTTCATGATGAGAAGGCCGTCTGTGAGCTGCTTTGTAAAAATGGGTTTCGCGTGGAAAAATGTTCCAATCATTTCCTGGAAAATGAAGGAAATTACAGCAAAACCTGGTATGTGATCGCAAGAAAATAAAAGGATGATCGTATGTTCTTATTTCATTTGACTAAGGAAGACCGACAGAAGATTCATCAGATCCTGAAGCAATATCAGGAAGACAGCAAGGTACAGTCCATGCATGGGTTTGTGCAGCATGGAAGGACATCTACCTATGAGCATTGCATGAATGTGGTAAAATTAAGCTTCTGGATCAATAAACATCTACATTTAAGTGCCAATGAGCGTGCGTTGCTGACAGGAGCTCTTCTCCATGATTTTTATCTGTATGACTGGCATGAGAAGAGTACCTGGCACAGATGGCATGGATTCAGTCACCCTTCCCGTGCATGGAAAAATGCAAGACGGCATTTTCCTATGGGAGCCAAAGAAGAAAATATTATCAGGAGCCATATGTGGCCGCTGATTCCCTGGCAGATTCCGAGGAGCAGGGAGGCGGTGATCGTCTGTCTGGCAGATAAATGTTGTTCTCTTTATGAAACGACCGCCAGATAAGAGCATTGTATACGAAAGAAGAAATAACAGGAGAGAGAGACATGTTACTATCAAGAGATTTTAGAAAAATTGCAAGAGAGAACCTGCGTGGGCGATGGTTTCCGGCCATTGTTGTTGGTTTTCTTGGAGGACTGTTGGGTGCGGTCATGGATGTCAGCTACAGTACCGAGATATTTACTCAGACGGGCACAAGCAATACAGATCTGGTGGATCAGTTGAAGAACGCAGGTGTTTATGATACAGTTCTTCCTGTTTTTATGGGAATAGGAATTACGGTGCTGGTCATGGCATTGATCCATATTGTGATTGGTGGAGCAGTGACGCTTGGATATGCCCAGTATTTCTTGAATGTGACCGATGACAATGATCCGTCTGTTGGAAATCTGTTTTCCCATATCCGCAGACTCTGGGAAGGCTTCTGTATGCAGTTCTTCCGCGGCATGATGGTTATGCTCTGGTCCATCCTGTTTGTGATTCCCGGATATATTGCTTTGTATCGATATGCTATGACACCCTATATTATGGCAGAAAATGAGAATCTGTCTGTGATGGAGGCAATCACTGAATCCAAGCGGATCATGATGGGAAATAAGTGGCGTCTGTTCTGCCTGGATCTTAGCTTCCTGGGATGGGAATTGTTGGGAATTCTGACTCTGGGCATTGGATTTTTCTGGATCACTCCGTATACGGAAGCTACGCGTGCTGCTTTCTATCGTGAAATCACTGAGCAGCGTTACAGCAATCCGGCAGTAAACAGTCATCCGATCAATGAGGATGTGAGACCGGAGTGGCAGACTGATTCTGATGATTTTACAGAATAGATAATGAAAATAGATTTATATGACCGTCGAATTATTCTGATAGATAATTCGGCGGTATTTTTATATAATTTTACAGATAAACAGCATATAACAGTTGACAACAGTTCTATACTGTTATATACTGTTTGTTACAAGGAGGAACTCATATGAACTTGATTATCAATCATTCCTCAATGGAACCGATCTATGAGCAGTTATCCAGACAGTTCCGGGCATTGATCAGTACCGGGCAGATGAAAGAAGGCGAGCCGCTTCCTTCGGTGCGTGCTCTGGCCAAAGAGTTAAGGATCAGCGCATTGACGGTCAAAAAAGCCTATGACGATCTGGAACAGGCAGGATTTGTCAGAACCGTACATGGCAAGGGGAGCTTTGTATCATCCGCCTGTCAGGAATTATTTTTAGAGCAGCAAAAACAGGAAGTAGAAAATCTGCTTGAGCAGGCTGCCCGAAAAGGACGAAGCCTTGGCCTTAGTAATCAGGAGCTGGCTGATACATTTGAACTCATATTGGAGGATTTATCATGATCAGATTAGAGCATGCAAAGAAAACATATCCTGGCTTCCAACTGGATTGTTCCATGGAGGTAAGAGAAGGACAGATTACCGCACTGATCGGTGCCAATGGAGCAGGTAAAAGTACGACTTTTAAGTTGATTCTTGGACTGATCCGTCCAGAGAGCGGTGAGGTAACTGTCTTTGACCATGCGGTAGAAGAACTGACTGTCGAAGACCGTCAGCAAATTGGTGTGGTATTGTCAGATGCGGGATTTTCTGAATATCTGACTATCAAAGATCTGTTCCCGATTCTGGAAGCTCTGTATCCAGCTTTTGATAAGGAACGGTTCTGCAATTACTGCGAACGTTTTTCGCTTCCCATGGATAAAAAAGTCAGGGAATTCTCTACAGGCATGAAGGCTAAATTAAAGGTGCTTACGGCAATCTCTAACAAAGATGCCAGACTGTTGATTCTGGATGAGCCTACCGCCGGACTGGATGTGATGGTAAGAGAGGAGATTCTGGATCTGCTGCGGGAGTTTATGATTCCAGGTGACCGGTCAATCCTGATCAGTTCACATATTTCTTCAGATCTGGAAGGATTGTGTGATGACGTTTATTTGATCGATCAGGGGCAGATTCATTTTCATGAGCAGACAGATGTGCTGATGGAGCAGTATGGAATCCTGAAAGTGACACCGGAGCAGTACGAAACACTTGACAAAGAATGGATCCTGAAGGAAAAGGAAGAGTCGTATGGCTATGCGTGTCTGACCAATCAAAAGCAGTACTATATGGAGAACTGGCCACAGATTGCTGTTGAAAAGGGCAGTGTTGATCAGGTTCTGATGATTATGGCAGGAGGGAGATAGCATGAAAGCTCTTTTTATCAAAGACTGGAAATTATTGAAAAATCAGGGGAAAATGTTTGGCGCTGTGCTTGTTTTTTATGGGTTGTTGGCTGTAATGGACAACAGCATGGGACAGTCTATTCTTGGATTCTTTCCGTTTTTATTCGGACTTTTTACCATCAGTACAATCAGCTATGACGAATACCAGCATGGTATGACCTATCTGATGACTTTGCCGATCAAGCGAAAAACATATGTAACAGAGAAATATCTGTTTGCCATGGCACTGGCAGGAGCAGGCAGTCTGCTGATCCTTATACTGGAACTGCTATATCATGTCATCAGGCATCGAGCGATGACAGAAGTCGTTATGTGGGAGATCCTGAGCAGTACATGTTTCATGATTCCTGTTGTGATTCTCTTCCTTGCACTGGCACTTCCGCTGAATCTTAAATTTGGAAGTGAGAAAGGAAGGAGTCTCTTCAGCGGTATGATGCTTGGTTTCTTTCTGAGTGGGATTGTCGGTGTAAAGAAACTGAAAGGGTCATTACTGCTGGAGCAGATACAGACACTGCTGCAAGCGAAAGGATTACTGCTGGTGCTTGTTGGGATACTCATCTATGCATTAATACTTGGGATATCTTATCGAATCTCTGTTCGGATTATTGAAAAGAGGGAATTTTAGAAAATGAAATGGCAGCATATGATTAACGTAAGAATATTATGTTAAGTATATGCTGTTTTTATAGTTTATTCAGCAATTTACAGAACTATGCAACATGAAATGCAACATGAAAATAAAAAACCCCAAGATTTCGGGGTTTTTTACATGGAAGTAATGGGGCTCGAACCCATGACCTCTCGCGTGTGAGGCGAACGCTCATCCCAGCTGAGCTATACTTCCTGAACAAAGAATATTATAGCACTTCATCTTCAAAATGCAATAGTCGAATTCAATTTATTCAGCTTATTCAGCACCTGTGATCCGCAGGACAAATTTCTGGAGAGCCTGTCCGGCATTGTCTGATTTCCAGACTGCAATGATCTCTTCGTATTCTTCTTCTCCGACCAGTGGAACGAAGACAAGATTATCGGCATCTTTCAGCTTATTTGTTACGTAAGCAGGCAGAATGGAAATGCCTTCCTCGGCGGCTACCATCATAAGAATACTTTCGGCATCAGAGGAGCGGAACAGAATATCCGGTTGATATCCTGCTTTTCGATACAGCTCCATAAAATGGCTATCCCCGAAGGAATCACCCACACCGGAGGGAGACATGTAGAGAATCTGTTCACCTTTTAATTCCATACGGTTCAATGTATGACGGCCGGAAAGGGGATGACCGGCATAGAGTGCAACGATCAGTGGAACTCGTTCTACCAGCCGGTGACAGACTTGATCCTCCAGCAGGATATTGGTGCTGTCCCAGGTAAAGATCATATCATAATCGCCGTTTAACAGGCCAGCCGCCAGCATATCGGTATCGCAGCGGCTGCAGGTGATCAGAATATTCGGATATTCCTGATGAAAGCTGCGGAGCAGATTAGACAGATTGCTTCGTTCATAACCTTTGGTATAACCGATTCGCAGAGTTCCCACCAGTCCGGTGGAAGCATCACGTACCCGGCTGACTGCCATATCCATCCGTTCCAGAATAGCCCGGGCTTCATTTAAAAACACATTTCCTGCTGGGGTCAGCATAATGGGGCGGCGGGAACGGTCAATGAGGGTCACGCCCATACTTTCTTCCAATGCCTGAATCTGCTGGGTGATCGCTGTCTGGGAGATGTAAAACTGATTGGCAGCTTTGGTAAAGCTCCGGTATTCTGCCACGGAGATAAAATATTTCAATTGATTGATGTTCATAGATATCTCCTAATAATATAAGTTTTTCTTATTCTAATATAAAAATCGTGTGGTTGCAAGGGTGACAGGAACATTTTATAATGATTAAATGTTATATATACGGAGGGAGTATAGAGTATGAAACGAGAAAAATTCAGTTCCAGACTGGGATTCATCCTGGTTTCCGCAGGATGTGCCATCGGAATTGGCAACGTATGGAAATTTCCGTACATGTGCGGTGAATACGGAGGAGCCGCATTTATTTTAATTTACTTATTGTTCTTATTGATCATGGGTATTCCGGCTATGGTCTGCGAATTTTCCATTGGACGCGGAAGCAAGAAGAGCGTAGCTATGGCATTTGAACAGCTGGAGCCAGCGGGCACTTCCTGGCATCTGATGAAATATATCGGTATTTTCGGCTGTTATCTTCTGATGATGTTCTACACCATGGTTGGCGGCTGGATGATGTATTACTGTTTCAGAAGTCTAAGGGGTGATTTTTCCCAGGCTGATCCGGAATACGTTACCAATGCCTTTGGATCCATGCTGGCTGATTATCCGACCATGATCTTCTGGACCGTCCTGATCTGTGTCATCGGATTTATCGTATGTAAATTTGGGCTGCAGTCCGGTATCGAGAAAGTAACAAAGGTTATGATGATAGCGTTGCTTGCGATCATGGTTGTATTGGCGATCCATTCGGTGTTCCTTGAGGGAGCAGTGGATGGCATTCGTTTCTATCTGGTTCCGGATTTCCAGAAGATGGTAGAGACCGGTATTGGAAATGTGGTATTCGGAGCCATGAGCCAGGCATTCTTCACCCTGTCCCTTGGTATCGGCGCTATGATGATCTTCGGAAGTTATCTGGATCATTCCAGAAGCATGACAGGTGAAGCAATCAATATTACGATCCTTGATACTTTTGTAGCACTGACCGCCGGTTTTATTGTTATTCCGGCATGTTTTGCCTATGGAATCGAGCCGGGAGCAGGGCCAAGCCTTGTATTTATCACTCTGCCAAATATTTTTGCACAGATGACAGGTGGATTTTTATGGAGCGCATTGTTTTTCCTGTTTCTGACCTTTGCGGCACTGAGTACGATCATTGCCGTATTTGAAAATATTATTGCATTTGACATGGATCTGTTCGGATGGTCCCGTAAGAAAAGTGTGGCAGTCAGTGCAGTCCTGGTGATCCTGTTGTCTATGCCGGCTGTTCTTGGTTATAATCTGTGGTCCGGCATTCAACCGCTGGGAGAGGGTAGTACGATCATGGATCTGGAAGACTTCATCGTATCCAACAACCTGCTTCCGCTGGGAAGTCTTGGCTATGTTCTGTTCTGTACCAGAAAGAACGGCTGGGGATGGGATGGATTCATGTCTGAGACAAATGCCGGTGAGGGAATCAAATTCCCGGCCGCACTGCGCGCTTATGTGACCTGGTTCCTGCCGATTCTGATCGCGTTTATCTATTTGAAAGGTTATTATGATATGTTCAGCGGAAAAGATACTCTGACATTCGTCTGCTGGATGATCGCAGCAGTGGTATTCCTTGGATTTATCTGCTGGTGTGCTTGGAAAAAACCAGCTGCAAAGAAAGCTGTATAATGGAAGATCGGTAAATATGCAGATCCGTAGATAAAAAATAGAACTCCGACGAGAATTGAGTGATTCAGGTACTCAATATCCTGTCGGAGTTTTTTGATTGTCCGTACCAGCCTTGGAGTATGGTGTCTATCACAGGGGATAGCAGCTTTTACATTTCAAGTCCAAATTCCGCAGGCAGAAAGCGAGGACATACATTTTCAGAAGAAGTAATCACGGAAGCTGCCAGGCGGGTACCTATCTCAACGGCTTCCGAAAGAGTTTTTCCGTATGTCAGTCCGCTGGCAACGCCTGCACAGAAAGAATCGCCTGCACCAGTAGTATCCTTTACAGAGACATTCTTAGGCGGGCAGAAACCACGCAGTCCGTCGCAGTCCGCATAGACAGAGCCTTTTCCACCCATAGTAACAACCATAGAAGGAATGTTACCGTTTTTCAGACAGCCAGCCAGGATCTCCTGCAGTTCTTCCTGGCTTTTTTCGCTGTAATCATCGGAGAAGAACATGCCAGCTTCCTGCTGGTTACAGATAAAGCAGTCGAATTTCTGAAGAAGATCACGGCGTTCCATGGCAATGCTCATGTTGCTGACCACACCATACAGCTTCCGTTCATATTTCTCGCAGAGTTGCACAACTTTCTTTACAATATCCTTATCCATATCAACTTCAATTACCACAGAATCAGCCTCTGCAAAGATCTCGTCCCCTTTTTCCTCCAGGGTATCCAGGATCGGAAGAAGGTTTGGTCTCTGAGAAATAGAGCCGGCTACATCGCCGTTGTGATCAAATACGGCAAGCCAGGTTCCCATTCCATTGGGGATTGTCTGCATATATTCAGTGTTTACTTTATGATTCTTCAGCTTATGGATGACGTCCGCACCCAGTGCAGAGTCATCTACAATACCAAGAAATGTGGGACGCAGCTCAAGATTGGCAATGTCCTCCACCACGTTCCGGCTTACTCCGCCATGAACATATTCTACTGTTCCTGCATTCCGTCCGTCCGAGATATAAATATCCTCCGGAAACCCTTTGATATCAACGAATACTGCTCCTAATACAACGATTCCGTTTTTACGAATTGCCATCTGAAAAACTCCCTCACTATTGTTCTCTTATTATCTTTTTCCTTAGAATGAAAATTAATTATAGCATGTCTGTGGACATAAAGTAAACAGGGAAATGACAGGTCACTCGCTTCATTTGTAAAATTCCGACTGCATGAAACAGAACATATTTTCCGAACAAATATTCGATTTATCTGTTGACAAACATGTGTTCTGATACTATAATAAGCATATAGAACAGATGTTTGGTTCTTGATAAAAGGAGAGTGAATGAAATGTATGCAGCACAGACAGTTCAGAGAGAAGATATGAGAAAAAAACACAGAGCAAGAGCACTGAGAAAGCAGCGGGAAAAGAGAAAGATGATCCTGTTGATCGTGCTGACACTGGTAGTAATATTTGTGATTGGTATGGGATTTGGTTCCATGATCACCAGAGCAAAGGAACCGGCTACTCCTAACATGTATAAATACTATGCGAATGTGGAGATCCAGGACGGAGATACCCTGTGGGATCTGGCAGGAGATTATATGGATGCTGCACAATATGAGGATCGCATGGATTATATTAATGAAGTTATGACCATCAATGGCATGCATGATACCTGCCTGATCGAAGGACGGAAGATTATTCTTCCATATTATTCACATGAGCTATTATAAGGTTCGATTTTGACACGACAACAGCAAAATGCTATACTGAGCAGCAAAGACAGTAGCGTGAGGTTACTTGGCTGCTCGTATGGAGTTATGTGAAATAATCGTATCGAATGGAGAATCAGTAAATATGTTCAGAAAAATTGGAGAAGAAAAGGCGTTTGACGCTATCTTAAATCAAATTATAGATAATATTCAGGATGGAAATATTAAAGGCGGGGATGCACTTCCGGCGGAACGGACGATGGCTGAGAGCATGGGAGTCTCAAGACCTGCAGTCCGGGAAGTACTTCGAGCACTGGAACTTCTTGGGATCGTTCACTGTGTACAGGGAGGGGGTAATTATATTACCGAGGATCTGACCAGCTGGCTTATTAGCCCGCTGTCGATCATGTTCAAGCTGAACAACGGATATCTTCGGCAGAACCAGCAATTACGTGCAGCACTGGAACGAGAGACTGCATTACTGGCAGCGCAGAACTGTACAGCATTGGATGAGGCTGAACTGCGTATGATCCTTGCAAAGCTTGAGATTGCTGACACAGAAAAAGAACGAGGTATGCTGGATCAGCAGCTTCATCAGAAGATTGCAAAGATGGCCAATAATCCCATGCTCTACAGCGTGTTGAGCGCAGCAGATCAACTGACTGAAACAATCATCTCAGGTATCCGCGGATATATTATGGAAAAGAAACAGTCGTCTTCAGACATTGATGAACAGCATCGTCAGCTGGTGGATGCGATTGTAAGCAAAGATGCAACGCTGGCAGAACAGCGCATGTCAGAACATATGGAAACAATTGAAGCTTATATGAACGAAATGGATCAGATGATTCAATTACAGATGTAAATATACTGCAAAGAAATAAAGATACCTCTTGCCAATTGGTATTACCAATGTTATAATTGTACATAAATTGGTAATACCAATATTTTTATTTGGTCAAACCGACAGGAGGGTATTTTGTATGGGTTATGTAACTTGGTCATATGACACATTAAACACATTCTGCAAAGATGTATTTCAGTCATTTGGTTTTTCTGAGCAGGAGAGTGAAGAGATCAAAGATGTTCTTCTGAAAGCAGATCTCTATGGTATTGAGAGTCATGGAATGCAGCGAATGGTACGTTATCACAAAGGTATTCAGAAAGGCACGATCCATCCGGAGGCAAAACCAGAAGTAGTATTCGAAACACCGATTTCCGCAGTAATCGATGGTCATAATGGGATGGGACAGCTGATCAGTATCCATGCCATGAAGAAGGCGATTGAGAAAGCAAAGACCACAGGTGTGGGAATCGTGAGCGTTCGCAACTCCAATCATTTCGGCATTGCCGGATATTATGCAAAGATGGCATGTGATGAGGGACTTATGGGAATGGCATGTACTAACTCTGAGGCTATCATGGTTCCGACTTTTGGAAGAAAAGCAATGCTTGGTTCCAATCCGATCGCAGTTGCTATGCCTGCTGATCCGTATCCGTTTTTCTTTGACTGCTCCACAACGGTTGTGACCAGAGGAAAACTGGAGATGTACAACAAGATGAACAAACCGCTTCCGGAAGGATGGGCGCTCGATAAAGACGGACATGCCAGCACCAACGCTCCGGATGTGTTATCTAATATCGTATCAAAAAAAGGCGGCGGCATCATGCCGCTTGGTGGAAATAAAGAAGTAACCGGAAGTCATAAAGGTTATGGATATGGTATGATCTGCGAACTGTTCAGTTCCATCCTTTCCATGGGTGTTACTTCTGATCAGTGCTGTACTTTCCCGGATAAGACGGGTATCTGTCATGGATTTATGGCAATCAATCCAGCCTGCTTCGGCAACCCGGACGAGATTCGTAAACATTTCTCCGAGTATCTGGAAGCCCTTCGTGAAAGCCCGAAGGCAGAAGGAGAGAGTCGGATCTATACCCATGGCGAGAAGGAAGTCTTTGCCGAAAAAGAGAGACTGGAGCATGGAATTCCAGTCAATGATAACACTATGGTGGAGCTTGCTGACCTGTGTAGCTATTTGAAGCTTGACTTTGGAACTTACTTTAAAGACTATAAACTTCCGGAGAACAGCAAGTTCTTTGGTGAAAACTATTAAGAAGAAAGAAGGATATGAAAGATGGATTACGCAAAAGAGTCATTACGGTTACATAAAGAATGGAAAGGAAAACTAGAAGTAGTTACCCGTGTACCGGTAGCAAATAAGGATGATCTTTCCCTTGCATATACGCCAGGTGTTGCACAGCCCTGTCTGGAGATCCAGAAAAATATTGATGCTTCTTATGAACTGACCAGAAGATGGAATATGTGTCTGGTTGTGACGGATGGTTCCGCAGTACTTGGTCTGGGTGATATCGGACCAGAAGCTGGTATGCCGGTTATGGAAGGAAAATGTGTGCTATTTAAGGCATTTGGTGATGTGGATGCATTTCCGCTGTGTATCAAGAGCCATGATGTAGATGAAATCGTCAACACGATTTATCTGATCTCGGGTTCTTTTGGCGGAGTGAATCTGGAAGATATCTCTGCACCAAGATGCTTTGAAATTGAGAAAAAACTGAAAGAAAAATGCGATATTCCAATCTTTCACGATGATCAGCATGGAACGGCTATCATCACTCTTGCAGGACTGACCAATGCACTGAAAGTGGTTGGAAAGAAAAAGGAAGAAGTTCATGTGGTGATGAACGGAGCCGGAGCTGCAGCCATCTCTATTGCTCGTCTGCTTCTGAAGGCAGGAATTAAGAACATTACGCTCTGTGACCGGAAAGGTGCTATCTATGAGGGCCGCCCGGAGGGAATGAATCCGGTGAAGGATGAGATGAGTAAAGTGACCAATCTGGAGCACAAAGCAGGATCTCTGGCAGATATGCTCAAAGGTGCAGATGTATTCATTGGAGTATCCGCTCCAGGTGCAGTTACAGTAGATATGGTGAAGACCATGGCAAAGGATGCCATCATCTTTGCATGTGCCAATCCTACTCCAGAGATCTTCCCGGATGATGCAAAAGCAGGCGGAGCCAAAGTCATTGCAACTGGAAGAAGTGATTACCCGAATCAGATCAACAATGTGCTGGCATTTCCAGGTGTTTTCCGTGGAGCTTTCGATGTACGTGCCAAAGACATAAATGATGAGATGAAGATTGCTGCTGCAGAAGCGTTGGCAGGTCTGATCACAGACGAGGAGCTTTCTCCGGATTATATCATTCCGAAAGCATTTGACAAGAGAGTTGGTCCGGCGGTTGCAAAAGCAGTGGCCGAGGCTGCGAAGAAGACGGGTGTTGCACGTCTTTAAGATTTTGTTAAGTTTGTTTTAAGATTCATGCGCTTCCATTGTCCCTCCTTCTAAAATATGGTAAAGTAGTTCTATCAAATCATATACGAAGGAGGGCATGCATGAAACGCAAATCCTATTATTTTCTGTTTGTCTTATATATTCTGATGTTAGGATTTATTCTGTACATCAATGGAGTCTTTACGGGGGAAATCGGCTCCATCAGTAATTTTGCTATCAATCTGGCATTTTTTATTCTGATCGGTATTCTAATGATTATTTCCGCTGTATTTTTCAACCGGTTAAACCGGGCAGGTGACGCACTGGAACGGGTAGCTAAGAGTATGAGTACCCAATACGAAGTATCTTCTGTAAATCTCTGGAGTCAGTATAAAGAAAAAGAGAATGTGTTTGAAGATAGTGTTCTTGACGCGCAGTTTGCCAAATACCAGAGACGAATCAAAGCCCATACAACAAAAAAGGGAACGGTTACCTCTGCCTGCAGTGTGGAAGAGTATATCAATGAGGATCTGCTGGATCAGATTGCAGGGACACATTATAATTCCGTAGTCTCTGGAACGATGTCCGGTCTTGGTATTCTTGGTACATTTCTGGGACTGACTCTAGGAATGCTTTCTTTTACCGGTAATGATATTTTCACGATTTCTGACAATATTGCACCGTTATTATCAGGTATGAAAGTGGCATTCCATACGTCCGTATATGGCATCTTCTTTTCACTGGTATTTAACTTTGTGTATCGTGGAATCATGGCAGATGCTTATACAAGGCTGACTACATTTTTGGAGACATTCCATGAGTGCACAGAGCCGCCAGTGAGCCAGGTTGATGAGAACATGAATGCCATGTTGATCTATCAGGCAAATATGGCGAACTCCATGAAGTCCATCATGGAACTGATGAAATACAATGAAGAGAGTCAGATCAAAGGTCTGGACAAGATCGTGCAGCAGTTTATGAACCAGTTGTCCGAATCTCTTGGAACTGAGTTTGACAGTCTCGGAAGAAATCTGAAAGATGCCTGTGAGGCGCAGAGTACATATGCCCGCAATTTTCAGCGACTGGAGGAGAGTACCCGTCTGCTGCTGGATGCAAGCCGCGCTATGCAGGATTCTATGCAGCTTTCTCTGGAACGCCAACAGCATGTAGAAGAAAAGCTGAACCGGGCATGTGAAAACCTTGGCAATGAATTGTATACGTTTCATCAGATGAGGGATTTATATGAAAAATAAGCGAAAAGGAAGAGAAGTGTTTCAGGCTCCAAGCTACTGGCAGTCTTATTCTGATATGATGGCAGCACTTTTACTTCTTTTTGTGCTGATCATTGCCATTACGCTTGGCATCTACAAGATGAAGACTACAGACTTGGAACAGGCGGAATTACAATTGAACAACACCAGAACAGAACTGGAAGAGTCAGAGAAAGAACGGCAGGCATCCCTGCAAAAACTGGAAGATGCTTATGCCAGGCAGACGATGACGGAAGAAGAGCTGCAGTCAGCTTATCAGATGATTGATGAGGCAAGAGATGAATTGAACAGTGCCAAAAGCGAACTACAGGATATTGTAGGAATCCGGACAGATATTATTGGGGAATTGCAGACAAAGTTTTCCAACTCTACCATGCAGGTAGATCCTCAGACCGGTTCCATCAGTTTTTCTACAGATGTGCTGTTCAAATATAACAGTGCTACACTGACCGCAGCTAGTAAAAATACCTTGAAGGAAGTAATTCCCATGTATCTGGATGTGCTTCTCCAGGATAATTTCCGCCCATATATTGCGGAGATCATTATTGAAGGTCACACAGATACAGTCGGAGATTATCAGAGTAATATGACACTTTCTTTCAATCGTGCCAACTCGGTTGCGAAGTTCTGTCTGAACTCATCCAATGGACTGAGTAAGGAAAATATCAAAGTACTGGAACAGTTATTAACGGTGAATGGACGCTCATTCAGTGATCCGGTCTATAAGGCGAACACAGATATCGTAGATATGCCGGCTTCCAGACGTGTGGAGATCAAATTCCGACTGAAAGAAGATGAGATGATCCAGAAGATCACAGAAGTGTTGAATCAGTAGAGAGCGATATAAGTATATAATACATAATAAAAAGCAAGGTCATCACAAAATCCATGTGGTGACCTTGCTTTTATAACGCATTATCAAAACTTAGAACTGATTATTATCCTCTGAACCGGTTCAGGCAGGCATAGAGTTCCTGTATCCGGGGCTTTGCAAGTCCGCAGGGAATATGGGAGCTGCAAAATGGAAGCCAGCCCTTCTGATCCATCAGTTTCATCAATTGTTCTGCAGTCTCCTGAACAGTTTTTTGACCGTCGATTATCTGTTCGAGTCCATATCGCAGGAAATAAGAAAGTGCAGCTGTCTGCTCTGCGTCTACAAGCTGTTCCACGTAGCGCAAATCTACCGTCTCTTTATCAATGGAAAAAGAATCCTTCCCGTAGAGTTTGGTTTTCATATGCTCATGAGACGTTGCCCGGCTGTTCGAGTCTCCACGGTTCCGTCCGCATCGAGATCTTCTGGAATCCTCTGTACGGCGGAATGGTGGGATAGTTCGGTCGAATTTTGGAACCTGAAAATCAGGTGCTTCTGTCCGAGGAGTCGGATAATTATTACAGAGAGCTTTTACTTTCTCTGTGATCTCGACTGGATGATAATTGTCCATCTGGATCACATGATCCGCAATATAGAAGAAAGCACCGGAACTGCCAGCCACCAGAATAGTGGAAGCACCAGCCTTTTCGTACAGATCCCTTGCGCGTTCCAGGAATGGTGTGATCGGTTCCTTTTCCCGGCTGATCACCTGCTGCATGAACTCATCTCGCAGCATGAAGTTGGTAGCAGAGGTGTCCTCATCAATTAAGAACAGATGTGCACCTGCCTCCAGACTTTCAATCACCCCGGCTGCCTGAGAAGTACTTCCACTGGCGTCCATGGAAGAGAAGCAGGTTGTATCCTTCTTATTGGGAAGATCATTGATAAACATGGAAATATTTACATTTCGTACGGATCGTCCATCTTCAGCCCGCAGCTTGATAGCGGTAGCGTCTGTGATGACAAATTCCCGGCCATCACCGTAAATATGGTTGTATACACCGGTCTGTAAAGCTTCCAGAAGGGTTGATTTACCATGGTATCCACCACCCACAATCAGAGTGATACCTTCCGGAATCGCCATTCCAGTGACAGCTCCTGTATATTTCAGAACGAATGTTTGTTCCATGGAAGCAGGAGAGCAGAAGGGAATGGAATCCTTCATAGGCAGATCTGAAACACCGCTTTTTCTCGGAAGGATCGCACCATTTTTCACAAATGCTTTCAAATGGTGTTCCTGAAGCAGTGCCCGGAGCTCCTGCTGGTCTTCATAGAGATGAATGGCTGTTTCCAGCTTCTTTGCATCCAGCTTTTTGAAAAAGAATGTATTTTCAACACAACGCGGAAGAAAATCAAACAGGATCTTCTCCAGCTCACCGGCATTGATGGATCGACCAAATGCCGGGAATCCTACATGGAATCTGGCGATGATCCGGTCATCGAGCACCTGACAGGCAGAACGCTCCAGCACTTCCTGCCCGCAATGGGTTGTAGAGATCAGACCACTTTTTCCGGATCCCTTTGCTTTAAAATTATATGTTTCGAACTGAGCAGACAGACACCTGGTCAGATGATCTGCCAGCGCGATCCGTGCGTCCGGAGAATCCAGATAAGCAGTAGGAAATCCAGACTGTCTGTGAAGAATCTCTACATGTAAACTGGACGGGGATGCAAACGGATCACCTTGTACATGATCGATGGTTAATATAAATCGCTCAAACTGATAGCTCCCGGCCAGAGATTTGTACGCCGGGTAACCTTTATGATCTATGGTGCGTAAACTGGTACGCAGGTCATTGGATGATTTCATAATCAAATACTCCCTGAAAAATAGTCATTCTTAAGTACAATTCCGTGTACCATTTTATCACACGAAAAAAGACTTTCAAGCATCAATCCGCACAAATTTTCATTGTATTTAATATTTCATGTCTATCTAAGATAATTATTGAATATATTTTTTTTTGCGGTAACATATTAACGAGGAGGTGGAACTATGATAGACAGATCGACATATGTTGATAAAATTATGGCATATACAGATACTCCATTTGTAAAAGTATTAACGGGTGTTCGCAGATGTGGAAAATCTACAATTCTTAAGATGATTATGAAAAAATTACAAGAGGAACGAAGCATTCCAGAAAATCGAATCATCAATATTCGTTTTGATTCAATAGAATATGAAGATACGACAGCAAAAGAAATGTATCGGATTATCAAGGAAAAGCTTGTTCCTGATGGAAAAAGTTATCTTTTTTTAGATGAAGTACAGGAAATCAAAGGATGGGAGAAAGTGGTCAATTCGCTGGCAACAGACTATGATGTGGATCTGTATGTAACAGGTTCTAATTCTCGCATGATGTCTTCAGAAATTGCCACATACCTGACAGGACGTTATAAATCTTTGCCACAATGTCAAGTGATGAATTCAATAAAAGTCAAAATCAAAGAGCAACATAACGTAATTCTATATTTTCTATCTTTCCTTACGCGATGATTGACTTGAGTTTCCGTAAACTGCAATAAAAAATAGATATGAAAATTGTGTATATTCAACACAACAGATTTAGAGTTTCGTGGATAAGGCAGCGAAAACTCAAGAAGATTGACGTTTGACAGTCTCCTGAAAGTTCGCTATAATAATAACCGTAAAATTTGAGTGGACTTTTCCGGATTCGGTCATCTTTTTGCCACACAACTGTCTTGTGATAGTTGTGTGGCTTTTTTGTTGCCCGTATCTCAGAAGTGCTGACAGAATGGAGGACTTATCAGTATGGATAATAATTTTTTGTCTCTGATCAAGACACGCCGCAGTGTAAGGACTTATAAATCAGAGTTTGTCCCCTCCGAGGCTTTGGACGCTGTACTGGAAGCAGGGACTTACGCTCCTACCGGCGGAGGACATCAATCTCCAACCATCATTGCAATTACAGACCCCAAATATAGGAAGGAGATTGCAAAACTAAACGCAGAAGTGATGGGGAGCAACACAGACCCTTATTATGGCGCACCTGTCGTGATCCTGGTTTTGGCAGATGGCTCTGCAAGCACCTTTGTTGAGGACGGAAGCTGCGTCCTTGAAAATATGATGCTCGCTGCCCATGCCCTTGGCCTGGGAACCGTATGGGTACATCGGGAACGTGAGATTTTTGACAGCGAAAGCGGCAAGGATCTCCTGCGGGAGTGGAAGCTGCCGGAAACCTTGCGTGGCGTCGGGGCGATTGCATTGGGCTATCCGGCCAAGGAAGCCGGTCAGCCCGCAGCACGCAAACAAAACTATATTATTCGGATTTAATGTCCCGCTGTCCGGCGCAATTTTTTTGCATCGGACAATTTGTGGAGAGGAGGGAAAGTATGCAGACCAATAATAAAATGGCGGTTGCTCCTGTTGGAAGGCTCATTTGGCAAATGTCGATACCGCCGCTAATCTCCATGTTCCTGCAATATTCCTATAATCTGATAGACAGCGCGTTTGTAGCGCGGCTGAGTGAAAATGCTTTGACGGCGGTTTCCTTGTCGTTTCCCATTACAACTTTGATGAATGCGACATCTATCTGGATCGGCGTTGGCGTGAATGTACTGATTGCAGGGTATCTTGGGGAGAAAAAGCAGGATGAGGCAAATACCACCGTCACACATGGATTGTTACTGGCCTTTGGAATTGGTGCTTTGCTCAATCTTCTATCATTACTGATTATGAAACCCTACTTTGGGGCATTCACCAATAACGAAGAAATTTATCAGTTGAGTCTTGCCTATATGAGCGTATGTTCGTTCATGCAAATTCCCAACATGGTGCATATCGCAATCCAGAAGATGATACAGGCTACTGGGAACATGGTTGCACCTATGTGGTTCCAGATTGCAGGAGTGGTCGTTAATTTTGTATTCGACCCACTCCTAATTTTTGGTATTGGTGTTTTTCCGGCTATGGGAATCCGTGGCGCTGCGGTGGCTACTGTTGCGGGCTATTTGTTATCCATGATTTTGGCATTTGCCTTGCTGCTGGGCAAAAAGCAGAAAGTGCGGATAAAGATCAAAGGATTTCATTTGCAAAAGTGGCTGATTGGCCGTATTTTCACCCTTGGACTGCCGTCTTTTATTATGAATGCCCTTAGTTCTTTTATGGTGACTTTTGTAAACTTTTTTCTGGTCGCCTATTCCGATACGGCAATCGCTTTCTTCGGTGCGTATTTTAAGGTGCAGCAGTTGATTGTCATGACGGTCAACGGGCTGATCCAGGGCTGTCTTCCTATTATGCGGTTTAACTACGGTGCGGGAAACAGAGATAGGCTGCGCTCTGCTTTCCGCTACGGAACCGCTTTGGTCTCCGGTATGATGATACTGGGAACATTGACCGTCATCCTCTTTCCGGCGCAGCTTTTGGGATTATTTACGGCGTCGGAAGCCATGCGCTCCTTTGGAATATCCGCTATGCGGATTATGGCGGTCAGCTACCTGTTCTGCGGATGGTCTACCATGATCTCCACCTATCTTCAGGCAACAGAACAGGTCTTTCCAAGTATGCTGATCCAGCTACTGCGTCAGTTTCTGCTGCTCATTCCATTCATGTGGGGTCTGGAAAAACTCCTGAAGATTACAGGGATCTGGCTGTCCTTCCCTGTCACAGAAACGGCAACATTCGTTCTGGCGCTTCTGATCTTCCGAGCAGGCAGAAAAAAAGATACGCTTTGCAGCGGTACAAAAACACAGTAAGAACAGGAAAAGGAGAGACGATATGGAAATACATATTAAAAAAGGGCTGGATGCTCTGCAAACAGAAACCGTACTTCGCCTTCTATCACAGACCGTATGGGCATGCAACAGAAAGAAAGAAGCAATTATGGAGTCATGGAAACACTCTATCTGCTATGGAGCCTATACCGCCGACGGAAAACAAATCGGATTTGCAAGAGTGATAACAGACTATGCCACCCAGTATTATATTTGTGATGTCGTTGTGGATGCAGATTTCCGGCACAGGGGTGTGGGCGCCTCTCTCCTAAAGGCGATTACGGCAGAAGACACATACCGTTCCCTGCTGGGAATGCTGATCACGGAAGAGGCTGAACAGTTTTATGAACCCTTTGGCTTCCGAAAAGATCCGATCTGTTTTATGACAAGAAAAGAAACACCGGAGGCAATCACGAATGAATGAAACTTTTATGAAAGAAAAACCGGTATTACCGCTGATTTTATCCATGACCCTGCCTATGGTTTTATCCATGCTGGTTAATTCTCTATACAACATTATCGACAGCTTTTTCGTCGCACAGATTAGCGAGGAAGCTATGACGGCATTATCTGGTTTACCTGGTTCAAAATTTCATCAATGCTGTCGGAATTGGATTTGGCGTTGGAATCAACGCAGTCATCGCCTTCTATCTGGGCGCTGGAGATAACAGGAAAGCGGATCAGGCTGCAACGCAGGGACTTGTGCTTGCCGTGATTCATGGCGTTGTCATGACAGTCTGCTGTATCGCAATGATGCCGGGTTTTTTAGGAATGTTCACTTCATCCGAGACAGCGATTGAACTTGGCGTCCGCTATTCTGTTGTTGCGTTCGCTTTTACATTGATTATCATTGTTGGTGTAACATTTGAGAAAATATTCTAGGCAGTAGGAAACATGAAAACAACCATGATAAGCCTGATGTGCGGGTGCATCACAAACATTGTCTTAGACCCCGTTCTGATTTTTGGCTATGGCTTATTCCCGGCAATGGGAATCGAAGGCGCTGCGCTGGCAACCGGTATCGGGCAAGCTCTGACGCTAGCGATTTATCTGGTCGTTTATTTTGTGCGGCCAATCCGCGTACATATTCGCAGGTAGTACATTCTGCCCGGCAAAGGAATGGTATTGAAGCATAAGATTGTCTTGTGCATGAGCGGTATCATTATGGTACTTGGAACAGTGATATGCCTTCTGATCCCCGGCCAGCTTATGGGGCTGTTTACCCACACAGAAGCGACGATTCAAGCCGGGGAAACGGCTCTGCGTATCATCGATGCTGGGTTTATCGTTTCTGCGGTTTCCGTTACATCTTCCGGCGCATTGGAGGGACTTGGAAAAGGCACTCCTTCATTACTGATTTCCCTTTGCCGGTATGTAGTGGTTATCATTCCGGTTGCGTTTTTACTCAGCAGGCTTTTCGGAGCAGTTGGCGTCTGGAATGCGTTTTGGATCACGGAAGCGATTACTGCGATCATTTCCATTGTCATTTACCGCAAGGCAATCACAGGCCCGTGACGGCGGCCCGAAAGCCATGTACACCGTCCTTACTCCACCGCGCCGGATAAATTCCTGCTTCTCTAAGATGAGCAGCTATCGTATAATGGAGACAGTGACAAATATATCCTTCAGCACCAGATTGTACAAATCCCTTGCCTCGATTTTATGGCTGGTACAGGCGTTCTTACCCAACCGGTTGTAGGTCTGGCAGATATAGTATGCCTTATCAATCGGCTCCCGCATCGCGCCGGTGAACCGGTTCTTTCCGGTTCTACCGACCTTTTCATATCGCACCTGCATGGACTTCCCGCAGGTGGCACAGTAGACCAGCCCGTGGAACAAGTTATAGAAGGGGCAGGCGTTGCCTTTCATAATGGTTGGCCTGCGGTCAATGATTTCCTGCACCTGTTCCCATTTCTCCGGCGTCACGATCGCTTCATGGCAGTCCTCGATGACCTCCCATTCCTCACGTGGGATGATGTCATAAGTGTTGGAGCGGATGCCTTTCTGATGTGTCCGGCAGACAAGATGTGCGCCCTTATAAAATGGATTACGCAGGATATGGCTGATCTATGGTTGAATTTGGTGAGAAACTGAAAAAAGCACGAGAAGGGAAAGGAATGACGCAGCAGACGATTGCATACCAGACATACGCACTGGAGAAAAAATGGCGACTGTCGGTAAAATAAGTGGTTATAGGAGTACATAAGAATGGAAGCTTATTATTTTCAACAGCTTAACAAAGAACAACAGCACATCTATCATGCGATTCTGAAGGGTGTGCAGAATCTGGAAAATGAATTCCTTGTCCCTGCCTGTGACAGGGAGATGCTTTACAACCTGTTTTTTCGGATGCGTCTGGATCATCCGGAGATTTTCTGGTTGACGGGATTTAGGTATAAATACTATCAGAATTCACCAAATTTTATTTTTATTCCGGAGTATCTGTTTAAGAAAGAGAAGATCATTGAACACCAGAAAGCGATGAATGCGCGGGTGGAAAAACTGGTTCGACCGGCCATGAAGCTCTCTGAATGGGAGAAGGAGAAATACGTTCACGATTTTATCTGTGAAAATGTATGCTATGACAAGCTGAAAAAGCCCTATTCCCATGAGATCATCGGTCCTTTGGGACAGGGCGTGGGCGTCTGCGAGGGAATTGCAAAGGCAGTGAAGATTCTGCTGGATGCACTTGGAGTGTGGTGCGTGATCGTTCTGTGCGGCAACAACCCGGAGAAAGGGATCAAATACCGGCATACTTGGAATATTGTCAAAATCGGAGATTCCACTTATCATCTGGATGCCACCTTTGATAATACATTAGGAAAAGACAACATAAGCGGCGAGATTCGATACGATTACTTTAATCTGCCGGACAAGCAAATCTTTCGGGATCATGAACCATTGATCGCACCGGCTCCAGCCTGTACAGATGGCGACCGTTTTTATTACAAGGAGAAAAAATTATCCTTCACCAAGGTGGAAGAGGTTTACAAACGGTCTCTTCAGGCAGCAAAAAAGGGAAAAGTGCTGACCTATCACTGGAGAGGTGGTTATCTGACCCGGGAAATGTTGCAGGTGCTGGTAGACAATATGAGAAGAGCGGGAAATGAGAAGAATAAGACAATGTTTCTGCAGATCAACTGGCCGCAGGCGGTGGTTCGCGTACAATATCAGGAACTTCAGGTGGAAGAATCGATCCAGATGGAAGATGCAAATATTTCTGAACAATATGACGTAGAGTAGGGGAGCGAGATGATTGATCGTGATGATATGTTGGAGCTTACCAGGAGAATGACATTAACAAGGAACTGCTTTGACAGAATCGCAGGTGCCTATGTGGATGAAACGGGAGAAGTGGAAGATACCTTCAATATCCATTTTGGTAAGCTGTCCGCTTCGGAAAAAACAAGAAACCTGGCGATTGCTAAAACAATTCCTTTTGCACAGTCCAATGTGCAGTTAAAAGAACGTTTGTTCCCTAATAAATCAGAAGGCAAATACAGTATCAAACAGCTACTGAAAGCGATTCAGGAATGTGGTCTGAAGAACGATGCGCTGATGGATATTTTATATGAACAACTTGCGGATGGATATGCGGTAACTGATCGTTTTTGTATCTATATTTTTCATGGTACTTATGATGTGCCTCTGAAAGCAAAGGATAAAGAAAGCCTGCATGAGTCAGAAATCGTCTATGATTTTATCATTGGAACCATATGTCTGATGAAGGGCACTTACGAACCGTCGGATCCCGTATTTGGGTTTCTGTATCCGGCATTTGATGACCGTATGCCAGATGCAGAGAAAATCGATATTTTCCATGTGGATCCTGAAAATGAAGAACAAGGTCTGCTACATAAATTATTGAATGCGTAATAGGGCAGATAAATATAAAGATTACATACTTTCTAATTTGTGTAGGAACTTTTCATTAAGAATCATAGAAATATTATGGAAATGAAAGAATTCTATCATTATTATATACGTATTATATATGTGCTGAAAATAGTGGTTCAAATTCTATCATGTTCCCATAGAGAAAGGGGCAGGTAAAACGTGTTTATCCTGTCCCTTATTGTTATGTTGTGAATTACAATTTTCATTTCATTAGATGAGTTGGAGTTGAAGGAACAGTAATGTTTAGTTTTTCCGAAAAAGCGTTCGATTTTTCGTAGAACACTCTCTTCTAAGATTCCCTTCATGTATAATATTAGATGCTGTTTACACTTTTGTCAATCTTTTTGATGAAAATTATCGTATAAAAGATCGGCATTTGTCTTCAAAATGCACATCGGAAGGCAGATTCAATTATAAAATCTATGCAATGTAGATATTTATACTGCTATCCGCCGTCAAAAACATGGTCAAGAATAACAGACAGGAGGTACTCTATGAGAATCGGACCCAATATTTACAAACGACAGGATGGGCGCTGGGAAGCACGGATAATGATTGGGAAAAGAGCGGATGGGAAACCACAGTATAAATCTTTGTATGCTCGGTCTTACCGGGATGTAAGCCTTGCAAAAAAAGATTTTCAAAATAATGTACATTTTAACGCACCTGTTTCCATGGGTAATACTGTCCTCTTTTCCGTTGCCGCAAAAGACTGGTTGGAACATAACCGGAAAAACTGGAAACCTTCTACTTATAATAAATACAAAAATTATCTCGAAAGTTATATCTATCCCTGCTGGAAGGATACTCCTGCCGGAAGGATTACCCAGGAAACATATGAGCTGCTATTCTCATATCTTGAGAAAATTCTGTCTGACAGTTCCCTGCGTGTGATCAACACCATTTTAAAAAGCTGCCTGAAATATACCCTGAAAAATGTGCCTATAGATTTTAAAACACTATCCATCAATGCTAATCCGGTCGAAATACTTACTGCTGCTGAAATCTCAAATCTATTGTATAGATTGAGAAACCGTGTCGATCTTAATACCGTTGGAATACTATTTGCATTGTACACAGGTGTCCGGTTAGGTGAATTATGCGCGTTGAAGTGGGAAGACCTTGATCTGGAAGATCGTGTCTGCCATGTCCGTCATACATTGCAGCGTATCCAGAATCTTGACAGAAAACCTGATGAGCCAAAGACCTGCTTGCATATTGGATTGCCTAAAAATGGAAAACAGCGTGTAATCCCTCTGCATGATTATCTCCTTGGATTGCTTCAGAAGATTCAGGGAAATTATGCGCCGTCAGATTATCTGTTATCTGGTACATCAATTCCGGTCGAACCACGAACAATGGAAAATCGTTTTAAAAAAGTCCTGAAAAATTACGGAATCCGTGAAGTACATTTTCATGTATTGCGACATACTTTTGCAACTCAGTGTATTGAGTCAGGAATTGATATAAAAGCTTTAAGTGAAATACTTGGGCATTCTTCTGTGAAAATAACCATGGATAAGTACGTACATCTTACCATGCGATTTAAACAGAACCAGATCACAATTCTTCAATTTCCGGAAAAGAACAGAATTTTTTAAGCCGTCAAAATTTTTGTCAAATTTCTCATTTATCCTTATAATCTCATGCTCAGATCCATTTTTTCTTGGAAGAGAGTGTTCCACGAAAACTTCACCGGTCATAGATCTATTGATAGTATGGCCAGAAAATTGAAAACGTAGTCATATGTAAATGATTAGGAATGCAGTGAGAATCTGCGATAGTTAATCCCTGCTGTGATGATCTACAAAAACCGCAAGAACCATTGGGCAACCGAGAAGGGCGGCGAGTAGGCTTGAAGATCTAAGTCAGAATACGGCATTTACATGACGAGGTGTTTACTGTCCGGAGGCATACGGAAAGTCTTTTTTTTGTTGTATCCATGAAGAAAGGGATGGTGAGCACAAAAATTAAGTACATAATTAGTCCACTGCACGGACCCAAATCGGGTGATAACTCCCGGACATTTATTGCGGTGTCGTTAAAGTCGGCAAGGGAAAGGCAGTGATACATGATAGGACTGCAGCAGGCAGTCATGTGTCGCATATAAACACTATCAGGTAACAGAAAACAGGCTCAGGAAAGGGTCTCATTCTGTTACCTTTTTATATGCCTAAATTTTCAGAAAATTCTGATAAATAAGAAAGGAAGAAAGATCATGAAACAGATGATACATAAAAAGTTTATACGTACTGTTACAGTCTGGATGTTACTTCTGGCTATGGGATTGTCCGTAACAGGATGTGATCAGGCAGCCGCTATCGGTGGATCTCAGTCATTGGATATTGACTACGTGGGTGGAGACGGAGAGATCACAGAAGACGAAGTCACTGCCAAGAGTGAAAGCCCCATGGAGTGGTTGAAGAAGAAGTTGTCCGGAGACAAGAAAAAAGCCGGTGTCAATGGCCGTGAGGACATCTCCCGGTTCAGCGATGACGCCAGTGTGCAGCAGCTGTACGGCCTCAAGGATGATTCTGATACACAGTCTGGCAATGATGTGGCAAAGACAGCAGACAGTACCGATGAGTCAGAACAGAATCAGGATACGATCCAGATCGACCAGAAGGATAACAAGAAGGGAACCGTCGATCTGCCGCTGGAGGATAATTCTGGCAGTGATAGTAACAGCAATAAAAATAACAATACTACTCAGAAACATACCGTTACCTACACCATCCGCTGTGATACCGCAGTGGCAAATGGAATGGCGCAGGATCCCAAGTGGGCGGGCATCGTACCGGCAAGTGGAGTGATCCTGCCGGTGATCACCATGGAGTTTGAGCCGGGCGAGACCGTATTTGATCTACTCTGCCGGATCCGTGATACCTACAAGCTTCAGATGGAGTATCGAGGTTCCGATGGTGGACAGTATGTATCCGGTATCAACAACCTGTATGAATTTGACGGCGGCCGCTGGAGCGGCTGGATGTACTGTGTAAATGGCTGGTATCCCAACTACTACTGCGGTGCTTATCAGGTAAAGGATGGCGATGTCATCGAATGGAACTACACTTGTGACCTGGGTTGTGACCTGGAGAACGGTGATCCCAATGGCTATGGAAAAGACTGGAAGGATAATCACAAATAAAAGGAAGATTTGGATACATGAGATACTTTGAAAATTTACATCCCATCTGCATATTCATTTATTTTGTGGCAGTGATCGGCATGACGCTTGCATGCTTTCATCCGATCATGCTGTTCCTGTCACTGACCGGTGCATTCTTTTTTCTGATGCGGATAAAGGGAGGCAAGGGAGCCGGGATGCAGTTGTGGTTTGTATCATCCATCTTCCTGTTCATTGCGGTGGCAAATCCACTGGTGAACCACAGAGGGGTAACGCTTCTTGGCATGTTCCTCAATCAGTGGATCACACTGGAAGCCATTGCCTACGGACTTACCGCAGGCATGTCGCTGGCGGCACTGATCCTGTGGTTCGGCTGCTACAGCGAAGTCATGACCAGTGAGAAGTTCCTGTATCTCTTTGGCAAGATCGCTCCGGCAAGTGCACTGCTTATCAGTATGGCGCTGCAGCTGGTGCCGAAGCTCAACCGGCAGTTGGGAGAGATCCGGGAGAGCCAGGAGATGCTCCGCCCGGCAAAGAAAAATTTCGGCGGAAAAGTAGGAACGGCTATCCGGCATACATCCACACTGGTTGGATGGAGCCTGGAGGGAGCGGTGGAACAGACCGATTCCATGAAGGCAAGAGGATATGGGTTGAAACGAAGAACAACCTTTCATCTGTTCCATTTTGAATCCAGAGACTTCCGGTTCCTGTGCGGGGTTCTGATCCTCTTTGGAATCTGTGTGATCGCCAGAGCATTCGGACATGGAACCATGGAATTTTATCCGCGGATGGATGCGGTGATCACAGGACAGAGCGGTATCGTGCTCTACATCCTGTTTGGCGTGCTGGCATATCTGCCGGCGATCTTAGAAGGAAAGGAGGCTCTGGTATGGCGTTATTACGGTTTGACAAAGTAAGCTTCGCATATCCCGATGCCGGAAAACGAGCATTGGATCAGGTCTCCTTTTCCATGGAAGAGGGAGAATACATCGTCGTCTGTGGTGAATCCGGATGCGGCAAGACAACCCTGCTTCGGCAGGCCAAGCCAGAGATCACTCCGGCAGGTGCAGGAGATGGAACCGTCTACTACCGGGAGCAGCCGCTTAGTGAAGTGCCGGAGCTTACATCAGCCATGGAGATCGGTTATGTACAGCAGAACCCGGATAACCAGATCGTCACAGATTATGTGTGGCATGAGCTGGCATTTGGTCTGGAAAATATGGCGCTGCCCACCAGTGTGATCCAGAGAAAGGTCAGTGAGATGGCGAGCTTCTTCGGAATGGAAGAGTGGTTCCGGAAGAAGACTTCGGAGCTTTCCGGCGGCCAGAAGCAGATGCTGAACCTGGCATCGATTATGGCCATGAACCCAAAGCTTCTTATATTAGATGAACCAACTTCTATGCTGGATCCGCTGGCGGCGAGAAACCTGCTGGATACAGTTGCCCGGATCAACCGGGAGCTGGGAGTGGCAGTGCTCCTGTGCGAGCATCGGCTGGAAGATGTGTTCCAGCGGGCAGACCGGGTGCTCTTGATGAAGCAGGGTGCGGTACTGGCAGACGATACGCCGGAGAATCTGACCTTCACCTTACAGAAGGATCCGACTGCATCCCGCATCTATTTAGGACTTCCGGGGGCTGCACGGATCTTCGGGGAACTGCAGCAGAAAGGTGTCTGTCCAACGAACAAAAAACTTCCATTAAGTATCCGGGATGCCAGACATGTGTTAAAAGAACTGGATCTGCCATTTGAAAAAGTGAAAGCTGAACCGGAGAAGAGAACAGAAGCAGCAAAATCCAACAAAGAGAAACCAGCTCTGGAAGGTAAGGAACTTTGGTTCCGCTATGATGAAAAAGGAAAAGACATCCTACGGGGACTGAACCTGTCCGTACAGCGAGGAGAACTCTTAGCTCTGCTCGGTGGAAACGGAGCCGGAAAGAGTACATTACTTCGGATCTTGTGTGGGCTTAAAAAGCCTTTTCGGGGGAAAGTGAAGAAGGACAAGGAGATGCGTCTTGCCATGCTTCCCCAGAGTCCCCAGGCGTTATTCGTCTATGACAGTGTCTGGGAAGATCTCCTGGATGCAGCCAAGCAGGGACGGGGAGCAAGATTTGTAGATAAAGTACAGGGAAATGCAGAGGCCGCAGCGGAACGGGCAAGGGAAGTTGCAGCGAAGCTGGAACTGACGGACAAGCTTACCTCCCACCCGTTTGATTTAAGCGGCGGAGAATTGCAAAGGGCTGCAATCGGAAAGCTTCTTCTGCAGGATGCAGATATCCTTCTCTTGGATGAACCGACCAAAGGACTGGATGCGTATCTGAAACAGGAACTGGCGGGGATCTTAAAGAAGCTGACGGAAGAAGGGATCACCATGCTGATGGTGACACATGACCTGGAGTTTGCGGCATCATACGCAGACCGATGTGCACTTCTCTTTGATGGTCGTATCACATCAGAAGAAGAGCCGCATGCGTTCTTTACGGGCAACCGGTTCTATACGACTACGGCAGGATTGATTGCAGAAGGATATTTGCCGGGAGCCATCACTTGTGGGGAGGTGATCGCCGGATGCGAAAAAGCATACGCGAAGAAGATGTAAGATCCTCCGCACAGCAGGAAGACAGGAAAGATGTAGAGACAGTTGACGCCACTGTCGTTTCAGAAGTAAAGAGTGAAAAGAAACGGCTTCGCGATGTCTTTGTAAGTCCGGGAACCCGGAAAGCAGCCCTGGTTATTACAGTGGTACTTCCAGTGCTCCTTGGCGCTTATGCCTGGTTTATGAATGTCCGTCCGCCTCTTCATGTGAAAAGTGAGTGGACATTCCGGGATACGCTGATCCAGAACTCAGACCTCTTTCTGTCGTTTGTATTCCTGATTGTATCGGCATTGCCTTTCTATCTGGTATTTGACAAAAAGAAGCAGGTGAAGCCAAGGGAATTGACACCCATTGCCCTGATGGCAGCTTTGTGTGTGGTTGGAAGGGCGGCATTTTCCATTGTACCGTTTCCAAACTTTAAGCCGGTCAGTGCCATCATTATTATCACAGCTCTGGCATTTGGCCCGGAGGCAGGATATCTGACCGGAGCACTGGCGGCGATCTTAAGCAATTTCCTGTTCGGTCAGGGACCATGGACCCCATGGCAGATGTTCTGCTGGGGACTTATTGGATTTCTGGCAGGCGTCTTCAACCGGATGGGAGTGTTCGGTCCGGTGGGACAAGAGAATGCCAATGACCATGGCAGGCGGAGACACTCCATAACATTGAGCGTCTTTGGGATGGCTATGGGATTCCTGTATGGATGGATCATGAATCTGTTCTACATTACCGGATATATCCGGCCGGTCAACTGGCATACGGTAGCCGCGGCCTATGTGTCCAGCTTCTTCTTTGAGCTGGGACATGGAACCTGTACGGCCATGGTGTTATGGCTGGTAGGGGAAGCATGGGTACGGAAGTTATTGCGGATCAAGAAAAAATTTGGGCTGACAGGAGAAGCAAGGCGCTATGAGCTGCCGTCTTCCAGATTCGGTCCGGAGGGAGAACCATGAATGTAATTGAAACGATCAATCTGCAGAAGCATTACCATATTGGTGACAACAGCGTCCTTGCAGTGGACGGCATTGATCTGAATGTGAAGGAAGGCGAGTTCGTCTGTATCAGCGGACGAAGCGGTTCCGGAAAGTCAACGCTTCTGAGTCTCTTGGCGGGGCTTGAGAGTCCCACTGGCGGAGAGGTACGGCTGCTGGGACAGCATCTGGAAGAGATGAACGAGCAGGAACGGGGACGGTTCCGCAGAGCACACATCGGATTTATCTTCCAGGCATACAACCTGTTGCCTCAGTTTAATGCCTGGGAAAATGTGGCAGTCCCTCTGGAGATTCGTGGGATCCCGCTGCAGGAACGAAAAGAGAAGGCCATGGAAGCTTTGGAGATGGTAGGGCTTACCGATCATGCGGAACACCGGCCTACAGAGATGTCCGGAGGTCAGCAGCAGCGTATCAGTATTGCAAGGGCCATCATCACAAGACCGGATATCGTCTTTGCAGATGAGCCAACCGGAAACCTGGATACCAGGACTGGTACAGAGATCATGAGCCTTCTGACAGATTTATTTAGAAGATGGGGCACTACATTTCTTGTAGTCAGCCATGATGAAGATATGCACCGTTACACAGACCGGGAGATCCGGCTTAAGGACGGCAAAATAGAAAAGGTAATTGTTCAGTAATAGAACGGTTACTTACAGAATCCATACCAACTTAGTTTTGTTGACAGGGTTTTGTACTCCTGGATCACTTTCTTACACTTTCAGCAGAAAGCGTTTCAGGCAGAAAGGAATTGCAATTCAAAAATACCTAAAGGGAGGAAAGTTAAGAATGAAATCACCAGTCATCAAGCGTCTGCTTCCTCTGGCACTGGCACTGTGCCTGACCTGTGGCAGCGGCCTGAATGTGTCTGCCACAGAGGCATCTGCAGCAGCACAGACAGAAGAGACACAGACAACCGAAGAGAATGCAGACGGGGCTGTGGCACAGGAAAATACCCAGACCGCAACGCAGGAGACCACCAGCACCGGAACATCCGGAAGCACTACCACAAGTGGCAGTACTTCCACTGGTGGAAGCAGCACCACAAGTGGAAGCAGCACGAACAGCACCAATGTAAAGGTTACCCCAAGTAATGCCAATGCACTGCTTCTGATGGATGCGGGAGCACAGTCACCGAAAGCAGTTCCGGGTCAGGAAGTAGAAGTGGTACTGACTCTGGCTGTGAACCGGGAATATCTCCCCAGTGAGAAATATGTACTCCGCAACATCACGATCCAGCCGGATATTCCTAAGGAGTCCACCAAGGACACCTGGCCCTTTGACATCATCGATGCCAGCAAGGTAAGACATTTGGATGACATGAGTTACAACAGCACCGCTGAGGTGTGGTACAAGTTCTCTGTTTCCCAGTTTGCCAAGGAAGGTGTTTACCCCATCAACTTCAAGGTAAATGCAACTGTCTGGAGACAGGACAGTGTCAACGGAACTGATATCACCGAAGATGTAGAATTTGCCCTGAAGGTGTTCCTGACGGTGACAGACAACGGTGATATGTCTGGCGTAGTCAGCAATATCGGACCGCTGAACGTGGCAGGACGAGAGAACACCGCCATCTCATCCCCGACGGGAAGTCCGGGCGAGACCATCGTTATGAGCATGCCGATCGTCAATAAGGGCGGCACCCTGGAAAATGTTACCGTATCTCCGGTAGTGACCGGTGATCTGGAGACCTTCCCGTTTGTGGCGCAGGACATCAACTACGGCAGAGAACTGGGACGCATGGAAAATGGAACCCGTCAGCAGGTTGACTGGATCTTCACCATCTCCCCGTATGCGACCACCGGAAACAAGATCGTTACCTTCCGTGCCACCTATGAGGAAAATGGTGTCTACGGCGAATGTACCTTTACCGGATATATCTATGTAAAGAACGGATACACCCAGAATACTGCAGCATCCCTGATGGTGGAAAATTACACCATGTATGTCAATGATAACCAGGTGGACAACCTGGAGGCAGGCAATGACGCAGTACTGAAAGTAACCTTGAAAAATAATGCAGCAAAGAATGCAGTCTATAAAACCGTAGCGACCCTGAAGCTTGCAGATTCCACCAGCCTGATCCTGTCACCGGGTTATGCGGACGCAGCCTATGTGCGCAGTATCCCGGCGGGGCAGACCGCAGAGATCGAGTACCACATCAGTGCAAGAGCTTCCGCAGCAGTGGGACCGAGCACCGCTACCATCGGACTGACCTATGAGATTTCCGAGAAAGACGGAGCTGTGGCAGGAAGTGCCACCTCTACGATCCAGATCCCGATCAAGCAGCAGATGGATCTGCAGATCGATACTCCGGTAGTCTATGGTACCCCGGTACAGGATGAGCCGTTGGCAGTATCCCTGAATATCGTAAACCTGGGACGCTCCCGTGCCTATAACGTGCGGGTAGTCGGCATGGATGGTATCTACTTGCAGGATTCCTACTTCGGCGGAGACATCCTGGCAGCAGGAACCCTCAATGCAGACTTCCAGGTGATCCCGAACAAATCCGGCAATTACACCGGAACCATCGTGGTCCAGTATGAAGATGCGGACGGCGAGCAGTATACCCAGAGCGTAGACCTTCCGCTGGATGCAGCAGATGCAGATGCCATCTCCACAGAGGCATTGAGTACCGATGTAGAGACCAATAAAAAGTCCGGTTCTCACTTGTGGGTATGGATCCTGATCCTTCTGATCCTGATCCTGGCAGCAGTTGTTGGCTGGTACCTTCTTATATATAAGAAGAAACAGCAGACAGCAGAAATTGAGGCAGAAGACGGAGAAGCAGCAGAGCAGTCTGACGGATACGAGGAAGAGTGATGATGAAGAGACAAGTTACGCGGCAGGGGATGAGGACATCTGATCTTCTGCGCACCGGCTGCGTCAATCTCTGGCGACGCAAGACCCGTACCATTCTGACGGCAGTATCCATGACTATCGGAGTCATGTGTATCGTGGTACTGATCTCTGTGGGACTTGGCTACGGTCAGTCCTATCAGGAGACGGTGGAAGCCATGGGAAGCCTGACCAAGATCGATGTATCTGCAGCCCAGAAGATGGATGACAAGCAGAAGACCGCTTTGCTGAATGATAAAGCTGTGGAGAGTATCCGGAAGCTGGACGGGGTGGAAGCAGTCACCCCGGTGGAACAGTTGACTGGTTACCTTAAGAGCGGAAGCTACATCGGCATGATCAAGCTTTACGGGATTGACTTAAGCACTGCAGAGAGCTTCCAGCTTACTCCCGTTGAGGGAGAAGCACCCACAGAAGGACTGAGGCTTCATCCGGAAGTGATGGTCAGTGATGATCTGGCAGCCTCCTTTGGAGACCCCAACAACAACTGGGCAGACGCGGTGGATGAGGACGGCAATCCGCTGGTGGATGTGATGAACTCCCCCATCAAGCTGACCTTTGACTATGACCAGTTAAATGGCAATCAGAAGTCAGATAAAGAGGGACGGGCTACCACCACCGGTACTTTCTATAACCTGGATGTATCAGGCATCTGTTCCAGCCAGAACAATACCTATTCCACTTCCGGTTTCCTGGATATCACCAGACTTCAGGAATGGAAGAAAGTACAGGCGGATCAGGCAGCACAGAAGAGCAGTGACAGCAGCAGTTCTTCTTCCAGTAGCAGTTCCTCTTCCGGTAGCAGTACCGGCAGCGGAAGCACCGATACAAATACGAACAATAACAGTACCACGGGAAATACCACATCCGGTACGAACTCGAATAGTACTGATACGAGTGCTAATACGGGCAATACAACAAATACCGGAACGACAAATAACAGCAGCAACAGCACATCCGGAACCCAGACCAGTGCAGGATCTGCACAGGGAGGCGGTACAAGCAGTTCTGCCACCAACAAAGATACAGAGCGTGCAGCAGTGAATAGCAATACCAGCGGAAGTTCCTCAAATTCCCGGTCAAATGGTACGAATGCAGCCACGTCTGATACTTATGATCTTGTCTGGGTCAAAGCCGAAAAGGTTAGCGATGTACAGCGGATCTCCAACCTAATCAAGCAGGCAGGCTTTGAGACATACTCCTTAAATGACATGCTGGAGACCGTCAAGAAGCAGTCCAGACAGATCCAGGGTGTATTGGGAGCTATTGGACTGGTGTCCCTGTTGGTAGCCGGTATCGGTGTGGCAAATACCATGATGATGTCCATCAATGAGCGGACTCGCGAGGTCGGAATTCTGAAAGTGCTGGGAACAGAGTTTTCTGATATTGCAAAACTCTTCCTGACCGAAGCATTCCTTCTGGGACTGGCAGGAGGAATCACCGGTCTGATCCTGAGCCTGTTAATGGGGCAGATCATCCCAAGGATGTTCGCGGATATGGATATCCGCTGTGTATTTACCTGGTGGCTGATACTGGGAAGTGTTCTGTTCGCAGGTGTGGTAGCCCTGATCGCAGCATGGATCCCGGCGAGAAAAGCCATGAATATCAGCCCGAATGAGGCGATCCGAAGCGAATAAACAGGAGGCGCAACGGATGGGAAGTAAGAAAACTGATAAAACGATAAAGTCAGTGATCATGATTCTGATCATTTTAATTATAGGTGTTGCCATCTATGGTGTGGCACAGAGCAGGAACCTGAAGTTTCCGAAATTTGGAAAGACAGATCCGCTGGGAATTGAGCGGATACTGGTCGGTTCTTACGAGGGCACGACTACAGAAGAGGATGGCGTCTGGTACATTGATCTGGCGGTAGATGAGGACTTTTTCTTCCAGCGGGCAGCCATTAACCTGGAATTGCCGGAAGGGGCCTACGTCTCCACAGACACCAACTGCCTCATCACCGAGCTGGGCGGCCAGTACCTGGTCAACCTTGGGGTGCCGGAGGCTGCCCTCACAATCACGAATGGAGAGGAGTCGAGAGACTACCTTTTCAGAATAGAGTTAAATTAGCTCCCAAAATGAGACAGAGGAAAGGAGGATAACGGGGGCATGAGAGATATTGACACTTATAAACAAAGCAAAGAAAAAGGAGGAACCAATATGAAAAAGGTTCACAACATGAGCAAGTCAATCATGAGTTTTGTGCTTGCATTCGCGATGGCAGCAACGATGTTGATTGCAGCGCCGGCCAAAGAGGCAAAGGCAGCTTATGCTGCACCGACAGGAACTACGACACTTACGAATGAAGAGCATCCGGAGATCACAGGAGTAACAGTAGAGGGAGTAGATGCAGACGTATCTTTCCAGCAGGATAACAATGGCGTAAATGCAACATTTATCCGTATTCTGCTTCCGAGTGATACCACTGTAAGTACACTCCAGAGCATGGATGTTACAATTAATACAAACCCTGCATTGTCAAATATAACATGGGATAGCAGTCTTGATGTAGATGGAGAAGCTGGAGAGTATACTTGTTACGAAACAGATCTTTATAATAAGTCCTATACGATATCTCTTGGAGGAAAGACGTATATCCTTGCAGCTGGTATCGCAAGTGCGAAAATGGATGTTCCGAGTAAGGAAACAAATATAATCAAATATGCTAAATTAGGCAATGGTAAAGAGGTTGCAATCGCGACAAATATGCAGCGTGACATTATCCAGAGCGATTACATGGGTAATCCTTACTTCGGTGAGATGGGCTACGACTGGACAAGTGTTACTTACATTCTTACAAGTGAGACACTGCCCAATACACTTACAAGAAACGCGGTAGTGCTTTCCTATACGCTGAATGGCAAAGCAGATAAAGCAACAGTAGATCTTACCAGCGGTCAGAAAGCAGTAACCATCAATGGAGTGGCTTATCAGGTAACCGCATCCTTTGGTGATGTAATTGTGGTCAGCAAAGACAATTATAAAATCGATCTGAGCGAATTATATGTGTATTGGGCAGGAGAAAAAGAACTGGCAGCTCCCAGAGAGGATATTTACCACATGTGGCAGCAGATTATGATGGCACAGGATGCGTATTTTCAGAAGGGTGCGCGTACTTTTGCCAAAGGAACAACTGTTATGGATGTAATGCAGGACTTCCTGACCTTTGCTTGTGGTGAGAGCGAAGATAACTCTATTAATTTCTTTACCATGGGAGAATCCAGCAGAGGTGCAGATGTAAGCTACATTGATTATATCAATGGTTTGAGTTACCGTCAGGTAAACAGAAAGTCAGGCTGGATGTACAGTGATTCTACCGATGATGTGTTTGATAATAATGGTAACTTTATTAAGGGCAGCAGTATGCCGGGCGTTATGGCCAGCGCATATATCATGACAAAAGATACGAAGATTACCTGGTTCTTTACAACAGATTATACGGCATATTAAAAGAAAGCAGTTGGGGGGAGTGCTTAAAACCTCTCCCCTCCTCATAAAAGGAGACAGGAATGAAAAGAGGAAAAAAACTGCTGGTATGGCTGCTTGTTACGGTAATGTTTCTGGGAAATACACTTCCGGCACAGGCAGCCTGGACCGGAGTGAACTGGCCCGGCCTGGCAAATATGACGGGTGCGAAAAACTATGAATTGTTTAAGAGTATCAGTAATGGAAGTGAAACCTACCAGAGCCCGTTAAGAACACTCTATGGTTATGATGCCTGGATTAAAATGCCCGAGGATCAAGCTAAAAACTTCGTGATAGAAAGCTACTCCATTAGTGCGGATAAACATCCAACCATTTTGGAAGGAATTGAAAGCGGAAAGGCTTACGATCTGACTGCGCCGGTCTGCTTTTGGTCTACGGAAACCGATACAGGAAGAACGCATCCCTTCTATCTCATGGCAATTCCGGATACAGATACGTATACCTGGACAGAGAAGGATAAAGAAGAGTGGTTTGCGCTGATTCCCGAGATCCTGGACTACAGAGCTCGGATCATGGACAAAGTAAGCGAGATTGAAGCGCAGAGAGATACGAAAACTCTTCTGGTAGGAAGCTTAAATGTGGCGCAGAGCACCATGCTTTCGCAACTGAAAGATTATTTCATAAAAACTGTAACCGGCTGCAGAGAAAAGTATCCAGATGACGGAGACTATAATTCAGACGTCATTCCCTATACGGAAAAAACTCTGCGGGAAGATATGCAGAAGCTGTGGGATGAAGGCGGAACAGCCAGGCTCCTTCCGCCAAGATACACAAAAGCGTGGATGGAAGCCCTCTGTGAGGGATACCTTCAGTTAGCAGAGGATACCCGGATTAGCGCGCCGGAGATAGAGGCAGTAACTCTGGGAGATTATTACGGAGTGGTGGACGGTGACGCGCATGTCACTATAACAGTTCCGGAAGAAGTGGATACCGGTTCACTGGGCGATCCGGTTATCCGATGCGGGGGCTGGGTGCAGGCAAATAAGCAGGCAGGCTCTGTGGAGCGCGGAAAGCTGTCTTATTATCTGGTACCCTATGAGCCGACTACCGGGGTTACTTACGACGGCATTGATCAAGACGGAATAATTGCTGAGAATGGCCAGGGTATGGGCGTTGACCTAGGCAAAACCTGGACCATCCAGATCAAACGTGGGGAACCTTGCCTGGAGGTAACGGATTTTTCCATCGAAGTGGGCGGAACCGTTTATCATGCGAAAATACAGGATAACCATATCAGGCTGCTGTTGCCGGAGGGGACCGATCTGACGGCTCTTACGCCCACGATCACCCATACGGCCCAGAGCACCAGTATGGACGGAAGAACCATTGATTTTACGAAAGAAACAAGCCTGACTCTGACGCTGAACAGCGGAAGTCAGGACTACACAAAGACTTACACGGTGGAAGTGACCGAAGGAAAGTCTGCGGAAAGCAGCCTCCTGACCTATCAGGTGGCGGGCGTGACCGGAACACCGAAGAATGATGGAACCCTGGAGCTGACACTGCCTTATGGAACGGATTTAAGTACGGCGGAGGTCTCCTGGACATTGTCTGACGGAGCGGTCATGCAGTCACAGCCGGAGCATCTAAGCTGGAATCAGCCCCTGACCTATGTGGTGCAGGCGGAGAACGGCGAAAACACCACCAGCTACACGGTGACCCTGAAGGAGAAAGAGGCAGCCAAAGGAAGAAAGATTCTGAAGTACGCTTACGGCTCCTCGGTAGCCCGGATCAACGACAGCGAGGGAACCATCTCCCTGACCGTACCGGCAGGTACCGACCTGACCCGCATCAAACCGACGATTGAGGTATCGGAGTTCGCGTCAGTCAGACCGGCGTCAGGCGAGCAGGTGGATCTGTCTAAGACAGTCCGCTATACGGTTACATCCCAGTCCGGCGTCTCCACCACCTATAAGGTGACGGCACAGACCGACGGACCCGCGGAGAACACCTATATCCCGAAGCTAAGACAGCTTTTGAATGCCATCGTAAATCGTTATGAGAAAAGCTCCACCAAGGAGGACTGGGAATGGATTGATTATGCCATGGCAAAGAAGCCGGATCCTTCTTCCGCGGATTTTCCGAAGGACTTTGATCTGTACAAACAGATGAAGTCGTTAGATTTGAGCAGCTATGCGATGTCAGCGATGGCGAAAAAGATTATGCTGCTGACTGCCATGGGTTACAACGCATCTGACCTGGATCAGTATCGGGTAAACGATGAGCCCTTTGTACTGTCTAGTGGCAAGGAAGTATCAGATCTGGTTGCAGAACTTTATAACTACGATGGTTCCTGGACCATCAACCATGTGACTTTTGCGCTGATTGCACTGGACATCGGTAATTATACTGTGCCGGAGGACGCCTACTGGACCCGGGAAAAAATACTGGAAACACTATTGAATCATGTTTATGGAAGCGATGGATTTAATATTGATGTGGTAGGTAACATTATGTATGCCATTGCTCCTTATCAGGACGATCCGGTTTACGGGACACGCGTAAAAGCAAAGCTGGACGAAGGACTTGCGATTATTCTGGGCGAAAAAAAGGCTAACAGCTGTGAGGCGATGACAGATGATTACATGTTCAAATTAAGGGGAAATATAAACTCTGAAAGCGCATCCTGGGTGAACATGGGCCTGTGTAGTATGGGTATCGACTGGCATACAGATCCCCGGTTTACCGATGGGGAGAAGAGCGCCCTGAGCCAGTGGCTGCAATTCGCGACCAACGATGGCTTTAAGCACGTCCTGTCGGAGACACGAAATAATGCGTTGGCTACTTATGAAGCCTGCTATAACCTGCAGTGGTACCTTGGCTTCTTAGACAACGGCGGAGCCGGACATCCCTATTACCTCTGGTATCAGGTACATAACTTTGCAACGCCTTTGAGTACGGACGCGAACATAGAGTCTTTTGAAATACAGGGACAGAAAGGTGAGATCCATACCGAGGAAGGGACGGTGCTGGTGAAGCTGCCAAGCGGAACCCCGCTGGAGAACCTGACTCCGGAGATTCAGTTATCAAAGAAGGCGAAACTGAAAGCGCCGGGCCTGCCGGTGACCTTTGTAGAAGGCGTAAGCCAGCCCTTTACGGTAATAGCTGAGGATGGAACCACCACCCGGACCTGGAGCGTGAAGCTGGTCTATGACGACGATGTGGTGGCTGCCGGAACGGAGCTGAAGACCGAGAGCCTGTCCATCACAGACCAGAACCAGAGGGCGATTACGATTCTGGATAAGACCATCACTGAGACAGAGGAAGGAACCAATATTCTGCTGACGGTGCCGGAGGGAACGGATCTGACCAGAATTATGCTGACCGCAGGGCTGGACTTTAAGGCCGAGGCAAGCGTATCCGTGGATGGCAAGGAAGCTCTTGACTTAAGCGACTGGAAAGAGATCGTCGTGACAGCGGAGAACGGTACGAAGAAGGTCTACCGGATCCGGGCTCAGTACGAGAAGTACGCGGCCATCACCGGTTTCTACCTGACCATCGGGGACAAGACTTATGCGGGAAGCATCTCAGGAACGACCATCTCCATTTCGGGCGTACCGTCTGACGCAGACGTGACCAGCCTGATTCCGGAGATTATGGTGAACGAGAACACTACGGTCATCAGTCCCCTAAGCGGACAGGCTCAGAATTTTTCGAATCCGGTGGAATACATCGTATCGGGCCGTGACGTGAAGAGCAAGACCTACCAGGTCATCGTCGTGAAAAATGGAGCATCTGCGGGAGACAAGGATACCGACCCGGATCCGACTCCGACGCCTACCCCGACCCCGGGAGGGGATACGGACTCCGACAACAACCAGAACAGCAGCAACAGTGACAATAAATATAAGTCCGAGCGGCTGTGGAAGGAAATGGAAAAAGACGAGAATAATACCATCACCGATCATCAGGTGGTGAAGGACTAAAAAAGGAGGGATAGCCGTTATGAAGTGTTGGAAGCGGCTGGGGGCGTTGCTCCTGGCGGCTGTTCTGATAGTGGGATTATGCCAGGTGCCTGGAAAGGAGGCAAAAGCTACTGCAGGAATGCCTTATATTACAGATATCGAAATCAAAGGCGACAAGAGGGAATTTGAAGAAAAAGACGGTAAGACATCGGAAAAATTTATATTGGCAGATGATAATCCAATTATGATAGATCCTAAAACATATACAATATATTTTGTTTATGAATCACTGCCTGATTATCCAGATGTGGTAGAGAAGAAAACAGTGACTTATGAATATGAGCTGAGCAGTGTTATTAATATAAAAGCGACTGAGGCAGGCCAAGTAGCTAGTATTGAAAGTTCTGTGAAAATCACGACCAGATCTGATAGAAAGACTGGAAAAGTAAAACGTTCAAGAAACGTAACTCTTACTGCGATTACACCAGATGGTACTTGGGTGTATCCATATGCATGCGTATTAGTTTCTGAGACAGATAGACCGAAATTTGATACAAAGTTTGATGGTAAGAATCCTCAGATTACGTCTATGGCGATGAAGCAGGATCAGACAATTAATGGGGTTGCAGTTAAAGAAATTAATATTATTCAAAATGAATTGACAGATGAGCAGCTTAATATAGAGAGTGTATTGGAGGCAGGTACGATTGATATTGTCCTGACCAGAGATTTAGTAGATGGCGACAATGTAGGCCAAGTGCAGCTTAATAGCGTATATTACACTACCCAAATAGGCATTCCAAATACTTATAAATCAGCCAATATTTTGACAAGTGTTGTTTCGTGGGAAAAAAATTCTCAAGAGCTCCCTTATCTGGAACTGAAAGCAGTGAAAGCAGATGGTACGACAGAACAAACATTTCGGTATAAGGTAAAGTTGAATATTGCTGCACATTTGTACAAAAATTCAGAAAACTCATTTCTTAATATAGATGGATTTTTCAGAACAGATTCTGATATTGTAGATGTTGCAGATGGTGATGAAACTATGACAATTACAACGGCCAAATATCTGCCAAAATTATCCAAATTGAAGGTGAGGCCCCATTACGCGGCCGGTGCATTTCTGGTTCCCGGAAGCGTAATAGGTGGAATTGCAAACGATGACGGAACGATTATACCGGATGATCTGAACAGGAGGGGCTTAAGCTTTACGATTAAGAATGCTATGGATAAACCGAAAACCTATAGCATTCAGGTCAATACACCGTGGGCTTTGCAATGGACGGATTCAGTAAATCCGCAGATAAAGAAGATCCTAAAAAATGGAACGGAACAGACAAAGGACCTGGTGAAACAGGGAAACTGGTCTACTGATACCTTGGAAGCAAATAGTACCGTGGAAGTGCAGTTAACGCCGCCGGAGACCGGACAGGTTCTGAATACCGTAGTTTTGAAGACAAGCGATGGGCAGGCTGTGGAAGCAGCTTGCGAAAACGGCAGCTTTTCCTTTAAAATGCCGAATGATGTAGTCACGATTGAATCCTTGAACTGGAAGAAAGGAGATTATTATCCGGTAACTACCAGCGCGAAGGATGTGGCTGGGGAGATAATTGACAGCAAGTATGAGACGGCGACGATTCAGGTAAACGAAAAAACAGATATCATGGCGGCTGCAAAAGATAAGGTAGCTGTAACGCCGAAACCAGGAGAAACACATCCCTATTATCAGTATGAGCTGGATCACTGGGATTATAACAAATCTGTGTTGATTGATGCAAATACAGATCCGGTTACCAGCGTATTAACCTTTACCATGCCGGAGCAGGAAGTGGCGGTGAAGGCAGTTTACAAGAAAGTCGGAACCGAAATGACCTTCCGTCTGAAAGGCCCGGAAGGAGGTTCTCTGACAGCTGGAGGTTATAGACTGGAAGAAGGAGGAACACTGGAGGTTACCGATACTTACAGGCAAGGAGCAGAGCTTACCTTAAGACTCTTCTTTAAGAATACGACAGGCTATCGTTTTGACGGCTGGAAGAATGCCAGTGGAGTTATCTGGGATGAAAAGGATAGCTCTGCGACCTGGGCAGATGCGAGCACAGATGGCATACCTTACCGCGAGCCGACGATTACGGTAGGTACGGAACACCAGACCTGGGTAGCAGAGTTCAAGGCAAAGGCCTTTGGTTCGGTCCAACTGTGCTCTGAGGATGAGAATAAGGGTACCGTGACCGGAACCTACAAGGGCACGCCTGGAACCATATTCGGAACTGTATTTGAAGGCGAAGAGGTTTCCCTGAAAGCGACTGCGAAGGACGGCTATCTATTTGATCATTGGACGGCTGTGGACGATGCTGGCAATACCATAACGGTACTGGACGGAAAAGGCGCGGAAGTGACCCTGACCCGGGAAACGGGAGACGATAAAAACCTGACCATTACGGCAGTATTCAAGGTGAATCCGAATTACAAGAGCCCCTTATGCGACATCACGGATGTGGAACTGCTGGACAAGGATGGAAAGGTCGTAAGAGGTATGACTGCCCAGGAAGGTACTACGTTGACCATCGGCCTGACCAAGACTGATATGAGCGCGGAAGACGCGGAAGGACTGAATCAGGATGGAAAGTATTTCCTTAAAATTACGCATTCCGACAAGGCAACCGTAGCCCATCGCACCCTTGATGATGCGCACCCGAGTTATCCGGATCTTGCATGGAATAAGGGTAATGTGACCTGTCCCATTGCGGTCAATAGTCTGGGAGAAAAATTTGTCGTTACCGCAGAGAATGGAACCCAGAAGACCTACACAATTAAGATCACCTATGAGAGTGAAAAACCGGTCATTTCTGATGTCAGCGCAGAGCGTACCAGTGATACAGAGGCGAAGGTTACCTTTACCTCTGATACTAAGGGCAACTACTTCTACCTCTACAAGAAGGCTAAGGAGGAAGCACCGACTCAGGACGAGGTTCTGGCAAGTAAGCTGAAGGGCTCCATCGGAGCCGGAAGCAGCCAGACGCTGAATCTGAAAGCTCTGAGTAACACAGTCTACAAGGTATATCTGGTGGTGAAGGGCAACATGAATGGCTCCATGCCCAGCGATGTGATGGAAATTGATGTTCCGAAGCTGGGATCATATAAGATTGGTAATGTCTGCTCAACCAGTGGAGGCACAGTTACCATTGATAAGAAGAGAGCAGACGCAAGGGAGAAGATTACTGTGACCGTAACTCCGAAGGCAGGTATGAAGCTTGATTCTCTGACATATTCAACGGATCTGCTAGGCAGTGCGCCGGTATCGATCCTTGATAAGAAGGTAAGTGAAGGTGTGTATGTATTTGACATGCCAACCGCAAATATTACCATCGGCTGCACCTGGTCCAAGACCAGTGAGACGGATGGACCGACCATCACAGGATTTGTGATCAATGGAACAAGCGGAACGATCAGCCAGTCAGCAGGAACGATCAAGATCACCATGCCTTATGGTACGGATCTGACTTCCCTGAAGCCGGAGATCACTTTACAAAATGTAGTATCTGTAAGCCCGGCAAGCGGCACAGCAGTGAATCTGTCAGGCCCGGTTACTTATACGGTTACTGCAGAGGACGGAACAACCAAGACTTACACGGTGACTGCCACTGTTGCAGCTCAGTCTACCTCAGACAAGCTCTGGGAGGGCATGCTGGACAATGTAGGTGGAAGCACCGACCATTCAGGCAAGAATACCTGGTGGGAGAAGGCAAAGGATAAGAAGAAACACAATAATTATCCGACCTACTGGTAAGCACCAAACAAATATAGTGCATAAGATGCATGAGACCCGCTGGCAGGCCCAAATCTGCCAGTGGGTTTTGGTGCGTCCATAAGGATAAAACTGTTTATGGGCGCATTTGAAGGAGAATACATGAGTGATAGAGATCATCTGACATACAGCAGAGAGGTAATGACCCGTAAATATGCGGAGACTTACCGGAAGAAAGAAGAACTGAAGCTGCCGAAGCGTTATGGAGCGATCGGGGATGCAGCATTCCGCGACAACATCCGTATTGAACGGCTGGCTTTGGAGAATGGACTACGACGGATAGGGAAAGATGGTTTTCGTCACAGCGTAGCATTAAGAGAAGCCCTGCTGCCTGAGTCTGTTGAGAAGATCGGGGATGGCTGTTTTGCTGATTGTCCGAGGCTTAAGGAGGCATATATACCGAAGCGGCTTGAGAAGATTCCGTCAGGCGCTTTCAAGGAAGACCGGCGTTTATCCAAGGTAACATTTGCTGATGATTCTGTTCTGAGCAGAATCGGAAAGGATGCTTTTTCAGAGTGTATGGAACTAAAAGAGATCCTGTTGCCACCGAAGGTAACAGAGATTGAAGATCGGGCATTTTACAGGTGTAAAGACCTGAAATCCGTCCATTTTCCGGAAGGGTTAAAGCGTATAGGAAGAGAAGCATTTTATTTCTGCAGCATGGAGACGCTGGAGTTACCGGAATCAGTGGAAATATTGGATGAAAAGGCATTTTTTAAGTGTACCTGGCTTACGGAAGTCTGTCTGCCGGTCCATATCAGGCGCATAGAAAAGTGGGTATTCCACGGCTGCAACCGCCTGAAGGTGCTGGAGATCCGGCATGACCCGGAATATATTGGGGAGTGGATCATCAATCGTGCGGCGCGTATCCGGTGCTATCAGGGATCGAAGGTGGACATGTACTGTCAGGAGTCAGGATTTACAGTGGAGTATATAGATGGAGAATAAAGAAAGAAACCCCAAAATTATAGCAGTTGACAGAAGAGGGTATCATGGTGTGACACTGACCCGTAAGGCTGCCGAACGTTATGGATTTGAACGTATGCTGCGGCTGCCTGGCAATTATCGGAAGATTGAGGCAGAAGCCTTTAAAGGGAATCTTAAGATTGAACAGATGGAATTATCGAACTCTGTTCTGGAACTGGGGACAGATGCATTTCGTAATTGCAATGCTTTAAAAGAAGCAGTGCTGCCGGACCATCTGGCAGTGATCGGGGAAGGCTGCTTTGCCGAGTGCCCGCAGCTTTGGCATGTGAAGATCCCGTCATATGTGGATACCATAAAAGATGCAACATTTTTTAATGACAAAAGGCTTCAGAAGGTTGAGTTTGCAGCCTGGAGCCGTCTTACAAGGATCGGTGCGGAGGCTTTTATGGAATGTAAAACACTGGAACGTATTGATCTGCCGGATAGTATACAGCAGATCGGAGACAGAGCTTTACGGCGCTGTAAGATGCTTGCGGACATTCATTTCCCGGCGAATCTGAAAGATATCGGGGAAGAAGCTTTTTATTTCTGTGCAGCAAAAGAACTGCAGCTTCCGAAAAAAGTGGAATTTATCGGCAGACGGGCATTTTGCAAATGGATGTTCCTGGAACAGGTGTCCTTACCGGAGAGCGTGCAGTATATAGGAGATGGAGCCTTCCGAGGCTGTAACCGTCTGAAGGTATTGGAGATCCGTCATGAGCCGGAGTATCTGGGAGAACTGATCACGAATCGGAATGTTACGATCCGATGTAAGAAAGATTCCAAGGTGGAGGCATATGCAAAAGAGTTCGGGTATCCGATAGAATACATAGAGTAATAAAATATAGGTCATAGTAAAATTCTATGGCCTATATTTCAGATATTACGACATATGCAAATCGTTTCCTCTGAGATCTGCAGGAGAAAATTATGAACCAGAAAGATATTGAATTTTTTGAAGCATATAAGCGTCTTGACGTGCTTTGCAGAGATGTTCTTAATTGTAAAAATGGTGTTAGTGAATACATTCAGCAAATGGAGGTATCCCATCAGGTATTGGGGAGGGGTACTGGATGGTCAGAAGATTACAGAATGCTGAAACATATCCGCTGGGTCAGAAATCAAGTAGCCCATAAAACATCAGATGCTCCATTCAGTACGGAAAAAGATATAGAATTTGTGAATGCGTTTTATGATCGCATAATGGACCAGGATGATTCGTTTGCCCGTTTGCGAAAAATGGAACTAAAGAAAAAGCATCGAAGGAAACAAATTAAGAATAAATCCTCAGAAGATTTAGCTCAAAAGGAAGTTTCTAACATCTCTAACAGAAAAGTTTCAAAAGAAAATAGTGATGGCATCAGAGTGAAGAGTGTAGTTTGTCTGATTGTTATTTTTTGTCTGGTTGCGATAATGGGTACACTACTTTATGGACTGTATTCTTTTGTAAGCCTAATGTGAAGAAGTTGTAGTGTGATATGAATATTGGTGAAAAAAGACAGCGGAGTATGCGCTCCGCCGTAAATGATGATTTAATTTAGTAAATTTTGAAGTTTCTATATGTTTTCCACAGTTTCTTCGTCACACTCTACGATAACTCCCAGCTCATTTTTCGGGAGATTCAACGCAAATACACGGAACTGGGGATTATTTCCATACCAGATAAATTCATCAGAGCCTCTTCGCAGCTCCTGGACTTCATAACCAAGTATATCAGCAAATATTTTTTTCAATAAACGAAGTTCAGTTCCACCTGTGGCCGGTCTGCCTCCTTCAACAACAAAGATCACATTACCAATATTCTTATCTTTATCAATCCTATATTTCTTCATATAGCGGTAACCCCTCAAACATGCCACCGAGATACATTTTTTCAATATTTTGAGCAGCTCTCGGTTTAAATTGAGAAAGTCTCTCTACCTGACTTCCAGTCTCTCCTTTAAAAGTAATCAAATCAATTTGATCAGGACGGAAGACAGAGTTTGAAATCAGGTTTGTGTGATGTGAAGTGATAAAAAGTTGCGAATGAGCAGCATTCTCCATAAAGAAGCGGATGATTTTTTCGGCCAATTTATTATGAAGACTGTTCCCAAATTCATCAATAATCAACATACCAGGATTTTCAATAACGTTGATCAGATTAGGCAGAAGATCCGCAAAAACCTGATTTCCCTGAGATTCATTGATAATAGTATTAGGAATAGGGAAAGTCTTTCTCTTAAAAAAGACGGATTTTTTATCAGATCCTATGGAGATTGTTAAACCAGCGCCTGTACTCTCTGATCCATATTCCACAAAGAAGTCATAATGGAATGCATCAAGATATTTATTTATTTTTTCTATGCCAAATTCCTCCGCATACTTTGTTATTGATTTTCCATAGGTAGCTCCCAGATTATATCCATCAATGATGTATGAGTTCTGTAAAAACTCCATAAGTTCTTTTAAAGTAGGCTCCTGTGGAAAACGGCCAGTGTTAAAAGATGCTGTTCTTAAAAACAGGGTTTCACTGTCGAGCTGTTCATCTCTTGTTAAAGTCTCTCCGATTCTTAATTCCCCGGTATTTCCATGTCTCTGCAAAACTGTAATATCGTCAATTTTTAAATTTTCTGATATACTGTTTGTCTGAATATCATATTCAATTGTATAAAATACTTTTTTTCCATTAAAAATGAATTCATATTCTACTATAACAATGGGATTGGCAGAAAATATACATCTATGTCTGGAAAATGAGGTACCTTCTCCTTTTATCATTTTTATAAGGAAGGAAAGTCCCTTTAACGCATTTGATTTACCTGATGCATTGGGACCAATAAATAGAGCTCCTTTCAGGGTTTCATTATCAGTTATATTCGTTTTTTCAAGAATAGAATATTTAGATGCAGTGAAGTCAAATTCAGTTCTTTCTTTAAATGAAAGAAAATTTGTGAGATACATTTTAGTCAGCATAGTCATTCCTCCTTGTATTTATATTTTAAGCGGTAGTCATTCTCTAGTCAATCTAAGTGTAAAAAAATTACACTTAGATTGTAAAAAACTTTTATTTAATATTGAGAGTATGATATGCAGGAAACTGTTTTCTTATTCTACTATAATATTACCGTTTTATCATCAGTAGTTCCACCAATCCCTGCAGATAGAAATCTGCCATCTTTGCTATTGGATCCTGATTATCTGAGCAGGAATAGTGATCATCTGTAGGAATCTTGGCAAGGTTCAGAAGCTGTTTTCCGGCCGGAAGGGCTTCTTCTGGAGATAATAATTCCCAGTCCAGCTGATCCATCAGATGGGCGTAGAGGGAGGTGTAGGTTACCAGAGTATTTTCGCGGCAGATCTGAGACAGACGATCCTCAAATTCTGCACGTACAAATGGTGACAGGTTCTTTTCCTTTTCAGATAATCTCTGAAGATAGGTTCTCCATACGGCATCTTCTGTGATGCCGAAGCGGTCCATGCGGTTCAATATATTATGCTGGAAAGCAGGATTGAGCCCGGACTGACGGTCGAGAGCTTCCTTCACAGCTTCTTTTACAGTTTTTCCAATATATTCCCCTAATTTACAGTGTTTTCCGGCGTTGGTCAGATAAGTAGAGGACAACGGATTTGCAATCAGGATCGTTCCATCTGTTCCGGATCCGGTGGCGATGCCGCGGGAGTACCGGCTGGGAGCAAGCAGCTCCTGGATAGCAGCGGTCTTGGCTTCCGTACAGGTTACCAGTGCCCGTGCCAGGGCACCTGGAGAGAGTGCTGCATCGATATGGAGAATGATATTGATGGTTCCTGGTTTAACTGGATCGGAGATTCCGGCTTTTTCATGCCAGACAGCAGGGTCACCTACGCGGCTGGCATTGATCCGGATGCCTCCGGTGACGATAGCAGTTACAGAAAAATCTTCGTAATCCATGGTCTTGATGGAAACGTTATGCATGCTGGCAGCAGTGGCAAGCCCGGTACAGTGTTTGGGATCAAGCCCTAAGTCCTCCAGTGCCAGGAGCTTCATATGTTCTTCGTAAGTATCAGCCCTGAGTTCACAGGACATCCCGGCGCCTGGGTTACAGTCATTGTTAAAGACTGCCTGCAGATCGGTGCGGAAACCGCCGCCGATGGGACCGGTACTTAAAACATCCCGTGGTCCGGCAAAGCAAAGAACCAGAGATTTCTTGTAATGATGCAGTGTATCGCCACCGGGCAGCTCCATAAGTTTCATGATGATGAGATCCCTCCAAATATGTTATACTGTTCTTATCATAGAGCAGGAATATAGGGAATGCAAGGAAAAGAGGGGATGGATGCATGAAATTTCAGATGAATTTTACCACATCGTATGATGATGCAATCCGCTTTACTTCGGCGGATGATTTGCAGCATTTTTATATGGAGCATGGCTGCACGGGACTGGAAGTCATGCCGCTTGGTTATTCTACGAAAGAGGCTCCGGATGTATATTTATCAGCGGAAGAGTGCCCACTGATCCGACCGGATATGGTAACAGGAATCCATTGCTGCTGCAGTGGAGACTGGGTGAAGCGTAACAGGCCGGAGCTGATTCGGCATTACCGCAAAGATCTTAATTATGCGGTCCGTATGGGTGCGGAATATGTAGTCTTTCATGTGGTGCAGGTGGATGATGAAGAGGGCCTTACCTACAAGACCAAACATACGGACCGGGAAGTGATTGAAGAAGCGGCTGATTTTATCAATGAATTACTGGATGGGCAGCAGTATTCGTTCTGGTTTCTGATGGAGAACCTGTGGTGGCCAGGGCTGACTTTCTTACATCCAGAGGATACACAGGCACTTCTTGACAGGGTACACTATGAGAAAAAAGGCTTTATGCTGGATACTGGACATTTCCTTCATACAAATCTGGATCTGAAGACCCAGGAAGAAGGCGTGGAATATCTACATGAGATGCTGGATGCCCATGAAAGTATGATTTCTTATATAAAAGGGCTCCATCTGCAGCAGTCCCTGACGGGGGAATATGTAAAACAGTGGCTTCAGTCTCCCCGTGAATTTCCAGAGGATCCCATGGAGCGGTTCTGCAAAGTATATGAACACATCTTTCAGATCGACCGACATGAGCCATTTACAGCTAAAGGTGTGGAAGAACTGGTGAGGCGGATCGATCCTTTATATGTAACATATGAGTATATTACCAGAAGCAGGGAAGAGTTGTCGGCATATCTTCAGGCGGGAAGGCTTCGGCTGTAGGAGGCATAAAGATTTATAATTATTGAGTGGTTGTGGGAAATAAAAGGATTATACAAAAAGACTGATAATTCAAATGATCTTTAGAAAATGTTTGACAAAACTATATTTATAGTTTATAGTTAAACTATAAATATAGTTTAAGAGAGATTGGATTATGGATGAATTAACAAAAGCGGAATTACTCGTTATGAAAAGTATATGGGAAATGGGAGATGGAAAAACACTTCAGGAAATTGTGGACTACACGAATACACATTCAAATAAAGAGTGGAAGCCACAGACGGTTTCAACATTTTTGGCAAAATTAGTAAAGAAGAAATATCTTTCATCAAAGCAGGCCGGGATTGGTAGAACTCATGAATATGAAGCCTTACTCACAGAGGAAGAATATCAAAAAAATCAGGTTAAAGAATTATTTAAATTTTGGGGAAAAGGACAAATGAACAATACTCTGACAGCACTTTTTTCGGAGAAGGGTATGGAAAAAGAATCTGTAGAGCTTGTAAAAAAATGGGTCGATGAATTGGATTTTTAATTTTGGAATTTCTGGATTTTGCATAGTATTCTATACGGTAATACTAAATGGAGCAATCGGAGGAATTACGTTTCAGTTTTGGAAATTATTTAAGATCATATGGCGTAAGAGAGGAACCTACAGATTGTTATATAATTTCCTGAAAATAGTAATTGCCCTGTTCCTGGTTCCTTTTGGCTGGTTTTATATAACGTTGAAAAATTATAATTTTAATACAGGAATCAGCTATGATTGGTATCCATGGATCAATTTTAAGATCGCAGTGTTTTTATTTCTGCTATTTGTTGTCTGGCTGTTAGGTGCCATATATCATTTGCAGGAATATATGAAAGAAAAAATGCGGTTACGAAATATCAGGATGCTTGGAATGGTTTTGGATGATGAGAAACTGGATAAGATATATTTGGAATTACCAGAAACGGTACATTATAAAAAGAAAATTCCGATAGTTATATGTCGGGGGCTTCATGTTCCAATGGTAACTGGAATTTTTAAGAAATATATTTATTTGCCGGATTATCAATATGATCCGGAAACGTTGAAAATTATTTTGAGCCATGAGCTTACCCATGTGTACCATAAAGATTTATTATTTAAAAATTTAAGTGCTGTAATAACTATTGCATATTGGTTTTGGCCATTTTTTAGGAAACTGTTTCAAGAATATGATGGGTGGAGCGAAGTGATTTGCGACATGGAGCTGTGTATGGAAAGTAGGGCAAAGTGGACAGCAAAGCAATATTATTCTGTTCTCTTAAGAGAAATCGAAAAGTCTGGAACGCAAAATTTTAAGATGTGTTCTGCTTTATATGAAACAAAAAATACAATGAAATGGAGGGTCGAATCAGTGAAAAAATACCATGAGATGAAAGAAAAATCAAAGTTGCTGGCATGTATATTTGCAGTTGTATTTGGTGTGAGTTGCCCTGCAACAGTTTTTGCAGCAGGAAATATTGCAGAGTACGGATTAAATGAGATTTATGAAGGATCTATGGTAGAGATTAGGGAAAGCAGTGAGCAGCCAGAATATGTCGATTCTCTGGTTGAACAATATGAAAGTGTATTGGATGATACAGATATCATGACCATAGAGGTTACCCCACAAGGGAGTGCTACAAGCGGATCATATACCTGGGAAATTGAAAAAGGGTCCAGGGTATCACTTTCAAGTGTCTCATTAAAAAAGGGGCAGACAGTTGCAATGGGAATAAGTTTTTCTTCTGGAAGTGGTCCCGTTGCTATGGGAATTATCAAGGGAACAACAAAGAGATCTGTGTCTTTGGATTCAAATGGTATGCATAATTTTGAGATAAAAGAGGATGGCATTTATAAACTGTATGTTGAAAATAAAAGTAATGGAAAAATCAAGGTAGATTTTAACTATTTTGTATTTTGATGTTAAAAGAGAATAGTGGTATGAGCAGCTATTCTCTTTAATATCACAAAATAAAACTATATATATAGTTTATAAAAATAAGTAATCACATATAAATTTTAAAAGGAGGAGTGATTCCAATGTACAGGCCATAGGATACTACATGAAAATTAATGAGTCGATGAAAAGGAGGACACATATGCAAAAATTTGCAAGAAAAATGATGGCTGTTATCTGCATGTTGAGTCTTTCCATGGGATTATTTGGGATGACAGTGTGTGCGGCAGAAGAAGATCAGCAGAGAGCTGTATACTATGAAGAATATAAAAAGATCGTGGAAAAAATATCTTCAGATACAGGTGTAGAACTTACTCTTTTGCCGGCAGAAGAGTTTGCAGAGGAGGACTGGAGAACCCCAGAAGAATTTGAACGGGTTATAAGAGAATTTGCAACAGCAGAGATTGTGATAGAAGACAGTGACGATGATATCATGGATTTATTGTCTGGAGCCAGATCTGCCGTCTTAGCATCGAAGAATGTAAGTTTTGTATGGGGAAGTTCTGTAAATACTACAATTAAGATCAAAGCAAGCTTTTCTACGCAGTACAGTTCGGGAAGACAGTATATTTCAGGTGTAAGCAGTATCAGCTCAAGTAAGGCAAGTGGCAACGGAACATGGAAACAGTTCGGAAGTGATTATGTAATACTTGATGCTGGAAGGACAGCTCAGGTTTCAGCATCAGGTACTATCACATATGCTGGCGCGAGTACAAATAAACTTTTAACCGTTGAATTTTATTGCAGTGCTACAGGTGGCATTTCTTAGGTTTTAAAAATATCACAAAGCTAAGTTGTCAGATAATATATTGACAAATCAGAAAATAATTGATATAAATAAAGAAAAGGAATCCAGTGGGAATCTGGAGCGGTGCATCACTGTGATAGTAATTTTTATTACTAGAGTCAGAGCCTAAAATAGAAATTGCAGGTAATGTTTACGCACATACATTAGTTTGCAGACAAGTATTATTTATTGTATTTGTCTGCAAACTTTTTTATTCTTAGAACCACAGTTATTTTTATGAGGAGGTGATACCGGTGGGCTAATTAGATGGTGGATTGCGTACTTAAAGAAAGAAGGCGAAAAAATCAGTACTTAATATTTTGAGAGAAGGAGGTACATATGAAACGGCGTTTATTTAAATCTATATTATCATTATTTCTCTGCTTATCAATGATACTGGTGCCAATAAATGCTTATGCGTCTGGTGATACAGGAAAATCTGTTATTGAGACACCAAGTGGAAATATTATAATAACGGAATCAGACACCATAAGAACGGCAGAAATGACTGATGCTGAAGGGAATATTATTAAAACGATTTTTAATAAGCAAACACAAGAAGCACAAATTTATGTTAATGGAATTAAATCTAATTTCAATAATACCTCCATCAAAAAAGCACCACCTGTTAGTGCAAGTGAGAAAGTGATTGGAAATTATAAGCGCAGATCCTCTATAGATACGTATGCATATGCAACGTTAGATATAGAACAGACAATTGTATGGCAAGGGTTAGCACAGACATCGTATGTTTGAAGAGTTACTGGAATCAAGGAAGATACGTATAAGGAAATAACAACGAGAACGTATGCTATGCCAGCTGCATTTGGAGACATGATGCTCGCAATTGATGATTTGAATAATAAAGTATCAGAGGTGTTGGCGCTTGGAATCGGATTGGGACTTACTGCAGGAGTTATTTTAGGAGCAATAGAGCTTGGACTTGATGCGGCTGCTACATTGCTTGCGGCGGCAGGTACGGGAGCAGACTTGACAATGCTTTTGTACGGAGTATCAGGCATACAAGGAAAATTAGATGCTTGTGAAGTGGCTTATCAGAAATGTTAATTTTAATATTTTATAATTGTATATAGTAGCAGATGCAGACATTTCCCATGGGAGTGTCTGCAATGAATTAAATGTCAACGATTGTAAATGCTTGGATGAAGTGTATCCATTGTGTTATTTGATGATTATTTGATTTTGTGAGATAACTGTATATGTTTTATTTTATAATTATTGTAGTTATAATGATTCGTTTGTTGTGGCATATATGTAATTATTATTTAATAATAAAGCCAAAAAGAGAATATTCTATGGGTAGTGTAGTTCTTCTCTCGGGTTTTCTGTGTGCGAATTGTGTTCAAAGTAATATACAATTTTTGTTTTATACATGGACATATATGCCGAATGATTTCGACATAATAAAAATCATTTTTTACATAGCAATTATATTAGAAGCGGTACTTTCCTTATGGTATTGTAAAAGCAAGGTAAACCGGAAAGGAGCTTCATTTTCGTATTATCTCAATATTATTGGTTGTGTAATCACGGTTCTTATTTTCTTATATTTTTGTAAATAGTAAAAAACTGGGTAGTGAGAGATATGCTGCCCAGTTTTTTACTTTAATGATTCTTTTAAAATTATTCTTGTCTGAATAATAAATCAAGTAATTTGCGATCTTCCTCAGAACTGATGATGTATTTAGATCCAAGCAGTGGAATATACCATTAGAAGTAACGTTGTATAGAATACCATTAAAATTACTTGTATTAAATGTAAAATTATGGTACGTTAATATTATTAAAAGAAACAGTGGTTTGTTTTAATGGTATCATATGAATCTATAACATATTACAGATCATTTTAGGGATGAGAATGGAGTAGTTGCAGTATGGGAAAGCTATATGGGTACTGTCGAATAAGTACAAGAAACCAGAGTATCGAGCGGCAGGTGAGAAATATTTTAAGAGTCTATCCGGAAGCTATAATTATAAAGGAGATTTATACGGGTACCAGTTTTGATAGACCTGAATGGAACAAGTTAATGCGGACTATACAGGATGATGATGGAATCGTATTTGATGAGGTATCTCGTATGGGTCGAAACGCTGCGGAAGGTTTTGATATATATAAAGATATGTTTGAACGGGGAATCAATTTAATATATCTTAAGGAATCACATATCAATACGGAAAGCTATAGGGAATCGATGCAAAGCGTTATTGACATGGAAATTCAGTCCGGGGATCCTGATGCGGATGAACTGGTCAATTCGATTGTAAAAGCTGTAAAACGCTTTGCGCTGAGCAAAGTTGAGAAAGATATATACCGTGCCTTTGAGCAAGCCGAAAAAGAAGTCGATTATTTACATCGGCGTACAAAAGAAGGTATTGAAATGGCTCGGCTCAATGGAAAGCAGATCGGGCTGAAAAAGGGGACTAAGCTTGTGACTCGGAAATCAATTGAGGCTAAACGAGCGATTCAGAAATACAATAAGACATTTGGCGGTCCTCTTAACAATATTGAAACGATAAGGCAGATTGGGATATCTGAAACTACATTTTACAAATATCGGAAGGAGATTATAGAGGAATTGCTCGTGAAGCAAGAGGGTGCTCAAAAGGATTCATGTTGATACAATTGGAGCATCGTCAGTATGTATATTACAGTATCATCCAATTTTCAATAAATGCATACGTGTTTATATTATTGTTGTATTCGGAAAAAACAATAATAGGAAACTTTTTCTGATTTTTCCCAAAAATAAGGAAGTGCCATTTAATCACCTATTTCAGTGAATTTATGACACTTCCGTATTATGGGAATAGATTACTTATACTGATATATCCCAGTAGCGGTTGAGAACTATCCGGGCTTCGTCATCAGATAAAGAAAAGGCATGTTTAAGTTCATTCAGAGCTGCTTCCTTAGACATATGGAATCGCTGACATAATCGAATATTTGCAATTCCGGGCTTACCCAAACAAAGAACAACAAAACCTCATAAATCGTACCCTCGGATGTAGTCGTATGATCTACAATAAAGGGCTGTCCATGCGGAATATTGCCTATGCCGCCGGTGACAAGATCGGTTACAACCAAACTTCCTCAATGCTGACGGAACTCAAAAAGCAGGAGGACTATGCCTTCCTGAAAGAAGTAGATTCCATTGCCCTGCAGCAATCCCTTCGTGACCTGGACCGTGGTTTCAAAAACTTCTTTGCCAAACGTGCAGCACATCCACGGTTTAAGAGTAAACATGATCATCATCAGTCCTACCGGACTATGAATCAGAGCAACAATATCAGGATCACTGGCCGGTATATCAAACTTCCGAAACTCGGATATATAAAGATCCGTCAGTCCATGGAAATCGGTCATATTAACCATGTCACCATCGAACGAACACCAACAGGAAAATATTTTGTCATCCTCAATGTGGATTTCGACCCGGAACTCCGACCAAATGCTGGTGGAAAGATCGGCATTGATGTCGGCATTAAAGCATTCTACTCCGATAGCAACGGCAATACGGTCTCCAATCCAAAGTATCTGGAGAAATCAGCCAGAAAACTTATCCGGGAACAGCGGAAGGCTTGTGCTGATCACAAGAAGGCAGAATCTGATCATGCAAAGGAGCTGGCACACTGCAAGAGCGAACTGCAGTTGGCCCATGAAAAAGCGATTCTTGAACTTGAACAAAAATACCAGGCCACCATCCAGAAGTTGAAAGAAGAAAAACAGGCTGAGATCGATAAATATCAGCAAAAATACTTTGACCTTCTGGAAAAAACATCTTCTAAAAAATAACAATATCTGAGCAGAAACTTAAAGGTTCTCGAAACACAAGAGACCAACATTACACGAAAGGAGCCCCCTTCATTATGAATCCTATTGATCACCGCGTAAGCATACGAAAATACCAGGAGCGACCTGTTGAAAATGAGAAGATCCTTCAGATCTTAAAGGCTGGCATGCAGGCCCCCAGTGCCTGTAATCAGCAGCCATGGGAATTCTATGTCGTAACAGATAAAGAGAAAATCGGACTCTTATCGCAAACCACTCCTTATGCTGGATGTGCTGCAGGTGCCCCGGTAGTAATCATTCCTGTATACAGAACAGAATCCCTTCCGGCTCCTTCGATGATACTGATTGATATGGGGCTTTCATTGGAAAATATCTGGCTGGAGACAGATGCTCTGGGGCTTGGTGGTGTTTGTATCGGTATTTCCCCTGTTCCAGAGTTTATGGAACCTGTTTGCAGAATCTTACAACTTCCTGATAATCTGAAACCGTTTTGCTTATTTCCCCTTGGATATCCATCGGAAGAAAGACCGCAGCAAGACCGGTTTGAACTGAATCGCATCCACTTTGTTGAGTGATTTGCAAATCATACGGCATCTTAAAGCTTGATACCTCTGTAAAGGAGAGCATATCTGTGATATATTTGAGTTCTTTTAAACTCAGTGATAAAAAAGTAAATAATCCTAACATCTACCCTTATAATGTGTTTCGAGACAAATATATCGATCCTTTTGTATTTTCTCCTATCACAGTTTTGTATGGCAACAATGGTTCTGGTAAGTCAACACTTTTGAACATTATAGCAAATTGTCTTAAGATCAAAGGGAAAGAGTACGCCACAAGTAATTCTTATGGCATCGTAGACTATTGTGGTTCATTTTCGGCCGAATGCCTTTATAGCCTCGGTGAAGACGATGACGGTAGACAGTTCAAAATTCCTGAGAATAGCCGCTATATCAAAAGCGAAGACATCTTATATGAGATAAAGAAAATCCAGCAAAAGCAGATCCTGTCAGAAGGCATGGAATACGATTATGTAAAAAAGGGGATGTCTCTAACAGACGCGAGGAAGTATCTGGCTTCAAGAGAAGGCAGCAAACAGGAATCCTACATCCTTTTTGCCCAGGAAAAGTACTCAAATGGAGAGACGTCTCTTCATTATTTTAAAGAATATTTACAGCCAGATGCCTTATACTTATTGGATGAACCAGAAGTATCCCTTTCGCCAGCGAATCAGGTTCTTCTGGCAGAAGAGATCAATAAACTGGCACGATTATTGCAATGCCAGTTTATCATCGCCACACATTCCCCTTTTATGCTTGGAACTCTACATGCAAAAATATATAATCTCGATACGAAAGATTATGAAGTGGCCAAATGGAGCGATCTGGATAATGTGCGCTATTTTTATGATTTCTTCAAGAAACATGAAAATGAATTCACATAGCTTTTCAGCTATACAATATATACTGCCGCTTGTAAATATACAGAAGTGAGACAGGAGATGTATTTTAATGGTACAAAACATTTGGAAAGATGGAGTATTCGGTCTTATAGTCGGTGATGCACTTGGGGTTCCTGTTGAATTTTCCAGCAGAGAAGAGTGCGAGCATAATCCTGTGATCGGGATGCGCGCTTATGGAACGCATAATCAGCCGGCCGGCACCTGGTCAGACGATAGCAGTATGACACTCGCTACATTGGACAGTATCAAACAAAAAGGCAAAATCGATTATAAGGATTTAATGGACAAATTCACAGGATGGTGTCTATATGCGGATTATACACCATTCCAAGAGGTATTTGATATTGGAGTTGCAACTTCCAGAGCAATCATTCAATACGGAAAAGGAACTGACCCTATTGACTGTGGAGGTAAAACAGAATGGGATAATGGAAACGGATCTCTTATGAGAATCCTTCCCGTCTGTTTGTATCTATACAACCGTCAGAAAATGATATGTACTTCAGAAAATGAAAGTATATACCTGATCCATAATGTTTCCGCCCTTACACATGCACATCTTCGCAGTCAGATTGCCTGCGGCATTTACTATTTTATGGTAAAATCAGTTCTTTCTAGAGAAGGAGATCTGCTTGCAAAACTTCAGTGGGGAATTGACGCAGCTTGTCAGTATTACCGAAGCGACCTTAACAACTATAAAGAGCTGGGGTATTTTTCCAGATTATTTGATTTGAACGCATTCAGACAGCTTTCAGAAGACCAGATCAAAAGCAGCGGATACGTAGTTGATACATTAGAAGCTGTGACCTGGTGTTTGATAACTACAACATCATATAAAGAAGCCGTACTGCAGGCAGTGAATCTTGGAGACGATACAGACACTGTAGGCGCTATAACCGGAAGCCTGGCTGGATTGTATTATGGCTATGATGAAATTCCAGAACAGTGGATCAAAACATTGCAAAGATTGGAGTGGATAGAACAATTATTATGCTATGATTAAGAATCAGCTTAACAAATCGGTATTTGTGAAACTGCCTTATTTATTTTTGTAGGAGATATGACGATATACTATATATAATAATGATTTGGTTTTAAACAGAGTTTTAGTTTATTTACAAGGAGGTTTTTGTATGTCGATGAATATTAGTGGATTAGGTAATGCCTATAGTGGTGTCAATACTAATAGCAAACAATATAAGGCTTTGAAAGAAAAAGGCTGGTTAGAAGGAGTAATTCAGAACGAAGCTATGATGTCTCCAGAAGAAAAAATGATATATGAAATATTTGGCGGAAGGGATACTATTGTTAATAATTTGATGAAACAATTTGATTCCGATGGGGATTTACTGAATGCAAATGGAGTGGCAGGAATGGATGTTACTGGCAAAGGTACATCGTGGCAGAAACTCACAAATGTATCTGAGGAATATCGTCAAAAAATGTTTGATAATGTAAAGAAAGAATTTATTCAAGAAAATGGTGTTTCAAATGGTGATACAACTAAGCGTTCAGATATTTTCAAAGATTATCAATTAAGTGTGAATAAAGATAAACGTTTAAGTGGTACATGGACTTTAGAACAATATGAAGGACAGTATAGATCCGCTATGTATGCAGCAGTGAAAGCAGCTAATCCAAATTGGAAACCGGGACAAAAATTTGATACAAGTATTCTTGATAATGTCACAAGAGAATCAGTGGAAGCGACACTTGTCAAAAATGGTAATAGGCTAGTTCGTAATTCTATTGATGTATCAGTATAGAATACAACAACTTCCAGTTTGTCGAAGTGATAAAAGCCCTTTAGGAACTAAAGGGCGCACTTCTATACTCTCTGTCGAGAGTAGTGCGTCCTGCGGAGCTTCATTCTCCGTCAGCAGAAGAAAACTGCATGACCGAGAATGTTGCGTCACTTCGTTCCGTCAAGGTGGCTACACCCCCTTGCGCCGCTAAAGCGGCTATCCCCTGTGGACTTGCCGTCCGCAAACGGTTTTGACAAACCGTTCGCCGCCAGCAAGTTTGAAAATCAAGAATCTTAATTTGATAAAGGAGTGTGATTCTATGAAAAAGAAATTACCCATAATCCTCTTGGGTGTTATTTTGGCTTGTGTGTTGGTTTTCGGTTTCCTTTATGCAAACAATGACATTGGTAAAACCGCAAACAGTTTAGAAGCAGACATTCGCCAATCTCAAAAAATTTTGGATGATTGGATTGTTGATGGAAGCATTTCCGACACAATGGCTGCATTTATTTCTTACCCACAGGACAAGACAGACCACACTTTTTCTGTCTATGTAAATCGCCCTGGCTTGTCTTTTGGATATTTCTTCCGTGGTGGTGGAGATATAGTTGAGGTTGATGATTACATTGCAGAGTTTGTTGTTGAGGGAAATAACGAAAGGGCATTTATCTCAATGAATACCCAAAATATTGTTCGACTTGAAGTAGATGATGGCAACGGCATTCAGGTGATTGATATTGATAGTGGCAAGCCTTTCGCCATTGTCCTGCCCCTCAATGTAGGAAACATCTGTTTCTATGATACGAATGGAAATGTTGTGGAATATCTTCGCCAACAACTTTGACCAACTTCAAGCTTGTCGAACTGAATCAATTTTACATAGCAGTCATGCACTACGGTGTGTGGCTGCTTATTTTTTTGCGAAAGGAGCAGATGCAAATGAAATTAGTTTTGGCTGAAAAGCCTTCGGTTGCACAGAGCATTGCCAAAGTGTTAGGTGCTGCCAAGCGTGAAGATGGCTACTTAGAGGGAAACGGATATGTGGTCAGCTGGTGTGTGGGGCATTTGGTGGAGCTGGCACAGCCGGAAGCCTATGATGCGAAGTACAGCAAATGGGCTTATGCAGACCTTCCTATCTTCCCGATGAACTGGCAGTACGAGGTTTCTGCCGGTACGAAAAAACAGTTTGGGATTCTGAAAAAGCTCATGGCCAGAGAAGATGTTGCGAGTCTTGTGTGTGCAACAGATGTTGGATAGTGCGTAGGGGCGACAAACAAATACAAGTAAATCAAGGGACTTCCTCAATCCTTTAAAGGCTATGACAGTAACGGTTATAGTCTTTTTTCATGCGGTAACTACCGTATGAAATGAAATCATATTCCCTAAAGCAAAGAAATACCCACCTACAATATTCCGCTATCTAATCCCCCGATAACTAGCGGGCGAGAAAATCATAAATCAGTACCAAATGCAACAGCTATCACTTACCGCATCAATTTCACTCACCAATGGCAGGCAAGAGAAAGAGAGACAGAAAAGCAAAAGAAAGAACCAAAGAAAAGTAAAAGACAGAGAGATAGAGAATGATGTTAGTTATCTTATCAATCAATCCTATCAATCAATACTTATACATCTAACCATAGATGTACCACCACAGGAGGGCAAAGACCATGAATAAAAGGCAAGAACAACAGATTGTAGACTATTACAGCACCACAGACAGATATATTCGCAGTGACCGCTATTCTGACAGCAATCAGACCGTATTCACAAAAGAGAATGACAGATACCAGTGGCTTTTGTTGGAGCAGAAAAGCCAGCATGATGTGGAGGTAAGACAGACCGACAGCCATGGAACAATAACAGCAAGGGACAATTATGAACTGACAAGGAATATCCCTAAATGCGTGGGTGTGGAACGCCTATGTAAGGACGCAAATATGCAGATACCCTTTACTGCTGATGAAATCAATCTTATCTATCAGTTTGGGGAACAGAGCAAAGCAGAAACATGCGCTCATTTATCCGCAATCCTGCCACAGATAAAGGACAATGACACCAAGCAGATTGTATGTAGCACTTTGAAGAAATTAAATGTCTTGTCAGAAGAAACGTGTGCGGAGTTGGCAGCCACCACAAAAAGACGAAAACTGACAGAGCGTGACCACTCCATCAAGGTAAGATTGTCAAAGGCAGAGAAACAATTAAAAGAGCCGACAATTACCGAGGGAAAACAGAACAGGATTGGCAGAAAAGGAAAGGCAGGCATGGAGCTATGAAGCTGTCACGATATGAACAGGAAACCATTGTCAGCTACAATGCAGGGGAGCAGACTGCCACCATCTACACAAGGGATAAGGCAGTCATGCGGAAACTTGACACATTGGTTGCCGACTTCCCTGCTACATACAAGCTGATGAAGCAGGACGAGGTATCTAAGACCTATTCCTTCCCGAAATCATTTGTCAGCTACCGCAAGCCGAGGGCAGTCAACACCGAGCAGAGAGAACGGGCAAGGCAGATGATGATTAAGCAGAACAATTCAAAATAAATTTGAGTTTTTGAGTTGTGTTTTCACAGATTTTTTACTTATATATTTGTTATATAAATTCGCACAGAATTATGCTATAATCAATGGAATTCGTTCCATAAATCCTATTGCAACGCAAATTTTCGTAACTGCAACGATTGGTTGACACCAATTAAATAGCTGTTGGTGGTATGCAACTAACAAATTATTCTATTATGTTCACAAGGAGGTACTTAACATGGACATAATAGAAAATATACAAACGGAGGTGATGAACATGGATATATCGGAAAGGCTTCAAGAGCTGCGTAAAAAAGAAGGCTATTCACAGGAGCAAGTTGCCGAGATGTTAGGACTTTCAAGGCAAGCAATTTCCAAATGGGAAAGTGGGCATTCCCATAGTTAAAGATACCACACCCAATATCACAAACTCACGCTTAAACAATATTTCTTAGTCAACCACATACAATAACAAATACAAAAAAGCTGGAAGCAGACTTAATTTTGCTCCCAGCTTTTCTTTATTGTTTTGATGAAGTCGTTCAATGATACTTGTTTTTGCCATCTGCTTACATAATGTGCATACTTGTCACTTGTGTTCTGATATATCTGTCCCTCTTATTGCCTAAACTCATATTAAGGGTGTGATATATCCAAGTGCAATAGCCTTGTTATAGGCTTCGATAGCATTTTTAGCCCCCAGCTTATCATAGATGCTTTGGATATGGTTGTAAAGTGTCCGTTCACTGATATACAGTTCTTGAGCTATTTCATGCTTTGTTTTCCCTGTTCCAATCGCCTTAATAATTTCCGCTTCACGATCTGTCAGGGGATTTAATAAAGGGGGCGTAGTGGATTTGTGACCTTTACTAATAGCTGTAAGTTTTTTTACCAGTTCATCAGCAGAAGCCGACTTGTCAATATAACTTACAGCACCTCTTTTAAGTGCCTCCTGTCTATAAACCGGCATATCATAAGAGGATAGCATAGCCACTTTTGTTTTTGGGTTTTTGTTATATATTTTTTCTATCAGGTCAATGCCAGAATTTTTTGACTGATCTCTTAGGTTAACATCCAATAATACAATGTCCCATTCGTCTACGGAAAGAATATTCCAAAACTCTGTTTCATTACTTACATAGTGACAGATTGAGATTGCGTCCCAATCTTCCAGAAGTTTGCTTAAACTCTCTCCAAATATCCTGTGGTCATCAAATAGTAATATCTTCATTTTTTCTCCCCAAAACTGCCGTTGCAGTTAAAATACCATCTTTCTCTAAATACTGAATGTTACCACCATTCCCATTTATCAACACCGTCAAGAACAGCATGCCACCTTTGGAAGAAAGAATATTTTCAATGTCATTTGGTTTCGCTCCATCATTTTGACAGGTAATTACGAGTTTACTTTCTTCATTTAACGCGATTTCCAAATGGATAAAAGTAGCGGCAGCGTGTTTATAAACATTGTTGACAAGCTCTTTGATTATCTGCATAGTCTGTTCCAAACTGTTATCTTTTTTCAAAGCAATCCTTGCTTCGCTGTCAATGGTAAAATCTATAAATATATTTTTCTTTGGGTACAGCTTCTTAATGGCGTCAAGCATATATTCAATATGTTCCCATGAAGCATACCCCGAAAAGATATTAGACGAATAGAAATTCATCATATTTCTTATTCGCAGTTCCAAATCAGATAATATCCTTTTTGTTTCATCAATAGCTGGTGAGCGAAGCGACAGAAGATTTTTGGCACCTCCAATATCTTGAAGCACATCGTTGTGAAGTAGCATTGAAAAATCTTCCCTCTCACTTGCAATATAGTTCGTTAATTCATAATACTTTGTCAGCTCGTTGTAACGAGCTTCCATGTCGCCAAGATGAATGACAGCAAAAGCCTCAAATAAAAGCATTATAAGCTGAAAAAATACATTGACTTGCAGGGTGGACAAATCAAAGCAATAAAGTACGATTGTAAGCAAAGGAATCATGAAAACAAGGACATATCTTGCTTTCCTCTGGGCAATCGGAAGAATATTAACCTGTTTCAAATTTATATATTTATAATCAAGGAAAATTCCCACGAACATTCCAATTAACATAGTTACCGCAGGTAGAATTCGGAAATTGAAAAACGACAGTATGATAGACGCAATTCCAAACAGCAAGCGAACCATTTTTCCCCGGCTTGCGTCAGTTCTTACCAGCATTATTCCGATAATCAATGCAAAAACCAGAAATGCACCCGTGTATAAGGTGGAAAATCCATCATACATCAGCGCCGCAATAAAGGAAACAGAAAGCAGGTTCCAGCCACATTCAGATATTGTTGCCTTTCGCCGTGATGTCATTACATGTAGATAGAGCAGATTGAAATAACAAAGCAAGACGGCAATCGACAATAAGTTGATGGCTCCGTCATTCGCAATTCCTTTATGTGTTCTATCCAATATAACCCATAAAGTCACAATACCCGCATGAAGAAACAGATACGGATAGAAGCGTTTATCCTGCATAGACCCCCCTCCTTTCAGCTAAAATTCATTATGTTAGTAATATGATGATACGATCCGTTCTTTAGTCATCAGACATAAACCACACGCAGTCAAAACTATTATACTCACTGGAGAAAATAGTAGCAACACCCACACATTATTCGTTTTCATAAATATCCCACATTTTAAGAAAACCAGCAAAATATGAAGCAGTGTTGCAAAGATAGGAATACTCTTAAACCAGTTCATATTTCTAATCCAGAGAATCAAAACATTTATAAATGCCGAATACAATATGCTAAGGATCAGAAAATAGGTGCCTGATAACAAGATAAGGTTTGGCAGACGAATGGAAATCATCAAAAGCAGAGGAAACAAAAGAATCAGCGTTCCAATCCATAGTGATAGCAGATTCTCTTTAACAATACTTGAGATTTTAATACCATTAGCAAGTTTCCATTCTATTCTCTTTGTAATTTTTTCTTGCTGCAACATATCCTTGCTTATTTCTCCGGCAAAAAAGATAAATAAGCACAGGTAGCCATCAAGCATAAAATACTTTATATCAACGCCAAATACAATGTTCTCTGAAATATCCCCAAAGTTCATCAGAGAGATTATGCCGAAGATAGTTGCTACCGCACTCATAAATATAAAATTCCAGTTCAATACCCTTTTAAGGTTTAAGGTTATCAAACCCATTCGCCATCCCTCCTGATAACTGTTTCGTTGCTCATGTGCCGAGTCTTAAAGAAACTTAATAGTGCAAACATCATGCAAAGTGCAACATCAACCACAATAATCAAATAGTCAATTCCTATATGATGTTGATTCACAAGCTCTGTAATTCGTTCTGCCGACATCGCAATCAAATAAACCAGTGCAAAATTACCAAAGAACAGAACATTTTTGAACAGTTTTACTCGTTTCACATCCAGTACAATGATATTCAAAGCGACAATCTCACAAAAACTAAGTACAAGAATACTAAGATAAACGCATACGATCCGCCCAAAGCTCATTGTCCAGTCGGTAAAGTAATAGCAACTCATAAAAACAAAGAACGGGATAATACCAGAAAAGCGGAAAATCTGTACCGAATACTGTTTTATAATCTCTTTTACCGCAATTCCAGAAGCTGCAAAAAATTCAATTCTCCGGCTTAACTTATCCTTTGCTGTCAAATCTACAATCATAGCACCGGATTGCAGGGAGGTAAGACCCAAAATAACCGCATAGAGCATTAAGACTAAATAATCCTCTCCCTTAGACTGCAAGGCGTCCATCTGCATTGCAAAGCTCATAAAAGTTGCCAGAATGGCAACAATCGCAGTATCAATTAGGAGGCTTTTGCTTCTGGTAAGATAGTAGACTGCGCCTTTTCCCATGTTACTCATACCGATTGCCCTCCTTAATAAAGATTTCTTCCAATGATTGTCCTTGCATTTCTTGAATACCCTTATCAAACAGCAATCTGCCATTTTTAATCATAGATACATCATCAGCGCACTTTTGAATCTCGCTAAGGTCATGTGAAGTGATAATAACCGTTTTTCCGTCAGCTTTTAGAGCCTCTATCAAACTACGGATTTCTACTCTGGATATGGGGTCTACACCCGATGTTGGTTCATCCATGAGCAGAATATCCCGTCCCATCATAATCACAATCAAAAGGGACAGTTTTCTTTTCATTCCTTTAGAATAAGTGCTAACACGCTTTCCTAAATGCTCGGTCAATCCTAATTGCGTACAATAACTGTCTGAACGATCATTTATTTCAAATCCAAAGTATTTCCCAAAAATTCTCAAATTTTCAAGACCAGTCTGTTCTTCATACAGATAGTCATTTTCAAGCTCCATTGCATATTTCCCTGCAATGTTGATTGTCCCTGCATTTGGCTGGTATACCCCTGTAATCAAGCGTAGCAGTGTTGTCTTTCCAGAACCGTTCGGGCCAATAATCGCATGGATTGTATTTGCTTTTACATTCAGGCTAAAATTCTCAAACAAAACTCTGCCACCAAAACCTTTTTTTAAGTTCTTTACTTCAATCGCATTTTGAATCTCAGACATATTTTTTGCTCCTTTCATTTGGTGCTCCACCATATAGGTATAGTGTATAAAACGAAGAAGCATTTTGCATGAGTAATTACTGCAATTTCGATACTGCCATCAGGCAAATGTCACAGAAACCTCACAACGAGAAAAAATTTAGTATTCAGTCAGCTTCACAATTACATTACTCTGCTGATACAGCCAGTCCGTAAATTCTTTCGGGCTGGCCGTTCCTGTTTTTACAGCCTTTTTTCTCTGTAAGGCTTCTTTCTTAAAGTCGGAAAAGGCAGCCTGTATTTTTTCCAGACGGTCAGCCGGAAAGCCTGCGGTATTTTTTACCCGGTTTATTTTGTTGCGCCAGTTCTGGCATTCATTTTTATAAAGCAGGTCATAGTTATTTTCTCTTGCCCTCTCGTCAAATTCCCGCTTGTTTTGAAGTGCCTGTGCTTTTCGGCACTTGTCGCTGCACAGCTCATACCGCTGGCTCTTTGCCAGAAAATATTTCCCGCAGACCTTGCACCGCCGGAAGCAAAGCCCCCAGTCATTCAGCCTGTTCAGATAATAGGTAATCAACGGGTAGAGGGACGCATAGGCAGACACACATTCTTCTGTGCGCCGGTTGTCCGGTAACCAGAGGTCAAGCCGGGTATCTTCTGACGGTGCGCCTTTGAAATAAAGGCTGCCAGCTTGAAAATGTTTCGGTTTTCCTGTCTCCCTGTCAAAGCTCATGGCTTCGTTATGGAATACCCCGGTCAGGCTGCTCATTTTATCCATGAAGCGGTCACAGGCAGCGTTACGGTCACGGGGTTCTCTGGCAAGCAGATAGCTGTTCCAGATACGGAACGCCACATACATTTTCAGAGGGTCATTGCTAAGATATTTTCCCCAGAGAAATTCGCTTGCCGTCTGCTCCAGCTCCGGCTGTTTCCGTCGGTTGGAGTGGAGGGCTTGCCGCAGCGGAGAAAGCCCGTATAAGTTCCAATCTCTGTCCGTGTCACGCTCAAAGTTTATCAAAAAAGTTCCCAGCGGGCGTGTCATATCACAAAGCACCTCTGCGTTTTGGCTCCCGTTCAGCCGGAAGCGGATCTGCTGTTCTTCCCCAATCAAAATCCGCTCTTTCATTTTCTTCCTGTCCAGCGTCAGGACAAACAAAATCCTCTCAAAACATGGCTCATGCCGTATAAACTGATTCTCCATCCCTATCCCCTGCCTTTGTTTATGGTAATTATATAATTCAGTTATATCAGTTACACTCATGGTATCGCAGAATCATTGTTTTGTCAAGGATAGTACGCTATGATGATTGCGGTTGGTAATTTCGTACCGCACAGTACCTTGACAAGTGAATGACCGTCCAAAAAGGATATGACCGGCAGGAGAAGTGACGCATCCGGCGCACCAATGCAGGGAAACACCGCAGGAATGGGGCAGGAAAACGGCTTTTGGGGAGAGCGGCAGCAGGAAGCATTTTAACCTATTTGATTTATGGGAGGAACAGAATGAACGATAAAAAGAGATTGAACAGCTACGAGGATTTACCGCTGGTTCTGGATGTGGCGGACATTCAGCGGATTATGGGAATTTCAAGAGCGAGCGCCTATGAGCTGGTACACACCCCCGGCTTTCCGGCGTTCCGCAGGGGGAGGCTTATCAAGGTCAGCAAAATTGCTTTCTTTGAATGGATGGCAAAAGGCTCCGAAACCGTACCGGGAAGCGACAAATAAGCGTGAGGTATCATTCCCTGACTGCAATACTGCCGCACTTTCCAAAGGGGCATACAGAGAGAAAAAACCTTAAAAATGATACCGAGACGCTACACCAAAACAGCCTATCTGCGTACATCAGATAGAAACGGAGAAAGGAGCCGGTTATGGCAAGAATGAGCAACAAGCGGCGGCTGGAATGGTCTTTCTTCTTAAATGACCGCAGCCGTATCACTTACAACGAACTGTGCCGGAAATGCCAGCACGAATGTAAACAGAGCTTCCGGGCGGTTGTGGTTGACTGCCCGAAGTATCTTTCCAAGCGTTCCAAGAAAAAGGACAAGACTGCCGGAAACGGAAAAATCCCTTAGGAACTAAGGGCGCACTTCTATACATAGTCTAAAGACCATGTATCGTGCGTCCTGCGGAGCTTACCTCTGCCGCTGATAAAATCAGCAATCCGAGGTCTGCGTTCGCTTCGCTCCGACAAGGCGGCTGCACCCCCTTGCGCCGCTAAAGCGGCTATCCCCTGTGTACCCGCCGCAAAGAGAAATCCGCTCTGCGGTTTTCCCTTTTCATCGGGTTTTATAGAAGCACTGACACACGGACTGTCTGCGGATGGTCTTTCTTTATCTTATCAGCAAAGGATGTGAGAACATGGAAAAATCTTTGGAACAGTTGAAGCAGGAATATGAAAAAACCACTGTCCTGCTGGAACAGGAAAAACGGAAAATGCAGCGTTTGAAAAACCGGCAGGCGTATCTGGAAAGCGGTTCCCGGAAACAGAGGACGCACCGGCTGATTACCCGTGGGGCAGCTATTGAGAGCATTGCACCACAGACAAAGGAGCTATCCGAAGCGGAATTTTATTCCCTCATGGAAAGCATTTTGAATCTGCCGCAGGCGGAGCATTTCATCCGGTCTGCCGCAGAGAACCACGCCCGTATTTCCGGGCAGGAGAAAGGCGGTGACTAAGGATAGCACTTTATCATTTTTCAATCGCACAGATCAAGCGCAGCGCCGGTCAGAGCGCCATTGCCAGCGCAGCCTACCGAGCCGGGGAGCGTCTTTACAGCAGCTACTATGGAGAAGTCAGCGACTACACCAAAAAGGGCGGCGTGATCGCTTCGGAAATCATGCTGCCGCCCCATGCGCCGGAAATATATCTTGACCGGGCGACCCTCTGGAATGCTGTGGAGAACTGCGAGAAACATCCAAAAGCACAGCTTGCCTATTCCTTTGATATTGCCATGCAGAATGAATTGACGCTGGAAGAAAACATGGAGCTGGCGAGGAAGTTCGTACAGGAGCAGTTTGTGACAAAAGGCATGATTGCCGACCTTGCTTTTCACAGCCCGGAGAAAGAGGACGGCGGCATCCCTAACCCGCATTTTCATGTGATGACAACCATGCGCCCTTTGAACCCGGATGGCACATGGGGACAAAAACAGCGTCGGGAATATCTTCTTGATGAAGATGGAAACCGAATCCGGGATAAAAACGGCGATTATATGTTTAACGCTGTCCATACAACAGACTGGCATGAGCCGGAAACGCTGGAACACTGGCGGGAGCAGTGGGCGGCTGCCGTTAATACAAAATTTGAGGAAAAAGGGCTGGATGTGCGTATCGACCACCGTTCCTATGTGCGGCAGGGGCTTGACCTGATACCTACTGTCCACGAGGGAGCTAATGTCCGGCAGATGGAAGCAAAGGGCATCCGCACCGAGAAAGGGGAACTGAACCGCTGGATTAAAGCCACCAACCGGCTCATGCAGGATGTGAGGAAGAAGATCAAAGCCCTGTTTGTCTGGATGGCAGAGGTAAAAGAAGAACTTTCCAAACCCCAGACACCGAGCCTTGCCGACCTGCTGATCGCTTATTACAACCAGCGCAACGCAGGGGCATGGAGCAATAAAGCCAGAACCGGAAACTTAAAGCAGTTTGCCGAAGCCGTCAATTATCTGACGGAAAACAAGCTGCTCACATTAGAGGATTTGCAGGAGCGTCTTTCCTCTGTCAGTGAAGAATTTGAAGCATTAAGCGGCTCCATGAAAAAGAAATCTGCCCGGATAAAGGAATTGCAGGAATTGATACGGGAGGGCGAGAATTACCAGCGGCTAAAACCTGTCCATACGGAATTGAACAATATCAAGTTTAAGAAACAGAGGGAGAAATTTGAAACATCCCACGATGCGGAGTTACGGCTGTTTTATGCCGCCCGCCGTATTCTGAAAGAAAAACTGGACGGAAAACCCATTGCCCTGAAAGCATGGAAACAGGAATATGCACAGTTAAAAACAGAGTATGCCGAACTGTCTCCGCAGCACAAGCCACTCCGGGAGGAAGTCATACGGCTGCGGCAGGTGCAGAACGCCGTAGATACCGCACTGCGCCGGAGGGAGCAGCCACAGGCAGTACAGAGAAAGAAACATGAGATGGAGCTATGATATAACCGGCAGCTTTACCGCTACCGGTATTTTTATGGAGGGAGTATTTGAATGTATTTGAAGCGGTGAAACAGTCTGTTACCACCCGGCAGGCTGCTTCATTCTATGGAATCCGGGTGGGAAGAAACGGCATGGTCTGCTGTCCATTCCACAATGACCGCACGCCCAGCATGAAAGTGGACAGCCGCTTTTACTGCTTCGGCTGCGGGGCTTCCGGGGATGTGATCGACTTTGCCGCTTTGCTGCATGGATTGGGGAAACGGGAAGCTGCGGTCAGGCTTGCGGAGGACTTCGGCGTTTCCTATGAGAAATCCGGCAATGCGCCGCCAGATAGGAAGCGTCACAACAGGTCACAGCCCCGACAAAAATCAGCGGAGCAGAGATTTCAGGAAACGGAACGGTATTGTTTCCGGGTGCTATGCGATTATCTGCGCCTGCTGGAGCATTGGAAAACAGCACACGCCCCACAGCCGCAGGATGCCATCTGGCATCCTCTTTTTGTGGAAGCGTTGCAGAGGATAAGCTACACAGAATACCTTTTGGATATTTTGTTATACGGAGAAATAGAAGAAAAAGCGGCATTGATCGCCGCACAGGGAAAGGAGGTGCTGCGGCTTGAACAGCGAATTTCAGAGCTTGCCGCCGGAAACGCAGGAAGCGGTCAAAAGGACGATGGACACAATGGAACCGGCGCAGACACCGGAAGAAATCCGGGAGACGTTAGAGGGGACGCAGAAAGGCGGCGTGAAGAACAGCATCCGAAACTGCCTGACGGTGTTCCAGCGTGACCCGCTGTTTCGTGGGGCACTGCGTCTGAACCTTTTGACGGAGCAGATTGACATTGTGAAGCCGCTGGGCTGGGAGCGCACCAGTACCACGCTGACCGACATGGACATGAACTACCTGCTTTTGTATCTGGAAGAAAATTACGGGCTTACCAGCGAGAAAAAGGTGCAGAGCGCCATCAAGATTGTTGCCAATGAAAACCGCTACCATCCGGTCAGGGATTACCTGAACAACCTGCAATGGGACGGCACAGAGCGCATCCGTTACGCCCTGCATCACTTTCTGGGAGCCGATACGGACGAATACACTTATGAAGCCTTGAAACTGTTCCTGATGGGAGCCATCCGGCGGGTATTCAGACCGGGGAGCAAGTTTGAGGTCATGCTCTGTCTGGTTGGTGGTCAGGGAGCCGGGAAATCTACCTTTTTCCGGCTGCTGGCAGGCAGGGACGAATGGTTTTCAGACGATTTGAAGAAGCTGGACGATGAAAATGTGTACCGCAAGCTGCAAGGGCATTGGATTATCGAGATGTCGGAGATGATCGCCACAGCCAACGCCAAGAGTATTGAGGAAATCAAGTCATTCTTAAGCCGCCAGAAAGAAACCTACAAAGTGCCGTATGAGACACATCCGGCAGACCGGCTGCGGCAATGTGTATTTGGAGGGACGACCAACCGGCAGGACTTTTTACCCCGTGACCGCACCGGCAACCGGCGCTTTCTCCCCGTGACGGTGTACCCGGAACGGGCGGAGGTTCACATACTGGACGATGAAGCGGCGGCGAGGGCGTATATCGAACAGATGTGGGCGGAAGCCATGACGGTTTACCGCAGTGGGAAGTATAAGCTGTCATTCAGCATGGAAATGAACCGATACCTGAACGCCCATCAGCAGGACTTCATGCAGGAGGACACACAGGCTGGCATGATCTACGCCTATTTGGAGGACTACACCGGCGACAGGGTATGCTCCAAGCAGCTTTATGAGGAAGCATTGGGGAACTTAAATTCCCCGGCAGACTGGGAGACACGGGCAATCTGCGAGATTATGAATACCGGCATTGCGGGCGGCATCATACAGGGCTGGGTAGCCTACAAAAGCCCGAAGCGGTATAAGAAATACGGTTCTCAAAAAGGCTGGGAGCGTGTCAACCAAGCTCCGCCGGAGGGGGACGGTTTTCAGGAAATCACGGAAGAAGAAGCCCGGCAAATGGAACTTCCATTCTGAAAAGCCACCGGTTGACAGTTTGGTTGACGCTTTGGTTGACAGCCGGTTGACGGGGAAAAGCCTGATATTTGGGGCATTTCTCTCCTTTGTCAACCATGTCAACCAAGAAATCAAAGAAAAAGTAAAAAGTAATAATAGAGCGCCTATGGATTGTTTTCAAAGTCTTTTCTGCCGGTTGACACGGTTTGGTTGACACGGAGACAGTCTGCGGCTGTACACCTGTCTGACATTCCCTTGTCGGGCATATTTCATTTATGGAGGTAACTGCCTATGGCAAAAAGCAAAAACGAGAGCAATAACAAAAACAGCGGCACCCTGCTTACCGAAAAAGACGGCACCCAGTATTTTGTCATGGGGAAAGTCCGTATCAAGGTATCGGAGCATTTCGCACAGGATGGGAAGCCGCTTGACAGCCTGCTGGAAGATGTGATCCAGCACGCTGCCGCCGCTTCCTGAAAAAATACGGAATAACGACTGTCAATCAGCCCACGCTTATGATATACTTGTACCAGCGAGTATTGTATAAGCGTGGGTTGTTTCTTTTAGAAGGAGGATTTTTAACCGTGAAACAACCATACAATACAACGATTTATAACACTGCACTATATTTGAGATTGAGCCGTGACGATGAATTACAGGGGGAAAGCGGCAGTATCCAGACCCAGCGCATGATGCTTAGACAGTATGCCGCAGAGCATGGGCTGACCGTTGTAGACGAGTACATTGACGACGGATGGAGTGGGACAAATTTCGAGCGTCCAAGTTTCCAAAGGATGATTGATGACATCGAAGACGGGAAAATCAACTGCGTTGTCACAAAGGACTTATCCCGTCTGGGAAGAAACTATATCCTGACCGGTCAGTACACGGAAATCTATTTCCCCAGCAAGGGAGTACGCTACATTGCCATCAATGACAATGTGGACACCATCAACGGAGAAAGCGAGCTTGCACCGTTCTTAAACATCCTGAATGAAATGCACGCCCGACAGACCAGCAAAAAGGTCAAGGCTGCCATGCACACAAGATTTGCCAATGGCGCACACTATGGAGCCTATGCACCGCTGGGCTATGTAAAAGACCCGGACAAAAAAGGTCATCTTCTGATCGACCCGGAAACACGCTGGATTGTAGAGAAGATTTTTGACCTTGCTGTACACGGGCGTGGAGCCGCCAGCATTACACGGATTCTGGTGGAGGAAAAAGTACCTACCCCCGGCTGGCTGAACTATGAAAGATACGGGACTTTCGCCAATATCTACGCCGGTGCGCCCGCAGAAAAAGCCTATGCGTGGACGATTGCACAGGTCAAGAGCATTTTGAAAGAGGAAACCTACATCGGTCACAGCGTTCACAACAAGCAGAGCAACATTTCATTCAAGAACAAGAAAAAGGTGCGGAAGCCGCAGGAAGAATGGTATCGTGTGGAAAATACCCACGAAGCCATCATTTCCGAAGAAGTGTTCCAAAAAGTTCAAGAGCTGATTGCAAGCAGACGCAGGAAACGCAGAAACGGTACGACACAGATTTTCGCAGGATTGATAAAATGTGCAGACTGCGGATGGTCTTTAGCCTATGGGGAAAACAAGCAGAACAAAAACCCATACGGGTACTACCATTGCAGCAAGAACGGACAGGGATTACGCCAGTGTTCCATGCACTATATCCGCTATGATGTACTGTATGCCTATGTGCTTGCAAGACTGCAATACTGGTCTATGATGGTACAGAAAGACGAGGACAAGCTGCTGAAACGGCTACTCAATGCCAGCGACAGGGAAAGAAACTCTGCGAAGAAAAAGCAGGCTGCGGAGCTGAAAAAGGCAGAGAAGCGTAAAGCCGAGGTTGACGGGCTGTTTGCTAAAATGTATGAGGACTGGTCTGCCGGACGCATAACCGAGTATAACTTCAATATGCTGTCCGAGAAGTACCAGAACGAGCAAAAGGAGCTTGAAACAAAAATAAGACAGCTTCACGAAATGATGGAAGCCGCCGTACAGACCGCAGCGGATGCTGAAAAGTGGATTGCCCTAATGAAACAGTATGTCAACCCTGTGGAGCTGACCGCCGAACTTCTGAACACTCTAATTGAAAAAATAACCGTCCACGAAGCTGTCAAGGGCGAGGACGGAAGTCGTGAGCAGGAAGTAGAAATCTACTACCGCTTCATCGGCAAAATCGACTGACCTTTCTTTTTTACCCAACAATATCTTTAATTAAGGGAAACGGGACAGGGAAAGCCAGAAATTGACAATATCATTAAACTAACAGAAATATACCATGTAAGTGCAGATTATATTCTGTTAGGTACTGAAAAAGTATCTGTTCCAGTGCCGGAAAAGAAGGAATTGAGCCACGAATACAAAAAAGCAATAGGTATAATTGCTATAATAGCGGCAACAGCAATAGTTACAGTGCTATTTATTACTGCGTTAGGATTGCTTTCACGATTAGGAATTTAGGAGAAAAAATTATGGAGCGAACAGGAAGGATTTCAAAGTTGTATCTCATTATTCTTTTGTTTAGCATGATTGCTATAACAATGAGTGGTTGTGTTTATGTTAATAACAAGAATTGGGACGACATGACACCCGAAGAACAAGAAGAAGTACGGCAAAACTTTGAGGAAGAACGGAAAGAACTGGAAGAAGATTTTTCGAGTGATAGTGTGGAGGGTAAATTTACATCATATATTCTTGATAAGGTTGAAGAAGGTATTGAAGATTAAGTAGTTCTAATGAATCAGAAAAAATTGAATATTGTTTACCTATGGTAGCGATTTATCTTAACGGAAAATTAGCTACCTTTTTTATTTCAGAAACTAACAAAACAGCATAGAAAGGACGAGGCCTCAAAATGATTGAAAACCAAAACGAAGCAAGCAGAAATTTAGAAAAAGCATTACAGGCATTAGAACAGGCGAAACAGCGAGTAGCCAACGAAAAGAAGAAGCAGAACGAGAAAAAGCGTAAAGCGGAAAATCACCACAAGTACATTATGGGCGGTATTATCGTAAAGTATTTTCCCGACTGCTACCAATATGACGAGGACGAGCTGAACCGTATCTTATCAGTTGCATTGCAGACAAGGGAGTGTCAGCAGATTATCGCTAAAATCAAGTCAGAAAGCAGGGAAAGTACTTCAACGCAAAGCACAATTTACAATGCCGAAAATGAAAGCGAGGGCGATACTGAATGACAGGAGCAAAGAAGCTGAAAAGCCGAGGTAACGTATTCACCCCATTTATGGGGTGCGCACAGATATACCACCAGAGGTGGTATGTGCGCCCTTCGGGGACTCCTGCGGAGAGCATTGTCTGTCTTGCGACAGCCAACAGGGGACGCTACACTTCCCCTGCGGTGCAAAGAACGCACCTACCCTTTTGTGTACTTTGAGGACAGACAAAAGCCAAAGTGCGGCTTTTATCTGTCCTCAAAGTTTATGAGTGCATGCCACTACCCCGTTGGCAGAACGTAGGTGCTTCGTATGGCTAATGTCAAGAAACAGGCAAGTACACGTTTTTCCATAGTCAAACGGAGCAAAGGGCAGTCGGCAGTGGAAAAGGCTTCCTACATCAGCAGGAGCATTCTTGTAAGTGAATATGACGGACAGACTTATCGACCAAAATACCATGAGGATTTAGTACACAGCGAAATCAGTCTGCCACCGAATGCACCGAAAGAGTATGCAGACAGAGCTACCTTGTGGAATGCTGTGGAACTGTCGGAGAAAGGGTAGAAATCACAGCTTGCAAGAATGTTAAAATCGTCACTTCCCAACGAGTGGAGTTATGATCTTGCGGAGGAAGTCGTGAGGGATTATGTGCAGAGGAAATTTGTTGCTAAGGGAATGTGTGCAGATTGGGCAATCCATGACAGTGAGAATGATAAGGGGCAACGCAATCTTCATATTCATGTGCTGCTTACCATGCGCCCCCTTACGGAAAACGGGGAGTGGGGAGCAAAAACAAAAAAGGTCTATGTCCTTGACGAAAATGGGGAGCGTATTCCCCTCATTGATAAAAAGACAGGACAACAGATAGTGGATAAGCGTAACCGTAAACAGTGGAAATGTCAGACCGTAGAAAGTATCGACTGGAACAGCAGGGAAAATGCAATGATGTGGCGCAGGGATTTAGCTGACACAATTAATGCCACTAACGAACAGTTAGGAATTGGGGTGCATTGGGAACATCGCTCCTTTAAGGAGCAGGGAATTGATAAAGAACCGACAATCCATATCGGTGCGGTTGCCAATGCTTTAGAACGCAAGGGAATACAGACCGAGAGGGGAAACATCAATCGGGAAATCATCAGGCGCAACGTGCTATTGGAACAGGCAAAAGAAATGCTTGAATTTACCAAGCAGGAAGTACGGAGCATACAGTATTCTGGTTTGAAAGAGGTTGCAGTCAGTGTGAAGAACGAAGCCATGGAGATGATTGCAAAAGTGGCGAAACGGAAGGGCAGATTGGACTTGCCGATTGTCAGCGGAAAATATCTAAGAAAAATATCCAACAGAACAGCCTTACAGTCAGCCGAAAATGCGGAGAAATTCATTGTTTCAAGAAAGATAGACAGCTTTGAGAACCTTGCCAAGTTTACAGCCGATAGGGAACAGAAATACCGACAGCTTGAAACGGTACATTTATCAAAGGGGCAGAAGCTAAGCCGATTAAAGGAACTGTCAAAAATGTATGCTCTTTATGCCCCAATCCAAGTCACTTATAAAGAGAGCCAATCCCTTAAAGGACTTGCAAAAATGAAGTATGACAAGGAGCATAGAGAAAGCCTTGCCAAGTACCCCGAACTAAAGGAGCGTATGCAGAACCTTTTACAGCAGGGCGAGAAGATAACCCCGAAGCAGTGGAAAGCAGAAATGCAGTCTTTGCAAGCCGAGTATGACAGTATCGGCAAGGAGCAGACCAAGACCGCCACAGAGTTAGCCTATGCCGAGGTAATCAGTTACAATAGGAAGAACCTTGCGAGAGAGCTTCAGAATGAGAGCCGACAGCAAGGGGAACAACAGTACAAGACCAAACATAGGGAGGTAGAATTGTAAATATAATCGCAATAAAATAAGCAACACAGCGTCAGAGCGTATAGAAAAACAATCTATGCGCTCTATTTTTATGCAAAGGAGCAGATTTATGAGTAATAACAGTAAGGTGGGACAACGAGCCAGCCGACAACAGAAACCCACAAAAATTGTTGTGGAAAGACATTATGTAGGCACTGAAAAAATGGAAACGGTATTCAAGCGGATCGCCGAGGAACAGATAACGAAAAAGGTTAAGGATATGGCACAAAGCAACGCCAGTTAATGGTGGAAATGGAAAAGGGAATATAGTATAATATTGGTTGAGGAAGTCCCTTTTCATTAAGGAGGACGACATGAAAAGGGCAAAACTAAATAACGACAAAATCACTGCTTTATATTGCAGGCTTTCCAAAGATGACGGTACGAACAACGAGAGCATGAGCATAAGCACACAGAAAACCATGCTGAAAGAGTATGCAAAGCGCAATGGCTTTCTTAACTGTCGCTTCTACGTTGATGACGGTTACTGCGGTACGAATTATGACCGTCCTGCGTTCCGACAGCTTATTAAGGATATACGCAATGGGGAAGTTGCAACGCTCATCACAAAAGACCTGTCACGTCTGGGGAGAAATTACCTTGAAACGGGAACATATATCGAGGTATTCTTTCCGAACCACAATGTGCGCTACATTGCAATCAATGACGGAGTGGACTCCATAGACAACACTCAAATGGATATTACCCCGTTCCGCAACATCATCAATGAAATGTACGCAAAGGACACTTCAAGGAAAATCAAGAGCGCACTCCGTACAAGACGGTTACAGGGAAAGTATATGGCAACTACCCCGCCTTTCGGGTATCGAAAAGACGAAAACGACCATAACCACCTTGTCATTGATGAAGTGACAGCACCCGTTGTGGAATTGATTTTTTCGATAGCCGAGGAGGGCGTGGGGCTTCATACCATATGTAACCGATTGCGTCAGGCAAAGGTCATGAAACCGAGCTTTTACAAGAATGAAATGTTTGAGCGGTTCAATGACGAGGAAAAGATGTATGACTGGGACACTGCCTATGTCAGCAAGATTTTACACAATCCTGTCTATGCAGGAAATCTGACTGTAGCAGAAAGACCGACCAAGACCATGCGCTCAAAGAAAAGAGAGTATATCCCGTTTGCGGAGCGTGAAATCGTATATGGGACACACGAGCCGATTATTGAACAGAGCAGGTGGGATAATGTGCAGAAAATCATGGCAGAAAGACCGCCCATTATCGGTGACAGTACAAACGGATATGACAACATTTTCCAGGGATTATCAAATGTGCTGATTGTGGAAGTGCCATGCTTGCAAAGGTGGAGAACAAAAGAAAGCGCAATAATGTTTTGGACAAAACCTTTTATTGCTGCACCAAGTACCGTAAGTTCGGGAATAAAGCCTGTTCAGCACATAACATTGAGGCAAGAACAGTACATGAGGTAGTGCTTGCGGATATTCAAAGACACGCAGGACAGGCATTAGCGGACAGGAAAGCCATGGTAACAGAAATTGCCGAGCGTCTGAATGTCCAACTGTCAGCGGATAGAGAACAGCAGAAAAAGGAACTAAGGCAGTATAAACAGCGAGTGTCGGAAATTGAAAATCTGTATGCCAAGCTGTACGAGGACATGACGAGAAAGCTGATAACGGAGAAGCGTTTTCAGATGTTGTCGGCACGTTATGACAGCGAGCAGGAGGAACTGTCAGCGAAGATAAAGGAACTTGAAAAAAGTGCCACAGCGGACAGGGAACAGTTATCTTCCATTGAGCAGTTTGCGGAACAAATCAGCGGATATGCAGGGATAACGGAACTCAATTACAAGATAGTACATCAACTCATAGACAAAATTCTAATTTCTGAACCCGTAGAAATAAGCGGTGAGAAAATTCAACGACTTACAATCCATTACAAATTCATAGGGGCATTGGAACCCCTTGAATAATGGATATTTCCTAAGTCACCTATTCCAACTAACCAACAGATGCCGGTCGTGAGGGCGAGCTGATCTTTCGATTGGTGTATCATAAAACCGGGTGCAGAAAGCCGTTTGAGCGGCTTTGGATTTCCTCGATGGAAGATGTAGCAATGGAAGGGTTTGAAAATCTCAGGTCTGGAACGGAATATGATGCTTTGTATGAAGCAGCACTGTGTCGAGAGCGAGCCGACTGGATTGTTGGTATTAACGCTACTCAACTTTTTTCGACCCTTTACGGGCAGACCCTGAATGTTGGTCGTGTTATGACCCCTACCCTTGCTATTGCTGTTATGCGGGAAGCTGCCATTTCCGCATTCAAGCCTGAACCGTTCTACACAGTTCAGATTGGATTGGATGGTTTTACGGCTGCAAGCGAACGTTTCAAAACCAAGGCAGCAGCCGAAGCTGTCAAACAAAAAGGTAAAGCTGGCATTGTCTTGACTCATAGGTATCCTCCTGTAAAAAATCCGCCTGCCGGAAAACTGACAGGCGGCATACTGCCTTTTATACTTCCATATGGATGAAAGAAGCCATATCGACATCAAAGGGATTCATAAGCTGTTTAGGACGCTGGACAATGGTGACATCCATTCCCAGCTCTCGCAGGTTTTCTGCCAGCTCCAATCCAATGAAGCCACCACCTGCCAGTACAGCGGATTTGGGATGGTTTGCATTGATGTAATCCTTGATGCAGAAGGTATCTTCAACAGTGCGCAGGGTAAACAGCTTATCAAGACCTACACCGGGAAACCGGGGCTGGGTAGGCTTAGCTCCGGGAGAGAGAATCAGCTTGTCATAGCTCTCCTCGAACTCCTCACCGGTTTCCAGATTTTTCACGGTAACTTCTTTTTTCGGGATGGATAGCCGTGACCTCATGGCGCACCTTCATGTTTACATGGAACCGGGAGAAGAAGCTTTCCGGGGTCTGAAGGGTCAGATCCGACCGATCGGTAATCACATCACCGATATAGTATGGCAGACCACAGTTGGCATAGGAGATATACCCCGAGCGCTCAAAAACTACGATTTCTGCCTGCTCATTCAGTCTGCGAATACGGGCGGCAGCGGTAGCACCGCCTGCCACACCGCCTACAATGACAACTTTCATATTACCGTTCCACCTTTCCTGCATAAGCGGAAATTCCGCCTATGTTTTTCACGTTGGTATAACCCATCTGCTTTAAAATAGTAGCTGCCTGACGGCTTCTTGCACCGCTGAGACAATGAACAAAAATGGGGGTAGATTTATTGTCAATCATGCCAGTCACTTTGCTAATGGACCGCAAAGGAACATTTTTACAGCCGGGGATATGCCCCTGCCGGTATTCGTCGGGGGTGCGAACATCCAGCAGGACTGCGTCATCCGTAGTGCTATATTCTTTGACACCCTGATTGATGTCAGGGCCTTTCAGGAAATCGAAGAATCTCATCTTTGCACCTCCTTACAGCATGGCGAGAATCTGAGCCTTAGGTCTGGCACCGGTGACTTGATTGACAATCTTTCCGTTCTTCATAACCACCAGAGTGGGTATGCTCATTACACCGAACTGCATAGCCAGTTCCTGTTCCTCATCCACATTAATTTTAACAACCTTGATATCAGAGCGCTCCTTGGCAATCTCTTCTACCAGAGGAACTACCATGCGGCAAGGACCACACCAGGGAGCCCAGAAATCCATCAGGACGGGCTTGTCCGAGTTCAAAACCTCTTGATTGAAATTGTTTTTATTAACACTGATAGCAGACATATTTAAGTCCTCCTGTTTTCTTTTTTATGGCTTTATTATATCCAGTAGTCGTTCCTTGTTCTGTGATTTTATCACTTATCGCCGGTGACTGTTTCACCGGGCCAACTATTAATTCCGCCGATCTCAATGATATTGGTGTAGCCCAGTTTCACCAGTTTTTCAGATGCCTGCTTACTCCGATTACCGCTGCGGCAGTATACCAGAATCAGCTGATCTTTATCCGGCAGTTCAGGGATATCCTCTGTGCCAATGGATTCGTTAGCAATATTGATAGCACCAGGAATATGCCTTTCGCTATATTCCTGAGCAGTACGAACATCGAGGATGATGTATCCGGTTTCCTCCTCCATCATCGTAATAGCTTCCTCCATAGTAATCTGTCGATAGGTTTTTTCAGCGGATTGCGTTGCACAACCAGAGAAAAGCAGTAAAGTCATTAAAATGGGAATGATTCTTTTCATGTTTATACCTCCATATTTTGAAGATAGGGTAGCCGTTTCCAGCTGCCCTGTTTCCTTTTTTATGTTCTTGCCATTCCATCTACACTGAGCACAACGCCCGTGATATAGGATGCTTCGTCAGATGCCAGGAACACAAATGCATTGGCAATATCCTCCGGCTGACCCAGGCGGCGCAGGGGGATCTGCTTGATGAGCGGATCAATTACTTCCTTGGGAACAGCCTTCATCATATCGGTCAGGGTAATACCGGGAGCGACTGCATTCACTCGAATACCCTTCGGACCCAATTCTCGGGCAAGGGAAACCGTCAGGCCATTGACAGCAAATTTGGATGCGGGATAAGCAAAGCCACTGGGCTGGCCGTAAATGCTGACCATTGAGGAAGTGGAGAGAATAACACCTTGACCTTTTGCAATCATGCACTCACTGGCGGCTCTTGTAGCATTGAACACGCCTTTTACATTCAGATCCATAACCTTATCAAAGGTTTCCTCCGTATATTCGGTAAAGGGAGTGCTTTCGGATACACCGGCATTGTTCACCAGAATATCAATGTAACCGTATTTTGAGGCAGCTTCTCGGAATGCATTGCGGACAGATTCCAAATTGGACAGGTTAGGACTGATTCCCGCAACTGTTGCATCAGGGTACTTTTCTTTCAGCTGCGCAATCGCTTTGTCAGCAGAACCTTGTGAGCTTGCGGTCAGGATTACCGTAGCACCTTCCTTCAAAAATTTGTCTGCGGTAGCGTAGCCAATGCCACGGCTGCCTCCGGTGATGATTGCAACTTTATCTTTCAGTCTCATAAGAATACCTCCTTGTGTTTTGTATTTGTAGTATAACCTGTTTCGGAGGCGCTCTCTGTGATAAAATCACATTTTTCCAAGAAGGAATGATAGAAAAATCATGCCCGTGCATAAATAAAAAGTCACAGTCACGCTCCGATTTGAAGTGTAGACTGTGGTTTTTATTTTACAGGTTCTGTACTTTCAGCCATCTTGATGATTTCGGAATCATCAATTTTGCTTGGAGTGTATTCCAGAACATAAGTGACTTCCGGAGAATAAGTCCAACAGAGAAATGCCGTGTCATCTTTCTTGTAAAGAGCGCCCGGCCAGTCCTGAATCATCATTTCCTCACAGCTGTCCATACTGTCAATCGGGGAAAGCACTCTCAGGACTTCTGTATGTAATCCGGTGATTTCTTCCGGGCCTCCTTCGTAAAATGTGGTTTTCAGGATACGGTAGCAGATATTGTTATCCTTGTCGTTTTGGTCTCCGTAGGTCAGAGTGGCTGCGAGTTCTGTTTTGGAGACCTTCCTTACATCTTCTCCAAGAACTTCTTCTACACTCTTTTCAAAACAGTCAGCAAATTCATCGAAGTCCATTTCTTTTTTCTGATGTGAAGCCACAGCAATTATAATCCCAACTGCCACAATAATGACGGCAAATAGAATGGCTATTCGTTTCTTTTTATTCATGCTCTTCCTTTCCGAGAAAAATAAAGCGAAAACAGTATTCAATTCTATAAGTCACCAAAACTTTATGAGGTTATTCCCAAAGAAGAAATTGCTGATTTTGAAGAAGTCATGCGTAAAACCATAGCTGACATTGTATCAGAAGCCAGCAGTGTTGCCTGTTGGGTATATGTGCAGAAATATGTGAAACAGAAAACTCTAGACGAAATGCTACAAGAATGGTCAGGAGCAAGTCAGTTCATCATTGTCATGGATGCTTGGTTTGAAAGATTAATGGCGGATCAATAGAAGTTGTGATAGAATGAAGAAAACGATTTGATGTGCAAATCGGAATTTTATAAGGAGTGAAAAGAAAAGTGTGTGAGGAATGTTACTCTGATGAAAATAGAATAACGCCTTTACTAAATCCGCTGGACTGTTTGGAGAACCACACTCAATATATTTGTGGAACTTGTGGACGGTGCATTTGTATCGAGCATGACCCAAATAGAGGATTACAACGATGGAATTTTCCTTTTAAGTCATTGGAAATTGCAAAACTATATTTGCGAACAGCGGACTATACAACGAAAAGTGCGTGTGGTATTTATGAGATAGAGAACAATAAAGGAAGATTATCTTATAAAATATTTCCAGGGAATGATGAGTTAAATCTATTTTTGAAAAAGAATAAAGACAAGAAATGCAGGCAAATGATGCCTGTGTTTAGTGCTGGAAAGTATAAAGAATATCCACACACAGAAGTACGAAAATTGACGCCTGATGAAATAAAACAATATATGAGTGAACGCTAAATTCATATTTATCGGGGAGTAAATAGAACAAAAATCGGAATTTGGAGGAACTTATGATGAAAAAAATGATAATGGCATTATGTATATTTATTTGTGTGTTTACTTTAGTTGCGTGTTCTGGACAACAAACAAACGAACCACTTACTTTAGGTGTCAATGCGATAATAACAGAAATTGATAAAGAAAATAAAATCATAACCACAAAAGATAGCGGAGAAGAAGGTGTTTTAGGAGATGATTGTCTTATTGATTGTTCCCAAATTCCTATGATCTATTGTAATTATGATACACAAGATGTTGTAGGTATAACACTTGATGATTTACAGGTGGGAGACGAAATCATTTTGACTATTCGGAGCTCGGAAATAGAAAATCTTCAAAAGGAAGATGACAATAAAGCAAAAATAGCAGTTGAACAATTACAATTAGGTACACAGAGAATTAAATAATTTCCAGTTTGTATAACAGGAATTTATCAGAAAATGAGGAATAGTTGAAATGGAGGCGCTATAATAACATGAAGATTGAAGGGAACCAGAAAGAACTGGATGCAATGGTAGAATTTCATAAGGGAAACCGTGTCGAGGGGCTGAGACTGCAAGAAGAATTTGCAGCGGAATTTCGTAAGGAGTATAAAGACAAAGATCACTGTCCTTGCCTGAAAGCCTGTCGTTATCACGGAAACTGTAAGGAATGTGTAGCAATCCACAGAGCGCATCAGGAACATGTTCCTAATTGTATGCGACCATTGATTAATAAAAAATTGAAATTGATGTCAGAATTAACAGAGCATACCTTGGCAAATGAAATAGAAGCTCCACATGAGATTTTAAGAAAATAGGCAAGTCAAATTTCAGTTTTTGAAACTGAGAAATCGGGATTTGAGGAGGTGTTGAGTATGAAAAGGTGGCTATCTATTTTAGCAGTATTTGGCTGTATAGTAGCGTTATCTGGATGCAAAAATGAAAATGAAAAGGGACAAGCATATTTTAATGCAAAAGTTTTGGAAATAAATAAAGAATATGTTGATGTTAGGTGTATAGAAGCATTTAATAGTGGGATTTCTGTTGATAAGGAATTTTCTGTTACAAAAGATGTGGTATCAGCAGAAGGAGTACCAGAATTGAATGTAGATGATAATATCCGTGTTGTATTTAATGGTGATGTAATGGAAAGTGATCCATTGCAGATAGGAACGGTTTATGCAATCTATCTTTTAGATGAAAATGGAGAAGCGATTCCAAACAACTAACAATTCCAGTTTTCTTAATTGGATAAATCGGAATTTATCGGAGGGTATGTACATGAACAGATGTAAAAAGATAGCATTGGTATGTGTTTTTCTGACAGCATTAAATGTTGTTGCTTGCGGACAAGAAAAATGTGATGAAGTTGTTACTACTGATGAATCTCCTACAAGACAGCAAGAAAGTAGTGTGCAGATAGATGAAAGTACAAATTTAGAAACAGAAGAAAATAAAACAATTGGTGCAAAAGAATCCAATACACAAACGAGTAAGAACATAGATACAGAAATGACAGCAGAAGAATTATTAGATTTGTTTGTCAACGGTTCAATAAGTGCAACCAGTTCCGAGGATTCGACATCGGCATTTTATATTACCGATTTAAATATGGATTCTGGTGAATGGGATTCTTATTCCATTGGTGAAAGAGTCGATCTTGACAATGATGGGGAAAATGAACTGATTATTTGCGGACCTTATGGTGGCATATATCTTGATGCACGTGATAATAAGGTCTATGAATTTGCTGTGGGAGAGGGTAATGCGCTTGAGCTTTCTTATGTTGTTTATAATGGCTCCATATGGATTATGCACAGCAACAGAATGAATACAGGGTATGAAGCATACCATATGGAAAAATTTGAAGGAGCAGATAATTTAGTTGCAGAAATGAATTTTTATGAAGAACTTGTTGATGTAGATAATGTGGAAGGTAAAGAAAAATGTACATTGAATGGAACGGAAATATTTTATGATGAATATTTCGAATTATGCAGCAAGATTTTTGCAACTGAAGTAACTACAACCAAATGACAACTTTCAATTTTTGAAACTGAGAAATCGGTATTTTGGAAGGGGGTACTGCTATGCTGAGAAAGTTGAATTGTTTTTTAAACATCGTTATTGGTTCATTCATAGGAGTTTTCATTGGGTTCGGAATTTATAAGTTCTGGCACTTTAAAACCTATCCAAATTTATATGCCATGCAGTCTGCACCGTGGTACACAGAGTTACTGTTGGATGGTGCCATGGTGGCTGTTGTTGTGGTCGTATGTATTGTCCTAAAGTTGGTTATTTGGAGAAAATTAAAGCCATAACATCCAGTTTGACGGAGTGATGGATATGAAAATCAGAGAAGTGGATAAGAATAAAAAGCAGTTTATATCATTATTGTTATTAGCTGATGAGCAGGAGAATATGATTGACCGTTATATTGAAAAAGGTACTATGTATGTACTTGAAGATGGTAATGTAAAAGCTGAATGTGTTGTCACTGATGAAGATAATGGAATACTTGAAATTAAAAATATTGCAGTCGATCCTCAGAATCAAGGAAAGGGCTATGGGAAAGCACTAATTGATTTTCTTGCCAGTAAATATGCAGATGAATATTCTGTTTTGCAGGTTGGAACAGGTGATAGTCCATTGACGATACCATTTTATGAAAAATGTGGATTTGTTCGATCTCACAAGATTCCGAATTTCTTTACCGACAATTATGACCACCCAATTTATGAGGGCGGTGTACAACTAATAGATATGGTATATTTGCAAAGACATATATAACTTCCAGTTTGTAGAATTAAGAAAATCGGGATTGAACTAAATATACATATATATTTGACATAATTTATGTCCCATTCATAAATTGAAAACTTTCAATCTTTTGCTATTTTCATATCGACTTGATATAATGAATGTAACAAAAGAAAAGGGGGGCTATTATGGACTATATAATCAAAGGCGATTCAGATTGTCCAATTGCCGAAATTCATTTACAAGCTAATGAAACCGTAAAAATCGAAAGAGGTTCTATGGCTTATATGTCAAATGTTTCTATCGAAGGAAAAATGAACAGCAATAAAAAAGGCCTGGGAGGTGTTCTTGGAGCCATTGGAAGAAGTCTTACAAGTGGAGAAAGCATGTTTATTACAGAAGCTACAGGAACAAGTTCCAACGCCTTTTTAGGCATTGCACCTGCCATTCCAGGTAAAATTACATGTTTAAAAGTACAACCAAATCAACATTACTATTTGAATAACGGTGTCTTTTTGGCTTGCGATGGAAGTGTGTCTTATGAAATGAAATCGCAAAGCGTTGGTAAGGCCTTATTTGGTGGTTCAGGAGGTTTCTTTGTGATGCACACATTTGGACAAGGTGATGTTATGGTCAGTGCATTTGGGGATATCTTAGAAATTGATGTAGATGAAGATCATCCTATCACGATTGACAATGAACACGTAGTAGCGTGGGATGATTCCTTAAATTATGAAATTAAAGTAGCTTCAGGTACATTTGGCTTTACCACAGGTGAAGGTTTAGTTAATGCTTTCCACGGCAATGGAAAAGTATATATTCAGACACGTAATATACATAATTTGGCAGATGCTTTAATTCCATTCATGCCACAGGCAACCAACCATAACTAAAAAAAGAGTCAGCAAATAGGGTGCCATCAGCCGATATGTTTATACAGCGTTGCATGGCGGCCCCATTATGCGCAAGTGGACAAATGACGGCAGAATGATGATCATCTGCCGTAATGACAGCACACGCCCCTTTATTTTCAAGATTGAGCGGATTGACATTCCTGAGTATGAGGAAGATTAATGTATGATAGAATCTATCCAAAATGGACACTCCCCGCAGCTAAAGCATAGTGAATGTCAATTAGTCTAAATAGTCTAAGTATAATAAGCTCAACAATCGGAAGGACGAGAGTTAGTATGGAAAAAAGATTGAACTCGAACCACTTGAAATTAATTGCGATTATTGCAATGACGGTAGATCATTTCACGGATTTATTTTATCCGGGCTTTCCGATAGCGGTGCTTCCAATTGCTATGCATTTAATTGGACGCCTGACAGCACCAATTATGTGGTTCTTTATAGCAGAAGGATATCATTATACCAAAAATATCCGAAAATACATGTTCCGACTGGGATTGTTTGCGGTCATCTCGCATTTCGCATATTGTTTTGCATTTGGAATCAGTATCATCCCGTTCAAGACAGGCATATTCAATCAGACAAGCGTGATGTATCCACTTTTTATCGCAGTAGTGGTCATGTGGATTGACGATTTGAAAGCCGAGAAGCTGAACAACAAATTGAAAACCGCTATTATTTTTGTGCTGATCTGGAGCGCTTTTCCTGCAAACTGGAGTTGTATAGCAGTCCTTGCAATATTTCAGATTAATAAATATCGAGGTAACTTACCAAAACAGACGATTTCCATGATGGAATGGGTCATGGTTTACACAATAGTTTCGTTTTTCTTTGTAAACAAGGCGTATGGTGTTGTCTGTCTTGGCGTCATTCTTGTCTATCCATTTCTGCGTATGTATAACGGCGAGCGTGGAAAGACAAAATGGCTGAAATGGTTCTTTTATATTTATTATCCGGCACATCTTCTTATTCTGGGAATCCTGAGAGTCCATTTATATGGACAAGATTTTAAGCTTTTGTTTTGAAGCAAAACAAAGCGGATTAGAAGAACGTTACTTTTATCAAGTGAAGTTCACAACGAACTAATCAGAAGGCCAAAATCCTGTCCTTGTGATTACCAATAGAATCAAGTATAATATATCTTATAAGTTTGATGAGGAGAGACTTACATGGGCAGTTATCTGAATCCAGGAAATTTTTCATTTCGTGGAAGTCTTCGTTCTAAAATATATATAGACAAAAGCGGACTGATTTCAAAGACGAATGAAACGCTCTGCACAGAACAGAAGTATATCTGTGTGAGTCGTCCGAGAAGATTTGGTAAATCAATGGCGGCAAATATGCTTGCTGCATATTATGATCGAAGTGAAAGTACAGAAGAATTATTCAAAAATCTTTCTATTAGCAAAGATGACTCATATAAAGAAAATCTGAATCAATATGACGTGATCAAAATTAATATGCAAGAATTTTTAAGCATGACTGATACAATAGAAGAAATGTTGGAAATGCTTAAAAAACCACCAAGAGTTCCCTGATTGATTCATTTTATTTTCTGTATCTTGAAAATTCACGCTTCCCATGTTAAGATAATTTTGTAATTATATTGTTTTGTTCTATCGAAACCGACTCATCCATTCCGGAGTCAGAAGAGGGCAGCGCAGCTGATCATTTGATTCATGTGGCCTGAACGATAGGGCATTTTTTTTGCCATCGCATATACTTGTGTCTGTGTATAATAATCAAACGCGTCGCAAAATGGCAGTTTTACGACATGTTAGGCAAAAAACACAATGACAGCATAAACAACCACTTTTTATCTGGTTCTTGTATATTTGCATCCACTACTTTATAATTATGTATTGAAGGAGTTTTTACTACTATGTCTATGACTTATCATGAACAACTTGATCGTAAGAATACATTGAAGCTTCGTGAACTGCAAGCTGAGCTTCCGGCATTCGCCGGAGATTTTTTCCGCGCTATGGAGATCAAAAAGGCAACCAATACCCGTCGGAATTATGCCTATGATCTCAGTACTTTCTTTTATTTCTTAAAAACTACGAATCCGTATTTTAAGGATAAGGATATCCGTACTCTTCCGGTGTCGATCCTGGACATGATTCAACCGGTGGATATTGAGGAATATCTGTCGTTCCTGACCTATTATGAAAAGGATGGACAGCTCTATCAGAATCATGAGGAGGGAAAAGCCAGAAAGTTGGCCACGTTGAATACATTTTTCGGTTATTTTCATAAGAAAGAAATGATTGAGAAAAATGCGCCGTCTGTAGTGGATGTTCCTCGTGTAAAGGAGAAAAATATCATCCGTCTGGATGCCAATGAGGTCGCCCAGCTCATCGACAATATTGAATCTGGTGAAAAGCTGACCAAACAGCAGAAAGTCTGGCATGACCGGAACAAATTGCGGGATCTGGCAATCGTTGTCACTCTTCTTGGAACGGGTGTTCGAGTGACAGAACTGGTCGGTCTGGATATTTCAGATCTGGATTTTGACAATGGTGCTATGCGTGTGATCCGAAAAGGCGGGAATGAGGATATTGTTTATTTTGGTGAGGAAGTGGAAGAAATGCTTCGGAATTATCTGGATGAACGACTTCTGATGGAACCGGAACCAGGGAATGAAAATGCGCTGTTTATTTCCCAGAGAAATACAAGGATCACGGTTCGCTCTGTGGAACGTCTGGTGAAAAAATATGCTTCTACTGCCACGGTAAAGAAAATTACACCGCACAAGCTTCGGAGTACTTATGGTACGACTTTATATCAGGAAACTGGTGATATTTATCTGGTTGCGGATGTGCTGGGACATAAAAATGTAAATACCACCAGAAAACATTATGCGGCTATGAAGGAAGAAAACAAACGAAAAGCAGCCAGAATTGTGCAGCTGCGGGAAAAGGAGTAAACAAAAATATGCAGCTCCGACGGAAGAAACCGCTTTAAATGAACTGGAACTGTTCAAGGATAAATGGGATTCCAAGTACCCGAAAATCTATAAATCCTGGAATGATAACTGGGCAACCCTGTCCACTTATTTCAAATATCCAGAAGCAGTAAGACGTCTGATTTATACCACAAATGCCCTTGAAGGATTCAACCGCCAGCTCAGGAAAGTGACCAAAAGCAAGACAGTTTTTCCGTCGGATGACAGCCTTTTGAAAATGCTGTATCTGGCAACCATGGATATCACAAAAAAATGGACCGGTCACAGGCAGGACTGGGGACAGATCCATTCCCAGCTTGAAATTTATTTTGAAGAACGTCTGGCAGGACGGAACCTGTAAAGCAGTCAATTTTAGGCAGGTTTTATTGACATGCCTAAAAACTACTGTATAATGCAGATATGGGCAGAATCCGGAAAATCGGCTCTGCCCATTTGTAACTATTCACAAATCTTATATCAGTTTTTAACGTTTACACAAAACTTGAAACGGTCTCCAAAATTAGATATTTGTTTATTTTTTATCCATTGATCTTTCAGCATACAATTTACCATTATTATGTATGTGCTCATACACATCCAATAGTTTATTCATATCAGAGATTTGCAACACATCATATTTAGAATTAGATAATGCTTGAATAATTTTATATAGTAGCCTTTTCCACTCCGATATAAAATCTTCTTTTTTTAATGTCAATACAGGAACTGTGATTAATATTTTTTCTAAATTTCCAACTATATGTTGCCAGTTGCATATAATCTTGACATTTTGAGATGTCCATGAAATATCCCAATCACATCTAAATGTATCAGGAAGCCATTCTATCTTTGTTTTTCCGAAGTCTTTCTCCTGCAAAAGTAATAATAATTTCAAGATATCATCTATCATATAGCTGATATCGTATTTATATGAAAGAGGAATACAGATATGATTCCACATCATAATACAATTTTCTGTATTTAATATAAACGCACTTTCTATCGCGTCAGACAAACTTCTATCCTCTTCATTTTTTTCATTAGAAAAATAAGGCTCTCCTACTTGAATGCAAAAATACATGTATTGCCACCTTTAATGCAAAAAATCTACGATTACCGAACAAAATTCGTTGCGATCCAACCATTTAATCCCCCCAGTATTCCTTTACGTACCGCTGTACCTCTTCTTCCGGGAGGTTAAATTTCTTTTTAATCAGTTTCGTTGCGTCCTCTAAAGAAAGTCCCAGGTCTTTGAATATTTTACAAAGAACCTTTTACGGCTCCTTTTTCAAGTCCTTCCCGAAGACCTTCCTGTAGTCCTTCACGTTTGCTTTCCTGCTTAAATTCTTCCAATGCTGTACACATATTGATCTTCCCTCCTTTTCTTTCCGATTCCACTGCATGATCAATCAGCTCCTGCGATTCTGTGATTGCACCAATAACGATTCCCAATTCTGCCGGGAGAGCCTGCTGACTATATACTTCCATGATCTTATCAAATTTTTTCTGATAAATCAAACTTCCATCCTATCTTAAAAAGCAAGTCAATTATGTCAATTATTTTTTCGGAAAATCTGCTACAATTCATCTGCAAAAGAGCTTCTCTTGCCATAATTCGCTTCCCCCCGGATTAAGCAATTTACATATAGTTTAGATGCTGCCTTTTTTATATTGGCATAATAAAAATTCACTTTCTGTAAAGTCATTTTTTAAAGGAGTAAGAATTATATAGTTAATATCAAGACTTCTCTTATTTTCAATCTGATCAGAATATTCCAAAATGGTCGATCCTTCTTCAGATGTATTATATGAAATTTCCTGGATACAGCCAGATTCTCTTTTATAATAAAAAATATGAACTATGAGATCATACTCATTTTGATTATAAACCTTTATGTAGCAGTCTTTGCCTTGCTCAATTGACTCCATAAAAAATTTCACTTTATAAGGTATTTCATTAAAAACATCAGAAATACATAGATATCCTTTACATTCTAATTCCTCACAGGAAGTTTCTTTTGAAAATGAATATAACTCTTTTTCATCAAACCATTCTGCGTCTTTATTCTTTTTGATGGCGATGTATAATGATGCTACTATAAGCAACAACATACATATCGCAATACTTCTGATTATTTTTTTCTTATTTTCCATAAACTTATTTCCTCCTATGCTGCCGTGAGATAGATTATAGGATGATTTCCTCGACTCTGTATACAATGAAATCTCCAGCATCAAAATCGCATTTCTTTTTATCTGCTAACATTCTTCGAGCTTTTAAATACTCCATTATTTCATCGTACGAATCAAATAATCCATTTTTGTTTAATGAAATGTTCTTAAATTCCGGTATTCTTTTTGATATGACATCGTTTAAAACACTCGAATAATAACTTCCGCCAGAATCAGCGTAATCATAACCCAAGAAGATTTTTTTCCCTTTTATGCATTCATCATTCAGTACAGGAAACTTTTTGCTGGTATAACATAATAATAACCTTATAGGAATACACATTTTTTTGCTTTCTTCAATGTAACGATGTATGTATTCCATATTTGTACAGCAGTCTATGTAATCAATGTTTTCCCAAGCTTTATCTATTTCTTTTGAATAATAATCTTCAAAAAAATTATTGTCACTGCAATAATTTAAATACCAATTATCACCTTCAATTCCTTTGTAGTATGAAACTTCATTTCTTTGTATAATATATCCATTACAATTTAGGTTATCTTTCATAGGTTTTTCTTATGTGTTATCCTGTGACAAGTTTTATGTATTTTTCTGAATTGGGAGTATGGTTATTTCAGGTTGCCATTCTGTAACAACATCAATGTTATAGTCATTTGTGATTATGACATAATGTCTTTCTTCTAAGGCATCGTAATACCCACATGAAATATTTTGAATTTGCTTACCAAATTCTCCATCTATTACTTCATATATTATGTCCTTAAATCCTTCACTTTTTAAATTACTAAGGCTGGAACATGAATATAAATCATTCTGTACAATTCCTTCATCAAGTATTCGTATTGCTTGTACAATTCCAAACTTCAGAACAACACAATGAAAGTGTCCTTTGAGCTCTAATATAAGCCCTTGAAATCTTCCATTTGAAAGTTGCGTCTGATAATTATCCTTAGGAATAATATCCGGGAATACCGCTTGCCAAATTTCCATGCAGCACGCTCCTTCACCTATACGGTAAACATTTTCAATTATTATATCAGAATAAGCTTATTCGATTAACTGAGTTATATAGTTCGTAATTTGAATAATATCTTTTTTAGGGAGTATACCTTCTTTTACTTGGACTTTCTGTTCACATTTTTTCACATATATAATCCATAACATCCCCTTTCATTAAATATATTACATATTTTCTGTAAATGCAATCATGCTTTAAGCATCTGAAATGTTTGAAATATCAATGAGTCTGACTTGCCAATTTAATTTATACATAATATAATAAAACTTGCTGATTTTGAAAAATAGTTACGTAAAATAATAATATTTAGGAGTACATTCATGAACATCAATACCAAGAAATTAACGTTACAATATTGTATCTTACAAGGAGCTTACTGGGCATCGTTCTGTATTATCTACAGTTTTGCCACGGTATTTTTGCTTGATCGGGGGTTTCACAATTCGCAGATCGGTGTGATCATCGCTGCGGGAAATATTCTGGGTGTGATCTTCCAGCCAGTATTTGCATCAGTTGTGGATCGTTCCAAGACCGTTACCTTACATAAATTAACTGCCATTCTGGCGGTCGTTATGGTAGTACTACTGCTGCTCCTGTATGGTTTGCCAAATCAATTTCTTGCAGTGGCTGTGATCTTTCTGCTGACAGATACTCTGTTACAGGTAATCCAGCCATTGATCAATTCGGTCAGTGTTTACTATGTAAATCGGGGAGTCAACGTGGATTTTGGTGCAGCCAGAGGTATCGGCTCCCTCTCCTATGCACTGGCATCTTATCTGCTTGGCGGGCTGGTTGAGAACTATGGATGCTCTATGATCCTGTTTGCGGGAATTTTGATGGTTCTGGTGATCTGCATTACTGTATTTAGTATGCCGATCATAAAAGATGCTGTTTTTTCAGAGAAAGAACAGGAAATGAAAAGTGAGATTAACGCAGATAGAGGTCAATCGGTTCAGGAAAAGGAATCCTTGCTTTCTTTTGTTGGTAGATATAAATATTTTATGTTAACTTTAGTTGGCGTAACGCTTGTATTTTCTTTTCATAATATGAATAACTCTTATATGATCCAGATCATTACCAATGTAGGCGGAACGTCGGCAGATCTTGGACGGCTTCTTGCCATTGCTGCCATTACGGAGATTCCGGTGATGTTCCTGTTTTCCAGAATCGTGAAACACGTAAAGAGTTCTGTTCTGCTAATCATTTCCGGTATCTTCTTTGCGCTGAAAGCATTTGGCTATTTTGCTGCCGGAAATATTGCACTGATGACGGTGGCGGCTGTTATGCAGATGGGATCCTTTGCACTGTACATTCCCGCTTCTGTCTATTATGTGAATGAGGTAATGGAGGAACGGGATAAATTCAAGGGACAAGCTCTTATGACCGGAACCAATACCCTGGGAGGCATGATTGGCAGTCTTCTGGGAGGATTTCTGATCGACCATGCGGGAGTTGCGGTTATGAATCTTGCGGGTCTGATCATGGCAGTTTCCGGAGCAGTTTTGATCGCTTTATTTGTATCCAGACAGAAACCGGTTATATAGAAAATAACTAAATTCATTCATAAGAAAAATACCACAGATCCTTGATCTGGCTACTTAAGGAATCGTAATCCCATACCTGGCGGCTTCTGCTGATACAATTTGGATCATTGATCAGGAAGCCGTCTTTTTCATACCCATAGATCATGATAAAATGCCCGGCTGTGGTGAAATCCCCGGGGCGCATGGCACAGATAATAGGATGTCCCTGATCCAGTCTTGATTTCATCAGATCCTCATCCAGAGACATTTCGGTTCCGGTGATTCCAAAATGAGAAGCGCCTTCTGTCATCAATGCCCAGGCAGTACCGGTTCCTTCAATATAGTAACCGGCACTCTCCGCATAAGCGGCAATCTGTGCAGGCGTTGCACTCTCCTCTCTTGTCAAGGAGTAGACCACCATGGACAGACAGGTAGGACCACAGCCGGAGATACCGATATTGCTGCTTCCATAAGGAAGATAACCCCAGCGGCTGTCCCACTGGATCAATAATGGATAAGTCTCTTTCTTTTCCTTTTTCGTCAGTGACGCATCGGAAGAGACGGACGTCTGTTTCAGATAGCCGGATACAAAATCCAGCATCTCCGGATTATTTGCCAGTGCAGCCAGCATGGCAGACGGATATTCGGAGGAATGTTCTATGATGTAGGCATATTGTGCATCAGTCTTTGCCTTGTCGGACAGAACTTCTAAAACTTCCTCTTCTGTCCGGGACACTGGAGTTGGAATTTTCTCAACCATGGTTTCTTTTTCTATGAATCCGAAGAGTTGCTGTTCTACATTAGCGATTAAAGAGGTAGTTTCACTTTCATTTCCATCCATATAGGCCGCTACTACATTGGAACGAAGCAGGTTTAGGCAGATCCAGCCTGCGATAACAAGGATCACAAGTCTTACACTTAATCGTCTCATCTGCGCCATCCGTTTTGCCCGGCGTTTTCTGGCTTTTCTGCGTTTTCGTGAAATACGGATCCGTTCCAGATCTGCCTCATAATCGTCATTTTCTGTTGTATACTGATATCTTCCCATGATTCTCCCTTGTATCTTTTTTTATATATTTCCATGTGCAGTGGAATAGATTCCCTCATCTGAATATTAGACGAAGAAATCTGCCATCTGATCTCATTAAATATTCATCTGGATATATAAAAGCAGGAAACCTGCTACATGCAATGATTGTAGCACATTCCCTGCCAAATGAATCTTAAGATAATTCAAAGAATTCTGAAGAATTTCCACAATTTGTTATTTATAGAATATCCGCATAACTGCCTTCCGGATCATATCTACCGGGATCATGGTAAAGGCCATACAATAAGCCAGAAGCCAGCCGCGAACGCCAAAAGGAACACAACTGAACATTGCACTGATAAATGTAAACGCTTTGACCGGCAGTAAGGATACATTGATAATGGCAAACTGAATAAACAGGATCAGGAAAAACACTTTGAGGAAATCTGGATTTTCCTTCAGGTGTCCAAAGATCCGGAAACCATCGTCTCTCACATTGAAACCATTGAACAGTGCACTGGCAATAAACAGAACAAAATAGGAAGTAAGGAACTGCTTATCAGTCTCGAAAAAGCTTCTTGTCCAGTCTGATGTCAGATAAAATAAACTGAGTACCGTTAACCAGATTCCCATAATACCGATCTGATACATCATAGAACGGCTGACCAGCGGATCGGTCCGCTTTCTGGGTGCTTCATCCATATATTCCGGAAGAGCCGGTTCGTTGCCAAGCATCATAGCTCCCAGTCCGTCCATGACCAGATTGACAAACAGCAGGTGAGTCACTTTCAACGGCTCATCCACTCCAAAGAAAGGTGCAATCGCACTGACCAGCACAGCTGCTACATTGATGACCAGCTGGAATTTGCAGAATTTTAAAATATTATGGAAAATGGTTCTTCCATAGAGAATCGCATCTTTGATGGAGTTAAAATTATCATCAAGGATCACGATTTTTCCTGCTTCTTTTGCAGCTTCTGTTCCGCTTCCCATGGCAAATCCCACATCAGCACGTTTCAGTGCCGGGGAATCGTTGACTCCATCTCCTGTCATACCGACCACAAGATTTTCTTCCTGACAGAGTCGGACCATACGGGACTTATCCGTAGGAAGTGCTCTGGCAATGACACGAATATGCGGCAGGATCTTCTTTACTTCCTCATCGCTCATGGAATTTAACATGGTCGAGGTGAGACAGACATCCTCATCCGAATGAACAAGACCTGCATCTTTGGCGATGGCGGATGCAGTCTCCAGCCGGTCACCGGTGATCATAACTACCTGAATACCAGCTTTTTGTACATCATGGATGGCAATACGGGCTTCCGGTCTTACATCATCGCGGATGGCTGCCATACCGATCAGTACCAGATTTCCAGAGATACAGTTCTCCTGCAAAGGTTCTTCAGAATATCCAAATGCGATCACACGCATGGCTTTTTTTGCCAGAGTATCGATCCGCTGATTGATACAGGACAGATCCAGCGGATGGAGCTGCCCGTCAGTTCCCATATAACGGTCAGCCTTCTGGAGTAATCTTTCCGGTGCACCTTTATAATAGGTCAGTCCACCGATCTGAGCCTGACTGAATTTATTGGAAGAATTGAATTTCTGAGAGGCAAATACTTCCAGTGATGGATCTTCCTTCATTTTCAGATAAGAATCTTCTCCTAAAAACTTCATCAGTGCCTGATCTGTAGCATTTCCACTGATGACACGATGATGTTCATCAAACATGGAAGAAGTATTTTTACCAATCGCAACATGAAGTTTCTCACGTATGTCAGGGTAATTATTAATCTGTTTAGTGTCAATGATCGTTCCATCACCACTGAAAAACTGAACCACTTCCATCTCGCCTTTTGTGATGGTTCCAGTCTTATCACTGAACAGAATATTCAAAGCACCTGCGGTCTCGATTCCTTCTGCTTTTCGAACCAGAACATTGTGATCCAGCATTTTGCTTGTATTCTGCATCAGTACCAGGGAAATCATAAGCGGAAGTCCTTCCGGTACTGCACAGACAATGATCACAATAGCAAGGGTCAGTGCGTTGATCACATCCATGAAAATATTCTGCCAGCCCTGTACCATGTAAGCTGCAGGACCGCCTGCCAGAATCACAAAATGAATCATATACAGAAGGGCAATCACTACAGCACCAGTATAGCCAATCTTGGAGATCTGTCCTGCCAGAATAGAAAGTTTTACCTGCAGTGGTGATGCGGGTTCTTCTTCCTGCATTTCCAGTGCCATATGACCCATCATGGTCTGAAGACCAGTCTTCTTCACAAGTAATACGCCTTCACCATCATAGACGATAGCTCCCCGGAAAAGAGAAAATCCATCCACAAAGGTGTCACCTGTGATCTGTTCTGGAAAGGGCTGATCTTTATCTACAGCTTCTTTATGACATTCCTCTGTCTCGCCGTTCAGTGCAGCATTATTTACACTGAGATGTCCATATGCCAGAATGCCGTCAGCAGGAATCTTATCTCCTGCCTGCAGCAACACCAGGTCGCCAACTACAATGTCATCCGAATCGATCATACGTATGATACTATCTCTGTATACTTTACTCTGCTCTTTTTTTACAGAATTTTTCAGATCCCGGTATTTAGAATCGCTGGCCACACCGGTTCTGGCCGTCACAAAAGCAACCACCAGAATTGCCACGATGGTTCCCAACGGTTCATAAATCTGTGCATAACCAAAGAAAAACATGACGATCATCAACAGTGCGATCGCTACCAGAATACGGATCATCGGATCCTGAAAAGTCTCCCGGAATTCTTTCCAGAATGTGGTTGGCTCTGAATCCGGGATCACATTACTTCCATATTTTTCACGAGATTCTGTTACTTCTGACTGTTTCAGTCCATGAAGCTGTTCCATATAGTTTATTTCCTCCTCATATCTCACACTCTGATTTCATTTAAATCCACTCTCGGAACATTATAAAACAAGTTATAAAAAAAAGAAACGGATAATAATCTAAATATGTCCGTTTCTTTGCTAAAAATCTGTTAAGAATCTATTAAAAATTTATTATGGATCTTGTTTTAGCCGTTCCCGGCAAGTTTTCCAGTCAGGATAATGCTGATCGAGCAATCCATAAAACCTTGCATTGTGTCCTCGCTCCAGCAGATGAGTCAGCTCATGAACCACTACATATTCGATACATTCCTCCGGATAAGCACCAAGCCACAGGCTGATGGAGATATTCCCATTTCTGGTGTTGCAGCTTCCCCACTGGGAACGAGTAGGACGGATCGTTACCTTAGCACTTTGAACACCCAGGATCGGTTCCCACTTCCGGAACATTTCTGGAATGACCGCAAGTAATTTCCGGCGATATTCCTCTGCATGCAGTCTCTTCAGACGTTCTTTCTCCAGCCGGTCTTCTGTCGTCGGCAGGGTGATCTGCTTTTTCTCATAATTTTTCAGCCACTGGCGGATGCGGGGCTGCTCCAGTGTATGAAGCCCTGCATCATAGCTCATGCCATAGGGAATGGACATAAGGATCAATGTGGGATCATCCTGATGAATCCTCATATTTGTCCTTTTTACATTCTTCTTTGTGACCTGCACCCGGTACTGGTGCCATAAAAATTGCTTCATTTCTTTGTTCTCGCATTCATGATCATTTTACAAGCTAACAAGACGAGTCTGTGGTGGTCTTACATTTCACAAACTCGTCTTGTTAGTAATTCTGTCATCATTGACAGCTTTATCGAACAAATTTTTCAGTTTCTTTCAGTCGTGTCAATGCACGTGCCATAGCAGCCTGCGTCATATGATACTCCTGAATACTCTGCTTCTGACGAAGTCGCTCCTGAGCACGCTCCAGAGCTTCTTTTGCACGGTTGGCATCTACTTCTTCCGAGCGCTCCACCGTATCAGCCAGAACAGTCACACGGTTGTTTGCAACCATACAGAATCCTTTTCCAAGAACTGCATAGCTCCATTCACCGCCTTCTTCCTTCTGCATTCTCATCTCACCATTGTCAACTGCAACAATGACTTCCTCATGATGAGCCATGATCGCTTTCTCACCGTCTACAGACGGAATGATCAGACAAGTGCAGAATCCTTCATAAAAAATACGGTTACTGGATATGACTTTTAAGTAAAATTTTGACATATGTCTTCACCTCTAAATAGAAGTTGCCATGGTCTTTGCCTTTGCAACCACCTCATCAATGGTTCCTACATTGAAGAATGCTGCTTCCGGATACTGATCCATCTCACCATTGATAATAGCCTGGAATCCTTTGATGGTATCTTTCAGTGGTACGTATTTACCGGGAACACCGGTAAAGTTTTCAGCTACGTGGAATGGCTGGGACAGGAAACGCTGTACCTTTCTTGCACGGGCAACGGTCAGCTTATCCTCTTCAGACAACTCTTCCATACCAAGGATAGCGATAATATCCTGCAGCTCTTTATACTTCTGAAGCATCTCCTGTACTCTTCTGGCAGTCTCATAATGCTCTTCACCAACCACATCTGCTTCCAGAATACGGGAAGTAGATTCCAGCGGATCAACAGCCGGATAGATACCCTGTTCTACAATTTTTCTGGAAAGTACAGTGGTTGCATCCAGATGGGCGAATGTAGTTGCCGGAGCCGGGTCTGTCAGGTCATCTGCAGGCACATATACAGCCTGTACAGATGTAACGGAACCTTCCTTTGTTGACGCAATACGCTCCTGTAATTCACCCATCTCAGTTGCCAGAGTCGGCTGATATCCTACTGCGGACGGCATACGTCCAAGCAGTGCGGAAACCTCAGATCCTGCCTGTACAAAACGGAAAATATTATCAATGAACAGAAGCACATTCTGATGCATCTCATCACGGAAATATTCAGCCATAGTAAGTCCGGTCTCAGCCACACGCATACGTGCTCCAGGCGGCTCGTTCATCTGACCGAATACCAAAGCAGTCTTATTCAATACACCGGATTCTTTCATCTCTGACCAGAGATCATTACCTTCACGGGAACGCTCTCCTACACCGGTAAAGATGGAATATCCACCATGTTCAGTTGCAATATTTCGGATCAACTCCTGGATCAATACGGTCTTACCTACACCGGCACCACCGAACAGACCAATCTTACCACCCTTTGCATATGGAGCTAAAAGATCGATAACTTTGATACCTGTCTCCAGAATTTCAACGACCGGACTCTGATCTTCAAAGGAAGGCGGATCCTGATGAATACACCATTTTTCTGAATCTGTAATCTCTCCCCCACCGTCAACAGTCTCTCCAAGCACATTGAACAGACGACCAAGGGTCTTCTCTCCTACCGGGACTGTGATACCTGCACCGGTCTGAGTGACCTCCATGTCACGGCAGAGACCTTCACTGGCTGAAAGCATAATACAACGGACAATATTATGACCCATATGCTTTGCAACTTCCATGACGCATTTTTTGCCATGGTTATCAACAGTCAGTGCATCTTTTATATGAGGGAGATTGCCCTTTTCGAATAAAACATCGATAACAGGACCTGAAACCTGTATGATCTTACCTTTTTCCATCACACATGTATCTCCTTTGTTTTATAGTAAAGTTTATTGTTTCTTGTTTTTCTGAGCTCTGGCACCGCTGCATACCTCAGTGATCTCCTGTGTAATGGCAGCCTGTCTGGCCCGGTTATACATGATACTCAGGTCATGAAGAAGCTCATCTGCATTGTTGGTAGCAGACTCCATTGCCTGCATACGTGCATTCTGTTCACTACAGAAAGACTCAACCAGCGCACTGTAGATAAAACCGGAAATGTAGTTTGGAACAATACTGTCCACAACAGTCTGAGCATCTGGAATTGCCAGGAACTCTTCATGATACACATCCATAGGAATCTTCGGCATAGGAGGTCTCTCCATAGGAAGCATCTTCCGCACTTCAGCAACACTGGTCATGCTGTTTTCCATCCGTGTGAAAATAACCTGGATCTCATCCAGTTCTCCTGACTGAAATTTTTCCAGAAGTGTCTCTGCAATCCAGCGGGCACGGCTGAAGGTCGGGTTCTGTGCGGTAAACTGGAAATTTTCCTGAATAGGCACATGCTGACCAGTAAAATACTGTCGTCCCAATTCTCCAACAACGAACAACTCTGCCCATTGGTTCTGGTCATCCAGAAATTCCTGGGCAAGCTTCAGTACATTGTGGTTATAAGCACCAGCCAGGCCCTTATCACCGGTAATAACCAGAAGTCCCACTTTTTTCTGATGGTCCAGTTCTTCCTTTTCTTCCTTCTCGAAATACATATGGCTGACATCCGGCAGATGACGCAGCAGACGTGCCATCATAGATTGAAGGGTGTAGAAATACGGCTCCGTATTTTCCAGATCCTGCTTAGCCTTTCTCATCTTGGTAGAGGAGATCATGTACATGGCATTGGTGATTTTTCTCGTATCCTGGATACTTTTGATCCTGTTCTGGATCTCTCGCAGTCCTGCCATACTACTTCACCACCTGACTCTTGTATTCCTTTACTGCATCAATGATCTTATTGATCAGAGTATCACTTAAGCTGTGCAGCTCTTCGATCTCTTCTCCAATCTGCGGATGCTTCTGATCCAGATATGCAAGCATATCTTTCTGGAACTTTTTCAGCTCTTTCACAGGAACATCCAAAAACAGCTTATGGGTTGCTGCACACAGCGTGATCACCTGTGCATGCAGGGAAAGCGGCTCGCTCAATGGCTGTTTTAACAGCTCCATCAGACGTTTTCCGTATTCCAACTGCTCTTTTGTGATAGCATCCAGATCAGAACTGAACTGGGTAAATACTTCCATCTCACGATACTGGGCAAGATCAATACGGATACTTCCGGCTGCCTTCTTCATTGCTTTGGTCTGGGCTGCACCACCTACACGGGAGACAGACAGACCAACATTGACTGCCGGACGCATACCTGCGTTAAATAAGTCACTCTCCAGGAAAATCTGACCATCCGTAATGGAGATGACATTGGTCGGAATATATGCAGATACATCACCAGCCTGTGTTTCAATGATCGGAAGTGCTGTAATGGATCCGCCTCCCTTTTCGTCACTCAGACGGCTGGAACGTTCCAGCAGACGGGAATGCAGATAGAATACATCACCTGGATAAGCCTCACGTCCCGGAGAACGCTCCAGCAACAGGGACAGGGATCGATAGGCCACTGCATGCTTGGACAGGTCATCATATACGATCAGTACATCCTGACCTCTGTGCATAAAGAACTCTGCCAGTGCGGTTCCTGAATATGGAGCCAGATACTGAAGCGGAGCCGGATCACTTGCTGTAGAAGATACGACAATCGTGTAATCCATAGCACCATGCTTCTCAAATGTATGCACCAGTTTGGATACTGTAGATGCTTTCTGGCCAATTGCCACGTAAATACAGATAACGTTCTTTCCTTTCTGGTTCAGAATCGTATCTGTAGCAATAGAAGTCTTACCAGTCTGACGGTCTCCGATGATCAACTCACGCTGTCCACGACCAATCGGGAACATAGAGTCAATTGCCAGAATACCGGTCTCCAGCGGAGTATCCACAGATTTACGATCAATGATTCCAGGTGCCGGTTCTTCTACCGGACGATAATCCGTAGTCTCAATCTTGCCTTTTCCATCAATAGGTTCACCAAGTGCGTCTACAACACGGCCGATATATCCATCTCCAACCGGAATACCAGCCATCCGTCCTGTGCGGGCTACACGGGTTCCCTCTTCAATCTCAGTATCTTTTCCAAGAAGGATACATCCAATCTCATTTTCACGCACATCCTGCACCATGGCTTTCAGACCATTATCAAATACCAGGATCTCTCCATACATTGCATGATCTACACCATCAATGTAGGCAATACCATCACCGACACGGCTGACAACACCAACCTCCTGGCTGGCAATATCGACGTCATCCATGCTTCCTTTCAGAATACTGATGATTGCTTTCTGTGCTACCAGCGGGCCATCACCGGAAATATCCAGAGACTGCAGTTTCTGCTGCAGAGCCTTCTTACGTCCGGAAGCACTCCAGTCATACTCTTCGTTGCCGGCATGGAGGATAAATCCACTGCCAAGCTCTTTATTCTGTTTACGGGAAATGTTCAGCACTCTCTCTGGATACTGCTGTCTTAAAAATTTTATAATGCCTTCATACTGAGCATCATCCGGTTCTGTTACATATTCAAGAACACAGGAAAGAGGAGTACGTTCCTCATCCGACAGTTCCATGTATGCTTTCAGGATCTCATCCAGAGATCCAAGGGCACCATCTTCAACCAGACCGTAGATAAACTGTCTGGACTCTGTCGGGAAAATTTCCTGAATGATATCCTCTCGTTTCATACGGGAGGTTGCCGGATTTTCCAGCTCAGTCTGAATCTGCGGAACCGCTTTCAAAATATCGACTGCATGCTGCAGCACTTCCGGCCGCATACGCATGGATGTCAGTCGATCCAGGTAGGAATTAAGATTCTTCATGAGTTGATTCACCTGCTTTTGTCAAAAATTCATCATACAGAGCTTCGTCATTGTGTTCAGACTGCATAGACTTCACAGCAGCCTCCAGGATCATTCCACGGATCTCCTGTTCTGCCTTATTCATTACTTTTTCTTTCTGGAGGGCAGCCTCTTTCTTAGAAGTATCAATGATCTGGCCTGCTTTCTTATGAGCATCAGATACAATCTGATCAAACTCTTTACGGGCATCAAGCTGAGCCTGTGCCATTACTTTAGCCTTTTCGCTTTCAATCTGATTCTGGTACTGTACACTCTTATCTTTTTCAGCCTTGGCTTCAGCCTGAAGCTGTTTTACTTCATCATAACGGGCATTGAGGGCTTCTTCCCGTTTGGTAATAATGTTATTGATCGGCTTGAACAGAAATTTGCGGATCAATACATACCAGATCAGAATATTAAGAATGGTAAAGACCAGATTAAAGTCTAATCTTAACATGGATAAGTTCCGCCTTTCTTTAAGCCAACATAATGATGATCATCAGAGCAACTACGAAACCATAGATAGCGGTTGCCTCTGCCAGTGCGGATCCAAGCAGAAGAAGCTTGGTGATCTTACCTTCAGCCTCCGGCTGTCTTGCAACTGCCTCAGTAGCCTTGGATGTTGCGATACCGATACCAATACCGGCTCCCATACCAGTAAGTACTGCAATACCTGCGCCAATAGCGATTAATGTAGACATAATAACATTCTCCTTTTCCTTCGTTGTCTTTTGCTTTTTGTCTTTTTACTCCATTGATTCCTTAATAAACAGTCCCGTAAGGAATACAAATACATATGCCTGGATCAGTCCATCAAACAGATCAAAATAGGCACTGAATATAACCGGGAGACCTACCGGAAGGACATACTCGATCAGCTTCATAATAACAAAAGCTCCAAGTACATTACCAAAAAGTCGCATACACAATGACAGCGGCTTGATCGCCACCTCCATGATGTTGATCGGAGCGACCAGTGCGATCGGCTCTGCAAAACTCTTCAGCCACCGCTTTACTCCTTTTTCATGAATACCGGCATACTCGATCAGTACAATACTCATCAATGCCAGTGCGGCTGTCACGTTCAGATCCTTTGTGGGAGGCTTAAATCCCAGGATACCAATCAGGTTGGCGATTCCAAGATAGATCAGGACCGAAGTCAGGTAAGATGCATAACGCTTTCCCTCTTCTCCAACGATTCCCTCGCTGATGCCCTGTATCCAGGTCACTACAAACTCTAAAAAAAGTTGTCTGCGGCTTGGATGTTCCACCTTCAGATTTCTGGTCAGCAAAAATGCTGCCAGCAGAAATACCGCCATGATAATCCATGTGACAACAACTGATTCAGAGATCCCGATTCCACCGATTGAAAAGACGGTTTCACAGGTTAGCTCTTCAGTCAGTGTTTCGCCTAAATTACCCATAACTGCACTTCCTTTCTAAAGAATTCTTTGCTTTAAAGTCCTTGCCTCAAAGCCTGTTACCTATTATAATACGAAAGAAGAGAAATGTATAATTGTTTTTTTTGACCATTAGTATAGATTTTATGAATATTACATCCACATTTTTTTGACGTTAAAGGGGTAAATGGAATGGACATCAGTTTTGATTATTATAAAATTTTCTATGAAGTAGCCAGGGCGAAGAGTATTTCCCTTGCTGCACAGCATCTGTGCCTGACACAGCCGACTATTACAAAATATATCCAGAATCTGGAGCAGAATCTGCATTGTCAGTTATTTATCCGTTCCCGTAAAGGTGTTACACTTACTTCTGAGGGACAGATGCTCTTCCGTCAGATCAGCCGTGCTGTACAGCAAATGTCGAGAGTCGGAAATCTTTTGCAGGATTTTGTAAATTGTCAAAGTGGTAAGATCAATATTGGAGCCAGTGAACTTACCATGAGATATTATCTGCTGCCTTATCTGGAATCATTCCGCCGGCAGTATCCTAATGTGAATCTGCAGATCCATGCATTCTCCACACCGCTGTCCTTATCCGCACTGAATGCAGGAACCATTGATTTTGCTGTGTCGATCACACCACTTGACGGAGCAGAACATTTTCTGGTGACTAAGACTTCGGATTTTCAGGATATTGTAGTGGCTGGAAGTCAGTACACTTTTTTACAGAACAAGACCCTGACACTCAAGGAGCTGACTGCCTATCCCATCGTGTGTATGGAAAAAGGAACCACAACACGAAAATTCTGGGACAGCATCTTCAAACATCATGGTATTGAACTTCATCCTAATATTGAAGTAAACTCCAACGATCTGATCCCGCCTACTGTTCTGCATAACCTTGGCATCGGATTTGTTCCTTATAAATTTGCCAGATCCTTCTTACTGAATTATGGACTGATTCAACTGTCTCTGGATATTGTAATTCCAAAACGGGAGATCTGTATTGTACAGAATCCATCTCATCCGCTGTCTCCGGCTGCCAAAGCACTGCTGGATATGATGATCACCGGAAATGAATATACCGAGGAACAATACTCTATGGAAAATGAACATTTTCACGGCGATGTAATCTAAATAAGAATTCAATGAACATTTGTTTGCTTTTTAATAAACACTATGCTATAATAAATAAAACTAATGTTCGATCAACAAGGAGATAAGCTTTATGGCATATGGAAAGATCACTCCCAAGCAGCAGGAGATACTTGATTTTATTAAATCTGAAATATTGAGCAAAGGATATCCGCCTGCAGTGCGGGATATCTGTGAAGCGGTTCACCTGAAGTCCACATCTTCTGTCCATTCTCATCTGGAGACACTGGAGAAGAACGGGTATATCCGCAGAGACCCGACGAAACCAAGAGCTATCGAGATCATGGATGACAGTTTTAATCTGTCCCGCCGTGAGGTCGTTAATGTTCCTATGGTAGGTACTGTTGCAGCCGGTCAGCCGATTCTGGCGCAGGAGCATATTGAAGGATATTTCCCGATCCCGGCAGAATATATGCCAAACACTGATTGCTTCATGTTGAAAGTCAAAGGTGAAAGTATGATAAATGCAGGTATCTTTGACGGCGATTATATCATGGTTCGTCAGCAAAATCTGGCATCTAACGGTGAAATGATCGTTGCACTTGTGGATGATTCTGCTACGGTTAAGACTTTTTATAAAGAAAACGGACACTATCGTCTCCAGCCGGAGAACGATTCCATGGATCCGATCATTGTGGATGATGTACAGATTCTTGGAAAAGTATGTGGCGTCTTCCGTATTTTCCTGTAAAACACATAGTATCTGATAATAAGATCCCGGAATTACCAGTCCATAATGTGATCGGACATCAATTCCGGGATCTTTCTTTTCCTGTTTATTTTTTAACTGATTCAGGTTACTCTGTACTCCGCGAACTCCAACGGCAATTCCTTTTTTTGATACAGTTGCATTACTATCCACAGGGGTCTCTTCCATATAAACAGTTCCATCCTCAAAATGAAGTACCAAAAGTGCATGATAAGAATTCGTATAATCCCCGACCACATACCGACACGACTCTGCATTATAATACCATAACACACCTGTTTCCAGTGAACTGTCACTTACATCCAGAGTCGCAGACTGGTCAATACCTTCTGATATCGTGATGTTTATCTCATTTCCGCTGGATTCTGCTTTGATGATTTCCATGGCTTCTGCTTCTGCTGCAGTCCAGTCATTATGGATCTCCGCATAATAGATGGTATAATCTGACGCATCGACCAGAAAATAATAATCAAATGTATTGTTGTCAGAAAATCTGAGGAACCATAGATTCAACAGCTCTTTCGTATTCTCATCATTATCAGAATCATAAGTCAGACTGTAATATCTGGCAAAACGAATATCATCCTCCCAGTCTGTGACAACATCATAAGAAGATTTTCGAAGCGTTTTGTAATCACCTACTCCTAACCATGGGAGCATGCCATACTCTGAAGCTATCATAGCCTGATTGTAGACATTTTCCAGAAGATCTGTATTCAGACGTGCAGTATCTGCTTTCATATCACTGAGCAGCATCAGATTTGCTTCGCTTTTCATAAAAGACAGTGCCTGAATATTTTCTATAATCCCACCACTGCTCTGCTCCAGATAAGAAAAGTGTGATCGGTCTGATACGGTCACCTTGTTAAGACGGCTTTTATCAAGTCCACGGCTTAAATATCTTGGGAGAAATACTGCGCCTACTGTTACGGTCACTACGCAGAGCAGACTGATCAAAAATAAAAGCTTTTGATTCAAGAGCTTATTCATCGTCCGTCGCCTCCCTTTCGCAGTGAAACCGGATTACAATAACCGTTCCTTTACCTGGTTTGCTGAATATCTTCCATCTTACATGGTGAAGTGCCAGGATTCGGCTGCAAAGCGTCATACCAAGACCGGCACCGCCCTCCCTTCTGGCTCTGGATTTATCGATCATATAGAAAGCTTCTGTGACCCGTTGTGATTCTCCTGCATCCATACCACATCCATTGTCACTGATACATAATTCATATGTTTTTCCATAATTTCGTCCAAGAATCTGGATTCGACCGCCTGTTCGGACTGCTTTTCTGGAATTATCCAACAGGTTCACAAGGACAGATAACAGTAGGTCCCGTTCTCCAAAGATTTCTCCTTCTTCCAGTCCAAGATGGAGAGCAATCTTCCGTTCTTCTCTCTTCTCTCTGGTAAGCCTTAAGGCCTCGTTCACCAATCGTTCCACGGAGATCATACGGAACTGGTACTGCTGCTTGTCTGTCACGATCAGCTCCAGCAGTTTGAAGGACAGACTTTCCAGTCTCTTACCCTGCTGAAAAATATAGTTGGCGGCTTCCATAGTTTCTTCTTCCGTCATAGGTGTGGAACGAAGCATATCTGCATATCCGATGATGGAGGTCAGCGGTGTCTTCAGTTCATGTGCAAAGGAAGCAGTAAAATCTTCCTGCTTCTTTGCCTGGCTCTTCAGCTCATCTATCTTTTCAGAGATAGTATCTGCCATATGGTTAAAATCACTGGCAAGTTCTGCAATCTCATCTCCTCCCTGTTCTATTGCCCTAGCATCCAGTTCTCCTGAAGTAAACTGTCTGGTGGCATGAGATAAGTGAGCAATGGACATGGTCAGAAAATGAGTCACTACAAAAACCAGTACTGTCATAACTGCAGTCAGCGACAGCATCATGACCACATACCAATCATAATTGCTTTCCCGTTCCTGATAAATATAAGAAATATCGGTAATACTCTCCAACAGATAGCTTTTCTCATTGACCACTGAGCGACAGGCATACACGAGCCATGTCTTGGTTCCCAGCCGATATACTTCATAGCTGCTGGTATGCTTATCATCCAACATATTAAGTACCTTCATGTCCTGAGCACTTGCATTGGCACTTTCGTAGAGCAGCTTCTTTTCACTGTTGTAGATCCGGTAAATATTTCCAGATTCAGACAGGTTCTGGGTCACATTGGCTCCCATGACCGGAATCAACTCATCGGTCTGATACATAACACCCAGACTGTTCAGATTCATCTCAAAAGCAAGCTGGAACATCTGGTTGTCCCATTCTCCGTCATCCAGCGCTTTCTGGTAGGAATGCTCAAAAGTTCTCTGGATCATCCATGTTCCAAAGATACTGAATGACAGCACGAACAAAATTGTAAATGAAAAATAGATCTTCCAGAAAAATTTCATACAATCATGTCTCCAGTCGGTATCCGATCTTATACACGGCACAGATATGTTTATCCCATCCCAGCTTCTTCTTCAGACGCTGTACATGAAGATCTACAGTCCGGCTGTCACCGGTATATTCCTTTTCCCACACCTGCTCATAGATTACTTCCCGATACAGGGCAATGTTGGGATTGCGGGCAAAAAACAGAAGCAATTCATATTCTTTCAGAGTCAGAAGAATCTGCTGATTATCCTGCATAACCGTGCGGGAAGATAAATCAATATCCACATCCAGTATATGCAGCATACGGCCAATCTTGTTACAGCGGCGCAAGACCGCTTCCACTCTTGCCAGAAGTTCCACAATCTCAAACGGCTTCGCCAGATAGTCTTCTGCTCCCATCTTCAGACCCTTTACCTTATTTTCCGTGGAGTCCATAGCAGTAATAAAGATGACCGGAAGCTGAATGCTCTTAGCATATTCCATGAGCTCGTAACCATTGATCTTCGGCAGCATAATATCCAGGAGGAGCAGATCATAATGTCCTTCCTCCATCCGGTCAGCCGCTTCCTGTCCGTCATAAGCGCATTCGCAGGCATAACCAGCCTTTTTCAGATTCATGCGGATCAGATTGGCAATCGGCTCCTCGTCCTCCGCGATCAGTATTTTTACCATGACACCTTGTACTCTCTTTCGTAATTGATATCTGAAAAAATAACAGGTCAGTGCATCAGAATTGTATCGCATACCTGTTCCCTAAGTATATCAAAGCATTTTCAGAAATGATTCAATCATTTGCACAAAAAAATTTTTTACTGGAGCAGATCCAGCAGTGTCTTGTATACTGCTGGATTTTCTTTTATAACAAGTATCAGGCTCTCTTTTGCCTGATTCAACTGATGAAAAAGTTTTCTCACATCAGATCGTTCGCTTCTTTTTGTCTTTGTAGACCGCAGGAATTTCTGTTCATCATAATAATAACGGGAATCCAGCTGTACAGCCAGGCAATCTATCCCATGATCAGGAATCTCATCCTGCGGATAGAAATATCCCTGTCGTCTGGCATCACACAGTAGATTCTCCGCTTCAATCTCATCGTTGGCATAGAATACGGTAATATGCGGATAGTTTCTTGTATAGCGCTGCTTTGGCAGATGCATCATATGTTGGATAAAAGAGGACAGTTCCGCATTAGTTCGGATCCGATTGGTCAGATGATAGGTCTGCATCTCCGGCAGATGTCTCATTGCTTTTACCGTACTCCGGTCAAATTCTTCCGGCGAGATCATATCTTCACAGTCACTGGAAAAGATCACCGGTTGCTGACCACATGCCTCTAATATCATCTGCAGATTTTCTTCTGACAGCAAATGAGCTTCATCAATCAGAACTCCATTATACTCTGACAGATCCATATTTTCATGGATCTGCTCATCAGACAGATAATCAATTCTCCGCAGCCGTTCATGCAGGATCCGCCATTCTTTTCCTGCTCTTCCACAATGGATCAGACATACTTTCTGATGGCCGGACAATTTCATGGCCAGATCATAGAGAAGCAATGTCTTACCTGTTCCTGGAAGGCCGATAAACCAGTAATACCCTGTATGTTTCTGTCGGATTCCCTTTAGGATCTGCCGCTCAATATCCCGTTGCTGAGAAGTAAGAAAATATTCTTTTCGAAGGAATCTTCCAGCCTCCGTGATCGGTGAAATCAGATAAAGCTCTGCCTGAAACAGATCCTCAACATCTCCATTATAATCAGCGCTCTCCTGCTGCAGATCCTGACACAACTGTTCCCAGTCCGCCTCCACGATATGATCGTGATTGGTCAGGCGAATCAGACGGTTCTGGCTGCTGATGTATGTATAGGAACGGATGGTCCTGCCAAGCACTGACAGATAATAACGATTCTGGATCAATTGCTTTCGAATCGCCTCATCAGAGACAATCCCGCTTTTCAGTTCCAGATTCAGAATCTGATCTTCCTTGATCTGGAGCAGGTCAAATTCTTTGCCAAGCTTCGGAATCTGAAAGGAATAGAAAAAACGAAGGGCATAGACTTCCTTCATATGCCCTTCTAACTGTTTCACCAGCCCCTTCATGCTGTTCAGTTCCCATTCCTTTATCTTCAGAAAATAGTCGCGCTCCGATAACTGTCGCTCCAGCTTCTGTAAATGATGGATGTTCTGTTCTCTTGTGAGTGCATAGACTGATATTGCTTTCATTTAGTTATCCTTATACGTTTTTGATCAGATCTGACAGCTTTTCAAATATCTGATCTGCATAAAACTGCTTGATCTCATGACGGGATCTGCCTGTCACCTCTGTATTTACTTCATAAGTATATGGCATATTCTGGATACGAATGCAGAAAAACATCTTTCCCTGTACACTGTCTGCATTATTTGGGTCTACATTCCCTGTTGTACCGGTGACTCCGATAGAAATATCTGTATGAAGCTTTTCCTGAATTGTCTTCGCCATGGCTTGTGCACATTCTCTGGAATAGACTCCATATTGACGGAGTACCTGTTCATCTACACCCACAAGCATTTTTGTCTCATTGGAGTAAGTCACATAACCTCCGGGAAAGATGGCTGATGCACCTTCCGTATCTGTGATCATGGATGCGATCAGACCGGAAGTACAGCTCTCCATAGTCGAAATCGTCGTCTGTTTTTCAATCAGGGTCTTTATTACCACATCTGTTTGTTTCTGTTCCATATGTACCTTCTTAAAATCCAAGATTATCATTTACAAGAATCACATGGATTCGTCCTGCATGTCTGGAATATCTTGTAATTAAAAACTGACAGCAGATTGTATCCGGAGATTTGCAGTCAAAGCATTTTCCTGTTTCCTTACATGGAGTTTTGATATTAAATCGCTGTGCATTTATTGGAGCAGCTACACTTCTAGCGCGTTTCATAGCTCCGTCCAGGTCATCACAGACCTTGTTCATTCCTACAATACAGACTACCTTTTTTGGCCCCTGTGCAATGCAAGATACACGATTGGAATTTCCATCAATATTTACCAGAATACCATCATTGGAGATAGCATTGGCACTGGTCAAAAAGACATCTGCATCATAAGATGCCAGAAGAGACTCTCTTGGCTCCATCTTATCGCGATCCAGATAGTTATAATTACCTTTTTTCAGTGCATCGATCAGCCCAATCTCATGTGCACTCATACATCCACCCATGGCAATGGTACTTCCTTCAGGAATCAGCTCCAAAGCTTTTTTCAGGGCTTCTTCCTTGCTTTCTGCGTAGTATCCTGTCATATTGCGGGAATCCAGTCCTTTGATCACTGTTTTTGCAAGACATTCATTTCTTTTTTTTATATTTTCATTCATGTTGGTATCCTCCATCTTTGTTGGAAAACGATTTTACCGTATTTATTTTATCAAAAATATATGGCTTTTACAATGTTACTTTCCACTTGCGACCTGGCTGAGAAGTTCAAGCAGTTCTTTTTCTGAACGCACCATATAATCAGGTTCTGCGCTTCCTGTTGGCCTATGATTTCTGTGATTGTACCAGATGGCATTCCATCCGGCTCCCTTCGCACCTTCGATATCATTTTCATAAGAATCACCCACATAACAGAACTCCTGGGGTTGAAGCTTCAGTTTTTCCTTCACAAGCTCAAAGATCCGTCGCTCCGGCTTGGCTACACCGTGTTCTCCTGATATAAATACATGGTCTTTCGGAATCCATCTGGTTGCCTCCAGAGCACGGATTTTATCCCACTGGTGACCGGAAGGTCCATTTGTGATGATTCCAAGCACCATCTTATCGGAAAGCTCTTTCAGAAATTCCTGCATGGCTTCTGTCATATGAATCATATGCTGATGCTTCTCATAAATCTCCTGAAAATGCAGAGCTTCCTGTGCATCCATGTTCTTTCCATAATCATGGAATGCATTCTGAAAACGATAAACATACATATCTTCCATGGACATTTCGCCGCTTAAGGATTTCGCATACACAGAATCGCTGTATCTGCGGCTGGCAAGAAACGCACCTTCCAGATCAAGTTCTTCCAGCGGATATAATTCGTGGAATGCTTCCTTAAAAGGCCCTGATAAATCATATAAAGTGTCATCTACGTCAAATATGATCGCTTTTATCATCTGGTTTTCCTTTCAGTTGTCATACGTTTCTATAATATCTATCGACAACAATAACCGTCTTTTTCCCTGTGAATCTTTCTTCTCACAAACCAGAAGCAGATCACCTGCATCACAATGGTTGCGATCCAGGAAGCCGGATATGAGATAAACAGGAATCCCAGTGACCGGTGTGTCGGGAACAGTCCATAGATCCAGAGAATCCGCATGCCGACGGTTCCGATAATAGACAGGATCATAGGCACTGTGGAATAGCCCATTCCTCTCAAAGCCCCCGGGAACAGATCCATCAGACCGCACAGAAAATAGGTCATAGTTGTGTAGGACAGAATCTCCATACCACAGGCAATCACATCCGCCTGTTCGCTGTAAATGTGTAGAAGCTCTGGTCCAAAGAAATAAGCAATGCTTCCAAGCCCCAGTGCCACAACAACAGACAGGATCGCACAGTCAATCAACACTCGATCCATTCGTTTCAGTTTTTTTACACCATAGTTCTGGCTGGTAAAGCTCATGCATGCCTGGGTGACGGAATTGACAGACACATACAGGAATCCAAAAATATTGTTGGCTGCTGTATATCCTGCCATGGAAATCGAGCCAAAGGAGTTAACCGATGACTGCAGCATAGCATTGGACAGGTTGATGACGGTACTCTGGATCCCAGCCGGAATACCAACTTCAAAGATCTGTCTCAAATAACGGGACCTGATATTCAATTTTTCTGGTCGGAACTGATAGCTGCTCTCCGAACAATACAGGCACCGCAATACCAGAATGCAAGAGATCAACTGGGAGATCACAGTCGCAATACCAACTCCTGCCACATCCAGGTGAAACTGAATCACCAGAAAAAGATTCAATATGGCATTGATCACACCAGATATGAGCAGGAAAATAAGCGGTCGCTTCGTATCGCCAACAGCTCGCAGGATCGCCGCGCCATAGTTATACAGCATGAAAAATGGCATGCCGCAGAAGTAAATCCGCATATATAAAGTGGACTTTGCTATTACATCATCCGGCGTTCCCATGAGTTCCAGCGCAGGCTTTGCCATCAGAAGTCCGATCACTGCCATGCCCACACCGCTTATCAGTGCAAATGCAATGGCTGTGTGAACCGTCTCTGACATTTCTTTTGATTTTTCCAGTGCGTAATACCTGGCTGCAAGCACATTAGCTCCCAGTGAAATTCCAATAAACAGATTTGTAAATACATTGATCAGTGCAGTTGTGGAACCTACTGCTGCCAGAGACTGGCTTCCGCTGAACCGTCCAACCACAATAATATCTACTGCATTGAACATTAGCTGCAGAATACCTGACAGCATCAGCGGAATGGCAAAGGAGATCAGCTTATCCATGAGCGTTCCATTGCACATGTCAATTTCATATTTATTCTTTTTCATCAGCCCTGCTGACCATTCGCCTGACGGATCATATCTTCCACAACAATATCGTAGATCTCGCCGATACTGTTGCAATATTCCAGAATCTTCCACGGTTCATTAGTGTGGAAATGAATCTTCACCAGATCTTCATCACCTGCTGCGATCAGGCTGTTTCCTTCAAAGTTTTCAGTGATAAACTCTGCAATCTCATCCTCGTCAAGGTCCTTATCTCTTCTGTCGATCAACAACTGTGTATCATAACGATATGCAAACTGATCGTCTTCTGCATCAATTGAATGTACTGCCATTTCATCTACCTCCAAAAGTAAAATTCTGCTTAATATTTTAACACAAAGCGGTCAGTTCTTCCAGTTCCAGATAAGGATTATCTCGCATTTTTCACCGATATCTTATTCAGATAAATATAAAAGCATATATTAAGCATGATTCCAACCATCGTTGAAACCGGTGCTGCAAGTCCGATCATTGTAAGGCTTGCATCTGGCTGAATACTCATAAAATAAGCAAAGGGCAATCGTACCAGAAGTGTCTGAATCAGTCCCTGTGTCATGACCCAGACGGTTTTATTATTTCCGTTAAAGTAGCCGATCATGCTGAACAAAATGGCTGTCACAATGGTCTCAAGAGCAAAGCCTTTCAGATATTCGTACCCTCTTTGAACAACTGCTGCATCCGTGGTGAAGAGTCCCGTCAGCAGATCACCTCTGAGCATCACAAGGACAAATACCACACAGCCTACAGCCAATCCAACTCCAATCCCTGTGAACATAGACTGTTTTGCACGCTTCAGTTTTCCGGCTCCAACATTCTGAGATACGAAGGATGCCATGGATTGCATCAGGGCACTTGGTACAAGCATGGCAAAGTTCACGATTTTGCAGGCAACGCCGTAACCGGAGGATGCTTCCAGACCAAGGCGATTCACGAAAGCACATAATGCCAGAAATGAGATCTGTGTCAGACACTCCTGTAATGCCAGCGGAAGTCCGATCTCCAGAAATCTGCTGCACTGACAATTAAAGTGAAAATCCTTTTTTGTGATGGTAAATGGCAGTTTCTTTTTCATCAACAGAATGACTGCAAACACAACGCTTAATGCCTGTGCCATAACCGTTGCGATTGCAGCACCGGCTGCATCCATGTGAAATCCTGCCACTAAGAACAAATCCCCAAAGATATTGACAATACAGGCAACCAGCACGAACAGAAGCGGCGATTTACTGTCACCCAGTCCACGGAAAATAGCCGATAACAGATTATAAGCCACGATAAATAAAATGCCGCCTCCACAGATCCTTACATAACTGGCTGTGAGATCCACAGCCTCTGCAGGTGCCTGCATGAGCACTGAGATCGGTCGGGCAAACCCAACCATGATCACAAATAAAATCACAGAGATGATCGTAAAGACAATGGCAGAACCGCCTATGACGGAACCGATCTGTTCCTGGCGTTTTTCTCCCAGATAGCGGGCGATCAGAACTGTAATACCCATGGCAAGCTGAATGACTACGAAGGTTACCAGATTAAGCACCTGGCTTCCGGTGGATACTGCAGAAAGACCTGATGTGGAACCAAATCTTCCGACTACCAGAAGGTCCACAGCACCATAAGCAGCCTGCAGGATCAATGCTCCCAGAACTGGAAACATGAAGGCAACCAGTTTTTTCAAAATACTTCCTTCTGTAAAATCAGATTGATTACTTACCAAAATGACTCCTCCTCTCACTCATGATCTCATAAAATTTCTCGATAGTGCGGATCATACACTCGGCATCCTCCTCAGAAATAGCATCCATGCACGGAAGGATCATGTTAAACGTCTCTTCATTGTATTTCTGAGATAACTGTTTTCCTCTTTCCGTACTTGTCACATAGGTGACACGTCCATCATTATGAGATGCTATTTTCTTCAGATACCCTTTGGTCTCCATCTCTTTGACCGTGCGGGTCACACCTGGCCGCGGCAGATTTAACGCATCGCTGATGTCAGATATTTTCACCTGAACATCCTGCTTTTCCAGTGTCTCAATCACATCCAGATAATGGATATAGGATGGCATAACACCCTCTGGCAGCGTGGGCAGCATCTCCCTTGTCCGCTTTGCCTGATAACAGGCATCAAACATTTTTTTTAACGTTTCAATTCTCATAATAAAAAATCCTCATATAATTACCTTTGTTAATTACCAAAGATAATTATATGAGGATATAAAAAAATGTCAAGCTTTCAATTCTGCTATTTTCTTTCTTCTCTCTTTCATATTATTTACATGCTGCCACAAAGCTTTCAAATATCTTCCGACTGTATTTATCTGTCTGATATGACAGCTCCGGATGCCACTGGACTGCCCACACATAGTTTTTTTTCGGCATATAGACAGCTTCCACCAGTCCGTCTTCGGATTCTGCCATCACAGTCAGCGATGGCGCAAGAGTTTTTACTGCCTGATGATGATAACTGTTCACACCAAGTTCTGTTACCTGCAACAACTGATGAAGCGGTGTTCCATCTATGATTTGTACCTGATGGATCACCCGGTCATAAGGCGGCTCCATATGGTGTTCGGTCTTTGATGGATGCTGTACATTCAGATCCTGATAGAGACTTCCATCCAACATGGCATTTAAGTATTGAATTCCTCTGCAGATACCGAGCACTGCCTTATCTTCTTTGATAACGTATTCCAGCACCTGACGTTCCATCTGATCTAGTACAGTACAGATCTCCCCCATCTGCGGAATCGGTGTTTCTCTATAGATTGCAGGATCTACATCCTGTCCGCCCGTGATCAGGAACCCATTGCAGAGGCTGCATAACTGTTCCAGTTCTTCTCTATCTTCCGTTAATGGAAATATCACAGGTGTTCCCCCAGCTTCCCGGATTCCTTCCAGATAACCTGGCAGCATCCAGATACTCTTCTTACCTTCATCCCATAATGGCATAACGCCGATCAGTGGTTTGCTCATTATTCATATACTCCTTTGTTTTCTCCATCACATCGGTCAGCATTTTCAGATTTTTCATGATATCTGCTGCCTCGATGGAGTGGTTTGCCCCATCATAGGTATAGATTGGAATATGTTGCTGTTCTGATAATTTCACGACTTTCTGCGGATTACTCCACGGATCTGCGGTTCCGATAAAGGCAATGGCATCTTCATGGGGAAATGCATAGGTCTGTTCCAGTGGTGTATACAACACCTGACGACATGAGATTTTATATTTCTGTGCATAAGCTGAAGCAATGATTGTTCCAACACTTTTGGAGATAAACAGGATCTCACTGTATTTTCCGAAATCTACATCCGCAAGCTTTTCTTCTGCCTGTGCATACAGTGCTTCAAATGCCTGCTGCATTTTCTGCTGATTTCCACGGATATTTCCTCCGTCATAAGAATAACTCAATGAAATACACTCCTCATATCTGCACTGCTGTGTCAGTTTTTTTGCATAATATAACAATGGCTTGTCACAGTGATAGCCGATCCCCGGGAAAAATACTGCTAACTTCATCGCTCTTCCTCCGGATAACTCACACCCCATTCTTTACGAAATGCTGTCATCAGATCCATCACATCTTTTGAAAAGCCCAACTGCATAGCTGAGACATCCCCACTGATGATCGCATGCTCCATATCCAGCACTTCATAATATAATGCGTCTGCGTTATCTCCAGCTTCTATTATCTCCGTCTTACCCGTATCGGTGTACGTAACCTTTGCTTCTCCTGCTCTTGGATACTCCATAATCTCAATATATCCTCTTTCACAGGATATCATGCCACGCTTGGGCTGCTTGGAGTGAAGAGATAACATCACGGTCGCCATCTGGCCTTCCTGATTGGTCAGAAGCAGACCTGACTGCTCATCAACTCCTGTGGAAGCAGTTCTGACCTGAGACAACAACTGATCTGGCTTGGAATCCAGAAACCAGCGAACAAAAGATAATGCGTATACACCAATATCAAGCATGGCACCACCCGCCAGGTTGCGATTGAAAAACCGATTATTTTCATCATATTCCTTGAAGCTTCCAAAGTTCATGGTAAGAAGATTCACTTTACCCAGAGTTCCCGCATCCAGGATTTCTCTCAGTTTTTTATAAAGCGGCATATGATAGATCGTCATGGCTTCTGCCATCACAAGGCCTTTTTCCTTAGCCAGAGCCATGGTCTCGTCAAGTTCTGCACTGTTGAGGGTGATAGACTTCTCTACCAGAATATGTTTCCCGTTTTTCAGTGCCTGTTTCATAAATTCAAAATGCTTATTATGCGGTGTTGCAATATAGATAATATCTACTTCCGGATCAATAAACATTTCCTGAAAGTCCGCATAAACCTTCTGAATCCCGTATTTCTCGCCAAAATCTTTTGCCTTTTCATAGGTTCTGTTGCCCACGGCATATGCAGGTCGTCCGTGTTTCTGCATGCTTGCCGCCATCTCGTTAGCTATTGTTCCCGTTCCAAGAATTGCCCAGTTCAAAGTTTTCATGATTTATCCTCTTTTTCTTTTCTGATTAATAAAACAGATATTTGTATTTGTTCATCTGCTGATAAAAAATGTTAGCCACCCGTGTTCTAATTCGCATATCATACATGTTAAGTTCTGGTTTTGCCAACAATCTTTCTACATCTTTTTTTGTAAAAGAAAATCTTAAATTTCTCCCATAAAAATGTTCAGATGCGTCTAATTGTTCATCAAAATCAGAACTGATCGTCTTCGCATGAACTTCTTTCATCAGCAAAAGTTCATCCTGATCCAACGGATAATCCATCGTTGTATCTGTAAGCAGTGCTCCTCCATTATCAAATATGGGACAATAATCAAACTCCCCTTTTCCGTTCATCATAACAGCAATGTTATGCATATGTCGATCTTCATTCAGAAAAATCGCATCAATCGTAAATAGTTTATTTAGATAGACTCCAAACTCTTGAAGACCGGTTATTCGTTCTACCTGATCTATCAAAAATTTCAGACGATCTTCCACCTTTGGAATTCGCCAGACCATACTTGTCAGACTCTCATTACATGTAGTTTTAAACAATCGTTCTAATGTAACAATCTGCCAATCGTCCGACAAAAAAGAATTACTTTTCACTCCCTGATAAACCTGACTCTTATATTGAATCTGTTCCGGTTCGTAAAGAACATATTCTGCAGCCTGTAATGAAGACTTCATCAATAAATGGGATATCATATACTCTGCCAGTCCCTCATAACCTGTATAATCAGCTTTATACCATATATTGTCATTTTCCCATTTTAGCTGATTTCCTTTTGAAGACTGTCGCGCCTGTGTACGTATATTCTGTTCAAAAAGTTCTACCACCATGTACCTCCATTACTTTTCAATCCGAATCCAGAAATCATCCTCTGCCATTCTTCCTTCTGTTTTCTGGATGATCAGATATGGATCATAAAAAGGAATTCCAAGATCTCTTAACACCAGCTTCATCTTATCACGGGTTCTCGGGAAGCATCTGGACTCCAGAAACTCCCGATAATCTTCAATATCTGGTTTCTGATTGCTTCCGAATGCACGAAACATAATATTATCTGCATAATTCTTTATCTGAACAATCTGTTTCACTTCATCCACATCAATTAACGTGCAGACTTTATTCTTATACATGTACCACATCCGAATAGGAAGTTTTCTTGCCGGAATTTCAAATTGCAGAGCATAATCAGGATCATGAAGCAGCATTTGCAGAAGAAGAACAATTGGCCCCTTTATCTGTGTATTTTCCCGTTCCCAACGTTCGACTGTAGGCTTGGAAATTCCAATCAACTGAGCAAATTCTTTTTGTGTCAGACCAAGTTTTTTTCGTACATCTTTGATTTCTTTTGATGTCACATATTCATTTACGGCAAATCTTCTTGTTTTCATACATTTGCCCTCCATGCTATCTTTCTTTTTTATAATGTATCATTATTATTTCCATTTGTAAAGAAAGAAAACCATCAAAATGATGGTTTTTTCACTAAATTTACAATTATTTTGATGGTTTCCATTGTATCTGCCATTCCAGCTTCCTCATATAAAGCACATATACAACAAAGATCGCACCACCGGTCAGGATCCACGATACCACGTATACATTCATCAGCATGCCATATGTCGGGAACATCCTAAATACTGTCACCAGCCAGATCAGTCGGAATACAACAGTTCCAAGGATCGTGATAATGGATGGTTCCAGCGACTTGTCCATGCCTCGCAGAGCTGCGCTTTCTACCTCATAGGTTGCCGTCAGTCCTTCCAGTGAGCATACATGATGCATACGGATCAGGCCGTATACTGCAACTGCCTCGCTGACGGTGTAGATGCTTACAAAGAAATCATCCCAGATCATGAAGATAATGCTTAAGATCTCCGTAAAGCCAAAGCCAAATGCCAGACACAGCCAGAAGATCTTCTTACAACGCTTTAGATTGCCTGCACCAAAGTTCTGGCTGGTAAATGTAACGGCCGCCTGAGCAAATGCATTTGCAATATCATATGTAAAATATTCAAAGTTCAGCGCCAAGGAAGAACCTGCAATGGCATCCTCGCCAAAAGAGTTGATTCCACTCTGGATAAATACGTTGGAAACAGAGAAAATTGCTCCCTGGATACCAGCCGGAATACCGATCATCAGCACACGCTTCAGATCTTTCCACTCGATCCGCATCTTATGAAACTCAAACCGGAATTCATCCCGCTTCCGATGCAGACAAGAGATAACCATAACCGTACTGACCATATTGGAAATAGTTGTTGCAATGGCAACACCGGCTACACCCAGATGAAATTCGATCACCAGCAGCAGGTTCAGGATTACATTCAAAGTTCCAGAGATGATCAGATAATACAATGGTCTCCTTGTATCCCCATAGCTTCTGAGAATCGCTGCTCCAAAGTTGTAGATCACCATAAAGGGAAGTCCCAGGAAATAGATCCGGATGTATAACAGTGCATCTGCCATAACACTCTCCGGTGTTCCCGATGCCTCGAGCACCGTTCTGGCGGTGAGCATACCGACTCCCATCAATACAATTCCAAGAACTGCACCAAAAGTCAGGATCGTATGTAACATACCGCTGATCTTTTCCCTTTTATTCTGTCCGATCAGATTTGCAAGTGCCGCATTAGGTCCCACTGCCAGACCTACGATCAGATTTACAAAAATACCAACCAATGCCACACAGCTTCCAACGGCCGCTAACGCATTGCTTCCCGCAAATCTGCCAACCACTGCCACATCTGCGGAATTAAATAACTGCTGAAGAATACTGCTGAATGCCAGTGGAATCGCAAACAGGATCAGCTTGCCTGCCAGCTTTCCGTTCAGCATATCCATCTCTTTTGCTTTTGTTGCTTCACTCATAACTGACCTCTAACCAAGTAATTTCTTTACCCAGTCTTCCAGAAGCTTTTTCGACTCGCGGGCTTTGCTTCCATTGACAGAAAGCCCCTCTTCCACATCAGCTCCTGGTGCATATTTTTTAATATCTGCTTCGCTGACACCCATTCCACTACCCTCATTTGTACAGAACGGCAGGATCTTCTTTCCAGAAAAATCATACGCATCTAAAAATGTTGCCACAGGCATCGGAATGGTGGAACAATAATTAGGATACCCAAGGATCACCACATCATAATCTGCAATGCTTTCCGGCATGATCTTTAATTCTGGTAAATGGTTTTTCTGTAGATCTTCTCTTGCCTGTGCCACACATTCCCGATAGTTATCAGAATAGGGTGCCTTCATCTCTATCTCAAAAGCATCAGCATCCAGACTCTCTTTTAACAGCTCTGCGCAGATTTTTGTATTTCCAATGGAAACCGGTCTGATCTCACCGCCAAAATAATTTTCTCCTGCTCTTGAAAAATATGCGATCAAAATATTACTCATCTTCATTTCCTTCTTTCATTTTTCTATAATTTTCGGTTGTCATGATCTTAAGATGCAGCGGACTCAATCCCTCCAGCACTTTGATGGCTGCCTCTTCTGTAATCTCATCGATACCAGCAACTGCATCTTTCAGATAGATCACATAGATACCCATGTCAATCAGACTCATAACAGTTGACAGTACACAACATTCCGCTACCACACCAGTCACGATCACACAGGATTTTTCCTTTACCTTTTCCCGGATCAAAGCATTTTCCAGTGAAGAATACGTAGATTTTTCATAAACTGGATATTGATCCGTATATGGCTTCAGATCTGACACCAGATCATTGAGCCATGGATCTGCGTTCACTGCTGCATTTTCCCGGTTATAATCCTTCCAGACTCCAACCGGCTGCGCAGCTGCCGTATACTTTGTAAATAGTACCTCTTCCCTGGTCACATGACCCAACAATATGCGAATGTTCCGATCCGCTTCCTCGAATCGCTTACACTCCCATGCCTGGCCTTTTCCATACACATTCTGCATATCAATGACCAGAAGCATCGGGGTTTCTAATCTTTTCTTCATCATGAGTCTCCTTTGGGCTGTCCCAGCACGATCTGAATCAGATTCTTGTCAAGCATCAGGGTACGGTTCCATGGATTGATGATTACGCCCTCAATTCCCTCTGTTTTCAGTGCTGACTCAAATAGTGGGTGAATTCCGGTCAGAAAGGTGGACATGACACTTCCCCCACCTTTCAGTTCTTCCTCAAAGCTGGTAAAGGCAGCCCACCATAGTTTCCCATCTTCCGTCTTCACTGCACGTACCTTCAACTGTTCATCTGCGCCTGGTGCCTCCAGTGCCAGTATAAACTGTCCCTGCTCCCGCATCCGTCGACGGACAACGGTCAGTGTATGAGCTAACATCTCTGCAGATAACTCCTGTTGAAGTGCAACAATTGCTTCTTCTATTTTTTCATTTCCAAGCAAGCCTTCGTCCTGGCTGATATGATCTGTATGTTCCATCGTCATTCTCCGATTCTTATTATTTTTTTCTATTATACCCAACAAGATTCCGACTTGCAATATGCCTGTTTTATCATAAAAGCTTTGTCCTTGTGAACCATCTATGTTATATTGTAACTATCAATAATCTGAGGCGATAGCCAAAGACCATTTTCAACTGAAAATATGTAGTAAAAGTGAGGAAAAAACATGAATTACATCATGCATGGAACTGCCAGTGAAAAAGAGGAAATCCTGGCTTTGTATAAATCTCAGCTTGGCCGTGAGTTCTGTCCCTGGACAGAATTCTATCCTACGGAAAAAGAAATTGATTTTGATCTGTCAAGGGACTCCCTTTTTGTAATGAAAAATAAAGCGGGCCGTATCATCGCAGCTATTTCCATTGATCTGGATGCTAATGTAGAAGCACTTCCCTGTTGGAGCACTTCTCTGCAGCCAGGCGGTGAACTGTCCCGTCTCGCCGTGGCAACAGACTGCCAGAATCAGGGAATTGCCAGAGAAATGCTCAAGCATGGCATGGATGTCTTACGTAACCGTGGTTATTTGAGCGTTCATTTAGGTCAGTTTACAAGGAACTACACGCAGACCACGAAACGGGGGCTACTGACAACAAA
>QUJQ01000010.1:0-8168 GCA_003480725.1 Clostridiaceae bacterium AM27-36LB
GTACGCACGGTGGTGTGAGAGGTCGGCTAATCAACTAATGGTTAGCCTCCTACTCGATTGTTTGCCCTATAAGCATATGGTAAAATACCCCCATACAAAAGATCAAAGGCGGGAGAAGAAATATGGCTTTTTCAGAGATTCGGACGCAGAGAAGAATAACAGTCAGGGAGGCATCTGGCGGCGACCTGTTCAAAGGTGCGGTGGCGATTGCGGCGGGGACGACGCTGATTTCTTGTTTGACGCTAGATATTTCCACAGGATTGAAAGGGGCACTTCTGGTGGTAGGATGCTTGTTGTGTCTTTATGGGGCGAAATGGGTCAGAAAATATCTGAAAGATGATAAAACCTACAGGGAGTATGCGCCGGAATGGGATGACAAGCATTTTATTTACGACCGTTTTGCGAAGGGATTGAATGCCTGGTATCGACAGGAGGAACTCCCCGAGGATGCCGACGGAGATATTGCATATTTTTTGAAGCTTCAGAGAGAGCGTCTGCGGAACAAGGGATTGCAGATGGAGAAACGAGTCGTTCCTACCAAAGGAACCGGTTATGGAACTGGAAAAAGATCTCGCAAATCCCTCTGGTATACTACGGATATGTTTTTTGAGCAGGTGTCTGGAACGCTTGCATTTCACAATGCAAATGAGACGGTTTTCGAGCAGCAATCGGAGATGACTATGTATGAAATCGTGGCGCACACACCGGATACGACGAGAGGAGATCAGATTCGAGTGACCTGTCCCCAATGTGGTGCGGTAAATGCGGCGCTGAAGCTGGAGGAGGGCTGTCCTTATTGCGGCACCAGATTTCGGATCAGGGATCTGTTCCCACGAGTTGTGAATTTCTTCTTAAGTCAGTTTACAAGGAACTACACGCAGACCACGAAACGGGGGCTGCTGACAACAAATAAAGGCTGAATATCAAGCACCGGGGAAGTGCGAGATATTCAGCCTGTTTTGTTGTCTGGGGTTTCCAAAGGGGCTTACCCCTTGGCACACGACTTTGCTTGCAAAGTGTAGTGTGTTATACGCTCTGTCGGCGTTGCCGTAAAAATGCCGTTGCCGCCGGGGAGGGCAAGGGCATTTGAAACGGCAGGAAAACAGGGCTGTGATTGCGTGGCGTGGAGCCGCAAGCGCAGGACTGGTTTCATCAGCAGACAGGGCGTATATGAAAGCCCCGTCCCTCGTCCTACGCCGGACTTCGGGACAAAATGTCCCGAACTTGTGGACACACTCACGAAAAAGCAGACAGATTTTTCTCTCAAAATTGAAATGGGCGGGAAGCCATTTTAGGGCTTTCCCGCCTTGATTACCCTTTAGCAAAGACGGGCGGGGCTGTCAACGGCGGTGCATTTATATGCACCGTTCATCTTGACCGTTGACTGGCTCGGCTGGCTTTGCTATCTCCCCGATGTTATGTATATTCTATTTTGTACTTCTCAACTAAGCTATTGTAATCCTCTAAATACTTTTTTAATTTATCATCATCTTTTCCCTTTATTAGTTTTCGTTTCCCTTTGCAGAGAAGATAATAGGTCGTTTTTTCCCCGCTTTCAATAATGCTACACTCCTTGTAAGGTTTCGTTATTTCTCCTGTTAAATCTGGAATGTTAGCAACCAGTCGAGCCAGTTCATCTATCGTAAAATGCCTAATAAACATATCTAATTTTTTAATACGACTATCCGCTAAACACAGATAATCATTATCCAAAATTTTTGCTCCCCACCATCCAAAGTGTGTAATTTGACTATGAATTAAAGGCTTTAGGCTCTCTATTTCCATTTTGGGCCAGACACGATTTCCTATGGAAAAATAATTCAAATATGGTGCGGTAGCAACTTTTACAACCGAATGTAATTTGGAAAAATCATAAATGGACAAGCCACTTAACTTCTCATTACGCTCCATATTCCACAAATCCGTAGCTTTTTGATTAAAGAAAAAATGAATGAATTTTACATTTGTTAAATCCTCTAATGGTGACAAGTCGCTGACTGATTTATTTTTCCAAAAGGAAATAGCTTCAAACTGACTACCATAATGTTTGATTAAATATTCAAAACATTCCTGATTTAGTCCCGATATAATCAACGATTTTGCTGTTGGATATTCCTCTAAACAATCTATGTCCTCTTTCTCCGTTTTCCCGCCTCCAACATCTCTTTGCACGATTGAAACATCAAACAAAGATACATCTGATGTTTCAAAATTAGATAGATTTATTTTCATAGACAAAATTCCTCTCAGTTCATTCCAATTTATCGCTCTCTTATTTCCTCCCCCTCTGTGGGTTTGGATTTTTCAGCAAGTCCGACTTCTGTGCAATCTTCTTCAGCCACTTCTTTTCTTCTTCGGACAGCTTCTTCAAATTCAATTTGAGCCGCTTGCAGATGAACGCCAAAGCTGCTTGTTCAGGGTCGCTGTCTGGATTAGCGGCTTCGTCAACGGTCTGCAAGAAATCTTCCAGCTGGTTGTCCTCCGGGACGCTGAAAAAATCGTCCTTATGCACTTCTCGCAGGTCAAGAGCTATCTTGTTTATGTCCTGCTGTATCACATAGCGGCAAAAGCTGTCATCATCAATATGGGCGGCGATAAGCTGTCTTAACTGCGGGTCGGACAAGCCGGGATTGTGCTGCTTCATAATCGTTGCACTCACAGCGTCCACTATGGCATTTGCACTCTGCACCTGTTTGCCACCAATACCGTTCACATAGATTTCAAGGTCAGCCATGAGCTGGGGGAAATCCGGGTGTGTCGCCAACTCACACAAGAGAGAATTATCCACCAGCCCACTTTTCAATAGTTCAATCATATCATCACTCAAACGCAGGTCTGCAAGATCGGCGTTTGGGTGATTTCTTGTTTGGGACAGCCCCAGCAGATAATCGGCGGTCACGCCGTAAAACTTCGCCAGCTTGATAATGGCATAGTGGCTGATGTCCTTGAAGTCCTTTGCTTCATAGCTGCCCAGTGCAGACTTGGAGAGATTTACCTGTTCTTCAAGCTGTTCCAGCGTCAGCCCACGCTCCACACGCAGGTCTTTCAATCGTTCTTGTATGGATAGTTCCATGCTCTCCCTCCTTGTCTGCTCAATAATTTGGGTATTGCCCCTTAATCAAAATCCATCCAAAGCAAGTGCTTTCCACAGTGTAAGCATTGGAACAGATAACATTGTAAATGACCTCCATTGACGGATTCCCGTATCATTTCTTTCTCTTCCTCATCCCACATAGAGTCATCCAGCACTTCTTCCAGCACACCCAATGCCCGCAATTCTCTGGCGCCTACATAGCCTAAAAAGGCGCAATAGTCACCACAGTGGGCACGCCAGTATTCCTGTTGCCAACCGGAGTAACCAGGAGTGCGGTGAATAAGTTCGTCCAACTTCTCTGGATTATCTACACCATCATCCAAAGACAAATCATCTTGAAAGCTACCGTTATACTTCCGGGCTGCTGCACCACTAGCGATACACTCTGGACACAGATACGCAATATCCTCAATGGAGAAGAACGGATTGGTATAAAAGATATGGGTGGTCTTACCGCAACAGTCGCAGACAACACCCTCTTTGGACTCATCAAAAGCCCCAGTATCCAAAGGGTCTGGGTGATACCGAAAGGTAGGCAGACCCAGTTGGAGCCGCTGTTCTTTCTCGCTCTGCTTTTCTTTTGGCGTTTTGGGTTTCGGGATAGCATAATGGTTTCCCCAATTTTCCGCATAGTCTTTCAGCGTACCCAACCGCTTGAGTGTTTTTTTATCGGAGCGATTTCCGATTTGACAGAGCAGGTCGTAGGCATCCTTCTTAAAGTCCAGTAGGTCATATACATCCACCAATACTTCCTTTGCCTGCTCCCCCTCCATATATTCCAATTCTTCCTTAAAAGCATAAAGAGAACGGACGCTGTCTGGACTGTTATTGGTTGCAACAAACTGCTTTTTCAATTCAATGTATCTTTTCAAATATTCATTCATAAAAGCTCTCCAATCTCCTATTTATCGCTCTACTATCTTTATTTTACCACAATTCCGAGAGCGTGGAAATAGAGAGTTTTCCGGGCTAATTTCCGACCTTATGGACATACGGCACAGGCGGTCAAAAAAGTATACACTTGAGGTAGTTCATCGATGAGCTGCACCTTGAAAACAGAATGACCGTCCGAAAGGGATACCCCGGCAGGGGAAGCACCGCAACGAGCCACTTCGGGACAAAATGTCCCGAAGTCCGGGGAGCGTGCCAACGCCGGAACACGCCGCAGGAATGGGGCAGGAAGCCTTTTCGGGGAGAACGGCAACGGAAAGCAAAATGGAGGGAACACATGAGAGAGAACCCATATAAACGACTGCCGCCCATAGAGCGCAGGCAGGACGGTTCCCTTTACCGCATGACACCGGCACAGAGGAAACAGGCAAACGCCCTGATCCGCCGGGAGTGCTGCTGTTATGAGGACGGGAACTGTATGCTCCTTGACGATGGGGACATTCACACCTGCCCCCAGACCATTTCTTTCTCGGTCTGTTGTAAGTGGTTCCGCTGGTCGGTCTTGCCGCAAATCGGGACGCTGGAAGCGGAGATTTTCCGGGATAAGGAGCTAAAACGCTGTGCGGTCTGCGGCAGAGTGTTCGTCCCAAAGTCAAACCGGGCGAAATACTGCCCCGACTGTGCCGCCAGAGTTCACAGGCGGCAGAAAACAGAAAGTGAACGGAAAAGGAGGTCTTGTGTGGACAGTTAGGGGCTGAAAAGTCCTCGATTTACAAGGCTTTGCAAGCACAGAACAGGGGCAGGCAATAGAAACTACCGTCTGCCCCAGAAAACGGGCTTCTAACCGTCCACAAAACACGATATGACAAACACCATTTATATCCATCAGCCGGAAAAGGCGGTCAGCTTTACCCGGCTTCCGAATTTCCTTTTTGAAGCCCCCACATTCACACCCCTGTCCAACGAAGCAAAGGTACTGTATGCCTTTATCCTGCGCCGGACAGACCTATCCCGAAAAAACGGCTGGGCAGATGAATATGGGCGGATTTACCTCTACTATCCCGTCAACGAGGTAGTGGAGCTGCTCCACTGCGGGCGGCAGAAAGCCGTCAATACCCTACGGGAATTGCAGTATGCGGGGCTGGTGGAGATCCAGAAGCAGGGCTGTGGAAAACCCAACCGCATCTACCCAAAATCCTTTGAAGCGGTTCCAAACACCGACTTCAAGAAGTCCGGTTATGGAACGCGGTCGGACTGAAAACCGCACTCCACAAGTACGATAATCAATCCTCTTGAAGTACGAAAACCGGACGGTATATAGAAATACAGAGCTAAAAATATTGATTTATATTCTATCCATTCCCTTCCTATCCGAGATATTTTCTGTGGGATTTTCCTGTGGAAAAGTCCCGGAAAGGAACGGAATGGGGAAAGGAGTTTCATGGCACAACACGCAATTTTGCGATTTGAAAAGCACAAGGGCAATCCGGCAAGACCGCTGGAAGCCCATCACGAACGGCAAAAGGAACAGTACGCCAGCAATCCCGACATTGACACCAGCCGGAGCAAGTACAACTTCCATATCGTCAAGCCGGAGGGACGGTATTACCACTTCATTCAAAGCCGCATTGAACAGGCAGGCTGCCGGACACGCAGGGACAGCACCCGGTTTGTGGATACGCTGATAACCGCCAGCCCGGAGTTTTTCAAGAAGAAGTCCCCAAAGGAGATACAGGCGTTTTTCCAGAGGGCGGCGGAGTTTCTAATCGGGCGGGTAGGGAAAGAAAATATCGTGTCGGCGGTGGTACACATGGACGAGAAAACGCCCCACCTGCATTTGGTCTTTGTCCCGCTGACAGAGGACAACCGCCTGTGTGCAAAGGAGATTATCGGGAACAGAGCCAGCCTCACAAAATGGCAGGACGATTTTCACGCTTATATGGTGGAGAAATATCCCGACTTGGAGCGTGGGGAAAGTGCCAGCAAGACAGGCAGGAAGCATATCCCCACCCGTCTGTTCAAGCAGGCGGTCAATCTCTCCAAACAGGCAAGAGCCATTGAAGCTACGCTGGACGGTATTACCCCATTCAATGCCGGAAAGAAGAAAGAGGAAGCCCTCTCCCTGCTGAAAAAGTGGTTTCCGCAGATGGAGAACTTCTCCGGGCAGCTCAAAAAATACAAGGTCACGATAAACGACCTTTTAGCAGAAAATGAACAGTTGGAAGCCAGAGCCAAAGCCAGCGAAAAAGGCAAGATGAAAGATACGATGGAACGGGCAAAGCTGAAAAGCGAGCTGCACGACATTCAGCAGCTGGTAGACCGCATCCCACCGGAGGTGCTGGCAGAACTGAAACGCCAACAGCGGCACACAAGGGAACGGTGATTGATGACAGAAAACATTTCACGCCGCAGCATGGCGGCACTGCACTTTGAAAATTAAATACGGAGGTACTATGGAGCATATCAGATACAAGAAAGAAACCGAAGTCGTGACTTTTCAGGGAAAGGAAATCACGCTGGAAAATCTCTCTCCGGTGTTCACGCCGGAGCAGGAAGCGGCAAAACGCCGGGAGCTGGAACAGCAGCTTTATGAGGTGTTCCGCAAGTATGCCAACAAACGGCAGAGTGAGGAAGCCGGGGCATAAGATTTTCCGAAGCCATCGTTGATTTGCGGGGCTGCTGACGGTATAATAAAGGTGTCAGCAGCTCCGTTTCTTTTTTAAGAAAAGGAGCGACAATATGAATAATCGAATAGACGCAATCTATGCAAGACAATCGGTGGACAAAAAGGACAGCATTTCCATTGAAAGCCAGATTGAATTTTGCAAATATGAGTTGAAAGGCGGTAACTGCAAGGAATACACAGACAAAGGGTACAGCGGCAAGAACACAGACCGTCCGAAGTTTCAAGAACTGGTGCGGGACATCAAACGTGGCTTGATTGCAAAGGTCGTGGTTTACAAGCTCGACCGTATCAGCCGTTCCATTCTGGACTTTGCCAATATGATGGAGCTGTTCCAACAGTACAATGTAGAGTTTGTGTCCTCTACGGAAAAGTTTGATACCTCCACCCCGATGGGGCGGGCGATGCTGAATATCTGTATCGTGTTCGCCCAGCTTGAACGGGAAACCATACAGAAGCGGGTAACGGACGCTTATTACTCCCGCAGCCAACGTGGTTTCAAAATGGGTGGGAAAGCCCCCTACGGCTTCCATACCGAGCCGATCAAGATGGACGGTATCAACACAAAAAAGCTGGTGGTAAACCAGGACGAAGCGGCAAATATCCGGCTGATGTTTGAGATGTACGCCCAGTCCACTACCTCCTACGGGGACATTACCCGGTACTTTGCGGAACAGGGGATTTTGTTCCATGGCAAAGAGCTGATACGCCCCACGCTGGCGCAGATGTTACGCAATCCCGTCTATGTGCAGGCAGACCTTGATGTGTACGAATTTTTCAAAAGTCAAGGGACGGTCATTGTCAATGACGCTGCCGATTTTACGGGCATGAACGGCTGCTATCTGTATCAAGGGCGGGATGTGAAGCCCAGCAAAAAGAACGACTTGAAAGACCAAATGTTGGTACTGGCTCCCCATGAGGGCATTGTCCCCTCCGACATCTGGCTGACCTGTCGTAAGAAGCTGATGAACAACATGAAAATCCAGTCTGCCCGAAAAGCCACCCACACATGGCTGGCGGGAAAAATCAAGTGCGGGAACTGCGGGTATGCCCTTATGAGCATTAACAATCCTGTGGGGAAGCAATATCTCCGCTGCACAAAACGGCTGGACAATAAAAGCTGTGCCGGGTGCGGGAAAATCATTACTTCGGAACTGGAAATGGTTGTTTATCAGCAGATGGTAAAGAAACTGGCAAGCTACAAGACGCTGACAGGCAGAAAGAAAGCGGCAAAGGCAAACCCGAAAATTGCAGCACTGCAAGTGGATCTTGCCCATGTGGACAGCGAGATTGAAAAGCTGGTGGACAGTCTAACGGGCGCAAACAATGTCCTGCTCTCCTATGTGAATGTAAAGATAGCGGAACTGGATGGGCGCAAACAGGAACTTGTGAAGCAGATAGCCGAGTTGACGGTGGAAGCCATTAGCCCGGAACAGGTCAGCCAGATTTCCGGCTACCTCGACACTTGGGAGAATGTATCCTTTGACGACAAGCGGCGGG
>QUJQ01000010.1:8178-85909 GCA_003480725.1 Clostridiaceae bacterium AM27-36LB
TGGGAGAATGTATCCTTTGACGACAAGCGGCGGGTGGTGGATTTGATGATTACCACCATAGCCGCCACAAGCGACAGCTTGAATATCACATGGAAAATCTGACGGGCGGAACCCCTCCCGTCAGATACCTACTCTGTGTAGTCCCTTGTAAACTGTACTTTTATAAAGACGAAATCCATTGCCAGCTACAAGCAGATCTTTACGCAGACCATGACCCTGTCTATGGCGAGCGTATTCATCATTACTTTATTTCACAATATATTTACCAATTTCCGGGCGCTGCCGTCCATGCTGTTCAACAGCTTTATGATGGCACTGCTGGCTGGTGGTATGATCGGTTATCTGGTGGGAGATGCAAGACTTCTGGCTGCAGTTTTTGACCGGGATGGCATGAAACATATTTCGTTGCTCAAATGGACCAGTTCCAAGCGAAAGATCACCAATACGATGCTGAAATATGATAAGAATTTTTCCTTTGATAAATTTGAGGGACAACTGGTGGCGCTGGTTCGTATGGCGATCCTGGCGGAAAAACCGGAGAATCTGGCCTGCTATGCGGCCGGAACGCGGGATGCACAGTTCGCAGATATTCTGGAGATGACCTATACCAATGGCCTCTGCTTGAACAAACTCTGGCTGGAAGGAGACCAGATGCACATGTCCATCCGAACCTGGTGGATCAATTATTATGAAAATGATGGAAAGATTAAGAAATGCGGAGACTGCATCGACACAGTCTTTGTGAAAAATATTTCCAGACAGGAAGAGCCCGGATTCTCCATCACATCTGTCTTCTGCCCTGATTGTGGCGGCAGCTTTGATGCCGTCAGACAGCGGATCTGCCCCTACTGTGGGAAAGAATATCATATGGAAAATGAAAGTTGGATCATTGTAAAAATGCATTTGATCCGGTAAGAGGATAGAAGAAACCGTGACAAATTGTCGCGATTTCTTTGGAATATTTCTGCAGATATTTCCTCCAGACATACTTTTTACTCGTTATTCCTGATCCTTCAACACACCATCTTCTCCAACCGTCACATCAAAGGACAGATTTGTCAGCTTTTGGTACAATCCGGATGGATTCTGAATCTCTTTCAGAACACCGCCGGAGCGCTGGCAGGGAATGAGTTTCACAGAGGGTGGATTTTCATCGGAGAAGGTGGTCTCCAGCAGAACCGTCTGCCCATCACGATTTCCGAATAAATAATTTCCAAGACTGTATACGATGGGAACACCGTTGTAGTATTCAAAGCCCTGGAGCACATGAGGGTGGCAGCCGACCACAAGATCAGCTCCGGCATCAATATAACCTTTTGCAATAGACCTCTGATAATCTTCAGGGGTTTCATTTCGTTCGATACCCCAATGTACGAAGACGATCACATGGTCACAAGTCTGATGGGCTTCTTTGATGGCTGCATTTAATCTGGCTGGATCATAGGTCTGGAAGATCCCGGCCTGATTGTCAGTGGCATACCAGTCCCAGGAAGGAGAGACTCTGGTGGCACCAAAGATGGCAAAGGTCTGTCCATTGATGGTGCGTGTAGCAGGTGCAGATGCCTCGGCGTCATTATAGCCGCCGCCGATCCGGGTGATGCCAGCCTGATCCAGAGTTGCAAGGGTATCACAGAAAGCATCCCGGCCAAAATCAAGAGAATGGTTATTGGCAACAGTCACAATGTCAGCACCCAGATCCTGAAAAATCTTCACATATTTCGGGTCGGCACGGAAAGTGAACTGCTTATCTTCCATGGCTTCTCCCTGAAGACTGAACGGAAATTCTTCGTTGAAAATAAACAGGTCAGCATCCTGCATATGGGACAGCATATTGGTGTCAGCAAGTGCCTGAATGCCGGAACGGTTGTAGGCATCCAGATAAGCTTCTGGAAACATTACATCACCGGCAAAGGCCAGAAGTACATCGCCGGTTCCCGATGCTTCGTCTGTGCTTATATCGGCATCTTCAGATACCTGAGTGGAGTCTTCTGCCATTCCGGACTCGTTGTTCCTTGCATCTTCCGAGTTCGAATCAGATTCTTGATAGGAATCATTCTTGATACCGGTATTTCCGGTAAATCCAGATTCCTCTACTTCTGAATCCTGTGAAAATTCTTCCTGCATGGATGCATTTTTATGTAAAAAAGATGGCCATCCTGTGATGAGAGATGCGATCAGCAAGACCGCAAGCAGTGGAATGCCGATACAGATGCCGATGCCAATTCCCTTTAAAAAATTTTTCATAATGATAGTCCTGCCCTTGTAGCTGATTATTTTTCTCTTGCGTTCCTTACATTATATCACAACATAATCCTCCTTGCCCACAGGAAAAACCTGCGGTATCATAAGAGGTAGAAAAAGGTTGCTGCCATACAGCAGCCAGACACTTGGAGGATGAAGACATGTTATTGATTCGAGGAGGCAGAGTAATAGATCCGGTGAGGAAAGTGGACGAGATCATGGATGTGATGATCGAAGGTTCCCAGATCGTGGAGACTGGTAAAGCTCTGAAGGTTCCGGCAGATGCGGAAGTGATCGATGCAACAGGACTTGTGGTGGCACCGGGACTGATGGATGCCCATGTGCATTTTCGCGATCCAGGCCTTACTTATAAGGAAGATATTGAGACTGGTGCGGCAGCAGCAGCCCGTGGCGGATTTACCACCGTAGTCTGCATGGCAAATACAAAGCCGGTGGTAGATAATCTGGAAACACTTTCCTATGTGCATGAAAAAGGGGAGCAGACACCGATCCATGTGCTGCAGGCGGCGGCTATCACAAAAGGACTTCAGGGCAAAGAACTGGTGGATATGGAGGCACTGGCAGATGCGGGAGCAGCTGGCTTTACCGATGATGGAATCCCGCTGATGGATGAAAAGCTGCTGGTGCAGGCTATGGAACAGGCGAAGGCATTGGGCCTTCCGTTGGCTTTCCATGAGGAAGATCCGGCATTGATGAGTGAGCCGGGAGTGCACAAAGGAAAAGTGGCAGAGCAGATCGGATACGGTGGAGCTGCCAGAGCAGCAGAAGATGTGATGGTGGCAAGAGATTGTATGCTGGCACTGCATACCGGCGCTTCTGTTTGTATCCAACATATCAGTTCAAAGAATTCTGTGGAGCTGGTGCGTCTGGCTAAGATGCTGGGAGCAGATGTTCATGCAGAGGCAACGCCGCATCATTTCACATTGACGGAAGAAGCGGTGCTGAAATATGGCACATTGGCACGGATGAATCCGCCTCTGAGGACAGAAGAAGACAGACAGGCGATCATCAAAGGTATCCAGGATGGAACTATTGATATGATCGTGACAGATCATGCGCCGCACAGTGAAGAAGAAAAAGCAAAACCGATGGCACAGGCACCCAGCGGTATCACCGGACTTGAGACCTCATTGGCACTTGGTATCTATTCATTGGTGGAGCCAGGATATATTACGTTAATGGATCTTATGAAACTGATGAGTAAGAATCCCGCAGAATTTTACCGGATGGTGCCGGGAAGCGTGGAACCGGAAGCACCGGCGGATCTGGTGATTTTCGGCGAAAAAGAACAGTGGACAGTGGATCATTTTGCATCAAAGGCAACCAACAGTCCGTTCAAAGGCTGGACCTTGCCAGGAAAGGTTCATTACACTATCTGCGCGGGAAAGATTGCGTATAAAGGTTAGTGGATTGGATAAAAGCCCTCAACTGTGTATGACCATATATGTGGGACATATCAGCACAGTTGAGGGCTTTATTTTTATTTGTTTTTACTTAAGAAATAATCAGCAAGTTTTTCATCAGGTTCCTGTGGGTGTGTTGTCAGCAGGTCACAGATCTGCTGAACAAACGCCAAAGAAAGTCCCAGAATATCAGAAATCTGAACAGGTGTCATCTGTTTGCTGAGAAGCTGAAATCGTATGATGGAGATTTGATTTATAGTCTGCCCTTTATTGAGCCCCTCAGCAAGACCAGCAGCAAGGCCAGCCTCCCTGCCTTCACGTTTCCACATAGCTTCTTCTTCCCATCGTTGCATAAACTTCACTCCAATCTCTTCACTGGCTTTTACTTGCCTGACATGGTTATGGATTTTGATGAGATTTCCATTGGTATCGGGGATATCCACATCCAAAGTAGATTGCTCCATATACTCCAGAAATTGAATTAATTCTTCGGATATTTCATTACGGTTGGTTCCGCGGGTATTGAGGAAAATTCTGGTTGCGCCATCTTCCAAAACAAGAGACGGATTCTCGTCGCAGCGTGCATGAAATGTATAGCAGTATCTGCCTTCGCCAAAGAGATCAAAAGGCGTGATTATGATATTAAACGTATCATTCAGCAGATTAAAGCTTTCATCGCCCGATTTTAGGAGAGATGAATCCATAACGCTCTGATAGAAGCGACTTCTGCGCGGCAGATCAGGCTTTCTGGTTTTCTGAGCCTCGGTGTTGTAGATCCGCAGATTTTCATCCATGGAATACACATCCAGCCGAATAGAACGAAGCCATGGAGCTGTACGCAGTTCCTTTTCTGTCTGGGATGGTGTGAGCAGCCGTAGATTCTCATCGCCGAGGATGATCCGAAGCGCAGCTTCGTGAGCTTCTGGAATATCCATAACCTCATCAAACAAAAACTTATCAAGCAAAGTTAATTCATTTAGCGTCTTCAATAGATTACTCCTTTATTGTATCTGCATTAGCTTTGCGTTGCAAGGAATTTATAAAATTTTACAACTGGAACATGCAAAGAATCCTGCAAAGATTAAAAATAAAATGGATAGTTACTTTCGACGGACTGAATATCTGGATATAGAACAATGATACATACAGATTAGATTCAGAGTAGCATGTCATGGAATAAAAATCAAGAAAAATTTTTGCAGGAAGTTAAGTGAAGAAAGGATTCCAGAATGGGTTCAATCATTCTGGAATCCTTTTAGCATTCATATAACCATACTTACCGATCGCGCAGGAACTGTGTATAGCTTTGTACCCGTTTCTGCTTCTCATCGGGCAGACAGTGGTAATCTGACAAAAAATCTTGCATATCTTTTGGAAGTGAAGCAAATGGATCTGCCGGTTTTTCGGGATGGAGTCCGACACGAACCAGTTGATCCAGCGAGATTTGAAAATAATCTGCAATCACGCAGGCGGTCTCCAGATCCGGAAGCCTCGTACCATTCTCATAATTGGAATAAGCCTGTCTGGAAATATGAAGTTGTTCACTGAGCTGTTTTTGAGTAAATCCGCGATGATGTCTCAGCTCTTTCAGCGTTTCGGCAACTTTTAAACTGGTCATGATCTTCTCCTTCTTGAATCTGCGCTTATTATAGCAAGTTCCCGATTTGACTTGTTTATATAAACAGAAACGTGGAAAACTAATTCTATTTGTACTGGAAATAAAAGTAATAGTTGCAATAAAATACACGAACGTAGTACGATAAAGAGGAAAAAATGGAGAAGATATAAAGCGGATTGTATGATAAAGCATACATTTGTAATCAAACCAGCAATGATAGATTAGAAATTATGAAACGGACAGTTGTTGTTGGGATTCAAAAATGAATAAACAGAGAATAATGTTTATAAGGATAAAACGGAGGATTATAGTATGAAGAAAATCATGAAACAGATTTATGCCCGCATGTGGCTGGCATGGAGACTCCTGCGGCTTCACTTTGTGCGGATACCGGAATCGGAAGATGGAAAGTCGCAGGAGCAGTTATTAGAAGAGATTCGAAAAAGATCAGGACTGACTTAGCGTGCTGTTATGATACTCGGATGAACTGGTTACATCCTCGCCGAACCAATCAGGTGCTTTAAAAGCAAGAGCTTCTTCCTCAGAGGAAAATTCCACTTCTGCCAGCATGAGGTCCGGTCTCGGGGAAGAGAAGAGATCCAGCTCAATAGTATATTTTCCAAAGGGAATCAGATAACGGCGCTTGGTGATGAGCTTGCCGTCAGCTTTTTCGCGCAGATGTGCATAAGCCTCGGCGGTCAGGGGCAGATTATATTCTTCCCGGACCATCAGCCCTTTGGATTTGTAAGTGAGATAATAAGTGTCATCCTGTTTGCGGATGCGGACAACCGGTTCGGTGCAGAGATAACCCTGTTCGATATCGTGAAATGCATACTCCTTCAGATCAAAGGGAATGGTATGGATCAGATATTTGCGTTCGATTTCATATGATTTCATGGCAGACTCCTTTTGGTTTTATATAATGTATGGACACATGACAGCTTTAAATTTGTGTCCCGGGTATCTTACATTTTAATATAGCATAACCCGTGTTCAAATGATACAATACATATAAAAAGTATAAACAAATGCCATAAAGGCTGGACAGCACATGGCATCACCTATCATGGGAAGGAAGGTATACGCACATGAGCAAAGCATGTATATTTCTTGCAGACGGATTTGAAGAGATCGAAGGACTGACAGTTGTAGATATTTTAAGAAGAGCAGGTGTGGAGATCCATATGGTATCCATTACCAGAGAGACAAAAGTGACCGGTTCGCATGGAATTGAGATCAAGTGTGATACCTGTATTGGACAGGAAAACTTTTCAGAAACAGAACTTTTTGTATTGCCGGGAGGTATGCCAGGAACGAAGAATCTGGGAGCATGCAAAGCACTGACAGAGCTTCTGACAGCATCCTTTGAAGCAGGGAAAAAGCTCGCAGCTATCTGTGCAGCACCAAGTGTACTGGGAGATCTGGGAATCCTGAAAGGGAAAAAAGCATGTTGCTATCCGGGATTCGAAGAGCATCTGACCGGAGCACAGGTGGTATTTGATCAGGTGGCTCAGGACGGAAATGTGACTACCAGCCGTGGCATGGGAACTGCAATCCCGTTTGCATTGTCGCTGGTGAGCCAGCTGGTGTCAGAAGAAAAAGCACAGGAGCTGGCGCAGAGCATTATTTTTAAGGTATAAGATTTAGAACCATTCGCAAAGCATCGGGAAGATCCAGAGCCACATTTGCATAGTAGCAGAAAGATTCAGAGCCACATTCGCAAAACCGCCTCTTCGAGGCTTTACTTTTGCTCATGTATGGCTGCTCGCCATATACATGCTCCGAAATATGCGCCTTCATGCAAGCATGAGTCACATATTTACGACGCATGTGCATGGCTCTGAATCTCCAACACTTACCAGTATTTCTTCCATGTAAATGTGAATACTATGGGCATGGAGGTGATTAGCATGACAAATCAGAACAGCAAATCCGGAACCAACAGTATGGCGGTACCGGAGGCGAAATCTGCCATGAACCGTTTTAAGGAGGAGGTTGCCAGCGAGCTTGGCGTGAACTTAAAAGACGGTTACAATGGTGATCTGACCAGCCGTGAAGCCGGCTCTATCGGTGGCGAGATGGTCAAAAAGATGATCATGAAGCAGGAACAGCAGATGTCATCCGGTCAGTAACGGACGACTGAAGCCGTAAAAGTGTGAAAAACCAAGGCTGGACGGGCTTTTTTCTGTGTATTGAGCAGGAAAAAGCCTAGACAGTCTTATTTTTTTGTGCTATACTCTTAAAATGTCTATGAGTATGTGAATCAGGGTATACTGATCTAAGAATACAAGGAGGATATAACATAAAAATGAGTGTACAGGTTGAAAAATTAGAGAAAAACATGGCGAAACTGACCGTAGAAGTACCGGCAGAGAACGTAGAGAAAGCAATCCAGGGTGCTTACAATAAAATGAAAAAAAGCATTAACATTCCGGGATTCCGTAAAGGAAAAGCTCCGCGTCAGCTTATCGAGAAAATGTATGGAAAAGAAGTATTCTACAACGATGCAATCGATGCAATGCTTCCGGCTGCATATTCTGATGCAGTAGAAGAGTGCGGCGAGGAGATCGTTTCCCATCCGCAGATCGACGTTGTTCAGATCGAGAGCGGCAAACCGTTCGTATTTACTGCAACTGTAGCTGTAAAACCGGCTGTAGAGCTTGGTGAGTACAAAGGAATCCAGGTAGAGAAAGCACCGATCGAAGTAAAAGATGAGGAGATCGAGGCACAGATCACCAAAGAGCGCGAGGCTAACTCCCGTACTGTAACCGTTGACGACCGTGCAGTAGCACAGGGTGACATCGTTACTCTTGATTTCGAGGGATTTGTTGATGGTGTTGCATTTGAGGGAGGCAAAGGTGAGAACTATGATCTGACTATCGGATCCAATACTTTCATCCCGGGCTTCGAGGATCAGCTTGTTGGAGCTGAGATCGGCAAAGAGCTTGATGTAAACGTAACCTTCCCGGAGGAGTACGGTGCAAAAGAACTGGCTGGAAAAGCAGCAGTATTCAAATGCAAAGTAAACGGAATCAAAGTAAAAGAGCTTCCGGCAGTAGATGATGAGTTCGCTCAGGAAGTATCTGAGTTTGATACTCTGGATGAATATAAAGCAGATATTAAGGCTAAACTCCTCAAAGAGAAAGAGGATGAGGCTGCAAGAGCAAAAGAGGATGCTGTAATCGGCAAGATCATCGAGGGAGCTAAGATGGAGATCCCGGATGCTATGGTAGAGTATCAGACCCGTCAGATGCTGGATGAGTTCGCTCAGAGAATCCAGTCTCAGGGTATCTCTCTGGATCAGTACTTCCAGTTCACCGGCCTGACCGAGGAGAAATACATGGAAGAGATGAAACCGAGAGCACTTCAGAACATCCAGAGCCGTCTGGTACTGGAAGCAGTAGCTCAGGCTGAGAATCTGGTTGCTGAGGAAGCTGACATTGAAGAAGAGATCAAGAAGATGGCTGACATGTACAAGATGGAAGCTGACAAGATCAAAGAGCTGTTAGGCGAGCGTCAGATGGAAGAGATGAAGAAGGATATCGCAGTCCAGAAAGCTGCCAAACTGGTTGCGGAAGCTGCAGTAGAGGCTTAAAAAGAAAGATACAAAAGGGCATGGCAGTTCGCTGTGCCCTTTTATAGACGAATGATATACACAGACGAGGGAGTTACATCATTCAGGAGGAGGACAAATAAATGGCATTAGTACCTTATGTGATTGAACAGACCAGCAGAGGAGAGAGAAATTATGATATCTACTCCAGACTGCTGAAGGAGCGTATCATTTTCCTTGGAGAAGAGGTAAATGAGACCACAGCCAGCCTGATCGTGGCTCAGCTTCTGTTCCTGGAGTCCGAGGACCCGGGAAAAGATATTCATCTGTATATTAACAGCCCGGGCGGTTCTGTAACTGCCGGCATGGCAATTTTTGATACTATGAATTATATCAAGTGCGACGTATCTACCATCTGTATTGGTATGGCAGCCAGCATGGGTGCATTTCTTCTGGCAGGCGGTGCAAAAGGCAAACGTTTTGCACTTCCGAACGCAGAGATCATGATCCATCAGCCTCTTGGCGGAGCACAGGGACAGGCAACGGAGATCGAGATCGCAGCAAAACACATTCTGCGCACCAAGGAAAAGCTGAACAGTATTCTGGCAGAGCGCACCGGTCAGCCGCTGGATGTGATCGTACGCGACACTGACCGCGATAACTATATGACTGCTGAAGAGGCGAAGTCCTACGGACTGATCGATCAGGTAATTGCAGGACACTAAGGGAGACACACATGGCTAGAAATGAAATCAGGTGTTCCTTCTGCGGCAAGACAGAAAGTCAGGTCATGAAGCTTTTGAAGGGACCAAATGGCGTCTATATTTGCGATGCCTGCGTAGAACTTTGCTCAGAGATCATTGAAGAAGAGATGCAGGAAGAGAACAATCACACATCTGAGGAAGATATCCATCTTCTCAAACCGGAAGAGATCAAGAGCTTTCTGGATGAATATGTGATCGGACAGGAAAATGCAAAAAAGGTACTGTCCGTGGCAGTTTATAATCATTATAAGAGAATCCTTGCACAGCAGGATCTGGATGTGGAGCTGCAGAAGAGCAACATTTTGCTGCTTGGACCTACTGGTTCCGGCAAGACCCTTCTGGCACAGACTCTGGCCCGCATTCTGAACGTTCCGTTTGCCATTGCAGACGCAACGACTCTGACTGAGGCCGGATATGTGGGTGAGGATGTGGAGAACATCCTTCTGAAGATCATTCAGGCTGCAGACTATGACATCGAACGTGCCCAGAAAGGCATTATATATATTGACGAGATCGATAAGATCACCAGAAAATCAGAGAACCCGTCCATCACCAGAGATGTATCCGGAGAGGGCGTACAGCAGGCTCTTTTGAAGATCCTGGAGGGAACCATTGCATCCGTACCACCTCAGGGTGGAAGAAAGCATCCCCATCAGGAGCTGATCCAGATCGATACCACCAACATTCTGTTTATCTGCGGTGGAGCATTTGAAGGTCTGGATAAGATCATTGAGACACGTATGGATCAGAAGTCCATCGGATTTAATGCAGATATCCGTGACAAGCGTCAGGAAAATGTAGGGGAACTTCTGCGAAATGCATTGCCGGAGGATTTTATCAAATTCGGTATGATTCCGGAGTTCATGGGTCGTGTGCCGATCTCTGTATCTCTGGATCCATTGAGCAGAGATGATATGGTCCGTATTCTGCTGGAGCCGAAGAACTCCATCGTCCGCCAGTATCAGAAGCTGTTTGAACTGGATGGCGTGGATCTGAAGTTTACAGATGATGCGGTGAAAGCCATTGCGGATAAGACCATTGCCCGCAAGACAGGAGCCAGAGGACTGCGTTCTATTATGGAAGAGACTATGATGGATCTGATGTTTACGATTCCGTCGGATGACACGATTGAGAGCTGTACCATCACAGAAGAAGCGGTGGATGGCAGCGGAGTCCCGATGATTGACAGAAAATAAGTGACAATTTAGAAGCGTGAGAAGACGGTTCTAAATTGTTGAAGAAATTAAATGAGGGAGCCGTGTCACAAGACAGGCTGGTGTGTTAACATACACACGGCAGCCGTCCGTGTGGTACGGCTCTTTTAGATAAAGAAGGAGGATGGCAGATGGAGACAACAGAATACAGGATTCCTGCGGTGGCACTGCGTGGAATGGTTGTTCTGCCGGAGATGGTTACGCATTTTGACGTGAGCAGATCCAGATCGATCAAGGCTGTGGAGCAGGCATTGTCTCAGAAGCAGAATCTGTTTGTGGTGACACAGCAAGATCCGGATACAGATGCTCCGGAGCAGGAGGATCTGTTTACATACGGAACGGTCGTGGAGATCAAGCAGATCGTGAAGATGCCGCACAATATATTACGGGTACTGGTGGAAGGTATGTTCCGGGCCAGACTGGTGGAACTTGAGACCGGTGAGTATCTGAATGCTCAGGTGGAGGAGTCGGAGCCGGAAGATTTCGGCGATCTGCCGCTGGTTGGCAAGGAAGCCATGCTTCGCAATCTGAAGGAGATCTTTCAGACCTACTGCGAAGGAGCCAGCAGAAACAGTAAGGAACTGGTGCGACAGGTGCTGGACAGCAGAACCCTGGAGGATATGATCACACAGGTTATGGTACATGCGCCCTTTGACTGGGAGAAGCAGCAGCGTCTGCTGGAGGCACAGAGCCTGTCCGCATGTTACGAGATGCTGTGCATCACCCTGAATAATGAGATTGAGATCGAACGATATCGCCGAAGCGTGCAGGAAAAGGTAAAAGCGCGGGTAGATAAGCAGCAGAAGGAATATTATCTGCGGGAGCAGATGAAGGTGATCCGGGAGGAACTGGGCGATGATGGCCCGAATACAGAAGCGGAGGCGTTCCGTGAAGCGGTAGAGAAGCTGGAAGCTTCTGATGAAGTGAAGGAGCGGATCGAGAAAGAGATCCAGAGATTTCTGAATGCAGGCTTTAATTCTGCAGAGGCATCGGTGAGCCGCGGCTATATTGAGACATTGCTGGATCTTCCGTGGGACAAGAGAGGCGAAGACAGGCTGGATCTGAAAGTGGCGGAAGATATTCTGGAAAAGGAGCACTATGGACTGGAAAAAGTCAAAGAGCGTATTCTGGAATTTCTGGCAGTCCGCAAGATGCTGGATGCCAGTGAGAGTCCGATCCTTTGTCTGGTGGGACCGCCTGGAACTGGTAAGACATCAGTGGCACGTTCCATTGCAGAAGCATTGAATAAGAAATACGTACGCATTTGTCTGGGCGGCGTTCATGATGAGGCAGAGATCCGCGGACACCGCAGAACCTATATCGGAGCCATGCCGGGACGTATCGTGGATGGCATCCGTCAGGCAGGTGTGAAGAATCCGCTGATGGTGCTGGACGAGATCGACAAGGTCAGTGCAGATTATAAGGGAGACACCTTCTCAGCACTTCTGGAGGTGCTGGACAGCGAGCAGAACAGCAAATTCCGGGATCATTACGTGGAGATTCCCATGGATCTGTCAGAAGTGATGTTTATCTGTACAGCAAATGATCTGAGCACCGTGCCGAGACCGCTGCTTGACCGTATGGAGATCATCGAGGTCAGTGGTTATACTGAAAATGAAAAATACCACATCGCCACGGAGCATCTGATGCAGAAGCAGATGAAGAAGCATGGACTGGATGAAAGCAGATTCCAGATCAGTGAGAAGGCGATGCAGAAGATCATCCATGAGTATACCAGAGAATCCGGTGTACGTGCACTGGAGAGGCGGATTGCATCCCTGTGCAGAAAAGCAGACCGGGAGATTCTGGAGAAGAACCGGAAGAAGATTCAGATCACGGAGCGTAATCTGGAGAAATATCTGGGAAAAAGCATCTATGAGACCAATATGAAGGCTGAGCACGATGAGGTGGGGATTGTCCGCGGTCTGGCATGGACCAGCGTAGGCGGAGATACACTGGAGATCGAAGTGAACCTTATGCCAGGTAAAGGAAAATTTGAACTGACCGGACAGCTTGGAGATGTTATGCAGGAGTCTGCCAAGGCGGGAATCAGCTACATCCGTTCCGTCAGCGATGACTATGAGCTGGATCCGGAGTATTTCCAGCAGCATGACATCCACATCCATATTCCAGAAGGCGCAGTGCCGAAGGATGGTCCGTCAGCAGGAATCACCATGGCAACAGCCATGTTGTCCGCAGTGTTAAATAAGCCGGTGCGGGCAGATGTGGCCATGACCGGAGAGATTACGCTCCGTGGACGGGTATTGCCCATCGGCGGCCTGAAGGAGAAGCTTCTGGCAGCGAAAGGGGCTGGCATGAAGACTGTTATTGTACCGGAGAGAAACCGCCGCGATGTAGAAGAATTGTCCAGAGAGATCACCGGCGGACTGGAACTGGTCTATGCACAGAATATGAATGATGTAATCTCGCATGCATTTGTGCAGTAATGAAGGACTGCGCAGGCGTCGCGGCCTTGAACAATGCAGATCGGGAAAGGAGAAAATATATGATCATCAAGCAGGCAGAGCTGGAGACCGTATGCGGCATCACCAGCAAGCTTCCGGAAAATGAATGGCCGGAAGTGGCATTTGCGGGGAAATCCAATGTGGGAAAATCATCTCTGATCAACGGACTTCTGAACCGGAAGTCCCTGGCCAGGACATCTTCCCAGCCGGGTAAGACCCAGACCATCAATTTTTATAAAGTAAACGGTGACCTGTACCTGGTGGATCTGCCGGGCTATGGTTACGCAAAAGTAAGCAATGAGATCAAAGCAAAATGGGGTAAAATGATCGAGCGGTATCTGCATGGATCAAAGCAGCTGCGTGCAGTGTTTCTGCTCATTGACATTCGTCATGACCCGTCGGCCAATGACAAGACCATGTATGACTGGGTGGTCCATCAGGGATTTGAACCCATTATCATTGCTACAAAACTGGATAAGATCAAGAGAAGTCAGACGCAGAAGCAGATCAAAGCGATCAAAGAAGGACTGAATCTGCTACCTGGAACAAAAGTGATCCCATTCTCTGCAGAGACCAAACAAGGTCGTGATGAGATCTGGGAGGTCATCAATTCTCTGAGAGAGGATGAATCGGAAGAAGGAGTCTAAGATGAGCGAAGATGCGCATAAAACAACTGAGGGAGCAGTGTTGATAAAGCGGATCGGACGAAATGTACTGAATGTGGGGATCTTCCTTGTGGAAGTCCTGTTCCTGATACTGGCAGGACCGGCATTGCTGAAGTTTTTCATGCCGGTGGTGCTGGGCTGGCTGATCGCCTGTATTGCCAATCCGCTGGTGAAATTTCTGGAGAAACGGCTGCACATTGTGCGAAAGCACAGTTCCTTTGTGGTGATCTTGGGAGCGATCCTGTTGATCGTGCTGGGATGCTATTATGGAATTACCGCGCTGTTTTATGAAGGTGCGAAGATCGTGGAGCGTTTCCCGGCTTATTATGCGACCTTGCTGGATAGCCTGAATCACCTGGGAGACCAGCTGCAGCAGCTGGTTGGCCGTATGTCGCCGGAGATGAGTGATAAGATCGAACAATTGACGGATCTGATCACTTCCAACCTGGGACAGATTGCCGGAAGTCTGGGAAGCATTACGGTAGGTGCTGCAGGAAATGTGGCAAAGAACATTCCGTCAATTCTGATATCGTTTTTATTTACTCTGCTGTTCGCTTACTTTTTTATTGCGCAGAGAGACCGGATCCAGAAGATGGCGAGAAAGCTGGTTCCAACGGATACAGCAGAACAGCTGAAGCTGGTATGGAATCGACTCGCCTATGCGTTGGGCGGATATTTCCGTGCACAGTTCAAGATCATGGGAATCGTAGGAATCATTCTATTTGTTGGATTCCTGGTCATGAGAATTGAGTATGCAGTATTCCTTGCGTTGATCATTGCGGTTCTGGATTTCCTGCCTATGCTGGGAACCGGAACAGTGATGATCCCATGGGCGCTGTATCTGGTGCTGTGCGGTAATCTCCCGCTGGCAGCAGGACTGGTGATCCTCTATGCCGTGACTCAGGTCACAAGACAGCTGATCCAGCCGAAGATGGTGAGTGACAGCATCGGCATAGATACACTGACCACACTGGTATTCATGTTCATTGGCTGGCGTGCTGCCGGTCTGATTGGCATGATCGTTGCAGTTCCGGTGGGACTGATCATCCTGAAGCTTTCGGAGGCAGGAGCATTCGACCATATCCTGAAAAGCATCAAAGAATTGAGAGAAGATATTCATACATTGAGAAGAGGATAAAATGACCTTCAGAGTGCATTCGCAAAATTGCATTTGCGGATGCACTCTGAAGGTTTACAAGAGTTCTTTCATGATCGTAGCATAAATATTCTGGCTTTTTTCAGCCCAGTGACTGCAGGCGGATTCCGCCTGCTTTTTTGATGGAACCTGGAAAGTCAGGTCGATCAGATTGGAATCCTGCTCACGAACGCGGCAGCGTACCACGTACTCACCATTATTTCCTACAAAATAATCAGCGGTGGTAGACAGAGCTTCACGGATCGCGATCTTGTGTTCCTCCAGGTAATTGTGAATATCTGTCAGGATCGCATCAGAGATCTTATTCCCAAAAAATTCCAGTGTATTTTTTCCGGCATCGGTGATGTGATACAGAGAATTATTTCGCTTGGTAGTCACATTTACAAGACCGGTCTCATCCATCTCGGAGAGTGCCTGCTGAACGGTGAAATAATTGGTGTATTCTTTGTCCAGAATAAATTCCGTGATCTGAGAGTTGGTCAGCGGATATTCCACCTGTTCCAGCATTTTCAGAATGATCAGTTTATATAAACTCAGCGTATCAGCCATATGGTGTCTCCTTCTTTCTATATTTTTTCCCCTGCCACGTATCTTGCAGGCGGAATTCTCGGTGAATACTGTTCAGCACGGTTCTCTTTGCCAGACTCCAGCGGGGCTCGATGAGCAGATCCTTAGGACCATCACCGGTCAGCCGGTGGATGACCAGATCAGGGCGTAAGATCTCTACGCAGGCGGGGATCAGCTTCACATATTCCTCCATAGTAAATATGTGGAACGGGTCTTCCGCGTAGCGGACTGCCAGGTCTGTTCCTTTCAAAATATGCAGAAGCTGGAGCTTTATGCCTTGAATATCCTGATCGTTCAGATAATGCAGGGTTTCAAACATCCGCTCCTGGTCTTCTCCGGGAAGTCCGAGGATTGTGTGGACGATCACTTCCAGACCAGCCGCACGCAGACGGTTCACCGCATCCTCAAAGACGGACAGGGGATAACCGCGCCGGATATCACGGGCAGTATCCTCATGCATGGTCTGAAGTCCAAGCTCCACCCAGACGGGCTTGATCTGATTTAACTGGGCCAGCAGCTCCACAATCTCTGGCTGCAGGCAGTCCGGGCGGGTGGCGATAGATAATAATACCACCTGAGGATGGGCAATGGCTTCTGTGAAGATGGTCCGCAGATAATCCACCGGTGCATAGGTATTGGTAAATGCCTGAAAATAGGCAATGTATGCATTGACCGGGCGTTTGCGGGAGAGCCGTTCCTTGCCGGATTCAATCTGTTCCCGGATGGAGAGGGCCGGATCGGAGGCAAATTCGCCGGAACCGCCGCCGCTGCAGAAGATGCAGCCTCCGTGACCTACAGTGCCGTCCCGGTTAGGACAGGTCATGCCGCCGTTTAACGCCAGTCGATATACTTTTTCTCCGAACCGTTTTTTTAACTCATAGTCCAGAGAGTGGTAAGGTTTGTCATTCCATAGTCTCATATATTCAATCTATCATAGGAAAAAATAAAAATCAATGAAAGTTTCCCTTTTCATTTAGGGATAAAGAGAGTATACTAAAATAGTATTGGTGAAGAAAGACAGGTATTCACCGACAGACAGATTCCATACAACCATTTCGCACGTCAGGCGGAACATTTCCCCATTTAGTTAAGACAACAGATGACGAAGAAAAAAATCGCAGGAGGATTTTATGGCAGATAATATGAAAGAAAAATATGAGTCTCTTTCTCTGGCAGTATTAAGAGATGTGGCTAAGAGCAGAGGCATCAAAGGAACCTCTACCATGCGGAAAGAGGCCGTGATCCAGGTGATGCTGGCAGAAGACGAGAAGGAAAGAGCTGCAGAGTCAGTGAAAGCGCAGGCTGCAGACAGCGGACGCACCGTGGCTGATATGGAACAGCTGGACAGTGGACAAACCGTGACCGGTATTCTGGAAGTTATGGCAGACGGTTTTGGATTTATCAGAAGTGATCATTATCTTCCGGGAGAGCATGACGTCTACGTATCTCCGGCACAGATCCGCAGATTCGGACTGAAGACCGGTGATATCCTGGTTGGAAATACGAAGATTAAGACGGAAAAAGAAAAATTCAGTGCATTGTTATATCTGAAAAGTGTGAATGATCTGAATCCGGATGTAAATGCAAAACGTCCGAATTTTGAAGATCTGACTCCGATCTTTCCGAATCAGAGAATCCGTCTGGAACGGAAAGGAGGAAGTACGGCAGTCCGTGTGATGGATGAGATCGCACCCATCGGAAAAGGACAGCGTGGTATGATCGTGGCTCCTCCGAAAGCAGGTAAGACAACCCTTCTGAAAGAAGTGGCAAAATCCATTACCACCAACAATCCGGAGATGTATCTGATCATCCTTCTGATCGATGAGCGTCCGGAGGAGGTTACGGATGTAAAAGAGGCGATCGAGGGACAGCATGTGGAGGTTGTCTATTCTACCTTCGATGAACTGGCTGAGCGCCACAAGAGAGTGTCAGAGATGGTGATCGAACGTGCAAAGCGTATGGTAGAGTCAGGAAAAGACGTAGTGATCCTTCTGGACAGCATCACCCGACTGGCCCGTGCCTACAACCTGATCGTTCCGCCAAGCGGACGTACCCTGTCCGGTGGTCTTGATCCGGCTGCATTGCATATGCCGAAGCGTTTCTTCGGTGCAGCGAGAAACTTAAGAGAAGGCGGAAGCCTGACCATTCTTGCAACAGCTCTGGTTGATACGGGAAGCAAGATGGATGACGTGGTCTACGAGGAGTTCAAGAGTACCGGCAACATGGAACTGGTGCTTGACCGGAAGCTGTCCGAGAAGAGAATCTTCCCTGCTATCGATATTCCCAAATCCAGTACCCGTCGAGATGATCTTCTGCTGGATCCGGACGAGCAGCAGGCTATGGACAATATCCGTAAAGCACTCAACGGAATGAAAGCAGACGACGCCGTAGAGACCATCCTCAACCTGTTCTCACGGACCAAAGACAATAAAGAATTTGCACAAAATGCAAAACAGACAAGATTTTTCTAAGAAATTCTTGCATCAGGCATGTGCCTGTGCTATAATCTAATGGCTAATGTAGGTGATTGCCCACAGGCAATCAGAGAACCGCAGGGACTTGCGGGGTTAGCCCGGGATATCTTACCGTGGAAGTATCGGAGCGGTATTGGCCGGGAATCAGCACTTGTGCTGGAAGTTCACGAATAATAAGAGAGGTGAAAAGAATATGAGAGAAGGAATCCATCCGGAGTACTATCAGGCAACCGTAACCTGCAACTGCGGTAACACATTTGTTACCGGTTCTACCAAATCTGATATCCATGTGGAGATCTGTTCCAAGTGTCATTCATTCTACACTGGACAGCAGAAAGTGGCAGCAGCCCGCGGACGTATTGATAAGTTCAATCGTAAATATGGTATCAGCAAATAAGATTGCTAAAAGTAAGGTTGAGGTTAGAAGTAATCTCAACCTATTTTTAATTAAACCAAAGGATGTGAAATATTGAAACCATCAGGAATAGGCGGTCAGGCAGTGCTGGAAGGCATTATGATGAAAAATAAGAGCCAGTACTCCGTAGCCGTGAGAAGACCGGACGGCGAGATCGAGGTAAAGACTGACGAGTATGTTGGTATTGCAGGAGACAAAGCTTGGGCGAAGCTGCCGTTGATCCGGGGAATGGTGAATTTTATAGATTCTATGATCCTGGGAATGAAGACTCTGTCCTGGTCCGCAAGCTTTTATGAGGATGAGGAAGAAGAGGCAAAGCCGGGAAAATTTGAGAAATTTCTTCTGAAGCTGTTTGGTGAGAAGGCAGAGAAAGTAGTGATGGGAGCGACCGTGGCATTTTCTGTGATCATGGCAGTGCTGATCTTTATGCTGCTTCCCTACTTCCTGTCCGGACTTTTTCGGAAATTTATCGTATCCAATACACTGCTGGCCATTGTGGAAGGCTGTATCCGCATGGGAATCTTCATTCTCTATGTGGCACTGATCTCTTCCATGAAGGATATCCGCAGAACGTATATGTATCATGGTGCAGAGCACAAGTGTATCAACTGCATTGAGCGCGGAAGAGCACTGAGTGTGAGAAATGTGCGGAAAAGCTCCCGTTATCATGCACGCTGCGGCACCAGCTTCCTGTTCATCGTTATGGTGATCAGTATTATTTTCTTTATCTTCATTCGGGTAGAGTCACCGGTGGCACGAGTGGTCGTCCGTGTGCTGCTGGTTCCGGTCATTGCCGGAGTGGCATATGAGTTCATCCGCCTGGCAGGACGCAGCAACAATATTGTCATGCGGATCTTAAGTCTTCCGGGCAAAGGGATGCAGATGCTGACCACCAAAGAGCCGGATGATGACATGATCGAGGTTGCCATCGCAGCAGTGGAAGCAGTCTTTGACTGGAGAGCATTCCAGGGACTCAAAGATGAGGAGCCGCTGGAGGAGCTGGAGCTGGAACCGGATATGCCAAAGCTGGAATCCGGGCAGACAGACGCATCGGAGCTGGATGAGATCAAGATCGAGGATCTGTAGATGACACTGGGAACCTTATTAAAACAAGGAAGAGAGATTCTTCAGAATGCCGGGATCGCAGAGTGGGATCTGGACGCCTGGTATCTGCTGGAATATGTGACAGGTGTGAGCCGCAGCCAGTATTTTCTGGACCCAGAGCGGGAAGTGCCGCAGGAACAGGAAGCCGCGTACCGTCAGATGATAGACAAGAGAAGCACCCACATTCCGCTGCAGCATCTGACCGGGGAGCAGGAGTTTATGGGCCTTACATTCAAGGTCAACGAACATGTGCTGATCCCCAGACAGGACACCGAGGTGTTGGTGGAAGAGGCACTGAACTATGTGAGGAGCGGCATGGACATTCTGGATGTGTGTACCGGATCGGGATGCATTTTATTGAGCGTTCTGAAGCTGGGAGAGAAAAAGTGCCGTGGAATCCTTCACGGAACCGGTGTGGATCTGTCCAGAGAGGCTTTGCAGGTGGCAGAAGAAAATGCTGGGCGGCTTCAGGTAGAAGCCACATTTCTGCACAGCGATCTCTTCGCAGAAGTGCAGGGGCAGTATGACATGATTCTGTCCAATCCACCATATATTGAAAAAGCAGTGGTGGAGACACTGGAAGAAGAGGTGCGTATCCATGAGCCACGTATGGCACTGGATGGCGGAGAAGACGGCCTTGATTTTTACAGGAAGATCACGGCAGAGAGTGTGCAGTATTTAAGAAAAGGCGGACGGCTGCTCTTTGAGATCGGCTACGATCAGGGAGAAGCAGTCAGTGCCCTTATGAAGGAACATTTTGCAGAGGTGCGCGTGATTCAGGATCTGGCAGGACTTGACCGGGTCGTGAGCGGCGTGTACTGTGGTTAATGATATGGAGGAAAAAAGATGTTTGATAAACTGGAAGATCTGGTAAGACGGTTTGAAGAGATCACCAACGAACTGACCGAACCGTCGGTAGTCAATGACCAGAATCGTTTCCGCAAGCTGATGAAGGAGCAGTCTGACCTGCAGCCGCTGGTGGATGCCTACACAGAATATCGGAAATGTCAGGAAACCGTAGAAGACAGTCTCGCCATGCTGGAGAGCGAGTCTGATGATGAGATGCGTGAGATGCTCAAGGAAGAGATGTCTGACGCGAAGAAGCGGATCATAGAGCTGGAACAGGAGATGAAGATCCTGCTTCTGCCCAAGGATCCTAATGATGAGAAGAACGTTATCGTGGAGATCCGTGCCGGCGCAGGTGGAGATGAGGCAGCTCTGTTCGCAGCTGAGGTCTATCGGATGTATGTGCATTATGCAGAGTCCAGACGCTGGAAGACGGAGATCGTGGAGTGCGACGAGATCGGTATCGGCGGTATGAAGAGTGTGACCTTTATGATCAATGGTCAGGGCGCATATTCCATGATGAAATATGAGTCTGGCGTTCATCGTGTGCAGCGTGTGCCGGAGACAGAGTCCGGTGGACGTATCCATACATCAACGATCAGTGTGGCAGTGATGCCGGAGGTAGATGAGGATATTGATATCAAGATCGAGGACAAAGATATCCGTATCGACGTTATGCGTGCATCCGGTAACGGTGGACAGTGCGTCAACACCACAGACTCCGCAGTGCGTCTGACGCATTACCCGACTGGAATCGTGGTATACAGCCAGACCGAGAAATCACAGCTCCAGAATAAAGCAAAGGCATTTGCACTGCTTCGTGCAAAGCTGTATGATATTGAACAGCAGCAGAGACATGATGCGGAGGCAGAGATGCGCCGCAGCCAGATCGGTACCGGAGACCGTTCCGAGAAGATCCGTACCTACAACTTCCCGCAGGGACGTGTGACCGATCACCGGATCAACCTGACACTGTATAAGCTTGATAAGATCATGAATGGAGATATCCAGGAGATCATCGATGCCTGTATCGCAGCCGATCAGGCAAAGAAGCTGGCAAATATGAACGATTAAGGTCTTCGCTGTCAGATGACCTTATAAAAAAATATATTAAGTAGGATAGTAAGGAGCAAAACATGGGAAAATATTTTGGAACAGACGGCTTTCGTGGAGAAGCAAACGTAAATCTGACCGTTGAGCATGCCTACAAAGTAGGTCGTTTCCTTGGCTGGTACTATGGCAGGGAACACAAAGCACAGGTTGTGATCGGAAAAGATACCAGAAGATCCAGCTATATGTTTGAGTACTCACTGGTAGCAGGTCTGACTGCATCCGGAGCAGATGTATATCTGCTTCATGTAACCACCACACCGAGCGTATCTTACGTGGTAAGGACCGAAGGCTTTGACTGCGGCATCATGATCTCTGCCAGCCACAACCCGTTCTATGATAATGGAATCAAGATCATCAACGGAAACGGCTACAAGCTGGAAGCAGATGTGGAGCAGAAGATCGAGGATTATATTGATGGCAAGACCGAAGAGATCCCATTTGCAACCAGAGAAAATATCGGACGCACGGTGGACTTTTCTGCAGGCCGTAACCGCTACATCGGTTATCTGATCTCCCTGCCCACACGTTCCTTCAAGACCATGCGTGTAGGACTTGACTGTTCCAACGGAAGTGCATCTTCCATTGCCAAGAGTGTATTTGATGCACTGGGGGCTAAGACCTATGTGATCAACAACGAACCGGACGGAACCAACATCAACCGTGACTGCGGATCCACCCATATCGAAGGACTGCAGGCATTTGTAAAAGAAAAAGGACTGGATGTAGGATTCGCTTATGACGGAGACGCAGACCGCTGCCTGGCAGTAGATGAAAATGGAAATGTGATCGATGGAGACCTGATCCTCTATGTGTGTGGTAAATATCTCAAAGAGATCGGACAGCTCAAGGATGATATGATCGTTACCACCGTCATGTCCAATATTGGTCTGTACAAGGCATGCGACAAAGTTGGACTTCATTACCAGCAGACCAAGGTCGGCGATAAATATGTATTTGAAAATATGATGGAGAACGGCTATCGTCTGGGCGGTGAGCAGTCTGGCCATATTATTTTCAGCAAACATGCGACTACAGGTGACGGTATCCTGACTTCCCTGAAGATCATGGAAGTGCTGCTGGAGAAGAAGACGACACTGGGAATGCTGGCATCTGAGGTGAAGATCTATCCACAGCTGCTGGAGAACTTACGAGTGACAGACAAGAAAGCAGTGTTGGAGCATCCGGCGGTAAAAGAAGTGATCGAACAGGTGAAAGAAGATCTGGGAAGCGACGGACGTATCCTGGTGCGTGAGAGCGGTACGGAGCCGCTGCTGCGTGTCATGGTAGAGGCAACCACCCAGGAGCTTTGCAAAGAATATGTTGGAAAAGTAATTGAAACTATGAAGAGTATCATGTAGGAATACAGGAGGGGAAACATGAGAAAAACAACACTGGTAGTTATGGCAGCAGGAATCGGCAGTCGTTTCGGCGGCGGGATCAAACAGCTGGAGCCAGTAGGACCATCCGGTGAGATCATCATGGATTATTCGATTCATGATGCGCTGGAAGCAGGATTTAATAAAGTCGTATTTATCATCCGCAAGGATCTGGAAAAAGATTTCCGCGAGATCATCGGCAACCGTATGGAGAAGCTGGTGGAGACCGCTTATGCATTTCAGGAGATCGATGACCTTCCGGCCGGATTCACAAAACCTGCCGACAGAACCAAGCCGTGGGGTACCGGTCAGGCGATCCTTTCCTGTAAAGATCTGGTGAATGAGCCATTTGCGGTGATCAATGCAGATGACTATTATGGAAAAGAAGCATTTGTGAAAGTGCATGACTATCTGGTGGAAGAACATCCGGTCAGTGATAAACTGGATTTCTGCATGGCAGGATTCCTTCTGGAAAATACCTTAAGTGAAAATGGCGGTGTGACCAGAGGTATCTGCAGTGTCAATGAGCAGGGTCACCTGACCAAAGTAACAGAGACCAAGAATATTGTAAAGACTGCAGAAGGTGCAGCCGTACAGGCAGAGGATGGCAGTCTCACAGCAGTTCAGGCACATTGTCCGGTATCCATGAACATGTGGGGCTTCACTCCGGAGATCTTCGGCATTCTGGAAAAAGGATTTGCAGAATTTTTAGGTGCGCTCAAAGACCAGACCAAGGGTGAGTATCTGATCCCTACCGTTGTGGATCAGCTGATCCAGACCGATGTGTGCAACGTAACTGTTCTGGAATCCCGCGACAAATGGTTTGGTGTAACTTATAAAGAGGACAAGCCGCTGGTAGTCCGTTCCTTCAGGGAATTGATCGATGCTGGCGTGTATAAAGAAAGGCTGTTTGACTAAATTATGGAGATTTTATTCAGAAGACCCGAACTGGATGACAGGGAGACGATTCTGAAGCATCTGTCTGAACGCAGACTCAGAGGCTGCGAGAGAACATTTGCAAATGTTTATCTGTGGGCACGTTTCTACAATGAGGGCTGGGCGGAGATCGAAGGAACAGCAGTTTTCCGGACAGGCCCTGAAGGTGCCTATTCTTATACGTATCCGATCGGAGCCGGGGACCGTAAGAAGGTTGTAGAGCTTCTGATGCAGGATGCACAGGAAAAAGGATATCCGTTTCAGCTGCATGCTCTCAGTACAGAAGAAATGAATGAACTGGAGAGCTATTTCCCAGGAAAATTCCAGGTGACCTGGCCCAGAGATTATGAAGATTATGTCTATGAGACAGAAAAACTGATCAATTTATCAGGAAAAAAATATCACGGGAAGAAGAACCATATCAACCAGTTCAAGGCAGTATACCCGGACTGGTCATATGAGACCATCACGGATTCCAATGTGGAAGAATGCTTTCAGATGGCTCTGAAATGGCGCGGAGCCAATGGCTGTGAGGAAGACCCGGAGAAGAATCAGGAGATGTGTGTGACGCTGAACTCCCTGCGGCTGTTCAAGGAACTGCATCTGAAGGGCGGACTCCTTCGTGCAGGAGGAAAGGTAGTGGCATTTACCCTGGGTGAGCCTGTGTGTGATGATACATTTGTCGTGCACATCGAAAAGGCATATGCAGATGTGAGAGGTGCTTATCCGCTGATCAACCAGCAGTTCCTGGAGCATGAAGTATCCGGGTACAAATATGTGAACCGTGAGGATGACACAGGAGAGGAAGGTCTGCGGACTGCAAAGCTGTCCTATCATCCGGTATTTATGGTGGAAAAAGGTATTGCGACCTTAAAAGGAGAATAAGATAAGATGAGTACATGGGAAGAGAATGTCCGGAAGGTGACTCCCTACACACCGGGAGAACAGCCCAACCGGTCGCAGATGATCAAACTGAACACCAACGAGAATCCCTATCCGCCCGCCCCAGGTGTGGCTGAGGTACTGCGACATCCAGACGAGGATGCGCTGCGCCGTTATCCTGACCCGGCAGCCTCTGTGCTGGTAAATGCACTGGCTGAAAATTATCACGTAAAGCCGGAGCAGGTGTTTGTGGGAGTTGGCTCTGATGATGTGCTGGCTATGGCATTCATGACCTTCTTTAACTCTGAAAAACCGATCTTGTTCCCGGATATTAGTTATTCCTTCTATCCTGTATGGGCAGAAGAATTCCGGATCCCACATACGCGGGTGGCGCTGGATGAGAATTTCTGCATCCGCAAGGAAGATTACTATGGGGAGAATGGCGGTATCGTCTTCCCGAACCCCAATGCTCCTACAGCACTGGCTATGGGACTTGACGATGTGGAAGACATCATCCGTCACAACCCGGATGTGGTCGTGATCGTAGATGAAGCATACGTGGACTTTGGTGCGGAGTCTGCCCTGAAGTTGGTGGAAAAATATGAGAATCTGCTGGTGGTACAGACATTTTCCAAATCCCGTTCTCTGGCCGGTATGCGGATCGGCTTTGCCATCGGTTCTCCAAAGCTGATCAAATATTTAAACGACGTAAAATATTCCTTCAATTCCTACACCCTGAACCAGACCTCTCTGGCCTGCGGCGTGGAAGCTGTGAAGGATCAGGCATATTTTAATGAGACCCGCACCCGTATCATGAAGACCCGGGAGCATGCCAAGGAAGTGTTAGGAGAGATGGGATTCTCCTTCCCGGACTCCAAGGCAAATTTCCTGTTCATCACCCACCCGGATTACCCGGCGAAAGAACTGTTCCAGGCGCTGCGCCAGAAGGATATCTATGTCCGTTACTTTGACCAGCCGCGGATCAACAATTATCTCCGCGTGACCATCGGAACCGATGAGCAGATGGAAGCATTTTATGAATTTTTAAAGGAATACATGAGGTAAAAAATAATGGAATCAATTATGTCATGGGTGATCTCCGCGCTGAGCGGCCATGTATCCAGGGAAATGATCGTTTTCATCATTTCCATGGTACCGATCCTGGAACTCAGAGGTGGTCTGCTGGCAGCATCTGTGCTGAACATCAATATTACCAGAGCACTGTGGATCTGCATTATCGGAAATATTATTCCGGTTCCGTTCATCCTGCTGCTGATCACACCGATCTTTAACTGGCTCAAACAGACGAAGACCTTCCGTCCCATGGTTGAGAAGATGGAAGCACGTGCCTTGAGCAAGCGTGAGCAGGTAGAAAAATATGAATTCTGGGGACTGGTATTGTTCGTAGGGATTCCGCTTCCTGGAACCGGTGCATGGACCGGCTCTCTGCTGGCTGCACTGCTCGGCATGAAATTCAAAAAAGCATTTCCGGCGGTACTGCTGGGAATCGCACTGGCATCAGTAATCATGTCCATCGTGTCCTACGGACTGCTGGGAGCGTTGATCCACTAAGAACTAGAAACACATACTGGCTGGGAAACCGGCACAAAGCGTAAAACTTGCATATGCGTTCTGCGAAAAGGATGAGGCTGTTATGGGAGAGAATGCAAAAAGATTGTTTTTCGTTTATAATCCTCACTCAGGAAGAGGAAATATCCGTTCAAAATTATTTGACATCGTTCAGGTATTTTCCGAGGCGGGATATGAGATCACCATCTATCCTACCAGGGAGGCGAAGGATGCCACCCGCAAGATTAAGCATCTGTCAGATCAATACGATCTGGTTGTGTGCAGCGGCGGTGATGGAACCCTGGATGAAGTGGTAGAAGGCATGATGCACAGGCAGAAAAAGCTGCCGCTTGGCTACATTCCTTCAGGAACTGTCAATGATTTTGCCAGAAGTCTGAAGATTCCGCGGGATATGGTGAAAGCCGCCCGTCTGGCAGTGTCCGGAAAAGATTTCCTGAGTGATGTGGGTACCTTCAACAACAGTCATTTTGTATATATTGCAGCATTTGGCATCTTCACGGATGTGGCATATTCCACGCCGCAGGATATGAAAAATGTTCTCGGCAATATGGCTTATCTTCTGGAGGGAGTCAAACGCCTTGCCAATATTCCGTCTTATCACCTGAAATTTTCCTCAGAGGAATGCAGCGGGGAAGGCGATTTCATCTTTGGAATGGTGACCAATTCCCGTTCTGTTGGCGGATTTAAAAGCATCATAGGAAAGAATGTGCGGTTTGATGATGGCGTATTTGAAGTGACTTTTGTACGCCTTCCGAAAAATGCGGCAGAACTGCAGGAGATTCTGGCGGCCATCGTACTCAAAGAGATGGATACACACTATATGATCTCATTTCGGACTGCCCGGTTAACCATCGAAGCACAGCAGGAGATCCCCTGGACTCTGGATGGGGAATATGGCGGTGAATCTCAAAATGTCATTATTCAAAATCATCAAAAGGCGTTGCAGATTCGTACCGGAAATTGAAAAAGGTCACAAAAAAAATAAAACTACTTGCATTTTTATGGGGTATCGTGTATTTTAATAGCATCAGATGCAGCAAAAGCTTCTGACATAAAGATTGAGCGAACAAAGATGTTCCACTTTTAGGGGTGGAGCATCTTTTTTTGTTATAGCGACGAGAAAATGGACAGCATGCTTACATGAACGGATATTTGACGACAGCTGTTCAGAGCCGGGTTTGCAGAGCAGATCACAACTCTGACGGGAGTAAGGAAGTTGCTATATGTCAAGGAAAGGATGGAGAGAAGTATGAGTGTAAATGTGGCTGAAGTATTTGGTCAGGACGTATTTAACGAAGCAGTTATGAAAGAACGTCTGCCAGAAGTGACTTACAAACAGATGGTAAAACTGATGAATGAGGGCGGCGAGGTTACGCTGGAGCTGGCCGACATCGTGGCAAAAGCCATGAAAGAATGGGCAATCGAAAAAGGAGCAACTCATTACACACACATTTTCCAACCGTATATTGTAAGTATCGGAGCTGAGAAACACGACTCCTTCGCAGATATTCCGAAGGGTGGCAAGATCGAGAACTGCTTTTCCGGCAAAGACCTGATGATGGGCGAGCCGGATGCATCTTCCTTCCCGTCCGGCGGACTCCGTGCAACCTGTGCAGCAAGAGGTTATACCGCATGGGATGTAGGATCACCGGCATATGTGAAAGATGGAATCCTCTGTATTCCGACTGCATTCTGCTCTTACACCGGCGAGTCTCTGGATACCAAGACTCCGCTGCTCAAAGCATGTGATGCTGTCAGCAAAGCAGGTGTTCGTTTTGTAAAAATGTTTGGAAATACCGATGCTAAAAGGGTCAGCTCTTATGTTGGACCTGAGCAGGAGTATTTTATTGTAAATCGTGAAAAATATCTGGAGCGTCCGGACCTGATCTATGCTGGACGTACTCTTTTCGGAGCACCGGCACCGAAAGGACAGGAGATGGAGGACCAGTACTTCGGACCGCTGAAGACCAAGATCGCAGATTTCATGGCAGATGTGGATGAGCAGCTCTGGAAACTGGGTATCACTGTTAAGACCCAGCACAACGAGGTAGCTCCTGGACAGCATGAGATCGCACCGATCTTCGCACCGGCTGACGCAGCACTGGACAGCAACTTCCTGGTAATGGATGTACTGAAGAGCACCGCAACCAAGCATGGTCTGGCTTGTCTCCTTCATGAAAAACCATTTGCAGGAGTCAATGGATCCGGTAAACACAACAACTGGTCTCTGGGAACCGACAATGGTGTGAACCTGTTCAAACCGGGCAAAGAACCGAACAAGAATCTTCAGTTCTTGTGTGTACTTGCCTGCCTGATGGAAGCAGTCAACAAGCATGCTCTTCTGCTCCGTGCAGCGGCATCCAACACTGGTAACGATCACAGACTGGGAGCTAATGAGGCACCGCCAGCAATCATCTCCATCTATATGGGCGATCAGCTTGGCGAGATCGTAGATGCCATTGTAGCAGGTGTCCCGTTTGATCAGCTTCCGTGTGCAGAGGTTGGAACTCTGGATCTTGGAGTCAGCACCCTTCCGGTACTTCCAAAAGACCCGACTGACAGAAACCGTACTTCACCGTTTGCCTTCACCGGCAACCGTTTCGAGTTCCGTATGGTAGCATCTTCTGTATCCATCGGTGATGCAAACACGGTTATGAACTCCATGATGGCAGAATCCTTCAACAAAGCATGCGACGCTCTGGAAGGAGCTGAGGACTTTGAAAAAGCTGCAATTGACTACATCTACAAGACCATGAAAGAGAATAAGAACATTGTCTTCAACGGTAATGGTTACTCTGATGAGTGGGTAGAGGAAGCAGCTAAGAGAGGTCTTCCGAACGTGAAGAGTATCGTGGATGCAATCCCGGCATACACAGATGAGAGCAGTATTGAGATGTTCGAAAAACTGGGCGTTATGACGAAGAGAGAGCTGGAAGCCCGCCGCGAGATCAAGCTGGAAGAGTATGCAGGCCTGATCAACATCGAGGCTCGTACCATGATCGACATGGCTGCAAAACTGTACATTCCGTCAGTTATCGCTTATGTCAACAGCGTTGCATCTTCCATGAGCACCGTTAAGAACGCATATGCACAGGCTGATACTACCGCACAGCAGACCATTCTTGTAAAAGCAAGCTCCCTGCTGGCAGATACTCAGCAAGCTCTCGATAACCTGAAAGCAGCTACCGATGCAGCCGAGACTGCAAAAGACTTCCATGAGAAAGTTCTTCCGGCAATGGCAGCTCTTAGAACACCGGTCGATGAACTGGAGACCATCGTGGACAGTGAGTACTGGCCAGTACCGACCTATGGACAGATGATGTTCGAGGTGTAGTGAGCGGCATAGATAATTTAGCTATTTAGGTGAGTCCAGGTGCGAGTGGTGTAGGTATCTATCTACTAATGAGAACCTAAGTGCCACGAGTACCTAATATATATGTTAATAAGTTTAACTTCTCCTAATATAGAAACTATTTGCGAAAAAGAGCCCGTATGGGCTCTTTTTTGTTGGGGGGAGGTGGACTTGTTGGTTGATCGCCGCGGTTTTGAGTCTTGAATGTGCCAAAACCTGTTCCGCAGTGGTCTGCCGGGAGGATGTTTGGGCAGCAAGCGCGGAGAAGAGGTGCCGGCTGCCCAAAAGCAAGTCCGCGGGAAGCCAAATACATGCCCGCAAAAAGCCAATTAACTGCTTGACAGATACAGAAAAGTGCGTTACTGTGATAACAGTTTCAATATTCATGACCTAATTCAGGAGATTTCCAGATGTATATTTACGAGATGAAAAAAGAGCGTGCACATCTTGCAAAGCAAATTGCCAAATTGCAAAAAGATTTAGAGTTGCTTCCGAATCAAAAATTATTTATCACAAAGAACGGAAAATATAATAAATGGTATATAGCAAATGGGCATACCCATGTTTATATCAAGAAGAATCAACGTGAATTGGCAGAAAAACTGGCACAGCGTGAAATAGCAGAGATGAATTTGAAAAATGCATGTCAAGAACTTGATTCCATGGATCGATACATAAAAGAACATGAGCAGCGCAGTTTGGAACAGCAAAAATGGTTTACCAATAATTCTGAGCTTCAGAAACTTCTTGAGACTTCAAAAAATTTTACCCCAGACAGTTCAACAGATGAATATTTACAAAAATGGATGCAGGAATCATATGAATCGAATCCTCGTTATCCGGAAAAACTTATACACAAAACGATGGACGGAAAACGTGTACGTTCCAAGTCAGAAGTGATCATTGCAAATGCATTGCATCATCATGGAATTCCTTATCGGTACGAGTGTGCATTTCGCAACGAAGACATGACAATTTATCCAGATTTCACCATTTGCCATCCACAGAACAAACAAATATTTTACTGGGAGCATTTTGGCATGATGGATCTGTCGGCTTATGCTAACCGTGCATTTGAAAAATTGAAAATGTATGCCAGCTGCCAGGTCATTCCGACAATCAATTTGTTAACAACTTACGAGACCGCATATCACCCGCTGGACTGCGAACAGGTTGAGAACATAATAAAGGAAACTTTTTTGTGATAGGATACACTGGAAAATTGTAACTACATCTGCTACAATAAAAACATCTTGAGTCTTGAGGAGGACGAGTAAAATGAAAGTGGGTTTTGGCTGCGATCATACAGCGATTGATCTGAAAAAAGAACTGATGGAGTACATGACCGAGAAGGGTTATGAGTGCGTAGACTACGGTGCATATGATGCAAAAGTTCGAGTAGATTATCCGGATCAGGGACAGAAAGTTGCAGAGGCTATTATTGCCGGTGAAGTTGAGAAAGGTGTTCTGATCTGTGGAACTGGTATCGGAATTTCTCTGGCGGCAAATAAAGTGCCGGGAATCCGCGCGGCAGTATGCAGCGAGCCGTATTCAGCTGAGATGACAGTCAGACACAACAATGCACAGATCATCGCATTTGGTGCACGTGTTGTCGGAAATGAGTTGGCAAAGAAGATTTTGGATGCGTTTTTTGGAGCAACCTTCGAGGGCGGCAGACATGCAGAACGTGTGCAGAAGATCTGCAATATTGAAGCAAAGTATAATAAATAAGTATTTTATGTTCGTGTAAAAAGACGCTGCTTCTTGTAGATGTGGGGAGCAGCGTTTTTATGTGCTGAAATAGTCAGTCTGATCCCACGCTGATTGTTCATATACTAACATTTGTTTTGCGAAAATAGAAAATGTGGATATTATACGAAGAAGCCATCTGTCAATTTTGGCGGATGGCTTTTTCACTTATTCCTCTCGCCTCTGCCGATAGCGGCTTTTTTCTTTATTGAGACCGCCTGCCATATGGCTCATTTCGCCGTCGAGGAAGCGGGCGCGGCGCACACTGTCTTCGCCGTATTTTTTACGGATCTGATCAATGGCCTTATCAAGCTTCTCCTGTTTTTCATTTCTTGCAGTCTGGAAAAGGTCCAGCTGCTCGTACTCGGACTGTTCCGCCTTGGAAGTGAACACGCCGATCAGGCGGAGAGGCCTGCCATCCCATAATTCCCGGAAAAGACGTCGGCTTTCTTCATAAATGAGATTTGTGGAATTGGTTGGAGTGCGAAGGCTGGTCTGACGACTTCTCTCTGTGAAAGAATTGTCCTTCACGTGCACGCCGACTACCGATATTTTCATATTATCCTGACGAAGTCTTGCACCAACGGTCTCACATAGGGACAGGATCACCTGGCAGGCAGTTTCCATGTCAGTCACGTCATCCGGCAGTGTAGTCTCATTTCCATAACCTTTGTTTTTGGAAGATCTGCGCTCGAACACTGCCGCATCCAGTTCCCCGCCGTTGGCGTATTTCCAGATGGCACGTCCATGCTTTTTCAGATGCATTTCCAGAAGCCCCGGGTCGGTCCGCGCCAGCTCGCCGATGGTGTGGATGCCCAGCTTGTGCAGATGAGCTGCGGTAGTTTTTCCTACAAAAAATAACTCATCCACCGGAAGCGGCCACATTTTCTGCGGGATTTCCTCTGGGAAAAGGGTGTGTACCCGGTCAGGTTTCCGAAGCTCGCTGCCCATCTTCGCCAGCAAATGGTTGACAGAGATGCCGATATTTACCGTAAATCCAAGTTCCCGGTGGATCCGGTCCTTGAGCCTTGTGGCAAATCCCACCGGGTCTGCCTGCGCTTCCTGGATGCCGGTCATGTCCATCCACGCTTCGTCGATGCTGTATTGCTGTATCAGTGGTGTGTATTCGTGGAGCATGCGGATCAGCTGGTCGGATTTTCGCACGTATAACTGGTAATTTGGCGGCACCACAACCAGACCCGGGCATTTGCGCCGGGCCTGAAAGAGTGGCTCACCTGTGACGATCCCATATTGTTTGGCAAGTGTGCTCTTCGCCAGCACGATTCCGTGGCGGCTCTTCTCGCTGCCGCCGATGACAGAGGCGATCTCACGGATGTCGGTGGGTGGGAGAGTGGTGGCCGGGGCGTTGACTGCGGCGTCGCTTGCAGGATCAGAGGTGTTTTTCTGGGTGAGGTCAGCACAGGATGCAGAGTCATCCGCCCCACCTTTCTCCAGCAGCCCGCATGCCGTCCATGACAGAAATGCAGAATTGACATCAATATGAAAGATGAGCTTCATTTTCTATCTCTCCTTTCGGAAAGGTCCCTCAAACCAGCGTTTGATCACGATCTGGATCTCATCGGTGGATTTGTCAACAGGCTGGGTCAGCATGGTGTAGATGCCAGCCCGGTTGGCTCCCCACACATCGGTGAAAATCTGGTCACCGATGAACAGGGTGTGCTTCGGATCGGTTCCCATTTTCGCCATAGCTTTATTGTAGCCTTCCACCTTCGGCTTGCCAGCCTTATAAATGTAGTCAGTCTGTACCTGCTGTGCAAAAGGCTTTATCCGCGCTTCGCCGTTGTTGGATACCAGCATGGTCTTCATGCCAAGATGATGGATCCGGGCAAAAAGCTGGATCGCCGCCTCATCGGCCGCTGCGCCATGAGGAACCAGCGTATTGTCAATGTCGAAGATCACGCCGCCATAGGTTCTGGACAATTCTTCCCAGTTCAGTTCATAAACTGAGCGGATCAATTTATTCGGATAAAAATTCTGAAACATCATTTAAAGTCTCCTTTGATTGGTAATTCTATTGTACCTGTTCGGAGGGGATGTGGTCAATGAAAATGAGACAAAATTCACCCCCTCTCTTCCACAAAACTTAAGAAGTTTGTAATAGTTATATAATATATTCTTGCTATAATAAAAGCCTGAAATTCATATAATAAACAGAAGCAACGATACAAGCTGCGTGATCTTGGGTAGTTGCATACAGGGATCAGAGAGAACTGACCCTATAGATACGGGGGATTGCCTATATGAAAAAATGGAAAGAATATATGATGCTGGCGGTGCTGTGTATCAGCATGGTCGGATGTGGGAAAAAGGATTCTGGCTCGGAGCTTCTGACGGAGGTGCAGGAGACCGTAACACCGGTGGAAGAGGTTGTGAAGCCGGAAGGAGAGGAGACGCCAGAGGGCATCAGGCTCCATGTATACAGTGGAGATGAGAGCGCAGAAAATATTGTGCAGCACACCGTCTATGTAAATGAGATCACAGAAAATACAGTGATGCGGGAGCTGACAGAGGCGTTGGAAATGGACGAAAATGCAGGGATTAACTCCATTTCTTTTGGAACTTACGGCGGGGACAAGGTCGTTATGCTGGATCTGAACCAGGCATTTGAAGAGTACGTGAACAAGCTTGGTTCTTCCGGTGAATATATTGTGATGGGAAGTCTGACAGATACATTTCTTGACTGTTACCAGAGTGAACTGCTGTTGGTGACAGTGGACGGAAAAGTGCTGAAGACGGGTCATAACATTTACGAAGAATATCTGGAAATGTATCCGTATACGGAGGCAACTTATCAGATCCGGGAGGAAAAGCTGACCGGAGACGGGCTGGAGATTTCCTGCCCGCAGATTGATGGTTTCCGGGATGAACGGATCCAGGAAAAATGGAACCAGATCATGCTGGAAACGGAGCAGACAGTCATGGATCAGTGGGAGGGCAATGGAACTTATCGTGTGACTTACACGGTGAAGACCATGACTCCGGACACTTTATCGATCCTGATGGATGGTACGGTAAATACACCGGATACGCCAGAGGAATATACGTTCAAATACACCTACAACATTGACCTGAACACCGGTGAGAGCATTCGCCTGAAGGATCATGTGGATGTGGAAAAGCTTGCAGAAAATATGTTTGCAGGCACCGGTTATTATGTGAAGGAAGATCTGGCAGATTATTTCCGGGAACGACTGGAAGCCATCTATGACAGTCCGGATGCGCTGGCGCAGTCATTGGCTGGCTATGATTACTCAGAAGACGGTACAGCACCTTATGGGTATTCTTATCTGGCGGATGGAAAAGTGTGGATCTGCATGGAAGTGCCCCATGCGCTGGGCGATTATATTGAGATCGAACTGGATACACAGTGATCCGGGCACACAGAGCTGCATTTGTAAAATGCACTATGGATGCACCCCTGATGGATACATGTATGACTTGGAATAGCGATATGCAAAAGAGGAGGAAACCTATGAAAAAGCGAATGTTATTACTTGGAATGGCCATATGGATGGCTGCTGCACTGACTGGCTGTGGGAATGACACAACAGACAGCACAGATCAGGCTACGGCAGCAGACCAGGAACAGTCAGAAAATGCGACTGACAAGACGCAGACCGATGGATCACAGACGGATGCGAATATGGAACAGGCAGCAACCGGTGCCCCTTTGATCCAGATGGAGAAGCAGCAAAAGGACTGGCACAGCGATGATGGTTCTAAGTGGCTGATGCATGCGGAGACACAGCGGCTCCAGGTGGATATTCCGGGAAATGATGCAGCCACCAAGAAGATCAATGACTGGTCGGAGGCTGATGCATCCACATTCTGGGAAAATGCAGAAAAGACATCGGAATATGCGGAAAATGATTTGGAGAGTATGAGTACGGTCTCCGGCATGGAAGATTTAGGTACGTACTCTTACTATTACAGTAGTTTTCAGAGTTATAATGTGATGCGTGCAGATTCTCAGGTGATCAGTCTTAGGAGCTACAATAATGATTATGCAGGTGGGGTTCATGGCAATTATGCATATTATGGAACCACCTTTGATACCATGACTGGCGAAAAACTGAAGATCCAGGACATTGTGGCAGACATGCCCTCGTTCCGTCAGCAGGCCACAAAGGACATTGATAAATATCTGCAGGAAAATTACGGCGACGGATTATTTGAAGATTATCAGGATACGGTGGAGCAGATCTGGGAGAGCGAGGATGGATTTAACTGGTACTTAAATGAGTCGGGGATCATGGTTATTTTCAATCCTTATGCGGTAGGACCATTTGCCATGGGATCCGTGACCGTGCCGCTTCCATACAGTGCTTATGCTTCTTTCCTGAATCCGAACTATACTACGCCGGAGACCATATCTGCAGGAAATGGGGAGTTGATGGAAGAAACCGTCACAAAGATCCGCACCAGCAGGCTAGAAGGTGGGGTGCAGCAGACCGAAAACAGTGACGCAGCTGCAGCTCAGACAGACTCTGGAAACGCACAGGTGAACCACGGCGACCTCAACGTCTACATGGATCGGAAAAATGAATACGGCGGCGGAACTCTGACCATTGAATTGAATGAACAGAAAGAGCAGACCGAATATTTTGACCGCCTGTGTGACAGCCAGATCCTCTACCTGGAGGATGGCAGAGTGTTTGTTCTGCTGGTTGCAGACCATGCATCTGATGACTACGAACTGTTTCTCTATGAAGTGACGGACGGCAAACTGAAGATGACCGACCAGCAGGATAATCTGTTCCTCGGTGATGGCAGTGTCTCTGCAGGCGGCCGCAAAAATGGAATGCTGATGCTTAAGAAAAATGTTAACGTGTTTGGAAGCTATCAGTGCAGCATGACATACAGCATTGGCGACGATGGAAAATTAGTGCCGGATGAGGAATTTTTCCAGGTGGATACGGATAATTATCCGTATAGTGTGCTGACTGTGACCAGGGAGCTTCCTGTATCTGCCAACGGTGGACAGACTACGCTGCAGACAGGCACACAGATCTGCATCACCGGCACCAACGATGCAGGAATCGCTCTGTTTGAGACGACGGATGGAAAAGTATCTGGTGAGATCCATTATACAGAGCCGGAAGGTGACTCTGAATTCTATCACAAGATCAACGGCATCACCGAAGACCAGTATTTTGAATCCATTCCATATGCGGGATAGAGAAGATCAGCTTGCAAAGGTCTATGAGTCTTATGAGACTGTGGGAACCGGAATTGTTAACAATATATGAAACTTCTACAGAGTGCGTGCAGACGCACTCTGTTTATGTTATACTAGGAGTTGTATGACAGGGGGAAACTGATTATGGTAAGTAAAAATATAACTGTACAGAATGAAGAAGGAATCCATTTGAGACCGGCGAGCATGCTGGTAGACCAGGCAAACAAATTCCGTTCCAGCATCAGATTGCAGAGCGGTGAACATGAGAGAAACTGTAAGAGTCTTATGAGTCTTCTTGCATTTCCAATCTGCCCGGGAACAGAAGTGACGATCCAGTGTGAAGGTGAAGACGAAGAAGAGGCACTGAAGGCAATGTTGGATTGTATTCATAAACTGAAGGAAATAGAACCGGAAACAAAAGGGTAAGTCTCAGAATGGCTAAGAAAAATCTCAAGAAAACCAAGAGTAAGATCGTATCTGCTGCATGGAAACTGTTCTATGAGCAGGGGTACGAGGACACGACCATAGAGGAAATCATTGAAGAGTCGGGGACTTCCAAGGGATCTTTTTACCATTATTTTGAAGGAAAAGATGCACTGCTCGGTTCTCTTGCCTATATGATGGATGAGAAATACGAGGAACTGGAGCCGACGATCGCAGATGATGCAGACAGTTACGAGGTGCTGTTATATCTGAACCGTGAACTGCTGACTATGATTGAAGAGACCATTAACATGGAGCTTCTGACCCGGCTTTATTCCACGCAGCTCACCACTCACGGTGACCGGCCGCTGCTGGATCATGGCAGGACGTATTATAAGCTGCTTCGGAAGATCATCACCCGTGGACAGGAGCAGGGAACGCTCCGGGCAGATATGCGGGTCAATGAGCTGGTGCGCTATTATGCCATGTGTGAGCGGGCACTTCTGTATGAATGGTGTCTGCGGAAGGGTGAATACTCTCTGTCAGAAGAGGCAGAGTGTAAATTTCCGATGATGATCGCAAGTATGAAGACGAAAAACTAGAACAAGGTCTATACTTTACTCTGTATTGTATCCTGTTTTATATTGTGCTAGAATGCATGACAGATGCGAAAATAAAGTGTTTTTTGCAGAAAATAAATATAGAACGTGAGGGAGAACAAGAATGAGTACTATACAGATCTTGATGCTGGCGACAATTCTGGTCTATCTGATTGGAATGGTAGCCATCGGTGCAGTTCTGGCAAAGGAGAACCGGACTACCGACGATTTTTATCTTGGAGGCAGAAAATTAGGCCCGTTTGTGACGGCTATGAGTGCAGAAGCATCTGACATGAGCAGCTGGCTTCTCATGGGACTTCCGGGAGTTGCATACCTGACAGGTACTGCAGATGCTGCATGGACAGCCATTGGTCTTGCCATCGGAACCTATGTAAACTGGCTCCTGGTTGCAAAACGTCTTCGTAATTATACCCATGTGTGTAACAATTCCACCACGCTGCCGTTGTTCTTTTCTAATCGGTATCGCGATGAAAAGAGAGCACTGTCTGTGATCGCAGCAGTTCTGATCATTATTTTCTTTGTACCCTATACCGCATCCGGTTTTGCTGCCTGCGGAAAATTATTTGCAAATCTGTTTGGTCTTGATTATGTTCCGGCTATGATCATCAGTGCGATTGTTATTGTGGCTTACACGACTCTGGGCGGATTTCTGGCAGCAAGTACCACGGACTTTGTACAGAGTATCGTTATGACACTGGCGATTATTGTGGTATTTGGTTTTGGTATTACGAAAGTGGGAAGCTTTGAGGCAGTTATGGCCAATGCGCAGTCCATGGCAGGATACTTCAGTCTGACACAGATCCATGATGCGGCAACTGGAACAGCATTACCTTATGGAATCCTGACGATCTTCTCCATGCTGGCATGGGGACTTGGATATTTTGGAATGCCTCATGTACTGCTTCGTTTTATGGCAATTGAGGATGTAAAGAAGCTGAAGCTTTCCAGAAGAGTGGCAACTGTATGGGTTGTGATCTCCATGTTTGTTGCAGTCTTCATTGGAGTTGTCGGTAATGCAATGTCCAAGGTCGGCGTGATCCCGACACTGGAGGATCCGGAGACCATCATTATCGTGGTGGCAGGTGTGATCTCTCAGCATGGTGTGCTGGCTGCTATCGTAGCAGGTCTGATCCTGGCAGGTATTCTGGCAGCGACCATGTCAACCGCAGATTCTCAGCTTCTGGCAGCATCCTCCAGCGCTTCTCAGAATATTCTGAAAGAAGTATTTATGAAGGATATGAGTGAGAAGACCGGTATGCTGATCGCGCGTATCACCGTTCTGATCATTGCTCTGATCGGTGTATTTATCGCAAGAGATCCGAACAGCTCTGTATTCCAGATTGTATCCTTTGCATGGGCAGGTTTCGGTGCTTCCTTCGGACCACTGGTTCTGATGGCACTGTTCTGGAAACGCTCCACTCTGCAGGGTGCACTGGCTGGTATGGTCAGCGGTGGAGTTATGGTATTTGTATGGAAATTCCTTATCCGTCCCATGGGTGGCGCACTTGGAATCTACGAGCTTCTTCCGGCATTCCTGGTTGGCCTGGCTGTGAACGTGATCGTCAGCCTTCTGACTCCGGTTCCGTCCAAAGAGATTCAGGACGAATTTGAGAAAGTGGCTAAGATGTAGTGAAATAACACCGAATTGCGAGTCTGGTGTACATAACATAATAATATGAGAAACAAAAAGGGAGCTGCACATCCGTGCAGCTCCTTCTTTATGTACAATTTTTGAAAAGCGTATTCTATACAGTTCTGAATTTGGCGATATAGACCGGATAGCTGTCCGTCCCTTTCATCTCAGTGCCGGAGGTGATCGTTACCTGCTTATCAGTTATCAGGTATTCAATATCAGCACCTTTTTCTACCACAGTGTCCTGCATAAGGATACAGTTCTTGACTTTGGCACCCTTCTCAATCTTCACACCACGGAAGAGAATGGAATTTTCTACCTCACCCTCGATGATACAGCCATCAGCAGCCATGATATTGCTTACCTTTGCGCCTGTGATGTAGCGGGTCGGAGTATCGTCACGAACCTTGGTGTAGATTGGAGCTTTGCCGAACAGTGCATCCTGATTATAGTCATCCAGAAGCTTCATGTTCTCATCGAAGTAGCTCTTAAGACCAGTGATGCAAGCGGTATAGCCGTCGTATTTGTAACCCCGTACATTCAGCTTGTTCAGTTTCGGAAGGAGCACATCGCGCTCCAGATATTCTTTTCCAAGAAGCGAAGCTTCGTTGACCAGATCGATCAGCAGTTCGCGGCTGATGACCATAATATTCAGATGGAAATTCTGGATACCTTTGTCTTTCGGGTTCACATAGATCTTATTGATACGTTTGTCTTCGTCCATGCGGAGAGTGTAGTAGTAACCTTTTACATTATCTGGAGCTTCCACAAAGCCCTTTGGAAGTTCCTGTTCCCGATAAGCAAGTGTCACATCTGCACCGCTTGCAACATGAGCATCCACCATTGCTTTAAAATCAAAGTTGGACGCGATATTTGCATTTGCCAGAAGGACATATTTCTGTTTCTGCTTTTTCAGAAAATCCAGAATATTTGCCAGTGCGCCAGCTCGTCCGACATATGGCTTGGAAGAGCTGTATGCGTTTGGCGGGAAAATGTTCAGACCGCCATTTTTACGAACCAGATCCCAGGAACGACCGCTTCCCAGATGGTCGATCAGAGACTGATAGTTATTGCTTACAACGACTGCCACATTGGAGATACCGCTGGTCACCATGCTGGACAGGGTAAAATCGATGAGGCGGTAACGACTTGCGAATGGGATGGATGCCATCAGACGAAGTCCAACCAGTTCCGGCACGAAATAGTCATAGCTGTTGGGGAAAATGATTCCCAGAGTTCTTGTATTGGAATTTACCATTTTTCTTCACCGCCTTCTACGTTATTGCTGATCATGGCATTGGGGCCAATGACAGCCTCTGCACCGATGGTCACACCGGAACCGATGGTTGCCACACCTTGCTCACCGTCTTTTGGCATTGCACCAACCACGGCATTCTCGCCGATTTTTACATTCTCAGCGACAATACAGTGTTTTACTACTGCACCGGACTCAATGACAGTACCGCCCATGACAACAGCGTCTTCTACCACAGCACCTTCTGCGACATGAACACCGGAGAAGAGAACGGAGTGTTTGACCGTTCCTTTGATACGGCATCCATCGGTGATCATAGAATCTTCTACCACAGCATTGGCACTGATCTTGTGACCGGACATACCACTGTTACGGCTGTAGATCTTCCAGTCATCATCAAACAGGTTGATACCGCTGTGTTCTGGATCAAGGACTTCCATATTCGCTTCCCAAAGAGACGGGATGGTTCCCACATCTTTCCAGTATCCGTTAAAATGATAAGCATACATGCGGCGATGATCTTTCAGCAGATTCGGAATAATATTATTTCCAAAGTCATTTTCGGAGTTCGGGTCCTGCTCATCTTCCTCCAGATATTTCTTCAGAATATCCCAGTTGAAGATATAGATACCCATGGAAGCCAGATTGGACTTCGGATTCTTTGGCTTCTCCTGGAATTCTGTGATACGGTCATCTTCATCAGCTACCATCAGACCAAAGCGGGATGCATCTTCCCACGGTACTTCCATAACGGCTACACTGAATTCTGCATTTTTCTCCTTGTGGAAACGCAGAAAATCGCTGTAGTCCTGCTTGCAGATCTGGTCACCGGAAAGGATGATCACGTACTCCGGATCGTAGCGCTCAATGAAGGAAATGTTCTGATAGATCGCATTTGCTGTACCTTTGTACCAGTCTGAACCGGATGCCTTCTGATAAGGCGGCAGTACATGCACACCTCCAAAGAGACGGTCCAGATCCCACGGCTGTCCGTTGCCGATGTATTCATTCAGAACCAGCGGCTGATACTGGGTCAGAATACCCACCGTATCAATCCCTGAATTTATGCAGTTAGAAAGGGGAAAATCGATGATACGATATTTTCCGCCGAATGGAACTGCTGGTTTTGCAAGCTTTTGAGTCAGAGCATAGAGTCGTGAGCCCTGTCCACCAGCAAGAAGCATTGCAATCATTTCTTTTGCCATACTATTCCCTCCTGATACTTGAAATCATAGATAAATTATACTATCTTTTTTATAAAAATGATAGGTCTTTTGTGCAAAATGTTTGTGATTTTTATGGAAAATATGACAAGAAAAGGCAAAATATGACAGGGTTAAGAACCGGTTAAGAAGAAAAAAGCCTAAGTTAATGCATGGTTAAGATGCTGCCAGAGCCGTAGATTTGAAAAAGGGAATGTGCTATGCTCGTTGCAATCAAGAAAACAGACAGAAAAGAGGGAATGACATGAATCAGATTGGCAGTATGTTTTTGGTAGGCACGATGGGAATATTGGGTGGGATCCCTACCCTATATATTCTGATCAGCCTGCCGGTGATCCTGGTGCAGAAGATCTTTGGAAAAATCAAATACGGGAAATCCCTGTATCAGTAGAGAAAAAGTACGGGAAGGCTGCCTGAAGCGGGCAGCCTTTTTGTGGTATGAGACGCCCTTGGCACATTGACACTTGATGCTGCCTGGGCTATGATAAAAACAGAAAATAAAAGGGACACATAATTATGAAAGAGAAGCATACAAGAATCGGAAATATGGCGATCACAGCAGCGATCCTGGCGGCTACATCAGGCCTTTCCTATTTGCTCCATCGGGTATCGAATTCGGATTTTCATGTGCCCATGCTGTTCGTACTGGCGGTGCTGTTCATCTCTCTGCTGACGGATGGCTATGTGTATGGCATCATTGCTTCCATGGCAGCGGTGATCGGCGTGAATTATATCTTTACCTATCCTTATTTTGCATTGAATTTTACAATTACAGGATATCCCATGACATTTCTCACCATGCTGGCAGTATCTATCTGTGTCAGCGCATTGACTACCAGGATCAAGAAACAGGAGCAGATCCGGCTGGAAGTGGAGAAGGAAAAGACCAGAGCTAACCTGCTGAGGGCCATATCCCATGATATTCGTACACCGTTGACATCCATTGTGGGGTCTGCATCAGGAATACTGGAGAATCAGAAGGTTCTGACACAGGAACGGGAGATGGAGCTGGTGCAGGATATTAAAGATGAAGCACAGTGGCTGATCCGAATCGTGGAAAACCTTCTGTCTGTAACCCGGATCAATGGGGAAAATGCCAGGATCAATACGGAGGACGAGGTGGTGGAGGAGATCATCAGCAGTGCAGTGATCAAGTTCAACAAACGTTTCCCGGAGGCATCGGTGGAAGTGAAGATGCCGGAAGAATTTCTTATGGTAGCCATGGATGGTGTCCTGATCGAACAGGTGCTGGTAAATCTTCTGGAAAATGCAGTGCTCCATGGAAAGACATACACAAAGATCTGGATCATAGTGACACACACGCCGGGCCGGGTGGAGATCGCTGTGGAGGACGATGGACAGGGAATCAAGGAGTCAGTGCTGCCGGTCATGTTTGAAGGAAAGATCTCGTCAGACGAGGAAGAGTCGGATTCAAAGCGGAATATGGGAATCGGCCTGTCTGTCTGCCACAGTATTGTAAAAGCACACAAAGGCGGTATGCATGCAGAAAACCGGGCAGAAGGCGGAGCAAGAATCTCTTTCTGGCTGCCCATGAATGAGGAGGACACGGATGGATATTAAGGACAGAGTGCTGGTGATCGAAGATGATAAAAGTATCCGGAATTTTTTCAGAACAGTTCTGGAGGCAAATAATTATGATGTTCTGATCGCTACGACAGGCGCGGAAGGCTACAGCATGGTCACTTCCCAGTGCCCTGATGTGGTGATCCTGGATCTGGGACTTCCTGATATGGATGGAATGACGATCCTGAAAAATGTACGGCAGTGGTCATCCATGCCGGTTCTGGTGGTCTCCGCCAGAACTCACGAGAAGGATAAGGTGGCAGCACTGGATGCAGGTGCAGATGATTATATTACGAAGCCCTTTGGCACTTCCGAGCTGCTGGCGCGGGTGCGGACAGCCATCCGCCATGCAAGGGCCACTGTTCTGACGGCAGAAGGCATGCAGACCGGGCAGTTCCGGGCAGGAGATCTGCTGATCGACTATGACAAGCACCGGGTCTATGTGGGAGACCGGGATGTGAATCTGACTCAGAATGAGTACAAGATCGTGAGCCTTCTTGGAAAATACGCAGGCAAGGTGCTGACCTATGATTTCATTATCAAAGAGATCTGGGGACCAAACATGCAGAATGACAATCGGATCCTGCGGGTTAACATGGCAAATATCCGGCGGAAGATGGAAAATAACCCGGCACAGCCTCAGTATATTTTTACAGAAGTAGGCGTAGGGTATCGGATCGTGGATGGGGACTGACTTGTCTGGATGGATGTAAGCTGATATACTGGTCGCAGACAAACTGTTTGGAGACAGTTGCGAATACGAAAAACACAAAGGAAATCTATATAGTATGGAAGAAAATGAAAAAAAAGAACTGGCCCTTCAGATCATCGACCGATTGAAGAAAGCGTATCCAGATGCGGACTGTACACTGGATTATGACGATGCGTGGAAGCTGCTGGTAAGTGTGCGGCTGGCAGCCCAGTGCACGGATGCCAGAGTGAACGTGGTGGTGGAAGGACTTTATAAGAAATATCCGGATGTGAGATCCCTGGCAGAAGCAGATGTAAATGATATTGAAGAAATTGTGAGGCCTTGTGGACTGGGCAAAAGTAAGGCCAGAGATATCAGTGCCTGCATGAAGATCCTGTGGGAAAAATACGGCGGAAAAGTACCGGAGGATTTTGATGCACTGCTGGCATTGCCGGGCGTGGGCAGAAAGAGTGCCAACCTGATCATGGGTGACGTCTTTCATAAGCCTGCTATTGTGACGGACACTCACTGTATCCGTCTGGTAAACCGCATGGGACTGGTGGACGGCATCAAGGATCCGAAGAAGGTGGAGATGGCATTGTGGAAGCTGATCCCGCCGGAGGAAGGCAGCGATTTCTGCCACCGGCTGGTCTATCATGGCAGGGAGATCTGCACTGCCAGAACAAAGCCTTACTGCGATAAGTGTTGTTTGAACGACATCTGTGCACAGAGAATCTGAGATTTTGTGCAGAACACCACTTGATTTTTTGAATATTTTGCGTCAAGATAGATAAAAAATTAGTTTGAGAGGCAAAATATTTATGTTTGTATTAAGAAGAATCTACTGTCGAAGCTTTCAGATGGTATTTAAGATGGCACTGCCGTTCCTGCCTTACCGGAATCCGAAGATCATTCCGTCTGTGGCAGGTATCCCGGAGGTATGCGGCAAAAAGAAGATCACGAAAGTGATGATCGTGACGGATGAGGGAATCCGCAGACTGGGGCTTACTTCATTTCTGGAGAAGACCCTGACGGAAAACAATATTTCTTATTGTATCTATGACAGAACTGTGGCCAATCCCACTATCTGGAATGTGGAGGAGGCCAGAGAGCTGTATCTGACAGAAGGAGCCCAGGCAATCATTGCATTTGGCGGCGGATCCTCCATGGATTGTGCCAAGGCTGCAGGTGCCAGGATCGTAAAGCCTCACCAGAGCATTCAGCAGATGAAAGGTCTGCTCAAAGTACATAAGAGGCTTCCACTTCTGATCGCAATTCCAACTACAGCAGGAACTGGAAGTGAGACCACACTGGCTGCGGTCATCACTGACAGTGAACAACATTATAAATATCCGATCAATGATTTTGTACTGATCCCGCGCTATGCGGTGCTCGACTATCATGAGACAGTAGGACTTCCGGCTAATATTACAGCTACTACCGGTATGGATGCACTGACTCATGCAGTAGAGGCATATATTGGAGGCTCCACTACAAAAGAGACCAGAGCTATGGCAGAGGAAGCAGTATGTCTGATCCATGAGCATCTGAAAAATGCTTATGACAATGGACACAATAAGGAAGCCAGAAAAGGAATGCTCAGGGCTGCTTACTGTGCGGGGGTTGCATTTACCAAATCCTATGTGGGTTATATTCATGCGGTGGCACATTCTCTGGGCGGACAGTACGGGACTCCCCATGGTCTTGCCAATGCGGTGATCCTGCCTATCGTTCTTCGGATCTATGGTCCGGACTGCGAGAAAAAGCTGGGAACGCTTGCCAGAAATACGGGTGTGGCGAAGCCGGAGATGGATGATGCAAAAGCTACGCAGTGTTTTATCGACTGGATCCAGAAGATGAACGACTCCATGGGAATTCCCAGATATTTTCCTGAGATCTGTAAGAAGGATATTCCGATTATGGCGAAGCATGCGGACAAGGAGGCTAATCCGCTGTATCCGGTGCCGGTGCTGATGGATCGGAAGGAACTGGAGAAGATTTATCTGGCAGTGAGGGGGAAAACATGGTAAAAGATGTGGAAATGAGAGATGGATCCGCAGGCAGCTGTGGAAAAAGTAAAGAAATAGTGGAAGCCCAGCGTACCTATTATATGGAAGGAAAGACTCGTGCCCTGTCGGCGCGGATCGACGCGCTCAATCGTCTGGAGCAGTCCATTTTAACATATGAGCAGGAGCTTTATCAAGCATTACGATCCGATCTTGGAAAATCAAGAGCAGAATCCTATATGTGTGAAGTGGGGCTGACTTTATCAGAGCTTCGGTATGTGAGACGTCATGTGAAGAGCTGGAGCAGGAACAGACGGGTGCACACCCCGCTGGCACAGTTCCATGCAGCAAGCTTTACGGTGCAGGAGCCATATGGGGTGGTGCTCATTATGTCTCCGTGGAATTACCCGATGCTCCTGACGCTGGAGCCATTGATCGGAGCACTGGCAGCGGGCAACTGCTGTGTGCTGAAGCCGTCTGCCTATTCACCGGCGACTTCAGCTGTGATGGCGAAACTGATCCGGGAAGCATTTCCTTCAGACTATGTGACTGTGATAGAAGGCGGCAGGAAAGAAAATGAAGATCTTCTGAATCAGAAATTTGACTATATTTTTTTCACCGGTGGTGTGAATGTGGGAAAACTGGTCATGGAGAAGGCAAGTACTCACCTGACTCCGGTGACGCTGGAGCTGGGAGGCAAGAGTCCCTGCATCGTGGATCATACCGCGAACATTCCGCTGACTGCCAGACGGCTGGTATTTGGAAAATATTTGAACTGTGGACAGACCTGTGTGGCACCGGACTATGTGCTGGTGGAAAAGGCGGTGAAAGAGAAGCTTCTGACCTGTATCAAGGAAGAGATCAGAAGGATGTTTGGCGAGCATCCCTTAGAAAACCCGGATTATGGAAAGATGATCAATCAGAAGCATTTTGACCGAGTTCGTGGACTCATTGATCCAATGAAACTGGTGGTAGGTGGTCAGGCCCAGGAGGAGACACTCCGCATTGCACCGACCGTGCTTGCTGATGTGACAGCGGAGGATCCGGTTATGCAGGAAGAGATCTTTGGCCCGGTTTTACCGGTCATACCGGTAAAGGATATAGAGGAAGCCATTCGGTTTGTGCAGGAACGACCGAAACCTCTGGCACTCTATGTATTTACAGAAGGCAAGCGGACCGAACAGCGGATACTGACGGAGACCTCTTATGGAGGCGGCTGCATCAATGATACCATTATTCATCTGGCAACTTCCGAGATGGGCTTTGGCGGCGTTGGCAACAGCGGTATGGGTTCTTATCATGGAAAGAAAAGCTTTGATCTGTTCAGCCATGAGAAGAGCATTGTGAAGAAATCCACCTGGATGGATCTGCCCATGCGGTATCAGCCATATACCGGCTGGAAAGAGAAACTGGTGCGGATGTTTGTACGTTAAGAAAGAGCCATGTACATGTTTCAAAATATGTGCATGGCTCTTAATCACATCTTGACGTTTCCTGGGATTTGTTGCAGTATAAGAGGGAACAAATGAGATGAGGAGAAATAAATGCTGAATCAATTTTCAAGAACCGAGTTACTGCTTGGAAAAGATAATATGGAGAGACTGGCGAATGCCAGAGTTGCTGTGTTCGGTGTCGGCGGTGTCGGCGGATATACGGTGGAGGCTCTTGCCAGAAGCGGTGTGGGCACTCTTGATCTGATCGATGATGACAAAGTATGTCTGACCAACATTAACCGTCAGATTCTCGCAACCCGCAGTACCGTTGGAAAATACAAGGTGGATGTGGCCAGAGACCGGATCCTGGACATCAATCCCCATGCGGTGGTCAACACCTATAAGACCTTTTATATGCCTGATAATGCAGAGCAGTTTGATTTTACCCAGTATGATTATGTGGTGGATGCCATTGATACAGTGACTGGAAAGATCGAGCTTGTGGAGCAGGCGAAGCGGGCAGGAACGCCCATCATCAGTTCCATGGGAGCAGGCAATAAGATGGATCCGTCTGCTTTTGAAGTGGCAGATATCTACAAGACCAGCGTGTGTCCGCTGGCGAAGGTCATGCGCCGGGAGCTGAAGAAGCGCGGTATCAGAAAGTTAAAAGTTGTATATTCCAAAGAGCAGCCGCTGGAGCCCATTGATGATATGGCTATCAGCTGCCGCGAGCACTGCATCTGCCCGCCGGGAGCAGTCCGTAAATGCACGGAGCGCCGGGCAATTCCGGGCAGCAATGCATTCGTGCCGTCCGTGGTGGGACTGATCATTGCCGGAGAAGTGGTGAAGGATCTGACCAATGCAGACACCCGGGCAAAGGTGAAAACGGGAGGAAAAGCATGAAGACCATTACCATAGAAGAACTGGAACAACTGACTCCCGGGTCTGTGACCATCGTAGATGTGCGCCCGGCAGATACGTATCAGAGAGGAACCTTCGAGGGAGCCATCAATGTTCCCATGAAGGAATTTGTTGACCGCTACGAAGAGATCCCGAAGGATAAGCCTGTGTGGGTTCTGTGTCACACAGGTGAGCGGAGCCTTGATTATGTGGAACTGCTCTGTTCCCATGGATATGATGCGGGAAATATTACCGGAGGTTACCGCGCATATCTGCGTCTGCAGCTGGAGCGCTTCATGAAAGAAGAGGACGCAAGAAAAGAAAAGACCAAGGAGATCGAGCGAAGCTTGATTAAAAAATTCCGGAAATCCATCTGGAGAAGTTTTACGCGTGCGATCCAGAAATATGATCTGATCCAGGAGGGGGACAAGATCGCAGTCTGCATCTCCGGCGGAAAGGATTCCATGCTCATGGCGAAGCTCATGCAGGAGCTGCAGCGACATGGAAAATTCCCGTTTGAGCTTGTATTTCTGGTGATGAATCCAGGTTACAATGAGGACAACTGGAAGATCATTCAGGATAATGCAAAGCTTTTGGATATTCCGCTGACCGTCTTTGAGAGCGATATTTTCAATATTGTGGCAGAAGTGGATCGCAATCCCTGTTATCTGTGTGCCCGCATGAGAAGAGGCTATCTCTATTCCCATGCCAAGGAGCTGGGATGCAACAAGATCGCGCTGGGACATCATTTTGATGATGTGATCGAGACGATCCTCATGGGGATGCTTTATAGCGGAAAAGTAGAGACCATGATGCCGAAGCTTCACAGCAAGAATTTTGAAGGGATGGAATTGATTCGCCCACTTTATATGGTAAAAGAAGCAGATATTGAGGCCTGGAGAGACTACCATCAGCTGCATTTTATCCAGTGTGCGTGCCGCTTTACAGAGAACTGTGCTACCTGCGGTGGTGAAAAAGGTTCCAAGCGTGATGAGATGACGGAGCTGATCAAGCATTTCCGTCAGGTCAGCGATGTGATCGAGTATAACATTTTTAACAGTGTACACAACATCAATCTTCGGACGGTGATCGGATATCATAAGGATGATCAGGAGTACAATTTCCTGGATGATTATGATGAGTGGGGACGTAAGGACGCAGATGGAGAAGATCGTAAAGGATTTTTTGGAAAATCAGAATCTTAAAAAGGATGAGTTTGTGGAACTGATCCGCGCGTATAAGGAGCCGGAAGCAGTGGAAGCCTTAAAGACCCGGGCCGTGGAGCTTCGGAAGAAATACTATGGGGATCAGGTATTTACCAGAGGACTCATTGAATTTACCAATTACTGTAAAAATGACTGCTATTATTGTGGAATCCGTAAGAGTAACCGAAATGCAGACCGTTACCGGCTGACGGAGGAAGAGATCCTGACCTGCTGTGAAAATGGCTATGAACTGGGATTTCGTACCTTTGTGCTGCAGGGTGGCGAGGATCCGTACTATACGGATGAACGGATGGAATCTATCATCCGCAAGATCAAGAAGGGCTGGCCGGACTGTGCATTGACCCTGTCTATCGGGGAGAAATCCTATGATAGTTACAAGCGGTTCAAAGAGGCAGGGGCGGACAGGTATCTGCTGCGCCATGAGACCGCAGATGAGGTTCATTATGGCCAGCTTCATCCAGAAAATCAGAAGCTGTCCGAACGGATGGATTGTCTGTGGAATCTCAAAAAGCTGGGCTACCAGGTGGGAGCTGGCTTTATGGTAGGCAGTCCGGGGCAGACGGACGACTGCCTGGCAGAGGATCTGGTATTTCTACAAAAGCTTAAGCCTCAGATGGTCGGGATCGGACCTTTTATCCCACATCATGACACCAGGTTTGCGCAGGAACCGGCAGGCAGTGTGGAACTGACGCTGTATCTGTTGTCAGTGATCCGTATTATGCTGCCGAAGGTATTGCTTCCGGCGACCACGGCGCTTGGCACCATGGATCCACGAGGAAGAGAAAAGGGATTGGAGCGGGGAGCCAATGTGGTGATGCCCAATCTGTCACCGGTGAAGAACCGGAAAGCGTATGAACTTTATGACAATAAGATCTGCACCGGCGAGGAAGCGGCGGAATGCAGAGGATGCCTGTCACGCAGAGTGGAGAGTGTGGGGTATCATCTGGTCAGTGACCGCGGCGATGCAGTGGAATGAGTGCTGCAGGTCAGCGCATGGCGGAGGACCGGGCACTGCAGGAGCAGTGAACTGCACATGGAAAAGGAGAAGAAATATGAAATTCACATATCCGGCAATTATCAGAAAGCTGGACAACGGAACATGGAAAGCATGGCTTCCGGATCTGGCCTGCTGTGAAGCAGTGGGGGATACTCTGGATGATGCCATTGAAGAAGTTAATGCAGCAGTCTATGACTGGATCAGTTTGGAGCTGTCTGAGGACGAGGCGGACCTTCCGCCTGTATCCGACATGGATGACCTGGACACCATCGAGGGCGACGTGACCAGAAATATTTGTGTCAATATCCGGTTGTTTGATGGATGGGATGAGTAGAAGTTGTTATATTTGCACAAAAAAATTACGGAAATTGGTAAAAAGCGTCAATATCCGTAAAGAAAATGTCAAAATCCGTTATGGCTTGTAACCCTGATCTGTGAGATAATAAGAACACAGAAAACAAAGAGGTTTTTTTCGCAAAGTTTGATAACTCTGTGGAAAGAACCTCTTTTTTTAACCAAAAATGAAGGGAGAATGTAAAATGGCAGAACTGACAGAAATCTCCGGGAAAGTACGACAGTACATGAAGGAGCATGAAGAGGAATTTCTTGGGCAATTTCGTCATCTGCACCAGCATCCGGAACTTAGTTTTCAGGAACATGAGACCACAGCCTACATTAAGAAAAAACTGGAGGGCTGGGGAATTGAAATCCTGGATATCGGACTTGAGACCGGTGTGGTCGGACTTTTGAAAGGGGGAAAGGAAGGACCGTGTATTGCACTTCGTGCGGACATTGATGCACTTCCGGTGCTGGAAGAATCGACAAGTGAGTATCCGTCACAGAACAAGGGCGTGATGCATGCCTGTGGTCATGACACACACATGGCATCTCTGCTGGGGGCGGCCCAGATCCTGGCAGAATTTCGTGATGAACTGAATGGAAGTGTCAAATTTCTGTTCCAGCCTGCAGAAGAGATCAATCTTGGCGCCAAGAAGATGATGGAACTGAATTGTCTGGAAAATCCAAAGGTGGATGCAATCTTTGGTATGCACAATTCACCGGAGATCCCGGTAGGAACTGTGGCAGTCAAAAATGGACCACTGATGGCGGCCGTGGATCGTATTATTTTCACCATTAAGGGTCATGGCGGACATGGCGGGATTCCGCAGCGTAATGTGGACCCGATCGTGGCAGCTGCAGCGATCATTCAGGCGACACAGACTGTAGTGAGCAGGAATGTAAGTCCAATCGATTCGGCAGTTATCTCTATCTGCAATGTAAAAGCAGGAGAAGGAACCACCAATAATGTTACACCGGACGAAGTGAAGATGTATGGAACTGTACGTACTTATCGGAAAGAGGTACAGGCTATGATCGACAGACGGCTTCATGAGATCACGGAAAGCATCAGCACTGCTTACGGGTGTGAGGGAACACTGGAATATCTCTATGAGCTGGCAGTGACAGACAATAACCCGATACTCTATGATATTGCTCATGCGGCAGTATGCGATACAGGAGCTGAGCCGGTAGATCCTATTCCCTCAACGGGTGGAGAAGATTTTTCCGTTTTTACATCGCAGTCAGATGTACCTGGATTTTTCTACTGGTTAGGCGTGAGAAATCCGGATAAGGATTGCGTATATTCATGGCACAGTCCGCATTTTAAGGCGGATGAACCGGCCATTGCCATTGGTGCGGGAACGTATGCCATGTCCGTATTTGAAGCTGTTGATGCACTTGCCAAAAAGTAACGAGGAGGAATGAACTATGGAGAATGCAAAGAAAATATTGAAATGCTGGCCGTTGCACGTGACACTGTTGATTGTAGTAGTTGCCTGTGAGTGGATTAATACAATCAAAATCCCGACACCTGTTGGAAATATTTTATTGCTTCCAATGTTGTATGCGATTGTGATCACTCTGGTGCTTTCTCTTCAGAAACCGATCAAATGGATGAAGCAGGAAGCATCTGAGGTGAGCAGTGATTTTGTGGTTTTTGGTATTTCACTGTTTCTGGCGAAGGTTGCAGTCACCAGTGGAACTCAGATCCAGCAGGTGATCGAAGCCGGACCAGCATTAATCCTTCAGGAGTTTGGCAATCTAGGAACAATTGTTCTGGCACTGCCGTTTGCATTGCTTCTTGGATTCAAGAGAGAATCAGTTGGTATGACTCACTCTATCTGCCGTGAGCCGAATGTTGGCTACATCGCACAGAAATATGGTCTGAACTCTCCAGAAGGACGTGGTGTAATGACCACTTATGTAGTTGGAACTTTGGTAGGAACTATTTTCATGGGTGTGATGGCAAGCTTCCTTGCAACGATCAATATTCTTCATCCCTACGCGTTGGCTATGGCCTGTGGCGTCGGAAGCGGCAGTATGATGGCAGCATCTTCAGCATCCCTGGCTGCAGTCTTCCCTGAGATGGCTGATCAGATCACGGCTTATGCAGGAACCAGTAATGTATTGTCCAATGCGGATGGTATTGTAATGACGGTATTGATCGGCCTTCCGATGTGTAATTTCCTGTATAAAAAGCTGGCTCCGCTGTTTCATGGAAAAGATGCAGGAAAGACAGAATAGAGAGGGAGGACTGACAGATGAAAAAACTGACATTGGATAAAGTAGTTGAATATGTGCTGATCCTGGCAATTACCATGGTACTGGTTCTTATTGGTAACTGTATCAATACGATCACAGATGGCAATCCGGATACGTTTATATCGGTTCTGGATGGAATTCCTGGTATGTTGATCTTATTTGGTATCGCATTAGTAAGCCTTTGCATTGCACAGTACACACCGAAGATTCCGGCAATCATTTATATCACTGTCTTTGGAATTCTGCTGGCGATGCCTTATAACACTGTGACCGGTCCGTATGTGGCAGAACAGGTGGCAAAGATCGGACTTCTTCCGGCAGCTTGTCCGGTACTGGCATATGCCGGTGTGTCTATCAGTAAAGACTGGGTAGAGTTCAAAAGAATCGGCTGGAAAGGAATCCTTGTTTCTATTCTTGTTATGATCGGTACTTATATTGGGTCTGCAGTGATCGCACAGCTTATTCTGAAAGCACAGGGTATCATCTAAATGGATGGATTTTGATGTTTGTGTAAAAACAGAAGTAAACATCGGTGTACAAGGGGTACAAACAAGATAAAATAGAAATGAGGGGCGATAGAGCGGAAATGTCAGATTTTCCACTCTATCTGAACACGGTCGCTGGTGGCCTTGATTGTAGAGATCAAACCATCGGCGGCTTTTCTTTTGTCGTCAAAATCTATGCTGTCCCAGTTATCGAGATAATAGGATAACTTCTTTATCTGCTGGGGAGATATGGTTTCAACGCTCAATTCGGCGATTGCTTTTGAAATGGTCTGGCGTCGGGTGTCCAGTTCTTCAATTTTTTTGTTGGCGTAGGCAAGCAAGGTCGCATTGGCTCCGGTCAGCGTATCCAGCAGCTTTTCAATTTCTGCCTCCACCTGTGCCAGTTCCACTTGATAGGCGGTCAGCTTCGGATTGACTTTTTCCTCCCTGCCGTGGAGTATCTGAAAGTCTTTGAACTTCTCCTGCATGGCCGAGAAAATGAATTGCTCAAATTCTTCTTTACGGATTTTCCCGCAGCCCGGACAGCCTTTGTTTTCCGTCCGTTTGGTACAGCGGAAATATCCGGTACTGTTTGGTACATGTGTGGCTTTCAGCGCATACCCACAATGCCCGCATTTGATTTTTCCGGCCAACCAAGTGTTCTTCGGTTTCCGTCCCTGCTGGAAGGTGGTATTTGCCATAAGTTTTTTCCGGCATTTCAGCCATGTATTAGAGGAAATGAGTGCTTCATGGGGAGCGATAACAAGTATCTGGTCTTTTAAGCACCTGTCCTTGTCCTCCTTCACATCCCGCCCCTGATAGAGATAGCAGCCGTTTGTTCCGGCAAAGTCGGAAGCGTCATTGACAATCGCTGCGCCCTGGCTCTTGAAAAATTCGTACAGCTCCAAATCGGCCTGTGCGTAAACGGGGTTTCTTAAAAGCTGGGAAAGAAATGTACGGAACATGGATTTGCCATAAATTTTTATGTCATGTTCCTCGAAGTATCGGGTAATATCTCCGAAGGAGGTTTCCGGTTCAGCGTACATTTCAAACATCAGCCGAACATGGTCGGCGGCTACGGGGTCGGCAACCATTTTCTTTGTGCGGATACCCTCTACCACAGTAGGCTCTAACTGATAACCGTATGGCGCCTGTCCACTCATGTGAAAGCCTTTCAGGCACCGTGAATAGTAGGCGTCTGTGACACGCTTCTGAATTGTCTCACGTTCAAGCTGGGCGAATACAATGCAGATATTCAGCATGGCCCGGCCCATCGGGGTCGAAGTATCAAACTTTTCCGTGGAGGATACAAACTCCACATCGTACTCTTGAAACAGCTCCATCATCGTTGCAAAGTCCAGAATAGAGCGGCTTATACGGTCCAGCTTGTACACGATGACCCGCCGAACCTTTCCCTTGCGGATCTCGCCCAGCAGCTTTTGAAACTCCGGTCTGTCCGTGTTCTTACCGGAATAGCCTTTGTCCTTGAATACCCGGCAGCTCCCGCCTTTCAATTCATACTTGCAAAAGTCGATTTGACTTTCAATGCTGATACTGTCCTTGCGGTCTACTGACTGTCTTGCGTAAATACAATCTTCTCTGATAAATTCCATATTGGGCTCCTTTCCTTGTTGGAATGGAGCTACCAACCTTACAACTATATTATACCATCAGCAGCCCCGGACAACAATGTTGCGAATGATTAGGGAAATCTGTCCCTATATTTGCTGAACACCTCGTAAAGACAACGCTCAATTTCTTTTTTGCGCTGTTCTTTCTCCTTCGGGGGAAGTACCGGCGTGAGGCTTTCCAGCACAATGATCTTCCCTTGAAATGCGACAGACTTTGTTTCTCGTTCATAAGTGACAGCTTGCGTCATTGAAAACCTCCTTTGCGAAAGTGCGTGTATATACCAGCCTTTCCCACTTGTCCCGTGGGGAAATGTCAAAAGACGGCACCCAGCAGGTGCCGCCCTTTGAGCTTTCTCCACTTCGGGTCAATGTGGCCCGAGGTCAGTAAGGACTGGAAAGGTACTTTTCTTTGGCATCCTCCACGCTGTTGAGGTCGAATACTTCATAAAGCTGCCCCACAACACGCCGTATATCCTTCTTTGAAAATCCGCAGTCCTCCATTGCCATAATGACATAACCACGGCAGGCGTCATTGCTCCATTCGTCCGGTTCCAAGTCGGGGATCATTCCAAACGCATTTCCCATAAAGTGCTCATTTTTTGAAAAGATGGGGAGCCACGCCGGATCGGTTGGCCTATCATCAGACAGCATTGCCGGGGGCTCCCCATAGGTTTTCACTTCATTTCAGATACACCGGACGGGCATAGGCTTCATGCCCCATAGTATTTCAACTCTCCCCATTCTGATGGCAAGGCGTTCTCATTGCCTGCGACGGCTCACGGCTTACAAGGCCGCTTCAACGCTCGGACTGTGACTAAACGCAAGTATCCGGGTTCTGCGCCTGTTCCGGTGGAGCCAGCCTTGCCCCACCTATGGCATGGACCTGTTCGCTCGCTCAGTTTTACAAAGACCGTATTCTTTGAAATCCGAGGTCATGGCGGGTCTGTCACACAGCGCGTTCCCCTTCGTATCCGGGTGTCTTTTTATTCAATTTTCAATCTGCATGAGGCTTGTCTGAACCTCGGGCCATTGTGACCCGAAGTGTTTTGCCTCTCATAAACCATTTCATTTTCCGGCCTAAATCGGTACGCCTTACAAAGAATTTTTCAAAATTTTTTCTAAGCGCCGCAGACCTCGCTCGATTGCGACACGAACCACTTTTTCATGGACGCCCTCTGCCCGGGCAATGTCCTGTTTGGTCATGCCGAGAATGAAATGAGCATAAATCCGTTTTGCCTGTTTGTCCGGCAGACTGGAAATCGCTGCGTGAAGCTCCTGCATGGTCACTTTCCGCTCATACAGTTCATGGGGAGATAAGGCAACAAAGACAGCTTCATGCTCCAGCCCGTCATCCCGATCAAGGGAATAGTAGGCTTTGTGGCGGTATGTACGCAGCCGATAAGCAGCCTCTTTGCGATCAAACTCTTTGAACATTTCTGCAACTTCTTCCGATACTTCCATGAAGCAATCTGATGTATAGAATGGGTAATAGTCCCGCAAATTGATAATAGCCATATTGACCTCCGTTCCGGTTGTTGGTTGACGAGTGACCGAAACGAAGGCGGCGGGGAGCGGCACCGGGGAATGACTTCGGGCCAACATGACCCGAAGCAGCCCCATAAGAACACAAAAGCGCCCGGGCGGCATGAAGCCACACGGACGCATGAAATTACACATTCATTTATGTATCGTCTGATTTCACATTCATAACCAGACTGTCCCGGAGGGGGAGTTACGCTTTTTTTAACTGGTGCAGATCATGGATACTGCGAAAAAGAGAAAAGGACACGGCGAAATAACCTCCAATCGGCTACCGTGTCCCTGCAAGTCGTCATTGGTTTGTGTAAACGCAAAGAAACGGCGGCTCTGAAATCAAAGCCGCCGTTTCAAATGGGCGTGTCAAATTGTCTGCTCTACGACGGCTTTTTTTCTTTTGCCGTCGTCCGGCAGAGTATTATTCAATATCTAATTCAATGTTTCCAGTGAAATTCTCACATTCAATACCGATATAGTTTCCACCTTCAGGGAGTGTAATTGTATCACTATATGTTCCGGTTGTTTCAAACAAAGTGACTGCTTCATCAGCTCCAGAAATCCAAAATACTTTTGCAGTTCCCTCCGTAACCTCCAGCGCGCAGTCAATAGCCAGATCCTTACCAGCTTCACGCTTTACGGAAGTTCCGCCGAACAAATACTCTGTATCTGAAAAATCCTCATAGTTGGCTGTATAGCTTCCTGTATAATCATCAATTCCTTTTTCTTTCGTACCTTGTAAGGATGAATTTCCGGTAAGCGCTATGGAACCAGCAGACTGAACAATATTGTTATACTGATCGAGAAATTCGTCTTTTGTACAACCTGAAAGCACAGAAGCACCCAATAGTATCAGGCATAATGATAAAACTATTTTCTTCACAGCTATCACCTTCCTTTCCTGCGTACAGCACGCTTTCCTTTTCCCTTAGCATTTGCCTGTTTACGGGATTTCATTTCTTTTTTGTTACTGGACATCAGTAACAACAGCACCGCCCAGAGAACCATGATGCCAATCCCAATGACCGCCAACAAAGGGGTTGAGGATGTGGTTGTTCCGGCATATTCACTCATGTCAAATCCCACTAAAATCAGCGCAGCAGAGAACGGATAGATGCTGGCAAGGATACCACTTTTGAAAAACAACATGCTGTATCCAAGGAAGAACGCCAGAATGGAACCGCCCAGATATGCCCCTCGGATCTGCCCAAAAATCAGGATCAGCGGCATACAGACCAAATAGGTCGTCAGAGCCGCTAACACGATCTGCGTACCTCCATGAAAAAACACTTCCGCTGTCAGTCCCGATAATCCAACCGTCAATCCAGTAATCAAGGTAATGCCAACGCTGTATATTCCCAGCAGAACTGCAAGCATACCGACTAAAAGTAACTTAGCTCCCAACATTTTCGGCATAGAAACAGGAATTGTCATGATGTTTTTCAGTGTATCATGAGTGGATTCTCTGTCTATAAGCCATCCTCCGATCATTACCAGTGAAATTGGAAGGAATATCTGAGTGTTTCCCCAAACAACATTTTCAAATAGTGCAGAAAAATCATAATTTGGATTTCGGTACTCTGCCTCCACAATCAACTGACTTCCATACTGAACCAAAGGACAGAGTGCAAGCGCCACCAGTCCTACCAAAAGAATCTGGCACCGGCGCAGTTTCAGTAATTCCGATTTTAATAAGTTCCACATAGTCACACCCCCTTAGATTTCCTGTCGCTGGTAAACAAATGCAATCAGCGCAAGAAATACAATGGCTTCCACAATAATCACACCGAATACCTGAACACCATTCAGAAAATACGGACTGACCCGTTCCAACAAATCTGCTAACTCCGCACTGGTCTGGCTTTGGTCATAAAATTGGAATGTCCAGCGGAAGGCCAGCGGCCCCGGAAACAGGGTTCCTATGTTCAAACCAAAAGGCTGTGTGAGAAACATATCGTTCATGGAAAGGATATAATTCGCAATCGTATAGAAAAAGGTAATCACGACAGACACGATATAGTTTTTATTAAGAAGAACAACGAGCAGAATACAGGGAAGTGCGCCCACCCACATAATCAGCCCTTCTTCAATTCCAACGCCAAACAAGGTCCAAAACCCAACCGGTTTCCAACCCTGAAACAACAAAACCGCAAGATTTACCAATCCTCCAACTGCCATAAAGCCAACGGCAAACAACAGTAAAACCAGCATCTTGGACAGCACCAGCTTGGTTCTATTTACCGGTACGGTAACAAGGTTTTTCAGTGTGTCATTATCAAGTTCCTCAAACAACAGATTCGAAGCCAGTATCACAAGAAGCGGCATCAAAAGCAAATATGCACTAAGCTGGAATAGGCTGGACATCACTCCATTTACAGCATCCACATCAGTGTTTACATCTGCCAGAAAGAAAGCATAAGCCAATGGCATGAAAACAGAAAGCAGTAGGGAAATAAATACCAATGGCTTCCGTTTCAATTTCAAAAATTCGCATTTGATTAGTTTAAGCAATTCCTTCGCCCCCTGTCACACGCTTGAAGTAATCTTCAAGACTTTCTTCACAGGTATGTGCTTCTGATACCTCCAATCCGTTTTCTACAAAAGCAGTTACAATTTTCCCCACGGGTAGCTCCATATTGTGTAGACGCAGATTGTGGTCGTCTTGTATGGAAAAATGGGTTTCATGGAAATTGCGTTCCAAAATTCTTGCCGCCTGTGCAGTATCAGAGAGCGTAAACCGGATATGCTTACTGCTTTTTTGCTCCAGCTCAGCAAGGCTTTCTTCTTCCAGCAATGCGCCGTGGTCGATAATTCCAATATCGTCAGCCAGCAAGGAAATCTCCGAAAGAATGTGACTGGAAATCAAAATGGTTTTTCCTCGCGCGTCACAAAGCTCACGAATAAAGGAACGTACTTCTGCAATACCGATGGGATCGAGACCGTTGATCGGCTCATCCAAAATCAAAAGCTCCGGATCGTGCATGACTGCAAGGGCAATCGCCAACCGCTGCTTCATGCCAAGAGAGTATTGCGAAAACAGCTTTTTATCCTTGTAAGGTAGCCCGACCAAATCCAGAGCGTCTTTGATGGCATGATTGTTTGGTACTCCACGCAGGGTAGCAAAGATACGCAGGTTCTCCGTACCGGTCAGATTGGGATAAAAACCAGGGGACTCAATCAAACTGCCAATGCGGGGCAGCAACTTCTTTTCATTTCCTTGCAAAGACTTTCCCCAGATTTTGACCTCACCGGAAGTAGGCTTCGTTAAACCCAACAGCATTTTCATAGTTGTGGTTTTTCCGGCTCCGTTTCTACCCAACAGACCATAAATTCTCCCACGCTTGACATGGATATTTAAGTCAGCCACACTCTTTTGTGAGCCGTATTGCTTCGTCAGATTTTTTGTTTCAATGATATAATTTGTATCCATATTCAAAACCTCCTGTTCTGTAAGGTATTCTATCATGCCAACCTTGCATTAACCTTGCCGCAACCTTGCATTAACCTTGCAATTTAAAATCCAGTAAAATGACAAAGGCTCCCGCCATAAAGACGGGAACCCGCTTAACTCTCCAAAGGAAAAAGCAACATAAATTCAGTTCCCTTTCCCGGCAAACTTTCAACTGTTATACTCCCACCCATCTTTTCTACAAGCTGATGGACAATAGAAAGACCAAGACCGCTTCCTTTTTCAGACCGTCCTTTGTCACACTTATAGAGCCGTTCAAAAATGTGTTTCAAATCTTCCTTCTCAATTCCCACTCCATTATCCGCCAGCAGCAACTCCATGTTATTTTCCTTCTTTGACAGGGCAATTTTGATTTTGTCTGCATGGCTGTGAGCGATTACATTTTGAATGAGATTATTGACAATCCTCATATAGCTGTCCATATCCAATCTTACCCGGACAGGCTGTTCGGGAATATCAATGTCATAATCAACCTGTTTATCCTCAAAAATCGGTATCCAGTCAATCAGGATATTTCTTGTCAGCTCTGCGGCCTCAACGCTCTGGATTTCTAAAGCAAACTCGTTAGAATTTAACTTGAACCAGTCAAAGAGCACATCAATATATTCTTTCAGATCATGGGCTTTCCGTCGGGCGGTTTCAATATAATCATCCCGGTCTTTTCCTGTGACCAGTCCTTTGTGTGCAGCGTCAAGATACCCAATCAGAGTAGTAAGGGGCGTTCGCACATCATGTGAAAGGCTCGTCATAAGCTGGCGGTTGGTTTCTTCTGTCTGCCGTACAGTTGAAAGTCTGCTTTCATAGGCCACAACGATCTCGTTGATTTCATAGGCAAGAGGTGCTGTCAGTTCATTTGTTGCAGATAGAATACGCCGGTTGCCATTTCCGTTTTTCACATCAACCAGCACATCGGTCATTTCTGCTATTTGTTTTTTTACACGCCGAACGAGAACGATGGAAGTCAATACAGCCACAACAGCAATCACAATGGACAAGAATACGATAATTTCCATGCTGACTACACCTCCTTATTAAACCGGTAGCCAATCCCTTTGACCGTTTGTATATACTTTGGGCTTGAAGGATTGACTTCTAATTTTTTACGAAGTCGGCTGATAATCGCCATAATGTTACTGTCATCATAGAAATATTCTTCACCCCATACTTCCTCATAAATCTGCTGTTTGGTCAAAATTTTTCCTTGATGCTTTGCACAGTACAGGAGCAAATCAAATTCCTTTGGCGGAAGTTCAAAAGTGCCGTTTGCCGTCGTAACAGAACGATTTTCAAGGTCAATCTGCAATCCGTCAAAATCCAGTTTTTGCACAGCTCCGGCTTGCTGATTAAAGCGAGTGTAGCGGCGAATGAGGGACGCAATACGGGCAATCAGTTCATCCATATCAAACGGTTTTGTAAGATAATCGTCCGCTCCGGCCCGTAAGCCCCGTACTTTAGAAATGCTGTCATTTTTAGATGTGAACATCAAAATCGGCAGACTGTTCTCTTTGCGGATTTCTTCCAGCGTTTCAAAGCCATCCATACCGGGCATCATCACATCCAGCACCACAAGCTGATACTCCTGCTCTCTTAATTTTTGTAAGCCCTCTTTTCCGGTATTACAAAAATCAGCTTCTATGTTTTCTGCTTGTACGCTACGTTTAATCAAAGCGCACAGTTCTCTGTCATCATCTATAATCAGGATTTTATTCATGGTGCAACCCCTTCCCTTGTTTTGTCCTTCCGTCAATCGGCTTTTCTGCGTTCTTTGGGATTAGCCAAACACCAGCCATCTTCACAGCACCGGGGATACGCCCAGCAGCGCAATAGTAATTTACCCTACGAGGTGTCACGCCCCACTTCTCGGCGGCCTCTTTCAATGTCATATAGTCCATTTCGCACCTCCACAGAGTACATTATAGTTCTTTATCTCGAATAGTACAAGTTGGAGGCTGCATATTGATGAAATGAAATACTACTTTATGTAAAATCTCATTACATTCTCATAACCAGACCCGAAATGTACAATGATATAGGGTGATATGAGAATGAACCAAGAAGAAAGAAGGTTTGACTTTCACGGCCTCGGGGCGGCTCTCAAACGAGCCAGAGAAGAAAAGGGATGGACACAAGCCTATGTTGCGGAATTAGTAGACCGTGACTCCCGTACCATTATGAATATTGAGAACAAAGGTCAGTATCCCAGCTTCGACCTTTTTGTTAAACTCATTACTATGTTTGACGTTTCAGTTGACCAGTTTATTCATGCGGACGGAGGGGCAAGGTCAAGCTCTTGCAGAAAGCATATTGATGTGCTTCTAAACTCCATGAATGAAAAAGAGCTTGTCGTGATAGAAGCCACAGCCGAGGGCATTAAGAAAGCCAGAGAAACGGAGGTTCCAGAATAAGGGCCTCTGTTTTTTTGCGCCATTTTAGGGGCTGCCGCTAAGTGGCAAGCAATGCCTCTGTGGCCACAAGTGGCACAAAGGCGGCTTGTTGGGGCTCGCCCCAAACCCGTATCTTCGGGCCAACATGGCCCGAAGTGTCAGCGTCGCTTTGCTCCTTGTTTTCATAACCTTAACGCTCCTTTTCCTGCTTTCTTCCCGGTTCGGTGTAGCCCATCAGAGTGTCAATGTTCGCTTTGATCGTGACGATCTCCTGCATATCCCGTCGCGCCTTTTGATATTCTCCATAGAGCTGTTTTTTCTTTGCTGTGAGCTTACGGCCTTCTTCCTTCAGCACATCCATTTTGGGGAGCTTCGTCCCGCCCAGCAGAGAGCGCATTTCCGCTTGTGCAGCCCGGTACAGTTCAAGGTCGGCCTCATGCTCCGCAAGGAATTTCCGGCTGTACTTCGTCGCCTTATACTGCTCAAAGACCGGACGGGTTTTGGCATACTGAACCGTTGCGGTCTTTAGCCCGGCATTGGTTTTCATGGCCTGTTCTGTCTGCTTGATCTGCTCGGAAATGGCATGGAAACGGTCTGCCGCCTCGGTGGCCTTCTGCGCCAACTGCTCATAATCGGTCAGGCCATTGTCCTGTATATAGGCAAGAGCGGCGGCCATCTGCTTAATGTTAAATACCTTCGCCCAGCGTTCATATCCCGGCCCTTTACCGGCAGCCAGCTTCGCTTGAATATCCACCGCCAGACTGATTTTCCGCTCCGAGCGCCCGGAGCGTTTTTCTTTGCCCTCAATGGCGGCCAGAACATCTTGCAAGTCGTAGCCGTCCCCCAGCGTGGAGGCACGCAGACGGGTGAAGCGTTCCTGTCCCTGTCCGGTCAGCCGGAAGCTGATACCGCCGCCCCGAACCGTCTTGACCTCATACCCGGCCCGTTTCATCAGGGCAAGAAATTCATCCAGATCGGCGGGGCGTTCCGCCAGTACAGTATCAATGGTAAGGCGCAGCCTGTCCTGATAAGAAAGCGGCCCTTTTCGTTCTTTCTGCCATTCTCCATAATTCCGATATTTACCCTTGCTCCGGGGCTTTGGGTTCTCCACAATGGACAGCCCGTTTTCAAGACACAGCCTGTCAGAGAGCCGACGGAGGGCAAAGCTGGAACCCCAAAAGTTTCGGAATTTCCGGGTACAGTCAAGAGTGGTGGAGTTGTAATAAATGTGACAATGGATGTGCTGCTTGTCGGTATGTGTGGTAACGATAAAAGCGTGCCGCCCCTTCGTCCAGCGCATAGCCAGCTCATAGCCGATACGGTTTGCCTCCTTCGGGGTAATCTCGCCCGGATAGAAGGATTGTCGTATCTGATAGCACAGCACATCATTTTCTTTCTTCTGTTCCCGGCCCGTCATAGCGGCATAGCTGGCCTTTGCCAAAAGGAACTCGTCCGCCACGGTGGCCGGATCACATTCATAAGCGGAGATATACTTTCCGCTTTCTGTTTTCTCCGGGTCCTTGCCATAGTCCAGACAATCCCGGATAGCCTCGGCAATCGTTTCGCCTTCGCCTGCATGGCGCTGCAACAAAGTTGTGGTAGCCAGAAATCATCCCTCCCTTCTATGAAAAAAGGGCGGCCCGTCCAGACCGCCCCGACTTCGGGCCAGTATGGCCCGAGGCTGCTTAACTTGCCAGAAACCGGTACAGAGCGGATTTGCCTCCGTCCAGCGCCCAAAGAAGGGAGCCAGCCGCCGCTTGCATCCCATACGGCGAAAGGAGAAAGGCGAGGAATAGAAATACAATCCCGCCGATGGGGGTCGGCGTGAAAAAGAGGGCGATACCCAGCACTGCCAGGATCACGGAGGCAATCGTCAGCAGGAAGGCGCAAATATCAAACAGGAACACCAGCAGAGCCGTCAGAAGGGATAGCGCCAGGGCGAAAGGTGCAACCAATATTTTCAGCAGTATCTTCATCATCAAAACCTCCTTTATTCTTTCTATCTCTATTTTATCATGCCTGCCCAGGGACATAAATGTTGCGAAAGATTAGTGAATCCTGTCCCGGAGCTTCGGGTCAACATAGCCCGAAGTATTATATTGACACTACATATTGACCGCAGTAAACTTTATATAGGCAGTAAATTTTAGGAGGGGTCAAAATGCCTGTTAATATAAAAGAACTGATAGATAATGGTTATATCGTTATTTGTGATACTAATGTCTATCTTCACATTTATCGCTTCTCTCCGGAATTTTCCGATTTTGCATTAAGATGTATGCAGGCAATTCAAAGCGGCATTATTATGCCATCGACTGTACGATATGAGTTTCTAAAACATTATCGTGGCTATTTCAGCAAAATGGAAAAGAGAGTACAAAATGTAGGCGACGATACCAAAAAACAAATTAGCAATGCAGCTCGCAAAGTTCTCAATCTATGTGATAATTTGCAGTCATTACAATACCCTGATATTGAAGAATTGCGTACAGATTTATCCCAGAAGTTCGATGAACTCATGGCTATTCCAGAAGCATTTTTTGAGGATAGAACTATACTTGACTTAATTGCAAATCCGTGGAAAGGTCAAGACCCGGTATATGATTTGGTCGAACTAATCATAAATGACTCTCGAGTTATGACATCCGTCACGCAAGAAGAAATATATCAGATTTGTGAAGAAGGAGAGCGAAGATATAAAACTGATCCGCAAACACCGCCAGGATTCAAAGATGCTAAAAACAAAGATGGGGTCCGAAAATATAGCGACCTAATTATGTGGAAAGAAATTCTTCGCTATGCAAGAGAAAAAAGCGTAAATGTTATATTTGTAACTGATGATGTAAAAAGCGACTGGTGGATAGATGACAATGGCCAAAGGGAATTTCATCCGTATCTGTGTCAAGAATTTCAACGAGAAACTCAGATGCAAATTGTGGCACTTACAGCACTGGATTTCTTTTCAAATATATCTGTCACCTATGGCATTCCAAAATCAGATGCTGTTGAAATAGCATTGAGGATAACAGATGATGACTACTTTGATAGGGTGCATGAAGCTGTATTTGAAAGCATTTCTGATGCTCTGTCTTTCTCTGGTGAAGAATATCTTGAGCCTTCTTCTCACATTGGGACAAATGGAATCGACGAACTGGAAATTACGGAGTATGAGTTTATTTCGGCAGAGCAAGTCGATAGAGATAATGATACGATAACTTATGTTTTTACCTTCCGTATAGAAGCAGACGCCACATCGTTTGACTATTGGGGCCGCGATGATGAAACAAAACAAATTCTTTTAGGTCCTGCTGGCGCACACAGCTTTGAAGGCAAAATCCAAGTAGAGGTAATCCGAGAAGCAGATATGTACCTTGACTTCGAGGGCGACGACGGATTTGAAAAAGCCACTATTATTGACGGAAAACTGAAAGAAACAAATTTTCAACCTCTATTTGAAACAGATGACGATGAATATGTTGAAGGCGCATATAATATTTGCCCTGATTGTGGATGTAAAATCAATTTTGAGAATGATGGTGGAAATGGCTTTTGCGTAAATTGTGCCCCTAATCATTGAAAAGTGGGCGGCAACCAATAACACGGTTGCCGCCCACTTCTTATTTACTTTGCCACCAGCTCGGAGAGCTCCCGTAGCACCTTTGACACCTCGCCCCACAGCTTTTCATAGTCCCGCTTCAATCCGTCGATTTCCTCCGGGTACACGCCATAGGTGTGTGCGTGTACGGCGACCTGATTGAGATTGTTGGAACAGCGCCGTTGCAGAGAGATCAGCTCTTTTACGGGCGTAAGGTCGATGTGCAGGATATACCCGTTCAGAGCCATTTTCCGTACATAAGCCCCGGCGTTGGAAATGCCCGCCTCGGCCATCCGCTCATGGATGGCCGCCAGCTCGTCCGGTGTTACCATGACGTGCAGATGGACATTCCGCTTGCGGTTCTCCATCAGCGTTCCAGCTCCCGGCCTTTCCGGCGTTCTTTGGGCTCCTTTACCTTATCCAGCGGTTTTGCGTCCAACTCCGGGGGCGTGGGCGGGATGGGCGTGTTGTTGGGTACGCCGTCGATCATGTTGCAGTTCTGCTCTGTGGAGAGCTCGGCGGTTTTCAGATAGTTGTCTTTTTCGTGCATGGCGATCCTCCTTTATCGTTCCTCATGGTTTTTATGGTTTCGCTTCTGGCCGGGTTCCTTCGGGGGTTCCTGCCCTCTGGTTTCATCTTTGAGCCGGGCAGTAATGGATGGGCGCACCCGGTCAGGATTGCCCGGTGCTGGTTTCAGCTCATAATCCTCCATCTGCTTTTCGGTCAGCGGCTTTGCGTAGGTCAGTTCGCCCCATGCCATCAGCCTGCCGTCTGCCACAGGACGCCGCCTGTCATCATCGTAGTTGACGATGGAAAGAGGCTGGTTATCCGGCGGCTTCGGGTAAGTTCCTATGTCCACGGGCCGCTGGGTGGAATAATAGCGGTAAACGCCCTCCGGTCCCAGCTCGGTATGCTTGACCGCCGCATGGTAAAACTGCTGATAGTCGTCCACCCGGCGGTCAAAGTCCCTCTGCGCCCACGCCTGACTGGTTCCATAGCGACCCCAGTAGTAATCCCGATGGCCGTTTTCCCCCTCGGTAAACTGCCAGGTCACAAAGGGGCTCGGCGCTCCCGGATTATGCCCCAGCGCAAAGCCGTGTCCAGTTTCAAAGGTGGCAGCTTTCAAAATCACATATCCTTGTACTGTCTCCAAGAGATCCCTCCTTTCTGTGCCTCGGGCTAACATGACCCGAAGTGCTGGATGTTACGAAATAAGAGGGCAGACCGGGGAGAAATGTAATAAGATATTCCCACCCCGGAAACACCCTCAAAAAAGCCCGGAATGTCAAGCCTTTGGAGGCGGCAAATCGTAACAGCCGCCCGGCCTTTTCTCCCGCATTTTCCTCATGCGTTCCCGGCTTTTTCGGCGGTTCCCTTCGGCCTTGCAGGCGTCGGAACAGTAGGCTTGACGCCCCTCGGGCAAAAACGCCTTTCCGCAGACCGCACAGGCTCGCAGCTCCGGGGAGATGCCTTCCGTTGTCAACGACGCTTGAAGCTCCGGGTTAAGAGGCAGGACAGCCTCACGGAAATAACGGCAGTACGCCCCTGTCCAGCACTTGTGCAGCATATAGCAGGCACAGTCAAGAGGAAGGCACAGGCCGCTTTCCCGGTCATAGTTGGCGCACATCCCCGTGACCAGAGTGCGGATTTTTTTCTTCTCGTCACGGGTCAGCTCCCGGGCGTCCATTTATGACTTCGGGCCACGATGGCCCGAAGGGCGGGGCTCCACGATCAGCGCCCGGAACTTCTTCCGGCACTGTTTTTTCTTTCCTTTGCACTCCTTGTAATAACGGCATCCCTTACAAGGGTCGTCATTGTCCCAGCCGGGGTGCGGTACTTCCTTCATCATTCGTTCAAAAGGGCTGCTTGTAAAATTCATTCTCATTCCTCCGTATCTTCCTCCCATGGCGGGGTATCTTCGTCCTCGGGTTCCTCTGCGATCTCCTCCAGCTCCCCGTCCTCATATTCGCAGTAATCATCCTCCAAATCCGGGGCCTCATGCTTCGGCTTGTAAATCTTGAAATAGTAACCAATCCCACCGCCGGCCAGCACCACCGCACCGATCAGGAGCAGAGAGAGAAGGGGACTGTCCTTTTTCTCCGGCTTGGGTTCCGGTACTTCCTCCACAGGTTCGGTGGGCTTTGGCTCTGGCTCAGGGGTTACTTCTTTGGGCGGTTCCTTACCCTGTTCAGCAAGAGGCAGAAGGTCGTCTGTGGTAACGGTATTGAGGAAATAGACGTTCTCGCTGGTTTTCTGTTTGTCGATCACCAGATAAAACACGCTCTCGTCTGCTGTGGTGATGGTGTAGAACTCCTTTCCATCCTCGTCGGTGGCGTTGTCCACCACGGTTCCCGTCCCGTCCGGGGTAAAGGGGTTCTGGGTTTCCGGCTCTGCTTCGGTTTCTGCCGGGGAGGGAGCTGTCTCCGGCTGCGACTCGCTGCTCTGGGCGTAGGCCGGGACCGTAAAGATCAGGCAACACAAAAGGCTGGCAGCCATCGCCGCCAGCCTGCGAAATTTAGTTTTCTTCATGGGCCGTGTCCTCCTTTTCGGGTGCCTCCGGCTTCGGGTCAGTATGGCCCGAAGCGGTAAGGCTGTTTTTGGGGTCATTCAGAAAAGCCATAAGCTGGGCGGGCGTCAGTTTGAGGGAGCGCACCGCCTGCACGATCTGGCTGTTTTCTTCCTCCTGTTTCTGCTTTTCCAGCTCCCGGATTTTGGCCTGCCATTCGGCGGCCTTCTCCCGGGCTTTTTCCAGTTCCTTATCGAGCTTGTCGATTTTGTTCATGCAAGGACTCCTTTCCTCTGGCTCACAAACGCCCGAAGGCATAGAAATGTGTCTGCCAGTAGCTTGAATTGATGTTTGCGTATTGGATGGGCGAACCACAATGGAGCATCATCCCGTCGCCCACATAAATCCCCACATGGGATACAGGGCCGGGGCTGTCATAGGTTCCCGTGAAAAAGATAATGTCGCCGGGCTTTGCCTCGGAGGGAGAAATGATAGCACACTGGTTGTAAATGCCCTGCGCCGTGGTACGGGGCAGGTTGTGGACGCCGCTGGCCGTGTACACCCAGCAGACAAAGCCCGAACAGTCAAAGGAGGTGGACGGGCTGGAGCCGCCCCACACATAGGGCCAGCCGATGTACTTTGTGGCTTCTTCCATGAGCGCCGCAAAAGCCGGGTCATCCAGCGCCTCGCCGGGTATCTCATAGCTGGGGCCGGTATCTTCGCCACCGTTGTAAATCCCTTCCCACAGATAGGGTTTGTTGCCTTTGAGCTGCTGCATAACGGTGTAGATTTCCCGCTGCTGTTCGTTAAGCCTCGGCAGGATCACGGCAGGCAGCGTCTTGTTTGTGAGGGTCACATTGAGAATGCAATACTCATAGGGAACTTCCTCGGTGGTGGTTTCCCCTGTCTCCGGGTCGGTGCTGGTTTCGGTGCGGTAGCGTATCTCGACTTCCTCCGTCAAGGTCAGTTCATACTGTGCCTCGAAAATCTCCCGCAGCTCGTCCTGCACCTGTTCACGGAAATACACATGGTACTTTGCCGAGAGATAGGACGCCAGCTCATAGGGGTTATGGCCGATCTCGTCCACGGAATAGCGGTACTCGTCATAGCCGGGATGGGTGCTTTCGATGTTCGCTACCGTCTGCGCCAGCTCGTTTTCCAGCGCTGTGTAGTCCTCGTCCACCCCCAGCAGGTCCGTATCCTCCGAGGCGTAGGAGGTGCCGGATAACGCATTGGCGAGGCCGCTGCCAAGCGTGGGGAAGATGGAACTTACCGCCGACACAAGAAAACAGAGCAGCAACAGCAGGAGCAGGACCAGCACCGCCACGGGATGACGGGTCACAAACTGCGCCGCCCGACGGGTCGCAGTTCCCGAAGCGGCAGCGGTTTTCTTTGCGGCCTTTGCGCCCTGTTTTGCAGCCGCCTTTGCTTCTTTGGAATACCGGCGTTTCAGTTTCCATTTCTGCTGCACACGGGAAAGCGGATTGCTGGCAAGCTCCGGGTGATCGGAGGCCATCTTTTGAAAATCCACATTGGCCCGGGCTTTTATGTCCTTCCGTTCCCACTTTGCCACCTTCCGGGCCGGGTGTTCCCGGTATCTCCGTTTGGCATACCGGGTCAGTTTCCGGGCTCCGGCCTCGGCCACAAGTTCCGACTTATGGGCTCCTTCCACACCCACATTTTCATGCTCAACTTCGTGGATTTTGTTGTGGAGATAAAACCATGCTTCGGTGCGGGCTCCCCGGACAGCTTTCTTCGCAAGCCCCGGCGGCTTCTTCGCTGCCCGTTTTGCCTCGGTCTTGTCCAGTTTCTCCCGGGCCTTTCCCAGCTTTTCCCCGGCGTGTTCCGCTTTTGCCTGTGCTTTCTGGTACTTGTCCTTTTTGCTCCCGGCCTTCTCGGCGGAGCCCTCCGGCTCCTGTGCCTTGCCGGTATCCTGCGGCCCGTCCGCTTCATCTTCCTGCCTCATGCGGTCAGAGGGACGGCTTTTCCGTCTGTCCTCTTGAAACTTGCCGCTTTTGGACTTCGGGCCATCATGGCCCGAAGGACTGTCCTGCCCGGTATCCTCGTCCTTAAACCGCAGGCGTCGGGATGGTGCGGGGGAAGGCCCTTCCCGTTCAGCCGGTCCGGGGCGATTGCTCCCGGTATCCTCCGTCGGCCCCGGCCTTTGAAAATTCCGTTTATCCGGTTTCTTTCCGATGATGTATCCCTCCTTTCCAAACCTCGGGCCATCATGGCCCGAAGTGTGTTATGCCCGGTTCATTTCCTGTTTTTTGTCCTCCGGGCGGGTGGTCATAATGGCGTACAGCTCTGTGTTCTGCGGGAAGCGGTCAACAAACGGGATGGTGGTGTTCCCGAAGAACAGCAGCCCTTCGCCGGAATTGGTATGGGTCACATAGGAAAGCTGGTGGGGGCTGATCCCAAGCTGTTTAGCTAAAATCTGCCGGTCCCCCTGTGCCTGCGAGAGCAGCACAAGGAAGTCCGAGTTTTCAAAGATGTTCTCAATCTCTGGGCTTGCCAGAAAATCCTTTACGTTCTGCGTTAAAGCACTCGGAACGCACCCTTTTTTTCGCAGCATTTTCCAGATCGCCACACAATAGCTTGCCGTCAGCCGGTCGCGGAGCAGCACATGGAACTCGTCGAAGTAGCACCATGTAGCGATACCGCGCAGGAAATTCATGGACACCTGCGAGTTTACCAAGTCCTGCATAATGAGCATGGCAATCGTCCGAAGCCCGGCCCCCAGCTTTTTTAAGTCAAGGCATACCAGACGGCGGTTTAAGTCCACATTGGTTTCATGGTTGAACACGTTAAGGGAACCCGACACATAGATTTCAAGGGCAGTTGCCAGCCGTACCGCCTCGCCCTCCGGCTGGGAACAGAGCAGGTCATACAGGGTTTGGAGGGTCGGCATTTTGCTTGTTTCCGGGTCCTGCAAATGTTCCCGGTACATCTGGCGTACACAGCGGTCAATGACGGTCCGCTCCACCGGCTGCAAGCCATCCTTGCCGCCAACGATCAGCTCCATCAGCGACAGGATAAAGTCGGCTTTCAGCGCCATCGGGTTTTCCTCGTCAAAGCTCAGGTCAATGTCCATCGGATTGATGTGGTGGGGGCTGTCCGGGGCGATCTCGATGACCTGTCCGCCCAGCCGCTTGATAAGGGGCGAGTATTCGCCCATCGGGTCCACCACAATGATCCGGTCACGGGTGGCAAGGAACACGTTCACAAGCTCCCGCTTTGCGGCAAAGGATTTGCCGGAACCCGGCACACCGAGGAACAGGCCGTTGGGGTTTTTGAGCTTCTTCCGGTTTGCCATGATGACGTTATGGGAAAGAGCGTTGAGCCCGTAATAGACGGCCTCGCCGTCCATGCGGAGCTCCTGCGTCATAAAGGGAACGAAAATAGCCGTGGAGCTGGTGGTCATGCCGCGCTTGATCTCAATGCCGTTATGGCCCAGCGGAAGGCTGGAAAGAAAACCATCCTCCTGCTGGAAGTCCAGCCGCTTCAAGGTGCAGTTGTATTTCTGGACGATACCCGACACCGTGAACAGATCATTGTCCAGCTCCCGGCGGGTCGGGGCCATGTTTACCACAAGGAAGGTCAGAAGGAACATTCGCTCATTCCGGCTCTGTAAATCTTCCAAGAGGGTCTTTGCGTCGTTGCTGTACGTTACAAGGTCGGGTGGAAGTATGTCCATGTCGTACCCTGACCGGGCTGCCTTCTTTTGTTCCTCCACCTTCATCTTGTCAATGTCGGAGACTTTGGCCTTGATGGATTTTACGGCGGCGGCCTGATCGACGGTCTGGATATGGAGGGTGATGGTCATTTCCGCATCCATTTCCAAAAGCTCCGCCAGCAGCTTGTCCGAGAGCTCCGAGGCCAAAATCTGCAAGTAGGAGGCAGCGCCCCAGGTCGTCCCCACCCGGAACAGTCGGCTGAAACGGAAATCGAAACTGTCCGGGGCGATAAAGTCTTTGGTGGAAAGCCCGGTTTTGGGGATCATATCCCATGAAAACCGGAAGGGGGAGCCGCTGCCGGGGTGGAGCTGCCCGTGAAGAAGCTCCAGCCGTTCCAGCCCCGAAAGGGATCGGCACTTGACGCCCAGCTTTTTGAAGTTCCCGCAAATGTCCGCCTCTACACGTTCCAGCCTTGCCCTGGCGGTGGAAAGGTCGTCCACATTCACGCCGAAGGTCAGGAGCTTTGTGCGGACAATGCCGTTGTTGCTTTTGGCGATCTGGTTTTCCAGCATTTCCACATACTCACACCGGACGCTGTTGTAATCATCGTCCTGCATGGGGATGTTCACGCTGTACCGGCTGCCCGGGCGGCTCCGGTGGTTGAGGAAGGAAAGCTGGAACGGAAGGCTGCTATCAAAGTAGTTGAGGCAGGCGCTCCACCCGTCAAAGATGGCCGCCTGATCTTCGGACTGTGCGAGCTGGTAGTTGATGTCCTCGTATTCAATGGTCTTGGTGTAATAGCGGTCCGCTACCCGGCACACCCCGTCCCGGTACATTTCCCGGTAAGGGAGGGTCTGCTGGGCGGTGGTGGGAATGTTCTTTCCCTTTGTGAACAGGCCGAGAAGGCTCTGCTTTTCAGGCTTTTTGCCTGCGGGCTTTCCGGCCCTTCTGCTGTTTTGCAATCGGCTGCGCCTCCTTTCTGGCGCTAAGCAGCGCATAGAAGTTTTCGGTTTTGTAAGGCCGCACACGGGGATAGAGGAACCGGGTGCGGATGATGTTTTTCAGCACTTTTTCCAGCGGCAGACCGTCTCGTTCATACATAGCCAGAAAGAAGAACGGGAGCATGAGGCCGATCATCAGGAACATGGCGGCACTGTTCCCGATACTGCCACGGGAAAACAGGTAAGCCGGGAGGCCCACCGCCGCCGCGCTGGAAAAACAAACAAGCTGGCGCTTCGTTAGGTTGAAGGCCAGCTTTGTCTTGATTTTGGAAAGGTCTTTTGGTACTGGCACATAGGCCATTTTGGTACACCTCCTTTACTGCTTCGGGCCAGCATGGCCCGAGGTTATCTTGCGGCTTCTTTGGCCGGGGCTGTGCTGCGGGCAGCTTCGACGGCTTCTCGTCCGCTCTGCCTTGCCCGCCAGTATTCGGGATTATACTGCCGGATGGACTGATTGAGCTTTTCTTCAAACTGTCCTTTGTCCTTAATGCGGTCAGGGATGTTCCACAGTTTTTTGTCCAGCAGCTCCCGGAGCACCACACTTTCCTGTGCGTCCTCCTCATAGCAGATATAGCCCTTATCCTTGAAGCCGCACTTTTTCGCCGCTGGGGAGAGGACGGCGGCTACCTCATTTGCCACCATCGTTCCGCCGTGGCTGGCGGTAGATACCAGAAACACCCCCGGACAGAGGGTTTCACAGCTCTGCACCTCGCCCCACGGGGAACTTTTCGGCGCATGGAACATTCCGCCCGTCCGGCTCCGGTCCGCCTGCATGAGCGCCGCCTTTTCTAAGATGGCTTTCAGTTCCGGGGAAAAATAGGCATATTCCCGCAGGACCCGGGCGGCCTCCCCGCCGCAGGCGTTCATCAACAGGGTATAGGCGTCGCTGTCCGCTTTGGTACAGCGGCCCAGCAGTTTTCCGTCGTAATAGCAGGCCGCGTCATAGCCCGTCCGTTTGCGTGGCATGGTTCCCGCCTCCTTTCTGCTTCGGGCCAGCATGGCCCGAGGTCAACGCTCTGCGCTGCGGCTGGGCTTTTCCTTCGGAGGCCGTTCTGCCTTTGCCTGTTCGGCAGCCGCTTTTCCGGCTTTGAGTTGGTCGCTAATGGACGCACGCCCCACAGAGCCGCGCTCCGCCATCTGTTCCAGCTTTGCCTCATAGGCTTGCAGAACAGCGGTGTTGAGCTGTTCCCGGAACTCCTTTGTGACAGGGTAGGCCATATCCCGGTAGCCGCCTTTGCCGTCTGGCTGGCTGGGCATCCCAAGAAAGAGCCCCTTGCTGCCCTGTACGATTTTCAGATTTTCCACCACAAAACAGTCATTGAATTTCACGCTGGCAAAGCCCATCAGATTTTTCACAGGTTCGATGACCCGCACGCTTACATCCAGCTTCAACGGTGCGGCCGGGGTGGTGTTTGCAACCTTTTCCTGCATGGTTTCCTCCTTTCCGGCGGGAACAAGGTTCCCGTCCTTGTAGTCATAGCCTCCCGCCCGGAGTGCCGCCAGCGTGTCCGCCGATACGCACCCGGACAGTTTCAGATCGGTTTCCACCATAAAGCGCATGGTGTCTGCTTTAGAAAATTCTTCGGGGAGCTTTCCGTAGAAAGCCGGGTGCGGCTGTCCGTCCGCACCCTGTTTGTAACGCCGAGGCATACCGCCTCCTTTCCTCTTCGGGTCAGCATGGCCCGAAGTCTTTTAATGGCAGCCGAAGATGGATTTTGCAAGACTGCCTGTTTTGAATAAGGTAAAACACAGCAGCACCGTATATCCCACACAGCCCCAGATTGCCCCGATGGGGTCGCCGTCGGTGGCGATACTCTGGATCAGCACCGCATAGATGGCGACACAGACTAAAATCAATAGGCCTTGAAAGCCTACTGCAAAGAGGGAGCGGAAATAGTTCTGCCCCATGTGTCCGGTTTCCCTGTTGGGGACTGTGGCAAACGGGATAGGCGCTAAACTTGTGAGTAAATAAATTTCAATCATACGGCCATATACGATGACGAAGATCACGATGTTTAAGGCAATCATGGTAAGCTGGATCAGGAAGGATTGTAGCCAGAGTCCGAACAGAGGACCTAACTCCATCGCCTCAAGCTCTGTCCGCAAACTGTCCAGCACATCCGGCGTGATCTCTGTCCCGTTCTGGATAATGCCCGCTGACTGCTGTATCACATGCTGGCTCACATCAAAGACCGCCAGCACGATATTGAAGGTGTTCGTCAGGATCATCACAGCCACAAAGGTTTTGAACACCCACTTAAAAAACATCCATGTGTCAACTTCATGGAGGTTGTTGCGTTCTATGAGCATCTGTATCAGCTCATAAGTCATTACAAAAGTGAGGATGACCCCGGCGATTGGCAGGATGGCAGTTTCAGAGATCTGTCGTATCATGGAAAAGACCCCGGCGTTCCAGTCCGCCGGGGTCGTGCCTACCTGTGTGGCGATCTCGCCAACGCTCTGATTGACGTTATCGAAAAGGCCATCCAGATTTCCCATGATACCATCGACGAGCAGACCTTTCAGCCATTCAACGATTGCGTCGATGATAAAGTCCATACATCAGCTCCTTTTCTGGAAAAGGGACAACGGGTGACACTTAGCTGAACAGGCCGGACAGCAGAGGGATAAGCTGAAGACCGATCAGAACGACACCGCCGCCAGCCATGAGCTGCTTAATGCCCTGTGATTTTGCCGCAGGGTTGTCCGACCCGTAACCTTCCAGAAGGTTGATGACGCCCCATACCGCCAGACCGGCACCAAGAGCCATAACCAGAATTTTGAGAATGTCGATTGCCTGATTGAAAAATTCCATATACGTTCCTCCATTTTGTTTGTTTGATGGTTTTGGGCACAAAAAAAGCCGCCCACATCGGCGGCGCTTCGGGTCATCATGGCCCGAAGTTACACGAACTCGTCGCTGTCCAGATCATCGAAGTTCAATAGGTCAGCTTCTTCGTCTGTGTCGGAGCCATCCACTTCGTACACCGTGTATTCGTCCTCCGGCTTTAGTCTCAATGGCCGGTGGCGGAACAGGCTTTCCAAGCGGAAGGCGTTTTTCTTTTTATCAAATTCGGCTGTGTACTTGTAATTCGGGTGCTTTTTCAAGTCATACTTCGGGGACAGGAAGGGCGGGAGCCCCCGAAGCTGCAAGATACATTTATCCCCGGGCATGGTGGTGATCTCGCTGGTGGTCATCAGCTCCCGGCCAAGCCGCTGCATATTCTGGCTGTAACTTTCAGACTGTCCACGGCTTCGGCCCTCGGTCTGCATAGAGATGGTGGCCTTGCCCAGCCAGTTTTCCGAAATATCCTTTAGGGTGGAAGCCTCCCGGCCTCCGAGGAATACGATACTGTCCATGTTGCCCATGATGGTTTCAGAATGGTCTTTGTACAATGCCTTGCACTGGCTCATAGCCTGATAAAAGAGCGTCAGGCTAATCTCCCGGGAGCGGATGACGGCCACAATTTTTTCCAGCCCCGGCACCTGCCCGGTGTTGGCAGCCTCGTCCCACAGCACCCGCACATGGTAGGGCAGACGCCCGCCATAGGTGTTGTCAGCACGTTCACACAGAAGGTTGAACATCTGCGAGAAAGCAAGGGCAACCAAAAAGTTGTAGGTGGTGTCCGTGTCGCTGATAAGGAAGAACAGCGCCGATTTTTCGTCCCCCAGCTTATCAAGCTCCAGCTCGTCATAAGACATGATCTCCCGAAGCTGGGGAATATCAAAGGGAGCCAGTCTTGCACCGCAGGAAATCAAGATGCTTTTGGCTGTCTTGCCGCTGGCGAGCTTGTATTTCTTATACTGCCTCACGGCGAAGTGCTGGGGGCTGCGGCGTTCCAGCCCGTCAAACATATAGTCCACCGCGTTTTTGAAGGTTTCGTCATCCTCCCGGACTTCCATGCTGTTTATCATTTCCACCAGCGTATTCATGTTGCGTTCTTCCTCCGGCCCCTCAAAGACGATGTAGGCCACAAGGGCACAGTACAAGAGGGTTTCTGCTTTTGTCCAGAACTCGTCGCCCTCCTTGCCGTCGCCTTTGGTGTTGGCAATCAGGGCGGTAACAAATTTCAAAACATCGCTTTCCGTCTTGATGTCGGGTAAGAGACTGGCATTGCTGCCAGCCCCTCCCCTAAGAACCGTACGTGACA
>QUJQ01000011.1 GCA_003480725.1 Clostridiaceae bacterium AM27-36LB
TGACGGGCGGACCCCCCGTCAGATACCTACTCTGTGTAGTCCCTTGTAAACTGTACTTTATCATGGAATAAACTATGAAGATGATGAAACGTTACTTATTATTGATTTGGACAAGAAAGTGCAAATGGGGAAAGTGCGCCCATTACTTAGAAAGCATCGTCCGGTAATGGAAGATTTTAGAGCGAATATAAGCGCATATAAAAGGCAACATTATGCAATTCGTGCGTTGCATGATGATAACTACTCGTCTAAAAACTTAAAAGACATTTTGCTCAATTTGGATGAACCAACCTATACTCCATTTTTGCAAAATATTAAATTTAGTAAAGATACGTTAAATTCGTCTCAAAAAGAAGCAATAAGAAAAGCTTTGTACTCAGATAGTATAAGTTTAATACAAGGGCCTCCAGGAACTGGAAAAACAACAGTTATAAAAGAGATTGTGCGCCAAATTTTGATGCAAATAAATAAATTCGATGATACATCGAGAATATTAGTTGTATCTCAATCACATACCGCTGTAGACAATATTATTGAGGGACTGGTCGATATAGATGAAGGGAAATTGGATATCATCCGAATTGGTCGTGCAGAGAATATATCGCCAAAGGTTGAAGAAACCTGTACTATGAATGCGATTAGAAAAAAGATGTTTACAGAGATTAAAGAGAAATCTAACACGTATATTGAACAGCAGAATTTGTTGTATGCTAATATTACTGAGCAAAAATCATTGGATAGATGGGAAAGAATTAAGGATATTCAAGCTGATTGGATTAATAGATGTAGTAATTTAGAAACGTTAGATTACCAAGTGATAAAAAGTGCAACTATTATTGCCGGAACTTGCGTAGGTTTTTTATCTAATGATTTTGTTAAGGAGTTAGATTTTGATTATGTAATTATAGATGAAGCAGCAAAAGCGACAACCCCTGAATTATTAGTGTCAATTATTAAATCCAAAAAGATTATATTGGTAGGAGATCAAAACCAACTACCAGCATATGCAGACCAAGAATTATCTCCAATAATAGCTAAGCTGACAAAAGAACCAAAGTATAGACTATTTGATTTATTGTTTAATGTATTACCAGATACTCATAAGCAAATCCTGACTGTGCAATATAGAATGAGAAGAAATATTGGAAATTTGATTAGTCAAGTCTTTTATGAGGGTAAAATTGCAACGGAGGTTGATGATAAGAATCGGATGCATCCAATAAAAAAATTTGCAGGAAAATCCATTATTTGGATTGACACTTCAATGATGGATAGAAAAGATGAAAGTAGGCTTAAGGGAGGCTCCTATTGCAATTATGCGGAGAATACTTTGGTTAAAAAATTATTGGAGGGCTTTAAAAATGAAGGGGTGCTTCCGAATTTAGATATTGGTATTATTACAGGGTATCGAGGTCAAAAAGACTTAATTAGAAAGTCCGTAAATAATAGTGGATATGATAGAATTGCAAAAGAAATTGATATTAATACACTTGATGCATTTCAGGGTAGAGAAAATGATATTATCATATACAGTACAGTTAGAACTAAAAACTCAATTGGCTTTCAAAAAGAAAAGGAGAGGGTTAATGTAGCTTTTTCGCGGGCAAAAAATTTGCTTATTATTTGTGGAGATATGGACTTCTTTTATAAATTTGATAACCCAGATAATAAGTTTATTGAGATTATTGATTATATTTGTGAACATGAGGACGAGTGCCTTGTTATACCGGGAGGTGAAATATAATGGATAAATTAATTGAATCTATGTCTAACATTAATGTACGGAAGAATGATGGATATCTTTTTATAAAACGTGATGAAATCTATGTCCCTATAATGAAAACAATACTGTCAATTACTAAACGTTCATTTTATTCGCTTCCATTACTGGACGAAATAGTATTACGTTTAATAAATGAAGGAATTCAAGAAATAGATGAATTAGTAAATATATTGGGAATTGATAGAAAGCTACTAGAAGTAACACTTGCAGATTTAAGCGTAAAAGATGTAATTTATTGTACGACAAATCGATGTAGCTTGTTGGCTAAAGGGAAACAAGCATTACGAGAATTGAGGACCGTACAAAGGAAGAAAGATACAGTTAAAAATGTTTATTTAGATCCTATTAATCGGAAAATCATTCTTGAACACGAAAATTATCAGTTTGTTGATAGAGTTAATGTTAATGACAAAAAACTAGATGCTGACTTCGAAGTAAATGATATAGAAATATTTAAAGAAAATATCGATAGTGTTAATAAAGTTTTCCTTGATGAAATGAATATCTATAATGACAAAACTAAAAGTGAGCCGGATGAACTACTAAGCATAGACAGTATAGAAAATGTTTATGTTAAATTTGTTCGAATTCCTATATATATTTATGTCAGTTCAGAAGGAATTGATATAGATATTATGGCTGTTAATAAAAGGAACGATCCTTTTCTTGTCTTATTTAAGAGCGAAATAATAGAGCAAATTAGAAAAAAGAAAGTTTTGAAGAATATTTTCGTGAAATATGGTCTAAGAAAAACATTTTTAGGAGTTGATTTAGAAGAAAATGAAAATTTAAAAAATGACTTGCAGAAATATAGAAAAAATAAGGGTGATAGAGATGAATTAGAACCAATAATTGAAAAGGAAATTCTTTCTGACAGAAAATTATCAGATGAAGAATTTGAGGTCCTATTAAAATATCTTGCTGATAAATGTGAGAATTGTAAAATTAATGTTTATCATCTGGATGATTGGGCGAAAAGTGAATGGTGTAGTAAAGTTCTGTCAGTCCTTAATGGTAAAAAGCTATCTGAGATAGGGTATGCGGAGTGTTATGATTTTAGAAAGGCACTTTCTATTATTCAAAGAACTATGCCAGAATGTTCAAGAGATAAGATTGTTCAAGTAAAGACAGAATATTATCTTTCGTTAGTATTTGATGAAAAATACATAATAACCGGAGTAGCTAAAGACATAGTAATTATGGATAGCAATACACATATTCATAAGGTCGAATTTTATTTGCAAGTAATGTAAGACATATGTGGATTTTGAAGGTGGGGTGAAAGGTATCCCCCTAAGTGGGGCATGAACTTTTTCGCAAAAGACTACGGTTTCGCTATTTAGTATAAGAAGAAACTTTCACCGCATGTGGAAATAGTCTGCCTTCTGTCAAGAAAAGCCCAATAAATCAAAGGATTTCGCCATTTTGGGAATAAAATAGATGTGTGTTTCTGTTTCCGTAGAGTGATGATATAACTGGAGGTTTACCCCAGGGGATAGGCTTTGGGGAATAAAAAATACACATTTGGGCGAAAGGATACTTTTTCGCAAAAGAGAAGGAAGATGACGATATGAGAAGAAGAAAAGAAGAGTATAAGCAAAATAATTTCAATGGAAATGTGAATTTTACAGGAAAAACTCAAATTGCAGCAGGAGATATTATCAATAATATCTCGGAAGAGAAGCAAAAGACGGCAAATTATGATCCAGAACCAAAATGGCGTAGTCCATTTACTTTAGCTGTTTTAACATGGATTAGCACTATTATTGCAATTGTAGGAATATTTCCGTTTGCCAAAATAGTAAAAAGTATAGTTTGCTTTTTTAGAGGGATGAATGGAAATACAATAAGTTTAGATATGCAGAAATATTCTATTATTTTTATAATATTTGTATTTTTATTTTTAATCTTTTTTACACTTAGAAGAATTGCTAAAAAGCAAACGAGACATCCTTTGTTTTTCAATTTTGCAATTAGTGGTTATGGGAATAGATTGACCATAGAGAAAATACATATTGAAGGATGCCCTCAATGTGGGGGCAAAATGAAATATTATAATAAACCAGTGGAATGGAGAGAAATTCTTCGTAGTGATGGAAGCACGAAACGTGAAGTAACAAAAAGAATACCTGTGTTAGAATGTAGGCGAAATGCAGAACATTGGTATGCAGTTGATCCTGCCGAGGACAGGGTAAAGTAGTAACATTAAAAGGAATTTTCAAATGGTTAAGGTATTTACCCCACCCTTAAGTTAATAGTGTCACTTTCGCTATGCAGTATAAAATCAAAGTTCAGGGGAATGTGGAGACGGTGTGCCTCTTGGGCAACCGAAAACCAGATACCACGGTAAAACTCAGCGTGGATATGGATGATTACTACCGTATTAAAGATGGTAAAGATGAGGAATGATGATTTCGCTATAGTGACTCGTTTACGTTGATAATGTATCTGATTTTGGAGGAAAATTAATTTATGGACAAAGAAAAAGCAGATATGATTATTTATACGACAGAGGATGGTCTGACGAAAGTTGAAACTACTTTTGATGGTGATACAGTCTGGTTGTCTATTGATCAGATGGCAGAATTGTTTCAGAGAGATAAATCAACCATTTCCAGACATATAAAAAATATATTTACAGAAGGTGAATTACAGCGGGATTCAGTTGTTGCAAAATTTGCAACAACTGCTTCTGATGGAAAAGTTTACAATGTAGACTATTACAATCTTGATGTTATTATTTCTGTTGGCTATCGTGTAAAATCAAAACGAGGAACACAGTTTAGAATCTGGGCAACCGGAATTTTAAAAGAATACATGAGAAAAGGTTTTGCACTTGATGATGATCGTTTGAAAAATCTAGGTGGCGGTGGATATTTCAAGGAATTATTGGAGAGAATCCGTGATATTCGTGCATCCGAGAAAATATTTTATCGTCAGGTTCTGGAAATTTATGCAACGAGCATAGATTATGACCCGAAAGCGGAAATATCCATTGTATTTTTCAAAAAAGTGCAAAACAAAATTCATTACGCAATTCATGGACAAACTGCAGCAGAAGTAGTTTATACCAGAGCAGATGCAGAAAAAGAATTTATGGGACTTACTACTTTTAAAGGCAATCAGCCAACCTTAAAGGAAGCTGTAGTTGCCAAGAATTATTTATCTGAAAAAGAATTGCGGGCAATGGGACAGCTGGTATCGGGATATCTTGATTTTGCAGAACGTCAGGCAGAACGAGAACAGGCTATGACAATGAGGGACTGGGCAGAACATTTAGATAGGATTCTGACAATGAGCGGTGAACAGCTTTTACAAGGAAACGGAAGTGTATCGCACAAACAGGCTGTTGATAAAGCAACGGATGAATATAAAAAATATAAAGCGCGAACACTCAGCACGGTGGAAGAAGATTACCTGAATTCAATAAAAATATTGGAGAAAAAAACAGATAAAAAGCAGTGAGAGCATCATCGTAGTGGTTTGGTATTTCCGGTGTATTATGAAGACTTTGAAGGCGAAGCAATTCGGTTGCTCAACGAAAACACAGTCGAGACGGTATGTTTATTGTCCAAACTTCATGAAGCGAAACATCATGTGAATGTGAAACTGGATATGGATGAACTGGATTTGACTGCGGCTGAGAGCAAAGCTACTTATGAGGAGATTAAGTCTTACGTGGCAGAACATTATGATGGAATGAAAGTTTCAAATCTGTATATTGCTCAGGTTAAAGCTAAGTATGGAATCATAGAGCGTGAGAATTACAATAAAGCAAAGTCGGATGATGCCAGACAGCCTAAGTGTCCAAAGGAGAAGGAAGAGGCAATCGTAGAGGCACTGAGATATTTTCAGATGATTCCAAGTGAAACATAGGATGATTCGGCTTATAAGAAAGAGAGAATTCAACTAATGTTATTGAGCCTTCGGACATTGGGAATAAAACCTGATGTTCGTAGGCTTTTTGTTCATGACAATAGAATGTTTGCGGAGCGTGCATTCTATTGTATACAGAAAAATTTTTCGTGGATATAATAAACATGACATATAGTTGTCGTGTTGTGTTAGATATGATATGTATGGAGTGTAAGAAACGATGAAAATAGATAGACTTATTGGTATATTGTCAATCTTACTGCAGGAAGAAAAGACAACGGCTCCTGAGCTGGCAGAAAGATTTGAGGTATCTCGAAGGACAATAAATCGGGATATTGAAGATCTTTGTAAAGCGGGTATTCCTATAAAAACTGCGCAGGGTACCGGCGGTGGTATTAGTATTATGGATGGATATTGTATGGACAGGACGATTTTGAGTTCCAAAGATATGCAGATGATTCTTGCGGGTTTGCGGAGTCTTGACAGTGTGAGCGGAAGCAGATACTACAGTCAGCTGATGGAGAAAATCCAGACCGGATCATCAGAGTTCATCAGTGGAAGAGACTCTATGCTGATTAACTTATCTTCATGGTATAAGGGTTCTCTTACTCCAAAGATCGAGGTAGTACAGAGTGCAATAGAAAACAGGCACATCATACGATTTAAGTATTATGCTCCGTCCGGAGAGAGCAACCGAAGGGTAGAACCATATTATCTGGTTTTCCAGTGGTCGAGCTGGTATGTATGGGGGTGGTGTTTAGAACGTAAAGATTACAGGCTGTTCAAACTGAACCGTATGGATTGTGTTGTTGAAACAGACTGTGGATTTCTGTGCAGAGATGTACCAATGCCGGATTTGTCAAATGAGAAGATATTTCCGGGTGGGATAAAGGTAAAAGCTCTTTTCACACCGAATATGAAGTGGCGGCTGGTTGAAGAATTTGGACCGAACTGCTTTACAGAAACAGACGATGGAAGGCTGCTCTTTTCAGCAGACTATACGGATATGGAAAACCTTGTGACATGGCTTATGACATTTGGAGCAAAAGTAGAGGTACTTGAGCCAAAAGAAGCACGGGACATTATCCGCAGGAATGCGGAAGAAACATTAAAAATCTATGGAGGATTAGGAAAATGATGTTTGATTATAAAAAGGAATACAAGGAATTTTATATGCCGAAGGGAACACCATCTATTGTTAGAGTCCCGAAAATGAATTATATAGCGGTGAGAGGAAGCGGCAATCCAAATGATGAAGATGGAGAATATAAGCAGGCTATCGGCCTTCTGTATGGAATTGCATTTACGATTAAAATGAGCAAAAAGGAAGATCATCAGATTGATGGATATTTTGATTATGTCGTGCCGCCATTAGAGGGATTCTGGTGGCAGGGTGAGCGGCGTCCGGGGGACGCCATGCTGCGAACCGACCGAGCCGGCAGGCGAGACGGAGTATCCGGAATTGATTATGCTCGTAAGGAAGATTTTAAGTGGATCTCTGTTATTCGCTTGCCAGATTTTGTTACCAGGGAAGATTTCGACTGGGCTGTCAGGAAAGCTACGGCAAAGAAAAAACAGGATTTTTCTAAGGTTGAGTTTTTTTCCTATGAGGAGGGCTTATGTGTACAGTGTATGCATATCGGAGCGTATGACGATGAGCCTGCTACGGTAGATGCAATGCACAGATTTATGGAAGAACAGGGATATACACTTGATATAACGGATCAGAGAATGCACCACGAGATTTATCTGAGTGATGCGCGGAAGGTGGCACCCGAGAAACGCAAGACTGTGGTCAGACATCCGATAAGGAAGGCTTAAAGGTATGGAATATATTAGAGTTACGAAAGAAAATCTTGAAAAGGAGCGCATTTGCTGTGCCATTTTCAACAATAAAGATATTCAGGTATCATCAAAGAAGGCATGGCTTGCGGATAGATTTGATGAAGGTCTTGTGTTTCTTAAGAGTGTAGAACGCGGCAAGTGCTTTATTGAGTACATACCTGCGGAGTGTGCATGGAATCCAATCGAAGCACCTGGTTATATGTATATCATTGTGGAGCATCCAGTAAGGATGCAGGGAAGAAACTTTGTGTCATTAATCAGATTACAAAGACAGCAATCATTCATCCGGTAATAGACAGATTACTTTCATTGCCAGATAAAAAGATATAATTTGCGGTCATACTCTGACCGAAAAAATGATATTATGAGGTGGTAAGAATGACTAAAGAAAAGATAAAAGTGTATCTTTATACCCGTGTCTCTACCGTGTGCCTGCTATCAAAAGTTGTCGACTAATACAAAACATGTTTACTATATGACGAAAAATTATTGAACAACCAGGAAAACGGCGTTAGAATTTATAAAATTTTTAAATAAAAACTTACTAAATTTCTGATTATCTTTTCATAAGTTGGTAAATGCCGATATATCCCGTATTTTAGGGCTTTATCGGTATTTTCTTTTCGGAAGATACCTTGCATAAGCTGGCATTTACCAGCATGAAAATGCAACCAAAAGTAGTAAATGAGTAGTAAATATACGCTCCGATATTAACAAGCCAGTCTTTCCAGTTCTGCTTTTGCAGATTGAAATGTACCGTGTGCGTAATAGCCAAGTGTCATGGTTATGTTGGCGTGTCCCATGAGATATTGCAGGGTGTTTGGGTTCATTCCTCTGTTTGCCATATTTGTACAATAAGTATGTCGGAATGAATGTGGTGTGATGTTCGGTAACTTGTCCGTGTGATATTTGTTATACTTCTTAATCAGCCCTCGCACCATACCCTCATAGTTTCCTGCAACCTTAGGCAAGCCCTCACGGTTTAAGAATAGGAAATTGCTGTAACCACCTACAATCAGCGGTTGTGCCTTTCCTCTGTTCTTTAGTATTCTTTGGATTGCTTGATAAGCCCGTTCTGTCAATGGAAGTTCCCGTTTTCCGTTTTTGGTTTTTGGCGTTTCAATATAGTAGCCGATTTCGCTGTCTTTCAATAACTGGTGGTCTATATTGAGTATTTTGTTCTGCATATCAATATGCGTCGTCAGTCCGCAAAATTCAGAAATACGAAGTCCCGTTTCCAACAGAAGCACAACCTCATCATAATACTTGCTGTAAATCTTATCCTTTTCCATAAAGGCAAGCAGGCGTTCTTCCTGCTCTGGTGTAAGGATAACTTTCTGCTCCGTATCATCTTCCAGAACATCACTTAGCTTAAATTCAAATGGGTTCTTTCTGATACAGTCGTCTTGTATCGCCATGTAAAATGACGCTTTCAAGGAACGCTTATAGTTATCAATTGTTTTATAGGCATATCCTTTTTCACTCATTCTGATAGCCCATTCTTTAGCGTCCGACTGCTTAACAGTATCAATCGCCCTCATACCCAATGGGTCATTTTTCAGAGCGTTCATAAGATACTGTCGTCCCTTTTCGGTAGCCCTCTTGATGTTCTTTCTTTGGCTGTTCTTTTTCTCGTAAAGCTGGCAGACTGTCATTTTACCGCCGACTGTGTCGATACTGTCGTTAAGGTCTTTTTTTATCTGTGCTTCTTTTTCCCTCAATGAAATATCATCACGCTTTCCAGCAGGTGTCTTGTCTGTCGGTACAAGTTTCCAAGAATAGATAAATTGTGGCTTTCCGTATATATCGGTATATTTATAAACGTATCTTCCGTCTTTTCGCTGGCTCTCTCCATTACGCAAATTGCGATTTTTACTGTCTTTTCGTTTTACATTAGACATAGTGTAAAGCTCCTTTCCGTCATGGAATGAGCCGTGATACGCTATACTTTATTATACCATATCTACGGCTCAATGACATTAGATTTCGTCCAATGTATCTATGATTTTTTCAAATTGTTTTCGCTTAATCTGAATACGATTACCGTTCACGATAACCCAGCCAGCGTCAATATTTTCTTCGGCTAATTTACGCAATTTTTTTTCGCCAATGCGGAAGTATTTAGACGCTTCTTCAATCGTCAGCGTATATTTTTCCCAGATAGGCACATCAGTATTGTTCATAATCTATGCACCCCCTTTACTGTGTGTTGTTTTTTTACAAGCAGACAGACGGCTTTGGAAAGCTCCATTAGTATCTCAACTATTCCCATTCTTGTGGGCAGAACCGCACCATGCGGACGTATCATTATTCTGTGAGGATAGGTCATGGCAAAACGACTTTTCCAACAGTCGCTCTCGGATCACTGCGTGGGTCGCTCGCTTTCTTTTGGAAAGGTCGTGGCGTACAGTCCCCGTGGCTCGCTATCTCACAAACGTATCTGTCTGCTTTATTCAGTTGTCAAAGAGCTGTGGCGAAAGCGTGTTGCTTTCATGTAAAAGCAGGGCAGAGCAGGAAAGAGGGGGACATTAAACCATGCTCTGCTAAAAACTGCTTATTCTTCTTCGATTTCTAAGGCAATATCAAACCCTAAAATCATTTTGATAAGTGCTTCTCGGATAAGTCCCTTTAACTCCATATCTACAACAATATAGACATTGCCGTATTCATCATAGAGTGGACGCAAACAGCACTTTGATATGTACGGGTCATAAAATGCCAGTATTTTTTCAATCGCTTTTTCGTCCCCGTCCATTGCTTGCGAAAGCAAATAGTAGGACGGCTTCTTAAATGTTTGCTTCATTTTACTGCTTCTCCTTTAGTATTTTTTTCATAGTTTCCAAAGCATGATGTCGGTTTCTAAATACACCGCTTTGCGTAATCTTTTGTAAGTTGGCAATTTCACTTTCTGTCATTTCCAAGAAGTAATACATTAACAGAGTATTTCTCTTTCTTTCTGGAAGTTTTTTCAAGGCTTCTGCCAGCTCATCATCAAGGACACGAATATCAATGCCACATACTGAAAAGATTGTATAATCTGTTTCGTAGTCATCCCACACAGCAAAATTTTCAACGAAAATTTCTGGAAGTTCACAGAATGGAATTTCTTTATCTTTTCGTCGTTTCAATCCTTGTTGGTAGTCCTTTACAATATGACGGACAACTTTCTTCAAACAACTTTCAAAGCGACATTGAACTGTTTTCTGGAAGTCAGACGGTTTCATCAATCTCACCCCCTTTCCACTATGATTTGAAAAGTGTTTATCCCTCTTTCCGCACCATATAGGGAATGAAAGGTGTGATTTAATGACCTCTTTTGAAAAATTTTTAAATTTTTTTCGGGTATGAAAAAAGCCCGCACAAAACATATAGTCTGTACGAGCCTTTAAAGCTAAAACATATTCAATTTTTAATAGTGTGCTATTAGGTGGAATTTGATTGCAAAGAATTGTACTTAAAGCTTTCCATAATGCAAGCCCCCTTAAAGCACCGTATCAATGTTGGCATGGTTTTCAAATTACTCTGAAAAATTATGAACTGTTCCTTTTGGAAATGTAATGGTCAGTCTTGTATATTCTTTTTCCGTAGAAGCAATATCCAATTTCAAGCCCAACCTATCGCATAATTTTTTCGATAGATACAGTCCCATACCCGTTGCATTTGCCTTGTTTCTATTTGAACCCGTAAAACCTTTTTCAAATACACGGGATAAATCAGACGCTTTTATTCCACAACCATTATCTTCAATCACAAGCAATATATTTGTACACTTACAGTTTTGAAAGTAAACAGAGAGTAAAAGAGCCGTGATAATGCAGATCACAATTTTGTGAAGCATTTCCACGACCCTTTTATTATAATTTTACCTTTGTCTTTTTTGTAATGATATAAATATATTCTTCTGGTGTAGGGCGTTTATTCCCAAAATACTTTTTGAAATTTGCCTGCACCTCTGGGTCGGTGCTATTCATAGCTTCATCAATCGTTGCTTCAATATTTTCCCGTACATCAGCTAATGACATACCGCCAGCCTTTGCACCAGCCTTTAATGCTTTTTTAATATCTCGTTTTTTTAACCCTATCATTCGAACCAACTCCCTAAAATGAGTTAATCTTCTTTTTCAAAAATTAAATCAATCTTTCGCATACAACCTTTTGCGTCAATTTCTGTAGGTATAAAACCAACATAGCGATACCCATTTTCTGCATAGCTATTTATAACTTCCTTATGTTTATCGGTGCAAAGGAACACAACACCTTTCGCAGTATAATCAATTTCTAAATATTCATATTTTTTCATTTTTCCTCATTTCCTTTCTCTTTCATATTTTCTCTACGCTTTTTGATTGCCTTATTTCTTAAAGGAATACCAACGCCCAATATCAATCCTACTACCAAAATAGTCAAGTCCATAAGCACACCTCTCTTTTCTAAAACTCTTTTTTCTTTAGTATTGTTAAGCTAATAAGATAGGAGATACCTAAAATAACAACTGAAAGCAATAAAAATAATATTATATATACTAGTGGTTCAAATTTAGGTAATTTATTTATTAAGACATATAAATCTATTCCTAAATATTCAGTAGTTTTTATAAGAAGCAGTCCTATAACAAATATAAATCCCATTACACCTATGATAGCAATTCTTCCTTTTTCTCCACCAAATTTCAAGATAAAAGGAAGCATGATTGATAAAATCAATAAAATAGTAGGAAATAAAGAACCTGCTGTTAAAAAAATTTCATTAAAACTGCCTGTTTTTGTAATACCAATAACAACTAAACTAATAACAGTTCCCAACAACAAAAACATTATTCCTGAAATCAATCCAAAAATATATTTTTCCAGTACATAATCTTTTCGTGTTATCGGTAAAGAAAATAAAAAAGCATTTCCATTATCAAATTCATCATAGCTAATTGAACTCAATGAGAATAATGCCCCCACAAAACCTAAGAAACCAATCGGAAACGAAGTCCCCGGAGATACTATTATCATTATTATAGATATAGCAGTAATAGTCATAAAGAAGTTTTTCTGTCCTTTCAGCAATTTAAAATCTTTAATCAATAAACCTTTCATTATTCAACACCTCTAATCATCATTGTTATTACTTCGTCTATATTTCCTTTTTCAATCGCCATTTGAGGATAATTTTCAGCATAATATTGTTTTTGATTAGTTAAACAACTATATCCATAGCTTTCTTTTTTTGTACGTAAAATATATTGTCTATCTAATTTGGAATATTCTTCTTCATCAACTTTAAGTAGTGCATAATCGCTTAGTAAAACATCAGTATCTTCGTGCATAATTACTTTTCCTTGATGTATCATATAAAGGTCATCACATAAAGTTTCTAAATCACTGGAAATGTGAGAACTAATTAAAATAGAGCGTTCTTCGTCTTTTTCTATAAAATCTCTTAGCATTTCTAACAATTCATCTCTAGCTATTACATCTAATCCCGCCGTTGGTTCATCAAGAATTAACAACTTTGCATTGTGTGAAACAGCAACTAAGACTTTTACTTTCGCTTTCATACCAGTTGAAAAATCTTTTATTCTTTTATTTCGTGGAAGCTGAAACTTTTTAACTTGTTCTATAAAAAATGATTTATCAAAATTTTGATATAAATTATCAATAATAGGAATAATATCATTGATTGTTAAATATCCACTAAAGCCAGAGTCCGAAAGAACTACTCCCAAATCTTGCTTGTCTTTTGCAGTAAAATCTTGTAATGACTTTCCAAGAATATTGATAGTTCCACTATCAAAGGAAATTAGCCCTAAAATAGCTTTAAATGTTGTGCTTTTTCCTGCACCATTTTGACCAATCAAACCAGTTACATGACCTTTCTTTACTTCAAGAGAACAATCAAGCGAAAAGTTTTCATAACTTTTTTTCAAATGCTCAATTTTTAACATATCTAACCCTCCAAAATTAACTCAAATAGTTTTTTTATATCTTCATCACTGATACCGTAACATCTGCCTTTTTGAATAACTCGTTCTAAATCACTTTCTAATTCCTTTTTCTGTTCCTCTAATAAAAGCTCTGTATTTGTAGCAGTAACATATGTTCCTTTTCCATGAATTGTTACCGTAAACCCCTCGTTTTCCAAGCTATCATATGCTTTTTTCACAGTTAGAGCACTTATTTTTAATTCTTTTGCAAGAGAACGAACAGACGGAAGATTATCATTTTCTTTTAATTTTCCATTCCGAATTAAAGCTTTAACTTGTTCTACTATTTGCTCGTAAATAGGTATCATTGAAGAATGGTTTATAATAATTTTCATCTCACAGCTCCTTTCTGTATAAACAGTATATAACAGAGTAACGCTGTTGTCAAGTGTTATATGGTGTTTGTACAGAAAGTGAAGCGTGCAAATCTCATTTAGGAAATGCACGCTATATAATTTATCCTACAATCTTCCAGTTACTATCCTTATGTAGCACAAGTTCATACTGCGATATCTGCGTCGCCTTTGTCTGATTATCAAGGAATTTCACGCCTACCTTGACTTTCACATTGTCCCCGTCCTTTGTAAAGATAGGGTTTACCAGTTCAGAATAAAGATAGTCCCTGCCGATAGGTTCAAGCACATTTCCCGATACATAATAGGCAAGCTCTTTTTCCGTAGCTGTCGGGTAGAGCTTAAAGAATGTTTCCAGAAATGCGGTAGCGTCATTCACGGTATCAGCGTCTACACTTGCGTCTGCTTCTGGTGTCTTAGGCTCATAGTCTGATTTTTCGATTGCTGGTGCAAGGGTAGGGTTCTGAACGATTACCATATCCCCGTCAGCGTCTATATGGACTTTTACGGTATAGGTTGCTTTCACATTGCTTGTCTTTTCTCCCTCTTTTATCTGCTGATCTACTTCGTAGGTAGCAGAAAAAGTGTCCGTTCCCGATTGTTCGATACTCCATACAATCACATCTGTAACTGTGGAGCTGGTCGGTATATCCGTTCTAATGGTATCAACATTCAAGTCCTGCAATTCCTTTGTCAGATAACCGTTGATTGCCTGCGTCCTTGATTCAATCGCTTCTTTACTGTTATTCCATGTGTAATAGGACTTCGCAAAATTCTTCACGAAATTTTCTATCCCGTTGGTGTCCTGCAAGCGAAGTTCAATGATTTCTTTTTCGTGGGTCGTGTGCTGGTCGATAGCAGTAAAATTCTTATACACCCCAAAGCTCACGCTTGCAATAAGTACCACCCACAACGCAATCACGGCTTTCTTATGTGTGCCTACCTTAACAGTACGCACCTTTTTTTCTTTTGGTTCTTTGATAGTTTCTGTCTGTTTCTTATTCTTCTTAAACATATTTTCAAGTCCTTTCTATTGTTTTACTCGTCCTGCACCGATTAAGTGCTGTTGCCAGTAACTACTACTTAGGTCTGCATATCCTATCGGGTTGCCTGCATGGTACATCTGTGTCGGCGAAACGAGAATACCAACGTGGGTTACATACGAACCAGCATTATAGGTGGAATGGAAAAATACCAAGTCCCCAGCCTTTGCCTGCGAGAGTGGAAGATGTTGGGTTGCGTCATACTGTGCTTGTGCCGTTCTCGGTAAGGAGATACCAGCTTTTCCATAACACCATTGCGTCAATCCCGAACAGTCAAAAGAAGTGTTGGGATTGCTACCGCCATATACATACTTCCAGCCTTGATATTTCAACGCTTCATTCATTACCTTTTGTGCCAGCTCTCCCGATACCTGCGAAACAGTTAAATACTGATTGACTAATTCAACATAGAACATATTTCCATAGCCATACCGCCAGCCCCCGTTCTTCGCAACAGCTATCGGGTTGGTATAGGTTACTTTCTTTCCACCCGATTTCTCACGGGCAAAATTTTCCGCAAGATTAAAAGTGTGTTTCTTTCCTTTTCCTGCCACATATCCCACATAACCACCGCCATAGTTATAAGACTGTATCGCTACATTCAAATCGTCGATACCTTGATTTTGGCAGGAAGAAAGCAGGGACGCAAAATATTTACACCCCTGCTTGATTGAGCTTTCCGTATCTAAAGAATTGGGCGGTAAGCCAAGACTTTCTGAACTCTGCATAACATCTTCTGCTGTACCACCACTTTCTACTTGAATGATAGCCAATAGCACATTGACATACTCGGAGATACCGTTTTCTCTGGCGTACTTTTCCACCATAGGCTGATGTTTCAAAACTTCTGCGGATAAATTCATACCCGTAATGCCAGAAGAAAAGTTGCTGTTCTCGTCGTCGCTGTCCGCACTAATCAACACCCCAAAGAAAAGCACCAGAGAAAATAGGATAGGAAACAGACTGCCAATGAGAGCGATATGTTTCAGTTTCATTTTTTCTTCTGTCCTTTCTTTGTTACAAGGCTTCGGTTTTTCTCTTTGGTCTGCTGGTTCTTTTGGACGGTTTGCGTCTGCTGAACCTTTGTCCTGCGGTCTTTCGTGTCATTCTGGCGTGTTTCCTGCGATACCACTTTTTCTACATTCTGCCTATGTACTGGCTGTGCAGGTTGGGTCGCTTTTCTATCAGAAGCACCAGAAGATAGCGGACGCTCTTTGATAACATTTGCTTTGACTGGCTCACTTATCTTTGAAGTGGTCGCTGTGGCAGGACGTTTGACTTCCTGCATTTTTTCAGCACCCGTCTTTGAAACGCTTGAAGCTGTGGCTGGTCGCTCATGGGGACGGGTAGCTCCCGTTGTCGCTGATCCGTCAGCCTTTCGCTGTGCCTGCCTTGTTTCTTGTGCCTTTTGAAGCTCCATACGCTTGTCAGCGATATTTTTCTTATGCTGTTGCTGTTTTTCTAAACGTCCCGATTGCCGTTCTTTTTGTTCCTGCACGATACCACGCTTGAAATCAGATACGCTGGACTTTGCCTTTTCCTTTGCGGAGTGGACGGCATAAGCGGTCTGTGTCGGCATATCCTTGATATTCTCTTTGACGGCGTTTGCCTTGTCTTTGACTTTATTTTTCGTATCTAAGACAGCACCCACCTTTGAGCCTGCTCGCTGTCCCATGCTGGAAGTGGTATTGCCCCGATTTTCTTTAGAAGCCGTATTTTTTCTTTCCGTCCGCTTGCCAGCAACGGCACTTCCAGCTACCGCACCAGCCACACCGCCCGTAATACCGCCAGCACTGACCGCCCTTGCGATACGGTGTTCCATACGTCTAGCCCTATGTCGCATAAACATATACGGTCTGCGGAATATCCTGCGTCCCATGCTTTGACTGTCGCCAGCATTAAGTGAGAACATACTCATTAAGTCGCCCAGCTTCATGTAGATACCAGCAAAGCACACTATCTGCAAGAACGCTATCATAAAGAACGGATAGTCTGTGGAAATGTTATAAAACATACTGGAAATGCTGAACGCCACCGTTACAATGAGGGTAATTCCTGCCCGTGTCATTATGGTATTAAATACCCTTACGATTGCCTGCTTCGCCATGCTTTCATAGCTCGGTATCATGGAAAGCAAAAAGCTGATAGGCAAAAACATTGCAAAAATGATAAAAAGTATCTGGCTAAATATCATCATGCCCGTAAGCAAGAATACAAATATCGTTATCCCCAAGTTGAAGAACAAGAGGAAGAACACCATACCTAAACGGTTTACCACCTGCGGTATCGTCAGATTATTATTGTCGTTATCCTCGATTTCTGTTTTCACGACTTCCTCTCTGGTCTTTCCGTCCTCGTCCTCTGGACTTACTGATACCAGAGCTTCCACACGGTCTGTCCCGATTTCTTCTATGTTGCTGTTACCGAATTGCAGAAGTAGCCACGGCTGTTCCACTTGAATAGAAAATAGGCTGTCCCGTATCAAGTCCACGCTGTCCTTGCCCTCGCTGTCGGAGTTGGGGAGCATGATTTTTGTTCCCAAGTCCAAAGAAGCGGTACTGATGTCTGATGAAAATTCATTTATCTTCTTGATGTAGTCGGGAGCGTAGGCAATAAACGAAGCGGACAGCACGAACACCACCACAAAGTTGATAACAGCGTGAAGTGCCTTGCTGGTTTCCCGTTTGATTAGTCCCGTATAGGCAACATACATTCCCACCACTAAGATAATCAGCAGTAGAAATCCCACATAAAATCCCGTAGAGGAAAAGCCGTTCTCGGTTACGCCTGCCAAGGTCTGTATGCTCTTTCCGATACTGTCTGCCATATCGTTAATAAAATCAAGTTTATAGGCTTCCTGCACCACATAGCCCGTGGCATTGCTTAAATAAAGGCTTATCGTCCAGACAAAGTTGGTAATGCAGTAAAGCCCGTACTGTACCGATTTTCCAATGCCGTCCAGCCAGTTCCACGGCAACCACGACCAGCTATTATCCACATAAAAATCAAGCTGGTAGTTAGATAGCGGATATTTTGAGTAAAGATTTTCTGCATTGATAGTATCGTCTACAAGTCCCGTTGCATGAGCCACCGTCCCCAAAAGTGAAAGCAGGATAAGGGAGAGTGCCACCACGAACAGAGCCATTTTGAGAAAGTGAAGTATCCTCCTTTTTGTGAACGCACCTTTTATCCTTTCTTTCATCACTCCACCTCATTTCTCTGTACGGGCGGTCTGGTATCAAAGGCGTGTAGCAGTTCTTCAAAAACTGGGTGTATCTGTACCACACCGACACGCCCGTATAAGTCCTGCAATAAGCATTGTCCGTTCTCCAAATCACGAAGCCGTTTCTGGTTGTTTTCATCGTCCTTGTCGATACCGAAAAATTCTAAGGTCTGTTTTATCTCGTTGATGTCAGTAGAACGGAAAGCGAATTTTAAGCCGATATTGTTTTTCAGACTTTCCTTTGCCACGTCCCCAGAAGATTGTGTAACGAAATAAACGCCTGCCTGCATAGCTCGTCCAGCACGAACCAGCTTGTTAGAGAGCGTTTCTCCTTGTGCCACATTTAAGAACGCCCACGCTTCGTCCAAATCGACAATCTTAAAAATACTTCTGTCCGAATGGATAAAATCAAGGGCAAAGGTACTAATCACAATCAGCATAGACACCGACAATAATTCAATGGTCGTGTATTCCTCAAAAGTGGTATCTTTATCTGGCAGTACAAGGTCTGCTACTTGAATGATATTGAGCTGGTTATCCAGACTGATAGCATTTTCTACCGTACCGTCTGAAAACAGCAGGTGTGCAAAGTCGTAGTCCGTGAAGCTGTCGATATGGTCTGCAATATTTCTTGATATGGGTGTATCTTCACGGCGTAGCTCGTCTATCACATGGAGCAAGCCCCGACTGTCGCTCTGGGTAACGGAACGAACCGCCTTACGAAGTACGGGGAATTTTTCGCCGTCCCTAGAGGAAATACCCGTAAGGAATGTTAAGATGTCGATTGCCAGACTTTCAGCGTCTTTTACATTCTTCATAATCACGAATGGGTCAAGAAGTCCTGCATTGTCCTTGTCGCTGGTAAGGTTTACGATATTGATTTCGTGGGCGATTTCTGGGAGCGTTTCTTTCCAGTTGCCACGCTCTGATTTTGGGTCTAAGATAACCGCTTGTCCCCCAAAGAGAACTGAATAATACACCAGAAGATTGTTGCAGAACGACTTTCCACCGCCAAGCGAACCGACAAAAGCAGACGCAAGGGCGTTGGTAACTGTACCTTTTATGCCCTGCGAAGCTAAAGACGGTTGCAGGTACACATTTCTTCCCGTATCAACGGAATAGCCCATATAGATACCCGTAGTTTCCCCTAACTGCTGTGTCGCACCAAAACCAAGCCCTGCCAAGAAATCTGATTTTACATACTGCACATAATCATTGATATATCGCTTGTTGGCTGGAAGAAATTCAGAATGAAGCCCCAGCATATCCCCAGCAGGACGCACCAGCTTTACATTGAGGTCGTCGTAAAAGTCCTTGACTTCATCACAACGGCGTTTCAGCTCGTCAAGATCGGGTGCAGACACTCGTATCACGTAGCTTAACTTATACATACTTTCTTTGCTCTGGTCTAAATCTGTTTCCAGCTCGTCCACGCTATCTAATGCGTCCACCACATTTGAGCTGGTTTCACTTCCTGCTTGATAAGCGTGATTGTCAAGGTCTTTCAATTCCTTTTTCTTATTGCGGACGGTTGTTAATGCTTTTCGGTTCTCCACGATTTCTACATTCATAGAAGTATCAACGGGAAAGGTAAATTGCTGTTGCTGGAAATAGAAGATTTCAGACGACGGAAAATCCAGCTCGCCGACAATCGCATTGACGGTAAAATAGGACACATAACTTTCCTTGTCCTCATGTTCCAATCGTAAATACCGCTGATTTTCCTCAATCACACACCTTGTCGGACGGATAAGGTCGTAGTATTTTATCAGCGTTTCTTTGTTCAATTTTTTCTTTGGTAGCTGGTACTCATAATCTTCATAGGCGATACCGTCCCTGCCGTAAAGATGTTCCATGAGATAGCCAAAATCATTGATTTCCAAGCGACGCACCTTGAAACGACGGGAGATTTTATTTTCCAGTAACTTTTCCATTTTCATGTAACGGTTGATTTCATCATTTGGCATGGAAACAAAGTCATTCATCAGCGTGTGGTTCACTTCATGGAGAAATTCCGTGAACGTCAGCCACGCCGATTTTTTGATGTTCTTCAGATTGAGCTGTTCTTCCGTAACCATGAGCTTAAAGCCAAGAAAAAAGCGGTAGTCCACTTGATTATCCCCAATCATTGATACTAACGCTTCGGTCTGTTCGTCTATTTTCTGATAAGCAACTTCCTTTAACTTCCCCATAACTAACTTCTTTGACTGCTCCTGCATACTTCTAATAGAGCTTTCCGTCGCTATCTGCAACGCATGAATTTTACCCTCACGGGACTGTGCAATGAGCTGTCGAAAGCTGTCATGCACGATAAATTTCTGCTCTGCGGATAAGAAAGAATAGTTGTACGGTATCAGCTCATAGTAGGCGAATACCTCATTGTCCTTGTTCCAGACAAGGTTATTGTCAATATATTTTATCGGGAACATAGTTCACACTCCTTGCTGCCGTGATTGTTTCATTGAGTATCTGCTTATGCAGTTTTACGGCTTTTCCTGCATAAGTGATTTTTGGTCGCAGGGCATAGGTTATCTGTGATTTCAAAAAGCTGTACGGCTTCTTTCCGTCAAAGGTTTTCTGCGACATAAACCAAGTGAGAGCAACGGGAATACCGAAGTATTTGAGAAATGCTCCCTCAATCATGGAAAGTGGGGGAATATCCCCAAACAGAATGATGATAAATTCCATAATCACAAACCATGTAATCTGTGTAAAGGTAACGGGAAAGGGTAAGTTAAAGTCATTGATTGCATACAAGACTTTTTCCACGTTCCAGATACCCGTATAAGATTTAATCTTTTTCAAGTTCTTTCAGCTCCTTTCGTAAGTTCTTCAAAGAGAAAAGGACAGCCATTTTCAGACTGTCCCTTAAAAGAGAAATACGCTGTCAGTAGCAACCATGCTTGTCGCTGATCTTCCAGCGTTAGTATGGTATCTCGCACATACCTCGGCTTGTTTCAATAAAGCAACCGCCCATATCCAAATCTCGCCCGTAGGCTTCATAGTCAATGTAGTTCTGTAAGCTGGGTGGAATATCCCCTAGTGCCTGCAATTCGTCTATGTAGTAGTAGGCAATATCTGTCATGGTTTCACAGTCGGGATAATAATAAATATCGTCCTTGTGTTCCACGACTTCTTCCAGCGTCCCATAGTGACTGATAAATTCGTCCAGACACTCTACAATATAGTCGGGAAGTTCCTCTATCATTTCATACATCTCATTGAGTTCTTCAATGGAAACATACTCGCCAATCGCAATGGGGAAGTTGTCGGTATCATGGATAGCGTATTCCTCATACTGTTCATTCAAGCCGATTTTTTCTTTTACATCTTCCTCGTCAATAGGAAATGTGAACCAAGCACCGACTAAATAGCCCTCATTGTATTTGCCAAGATTAGCAATGTAAACCGCCATATCATCAATCATAAGCACCACCTCATTTCCTACTCTGGCAGTTCAAAGATACCGTGTTCTGTTACTAAAAATTTCCCGTGTTCCTGCAAGTGAGAAGCATAGGCTTCAAAGTCAAAATAGTAGGCTTGACAGTCCTCGGATAAATGTTTGAACGTCGGGTCGTTCATCAGCTTTTGCTTTGCAACATCTATCATGCTTTTGCAGTTGGGATAAACCGTAATCACATTCCTGCAAATATAAAGTGCTTCTAAATTTTCAAACACCGTAAGTAGTGATACATATTCTTCCTGCATATCACTTGAAAGCTGGCGGTACATAAAATCTAATTCGTTGAGCTGGTACACGCTTGTATGTTCGTGGACTTCATCAGCATAAGGCAACACCTTTTCGATAATACGGTAATCCCCACTTTCTGCACCGACACCTAACTTTTCTTCAAACTCGGCAACATCTATCGGCAGTTCAAACCAGTATGATATTGTTTCTTCGCCAGTTGTTCCTCTCGTTTCCACCAGCACCCTTGTTTCCTGCATTGTTCCTCACGTCCTTTCTGTTGTTTCATCACATCTTTTAAGGTCTGGTACGACATACCAAACACATACTTTGAAAAATCTTCTAACTGCCTTTCTTCATAATTGGCAGGGTTCAGTCGTTTCATTTCCTGCCACACCTTACGCTTGTAAGAGGGCAGGTCGGAAAGATATTCACAACCGACGTTTGCCTGCATATCCTTAAAAACATCGTTCATTTCATCACTCCAATCTGAAATTTAGGTACGAAAAAAGCAGTCAATCCTAAGACTAACTGCTTTTTGTGTAAATATTTTTGTTAGCACTAGAGAAAAATTCTCCAGTTGAATAATAGAAATTCTCCTAAAACTGCAAGAGTTAAATATACAATAGGTTCTAGTTTAGAAAGAGAAATAGATTTATGGTTAATATTTTTAAATAACCTTTTTGTCAATTTCCAAATAAAATATCCAATAACTGCCCCTAGCGTATTCATCATTAAATCATCAATATCTGTATTTCTCCGATTGAATAACTGGCAAAGTTCAATGGATAATGAAAAACCGAAGCCTATCATAAAAATTTTCAGAGGATTTCTGTATCGTTTCCAAATTAAAGGAATTAAAAAGCCCAGAGGTAAAAACATTATAATATTTAAAACATAAGTCATTATCCCCTCAGACTGAAACGGTAATAAATTGATTTCCTCTAATCTTATAATCGTATCATAATGTCCAATATCCCAAATACTACCTATACCTGCAACAGAGAACGTCAAGTAGATATATAACAGAAAAATATATACCCATACAAAATGAATTGCTTTGTTTTCTTGTTTTTTGTTTTGACGCTTGCAAATGATAAGCTGGTATAAGGAACAAGGAACTATAATACATAGCAAAGCATAAATCGTAGATAACATAGTAATCGTCCTTTCACAGTAATTTTAAATAAAATGATACAGTAAAAATCTTAAAAAGCACGAAAGAATGTATTTTGTTTTTATGAAAGATTTTATGTTATCATATCATTTTTTGCTCTGCAATTAAAGATAATTTCAATATTTTATGCACCGATAATCTTATTGAACAGCTCTAACAGTACATCTTTCACACCGCCAGCATTGAATACCAAGCCGACAGCAATTAAGGCAACTACCAAGAAGCCGATAAGTTTGGAAAACTCACGCTTGAAACCTAAGTAGATACCGATAACCACGATCGACATAAGCACCAAGCTCTGTGCATTTGATAAAAACCATTGATACAAATTTTGTCCGAAATTCATTTAATTGTCCTCGCTTTCTTTTAATTGTTTCATTTCATAGTCAGCTTCTTTGCCGACATTCAAAATACACATCAAGACTACGCCGATACCCATTCCCATAGATACCAGCAGGAAGTCTTTTAATAATACCCACATTTTTTATCACTCCTAACTTTCCACCAAATCTTTTGCAGGGGTCGTCTGCTGTTTGATTATCATTTCATGCTTTTCTGTGAGCTTTGCCTGCTGTTCGATTGTTTCCATGTAGTCTGTACCGTTTCCTTTATCAATCTTTTTCAGCATTTTCAAGGTCGGTGCTACCTGCCGTTGTACCCACCGCAATGTACGGTCTAAGGTGTAAGGCTCTGGCTTTGTCGTCAGCTTCAAGCTCTGTCTGTTATCGCCGATAAACCAAGCCCAGCGGTCATTGAGTTTCCAGTCATTTTTTCGCTTGTCTGGTTCTTCATCAACAAACCTCACATACTGGTTGATGATAGAAAAGGCAGTCTGCTCTGCGTCATAATACGTCAGTAAATCTCGTACTGCATAATAGGCACGTTCATTTCTAAGCCGTATCTCAAAACGATTGATAATGTCGGCTTCTTCAAGCGGTGTCCCTAACTTGACGTACTGCTCATAGTCCTTTTCATAGATACAGAAATACACATCTGATTTCAGAGAACCAAGATAAAGGGTACGTCCCATATATTCTCTGTCGTCCTCTCTGTGCTTGATAAGCTCGCCCGACTGGTAAAACTTATAACTTCTGGACTTTCCGATATATTCCCGTTTCCTGCATTTCTCCGCAAGCTCTGGTATATCCAAAATGCCCGTATGGTCGTTGATAGCAAGGTCGATACGCTTCATCACGCCACCGTCTACGAGTGCGTCCATGAGAAAGTCATACCAGCTTCTTTGCTGTGCCAGCAGGTAACTTTCAAACTGTCGGCAACCACGCCCTTTTAACTCTAAAAGGACACCTTTTTCTTCGTCAGCCGACGTATAGATAAAGATGTCCCCAAGAGAATAATGCTCCGTATAGCTGTAATGTCCGTAATCTTCATGGAGCATATAATTGATATTCAGTTTTAATATATCTTTGATGATGTGCTGTATATCCAGCGTGGGAAAACGAATTTTCACATAATCAAACAGCATGGTAAGCGGTGCTTCTGGATTGAACCTTGCCAGTTCTTTATGCAGAGTTTCCAGAAGCTCCTTTGACGGCTTCATTTTTCCGCTTTCTATCTTATTGAGATATTCTCTTGTGATACCAGAAGCCACCGCCAGCCTGCCTTGTGAGATACCGTAAGCAACCCGCTTCTCCCGTAATTCTTTTATCCATTGTTCTTCATTCAGAACCATACCCCCAATCTATAAAGTGTGAAGTTTTTTAAGGCGACTTCACAGCCGATTTTTGTTAGGAAACCATGTCAGAAGCCTTATGTTTCCTATGCTTTTTGTCTATTGTCTATTTGCAAACGTACCCCTCTGTTAGATACCGAGGGGTTTTATCAGCGGACGGGACAAGCCCCGTCCGCCAAGAACGGAACTTGCGGTTGAGAACCGCAAAACCCGTCCTTGTCGTCCGTGTCTGTGTCCTGCTGTGAACCTTGTATGCCCTCATAGATAACCGCAAAATCTATTCTTTCATCTGAAAGTGCTTCTTTCATTTCTTCAGACAGCCCTTTAAGAAATACATTACATTGCAGACAAGCCTTATCTAAAACTCGAAATCGAAAATAGATTATCCTGCTTTCAACGCAATGTCTACTTTCCAACCTCATTCTAAACTTATGAGGAATGTTGATTTTTTCACGAATAACATCATCAATGATTTTATCTATCCTTGAATGAAATCGCAGATTTGGATTGACAGAATAATCTAAAAAACAATCTAACATATATTTCCTGCAATCCGTTGTAAAAATATCTGTATTCAAGCACAAACAGAGGTAGTTTTTCTCTGTGGGTGCGTGATAAACATTTAATGTGTCCTTATTCAATCACATCTTCCTTTCCTTGTTGTTCTGGCATGACTTGTCTTTCTTGTGCAAGCCTGCCGATTGTTTGTAAAAAATCATGTCCTTTGGGGACTAAAGGCGTGTAAAATTCGCTTATCACGCTTGTTCCCATATCACAATAGCCACGCCCCTTGATACGCTTCTGGAAAAACTGCTTTTTCACATCTGAACCGAACAGCATACCGTAACCTAATTCGCTGATACGCCCAAGTCCCACACGGAAATTGAAGTTATCTCTGATACCGTCAGAGAAATACTTTGCGTCTGGACGCTGGCAGGCAACGATAAGGAAATAACCTGCTTGTCGTCCTAACATAACGATTTTCTTTAACTGGCTAAGCAAGCCCACGCTTTCCTTTGTCCCCAGCATTTCAAAAAATGCCACATATTCATCAAAGATAAGAAAGCAGGGTGGCAGTCCCAGATAGGCGTAGTTTTCGCCCGTCTTATAGTTCGGGTGTTGCTTCATTTCCTCACTTCGCTGTACCATTCCCTCATAAAAGGCATTGACACAATCAATCATTTCTTCTTTGGTGTGATACACATTTCCCATAACTGTCCCTAAGTCTGCAAGGTCAGCGTTCTTCGGGTCTAAGATGTAAAGGACAGCGTTGGTATGCAGTAAGGCTTCAATAAGCGTCAGCAGAAAATAAGTTTTACCGCCACCCGTTCCACCAGCAATCAGAGCGTGAGGGAGTGCGTCATATTCCCAGACAAGATTTTTCATCAGTTTCAGACAGCCGTTTTCTGCCCGTACTTCATCAATGGTAATGCGGTTCGCTATCATATCATAAAGCAGGGTATATTCAATATAGCCGTCATGCAGGGTCTTGTCGGTCAGCTCACAATATAAGCCACTTTCCAATTTATCCTCTAACCGTAAAAGCTGGTCTTGATATTTTCCCAGCGTAATTTCACAGCGGATATGAAGCAGTCCCTTTTCCATTTGATAATAAATCTTTGGAAACCAGACGATTTTTTCCCTTGATCTGCTTTGCAGGTCAGTAAAAAAACCGCTGTCTTGTACGGTATCGGCTTCATACCACTTATTTTCCAGTACCATTCTTGCCAGCTTTTGACGGTGCAGGAGCTTCTTGAAACTATCGTAACAGAAGTGGTAATACAGAAAAACGACCAATGCACAAACACCAGTCGCTATCAGTATAGTTATGAAGTTGTAAGGGGAAAGCGTCAAGCCGTTCTCTAACAAGCTGAAATGTTCCCAATCAGTACGCATGAGCTGTTTGATATTCAGTAGCAGGAGAACCGCCACGAATACAAACAGAAGCGTTCCTATGGAAAAGTGGTAGACAAGGTGCTTGTCGCTGGCTCTGATACGGTGTCCTTTGTTAAAAATCTTTTGCATAAATCAATCACTCCTTTCTGGGTATGAAAAAAGCAGTCAATCCTAAGACTAACTGCTAAAATAATATAACTGTTTATTTGGGCGAAACGTATTAGAGTAAATTTTTCTCTTTTAACATTTCAAGAAATTCTTTATATCCAACACAGTCGCAAGAAACTGTACAAATTTTTTTGTTTCCTACAAATATTTTCAATCCTATTTGCTCTTTTTCTGTGCAACGGGAAATATCATTAAATGAAATTTCTCTTGTTCTTCCAACAGCAGGAGTAATACGCAAATTATTTCCGTCAATTACTACCTTATGTCTTTTTAATGCCCACGCACAAAATTCAATCAATAGAACAAAAATAGCAAAAACAACAGAGTGTCCCACCGTATTATCAAATCCCATGAACAATCCTAAAGCTATTGCAATTCCTACCATTATCAATGAACAAATATGACATACTGTTTGATAGGCGTGTGATACAAAAACAGTATTTGTGAATTTTTCTTTTTTAGTTGCTTTTTGTGTCTTATCTAATACGAGAGATATAATAGGGACAACGAATACAGCAAATATAATAGCTCTTATCATAAACAGCACTCCTTATAATTAAATTTTTCATACCCATATTATAACAGTTTTATATATCCGCTACAACGAAAATCTATTCAGCAAGCCTATTTTTTCGGCTGTCCCTGCGGTGTATGGTTCTGTGGACTGCCTACGTTTTGATTGCCTTTATTCTTCAATACAATATCCTCTGCCTTTACATACCAGTCCACATCTGCACCCGTATAGGTCTTTCTTGATACCGTATCGGCTACTGGATTGACAAGCTCCACAACTGCATTGTACGGAAATTCTCTTAACGGTACTTCTGGCGGTACAGACACGGGGATAATTCCACCATGCAAACTGCACTTCAAATCATAGATACGCTTTTTAAGCTGGGTACTCGGTGTCCCGTCCTCATTCTGTAAGAACACATCACGCACCGCTGTAAATTTTAATTCTCCAAATGTTTTCTCTTTGTCAATAACAAACCCGTTTGATAATCTCATAAATTCTTCACTCCTTTACTTTTCTTCAACTGCTACAATATCATCAGCAACTAACACATAATCGGTATGTCCCATATCCCCGATTGCATAACCTCTGCCGTATAACTTCGGATTGACAAGTTTTACTTTCTGTTCATACTTGAACTTTTTTTCGCCAGCCTGCACGGGAATTTCTACCACAACATTTTCGCCTTTCTGTACGTCAGAATAAAGGTTATAGCTTCGTCTTGCTAAGACCCTGCGGTTATTTTTATCTCTTTCAAAGACTGGCTCACTTTCGCCTGCAAATTCAAGAGTTCCAAAAGACTGTACCATATCTGGCACGACATATTTCATTTCCATATTGTTTTACCTCGTTTCTTTCTATTTTTGATAAATTGATTGTGATTTCTTATTCTGGCGGTTTGGGAAGTACCAGCAATCCCACAGATAGTAAAGGGTAAAATCAATGCTTACGCACCCTTGACTATCCGTGTTCTTGCAGGTTGTTGGCAGACAAGCCAGAATAAGCGGAAGTCTGCCGTTTGACAACTTCGGCGGAGAGCGTGATTTTTCTTTTCTCATACCGTTACCGCCTTATGATTTTTTCATTTTACGGCGTTTGTAGAAGAAGATACCTGCCAGTCCAGCACCAGAGGTCAAAAGAAGTGCAAGCAGTCCGTAAAGGTTTGTGTTATCGCCCGTTTTGGGACTGTCGCTCGGTCTGTTTGGCTTTTCTGGTGTCGGTGGTGTTTCGGGTTTCTCTGGTTCTTTTGGCTTTTCCTTAAAGGTAATCGTCTGTCCCTTATCCTCAATATCCTTATGCTCGGTAACTTTCTTCGGATCGTCTGGATTGCTTAAATCGTACAATTCTTCAAAAGTTACAAGCTGTTTGCCGTCAAGGGAAGTAGCGTCAAGGGTAAAGGCAACTTCCACTTTCATAGTTTCGCTGTCAGCAGTAAAAGTGTAATCACTTTCCACACGTTTCCCATTGATAAGAAGCTCGGCATTTTCTTTTTTCAACATCTGCCAGCCCACCAGTTTGTACTGTGTACCGACTTCTAAGCCCTCTAAGGTTACGGTATCAATGATTGTTACCTCTTTTCCAGCTTCAAGCTCTTTGTTGCCGTCCTTATCGGTAGCAGTCGTATGAATTTTGATGATACGCTCTGTGATAAGTACGGTCTGCCCGTCGTCCTCAATGTCTTTATGCTCCGCAACTTTCACGGGTTCGTCTGGATTGCTGAAATCATACAATTCTTCAAAGGTAACAAGGTTCTTGCCACCTAAAGCAGACGCATTGAATATATAGGAAATTTCCACTTTCATTTCTTCATCATCAGCGACAAAGGTATAATCGTTTTCTACACGTTTCCCGTCAATGATAAGCTCGGCGTTTTCTTCCTTTAACATCTGCCAACCTTTCAACTGATACTTTGTGCCTTTTGTAAGCCCGTTTAATTTGACAGTATCAACGATTGTTACCTCTTTTCCTGCAAGGATAGTTTTTTCGCCGTCCTTGCTGGTCGCTGTGGTATGGATAGAGATTTCTTTTTCGTATTCATCAGTCAACGTTCCTAAATCAATCACAAGGTTATTTCTTGATACCACGATTTCAAAAGGTGGGATAAGTTCAAAGCCTTTGTTACTGTCGCAACGCATTTCTTCAATGATGTAGGTATCATAAGGTAATGCACCCTTGCTGTCGTCTGGTTCAGAAGTTCCAAACCACACACCGTCCTCGCTGGTCTTGCCTGCGTTGGTATTGTGCTTATGCGAAGCCCATTCAGAAGAAGTGGAAAACTGCCCGTTATCATCAGTTACAACTATATGATTTTCGCCCGTTGTCTTGCTTGTGATCCTAAAAGGAACATCAGCAAGACGCTTGTGTGTGCCTGCACCGATTTTTACACCCTCAATATCTCCACGCTTAATCTGATTATAGATAGAATGGGCTTCGTCGGTTAAGTCCACGATTTTTCCATTTTCTGTGATTGTAAAATCAATCGGTTTTGCACCGTCTGTCAAATATCCGTCTGGTGCTTCGCTCTCAACGATACGGAAGTTTCCATAAGGTAAAAGGTCAGCAGAAGTAGAAGCGATACCCTCAATATCGGTACGAATTGTCTTTACCACTTCATTTTTCTTATAGAGCTTGCCCTCAACCAATACTGCATTATCATTTAAGGAAATGATGTCAAAGGCAGTATCTTTTAAAGTTGCACTTCCTTGTGGTTTGGTATCGCCCGTTTCTAAATCTCGTTTCTGAATTTTCACACCGCCACGGATAACCTTATCTGATACGGAAAACTGGTTACTTCCAGATAATACGGCAAGGTCGCCGTCCTCGGTAATCTGTGTAAGGTATAAGTCTTTTATCTGTTCGGACTTATCGCCAGCCTGCATATATGCACCGTCTAACAAGTATCCGTTTGGAGCTTTTGTTTCTTCAACGGTTAGCGTTCCAAGTGGAAGAACCGCTTTACCGTCCTGCATATAGAAGCTATCGCCAGATACTTTGTATGCGTCCGCAAATTTTGTGATGTAGTGGGTTGACCCGTCGCTGTCTGTTTCAGCGATTGTCTTTGTAACCCATGTACGAGTAGCTTCGGCAGGGAGATTGTCTTTATTATAGAAGCCTGCATAATACTTCCATGTAAATTCCGCACCTGCTAGAGAAGCGTTCCCCTGCGGATTGTCTTTCTGTGTTTCCATATCAATCTTGAAAAGCTCAATCAACGTGTCCGTTACTTTTGGTGTATCAGATACTTTCAAAGTCGCTGTTTTTCCAGCTTCAACCTTTAAGGAATATATAGTTTTATCTACTTTATATCCTGCTGGTGCGGATAATTCCTTGATATAGACTGTGCCTGCTTTTACCTCTACAACATCTGTATTTCCGTTTTCATCAGTCGTAAGAGTGGCAAGCTGTTTCGTGCAGTTCTTATCAGAAAAGACACCGTATGTTGCACCAGCGATAGAGTAATTCCCGTTACCGTCTGTAATGCTGGTATTACTGGTAGCCTTTTTAAGTTTCGCATTTCCGATATTTAACTTCGCCCAGAATTGCCCCAATTCCTGCCCCTCGCCAGAGTAGATATAACCGCCACATTCATAACGTCCTTTATTTTCTTTGACAAAGGCTCTTGCACCAGAGAAAACTTCGTCCTGCGTTGCCTTTGGAATTTCATCATAAGAAGCTCTCACGTTGTCGCATTGCCAGCCAAGATGTACGCTCAATCTCTGCCAGACAACAAGCTGTCTTAAAAGGTAGGCGTGATTGTTGCTTATTCCGCTGTGGCTGTCTGTGTACTGTTTCACATATTCGATAGATAAGGCAACGTCGCTTATCTGGTCGGCACTCATACGGGTGCTTGCGTCAATTCTGGTCTTGTAGCCATTCCTAAAATCTGTGTTAATGTCGATACAGTAAGCGTCCTCGCCCTCGACGGTCAAATGTCCCTCGTTAAAAGTAGAACCAATCGAACCGTCATTCATTACTTTTTCAACGATACCGACACGCTCTTTTGACTCCGTCCAGTATTGCTTGCTTTCTGCATGAACGGGTGTCGTCGGTAAAGTAGTAACGACAGTTGCAAGAGCTAAGAAGCCAGTACACAATCGTTTTAACATCTTTTTCATAAATCTAATGCTCCTTTCATTTTGGGTAATAAAATAGCCGTCCAATAAGAACGGCTGGAAATAGAAAAGGAACGTCATGTTAGGCGTTCCATAGTCTATAAGTTATTCAATTTTTTCTTGTTTCAATACTGATGTGTTGTACCATATCTTTGCATATCTAGGAAAACTTGCGTATCAAGGCTCATTCGTTAGTAGTAAATAAGTAGTAAATTGATGTGTTTGTTTCCTTGAAAATGCTGATAGATACTGTGTTTTAGCGGATAATCAGATTTTTATTGTGTTTTTTTCATAAATATTCAGCAAAACAATCGAAAGGTTGCGACGCAAAGCTATAGAGCCTGTAAAATGGCGGCTGGTTGCACACTTAAAGGTAATGGGAGCGCTATAGATTTATCGACTATGGTGCTCCTTTTGGTTTTTTCCTGTCTATGGCTTTTCGCCGGAAATCACAAACATGAAGAGAAGAACAAATAAAATCAAAGAGATGATGACAGCCGGGCTTGTGTGCACGGCGATGGTACTGACTGTGGGGTGCGCAGAACAGACAGTTGTAAAAGAACAGAAAGCGGAATCCCTGCCGGTCATTGTTGTGGGAAGTGACAATTATCCACCGTTTAACTATTTGAATGCGGATGGGGATCCCACGGGAATTGATGTGGAACTGGCAAAGGAAGCATTTTACAGAATGGGATATGAGGCGGAATTCAAGCTGATCAACTGGGAGGATAAAAAGGAATTGTTGGAGTCCGGGGAGATCGACTGCATCTGGGGCAGCTTTTCCATGGACGGACGCGAAGAGGAATATCAGTGGGCAGGACCATATATGACGAGCTATCAGGTGATCGCAGTGAGGACGGACAGTGATATTTATTCTCTGCAGGATCTGGAAGGAAAGACAGTGGCTGTGCAGTCAACCACAAAACCGGAAGAAATATTTCGGAAACATGAAGATGCCAGGATCCCGCAGCTTGGAAAGGTGTTGTCTTTACGGAATCGGGATCTGATCTACACATTTTTAAGCAAAGGATATGCAGATGCAGTGGCAGCGCATGATACGGCGGTAAAGCAGTTTATGAAGGACTATGATATGGAGTATCGGATCCTGGAGGAGCCGCTGCTGGTGGTGGGGCTTGGCGTGGCATTTGATAAAGAAGATGACCGTGGACTGGCACAGAAGCTGACAGAGACTTTTGAAGAAATGCGTGAGGATGGCACGATGCAGGAAATTATCGGAACATACACGAAAGATACAGATTGTTGTCTGGAGGTACGCACGGATGAAACTTAAAAAATCATCTGTATATTTATCATACAGGATCTTGGCGATGGAAATTGTATCAGGAATCATACTTCTTTGTGTGGCATTCTGGATCAGCATCCATGCAGATATTTTCAATGCTGGTCAACGGCTTTCCAGCACGGTAAATTATGTGAAGGAACAGTGCAATAATAATCAGAGAATGGAGCTGGCATCAGAGACCAAGAGCCTGATGCGAATCATGGAAAGTGCAGAGTATATTAATCGGAATCTCGCCAGTGATATGGAAAAAGGTGGATTTGAGGAACCGGATCAGACAATGCTGAAAAATTATGCAAGAGAAAGTTATGTAACAGGTATTCTGCTGCTGAACCCACAGGGAGCAGTGGAGCAGGAGTATCATACGGATGAACGGAATGTCTGGGATCTATACGAAAATATTGATGCAGAAGCACTTCTGGATGTATGGAATTTTCCAGAGAAGACGTATGCATCGAGAGTAAACTGCGAGGATGGTTCTTTTATTGACCTGGCAGCGGTGGGAAGAACAGACAGGTCAGGAATCATCGTTGCCTGTTACCATACATCCAAGGAGTATTGCCGTATTTTTGTCAATTCTATGGAGCAGCTTCTGACTGGATATTCTGTGAAACACGATGGAACGATAGTGATCAGCAACGGTGAAGAGATCGTGGCATCCAATGACAGCAGACTTGTGGGGACCCGCATGGATGACAACGAGATCCTGCGTACCATCAGAAGAAGTGCAGAAGGATCAAAACTTGTTCATGTCAGAGATGGCGGTGACACCGGTGGCAGAAGCTTTGGACTGATGGAACAGAGCCGGAATTATTATATTTATGCCTACATGCCGGAGCGGGGAGTATTCAACAAGACGCCTCAGAATATGTTGTTTGTAGCTTTGGCATATCTGCTTGTTCTGATCATTGTCAACATGGTGAGATGGCAGACGGAGCAGAAATATCAGAAGCAGAAACTTCAGATACAGCAGGAATATGCTCAGAGATTGGAAAATAAGAATCTTCAGCTGGAAGAGTCTGTCAAAAGAGAGATAAAAGCAAATTCAGCCAAGACAGACTTTCTGGCCAGAATGACGCATGATATCAGGACACCGCTGAATGGAATCATTGGTCTGCTGAAAATGGAAGAGATTCATCCGGACGATCTGGAACTGCTCCATGCGAACAGAGAGAAAATGCTGGTGTCTGCGGATCATCTGCTGTCGTTGATCAATGATATGCTGCAGATGAGCAAGCTGGAAAATGACGAAATAGTTCTGACGCAAGATGCCATGGATCTGAATGCCTTGTTGATGGATGTGGTCACAATTGTAGAACAGCGTGCAGCGGATGCAGGAATTACGCTGGAATATGACAAAGCATCAGATAAGGTTCTGTATCCTTATGTATACGGAAGTCCGCTTCATGTGAGACAGATTTTCTTGAATATCTATGGAAATTGTATTAAATATAATCGGATAGGCGGAAAAGTCATTACGCATCTGGATTATCTTGGAACAGCAGATGGGATGGTGCATTACAGATGGATGATCTCTGATACGGGAATTGGAATGAGTGAGAACTTTCTGGAGCATATTTATGAACCATTTGTCCAGGAACATTCTGATGCAAGAAGTGTCTACCATGGAACAGGTCTGGGGATGGCAATTGTGAAAAGACTGATAGATGAGATGAATGGAACCATTCAAGTGACCAGCCAGGAAGGAAAAGGATCTACATTCGTGGTTGTTCTTCCGTTCAAGATCGCAGAAAAAGAAAAGGTTGTGCAGCCAGAAGCTGCTGCGGGAGAAGCCTCGATCAGAGGTCTCCATCTTCTACTTGCGGAAGATAATGAACTGAATGCAGAGATTGCGGCAAGGCTGTTAAATGATGAAGGAGCAACGGTTCAGGTGGTTCGTGACGGGCAGCAGGCCATAGATGCATTTGCATCCCGTCCCCAGGGAACTTATGATTCGATCCTGATGGATATTATGATGCCGAAGATAGATGGATATACGGCCACAAGAGTTATTCGTTCTACAAACCGGCAGGATGCAAAGGCCATTCCGATCATTGCCATGACAGCCCATGTTTTTGATGAGGACGTGAAGCAGTGTCTGGAGGCAGGTATGAATGCACACCTGCCAAAGCCACTGCAGATGGAGAAGGTTGTCTCCACCATTGCAAGATTGTGTAAGAGAAAATAGTAGATGAAAGTATCAGGAATCTCCGCGTAACAGGGCAATCTCCTCCTTGTAGGGAGCCCGGGTATTCTTTTTGTCGCCATCAATGGGAATCCATGGGGTCTCAAGGATCTTCGGTACATCAGTAAAATCCGGATGATGTACTATATAGGATAGTGCATCAAATCCGATGTACCCTTTTCCGAGGTTTTCATGTCGATCCTTGTGGGCTCCACATGGATTTTTGCTGTCATTGATGTGGAAGACAGCAATCTGATCTTTGCCGAGAATGTGGTCAAAGGTATCAATTACACTGTCAAAGTTGTTGATAATGTCATATCCGGCATCGTGAGTGTGGCAGGTATCAAAGCAGACCCGGAGACGGTCTTTTTTCACCACACCATCATAGATCTGAGCCAGTTCTTCAAAAGTGCGTCCGATCTCAGTGCCTTTTCCGGCCATGGTTTCAAGCGCGACCAGACAGCTGGTATCATCGGTGAGCACTTCATTCAGTCCTTTGACAACAGATGCAATACCGGCTTCTACACCGGCCCCTACGTGCGCGCCGGGATGAAGAACCATGATATTACTTCTACAGGCATCGGCACGGGTCAGCTCCAGCCGGAGAAAATCAGTGGCAAGCTGGTAAGTGTCCGGGTTTATAGTATTTCCAAGATTGATGATATAGGGTGCATGGATGACAAATTCATGGATATTATTTGCCTCCATGAGCTTCCAGGCAGCGTCAATATTTAATTCACTGATATCCTTGCGGCGGGTATTCTGGGGTGCGCCGGTATAGATCATAAAGGTGTTTGCTCTATAGGACAGTGCTTCCTCTACGGATCCCAGCATCATTTTTTTGCCGCTCATTCCCACATGGGAACCAAGTTTTAACATAGGTGTCCTCCTCTTAGTGTTCGTATATGTAATGTCTCTATTTTACACAAGCGTGACCAGTCCTGCAAGCCTGAAACATGTATGGTACAGGTTCATCCGGCTTGACAAATATCACCATTTTCCCTATACTTAATTAAGTTTCGAGGTGTACAATGAATATACAATTAATAGCAGAGATAATGGGAACCGTCGCATTTGCCATCTCTGGAGCCATGCTTGCCATTGAACGGAAAATGGATCTATTTGGTATTGTGTTTCTGGGGATCGTAACGGCAGCCGGAGGCGGTTTTATCAGGGATATGACACTGGGGATCGTGCCGCCTGCCATGTTTTCCAGTCCAATGGTCCTGCCGCTGGCAATTTTGTCATCGCTGGCAGTGTGTGCGCTGGTTGCCTGGCTCTATAAGGGATCTGATGAGGAGCTTCATGGAGAACGGTTTCAGTGGATCCTGAACTTTACAGATGCCATCGGCCTTGGGCTGTTTACGGTGGCAGGAGCCAATACGGCCATTGACAGTGGATATGGGGACTATCATGCTTTTGTGATCTTTCTGGGAATGCTCACGGGTGTGGGCGGCGGAATGTTCCGGGATGTGCTGGCAGGGATCATGCCTGCGGTGCTCAGAAAGCATGTATATGCCTGTGCATCCTTAGTGGGCGCGATCTGTTATCTGGGACTTTTATGTGCAATGCCAAGAGGATATGCCATGTTTACAGGAGCTATGATCGTGGTTGTGATCCGTCTGCTGGCAAGTCATTATAAATGGAATATACCAAGAGTGATGTAAACAAATAAGGAGGACAAAGTAGATGAAGAAAATGCTGGATCTGTTATCCGCAGAGGTTGCAAAAGCTTTTGCTGAAGCAGGTTATGATGAGAAATATGCCCGTGTCAGTCTGTCCAATCGACCGGATCTGTGCGAGTATCAGTGTAATGGTGCCATGGCGGTAGCCAAAGAGTACCATAAGGCACCGATTATGATCGCCAATGCAGTTGTGGAAGCTATGCAGGGATCTGAGGTGTTTGGAGAAGTCCAGGCGGTGAATCCGGGATTCATCAATATGAAAGTGAACAACGAGTACCTGAGTCAGTACCTGAATGGTATGGAGAAGGATGAACGGATGGGCTGTGAGAAAGCAGAGAATCCGAAGACCATTATGATCGATTACGGCGGACCTAATGTGGCAAAGCCGCTGCATGTAGGACATCTTCGGTCTGCGATCATTGGTGAGAGTGTGAAGAGGATTGCCCGATTTGCAGGACATAAAGTGATCGGCGACGTGCATCTGGGAGACTGGGGTCTTCAGATGGGACTGATCATTACCGAGCTTCGCGAAAGAAAACCGGAGCTGGTATATTTTGATGAGGCATATGAGGGAGAGTATCCGGCAGAAGCACCGTTTACCATCTCTGAACTGGAGGAAATATATCCGACAGCCAGTGGAAAATCCAAGCAGGATGAAGCGTATAAAGAGGCTGCCATGCAGGCAACTTATGAGCTGCAGCATGGAAGAAGAGGCTATCAGGCTCTTCTGAAGCATATTTTAAATGTGTCTGTCACAGACCTGAAGCGTAATTATGCAAACCTGAAAGTGGATTTTGATCTGTGGAAGGGCGAGTCTGATGCACAGCCATATATTCCGGATATGGTACAGAAGATGAAAGATGGCGGATATGCTTATGTGAGTGATAATGCGCTGGTCGTTGATGTGAAGGAAGATACAGACACCAAGGAAGTACCGCCTTGCATGCTGCTCAAATCTGATGGAGCTTCTCTGTATACGACCACGGATCTGGCTACGATTGTAGAGCGTATGAAGCTCTACAACCCGGATGAGATCATCTATGTGGTAGATAAACGTCAGGAAATGCATTTTATCCAGGTATTCCGCTGTGCAAGAAAATGCGGACTGGTAACGGATAAGACTGAACTGAAATTCTTAGGATTCGGTACCATGAATGGAAAAGACGGTAAACCGTTCAAGACCAGAGATGGTGGCGTCATGCGTCTGGAATATCTGTTAAAGGATATCAACGAGGAGATGCTCAAGAAGATCCAGGAAAGTCGTCCTATGGAGGAGAAAGAAGCAGAGGAGACCGCGAAGATCGTAGGTCTGTCTGCAGTCAAATACGGAGATTTGTCCAATCAGGCTTCCAAGGATTATATTTTTGATGTGGAGCGTTTCACTTCTTCAGAAGGAAATACTGGTCCTTACATCCTGTATACGATTGTAAGAATCAAATCCATCCTGAGAAAATATGAGGAGTCCGGCAAGAAGGCGGGCGAAGGAAAGATCGGAGCAGGCAGAAGCGACAGTGAGAAAGCACTGCAGCTGGAGCTGTCCAAATTCAACAGCGTGATGGAAACGGCATTTGAAGAGTGCGCACCTCATAAGATCTGTGCTTATATTTATGATCTTGCCAATGCTTTCAATAAGTTCTATCATGAGACCAAGATCCTTGCAACAGATGATATGGAAGCACAATCTTCATGGATCAGCCTTCTTCTGCTGACCAGACGGGTACTGGAGACCTGCATTGATATGCTTGGATTTGAAGCACCGGAGAAGATGTAAGATGAAGAAAGATCGTACAAAACTGTCTGTTTATCATCTGTGGCGTGCGATATATCCCATGCCCCTGTATCAGCTGATACAGGGGCTGGTTTTATCTGCGGCCGTGTTTTTCTTATTTTCTATGGGAATTGGCGATGGATCTTTGACCACGCTGATGAAAGTGTTTCCGGATATAACCGTGGTCTATCTGATGATCAGCGGAGTTCTGTCTATCCTGTTGTTTGGATGGATCTACCACAGGGATGTACAGGAACGTAAAAACAGGGCAATCTGGGAAGAGCATACGCATCTGGGAGCGGGGACAATTCTTCTGATCATGCTGGGAGGTGCCGGAGTGGCACTGGCAGGCAATCAGCTGGTGAATCTGACTCCGCTTATGGAACTGTCGGAAAATTATGTGGAGACCAGTGAAGCTCTCAGTGCCGGCAATGCCTGGCTGGAACTGTTCTGTGTAGGTGTTCTGATGCCGGTGGCAGAAGAAGTGGTCATGAGAGGTCTGGTATATGGAAGACTTCGGGATATGATGAGACCACTTCCGGCAATCCTGTGGAGTGCGTTGTTTTTTGGACTCTTTCATGGAAATCTGGTGCAGGGAGTCTATGCCACGGCCTGCGGCATCTACCTGGGCTGGATCATGGAACGGTTCCGCACGATCAAAGCAACTGCGGTGGCGCATATTGCTGCAAATGCGTTCATCACGATCCTGTCGGCTACGGCATTTTATCAGGAACAGTATGTGAACAGTGTCAAGTTCTGGGTGTTGACAGGTATTGGTGTGATTGCACTGGTTGTTGCAATATGGAAGCTGAGAGAAGGATATAATATTCAAGATAATTTAGAAAATAACGGGGACTGAGTAAGATCAGTCCTTTTTTTGACTAAAAAATTTATGTTTTTTAAAAATCACGGACTTTAAATTGTTTGTATCAAAAAGCTTAGAAAAGAAAATAACTGAAAATCAAATAAAATTTCGGATAAAAATCACTGTTTTCAAATAATCAGATAATTACATGGAGAAAGTGGATTTACAAACGAAAAAAATGGGTGTACACTTTATAAAAATTGCAAACAAAACAAGAGATACAAAGAGAAAGGTATAGCTTATGAAGGAACAAAGAAGTCAGGAATGTCCAGAACAGCAGGGAATGTATGATCCGAGCTTTGAACACGATAACTGTGGTATCGGAGCAGTGGTCAACATCAAAGGAATCAAGTCACATAAGACCGTAGAAGATGCCTTAAGCATCGTGGAGAACCTGGAGCATCGTGCAGGTAAAGATGCAGAAGGTAAGACCGGAGACGGTGTAGGTATCATGGTTCAGATCTCCCACAAATTTTTCTCCAAAGAATGTGCAAAGCTTGGAATTGAGCTTGGTGGAGAGAGAGAATATGGTATTGGAATGTTTTTCCTGCCGCAGGATGAACTGAAACGCAATCAGGCAAAGAAGATGTTTGAGATCATCGTGGAGAAGGAAGGCATGAACTTCCTTGGCTGGAGAGAAGTGACCACCAATCCGAAGGTGCTGGGAAGCAAAGCACTGGAGAAGATGCCAAGCATCATGCAGGCATTTATCCAGAAGCCGGAGGATGTGGAAAAGGGACTGGATTTTGACCGGAAGCTCTATATTGCAAGACGAGTATTTGAGCAGTCCATCGAAGATACTTATGTGGTATCCTGTTCCAGCCGTACTTTGATCTACAAAGGTATGTTCCTGGTAGGACAGCTTCGTTCCTTCTTCCAGGATCTGCAGAGTCCGGATTATGAGAGTGCCATTGCACTGGTCCACTCCCGTTTCTCCACCAACACAATGCCAAGCTGGGAGCGTGCACATCCGTATCGCTTCCTGGTACATAATGGTGAGATCAACACCATCAAAGGTAATGCAGATAAGATGCTGGCCCGTGAGGAGACCGTAGAATCTGAGCATCTGAAGGGAGAATTCCACAAGATCCTTCCGGTTATCAGTGCTTCCGGTTCTGACTCCGCTATGCTGGATAATACGCTGGAGTTTCTGGTTATGAGTGGTATGGATCTGGCGTTGGCAGTGATGATCCTGATACCGGAGCCGTGGCTGAATAACCGTACCATGTCTCAGAAGAAAAAGGATTTCTATCAGTATTACGCAACCATGATGGAGCCGTGGGACGGTCCGGCTTCCATCCTGTTCACAGATGGAGATGTGATGGGAGCAGTTCTCGACAGAAACGGACTTCGTCCTTCCAGATACTATGTAACTACCGATGATCAGCTGATCCTGTCATCTGAGGTAGGTGTGCTGGATATTGATCCGTCCAGAATCGTAGAAAAAGAGCGTCTTCATCCGGGTAAAATGCTGCTGGTTGATACCAAACAGGGAAAAATTATTGATGATGATGAACTGAAAGAATATTATGCAAACCGTCAGCCCTATGGTGAGTGGCTGGATCACAACCTTGTAAATCTGTCCGACCTGAAGATCCCGAATCAGCGGATCGAGGAGTATACTCCGGAAGAACGTGCAAGACTGCAGAAAGCATTCGGCTACAATTATGAAGATGTGAGAAATTCCATTATGAGCATGGCATCTAATGGAAGTGAGGCAACTTCTGCTATGGGTATTGATGTACCTCTGGCTGTATTGTCTGAGCATCATCAGCCGCTGTTCAATTATTTTAAGCAGCTGTTTGCACAGGTAACCAACCCGCCTATCGATGCGATCCGTGAGAAGATCGTGACCTCTACCACCATTTATGTTGGAAAGGCTGGCAATCTTCTGGAAGCAAAACAGGAGAACTGCTGTGTGATGAGGATCAACAATCCGATCCTGACAGAGACAGATCTTCTGAAGATTAAAAATATGAAAAAGCCGGGCTTTAAGGTAGAAGTCCTGCCAATTATCTATTATAAAAATACCAGTCTGGAAAAAGCGATTGACCGACTGTTCGTGGAAGCTGACCGTGCATACCGTGATGGCGTGAACATTCTGATCCTGTCTGACCGCGGTGTGGATGAGAACCATGTGGCAATCCCGTCTCTGCTGGCGGTATCCGCTCTTCAGCAGCATCTGGTACGGACCAAGAAGAGAACATCCGTGTCCATCATTCTGGAGTCCGGTGAACCAAGAGAGGTACATCATTTTGCAACCCTGCTGGGCTATGGTGCCTGCGCAGTCAACCCGTATCTGGCACATGAGAGCATTCATGAACTGATCGACAAGAAGATTTTGAATAAAGATTATTATGCAGCGGTGGCTGACTACGATCAGGCAGTCATCAACGGTATTGTAAAGATCGCTTCCAAGATGGGTATTTCCACGATCCAGTCTTATCTGGGTTCCAAGATTTTTGAAGCCATCGGTATCAATAAAGAAGTAGTTGACCGGTATTTCACCAACACCGTCAGCCGGATCGGTGGTATCGGTCTTAAAGAGATCGGTGAGCAGGTAGAGCTGATGCACTCCTCTGCATTCGATCCTCTGGGACTGACCACCAGCACTGCACTGAACAGTCTGGGTCTTCACAAGGAGAGAAGCGGTGGGGAGGAACACCTTTATAACCCAAGAACCATTTCCCTTCTGCAGCAGTCAACCAGAGAAGGCAACTATAATCTGTTTAAGCAGTATACCTCTTTAGTAGATGGTGAGAACAATCATGGACAGCTCAGAACCCTTCTGGATTTCAAATATCCGAAGAAGGGTATTCCTCTGGAGGAAGTAGAGAGCGTAGAGTCCATCGTGACCCGTTTTAAGACCGGTGCCATGTCCTATGGATCTATTTCTCAGGAAGCCCATGAGTGTCTGGCTATTGCCATGAACCAGCTCCATGGTAAATCCAATACTGGTGAGGGCGGTGAGAGTATTGAACGTCTGACTGTCGGATCGGATGGATTGAATAAATGCTCTGCGATCAAGCAGGTGGCAAGTGGACGTTTTGGTGTTACTTCCAGATATCTGGTAAGTGCACAGGAGATCCAGATCAAGATGGCTCAGGGTGCAAAACCAGGAGAGGGCGGACATCTGCCGGGTGGAAAAGTCTATCCGTGGATCGCAAAGACCCGTCTGTCCACACCAGGTGTGAGCCTGATCTCTCCGCCGCCTCATCATGATATTTACTCCATCGAGGATCTGGCACAGCTGATCTACGACCTGAAAAATGCAAACCCGAAGGCACGTATCTCTGTAAAACTGGTATCTGAAGCTGGCGTTGGTACGGTAGCAGCTGGTGTAGCAAAAGCAGGTGCACAGGTTATCCTGATCTCTGGTTATGATGGAGGTACCGGTGCAGCTCCGGCAAGCTCCATTCACAATGCGGGACTTCCGTGGGAGCTTGGTCTTACCGAGACTCATCAGACTCTGCTGATGAATGGTCTGAGAAATAAAGTTCGCATCGAGACAGATGGTAAACTTATGAGTGGTCGTGACGTAGCCATCGCAGCCATGCTGGGAGCAGAGGAATTTGGTTTTGCAACTGCTCCGCTGGTAACCATGGGATGCGTCATGATGCGTGTCTGCAACCTGGATACCTGTCCGGTGGGCGTTGCAACTCAGAATCCGGAGCTTCGTAAGAGATTCCGCGGAAAACCGGAATATGTAGTAAATTTCATGAAATTTATCGCAGAAGAGCTGCGTGAATACATGGCAAAACTGGGAATCCGTACCATTGATGAACTGGTAGGCCGTTCTGATATGCTTTGCGTCAAAGAGGGCAGAACCGGAAGACAGGCAACCATTGACTTTAGCCGGATTCTTGATAACCCGTTTGCAGGAAAAGGTCAGAAAGTGATCTTTGATCCCAAACAGGTATATAACTTTGAACTGGAAAAGACTCTGGATGAGAAGGTCCTTATTAAAGAATTCAAATCTGCGCTGGAAAAAGGCCAGAAGAGAAGTATTGAGCTGGATGTAAGAAATACCAATCGTGCGTTTGGTACCATGTTTGGTTCTGAGATTACCAGCCATTATCCGGAAGGACTGCCGGAGGATACCTTTACTGTAAAATGTACCGGTGCCGGAGGACAGAGCTTTGGCGCATTCATCCCGAAAGGACTGACACTGGAGCTCGTAGGAGACTCCAATGACTACTTCGGAAAAGGACTTTCCGGTGGTAAACTGATCGTGTATCCTCCGAAGGGAATTACCTATAAGGAAGATGAGAATATCATCATCGGTAATGTAGCACTGTATGGAGCTACCAGTGGTAAAGCCTATATTAACGGTGTGGCAGGTGAGCGTTTCTGCGTCAGAAACTCCGGAGCACATGCAGTGGTAGAAGGTACCGGCGATCATGGATGTGAGTACATGACCGGTGGATGCGTGGTCATCCTTGGAAAAGTCGGCAAAAACTTTGCAGCCGGTATGAGCGGCGGTGTGGCTTATGTGCTGGATGAAGATTGTGACTTGTACATGAAGGTGAATAAATCCATGATAACGCTGGAAGAAGTCACCAATAAATATGATGTGCAGGAACTCAAAGATATGATCCAGGAGCATGTGGCTTACACTAACTCTGAAAAAGGTAACCTGATCCTCGATAACTTTGAACAGTATCTGCCGAAATTCAAGAAGATCATTCCGAATGATTACAAGAAGATGTTAAGTCTGATCGTTCAGATGGAAGAAAAAGGTATGAATACCGAGCAGGCACAGATCGAAGCATTCTACGCGATCAAGAGAGGTTAGGAGGTACAGGCAAATGGGAAAACCAACAGGCTTTTTGGAATATGAGCGCAAAAATGCAAAAGCAGAAGCGCCGTTAGAGAGAATCAAACATTTTAATGAATTTCATACACCGCTGTCCCACGAGGAACAACAGAAACAGGGAGCCAGATGTATGGCATGTGGTGTTCCGTTCTGCCAGGCAGGACAGATGCTGGGCGGTATGATGTCCGGCTGTCCGCTGCAGAACCTGGTGCCTGAATGGAATGATCTGGTATATCTGGGCAACTGGGAGGAAGCATATTACCGTCTGTCCAGTACCAGCAACTTCCCGGAGTTCACCGGCCGTGTGTGCCCGGGACTCTGCGAGGCTGCCTGTACCTGTAATCTGAATGGTGATCCGGTAGGAACCAAAAGTAATGAGCTGGCTATTATTGAAAATGCATATAAGATGGGCTATGCCCATGCAAGACCACCGAAGGTCCGTAGCGGGAAGAAAGTAGCAGTCATCGGAAGCGGACCTTCCGGTCTGGCAACAGCCGATCAGCTGAACCGCAGAGGACATTCTGTCACTGTTTACGAGCGCCGCGACCGTGTGGGCGGACTGCTCATGTACGGAATTCCCAACATGAAGCTGGAAAAGCATATTGTTGAGAGAAAGATCAACATCATGAAGGAAGAAGGCGTGACCTTTGTGACCAACTGCAATGTAGGTGTGGATGTGAAGGCAGAGCAGCTTCTGAAAGAGTATGACAGAGTGGTTCTGTGCTGCGGAGCTGCCAATCCAAGAGATATTAAAGCTCCGGGCCGTGATGCCAAGGGTATCTATTTTGCGGTGGACTTCCTGACGGCTACCACCAAGAGTCTTCTGGATTCCAATTTTGCAGATAAAAAATTCATTCCGGCAGAAGGGAAGAATGTACTTGTCATTGGCGGTGGTGATACCGGAAATGACTGTGTAGGTACTTCGATCCGTCTGGGCTGCAAATCTGTGACACAGCTGGAGATGATGCCGAAGCTTCCGGATACCAGAGCAGAGAACAATCCGTGGCCTATCTGGCCGAGAGTCTGCAAGACCGATTATGGTCAGCAGGAGGCTATTGCCAAATTTGGTCATGATCCGCGGATCTATCAGACCACTGTTCAGGAATTTATCAAGGACAAGAATGGTAATGTGAAGCAGGCGAAGATCGTCAAGCTTGAGAGCAAAAAGGACGAGAAGACCGGACGTATGATGATGGTGCCAGTTGAAGGAAGCGAGTTCCTTCTGGATGTGGATCTGGTGCTGATCGCCGCAGGTTTTCTGGGAAGTCAGGAATATGTGACGAAGGCATTCGGTGTTAATGTGGATGGAAGAACCAATGTAGCCACCGATCCGGGCAAACATGCCACCAATGTGAAAAATGTCTTCACCGCAGGCGATATGCATATGGGTCAGTCACTGGTCGTTCGTGCGATCCGTGAAGGAAGAGACGTCGCAAGAGAAGTGGATGAGTCATTGATGGGATATACAAATCTGTAAAAAGCTGTAAAGAAACTGTAAAGACAAATTCATACTGTGAAAATGACTTTCAAAATTGCCGGGACTGTACTATAATAAATAATAGTACGGTTCCGGCATTTGTTTTGCAGGACTGGAGAAAGGTGGTCATATATGGACGAAAAATGGAAAGATTATTTCTATAAAGGTGCCGCAGTATTTTTAACGGTTGCCATGTGTATATTGTTTTTTTTCGTGGTATTCCGATTTGATGATCTGCGAAAATATATTGGGATAGTGATCAAGATCCTGATGCCGTTTATCTACGGAGGGGTAATTGCCTATCTTCTATCGCCGGTGTGCGGTTGGTTTGAACGGCATCTGGCAGATCTGGCAGCTCTGGATAAAAAACCGGAGAAGACAGCAGAAAAATACCGGAAATTTTTTAAAGGGATTTCCATTCTTTTGAGCCTGCTGTTGTTCTGCCTGATTATCTATGCATTAGTAGCTATGCTGGTTCCGCAGGTGATCAACAGTATTCTGCTCCTGGTAGAAGCCATGCCTGGATACATACAGACGGTCAGCGACTGGATCGAAAAGCTTGTGCAGGACAATCCGGTTATGTTAAGCTATGTGGAGCAGTATTCTGCAGACATTATGGAGAGTGTGCAGAATTTTGCAAAGGTGCATCTGTTGCCGAATATTAACAATATCATCAGCGGTGTGTCTGCCAGCCTGTGGACCATGGTGACTATGGTGAAAAATCTTGGTATTGGTCTGATCGTAGCAGTGTATTTATTAAATAGTCGAAAGATATTCCGCAGACAGACAAAGCTGGTGATTCACGCATTGCTTCCATATAAGGAGTATCCGCCTAAAAAGAACGGAAAGCCAGTAGAACAGAGGGCAGACTGGATGATCCGGGAACTTCATATTCTGAATGTATATCTGGGTGGATTTATTAAAGGAAAGCTTCTGGATTCTCTGATCATTGGTTTGATCTGTATGGTGTTCACAGCTTGTACCAATATGCCTTATGCGGTACTGATCAGTGTGGTGATAGGAGTGACGAACATCATTCCTTTCTTCGGACCATTTATCGGAGCAATCCCCAGTGCAATCCTGATTCTGATGGTCAGCCCGATCCAATGTGTGTATTTTGTTATTTTTGTTATTATCCTTCAGCAGTTTGACGGAAATATTCTGGGACCGAAGATCCTTGGAAACACTACGAATTTGAGCAGTTTCTGGGTATTGTTTGCGATTTTGCTATTCGGCGGAGTATTTGGAATCGTTGGAATGGTCATTGGGGTACCGGTATTTGCATTTATTTACCAGCTGATCCGGGAGTGGGTCCTTGACCGACTGGAAGAACAAAAGCTGCAGACACAGAAAAAAGAGTAAGCAGCCGCAGGCGCTGATTCATATACTAAAAAAAAGAACAACAGGAGGCTGTCATGAAAAACATTATTGAACATGAAATCAGTCAGATTACAAAAAGCATTCTGGATGATTATGGAACTGGAAGAAACATTGATAAAATGGATCTTTTCAACCAGCCAAGCAAAGAGGAAATTATCGCTATTGTGGAGGATCTGTTAAAGATCGTCTATCCAGGATATTACAGAGATCGCTCTTATAAAATATATAACATTAAAAGCAATTCTACAGTGACGATCGAAGATGTGGCTTATCATCTGAATAAACAGATCTTGCTGGCATTGAAATACACAGCAAAAGAAGAAAATGATGTAGAAAAATTAACCGAACAGGCAGAAAAAGATACGGTTACATTCCTGAAGAAGATTCCAGATGTCCGTGCTATGCTGGAGACCGATCTGGAGGCAGCTTTTCAGGGAGACCCGGCTGCAAAATACAGAGATGAGATCATCCTGTCTTATCCGGGTATGTTTGCGATTACCGTCAATCGTCTGGCTCATGAGCTGTTCCTGCTGGAAGTGCCGCTGATCCCGCGTATCATGACCGAATATGCCCATAGCATCACAGGTATTGACATCCATCCGGGAGCAACCATTGGAAAATATTTCTTTATCGACCATGGTACTGGTGTGGTAGTTGGAGAGACAACGGTCATCGGTGATCGTGTAAAGATCTATCAGGGTGTGACTCTTGGTGCACTGTCCACAAGAGGAGGACAGAAGCTGCGGGATGTTCGGCGTCATCCGACCATTGAGGATGATGTGACGATTTATTCCGGGGCATCCATTCTTGGTGGTGAAACCGTTGTCGGAAAGAATTCCGTCATCGGCAGTAACGTGTTTATCACCAGTTCGATTCCTGCAGATACCAAAGTCAGCATGAAAGACCAGGATCTGCGCTGGGGACAGTAATTATAAAAATATTGTAAATTATTAGCACTCACTCACAATGAGTGCTAAAATTTTCTTGACATTTACATAAGTTGGGATTATAGTACTGTTAACGCATAGATAGAACAGTCATTTGTAAGGTGAATGGCTGTATTTTGAGAAAGAAAGGCAGTGTATAGCATGAGCGAAAGACATGGATCACTTTCCATTAACAGTGACAATATTTTCCCGATTATTAAGAAATGGTTGTATTCAGACCATGATATTTTCTTCCGTGAGCTGATCTCCAACGGATGTGATGCAATCACAAAGCTGAAGAAGCTGGATATGATGGGAGAGTACACTCTGCCTGAGAAATATAAAGCCCAGGTACAGGTACTTGTGAATCCGGATGAAAAGACTTTGAAATTTATTGATAACGGTCTTGGTATGACGGCAGATGAGGTTGAAGAATATATCAATCAGATCGCATTTTCCGGCGCAACCGATTTCCTTGCACAGTATAAGGATAAGACGAACGAGGATCAGATCATCGGACATTTTGGTCTGGGATTCTATTCTGCATTTATGGTAGCAGATGAGGTTCATATTGATACGCTTTCCTATAAAGAGGGAGCTGAACCGGTACACTGGGAGTGCGATGGTGGAACTGAGTATTCCATGGAGACCGGTAAGAGGACAGAAGTAGGTACAGAGATTACTCTGTTCCTGAATGAGGACAGTCTGGAATTTGCTAATGAATACCGCGCCCGCGAAGTCATCAGCAAGTATTGCTCTTTCATGCCAGTGGAGATTTTCCTTGCAAAGGAAAATGCACCGCAGGAGTACGAGACCATCGACGAGAGTGAACTGACAGAGGATGATGTAGTTGTTGAGCATATCCATGTGGATGCCAAGACAGAAGAGATAGAGAATGAGGACGGAACCAAGGAGACCAAAGAAATCTCTCCGGCCAAGGAGCAGGTAAAGATCAACAAGAGACCGGTATCCTTAAGCGATCCGCATCCGCTGTGGACGAAACATCCGAATGAGTGCAGTGATGAAGATTATAAAGAATTTTACCGGAAAGTATTTATGGATTATAAGGAGCCTTTGTTCTGGATTCATCTGAATATGGACTATCCGTTTAACCTGAAAGGTATCCTGTACTTCCCGAAGATCAATATGGAGTATGAGTCTATTGAAGGAACGATCAAGCTTTATAACAATCAGGTGTTTATTGCTGACAATATCAAGGAAGTAATTCCAGAGTTCCTGATGCTGCTCAAAGGTGTCATTGACTGTCCGGATCTTCCACTGAATGTATCCAGAAGTGCATTGCAGAATGATGGATTTGTAAAGAAGATCTCTGATTACATCACCAAGAAAGTAGCAGACAAATTAAGCGGTATGTGCAAGACTGACCGTGAGAATTATGAGAAATACTGGGATGATATCAGTCCGTTCATCAAATTTGGCTGCATCAAGGACGAGAAGTTCTGTGAACGTATGATGGAGTATGTACTGTTCAAGGATCTGGATGGTAAATATACTACTATGAACGAGTACCTGGAAGCACAGAAACCGGCTGACGGAGAAGCAGAAACTGACAAGGCAGAAGAAAAGACGGAAGAGAAGGCAGATGAAAAGGCCGACGGTGAAGAGAAGGAAGTTCCGAAGACAACGATCTACTATGTGACCGACGTGGTACAGCAGAGCCAGTATATCAATATGTTCCGTGAGCAGAAGATGAACGCAGTTGTTCTGAAGGATAACATTGATAATCCGTTTATCAGCCATCTGGAAGCTAAGAATGAGAAGGTTAAATTCCAGCGTATTGATGCAGATGTAACCGATTCCATGAAGGAAGAGGTATCTGAAGAAGAACTGAAGGGTGAGACCGATGCACTGACAGCCCTGTTCAGAAAAGCATTGAACAATGACAAGCTGGAGGTTAAGGTAGAGAAGCTGAAGAATGTAAATGTTTCTTCTATGGTCACACTCTCCGAAGAAAATCGCCGGATGCAGGATATGATGAAGATGTATAATATGTACGGAATGGATCCGTCTATGTTCGGAACCACGACTACACTGGTACTCAATGCCAATAATGCACTGGTAAAATACCTGTTCGAGAATCCGGAAGGAGAGCACAGCAATATGATCTGCGAGCAGCTCTACGATCTGGCAATGATCAGTCATCAGCCGCTTTCACCGGAAGCAATGACCAAGTTTGTGAACAGAAGTAATGAAATCATGATGTTGTTGACGAAATAAGTGACAACATTGCAAGAGCGAGCATAGAAATTATATGATTTCTATGCTCGCTTTTTACATATCGTAACTTGTTAGAGATAATCTCATGAGTATATTTGCGGTAACGGCATACGAGCTCATACGATTCCGCTGCTCTTCCTTGTGTGCGGTTAGTTGATTTTACATCAGCTCAAATGGAATCTCCTGCTGGCGGAGGAAGCGCTGCACCATTCCATCCCAGGCCTGGTCGATGGTTTTATCCATGGTGAATACAGTGAGTGAGGTTCCGGTGGTGCATTGGAGTGTTCTTCCATCGTAACGGATATTCAGCAGCAGACCACGGATCTGTTCCGGCGGGATGGATACGCCGGTCTGATGGAGCAGCTTTTCTGTATTGGAAGCAGACAGCTGGAAGGTAAAACGAAATGCCAAAGGGGTTCGTTTTCCTTTGATCAGCTCAAAACAGAAGGGACGGATTTCTTCCCAGTAAGCCAGCGAACGGTTGTCGATCTGTTCCTGCTCCTCGCCGGTATAATAAGCTTTTTGGAGCTGCCCGTCCATATGAAAGGTACAAAAAGTAGTAATACTTCCTTCCAGCAGAAGAAACCGGTCAAAGGATTCACTTAATAGTAATTTTTTCATGAAATGCCGGATATCGGCAATCTGAAGTGCGATCATGGAAAATCTCCTCTGAAATCATAGAATTTTGGTATAACAATTGTTGGGATCAAAATCCCTGTACTCATATTGTAGTGGGATATGTCCGAAAAAGCAAGTATGGAAAAAAGAAGTGAAAGTTTACAATAGCTATGATAAACTAGAAGACAGATATGACAGCTCAAAAGAAGAGGAGGCAGAAGCAATATGAAATGTATAAACACAGTTGATGCCGTGGGACATGTTCTATGTCATGATATTACAAGAATTGTGAAGGATGTGACAAAGGATACTGCATTTCGGAAGGGACATATTGTTACAGAGGAAGATATTCCGGTGCTGTTGTCGCTGGGAAAGGATCATCTCTATGTCTGGGAGAAGGATGAGAGTATGCTTCATGAAAATGAAGCAGCACAGATTCTCTGTGAGATATGTGAAAATGCAAACATGCATCCAACAGAAGTAAAAGAAGGAAAGATCGAGCTGATTGCTGACTGCGATGGATTGTTTCGTGTAGATGTACCGCGTCTGGATGCGATCAACGAGATCGATGAGATCATGATCGCCACCAGACATTCACATACATCTGTGAAAAAAGGCGACCGGCTTCTGGGAACCCGTGTGATTCCGCTTGTTATTGCGAAAGATAAGATGGAGCAGGTCAGAACTGTGGCAGGAACAGAGCCGCTGGTGTCTCTGACTCCGTTCAGATCTATGAAAGCAGGTATTGTTACAACAGGCAATGAGGTCTATTATGGAAGGATTGAAGATACATTTACACCAGTGATCGTGGAGAAACTGTCAGCATATGGGATCGAAGTCTGCGGACATATTCTGTGTGATGATAATATGGACAAGATCACCGAGACTATCTTAAAGCTGAAAGAGGACGGTGCGGATATGATCCTCTGTACCGGTGGGATGAGTGTAGATCCGGATGACAGGACACCGGGAGCAATCAAAAATACAGGAGCAAGGATCGTGTCTTATGGGGCACCGGTTCTGCCGGGTGCCATGTTTTTGCTGGCTTATTTTGAGGATGGAACACCAGTGATGGGATTGCCGGGCTGTGTGATGTATGCGAAAGCAACAGTGTTTGATCTGGTTCTGCCCAGCGTTGCTGCAGGAGTGGAAGTGACGAAAAAGCAGCTGTCACACATGGGAAATGGCGGATTTTGCCTTGGGTGTAAGCCCTGCCATTATCCGAACTGTGGGTTTGGAAACTGTTTATAATGAAAGATAAGAACCAGAATGATGAAATTGAGAAAAGTATTTGCGTGTGTAACTATGTGCTCCATGGTTTTGTCTTTGGCCGGATGCGGAACATCTCAAGCAACAGAGACGAAGGAAAATGCTGAGGCAGCAGAGGTGACTTTAAATGTATTTGCAGCAGCATCCATGACAGAGACGCTGACCGAGATTCAGGAAATGTATAAAGAAGTGGCGCCGAATGTGACACTGGTATTTAATTTTGATTCTTCGGGAACTTTGAAGACGCAGATTCAGGAAGGTGCAGACTGTGATGTATTTATATCCGCAGCTCAGAAACAGATGAATCAGCTGGATAAGGATGCAGATCCGGAAGTGAACACAGAAGGTCTTGACTATGTGCTTGAAGGAACCCGTATAAATCTGCTGGAGAATAAGGTTGTACTGGCTGTTCCGGACGGAAATCCGAAAGGGATAGAGAGCTTTGCGGATCTTGGAACCGACAAGCTTTCTCTTCTGGCATTGGGCAATGAGGACGTACCGGTAGGACAGTATTCAGAAGAGATCCTCACCAATCTTGGAATGCTGGATCAGCTTGAACAGGAGAATAAGATCACATATGGATCCAATGTGAAGGAAGTTACGACACAGGTATCTGAAGCAGCAGCGGATGCCGGTATTATCTATGCCACGGATGCATATTCAGCAGGCCTTCTGGTGGTGGCTCAGGCAGACGATACCATGTGCAAGCAGGTGATCTATCCGGCAGCAGTTCTGAATATTTCTGAAAATCAGGATGCAGCAGAAGCCTTCCTTGATTATCTGAAAACAGATGACTGCATGAAGGTGTTTGAAGAGGTTGGATTTACAGCTGTAAAATAAAGAAAGCAGGAGGGGCTTATGGATTGGTTCCCGTTATATAATTCTCTTCGGATCGCATTGGTTTCCAGCATATTTGTGTTTTTTACGGGGATCTTTGCAGCTTATTATATTGCAAAGCTTCCGCCTGCAGTGAAGGGAATTCTGGATGTGGTGCTGACTCTTCCGCTGGTTCTGCCACCTACGGTTGTCGGATATTTTCTGCTGATGATCCTGGGGCCGCGTAGATTGCTGGGAGCCTGGTTTCTTCAGATCTTTGATACAAAGCTTGTGATGACCTGGTATGCAGGCATCTTTGCAGCATCGATCGTCGCATTTCCGTTGATGTACCGGACTGCCCGAGGAGCCTTTGAAAACTTTGATCAGACTCTGGCATATGCAGGTCAGACTCTTGGATTGTCGAATACTTATATTTTCTGGCACATTCGCATGCCGGCCTGCAGACAGGGAATCCTGGCAGGTGCGGTCCTGGCATTTGCACGGGCACTGGGAGAGTATGGAGCAACCAGTATGGTAGCTGGTTACACACCGGGAAAGACGGCGACGATCTCAACAACCGTCTATCAACTGTGGAGAACTAATAATGATACGTTGGCATTTCGATGGGTACTGGTAAATGTGGCGATCTCGGCAGTTGTTCTTTTGCTGGTCAATCTTTTGGAGAAAAAAGAATGTTCTTCTGGTAAATCGACAAGTGGGAAGTAGAAATGATGGCATTACGGGTAGATATTTGTAAAAAACTGAATCATTTTACGTTGAAGACACAATTTGAAGCATCAGAAGGTGTGACAGGTATACTGGGAGCTTCGGGATGTGGTAAGAGTATGACACTCCGGTGCATTGCAGGGATCGAAAAGCCGGATGAAGGATATATTGAACTGAATGGGAAGGTATTTTATGATTCCAAGAATAAAATAAATCTTCGTCCACAGGAACGTCATGTGGGATTGCTGTTTCAGAATTATGCCCTGTTTCCGGATATGACGGTGGAGCAGAATCTGATGGCCGGACTGCTGTCCGGAGAAAAGGACAGAACAAAAGCCAGAACAAAAGTCCGGGAAATGCTTGCCAGATTTGAACTGACCGGGCTTGAGAAGCACCGGCCTTCACAGCTGTCGGGCGGTCAGCAGCAGAGAGTTGCTCTGGCGCGTATCTTCTTGTCTGAGCCGGACATACTGATGCTGGATGAACCGTTTTCGGCACTGGATGAATATCTCAGATGGAATCTGGAACAGGAGCTTCTGGAGGTGCTGCGGCAATTCTCAGGTCCGGCATTGTTTGTGTCGCACAGCAGGGACGAGATCTATCGCATCTGTGATAAAGCATGTGTGATGGATCAAGGCACTTCCAGTCCGGTCATCTCGGTCAGACAGTTATTTGAAGCGCCGGAGTCGAAAGCGGCAGCTGTGTTGTCTGGGTGTAAGAATTTTGCAAGAGCGCAGCTTGCAGAAGCGGATGTGAAAAAAATGGTCTATGTAAGAGACTGGGGAGAGTATCTGACCTGTACAGAGACGAAGGCAGGAGAAATCTGTTATGTAGGTGTGCGGAGTCACTATATATATCCGGTCAGCGAGACCGAGGCAAAGATACATCCGGAAAATACATTCCGGTGTCGGATCGAGAAAGTGATCGATGATGTATTTTCAACGGTGATCATGGTGATGCCGGAACATGCAGAGCAGTCGGAAGAAAGCAACAGAAATCATTTTAACAGGATCCGTGTGGAGACGACAAAAGAATTCTGGAGGACGTTTTGTGAAAAAGAACATCCACAGGAGAGGCTGTGGCTGCATGTGGATCCTGCGGATGTGATGGTATTGAGATAATTGTATTGTATCAGCCGCCAATGCGTGACATTTCGGCGTCTTCAGTGATGGAGGAAAGAGTCTCAAAGCAATGGGCGGCAGGTTTTTGAAAAATAGCCTGAGCCAGCAATTTCTGAGCTTCTTTCGTGTCACCGCTTCTGAGTGCGTCTTTGACAGAGATACGTTCCTGATAACACAGGCAGGGCTTGAGATCGCCTGTAGCAGTCAGCCGGATCCGGTTGCAGCTATTACAGAATTTTCCATGAATAGCACTGATGAAACCAATGCTTCCCTGAAACCCTTCTACAGTATAGTAACGTGCGGGGCCATTTCCGTGTGTATCCGGGTCTGGAAGCAGTGTGCCATAATGATCAGATAATTTCTGGAATACTTCTGTATTAGAGACACAGGTCAGCTGCTTTCCGTGACCAATGGGCATCAGCTCGATAAAACGGACATCAAAAGCATGGTGTCTGGCCAGCTCTGCCAGAGCAAGGCATTCAGTATCATTGACACCTCGTTGGAGAACGACATTGATCTTGGTTGGAATCTGTTGCTGTTCCATGGCACGAAGCCCGTCCAGTACCTGTGGAAGCTTGTGATATCCGGTGATCTGAGCATAGATATCCGGGTCAAGAGCATCCAGGCTGACATTGACAGCGTGAAGTCCCTGGCGGCGGAGGCTTTCTGCATAGTCGGCAAGAAGGATACCATTGGTCGTCAGCGATACCTGATCAATGCCTGGAATCTGACTGATCATACCGATCAGACGGTCACAGCCGTTTCGTACAAGAGGCTCGCCTCCGGTTATTTTGATCTTGTGGATACCAAGAAGAGAAGCAAGCCGGCAGATTTCTGCAATCTCTTCCAGAGACAATAATTCTTCCTTTGGAAGCCATTCGATCCTTTCCGGCATGCAATAGCGACAGCGAAGATTGCATCGGTCAGTGATCGAGATCCTCATATAGTCGATGGTTCTTCCGAACTGATCTTTCATACTTCTTGTTTTGCCTTTCTTATATAAATACCGCTTTTTCCACCGCTTTTCTGACAAAGGTGGATACCATTCATTTCCATTCCCTTATCGACTGCTTTACACATATCATAGATGGTCAGAAGAGCAATCTGTACTCCGGTCAGAGCTTCCATCTCCACACCAGTCTTCCCGGTCGTTCGCACTGTACAGATGGTACGGACAGAACAAGTCTCATCTTCCAGCTCAAAATCGATCTCTGCTTTTGTCAGATTTAGAAGATGGCAGAGAGGGATCAGCTCCGAAGTCTTTTTTGCTCCCATGATGCCGGCAATTCTGGCAACACCCAGCACATCACCTTTTCCTATGCTTCCTGCTTTTAACTGATCAAAACATTCCTGATTCATGGAGATGCGTCCTTCGGCGATGGCTTCTCTTGCGGTTTCTGCTTTTTTACTTATGTCTACCATAATGGCATCTCCATGCTGATTAAAATGTGTAAATTCACCCATGCTTGATTCTCCTGCAAGTATTTTGTTTTATTATACCCAGCGTCAGAAAACCTGTCAAATTTGGAAATCAGTTGCTTAAAAGTGCCAGATGGAGTACCATAAGAATCAATATGGAGATCTGACAGGAGGCATAGGTCATGGGAAAAATTATGGCTGTGAATATCAGCGAAGAGAGAGGAACGCAGAAGAAAAATGTGCATTCTGCCAGATTGATCGAAGACTGGGGAATTGAACATGATGCGCATGCCGGAAAATGGCATCGACAGGTCAGCCTGCTCTCTTATGAGAAAATAGAAGAATTCAGAAAAAAAGGAGCACCGGTGGATGAAGGTGCTTTTGGTGAAAATCTGATCATTCAGGGAATTGATCTGAGACATCTTCCGGTGGGAACAAGGCTTGCATGCTCAGAGGTGCTGCTGGAAGTGACGCAGATTGGCAAGCAATGCCACAATGGATGTGAGATCTTCCGGCTTATGGGTGATTGTATCATGCCAAGAGAAGGGATTTTTGCAAAGGTTCTAAGGGGTGGTATGATCTCAGAGGGAGATGAGATCATGGTTGAAAAGCGTCCCTTGAGAGCGGCGATCCTGACAGCCAGTGACTCTGGCTATGCAGGAGAACGGGAGGATGTAAGCGGACCGACGATCCGGAAGATCCTGGAGGAGAATGGTTATCAGGTGGTTCATACGATCCTTTTGCCGGATGACAGAGAAATGCTGGCACAGGAAATGAGTCGTATTGCAGATGAAGGGGTGGCAGAACTCCTTGTGACTACAGGAGGAACAGGATTTTCACCCAGGGATTGTATGCCGGAGGCAACCATGGATATTACAGAACGGGCGGTGCCGGGGATTCCGGAAGCTATCCGGGCATACAGTATGACGATCACACCCAGAGCCATGCTGAGCCGTGCAGCCGCTGGTATCCGGAAACATACGTTGATCATTAATCTTCCGGGAAGTCCAAAAGCAGTAAAAGAATCTTTGGAGTACATTTTACCGTCTCTGGAGCATGGGCTTGAGATCCTGACGGGAACTGCATCCAATTGTGCAGTTGGATAAGAGAATACGGATCAATCATCAAAAGAAGCTATTGTATTTGTACAACTGCTCTAAATCTAAAATTTATGGGAAATTTAGGTTAGTAATTCTACTAAATGAGAACCTTAAAAGAAACCGGCCTTTTTGTTATACTACAATCGTATATGTTTATACTGATTAAAAGTCTCACAGAACAGACTTGGGGGTGACATCATTGTGGATGAGCAGATAATCAGAACTTTACAAGAACAGGCCATAGAAGAGCGTCAGTATATTCAGGAAAAGTATGGACAGGATGAAGATGTTGTTCAGGTGGTCAACAGACGGGATTATTTAACCGGTCGTCAGAGTGCAGCGGTCAGGCTGTATGACAATGAAAGAAATGTTCCACTGCACCGACATGGTTACATTGAACTGATGTATGCGTATAAGGGTACATTTACACATAGATTTGGTGAGGAGAAAGTGCTCCTGGAAGAGGGAGACCTTCTTGTGATGAACCAGTATGTGGAGCACTGTGTGGTGGAGTCCGGTGAAGAGAATATTGGAATCAATATCATTGCGGTACCGGAATTTTTTGAAAAGCCATTTCAGATGCTGAAAAAACAGAATAAGATCATGGATTTTCTGGTGGAGATGCTCAGGCGGAATACCAGAAAGCCGCAGTATCTGATCTTTCATATCAAAGGTCGGCATGCCCTGGAAAACCTCATGGAAAATCTGATAGAATCCATTATGGAAGGCAACGGAGCCAGCGAGGAGATCAGCCAGTATACTATGGGGCTGCTCTTTTTATATCTGGCGGAACAGATGGACCGGGAGGAGCATGATCCTGTGGAGAATTATAAGGATGAGATCATTCAGGAAACTCTGAAATACATAGAGATCCAGTACCGGACTGCAAGACTCGGCAAGATTGCTGAGGACTACCATCTGGCATTGCCATCACTGAGTAAGCTGATCAAGGAAGGTACGGGAAGTACATTCCAGGAACTTCTGATGAAGCGCAGATTTGAAAAAGCAGCAGTGCTTTTGCTGGAGACCAGTCTCCAGGTGGAAGAAATTGCCTTGAATGTGGGCTATGAGAATCAGAGTTATTTTCATCGTCAGTTTAAGATGCGTTACGGGGTAACACCCAGACGGTACCGGCTGATCCATAGAAGAAAGATGCGTCAGCAGGGGAAGATTTAACAGAATATGATTGATAAGACCAGACGAGAACCGATGAGGATTGTCTGGTCTTTTTGGTAGGTTGACAAAGCCTGATAATATAGATAAAATGAAGAATAAAAGAGCCGGAATTCGTGTTCGGCTCTTTCTTTTCCGAATGAGAGGATGGGATCTATGGAACAATATGATGCAGAAGAATTGATGCAATATATACAAGAGCGGAAATTCCGACTGCTGCGGGCCCGTCTTTCTGAGATGAATGAAGCGGATATTGCAGAATTTCTGGGAGAACTGGAGGATAATCCGAAGGTCATGGTATTCCGTATGCTGCCCAAGGAGCTGGCGGCAGATGTGTTTGCATTTCTGGAACCGGATGTGCAGGAACACATTATTAACAGCATCACAGATGCGGAGCTTGCCAAGATCATTGAAGACCTGTTCGTGGATGATGCCGTGGACATGCTGGAGGAGCTTCCGGCTACTGTTGTAAAGCGAGTTATGCGTACTGCAGGCCCGGAGACCAGATCACTGATCAACCAGTTCTTGAAATACCCGGAAAACAGTGCTGGAAGTATTATGACGGCAGAGTATATCGGTCTGAAAAAATACATGAATGTGGAGCAGGCCTTTGCCTATATTCGTGCTCATGGTGTGGATAAGGAGACTATTTATACCTGTTTTGTCACGGATGCCCAGCGAAGGCTGGAAGGCGTGGTGACGATCAAGGATCTTCTGATGAATCCTTATGATATGAAGATTCAGGACATTATGGATGAAAATGTGATCAAGGCGGTGACTACAGAAGATCAGGAAGAAGTTGTGGATCTGTTCAACAAGTATGACCTGATGTGTCTGCCGGTAGTGGATCACGAGGATCGTCTGGTAGGAATCGTTACAGTCGATGACGTGGTGGATGTCATGGAAGAGGAGGCTACCGAGGATATTGAGAAGATGGCAGCTATGCTCCCCAGTGACAAGCCTTATCTGAAGACAGGTATCCTTGAACTGGCGAGGAATCGGATTGTCTGGCTGACGGTACTGATGCTCAGTTCCATGATCACAGGAAGTATTCTGACCCATTATGAGACTGCATTTGCAGCATTACCGTTGCTTGTAAGCTTTGTACCTATGCTGACAGGTACGGGAGGAAATGCAGGAAGTCAATCCAGTACTACGGTGATCCGTGCCATGACGATCGGAGACGTGGAGCCGAAAGATATTCTGAAAATTGTCTGGAAAGAGATCCGCGTGGCAGTGGTGGTTGGCATTATCCTGGCATCACTGAATTTTATAAGGCTGATGGTTCAATATCCGGGAGAGACGATGGTGTGTATCACGGTTGTGGTGAGTCTGGTCGTGACCATTATTCTGGCGAAGACCATTGGATGTACATTGCCGATCCTGGCGCAGATCCTTCATCTGGATCCGGCGATCATGGCAGCTCCGTTGATCTCAACCATCGTAGATGCATGCAGTTTGATCGTATATTTTCAGATTGCCTGCAGATTGCTGGTTATCTGATGAATTTTCAAATATACAGTTGTGAAATAGAAGGAGATATGAAATTATGTTAAATGGAAAGAAAGTGCTGTTCAGCGGCATGCAGGCAACAGGAAATCTGACTCTTGGCAATTATCTTGGAGCATTGAAAAACTGGGTGGGACTCTGTGACGAGTATGAGTGCTTCTACAGTGTGGTGGATATGCATTCCATCACGGTCAGACAGGACCCGGCAACTCTTCGAAAACGTGCCCGGACACTGCTGATGATCTACATTGCGGCAGGTATTGACCCGGAGAAAAACTGCCTGTATTACCAGTCCCATGTATCCGGTCACGCAGAGCTGGCATGGATCCTGAATTGCTTTACCTATATGGGAGAGCTGAACCGTATGACGCAGTTTAAAGATAAGTCTGCAAAACATGCAGACAATATCAACGCAGGTCTCTTTACATATCCAGTACTGATGGCTGCTGATATTCTGTTGTATCAGGCAGATGTGGTTCCGGTTGGTATTGATCAGATGCAGCATCTGGAGCTGACCAGAGATATTGCACAGCGTTTTAATGGTATCTATGGAGATGTATTTACGATTCCGGAGGCATATATCGGTAAAGTAGGAGCCAAGATCATGAGCCTTCAGGATCCGAGCCGAAAGATGTCCAAGTCAGATGAGAATCCGAACGCATCGATTTATCTGATGGATGATCCGGATACCATTATCCGTAAATGCAAACGAGCAGTGACTGATTCTGAAGGGCAGATCCTGTATCGGGAAGAACAGCCGGGCATCCGTAACCTGATCGATATTTACAGTGCATGTACGGGCAAGACTCCGGAAGAAGTTGTCAAAGAATTTGATGGAAAAGGTTATGGTGACTTCAAACTGGCAGTCGGTGAGTCTGTTGTCAGTGTTCTGAAACCATTACAGGACCGTTTCGCAGATCTGGAGAAGAACAAAGATTACATTGACCGGATCATCAAGGAAAATGCGGAAAAGGCCGGATATGCAGCCAATAAGACACTGCGCAAAGTACAGAAAAAAGTAGGTTTCCCGGAGCGTATCCGCTGATCATACGGAAGGAGAGACAAACATGAAAAAAGAGATCAAACCAGAAGAGCTTACAAAGAATCCATTTCATATGATCGGGAAGGAATGGATGCTGGTAACTGCTGAAAAGGATGGAAAAGTCAATACCATGACGGTCTCCTGGGGCGGTGTTGGTATCATGTGGGGAAAACCGGTGGCTTATGTGTTCATCAGACCTCAGAGATATACCAAGGAATTTATTGATGGGACAGATACGTTCTCCCTGTCTATTCTTGGTGAGGAGCACAGGAAGACATTGTCTTATCTTGGAACGGTATCAGGCCGGGATGAGGATAAGATCAGTAAATCAGGTCTCCATGTAGAACATGAAGGTGTAACTCCGTATTTTGAGGAGGCAAACACAGTCATGGTATGTAGAAAGCTGTTTACACAGCCGCTGGATCCGGCGGGATTTATTGATAAAGAGTGTGATACAAAATGGTATCCGCAAAAGGATTATCACACCATGTATGTGGTGGAAATTGAGAAGGTACTTGTGGATTAATGGAACGTCATTTGACCTGGACGGTGGATAAGTCCCAGGAAGGAAAACGACTCATTGACTGGTTAAGAGAAAAGGGTTGTTCCAAGCAGGTTCTGTCTGTGATAAAGAATCATGAGGGCAGCCTTTTGAACAATGGAGAGAAACCTTATTTCAGAGATCCGCTGCAGGCAGGAGACGTGGTGGAACTGACATTGCCGCAAGAGCAGGATACCAGTACCATTGTGCCGGTTCGGCAGGAATTTTCTATTATATATGAAGATGAAGATCTGATGGTCATTAACAAGCCGGGCAATCTGCCGGTGCATCCGTCTGTTAATCATTTTGAAAATACTCTGGCTAATGGGGTGAGCTGGTTGTGCCGGCAGAGGAATGATTATTTTCCATTCCGATGTGTAAATCGGCTGGATGGCGGAACCACAGGACTTTTAATTCTTGCAAAAAATGTGTACAGTTCGGCGATCCTCTATGAGCAGATGAAGGAGCGGAAGATCCACCGTACCTATCTGGCAATAGTGTCAGGAAAACTGACAGAGAGTGGAACCATTGATCTGCCCATCGGGCGAAAATCCGAATCCGTCATTGAGCGCTGCGTTGACAAAACACACGGAGAACGGGCAGTGACCCATTACGAAGTGCTGGAAGCAAGAACGGATCAGACACTGGTAAAATGTCAGCTGGAGACAGGCAGAACCCATCAGATCCGAGTGCATATGCAAGCAATTGGACATCCGCTGGTTGGGGATTTTTTGTATAACCCGCATGCGCTTCGGGAAGAAAGACCATTGCTCCATTCCTGGAGACTTGCATTTACTCATCCGGTCAGTGGAGACGAGGTTTACTTTACAGCACCGGTGCCTGCAGATATGCAGGGCTGGAAGCGGTTCCAGCCAGATAAGATGAAAGTTACTTAAACGGATGCTTCCGGGTGACGTTCCCGATAGGAGAAGATGCATCCGCAATAGTCCTGACGGTACAGATCGTACTCTTTGGACAATTCTGTGGAACGTTTGTAGCCGTTACGTTTTTTAAAATCATTGGGAAGCCAGCGAACACCGTACTGTTCTGCTAATTCTTCCCCGATTTCATTGAGTTTTTCCGCATTCTTCAGCGGACTGATCGACAGGGTTGTGGCAACATAGTCACAGCCCTTTTCTTTTGCCGTGCGGACTGCTTCTGTAAGTCTGAGGCGGTAGCAGGCAAAGCACCGTTTGCCGCCCTCTGGGATCTCTTCCATTCCTTTTGCACAGTGATAAAAATCGGCTGGAATATAATCACCCTCCAGAAAATCCACTGGATAACGGGTGGGAAGTTCCCGGATCAGTCGCATCTGTTCCTGTACCCGGTTGTGATATTCACTCTCCGGATAAATATTAGGATTGTAATAAAGAACTGTGATCCTGAAATACCTGGACAGGTATTCCAGTACATAACTGCTGCAAGGGGCGCAGCAGCTATGGAGCAGCAATGTAGGCGCGGTTTCTTCTTTATCTGTACAGAGCTGATCAAGCACCTGGTCCAGCTCCTTTTGGTAATTACGTTTATTCATAAAATAGTGATTCCTTTAAGATACAGTTTCCATGGTTCATGACGATTGTAGCATAAGTGATGAATTACTACAATATATAAGTGTAGCTAATAAAAATTCAGTAGAAAAAATAGACAGTAGCAGGATTGACCAGGAAAGTGGAAATCCGTAAAATATTAGTCGGTTTGATTATCAATATACAAAAGTTTTGGAGGCTTTGTTTTATGAAAAAAAATTCAACTCCTTATGAATTTGAGGGAAGAATCCCGTTTACGCAGGCGATTCCGCTGGGATTGCAGCATGTAATGGCGATGTTTATCGGAAATCTGACTCCGCTGATCATCGTGATGGGACTTTGCGGACTGACAGCAGATGCCGGTTATGGAGCACTTCGCACAGCACTTTTACAGAATGCTATGATCATGGCAGGTATTGTGACACTGGTTCAGATGTTTTCCATTGGACCGGTAGGAGGTAAAGTGCCGATCGTTATGGGAACATCGTCTGGTTTCCTTGGCGTCCTGAATAATACGGTTGCTGCCTGCGGCGGTGGTATCCTTGCTTACAGTGCAATCATGGGAGCCTGTATTGTAGGCGGTATTTTTGAAGGTGTTCTCGGAATGTTCCTGAAACCGCTTCGTAGATTTTTTCCGGCTATTGTGACCGGTTCGGTGGTAATTGCTATCGGCCTTTCTCTTCTGGGAGTGGGAATCAACTATTTCTGTGGCGGAAGCGGTAAAGCAGATTATGGCTCTTTGCCGAATCTGTTCCTTGGATTCGTTGTTCTGATCGTGATTATTTTACTGAAGCATTTTGCTCCACAGGACAGTGTACTTTCTTCCGCAGCTATTTTGTTTGGTATTCTGGCAGGCTATGTGGTGGCTGTGATCATGACGCTGGTTCTTCCTACAGTAGGAATCAATGCAGATGGAGCAGAATATACCTATTCCTGGGTCGTTAATTTTGAACAGATCAAAAATGCAGCATGGATCGCTGTCCCAAGTTTTATCGGATTCGGCGCACTGGCTGATATGAAGATTGTATTCCAGGCAAATGCGATCATTCCAATCGGAATTATGTTCATTGTCACTGCAATTGAGACGGTTGGTGATATCTCGGCCTGTATCGAAGGCGGTATGAATCGGGAAGCAACAGATTCTGAACTGTCCGGCGGCGTGATCTGTGATGGACTTGGTTCTTCCTTTGCAGCACTGTTTGGTGTGCTGCCGAACACTTCCTTTTCACAGAATGTAGGCCTGGTATCCATGACGAAGGTAGTGAACCGGTTTGCAATCTCTATGGGTGCGATCTTCCTGATACTCTGTGGATTCTGTCCGAAGATCGGTGCGGTCATGTCTGTGATGCCACAGTCCGTGCTGGGTGGTGCGGCAGTCATGATGTTTGCATCAATCCTGATCTCTGGTATTCAGCTGATCACGAAAGAGCCAATTGGAAGTCGTGAGATCACGATCATCTCTGTGGCTATCGGACTTGGATACGGACTTGGAGCAACCAATGGAGCAACTGCTCAGCTGCCGTATTATATACAGCTGATCTTTGGCGGATCCGGAATCGTACCGTGTTCTCTGGCAGCAATCCTTCTGAATATAATTTTGCCGAAGGGATCGAGTCCGGTTCGTAAAATGTGGGATATTGAAGATGAAAAATAAAATCATTGCAGTCATTGGAGCGGGTGGCAAGACCACCCTGATCCATCGACTGGCAGAAGAATATCGCAGGAAGGGCGCGTCTGTGCTGGTGAGTACCACTACTCATATGCTGGTGGAACCGGATACAGATCTCTCCTGCGATTCTTTTGCTATCATGGAAAATATAAAAAAGACCGGATACTGTATGGCAGGAGCTGTCTGCCCGGAAAATTCTACAAAAATGCAATCATTGCCGGAACAGATGCTTCATGACTTGATGAAGCAGGTGGATTATGCTTTAATAGAAGCAGATGGAGCGAAACATTATGCGCTGAAGTATCCGTTGGAACAGGAACCGGTGATTCCTGAGGGAACGACCGATGTGATTCTGGTGCTTGGATCATGGGATCTGGGAAAGCCATGTAAGGATGTGGTCTTTCGGTTTGAACATATGACATCTGCACTTGGAATCTCCGGAGATATGAAAGCAGATAAACAGATGCTTCAGTGGATTTGGCAGGCATATGAGGAAAAGCTGAAGAACATGGATTACCAGGGGCATTTTCATGTTCTGCTGTCTGAGAAGACAGATCAGGGACTTGTGTTTCACACACTGGAGGAATGAAAGAGGCTATATGAATAAAGAGATACTTATTATCTGCCGTGGCGGAGGAGATCTGGCGACTGGAATCGTACATCGTCTATTTCGGGCGGGGTATCAGGTGCTGATCCTGGAGACAGCAGAACCGGCAGCGATCCGGCGACAGGTCTCTTTTTGCGAAGCTGTCTATGAGGGAACGGCAACCGTGGAAGGAGTCACTGCTGAGAGAATCTACACAGCCAAAAAGCAGGCGGTGGAAGAAGTGCTTCAAAGAGGACGTATACCGCTTCTGGTGGATCCGGATGGACGATCAATAGAAGTCTTAAAGCCGGATGTCGTGGTGGATGCGATCATTGCCAAGAAGAATCTGGGGACATATAAAGAGATGGCACCGCTGGTCATTGGGATCGGACCTGGATTTGTGGCTGGAAAAGATGTGCATCTGGTGGTGGAATCCATGCGTGGACATAATCTGGCACGGATTCTGGAGACTGGATCTGCGCTTGCAAATACTGGGATTCCCGGTAATATTGGAGGCTACACAAAAGAGAGGGTTATCCATGCAGCGGCAGAAGGATATATGAAGAATATTCATCAGATCGGGGATGTGGTACAAAAAGGGGAAGAGATTGCAAGAATCTATGAACAGATGTCTACGGATGGCATATTTTCTGGAAAATTTGTATCGGTAGAGGCGACAATTCCGGGAGTGCTCCGGGGACTGATCCGTGAGGGATATCATTTTCAGAAAGGATTTAAGATCGCAGACATTGATCCAAGAGAAAGCGAGCTTGCCAATTGTTTTACAATTTCGGATAAAGCCAGCAGTATCGGCGGAAGTGTGCTGGAAGCGGTCTGCAGATATGTAAATGGATAAGATGGAACAGATATATGCCTGCGTAAGAGACCGGGACCGGTCTAAGAATGCGTTGCTTGCCACGGTGACAGAGGGAGCAGCTGCAGGTGAAAAAGCATATGTGGAAGATGGTAGGATCCAGATACAGAAAGGAACTTTTTTTACAGAGGAAAATGAAAAAAACCTGCAAGGAAAAGGTCTCATGAAGATCAATGGTCAGGAAGTATTTCTTCAGCCACTGGGTAATCCGTCAAAGCTTATTATCTGCGGAGGCGGACATGTATCACAGGCATTGGTTAAGATGGCTGGACTTCTGGGTTTTGAGATCACAGTATTGGAAGATCGGCCACTGTTTGCAGAGACTGCCCGAAGAGAGGGCGCGGATCAGGTATTTTGTGGAGATTACAGAGAGCTGTTGCAGCAGATCCCGGACAGCAGTGACAATTATTTTGTCTGCATGACCAGAGGTCATCGGTTTGACAGAGACTGTCTGCTGGAGATCCTGAAAAAGCCGCATGCTTATGTGGGCATGATGGGTTCCAGAAAACGGTCGTTTCTGATGAAAAAGGATATGGTGCAGGAAGGTTTTTCAGAAGAACTGGCAGAATCGCTTCATGCACCCATCGGATTGTCCATCGGAGCACAGACTCCGGCAGAGATTGCATTGTCTGTGATCAGTGAAATCGTAAAGGTGAGAAGTGAACAGTCGAAGGAGACTGCACTGGATGAGCAGGTGCTGGAGATATTAAGCCGACCGCCGGAGCCGGGAGAACAGAGAATTCTATGTACGATCATAGAAAAACATGGAAGCGCACCTCGAAGCGCAGGTACGCAGATGGTGGTGACTTCCATGAATCAGATTACAGGAACCATCGGCGGAGGCTGTACGGAAGCTGAAGTGATCACGGCCTGCAGAGAACATTTTTATAAGCTGCGGGAACAGATTCCTCATCCGACTTGTGAAAAGAGGCAGATACGGATGAGCACAGACAATGCGGAAGAGGAAGGCATGGTCTGCGGCGGAACCATCGTTGTATTATTGGAAGAAATATAGAACAGGGGAACGATATGATTTATCTGGATAATGCAGCAACGACGATGCAGAAACCGGGAGCGGTCGCAGAGGCGGTTGTCGCTGCCATGGGCAGTATGGGCAACTCCGGCAGGGGAGCTGGAAGCGCAGCGCTTCAGGCATCAAGAATCATTTATGACGCGAGGGTGCATCTGACCAGGCTGTTTGGCGGAACAGATCCTTCCAGACTTATTTTTACCGGAAATTCTACAGAAAGTCTCAATCTGTCGATTCATGGTCTGTTTGTTCCGGGAGACCATGTGATTACCACCGAACTGGAGCACAATTCTGTTCTGCGGCCTTTGTATGCGCAGCAGGAAGAAGGTGTTACACTGACTGTTGCAGCAAGCGGAAAGAACGGCACGGTGGATTTTTCGGAAATTGAAAAAGCGATCCGTCCGGAAACAAAAGCAATTGTCTGCACACATGCGTCTAATCTGACTGGAAATGTAACAGATCTGGAACAGATGGGAAAGCTTGCAAAAGCCTATGGATTGCTGCTGGTGGTGGATGCATCACAGACGGCGGGAGTGCTGGACATAGATGTAGAGAAGATGCAGATAGATGTACTCTGTTTTACAGGACATAAGAGCCTGATGGGACCGCAGGGGACCGGAGGACTGTATGTAAGACAAGGCATTCCTGTTCAACCATGGAAAAGTGGTGGAACCGGTGTATACAGTTTTCTGAAAAAGCAGCCGGAAGAATATCCGGAACATCTGGAAGCAGGAACACTTAACGGACATGGAATCGCAGGACTTCTGGCAGCAGTACAGGAGATAGAGCGGATCGGACAGCGGCAGATCTATGAAAAAGAACACCGGTTGATGACGCTTTTTTATGAAGCAGTCAGACAGATTCCAGGAGTGAAAATCTATGGGGATTTTTCGGAAGAAAATGTTCGATGTCCTATTGTAGCACTGAACATTGGAGATGAGGATTCGTCCCAGATCAGTGACTGGCTGCAGGAAGAATATGGAATTATAACCAGAGCAGGAGCACACTGTGCACCGCTGATGCATGCATTTTTTCATACAGAAAAACAGGGGATGGTAAGATTCAGTTTTTCTTATTATAATACAAAAGAAGAGGTATCTGCGGCAGTTGAAGCGGTCCGCAGAATCGCAGAAGAAGTACAGATATAAGGAGAGAGAATGACAGAAGAAATCACATTTTGCAGAGGTGGTGGCTGTACTGCCAAGCTTGGACCGGATCTTTTGAGCCATGTGCTTTCGAAGATTCCAAAAGGAGAAAAAGACCCTGATCTTCTGATTGGATATGACAGCAAAGATGATGCGGCGGTCTATCGAATCTCGGATGATACGGCAGTGGTACAGACACTGGATTTTTTTCCACCTATGCTGGATGATCCGTATTTGTTCGGACAGATTGCGGCAGCTAATGCACTCAGCGATATTTATGCCATGGGCGGTGTAGTAAAGACCGCGTTGAATATTGTCTGTTTTCCGGAAAAGATGGATCTTAATATTCTTGGAAAGATCCTGCAGGGTGGAGCAGAAAAAGTAATAGAAGCAGGAGGCATGCTGGCAGGAGGACACTCGATCATGGATGCGGATGTGAAATATGGACTTTCCGTGACAGGTGTGGTGCATCCGGACCATATTTATGGGAATAATCAAGGGCAGCCGTCAGATATGCTGATCCTGACAAAAAAATTAGGGGTTGGTCTGGTGTGCAATGCCAACCGGGTAAATCTGGCACCGGAAGGTGCCATGAAGGAAGCAATCGCTTCTATGACTCTTTTGAACAGAAAAGCAGCGGAAATCAGTCATCATTATGAAATCCATGCCTGCACAGATGTGACAGGATTTGGCTTTCTGGGACATTTAAGTGAGATGATCAATGAACAGATATCGGCAGAGATTGATTCTATCTCGATTCCGGTGATCAGTGGAGCAATCCATTGTGCAGAAGAATTTCTTCTGACAGCTGCAGCGCAACGCAATCGGAACCATGTGAAGGAACGGGTGGAATTTGCTTCGAAGATACCATTTTCGATGGAAGAGTTGTTATTTGATCCGCAGACCTCCGGGGGACTGCTGTTTGCAGTGAGAGGAGATCAGGCGGGAGAATTCTTGAAGGAATTAAAAGAAGCAGGACTTCCGGCAGTTATTGTGGGAAGACTGACATCAAAAAAAGAAAAAGATATTTATGTGAAATAGGAGGGTATAAGATGATCACAGTCAATGCAATCGGGGATGCTTGTCCCATACCTGTTGTTAAGACCAGGAAAGCCATGGAGACGATAAAAGGATCTGAAGTGGTGGAAACGCTTGTAGATAATGAGATCGCTGTGGAAAACCTGAAAAAGATGGCCGGACAGATGGGATATCAGGTGAAGGATCAGAAGCTGGAAGAAGGAAAATACAGCGTACAGATCATGGTTACGGAAGCGGAAAAAACAGAAAAAATACAGGCGGACATTTGTGACTGCAGACCCACAGCGGCATCTGACAAAGTGGTGGTAATCCGCAGTAACGTTATGGGAGAAGGTGATCCGGAGCTTGGAAAAGTGCTGATCAAAGGGTTTATTTATGCATTGTCGCAGCAGGAAGAGCTTCCGAAGACCATACTCTTTTACAATGGAGGTGCCTGTCTGACCTGTGAAGGATCTGCATCTCTTGATGATCTCAAAGAGCTGGAACATCGGGGCGTAAAGATTCTGACCTGTGGTACGTGTCTGAATTTTTACGGATTATCTGAAAAGCTGAAAGTTGGAGAAGTGACGAATATGTATGAGATCGCTGAGACCATGTCCAAAGCTTCTCTGATCGTGAGCCCGTAGAATGAGAAGGAAATATCTGCAGCTGGTGGTGACATTTGCCACAACCACCGCGGCTATGGAGATGGAACAGCGGGCAGAGAAAGCAGAGATATCAGGAAGACTGATCCCTCTTCCGTCTGAGATCTCGGCAGGTTGCGGACTGGCCTGGAAGACAGAGCTTTCAGAAAAAGAAACCATCATGAACTTTATGGAGCAGCAGAAGCTTCATTGGGAAGCAATGTATGAACTTCTGATGTTCTGAGATTACAATAAGAAGATAGATAGAAAGGAAGCCATGCTTTATTATAATCAGTATGTAAGGGCAGAGAGCCTTGACGAGGCCTATACTCTGTATCAGAAAAAAAACAATTTTATTCTGGCCGGAATGCTCTGGCAGAAAATGAGAAACCGGACAATGGGAACAGCCATCGATCTGTGTGCACTTGGTCTGGATCAGGTGGATGAGACAGAGACGGAGTTTCGGATCGGGGCATATGTGTCTCTGCGGGAACTGGAGACCAATGAACGCTTAAATGTTTATACGGAAGGTGCATTTCGGGAGTCAGTACGTCATATTGTGGGAGTACAGTTTCGAAATGTGGCAACAGTTGGCGGCAGCCTCTGGGGACGCTTTGGTTTCTCCGATGTGATGACTATTTTCCGTGCACTGGGGGCAAAGGTAGAACTGCATCATGCAGGAATCATGGATCTGGATGAGTTTGTCAGACTTCCGAGAAAGACCAGAGATATTCTTGTGGCTGTGATCGTGCCAAAGACCGTGGAAAAAGTGGTGTATCTCAGCCAGAGAAACCAGTCCACCGATTTTCCGGTGCTGACCTGCGCAGTTGCAAAGAGAGCAGACGGATATGCAGCAGTGGTGGGGGCAACTCCTCATCTGGCGGAAGTGGTACTGGATCGACAAGGCGTGCTCACAGAGCTTACGGATGAATCGATCAGCAAGTTTGCAGAACAGGTATCAGAAGAGATCCGGTTTGGCAGCAATGTGAGATCCGGCGCAGCCTACCGTAAGGCAGTCTGTCGGGTACTTGTGAAGAGAGCACTGGAAACATGGAAAGGAGAACAGATCTGATGGATGTAAAGATAACATTGAACGGGAAAATAATAACAGATTCCGTAGATACAGATATGGTTCTTCTGGATTTTTGCAGAAAACATAACTGCTATTCTGTAAAACGCGGGTGTGAGTCCGGCAACTGTGGGCTTTGTACAGTGCTGCTTGATGGAAAGCCGATCCTTTCCTGCAGTACACCGGTTGGACGTGCTAACGGACGCAGAGTGGATACGCTGGAAGGTCTGCAGGAAGAGGCAAAGGCATTTACCAGATTTTTTGCAGCACAGGGAGCAGATCAATGTGGTTTCTGTAATCCGGGATATATTGTGAATATTGTGGCATTGCTCAGAGAAAATCCGGATCCGACAGATGAGGAGATCCTGGAATATCTGTCAGGTAATCTTTGCCGCTGTACCGGATACCAGAGCCAGCTTCGTTCTCTTCGAAATTACCTGAACAGTAAAAAGGAAGGGGCAGCTATGGATCTGGAAGCAAATGTCTATGGAGAAGATGTTGGAAAGGAGTGGAAGCATGAAGGAATTTAAACGTGACAGAAAAGAGTACCATGCAGTGGGAAAGTGCATTCCAAAGAAAGATTCTGATCAGCTTCTGCTTGGAAAACCTGTATTTATGGATGACATTATTCCGAAGGATTGTCTCATAGTAAAACTGCTGCGCAGCCCTCATGCGCATGCAATCATCGAAGAGATCAATACGGCGGCTGCTATGAAGGTGCCAGGGATTGTTGCTGTCTATACATGGAAGGATGTGCCTCAGAGGAGATTCTCTATTGCCGGACAGACTTTTCCGGAGCCATCTCCCTATGATCGTCTGATTCTTGATCAAAGAGTCCGAAGTGTAGGAGATGCGGTTGCGATTGTAGCAGGTGAGACAGAAAAAGCAGTGGACAAAGCATTGCGTGTCATTAAAGTGAAATATCAGGTGCTGGAGCCGGTGCTTGATTTCCGCAAAGCACTGGATAACCCGGTGCTGGTTCATCCGGAAGATAACTGGATGTCCCATGGAAATACGGGAGATGTGAAACGCAATCTTCTGCATCATGAAGAAGATGCTCATGGAGATGTGGAAGCGGTACTTGCAGATTGTGAAGAAATTATTGAGCATAGCTGGAGAATTAAAGCTGCTCAGCAGGGGTATATGGAGACAATCCGTGCTTATTGTGAGATCGATCGGTACGGAAGACTTCATTGTATCAGTTCCACACAGATCGTATTTCATATCAGACGTATTCTTGCCAATGCTCTTGGAATCTCCAAATCCATGGTCCGTGCAGAAAAGCCGCGGATCGGCGGTGGATTTGGAGCCAAGCAGACAGCAGTGTGTGAAGTATATCCTGCTTTTGTCACATGGATGACAAAGCGGCCCAGTAAGATTATTTACAGCAGAAGAGAGTGCCAGACCATTGCGTCTCCCCGTCATGAGATGGAGGTAACTGTGCGTCTGGGTGCAATGAAAGATGGAAGGATCCGGGCGATCGATCTGTATACGTTATCCAATACAGGTGCTTATGGAGAACATGGAACAACGACAGTGGGACTTTCCGGACATAAAGCAATTCCGCTCTACACAGGCGGATGCGAGGCAACCCGGTTTTCCTGTGATGTGGTTTATACTAATGTGCAGGCAGCAGGTGCTTATCGTGGATATGGCGCAACACAGGGAATCTTTGCCCTGGAGTCTGCAGTCAATGAACTGGCTGAAAAGCTTAAGATCGATCCGGTGGAGCTTCGGATGAAAAATATTGTCCGGGAGGGCATGTTCATGCCGGCTTATTTTGGAGAGACGGCGAATGCCTGTGCACTTGACCGGTGTATTACACACTGTGCAGATCATTTTCACTGGAAAGAAAAATATCCGGTGCGTGATATGGGAAATGGAAAAGTGCGCACTGCAGGTATGGCAATTGCCATGCAGGGTTCTTGCATCTCTAATGTGGATGTGGGTTCCTGCACTCTGAAGCTTTCTGATGATGGAACATATAATATGCTGATCGGTGCCGCAGATATGGGAACCGGATGTGATACGATTCTGGCACAGATGGCGGCAGAAGTGCTGGATTGTGAACCGGATCAGATTGTAGTCTTTGGTGCGGATACGGATGCATCCCCGTATGATTCAGGATCTTATGCATCTTCTACCACGTATGTTACCGGTATGGCAACACAGAATGCTGCAATGGAACTTCGTGAAAATATGATGAAGATCGGAGCGGAACTATTAGGCTGTACATTGGATGAAGTAGAATTTGACGGAGAAAAGGTATACCTGGTGGATGGAGACCAATCTGTCAGTCTTGCAGATATTGCAGTGAAATCGCAGGTGAATAACAGAATCCCGGTGGATGTGACGGCAACTTATTCATCGCCAGTATCTCCGCCACCCTATATGGTCGGCATGGCAGAGATCGAGCTGGATAAAGAGACCGGAAGTGTGAAGATCCTGGATTATGATGCAGTGGTTGACTGCGGAATTCCGGTAAATCCCAATCTGGCAAGAGTACAGACAGAGGGGGGCATTGGTCAGGGAATCGGTATGGCACTCTACGAAAATGTTACCTACAATGCCAATGGTAAGATCACAGAAGGCGATTTTATGCAGTATAAGATCCCGACCAGACAGGATGTGGGAAATATTCATGTGGAATTCGAGACCAGTTATGAGCCATCGGGTCCGTTTGGTGTGAAATCAATTGGTGAGATCGTTATCAATACACCGGCACCGGCACTGGCACATGCAATTTATCGTGCAACTGGTGTGTGGCACAGAACAGTACCGTTCACTCCGGAGAAGATCCTTATGGGAATGCTGGATCCGGACTGGAAAGAAACTGATCACAGGGTAAAGGATTAAATGATACAGGCAATTTATATGGCGGCTGGTAACAGCCGCCGTTTTGGGAGTAATAAGCTGTTGTTCCCATGGAAGGGGAAGACCATGTACCGCCACGGGCTGGATCTGCTGTTGGAACTGAAAAAAGAAATGAAAGAGCAGTTATCTGTGATCGTTGTAACACAGTATCCTGAGATTCTGGAAGAGGTGCAGAAGCTGCAGGAAGTGTATGGAGTACAGGTTGTTTTTTGCAAAGAGAGTCATCTGGGAGCATCATATACGATCAAGGCAGGAATAGCTGCCATGCAGAAGCAGGCGACATATCTTCTTTTTATGGTGGCGGATCAGCCGGAACTTTCCAAAGAAAGTGTCAGGTGTCTTATGAAGGCATCTGGGGTGTTGGATACTGGTTCAGACTGCACAACAGAAAAAGATCAACCAGAGACATTATCACTTTGCTGTCATGGAATTCCGGGGAATCCCTGCATGTTCCATGAATCCTTGATTCCAGAACTTCTTCAGCTGACAGGGGACCAGGGCGGACGAAAAGTTCTGAAGCAGCATACATGTCGATATGTGGAGATCGAAGATGAAAAAGAACTGATGGATATAGACGTTCCTGTATATTGAAAATGGTGGTATGAAGTCACAACCTGTGCCTGCGACCTTTTAGATATAAGAATGAAGGATAAGTGAAAAAGTGAGTCGTGAGCCAGTGAATCGTGTAGTGAGCCGGGTAAAATAAAAAAGTTGAAAATAGTGTTGACAAATATACTTCCAGGTGGTACTATAGTCGAGCTGGCTGCGAGAACAGCTGGTAACACACAGACAGTCAATCATATAACAACAAACAGCTTTGAAAAAAGTTAAAAAAGTTGTTGACAAGATATGACAGAGTGTGATAATATATCAGAGTTGCTGCTGGGGCAACGAGATAGAACATGAACCTTGATAATTAAATAGTGCTTTGAAAATCTTCGAAAA
>QUJQ01000012.1 GCA_003480725.1 Clostridiaceae bacterium AM27-36LB
GATAGGTTTAAAAAAGATGGATTTAGTATTTGACTGTATGCAGTTTTGAAGGTATAATATCTTCTGATGGCCCGGTGGCTCAGCTGGTTAGAGCGCCGCCCTGTCACGGCGGAGGTCGTGGGTTCGAACCCCATCCGGGTCGCTGAAGCTGAAAAGTTTCAAAACAATTTAATAAATGGGATCTTAGCTCAGCTGGGAGAGCATCTGCCTTACAAGCAGAGGGTCATAGGTTCGAGCCCTATAGGTCCCATTATGGATGGATTCCCGAGTGGCCAAAGGGGACAGACTGTAAATCTGCTGCAAATTGCTTCGGTGGTTCGAATCCACCTCCATCCATTGTAGATAAGATATTTATCCACAGTATCAACAAGTTAATAACGTCGCGGGGTGGAGCAGTCTGGAAGCTCGTCGGGCTCATAACCCGAAGGTCGTAGGTTCAAATCCTGCCCCCGCAACTCGAGTAATAATTTACTCAAATGCCCAGATAGCTCAGTTGGTAGAGCAGAGGACTGAAAATCCTCGTGTCGCTGGTTCGATTCCGGCTCTGGGCACTTTGTATGTAAGAGTAATCTTGCTGCAAAGAATGGGGTATTAGCTCAGTCGGTAGAGCACTTGACTTTTAATCAAGTTGTCCGGGGTTCGAATCCCCGATGCCTCATGGATATGAATCGCCATTTAACATTGCGTTAGGTGGCGATTTTTTTATTTCCAAAAATCTTATTTTTACCTTAACAAACGGGCTGAAAGGGTGACAAAATCAGCAAAATAGGGTAGAATAGAACTATCTTTAGACTCAGGGAGGTAAGGATCATATGAAAAAAAAGATAGTTACCATTAGCAGACAGTACGGAAGTGGTGGAAGATATATCGGAGAGAACCTGGCAAAAGCAATGGGTGTTCCGTGTTACGATGAGAAGCTGATCGATATGGTTGCAAAGGAAAGTGGATTTGCACAGAGTTTTGTAGCTGAGAAAGGTGAGAGAATGACAGGCAGTCTGTTATTTAATATCGCCAGCAGTCTTTCATTTGCCAATAATGTATTTTCAACCAACAATGGTGTGACATTGCAGGATGAGATCTATTTTACACAGAATCGGATTATCAAAGAACTGGCTGATAAAGGACCATGTGTGATCGTTGGAAGATGTGCAGATTACATTTTAAGAGAGAGAGAAGACTGTCTTAATGTATTTATTTTTGCAGATAATGAGAGCAAGATCGAACGTGCAGAGAAATACTTTAACATTACCAGAGAGGAAGCACCGGCAGTCTTAAAGAAAAAGGATAAAGCCCGTGCAAATCATTATAAATATTATACAGATCAGGAATGGGGCATGGCTTCCAATTATGATCTGTGTCTGAACAGCGGTCTGATCGGTATAGAGGGTTGTGTAAAAGCAATTCAGCAGGTACTGGAGCTGACTGAATAGTGGAAAGGATTTCCTGAATGGGGCATAATATCCATATAAAAAAGGAAACTGCAATCTATGCAGTCTGTCTGGCAGTTTTATTCTGCCTGTTTGCATGGAGACAGTTCTTTGGATTCAATAAAAATGATGAGATTTTTTACATCAGCACGGTGTATCGTTTTTTCCAGGGGGATGCCATGCTGGTGGACGAGTGGAATAATGTGCAGTTATTTGCATTGATTACCTATCCAATCTTCTGGCTGATCCGTCTGGTTCATAATTCCAACGAAGGAATTATACTGATCTTTCGAATGGCATATCTGGTATTTCAGGCACTGGTGTCTGTGTGGTGTTTCTGCAGACTGAAGCGATTTGGTTGGATTCGTATCCTTCCGGCATTATTCTATTTTGTGACAACGCCGTATAATATTAACAGCATGTCGTATAATACACTGGCATTTGGTTTTGTGCTGTTGGTGTTGGTGACATTGGCAGGCAGTGAGAATCTGTCTGCGCCCATGTGTATTCTGTGCGGAATGTTTACCGCAGGAGCTGTGCTGGCAAATCCGTATGTAGTGATTCTGTTTTTACTGTATGGAGTGATCTGTGTGGGTTCTGCAGTCTGGAGTCATTACACAAAGAATAATTGGAAGCAGTGTCAGCAGAGGATTCCCGATGCGCTGAAGATCAGAACCTACTTTTTTATGGGTGTAGGAGCATTTCTGATTCTTTTAGTGTTTGTCTGGTTCGTATTTTCCAGAGGAACCCTGGATGAGATCCTGGAATGTTTTGAATATATTGTGATGGATACAGAGCGGCAGAAGTCGTTCTGGGAGAAGCTGGCGAAATACTTTATCCGGATCCATCGGTATTATACAGGGCTGGTTTATCTGACAGCTATTCTGTCGGTTGTACATCTGATTGCCAGGAAAGCCGGAAAAGAGGTCTCTGGAGCGCTTTATATGATCGCAGAGGCAGTTGCAGCCGGTGGATACATTATTTATTATGGATTCTGCTGGGAGATGGTCGGTATCAACTATATGCTGGTTCCGCTGACCTTTGTAGGATTGCTGGCATATGTAACATCAGAAAAGAAAGACCGCTATGTGTTCTACGGGTGGTTTCTGCCAGGTGTGTTCTATACTTTACTGGCGCATTTTGCAACCAATACAGGAATCCTGACCATGTCAGCATCCTGTATGATTCCATCAGCGGCATCACTGGTGCTGATCGGACAGCATATGCAGGCAGCTAAAGAGAGCTGGCCAGCAAAGCAGCCGAATGGATATGATACAGCTTTGATGCAAGAATCACATAAATATAGTGCTGTATGTGGAACCGTACTGGCGGTACTGATCGCGGTACAGTTTGCAGGCGGGATCTGGCAGCGTGTGACTTATGTATGGGGAGATGAGAAGCTTCCAAAGCTGACAGTGGCAGCAGAAGAAGGTCCGTTAAAAGGAATTCATACCTCAGAAGAGAACAGTCTTCTTTATGAAGATGTAATGCAGGATATGGAAGACCTGCAGCTGACCAGAGAGGATAAATTATTTGTGGTGGGCATTGCACCGTGGATGTATCTTAATACAGAAGCAGAGTGTGCAGCCTATTCTACATGGGAAACACTGGAGACAGATCCGTTGATCTTCACATATTATGAGGTGAGATCGGAAAAACAGCCGACAGTGATCTATTGTTATGATTATGATAAAAGTATTCTTGATACAGAATTCGGGACTGCTTTTCTTAATAAAGGATATGAACCTATGATGATGAGACGCGGATTGGTATTACTGCGTCGGTAAGGAGAAGAAAATGATTGATTTTAATGTACCGCCCTATGTGGGAACTGAACTGAAATATGTGGCAGAAGCAGTAGAGAAGAATCATAAGATCTGTGGTGATGGACCATTTACCAAACGCTGCAATGCATGGCTGGAGGAGAAGACAGGGACGTCAAAAGCGCTTCTGACGACTTCCTGCACACATGCCACCGAGATGGCAGCACTGCTGGCTGATATCAAAGAAGGGGATGAGGTGATCATGCCATCCTATACCTTCGTATCTACGGCAGATGCATTTGTACTTCGTGGAGCAGTTCCGGTATTTGTAGATATCCGTCCAGATACTATGAATATTGATGAAAATAAGATCGAGGCAGCCATCACAGAGAAGACCAAAGCGATCGTGCCGGTTCATTATGCCGGTGTGAGCTGCGAGATGGATAAGATCATGGAGCTGGCGAAAAAATATAATCTGATCGTCATTGAAGATGCAGCTCAGGGAATCTTAAGTACTTATAGAGGAAAAGCTCTGGGAACCATCGGTGATTATGGATGTCTCTCTTTCCATGAGACCAAGAATTACAGTATGGGTGAAGGCGGTGCACTGCTGATCAAGAATCCAGAAGATGTGGAGCGGGCAGAGATCATCCGTGAAAAGGGAACCAATCGTGCGAAATTCTTCCGCGGTCAGATCGATAAATACACTTGGGTAGATGCAGGTTCTTCCTATCTGCCGGGTGACATGAATGCTGCCTATCTGATGGCACAGTTAGATGCGGCTGATATGATCTTTGATGATCGTATGAATAGCTGGAATCTCTATTATGAACTGCTGAAGCCACTGGCAGATGCAGGTAAGATCGAGCTTCCGCATATTCCGGAGCATTGTACGCACAATGCCCATATGTTCTATATCAAAGCAAAGGATCTGGAAGAGCGTACAGCACTGATCAGTTATCTGAAGGAGCATGAAGTACAGGCTGTCTTCCATTATATTCCGCTGCACAGCGCACCGGCTGGACAGAAATTTGGAAGGTTCCATGGAGAAGATGTCTATACTACCAAAGAGAGCGAGCGTCTGGCAAGACTTCCGCTGTTCTATGGTCTGAAGGAAGAGCAGGTTCGTTATATTGCAGAGCAGGTGCTCAATTTCTATAAATAATAATACGAGGCAGTATATGAAAAAAATAGTTATTATTGGAGCAAATGATTTTCAGAATCAGCTGATCCTGAAAGCAAAGGAGATGGGATTCGAGACCCATGTATTTGCATGGCAGGATGGTTCCATCGGCGAGCGGACCGCGGACCATTTTTATCCGGTCAGCATTGTGGAGATTGACAAGATCCTGGAAAAATGCAGAGAGATCAAACCGGATGCAGTGGCAACCATCGCATCGGATCTTGCGAATATTACCGTCAGCAAGGTGGCAGCAGGCTTAGGACTTTCGGGAAATACACCGGAATGCATTGAACTGTCCACGAATAAATATGCTATGAGAAGCGCATTTCTGAAAGCGGGACTTCCCACACCGAAATTCTACAAGGTGGATCGGGTGATACCGGAACTGATGGAAATGGAGCTTCCGGTTATTGTAAAACCAACAGACCGTTCTGGAAGTAGAGCGATTACCAAGATCACCTCTTATGACCAGCTGGAAGAAGCGATCAAAGAAGCAGTGGAGCAGTCTTTTGAGAAGAAAGCCATTGTGGAAGAATATATTGAGGGAGATGAGTACAGTTATGAGACCATCTCTTATCATGGAACACATACCAATCTGGCAGTGACGAAGAAATACACTACAGGTGCTCCGCATTTTATTGAGACCGGACATGTACAGCCCAGTGGTCTGTCAGAAGAGATGCTTAAAAAGGTTCGTTCTGTCATGTATCCGGCGCTGGATGCGCTAAAGATCACAGACGGTGCTTCTCATGGAGAATTTCGGATCACACCGGAGGGAGAAGTGCGGATCATAGAGATCGGTTCCCGCATGGGTGGAGACTGTATCGGTTCTGATCTGGTGCCGCTGTCCACCGGTTATGATTTTATGGAAATGATCGTAGATGTGGCATGTGGCAAAGCACCGAAGATCGTGCCAAAGACTGGTCCGAAAGAAGCACGGATCCGTTTCCTCTTCACGATGGATGATGTGGAAGAGATGAAACAGTATGAGAAAGAACATCCGGAGGAGATCTACCGGATCAGTGAGCTGGATCTGTCCCATCTGGGGCATGTATCTGACAGCTCCACCAGACTGGGATATTATATTACAGTCAAAGAATTGAGTTAGAAAAGAGGAGCAGAATGCTTTATTCGGTAGTTATTCCCTGTTATCGTTCAGATCAGACCATTGAGCATGTGGTGGATCAGACCAGAGAAGAGATGGTAAGACTTGGCAGGGCAAATGTGGAATTTGTACTGGTCAATGATTGTTCTCCCGATGGGGGAAAGACGATACAGGTGCTGCGGAAAATGGCAGCAGAACATCGGGATGTGAAGGTCATCGATCTTGCCAGAAATTCTGGTCAGCACAATGCACTGATGGCAGCTTTGCGTCATGCAGATGGAGACGTGATCATCGGAATGGATGATGATGGACAGACCCATCCGTCTCAGCTGGGCAAGCTGTTCGAGACCTTTGAGCAGGGCTATGATCTGGTCTATGGCTATTACCCGGAGAAAAAACATAACTGGTTTCGAAATCTGGGAAGTAAATTCAATGACCTGACGATCAATATGATGATCAACAAACCGAAGGATGTGCGGACTTCCAGCTATTTTTTAGTTCGGAAATTTGTAAGAGATTATGCGATCCAGTATAAGGGCTCCTATACGTATCTGTTGGGACTGTTTATGCGCTGCACACAGAATATTGCCAGCGTTCCGATCAAACATTTTGAAAGAGAGGTCGGGGAATCCGGTTATACACTGGGACAATTGATTCGCCTGTGGTCCAGCGTACTTGGATTTTCTGTAATTCCGCTGCGTATGGCATCTATTGCAGGATTTTTCTTTGCCGGTGTGGGCTTTGTCATGGCAATCGTGGTATTTTTAATGAAATTCATGCGGCCGGATATGTCTATGGGCTGGCCATCTCTGATGTGTGCCATCACATTTTTCTTCGGACTGAACTTTATGTTCCTTGGCATGATCGGTGAGTATCTGGGAAGAATGTTCCTGGGAATGAACCGGGAGCCACAGTATGTCATTAAAGCAATGTACAATGTATCTGCCAGCGCCGAGTGCGATGTGGATATAGACCGGGAAGTGAACCGGGGAGAGGAGATTTTCTGATGCAGGAAGAGAAAAAACCATCCCGTGGCAAGGTCATGGGTCTTCTTGCCGTGTCATTGGTTATCCAGAGCTTAAGTTCTGTATTTATCAAATACGCTGGCACCTATGAGACCATGTCCAAAGAATTTATCATCTTTTATGTGCTGGCAGTGGGATGCCTGGGTGTCTTTGCGATCATGTGGCAGTTTTTGCTGGAATGGCTGCCGCTTACCACTGCATATCTGCGGAAAGGAATCCTATATATTCTGATCCTGGCGTGGTCAGTCATATTGTTTGGAGAGAAAGTCACGATTCCGAATATTATCGGAAGCATCATTATTATAGCGGGGATCAGTTTGCATGGAATGGATGAACATTAGTTATATTCTGGCATTTCTGGCAGTGTTTGTGGCATCAGCATCACAGATTCTCCTGAAACAGTCAGCAGAGACAGAACATAAGAACATTATTACCAAATTTCTGAACTGGAGAGTGATCCTTGGATATGGACTGCTGTTCGGAACGACAGTTCTGAATGTATTTGCCTATCGGGGAATCGAGCTGAAGGTAACACCCATGATCGAGGCTACCGGAATCATCTGGGTGACTCTTCTGGCGGCGAGTATCTTAGGGGAGCGTCCCACAAAGAGAACGATTCTTTCTATTGTGATCACAGTCATTGGTATCATCGTATTTTCGTTGTAGGTCTATGAGTGAATTAGTAAAAACACTGAGAAATTATGCGGATTCTGACTATCTTCCCATGCATATGCCGGGTCACAAGAGAAGACTTGGTGCCGGGGAGATGGGCGATCCGTTTTTTATTGATATAACTGAAATTGAGGGCACTGACAATCTGCATCATGCGGAAGGAGTGCTGAAACATGTGCAGGAACAGGCGGCAGAGCTGTATCATTCAGAGGAGACGCATTATCTGGTAAATGGAAGTACCTGTGGAATACTGACGGCTATCAGCGGCTGTGTAAGCCGGGGAGGAACGATCCTGCTGGCAAGAAACAGCCATAAATCTGCTTATCACGGTGTGATGCTTCGGGATCTTAACGTCAAATATCTTTATCCACAGTCCATGAGTGATCTGGGGATAAATGGAGCTATTGATCCGGCAGATGTGGAAAAGATGCTTGAGCAGGATCCTTCGATCCAGGCAGTGATGATCACTTCGCCTACTTATGACGGTGTGGTGTCTGATGTGCAAAAAATCGCAGAAATCACTCACGAAAAAGGCATTCCGCTGATCGTGGATGAAGCGCATGGAGCGCATTTTCCATTTTCGGAGCAGTTTCCAGAGGATTCTGTGACAGCGGGAGCAGATGTGGTGATCCACAGCCTTCATAAGACGTTGCCATCGCTTACACAGACGGCGCTCATTCATTTTAATGGGAATCGGATCGACCGGGAGCGGCTTCGGTATTATCTGACAGTCTACCAGTCCAGCAGTCCTTCTTATATTCTGATGAGCAGTATGGACTTGTGCATGGACTGGGTGCGGGAACACAGACAGGCATTTGAGGATTTTTGCGGACGGTTAAAAGATTTCCGGGAAATGTTGGGATCCATGAAGCATCTGGAACTGCTGGAAGTGCCGGGGATGGACAGGAGTAAGATCCTGATCTCTGTACGACGTACTTCCATGAGCGGAGAAAACTTAAGCGACCGTCTGCGGCAGAACTATCATATTGAACTGGAGATGGCGGCGCTGACCTATGTGTGTGCGATCACTACTGTGGCAGATGGTGAGGACGAACTGAAACGGTTCGGACAGGCACTGCTGGCGATTGATGCGGATCTGGGAACGAAAGCATCCAAGGTTCAGGAAAAGTCCAGACGGCTGTTGTCGCAGCAGGATCGAGTGATCTCCACAGAGCAGGTCATTTCCATGGGACAGGCGCAGGAGCAGCCGTCCATATGGATGTCATTATATGAGGCAGAAGGTTCCATAAGTGCTGGTTTTGTGACGCCTTATCCACCGGGGATTCCGGTACTGACGCCGGGTGAACGGGTGAGCAGAGCGATCATTGAACGGCTGGAAGCATGTGCTGCAGATGGTCTTGTGGTGGAAGGATTTAACGAGGGGGCAGTCAAGGTACTGTGTTCAGTGACTGCAAAAGCTATGAATGAGAGAGGATAACAAATGGGTAAGATCATATGCCTGATGGGAAAGAGCTCTTCAGGAAAAGATACACTTTATAAAAATCTGATGGAAGACAAGTCACTGGGACTTCGGAAGCTGATCCCCTACACGACCCGCCCTATGCGGGAAGGGGAGCAGGAAGGTGTGGAATACCATTTTACAGATGAAGCCGGACTTGCCCGTCTTCAGAAAGAAGATCGGGTGATCGAGATCCGGGCATATGATACGGTCTATGGTGTATGGAAATACTTTACGGTGTGGGAAGAACAGATGAATCTGGAGAAGGAATCTTACTGCCTGATCGGTACACTGGAAGCCTGGAATGCCATGTGCCAGTATTTTGGCCGTGAGAAGATGATCCCTGTCTATATTGAAGTGGAGGACGGGACGCGTCTGATCCGTGCTGTCGAGAGGGAACGGACCCAGGAGCATCCGGGATACGAAGAGCTGTGCAGGAGATTTCTGGCAGATGCGAAGGATTTTTCCGAAGAAAATCTTAAAAATGCCGGAATCACCAGACGATTTGAAAATAAAGACATGAACGCATGCCTTGAAGAGATTAAACTTTTCATTCAAAAAGCCATTTTAATATGATACAATATAACGAGGAGGTGGAAATATGCCGGGATTTTCTGATGTATTAGGACATGAACAGACGATTGCGCACATGAAGAGTGCCATCGAAGCAAATAAAGTATCTCATGCGTATCTGCTGGCAGGCGAGAAAGGATCAGGCAAGAAGATGCTGGCCGGTATATTTGCCAGAACGCTGCAGTGTGAAGCCCATGGATCTGAACCATGTGGGAAATGTCACTCCTGCATACAGGCAGAGAGCGGCAATCAGCCGGACATTATCTATGTGACCCATGAGAAGCCGGGAAGCATCAGCGTAGACGATATCCGCGGACAGGTAAACGGGGATATTCAGATCAAACCGTACAGCAGTCCGTATAAAATATATATTATTGATGAAGCGGAGAAACTGACCCAGCAGGCACAGAATGCTCTGTTGAAGACCATTGAGGAGCCGCCTGCCTATGCGATCATTATGCTGCTGACCGCCAATGAAGGTATGCTGCTGCCGACGATCAAGTCCCGCTGTGTGACATTGACCATGAAGCCGGTGCCGCTGCCATTGATCCGTCAGTATCTGATGGAAGAACTGCAGATCCCTGATTATCGTGCAGACATCTGCGCCGCATTTTCACAGGGAAATGTAGGAAAAGCAAAGCGTCTGGCTTTGTCTGACAGCTTCGGAGAGATGCTTGAGCATGCACTTCATATGGTAAAATATATTTCTGAGATGGAACCCTCCGACCTGGTGGAGGATCTTAAGAAGATCAATACATACAAGATGGACATTCAGGATTATCTGGATCTTCTGACCGTATGGTATCGGGATGTGCTCATGTTCAAGGCAACCTGTGATGCAAATAATCTGGTATTTTCCAACGAACTGAACAGCATCCGTGACAAGGCAAAAGACAGCTCCTACGAAGGACTGGAATGTATTATTAAAGCGCTGGAGAAAGCAAAGGTAAGGCTCAATGCAAATGTTAACTTTGATATGGCCATGGAACTGCTTCTCCTGACAATGAAGGAGAACTAATATGATAAAGGTAATAGGCGTTCGTTTTCGTCAGGCTGGAAAGATCTACTACTTTTCGCCGGGAAAGCTGAAGATCAACCGTGGAGACCATGTGATCGTGGAGACCGCCCGTGGTGTGGAATATGGTTATGTGGTGGTTGGCAACCGTGATGTAGAGGATGACCGTGTAGTGCAGCCACTGAAGCCGGTGATCCGTATGGCAACAGAGCAGGATGACCAGCAGGCAGCAGCCAATAAGGAAAAAGAAAAAGAAGCATTTAAGATCTGCAAGGAAAAGATCAAGAAGCATGGGCTGGAGATGAAGCTCATCGATACAGAGTACACCTTTGATAATAACAAAGTGCTGTTTTACTTTACCGCTGACGGAAGAATTGATTTCCGTGAACTGGTGAAGGATCTGGCATCTGTGTTCAAGACCCGTATTGAGCTTCGGCAGATCGGTGTCCGTGATGAGACCAAGATCCTGGGCGGCATCGGCATCTGCGGAAGACCGCTGTGCTGCAATACCCATCAGTCTGAGTTCCTGCCGGTATCGATCAAGATGGCAAAGGAGCAGAATCTGTCCCTGAATCCGACCAAGATCTCCGGTGTGTGCGGACGACTCATGTGCTGTCTCAAGCATGAGCAGGAGACCTACGAGGATCTGAACAGCCGTCTGCCGGGCATTGGTGATTATGTGACTGCCCGTGACGGAAGTAAGGGAGAAGTAAGCTCGGTGAACGTGCTCCGTCAGCTGGTCAAAGTGATCGTTACTCTGGAAAATGAGGAAAAAGAGATCCGTGAATACAAAGTGGAAGAACTGAGATTCAAGCCAAGACGCAAGAAAGAAAAGGGCGGAAAGAATCAGAACCACGGACATGATTTCCAGGACAAAGAGCTGAAGGAACTGGAAGCGCTGGAGAAAAAAGAAGGAAAATCCAAGTTAAATGACAAATAAGACCGGAACATTGTATCTGTGTGCAACTCCCATCGGTAATCTGGAGGATATGACTTACCGGGTAGTGCGGACATTGAATGAGGTGGATGTGATCGCAGCGGAGGATACGAGAAACAGTATCAAGCTTTTGAATCATTTTGACATCCATACTCCCATGACCAGTTATCATGAATATAACAAAATAGAAAAGGGACGGATCCTGGTGCGCCAGATGCTGGAAGGACAGAATGTGGCCTTGATCACTGATGCAGGGATGCCAGGCATCTCTGACCCGGGAGAGGAACTTGTGCGTATGTGCAGAGATGCAGGCGTGCCGGTGACTGCACTACCGGGAGCCTGTGCCTGTGTGACTGCGCTGGTGATCTCCGGACAGTCTACCCGAAGATTCTGTTTTGAAGCATTTCTCCCTACGGATAAAAAAGAGAGAAAAGCAGTGCTGGAGGAATTGAAGGATGAGACCAGGACTACAGTGATCTATGAGGCTCCGCATAGACTTCAGAAGACATTGAAGGAGCTTCTGGAGCATCTGGGCAACCGGAATCTCACGATCTGCCGGGAGCTGACCAAGAAGCATGAGACCGGACAGGAGTTTTCTCTGGAGCAGGCTATTGCTTATTATGAGCAAAATGAGCCCCGCGGAGAATATGTGCTGGTGTTACAGGGGTGTTCCCGCCAGGAAAAGGAAAAAGAAGCACAGGATGCCTGGAAGGAAATGTCCCTTCAGGAGCATATGAAGGTCTATGAAGATCAGGGACTGGACCGGAAGGAAGCCATGAAACGTGTGGCTAAGGACCGGGGCGTCGGAAAAAGAGAGATCTATCAGGCATTATTGGAGGAAACATGAGTATAGAATTGAAGCCGGGAGAGCGATTGGATGACTTGCAGAGAAATGGTTACAAGATCATACAGGATCCCGGCCGTTTCTGTTTTGGAATGGATGCGGTATTGTTGTCCGGGTTTGCGAAGGTAAAGCCAGGAGAACGGGTCGTGGATCTGGGAACCGGTACGGGAATCATACCGATTCTGCTGGAAGCAAGAAGCAAGGGCGCATCCTTTACTGGATTGGAGATCCAGCCGGAGAGTGCAGATATGGCATCACGCAGTGTCCAGCTCAATGATCTTCAGGAACGGGTTCACATTGTAAATGGAGATATTAAGGAGGCAGTGCAGATCTTCGGTGCTGCTTCCTGTCATGTGGTGACCAGTAATCCGCCGTATATGACAGCACAGCATGGATTACAGAATCCAGATCAGCCGAAGGCTATCGCAAGACACGAGGTATTGTGTACGCTGGAGGATGTGATATCCCAGGCTGCAGGACTTCTGATGCCGGGCGGCCGGTTTTATATGGTGCATCGACCATTTCGCCTGGCAGAGATTATGACGGGCTTATGTGCCCATGGTCTGGAACCCAAGCGGATGCAGCTGGTCTACCCGTATGTGGATCGTGAGCCAAATATGGTTTTGCTGGAGGCTGTGAAGGGCGGGCGCCCACGGATCACGGTGGAGAAGCCGCTGATCATATATAAAGAACCTGGAAAATATATGGATGAGATTTATGATATCTATGGATACTAGAATGAAGATTATCGCGCATATTCACACGGATTTCCCTGATAAATTCGGAATTCCCAGACAGAGCGGTCTGGTGGAGGGACTGACAGGGGAGATCACATTTGAACCGGAATACCGGAATCCTGAGATCATCCGGGGAATCGAGCAGTTCAGTCATATCTGGCTGCTGTGGAAATTCTCGGAGTCAAAAAAAGAACACTGGTCAGCCACGGTCAAACCGCCGCGGCTTGGAGGCAAAGTACGTCTGGGTGTATTTGCCACCCGTTCTCCTTTCCGACCTAATGATATCGGGCTTTCCTGCGTGCGTCTGCTTCGTGTGGAACAGACAGAGAAAGGACCGAAGCTTTATGTGGCGGGAGCAGATCTGATGGATGGAACACCTATCTATGATATTAAGCCATACGTTCCGGTGTCAGACTGTCATCCGGAAGCAGCCGAAGGGTATACCGGTCAGACAAAGGTGCATGCATTGCAGGTGGAATTTCCGGAAGAGCTTCTGAGCCGCTACCCGGAAGAGAAGCGAAACGCAGTGATCGGTGTGCTGTCTCAGGATCCAAGACCGGCCTATGTACAGGACCCGGAACGTCTCTATGGTGTCTCCTTTGCCGGGTTTGATGTGAGATTCAAGGTGGTCGGAGACCTGCTGACAGTGGAAGATGTAGTGTCGCTTGGAAAATAATAAACAAGTAATTGTGGATAACTATGTGGATAGTGTGGAAAACACACAAAATGCTGTTGAAAAGGGATTTTTGACAGTGGAAAATAATACAAAATATATGTATAACTATGTGGATACTCCCGTAAGCTGTTAATAACAGGGTTATGGGAGTATTTTTTATGAATGCATTGTGGGCAGGAATGATGCTGATGGCGATCATCTACGGAACATTTCACGGAACGATCCCGGCAGTGACACAGGCAGCACTGGATTCCGCCAAGGAGGCGGTATCACTGTGTATTACCATGCTGGGAATCCTGTCGTTCTGGATGGGACTGATGCAGGTGGGAAGTGAATCGGGACTGATCGGGCGGATGACCAGGGGAATCCGCCCGGCACTTCGGTGGTTATTTCCGAGGATACCAGAAGATCACCCGGCGTTGGAGCAGATTGCTGTCAATTGTATTGCGAACGTATTGGGGCTTGGCTGGGCGGCAACTCCGGCGGGCTTAAAAGCCATGGAAGAACTGTCAGCACTGGAAGAGGACCGGCACAGAGAGGATATTAGCCCTGCAAAGGAAGGAGTCATGAGGCTGCGTTCCAGAGTGGTTCCACCAGGTACGGCAAGTGATGAGATGTGCACATTTTTAATCCTGAATATTTCCTCACTTCAGTTAATTCCGGTCAATATTATCGCTTATCGGAGCCAGTATGGCAGTGTGGATCCTGCTGCGATCATAGGACCGGCCATTGTGGCAACTATGGTCAGTACCGGGGTGGGCGTGATCTTCTGTCTGATCATGCAAAAAAAATCCTCCGGCTGACAGTTGTCAGCCAGAGGATCTTTCAGAACGAATCTGCGTTTACTTACATCAGCTTCATCAGTTCGTCCAGAACTTTGGCAGCGTTCATGGTGCCAAAATCCTGCGGAGCGATTGCCATGACTGGGATAGAACCAGCCTGTTTTTTGATGTCATCCAGTGCAAAACGGATCTGCGGTCCAAGAAGGATCGCATCGGTTCCGTCCAGATGCTCATCCAATTCTACCATAGGATATGCGTGAACAGTAGCCTCCAGATTTCTCTTAGCTGCTTCCTGTTCCAGCTTCTTCACCATCATACCGGTGCTCATTCCCAGGTTACATAACATAACGATATTCATGCTTTATTCCTCCGTAGGTGCAGCTGTCTCTTCTGCAAGCTTCTGCTTCTCATATACTTTGAAGAATGGCAGATAAACAAGTGCATCGATAATGATCAGCGCAATGGCAAGGATGAATGCTTTCACATCCAGAGTTGCAATAAATGCAGCGATTGGAGCCGGCATGTTCCATCCGCCGTAAGCGAAGGATTTGGATACGATACCGGTAGCCATACAGATGTAAGTGATGACACCGTTGAGCGGCATAGCAACTACGAACGGGATCAACAGAGTCGGGTTGTACATGATCGGCAGACCGAAGATCAACGGCTCGTTGATGTTGAAGATCGCCGGGATCAGTCCCAGTCTTCCGACGGTTCTGATCTGTTTGGATTTACTGGTTGCTGCCAGAACAGCAAGGCCAAGTGTAGCACCACTTCCACCGATGGTCATGAAGGTCCACCAGAACGGCTCATTTACAATGTACGGCAGGGATACAGCAGCAGTTCCGGCAGCGAATGCAGCCATGTTTGCGCTGTAGTTGCTCATCAGGAATACATCCAGCGGTCCGGTGATGACAGAATCATGGATACCGAACCACCACAGAATCATGACAAGAACAGCCAGGAAGATGATTCCTCCAATACTGTCTACCAGTCCGAGCAGCGGGGACATGAGGATGGTCATCAGTTCCGGCAGCGGAGCACCGGTGATGCTCATGATGATCTGTCCGGATACACCGAAGATCAGGAAGATGATTACAACCGGGAGCAGGTTTCCAAGGGAATCTGCCAGTGCAGGAGGAACTCCGGCACCAGACAGGTCAATGTGACCTACTTTTTTCTCAGTCAGGGTTCTGTACAGCTCGAAGGACAGGATCGATGCAACCAGTGCAACGAACAGACCAGTTCCTCCAAGGTAATCAAAGGTCAGGCTTCCGTCCGGGTTCATAGTAGCCCAGATCAGGAAGGACATGGTAGTAACCAGGATCGGCATAGCCGGAGTCATCTTGTGATGTTTTGCCAGATTCAGACCCATTCCAAGAGCGATCCAGAATGCAAGCAGGTTCATGGTTACCATGTTGATAAAGTTAAAGGTAGGGCCGGTAAAATCAGCAAATGCCTGCCATCCCTGCATGAGGGAACGTGCAACACCAGGATCCATGGTTGTATAATCTGCAGGCGGACTGATCAGTACCAGTGCCAGCGCACCAACGGTGATAAACGGGATCATTGCAAAGAAGGAATTCTGCAGTGCAACAACATATTTATTTCTACCCAGCTTATTCGCCATTGGAGCAATGTGTTTTTCAATAAATGCTGTGAATTTTTCCATTGAAGCTTTTTCTCCTGTTCTGTATTTTGTTTTTATACCAATAATAGCTGTCCTTGGGGATCCTTACAAGGTCATCGCTATCATAGTCAATGTATACGAGTCCGTATCGCTTCTTGTATCCGTTGATCCAGCTGTAGACATCCATGGTGGACCACACAAAATAACCGAGGACGGTACATCCGTCTTCCATAGCACGCTCGATCCAGTCTACATAGCCTTCCAGATACGCAATACGGTACTGGTCGTGGATCTGACCATCTACCACTTCATCGTAGTTTCCCACTCCATTTTCTGTGATGATCACAGGGATCTGTGGATAAAGACGCTTCAGATCCATCAGAAGATCATAGATGGAACGTGGATTGATCTCCATGCCCCAGGGGGTCTTCTCCATCTCGCTGTCTTCTCCGAGGCTGAACCAGTTTCCAATCTGGAATTTGGTCTTCTTGCCATCACCGGTGTTGTTGACACCCAGATTGGTCTCCGGACCGTCTGCCGGTTCCGCAATATAACGGTTGTAGGCATTGATACCAAGGTAGTCAACACATCCATCTGCAAATATGGAGGGATCTTCTTCTTTCATATAAGAGAGATCATAGCCATCCTTTTTCAGCTGATCCAGAAAATCCTGAGGATAAGCACCTTTGACGCATACGTCATTGACGCAGAGGTTAAAGAACAGATCAGCCATGTGGGCTGCTTTTCTGTGTGCCTCATTGTCAGTTAGAACTGCGATCGGATAACTGTCGCTGACCAGACCAACCATTCCCGGGAGCTTTAATTCCCGGAAAACTGCAACGGCACGGGCACTTGCCAGCAGCATATGATGCATAGCTCTCCAGCGTCTGCCAAGATCCTTGACATTTGGCGGATAATTTCCGAAACCATAGCAGCAGAGAGTCTCGTAGTTCGGCTCATTGATGGTGACCCAGTAATTCACTTTCTGTCCATATTCCTCAAAGCAGATCCGGGCATACTCCACGAACTGTTCTACGATATTGCGGTTTTCCCATCCACCGGCTTCGTAGATGGATTCCGGCAGATCATAGTGATAGAGGGTTACAAGCGGTTCTACATGATATTTTCGGCAGGTATCGATGACACGGTGATAAAAGTCAATGCCTTCCTGACTCTTACGACCAGTACCATCTGGCAGGATCCGGGTCCATGCAATAGAAAAGCGGTAAGCATTCTGACCGCCCTCAGCCAGCATACGGATATCCTCTTCATAGTGATGATAAAAATCGCATGCCACATCTCCGGTCACCGGATTGACACTGTTCTTCTCGCTGTGGCAGAATACATCCCAGTTAGAAAGGCCTTTGCCGCCCTCCTTCCAGCCGCCCTCGCACTGATAAGCGGCAGTGGCACTGCCCCATAAAAACTCTTTATTCATTGATAAGCTTTCCCTTCAGTTCATTCATTTCTTTATAAACAGAGATAAACTCAGAAGCCAGTCTTTCATACATCAGTGCCATGGTCAGATGATCCTGCGCATGGACCATGAGAATGCTGTAAGCCAGATCTTTTCCGTCTGCTTCTGCGGATAAGAGATCCGTCTGTGCATCATGGGCTTCCTTCATGGATTTTTTACCTTCCTGGATCAACCGTTCGGCTTCTTCATAATCAGCTTTTTTTGCTGCGTCAATCGCCTGGAAAAAATGAGAAAAGGCATCTCCGGCGAATCCGATCAGCTGAAATGCCATCATCTGTGTTTCTTCCTTGTTCATGTTGGATGTCACCTCCTTTTGCATTACAATAAATCAGCCAGATTGCAATCCGCAATCTGACTATTAGTTAAGTATTAAAAAATTATAAACTATTCCAGGGAAAGGGTCAAGGCATGAAGCAGAAACAATGAGAAACTATATGGTATATTGCATAAAATGAGGACTGCTTTTTTGTGAAATATATCAATTGACGTACAAAAACATATTTGTTATGCTTTTGGAGGTTTCAAAAAGAAAATATTTTTGGATTGTTACTGGCAAAGCAGGCAAAACCAACTGAGAGAGAGCGGAAGCGTTCTTTCCGGTTGGTTTTTTTAATTTACGCGAGCAACGAGCCAAAGTCCGTGCTTGCACGAGACCTTGGCGACTGCCGCGATAACTTGAGAAACTCGCGAAGCGTGTTTCTCATAGTTTTATAGGTGGCCACTATGAAAAATGACTGTATGCCTGACACGGGGGAATTTTAATGAAAATCATAAAGATCGTGAATAATAACATCGTGACTTCTCTGGATGAACAGAACAGAGAGATCATAGTCATGGGTCGCGGCCTTGGTTTTGGGAGAAAGCCAGGTATGCCTATTGAGGATGAAAAGGTGGAAAAGGTCTTCCGGCTCAATTCTGCCGGGGAAAACCAGAAGCTGGTGGATATTATCCAGGACATCCCACTGGAACATATCAAGGCGGCAGATCAGATCATTGAGTATGCCAAAAGCATACTGGGTGAAAGGTTAAAGGAGACCATCTATCTGTCACTGATCGACCATATTGATGGTGCGATTGACAGATATAAGAATCAGATCCAGTTCACCAATCCGCTGCTCTGGGAGATCAAGCAGTATTATCCGTCTGAGTTCAAGGTGGGTGTGCAGAGCTTAAGCATTTTAAGAAAAATGCTGAGGATCGAGCTTCCCGTGGATGAAGCGGCATTTATCGCCCTTCATTTTATTACGGCGGAATATGACACGAAGATGGATGTGACCTTTGATATTCCCAGACTGATCGATGATATTATCGCGATCGTGGAATCGGAGTTCTCTATTAAGATCGACAAGGAATCGATTCACTATGAACGTTTTATCACGCATCTGAAATTCTTTGCAGCCCGGGTGCTGCAGGCAAAGCAAATGCCGGATGATGACGATTTTCTGTTTCGGAATATGATCCGGGATCAATACAAGAAGAGCTACGCATGTGCGCAGATGATCCGACAGCATCTGGGCGAATGCTACAAGGTGGCGATCAGTGAAGAAGAGGTAGTCTACCTGACCGTGCATATTAAACGTGTGACCATGCACGTTGATTAACAGGAGGAAAAAATGAAAGATCAGATTTTTGGAGTTTTACAGAGGGTAGGCCGTTCCTTTATGCTGCCCATCGCTGTGCTTCCGGTAGCAGGTCTGCTGCTCGGAATCGGAAGTTCTTTTACAAATGCAACTATGATCGATACGTATGGATTGCAGGCAATCCTGGGAGAGGGAACCATATTAAATATGTTCCTGACCGTACTTAGCAAAGCTGGAAGTGCATTGTTTGACAATCTGCCGATCATCTTTGCAGTAGGCTGTGCCATTGGTATGGCGAAAAAAGAAAAAGAGGTTGCAGCTCTTTCTGCTGTGATCGCTTATTTCACCATGAATGCGGCAGTCAATGCCATGCTGGTCAACAGCGGACAGATCCTGGATGATGGAAGTATCGCAGATTTTGTTCTTCAGGGAACCATCACCAGCTCTGTAGGAATCCAGACACTGCAGATGGGTGTCTTTGGAGGTATTATTGTAGGACTTGGTGTAGCGGCACTTCACAATCGGTTTTATACGATTGAACTGCCGAGTGCGCTGGCATTTTTCAGCGGCAGCCGTTTTGTTCCGATCATCAGCACGGTTGTATATGTACTGGTGGGCATCGGTATGTTCTTTGTGTGGCCGGTGGTTCAGAACGGAATCTATGCGCTTGGCGGACTGGTAACAGGAACCGGTTATCTGGGAACCTTGATCTTCGGAATCATCAAACGTGCACTGATCCCATTTGGATTGCATCATGTATTTTATCTTCCGTTCTGGCAGACCGGAGTGGGCGGTTCCATGGAAGTGGCAGGAAAAATGATCGAAGGCGGACAGAACATTTTCTTTGCCCAGCTGGCAGATCCGTCTACCGTTCATTTCAGCGCAGATGCATGCCGGTATTTCTCCGGTGAGTTTATCTTTATGATCTTCGGTCTGCCGGGTGCGGCACTGGCTATGTATCAGACTGCAAAGCCAGAGAAGAAAAAACAGGCCGGTGGACTTCTGCTCTCCGCAGCACTGGCATGTATGGCAACTGGTATTACAGAGCCGCTGGAGTTTTCTTTCCTGTTTGTAGCACCTATGCTGTTTGCAGTACAGGTGATCCTGGCAGGTGCAGCGTATATGATCGCTCATATTCTGAACATTGCTGTTGGACTGACATTTTCCGGCGGATTTCTGGATCTGTTCCTGTTTGGTATCCTTCAGGGAAATGCAAAGACCAGCTGGCTTCGGATCATTCCGGTGGGAATCATTTATTTCCTGTTGTATTATGGTATCTTCAAATTCCTGATCCTCAAATTTGATCTGAAGACTCCGGGCCGGGAAGATGAGGATACAGAGACCAGACTGTACACCAAAGCAGATTACAATGCTGCAAAGGAATCCGGTGTGAAGGGAGCAGAAGTCTCTGCACTGATTACTGCAGGTCTGGGTGGAAAAGCCAATATTGAAGATGTGGACTGCTGTGCCACCAGACTTCGTTGTACCATCAAGGATCCTGAGAAAGTACAGGAAGCATTGCTTAAACAGAGTGGTTCCAGAGGTGTGATTCTGAAAGGAAAAGGAATCCAGGTTATTTATGGTCCGCAGGTAGCGGTACTGAAAACCAATCTGGAAGCATTTTTACAGACATCTGCGGCTGACCAGATGAACTCCCAGGTAAGCTCCGGGGAGGAGATCAAAAGCCCGATGAACGGAACGGTTATTCCACTGTCAGAAGTGCCGGACGCAGTATTTTCTTCAGAAATGCTGGGTAAAGGCTTTGGTGTGGAACCGTCGGAAGGAAAGGCTTACGCACCGGTGGACGGCGAAGTGACAACCGTCTTTGATACCAAACATGCCATTGGCCTTATGAGCAAACATGGGGTGGAACTGCTGATCCACATTGGAATGGATACGGTTAAATTAAACGGCAAAGGATTTGATGTGAAGGTAAAGACCGGCGATCAGGTGAAAGCAGGTGATCTGCTGGCAGAGTTTGATATGGATCTTATCAAAGGTGAAGGGTATCCGGTGACAACGGCAGTTGTGGTGACTAACACAGATGACTGCGAAGAGATCGGTGAAGTACGAACAGGTGCAGCTACGAAGGATACAGCAGTTCTGACAGTCAAAGCTTGACATCTTAATTTTTCTTAAGAATGGGCAAATGTGGTTTCATGGAAAAAGTTCTTGTGTATAATGATGATATTCAGAGTCGTGCAAATACGGCTCTGAGAGTTATCATGAGGAGGATCTGAACATGAAACAAAGAAAATATATGTTGCTGGCAATGCTGGCCGCAGCAGCACTGACCATGACTGCATGCAGCAATAAGAAAGCAGATGTTGATACGGCAGAAGCGCAGGAAAGTCCTGATGCATATGTTACGGAGGAAGAGACTGGCGAAGGGGATGGTATCTATATGTACAAACCGATCGCGTCAGATGCTTTTACTTATGACATTGCACAGACGGATCTGGGAGATCAGACCTTTACTCTGAAAAATGTGTCTGACCAGAGTTATTCTTATGTGAGTGCAGATATCCTGTTTTACAATGCGGATGATGAGATCATGGACTATTATCAGGGTGTGAGCTTCAGTGAAGTGATGGCAGGCGGTGAGCAGATCATGCGGATCGCTCCGGCACTGGCACCTGGAGACTATGATCATCTGGAAGTACTGTTTACCGGTATGAAAAAAGACAGCACAGCAGCAGTAGATCCGTCAGGACTGATTGTTGAAAAACAGGCAAAGATCGCAACAGACCAGATCATTGCTAAATGTAAAAATCAGACCGGTCAGGATCTGAGTATGGCAAGCTTTCTGGTATCCTATTACAGCGGAGATCAGCTGGTCGGAACACAGACGGCGTCTATCGGCGATATCTGTGACGGACAGGAATTTGTGGTCAACGCAGGTCTTCTGTACGATGGCTGGTATGAGAATGAATTAGAGTATGATTCCTATACCATCGAGCCGATCTCAGCAGACGCGCTGGCACAGGGATAAAGAGCAGCCGATTATTTAAGAGATGGTAGAATAAAAACGCCGGGAGTGTATCTTCAAAAAGATATACTCCCGGTTTTGTATTATGTAAAAAATTTTTGAAACGATGCTGCATAACTGTTACATGATCTCATCGAATACCTGCAGCAGCTTCTGCACATTTTCTTCCGTGGTTGCCCAACTGGTAGCCAGTCGGATCACTGTATGCATCTCATCCGGCCGTTCCCAGGTGGAGAAGAGCACCTGACGCTTCAGCCGTTCTGCCTGTTCATTGGTCAGCAGAAGGAACTGCTGATTGGTCGGGGAGTCAATATAGAACGGAACGCCCCGTTCTTTCAGACCATTTTTCATCAGCTCGGACATATCGATGGCATGTCTGCCAAGCAGAAAATAGAGGTCGTCGGTAAATAAGGTATCAAACTGGATTCCCAGAAGTCGTCCCTTTGCCAGCAGAGCTCCATGCTGCTTGATATGAGTCAGAAAATGCTTTGGTGTGTTATCCTTGGTAAAGACTACGGCTTCGCCGCAGAGTGCACCTACCTTGGTTCCGCCGATATAGAACACGTCACAGCAGCTGGAGATGACGCCAAGAGTCACATCGGTGTTGTCGCTCATGAGACCATAACCCAGTCTGGCACCATCCAGATAGAGTGGAATATCATAAGCTTCGCAGATGGCGGAGATATTTTCCAGCTCAGAACGGGTATATAAGGTTCCGTACTCGGTGGGATGGGAGATATAGACCATGCCTGGAAATACCATGTGTTCGTGATCGGTGTCTTCCCAGAATCCTCGTAAGTAGCTCTCCAGCTCTTCTGCGTAGATCTTGCCCTCATGCTGAGGAATGGTCAGTACTTTATGACCGGTAAATTCAATGGCTCCTGCCTCGTGGACACTTACATGACCGGTGGATGCAGCTACCACACCTTCATATGGCTGCAGCATGGCATCAATTACGTTCTGGTTGGTCTGGGTTCCTCCGGTTAAGAACCACACATCCGCCTGCGGGCATTCGCAGACCTTTCGGATCTTTTCCTTTGCACTCTCTGTATAGGAATCGGAACCATAGCCAGACTGCGGTTCCAGATTCGTCTCCATCAGACGCTTGAGGATCTTCTCATGTGCGCCTTCCTGATAATCGTTTTGAAATGATAACATAATAATCTTCCTCCGTAAAAAACTCTTTCTCCAGTTTAGCACAGTGGGGGAGAATGGACAAGGGAGGGGAGCTTTATAAATTTTTATAAGAAGTCGTGCTGGCACGTACTTTTAATAATGGATGAAGACAAATATAGTTGTGCTCAGGCTTGTCTCCATTGATCAGAATTTTGATTGCTTCAACTGCATGACTGGCAATCTTTTCAATTGGCTGAGCAATCGTTGTAAGGGGCGGATTGATAATCTCAGAAAATGAGATGTCATCCACGCCTACAATAGAAATATCATCAGGGATAGAGATATTATAATTTCTGCATGCTTTATAGATGCCATAGGCGACCATATCATTAAAGGCAAAAATAGCACTGACATTGTGTCCAAGCAGACAGGGAAGCGCTTTGCTGCCGCAGTTGGTAGACAGAGAATCGCAGAATAAGAGATCAGGATCCGGTGTAAGACCGTATTCAATTAATGCTTTCTTGTACCCTTCATAACGCTGTTGATTGACGGTCAGATGAATGGAACCGGATGCACAGCCTATTCTTCTGTGTCCAAGATTCAGAAGATGCCGGGTAGCCAAATAACCGATCTGTCTTTGATCTACTTCTACAATGGAATGCTGGCCAACAGAATTAGCAACACGGTCTACATAGACAGTAGGAATGTCCAGATGACGAATGATGTTCTGACATGCAATTGTTTCCTGCTCATCTTCAAAATCGAGCTGAGCAAGGATGATTCCATCAACTCGTTTATCAGAAAATAGCTGAAGATACTGACGGGTAATGTCAGGATCACTGTTCGTGTTTCCTACAATAACAGCGATATTGTGTTTCCTGAGCAGTTCTTCAATGCAATGGGATAGGCTGGCAAAAAAAGGGTTCGTGGAATCTGGAAGAATAAGTCCTATAGTATTGCTTGTGTTGGTAACAAGACTGACAGCAAGCTGATTAGGACGATAATGCAGTTCATCGATTGCTTTTAAAACTTTTTCCCTGGTGGCTGTAGAAATGGATACGGGTTTATTATTTATAATAAAAGAAACCGTAGCCGGTGATACGCCGGCGGCTTTGGCCACATCTTTAATAGTTACTCTCATACTATTTTTATCCTCATATTTATTAAATCGGTATAATTATATCAAACAGACTGCCTGATGTCAAAGTATATAGATGGAAATTTGATTAGTTAAAATGTATAAAATAAAAAAACATATATTGACTTATTTGGATAAATATGATATATAATTAAATATGAAAATGACAAAAGAAAGTCATTTTTATATTTTTTCTTTTATTAAAACGTTTTAATAAAAGAGGAGATATAAGCGCCTGGAAATAAACATAAGAGGAGGTTACTATGAAAGGCAAAAATGTAAAAAGAGGGTTGGCAACTTTATTATTAGCATCTATGGCAGCAGGTACTCTGGCTGGATGTGGACAGAAAGCGGATACTGCAGGCAGCACGTCAGCTGATGCAGATTCCGATGGAAAAACAAAAATTGTTCTTCTGTTGAATGGATATCTGGGAGATCTGGCATGGTATGACTGTTCTGCTGCAGGAATCAATGCAATTCAGGAAAAATATGGGGATGAAGTTGAGACAAAAGTTATTGAGATGACAACCGATCAGTCCAAATATGATTCTATCATTGAGGATACGCTGAGTGAGGACTGGGATGTGGTTGTTGCAGGATCCTGGACTATGATGGAGTATATTGAGGCGGCAGCAGAAGATTATCCAGATAAAGAGTTTTGGTTCTTTGATGAACCGATTGAGGATTATGACAATATTTACAGTATGAGTTACAGTGCAAATGAGGGATCATTCCTGGCAGGAATGGCAGCAGCAAGTGTATCCAAGACAGGGGTAATTGGATTCATCGGTGGGGCTGATTCAACTGTAGTAAATGACTCTCTGGTTGGATATCTGGAAGGTGCAGCCTATGTAAATCCGGATATTAAGGCAGTGGTATCTTATACCGGAAACTGGGATGATTCTGCAAAAGGTAAAGAGCTGGCGCTGGTACAGTACAATGCAGGTGCAGATATTGTATTCCAGCTGGCTTCCAATGCAGGTGTAGGTGTATTTGAGGCAGCAAAAGAGACTGGCAATCTGGCAATAGGTTCTGATACCGATCAGTCTCTTGTTTTTGAAGAGAGCGATCCGGAGAAAGCAAAAACAATCCTTACCAGTTCTCTGAAACGTGTAGATGTATCTCTTCTCAATGCATATGAGCTTTATAAAGCAGGCGAAATGCCGTATGGAACTTGTGAGTATCTTGGTCTTGATAAGGGTTGCGTTGGTATCGTGACTAATGACAATTATTACGAGCATGTATCTGAGGAACAGGCAGCAGCGATCGATCAGGCAAAACAGGATATTATTGATGGCAAGATTAAAGTATCCTCTGCATATGGCATGACTTCAGAAGATATGGATGCATTTAAGGCAAAATATATTCAGTAATCAGAAGAATTATGGAAAGGGCTAAGGATGAGTGAGATTCTAAGAGCGGAACATATTGTCAAAATTTATGGCAATGGTGTAATGGCAAATAAGGATATTAATTTTTCGGCAGAAAAAGGTGAGATTCATGCGATCTGTGGAGAGAATGGAGCAGGAAAATCTACATTTATGAAGATGCTTTATGGTATCGAACAGCCAAGTGAAGGGACTATCTATGTAAAAGGCACACCGGTTCAGCTGACCTCGTCCGCTAAAGCTATTGAGTGCAGTATTGGAATGGTGCACCAGCATTTTATGCTGGTGCCCTCCCTTACAGTGGCGGAAAATGTGGTGTTGGGGGTAGAACCGCATAAAGGAATTAAATTTGATAAAAAAGAGGCGATTCGCCGGACAAATGAAATTGCAGAGAAGTACAATCTGCCGATTCCGGCTGAAGCAAAAGTAGAAGATATTTCTGTTGGCATGAAACAGAGAGTAGAAATTATAAAGGCGCTTTTGAAAGGCGCAGAAATTCTGATCCTGGACGAACCGACGACAGTGCTGACGCCGCAGGAGACAGATGAGTTATTTGAGGAGTTAAAACATCTGCGTGATGAAGGACACACAATTATTTTCATTTCGCACAAATTATATGAAGTAAAGAAATTATGTGACCGTGTTTCTATTATGAAAAATGGAAGAATGGTCGCTACAAGAAATATTTCAGAAGTAACGGAAGCGGATATCTCAAGACTTATGGTAGGAAGAGATGTGGTGGAAGTTATTGAAAAAACGAAAGCAAATCCCAAAGAGACAATACTGGAAGCAAAAGGTGTGACCTGTAGAAATAATATGGGACGCACTGTGCTGGATCACGTATCTCTGAGAGTAAGAAGCGGAGAAATCCTTGGACTGGCGGGTGTGGAAGGAAACGGACAGCATGAGATCCTGGAAGCAATTGCAGGAATGTGCCCAGTGGTTGGGGGGTCTATCTGTCTGGAAGGGAAAGAGATTTCACATTCATCCATAAGAGCAATCAGAGATCTTGGGGTTTCTCATATTCCGGAAGATCGTATGGTGGAAGGAACTGCAAAAAATCTGAGCATCTCAGATAATATTCTTGCAGGACAGCAGAGAACGAAAAAGTTCACCGGAAAAATTTTATTGAAAGAAAAAGACATTGCAGATGAAACGGATAATCTGATTAAAGAATACAGGGTAAAATGCAGCGGACGAAATCAGGAGATTGGAATGCTGTCTGGTGGAAATATTCAGAAAGTAGTCGTTGCCAGGGAGTTTTCACAGGATCCAAAGGTGATTCTTGTTGATCAGCCGGCTCGCGGAATTGATATTGGAGCGGCTACATTTATCAGAGAACGGCTGGTTCAGCTGAGAGATGAAGGAAAAGCCATTATTCTGAACTCGGCGGATCTGAATGAGGTACTAGGATTATCAGACAGTCTGGCTATTTTCTACAATGGTAAGATAGCAGCATATTTTTCAGATACCAGCGTCCTGACAGAAGAAGAACTGGGTCTCTATATGCTGGGAGTAAAGAAGATGAGCGCAGATGAGATTGAGAGGCAGATGTATGAGTAAAAAAATGACACAGGAAAAATTAAATCGGGAATTTACAGTTCTGAGAACCGGGCTTGCCATTGGAATCGGCGTATTGCTTTCTGTCATTATTATTCTGCTGGTAAGTGATGAACCATTATTATCTATTCAGTATCTGGTCTTTGGACCACTGATGAGTTTAAACAATTTCTGCAGTCTTCTGACCATGTGGATTCCAATCGTTATTACTGGTCTGGCAGTTTGTATTATGTTCAGCGCAAACCAGTTTAATTTGTTTGGCGAAGGTGCATTTTTCTTTGGTGGTGTGATTGCAACGGCGGTAGCCTTGTCAACAAATTTACCAGCAGGGATTCATCCGGTCGTGTGTGTACTTGTAGCCGCAGTTGTCTGCGCAGGGATCGGTGTAATTCCGGCACTGATGAGATATAAGCTGGATGCATCCGAAATGGTTGGTTCCATGCTTTTGAATTATGCCTGCATGAATTTTGGACTGTTTATTATTACTTACTATTTCAGAGATCCATCCGCAGGAAGTGTGGCGTCTTTGAAACTGCCAAAGACAGCAAGAATTGCTTCTTTAATTCCTGGAAGTGATGTACATATGGGATTTATTGTGGCAGTGATTCTGGTGATCCTTACATATATTTTTATGTATAAGACAAGATGGGGATATGAGATCCGGCTGGTTGGACAAAACAGCAGGTTTGCAAAGTATGCAGGAGTCAGTATTGGATTTGTACTTGTTTCTTCACAGATGATTGGAAGTGCTCTCTGCGGAGCAGCAGGGGCGATGGAAGTTCTGGGTGTGTACAGAAGATTTTCCTGGACCGGACTTACCAATCATGGTTGGGATGGCGTAACGCTTGGAATTCTTGCAGGAAGAAATCCAAAATACATCCCATTGGCAGCCTTATTCTTGGCATATCTTAGAAAAGGCGCGGATCTGATGTCGATGAAGACCGGAATGCAGACAGATTTTGTATCCATTATTCAGGCAGTCATTCTGGTATTTATTCTGGCAGAAAGTTTTCTTGCAAAATATAAGCAGAAACGTACCTGTCAGCTGAGTAAACAGCTTGAAGAAGAACATGAGGAAAAAGGAGGCGCTTATTGTGGATAATATTTTGGGATTGATTTTCAGCGAATCTTTTTTGTTCTCAGTTTTCCGACTGACAACACCAATACTTCTGGCTACTTTGAGTTCCGTTATCTCTGAGCGTGCTGGAGTTGGAAATATTACGATGGAAGGAACCATGCTGATTTCCGCCTTTGTAGGAGTAGTTGTATCTACCTGGACAGGCAGTGCCTGGATCGGATTTTTAGTGGCGGTATTGATTGGTGGTGCGACAGGATATCTGCTTTCATATATTATTTTCAAGATGAAGGTAAATGATATTCTTGCAGGCCTGTCAATTAATCTGCTGGGAAGCGGTGGAACGGTATTTCTTTTGTATGCATTGACAGGTGTCAGAGGAATCTCCTCCAGTCTGAGCAGTAAGGTGATGCCATCGGTGGATATTCCGATTATTAAAGATATTCCGGTTCTTGGAGCAGTGGTATCCGGTCAGAATATTGTTACTTATATGTCATTTATTTCTGCATTTGTTATCTGGTTCTTATTATTCAGAACCAGTTTAGGATTAAGGATTCGTGCAGTAGGGGAAAATCCGGACGCGGCAAAATCCGTTGGAATCAGTGTCTTTAAGACAAAGAGTATCGCATTGGTTATCGCAGGCGTGTTGTCCGGAATGGGTGGAGCATATATGTCCATGGGTTATGTATCCTGGTTTGTAAAAAATATTACAGCTGGTCGCGGATGGATTGGAATAGCAGCTGCAGCTATGAGTGGTCAGCATCCGATTCTTGGTATGCTGTCTGCACTATTGTTTGGTGTGGCTGATTCTGTGGCAAATACGCTGCAAACGATCAATCTGCCATCACAGCTCATACTTATGATACCGTACGTTGTAACGATCATAGCAATGTGTCTGTATGCATGGTATGCAATGAAGAAAAAACAGAGTGAGAAGACGACAAAGGCTTAAGCGTGGGGGAAGCATGAGACAGTATAATAATAAAAGGGTTTTAGACATGATCAGCCAGATGACAGATGAAGAAAAACTGTTATGCGTGCATGGACAGCTTTGGGATCCATATCGGGCAAATCAGGCTGGGTTTGTCAGAGGAAATGAAAGACTTGGAATACCGGATGTATTTATTGCGGATGGAGAGTCTGGAGTTAATATCAGCTGGGAAACTACAGCATTTCCATCAAAAGTAAGTTTGGCATCTACGTTTGACAGAGAATGTGCGTATGAATATGGACTGGCACTGGGAAATGAGGCAAAAGCGGGTGGTATTCACCTGCTGTTGACACCGAGAGTTAATATTGTCAGAGACCCAGTATCATTAAAGGGAACCAGCAACGGCGGAAATTATCAGACCTATGGAGAAGATCCGGTGCTTAACGGAGAAATGGGGGCTCAGGAAGCGAATGGAATTCAGAAAGATAATCATGCACTGGCGAATCTGAAACAGATGGTAGCCTCCAGTACAGGAGCAGCGCAGGGTGCGGGAAACTGTATTGTGGATGAGCAGACACTTCATGAACTGTATATGCGTCCGTATGAATTGGTAATGAAAGCAGGAGTTGCCAGTGCTATGACAAACTATAATCAGGTCAACGGAACATGGACATATGATTATGGACACATGATGGATGAGTGTGCAAGGGATAAATGGGGATTCAAAGGATTCATTTTTGATGACTGGTACTGCCTTTATGATCCCAATGCGATCCGTCATGGTGCTACGCTGGAAATGCCAGGAGATGACTATTATAACGAGGGTAGTGAGTTATCCTGTTATGGTAAAAAACTTCTGGATGCGATCCATGATCCGGAACAGCCTGTGACCATGGATGATCTGGATCATGCAGTCTACTATTATTTAGATACACTGGATCGCTTTGGAATGTTGGATGAAAAGCAGAGAATACCAGGACCGATCGGGCAAGACGTAAAAATGAAAAGTGCAGAGACTGCACGGAGAATTGCCGGAAAAGGTGCGGTTCTGCTAAAGAATGACGATGACATTCTTCCTATGCAATTTGAAGGAAAGAAAATTGCAGTGATTGGACCGGGTGGGCATAAACAGGTGATGCCTACATTTAAGGAATCTCCATATGGATTCGAAGACCGTAAGAACAGTGTTTATCATATTCTTCATCAGAAATATGGAGATGCCGTCAGATTTTCCATAGGAGATGATCTGGATGGAGTTGTGATACCGTCAGAAAATCTGAAGCCTTCAGAAAACAGTGCAGAACATGGGCTGAACAGATATATTGCCCGTTTTACATATGAGACACTCAGTAATGGTGATCTGGATGTGATTCCGCAGGCAGAAATATCTGTATTGGATAAAGAGATCGACTTTAAGGGAGAAACGGCTCTGCCACCGTTGAAACGCGACCAAAGAAGAGGATTTTTTAAGGAAACACCAAAAGAATATTATATGTGGCATGGATACCTCTGTCCGGAAGAAACAGGAATGCACAGGATCAGTCTTCAGAGCCATTTTCCGGGAATTGAGGCATTTGAGAGAAATCATGTGGAAAATGGAGATCTCTCTGTGGCAACTTCAGGAAATCTGTATATCCGGGAATGCAAAGATGCAGAAGCACTTACCAGAGTAGGTATGGGCGTCCGTATTTCCGCAAATGGTGTGGTGAATCCGTTTTCTGAAGTTGTAACCTGCAAAGATGGATGGAATAATGCGGGTGGAACAATCTGGCTGGAAGCAGGAAAAGAATATGAGATTTATTTCAATCATACGTGTATTTATCTGGATCCGCTGGAAGTTCGGTTGGCATGGACAACTCCTTCTATGATGGAAAAGGCTATGAAGGAGGCAGAGAGGGAAGCAGAAGAGGCAGACATAGTTCTTTGTTTTGCATGGCATCAGAGTGTGAATGACAGACTGGAACTGGAAGAAAATCAGAATGAACTGATCGAACGAGTTGCAAAGAAAAATAAAAATATAGTTGTGATCCTTAATAATGGTGACGCGGTTGCAATGCCGTGGAGAGATCAGGTAAAAGGTATTCTGGAAATGTGGTTTTCCGGACAGGAAGGTGCACTGGCTACAGTGGATGTGCTGACGGGAGACGTGAATCCAGCAGGAAGACTGCCGGTTACATTCCCAGAAAAACTGACGGATCTGGCGGCCAGAGATTTGAACCATCCGGAACGCTATGCGCCATCTGGCAGAATCAGTGAAAAAGATGCAAAACATCCAAATACAGCACATTTTACAGAAGGGTTGCTGAACGGCTATCGCTGGTTTGATGAAAATAAGAATTCACCTATGTATCCTTTTGGCTTTGGATTAAGCTATACAAAATTTGAGTACAATGATATCAGATGTGAGAAAGCAGGAGACGATATCAAAGTATCCTGTCAGATTACCAATACTGGAGATTGTGATGGAGAAGAAGTTGCACAGTGTTATCTTGGAAGACCGGATCTGCTGCCGGATGGAGTACAGTGTGCACCTAAGGTTCTGGTTGATTTCCAGAGAGTGTCTGTGAAAAAAGGTGAAACAAAGACCGTGGAGTTTCTGGTAAAAGATTTATATCTTCAGTACTATGATATAAAACAGAAAGATTATAGGAAACTGACAGGAAAGAGAGAACTGATGATAGGTGCATCTTCCAGAGATATCAGATTAAAACAAATGCTGGAGATAAAGGAGTCATAAACGTATGAAGAAAAGAGGAATTCTTAATGCAGAGCTTATGCGGTGCATCGCAGCACTGGGGCATAAAGATCTGTTTATGATTGGAGATGCTGGAATGCCGATACCAGAAGGAGTAGAAGTGATCGATCTGGCTGTGTGCGGCGGAGTTCCGAGATTTGAACAGGTGCTGGATGCTGTTCTTGCCGAGACGGAAGTTGAGTATTATTATCTTGCTGATGAGATTCAGGAAAAGAATAAAAAACTGTATCAGCATATTGTAGATGTCCTTCCCGGAGTAGAGTATGAGATGATGCCGCATACGGATCTGAAAGCAGAATCGGCGAAGTGCAGATTTGCAGTCAGAACCGGCGAGTTTTCTCCGTTTGCCAATGTGATTCTTCGGGCAGGGGTTGTATTCTAAAGACAGAATGGAGAAACGTATATGAGAGTATTAAATTTCGGTTCCCTGAATATTGATTACGTGTATAGTGTGGATCATTTTGTCCAGAAAGGGGAGACTCTTGCATCAAATGCATTAAATATTTATACAGGTGGAAAAGGACTGAATCAATCAGTTGCGCTTGGAAGAGCAGGTGTAAAAACCTATCATGCCGGTGCGATAGGTGAGGATGGACAATTCTTATTGGACTTTTTAAAAAAATCTGGTGTAGATACGACTTATGTGTCAAAAACAGATGAAACAAGAACTGGAAATGCCATTATACAGACGGATAAAACCGGTGATAATTGTATTCTTCTTTTTGGAGGTGCAAATCAGGCAATTTCAAAACATCAGGTTGATGCAACCCTTTCCTGCTTTGATGAAGGCGATTTTATAGTGCTTCAGAATGAAATCAATGAGATGCCCTATATCATTCAAAAAGCACATGAAAAGGGTATGATTATTGTACTGAATCCGGCTCCGATGAATAAGAAGGTGTCGGAAATGCCATTGCAGCTTGTGGACTATCTGGTGGTAAATGAAATTGAAGCAGCACAGCTTTTGGAAAGAACGTTTTCTGAGGAAGAAGATGTAGTAATAGCAGATGCATTGGTAGAAAAATTTCCAAATACAAAGATTATTCTGACTCTGGGTGAAAAAGGTTCTATCTATATAGAGGGCAAGAAACGAATCATTCAGGAGATTTATAAAACAAAGGTAGTTGATACAACTGCTGCGGGTGACTGTTTTATCGGATATTTTGTTGCAGCAATCATGCAGAAAAAGTCTGTTGAAGAAGCTATGAATCTTGCAGCAAAAGCTTCTGCGATAGCAGTATCTAAAGCGGGTGCAGCACCATCCATTCCGATGATGGAGGAAGTTTTGAATCATTAGTAACATAAAAATGCTCAACTACCTACTTAAGTAAGTAGTTGAGCATTTCTTATTGTTGAACTGTCTTTCCAACTTATTTATATCACATTACTTAAATAAGTTCCCCAGGGAGCCTGGAAAGTGATGATAAAACCTCAACATTATACATACTGATTAAATTCTACAGTCTCTTTATTCGGTCCTTCAATCTTAAAGAATTTTACACCGTTTTCAAAGAAAGGAAGAAAATGAATAAAATCGTTGGTATTGTTCATGCCGGCCTCGTTGATGAAGCGGAAAGCATCGTCAATATCTTTTACATTGATGGAAAAATGATCAATGGCGCCAAGTACCATCTTCGGGTCTTTGACTTCATAAGTCTCAAGAACGAGATCATGAAGCTGGAAGAAGATAACCCGTCCGTCGTCTTCCTCTTTGTTACGGGTCTCATAGAGTCGTTCAAATCCAAGTGATTCATAGAAACGAATGGTTGCATCCATATCTTTGGTAGGGATGCCAATATGCTGGAAGCCAGTTGCATTTTCTTTGATGTGCATAAAAATATCCTCCGCTATAAAAGTCATATAATTGCCTGTCATATTATTATTTGTTATTATAGTGAATGATAAGCAGACATGCAAGCAGAGTAAAAAAGTATAGAGGACAAGGAGCAGCCATGAAAAATCATATTATATTTGATATGGACGGCGTTATCATTGATTCCGAGCCGGAGTATCAGAAGCGAATTAAAATATTTATGAAGAGAAACGGGTTTGAAATAACTGATGAACTAAGTTTTCTGATCTGCGGATCAAACCGGAAGGATACGTACGAACTGTTTCGGGAAAATGTACCGGGCTTCGCTATGAGTTATGAAGCGTATAATAAAGGCCGTGATCAGGTCAATGCGGAGTATCCGCTTAACCTGCGGGAAATCGTGAATGAAGATATTTATCCCCTGATGGAAAAACTCAAAGCCAGTGGATTTCACATTGGAATGGCTTCTTCCGCTCCGAAGGAAAAGATTTTGCAGAATCTTGGGGGATTGGAACTGACAGATTATTTTGACATTATTGTCAGCGGTCAAGAGTTTGTACACAGCAAGCCGGATCCGGAGATTTATATTTATACCATGAAGAAAATGGGTGTGGAGCCGAAAGACTGCTATGTGGTGGAAGATTCTACCTTTGGACTGCAGGCAGCCGAGAGCGCAGGGGCGGTCGTTATCTGCAAGCGAGATGACCGGTTTGGTTATGATCAGTCAGGAGCTGACTATTATATTGACTGGCTGGCTGAGATTGAAGATATTTGCCTTGGAAAATAAAGAAAACCGTTATAAATCCCTTCGGCATTGGATATAATAGAATGATTCCATCGCCGGGGGATTTTTATGAATCTCTTTTATTATATTTCTGATTTTATAATTCCGATTCTGATCGTCTATATTCTTGTCACTGGTCTGGCAGCAAAGATTCCTGTTTATGATGAATTTGTAAAGGGTGCAGCGGAGGGAATCCATACGGTATTGAAGATTTTGCCCACACTTGTGGGATTGATGGTGGCAGTGGGAATGCTGCGGGCATCGGGATTCCTGGAACTGATCTCGAGGCTGCTGACAGTACCGGCGCAATGGATCCATTTTCCGGTGGAACTGGTTCCACTGGCAATCGTGCGCTTGTTTTCTTCCTCGGCTGCTACATCATTGGCACTGGACATTTATAAAGAATACGGAACCGATTCTCAGATTGGTCTGATCGCATCGATCATGATGAGCAGCACGGAGACAGTGTTTTACACCATGAGTGTATACTTTCTGACAGCCAAAGTATCAAAGACCCGTTGGACTCTGGCGGGAGCACTTCTGTCAACTCTTGCAGGCATCTCTGCCAGCGTGGTGTTGGCGAGAATGGGATGATGCATTCTGCACAAAAATGGACAGTCAATATTATGAATAAGTGCTAATTGACTGAAAAATATAGACATGTTACTATAAGCACAGAAGTTGTGAATACGTATTCACACATGATTCACAACCATTTAGCAAACAATCAAAAAGCGATTTACAACCATTCACAGGGAGAAGCAGCATGATAACAATGACAGAGATCGCGAGACTGACAGGGGTATCCCAGCCCACCGTTTCGCGTGTGTTAAATGGAAATACAGCAGTAAATCCAGAGATCCGGGAACGTGTTCTTGCATGTGCAAGAGAGCATGATTTTCAGCCAAATGTAATAGCGCAGAGCCTGGTAGGGAGCAAGACCCGCCTGATCGGTGTGATCGTGACCGACATTTCCAACTCTTTTTTTGCGGAGTTGGTAAAACACATCGGAGAAGAAGCAAGAAAGGATGGTTACAGTCTGATTCTCTTCAGCTCTGATTATGATCTGGAGAAAGAAAAAGAGTGTCTGGATGTTGTGAAGCGTTACCGGGTGGACGGACTGATCATGGTTCCGGTAGATGAGAATGGGGCAGAATGGAGAGGCATGGTCAGCCGCCTGGATATTCCAACCGTTGTGATCACAAGACATGCCACAGGAATTGATTCTTTTTATGTGGCACATGATGAGGCAGGCGCACAGGTGGCGCGACATCTGCATGAACAGGGTTATGAAGAATATATTTTCTTTGGAAATACCACAGATGATAAATATCTGGGATTTATTGATGGAATGGCAAATGAGTGCAGAGAGTTCAGAAAGCACCTGACTATTATTTCATCTAAGGATTCACAGGTGATCGAAGCCGCATTGAAGGAACATTTTGCGAAGACCACCGGAAAGACCGGAATCTTTGCCTACAATGACCGGCGGGCAGTGCAGATGATGGGAATTCTGCAGAAGATGAAGATCCGGGTTCCGGAGCAGGTGGGGATTGTAGGATTCGATAACATTTATTTATGCGAGGTTTTGTATCCGTCCCTGTCCAGTATCGCACAGCCAAATGAGACTATGGCATCGCTGGCAGTACAGAGGCTGTTTTACCGGATGGATCATCCAAATGACCAGAAGAGAGAGGATCATCCGCTTCATGCGGAGTTGATCTGCAGACAGAGTTCAGATCTGAAAGGAGTACAGCAGGCATGAATGCTTTGCACAGAACATTACAGAAACTTGTAGATGAAGCAGTTGAAAAACAGAAGCACAAAAACATACAACGGTGGATCCCGCATTTTCATGTGATGCCGCCGGTAGGATGGCTTAACGATCCCAATGGATTGTGTGAGTATGAAGGAACCTATTATGCATTTTTTCAGATGTCGCCTTTTGAAGTGCATGGCGGATTAAAATTCTGGGGATTATGCACCAGCAAGGATCTGGTTCATTGGGAATATAAGGGTGCACCTCTTCAGCCGGATCAGCCTTATGACTGTCACGGTGCCTATTCGGGCTCAGCACTTGTGGAAGACGGTGTGATGTATGTGTATTACACAGGAAATGTGAAGCTTCAAGGCACTTATGATTATATTAACAATGGCCGGGAATCCAACACAGTGCTGGCGGTCAGCCGGGATGGAAAGACCTTTGAGACCAAGAAGCTTCTGATGACGAATGCGGATTATCCGTGGGATCTGACCTGTCACGTGAGGGATCCGAAGGTGTGGAAGCAGGATGATACCTATTACATGGTACAGGGTGCAAGAACGAAGGAAGACAAAGGGGTGGTTCTGGTCTTTTCTTCGGAAGATAAGGAACACTGGAAATGCATTCACCGCCTGCAGTCAGAAGAAACATTTGGATTCATGTGGGAATGCCCGGATCTCTATGAACTGGACGGATATACGGTTCTGAGTATTTCTCCTCAGGGACTGGAAGCAGACGGATGGAAATACCGCAATCAGTATCAGACAGTAGCAGGCATTATTCATGGAGATTTCCGGACTGATGGAGTACCAGGAGCATTTCGGGAGATTGATGGTGGATTTGATTTTTATGCTCCGCAGACCTTTGTGGATTCCACCGGAAGAAGAATTCTGATCGGCTGGATGGGAATGGCAGATGCGGATGAGCAGTATACCAATCGTTCCGTGGAAGACGGCTGGCAGCATGTGCTGACTCTCCCACGAGAATTGTCTGTGCGGGACGGTGTGTTGTGTCAGAATCCAGTGCGCGAGATTGGAACAATATGGAAACAGAAAGAACGGTTTGAAGGATCTTACGAGAAACATTGTGAGACCGACTGCTATGAACTGACATTGCTTCCCAAAGAGGGAGCATGGAAAGTGATCCTGTCAAAAGGACTGGAGTTGTCTTATGATCCGGAAGCAAAACTGTTCTGCATGGAATTTACAGACAAAGAGCTGGGCTGCGGCCGGACGATCCGTGGTCGGGAGCTTGATGAAGTGACAGATGCAAGGATCATTGTGGATGCTTCTTGTGTAGAAGTGTTCTTAAATGGCGGCAAAGATGTATTTTCAACCAGATTTTACCCGGAGACGGGAAACTATCAGGTGGAAGTACATGGAGAACATGTAACAGGAGACTTCCTGTCCTGTTAGGAAACCGCATAGAAGTATTTGGAGAAACAGGGTTTAGGACAGCCATAGAGCGTTATAAGAGATAAAAGGAGAGAAGGAAATGGATTACAGAAAGATTGCAGAAGAGATCTATGAAAAAGTCGGAAAAAAGGAAAATATTGTTTCCGCAGCACATTGCTCCACCAGACTTCGTCTGGTGCTGGCAGACAATGAAAAATGTGATGTAAAAGCAGTGGAAGATATTGATGGGGTAAAAGGTGTGTTCAGTGCCTCGGGACAGGTTCAGATCATTCTGGGAACAGGTGTGGTAAACAAGGTATATGATGAATTTCTTGCGGTGTCCGGTCTGACAGGTGCCAGCAAAGAGGAAGTAAAGGCAGCGGCTGCAGCAAAACAGCCCTGGTATAAGCAGGCGATCAAGACGTTGGGCGACATCTTCGTACCGATCATTCCGGCGATCGTAGCAAGCGGATTTCTTATGGGTATCATGGAAGCACTGAATTTCATGGTAAACAATGGATTTGTAAATATTGACACATCAAGCTCTATATTTGTGTTCGCTAATCTTTTTGGAAATACTGCATACGTATTCTTGCCGATTCTGATTGCATTCAGTGCAGCAAAGGTATTTGGCGGAAACCAGTATCTGGGAGCAGTAATCGGTATGCTGATGATCCATCCAGATCTTCAGAATGCGTGGACCGTGGCAACCGAAGGTGTAAAGCAGACTCAGAGTGTGTGGTTTGGACTTTATAAGATTGATCTGGTAGGTTATCAGGGTCATGTTATTCCGGTTATTATTGCCGTATTTGTTATGTGTTTCATTGAAAAACGGCTGCACAAGATCGTACCGGCCATGTTTGACCTGTTCGTTACTCCGCTGGTCAGCGTATTTGTGACTGGTTATCTGACTTACTCTATCATCGGACCGGTATTCGTAACAGTTGAAAATGCAATTATCGGTGGTGTTCAGCAGTTGATCACGCTTCCGTTTGGTGTTGGAAGCTTTATTATGGGAGGTCTTTATTCTGCAACCGTTGTGGCAGGTGTCCATCATATGTATACGGTGATTGATGTGGCGCAGCTTGGACTTTACGGAAAGACTTTCTGGCTGCCGCTGGCATCTGCAGCCAATATTGCACAGGGAGCTGCAGCACTGGCTGTTGCCCTGAAGACAAGAAACAGCAAGATCAAATCCATGGCAGTACCGTCTGCAATGTCCTGCTTTATGGGAATCACAGAACCGGCGATCTTTGGTGTGAACTTACGTTTCTTCCGTCCGTTCATCTGCGGTGCGGCAGGTGGCGCGTGCGGTGCACTGTACGCTTCCATCGTGGGACTTGGTGCAACCGGTACCGGTGTGACTGGTATCTTCGGACTGCTGCTGTGCCTGAATGATCCGTTGAATTATATCATCATGTTCCTGATCTCCGCAGGTGTTGCATTTGCACTGACCTGGATGTTCGGATACAAAGATAAAGATCTGGCAGAGTCCAAGAAATAAAAGGGTGAAGAAGCTTGTTTTTATGCCATACTCCGGGCTTTTATGAGTTTTCTACCTGCAAGCAATCATTGCGGCACTGTCCGAATTGTGCTATACTGTGACAAGAAAAAGAGGACGGTGAGCGTAGATGAGTGTGGATCAGGAAAATTTGCTGAACGACCTGTTGGTCATGTTATTTAATGAGATTCTGGACGTGGAGCAGAAAGCCCTGATCACAGGTACATTTAAGGAAATCTCCATCAATGACATGCACATTATTGATGCAATTGGGATTGGAGAACCGAAAAATATGTCTACGGTAGCCGGTGAGATGGCAGTGACCGTTGGTACGCTGACCACAGCCATCAACAACCTGGTAAAAAAAGGGTATGTGTCTCGTGTCCGTAGTGCACAGGATAAGCGAGTGGTGCTTCTGTCACTGACAGATAAAGGGTTGTCAGCCTACGAGAAGCATGCGGCGTTTCATCAGAAAATGGTTTCTACCGTCATGGAAGGGCTGGACGGACAGGAGATGGAAGTCCTGGCTCATGCGCTTGAGAAGCTTCGGGGATATTTCAAGGTCCTCTAAGTGTTCGGTGAGAATGGAAAATGGAGCCGGTCCGGTAGTCAGGAACCAGTTATGAAAATCATATAAAGACCAGTTAGAAGAGAGTGCGAGAGCGCTCTCTTTTAGTTTACAGATCTCCAGGTAACCAAGGTAATATTTCAGATAGTTGCCTGGCTCTTCCAGAAGCTGCAGATAGAGCTTGTGGATCTGTGTGGTGTCGGTGATCCCGAAGGAGGCAAGGTAACTGACGCATTGTGCCTCGTTCCAGCCCATGCCGTGTACGGACAGATCCAGGCTTGCGCAGATGGCATAGTTCAGAGATGATAATGCCCTCAGGGCATTTGCCTTGGTCTTATTCGTATCAAGAAAATCATAGGCATAGAGTTCACTGTATAATCCCCAGCCTTCTGTGTAACCGCCTACATAGATAAGGCTTCGGATTGGATCATAGGAATCCAGTTGTTCAAAGGTATGCTGATAGAGATGGCCAGGATAACCTTCATGAGCCAGTGTGGTGAGCAGCGTGATCGCATCCGTATTTTGTGAAGGATTGATGTAAATGGTATTTTCCTGGGTGGCATCCACTGGCGGGGTCAGATAAAAGGCGGGACTTAGGTAAGGCGCCAGAGAGTCTGGAACTGTCTTAACTTGAAAATTCGTATCTGGAGGCATTGGGAAATCTTCATTGATCTTTTTTTGAAGGTCAAGAAGGATATAGAGCGGGCTGGAAGCGTCGGAGGCAGTCTGTGCAGAAGCCATGTCGCCAGAAGCATTTGAGTTCGCTGTATCAGAGTTTGCCGTTGCGACAGAATCATGCTCCAACAGATCGATCCCCTCTTCAATCGCCGCATAGACTGTCTCATAGTCGGTCTCCATCTGATCATCCAGCAGACGGCTGATCTGGGAGATTGTAAGATCCGTTCCTACGGTGTATTTCAGCAGGTGCTCAAAATAGGAGAGACCGCCGGGAGTGTGATAAAGCCCAAGTGCCTGATTCTGTGCTGAACGTAATTGGCCCAGAGAAGTAATCAGAGACTGGTAGGCGGGAACTACGCAATCGTTAATAATCTGCCGATTGCGGATTTCGTAGGCAGTCCGGTGGCTGTCGCTTACAAAAGAGCAGTCCCGCAACCGGTCAGAGAAGGATGTGATCAGAAAATGATGCTCATCGACTGTCAGCATGGCATTACACTGGGCAAGGATCTGATCCAGGGATTCTCCATTTAAGAACATACCGTGGGAGGCTTTTTCACGCTCAAAATCTATAATCTGTGCAAAATAATCGGGCAATTGTTTTAGCAGATCCAGATAAAGATCAACATCGGCTTCTTTCCGAAAAGCAAATTCTGCCAGCAGTACCGGAAGCTGTGCCTGTACACCAAGTGTTGGTCCCAGCGGCTCCTGAAAATAATAGAAATCTTCCATCTCTATCTGACCGGTAAGCCACCAGTCCAGAAGTTCGGCGGTCATGGCATCCTGTTCACTTAGATCCTGATCCAGAAAATTCTGCAAAGAGACCTGTTGGTCTTTCAGATCCTGAATCCTTTTCTGAAAGGAAGCATATGTAAAATCGCCTAATGAGGCGGACATATTTTTAAAACCATAAGCCTCTGGATCGCTTAAGGTATAATGCAGGGTGATCGTATCCTGTGCCAGTTCCTGACGGAAAAGTCGGAATGTATAGGTGGAAAAGGAGGGGTGGCAAAGAATCCGCCCAAGTAAGATGAGCAGGATCAGAAGTGGAAATAAAATAAAGAGAAGTTTTTTCCTGTTTTTCATAAAAAGAGCCTCCGCACAGTGATGATCAGAAAACTATATGACAAGAATCTGAAAAATATGTGCGAAGGCTTCATTTTTATTTTATAGAATTAGCAGATCTCAGCGCCTGCTGGCATCTCTTTTTCCGGAGCAACCAGAGAAAGCTTGCCGTCAGCATCTTCTGCGCACAGAAGCATGCCTTCAGATACCAGTCCGCGGATCTTTCTTGGCTGCAGATTTACAAGAACCATAACCTTCTTGCCAACCATCTCCTCCGGGCTGTAGGTGCTGCGGATACCGGATACGATCTGACGTACCTGGCTTCCGATCTTCACCTGAGAGCAGAGCAGCTTATCGGCTTTCGGAACAGCTTCGCAGGAAAGGATCTCACCTACCTGAAACTGCAGTTTTGCGAAATCATCATAGGATACAGCTTCTTTTGCTTCGATATCAATGACATTTTCCTTCTGAGCAGCCTCTGCAGCCTGAGCAGCTTTGTGCTCTTCTACTTTTGCCAGAACCTCTTTGACATCCAGACGGGCAAACAGGATCTCCGGAGTCTCTGTTACTTTGGTGCCGGACTCATAGAGACCAAATTCAGTCATCTGATCGATGGTTCTTGGTTTTGCATTCAGCTGAGCCAGGATCTTCTTGGAAGTGGTAGGCATAAAGGACTCCAGAAGAGCAGCACCGTAGCTGATACTCTCTACCAGATTGTAGAGAACAGTAGCCAGACGGTCTTTCTTCTCCGGATCTTTGGCCAGTGCCCAAGGCATGGTCTCATCAATATATTTGTTGCAGCGTTTGAACAGTGCGAAGATCTCTGTCAGGGCATCTGCCACACGGAGCTGATCCATCTTCTCGGTGGTCTTGGTGAGAGTTCCAAGAACGGTTGCCTTCAGGTCAGCATCCACATCTTCCTCTACACCGGTGTTGGTTACTACACCACCGAAATATTTATTGGACATGGAAACTGTACGGTTTACCAGATTGCCGAGGGTATTTGCCAGCTCGGAGTTCAGGCGCTCTACCATCAGTTCCCAGGTGATCACACCGTCATTTTCAAACGGCATCTCATGAAGTACAAAGTAACGGACAGCATCTACACCGAAGAAATCAACCAGTTCATCAGCGTAAAGTACATTTCCTTTGGACTTACTCATCTTGCCGTCGCCCTGCAGCAGCCACGGATGTCCGAATACCTGCTTCGGAAGCGGCAGATCCAGAGACATGAGGAAGATCGGCCAGTAGATGGTATGGAAACGAATGATATCCTTACCAATCAGATGCAGATCTGCAGGCCACAGCTTCTTGAAGTTCTCAGTGCTGTCTCCATCACAGTCATAGCCGATACCGGTGATATAGTTGGTCAGTGCATCCAGCCATACATAAGTAACATGCTTCGGATCGAAGGTGACCGGAATGCCCCAGGTGAAGGAGGTTCTAGATACACACAGATCCTGCAGTCCCGGCAGAAGGAAATTGTTCATCATCTCATTCTTTCTGGAGACAGGCTGAATGAACTCCGGATGCGTATTGATATGCTCGATCAGACGGTCAGCATATTTGCTCATCTTGAAGAAATAAGCCTCTTCCTTTGCAGGCTGTACTTCACGTCCGCAGTCCGGGCATTTGCCATCTACCAGCTGGGACGGGGTCCAGAAGGACTCACAGGGAGTACAGTACATTCCTTCATAGGAACCTTTGTAAATATCTCCCTTGTCGTACATATATTTGAAGATTTTCTGTACCTGTTTCTCATGATCTTCATCAGTGGTGCGGATGAATTTGTCATAAGAAGTATCCATCAGATCCCAGATCTTTTTAATCTGATCTGCGGCATTGTCAACGAATTCCTTCGGAGTGACGCCAGCTTCTTCTGCTTTCAGCTCAATCTTCTGGCCATGCTCATCGGTTCCGGTCTGGAAAAATACATCGTAACCCTCGAATCTCTTATAACGGGCAATGCTGTCTGCCAGTACAACTTCATAGGTATTTCCGATGTGTGGTTTTCCGGATGCATAGGCAATGGCTGTGGTCATATAAAACTTTTTCTTTTCCATTTGCTTATCCTCTGTTTTCGTAAATTATAGCATAAAAAACCATTGTCTTAAGAGTAGCACAGGAAGAAAAAGAAGTCAACGAATCTCTAAGTCGCTTTTTCCAGTAATTCTGCCTGTTTCAGAAGAAAACGGTAGCGCATCTGCACTGCTTTCAGTTCATAGATGGAGCAGTCTATCAAGTCAGGATCCACTACATTTTCAAAATTGGAATAGGCCTGGTCCAGTGCACATTTGGTACGGCGCAGATCTTCCATTAACTGTTGTTTCCTGGTATCGGGAGGCGCGTCTGCCTGCTTTTGTCTCATCTGTATCCTCCTTCCTGTTCTGGGAAAAATAGGTTAATAACAGTATAGTCGTGAAAATCAGGAATTATACAGAAAATGGAATATTTCCAGGGGAGATTCATATAGTGGCAACAGGAAAGGGAGGGAGCAGGATGGAAAAAGGAACAGGAATGCTGCTGATCGCAGGAGCCTGTGTGCTGGTGCTGCTGATTGGAAGCATAAAAAACCGGATGGAATGGATCTTGAACTTCGGTATTCGCACAGTTATGGGTGGGATCGCCATCTGTCTGATCAATTCAATGCTGAAAAGATGGGGAATCGACTGTCAGGTAGGACTTGGACCGGTCAGCCTTTTGACATCTGGAACCCTGGGATTCAGCGGAGTTTCTTTACTTTACGCAGTGTCAGCTTTTCATCTTTTGTGAGTTTTTGCTAAAAAATATGAACAAACTGTAAACACCATGGACACATAAAAATCCGCGATTTATAATAGGCGCATGATAAACGTTTGTCTACTATGTAGCAATTCGCTACAGGCTTGTCATTCAAAGCTAAATTCCAAAAATTTGCAGCATAATAACGGGAGTATTTGTTGCAGGAGGTTATTTTGAAAAACACAAAATTATGGATTGCAGACCCGGATCTTGCCTATGTACAGGCATTTGCCGAGTATGTCAATCTGAAAAAAGGTTATTTATTCCAGGTTTGTGCCTGCACGGATCAGACACGGATGGAACAGACACCGGATGGAGACGAGACAGAGATCCTGCTGATAACAGCAAAATGGTATGAGGCATGGAAAGATGTGCTTCAGGGTAAATGTGTGATTCTGCTCTCTGAGGGAAATCTGCCAGGGAAGTTTACTTCTTATCCAACCGTGTACAAGTATCAGTCCGTGGAAACGATTCTGCGGGAGATCATGTATTATTATTCGGAGCAGGACAACCGGGAGCTGTATCCGGCGGGAGTACGAAAGGATAACAGGGTGATCGGGGTATATTCACCGGCAGATGCTAATGCAAAGACGCAGTTTGCGCTGACGCTGGGCCAGATTGTGGGGGAAACACAACATGTATTATATCTAAATATGGAAGAATGCTCAGGACTGACGGGGTTGTTGGGAGAGCACCATTGGAATATGGCGGATCTCATATATTTTCTTCGTCAGAATAAATCTCAGTTTCTCTATCGTCTCAACAGTATGGTTCAGAAGTTCGGAGCAATGGATTATATTCCACCCTGCGATTCCTATACAGATTTTTGTCAGATTACAGTAAAAGAATGGAAAAAACTTCTGCATCTGATCCGAAGCCAGAGCACATATGATGTCATTATATTGGATATGGGAACCAGCACCGGTCATGAACTGGAATTGCTGAGACAATGTGATGGGATCTATATGCCGGTAAAGAAAGATCCGATCTCCCGTGGAAAAATCGAACAGTGGGATCGCTATATTCAGATTTTAGACGGACTGGATATTCTGGAACTGCTGCAGAAGCTCGAGCTGCCGCCCGATGGAACCGGGTCGGACAGCGAATCAGACTTAAGTATGCTGCCGGAGCAGAGACTGGGGAGTTATATCCGGGAACTGCTGACAAGTTAGGAGGAATCATGGGAGATGTATCAGAGGCAAAAGAAATATTTACAGAGCTGAAGAGACAGATTTTAGAGCGTGTAGACCTGAGTCGGGATGTGTCTGATGAAGAGATGCAGGAACTGATCGACGAAGTTGTGATTTCGTATGGGAAAGAGCAGGCTGTTTCGCTGAATGAAAGGTGTCGCCTGAAAAAAGAACTGTTTCATGCACTCCGCAAGATGGATGTTCTTCAGGAGCTGCTGGAGGAGCCGGATGTGACGGAGATCATGGTAAATGGCATGAACGGGATCTTTCTGGAGAAGGATGGAACGCTCAGCCGATGGGAAAAGAATTTTTATTCAGGAGAACGGATACTGGACGTGATCCGGCAGATCACCGGCGCATGCAACCGGGCGGTCAATGAATCCCAGCCCATCGTAGATGCCAGGCTGGAAAACGGAGACCGTGTCCATGTGGTGCTGCCGCCGGTGGCGGTCAACGGACCGATCATCACGATACGACGATTTCCAAAAGAGCCGATGACCATGAAACGGCTGCTGGAGATGGACAGTATCTCTCAGGAGGAGATTGATTTTCTGGCGGATGCGGTGAGAGCAGGCTATTCGATTCTGGTCGCAGGCGGAACCGGCAGCGGCAAAACGACTTTTTTGAATGCACTTTCGGAATTTATTCCTGAAGAGGAACGGGTTGTGGTTATTGAAGACACCGCAGAACTTCAGATACAGCATGTGCCCAATCTGGTGAGGCTGGAGACCCGGTCTGCAGGAACGGAGGACTGTAAAGAAATCTCGATCCGGGATCTGATCCGGGCATCGCTCAGGATGAGACCGTCGAGAATTATTGTGGGAGAGGTGAGGGGCGCCGAGGCATTTGAATTGCTTACCTGCCTGAACACAGGACATGATGGGAGTATCAGTACCTGTCATGCCAATAGTACGAAAGATACGGTCGCACGCATGGAGACCATGGTCTTGATGAACAGAGAACTTCCTTTACAGGCGATCCGCAGACAGATCGCCTCAGGGGTGGATATTATCGTTTATCTTGGACGTCTGCGGGATAAGAGCCGCAGAATACTAGAAATTACAGAAGTAACCGGTATGGAAGGGGAACAGGTGGAGTTAAATCCTCTGTTTCTCTTCCGGGAAACCGGGCAGATATCCGGCAGAGTCTGCGGGATACAGGAAAAGACAGGAGTAATGAAGCAGATTGAAAAATTTCAGCGTGCCGGGATCATATATCCTCGGGAAAACAGTGCTTCTTGACGGGCTGGAAGGCGGATTTCTTACGATTCTTTTGTCGTGGCTCTACTACGACAGTTTTCTTGCAATTCCTTTTTTAATCCCATTGATATGGTTTTGGCATAAGGAAAGAGAAAATGTGCGAAGAGAAAAAAGACAGGAGCTGTTTCGGAAAATGTTCCGGGAATGGATCCTGTTACTGGCGTCATCTCTCACGGCGGGCTATTCAATGGAAAATGCATTGGTACAGTCCTATCAGGAATTGTGTCTGATGTTTCCGAAAGGAGGCATTATGCAGGAAGAACTGAAGATGATGCTGGCCAAAGCAGGGAATAATCAAAGACCAGAGATCCTGTTTGATGAACTGGCGGAAAAATATCCTTATGAAGAAGTACAAAGCTTTGCGGAAGTGTTTAAGGCGGCACGGATCAGTGGAGGAAGTCTTCAGACAGTGATTCGTGGGACGGCAGCGCAGATGGCGGAGATCATGGATACCCGAAGGGAGATCCGCACATTGCTGGCCGCAAGAGTCTATGAGCAGAGGATCATGTCGGTGATGCCGGCGGCGGTGTTACTGTATATCCGGCTTGGATCGGGAGAATTTCTGGAAGGGCTGTATCATAACGTGACTGGTGTACTCGTCATGAGCGTCTGCCTAGGAATCTACGGGGCTGCTTACTTGATGGGAAAGAGGATGGTGCAGTTTGAAATATAAGACCAAAGTTGTGATGATGGGATGTGTGGGCATGGCGGTCAGCGTTCTGCTGCTAATCTGCAGTCTGTGGGAGCAGCAGCCGCTTACGGAACTGTCCCGTCCTGGAAAAGGAGCAGACAGTGTGACAGAGCATCTGCAAGTGCAGATCGGAGAAGATAAGACGCCGATAGATGTAACAGTGGCAGCAGTGCCTTATGACCGGAAGGAAGAACAGACAAGGATCCGGGAGGTATCCAAGAATCTGGAAACGATCTTTCTGGGACAGAATACATCGCTTGATCATGTGACCATGGATCTTCATATGCCCACGCAGATAGGGGATTCTGAAGTGACGGTTCAATGGTATCTGGATTCCTGGAAGTATCTGGAACCGGACGGAACATTGAAAAATGAAGGACTTGAGGAACCGGTATGGATACAGGTACAGGCGCTCCTGAGCTTTGGGGAGGAGAATCTGACCTGGAACCGGACCATACAGATCTGTCCACCGGAAGCGCCGGATACAGCCATGATGGTTCGGATGCTTCAGTATCAGCTTCAGGAGTGTCAGGCTGGGTATGAGGAGACGGTTCAATTACCTGCCGAAGTATCAGAGCAGGCAGTTACATGGTATCCACAGAGAGATATCCGCTGGCTGTGGACAACTCTTCTCACAGGAGCAGCCTTATGTGGATTATGGACAGGAAAGAAGCGGGAGGATGAACAGAGACAACAGAAATATGAGCGAAAGATGCAGCTTGCCTATCCTGACATTGTGAATCGCTTAAGCCTTTACATGGGAGCAGGGATCAGTATCCGTCATGCCTGGGAACGAATCATACGGGGGTATGAGAAGCAGAGGCAGATGACCGGTGATTCGGAGGATGCCTATGAGCAGATGAAGCTGGCATTGCGTCAGATGCAGAACGGTGTAGCAGAGACTGTGGCCTATGAGCAGTTTGGTATGGATTGTCGGTTATCTTCTTATCTGAAGCTTGGAACCTTGCTCAGCCAGAATCTGCGCCTTGGGACAGGCAATCTTGCTGAAATGCTGAAAGCAGAAGCAAAAGATGCCTTTGAGGACCGCAAAGCACTGGCACGGAAGATCGGTGAAGAGTGTGAAAGCAGATTGTTGTTACCGATGCTTTTAATGTTGTTGAGCATTTTGATCATGATCATGTATCCGGCGGTGTCATCATTTGCCGGGTAAGACAGGAGGAATATTATGAAAGATTGGTTGAGAAATATCTTTAAGGATAAAAAAGGGATGGGAACTGTTGAAGTCATTCTTATTATTGTGGTTCTTGTGGGATTGGTCATTATTTTTAAAGGAAAGATTACAGGAGTCGTGAATGATATTTTTGAAAAAATTGTTTCACAGACCAGTCGGATCTAAGAAAAAAGGATCGATCACTGTGTGGCTGACACTTAGTTTTCTCGTGTTCCTTGGTCTGTATCTGATCTGCCTTCAGTCGGTACAGAAGCAGTCGGCAAAAAGACGGGCAGAACAGGCTGTGGAAAATGGGATGTTCTCGTTGTTTTCTGAATATGAGCCGCATCTGCTGGATAAGTGGGATTTGTTTTATATAGACACTTCCTTTCAGGGCGGAACGGAGAAAAGAGAAGAACTTTGCAGTCATCTGTGGAAATTTATACAGGAAAACATTGCGAATGTCCGTGGAAAACCGTTGGATGGCCTGAACCTTCAGGGAGTAAACCTTGAAGACCTGGTACGGGCGACGGATGGAGACGGCGCTGTATTTTATCATCAGGCCATAGAGGTCATGAAGGAAAAATGGGGACAGGATCTGGTGGAGGACTGGCTGCTTGGGCCTGAGCAGCATGAAGAGCTGCTGACGCAGTCGGAAGAGATGCAGCGGGATTACGAAGAAAGCAGGCGGATCGTAATGGATTATGACGACGAAGACGATGAATTGTTAGGGGAGGCGTCTTCCTGGAGCAGTTTTCTGGATGGATTTTTCTTCAAGATGGCGGTGCCTTCCGGAAGTATTCTCTCTGAGAAAACCATCAATACTGTAAATATACCGACGGTAAGACAGTTGTCAGAAGGAGCAGGGGCTGCACAGGGAAACGAGGATGCTCTGATCCAGAAGCAGTGGTTTATCGGATATGCCTGTGAGTATCTGACACAAGCATCAGACCATCTCGCAGAGGGAAGAGAGGATGGTTATCTGGACTATCAGATGGAGTACTTGTTTGCAGGACAACCATCGGATCAAAGAAATCTGGAATTGACGATCCTATCATTGCTGGCATTGAGGGAAGGAGCAAATTACACCTTCTTGATGACACACTCCAACTATAAAGAACAGGCAGAATTTCTTGCTTTGGTAATTGCGGGTCTTACGGGGGATGACAGCCTGATCCAGGCAGTCAAGCATCTGATCCTGATCGGATGGGCTTATGTGGAAAGTATTGCAGAAGTGCGTCAGCTTCTGGGCGGTTATGAACTGGCAGTGGTAAAAGGGGAGGATCAGTGGCAGGTTCCCTTGAGCGCGGTTCTGCGTTTTCTGGGAAATCCCGGAAGTTATGATGCACAGACAGCAGAACAGAGCGGACTTGATTATGAAGACTATTTGCGTATGCTGTTGACCGTTGTTCCTGCAAAGACATTGGCAATGCGCTCGCTGGATGTGATCGAAGGAGAACTGCGGATGATGGAAGGTTGTGAACAGATTCATCTGGATCATTGTGTGGAGCGTATGACGGCGCAGGTGTGGATGGATGGCATTTATCTGGAGCGGACATATGGATATGAGTAAACAAAAGGAAAGGCATGGGGGAAGGCTCTTCTGCAGGTGTGAAAAATATAAAAAAGGTGTTCAGACATCCCGACGGTTATGGCGTCTCCAAAAGGTGGTGAGCAGGAGAGTCTGCCCCTGGGCCTTTCAAAGAGGAAGTCTGACACTGGAAACTTCCATAGTGTTGCCATTTCTGCTCTGCGCGGTAACAGCTCTGCTTTATGTTTTTGTGATGACCGGATTTCAGGCAGAAAAATATCGGACATTGACACAGCAGGCACAGTCGCTGGCGGTGACTGTGGGACAGGGAGCGGATGAGGGGGATCTGTATACCCGTCTGTATGCCTATGATCAGGTAACACTTCCGTTTGCCGCATTTTCCTTTGGAAGCCGTTCGGTAGTGCAGCGTGTAGTGATCAGAGACTGGGTAGGTTATACGGGAGAAAGCTTTTCGGGAGATGGCGAGATATTTGTCTATGTAACACCCAAAGGTGAGGTATATCACAGAAGCAGGGACTGTCGGTATCTGAACGTGAGTATCCAGAGTATCGCTGCCGGACAGCTTGATGCTGCGAGAAACTGGGATGGGAGCCGGTATACAGCCTGTGTATACTGTGTAAAGAAAGAGAAACCAGGAGCTATGGTCTATATTACCAATTATGGAACCAACTATCATAATCGAAAGACTTGCCGGGGACTAAAGCGGACGGTGATGGCGATTCCTTATTCTCAGACTGGAGGAATGCGCTGCTGCCAGGGGTGCGGTGGATCATGAGTGTCCTCTGGGTCTTTCTGCATCTCTTGATCCTGTCATGGGAGGATATGAAAGATCAGATGCTTTCTTTCTGGCTGTTGTTGGAGCTTCTGCTGACCGGTCTGCTGACGGCTCTTTGGAATGGTCGGGAGATGGTGTGTTTTCCAGGACTTTTTCTGCTGGTCGTGGGGAAATTGAGTGGAGAAAGAATTGGTCTGGGAGATGGGTGGTTATTGCTTGCACTGGGAATGTGGCTGCCGTATGAAATATTGATGGGAATTCTGTTTCTTGGCCTGCTGGCGGGAGCAGGTTATGGGATTTTGTCCGGAAAAAAAGAAATTCCGCTGGTGCCGTTTTTTACCGTTGGCTTTGTGCTGACAGTTTGGGGGACGATCATATGAAAAGACAGTGGAACAGAAAAAAAGGACGGTTTGTGCTGGAAGCGTCCATTCTGGTTCCGATGATCTGTATTCTTCTTGTCTATCTGGTTTATTTTACGCTCTACACACATGATTGTGCGGTAGTGACTCATGGCATACTGGAATCTGGAGTCAAAGGAATCTACAGGGATGGAAGATCAGACGAGGTAATCAGAGAACAGATGCAGGAAGATTTGAGCAGAAAGCTAAGTGAGAGACTGCTCTGGATGGAGGATGCAGAAGTAGAGGTGCGTGTAAGTCCACTTCAGGCAGAAATAAAGGTTTCGGGTAAAGGTCGATTTCTTCCGGCTCAGATAGAGATTAAGACAGTAGAAAAGTTATATAGGGTAAGACCGTGCAAAGTTATTCGCAGGAGCAGGTGGATGATAAGATCAGGGGAGGAATAAAAACAGATGATGGATGTGAGATACAAAAGAGATCTGAACAGTAATTATATGATCATGACAGATGCAGAGAAGAGGGAGGAGATCTACGAAGACCGGATGATAACCGAGAATCGGATCTATGGATTCCTTCCATGTGTGGAACAGAAGAAGGAAAAGCAGACAGAGTATTTTTATGAGATCACCGGACGGCAGAGCATGGAACTTCTCTATGAACGGAGAAAGGTTTCTTATGAACAGCTTGTGGAACTCTTAAAGGATCTTCTGCAGATCCTCAATGCATCGGAAGAATATTTGTTGAATGCAGATCATTTTGTATTACTTCCGGAATATCTGTACCTGGATACCCGGACAGAACGGCTGTATGTCTGCTACTATCCAGGTTATGAGAAAAAGATTCGGGAATCGTTCCTTGATCTGGCGGAGTATCTTATGGGAAAACTGGATAAAAGCGACCGGAAAGGAATCGAGTTCGGGTATGATCTCTATCAGTGTGCGTTGGAACCAAATTTCAGCTTGATGGAGATTCTGAAGAGTCATACGGAGATGGAAACTCTGGAGAAAAACGAAGAAACTGCTTTGCCTGTGGTGGAAGCAGTGGAGCCTGTAACAGGAACGCAGACGCTGTCATCTGGCAAAAAATCCGTACAGGAAGAAATCCTAGAAAAGACCGGAAGCTGGAAGAATTTCTTTCATAAGAAGAAAAAGCAGCCTGTGGAAACTTACGTGGCGGAAGCGGATCAGATCAAGAGCGGACCCGTGTTGTTTCTTCGAGAGCAGGGAAATACAGGGGAAACAACATTTCTCAGAGAAGAGAAACATTATGGACTTTTGTTGAAAAGTAAAAATCCTGACTACCCGGATCTTAAGATGGAAGGGACCAGCTTCCTGATCGGTAAAAGGAAGGAAAGCGTGGATGGCTGGGTTCCGGCGCCTACAGTAAGCCGAATCCATGCCCGGATCATCAAGGAAGAGGGCTGTTACCTGTTGGAGGATCTGAATTCTACTAATGGAACCCGGGCAGGACAGCATCAGCTCAATCCCTATGAACTGTTTCCGCTGGATAATGGCATGCGGGTCGCATTTGCGGGCGCGGAATATGAGGCATATCTGTAAAGAATAGTTGCATTGATATTTTAAAATCGGTATACTGTTAGGGAAATATCCATAAAACAGACAGGAGCAGACCATAAGATGATATTTGACACTCATGCACACTATGATGATGAAGCATTTGATGAAGACAGAGATGAGGTGCTGACTTCTCTTCGGAAGCGGGGAGTAGGAACAGTCGTGAACGTGGGTGCGAGTATGGAAGGAAGCAGGCGTTCGGTAAGCTTAAGTGAAGAGTATGAGTTTGTATACAGTGCCGTTGGCGTACATCCTGACGAAGTGGGTGAACTTCGGGAAGAGGATATGGAGTGGATGAGGGAACAGCTTCAGAAACCGAAAGTCGTGGCGGTAGGAGAGATCGGGCTTGACTACTATTGGGATAAGGAAGGCCATGACCTTCAGAAAAAATGGTTTCTGCGACAGCTGAAGCTGGCAAAGGAGCTGAAAAAGCCAGTGATCATTCATAGCCGGGAGGCAGCAGCGGACACCATGGAACTTCTGAAAGCAAACTACCATGGAGAGATGCCCATGGTCATGCACTGTTATTCTTATTCGCCGGAGATGGCAAGAGAATACCGGAAGATGGGACTTTATCTGGGAATTGGCGGCGTGCTGACCTTCAAGAATGCGAAGAAGCTGAAGGAGACGGTACTGGAGTCGCCTATGGAATATCTGCTTCTGGAGACAGACTGCCCGTATCTGGCACCGGTGCCTAACCGGGGAAAGCGCAATGATTCGGGAATGTTGAAGTATGTGGTGCAGGAGCTGGCGGCGTTAAAAGGGATCACACCGGAAGAAGTGATCCGTATTACAGAGGAGAATGCCAGAAGATTTTATGGAATACAGTAGAAGGAGAAGATATCAATGAGCAGACCGGAGCCAACCCTTGGAAATCCGAAAAATACCATAGAAATATTACAGAAATACAAATTTGTGTTTCAGAAAAAATTCGGACAGAACTTTCTGATCGATGAACATGTACTGGAGAAGATCATTCAGGCGGCAGGTGTCGGACCGGATGATTTTGTTGTGGAGATCGGGCCGGGTATCGGAACTATGACCCAGTATCTGGCACATGCGGCCAGAGGCGTGGCAGCGGTGGAGATCGACCGTGCACTGATTCCAATTCTGAAAGATACCTTATCTCCTTATGATAATGTGACGGTGATCAATGAAGATATTCTGAAAGTGGATCTGAACCAGCTGGCAGAGGAGATGAATGATGGAAGACCGGTGAAGGTGGTTGCAAATCTTCCATACTACATCACCACACCGATCATTATGGGATTGTTCGAGAGCCATGTGCCGGTGGATAATATTACGGTCATGGTGCAGAAGGAAGTGGCGGAGCGGATGCAGGCAGGACCGGGTTCCAAGGATTATGGTGCATTGTCCCTGGCGGTTCAGTACTATGCAGATCCGTATATTGTGGCTAATGTGCCGCCAAACTGTTTTATGCCAAGACCTAATGTTGGTTCTGCAGTGATCCGTCTTCAGACTCATGTGGATCCGCCAGTGAAGGTGAAGAATGAAAAGCTTATGTTTGGAATCATCCGGGCTTCTTTTAATCAGAGACGAAAGACCCTCCAGAACAGTGTAAGCCACGATCCGGGACTTGGTATATCCAAGGAACTGATCGCGGAAAATCTGGAAAAGATGGGACTGTCAGCCACGATCCGTGGAGAGGCACTGAGTCTTCAGCAGTTTGCAGAGTTTGCGGATCTGGTGGAAGAAGCAAGACAATAACAGTCATAAATATTTCGCGTCCCGCATAGAATAGACCTGAAAGACAGGGAGGACATTCTATGCAGGAATATAAGAGACAGATCGCATATCTTTACGCCTATGAGCGCGGGGAACAGCTCCGCAGTACAGGTTTTGTAAAGGCAGAAGAACGGGGCGGACACTGCAGGCTGGCACTGCATCTTCGTGGATATTGCCATCCGGGTGAAGCCGCCGGAAATGTTTATATTTATTTTTATCATCAGGACAGAACCATAGGGATCTATCTTGGAGCACTGAAGAATCAGAACGGTGCACTGGAATGGCAGGGAGAACTGGATGCGGAAGATATTCTGGGAAAGGGAATCCGATTTGCAGACACTCACGGAATCTGGGTCAAGCGTCCTGGTGGAAGAGACTATGTGGCGGAATGGGATGATTATCCGGTGGATACGAAGCGTTTTGTATTATATCCGGAAGGAGGTATCCGGTGCATCTGCTGTCCATGGTTTGGCAGATGTGAGAAGAGCGGAGTGAAAGAAAATGACAGAAGAAGAGAAATATATGAAGGAAGCACTCCGGCAGGCAAAGAAAGCGGAGAAGCTAGGTGAAGTCCCTATCGGTTGTGTGATCGTAAAAGATGGGAAGATCATTGCAAGAGGGTATAATCGGAGGAATACGGATAAAAATACCCTTGCTCATGCAGAACTTCAGGCGATTCGTAAGGCCAGCAAGGCAGTGGGAGACTGGCGGCTGGAGGAATGTACCATGTACATTACACTGGAACCTTGTCAGATGTGTGCCGGTGCCATTGTACAGGCAAGGATTCCAAGAGTCGTGATCGGATGTCGGAATCCTAAAGCCGGATGTGCCGGTTCGATCCTGAATCTTCTTAATGTGCCGGCTTTCAATCATCAGGTGGAGCTGACCGAAGGAATCCTTCAGGAAGAATGCTCTACGCTTCTCAAGGAATTTTTCCGTAAACTGAGGAAAATCAAGGTGCAAAAGGTTTGACAAACCTTCCAAAAGGCGATATACTGGACAGGCATTCTTGAAGAGAATTGCAAGTAAAAATGTCATAAGATTTCCGTGCAGCCGGGGAGATGGCGGTGCCCTGTATCTACAATCCGCCTTAGTAGAGGTGATATCCTGCCTCGGGCTGTTCGATCGTCAGCTGCCCTGCATAAGTGGCATTGATGCCCGGGTCTTGCGCAACAGGAACCTGTGAACCGTGTCAGGTTGGGAACAAAGCAGCACTAAGCGGGATCTCCTGTGTGCCGCGAGGGTGCCTGGTCTGAGTTAACTGTGCAGGTAACGTGGCGGTCGACAGTTCAAAGCGGGATGCACGGATTAAAAATAAAGAATGAGACCCTGATGTCACACGCGGCATCGGGGCTTTTTTTTACGTGTGCTTGTGAAAACCAGACAGGTAGGGTATAATAAACTCAAATGCTTTTTGCAAAAAACGACAGTGAAGGAGAGTGAGTTATGAAGCGTGTAGGTATCTTGACCAGCGGTGGCGACTGTCAGGCGCTGAATGCCACCATGAGAGGTGTTGGAAAAGGATTATATAATGAACTCGGAAGCGATGTGGAGATCTATGGATTTGAAGAGGGATACAAAGGTCTCATCTACAACGAATATCGGCTGCTGACAGCCAGAGATTTTTCAGGAATCCTGACCCGCGGAGGTACGATCCTTGGAAGCTCTCGTCAGTCTTTTAAAAATATGCGCATACCGGATGAAAACGGACTGGACAAGGTAGCAGCCATGAAGCAGAACTACCGCAGACTGGATCTGGATTGTCTGGTGATCCTGGGCGGTAATGGAACACAGAAGACAGCCAATCTTCTTTGTGAAGAGGGACTCAATATCATCCATCTCCCCAAGACCATCGACAATGATATCTGGGGTACCGACATGACCTTTGGATTCCAGAGTGCAGTTGATATCGCAACGAACTGTATTGACTGTATCCATACCACAGCAGCTTCTCACGGTCGTGTATTTATTGTGGAAGTTATGGGACATAAAGTAGGATGGCTGACACTTCATGCAGGTATTGCAGGCGGTGCAGATATCGTTCTGATCCCGGAGATTCCGTATGATATTGATAAAGTCTGTGAAGCGATTCAGAAGAGAAACAAAGCGAAAAAAGGATTCACGATCCTGGCAGTAGCAGAGGGTGCGATCTCCAAGGAAGATGCTGCTCTGTCCAAGAAGGAATATAAAAATAAACTGGCAAATTATCAGTATCCGTCTGTATCTTATGAGCTGGCAGAACAGATCATGCAGCGGACCGGCGCAGATGTGCGTGTGACTGTTCCGGGACATACGCAGAGAGGAGGTTCTCCGGTTCCTTATGACCGTGTGCTTTCCACCCGTCTGGGTGCAAGAGCTGCACAGCTGATCATCCAGGAAGAATACGGATACATGGTAGGCATTATCAATGGAGAGACCTGTAAAGTACCGCTTGACGAAGTGGCAGGTAAACTGAAAATGGTCGATCCGAATTCAGGCATCATTGAAGAAGCAAAGATGATCGGTATCAGTTTTGGAGATTAACAGACAGAACAGGAGAGGATAGACATGTCTTACACCGCATTATACCGGAAGTTCCGTCCTTCGGAGTTTTCGGATGTGAAGGGGCAGGACCATATAGTGACAACATTGAAGAATCAGATCAACGCGGATCGTATAGGACATGCGTATCTGTTCTGTGGAACCAGAGGTACAGGTAAGACCACTGTGGCAAAAATATTTGCAAAAGCGGTCAACTGTGAACACCCGGTGGATGGGAATCCTTGTGGCGAATGTGCGTCCTGTCGGGCAATTGCCGCAGGAACATCGATGAATGTGATTGAGATCGATGCGGCATCCAATAATGGCGTGGATAATATCCGTGAGATCCGGGACGAGGTTGCCTATTCACCGACAGAAGGAAAGTATAAAGTCTACATTATTGATGAGGTCCATATGCTTTCTATCGGCGCATTCAATGCGTTATTGAAAACACTGGAGGAGCCCCCTTCTTATGTGATCTTTATTCTGGCAACGACAGAAGCCCATAAGATTCCTATTACGATTCTGTCCAGATGCCAGCGGTATGATTTCCGTCGGATCACGGTAGAGACCATCGCAGACCGATTGAGAGAACTGACAGAAAAAGAACAGGTGGAAGTAGAAGATAAGGCTCTTACCTATATTGCAAAAGCAGCGGACGGTTCCATGCGAGATGCACTCAGTCTTCTGGATCAGTGTATTGCCTTTTATCTCGGTCAGAAGCTGACCTATGATCATGTACTGGATGTGCTGGGAGCAGTGGACACAGATGTATTCGGTGATCTGTTCCGTAAGATCTGTGATCAGAAGCTTACAGATGTGGTGCGGGAACTGGAACAGATCATTCTGCAGGGTCGGGAACTGTCTCAGTTTGTCACAGATTTTATCTGGTATCTTCGCAATCTTCTGATGTTAAAGAGCGATCAGAATATGGAAGATGTGCTGGATGTATCAACGGAACGTCTGGCACAGATGAAAAAAGAAGCAGATCTGACAGATACGGATACGCTCATGCGTTATATTCGTGTGTTGTCAGAATTATCAGGCCAGCTTCGTTATGCGACGCAGAAGCGTGTGCTTGTGGAACTGGCCATGATTAAGCTGTGTCGTCCGGCAATGGAACAGAACTATGATTCTATTTTGCAGAGGATCCGTGTGCTGGAACAGCAGATGGAAAAAGGGATTCCCATGATGGCAGCGGCGGAATCAGGATCGGCACAGTTCCGGCAGGAGACAGAGTCCCGTAGCCGGGAAAAGCTCCCAAGAGAAGCTTTATCTACAGATGTGCGGATGTTTGTGGACCGCTTTCAGGAACTTCGCAGAAAGATGGGTGGAATGCAAAGCCAGCAGTTGAAGGATGCGGTTTTGCGAGAACTGCCGGATGGAACCGGTGTACAGATCATTCTGGCAAGAGAACTGCCGGTGGATGAACAGGAGCTGGCGGACAGCGTGGAGAAAATGATTGAAAGAGAACTTAAGGTCCGCATGAAAGTACAGATTCATACACCCCATACAGATCCAAGACCGCAGGAACCTGTGACGGATCTGTCAGGGTTTATAGATATGGATATTGACATTGAACCATAGAAAACAGGAGGATAGAAACATGGCAAAAAGAGGTGGATTTCCAGGAGGCGGAATGCCGGGAAACATGAGTAATCTGATGAAACAGGCACAGAGAATGCAGCGTCAGATGGAAGAGAGTGCAAAAGAACTGGAGACAGCAGAATTTACAGCAACCGCAGGCGGCGGAGCAGTAGAAGTGACTGTAACCGGTAAAAAAGAAGTGACAAAAGTGAAACTTGATCCGGAAGCAGTTGATCCGGATGATGTAGAGATGCTGGAAGATGTGATCATGGCAGCGGTCAATGAGGCACTGCGCAAAGCAGATGAAGCATCAGCAGCAAATATGGCCAAGCTTACCGGAGGGCTGGGAGGATTTGGTCTCTGATGGAATATTACAGCAGTCAGATCAGCCAGTTGGTAGAACAACTGGCTTCTTTGCCGGGTATCGGAGCAAAGACCGCACAGCGGCTGGCATTTCATATTATTGATATGCCGGAAGAACGGGTGGAGAAGCTGGCAGACAGCATCGTAAAAGCGAAGAAAACCATCCGCTATTGTAAAGAATGTCTGACATTGACAGACAAGGAATTATGCCCTATCTGCGCCAATCCTCAGAGAAACCACAAAGTCATTATGGTGGTGGAGAATCCGCGGGATATGAGCGCTTATGAGAAGACAGGAAAATATGAAGGGGTTTATCATGTGCTTCATGGAGCAATATCACCCATGCTGGGAATCGGACCTTCCGATATTCGTCTGAAGGAACTGATGCACCGGCTGGAAAAGGATGTGGATGAAGTGATTATCGCCACCAATTCCAGTCTGGAAGGCGAGACCACAGCCATGTATATCAGCAAGCTGGTGAAGCCGACCGGGATCAAGGTGAGTCGTATCGCCAGCGGAGTGCCGGTGGGCGGAGATCTGGAGTATATTGATGAAGTGACTTTGCTTCGTGCGCTGGAAGGCCGCGTGGAGCTGTAAGGAGGAAGATTCATGGGGGTCAGTAAAACTGATTTTGGGGTAACAAGAGATGGCAGAAAGGCTTCTTTATATACTATAATCAATAAAAATGGTATGGAAGCAGTTATATCTGATTTTGGGGCAATTCTGGTAAAATTGATTGTTCCGAACAAAGATGGAGAAAAGGCAGATGTGGTTCTGGGTTTTGATCATCTGGAACAGTATGAGGAGAATCCGAATTTTTTTGGTTCTACGGTGGGAAGAAGTGCGAATCGCATTGGCGGAGCTGCTTTTCAGATTGATGGTGTGACATATCATCTGACAGCCAATGAAAATGAAAATAATCTACATTCTGATTTTTACCACGGATTCCATAAGGTTCTGTGGAATGCAGATATGAAAGATAGAGAAAATGCAGTTGTATTTTCTTACAATAGTCCCGATGGCGAAAATGGTTTTCCTGGGAACCTGAAGATATCTGTTACCTACACACTGAAGAATGATAACAGTCTTCAGATCAGTTATGACGGTATCAGTGACAAGAAGACGATAATCAACATGACCAATCACAGTTATTTTAATCTGGCAGGACATGATGCCGGCAGCATCTGTGATGAAAAGATGATGATCGATGCAGATGCATTTACAGAGCTTGGACAGGGTTCTATCTGTACTGGAAAAGTGATTCCGGTAGAAGGAACACCAATGGACTTCCGAACTGCCAGAAGAGTGGGTGATCATATTGATGATGCGTGGCCGCAGCTTACACTGGCTGGTGGTTACGACCATAACTGGGTGCTGAATACGGAATTTGGAAAAGTACAGAAATTTGCCCAGGTGGAAGACGAGAAGGCCGGACGGACCATGGAAGTATATACCGATCTTCCGGGAGTGCAGTTCTATGCAGGCAATTTTATCGATCCGCAGACAGGTAAGGACGGTGTTTCCTATGGAAAACGCTGTGCACTGTGCCTGGAAACGCAGTATTTTCCAAATAGTATTAACATTCCTTCGTTTCTGCAGCCAGTGGTTGAAGCGGGAGAAGCTTATCATAGTGTGACCATCTATAAGTTTGTATAAGAGAAATGCTCAGACCAGAGTGACCAGAATGTGGTTGCTTTGGTCTTTTTTTGTCGATGACAAAGACGGTTATTGACTGTCGTTTCGTCAAAATAGCCCTCTGCTATATGCTAGGATGTTAGGAAAGTGGAGGGAAATCATGATGGAACTGACAGAAAATAAAAAAGAAAAAGGTATCTGGAAACTGCCGAAGAATGTGCGGCAGATCGGGGAGCCGGGAAGCAGTACGAGAATTCTGATCGAGGATTATGCATATACCTATCTGCATCAGATGGCAGAGCAGAATCTGACCTGCATGAAGACAGCTGTTCTTCTGGGAAATGCGGAAGACGGACGAATCTGTATTCAGGCAGCGGTAGAAGCGGATATGGGACAGGATCAGAAGAAGTGGTTTACAAATGAGCAGTGGCGGGATGTATTTGCAGAGGTGCAGCAGTGGTTTTCGGGACTGGAGGTTGTGGGGTGGTTTCTGTCCAATCCTGGATTCCCGGTACAGCTAACGGAGGAACTACGTACACTTCATGAAAAACATTTTCCATCGGACAAGCATGTGTTGTTTTTGATGGATGTGATGGAAAATGATGCAGATTTTTTCATAAAATCAGACGTGGGTCTGACCGCTGCCCCTGGTTATTATATTTATTATGAAAAGAATGACACTATGCAGGCATACATGAGTGAGCAGAGAGGCGGAGCGGGGATCGAACCGGAAGGAATCCTGAGAGACCGGGCGGCTGCAAAGTTCAGGAGCGTCATGATGGAGAAAAAGGAACAGAACAGCCAGAAGAAAATGCTGACATTTCTGTATACCGCAAGCACCTTTCTGGTGCTGGTGATCCTGGTGATCGGTGTGACTATGATGAACAATTATGATCGGATGACCAATATGGAGACAGCAATTCATCAGATCTCGCAGACATTGGATCAGGAAAGTACAGAGCAGAATCAAGATACACTGGAACAACAGGTAACGGAAGAGAATCAGGAAGCACTGGCGAACCAGGAAGCAGCTGGTATTGCAGCAGAAGAGCTGGGGGATGCCAGAAGCAATGAGGACGCTGCGGAAGCAGCCGGGGATGATGGGGAAGGCACTGCGGAAGAAGCTGCCGGTGAGGATACAGAAGAAGATCTGACGGAAGATCCGACGGAAGATCCGGAAAATACATCTTCTGGAGAAAATGCGACAGAACCACAGAGCTATGAAGTCAGAAAAGGTGACACTCTTCTGGGTATTTGCAGAAACTGGTATGGAGATGAGACAAAAGTAGGTGAGATCTGCGCGTTAAATGGTCTGGATGATGGTGATCACATTTATGCAGGACAAATCCTTTTACTTCCATAAAAGATGGTGCTATAATGTCCACATTAGAAAATGAAAGATTGGAATTCATCTATGAATATACAGTTGGTAAAGAAAAACAATGTGGATCAGGATATGATGTCCTATGAGAAAAATCTCCGCCAGCATAAGCTGAAAACAGCTGGAATGGTTGTGGCTGTGATCGCTATTATCGGATTGTGTCTGTATGGAATCAAAATCAGTCTGGATCATCGTTCATATACTACCTGCGAAGTGGTCCGCAGTTTTGACAGATCAGATACGATTACAACAAAATACACAGAGTTTCTCTCTTATGTGATCAAATACAGCAAGGATGGAATCTCTTGCGTGGATTCAGAAAATAATCTGGTATGGAGTCAGACCTATAATATGCAGGATCCGGTGATCAATGTGTGTCAGGACAGCCTTGCCATCGCAGACAGAAATGGTACAGATGTGATGATCTTTAACCAGACAGGTATGCAGGGACAGGTACAGACACTGCTTCCGATTCGTCAGATATCCGTATCTCAGCAGGGAGTTCTGGCGGTTCTTCTGGAAGATGGTGACACCAGCAGAGTCAATCTCTACGCAAAAGATGGTTCTCAGATCGTGGAATCCAAATTTGAATTGAGTGAGACCGGTTATCCGCTGCGTATTGCCCTCAGTGCGGATGCGACAAAACTGGCTGTGAGCTTTTTGCAGGTGCAGAATGGCTCCATCAGCAGCTGTGTGGCATTTTATAATTTCGACTCTGTAGGAGAAAACTACGAAGATCATCTGGTGGCCTCGAAGATCCTGCAGGGAACGGTTATGCCGGATGTACAGTATACGGACAGTACCCACTGCTTCTTTGCAGGAGCGGGTGAACTGCTGTTTTTTGAGGGAACGCAGATACCGGAAGAGACTGCGGATGTGACCATCGAGCAGAAAATCCTGAGCATCTTCTCATCCAGTAAATATGTAGGTGTGGTCACGGAAGGAGAAGAGAAATCCTATGCACTTCAAGTATACAATATGCAGGGAAAACAGGAATTTCGGACCGAGTTCGACCAGGATTACACGACCCTCAAATTCTCCGGAAATAATATACTGATCTACAACGACTTTGAATATACGATGATGAATCATGCAGGAAATATCTTTTTTGAAGGAACCTTTGAGGAATCCATATCAGATCTATACACCCTGTCAGGAAATAACCGCTATATGGTGCTGCATGCGGGAAGAACCGATCAGATTCGTCTGAAATAGGGGAGGAAATCAATTGATGGATATTGTAAATATTGCTGATCTGGCAGGCTTTCTGTTTCTGGGATTCGGTCTGCTGGATGGTTACCGAAAGGGGCTGGTGAAAAAGGGGGCATCCCTTCTCTTCACCGTAGGCTCCCTTTTTCTTGTGTATCTGATCTCTCCTTATGTGGAGAATTTTTTGCGCCAGATCCTGCCGTCATTTCTGAATCTTGACAACATCAGTGTAGATAATGATCTGTACCGCCTGGTCATGCTCAGCGGATTTCAGGATCAGGCAGAAGAATATGTACGGATCCTGGCAGCTAGAGTGATTTCGCTGGTTGCTACCTATGTGGTGGTGCGGTTGATCCTGCGTACAGCCATGTCATCTTTACGTGTGCTTACAAAAGTTCCGGGCTTAAGTTTTCTGAATCGTCTGGCAGGTGCAGCATTTGGATTGCTGCAGCAGATGCTGGTTCTGTGGATCTTGTTTCTGATCGTTGCGATCTTCAGTTATACTTCCTGGGGAGACGCAGCCTATAAGATAATCAATCAGAGTGTATGGCTTTCGGAGTTGTACAATAATAATCTGCTGTTGCTGGTTGGAATGCTTTTGATGTTTCATATATAAGAAGGTATTTTTGCGGATCTGGAGCACATAAAAAGTGAACGAAAATAGTAGATAAAAAAATTAAAAAACATATTGACAATTATATGCTCCGATGATAAGATAAACAAGCTGACCGCGAGAAACGGTAAGCAATCATAAAAAGAAAGACAAAAAACAATGAAAAAAGTTGTTGACAAAGTCTTCTGGATATGATAAAGTAAACAAGCTGTCAGTGAGACGGCGAGTTGAAAACATGAACCTTGATAATTAAATAGTGCTTTGAAAATCTTCGAAAATTCTTTTGAAAAT
>QUJQ01000013.1 GCA_003480725.1 Clostridiaceae bacterium AM27-36LB
GTATTTAGGACCTTGATTCGGTACGGCTCATAAATGACCTTGCCGTGCTTATCCTTCATAGGCTTTCCGTCTTTCCCCAGCTTGGGTGCGCCCCTTTGGAGCATTTTTCCGCACTCCACCAAAATGGTTCCCTTTCGGTCTGTTTGTCAAGGACATAGAGAAAAGTTTTCATCATTTCTTTGCGGATAGGTCATTTTCCAGTAGCCGCATGACTTTATCGCTCATGCGCTCTGTGCTTGTCTGACTGAAATGGAGCGATAATTCATAGGTGGTCTTGCCGATTTTTCGCTTGACGGTCTGCGGCTTCGGGGCGGCGGTGGTCTTAGTGACTGTCTGTGTGTTTTCCTGCATAGGTTCTCCTTTCTGATTTTGGCAAAAGAAAAAGCAGGAAGTCCTTTTAAGGTTTCCTGCTTGGTGGGTGCTACTGTAAGGGTAGCGGTTATTCAGTTTTCAATGGCTGTGTTACGCAATAGAAGCCCATTTTTGAGGATAAAGGTATAAAATACCGTCTTTGCAATTTTGACGCTTAAAAAGCCTTGTAGAATAGGCGTTTTAAGCCGCCTACTGCGTAACATCATATATTCCGCATATACTTCATTGGCGTGTAACGAATACCGTCTGTTAATTGTTCTGTGTTGGTATCGACAAAACCTAATTTGTGATAAACAGGAACAGCAAAGGGAGATGAATTAACTGTAAATTCATCATTGCTACTATTTTCCTTGAGGTATTCCCATAACTGTTTTCCTATACCTTGCTTTTGGTAAGCGGCAGAAACAAAGAAACAGCAAATATGCTTTCTGTTATCATTTGTGGCGATAACTCCTCGTAGAGTGTTATTATCAAACGCTCCGAAAAACTCTAAGCTGTCGATAATTTCTTGATTGCTGATAAATTTGTAAAAGCTGTCAATTCCTTGTTGTGAATAGTCGGGGGCTTCAAATTGTAAAAAAGTTTCCCATGTGAGTTGCAAGGCGGTTGCCATTTCTGCCTTGCGTATTTTTCTAATTTCCATAGTAATCGCCTCGCTTCTCAATAATATTCGTATTATACCACTTATCCGGCGCAATCACAATTCCATATCACGCCGTTTGTTCTGCGTCTTTTCTTTGCCCTGCTCCGGCTGTACTGCCTGTTCCACGCATTTCTTGACAGCTTCGGCTTCCTGTACCTCGGCTTTCAAGGTCTGCAAACTGCCATATAAGCGGCTTTTCTTTTGGGTAAGGTCGGCAACTTCGGCTTTCCATGCTTTCGGCTTCAGCACCTTATCTTCCCCTAAATGCTCTTTGAGATAACGCTCGGCACTCTGATACAAAGTTAATGCGACTCGGTTGCTCTCGAAAAAATCCTCCTGCTTCTTTGGCTTGGTCTGCATATACGCCTTGTAGGTGGGGCGGTGTTCCCGATATTTCTCGGCTTGGTCTATCAGTTCCTTTCGCTCATGGAGTAGCTTTTCTGTCTGCTTGATTTCCCCGTTGGTAGTCCAGTATTGTTTTTTCATATCCGATACAACTTCCTGCAACTGCACAAGGGTAGTAATGTTTCTGCTCTGCAAGAAATTAAATGCCTTTGCGTACAACTTCAAGTCTTGAATTTTTTCGTACCGGCTCTGTGGCTTGGCGGCTTCTGTATAGGCTCGGTTAAGCAATTCTAAAAGGGTGGACGGCTGTTCGGAACGCTCGGAAAGGATAGGAACGGAAAGGAAAGGATTTTCCTTTGTCTGTGCGGTCTTTTCTTTTATCCATGCTGTGAGGGCGGCAATCCGGCGTTTGACCTCCTTTAACAGACGATTTTGTTCCCGTATTTCTCTGTTCTGATTGCCTTTATCGGTAACAATGCCCCTGCGCTCCATTTGGGTAGCGGCAACGCCCATGTGGACGGTCGGTATCTGCTCTATGCCTTGCCGCTTATAGGAACGGTGGTCTATGCGTTCCGGTCTGTCCTGTGCGGCAAGATAGCGGTTCGCAGTATCCGCCCACGCCTGCCGCCATACTTCGGCCTTCTCTTGGCTGTTCCAGTCAACCGTATCAACCTTGCGGCTCTTGAATGTGCCGTTTTTCAGCTTGATACGCTGACCGCCCTTGTCTAAAAGATATTCCTTTTTTGACTTTGCTCCCCACTCGCCGGACTGCTCCAACGGGCGCATGGTAAGCATGATATGAGCGTGAGGGTTTCCGTCCTGTTTATCGTGAATGGCAAAATCGGCGCACATTCCAACAGACACAAAATTTTCTTTCACATATTCCCGTACAAGCTGTATCTGCTTTTCCCTGTCAAGTTCTACGGGCAGGGCAATTTCAATCTCCCTTGCAAGCTGTGAGTTCTTGGCTTTCTCGATTTTCTCCACGCTGTTCCATAGGGCAGAACGGTCTGCAAAATCCGGCGGCGCATGGGGCGGCAAGAGGATTTCCGTATGCACAATACCGCCTTTCCTCGTAAAGTCATGGGTAACGCCGTCATAGTTGTTAGTGAGGGTTTCTCCGCTTCGGTAAGCGGCGGCGGCAACGGCTGACTTGCCTTTCCCTCTGCTGACAATCTTAATACTGCAATGATATATCGCCACGCTGTCAACCTCCTTTCGGGCGGCATATTCAGACTTCATGGCAGACGATAGACTGCAAAGCAGGGTATCGTCTGGCGTGAAGTACACAAGGGGTAGGGAATGAAATTCCCGTAGGGGAGTGTAGCTCCCCTGTATCAGCGGAACGCTGATATAAGCCCTCGGCAGAGCGCACACACCCGTAAGGGTGTATAAGTGCGCCCTTGTCAAGCAAGGGAGATTTAATTCTCCCGGTTTTCTTCTCCGATTTTCCGTAAATGCTCCTGCGCCTGTGCGGTCTGAAAAGTAACCTCCAACAAGCCCTTTATCTGCTCGTTGCTGTACTGCTCCGGCTTCTCCAACAGGCTTTCCAGTATCGCTCCACGCTCAATAAGGCGGTGTGTCCTCGCCTTGCGTTCTGCGTCTTTTTTCTGATTGAGAAGTTTCCGCTTTCTGTTCTGTAACTGCCGGATTTCTTCCTCGGCTTTTGCAATCTTTTCTTCAATGTCTGTCATGGTTAAATCTCCTTTCTAATTTCGGGCATAAGAAAAGCAGGAAGTCCGTTTCGGGATTTCCTGCTCGGTGTTTTTTGCTGACCGCCCCTGTCTGTATTGCCGCCTTATCTGTCTATCTTAAAATTCTCCACGACAGCATGAATTAAGCGGCGTTCCATGAAGTCTTTTTTATCTGTGTCTATCCCGTAGTACACAAGCCCCCTTTCGTCATAAACTGTCTTGATACATTTGTTGCGGATATAGCTTTCATAGGTTTTCAGCACCGTCTGAATGGCGGCGGCTTCCCCCTGTGTGGCGGCTATAATTACCTCAACGGGCAGATAGTGGTCTTTGTATTTTTTACTCATGGCGGCGCACCTCCATTTCTGACCGTATTTGTCGGACAGCCCTCATTTTGTGGTAACTGATTTTTCCGGCATTACAGCCATAGAGGGCGGCAATCTCTTTGTTCTTAAAGCCTAAGAAAAAATACAGTAAGATGATTTCCTGCCTGTACGGTGTAAGGCGTTCTATGGCGTGTCCTAACAGCTCGTTTTGTACTTCTACAAGCCATTCCCTCACTTGGAAATGGTAAACCATACAAGGGTAGCGGTCTGCGGTGCTGACCTCGGCTAAATCCTTTTCCAGTAGGGAAGAAAAGGACACTTCATGCTCTGTACGGCGGCGGTTGGCATGATAGTAGCTGATAGAAGCATATTTCAAGACTTTCGTACAGTATGCGTCAAACTGTCGTTGTAAAATTTCTATGTTTTCATTCATTTTGATTTTCCTCCTGTCTGTTCGTATGATAGCTACGCAAAGCAGACAGGAGAGGTGGAGAACGGCAAAGAGGAAAAGGCGTCTGCTCCCATTCGCAAACGCCCTTTGTTATGTGCTATTTAGTTAATGTCTCTTGCTTTCATTTTATCCATTTCTGCCTGTTGCAATTTTTTGTACTTCTCCCTGCCAGTACCCCAATCGCCAAAAAATATAGTATTGGCTATCACAAACGGAAATACATTTCTAATGGTAAGCGGTACTTTACCACTTGCAAAAATCCAGATAGTGCCTATCAGAATGAGCATAGGAATAATGCCGCCCCATAAAGGATTTTTCAACTTTACACAAAGAAAATATTCCACAACGAAAAGTACTCCTGCAATCACAAATCCAATAATCAAATCAATCATATTTACATCTCCTTTAGTTAATGTCTTTGGCTTTCATTTTTCTAAGTTCATCTTTGCGGTACTGATGTCGTCCATCTATCCAAATAAGAAATTCTAAAGCAAGAAGAAAAGCACCCACAAAAATGTAATTTGTAGTTTGCGATACCTGCATAACAAAGTACAAGATTATCATAACTGCAATCGAAAACAGAGGAACAACAGCCCCTAACTGCCATACTTTCCTTGTACTCAAATATTTTTGTACGCTGTATATGATAAGCGTAACGGCAATCGTGCCAAAAAATTTCAATAACATAGATAGCATAATTATCTCTTCCTTTCTTGTTTATACTTGTCAATGATAATTTTTGCGGTTTCTAAATCAATTCGTGAGTCAACTGCAAGCCCTTTAATAAATGTGGAAAATGGTTCTTCCTCCTTTTGGTCGCTTAATTCGATTTTCTGAATAAGTTTATCAAGACGCAGACGGACGGTAGGGTAAGATACTTCATACAGCTTTGCAATTTCTTTAAGCGAACCAGATTTTAAGACAAAGTTCTTTAAGAATGTAACATCTTCCGGCTCTAAGGCAAGTAACCATTGTGGAATTTTATCTATTTCCATTTCAGTTCTCCTTTCTATTTATCTTTAATTTTCTTTAGTATAACATAAATAATTTTAAAGTCAATAAGGAAATCAAAATAAATTTTATCAAAATCGGATTTTTCAACAATGGAATAGGTTAGGCTTTCGGTTTCCGTAGTCCTTGACTTTCGATTATCGAAATTTAAGAGTTTCGATTTCCGAAGTTCTGGAATTTCGGTTATCGAAGTGTATAAGACTGATTATATCAATACAAGTATAACAGACTTATCTATCAATCCTATCCTTTCCTTTCCTAAACCCTTTCCCTCCCACGCCTACCAGTCATAGAGGGAAGTATCGTTCATAAAGTTCTTGACATAGATAATGTTCGGCTTTCCTAAGCCCTGCCGGACACACTCAATCAGCCCGATACCTTTCTCGCTGTCTAACTCTGCAAACAGCTTCACAATCTTTTCAGTGCCGCATTTCAGCCGTTCCCTTGCGTCCTCCAGTGTGAAGTAGATAAACACACGCCCGTCCTTATCCGTCCAACCGTTTTTCATGGAAAGCTCCATGCGGTCTATCAACATACCATACAGCAGTTTTGCGTCTGTGGAGAGGGCTTCAAAGCGTTCATCAGAAAACAGCAGCTTCGGTATGCGGTAAAATGCGTACTGCTCGGCGGCTCTGCCGTAGAAGTACGGAAAACTCATGCAATCAATCCTCCTTTTCCACCTCAAACAGCGCAAACGGCATAATCAGGGGGTAGGCATATCCTAATACCTTATGCGGTTTTCGGCTTCTTAAAATGCTATTGGAATAGGGCTTGTGAAGCGTAGAACGCCCCCAAAACGCTCTCATTTGTCTGTCCTCGGCAATCTCTGTTTTGCCCGTTCTTTCTGCTCCGCTGTGAGCGTGACGGTCTTTTCCTTTGACCGTAAGCTGATAAACCGCTTCGGCATGGAATAGGTCTTACTGACTTCATCAGCCTTGACGCACTGATAGCACTGTGGGTTTTTCTCCACCAGTTTATCAAGTTTCCGTTTCCATACGGGGTCTGCGGTGTAGATACTGGCGGTATCCTCGGCGGCGTTCAAAAGGATAATGGTTTCTTTCTCATATCGGCTCAATCTCATATCTGCTCCTTTCCGGCAAGAGAAAAGACACTCCTTAAGAAGTGCCTTTCCTGCCTGTCATGCCCTGTCCGGCGGCGGTAGTTCCACCTGCCCGACAAAGTTAAAATACACATCAATTTTCTGTTTCCTGTCTGTCCTGCCGCCTGTGGCTTCATGGACTACCACCTTTTCTATAAACTCATTCAGCATAGGGGTGGTAAGTTCCGTAAAATCTGTATATCGCCGCACAACGGCTATGAATTTATCGGCTTTTGTGTTGTCCTCATTAAAGCTGTCAATCTGCTCCTGCAAGTCCTCAATCTCGGTTTCCAGTGCAGTCTGTTCCCTGTCATAGTCGGCTAACAGCCGTTCAAAATGCTTGTCGGGTATCTTGCCTGTGGCGTTGCCCTCATACAGCTTCTTGATTAGGGTATTCAGTTCTTCGTTGCGCTCGGTGGCTTCTGCAAGCCGCCGTTTCTGCTCCCTCTGCGTTTCTGCCATTTGGACGGTAGAGGTCTGCTGTACCTTGTCTATGAAAGCCTGTTCGTCCTGCCGCACATAGTCGCTGACCTCCCGTATTGCCGTTAAAATCAGTTCCCACAAAACGGAAGTCTTGATAAAGTGCATGGTACAATCCTTTGTACGCTGTCGGTAACTGCCGCATATATAAGCGTCGTCTGCGTCATACTTCTTTTTCTTGGTGGGGCTTGGCTGCCGGTGCGTCATTTTACTGCCGCAATCGGCGCAATACACAAGCCCTGTCAAGGGGTGGGGCGGTCTGTTATAACTTGGTTTTCTGACTGTTTTCCGTAGTTTCTGTGCTAAATGCCATGTTTCCTCGTCCACAATAGCAGGGTGGGTGTTCTTGAAAATCATCAGTTCGTCCGGCTCTGCCTTGCGCCGTTTCTTGGTCTTGTAGCTGACACTGATTGTCTTTCCCAGTACCGTATGCCCCATGTATTCCTGCTTTTCAAGGATATAGGAAACGGCGGTAGCAGACCAGAGATAAGGATTTGTAAAGCCCTTGCTGTGGTCATTTTCGGGGCAATGGATTTTTGCGTAAGCTGACGGTATCAGCACCTTTTCAGCGGTTAGAATGTCGGCTATGGCGGTAACGCCTTTCCCCTCGATTACCATTTGATAAATCCGGCGCACAACGGTGGCAGGTTCTTCGTCAATAATTAGTTTCTGTTTATCTTCGGGGCTTCTCAAATAGCCGTAGGGAACGCTTGGGGAAACACGCTTGCCGTCCTGCATACGGGATTTGAAAACTGCCTGTATCTTGCGGCTTGCGTCCCTTGCATACCACTCGTTCATAATGTTGAGGAACGGGGTAAAATCACTGTCCTGTTGGTTTGCGCTGTCTATGCCGTTGTTGATAGCGATAAACCGCACGCCCTTTTCTTTGAACATGACTTCGGTATAAAAACCGACTTTCAGATAATCACGCCCAAAGCGGCTCATGTCCTTTACAATAACTGCGCTCACATTTCCGGCTTCAACCTCTGCAATCATGGCTTGGAAGCCCTCACGCTCGAAAGTTGTTCCGCTTACTCCGTCATCTGTGAAGTGCCGGATAGGGGAATAGCCGTTTTTATGAGCGTAGCTTTCAAGAAGCTGTTTCTGATTTTTGATACTGTTGCTCTCGCCTATGAGTTCATCATCTCGGCTTAAACGCTCATACAAGGCTGTGAATTTCATAGTCTGTGTTGCTGTCCTCATGCTCTGCACCTCACTTTCTGCGGCTTTATTTCTTCTGTCCTTAACAGATTAACCCTTTCGGGTCTGTGACCACATAGGAACTGTGCATCTGCATCAGATTCGGTTTGAGCCAGAAGCGGGTCTTACCGGAACCGGAGCCGCCAATCACCAGCACATTTTTGTTTCTGGCGGTCTTTGGGTCCTTGGGGCGGCTGTTCATTGTCAGGCTCTCCGTTTTCGTCAGAATCACATTGTTCTGGAATACCGGGTCGATGTAGGGTGCAATGTCCTCATGGGTTCCCCAACGGGCGGAACCGTATTCCATGCCGTGCCTGTACTTCTTGGCGTTCTTGCTTTTCAGGTACACAGCCAGCCGCAGGCCGCCGCCGCAGCACAGGCCCACCAGCAGATCCAGCGGGTGCAGGCTGGGCCACCAGCTGGCCAGCGCCACCGGCAGCGTGGAGAAGAACGAGAGCATTTTTGCCGAAGCGTCCGCACCCACGGCCATCCGCCACGCTTCACCGAAGTTGGTGGAGAAAAGCCCCATCAGGATATACGGCAGATTCAGCAAAATGAGCTTTTTGATGTTCAGCTGCTTTTTCATCGTTCCAGCTCCTTCCGCTTGTTCCGGTCCACGACGGCGTGTTTTACCAGTTCTTTGAACTGGCTCAGCTTTGCCAGCACGGACGGGCGCTCGGATTTCTCCGCCTTCTTGACCTTTTTCCCGGTGTACTCGGTAAAAGCAGCGGTCAGGGCATCCGCGTCCCGACCCTTGAAAAAGATCAGGTACTTGGGTGGGGAGCTGCTGCGGTCCTTCTTCACCGCATAGTCCACGCCGTATTTCCGCGCGATCTTCTCAAACTCCTTGATGGAGGGGTCGGTGATCTCGATGTTGGAAACGCCCTGATTCTGGCCGATCAGCTGTTTCACCGTCTGCTTGCCGTGGGGAATCACGGGGGTATCCCGGCTTTTCTGCTTTTGCAGCTTCTTTTCCTTGCGGTGGGCAAGGTATTTGGTGATGGCGGCTTTCATCAACCGCCCGGTAAACTTTGTTCCGCTGACAACCAGCGTTAAAGTCCTGTTTTCCACTTCTTCCTGCATTTTCATCGCCTCCTTTCCACAAAATGTGCAGGGGTGGTGCATTTATTTCTAAGGCGGGACCACCAGCCGCCGGAGAAGGTATTTCTTCATCGAACCGCCCTCAACGAATTTGCTCAGAACGGTCATAGAGCAAATCTCCATTTCTGACCTTTGCATGACTGAGAATCTTGATCTGTCCCTTTGCCTGACTGTCCAGAGCTTTTTCATAGCCCTTATCTGACAAAAACAGGCGGGTTCGTTCACCTTTCCAGCCCACCGGGGAGTCATGCGTCAGCACATCAAAAATAATCATGTGCCGGGTGTTCTCAGCAAATCGCTGGAGATCCATGTAGTCATGGCCGTGATAGTTCTGCGCTCCAGCTTTCTGGCGCATTTCTTCCATCAGCTGACCGATTGTTTTGCCTTCTGGCATAAAACTCACTTCCTTTCCCACTCTCATACAACCATCAAAATCATGTCTCTCAGCTGAGCAAAGTAGAGTTTGCCTTGCGGGGTTATCAGCGTATAGGAGCCGATATGCCCGTGATTGCAGTAGTCTTTGACACAAAACAGTCCTTCATTGGCTGGCTTTGCATAGGGCAGTACATTACCGGATGCGGTGCGGTACACAAAACGCTTTTCCAGAAGGAAACGGACAAACCGACGCTCCGGGACAAGCAACTCTTTGGCGATGGTGCGGAGGTTGGTACTGTGATTGAGGTCGATGAACAAATCATAAAAGGCTGCCTTACTCTCCAGCAGGGCATTTTCCTCTCGTAGCGACGCATTTTCTTCCCGCTCAGCAAGCAGCTCGGAGCAGAGCTTTATCAGAGCTTCCGGAGAAGTGGCTATCTCCCACAACTTCTCTTTTGTGAGATAGGCTCCGTGCTTGCGAATGGCAGGTAGAACTTCATCAAACACCCATTGTTCAAACCGTTCCGCTGACGGCAGTTTACTATGGGCGATCAGACGATATAGATCACCTTCGGGGATAAAGAGCATTTCGACCATTTGTACCGCGGGGCTTCCATCTGCCTTTTTCCCAGTCTGGACCCCTATGGAACATTTCGTTCCACCCCTGGTATGGTCGCGGACGGCTTTGCGTGGATTGGTATATCCCAGCGCTGTTGCCACATCTGTACCGCAAAATAATACTTTGCCATTCTGTTCCAAAGTGCGAATGCTTCCGAACTCTGGACTATTGAAAATTTCAATCTGATTCATGCTGTGCCTCCTTTGGTGTAATACAAAAGCGGCTGATTACCAGCCGCCTGCGTGCATATCGTGATTTACCAGTGAAGTGTAGTGGTTATTCATGGTGGTAGGAGCGTTGAACAGCACTGCAAGCAGGTACTGCTTGATGTTGTGTACCTGGGTGGTGTTCTTTTGCAGACAGTCCATGACAAACTCGATGTGAGAGCTGTCCAGCTTCAAAAAGCGGGAGCGTACAATTTCATGAGGAAAGTCCGCACCAGAGATCCGGGTGGTCTTTCGTTTGGCACAGACCGTTTCTACCAACAGCTCTACGATCTCATTCAGGTCATCCAGGTAGAGAGGATAACGCTGCTTCAGACAATCATACTCGATATTCTCCAAAATCAATTCCCGATAATTTTCTATCTCTGTGACAGACATCGCATCCCTTCCTTTCCGTTCCGGCGGTATTACCGCCGCTGTTTCCCGGAAGGGAATGGAATCGGTATTTGATCCATGAGTATTTTGTTTTTGGGTATTTGATTTCTTAGTATTTAATTGTGTTGGATTTTCCGGTAACGGATTTACCGCTGACGGGTTTACCGTTATCGGGTTTTCCGACAACGGCTTATCCAACATCGGTTCTCCCTCGATGGGACGCTCAAAAATGGTATACTCATTGGCTGCGAATTTACCAGAAGCATCAGTTGTCTGTCTGCGCCGAATGTATCCGGCTGTTTCAAGCTCATTGACAGCAGAGCGGATTGCATCTTTGCTTTCTCGATTGATATAGCTGAGTCCTGACAGCGTATAATCCCAGTCATCAGGCAGAGATAACATTTGCGACAAGAGACCCTTTGCCTTCAAAGAAAGTCGTTTGTCTTTTAGATGAAAATTGCTCATAACCGTGTAATCGCCAGTGCGTTCTACACGAAAAACAGCCATTTACTTCACTCCTTTCATTTCTCAGGTATGAAAAAAGCCGCAATTCATAAAAGAATTGTGGCAGCGGTTAGGGTCTGTCTGTATCTTTTTTCTTGCGTCGGTAGGGGCGTTTTGGCATTGGTGGTTTATCAAACAGATCCCTTTCCTGAGAAAATGGTAAGGTTTGAAAAACACGGTCAATCTCGGTGGATTCCATATCACGCTGTGAGCGGCAATCTTCTTGAATAGCTTCTCGGATTTCTCTTACAGTACACATATTCATTCCTTTCCTTTCGTTGTATCGGTTATGAACGACGGTGTTTTTTAGGCTTGAAGTCGAGGATATGCCCCTCAATAACATGGGCATATCTCTTAATTTTGATTTCTCGACGCTGCTGGCTTTGCAGAGCTGACTGATACCCGTCCTCTGTGAGAAAAAGCCTCATTTCGTCACCAGGTTCTCCATAAGCAGTAGGGCGCAAGACAGTAAACTCAATCATCCAGAAAGTGCTGTCCCAAAATCGCTCCACTGCAAGAATGTTGTGGCCTTTCAGTTCCCTTGCTGCAATATCTTTCATAGGCTCTCCCTTCATCGTTCCTGATCTCGTTGGCGTTTTTTCTGCCATTGTTCCAGCAGTTTAATAATGGTTTCCTGCATTTTGGCCGGTGTATAGCTTTTGGGGAAATACTTTCGCAAGGTATCGCTGCTCAAGGTCACTTTATCCAGATCACCCTTTTTTTCCTCTGACATGATGGCAAGCATCACATCTTCTGACAATTTCCCTTCCTGGCTGAACTTTTTCATTCGCTGAGCCTGAGAGAGAGAAGGGGTAGCCTGCTCATAGTCCATTGTTTCCACCAGCATTTGCTGTTCGTCCGGTTTCAAAAAAGAGAGTTCATAGGCTGGGTTAAATGCGATTTTCTTTTCATCCACCATATCCAAAAGCTCTGGAATCAGTTCAGTCAAACGAACATATCGCATTACCTGGACACCGCTTCGTTCACCGGCTTCTTTTGCCACCTGGTCTCTGGCGCTCAACTTCTGTTCAACTTGAACAGAAGTCAGGTCTGTTCTTGCTCCTTGATGTTTAATGGCTTCCAGCTTCATTTTGTAGGCAAAAGCCCTTTCACTGGGGAGCAGATTTTCTCGCTGCAAATTGCTGTCAACCATAATAATTGTGGCAGCATCGTCATCCAAGTCGCGCACAATGACAGGCATGGTTTCTTTTCCGGCCAATTCGCTGGCTCTGCGGCGTCTGTGACCGGCTACCAGCTCATAACCGCCATCAGGCAGTGGTCTGGCAATCGCAGGAACCAACACACCATACTTTTTGATGCTGTCTGCGGTTTCTATCATTGCATCATCATCCTTGACCTTGAAGGGGTGATCCTTGAACGGATGCAGTTCAGATAGGGGAATTTCCTGAATTTTTTCCAGTTGCTCGTCTTGCCGACTTTCTTCTGTAGAAAACAGGTCATCTACTGAGGCCAGCTCTATTTTTTTCGCGCTGCTTTTCAAGTTTCAATACCTCCTTCGTCAGATTTTTGTAGCCCTCAGCCACTTTGCCATTAGGATCATGGGCATAAATGCTTTTTCCTTCAGCACTGATTTCTTTAGCCCTGACAGAATGAGGAATTTCTGATGTAAACACCTTGATCTTACTGCCATAGGTTTCGCGCAGAAGAGCGGAGATTTCTTTGGCAAAATTGGTTCGGCTGTCTACCATCGTCAGCAGAATCCCATCAATTTGCAGCTTGGGATTGATTTGTCTGCGAACCTTATTGATAGTTTGCAAAAGCTGCTCCAAACCTTTAGCTGGAAGATACTCTGCCTGGACGGGGATTATAACCCTATTAGCGGCAGCCAGTGCATTGACCGTAAGCATACCCAGGGAGGGCTGGCAATCAATAAGGATATGGGAGTATTGCCCCTTCAGCGTGTCCAGATATTGTCGCAGAATGGTTTCTCGGCTCATAGCGTTTACCAGAGATACCTCCATACCAGATAGCTGGATGTCCGCAGGCATCAGGTCTACGCCCTCAGGGTGGTGCAGGATACCCTCGCCGGGACGAATTGGTTCATCCATCAAAATACGGCCCATAGCGTCTGACAGTGTAAAGGGCAGCTTATCAGGCTGAGGATTGCCCAAGCTGATGGTCAGGCTTCCCTGTGGGTCTCCGTCAATCAGAAGGACTTTCTTCCCGGACTGCGCCAGACCAATTCCAAGATTGGCACAAGTGGTTGTTTTGCCGACACCACCTTTTTGGTTGGCTATGGCAATAATCTGTGTATTCATGATTTCACCTCATTTCTTTCTAAGTTTAGATATGAAAAAAAGTGCCTGCTTTACCTTTCCTGAGAAAGATAAAACAGGCACTTTCACTGGCTCAATACCTCTTGTAATGAACCTCTATGTATGGTAAACTATGTCCACGATACCATGAATATAATTAAGTCTCGACGGGAATTGAACTTTTGGCTAACGCCAAATTTCGCGCCTTTGCAAACAGAGTGCAAACAATAGGGGGCTAAAATCCTTTGTTTTTGCTTGATTTTGCTTGTACAAGGTTTATAGAGAACATGGAGAAAAGCCTTGATATAACTGCATTTTCTTTATCCCTGTTGATAGGGAATATATGCACTGGGTCCATCTCCTAAGCGTGGGGTCGGAGGTTCAAATCCTCTTATGGACGCCAGTGAACAACGCCGAAAGCCTTTGTTTTCAAGGGTTTTCGGCTTTTCTTATATGAAAAGGCACGAAAAAGTTCTTTCACTGTATGAGATAAAATTCTACTCCAAAATTTGATTTTTGACAACCCCTCCAGAATCGAACGGTTGTTATAAGACAAAATCGCCAGCTAATTTTTAGCAGAAAAAAGGGCGTTCTTGCTAATGAAAATGCCTCTCCTGCTAATCAGACCAAAAATCGTGCTAAAAAACCTGCTAATCAAAAAAGGCGGATGTTTTGAGTACCATGCTGTTATAGCAGATAAAATTGAATATCGTTATATACATAGAGCGTCTATTTGCCCCGCATCGGGGATGGATAGGCGCTCTTTTTTTATGCCCAAAACCATGGGCAAATACAAGAGATTGGAGGTGTTTTATTTGAGCAAGCCTGTTTATGCCGCAGACAAGCCGAGCGATTGCCATTACTGCTACTTCTGGACGAATGGCAGAAAGGGTTGCCGTCTGGGTAAAAATAATTGCTACTACTTAATTTCTTTGCCACCGAAACCCAAGTCGGAATGTGATGGCTGTCCCTATGGGCGAGATCACCCGTGCATTGGTTGGTGTACGAAGAAGGTTATGCGTGAAGTGGGGCTTCGTTGATATGGATGCGTATGAACAGGAATGCCGCTTCTGCTATTTTGCCCGATGTCCTTACGAAAAGACGGATATGACTTTCCGCAGCATTCCGCTGACAACAGAAAGTTTTCCGCAGAAAGAAGGTAGTGAAGCCGTGTGAGTTTTGATTATTTTTACGGTCAGCGACCCGATCTATTCACATTCTATCGAGTTCCGAAGGTGTTGTTCACGAACGAGAGGTTCTGGAATATTTCTGCCGATGCCAAGATGCTGTATGGCATTTTGCTTGACCGCATGAGCCTGTCCGCCAAGAATGGTTGGATAGATAAAAACGGTCGAGTGTATATCATTTTTACAATCGACGAAGCGAAGATGGCTCTGAACTGTGCTGAACAAAAGGCTATCAAGCTGCTCAGTGAACTTGAGAAGAAAGCAGGATTGATTGAACGCAAGCGCCAGGGTCTGGGAAAACCCAACCTGATCTATGTGAAGAACTTTATCACTGCTGTGGATTCACAACTCTTGAATTGTGAAAATCACAATTCTGGAACAATGGAAATCACAACTCAAGAACTTCCAAAATCACAATGTAATAATACTGATAAAAATAATACTGAATTTAGTGATACTGATTCTATCTTTCCTTCCGGAAATGGTGGAATGATGGACGAGAATGACCGGTATCAAGAATACTTTGATTATTTCTCGGATCAGCTCAGTATAGATTTATTGAAGAAGGATTACCCTTACGATTCCGAAATGTTGGATAACATTCTGGAGTTGATCGTTGAAACGGTTTGCACAAAGCGACCGTTGATTCGCATTGGTGCAGAGGAACGTCCGGCAGAAATTGTCCGCAGTCGGTTTATGAAACTGAATATCGAACACATTCGATATGTTATGGACTGCTTCAAAGAGAACACCACAAAGATTAGAAATATCCGTCAGTATATGCTGACTACGATATACAATGCGCCGACGACAATAGACACCTACTACGATGCTCTTGTTCGGCACGATATGTCACACGGATATTTGGAAGGAGGATTTAAGAAATTGAAAATGAAGCGAGAGGAAGGAGAGTGACGAAAAATGTCGAAAAAAGCAACCATCATTGCGGTGGTCAATCAGAAAGGAGGAAAGCCCACCACCACCGAAAATCTTGGCGTGGGATTGGCTCTTGAAGGAAAAAAGGTGCTTCTGGTAGACACCGATTCCCAGGCTTCCCTAACGGTCAGTCTTGGCAACCCATACCCGGATGACCTGTCTCCGACACTTTCCAATCTGATGGGAAAGATTATGATGGAGAACCCCATTGCTCCCGGTGAAGGGATTCTTCATCATTCGGAGGGTGTGGATTTGATGCCAGCAAACATTGAACTGTCTGGTCTGGAGGTCTCTTTGGTAAATGCCATGAGCCGAGAAACCATTCTCAGGCAATACCTGGATACAGTCAAACAGAACTATGATTACATTCTTCTTGACTGTATGCCTTCTTTGGGTATGCTGACCGTGAATGCGTTGGCAGCTGCCGACAATGTGCTGATACCGGTTCAGGCAGCATACCTTCCTGCGAAGGGTCTGGAACAGCTGCTTGGAACCATCAACAAAGTGAAACGGCAGATTAACCCGAAACTGAGGATTGAAGGGATTCTTCTGACAATGGTAGACAACCGCACCAACTACTCCAAGGACATCAGCCATCTGATTCGGGAGAGCTATGGCGGAAAGCTGAAAGTCTACAAGACAGATATTCCCCGTTCTGTTCGTGCAGAGGAAATCAGCGCTGAGGGAACCAGTATCTTCAAGCATGATCCCAAAGGTAAAGTTGCCGAAGCCTATAAAGTTCTGACGAAGGAGGTGTTAAACAATGCAGAAAAAAGGCGCAAACATCAGCTTGAAGGGGTACGATGATATTTTCTCCACCGATCAATCCAGAGCTGAAGCCCAGCAGGAGCGTGTGCAGGAAATTCCGCTTTCTGAATTGCACCCTTTCGAGGGACACCCCTTCTGTGTGGTTGATGATGAGGAAATGATGAAAACGGCGAAGAGTGTCCGGGATTTTGGTGTTTTCACTCCTGCGATTGTCCGTCCTGACCCGACGGTGGTTATGAAATCGTTTCTGGTCACAGGCGGCACCGGGCATCGGAGCTTGCGGGTAAGGAAACCATGCCTGCGATTGTTCGTGACCTGGACGATGATGCAGCCATTATTCTGATGGTCGATGCGAATTTGCAGAGAGAAACCATTCTTCCGAGCGAAAGAGCATTTGCCTACAAGATGAAATTGGATGCGATTAAACATCAGGGCGAAAGGACAGATTTAACTTCTGCCCAACTTGGGCAGAAGTCGTGGGCGGTGAATCAGGTTGCTGAGCAAAGTGGCGATAGTCGTGTGCAGGTTCAAAGGTATATCCGTCTGACCGAACTTATAAAGGAAATGGCAAGAAAACAAGGAGTGACGGAAGAACTGAAAGCAGAGGATATGATGAAATGGGTCGGATTGATGAATAATATCCGAGCCTGTGCAGATGAGATTGTATTAAACGATATGCCTGATTTGTATGCCTTTGATGGGGATAACAAACCTGATCTGGTAAACCGAATCGAAGTAAATTACCACCGAGTTACAAAGATCAAGCCAAAGGTTCCGATTTCAGAACACGCAGAATACGCTGTCTGGGATTATACAGAGTCTCTAATTGTGGACAGAGAGAGTGAAAGCATTGAACACATTCAGAATATCGGTTCTGGATGTTCTGTAAGCAGAAAATACAAAGTTGAGGGCGGGGTTGAGAGCCTTCTTGAAGATATGGATGCAGAAAACATCTATGACCATATAGAAGGAAACCCGGAGAATGTAGTGCTTGATCCGCTTGAAACCATAGACTACACCATTAAGGTCATTTCTCAAAAGGGCAATGAAAAGCTCATTCAGGGAACCTACGATAAAAAGGGACTTCCGGACGATTGGGCGGAATTTATGGAGTCAGTCTTTGAATTTATGTCTTTCTATGGGTGGGGCGAAATTATGAACCCGTCTGTGTATGGAAAGGTATGGCGCTGTGACGATGATATTATCTATTGCAGTGTAGAGTTTGAAGATGGATACAAGAGCTACTATTATATTTCGGATGACGATACCATTGAGGTAGGCGATTTTGTGCTTGTTCCTGCTGGCAAGAATAATCACGAAGCAGTAGTTGAAGTCGTAAAGAAAGAATACTTTGCGGAGGAAGATGTGCCTTTGCCGATGGAGAAAACAAAACATATTATCAGGAAATGTACGGAAGATGATTTTCTGTTTCTGTGCAAGAAGCTCCGTATTACCTGGGTCAAGTTTTAAGAGCTTTTCGACATCCTTCAGTTGTGCCTGGGTATTCTTGATTTCTGAATTGCGTCGAATGTATCCCTCCGACTCCATGAAATCGAAAATATTGTTATTGTCACGCTTGACCGCTTCCCGGTTTTTACGGATGCGATCGCTCTCTGTAAATTTGAAGTTGTTGGCAACGAGCCGCTGCAAGCCTTCAAATGCCCAGAGGAAAATTCCCTCGGCTTCGGCTTTCATCTTCTCTGCAAGGTCAGGATCGTCAGTCCTGTCCACCGGCTTTTCCTTGGTGGTCAGCACAAGCTGTCTGCGATAAAATCCGTCACTGCGGTCATACAGGGCTTGCAGATCACCGTTACTGAATGCCAGCAATCGGGCGAACATCCAGCCCTGATAACTCTGCTTGCCTTTACGTTCCAAATCCATCTTGCCCTGTGCTGTCACGATGGATTTTACATAGTTGGTCTGGCGCAGAGCCTCCAGCTCAGATCATATCGGCAAGAGCTGAAGGCAAAAGATTCGCCGCTCAGCCGCAGACGATTTATTCAGAGGTTTCCTGGCACCATTTTCAATTACGCCGTATCTGCTGCGCCATGTCCGGCAAGCAGAGTTTGGCAAAGAAGGAATGGATGAAACAGCGATTTGAGGAGGGGATGGCAGTGAAGCTGAGGGGTATCCAGACAGTCCGTATCAAAATTGGAATGTACTCTTTGCGGCGGTATCCGGCATCGCTCGCATGGTCATCAAGGTGGACGAGGACTGAACAATATATCCCCTTCCGGGGGCGGCTAATTATTGCCTTTTTCTACCGGCTTACCCGCATAGTGGGTGGTTGTCTTTCTACGAACGCAAAAACCCGGCTCTACGCAAGAGCCCGGGCCTTTGTTTTTTGGGGAAGGCTGGATTTTCAAGAGATTGCCCCTTTGCATATTTGTAGAAGCATTCAGTCGGCTGTGCGAATGCGGCTTCTATATTCGGACGGAGTCAGCCCAGTCTCACGCTTGAATACTGTACTGAAGTATTTTTGCTCCATAAAACCGACCAGTGCGGCTATCTGTGCAATCGGTGTATCAGACTTCAGTGCTTGTTTCGCATTTTCAATGCGTATGGTGTTGACATACTTCATAGGCGGGATACCAATATGGGATGACATCAACCTTGAAAGATAGGACTCGCTGACGTGAGCGTAATCAGCCAGTTCTTTGACGCTCAGCGAACTGCGGTAGTTCTCCTGTACATACTCAACCACGCGGTCAATCATGCTATACTCCGAGCAGAGCTGTTCATGTGCGCTTTTCTGAAGATAGGTGAACAGCAGACGCAGAAGCTGATCCTCCAGCTCCTCATGCATCAAATCAGAAGCGTTGAAATGATAGTCAAGCATGCGAAAGATGCGCCGGATGTTGCCGGTATTGTCTTTCAGAACAAAAGAATCACCGATGTCGAAATCGGGCTCGACCTCAACACCAAGGTTAATTATTTCTTGCCGCTTGTGCAGATCAACAAATTCATGGTGTTTGACGTTTGAAGGGTGTATGAGCACATCATAGAGTGTCAAAATCGTTTTTCCTTGAGACGTTTCTACTTGTGCTTCACCGTTGAGAAAGTAGATAAGTTCAACAAAATTATGTGCGTGTTCATCAAGTATCCATATATCGCTGTTTTGATTGAAATGGCGACAACGGACGAGCCTTTTGCTACCGTTGGCAACGGACGCAAGATATTTGAGAGGAATATTTTCTTCAAGGTCAGGCAAAGTCATCAGTCCTCCAATCTATGCATAGCATAATATATATGCGGCGCAAAGTCAAGCACCTTGTTCAGAAAATTATACCTACAATACAGAAAAAGCGGTTGTTATATCTGCCATTATGAGTTAATATTGACATGAAATCAAGCATGATACACAAGAAAGATATACATGATATACAATACCAACATATATTATATGGGATACTACTGTCATTCAAATTAGAAGTTATATGGATGGCCAAATCGATGCAAGGAAATAAATTTGGAATTCGGCCATATATAAAATGTAATCTGCAGTGGAAGAATACACTGAGAAATAAAAAAACAGGAGGAATTCAAATGAGAAAAAAAGTTATTGCGTTGGTTATGGTCTTGTGCATGATCCTTGTTTTGTGCGCTTGCGGTCAGCAGACATCTCCAGCAGCAGAGAGTACTGCGACAGCTGAAAACGAAGCAGTGAACACTTCTGGCGCATACAACATCTGGGTGTGCGACAAGTCAGCAATCCACCAGTATCACCGTACGATCAAGCTTGGCTGTGAAGCGGCAGCGAAGGATCTGGGCGTGAGTCTTACTTATGATGCCCCGGCAGTCTCGGGGGATGCGGCGGCACAGCTTGATATGTTCGCAACCGCAGTTGCAGCAAAGCCGGATGCAATATGCATCGGTGCTATCGATCAGGAAGCGGTAGTTGCAACAATGCAGAAGGCCAAGGATGTCGGCATACCGATTTTCTGCTATGATAACGGTGTCAACAGCGACATCCCTGTCACAACTCTTGCAACCAATGATATTGAGGCAACCCATACACTGGCAGAGAAGATCGGCGAGAGCTGCGGCGGTGAAGGCGGTGTGCTTGTTATCGGGCATGACCAGACCAGCAAAAACGGTGTTGAAAGAACTAACGGCTTTATTGACGCACTCAGTGAACTCTATCCCAATATGAAGGTCCTGGATGTGCAGTACTCCAACGATGCCGCAGTGGTTACTGAGATCGCCAAGAGCATGATGATCACCTATCCCGATGCTGCGGTTATTTACGGCACGTGCGACAATGTTATCAACGGAATACTCAATGCTGTCTCTGAGTTGGGCGTTGAGGGAAAAATCAAAGTCATTGGCTACGACTCCGGCAAACAACAGACTGATGCCGTGAGAGCGGGCACGATCTTCGGCAGTATTACACAGGCACCGTATTCTCAGGGATACGATATTGTCAAATATGCAGTTGACTATCTGAACGGAAAAGATATTCCTGCATCCATCGATGCCACTTACTATTTCTACAATGCGCAGAACATTGATGATCCTGAAATCGCACAGTGCCTCTACGACTAATATATGGACAGATACCGAGGGCAGATCAGCCCCGATATCAAAGACCGAAAGGAGTATTTACTATGATTATTGACAGCCATATGCATGTTTGGTCCATGGATGATGTGGATTATTACGATGATAAAACGATCTATCAATATATGCAGGAAAATGCTATTGATAAAACGGCTATCATTGCGATCTCGGAAAAAGAGAATGCCGAGATGAAGAAAGTGGTACAGAATGAACCGGATAAGTTTTTTGGGCTTGGTTATGTAAACGTAAGGGATATGTACCCGTCGCTGAAGAAGCTGGAGGAGGGCGTGAAAGGTGGCTGGATCAGGGGAATAAAGCTCTATCCGTATGCTGAGCATTTCATGCTTGATGACGATGCAATAAATCCTGTCTATGAGACCTGCCTTGCGCTTGATATCCCTGTGCTGCTCCATGTTGGCTTCCAACGCAGCAGTCTTGTCCATCCCTCACAGGTCGGGGCAGCCCCCTGCAAGTGTTCCACGCTTGGCTTCCCCGTTCAGTTTTGCACCGTGCTCGAAAAGTATCCCAATCTGAAGCTTATCATGGCGCACATGGGCGGAGATACATATTTCCAGTGCCTAAGCATCTGTATGAGGTTTGAAAATGCTTATCTGGACACCGCATGGCTTCAGTATTATGCGGAAAACCAGTTCCCGCAGGTAAAGGTCAAGGATTGGATCGAGCACGCCTGCAAGTATCTCAGCTCGGAAAAAATTCTATATGGCGGTGAGGGAACACTTCCCAGTGATATTCTCAATACGGATATTTCAGACAGAGAAAAAGAGAATATACTCTGGAATAATGCGGCAAAACTCTACAAACTGTGACTTTGGCACAAAACCGCCACAGAGAATATCTGTGGCGGTTTGCTGTAAAATGGAGGTATAAATATGTATACTGTGGTTTGCTTTGGCGATACAAACACATGGGGCTATGATAACCGCAGCGGAGACAGACTTGCGTATGACGAGCGTTGGACAGGGGTGCTGGCAAAGGAGCTTGGAGCTGACTTCAGAGTGATTGAAGAAGGCCTTCCAGGTAGAGCCACGACCGAAGACCCGGTGGAATCGGGCAAGAATGCCCGAGAGCAGATTGGGCCATGCCTCGAAAGCCATGCGCCAATAGATGTTTTTGTCATGATGCTTGGTCAGCCGGACCTGAAAAAGAGATTTTCGCTTACGGCTTGTGACATTTCCATGGGAATCGAGGCCTTGAGCCGGGTGGTTCTCTCAAGCAGCGCAGGAGCGGGCGGCAAGCCGCCAAAGCTTCTTATTATGTCCCCGGTGCAAGTGGGGGAGATCGCAGGCTCACCGATGGAAAACTGGTTTCCTGCGGAGGGAACGAGAGAACGGAGTGCACAGCTTCCGGAGCTTTATAAAGCGATTGCGGAAAAATACGGTGCGGATTTTTTGGAGGCATCGTCCGTGGCAGCAACAGCGGCGGATGCCATCCATATTGACAACAGCTCTCATGCGGCTTTTGCACGTGCAGTGGCGGACAAAATAAGGAAGCTTGTAGAGCTGTAATATCCGAAAAGAATTACAGATAGTTTTTTGTGGCAATAGCGCAAAGGAGAGATACACGATGAGAATTGACAGCCATATGCACGTTTGGTCATTTGAAGGTGTTGAGTATTATGATAACAAGCCGCTTTTCACCTATATGGAGGAGTTGAAGCTGGACAGAACTGCGCTCATCGCAATAAACAACGATGAAAATGCGAAGGTCAAAAAGCTTGTAGAGCAATACCCAAATAAGTTTTTCGGGATTGCATATGTGGACAGAGAAAATCAGGAAGCATCGCTTTGTGAGCTTGAATGCGGTGTTAAAGCCGGATACTATAAGGGTATAAAGGTGCTGTCCTATCAAGGCGGCTTTCATGTTGACGACCCTATCCAAATGCGCACCTATGCCAAGTGTCTGGAACTTGATATCCCGGTCCTTTTCCATGTCGGCTGGCATAATGCGGGTTCTGCCAACCCTTCTGCGGCAGCAAATGGTGCTAATTCCTGCAAGTATTCCTGCGTTGGTACCCCGTTTGAGTTTGCAAATATCCTGGAGACCCTCCCGGAGTTAAAGGTAATATTTGCTCACATGGGAGCGGAAAACTATTTCAGATGTCTTGGAATGGCACAGCGTTTTCACAATGTATATATGGATACGGCATGGCTTGAGCACTATGGCTCAAATCAACTGCCGCAGATAAGCGTGAAAGAGTGGATAGAACACGCCTGCAGGTATATTGGCTCCGAGAAAATCATGTTTGGCGGAGAATACACGATGCCGTGGGAGATAGAACAGTGTGATCTGTCAGACAAACAGAAAGCAGACTTACTCGGCGAAACCTGTCGCAGACTCTACAAGCTCTGATTAGGAGGCATTGATATGCGTGAAACCATGATAGAAATGAGAGGGATAAGCAAAGCTTTTCCCGGAGTGCAGGCGCTTCGGGATTGCTCGCTGGAGGTACGTCAGGGAGAGGTTCATGCCCTGCTCGGTGAGAACGGTGCGGGGAAGTCCACTCTCATGAAGATACTGTCAGGCATTTACCAGGCGGATGCTGGCGAAATCTTTTTTAATGGTCGTAAGACCAAAATCACATCTGTGCTGGACGCAAGAGCCCTTGGAATCACCATGATACACCAGGAGCTTAACCTTTTGAGCAATCTCACTATTGCGCAGAATATTTTCATAGGCAAGGAAATCAAGCACCACGGAGTGTTTCTCGATGAGAGGGCAACAGTTGCCATGGCAGCGGAGCTTCTGGATCGGGTCAGCCTTCATGTAGACCCCAAAACGACGGTGTCTGAACTGACGGTAGCGCAGCAGCAAATGGTGGAAATCGCAAAAGCCATCTCTTACAATTCACGAGTGATTATTATGGACGAGCCGACAGCACCGCTGAGCAACAGTGAAATTGAAAGCCTGTTTGCAATAATCAGTGAGATGAAAAAGAGCGGCATCAGCATCATATATATTTCACACCGTATGGATGAAATAAAGCGCATATGCGACCGTGCCACCATTCTCCGGGACGGACAGTATATTTCTACCGTTGACGTTGCCTCTACAAGCCTCGACGATATAATAGCGGCAATGGTGGGGCGCAAAATTGCCTACGTCAGAAAAAGCAGAGACAAAAGTAGAATACTCGAGGACGAGATCTTGCGGGTCGAGCATCTTAACTCTGGCAGCAAGGTCAAAGATGTGAGCTTTTCTCTGAGAAAGGGTGAAATTCTCGGTTTTGCGGGACTCGTCGGTGCGGGGCGTACAGAAACGGCACGGCTTATATTCGGCGCAGAGCTACCTGACGGCGGAGAAATATATATTGGTGGCGAAAAGGTTCTGATAAAATCACCGTTTGATGCTGTGCGTTGCGGAATCGGCTATCTGTCAGAGGACAGAAAACGGTTCGGTCTAATAACCGAAATGTCCGTTGAAAACAACATAACCATTGCATCTATTCCGAAGCTCTGTAAAGCGTTTGGGTATATAAACAAAACAAAATGTCGGATTGAAGCGAAAAAATACACCGAGCGGCTCAAGGTCAAAGCTCCGTCGCTTGATGCGTTAGTTAGCTCGCTGTCAGGCGGAAATCAGCAGAAAATAGTTGTGGCAAAATGGCTGCTCCGGGATACAGATGTGTTGATTTTTGATGAACCCACACGGGGCATAGACATCGGCGCAAAAGACGAAATATGTGAGCTTTTGATTAGCCTTGCCGACATGGGGAAAGCCGTTATAATGATCTCGTCGGAGATGCAGGAAATACTGCGGGTATGCGACAGGATCCTCGTCATGCACGAGGGTGAGATAGCGGGAGAGCTTGACGCAGACAGCGCCACGCAGGAAGACATCATGCGCTTGGCATCAAAATGTGACATGCAGACAGAATGAAAGGAATGACCTTAAAATGAAAAACTCTATAGAAAAGTTGAAAAAGATTCCTACACAAAGCATGGCAATAGTGCTTGGTCTTATCCTAATGGTCATGTTTTTCTCAATAACTTCATCTGACTTTTTGACCCCATCGAACATAAATAACATTCTGCTTGCAACGATGATAAACGGCGTTCTGTCTGTGGGTGCTCTTTATGTTGTCGTTACTGGAGGCATCGATGTATCTATAGGCACGTCTATGACCTTTGTGAGCGTTATGCTCGGCGTGTTCATGAACTGGTGGGGAATGCCGGCATGGATGGGTATTATTTGCGGCATACTGACCGGCGCAGCAGTAGGTTTGATCAACGGCATCATGGTGACGAAAATGAAGATCACGCCGTTCATAGCCACACTCGGCATGCAGATGGTCACAGCGGGTCTTGCCATCGTGATAACAGGCGGAACGCCGATATATTTCACACAGATACAAGGGTATCAGAACATTGCGCTTGGTTCGCCGTTTGTCAGCTGGTTTGCAGATCTTGGCATTGCGGATTACGCAATTAACACCGGCGTTATCATCATGTTTCTGCTGGCGATCCTGTTTGGCGTTATGCTTGCAAAGACAGCTTTCGGGAGATACCTGTATGCCATTGGAAACAACAGAGAATCAACACGCCTCTCAGGCATAAAGGTGGATAAGTGGGAGCTACTTGCCTATATTGTTGCCGGAAGCATGGCTGCGGTTGCCGGAATACTCATGACTTCCCGAATGAATACGGCGTATCCATCGATTGGCAGCGGATATGAAATGAATGCGGTTGCGGCGTGCGTTATCGGCGGTGCTTCTCTCGCAGGTGGTAAGGGCACGATGAAGGGTGCGATCCTTGGTGCATTTATTATGAGCGTGCTCACAAACGGGCTTCGCCTGCTGAGTGTATCCACAGAATGGCAAAAGGTACTGACGGGTGTGATCATTATTGTTGCCGTGTATATCGATATCGTCGGAAAGAGAAAAAAGAATGGCTGAAAAATACGATATTGTTGCTCTGGGGGAATACCTGGTGGATTTTTCGCCGAGTGGATGCGGGAAAATGGGCAATCCCCTTTACGAAATGAACCCCGGCGGTGCGCCGACAAACTGTCTTGCCGCCTGCTCGGCACTCGGCGGTAAAACCGCAATCATAGGGGCAGTCGGGGCCGATCTGTTCGGGGCTTTTCTGAAAAGAAAGGCTGCAGATGCCAACATAGATATAAGCGGACTGCAGACGGTGCAGATGAACACAACTCTTGTATTCGTCAGTGTTGATGTGACAGGAAACCGTGAATTTGCATTTGTGAGAGATCCAGGTGCTGACACGCAGATAGATGCAGAGAAAATGAACATGAACCTTATAGACAACACACGGTATTTTCATTTCGGCACGCTTTCTCTTACCGACGAACCGGCACGAAGCGCCACCATATGTGCCGTGAGACATGCAAAACAACAGGGCGTGCGCATTTCATTTGACCCGAACTATCGTGCGCCGCTTTGGAAGAATGAAGCCGAAGCCATAAAATGGATGCGCTGGGGGCTAGAGCAGGCAGACCTGGTGAAAATATCTGAGGAAGAACTACAGATGCTGTTCGGCAAGGATATAGATACAAGTGTGAAGGAGGCCATGTCATTAGGTGTGCAGGAACTGTATGTTACTGCCGGAAGCCGTGGCGCATATTTCTATTCACACAACGAACGGTGTTATGATAATGGCTTCTCTGTCGTGGCAGTTGATACAACCGGCTGTGGAGATGCTTTCACAGGGGCGATTTTGTATCAAAATTGCCGGGAGCCAGGTAGGAGTGCTGCTGAGAGACTTCGTTTTGCAAACGCAGTAGGAGCGTTGTGCGCCATGCGCCCTGGGGGCATGAGTTCAATGCCGGATATGAAAATGGTTGCCCATATGCTCGAAAACGGCGTGTAGAGTTATCGGATGTTCAATCAGATTTCAGAATATAGGCAGAAAAACGGGCGTATTGCAGAATAAGCCCATGAAAAACCACATCGACCACCCCGAAAGGGCTTGGTTGATGTGGTTTTTTGCGAAGGACGGTATAGCGGTAACCGTCAAACGGCCATAGAATAGTCATCAAAAAATGCCACCGGAAATCCGGTGGCATTGCGGAATTTAGAAGATATCGCAGTACTGGCGATTTTCAAAGAAGTCATCCAGGGCATTGGCCATGGAATCCCGCAGGTCCTCATCCGACTTGCGTTCTCCCAGTTCGTAAGCTACATCAATCGTATCTGCAAACCGGCTGGCAAGCCTGGGATGCTCCTTTCGGAAAGCTGAGATCATGAAAATGGTTGAGAAGGCCGCCAACTATACCACTTACAAAAAATGGCACGGGAAGACCTGTGGGATTCTGTTAAATATATCCAGGTCACAAATCCAGATAAACATGGAAAAAACAGAAAACCGATAATTGAAATCAATCAGACAAAGATTGATGAAGATCTGAAATACGCAGGATATAATCTCCTGGTGACATCTGAATTGGATATGGAACCCCTGCAGATATACCACACATATCACAACCTCTGGAAAATAGAAACTATATTTGTCCCCTCATCGGTGATATGAAGCTGGAGGATGTCACACCGAGAATCATGGACAAGTATTACAGAGATTTGCTTTCTGTCAAAGCGGTTTCTTCTAAGTATGTAAAAGCCCGTACAGAATATCTGACTCCGCATACTATCCGAGAAGTTCACAAGACATTGCGAAATGCTTTCAATCAGGCGGTCAAGTGGGAATTGATGACCAGAAACCCTGTGGAGCACGCTACGCTGCCGAAGGAAGAACACAAGACCAGGGACATCTGGACAGCAGAAGTGCTCCAGAAGGCTCTGGAAGCCTGTGACGATGATATTCTTCATCTGGCTATCAACCTTGCCTTCTCCTGTTCCCTGCGAATGGGCGAGCTTCTGGGGCTTACCTGGGACTGTATTGACGTTTCCCCCACCAGTATTGAACTTGGTCAGGCAAGCATCTTCGTTGAAAAGGAGTTGCAGAGAGTAAATCGTGAAGCGATGGCAGATCTGGACGATAAGGACATCATGTTTAAGTTCCCGCCGACCTTCGCCAGTACGCATACGGCATTGGTTCTCAAAACTCCTAAGACCAAAACAAGTGTCCGCAAGGTATTCTTACCGAAAACCGTAGCGGAAATGTTGGTACAGCGAAAGGCTGACATCGAAGAACTGAAAGACCTTTTCGGTGACGAGTTTGTAGACTTCAATCTGGTTTTCTGTTCTTCCAACGGCAAGCCGATTGAGGGACAGGTTATCAACCGTGCTTTCAATAAGCTGATTGAGGAGAACGGACTGCCGAAAGTGGTTTTCCATAGTCTCCGACATTCCAGTATCACTTACAAGCTGAAGCTGAACGGCGGCGATATGAAATCCGTTCAAGGTGATTCCGGTCACGCACAGGTCAAGATGGTAGCGGATGTTTACTCCCATATCATCGACGATGACCGCAGACTGAACGCTGAAAGATTGGAAGCTGCGTTCTACTCAGGCAGACAGACAACACCGGAGCCGGTTCAACCTGTCGCAACGGAAAGCTCCGCTGATGATAAAGAACTTCTTCTGAAGCTTCTGCAAAATCCGGAAATGGCAGCACTCCTGAAGTCGCTGGCAAAAACATTATAACAACTGCAAGGGCAGATCCTTTTACATAGCTGCAATAGCTGTAGAAGGGTCTGCCCTTATTTTTTTGTTTTGGAGGTCAACGAGTATGAATAGAATCTTTATGGACGAGTATTACGAGCATCTGAGAGCTGACAATATCGAGGAATTTTCCAAGAAACGGAACGACGAATATGCTGGCAGAGCCGAGGAATACGAAGCAGCGAAGTCGGCATTGCTTGAAGGATTGGGACTTGAGCATTTGTTTGACCATAGACATGAACTGACTCCGAAAGAGAAAGCTATATGGATGTTATTCGATAGAGTTTATGTAGCAGAGCTTCTGGCAAGGGATGCTTTTGCCAAGGGTGCTTATATGCTCGGTGCCGAGGATAGAGAGATCATGTTGAAATAAAAAAAGACCTGCTTCGGCGGGTCTAAATTACATAGAATCATTGAGTCTGAAAAAACCTTTGAAATTCTTAATAATTCTGGTTGAAAAATTCATTTTGAAATGATATATTAAACAGACTTAAATAGGTGTCCGAAACACCAGCACCCCTGCACGGGAATGAATAGGATTTCCTATCATTTCGTATAACGAGAAATTACATAGTGACATTTACTTGCACTTGCAACGTCCGCCAAAAATCGAAAGCCTTGCTAATTTCGAGCCAATCGGACGGTGTAAAATCCCTCTGAATTAGCTATCACAGCGTAGTATCAGATGGGATTTGAAATACTGAAAAACCTTGTATTTCCAAGCATTTTTAAGCATCAGATGTCACTTCCCGATGTCGTATCGGGTCTACTCCTAAGACTCTATTGTAGGTTCGATTCCTATAGGAGACGCTAAATTTTAGCGGTAATGATTGTAAAAAGTCATTGCCGCTTTTTTTGTATCTTGGGTGGAAATTTCCACCCAGAGTTGAAAAAAACAGAAGGATTTCATCCACCCAAAATAAGATTTTACCACCCATTTGAAAATTATGATTTTCCACCAGGATGTGTGGCATATGGTGTAGGGAAGAAAAAGGGTTGTCAATGGATGCAAATTTGGTTTTCTTGTCTGTACGATTCAGACCTGAGAAAGATAGATGCTCAGATTAGATGTAACAAGTCTAGTCTGGGCATTTTTTGTCCAGGAGAAAAGGAGGATTACATGGAAGTACGAAAAGAAGATCAAAGAGGTCCAGATGAGAAAGTCGTTGAGATAGAGATTGAACGGCTCAGGGACTTTAAAAATCATCCATTCAAGGTACAGGCAGACAGTCAGATGAAAGAGTTACAGGAATCCATTAAGAAATATGGGATTCTTAATCCTCTGATTGTAAGACCGAGACCGGAAGGATTTTATGAAATCATTTCAGGTCACAGAAGAAAGTATGCAGCACAGCAACTGAAATATACAAAGGAAAATTGTTTTTTATGCGGTTCCAATCGTCCGGGAATTTTTGATTATTATAAAAAGAGTGGATGTATTGCGTTGGTGTGCCTGAATACATGGAACATTGCAGATACCAATGTATATGAATATGATAATAATGGAAAGATCGTGGAAGAACCGAACGGTTTTAGCACAAATATCAATACACATGGAGAGAATGAATGCAGTTGGATGGTGGCAGGCGATCCAGTACGTCATACTGCAACAGCTACATTGACGTATGGCGATAACTCTGTCTTAGATCCTGAGAGATTATCCGCACAGCTTTGTCAGGACTGTCTCAAAAAAGTTGCGGATGCAGTTTGGCCAACCGGTTATGAAGATGACTGGACGTATCATTGTGATGTTCTCATGAACATGGAGACAGAGGATATTTACCAAATATCATCTACAATAACAAGAGGCAGCATAGGTGACTTTTGGCTTCATATAGATCATGAGTTAGAAAAGAATAGAGATATTGTATACTTGGTATACAACCTTCAAAATAATAAAGGATAAAAAGTATCGTGGGAGAATGGAAAGATGGGAAAAAAGAATGAGTACATACAGTTACCACCAATGAAAAAAGATACCTCAGCGGATGTTGTTTCATTTATTTGGGAATATATGAAACTTCCGGAAGAAGTGCGTAACAAAGTAAAGTCAGAAATGGATGAGATCCGTGAACACTGCAGAGACAGCGGATTTCAAAGACCAAATCTTTATGAAATTGCTTCTGCAGAAGAAGTAGCAGGATTGGAGAAAAGTATGCAGAAGATAATCGCAGATATTATTACAGAGGCCAGCAGTGTTGCCAGCTGGGTGTATGTAGAGAAATATGTACATCATAAATCTTTGCAGGAAATGCTGCGAGAATGGAAGGATGCAGATAAGTTTATTCTGGTAATTGATACATGGTTTGAGAAGTTTTTAGGAGCATAAAAAAAGATTTTATGATAAAATTACAACAGATATAGAATAAAAAGAGAATTACTACTGAATATGGGGGATGAACACGAATGGGATATACTATAAGAAACTTTATAGAATCGAACAAATTTCCGGGGATACAATTAGTTAGTAATAATTCTGGAATTAATAAAGAGATAAAAGGGGTTCGCATTATCAAAGTTCCAAATATGGAAAATTTTCTGGGGGGGGGGTGAGTTGCTACTAACTTCTTTGGCGGTTTATGAAAAACTCAATGAGCATATGCTGCTAAATCACCTGGAAGAATTAAATAAAAAGCAGGTAAGCGGATTTGTGGTGAAAAGAAAGCAAAATACAATACAACAAAATAAGTTATTTGAAACATTATTATGTTTTTGCAACAAACACAGCATACCGGTATTGGAACTTCCACAAAGTGTCAGCTTTTGGCAAGTTATTAAATATGTACTGTCTCGTACTCAAAGTATTGAAATCGCAAAATTTATTTATTCTAAAATGACACATGATGAAATTAATCATTATTTTTCTGAAGGAGCCATTGCTGAAAATACAATGGAGAAAATGCTTGCTAAAGTAGAACTCATACTCGGAAATCCGATGACTTTGTACGATGAAAATCTTTGTAAGGTATATCCAAACAGCTCAGCAGCAAGTGATTTAATAATTTTAGATGATAGTGAAAAGTATACTCCAAATATCCTGACGCAATATGAATATATACGACAAAAAAGAAACTATGTTGAATATATAAAAAAAATCATCATTCTTGATCAGTGCGATTTTTATTTGGTGATTTCAGAAGTGAACGAGCCATTAACAGAATTAGATTTTATAACTCTGGAAAATGCGATTTCGGCTATATTATATGTTTTAACTCAAGCTGTGACAGTGAGAAACATAGAGAAAAAATATCATAGAGATTTGGAATATCGAATGTTAAATGGTTCATTGTCTGGTGAAGAAGAAGACGAGGTTGCAGACCTGCTTAAGCTCAATACAACAGATGAATATCAGGTTATCATTTTTTATTTGAAATCTGAGATTTCCAAGGAAAGTTTTAGTGCTATTCAAAGGAAAGAAACGGAGCAATTAGAAAAGGAAATTCTAAAATTTGCACCGATAGAGTATATTTATTTTACTACGAATCGAATCATATATATCCATAAGAGAAACCCAAAAGAAGGTAAAACGGATTTAAGAAGAAGATTTGAGGTGCTTCAAAAAGAGATTCAGAATCAATTGACCGAAAAACAAGTAAAACTTGAACTTATAATTGGTATAGGAAGAAGAGTCAAAGGATATCATAATTTGAAAGAATCTTTTGAAGGTTCTAAAATTGCAATCCAATATATAGATGTTATTAGGAAAATAACAGGAGATGTAAATAAATCTGTGGTGGAGTGTTCAAACTTAGGTTTTTTTCAAATCTTTGCCAATATTAGGGATAAAAATCAAATGAGAACCTATATTCCAGATGCAGTGAATGAGATTCATCAGTATGATATCAAAAAAAATGGAGAACTGGTCAATACTTTGGAATGTTATCTGAATCATAAACAAAGCATTCGGAAGACTTCAGAGTTAATGTGTGTACATTCCCGGACGGTTACCTATCGCTTGCAGAAAATTGTAGAGCTAACAGGAATGGATTTTGATAATATAGCCGAGATGTTAGCTGTCCGGAACGGAATTATAATATTGAAAATAATAGAGCAGTTATAAAAAAGAAGCGGATCACATTATGTGATCCGTTTCCTTTTTGTAACTGGTGCAATTGAAACAAAAAAACACCTGTAATTTTTCCTTATATGTACATTACAGATCATTGTAGTCACATTGTATAATATTCAATTAATGGTGTTATATTCTATGTAAATGAGAATACACCTCCGGCAGCTGTGTCTGCAGGGTATGATAACATTATGAAACAGGTGATAAAATGAAAAAACGAATTATGGCAGGCATCATGGCTACTATGATGGTCTTAACCATGATGCAGACCACCGCATTTGCGGAATCGGAAGAAACGAATAAACCATCTACTGAAACGATATGTGAAGTGTCTGACGATACGACAGAGTTGAGTTCTCAGGAAGAAGGCGTTGAAAGCGGCGGCAAGCCCGGCGAAGCAGACGCGTCCTTCGACACTGAGGATGAACAACATGCAAAAACGGAAGAATCGTCCGAAACAGACAGCGAGAAAGCAAAAATAGATGCAGCCGTTGGCACGAAGAACGACGAACGTGTGGAAACAGAAGAATCGTCTGAAACAGATAGCGTAACAGGTAAATCAGACGCATCGCTCGACATCGAGGATGAAGAGCAGGTGACAACAGAAGAGTCATCTGAAACGGTCAGCGAAGTAAGTGAAGAGGCGTTATCAGAAGAAGATGCAATCGCACCGATTGCGGAGACAAACTATGAAGTATCCAACGACAGTGAACTCATAGATGCGTTAAATAACATCCAAGCAAGCACTGAGACTGAAGCAACCATTGTGCTAAAAGCAGATGTAACCGTACAGAGCACTTCTGGAGGAAGTTATACTGCATCCTTTGGTGTGACCGGTAAGCATATTACTGTGAAAAGCGATGAGGGAGAAATGAAGAAACTCTCCTTTCTTTCTTACGGTGTTCTGAACGGTGACTGCACATTTGATAATGTCAATGTGACCGGCAGCAGACTGTTCTGCAACGGATACCGGACGATTTTCACCGAAAACGGTCAGATCCATTTAAGCGAAACACTCTACGGCGGCGGCTACAAAACCACAGTGAACAGCACTTATGTAGTGATTGCCGCCAGCGGCTATATCAACCCGTCTTCTTCCAGCGGTCTGCACGATGTGATCGGCGGCTCCTATCAGGGCAGTGTTGAGGGTGATACCTATTTGGAAATCACGGGCGATATTCAAATGCAGGGCGGCAACCACCTGAACCCCGGCTGTATGAAGGGCGACGGAACCAGCGGCGACGGCAGGGATGTGCCCGATGTCTATGTTGGCGGCAATGCTACGCTGATTTATGACAACAAAAATAGTACCGCTGCGTCTCCTGCAATTGAAGGCACATACGGCTGCGAAATGAAGGGAGATGTCACGCTGGATGTTCGTGCAGGCAGTGTAGCGGGCATTGTCGGTACGGAGGAACCGGTCGATAAATCCATCATTCGCGGTAATTTGCATATCATTGCAGGTAATCCTGCTTATGAGAATACCGATCAGGTTCTGCGATTAGGTAGCAACTGGCCGATTATTGGCGCAGGCAATAGCTTTGCTCTCTATCCCGGTGCTGTGGGCAATTATACGGTAGGCGGCAACATTACGATCGACACCTATGAAAATGCATGGGCATGGGACAAAGGAACTACGCCCACATCGTATGATCTGCCGGAAATCTACGGAGCCTTGCGCGGTAACGTAGGCGGCAATATTACGATCAATGCCCACGGATCTCATGTGCAGAACATTTTCGGTGCAAGCGATTCCGTTGTCCAGGGCTCTGTTACAGTAAATGCAACCGATGTTGAGCTGAAAAACAGCGAGTATGATACTGAATATGATGAAGGCTATATTTTCGGTCTGTGGCAAAGAGTCGACCCGGCTACCGCGGTCGGCCCTGTGACCGTAACGGTAAACGGCGGTGATGTGGGCCTTGTGATGGCTACCGATCAGGAAACTGTACCGGCCGGGTCTTCCATCAATGTCACCGGAAAGCCGAAAATCCGCTCCGGTATCCGCGGAACGCAGGCAAGCTCCTACTCGACCGAATTCCCGGTTGCCAATGTCTATGCCTGTGAGGCAACCATTCCGTTCATCAAGGGAATGTCGCAAGTCAATATCACAAACAATTCCGCAGTGACTGCCCATATTATGACCAGCAATGCCGGCTTGATGGTAGAGGAAGGCAGCACCTTGACCACGGATAACGGTCAGGTCTGGATTTGGGGCGATACTGTCATTAACGGCACCTGGGAGCAGCTGCACAGCCAGACCGACAATTACAACGATATTTTTGTCAACGGCACAACGCAGATCGGCTCCAAAGGCCACCTGATCAATCACGGCACAAGCAACCTGAGTGGTGCGGTAACCAACAATGGCGTAATGGCGCTGATGGGACCGGCTTATTTGCAGAATGATTACACCGCCACCAACGGCGAACTGCGGCTGCCGACAATTGCGCCCGGTGCAAATTACGATACCGGTACAATTCCGGTACAAATAAATGGACTTTCCACAGGTACAACTACTGTCAACACAGTTGATCCGGCAGACTGGAATACATTGAAAAAACCTATGCTCGGCGACAACTACATTCTCTCACAGAAAAACACCGATGATCCAGCTCAGGGGGTGTTTCTGCTGGGAAATGAGGATGCCCTGCAAAGCGGCTGGTTTCTTAAACGTATGGCCGATGCTGACGGCACAGATGACTATTATATGTGGCAGGTGGCCAGCGGAATTCGTATGGTCTTCGATAAAAACGGAGGCGATACAGAGGCCTCTCCACGTGTTATGCTACAGGAAAAAATAGCGGGTGTTGTAAACCATTTCAATCTTCCTACTGTTGAGCCTACTCGCAGTGGATACAAGTTTACAGGCTGGAACACGAAGGCAGATGGCACCGGAGATGTATTTACCGCCGAGACTGATGTAACTGAAAGCATGACAGTATATGCACAGTGGCAGCCTCTCACAAGTAGCGGAAATCTCACAGTAAGCAAAACAGTTACCGGAAATGCAGGCGACACTTCAACAGAATTTCATTTTACTGTGAAGTTAGATACACCTATAAATGGAACCTATGGAGATATGAGCTTTACGGATGGAACAGCACTATTGACTTTGAAGCACAATGAGAAAAAGACAGCCACAGGACTTCCGACAGATATTCATTATGAAGTAACGGAAACAGAAGCAAACCAAAACGGATATACAACTACCGACGAAAATGCCAGCGGCATTATTGTAAAGGATACTACAGTGGTCGCTTCCTTTACGAATAATAAAAACAGCAATACATCAGGCGGTCAACCAACTGGAACCACACCTACACCGGGTAATAACTCAAGTGATAAACCGACTGGAACCACATCCACAAATAGTAATCATTCAGAGAATATTACCGGACTGGCATCTGGCCCTCAAACAGGGGATCAAAATAATATTACCCTTTGGATTGTCCTTTTGGTTGGTTCGTTACTAGGCTTGACAGGTATCGTTAATGTGGTAGTGAAAAAATCCTGGCATCGGGAAAAGTGTACGAAATAAATAGATTACGATAATTAGCAACAGATTTAAAAATCGCTGTAGTCCAGGAAAACTTGGCTACAGCGATTTTTTTGCTCAATTGCTAAAAGTGGTGCACTTGGAACAAAAAAACGGATAAGTCTGGAAGAAAATCTGGTAGATGGTTGTGTGGAAAAAGATCTTTCCTATCGTAGATTTACAGGGAAAGATAAGAAGACATATGTTTGGATGGATGCAAAAAAATATGTAGATGCGAACGAGAACACGGCAATTATAACGTTACATAACGAGAAAATAGCCTGAATATAAACTAAAAATAAAACAGGAATTTATAAAGAAAGCTCAATAAATGACTGCAAAAGATTAGAGGTCTAGGCATGAAGAAAAACAGAAGAATAGAAAAGCGAATGATTGCAGCAATACTATGCGTGGCTACTTTGACTTCGCAGATGCATATTGCGGATGCTGCAGATTTACAGATATCGGATAGCAACACCACTCAGGAACAAGTTTCTTATGGATCTGGCAAAATGGTTTTGAAAATTCAGGAGTGTCGCTAGGAGACACAAGTGCAGAAGCAAGAGAAAAACAAGCGAAACGATTATTTGGGTATGCGGAAAAAAGTAATATTTCCGGAACGACACAAGTAACAGATGACCTGGGGCATGCAAGCTTTGCTGAATTAGAGGAAAGAATTTATCTTCTTGCACAAATGGGCAATGCAGAATGTGGTATAGATAAATTTGAATCTGCTCCATTCCTTGTTAATATTCCATCTGAAATCAATGGGAATGTAGAATATAATGTAACGATAGAGCCAAAAGCTGAATGGGTTTCTCCCACCAAGCAACCTATTACACCGACCAATCCAGATAAGCCAACTCCAACAGATCCGACTCCAACGAAGCCGGATATACCTAATCCTATTCAGAAAATAATAGATTCTGTAAGGACTGGTGATACAACCAATATAATTTCCTGGATCTTGATTGCAATTGGAAGTCTTGTGTTAATCATTGTACTTTATAGAAAACGGAAAGAAAAATAATGCATTTGCGGTCAATTTGTTATCGACAGTTGACCGCAAGCACGGTATAATAGATGTAGATCTAATAAGAAAACCAAATAATCATTACTGTAAAATGTCAGGTAATGGTAGCCATCATTTATATATAGAAGGAACAGGTTGGCTTTACCCTAATGGTGGAAAATCCACCATTTTTCCACCCAAACTGTAATTCCTCAGATGAAAACAGGTTTTCTTATCTTTTCTGAAATTGACAGAAAAAGCAGTAAAATCAAGTCTTTGAATGACTTTGATTGACATAGAATTCAAGCTATTTTCTGTACCAGGATGAACTCCTAAGACTCTATTGTAGGTTCGATTCCTATAGGAGACGCTAAATTTTAGCGGTAATGATTGAAAAAGTCATTGCTGCTTTTTTTGTGTCTTGGGTGGAAATTTCCACCCGGAATTGAAAAAACAGCCACAGGGTTAGAACCTGTGACTGCTAAACCGTTTTTGCCCAATCTGTATTTGGATTACTTCGACAAACTTGAAGTTAGCGATTTCTTTTTCCGGTATTCTCTGTCCCACGAATTTCCTCATGATAGAAATAATCTACGATCACCGGATGTCCCTGCGGGACTCTGCCATAAGGCATTTCATTATCCACAAAGGCACAATCATACTTCTTAGCCATTTTCTCAGCTTTTACTTCAAGCGCTTCAAAGTAGCTGCGGTTATGCTTGTTATAGATCTCGTCGTAAAGTGGTACAAGATCAGGATATTTTCCGGCGATATAATCCATAATTGTCTTTTTGAAACCGCCTCGAAGATTGAGGTTTTCGAGCCAGAACAGATCGCACTGATCCTTTACCCGCTCAAAGATTGCTTCAAAATCCGTGATGCCGGGGAATACCGGGGATACGAAACAGACTGTACGGATACCTGCCTTATATACCTGCTTCATAGCAGCGATACGGTGCTCAATGCTCGAAGCAGAATCCATATCGTTCTTGAAATTTTCATCTAGTGTGTTGATCGACCATGAAACGGTTACACGTCCAAGCTTCTTCAACAGATCAATATCCCGTACCACAAGATCCGACTTTGTGCAGATCAGAATATCTGCGTCACTGCCGATCAGCTGCTCCAGAAGTTTTCTGGTATTTCCGAATTGCTCCTCCTGTGGATTGTAGCCATCTGTCACAGAACCGATGACCACCCGCTGTCCGGCATATTTCTTCGGATTTTTAATTTCCGGCCAATGCTTCACATCAAGGAAAGTGCCCCATTCCTCCTTGTGCCCGGTAAAGCGCTTCATAAAAGAAGCATAGCAATACTTGCAGGCATGTGTACAGCCCACATAGGGATTGACCGAGTAACCGCCTACCGGCAGACTAGACTTAGTCATGATATTCTTTGTTTCCACCTCACGAATGAGGATTCCATTTATTACTTCTTCCATGATTTCTGTACCTCTAACACTTTATTAAATTCTTCCGGCATTTCCTGAATCATATTTTCATCCCCTATGATAGGGACAAGGTCTTCCTTCATAAACACCGGAATGCCGAGCTTATGTGCCTGGTCCGTCAGAGACCATGCCCATTCCGGCTCCGTATGAATCTTCCTGCTCTGAGCTCCGGTCATGGTGCCAACAACGATCCAATTGATTCCGGAAAGGTCAACTATGCCGGGATCATCGAATAACGGCTCAAAGGTAACATGGTAATGTTTTGCTCTGACGTTTTTCCGAAGGGCGTCGATACGCCACAGTTCTGCTTTCCTCGTCACCGTAACGCCAAACCATGCGTTTTCCAGATCGGTATCAAAATCCAGCAAATCAGGTCGCTTGGTAAGGAACAGGAACTGATGCTGCGGATTTTCACGGATCTTTGCAAATACCTCGTCTCTCCATTCCGGCTTCCATCCAGAGAGATCGCTCATGCCGGTAAGAAGAAAGTTCTGAGGACGTTTCTTTTCCATCATCTTGAGCTTACCCGGAAAGAATTCAGGGTCAGCGAAATCATCAATCATATGCCAGCGTTTCACGTTGTTGCGGGCATAGCAATATGTACACCCCACTGTGCAGCCAATGACGATATTCATGTTCTGAATCTGATCTTTGATACAAATACTCATGACTTCTGCCACTCCTCAAGATTCTTTCTAATGCGGTCGAGGCATTCCTCAAACCGGGTAATTTCTTCCTCTGAAAAACCTTTGTAGTAAATACTGCCCATCTCATCAGACACAGAATCGTACTCGCCCTTTAAGGCATGTGCTTTCTCAGTCAGAAACAGGAGCGTTTTCCTTTTGTCCGTTTCAGACTGAACACGGCTTATCAGCCCTTGATTTTCCATTCTTTCCAGCATCGTAGTAAGAGATGTTATCGCTAATCCGCATTTAGTCGAGAGTGACCTGATTGAAATACCATCCTTCTGCCACAGCACATAAAGAATACGCCCTTGGGCTCCATTAAACGCATCAATATTCTTTTCACTGAGAATCTTTTCGAAAATCCGGTCTCCAAGCTGTTTTATTTTGGTAACAAGAAATCCTCCATTCATTTCCATACAAAAACTCCTATATAGTAGTTTATTAAAAACATACTATATAGGAGCTTTATTGTCAACAGTTTATATGTCTTAATAGGTAAATTCCGTTTTTTTCAATTCTCCAAACTGGAATTGTTCAAGCTTTTCAAATACTAACGTCCTTAATTCTGTTCAATAATTGATTTATAGTAGTTACCAAAGTCAGCAAGTGAATTAACAATTGGAAGCATTTTTGTTCCGAGTTCCGTTAAGCCGTATTCAACTCTCGGTGGCTGCTCATGGTAATCGTAGCGATATGCCAGCCCATCACTCATCATTTGTCTTAAACTATCTGTCAAAACCTTTTGTGAAATACCATCTATACTTCGTTGTAGCTCATTGAATCTCCATGGACGCTCTTTTAAGTTACGCAAAATCAGCAGTTTCCATTTTCCTCCGATAAGAGATACTGCTGTTGCAACTGGGCATTCCGGTAATTCTTCTTTTGCTCGCATAATTCTCACCTCCGAGTCTATTGTAACACATTCATTTTTGAGTGTACAGTTACAAAAAGGTGCGTACTTGTTTTTGTATGTGTCTCACACTATACTAATACCAAGCAACCAGAAACTACAAATTAACTATGGAGGTTATTATGGCAAATTACACAAAAACAACTATTGGAAAGGAAAACCGAATTGAGCTGCATGAAAAGTTGTCTTTAACAGGTGCAGAAATCAGTTTAAATGAACTACCTGCAGGAGCAAATGTCCCATTTGTTCATTCTCATAAAGAAAATGAAGAAATCTATGGAATTCTTTCAGGTAACGGCAAAGCCATAATTGATGGAGAAGAAATTAGCCTTTCAATTGGAGACTGGCTAAAAATCACACCTGCTGCAAAGCGTCAGTTTTTTGCATCCGATATTTCTGGAATTACTTATATCTGCATTCAGGTAAAAGAAAATTCTCTGGAACATTTTACAGCAGAGGATGCCGTAATCGGCTAATTAAAAGTATTTATTTACAAAAATGCACAGTTCACGATAAGCTAAGAACTGTGCATTTCTTTTTTGTTCAATATTACGTTTTCTCAATTTTTCAAACTTGAATTTTCAAATTAGTCTTTGCAAATAACCTTTGAACCTTCACCGTCAATTACAATTCCCTGACGGTTGTTAATTGGGCATAGATTCAAATCCGAAAACTCAGTCATTATTTTCTCGGTAACTTTCTTAAATGGTGCTGTAAGATAATGCGGAAGAACATAGAAATCAATCAAATCAAGCCCTGCATCATCTTCTTGTGAGTAGTCCTCCGGCTTTTCATCCATTTGCTGGATATATTGGATGCTTGGAGCGCATATAATTGCGCCTGCCGACTCGCCGATCATCAATTTTCCATTTGCCAATTCCTTTTTCAGCAGCCCATCAGTTCCCGTTTTACGGAGCCGGTCCATAAGAAAAAAAGAATTTCCGCCGGTAAAATATATTACATCTGCATCTTCAAAAACAGACTGTATCGTTGAATAAGCCTCCGTTGAAATATCAATTTCAGTTACGATTGCTCCCAACTTTTTGAATAATTTTCGAGCCGAGCCGACATAACCGGTGTAGCCTTCACGCAGCGAAGCTGTTGGAATAAATGCGACTTTCTTATTTTCAATTTCTTCCTTTATCAGACTTCCTACACTTGAAAAATGCGAACATAAAAATAGTTTCATCAATATTCTCCTTTATAAATTCCGATTTTAATGTCTCTATTATACCATAATGATACTATTATAAAAAAGGAAAAAGAGCTCCTTCGAGCTCTTTTGATTCAGTTCTGTAAACTTGAAGTTGTTTATTTCTTCTTTTTCGGTTTTGGGGCTGGCAGTTCATCATACATTGCATGAAACAAGCCTGTCAAAAATTCCTTATTATCAACTTCATCTACCAACAACATCTCTTTTGTTCCCTCATAGGGTAATTCATACGGAGCTGTCGGCATATAACTAATTGCTGATTTTACTGGTTTAACAAGTAATCTATCATCATAGATACCGCCTACAATCTTGCCACGATAATAAATAATAAATTCTCCCATCATAGCTCGATAAGTAATTTCTTCTAACTCAGATAGCTGCCCTAAAACAAACTCTAAGTATTCCTTGCTTGATGCCATATTTCCACCTCAAATTCAAATTGTTACACTTAAAAAAGCGGAATTTCACCATCATAGTTTTCTGCTTTTTCCAATAGCGGCTCTTTAGCTCCCATCGTAAACGCGATGTCGCTACTGCGGATAGAGAGCAGCTCCATTCCGGGTCTCACTTTCAAAAAATCCATCATTTTCTTCGTAAAAAGAATTTGCCCCTCCTGTGAAATCTCTACCCAGCAGTAGGAACGCCCCTTGTATTTGATAAATTCGCCAGAACCTGCTGAGTAGTCAAGCAACGGTGGAGTATCGTCCAAAATGTGACCAAGTTTTGACGGATGCAAAAGGCCTTTCCGGGTGACGCAGAAGCCACCGGTAATCTTACTTCCGGTAAAAAGATATACTTTTCCCTCATCTGTAATGTGATATTCTTTCATTGCCTGCGGTGGAATCCGCAATGTTCCATCCGTCCGAATGAGTGATTTCCCGAAAATAAATTTTCCTCCCTTATTCATTTGTGGCATAAAAACATCTCCTGAAATTCCGATTTGTCTACTTACTATCATATTTTAATGTTGGCTTCAAAATTGCTTAATGGAGTTCATCCTAACCCAAAACTGACCATCCATAACCAAAAACTAACCAAGCACTAACCATAAAATTCTTTTTTCTGTTTTACGGTGTGATAATATTATCATAGACAAATGAGACATAAAACACAACAACAATCTCTCATTTGTTTTTCTTTTGCAAAAGAATATGGATTCAAAATATAGCGTCAGCTCATTGCCGTACCGGTGATGAGTATGGCGCTTTTTTGTTGTCCAAAACCAGATGACGATCTGAAATACAAAGAACAGGAGGAAAGTATATGGGCTATGCCTACGATCATGATTGTCCATTTGAGGCATTTATCACGAACCTTGGAAAATACAACGAGGGTGTGCTGGTCGGGGAATGGGCAAAGTTCCCGACAACAGCAGAGGAACTGCAAAAAGTATTTGAACGGATCGGGATCGGCTCCAAAGATGATTTCGGCCATCCATATGAAGAATGGTTCATCACCGACTATAGGATAATGAATGATGCTACATGAGAAAGAGCAATGCACTGCCAGATTTTCAGAAATAGTGTAGAACCAGTCTTTTTCGTAACATTTTAGTCAGATATTACTGAATTTAAAATACATAAAATAAAAATAATAATAATTACTGTTATTGACAAAATAGAAAGTATCATGTATAATACAGACATAAATAAAAAAGCAACAAAATACTGAAAAATTCAGTAGGAATCTATTAACAAAATGAATCAACATTGAAAAGGAGAAAATAACTATGAAAAAATATGAATGTGAACCATGTGGCTATATTTATGATCCGGCAGTAGGCGATCCAGACGGAGGTATCGCTCCAGGAACTGCATTTGAGGATATTCCAGATGACTGGGTATGTCCGATCTGTGGATTAGGAAAAGATGTTTTTGTTCCTGTAGAAGACTAAGCAGAAAATGCAGGTGTGAAACTGACAGACACAAAAAAATCCCAAGAGAATATATAAAAAGAAATGGAGACTAGATTATGACTTACGATTTAAATATTACCTTTGATGACAATTTAGTAACAGGAAATGAAACAATTGATACCCAGCATAAAGAATTGATCGACCGTATCCAGAACTTTGTAACTGCCTGTCAAAATGGCGACAGCAAAGTAAAAGCAATCAAAATGCTGGATTATCTGGATGAATATACTGACTTTCATTTCAAAGAAGAGGAAAAGCTTCAGGAAAAATCCGGTTATCCAGAGCGTGAAAACCATCATGAAAAACATGAAGAGTTTAAAAAGACAATTCAGGAACTGCATGAATACCTTCAGGATTATGAAGGACCAACTAATCGGTTCAGTGAACTTGTACAGAAGAATGTGATTGACTGGCTGTTTGGACACATTAAAACATATGACCGCTCTGTAGCAGAATTTATCTTTATGAGAGAAAATCCAAAACGATACTAAAATAAAACAGGGAAGGTGTTCCCTCAGAGAATTCAGACAAAAGTCACCGACCGGTGGCTTTTTCTTTTTGGGAAGGAAGTGATGGGAATGGCAGCGACACGATTGATTGCACTTCATGTGAATAAGGGAAAGACGGTCGCTCAATGTTTGGCAGACAGCAGAAGAACAATATCATCGCATACCAGATACGCCAGTCCTTTAAGCCGGGAGAAATCACCCCGGAAGAAGCGAACCAAGTCGGCTATGAAACAGCGATGCGATGGACAAAGGGAAAACACGCTTTCATCGTTGCGACCCATATCGACAAATCCCACATTCACAACCATATCATTTATAATTCGACCTCGCTGGATGCCACACGAAAATTCAAAAACTTCTTTCTTTCCGGTCTGGCGGTGCAAAGACTCAGTGATATGGTTTGCCTGGAACACGGGCTGTCCATTATTACACCGAAGCCGTATCGGGAGCGCCAGAAAAGAACTGTTTATCCCAAGCTACTGCGTATTGCATGAACCGCTGCACCCCTTTCCGAAAATACCGGACAACAGCCAGCCGATAAAGCCCATATAGGCCATCGTGATGAACGGGTTAGAAGTCAGCGGACAAGCTCCAGTGGGGCATCTCACAAAGTAGTAATATGCAAGGCCAACTAATGAGCCGCCTGCGGTAAAAAGAACTGGCTTCAGCCAGTTCTTAATTTTTTCTTTCATCTCACATTTCTCCTGATAAATATTCCTCTGCATAGTGAACAGCAGTTGCCCCATCGGCTACAGCAGTTACGACCTGCCGTAATGCCTTTGTGCGGACATCCCCAACGGCGAACACACCGGGGATGTTGGTGCGGGTACTCTCATCTGCAATAATGTATCCAGCCGGATCAATCTCAATCTGATCTTTCATCAATTCGGTGGAAGGCTTTCTTCCCACGCTTACAAATACACCATCGCAAGCAAGGGTACTTTCTTCTCCAGTTTTCACGTTCCTAATCTGGATACCGGTCAGCTTTTCGTTATGGAGAAGAGCTATAATCTTACTGTCCCAGAGAAATTCTACATTTTCTGTTTTCATCAAAGGTTCATGGTAGATCTTTGTTGCTTTTAGGGTGCCTCTGCGGTGAACGACGATGACCTTTTTGCAGATACGGGAGAGAATCAGCGCATCCGCCGCAGCGGTATTGCCACCGCCTGCGATGACAACCGTTTTGTTCCGATAGAACATTCCGTCACAGGCTGCACAGTAATGGACACCTTTACCTATTAACGCCTGTTCCCCATCAACACCCAGCTCTCTGGGACCGGCTCCTGTAGCCAATACGATGGATTTTGCGTACATAGCGCCTTCGCTGGTCACAGCTTTCTTTACAGAACCTGACAGTTCCAGAGACAGCACTTCAGTCAGCTTGGTTTCCACACCAAACCGCTCCGTTCCTCGCTTCATTTTTTCTCCCAGGGAGAAACCGTCAATGCCATCCTCGAAGCCGGGATAGTTGTCGATTTGCTCGGTCAGAGCCATCTGCCCACCGGCAGACAGCTTTTCTAAAACCACGGTGTCCATTCCTGCTCTTGCAGCATAAAGGGCTGCGGTATACCCGCCGGGACCGCCACCTACAACGATCATGTCATAGATATGCTGCGCATTATTTACTTCCTGAGTCCGGTGCTGTAAGGTTTCCTCAATAAAAGCCACCAGCTGCGCTCTGGATTCTGGAGCGACGATAGAGCCAAGAGTCTGTCCGCTATGATAGATCAGCAGAGTAGGGACAACTTCAATAGCCTCGGTCTCAGCCAATTCCGGTTCATCATCAATGTTGACAGCAGTGAATACCAGTGTATCCTTATATTCCTCAGCAACGCTTTCCAATGATGGAGCCAGACGGCGGCAATATACGCACCAAGGGGCTGAAAACTCCACCAGAACAGTCTTTCCGCTATGCACCATTTCTTCAAATTGATTTCTATTAATATTGATAACTTCCATATTGCCAGCTCCTTTCCTTTGCTTGATTATAGTATAGCCAATCTAAAATAACATTTCGGTGATGATATCACATAAAATAGTGCGACATTGCTGCCGCACTAAAATTTTTCATTATCAAGTAACTCGAGGATATGTTTACTGGAACGGATGATTTGAGACTGCTTATCTTTTAGGGATGTTTTTTTGCCTCCTCCAGCGAGAGAGAAGCATATAAATGAACCGTGTATGCTTCCTGCCTGAGAAAATCTTTATACTGTTCAGCTGCAAGATATTGTTTCTCAAGAATACTAATTTTATTTTGGAGATCACCAATCTGCTGTTGAAGCGATATCACTTTTTTCTTTTGAATATAGAGGAAAAAAGTAAGAAGAAACCCCGCCTCTCCAGTAATCCGAATAAAAGTACGGTATAACGTTCCTAAAATCATGCCTATGATTTACTGTGCATAGAACGATATACCGTCACATAGATTGTTGAAATATATGGTTTAAAATATGTTACTTTATTATGAGATTTTTAATATTTTATCAATTAACTCTGACACGGATTTGACACAGCCTTCTGCATATTGCTTCACAGTAGCTGGAGAATGATGGAATGTATAACCATGCTTTGTTGCCCTTAACATATCAATGTCATTTTCAGCATCACCAATGGCGTAGACTTGTTCATGCATGAATCCAAGTTTCTGACAAAGGATGTTCATGGCGTTCCCTTTTGAACAGTCTCTCCACGCCATGTCAACATCCTGGATATTTACAAAAGCTCTCACCTCCTGGTGATCTGACTTTTCCAGCCAGTCTGCAAAAGCTTTTGCAGATTTATTGTCTTTGAAATGGAATGACATTCCATAAAGTTTTTCCGTTTTTAATAAATCAATACTGCTAATAGGTGTTATTGGCAGGCTGTACTGCTTTTTTTGATTGCATGAAAATATGTTGTCTTTCGTATGAACTGTTAATGGTATATCCGATGCATATTCGTTTATTATTTTTTTGATTGCTGTAAATGATACAGGTTCTTCATGCAGTATTTGTTGATGACTATCCGCGATAATACTCCCTGTACCGGCAATCATGTAATCAGGCAAAAGATATCCTTCCAACGGAGCAACTATCCATGGCAATGCTCTGCCGGAGTTAATTACGATCAGATTTCCTCTTTGCTGGAATTCCTTTATTGCATCTAAATCTGATTCCTTAAAATATGTTTTTCCATTATCAGAGAACAATATTGTTCCATCCATGTCTGTAAATAGAATATTTTTCTGTTTCATATTTCTCCTGCTAAATTGATCGTCTTGTTGCATTATCCTGGAAGCTAAAGTAATCAGGGCGATGGCGTGACTGGGTATATTCAAACATAACGCCATCACTATTGTAAGTATGAGAGGTGACAACAGCCATACAGTTATAGTCTCCAAGATCCAAATATTTTTCATCAATTTCAGTCATCTTTTCTACGGTCATGATACGTTTACTTGTGACAATGGAAACTCCAAGAGTATTTTCCAGATAATCGTAAATCGACTTTTCTGCAATCTCTATAGTTAGATCTTTAGCAACGCTTTTCAAAAAATAATTATGGTTTAGAATAAGTGCTTTCCCATCTAAGTAATGAAGTCTCTGCAGATAATAAATCTCATCGCCAATATTAAAACCGGTTTTTGCAGCAATTCTTTTGTCTACTACCAATTCTGCAAAGTGAATTACTTTGGTTTTGGCTTTCTGGTTATTTCTCTTTGCAGATTCCGTAAACGTTTCAATTGAGCCGATGGTAAATGAGGTCTGTAATGCGGGCTGGAAGATAATTCGTACCCCTTTCCCCTGCATCGTCTGTACATATCCATCGGCTACCAGATCCCCGATGGCACGGCGAATGGTATTGCGTGAGCAGTCATATTCCTGCACCATTGTATTTTCAGAGGGGAGAAGTTCCTGAAATTCATATTCTCCGGTCTCAATTTTTCTTTTCAAGTCTTTATAAATTTCTGCATATTTTGCTTTCGGCATAAGTTCCTCCACTTGTTTGAACATCCATCATTTATTATAATATTTACATATGGAAAGTCAAGAATCAAATAAGACATAACTTGTCTAAACAAGTTTTGAAATAAGTGTTGACATGTTTAAACAAGTGTGATATAACATAATTACAAGAAAACTTGTTTAAACAAGAATAAGCGCGGAACATTTATTTTAATAAGGAGAATCAAGATGGGGAAGTATACAAACGACGCAAAAGAATTACTGCACCTTGTGGGAGGAAGAGAAACCATTGCTGCAGTATCACATTGTATCACACGAATGAGATTCGTATTAAATGATCCGAAGAAAGCGGATATTCAGAAAATTGAAGCAATGAAAGTTGTTAAGGGAAGTTTCACACAGGCAGGACAGTTCCAGGTAATCATCGGGAACACGGTTTCAGATTTTTACAACGACTTCATAGCAGTTGCAGGCATTGAAGGCGTATCGAAAGATGCTGTAAAGAGCGCAGCAAAACAGAATCAGAACGTAGTTCAGAGAATTATGACTGCATTAGCAGAAATTTTCGCTCCACTCATTCCTGCAATCATTGTGGGCGGTTTGATTTTGGGATTCAGAAACTGCATTGACAGCTTATATTTATTTGAAAACGGTACAAAGACGCTCTGTGATATCAGCCAGTTCTGGTCAGGGATTGACCATTTCCTGTGGCTCATCGGAGAAGCGGTATTCCATATGTTGCCGGTTGGTATCTGCTGGTCTGTAACCAAGAAAATGGGTACAACACAGATGCTTGGTATCGTACTTGGACTTACACTTGTGTCTGGTCAGCTCTTAAATGCATATGCAGTGGCAGGCACAGCGGCAGCAGATATTCCAAAGTGGGATTTCGGTTTTGTACAGGTAGATATGATTGGTTATCAGGCTCAGGTCATTCCTGCAATTCTGGCAGCATTTACGCTGGTATATCTTGAAAAATTCTTCAGGAAGATCTGTCCATCCGTAATTTCTATGATCGTGGTACCTTTCTGTAGCTTAGTACTCTCTGTTATGGCAGCACACTTTGTGCTTGGACCAATCGGATGGAAAATCGGCTCTGTCATTTCCTCCGTTGTATACGCAGGAATCACAGGACCAATGAGAATTGTATTCGGTGGAATCTTCGGTTTTGTGTATGCACCGCTTGTAATCACAGGACTTCACCATATGTCAAATGCAATCGACTTACAGTTGATTGCTGACTTTGGCGGAACAATGTTATGGCCAATGATTGCTTTGTCCAATATCGCACAGGGTTCCGCAGTATTAGGCATGATCTATCTTCAGAAAAATGATGCCCAGGCGCAGGAAGTAAACATTCCGTCATGTATCTCCTGTTATCTGGGGGTTACAGAACCGGCAATGTTTGGTGTAAACTTGAAACACAGTTATCCTTTCATCTGCGGTATGATTGGTTCTGCATGTGCATCAATTGTCTGTGTAGCTACAAACAGTACAGCAAATGCAATCGGTGTTGGCGGTCTTCCGGGAATCCTTTCCATGCAGCCGCAATCCATGTTAACCTTTGCTATTTGTATGTTAATTGCCGTAGCAGTTCCATTTGTATTAACAGTTATGGTTGGTAAAAAAAAACTTCAGCCAAAAGAAGTTAAATCAGTAGAAGAAGTTAAATCAGCAGAGGTAACAGAATTAAAAGCATTTGCAACAGGTGATGTGATTGCATTAAAAGAAGTGAATGACGGTGTGTTTTCCGCAGGAACCATGGGTGAAGGATTTGCAATCATTCCGGAGAATGAAACTGTTTATGCTCCGGCTGATGCAACAGTCAGCTTACTTATGCAGGAGTCACGTCATGCATGTGGTTTAAAACTTGCAAACGGTGCAGAAATCCTTTTACATATCGGAATTGATACTGTAGCCATGAAAGGTGACGGTTTTGAATACCTTGTAAAAGAAGGCCAGAAGGTATCTGCCGGAACACCCCTGATCAAATTTGATAAAAAGAAAATCAGTGAAGCAGGTTATGTTGATACGATCATTTGCGTCATTACTGAGCCAGGTAATATGGAAAATATAATATTTGTGACAGGCATTCATGCAATTGAAAAAGAGACAACAGTAGCAAAGACAGAATAAGAGGAATTGTATGACAGATTTTAGAAAAAGCACTGTATATCAGATTTATCCCAGATCCTTTTATGATACCAACGGAGATGGCTTTGGGGATTTAAAGGGTGTGACAGCAAAGTTAGATTATATAAAAGAATTGGGCGTGGACTATATTTGGATGACTCCGTTTTTTGTGTCCCCCCAGTATGATAACGGTTATGATGTGGAGGATTACTATAACATTGATCCCCGTTACGGTACGATGGAAGATTTTGAAGAGCTTTCCAGAGAGGCACAGAAGCGTGGCATCAAACTGATGCTGGATATGGTATTTAACCATACCTCCAGCAATCATGAATGGTTCCAGAAAGCATTGGCCGGAGATGAAAGATATAAGAACTATTATATTTTCAAAAAAGGAAAAGAGGATGGCAGTGCACCCACAAACTGGGAAAGTAAGTTCGGAGGAAGTGCATGGGAATATGTGCCGGAAATGGATGAATACTATCTGCATTTATTCCATGTAAAGCAGCCGGATCTGAACTGGGATAACCCTAAGGTGCGTAAAGAGGTTCAGAAGGTTGTACGTTTTTGGATGAGCAAAGGTGTCAAGGGTTTCCGATTTGATGTAGTGAATCTTATCAGCAAAGATAAATTCGAAGATGATTTCGAAGGGGATGGCCGTAGATTTTATACTGACGGACCAAACATCCATCAGTACCTGAAAGAATTAAATGCGGAGTCATTCGGACAGGATGCAGAAATTATTACTGTCGGTGAAATGTCCAGCACATCTATGGAAAATTGTTTTGAATATGCAGGTGAAGACAGCCATGAGCTTTCCATGGTATTTAGCTTCCATCATTTAAAGGTTGACTTTATGGGGAATGAAAAATGGGTGCTTGTACCAACAGATTTCCAGAAATTGAAAGATATTCTCTTTAGCTGGCAAATTGGAATGGCCAAGAATCATGCCTGGAATGCAGTGTTCTGGTGCAATCACGATCAGCCGCGTCCGGTTTCCAGATTTGGTGATGAAGGAAAATACTGGAAAGAGTCAGCTAAAATGCTTGCGACCATCATTCATGGACTTCGCGGTACTCCATATATTTACCAGGGTGAAGAGATTGGTATGACAAATACCGATTTCACTGACATCAGTCAGTTTCGTGATGTAGAAAGTTTGAACCATTATGAAATTCTGCAGCAGAAAGGTCTTTCTAAAGAAGATGCATTTCGTATTATCCAGATTCATTCCAGGGATAACGGAAGAACACCAATGCAGTGGAATGGTGAAAATCACGGTGGCTTTACCAAGGGAATGCCATGGATTGGTGTGAATAAAAATTATTCCAAGATTAATGCACAGAGTCAGCTGCATGATGAAACATCCATTTTCAACTACTATAAAAAGCTCGTAGCTTTACGTAAAGAGCTGGATATCATTGCATATGGTGACATCAGGCCGTTAGATGTAAGACATCCATCCATCATTGCCTATGAAAGAATTTACGGAGAGGAAAAAATGCTGGTAGTCTGTAACTTCTATAAAACAGAAGTTGTATGGGATAGTGGAATGGATCTGAAGGGCTTCGAAACATTGCTGGGCAACTATTCTGAACAAAAAATAGAAGAGTCAGAGATTTCCTTAAAACCTTATGAAGCAATGATGCTTTACAGAAAGAGATAATATATGAATCTGTCCACTGATATCTTTGAAAAGAGTGTATGGATAATAATAGTAGCCTGCAGATTATGTCGTAGAATTCAAAAAAATATTGGTTACCTATTATGAGACCAAAGGTATTGAGAATATCAGTATATTTTCAAAAAGTACTAAAAAATCTCCTAAACGAGAAGTGCCGCAAAATTACTTATCTCAGTGATTTTGCGGCATCTACTTTATACATTGAATATGATATTATTTTTCAGCTTTCTGACGTTCTTCTGTCAGTCCAAGCACTTTGAATGTTTCAGGATCAACCAAAACACCATAGTCAGCCTTGGCCTGTTCCACAGTGATATATTCATTCTTAACATCCATAGCTACTTTTTCAGCAGGACGCTTAAACGGATTACCATATCCACCACCAGTTGCTGTAACCATACGCACAACATCATTGGTATTCATAACACGGCGTGCTGCAATTCCCATTGGTTCGCTTACGGTTCCATCTGCATCAATAAACTGGAAATAATTTACAGAACCGTCTTTTCCACCAGCTGCACCCCATACCGGCCATTTATTTCGACCAAAAGATGCTGTAAAGGTCTGATTCTCATTCATAGAACGGTATACACGAACCGCACCACTTCCGCCACGGTATTCTCCTGCACCTGCCCCATCAGTATGCAGACTGTGCTCATCTACACGAATTCCATAACGAGTCTCAGCCATCTCTACCGGCACATTATAAGTTTCTCCATCGCCAACACAGAAAAGTCCTACCTGACCATCATGGCCTTTGCAAGCTCCCCATCCGCCAACAGTTGGCTCAATAATCAGATAATCATTTCCAAAGTCCTGATGTTTTCCGGCCATCAATACGGTACATACAGAAAGTAAATGTCCTGCACCAAGAGATTCCGGGAAAACCGGTGCAAGTGCTTTCCATACCAAGTCAATAACGTAAATCATGCTTTCATAATAACAGGAGGTTGCTGCCGGACGATTCGCTTTCAATACACTGCCAGGTTCACAGATTGTCCGCAGCGGTGCAAATACACCATCATTTACGGCCAACTCTGGTCCTACCACAGACATAAAGACTACTTTTACACCTGCATATGCTGCCGTTGCTCCGGAATTCACGCATCCTACTACCTGCGGATCGCTACCCGTGAAATCAGCAATAAATTCATCATCGGTAATGGTAACTTTTACCTGTAAATGAACTGGATTGCCATGTCCATCGTTGTCCATGTATTCATCCATTTCCCATGTGCCTTTTGGCATCTCAGCTAGACGGCGGCGGGCTACTTTTTCGCCCTGGGATACCAGACGTTCCATAGATCCTTTTACAACGTCTGCCCCATATTTATCGCATAATTCACAAATACGTTTTTCACCTGTACGAAGAGAGGATATCTGACCCCACATATCTCCCTGTGAGATCTGCGGATAACGCATATTGCTGCGCATCAGATCCCATACAGGTTCCACCAGTTCTCCGCGATCCACCAGTTTTGTACCAGAGAAACACATACCTTCCTGATAAAGGTTTGTTGCATCAGTCGTAAAGGATCCTGGTGCCATGCCTCCGATATCACTCCAATGAGCTTTGTTACCAGCAAAAGCAATCAGCTCGTCATGATAGAATATAGGCATTACCATTCCAACATCGGACATATGGGTTCCTCCGCCCATAAACGGATCGTTGATAATATATACATCACCCGGATGAAGATTTTCCTTTCCATGTTTCTCCACAACTGCACAAATCATGGGTGAAATCATACCGATAAATCCGGTAACACCATTTCCCTGGGTAAGCAGTCGACCTTCAGCATCTGCAATACCGCTGGCATAATCCAGTGTTTCATAAATAATCGGGCTCATGGAAGTCTGTGCAAATGCATAGAAAATTTCGTTACTTACTGCAATCAAAGAGTCTTTTACAATATCCAGTGTGACCGGATTAATCTTTTCTTTCTCAGCCATTATTCCACCTCCATTTCTACGATCAGGTTACCGTATTCATCTACACTTAAGCTTTGTCCCGGGCAAACTACAGTTGCGGTAGTAGGCTCTTCTACAACCAATGGACCCTGTGCTTTTGCACCGAATCCAAGCTTGCTCCGATCATAGATTGGTGTATCCAGCCAGCCATCACCGTTAAAGAATACAGGACGTGTTTCCTTCAATGCGCTGGAAATATCATCTTTTTGAGGTGCAATCTTCTGTAATGCAGGTTTGTTCAACTGACCATATGCCACAAGATGAAGATTTACAATCTCTGCCGGTGTATCTGGCAATGAGAAGGTATAGAAATGCTCATGTGTTTTGTGGAAACGATTCATGATTTCAGCACGATCTTCCTCTTTCCATGGATAAGCCGGAGCCTGTACCTGTACCGTATGTTCCTGTCCCGCATAACGCATATCTGCAATAAAAGTAAATACAGCCTGATCTTCCTTAAGTCCCTCAGATGCCAGTATCTTATGTGCCTCATCAATCTGTGATTTCCACATCGCATTCAGTTCATCCATAGAAGCATTCTGGAATGAAAGAATCTTTGTCTGAATAAAGTCATGACGAATATCACTCATCAGCATACCCCATGCTGAAAATACAGAAGCTGCTACCGGAATAATGACCTTACGAATATTCAGTTCTTTGGCGAGTGTCGGTCCATGCATCGGGCCTCCTCCTCCAAATGCAACCATCGCAAAATCACGAGGGTCATATCCACGCCGTACAGAAATCAGCTTTAACGCATTATTCATATTAGAATCTGCCACACGAATAATGCTCTCTGCTGATTCTTCCGCAGAAATATTAAAATGTTTTCCGACTTTTTCCACCAAAGCATTCTTCACATTGTCAAGAGAGACTTCCATGTCGAAATTCTTCGCAGAAAGACGTCCTGCAATCAGATTGGCATCTGTGGTGGTGGGTTCTGTTCCGTTCTTTCCATAAGCAACAGGTCCCGGAAGCGCACCTGCACTCTTTGGTCCAACTTTCAGAGATCCTCCTTCATCGATCCATGCGATGGATCCTCCACCATTTCCGATCTCTACAATATCGACAACAGGTGCCATGATCGGATAGCCTGCATGTCTTTCGTCTTTTTCGATATAGTAAGAAGTAGTTACTTTTACTGCTCCCTGATCGATCAGAGAACATTTCGCTGTTGTTCCACCCACATCAAATGCGATAATATTCGGTTCGCCAATGATTTTTCCAAGAATAGAAGCACCAAACACACCGGCTACAGGACCTGATTCTACAATATTAACAGGAGTCAGTTTTGCCTGTTCAAATGTTGTAGTTCCGCCATTACTCTGCATGATGTAACGGTTTTCCGGCATTCCGGCATCTGTAAGTCTCTGTCCCAGACGATTCAGATAAGAGGATGCCACCGGCATAACGTATGCATTCAGAACAGCTGTTGAGGTTCTTTCATATTCACGCCATTCTCTCGTGATATCAACAGACGGGCATACATATACTTCCGGCCATAATTCTTTGATTTTTTCAACTGTTTTACGTTCATGTTCTTCATTTGCATAAGAATTGATGTAGCAGACAGCAATAGCCTCCACCTGTTCCTTTTTCAGATATTCCACTGCCGTGCGAATATCTTCTTCACTTAATGGTGTCAGAATTTCACCTTTATAGCTGATACGTTCTGTCACTTCACGGCGTAAATAACGCGGAACAAACGGAGTTGGTTTTTCAAATACCATGTTAAACAAATCCGGACGATTACCTCTCGCCAGTTCCAGAATATCCCGGAAACCCTTTGTTGTGATCAAGGCTGTTTTTGCACCTTTTCTTTCTGTCAGTGCATTAATGATCGTTGTGGTTCCATGGAAAAAAGCCTCAATGCTTTTCATATCTACACCACTTTTTTTCAGAACGTCCATAACACCCTGATCAAAATTCGGCGGTGTGGTATGTGCCTTTTCCAGAATCAGCGATCCATTTTCATCAATCGCTACCAGATCAGTAAAGGTGCCGCCAATGTCAGTTGCAACTTTCATATTAGGTTCCTCCTCGTATGTTATTGTCAAATGTACAAAATCCACTACTGCAATTCTTTCCATTCTTGCGTATCAGTGTATCATATATACTTTACCAAAGCAATCTATTATGGTAATAAAGTGCAGAATATCTATTGAGTCTATATAGATTTGGAAAAAGAAATGTGTTACTATGAAGCAAAACAGACAATAAATGATATCTTCTATTTACAGAAAGGCAAAAAAATGAAACAAAATCGCGTTGAAGCTGTATTGAAAAATATGGAATCCCTGAATCTGTCACAGATTTTGATTACAGACCCACTAGCTATTTTTTATCTGACAGGACGCATGATAAAACCATTTGAACGATTTTATGCACTCTACTTAAATCAAAATGGAAACCATAAAATTTTTATCAATCAGCTAGAAACGGTACCTGAAGATCTTGGTGTGGAAAAAGTACGTTTTAATGACTCTGATTCCTATATGGATCTTGTAATAAAAACAACTGATCATACGGAACCGCTGGGAATTGATAAAAATATGCCTGCAAGATTTCTTCTTCCGCTTATCGACCAAAAAGCTGCCTCCGGTTTTGTAAATGCCTCTCTGGCACTTGATCAGGCACGTGCAGTCAAAGATATTCAGGAACAGGAACTTATGCGCAAAGCATCCCACCTTAACGATATGGCTATGGCAGAAATCACACACTTTTTCAAAGAAGGAGTTACCGAAACAGATCTTGCAGAACAATTGAAAAAAATCTACCGTGATCTCGGTGCTGACGGCTTAAGCTTTGAACCTCTGTTTGCATTTGGAAGCAATGCTGCAAGCGGACATCACTGGCCGGATGACACCCGATTAAAACCCGGAGATTGTATTCTGGTCGATATTGGCTGTACATGGGAAGGATATTGTTCTGATATGACCAGAACCTTCTTTTACAAAAACGTAACACAACATCAACAAGAAGTTTATCATACGGTATTAAAAGCAAACGAAGAAGCTGAAAAAGCTGTGACTCCTGGAATTCCTCTTTCTTCTCTGGATCAGATTGCACGTGGAATCATCACAGACAAGGGATATGGTTCTGCTTTTACCCATCGCCTCGGACATTTCATCGGACTTGAAGATCACGAATTTGGAGATGTTTCTTCTGCTTCTGCCGACAGAGCTGTCCCCGGAAATATTTTTTCGATTGAGCCGGGTATATATCTTGAAAATGATATGGGAGTTCGAGTGGAGGATCTGGTTCTTGTTACAGACCATGGGCATGAGATATTGAATCATTTTTCAAAAGAACTGACAGTGATTGACTAAGAAAGAAGAGCTTTATGAAAAAAAATCCAGTTGCCACAATAACTTTTTCAAACGGCAGTGTTATTCAGATTGAGCTTTACCCTGATATTGCCCCCAATGCAGTTACCAGTTTTATATATCTTGCAAAACAAGGTGTCTATGATCATTACCCAATTGAGAGAATCGTCCCAGGCTGGGTTCTTGATATGAGTTACCATGCTTTTCATAATCCCAAAGCCTGCTATTTCATTCCCAATGATGTAAAATCTGGAAAATATCTGGAAGCTGTTCCAGGTACAATTGGGCTTGGCGGTTATGGCGCACCAGAGATTGCAGGCGGAGAATTTTTCTTTCCACTTGCGGATTGCCCGGCAATCACTGGCGTTTATCCTATTTTCGGAAAAATTGTAAATGGCATGGAAGAGATTCGACGTCTTGAACAATTGGAAACTTATCCTGTTCCATATCCAGGTGAACCGAATGTTAAGATCAACACCCCTGTTTATCCTGTCTTCATCGAACAGATTCAGATTGAAACCTTTGGCGTATCTTACGGAGAACCAACTCGCCTGACTGGCATTGCAAAACCACTTTTCTGGCCTTGTGTCTCTCCTTAAAAATTTAAAAACTGCGTTATTAATATAATAACACCACTTTACAACTTTTTCATAAAAAAATATCGTACAGGGCATACTGACCTTAGAATCCGCACATTCCATCCGGTTTCTATATCAGCATTTTTTATCCGGAATAACGGAGAAATCACTGAATGTATTTTATTATGCATGTTCCTATGCAAAGATGGTAAGAAGCTGCAAAGGGATTGAAATGCTGGTCAATCTAATTAACATCAGTTACTGTGCCATGAAGATCCTGCCCTATCACAGCGAACATTTCTATCATTTATAAAGTTGTAAACTGATGTATTATTATAATACTTATGAAAATCATCAGATCAGTGCGGTAGATATGCATGCAGAGGATCTGGAAAGTAATAAATTGATTTGTTATCCAGTAATTCAAGGGGAACGAATCAATTATCAAAATAAATAGTATTTTGAATATAGAGCTGACGTAGAAAGAAGAGGTGGAATACATATGAAGCAAGATACCTTAGAAGGAAAAGCAAAAACAAAAAATGGAATAAAACGATTGTGCTTTTCCATAATCTGTATTTTTCTTGAAGTGATTTTTATTATTACTATCGTAATGCGCTTGAATGAATATGCAGAAATCATAAATTTATTTACCAGAATTTTAAGTGGAATCTTAGTTTTGAGATTGTATGCGTCAGATAAGACATCTTCTATGAAAATGCCTTGGGTCATTTTAATTCTGATTTTCCCAATTATGGGTGTAGGCCTGTATTTATTGATTGGCTTGAATGGTGGCACGCATAAAATGCGTGAGCGATATGCAGAAATTGATAGCAAATTGTTACCAATGCTTCCAGACAATCAGGAGTGTTTAAGCAGAATAAAAGAAAAGATTCCGAAAGCAGGAAATATTGCAAGTTACATACAAAGAAATTCGTGGTATCCAATCTATCAAAATACGGATATCAAGTATTTTGATGAAGCAGTGAAGGGATTAGAGGCACAGCTTGAAGAACTTGCGAAAGCACAAAAGTTTATCTTCATGGAATATCATGCGATAGAAGATGCTGAAGCTTGGCATAAGATTCAAGATGTTCTGGAAGAGAGAGTAAAAGCCGGTGTGGAAGTCAGGGTATTCTATGATGATATGGGGTCTATAGGTTTTATTAACACAGATTTTGTAAAAAAGATGGAGAGTATAGGAATTCATTGTCGTGTATTCAATCCATTTGTGCCAGGCTTAAATCTATTTTTGAACAATCGTGATCACAGAAAAATAACAGTAATTGATGGAAAAGTTGGATTTACAGGTGGATATAATCTTGCAAATGAATATTTTAATTATACGCATCCGTATGGGCAGTGGAAAGATACCGGTATTCGTTTAGAAGGAGATGCTGTTCAGTCGCTTACAGTGACATTTTTAGAAATGTGGAATGCTGTTAGTGAAAAAGCTACGAATGATACTGATTTTAGTAAATACATTATTCATTACGATTATAAAGCACAGCAAACAGGTTTTGTTCAGCCTTATGCAGACAGTCCTATGGATAATGAGCAGGTCGGAGAAGAAGTTTATATCAGTATGATAAATAAGGCCGAAAATTACTGTTGGTTTATGACACCATATCTAATTATAACAGACGAAATGACACATGCGTTATGTCTGGCTGCTAAGCGAGGGGTAGACGTAAGAATTATCACACCAGGAATTCCTGATAAAAAATTCATTTATAATATAACTCGCTCTTTTTATCATGGATTGGTTAAACATGGAGTGCGAGTTTATGAATGGACACCAGGATTTTGCCATGCGAAAATGAGTATAGTGGATGACTGTATGGCAACCTGTGGAACAATCAATCTGGATTATAGAAGCTTATATCATCATTTTGAAAACGGCTGTTTTATGGCAGATTGTCAGGCAGTTGTGGAAATTAAAAATGATCTGATAAGAACGATGGGAGAATGTCGTGATGTAACAGATCAATATTGTACTGGGCGCAGTGCATATTTGCGACTGGGACAATTATTTATGAGATTATTTGCTGGATTGTTATAAGAATTTAGTGAAACGACCTTTCAAAAAATAGTTGATTTTGAGAGGTCGTTTTTGTGTGCGCCTTGCGGCGCACGTTTCTAATGGGTGAAAGTCCCTAATCCACCCT
>QUJQ01000014.1 GCA_003480725.1 Clostridiaceae bacterium AM27-36LB
GCTCTTAGGAATTGTAGCAGAGTTAATTTCCATGTTTGTAAAGAAAAAGATTTTAAGAGGTTAAACAAATCGGAAGTTGCACAATTCTTGAACTCAACACAAACTGCCGTCAGTGTTGTTCCGTTGCTCATTCTTTGCTGGTATCATAGAATCATCAAATGAAGGAGGCAACAAGCCATGAATACAGATAAAATCTATGCAGAACAACTCGCAAACGAATATGCACCCAAGGACACCTCCAAGGTGGTCGCTCTTCGCAAGCTGGATGCAAGAGCCAAGCTTCCCGCAACCGTTTTTACCTACACCTTCGGTATTATCACTGCGTTGGTAGCCGGTGTTGGGATGTGCCTTTCCATGAAGGTTATCGGCAACGGTAGTACTGCTATGTTTGTTCTCGGCGTGATTGTCGGCATTATCGGGCTGCTGGGTATGGGCGTTAATTACCCCATCTACAAAAAACTGCTGGCTCAGGGCAAGCAGAAATACGCTTTTGAAATCATGGAACTGGCAAAAGAAATTAGCGAGAAGTAAACAAAAACACGAAAGAAGGTGGGAACGATTGAATAGATCAGAAAGCAGATATTTTGCTACTGCAACCAGAATGGACGAAGCCTTTCTGACACTTCTGGCAAAAAAGGATTTTGAGTATATTACAGTCAAAGAAATCTGTGAAGTAGCAGGGGTCAATCGTTCCACCTTCTATCTGCACTATGAAACGATGTCAGACCTGCTCTTGGAGAGTGTCAGTCGTATGAATGAGCAATTTCTTGCTTGTATGGAGAAAGATTCAGATGCCTTTTCTGCAAAGCTGCGGAATTGCCCGAGGGATGAATTATATCTAATTACGCCGGAGTATTTAACACCTTACCTCAGCTACATTAAGAACAACAAGCGACTGTTCCGCACAGCAACAGAAAATGCGGCGGTGTTGGGGATGGATAAAAGCTATGATAGGATGTTCCGTCATGTGTTTACGCCAATCCTCGACCGCTATGGTGTACTACCGCAGGATCGACCTTATATCATGGCCTTTTATATTCGGGGATTGATGGCAATTATCTCGGAATGGCTCAAGAATGACTGCGCCGATTCCATTACGTATGTTACAGGTGTGATTCAGCAATGTGTAAAAATGCCACAAAGCGAAACAATGAACGATGTTTGACAACTTTCAGTTTGTAGAACTGGAGAAATCAGAATTTAACAAACAGATTAAAAAAGGAGAAATCAATGATACCAATTTCAGATATTATTATTGAGACTCAGAAAATCTCTGTAAATTAGATTCTTCTATGATAGTGAAGGGTGAGAAGCTTATAAATCAGGCTTTTCACCCTCCCTTGCACGGTAAAATGACTATTCTCAAAAATGATATTGAAAAAAAGTAACCTTAATGAAATGTTTGAAGAATTAGGAATTAGTTTTGGCACAGCACTAATCGTCTTACTTGCATTATATTTTTTAATTAAGTGGGCGGTCAAAAATGGAATAAAAGAAGCCTATAGAAATATTACAGGGAAAGTCACTACCGAGGATATTGAGGCAGAACAAATATGTAACGAAGAGGAAAAATAGTTAATAAAGAGAGGTGCATATGCTATGCCAGGTATACTCGTGGTTGAAGATGATGAAAATTTAAATCGTGGAATTACATTTTCACTGAAAAAATCCGGATATGAGGTTTTTTCAGCAGAATCAGTGAAAAAAGCGAAAAGAATTGCAAGTGATAATAATGTGGATGTTACCATTTGTGATGTGAATCTTCCGGATGGGAATGGACTGGAATTTGTAAGGTGGATGAGATGCAATTGTAATACATACATTATTTGTCTTACAGCACTAGATCAGGAGATGGATCAGGTCATGGGATATGAAGCAGGGGCAGATGATTATATTACAAAGCCGTTTAGTCTTTCGGTACTTCTTTTGAAAATAGAAGCACATTTCCGCCGCAGACAGGAGAAAACGGAAGCCGGAAAGATGATTTCGGGAGATATCGTATTTATCACAGGAGAAATGAAAGTCCTGATAAAGAGTCGTGAAATCAGTCTGACAAAAACGGAGTTGAAAATGCTGACTTTTTTTCTTCAGAATCCGAAACAGATTCTTTCAAAAACACAAATATTGGAAAATGTGTTTGATCTGGAAGGGGATTTTGTGGATGAAAATACAATCGCTGTCAATATCAGAAGACTCCGTGAGAAAATCGAAGACAATCCGGCTGCACCGGTCTATATAAAGAATATCAGAGGTCTTGGGTATATATGGAATCAGGAGGTAAGGCAGTGACAAAGAGATATCGCAAGAAGATTACAGTAGTGCTCTCCTTGGTATTACCTGTCATATTATTGTTTGCAATATTAAATTGCTTTACCACGTATGTGTTTTATGAAGATTATAAATATAAAATGAATCTTATGACAGAGATTGCTGCAAAGGAAGAATTTTCCGGGCTGGATGCTGTTTCGGAATTGCTTAAGGATAAGGATATTGAAACTAACGAACAGGGAAGGCGATTATTGGAGCAATATGGATACTGGGGGAATAAAGGGAATGCATTTTATTCGCAATTCCGGCATCAGGTTATGGTGACCGGTGCTGTAAGCACTGTGATATGCGTGCTTCTTTTGACTTTTTTACTTTATTGGAAGAAAAAAGAAGATGCGTGTCATCAGAAAATTTTAGACCAGTTGGAAGAAATTCTGATCAGATTCCGTGAAAATAAATTTGATGATTTACTGAAAACGGAAAATCATGCAGAACTGGAAAAATTGAATGACCAGCTTGAAGCAATCGGACATCATATTCAGTTGATAAAGGAAGAAGCAAGGGCAGAAAAGGAGAACACGAAAGAAATGGTTTCTGATATTTCTCACCAGTTAAAGACACCGGTTGCAGCTTTGGATACATGTTTTAGTGTGCTGATGCAGAATGACTTAAGTGTTACAGAACAGGAGGAGTTTCGTATCCGTTGTCGGAGTGCTCTGGATGGACTGGAGACATTATTGCAGTCGCTTCTTGAAATATCTAAGATGGAAACTGGACTGATTCAGATTAATAAGAAAAAACTTCCGCTTATGGATACTGTCATATCTGCTGTGAACCGCACTTATCCTAAAGCGGATGAGAAAGAAATTGAATTCGTTTTTGACTATGAAAAAGAGCTGGAAACATGCATGGTTATGCAGGATAAAAGGTGGCTTGGTGAAGCTGTGATCAACGTTCTGGATAATGCGGTCAAGTACAGTCCGTGTGGTTCAAAAATATTTATCCGGTTACAAAAAAGAAACTATCTTGTAAGAATGGAAATTGAGGATCAGGGAATTGGTATTCCGCAGAATGAGTATCACAAAATTTTTCAACGATTTTACAGAGGAAGTTCCAAGGAGGTCATGGAAAAGAGTGGTACAGGAATCGGACTTTTTCTATCGAGAGAAATTATCGAAAAACACGCAGGTACGATTACGGTAACCTCCGGCAAAAAGAAAAAAGGAAGCACGTTTGTGATTCAATTACCATATGTTGGTTAAATTTTAAGTGAGCAGAAATCTTACAATTCTGTAAGACTTCTGCTCGTTTTTTGAAAGTGAAATGAAAGATTGCCCTGATACAATTTGGATGTAGGATGAAAAGGAGGCAACACATGAGTGTGATATTAGAAACCAAGCAGCTTTGTAAGTTTTATGGCGCAGGTGAGAATCAGGTCAAAGCGGTCAATCAGGTGAACATTCAGATTGAGCGGGGAGAATTTGTCGCAATTGTTGGAAAGTCAGGTTCCGGTAAAAGTACATTACTTCATATGCTTGGAGGGCTAGACATCCCGACAAAAGGCAGTGTTACTTTAGCAGGGAAAAATTTATACAGGATGAAAGAAAATGCCCTTGCTGTTTTCCGCAGAAGAAAAATCGGATTTGTTTTTCAGGCATTTAATCTGGTTTCATCTGTTAATGTCTGGGAAAATATTGTACTGCCACTGGGGCTGGACGGAAGAAAAGTGGATGAAGCGTATGTAAATGATATTATTGCAACTCTGGGGATTGAAAACCGGATTTATAATCCGCCAAATCAGTTATCCGGAGGACAGCAGCAGAGAGTAGCAATTGCAAGAGCACTGGTGAATCGTCCGGAAATTATATTTGCAGATGAGCCGACAGGAAATCTTGATTCTAAGACCAGTGATGAGGTAATCGCTCTGCTTAAGATGACAGCAAAAAAATATGGACAGACAATTGTAATGATTACCCATGATGACGAAATTGCACAGGTCGCTGACCGTATTCTGGTGATTGAGGACGGACAGGTGGTGGATTTCAGATGAAGACAATAAGCAGGATTGCATATAGCAATGACAAAAGGAACAGGACAAGAAGTATACTGATCATGATGGCAATCTGTCTGACCACGATGCTGCTTGTTATCATCAGTACTGTGGGAAATGGGGTGATTCATTTACAGAAAAGTCAGGCGGCAGGATCATATGGAAGCAATTATGGTCTGTTTGTTTCCGCAGACGGATCGCAGTTAAAAGAAGTAAACCGCCGTGCGGAAATAGATGCTACAGGCACTATGTGCACCGAAGGTATCATAAAAGGCAATGAAAAAGGTGGTTTTGTCTGCATGGATGAGACTGCAAGAAAAATGCTTCCCTATAATAAGGAATATGAGTTAAAGGAAGGAAAGTATCCGGGGGGAACGCAGGAAATTGCCGCAGGACGCGCTTTCTTTGATGCAGTGGGATACCATGATGTAAAGGTCGGAGACACCGTAACATTGGAGTACCGTTCCGGCATGCAGTCGGAATACGCACCGGTGGAATTTACTGTCAGCGGGATTTTATATGACCGGGATGAATATACCATCGAGGCTTCCTATGTTGTATTCGGTTCGCAGGATTTTTATAATGAGCGTGTTGCGGAGGGTGACAGACAATATAATATCTATTTTACCTTGAGCGATTCTGCAAATGTATCTATGAATAATGTTGCGCCTGTTATAAAAGAAATCGCGGATTCCTGCGGCATTGACCAGAAAAACGTGATTATCAATGACCTCTACCTGCAGTGGGTATTGCAGCCGAGCTATGAAATGATTGTGGTTTGTGGAACCCTGATCCTCGGAATCGTGCTGTTTTCCGTTGTGGTCATTTATAATATCTTCCAGGTCGGGATCGCCCAGAAGGTTCAGGAGTACGGAAAAATCAAGGCGCTGGGTGCAACCAGAAAGCAGATGAAGCAGTTGATCTTTCGTGAGGGCATTCTTCTGGCGGCTCCTTCGATACCGCTGGGGCTGCTGTTTGGTTTTCTGATTGCAAAAGTCAGCTTCAACTGGCTGGTGGAGCAGGGAAATCTGGTATCGTCCGGAATCAAGAACCATCAGGTGCCTCTGTTTTCACTGACAATTATGCTCATCTGCATTTTTGTATCGTTTCTTACGGTCGTTTTGGCTCTGCGCAAACCCATGAAAATTGTTTCCCGGATTTCACCCATCGAAGCGACACGGTATCTTGACGGCTCCAAAACGCAAAAACAGGGCAGACGAAAAGGCAGAAAAGATGTCACCGTTTTCTCCATGGCAATGGCAAATGTGACAGGCAATCCGAAAAGAACCATTGCTACGATTCTTACCATGGGGCTTTCCTGTGTATTGTTTGTAATTATCTCTAATTATGTTGGAAATATTGACACGGAGCACGAGGCGCGGATTGCAATCAACCATGGACAATTTGAGTTGCAGCTGGATTATTCCCAGAATTATGATGAAGCCTATCCGGAGAATAATCTGGACACAATCCTACAGAACAACCCACTGAATGATTCAATGATTGAAGAAATCAAAAGCATTCCAGGAGTGACAGATGTCATGACGAGAGAGATTGTCTCTGTAAATCTGAACGGAACAAGATTTCCGGCTGATATTGTGAGTAAAAATGATTTTGATTTTATGCGCCAAGACGGGGATATTGGCTCTATGGACTATGATCAGGCGGTAAAGAATGGTGAAATTTTCTTTGGCTGGTCGGCGTGGATGGAACAAGATGGATATGCTCCGGGTGAATCTATTGTATTTGACTTTGAGAATGGAAGTGAAACCTATACCTATCAGGGAAAGATTGCAGGATCCTTTGTAAGCGCGGACACTTATCTTGTCATTCCGGAAGGTGTATACCGTTCCATGAATCCGAGGGGAACAGCCTATGGCTATCTGTGGGTGGACTGTGATAAAAAAGATGTTGCATCTGTGGAACAGAGTCTGAATACTTTGATTTCTAATACTTCGCATATAAAAATGGACACCTATCATGCACAGTTACAATCTGCAGAATACGCAAGCCGTATGATGAAGCTTGGCTGCTATCTGTTCATGGCAATTGTCGGTCTCATTGGGTTTATGAATCTGGCAAACACCATGATCATCAATATCACCACGAAGAAGCAGGAATACGGTGTGCTGCAAGCGGTAGGCATGACCAATAAGCAGTTGAATCTGAGCTTACAAATACAGGGCTTGATTTTTACAGTTGGCACCATCTGCGTCGCACTTGTTGCCGGTCTGCCCCTTGGCTATGCACTGTTTTCCTATGCGAAGCATAATGGGATTTTTGGAATGAACGTTTATCACGTTCCTCTTATCCCGATTCTTGTTATGATTCTTCTGGTTGGTATTCTACAAATTGTGCTTTCTTGTGTTTTAAGCAGTAATCTGAAAAAGGAAACGCTGGTAGAAAGAATAAGGTATCAGGGATAGCAAGTATTGCTGGGATATCCTCAGTATCATAACAGGAATTATAATAAATTTGATTAAGCAGCCTGTGTGTAATGAAGCATACAGGCTGCTTGCATTTTATAACTCTAATGAATCTTCTGCATCTACCCACATTTGTAAATTGCCCTCAAGATATAATCTCGCATATTCAAGTGGTTCATCGACTGCAAATGAAGTCAATGCACAGTCTGATCCGGGTGTGGTTTTTAAATCCTTTTCGGCTTCCCAGCAGTCAATGCGAAGCATATAGCCAACATTTGTATAAATGTCAATGCTGTTTCGTTGTGGATTGTATTCTGCAAATATTGTTCTCATCGTATCCCATCTCCTTATCATTTAATCAATCATTAGTAGCAAAAATTAAGAAGCATTTCAATCAGTCCACCATGTCACTTTTATTTTATGTTATACTGTTTTATATAATTTTTTTGCCCTTATCAGAGTTCATAAACACTGATGGGACGATATAACACAAGGAAAAAAATAAGGGAAAGCTCACCTGCGACAAATCCAGTGTTTTCAAGGGTTTGCGGAGAATTTAATAACAAAATATAACAGTTATTAAATCTCTTAAAACAGGTGAAATCTCAATCGGAAGTTATCGGAGGGTATGTACATGAGCAGATGTAAAAAGAGGGGAGTATTGGTATGTGTTTTTCTAGCAACATTAAATGTAGTTGCTTGCGGACAAGAAAAAGGAGATGAAGTTGTCACTACTGATGCATCTCCTACAAGACAGCAAGAAAGCAGTGTGCAGATAGATGAAAGTACAAATTTGGAAAAAGAAGAAAATAAAGCAATTAGTGCGGAAGAATCCAACATACAAACGGAGAATATAGATACAGAAATGACAGCAGAAGAATTATTAGATTTGTTTGTTAATGGTTCAATAAATGCAATCAGTTCCGAGGATTCGACATCGGCATTTTATATTACCGATTTAGATATGGATTCTGACGAATGGGATTCTTATTCTATTGGTGAAAGAGTCGATCTTGATAATGATGGGGAAAATGAACTGATTATTTGCGGACCTTATGGTGGCATATATCTTGATGCACGTGATAATAAGGTCTACGAATTTGCTGTGGGAGAGGGTAATGCGCTTGAGCTTTCTTATGTTGTTTATAATGGTGCCGTATGGATTATGCACAGCAACAGAATGAATACAGGATATGAAGCATACCATATGGAAAAATTTGAAGGAGCAGATAATTTAGTTGCAGAAATGAATTTTTGTGAAGAACTTATTGATGTAGATAATGTGGAAGGCAAAGAAAAATATACATTGAATGGAACGGAAATATCTTATGAGGAATATTTGGAATTATGCAGCAAGATTTTTGCAACTGAAGTAACTACAACAAAATGACAACTTCAAGTTTGTGCAGACTGTCTTCATAAATTTAGTAAGATTGAATCATAAGACTATCTGGAAGTGTTTCCTCGAAATTTACTTTTGAACGAGAAAAATGAGCTTCACAATCGAAAAATTCATATAAGTGGACTTTTTGAAAAGTTTGGTTATGATGAGGTGTTTGGAAGAAGTGCAGTTATGGAACTTCTTGAGTTGAAAGCTTCAGGTGCCTCAAAACTTCTTTCCAATGTGGTAAAGGCGGATATTATTGAGCCAGTGTCCGGTCACGGAAAAGGGAAATATAAATTTAATATGAAACAAAAACATGAGCAGTTAGTCTATGAAAAAAATAGGGTAGCTGCTTTTTATGCAAAAAAGGGAGGTCGGTGTATGGAATATGCACGTAAAAATGTAGAGAAAACAAAGAAAATAGCAAAGAAATTTGTACGCTATCAAGATTCAAAATTAATACATTAGGAGAAAAGGATTCTGACACCTTATTGCAGGGTGTCGGGGTCCTTTTTTAAGTTTACCAAATTGTAGATTTATGCTATAATGGGCGCATGTGGCAAAAAGAAGGGTATTTTGCCAGGATCTATACAGATAGACAGGAGTAGAATATGAATATTATCAACAAATTGTTCGGTACTCACAGTGAGAGAGAATTGAAACTGATCGCTCCCACCATTGATAAGATCGAAGCACTGCGTCCGACTATGCAGGCGCTGACCGATGAGGAACTGAAAGATAAGACAAAAGAATACAAGCAGAGACTGGCAGCAGGAGAGACTCTGGATGATCTTCTTCCAGAGGCATTTGCAACTGTCAGAGAGGCAGCAAAGCGTGTACTTGGTATGGAGCATTACCGGGTACAGTTGATCGGTGGTATGATCCTTCATCAGGGACGTATTGCAGAGATGAAGACTGGTGAAGGTAAGACGCTGGTATCCACACTCCCGGCATATTTGAATGCGCTGGAGGGAAAGGGCGTTCATGTTGTAACCGTCAATGATTATCTGGCAAGCCGTGATGCTGGCTGGATGGGTAAGGTTCATGAGTTTCTTGGACTGACGGTAGGTGTAGTACTGAATGCTTCCACCAAGGAAGAGAGACGTGCTGCATACAATTGCGACATTACTTATGTAACCAATAACGAGCTGGGATTTGACTACCTGCGTGATAACATGGTTATTTACAAAGAGCAGCTGGTACAGAGAGAATTACATTATGCCATCATCGATGAGATCGACTCTATTCTGATCGATGAGGCGAGAACTCCGTTGATCATCTCTGGTCAGAGCGGCAAATCCACTAAGCTTTATGAGTTGTGCGATTATGTGGCTCATACGCTGACCCGTGGTGAGGCAAGCAAGGAATTTTCCAAGATGGATGCCATCATGGGTGAGGAGATCGAGGAGACCGGAGACTTCATCGTCAATGAGAAAGATAAGATCGTTCATCTGACAGCTGATGGTATCAAGAAGGTAGAGCAGTTCTTCAAGATCGAGAACCTGGCAGATCCGGAGAATCTGGAGATCCAGCACAACATGGAGCTGGCACTTCGCGCTAATAATCTGATGTTCCGCGATCAGGATTATGTGGTAAAAGATGATCAGGTATTTATCGTTGATGAGTTTACCGGACGTATTATGCCAGGCCGTCGTTACTCTGATGGACTTCATCAGGCAATTGAGGCAAAAGAGCACGTAAAAGTAAAACGGGAAAGCAAGACTCTTGCAAATATCACGTTCCAGAATTTCTTCAATAAATATGACAAGAAATCCGGTATGACCGGTACGGCATTGACTGAGGAAAAAGAGTTCCGGGCAATCTATGGAATGGACGTTGTGGAGATTCCGACCAATAAGCCGGTTATCCGTAAGGACCTGCATGATGCCGTATATAAGACCAAGAAAGAGAAATTTTTTGCAGTCTGCAACGAGATTGAGAAAGCGCACGCAACGGGACAGCCGGTGCTGGTAGGTACGATCACAATCGAGACTTCCGAGGAACTCAGCCGTATGCTTCAGAAGCGTGGTATCCAGCATGAAGTCCTCAATGCAAAATTCCATGAGAGAGAGGCTGAGATCGTAGCACTGGCAGGTCAGCATGGAGCTGTTACGATCGCAACTAACATGGCAGGTCGTGGTACGGATATTAAGCTGGACGATGAGGCAAAGGCAGCTGGTGGATTGAAAATCATTGGTACAGAACGTCATGAGTCCAGACGTATTGATAATCAGCTGCGTGGTCGTGCAGGCCGTCAGGGAGATCCGGGTGAATCACGTTTCTATATCTCATTGGAAGATGATCTGATGAGACTGTTTGGATCCGAGCGTCTGATGGATGTATTCAATGCATTGGGAGTTCCGGAAAACGAGCAGATTGAGCATAAGATGCTTACAAGTGCGATCGAAAAAGCACAGATGAAAATTGAAAATAATAACTTTGGTATTCGTAAAAACTTGCTGGAGTATGACCAGGTAATGAATGAGCAGAGAGAGATCATCTATGCAGAGCGTCGTCGGGTATTGGACGGCGAGAGCATGAGAGATTCTATCTACAAGATGATTTCTGATGTGGTAGAGAACACAGTAGATACCTTTATCGGTGATGATCAGGATCCGCAGGAATGGGATCTTTCAGGTCTGAATGAGACACTGCTTCCTATCATTCCTTTTGAGATGATTACTGTGGAACGCATTGGCTGTAAGAATAAAGCAGAGTTGAAGCATGCACTGAAGCAGGAAGGAACGAAGCTGTATGAGGCAAAAGAGGCAGAGTTCCCGAACCCGGAGATGATCCGTGAGCTGGAACGTGTATTCCTTCTGAAAGTTATTGATCGCAAATGGATGAACCATATCGATGATATGGAGCAGTTGAGACAGGGTATTGGTCTTCAGGCATATGGACAGAGAGATCCGCTGGTTGAGTATAAGATGAGCGGCTATGAGATGTTTGAGGCTATGACAGCAGGCATTCAGGAAGATACCGTACGTCTGTTGATGCATGTGAAGATTGAAGAGAAAGCAGAGCGCGAGGAAGTTGCACAGGTAACCGGAACCAATAAGGATGATTCCCTTGGGAAAAAACCGGTACAGCGTGCTGCAGATAAAGTATATCCGAACGATCCCTGTCCTTGCGGAAGCGGTAAGAAATACAAGCAGTGCTGTGGTCGTAAATTGATGAAGTAAAAACGATTGATAGTATCATAAATTTTAAAAGAAAGAAGGTGTGGTTATGGTAGAATTAGATCAGTTTAAATATACACTGAGCAGCTACGCAAAACCCATGACAGAACTGAGGGATTCACTTTGACCTGGCTTCAAAGACGCTCAGGATCGAAGAATTAGAACGGGAGATGGAGGCACCTGGCTACTGGGACAATGTGGAAAAATCCCAGGAAGGTATGAAGGAGCTGAACATTCTCAAAGAAGAAAAACAGAAATATGAAAGCCTGGAGCAACAGTACGAAGATATCGAGACACTGTTGGAGATGGGCTATGAAGAGAACGATGAATCTCTGATTCCAGAGATTCAGGAAGAACTGGATCAGTTTACAGAGGCATTTGAGGCCATGCGGATCAAGACTCTTCTGTCTGGTGAATATGATAGCACAGATGCCATCATCAAGCTGAATGCAGGAGCAGGTGGAACCGAATCCTGCGACTGGGCGGGCATGCTTTACCGTATGTATACCCGCTGGGCAGAGCGTAAGGGTTTTACCGTAGAAGTGCTGGACTATCTGGATGGTGATGAGGCAGGTATCAAATCGGTTACCTTTGAGGTGCATGGAGAAAATGCCTACGGATATCTCAAATCCGAAAAAGGTGTGCACCGTCTGGTCCGTATTTCTCCATTCAATGCACAGGGAAAACGGCAGACTTCCTTTGTCTCCTGTGATGTGATGCCGGATATTGAAGGCGACATTGAGGTGGAGATCAATCCGGATGATCTGCGGATCGATACGTACCGTTCCAGCGGAGCAGGTGGACAGCACATCAACAAGACTTCATCTGCGATCCGTATTACACATATTCCTACGGGAATTGTAGTACAATGCCAGAATGAACGTTCTCAGCATCAGAATAAGGACAAAGCCATGCAGATGCTGAAGGCTAAACTCTACCTTCTGGAACAGCAGAAGCAGGCAGAGAAATTATCCGGCATCCGCGGAGAAGTCAGTGATATTGCCTGGGGAAATCAGATTCGTTCGTATGTGATGCAGCCGTATACACTGGTTAAAGACCATCGTACCAGCTGCGAAGTCAGCAACGTAGATGCTGTGATGGATGGAAAGATCGATCCATTTATCAATGCTTACCTGAAATGGATCAATCTGTCACCGGAGGAACAGGAATGACGGAAAACAGCAAGTATTTCGTGCTAAAGAAAAAAGCAGTGCCAGAGGTTCTGCTGAAAGTGGTGGAGGCCAAGCGTCTGCTGGATTGCAATCCTGGCATGACGGTCCAGGAAGCGGCAGATCAGCTTGGCATCAGCCGCAGTTCATTTTATAAATACAAAGAGGACATCTTTCCTTTCCATGATGAGGCGAAAGGAAAGACTGTTACTTTTATGCTTCAGGTGGAGGATGAACCGGGACTTCTGTCCACGGTTCTGAACATTATTGCAGAATTTGGAGCAAACATTCTTACAATTCATCAGACGATTCCGATCAACGGAATCGCCACGCTGACCCTCAGCGTTCAGGTGCTTTCTACCACAGGGGACGTATCTGCCATGATCGAAAAGATTGAACAGCAGCAGGGAGTCAGATATCTCAAAATATTAGGCAGGGAGTAAAATACCAATGATAAAGGTTGCAATTATGGGTTATGGCACCGTTGGATCCGGTGTATATGAGGTGTTCAGAACAAACAAGACCAGCATTGACAAAAAAGTAGGACAGGAACTGCGAGTACAGTATGTGCTGGACTTAAGAGAATTTCCGGGAGATCCGGTCATGGATGTACTGACACATGATTTTGAAGACATCCTTACTGATGATGAAGTGAAGATCGTGGCTGAGGTTATGGGAGGACTTCATCCGGCGTATGAGTTTACCAGACGCTGCCTGGAAGCAGGAAAAAGTGTGTGTACTTCCAACAAGGAACTGGTGGCTGAGCATGGTGCTGAACTGATTCAGATTGCGAAGGATCATCAGGTGAATTATCTGTTTGAGGCAAGTGTAGGAGGCGGTATTCCTATTATCCGTCCTCTTAATTCTTCTCTGACGGCAGATGTGATCGTAGAGATCTCCGGTATCTTAAACGGAACCACTAACTACATGCTGACCAAGATGTCCAGAGAAGGGCTGAATTATGATGATGTGCTGAAAGAAGCCCAGGCAAAGGGCTATGCGGAGCTTCACCCGGAAGCAGACGTGGAAGGCTGGGATGCGTGCAGAAAGATCGCGATCCTGACTTCTCTTGCCAGTGGTAATCAGGTGGATTTTAAAGATATTTATACAGAGGGCATTACCAAAGTGACGGCTGAAGATTTTGCATATGCGAAAAAAGCAGGCTGTGCTATCAAATTGCTGGCTGTCAGCAAGAAGCAGGGGGATACTTATTGTGTCATGGTTGCTCCGGCCTTTGTTCGTAAAGAGAATCCGCTCTACATGGTAAATGATGTATTTAATGCAGTATGTGTGGAAGGTAATATGCTGGGAGCGTCCATGTTCTATGGAAGCGGAGCAGGTAAACTGCCGACTGCCAGTGCTGTTGCCGGTGATATGGTGGATGCAGCAAGACATCTTGGAAAGATCATTACCACGTTCTGGAATCCGCAGAAACTGGAACTGGCTCCGGTAGGAGAGATGACCCATCGTTTCTTTGTCCGTATGAAATCTGATGCCAAAGATGCAAAAGTATTTGGTGATGTGGAGATGATCGATGCAAAGATTAAAGGTGAGATTGGGTTCATGACTCCTGTTATGTCCGAAGATGCATTTGCAAGAAAAGCAAAAAATCTTGATATTATCAGCATGATCCGTGTGGCAGGCTGAGCTTGAAGAGGAGGAAATGAAAAATGATGGATATCGTGTGTCTTGATCTTGAAGGAGTACTGGTGCCAGAGATCTGGATCGCATTTGCAGAGGCCAGTGGAATTCCGGAGTTGAAGCGTACTACCCGTGATGAGCCGGATTATGATAAACTGATGAAATGGCGTCTGGGAATCCTGAAAGAGCATGGACTTGGGCTGAAAGAAATCCAGGCAACCATCGAGAAGATCGATCCGCTGCCGGGAGCAAAAGAATTTCTGGATGAACTGCGTTCTCTGACCCAGGTGATCATCATCAGTGACACCTTTACGCAGTTTGCAAAACCGTTAATGAAGAAGCTGGGATGGCCGACTCTGTTCTGCAACTCTCTGGAAGCGGCAGAAGACGGAACCATTACCGGATTTAAGATGAGAATTGAGAATTCCAAGCTGACCACTGTAAAAGCATTGCAGTCAGCTGGATTTGATACCATTGCTGCAGGAGACAGCTTTAATGATCTGGGCATGATCAAAGCAAGCCGGGCGGGATTTTTGTTCCGTACTACCGACCAGATCAAAAAGGATTACCCGGAACTGAAAGCATTTGAGACTTATGATGAGTTCCTGGCAGCAATCAAAGAAGTATTGGAGTAAGATTTTTTATGGATATTATACAGAAACTGACAGAAGAACTTCAGGTGAAGAAATGGCAGGTGGAAGCAGCAGTCAAACTGATTGATGAGGGAAATACCATCCCGTTCATTTCCCGTTACCGGAAGGAAGCTACTGGTGCGCTTAATGACGAGCAGCTTCGTGATCTGGGCGAGCGGCTGACCTATCTTCGCAATCTGGAAGATAAGAAGGCACAGGTGATTTCCAGCATTGAGGAACAGGGAAAACTGACGGAAGAGCTCAAAGCAGCGATCGAGGCAGCTCAGACACAGGTGGCTGTGGATGACCTTTATCGTCCATATCGTCCGAAACGCCGGACACGTGCGACTATGGCAAAAGAGAAAGGACTGGAAGGTCTGGCCAATATTATTCTTCTTCAGATGACAACGACATCGCTGGAAACAGAGGCAGAAAGTTATCTGTCTGAGGAAAAAGGTGTGGCAACGGTACAGGAAGCCATCGCCGGAGCCATGGACATTATTGCGGAGAGCATATCCGATGAAGCAGATTATCGCACCTGGATCAGAAATAAGACACTGAAAGAGGGCGAGATCACCTCTGAAGCAAAAGATGAGAAAGAGCAGTCTGTATATGAGACCTATTATCATTTTAGCCAGCCAATCAGCAAGATGGCAGGACATCGGACGCTGGCTCTGAACAGAGGTGAGGCAGAAAAGGTGCTGACTGTAAAGATCGTTGCACCGGAACCGGAGATCTTAAGTTATCTGGAAAGCCGTGTGATCACAAGGGATAATCCAATCACATCTCCGACGCTGGAAGAAGTGGTAAAAGACAGTTACAGCCGCCTGATCGCACCGGCCATCGAGCGTGAGATCCGTAACCTTCTGACCGAGCAGGCAGAAGAGGGAGCAATCCGTGTATTTGGAAAGAACCTGGAGCAGCTTCTCATGCAGCCTCCGATTGCAGGACAGACCGTGCTCGGCTGGGATCCGGCATTCCGTACAGGCTGTAAGCTGGCAGTAGTAGATCCTACCGGAAAAGTACTGGATACGCTAGTCATTTATCCAACCGCACCTCAGAATAAGGTAAAAGAAGCAAAAGCAACCTTGAAAAAGCTGATCGAAAAATACCATATTACGTTGATTTCTCTTGGAAACGGTACCGCTTCCAGAGAATCTGAGCAGGTGATCGTGGAGCTTTTAAAAGAGATCCCGGAGAAGATACAGTATGTGATCGTCAGTGAATCGGGAGCATCCGTATATTCTGCAAGTAAGCTGGCAACAGAGGAATTTCCGAATTTTGATGTGGGACAGAGAAGTGCAGCTTCCATTGCAAGAAGACTGCAGGATCCACTGGCGGAGTTGGTAAAGATCGATCCGAAGGCTATCGGAGTTGGTCAGTATCAGCATGATATGAATCAGAAGAGATTGAGCGAAGCTCTTGGAGGAGTGGTTGAAGACTCTGTAAATAAAGTGGGGGTTGATTTGAATACGGCTTCAGCACCACTTTTGGAGTACATTTCCGGCATCACCAAGACGCTGGCAAAAAATATTGTGACATACAGAGAAGCGAACGGCAGATTCGCAGACAGAAGACAGCTTCTGAAAGTGCCGAAGCTGGGACCGAAGGCTTATGAGCAGTGTGCAGGATTCCTTCGGATCATGAATGGAGACAACCCGCTGGATACTACCAGTGTACATCCGGAGAGCTATGAGGCAGCTATGAAGCTTCTGACTTCTCTTGGATATTCCGCAGAGGATATTATCGGAGGAGGACTGAAAGGTATCTCGAAGAAAGTACGTGAGCCGAAGAAAACGGCAGAAGAGCTGGGCGTTGGTGAACTGACTCTGAAGGATATTGTACAGGAGCTGGAAAAGCCGGCCAGAGACCCTCGTGATGAGATGCCGCGCCCGGTGCTCAGAAGCGATGTGTTGGATATGAAAGACCTGACTCCGGGGATGGTGCTCAAGGGAACTGTCCGCAATATTATGGATTTCGGTGCATTTGTGGATATTGGTGTTCATCAGGATGGACTGGTGCATGTATCTGAGATGTCTGAGCGCTTTATCAAACATCCGCTGGATGTGGTCAAAGTAGGCGACGTGGTGGATGTGAAAGTGCTGGCGGTAGATGTTGCGAAGAAGCGGATCTCTCTGTCTATGAAATTGTAATAAAAACAAGATGTAATAGGAACAGGCCTTGGGAGTGAAGATTCCTGAGGCCTGTGTTCGTGGTGGCAGTGGTGTTGGCTGTGAACAGTTAGATCCGGCAATCGTGACAACGGAGATAGAGCAGACGTTGTTCAACTGAAATAAAGGTGAAGGAGAAGCAGACATGTCTATTATAAAAGCAAAAGAATATTTAAAATCCGTTGGTTATGAGGATCGAGTGATCGAATTTGCAGAATCAACAGCAACTGTTGCGGAAGCAGCAGAGGCTGTTGGAGTGGAACCGGCAATGATCGCAAAGACCATGTCCTTTCTGGTGGGAGATAAAGCAATATTGATCCTTGCGGAGGGAACTGCCCGGGTAGACAATCGAAAATACAAAGATACATTTCATATAAAAGCAAAGATGATTCCATTTGACGAGGTGGAGCAGTACATCGGCCATGCACCGGGTGGTGTGTGTCCATTTGGAATTAACGAAGGTGTGGATGTGTATCTGGATGAAAGTCTGAGACAGTTTGATACAGTCTATCCGGCAGCGGGAAATGATCACAGCGCAGTGCGTCTGGCGGTGCCGGAACTGGAGAAGATTGCGGGAGCAAAAGGCTGGATCAATGTATGTAAGGAGCCGGAGAAATCGGAATAAAATAATTCTTGCATCACGGTACATATAAGCGTATAATATTCTGTGTAAAAATAAAAGAGATCTTCGGGGCGGGGCGTAATTCCCCACCGGCGGTATTCAGGCTGTCAGGAACAAAAGACAGCAGGTAAGTCCGCGACCCGCGTAAAGCGGCTGAACCGGTGTGATTCCGGTACCGACAGTTATAGTCTGGATGGGAGAGGAAACAAGTAGTATTGCAGTGTATGAAGATGCCCCGGATTGTTGTGATCCGGGGTTTTTATATGCGTTTCTCCAGTTACAGGATCTCTGCTAATCTGAAAGGAGAATTATCATGAAAACAACATCAACAACCGCAACTGTAAGATCAGGAAGAGCGGCAACCAGAATGATCGTCTGCGTGGGAATGCTGGCAGCGATCTCCACCATTCTTATGCTTTTTGAATTCCCACTGCCATTTCTTGCACCGGGATTTTACGAGCTGGATTTTAGTGAAGTGCCGATCTTGATCGGAGCATTTGCATTAGGGCCGGTGGCAGGCGTGCTCACAGAGCTGGTAAAGGTACTTCTCAATCTGGTAGTCAATGGAACTCAGACAGCGTTTGTCGGTGAATTTGCCAACTTTGTAATGGGTTGTATGTTTGTACTTCCGGCTTCGCTGATCTACAAGATGAAGAAATCCAGAAAGCATGCAGTCATCGGACTGGCAGCAGGAACTGTGACTATGTCAGTGGTTGCAGTGTTTATCAATGCACTTGTATTGCTTCCGGCTTATGCAAAGGCATTTGGAATGCCGATTGATGCATTCGTGGAGATGGGATCAGCCATCAATCCGGCGATCAACAGTCTGTGGACGTTCGTAGTTCTGGCAGTGGCACCATTCAATCTGATCAAAGGTGTGCTGGTGTCTGTGATCACCGTACTGCTGTACAAACATATCAGTCCGATCCTGAAAGGAAATCTGTAGATCATATACGTATAACATAAAAACGCTGAACGACAGAAGATAGCTGCCGTTCAGCGTTTTATTTTATGCGTATTATTGAACAGATAAAATATCTGAAAATAATACAAGGATATCAAAATTGATAAAAAATAGTAAAAAATCATACTAGAAAAACAGATAGAAATCTGCGATAATGAATCTATCAAAGACGTGGGGTTTCTTCAGGGGAAGAAACAAAAATAAAGAGACACAAGGGGGAAAACACATGAGAGTTGGCTGCGTAAAAGAAATCAAAAACAATGAATTTCGAGTAGGTATGACACCTGACAACGTGAAGAATTATGTGAGAGCGGGTCATGAGGTGTATATCGAACGTGACGCAGGAGTTGGATCTGGTTTTACCACGGAACAATATGAGAAAGCGGGAGCTCATATTCTGGATCAGGCAAAGGATGTATGGGATAAGAGTGAGATGATGATCAAGGTAAAGGAGCCGTTGAAAGAAGAGTATGGCTTCTTCCATGAGGGACTGATCCTCTATACTTATCTCCATCTGGCAGCAGACAGAGAACTGATGGATGCTATGCTGGCAAGCAAAGTAAAGGGTGTTGCGTATGAGACCCTGATCGAGCGTGATGGAAGTATTCCGTTGCTGGCGCCCATGAGTCAGATCGCAGGAAGACTCAGTATTCAGGAAGGTGCAAAATATCTGGAGAAGCCGTTCGGTGGTTCTGGTGTTCTGTTAAGTGGTGTTCCGGGAACTCCGAAGGCAAAGGTTGTTATCCTCGGCGCAGGTTCTGTTGGAACCAATGCCTGCAAGATCGCAGTCGGCATGGGCGCAGATGTAACGATCATGGATATCAATCTGAAGAGACTGGCATATCTGGATGATATTTTTGGTGCACGGATCCAGACGCTGGTAAGTACCGATGCGGCCGTGGAAGCAGCAGTTTCCAATGCAGATCTTGTGATCGGCTGTGTATTGATTCCTGGTAAGGCGGCACCGAAGCTGATGAAGAAAGAATATCTGAAACATATGAAACCGGGCAGCGTGATCGTGGATGTGGCTGTGGATCAGGGCGGATGCTGTGAGACCACCAAAGTTACCTACCATGATGACCCGACTTTCGTAGTGGATGGAGTGGTTCATTACTGTGTAGGAAATATGCCGGGAGCAGTTCCGTATACTTCCACTATCGCACTGACTAACGCAACCCAGAGCTATGGCCTTCAGATTGCAGCAGCTGGTCTGGAGGAAGCATGCAGAAAGAACAGCGTGATGTATTCTTCGATTAACACGTATGATGGCATGATCACCTGTAGGAATGTGGCAGACAGTTTTGGATTAGAATATAAAGATCCGGCAGAACTGATCAAATAAATGAATATCCAACCTGGATGAACAGGGCAGATCGTTTTCTAAGAAAAAGGAACGGTCTGCCCGTTCTTTTTGTCAGATTCATTGTAAAAATCAAGGGCGTGTGTTAAAATGAGCACATTGGCGGCAGATAGGAGAGAATTTCATGGCTGTGATAGATTCATTTTGCGCAAAAGATACGTATGAACTTGGAGAAAAAATAGGACAGATGGCAAAGCCGGGGATGGTGATCTCGCTGACTGGTGATCTGGGAGTGGGAAAGACTGTATTTACCCAGGGACTTGCAAAAGGGCTGGGCATTGAAGAACCAGTCAACAGTCCTACATTTACGATCGTGCAGGTGTATGAGAAAGGGCGGCTCCCCATGTATCATTTTGATGTATATCGGATTGGCGATATTGAAGAGATGGACGAGATCGGTTATGAGGATTATTTCTATGGAGAGGGCGTATGCCTGATCGAGTGGGCAGATCTGATCAGAGAGATCCTGCCGGAACAGATGTGCCGCGTGACTATTGAAAAAGATCTGGAAAAAGGTTTTGATTACAGAAAGATCACCCTGGAAGGATTCAAGGGGATCGAAGAACAGGAGGCATAACCGAATGGAGACATCCAAAAAAATACTTGCACTGGATAGTTCAGGACTGGTAGCCAGTGTGGCGGTTGTGGAAGGTAACAGCACATATAGTAATCTGCTGGCAGAATATACTGTGAATTATAAAAAGACACATTCTCAGACCCTGCTTCCCATGCTGGATGAAATTGCGAATATGACAGAGCTGGATCTGACAACCATTGACGCAATTGCGATTGCAGCAGGTCCGGGTTCCTTTACCGGACTGAGGATTGGATCTGCCACAGCAAAGGGTCTGGGACTGGCATTGAAAAAACCGTTGATCTCCATTCCTACAGTGGATGCTCTGGCATACAATCTCTACGGGACGGACCGGTTGATCTGCCCAATCATGGATGCCAGAAGAAATCAGGTGTATACAGGCATTTATGAATTTCGTGGAAATACCATGGAAGTGCTGGAGCCACAGATGGCAGTGGATATTGAAGTGATTGCAGAAAAGCTTTGCGAGAGACAGCGGGATGTGATCTTTCTTGGAGATGGAGTTCCGGTATTTAAGGATAAATTGTGCAATGGCTTGATGGACAAGCTACATGATTGTGGAAAAGAATTTTATTTCGCACCAGCCCATGTGAATAAGCAGCGCGCCGGCGCAGTTGGTGCACTGGCCCTTCGGTATCTGGAAGAAGGTAAGACAGAGACTGCAGAAGAGCATCAGCCGGAATATTTAAGAATGGCACAGGCAGAGAGAGAGCGGGCGGAGAAGCTTGCAAAGGGAGAAGGCACATGCTGATCTCTCTGATGAAAGAGGAAGAGATTCCGCAGGTAGCTGCATTGGAGCAGGTGTGCTTTTCTGAACCGTGGACGGAGCAGGGCCTGCGGGAAAGCTTTGCAAGGCCGGAGTATCTGTTTGTGACAGCTACAGAAGGTGATCAGGTTGTAGGATACGCAGGGCTGTATCAGGTGTTGGATGAGGGCGATATCACGAATATAGCAGTATTGCCGTCTGCCAGAAAAAAAGGGATAGGAACGGCGCTGACCCATGCACTTATAGAAGCCGGTGAGCAGCGTGCGATCCATGCTTTCACACTGGAGGTCCGTGTGGGAAATGCGGCTGCGATCCATATTTATGAAAAGCTGGGATTTGTCCCGGCGGGAGTCCGAAAAGGATTTTATGAAAAACCAAAAGAAGATGCTCTGATCATGTGGCGCAGACAGATGCCTGCCCAGTAATCCCCTGTTTTCAGGAGTACATGTGCTGGTTTATAATCAGCCTGTACAACGGACGAGGAGGAGAAAACCATGCGGAGTTATGAAAAACAATCAGAAAATAAATTAGAAAAAGTGATCTGCAATCGATGCGGACGGGAAATGAAAGTGGTAGGCGGAATCCTTCAGGAAGGAGTATTTGAAGCTTCTGTTCTGTGGGGATATTTTTCAGACAGGGACGGGGAACGACATTCCTTCGATCTGTGTGAGGCTTGTTATGAGAAAATAATCCATACATTTCAGGTTCCGGTACAGATCGAGGAGCAGACAGAATTGATATAGGAGAGAATATGTTAGATATTTGCTTGCTTGGAAGCGGTGGTATGATGCCGCTTCCCTATCGCTGGCTGACGGCATTGATGGTGCGTTACAATGGGAGCAGTCTTCTGATTGACTGCGGAGAAGGAACACAGATTGCGATCAAGGAAAAGGGTTGGAGCTTCAAACCTATTGATGTGATCTGTTTTACTCATTATCATGGAGATCATATCAGTGGTCTGCCGGGACTTTTGCTGACCATGGGAAATGCAGAACGTACGGAGCCTTTGACATTGATCGGTCCCAAGGGGCTGGAACGTGTGGTTAATGCATTGCGTGTGATCGCACCGGAATTGCCGTTTCCTATCATTTATAAAGAGATCAATGGAAATGAAGAGACTTTTGAACTGGCAGACGGTTACCGTCTGAAAGCGTTCCGGGTGAATCATGGAATCCTGTGTTACGGATATACCCTGGAACTGGATCGGGCAGGCAAATTTCAGCTTCAGAAAGCCATGGAGCAGGAGATTCCAAAGCAGTATTGGAGCCGTCTGCAGAAGGGTGAGACTATTACTGACGAACAGGCAGTCTATACACCGGATATGGTGCTTGGACCACCGCGGAAAGGTATCAAACTGACTTACTGTACTGACACAAGACCCGTACCGGCCATCGTGGAAAATGCGAGCGGATCGGATCTGTTCATCTGTGAAGGTATGTATGGAGAGAAAGATAAGGATGCCAAGGCCAGGGAGCATAAGCATATGACCTTTTATGAAGCAGCGAAACTGGCAAGAGATGCACAGGTGGGGGAGATGTGGCTGACGCATTACAGTCCGTCTCTGACGAGACCGGAAGAGTACATGGACGATGTCCGCAAGATTTTCCCGGCTGCCAAGGCAGGAAAAGACCGGAAATCCGTGGAATTGGATTTTGAAAAGGACGAGTGATAGATATGGAAGAAAAGAAAGATGTGTTGATTCTGGCAATCGAGAGTTCCTGCGATGAGACAGCTGCAGCCGTAGTGAAAAATGGGCGAGAAGTGCTTTCTAATGTGATCTCTTCTCAGATTGCGCTGCACACCCTTTATGGAGGAGTGGTTCCGGAGATTGCATCCAGAAAACATATAGAGAAGATCAATTACGTAATTCAGGAGGCACTGGATCAGGCACATGTGACACTGGAAGACCTGGATGCCATTGGCGTGACTTATGGACCGGGTCTGGTTGGTGCGCTCCTGGTTGGAGTTGCTGAGGCGAAGGCAATTGCCTATGCGGCAAAACTGCCATTAGTAGGCGTTCATCATATTGAAGGTCATATTTCGGCTAATTATATTGAAAATAAAGAGCTGGAGCCGCCATTTATCTGTCTGGTGGTGTCTGGTGGACATACGCATCTGGTAGTAGTCAAAGACTATGGAAAGTATGAGATCATTGGCCGGACCAGAGATGATGCGGCGGGTGAAGCCTTTGATAAAGTGGCCCGTGCCATCGGACTTGGCTATCCGGGCGGACCAAAGATTGATAAACTGGCAAAAGAGGGAAATCCAGATGCAATTCATTTTCCGCGGGCAAAAGTGGAAGATGCTCCTTATGATTTCAGCTTCAGCGGTGTAAAATCAGCAGTGCTGAACTATTTGAATGGTTGTCAGATGAAGGGAGAACCTGTTGTGGAAGCAGATGTTGCAGCATCCTTCCAGAAGGCAGTCTGTGATGTGCTGGTGGATCATGCGATTCAGGCGGTAAAGGACTATAAGATTCCGAAACTTGCCATGGCAGGTGGAGTGGCATCCAACTCAGCACTCAGAGAAGCTATGAAGACAGCATGTGAGAAGAGGAATATTCCATTTTATTATCCGTCTCCGATTCTGTGTACGGATAATGCGGCCATGATCGGTGCGGCGGCTTACTATGAGTATATGAATGGTTCCAGAGCAGGGCTGGATCTTAATGCTGTTCCGAATCTGAAGCTGGGAGAGCGATGATGGAGAAAAAAAGATGTACAGCCATTGTGCTGGCGGCAGGCCAGGGAAAGCGGATGGGGACTAAGACACAGAAGCAGTATCTGAATCTTTGCGGTTACCCGGTACTCTGGCATTGCCTTCATACATTTGAAGAGTCGGCTGTGATTGATGATATGATCCTGGTGACGGGAGAAGATCAGATTGATTACTGCCGGACGGAATTTGTAGAAAAATATGGATTTCGTAAGATCTGTAAAATTGTGGCAGGAGGAGCAGAACGCTATCACTCTGTTCTGAACGGACTACGTGCCATGGAAAAAAATGCCTGTGAAGACGGGTATGTATTCATTCATGACGGGGCAAGACCTTTTGTGGATGAACCTATGCTGGAGCGGGTCTATGCAGATGTGTGTAAATATGAGGCATGTGTGGTTGGCATGCCGGTAAAAGATACGATCAAGATCGCTGATACAGATGGCTTTATCAAGGAGACGCCAAAGCGCAGTCTCGTATGGCAGATTCAGACACCACAGGTATTTTCTGCGTCATTGATCTGCTATGCATATGAAGAGCTGGGCAGACGGGAGAAGGAATTGCTGGATCGCGGAATCCAGATTACTGATGATGCCATGGTGGTAGAGGAGATCTGTGGACGCAAAGTACGTCTGACAGAAGGCTCTTATGAAAATATGAAGCTCACTACACCGGAAGATCTGGAGATTGCAGAGACTTTCCTTCGACGTAAAAACCGTTGATTTCAGGCACTTATAAAGAAACTGTGAAAAAAACGTAAAAAAATGAAAAAATACAGTTGACAAATGAGGGCCATGCTGTTAGAATAACGATTGTCGCTTGTGGAGAGCGCTATGGAGAGATATCGAAGTGGTCATAACGAGGCGGTCTTGAAAACCGTTTGTCCGCAAGGGCGCGTGGGTTCGAATCCCACTCTCTCCGTTCACTCGGAAGAGTGAGACGAGCAATAATATAGAGTCTAATGAATTAGGCATTTTGGAGAAATACCCAAGTGGCTGAAGGGGCTCCCCTGGAAAGGGAGTAGGTCGTTAGTAGCGGCGCGAGGGTTCAAATCCCTCTTTCTCCGCTCTTTTTCATGAAAAGTTGATTGCTTGAAAATCTTCAAAAAAAGATAAAAAAGTTATTGACAAACTGAAAGAGATTTGATAATATATCAGAGTTGCTGCTGAGGCAATGAGATAGAACATGAACCTTGATAATTAAATAGTGCTTTGAAAATCTTCGAAAATTCTTT
>QUJQ01000015.1 GCA_003480725.1 Clostridiaceae bacterium AM27-36LB
ACTAATAGGTCGAGGGCTTAACCAAGATGGTTTAGGATAGGTTTTAAAAAGATGGATTTGGTATTTGACTGTATGCAGTTTTGAAGGTATATACAAGGAAGAGATCATCGAGATGGTGGTCTCTTTTTTGATGTCAGCCAGATCCCGCGTTTGAATTGTCCAATCACCTGGAAAAATAGCAAGAATATTCACTGACATAAGTGAAAAAGGCACTTGATTTCTCAAGTGCCCTTAGTTATAATCTACTTAGAAAGTGAATCGGATGTGAATCCGATTTGCCCTCAGTTAAATTATGATTATCTAAAAGAAATAAACATCCTTAACTTTGGACGGTGGGGATGTTTATTTCTTTTTGTCAAAATGATTATCTATGTAAGACAGAGCCGCAAAAATTACTAGCAATAAAGTCAAAACTTCCATTGTGTTCATAGGGCATCACCCTCCTTTTGTAATAGAGGGCATCTGACATCGGAAAATCACATCCTGCTTTCTGTTCAATTATACAAATAGTATAGCAAAAAACAAGTAAACATTCAATGAGAATCTGGCGACGAAGGAAGGTGTAGCTGGATAGGAATCAGAGGAGAATATGTGCGAGAATCAAAGATTTTTAATCTGAACAAATGAACATGCATTGATTTTACTCAAATATACTGTTATACTTTGAGTAGAATATATTTTTGTATACCTATAGAAAAGGAGTTCTTTATGAGCGAAAATATCACCATGCCCGCAGAGGAGGAGATTTACTATCTCTCGGAATTCTATAAAGTGTTTGGCGATTCCACCCGGATTAAGGTGCTTTACCTTCTGGTCAATCGGGAGTTATGTGTAAATGATATTGCCAACGAGCTTGCTATGACCCCAAGCTCCATTTCTCACCAGCTACGTGTCTTAAAGCAGCACCGTCTGGTAAAATTCCGCCGGGACGGCAAGACTGTCTACTATTCTCTGGCTGACGAACATGTGGAAACCATTCTGAACCAGGGACTGGAACACATTGAAGAATAATGAATACAGATAGAACCGGTCGTTTTCTGACCGGTTCTATTTGTTCTTCTTTATTTGTAAGGATGTTCGATCAGACTGAAATCTGTGTCAAGTGCGTCCAGCATGAATGTCTGCATTCCCAGATCCTGCATCCACTTTTTATTTCCGTAGGATTTCCAGACCTTTTTCCGGCAGATCTGTTTTAATTTCTGCATATCAACAGCTGTCAGGCTACCTTTTCCATATGCTCTGCGTAGTGCTTCTCGCATCTCATCCATCAGAAAATAACGCAGTCCATCCCAGTTGTCTTCTTTCATATTTTCAATATATCCTTCCAGCAAAAACGGTAGGAACAGGATCAGTCCGCATTCTTCCAGCCGAAGTGGCGAATAATTTTCCATGGTTATGATCCGTGTAGGCAGCGTGACCCGTGCCTTATCCGGAAACTCCAGCGTCGTGCTGTATTCTTCCTGATGGTTTTTTCCGAAATAAATAATCTGTGGTTCTCGAATATGTACCACAGAACGTCGCACGGACCGTCCCCAAGCAAATACACTGCCTCTGTCCTCTGCATAGATCTGTGTGCATCCATCCAGTCTCCGCACCTGAAATTCATATCGGTTTGTCTCCCCCACTTTCAGACCGATACTATTCGCCCTCTGCCATTCTTTCCAGATCTTTTCTTCATCTGAATAAGCTGTATGAAACAACTGATTGATCATTTGGATCAATGCCTGACTGGACAGATCAAAAATCAACTCCAGCATCCACCCGTTTTCTTCTATGTACATCTTGCTTCCTCCCTCTGCTTATTTGCAAATACAGGTATCCACATGCAAACCTTATACATTTGTTCTGCCATTCTGTTCTGTCTTTACCGGGAATTCTTCGTCACAGAATCGTGACTATAGATTGTTCTCAGATGTATTTATCTTATAAGAAAAGTTGTTTTTTGTCAAGCTGTTTGTCGTTTGAGTTTCCATAGTTTTATCTTTCAATGTATAAAAATTTCACAATTAAAACACATTCATTTCAAATTTCTCACACATTATGCCTCTAAAATATATCGTGAAATTTATATTATATAATGATGTTATAGAGATGAAGGAGGAATAGCGTGAAATTACCGGATATTGCAAGCAAGATCAAACTACCGGGCAGAAAGAAGAAAAAATGGATTCTGGCAGGTGGAGTGCTGGTGCTGATTGTTGGTGGACTGGGAATTCATTCCTACAGTAAGGCAAAGGCAGCAAAAGAAAAAATGACAGCAATGAGTCAGGTGGAGACCACACAGGTGACCAGACAGGATCTGGTGGATTCTATCAGTGTAACGGGAACCATTGCCAGTGCGGATTCCAGAGATGTGTCGGCCATTGCATCCAATGTGGAGGTACAGACGGTTAACTACAAGGTGGGTGATTATGTCAATGCAGGAGATACGGTGGTAGTTCTGGATTCTACAGATCTGAAACTGAAGCTGACAGAGACACAGAATAATCAGGCCTTGAGTACATACAACGAAAATAAATCCATCGAGACGGCTTCTGAAAGTTATGAACAGGCAGTGGAAGATGGAACGGATGATTACAGCAAAGCGGTAAAAAATGAGGCACAGGCAAAGGAAGATCTACAGGATGCAGAAGACGTACTCCAACGACAGCAGCGATCAGAGTATTGATAATTATCAGGAACAGATTGAGGCATGTACAGTAACGGCACCGATTTCCGGTGTGATCACTGCCATGAATGTAGAGGAAGGTGATACATATCTGGGAGAAGGGAAAGCTTTGTTCACGATTGCAGATGAGCAGAATTACATTGTATCCGCCAGCGTGGATGAATATGATATCAGCAGTATCAGTGCAGATATGACAGCTGCTGTGATCGTGGAAGCTCTGGGAGAGGATGAGCTTGCTGGAAAAGTCTCTTTTGTATCTCCGGTGGCAACAACTTCTAATACAGGAAGCTCATCTTATTCTATTGAGATCGCACTGGATGAGCCCAATTCAAATCTGCGGATCGGTATGACTGCCAAGGCAAGCATTGTCAAAGATGCTGTCTATGATGTGCTGACTGTTCCTTATGACTGCGTGACAGCGGATGAGGACGGTAATTCCTATGTAAATATTGATCAAAATGGAGAGAAGACACAGGTTCCGGTGACCGTAGGCATGGAGAGTGATTACTATGTAGAAATCTCTGGTGATGGGATTGATGAAAATACAAAAGTATATTACAACACTCCGCTGATCAACCAGAAATCTAACGGTGAAGCCGGTGATATGCAGGATGGCATCACCTTCGACATGGGCGGAGGAGCACCGGGAGGCGGCGGAACACCGGGAGGTGGCAGACCCAGTGGCGGCGGTCCGGGCGGATTTTAGGCCGGAGGTGTAACATGACGAAACAACATACAATGATTGAGCTACATCATATTATTAAGCGATTTTATATTGGTCAGCCGAACGAGCTGGAAATCCTTCACGGTATTGATCTGAAGGTCAACAAAGGCGAATTTGTATCCATCGTAGGTTCTTCCGGATCCGGCAAGACTACCATGATGAATATTATTGGAATTCTGGATCGGCCGACAGAAGGCGAATATATGTTGGATGGCGTGGATGTAGCTGGTGCAAAGGACAAGGAACTGTCCATGATCCGCAATCAGAAGATCGGGTTTGTATTTCAGACCTACAATCTGATCAGCCGTACCAGTGCATTGAAAAATGTAGAGCTTCCTATGTTATATGCAGGTGTAGGAAAAAAGGAACGGACCGAGCGGGCAAAAGAATTGCTGGCTATGGTTGGCATGGAAGAACGTATGACGCACAATCCTGATGAGCTGTCCGGTGGACAGAAGCAGCGTGTAGCCATTGCCAGAGCCATGGCCAATGATCCTTCTATTATACTGGCAGATGTAAACTGAACCCCATGTGCTTACTGTACATAGCGTGTACACAGTAGGATTACATGACAATATAGGTACATGATACACAAGTAATGAGAAAAAATGTGTATGGAGTAGGAAGAAGGTATTGATATCTGGTATGAGGAAAGACATCCTTGTAGCAGGTTTTTTATTGTCTATAATAGACAGGTATGCAAGAGAAATTTTGTTGGTATGTGTGAATAGCTTTTATAGATGGAAAAGGTATACTGATGTGGGAGGTGACTAATGGATTATACGATCCGCTATGGTTTGGAATTCAATCCTTTCCTAAAGAATTCCAAAGAAATCTTTGTATCAACAGACGAATCCAAAGAAGTTTTATTCCGGCTGGACTATCTTGCAAAAACAAAGGGCTTTGGACTGCTTACCGGCAGCCCCGGCCGCGGAAAAACAACCGCAATCAGGAAATGGGTACAAACCTTAAATAACTCACAATACAAAGTAGTCTATACCTGTTTTTCCACTTTTAGTCCCAATGATTTTTATCGGAATCTTGCCACAGAACTTGGTGCACAGGCCCACTACCGAAAACCAGATAACTTCCGGGTAATTCAGGAAGAGCTCACAAGGCTCTCTGTTGAGAAAAGGAAAACTCCAGTAATCATCATTGATGAAGCGAACTATATCAGTTCTGCCATTCTGAATGATTTTAAGCTGTTGTTTAACTTTGAGATGGATTCCAGGGATCGTGCTGTTGTTCTCCTGTCAGGACTTCCATCACTTAACGCCACACTTCGCCTGAGTGTGCATGAGCCATTCCGTCAGAGGATCATCATGAATTATGAACTTCCTGCATTTACAAAAGAAGAAGGCAGATCTTATGTCCTCGATAAGCTTCAAAGAGCAGGTGCAACCAGGGCAATCTTTGAAGACGCAGCACTTGAAGCCATCTTAAATGCATCTGATGGAACACCTCGTATCATCAACAATTTATGCAATAGTTGTCTTCTGATTGGAGACTCTAGAAAAAGTGACATGATTACTGCAGAGATCGTCATGCAGGCAATCAATAATAATGAGATTTAGCAGTAAAAGCAGGGCAGCCTGCTTTTATTGTATTTTCCCTGATCTCTTAATCTGCATCATTTTTTATGTCGATCAGATAACTTGCAGATGTTGGTGCAGACAATCTGCGGATGCATAACAAATAAGATCTAAATCAGGTGCATCTAATCTGCATGGAGCAGGTGCATCTAATTTGACGGACAACACCATTTACGGTCACAACATGAACAGCGGGGCGATGTTCGGGAATCTGGACCGGTACGCCGCCTATGATTACTGGAAAGTACATCCCAGGGTGTTCTTTCAGACGCCGGAAGGCATGGAAGAGTACCAGATAGCGGCAGTATTGAAAGCTGATGTGTCCATGTTCGACTTCCAGCAGGCATCTTTTCACATTCCGAAGGAATTGGAGGCTTATGTAGCGCAGGCGAAAGTGCTGTCGCTGTTTGAAACAGGGGTAGCTGGTGCAGGTTGTGAGACAACCCTGACGCTGGTAACCTGTTCTTATGAGTGGAAGGAGGCCCGGAACATCCTTGTGGCAGTAAAAGCAGAACCTGAAAGGTGAAAAGTGTTCAAAGATGGGTACTTTCTTCAGCTCTCTGGATGTATCATGGGGTACTCTGGATCACTCTCCTGCCGGAAGTGTTCAAAAGTACCCGAAAAGTGCAGAATGTGAGACAAGGTGCAACGGGAAGTGGCGATGCGGAACGAAAAGTGTTCGAAGTTAAGGGATGTGCAACAGGTCGTGGCATCTTGTAATATTGGGAAGTGTTCAAAGGCAGGTGCTTTTCCAGCTCTTTGGTGGCTTTCCCGAACCGTATATTCCGGGGAGTGTTTGAAAGTACCCGAAAAGTGCGGAATGTGAGACGCAACTGCAAGCAAAAGACAGAACGATAACCTAAAAGTGTTCAAGGTTGCGGGATGTGCAACGGAACGTGGACAGGTGTAGTGTCGGAATGTGTTCAAAGATGGGAACTTTTGCAGCTATCTGGATGTAGCGTCCAGTTATCTGAAATATATTTTCAAGAAGTATTTAAAAATAGAAAAGCTCTGTTCATTTGTCTGAAAAAGCGTTACAATCATTTCAGAAAGACAGGGAGGTGTTCCATGAATCAGAAAGAAAAAACAGAGTGTATGGGTTTCGATGGAATGCAGAAAATGAACGGTGCTATTAATGCCGATCTCATGACTGTGGAAGAGATTCATCAGAAGCTGGAAGCAGGATATACGGATATGGAAAGAGGAAGAGTGCGGGAAGCATCGGAGGCTTTTACAGAATTTCGACAGAGATATGAAGTCAGATAAAGGTGAAAGGGGGAAGAGCATGCAGGTTGTCATCGAGATACCCAAAGAAGTATTGTACGATACAAAGCAAACAATAGAACAAGCAACAGACTTTGCAAAAAGAGCAACTGCATTGGGATTTTATAAAGAGTATGGAGTATCTGTGGAATTGTGTTCTCGGATTGTTGGTATCACAGAGGAAGAATTTCTGTCAGAAGTGAAACATTAATCTGTATGATAGCCAAAGCCGATATGTGAAATACAGAAGCAGTTGTTCTTGACAAGTGTGTCAGAAGCGATTACACTATGCCTAGTGATCGCACTACGGAAACTTGCGAAGCCCGTAGTCCGGGGAGACTCCTACGGGGGTCTTTTCGTTATTAAGGGATAGATGAGAGAGGACTTTTTGTGGCATGGAAACTCGTTGGAAAGTCTAAAAAATAGTTGAAGATACACATGAGGCGAATTATAATGAATCTTATCAAATATGAGTAGGTGATACGAATGAATCAAGAAGCACAGGAATATTATAATATTGCCAGTTGGACAAAGGATAAAGTAAATTACAATCGGATATCAAAATTTAATACGAATAAGCACAGACAGGTTTTACATGGACAAATATGGTTTTGTGATTTAGGCTATAACGTAGGAACGGAAAAGAATAAAATGCGTCCGGTATTGGTGATGTCTAATAATAAAATCAATAATTCCGAAAAAGTGGTAGTGGTATGTATTACCGATGCAAAAGGAAAGGTAAATGCACGATGTCTACCAATTCAGGATTCATGGTTTTTGTTATATTCTGATACAGAAGATGAAGAAAAACAAGTCATTCCGGGAAGAACGATACCAGCGTCTATGCATACTTATGAATTTTTGGATAAAGACAGTATGATTCAATGTGAAGAGATACGTGCAGTTAGTAAGTCAAGGCTGGATGCGAACCGAGGATGTATTGGTACTTTAACACCGGAAGATTTTAATCTTGTAAAAGGAAAATTCAAAAGAGCATACAACCTGTAAAAATGTGACTGCTAAAAATTTGTTGACAAAGAGAAGGCAGTTGCATATAATAAAGAAGAACAGAGATACTATGATTAAGTCCCACACTTGAGCAATCAAGATACAGTGGGTGCTTTATAAATGTTTAAACGAAGCCGTAGGACCGCAAGGTATAGCTTCTGGAGGCTCCCCAGTTTTATCTGGGGAGTTTTTCTTTGGAAAAATTTGTGATAACAGAAAAATAGAGACAAAACATCAGGCAGGATATGTTCCCGTAGTACCGCAAGATTCTAAGACAACGCTTTCGGCAAACAGCAGAAGTAAAGAAACGTATGGATATGCGCAACAAGGAATTGAATTATTAGGACAGACATTAGATTTTGATGTTCAAAACATAAGAAGTCTGAATCTTAGTTTTTCGCAGTTTGATGAAATGATGGGAAAACTTGTACAGCATGGAAGTAGATACCCAGTAATAAAGGCCATAGATGACTAGGGAGGGAAAACTATGAAAGAGAGTGATTATTTAAATCCGAACGACATAAAAAGCCAATGTGATCAGGCAATTCATAAACTTGAAAATGATAATGAAACCTTGGATATTGTTTCTAATAGTATAACTGCATTTTCTACAGATAATGAAATCCAAAGTATTTCTTTTGATAATTTGAAACAGCAATTAGCTGATTATATAACTGTGATTGAAGCAATAAAATCAGCAAATACATATGATATTGCGGAGTTTTCGACACTAAAAGATTTGGTGGGAGATGAAGTCCTTGATGGAGCAAATATTTTAAGTCAAATGAAAACTGCACTTCATAATAAAGAGTTTTATTTAGAGAAAGCAGATGAGTACGAAATAAAAAAACAGACTAGCAATTTTGTGACAGATTTATATTATAGTTATGTTCCAGATAATGAAATGTCTTTTCAACCTATCTGGAAGTTGGATGGGAAAAAAGAAATCTCAGCAATGGAGTTTGATGCATTAAAGGGAATATTAGGATTTAGTTTGGAAGAAATTCCTAAAGAAGATATATATACAACATCTGGACATAAGATATTATCAGGAGAATTATCTTCAACAGATCCAAATGTAAAGGCAGCAGCAGGTTTGAGTGCGTTATTAGGTTTAACGCAATTTACACTTTCTTCATTATCCAAAAGTGAAGTGACAGTTATTTTCCAGTCATCAGAAGGTGGAAATAGAGGCACTATTTGTGTTGGAAATTCAGAAGATAGAGCAACTTTTCAGAACTGGAACTATAATATTCCAATGGATACATATCGAGACTCAGAACCTGGTATTGGGAAAATATGGGCATCAGATTATGCAGCGGGAATATATAAAATAGCTTCGGGAAAAGATGTTCCAAATCCAGATGGAACTTATACGATAACGGGCACTTTGGATGAAAGACATAAAGATACAAATATTTCGGGTTATTTATCATATTCAGCGGATGGAAAATTAATGTATACACCGTTAACCTATGCTGGTGATAAAGCATATATTGAATCCGTTGATGGTTTTATGGAATTTGGTCGAACACAAATTTTAGATTTTAGTGATAAACTATCTACACCAGCTTTTGCGGATAAGGATAGCCAAAAGTTATTAGAAGAATTATTGAAAGCAAGATAAAAGGATGCTTTATTAACTGTACTCTCTTTTGACTATTCAGTACAAGATACAATGACTGTCATACACTTCTGGCTCTGTTTTATGAGGTAGATATTTAAAGAAAAGCCTGAAAAATCAATGATTTAAGGCTTAACATTATAGGAAGGAGCAAATGAATGATGGGGAAGAATAAAGATATTTTGATTGTAATAATTGCAACGCTTATTTTCGGAGGTGCTTCTAAGATATTAGTTGGAGTTCCATATATGGCATGGGGATATTTCGATCAGTTGTTTATAGCAGCATTTATTTTGTGGACATTTTATAGTGCTGCGCTGTATGTAGCTATTAAAATAGAAAACAGAAAAAATGAAAACTATTTAAAAATTGGATTTGTTGGATTAGTGTTTGGTTTAGCGGTAGCATGTTTAAAAATGGGTGTAGATGCTATTATAGAACAATTTGCAAAGTCTGCAAGTAATTTGATTATTACAGTCTTTATGATGGAAATGGGAATCCTTATTTTAGGGAGTATCATGATCTTTGCTTTATATATTTATGTAGCGAAGAAAGAAATTTTATGGAATAAATCTATGAAAAATTATGCTTTGGGATTAGGTGGAATCATAGGTATATATTTTGCTGTAATTGTCTATTATTTATGGCAACTCAAACATTGGATGGAAAAATTTTCTGGTTTGGATGCGGTAAAAGAAATTGGGAAAGAACAGGGTATATTAAATTTGTCAACAAAGTATGCTAGGGAATCGACTATGCTGGGAATGGTTGTGTATGTGACCTTTTTTATAGTGTTATGGATTGCTTTAAAAAAGAACACAGAAAATAAGGAAGATTAATAAAAGAAAACGTATTATTTGTTGCATCCAGCTGGTATGTGGTGAAGAAGAATATCTAAAAAATCTGGAAATGAACGTAACAAAATTAGCAAGCTAGCGGTGGAGAAATTACAGCAGTTGTTGGATAAAGTAAAAATATCAGAGTTTAAATCTCGGGGAATAGAAAAATTTGATATTGAAGAATTTTCTCAACAATATGAAAACTTATTGAAAGAACTTCAAGAAAAGGAAGTTCCAAATAAAATTATTTTTCAAGAAAAGCAGGTTGAATTGTATAAATCCATTCACAATACCTATTATCATAATGAAAAACCGTATCACACAGTGGGAGAGTTACAAAGCAAGGAACAATATGTTGCGAAGTTATTTAATGATAATCTTTCTCAGCAGCTTTCTGCGGAAGAGGCCCGACTAAGAAAACTAAAAAGAGATTATGAGGAATACAAGAATAAAACAAAGGATATGACAGATGCAATAAAAGTATTGGTTGGTAAATATGAAGATGCGAATAAAGAATATCAAACACAGCTTCTTAATGCAATTAAAATTCCTTTAATGGTGTATAGTGGAAGGATTATACAAAATTATCCGTTAGGGTTGGGAATTAGAGCAGTCATTAAAATCAATCAGTTAGTATTTGAAGCAGCTTCTAAGAGTGGAAGTGATGTTTATAATATTTTAAGTACAGGACAATTGAATGGTCTTTCGATTGCGCTTTTACTTTCAATAAAAAATGTGTATGGTGATACGAAAGGGTTAGACATTTTACTGATAGATGATCCACTTCAAACAATTGATGATATTAGTGCAATTTCGCTTGCGGATTTGTTGACACAGCAGGGAATAGGGCAAATTGTATTGTCTACGCATGAGGAGGCAAAAGCAGCATTGCTACGATATAAATTTAAACATGCAGGAATGAGTGTTCGGGAACAGAACATGCAAGCGCTCTACATGAAAACAGTGACGGAAGAATAGAAGAGAGAGGAAAGCTAGTAGTGAAGGAATAAGACTTTTCTACTAGCTCTTCTTATTGGAAGTGATACACAGTACACAAATGTACATACCGTTAAAGCCCCTATTTTCAAAACATAAAGGGGTAGGGGTACAGTTTACAGATGAGCCCACTGGCGCATTGGATTCCAAGACCGGGCGGATGATCATGGATATTTTTCATCGTTTGAACGAGGAACAGGGAAAGACCATTGTACTGATCACCCATTCGCAGGAGCTGGCAGAGGAGACTCAGCGGGTCATTACCTTGAAAGATGGACTGATCATCGGTGAAAGGAGGGGAAGCGGATGCTGATCGGAGAAAATATCCTGCTGGCACTTAATGGTCTGCGGGCAAATAAAATGCGTTCCCTTCTGACGATGCTGGGTATTATTATCGGTATCGCATCTGTAATTGCGATCATGACACTGGGAGATTCTATCTCCAGTTCTGTAACGGAGTCCATGTCCTCTATGGGTGCCAATAACGTGACGATTGGCGTGTCTCAGAAGAGTACGACGGAGGAGACTACTGCCAGCGGAATGACATTTTCCGCGGGACCAAGATTCACACAGATGTCAGAGGATGATTACATATCAGAAGAGATGCTGGATGACCTGCAGGAGCGTTATGCGGATTCTATTCAGGGATTTTCACTGGAGGAATCTGTGGGAAACGGAACTGCCCAGTCAGGAAGCAGCACGGCCTATATCAGTGCGATCGGTGTCAATGCAGACAATCTGGAAAATGCAGACCTGACACTTCTGGCAGGAAGAACACTGACCAGTCAGGATCAGGACGAGGCAAAAAAAGTTATTCTGGTATCTGATCTTCTGGTGGAAAAATTATTCAATGGTGACAATCTGTCAGCAGTAGGACAGAAACTGGATGTCTTGTTTAATAACCGATATTACAGCTACACCATCGTAGGTGTTTATGAATATGAAGAAAGTACGTTTTCCAGCAGTTCTTCTGAAGATACAGTAACCACCATGTATCTGCCGCTTCAGACTGCATTGGATCAGACCCACAACAGGAATGGATACAGTCAGCTGACGATTCTGACAAAAGCCGGAGTCAGTGCTACAGATTTCTGTACCACGATAGAAACTTACATGAATAACCGGTACTATAAAGATAATGACAGTTTTGAGATCAGTGCCATGAGTATGGAGTCTATTGTAGAGAGTATGACATCTATGTTGTCCACGGTCTCTCTTGCCATCGCAGCTATTGCGGGTATTTCTCTGCTGGTAGGAGGCATCGGTGTTATGAATATTATGCTGGTATCCATCACTGAGAGAACCCGGGAGATTGGAACGAGAAAAGCATTGGGAGCTACCAACGGTTCCATCCGGTTACAGTTTATCATGGAAGCAATCGTACTGTGTATCGTGGGCGGTATCATCGGAATCATCCTTGGAATGGCCATTGCAACAGTGGCTACCAATATGATGGGATATGCAGTCAGCCCGTCTGTTACAGGCATTGTGCTGTCGGTCAGCTTCTCTATCTTTATCGGTGTATTCTTCGGATATTATCCGGCCAATAAGGCAGCAAAACTGAATCCGATCGAGGCATTGCGGTACGAGTAAAAATCTGGAAAAATAAGGAATGGTAGACATAAAATCTCCGGTTGAAAAAGAGAAATATCTATGATATTCTGATAAGTAAGCGGAGGTTTTACATATGAAATTCAAGAGGATATGTTGTGTGGTAATGGCAGCACTGATGATGATCAGCGGGATGACCGTATATGCGACCAAGGCATCAGAGATCCAGAACCAGAAAACACAGAATGAAAAAGCATTGAAGGATGTTCAGTCAAAGATCAGCAATCTGGAGAGCCAGAGAAGCTCTCTGAGCAGCGAGGTCAACAGTCTGAATGACAGTTTGACGGACACCTTATTGAATATTGAAGTGCTGGAGAGCGATCTGGCAGACAAAGAAGTAGAGATTGAACAGGCACAGGAAGATTATGAGGCGGCAAAAGCCACAGAGGATAAGCAGTATGCTTCCATGAAGACACGGATCCAGTATCTGTATGAATCCGGTGAGACCAGCTACGTGGAACTGTTGCTCACATCCGAGGATGTGGGTGATCTGATCAATAAAGTAGACTATGCGGAAGAACTTCAGGAGTCTGACCGCCGTCTGCTGGATCAGTATAAAGCGGCCAAAGAGGCAGTAGTTGAACTTCAGCAGCAGCTGGCAGAAGAGAAGGAAGAGCTTCAGGAGATGGAAGCTCAGTTGGAGGAAGAAAAAGCGAATCTGGAGTCTGTGATCGCACAGAAGAAAAGTGAGATTGCAGATTTTGACAGTCAGTTAAGTACGGCGAAGGCGAAGGCCAGTGAATATCAGAAGAAGATCAAGGAGCAGAATGCCCAGATCAAGAAGCTGCAGCAACAGGAAGCAGCAGCGGCAAGGGCAGCAGCCAGTGCATCATCCAAGGGCAGCAATAGCAGCAGTTCCTCTTCCTCAGGATCTTCCAAGCCAACAGGAACTACGGCAACAGTTTCCGGAGGCAGCGGGACAGGTGCGGCTATTGCGTCTTATGGATTGCAGTTTGTAGGTTATCCGTATGTGAGCGGCGGCAACAGTCTGACTAATGGTACGGACTGTTCAGGTTTTGTGAATCTGATTCATGCACATTTTGGCATCTCTACCCCGAGACAGTCCGGTGCACTGGCGGGAGCAGGAAGAGCCGTCAGCGATGCAGACAAGCTGCCGGGTGATGTGGTCTGCTATTATGGTCATGTAGGAATCTACATTGGTAATAATCAGATCGTACATGCAAGTACTGCCAAAACTGGTATTAAAGTCAGCAACATGTATTACAGAAGTATCAGTTGTATCCGCAGATACTGGTAACACGAAAACTTTTCACTTAAGCAAAAAAAATTTGACAAACGATAATTGAAACCTTATCATGATAACCGATACATAATTTCATGTATCGGTTATTTTTTATTTGAGGAGGAAACTATTATGAAAAAATTAGTAAGTCTTGCACTTGCAGCTGTACTTGCAGTTTCTGCAGTTGGATGCGGAAGCAGCAGCGATTCTTCAAGCAGCACTGCTGACAGCGCACAGCGCACTGAAGCAGCAGCTGATGGAGCAACCTTTAAGATTGGCGGAATCGGACCGATCACCGGAGGAGCTGCAATCTATGGCCAGGCTGTTATGAATGCAGCACAGATGGCTGTTGATAAGATCAACGCTGATGGTGGAATCAACGGATATCAGGTTGAGTTCCGTTTTGAGGATGATGAGCATGATGCAGAGAAATCTGTAAACGCTTACAATACACTGAAAGACTGGGGTATGCAGATGCTCATGGGTACTGTAACCTCTACACCGTGTACTGCAGTATCTGCTAAGACAGAAGAGGACAATATGTTCCAGCTGACTCCGTCAGGATCTGCTGTAGAGAGTATTGCACCGGCAAATGCATTCCGTGTATGTTTCTCTGACCCGAACCAGGGAGCTGCATCTGCACAGTATATTGGAGAGAACAAGCTGGCAAACAAAGTGGCTGTTATCTACAACAGCTCTGATGTATATTCCAGCGGTATTTATCAGACATTTGCAACAGAAGCTGCAAACCAGGGATTTGAGATCGTAGCTGCTGAGGCATTTACCGAGGACAGCAAGACTGATTTCTCCGTACAGCTTCAGAAAGCAAAAGAAGCAGGCGCTGAGCTTGTATTCCTGCCGATCTACTACACCGAGGCTTCCATCATCCTGACTCAGGCAAATACCATGGGTTATGATCCGATGTTCTTCGGATGCGACGGTATGGACGGTATCCTTGGTGTTGAGAACTTCGATACCTCTCTTGCTGAGGATCTGATGCTCCTGACTCCGTTCGTAGCAGATGCTCAGGATGAGAAGACTCAGGCATTTGTAAGTGAATACAAAGAGAAATTCAATGACACTCCGAACCAGTTTGCAGCAGATACATATGATGCAATGTTAATCATCAAAGAAGCTGCAGAAAAAGCTGGTGTTACTCCGGATATGAGCGTATCTGATATCTGCGAAGCTATGAAGACTGCTATGACTGAGATCACCTTTGATGGTCTGACCGGTGAGGGAATGACCTGGAGCGCTGACGGTGAGCCGGCTAAGGCACCGAAGGCTATGAAGATCGTAGATGGTGCTTACACCGCTATGTAATGTGAACTGCATGACAGTTGCGGCTTAATAGCCGATTAGAACAGAGACGTTCTGATAAAGGGCGTCTCTGTATTTTTTACAGTTGGGCAGATCCACTGTAAATACAATAACTATTAAGAGGAGTTGAATAAGTATGAGTTTCGTATCCTACATATTAAACGGCATCAGCCTTGGCAGTGTGTATGCGATCATTGCACTGGGATATACCATGGTATATGGAATTGCCAAGATGCTGAACTTCGCTCATGGTGACATCATCATGGTTGGAAGCTATGTGGCATTCCTTGCCATTAACAGTATGGGGCTGCCGGTTCCAGTAGCAATCGTGCTGTCTGTGATCGTCTGCACTGTCCTTGGTATGGTGATTGAACGAGTGGCATACAAGCCGCTCCGTCATGCATCCAAACTGGCAGTACTGATCACAGCCATCGGTGCAAGCTATTTCCTGCAGAACGTAGCGCTTCTGCTTTTTGGTGCCAATACCAAATCCTTCACGTCTGTGGTTGGAAACGCGTCTGTCCAGCTGGCAGAAGGTTTGTCAGTTACAGTTGTAACGATCGTGACAGTGATAGCCTGTGTGATCATCATGATCGGACTCATGGCATTTATGAAATATTCCAAAGCAGGTCATGCTATGCTGGCAGTATCTGAGGATGACGGTGCAGCACAGCTGATGGGAATCAATGTGAATGCGACCATCGCGCTTACCTTTGCGATCGGTTCCGGTCTGGCAGCCATCGCAGGTGTTCTGCTCTGCTCCGCTTACCCGTCCCTGACACCGTACACGGGATCTATGCCAGGTATCAAAGCATTCGTGGCAGCAGTCTTCGGTGGTATCGGATCCATTCCAGGAGCTTTTATCGGAGGTATTCTGCTTGGAATCATTGAGATTCTGGGTAAGGCATATATTTCCTCCCAGCTGGCAGACGCCATCGTATTCGCAGTGCTGATCGTGGTACTGGTAGTAAAACCAACCGGACTGCTTGGAAAGCAGATCCAGGAAAAGGTATAAGGGAGGCTGCAAACGATGAAAAATATGTCAAAGACAACAAAAAGCAGTCTGATTACATATGGTCTGGTCGTACTGGCTTATGTAGTGGCTGAGATCTTTATGAAAACTGGTCACATGACCAGCCTGTTAAAAGGACTTCTGGTTCCGTTGTGCGTATATGCGATTCTCGCAGTATCTCTGAATCTGACCGTAGGTATCTTAGGAGAGTTAAGCCTTGGTCATGCAGGATTTATGTGTGTTGGTGCATTTACCAGTGCAGTATTTACCAAATGTATGATGCATACGATCACAGTTCCGACGGTCCGTTTTCTTCTGGCTCTGCTGGTAGGTGTTGTATGTGCAGGCATCTGCGGTGTGCTGATCGGTATTCCAGTTCTTCGTCTGAGAGGCGACTATCTGGCAATCGTAACCCTGGCATTTGGTGAGATCATTAAGAACCTGGTCAATGTTATTTATCTTGGAAGAGACAGCGCAGGATTTCATTTTTCCATGAAAGATATCATGGCTTTGAATATGGAGCCTGATGGGGAAGTGATCATTAAAGGAGCACAGGGTATCACCGGTGCACCGACAGATTCCAACTTTACACTGGGAATCATTCTGCTGCTGATTACGTTATTTATTGTACTGAACCTGATCCATTCCAGAGCAGGACGTGCGATCATGTCGATCCGTGACAATCGGATTGCAGCAGAATCTATCGGAATTAACATCACCAAATATAAGATCCTTGCATTCAGTATTTCTGCAGCACTGGCAGGAGCCGCAGGTGTCCTGTATGCACACAATCTGTCTACGCTGACTGCACTGCCAAAGAACTTCGGATACAACATGTCCATTACGGTTCTTGTATTTGTGGTACTGGGTGGAATCGGAAATATCCGCGGATCCATCATTGCAGCCGTGGTACTGACATTGCTTCCGGAGCTGCTGCGTTTCCTGAGTGACTATCGTATGCTGATCTATGCAGTGGTTCTGATCGTGACTATGATCCTGGTATGGAGCCCGGGCGGAATCGCATTTCGTGAAAAACTGGGAACCCTCAGCATCTTCAAGAAGAAAGAGAAGGAGGTACAGTAATCATGGCAATGCTTGAAGTAAAAAACCTTGGTATTTCTTTTGGAGGTCTGCGTGCAGTAGACGATTTCAATCTGTCCATTGAACAGGGACAGCTTTATGGTCTGATCGGTCCGAATGGAGCTGGTAAGACCACAATTTTCAATATGCTGACAGGTGTCTATAAGCCAACCGATGGCAAGATTTTCCTGGACGGTGAGGATATCACCGGAAAGAGCACCATTGAGATCAACAAAGAAGGTATTGCGAGAACCTTCCAGAATATCCGTCTGTTCTCTGATCTGTCTGTGCTTGATAATGTAAAGGCAGGTCTGCACAATCAGAAAGAATATGAGTATTCCACTCTGACCGGAATCCTTCGTCTGCCCCGGTATCATCAGGCAGAAAAAGCTATGAATGAAAAGGCTATGGAGCTTCTGAAGGTATTTGAACTGGATGGAGAGGCTGATTATAAAGCATCCAACCTTCCCTATGGTAAACAGAGAAAGCTGGAGATCGCCAGAGCACTGGCAACCAATCCAAAACTTCTGCTTCTGGATGAGCCGGCAGCCGGTATGAACCCCAACGAGACAAAGGAATTGATGGAGACCATCCATTTTGTGAGAGATAATTTCCATATGACGATCCTTCTGATCGAGCATGATATGAAGCTGGTATCCGGTATCTGTGAAAAACTGACGGTTCTGAACTTTGGTCAGGTGCTTGCCTGTGGCGAGACCTCTGATGTTCTTCGGGATCCTGAGGTAGTCAAGGCATATCTGGGTGAGTAGAGGAGGAAAGACAAATGGCAATGCTTGAAGTAAAAGACCTGGAAGTCTATTATGGAATGATCCAGGCACTCAAAGGAATTTCCTTTCAGGTAAATGAAGGAGAGGTTATCGCTCTGATCGGTGCCAACGGTGCCGGCAAGACTACCACTCTTCATACAGTATCCGGATTACTGACACCGAAGCATGGAAGTGTAACTTTTGAGGGAACGGAGATTACAAAGATTCCGGCACACAAGATCGTGGAACTGGGAATGGCACACGTACCGGAAGGCAGACGTGTATTTCCGTCCTTAAGTGTTCTGCAGAATCTGAAGCTTGGTGCTTATACAAGAAAAGATAAAGACGAGATCAGAGAGACTCTGGAGATGGTATACAGCCGTTTCCCGCGTCTGGAAGAGCGTAAGAACCAGCCGGCAGGAACTCTCTCCGGCGGCGAGCAGCAGATGCTGGCTATGGGACGTGCACTGATGTCAAAACCGCGGATCATTCTGATGGATGAGCCATCTATGGGTCTGTCCCCAATCTTCGTAAATGAGATCTTTGACATTATCCAGAAGGTCAGTGCCGGTGGAACCACCGTACTGCTGGTTGAGCAGAATGCGAAGAAAGCACTTTCCATCGCAGACCGCGGTTATGTCCTCGAGACTGGTAAAATTGTGCTGGAAGGCAAGGCAAGCGAACTTCTGAATGATGAATCTGTGAAAAAAGCATATCTTGGTGAATAACCAGAAGTACCAAAGACCTGTGTCAGAAGCATGGGTCTTTTTTCGTGAAAATAACTAGAAATTTTTGAAATGCTATGGGAATATACAGCAGAATATGATAAAATAGCACTATCATTACAGAAAACCGGACTAATTTGCGGTTTCCGGTAAAAGGGGAAGGCATATGGAAAAGAAAGAAGAAAGACCCTGGTGTATGATCACAGAGATGGATCAGTATCTGTTTGGACAGGGAACCCATTATGAGATCTATAAAAAGCTGGGTGCACATCTGACTGAGTATGAAGGTGAAAAGGGTGTGTATTTTGCAGTCTGGGCGCCTCATGCAAAAGGCGTGCGGGTGGTTGGCGAATTTAACTGCTGGGGCAGTGACGGATATCGGATGAACCGACTGGAACCGCTGGGAATCTATGAGGTATTTGTACCAGGTCTGGAAGAAGGCTGTATGTATAAATATCTGATCGAGACGGAAAAAGGGGATTATCTTTACAAGGCAGATCCATTTGCTTTTTATGCGGAAAAGCGTCCGGGAACGGCTTCACGTGTGGCGGATATCAGTGGATTTACCTGGCATGATGACCGCTGGATGACAAAGCGTGCGGGCTGGAATGCAGCAGAATCTCCCATGTCTATTTATGAGGTTCATCCAGGTTCCTGGAAGCGCCATCCTCATGAGGAGGACGAGGATGGATTCTATAATTATCGGGAACTGGCAGCAGAGCTGACAGAATATATTAAGAAAATGGGATACACCCACATCGAACTGATGGGAATCGCAGAGCATCCATTTGATGGATCCTGGGGTTATCAGGTGACAGGCTATTTTGCACCGACCTCCCGTTATGGAACGCCGGAAGATTTTCAGTACATGATCGACTATTTTCATAAGCATAATATTGGCGTGATCCTGGACTGGGTACCGGCTCATTTTCCGCGGGATGCCCATGGACTTGCCAACTTTGACGGGGAAGCACTGTATGAGCATCCGGACAGCAGAAGAGGCGAGCATCCGGACTGGGGAACCAAGATCTTTAACTATGAAAAATCAGAGGTGAGAAATTTTCTCATTGCCAACGCCCTGTTCTGGTTAGGAGAGTATCATATTGATGGGCTGCGTGTAGATGCGGTTGCTTCCATGTTGTATCTTGACTATGGAAAGCAGGACGGACAGTGGCTTCCGAACAAGTATGGCGGAAATGAAAACCTGGATGCCGTCTGGTTCTTCAAGCACCTGAATTCCGTTGTTCATGGCCGGGGAGACGGCTCCATGATCATTGCGGAGGAGTCTACCGCATGGCCGGGTGTGACCAAAGATGTGGATGATGGCGGGCTGGGCTTTACCTTTAAGTGGAATATGGGCTGGATGAATGATTTTCTGGAGTATATGAAGCTGGATCCATATTTCCGAAAAGATAACCATAACAAGATGACTTTTGCCATGAGCTACGCTTACAGTGAGAATTATATTCTGGTGTTGTCCCATGATGAGGTAGTGCATCTGAAATGCTCTATGCTGAATAAGATGCCGGGTTATCTGGATGATAAATTTGCAAATCTGAAGGCAGGCTATACTTTTATGTTCGGTCATCCGGGCAAGAAGCTTTTGTTCATGGGAAATGAGTTTGCGCAACTCCAGGAGTGGAGTGAGGCGAGAGAGTTGGACTGGTTCCTGTTAAAAGAGGACAGGCATCTGCATATGCAGAATTATGTACGGGCACTGCTTCAGTTATATAAAAAATATCGCTGTCTCTATGAGCTGGATGACAGTTGGGATGGTTTCCAGTGGATCAATGCGGATGACAGTTATCGAAGCATCTTCAGCTTTGTCCGTTACAGTAAGACCAAGCGAAAGAACCTGTTGTTTGTCATGAACTTTACACCTATGGAGCGACCGGATTACCGGGTGGGTGTGCCGAAAAAGAAGAAATATGAGCTGGTTCTGGACTCTGATGCAGAGGAATATGGCGGCAGCGGACGCAAGCGTGCAAAAGTGTACGATGCAAAGAAAGGAAGCTGTGATAATCAGAAATATTACGTAGAATATCCGCTGTCAGCATACGGAACTGCAGTCTTTGAGTTTTAATTCTTAGGTTTTTTATAATATTTTCTTAATAATTTGTTCACAGAATGGACACAAATTCGTTGTATTCTCTTTCTCGTACCAAAAAAAGAAGCCAACGAGGAGGAAGATTATTATGAAAAACAAATGGCTTGTATTATGTTGTGTTGGAATGCTGACTGCATTCGCTATGACTGGTTGCGGTTCTAAAGATGCTGCAGCTGAGACTACTACCGAGGCAACTGAGGAAGTAACCGAGGAGGCTACTGACGCTGAGGCAACTGAGGAAGCAACTGAAGAGGATGCAACCGCAGAGGAGGCTACTGAGGCAGACGCAACTGCAGAGGAAGCAACTGAAGAGGATGCAACTGCTGAGGAGAATACCGAGGCTGCTGCAGACGAGACTGCTACCGAGGATACCGAGGCTGAGGAGACTACTGCTCAGTAAGGATTATCTTACATATGACAAAAAAGACATTGGCCGTCTGGTCAATGTCTTTTTTATGTGTGCGCCTTGCGGCGCACGTTTCTAATGGGTGAAAGTCCCTAATCCACCC
>QUJQ01000016.1 GCA_003480725.1 Clostridiaceae bacterium AM27-36LB
CACGACTTTGCTTGCAAAGTGTAGTGTGTTATACGCTCTGTCGGCGTTGCTGCGAAAATGCGGTTGCCGCTGGGGAGAGCAAACACATTTGAAGCGGCAGGAAAACAGGGCTGTGATTGCATGGCGTGGAGCCGCAAGCGCAGGACTGGTTTCATCAGCAGACAGGGGTATATGAAAGCCCTCGTCCCACGCCGGACTTCGGGACAAAATGTCCTGAACTTGTGGACACACTCACGACAAGGCAGACGGATTTTCCTCTCAAAATTGAAATGGGCGGGAAGCCATTTTAGGGCTTTCCCGCCTTGATTACCCTTTAGCAAAGACGGGCGGGGCTGTCAACGGCGGCGCATTTGTGCGCCGTTCATCTTGACTGTTGACTGGCTCGGCTGACTTTGCTATCTGGCTGATAAAATAGTATTCATAGCGCAAATACGCCAAAAATCATTTACTTGTTCAAACTCAATTTTCAAATCTTGCTGAAAATGAGCGAGTAATGTTTGATTGTCCCATTCATATTTCGTATTGTTCCACGAGAGAAATCCCTCCACAAAAATTTTGTGATCAATATGAAATTGTTGAATACATTGCGTCGTTATAGATACGAATTTTTGAACATCGACGGAGGCAAACACACTATCAGGAACACCTGAAAATGCAACAAAAATTGCTCCACCAGAATGTGGACCTCTGTAATAACAATACTTATCAACTAAGCCGCAAGTTACGATAGACAGGTTATGCCCGTTGAATGTATCGTCCAATGTAAATTCTGCTGTCGTTAGTGGCTCTAAATTCCAGCGTTCCCCCACTACTTTTGCGTGTGTGGCTACCTGAATAATTTTCTCGGAAAATCCATTGATATTTTCCCACCCCCACAGCCATGTGTTACTTGATGTTGCTTCGCTTCCGATGAATTGAAGCGGATACTTTTGATTTCCAAAAAGTATTACGCCCTCTGAAAAATCAACATTCCAGTCCTGCCCCTTTACCACCTGCTCACTACAAGCAGTCTGTATTGCTATCATTTTACCTAAGCAAGCTGAAAACACTTGAAACCAATTTCCTGTATCAATATTGAGATGCTCAATCCAAATATTTTTTCTGTTATCCTGTTTTCTGTCTTTGTCCCAAAATCTCATCTGTATTTCCTCCGTAATATATTTCTTTTATTTTCTCCCCCGCTGTGGGGTTGGATTTTTCAGCAAGTCCGACTTCTGTGCAATCTTTTTCAGCCACTTCTTTTCTTCCTCGGACAGCTTCTTCAAATTCAATTTGAGCCGCTTATAGATAAACGCCAAAGCCGCTTGCTCCGGGTCGCTGCCCTCGCTGGCGACTTCATCTGCGGTCTGTAAAAAATCTTCCAGTGGGTTATCCTCCGGGATGCTGAAAAAATCGTCCTTATGTGTTTCCCGCAGATCGAGGGCTATCTTGTTTATGTCCTGCTGTATCACATAGCGGCAAAAGCTGTCGTCGTCAATATGGGCGGCGATAAGCTGTCTTAACTGCGGGTCGGTCAAGCCGGGATTGTGCTGCTTCATAATGGTCGCGCTCACAGCGTCTACAATGGCGTTTGCGCTCTGCACCTGTTTTCCCGCCACGCCGTTCACATAGATTTCAAGGTCAGCCATGAGCCGAGGAAAATCCGGGTGCGCCGCCAGCTCACACAAGAGGGAATTGTCCACCCGCCCGCTTTTCAATAGTTCAATCATATCATCACTCAAACGCAGGTCTGCAAGATCGGCGTTTGAGTGATTTTTTGTTTGGGACAGTCCCAGCAGATAATCAGTGGTCACGCCGTAAAACTTCGCCAGCTTGATAAGGGCATAGTGGCTGATGTCCTTGAAATCCTCCGCTTCATAACTGCCCAATGCAGACTTGGAGAGGTGCGTCTGCTCCGCAAGCTGTTCCAGCGTCAGCCCACGCTCCACACGCAGGTCTTTCAATCGTTCTTGTATGGAAAGTTCCATGCTCTCCCTCCTTGTCTGCTTGATAAACTGAAAGTTGTAGATTAGTCCCACACGATTTCCAAACAATTAAAGTTTTCTGGAATTGGTGGTACACACGAATAAATATTTAATTCAGATGCCTTTATTGTAATTACTCCGTCAGAGCATAGCCATTCGCAATTTACTAATTTTTCTAATTCCGTAGGCAAAATGGTTGTGCAAATCACGATTGAATCTCCTGCAAGAACTAATTCTTCTGCCCCATTGTTTTCTACGATTTCTGTATCATAGTGCAGAGCAACACGCACCCACGCTATGTTAGGCATTAACTCAATCTTTTGTAGCATATCCCATATTTCAGAAAGAGTCGGTCGCCCAAATTCCCATTGGTTCGGAGCAATGGAGTCCTCTTCTGTATTTCCATTGAAAAATTCATCGAGCGTTAGTAATGGAAAACGTTCTTCATTTTCTTCCAATATTTTTTTGAATGTACCCAACTCTATCATAATCACAATTCTCCTTTCAAATTTCGATTTCCTGTTCCGTTTCTTCCATTTTACCACAATTCCGAGAGCGTGGAAATAGAGAGTTTTCCGGGGTGATTTCCGACCTTATGGATATACGGGGCGGGCGGTCTTTTAGGTGTAGACTTAGGGTAGTTCATCGATGAGCTGCACCTTAAAAAATGAATGACCGTCCGAAAAGGAATACCCCGGCAGGGGAAGCACCGCAACGAGCCACTTCGGGACAAAATGTCCCGAAGTCCGGGGAGCGTGCCAACGCTGGAACACGCCGCAGGAATGGGGCAGGAAGCCTTTTCGGGGAGAACGGCTAAGGAAAAATGGAGGGAACACATGAGAGAGAACCCATATAAACGACTGCCGCCCATAGAACGCAGGCAGGACGGTTCCCTTTACCGCATGACACCGGCACAGAGGAAACAGGCAAACACCCTGATCCGCCGGGAGTGCTGCTGTTATGAGGACGGGAACTGTATGCTCCTCGACGATGGGGACACCCACACCTGCCCCCAGACCATTTCTTTCTCGGTCTGCTGTAAGTGGTTCCGCTGGTCGGTCTTGCCACAAATCGGGACGCTGGAAGCAGAGATTTTCCGGGATAAGGAGCTAAAACGCTGTGCGGTCTGCGGCAGAGTGTTCGTCCCAAAGTCAAACCGGGCGAAATACTGCCCCGACTGTGCCGCCAGAGTTCACAGGCGGCAGAAAACAGAAAGTGAACGGAAAAGGAGGTCTTGTGTGGACAGTTAGGGGCTGAAAAGTCCTCGATTTACAAGGCTTTGCAAGCACAGAACAGGGGCAGGCAATAGAAACTACCGTCTGCCCCAGAAAACGGGCTTCTAACCGTCCACAAAACACGATATGACAAACACCATTTATATCCATCAGCCGGAAAAGGCGGTCAGCTTTACCCGGCTTCCGAATTTCCTTTTTGAAGCCCCCACATTCACGCCACTGTCCAACGAAGCAAAGGTTCTGTACGCCTTTATCCTGCGCCGGACAGACCTATCTCGAAAAAACGGCTGGGCAGATGAATATGGGCGGATTTACCTCTACTATCCCATCAACGAGGTAGTGGAGCTGCTCCACTGCGGGCGGCAGAAGGCGGTCAACACCCTGCGGGAGCTGCAATATGCCGGATTGGTAGAGATTCAGAAGCAGGGCTGTGGAAAACCCAACCGCATTTACCCAAAATCCTACGAAGCGGTTCCAAACACCGACTTCAAGAAATCCGGTTATGGAACGCGGTCGGACTGAAAACCGCACTCCACAAGTACGATAATCAATCCTCTTGAAGTACGAAAACCGGACGGTATATAGAAATACAGAGATTAAAACGATTTTATTTATATCTTATCCATTCCTATCCGATCCGAGATATTTTCTGCGGGATTTTCCTGTGGAAAAGTCCCGGAAAGGAATGGAATGGGGAAAGGAGTTTCATGGCACAACACGCAATTTTGCGATTTGAAAAACACAAGGGCAATCCGGCAAGACCGCTGGAAGCCCACCATGAGCGGCAAAAGGAACAGTACGCCAGCAATCCCGACATTGACACCAGCCGGAGCAAATACAACTTCCATATCGTTAAGCCGGAGGGCAGGTACTACTACTTTATACAGAACCGTATTGAACAGGCTGGCTGCCGCACCCGCAGGGACAGCACCAGGTTTGTGGATACGCTGATTACTGCCAGCCCGGAGTTTTTCAAGAAGAAGTCCCCAAAGGAGATACAGGAATTTTTCCAGAGGGCGGCTGATTTCTTAATCGAGCGGGTAGGGAAAGAAAATATCGTGTCGGCGGTTGTTCACATGGACGAGAAAACGCCCCACCTGCATTTGGTCTTTGTCCCGCTGACAGAGGACAACCGCCTGTGTGCAAAGGAGATTATAGGGAATAGAGCCAACCTCACAAAATGGCAGGATGATTTTCACGCCTATATGGTGGAGAAATATCCCAACTTGGAGCGTGGGGAAAGTGCCAGCAAGACAGGCAGGAAACATATCCCCACACGTCTGTTCAAGCAGGCGGTCAATCTCTCCAAACAGGCAAGAGCCATTGAAGCCACGCTGGACGGTATTACCCCGTTCAACGCCGGAAAGAAGAAAGAGGAAGCCCTCTCCCTGCTGAAAAAGTGGTTTCCGCAGATGGAGAACTTCTCCGGGCAGCTCAAAAAATACAAGGTCACGATAAACGACCTTTTAGCAGAAAATGAACAGTTGGAAGCCAGAGCCAAAGCCAGCGAAAAGGGCAAGATGAAAGATACGATGGAACGGGCAAAGCTGGAAAGCGAGCTGAAAGACATTCAGCGGCTGGTAGACCGTATCCCGCCGGAGGTGCTGGCAGAACTGAAACGGCAACAGCGGCACACAAGGGAACGGTGATTGATGGCAGAAAACATTTCACGCCGCAGCATGGCGGCACTGCACTTTGAAAATTAAATACGGAGGTACTATGGAGCATATCAGATACAAGAAAGAAACCGAAGTCGTGACTTTTCAGGGAAAGGAAATCACGCTGGAAAATCTCTCTCCGGTGTTCACGCCGGAGCAGGAAGCGGCAAAACGCCGGGAGCTGGAACAGCAGCTTTATGAGGTGTTCCGCAAGTATGCCGACAAACGGCAGAGTGAGGAAGCCGGGGCATAAGGTTTTCCGAAGCCATCGTTGATTTGCGGGGCTGCTGGCGGTATAATAAAGCTGTCAGCAGCTCCGTTTCTTTTTTAAGAAAAGGAGCGACAATATGAATAATCGAATAGACGCAATCTATGCAAGACAATCGGTGGACAAAAAGGACAGCATTTCCATTGAAAGCCAGATTGAATTTTGCAAATACGAGTTGAAAGGCGGTAACTGCAAGGAATACACAGACAAGGGGTACAGCGGCAAGAACACAGACCGTCCGAAGTTTCAAGAACTGGTGCGGGACATCAAGCGGGGCTTGATTGCAAAGGTCGTGGTTTACAAGCTCGACCGTATCAGCCGTTCCATTCTGGACTTTGCCAATATGATGGAGCTGTTCCAACAGTACAATGTAGAGTTTGTGTCCTCTACGGAAAAGTTTGATACCTCCACCCCGATGGGGCGGGCGATGCTGAATATCTGTATCGTGTTCGCCCAGCTTGAACGGGAAACGATACAGAAGCGGGTGACGGACGCTTATTATTCCCGCAGCCAGCGAGGCTTCAAGATGGGTGGGAAAGCCCCTTACGGCTTCCATACAGAGCCGATTAAGATGGACGGTATCAACACAAAGAAGCTGGTGGTAAACCCGGAGGAAGCGGCAAATATCCGGCTGATGTTTGAGATGTACGCCCAGCCCACAACCTCCTACGGGGACATTACCCGGTACTTTGCCGAACAGGGAATTTTATTCAACGGCAAGGAACTAATACGCCCCACGCTGGCGCAGATGTTACGCAATCCTGTCTATGTGCAGGCAGACCTTGATGTGTACGAATTTTTCAAAAGTCAAGGGACAATCATTGTCAATGACGCTGCCGATTTTACCGGCATGAATGGCTGCTATCTGTATCAAGGGCGGGATGTGAAGCCCAGCAAAAAGAACGACTTGAAAGACCAAATGCTGGTGCTGGCTCCCCATGAGGGCATTGTCCCCTCCGACATCTGGCTGACCTGCCGCAAGAAGCTGATGAACAACATGAAAATCCAGTCTGCCCGGAAAGCCACCCATACATGGCTGGCGGGAAAAATCAAGTGCGGAAACTGCGGGTATGCCCTTATGAGCATTAACAATCCTGTGGGAAAGCAATATCTCCGCTGCACAAAGCGGCTGGACAATAAAAGCTGTGCCGGGTGCGGGAAAATCATCACTTCGGAGCTGGAAGCGGTTGTTTATCAGCAGATGGTGAAGAAGCTGGCAAGCTACAAAACGCTGACGGGCAGAAAAAAAGCGGCAAAGGCAAACCCGAAAATCGCCGCCCTGCAAGTGGAACTTCTCCATGTGGACAGCGAGATTGAAAAGCTGGTGGACAGTCTGACGGGTGCAAACAATGTTCTGCTCTCCTATGTGAATGTGAAGATAGCGGAACTGGACGGACGCAAGCAGGAACTTCTGGCGAGGATAGCGGAGTTGACGGTGGAAGCCATCAGCCCGGAACAGGTCAGCCAGATTTCCGGCTACCTCGACACATGGGACAATGTATCCTTTGATGACAAGCGGCGTGTGGTGGATTTGATGATTACCACCGTTGCCGCTACAAGTGACAGCTTGAACATCACATGGAAAATCTGACGGGCGGACCCCCCGTCAGATACCTACTCTGTGTAGTCCCTTGTAAACTGTACTTT
>QUJQ01000017.1 GCA_003480725.1 Clostridiaceae bacterium AM27-36LB
AATCGAGTAGGAGGCTAACCATTAGTTGATTAGCCGACCTCTCACACCACCGTGCGTACCGTTCGGTACACGGCGGTTCTTTAGTTTTCGTAGACTACTAGATAATAGTCAAGCATGGATGTATATCCTAACTTGGCTATTATTTTATTCGAAAAGATTTGGTTCAAGACTTTCGCCATTCTCCAATAGCCTTTTCTACTGTTGGCTAATTCCTTGGCTTTCCAATCCTCTAATCCTAGTGCTTTCAGCATTCGGCACTTTGTTTTGATTTTCTTCCACTGTTTCCAATAGACCGCTCTGATTCTGCGTCTTGCCCATTCGTCCGTTTTCTGGAGAAGTTTCTTCATGTCTGCAAGTCTAAAATATTCTACCCATCCTCGCACATACTCTTGATACTTCTTTTCTCGCACTTCATTGCTTATCCCTTTGTTCCTGTCAGTAAGTTCTCTGATTCTATTCTTCATCTTTGCTACTGACTTCGGGTGTACTCTAAATCTGCATTTACCTTTATGCCTATAAAAGCTATATCCGAGGTATTTGACTGCGCTGATATGAGCCACCTCTGTTTTCTTCCGATTTACTTTAAGAAATAGTTTCTTTTCAATAAATGGAATGATGTTCTTCAAGGTTCTTTCTGCGCTTTTTCTGCTCTTGCAGAAAATCATACAATCGTCTGCGTATCGGACAAATCTATGTCCTCTATTCTCCAGTTCCTTATCCAACTCATTTAGCATTACATTACTAAGCAATGGGCTAAGCGGACCGCCTTGTGGCATTCCAACCTCTGTACGTTCAAACATTCCATTTGCGATTACTCCCGCATTCAGATATTTGTGTATTAAGGATATAACTCTGCCATCTTTGATGGTTCTTGACAATACTTCTATCAGCTTATTCTGGCATACTGTGTCGAAGAACTTTTCCAGGTCCATATCTACCACATATACATAGCCATCATTTACGTTCTTTTGGCATTGTCTGAGAGCATCGTGTGCTCCTCGCTTTGGCCTGAAACCGAAACTATTTTCTGAGAATTGCTCCTCATAGATTGGCGATAATTCCTGTGCTATTGCCTGTTGAATAACTCTATCAACAACAGTAGGAACTCCTAACTTTCGAAATTCGCCTTTTGTTTCCTTGGATATTTCTACCCTTCGAACTGGGTTAGGCTTATACTTTCCTTCCCTTATCTCTTGGATTAAGGAATCTTGGTTTTCTCTAAGGAAGGGCAGAAGTTCATCCACCTGCATACCATCGATTCCACCTTTTCCTTTGTTTTTCTTGACTCGTTTATAGGCATTGTTTAGATTGCCTTTTCGCAAAATCAAATCCAAAAGATTGTTCGTCCAATAGTCTGTGATGACACCGCTCTTTTCAGCAATCTTAGAGTAGTCGAACACTTCTGCATACTCTTTCTGTTCCGCAGATACCATTTGCAGATAGTCTTCCATATGAAGTTGTCTGTTCTTAAATCTACTTTCAGTTACATTCATTGCTTGTGTCTCCTAAAGTTCAGCCCTTCGCCAGTGTTTGCAACCACTGGTTTACTATGGCTTCTGCTGACTTCTCGCCATTCGTTGTTACTGACGGATTTCATACTCTGTTTTCATCCGCTGACGAGACCTCCCTTGGTACCACACGTTTCTTTCTCTCCATATATCTGCCACATTTACTACTGTTAATTCCGAGTAGTTATTGGACTTTAGCTTGTTGTGCAACCTTATCCTTAACTGTAGCCTGATGTGATTTCTGTTCGTCAGACCAGAGATTTGCCTCCACCTTCCTTCAGATTCCCCTCACGTTAATCATAGCAACTCTATGAATAGGACACCCTTGGTCTTGGCTATATCCTTCCCACTACTAGGGTGGATTAGGGACTTTCACCCATTAGAAACGTGCGCCGCAAGGCGCACACA
>QUJQ01000018.1 GCA_003480725.1 Clostridiaceae bacterium AM27-36LB
ACTAATAGGTCGAGGGCTTAACCAAGATGGTTTAGGATAGGTTTTAAAAAGATGGATTTAGTATTTGACTGTATGCAGTTTTGAAGGTATATAACATATACTTTTCATAGTACAAAAGATAAAGTAAGCTGTTGTTTTCGGACAATAGCTTTTTTTTGTGCATACCTTTCTAATCCTTAACTTTTCTTAAGAATCCCTGCAGATTCTTGCTTTTTTTCTTAATTCGGGGTACGATAAATGATATTATAATTATAAAATCTTAAGAGAGAAGAGGGCTTAAACATGAATGGAAAAGGCATCAAGAGAATAGGGCTTATGAGTCTGCTCGTATTGAGCCTGCTCATATTTGTACCGGCTGGAAGAGCACAGGCGGCTGGAACAGGAACAGTGAAGAACAGAGTAGTAAATGTACGGTCGAATGCAACGACCGCATCTTCGATCGTTGCGAAGCTTACACAGGGAACCAGTGTATCTATCACATCTGAGACGACAGGTTCTGATGGAAGAAAGTGGTATAACGTATCTTTTAAATACAATGGATCCAATAAAACAGGCTGTATCCGTGCAGATCTGTTGAATGCAACCGGTACCAATACAGGTACATCTGCTGCAAATACATCAACAGCATCGGTCAGTGGATTCGGAGATGATTCTATTCTGGCAATTCGGGTAAATTCTGCAAGAGTCCGGAAACAGGCATCAACTTCTGCAGCTATGGTAACGACTCTGAATAAGGATGATCAGGTAAAGCAGAAGACAGCAGTGACTGGAAGTGATGGAAAGACCTGGATCAGAGTCTCCTTTACCAAGGGAGGACAGAAAACCTATGGTTATATTCGTTCAGATCTTCTGACACTGGTGAAGAAAGGGGATGCATCTGCAGAACCAGCAGGTACGACCAATACTACCAATACCAATACGACACCTTCGGCAAATTCAGGAAATATTCAGACAGATGATATTCTGACGGTAACAGCTACAGCAGTCAGAGTCAGAGAAGATCCGTCTGACAGTTCCAAGATTATCACGAATCTGTTACAGGGAGACAAAGTAAAGTTCAAGAAAACAAGAATCGGTTCAGATGGAAAACAATGGACGAAAGTGTCTGTCACTATTAATGATGTAAGATATCATGGATACATTCGTTCGGATTATCTGGCATTCTACCAGAAGGCCGGAGATGCAGCAGCAAGTACGGCCAATGAAGACACCAGATATGTGAGTGCCAGTGCAGTCAGAGTCAGAGAATCCGCATCTGATAAGTCTACGATTGTGGCAAATCTTCTGCAGGGAGATGCAATAGATTACCGTGGAACAAGAACAGGTGACGATGGAAAACAGTGGACAAAGGTATCTTTTACAATTAATGGAGCCAGATATCATGGATACATTCGATCTGACTACCTGTCCAAGACAAAATAGAATTACATAATTAATCGAGTAGGAGGCTAACCATTAGTTGATTAGCCGACCTCTCACACCACCGTGCGTA
>QUJQ01000002.1:0-130743 GCA_003480725.1 Clostridiaceae bacterium AM27-36LB
TGACGGGCGGACCCCCCGTCAGATACCTACTCTGTGTAGTCCCTTGTAAACTGTACTTTCCTGGTAAATAAATATAACATCAAAGCGATCCGTTCCTATGATGCCCTTGATTTTCAGATCGTTGGCGAATGTAATCTTTATGATCAGCCATACTTGTGCTACGAAAAAGCTCTATAAGAAAGAAAGGTAGCAATCTTCGGTTTCGTAAACCCTCTGTGCAGTGTGATGTTGTCTGCACTGGTTCTTGGCGAGGTCCGGCAGGCCTTCAATCTTGGAAGTCTGATTGCACTAGTTCTCGTCTGTGTGGGAATCTATGTTGTAAATTGTAAAAAAGCAACATAATGATCTGGAGGAGATTTTAATATGAAACATCTACTGATCCTTGTAACCTACAAATTAAAATCTGGCATGCGTGATGCTTTTCTTAAGACCATGTCAGAATCCGGGATTCTGGAAGAAGTACTGAAGGAAGACGGTATCGTCCGCTACCACTACTATCTGGATGAATCTAATCCTGACATCATCCTTCTGGTTGAGGAATGGCTCACTGCTGAACATCAGAAAAAACACTTGGAAACACCGCATATGGCAAGATTCCAGCCTATCAAAGCGAAATACATTCTTGAAACCATCGTTGAGAAATCGGAGATTTAAATTAAATTTTTCTAAACTTATTGCATATTTTCTGAAGGCTGTATATACTGTAAATAGTAGATGGGCTATATGCTTATCATGTGGGCTGACACATAAAATCCGACTTTCTTTCCGGACTTCGGGTGCCGGACAGTTGACTGGCAACGGTAAAACCAGTGTTTCTTATCGGACTTCGGGTGCCGATCAGTTGACGGACAACGGTAAAATCAGTCACTAAAGGAAGGTATCATCTGCTACGGTGAATGAACCTTCCTTTTAAATTTCTATAATTATTTCACATTAAGGATCCCCCTCTCATGAACAAATCAGAAGCAGTCCGCATTATCAGTAAGTGTGCTAATATTTACAAAAAACGTTTAGATGGTTATCAGATCGTTTTTGTATATCGCGATGAAAACAATCATTCCAATTATATGGAAGTAAAATTCCGTTCTTATAATTTTTTACATTTCACTGGAGTAATCCCTCGAAATGGATTAAGTGCCAACGATTTCTATCGTTTTGCGTTAAATAATCGATTAAGTGAACGAGATTTTATTTTTAAAAATAATCATACAACGATATTAAAATTAAAAATACTTGATGCAATTATGAATATTGATACCAAAGCAAGGATGATAGGAAATTATATTGGTCCTCATTTAGACCTTTATACAGAAAAAGTAACCGGCACTACTACTGCATGCCTTGGTTTAATTGAAAAAGAAAACTTTTATTTACCCAATAGTGTTTTGAGCGAAGATATTCGAGTTATTATTCCAAAACCACCTGGAAAAATATATGCTATCTTCAAAAAACCTATGAATAGTCCTTTGTATACGCAGCTTACATACCATACAAAAAATTTGAAGATTACGAAAAAGTGTCTTCCGCAAACTTTGGTCACGCAAATCGAACCATTGTTATTGGAAGACACTTAAAAATCTTACTCTTCGTCCTCATCCATATCTACATAAGCCTGTGCGATCCGTCTATAATCAAACTCTTTCGCAATCTTCTTTACCGTGAAATCGTCCCCATCCATGATACTCTCATAAATATATCTTCCTTCATCATCAATGGTATCATCTGTGACAACTGCACCTACCACATAGTGCTTGTCCTCAAAATCAAACTCATCAACTACAGCCATCTCCACGTCTGATCCGTCACTGGCTGTTACGTGAAATGTTACATACTCTTCAAAAATCTCTTCCATTGTGTCATCCTCCTTTTAAAATACCATCTGCACAAGAATCATATACAGTATAGTCCCTCCGCCGATGGATAACAAGGTATTTTTCTTCCATTTATGCAGTACCATGATAAACAGGATCGCAATGGCTTCCGGCAATCCATAGGTGGAGCTGGCTGGCACATCCTTCAGGCAATAAATAACGAGAAGACCGATCACTGCATAGGGAAGCACCTTTCCCAGATACTGAATATAGGCAGGCGGTGTCTTTCCTTCCGGAAAAATCAGAAATGGCAGGAATCTGGTCACCATGGTTCCCAGTACAACGGCAACAATCGTAATAATACTCTGTGTAGTCGTCATCACTCTTTCACCTCCGGCTGCAGGTATTTTTTCAGTGCCATAAAGCATACAATAATCAGTGCCATAGACGGAATAATAAAATTCTGGCTGCCAAAGACAAACAGACAGACGATTGGAATCATCAGTCCGATCAGGGCAGGTCTGTGGTCTGGATGCTCTTCCCACTGTCCCATGAACATAACAACGAACAGTGCGGTCATGACGAATTCAATTCCCGTCGTATCAAAATAGATCACATAACCCAACAGTGCGCCTGCAGTAGCTCCACAGACCCAGTATAGATGATTCAAAAATGTAACAAAAAACATGAACCATCCTTTGTCCACATCTTCCGGCGGGGTGACTGTACAGTTGATACTGAAGGACTCGTCACACATTCCATAGATCAGATAAAACTTCTTCCAGCCTGTATGCTCATATTTATCCAGCATGGAAATTCCATAGAACAAGTGCCTTGCATTGACCATCAATGCCAGCAGAAAGGCTGACAGGGGATGAAAGGCTGACAACAGCAGATTGACTGTCACAAATTCCATGGAGCCTGCAAAGATAAACATACTCATAAACAGCGGATACCCTACAGAGAATCCTTTGCTCCTCATTAAAAATCCATACGACATACCCAGGAACAAAAATCCCACACAGATGGGCAATGTATAGGGCAAGGCCGCTTTGAAAGCTTTTGTTTTCATAAAAAACGAACCTCACTATCTTTGGTAAGGTTGTGCACTGCACAACAACTTTTTAATCATACCACCAGATAGTGAGGCACTTCAATACTATTTTTTATTCGTCTTTTTCAAGTACGATCGCTCTGACTGCTTCCGTCAGATCTACCACTCTGGAAACATTTTATAAGAGCGACACTTTCTCCGTAAAAATCCAAGAACTAACAAAGCCGATGCTCTCGCACCGGCCTCGTTAAGATTTGATAAGGGATTTTGGACATCTTCAATATACAATACTTTTCACTTTTTGAACTACCAAATCTATGTAAAATTTTGTAAAACCTATGTAAACAAATACGGTGTCACTTATGCATACATTGCCTGAAAATCAAGACGAATCAGGCGATTACCATCCTCGTCCTGCGGATTTCTCATATAAATCAGATCCATGTCACTGGCCTGAAATTCCATAACGGCCTGTTCCGGCAGGATCGTCCGATAGGCTCTTGGCCAATGGCCGCCGCTGGGAATTGTCCGTTCGTTCTTTGGATCCCACAGGATCAGAGATACCACTTTTGCATGGCACGCAAGTGCAAGCTCAATCGTTTTCTGTAAACCTAAAAATTCTGCTGCAAGTGTCACCAGCAGCACATCAGAATCTTCCGCTTTTGGATTCCTGCAGTCGAGCTCGTATACCTTCTCGTCTTCGTATTGCTCAATCTGCTGTCTGTGGATGGCATCCAATAAAGTCTGAATCACCTTTCATTCCTCCTCGTATGTCGCTCTTCGGTCTATATGTCTGCAATACAGTATTTTCAATGTTTCTATATATTAGACAATTCATGTATCCAAAAAGTTTCATATTCAGAAAAATTTTTAGAAAAATGTTCCGATCAGGTGTACCACAAATGCTGCCAGCCATGCGATCAAGCACTGACCGATCACCACTCCACATGCCCATCTGCCTCCGAGCTCCCTCTTTACAGAAGCAATGGCTGCCACACACGGTGTATAGAGAAGGCAGAACACAAGCAAAGCCATGGCATCCAGCGGACTCAACAGTCCGGACAGGGCAGTCGTTGTTCCAAAGAGAACAGTCAATGTAGATACTACGCTCTCCTTTGCCATAAATCCAGTGATCAGTGCAGTAGATATCCTCCAGTCACCAAATCCTACCGGAACAAATAACGGTGCGATCACACCTGCCACTGCAGCCAGTATGCTGTTCTGAGAGTCTGTAACCATATTCAGATGCAGATCAAAGCTCTGCAAAAACCAAATCATAATGGTTGCAATAAAAATCACTGTAAAGGCACGATGTAGAAAATCTTTGGCTTTATCCCACAGCAAGTGTCCGACATTTTTTGCCCCCGGCATCCGATAGTTTGGCAGTTCCATAACAAACGGAACCGGCTCTCCTTTGAACAGCGTCTTACGGAACGCGAAAGCCGTTCCAATTCCCATAAGAATGCCGAACAGGTACAGGCCGATCATAACCAGAGCTCCATATCTTGGGAAAAATGCAGCTGTAAAAAATGCGTAAATCGGAAGTTTTGCAGAGCAGCTCATAAATGGTGTGAGCAGGATCGTCATCTTACGGTCACGCTCCGACGGAAGTGTACGACTTGCCATAACACCTGGTACCGTACATCCAAAACCGATCAGAAGCGGCACAATACTTCTGCCTGACAATCCCATCTTTCGGAGTAACTTATCCATAATAAATGCGACTCTTGCCATATATCCACTGTCTTCCAACATGGACAGGAAGAAAAACAATGTAACGATGATCGGCAGGAAACTTAACACACTTCCAACCCCATGGAAAATGCCATCGATAACAAGAGACTGTAACACTTCATTTACATGGAACGTCTCCATTGCCTGAGCGGTAACTTCTGTCAGCTTTCCAATTCCGAGCTCTAACAGGCTTTGCAGTCCCGCACCAACAACATTGAAGGTCAGGAAAAAGACTATACCCATAATAGCAATAAATGCCGGAATTCCGGTATATTTGCCGGTAAGGACTCTGTCGATCTGCTTACTGCGGAGCCGTTCTTTGCTTTCATGAGGACGGATGACTGCCGCTTCGCATACTTTTTCAATATACCGAAACCGCATATCTGCAATGGCAGAATTGCGATCCAGTCCCGTCTCTTCCTCCATCTGACAGATAATATGCTCAAGCATCTCCTTCTCATTCTGACTTAGATTCAGAAGTTCCATCATGCCTTGGTCATTTTCTGCCAGTTTGCTTGATGCAAAACGAACAGAAATACCAGCTTTTTCTGCATGATCTTCAATCAGATGCATGATTGCATGGAGACATCGATGCACACCTCCATTCTGATCCTCTTCATCACAGAAATCTGTAACTGCAGGACATTCCTGATATTTTGCCACATGGACTGCATGCTCCACCAGTTCCTCGATTCCTTCTCCTTTTGCAGCAGAGATAGGAATGACCGGCAGCCCTAAGAAAGATTCCATTTCATTGATTCGAACTGAGCCACCATTTGCCCGTACCTCATCCATCATGTTTAATGCCACAACCATGGGAATATTTAATTCCATCAGCTGCATGGTCAGATAGAGATTTCGCTCCATATTGGTTGCATCCACAATGTTGATGATTCCCTTTGGTTTATCTCTCAGTACAAACTCTCTGGTTACAATCTCCTCACTGCTGTACGGAGACATGGAATAGATTCCGGGAAGATCTGTGATCAGTGTCTCCGGATGACCTTTGATCACACCATCTTTTCGGTCTACTGTCACACCTGGGAAATTGCCCACATGCTGATTAGATCCTGTGAGCTGATTGAATAATGTCGTCTTTCCACAGTTCTGATTTCCTGCCAGCGCAAAGGTCAGTGTAGTTCCTGCAGGGAGCTCATGTTCTTCTTCCTTATTATGATATTTTCCACCTTCACCGTAGCCTGGATGAGCTTCTGGATCTTTGAAAGGCTTACATTCCGGATGCCATTTTGCTTCATGTGGTTTGCTGATCATAATTTTATCTGCATCATCCAACCGAATCGTCAGTTCATATCCATGGATCCGTAACTCTACCGGGTCTCCCATAGGTGCATATTTTACAACGGTCACTTCTGTTCCCTGAATCAGTCCCATATCAAGAAGATGCTGCCTTAATGCACCTTCTCCTCCTACAGAGAGTATCGTTGCTGTCTTTCCTGGTTGTAATTCTCTCAGTGTCATTCTTCACCGTCTCCTCATTTGTTATTGATAATTGAGATTTATTTTCAGTTTGTTCGGATTAACTTTAACACTGATGAGACTTTTTTTCAATAATATTTCATCATATATGAAAACCCATCGAACAAAATCCGATGGGCTTAGTAATAGCTTATTCATAATTCATTACCAAAAACAGTGGTTTGATCACGATGATCTCATCATATTCTTCCTGTTCGACTGTTACACTGGCATTCAGCTTCTGAAGATCTTCCTTTAATAGCTGAAGTGCTTCCTCTGCTGTCTGTGCACGGCCAGTTCTCACAATATCCTGCATCCACTTTATCACGACTGGATGTGCATAACAAGCAGGAAGCGGAAAATCTGAAGATTTCTGTATGTAATCTTCCATCGTATGTACAGCATTTTCTCTGCGTTTTTCAATGGCTGTCCTGTTATTTTTGGCTGTAGGCAATACATTTGCGCCAGCAAACAGGAAAATAGCTGCCAGACCAAACAGAAGGAAATACATTCCAAAACCGGCATGGGTAATCAGTGCGAAGATTCCATAGATCAATGCTCCGGCTCCCAGCAACGTGATTGCCAGAGCCACCCACTTATACGCAGGGTTGCTCTGTTCATAGACTCGTTTCTGTTTCGCAGACTGACTCAGTTCAAGGCACAGCTCCGGTTCTTTTTCCAGATATTTCTTCGCTTTCTCCAATGACTTTACAGTCGCTTCTGCATCTTCAGACAGAACCAGACCTTTGTATTTCTCTGCCAGACGCTTTTCTTTTTCCGCCAGTTTCCGCTCTGCCTCTACACTGTGCAATGGAATCCCCGGAAAATGCGTCTCCACATAAGCAAGCAGACGATCTACATCTTCTTCATGTTTGAAGTTACACTGCTTCTGTTTTCCATCATCGTATTCAACTACCAGATACGGAAGAGAACCAAAGACTCCTTTTCCGGTAAAACCACCTTTACTCATGGCGATCCTTTTAAAAATTCTTGTCACAGAATCCATAGACACATAGAATCTTCGATCAATATAAAAGCTGTTCAGGTAGATTGCCTTCCGTCCCACTCCGCATGGGCCAAATCTTCTGCATGTTTTTTTATCCTGTGCCAGTTCATCATCTGGAATAACTATCTGTCCCAGTCTTTGTGGTCTCATCATTGTATCCTCACACTCTTTTTACTATTTTGGGGGCAAATTTCTTTGCCCCCAATCGTCATTTCTTATATGTAATTCTCATTCTTTCCCTTAAGCTGCTGCTTTCATAGGTTTCTTTGTCGCATGGATAAAGATTCCAAGGAAAACTGCTGCCAGGATAATACCTGCCGGGTATGCGATCGTTGTAGACTGATTCAGGCACTCAGATGCGCAGAAGAAATAGGTCATAGATACAGCACTCATGAATGTTGCCGGTACTGCAGTGATCCAGTAATTCTTCTTCTCACGGAACAGATACATACTTGCGGTCCACAGAACGATCATAGCCAGCGTCTGGTTGGTCCAGCTGAAGTATCTCCATACGATTGCATAATCCAGATGACCTACAAATGCACCAACTGCCAGCAGCGGTACGCAGAGCATCAGTCTCTTCTGGATCTGGTTCTGATCGATCTTGAACCAGTCTGCCAGTACCAGACGGGCACTTCTGAATGCAGTATCACCAGAAGTGATCGGGCAGACAATAACACCGATCATGGCCAGAGCCACACCAACAGAACCCATGGTCTTAATGCACACATCATAGATTGCTGCGGACTGTCCATTTGCAAGGATCTCACTTAATCCGGTGCTCAGACCGCCGGTTGCTTCGTATACAGCACATCCAGCTGCTGCCCAGATCAGAGCAATCACACCTTCAGCTACCATAGCACCATAGAATACAAAGTGTCCCTGTTTCTCAGACTTCATACAACGTGCCATCAACGGCGACTGTGTGGAATGGAATCCGGAAATCGCACCGCAGGCAACAGTAATAAACATGAAGCTCCAGATCGGTTTTCCATCCGGATGCATATTTGTGAAATGAGTCCAAATCTCCGGAATGGTGTATGCAGAGTTGGTAAAGATACCAAAGATAACACCAACCGCCATAACGATCAGACAAATACCAAACAGCGGATAGATCCGTCCAATGATCTTATCAATAGAAATAAAAGTTGCAATAAAGTAATAAGCCAGAATAATCCACAGCCATACCTCTGCACTTGCAAATGTACCTGTGATTCCTTTGTTTTTCAACAAAGTCACGATCAGTCCAGCCGGTCCTACTGCAAACACTGTACCTACCATAACCAGAAGGACAACACTGAATACACGCATGATGTTCTTCATCGCACCTCCAAGATAGATACCACATACCTCAGAAATGGATGCACCATCATTTCTCTCAGAAAGCATACCTGAGAAATAATCGTGTACACCACCTGCAAAGATGGTACCAAAGGTGATCCACAGGAATACGACCGGTCCCCAGAGGGCACCCTGCATGGCACCAAAAATAGGTCCCAAACCTGCGATATTCAGAAGCTGTACCAGAAACAACTTCCACTGTGGCATAACCACATAGTCGACTCCGTCATTGATCCTGACAGCAGGGGTTTCTCTGTCGTCCGGTGCAAACGTATTCTCAACGATCTTACCATAGACAAAATACCCTCCAATCAAAAGAGCAAAACAGATAATGAAGCTTAACATAACCAACACCTCCCAATGGTTGATATATAATTAATACGTTTACATTATATATCAACCTGCACATTTTACAATAGGTGATTTGATTATTTTCGTCAAGTTGCCAAACTTTTCTGCTTTGCTCTTAATATGTACTATCAAATTGTATTTATTTTATACAAATGCAAATCCGATGACCAGATACAGGATTACTGCCAGTGTTCCACAGCAAAGTGCGTATGGAAGCTGTGTCTGTACATGATCAATATGGTCGGATGCCGATCCAGTTGAGGAAAGAACTGTCGTGTCCGACAATGGAGAACAATGGTCTCCGAATACACCGCCGCCTGCTACTGCACCGAAGCATGCGTATACCAGTGTTCCAAGCTCCCCGCCAGTAAAGGTAAATGCCAGCGGCAGTGCAATCGGCATACAGATCGCAAAAGTTCCCCAGGAGGATCCAGTTGCAAATGCCATGATTGCGGAGATGATGAAGATAATTGCCGGAAGCATAGCCGGTGTCAGGAAGCTCTCACTTAAGGATACGATATAGTTTGCAGTTCCCATATCTTTACTTAAAGCATTGATGGAATATGCCAGTGCCAGCAGAGTAACTGCAGGAACTGCACCTTTAATACCCTGGGTAAGAGTATTCATGATCTCCTGGAACGGAATACCCTGGAGCAGCATGCTGATGCTCATGAAAATGATAACAAACAGGAATGCTTCCATAGTCTTTGCAGAACCAAGAGTGATATAGGTTCCCAGCGCGATGCTGATGATCATCAACACTGGCAGCAGGAAGTTCAGGAATATCCGTGGTTTGATACCTTCATATGGTTTCATCTCCGTCAGCTCTTTACCGATCAGCGGAACAGCTCCGTCACGGAGTACTTTTCCTTCATTCATGGCACGCTCTTCTGCTTTCTTCATTGGTCCAAAGTCTTTGATGATTCCGGAACCAATCAGACCTACCATAATAACAGCAAGAATTGCATAGAAGTTATACGGAATTGCTTTCAGGAACAGGGCAGAACCGTCCTCTTCTGTTACGATGCAGCCGATGCCAACTGCCAGTCCGCTCAAATATGCAGCCCATCCGGTGATCGGAACCAGCACGCTGACCGGTGCGGATGTGGAGTCTGCGATATAAGCCAGCTTCTCACGGGAGATTCTTGCTTTATCAGTGATGCTTCTCATGGTAGAACCAACGAACAGCGGGCTGAAGGAATCACTGAAATATACAAAGATTCCAAGAACCCATGCCATGAGCTGTGCTCCACGGCGGCTTAAATTCTTATCGTGAATCATCTGAGAGAAGCTCTGGATTGCTCCGGTCTTCTGAAAATATGCAACGATGATAGCGATAAAAGTATTCAACAGCATGACCCAGGAAAAACTGGTGGTTCCAAGGCTTGTTTTTAAAAGGGTAGGGAACCCTAAAAGTCCCTGACCAGACAGCAGCGTACCTACGATGCATGCAACTACCAGTGAAACGATTGTATTTCTGGTTGCAAATGAAAGTACGATAGCAATTAAGGCAGGAATGATGGAGATGACCCCCATGTTGATGATTTCTGCTTCCATGTAATGTAAGTCCTCCTATGTATTTCTAAACTTTTCCCTCATATAGATCCAGGCTTATTTTAAATGGATCAGATTTGCAGAGCGGGTAACGGTTGCAGGTGGTGCCTGATCAAGCTGACGATCTGCAATCTCAAGGATTTCCTCCGGGCGGATCCACGGACGATTCTGCAATGCGCTGGTCTCCTCATGAGTCAGATATCCTTTATAAGTAGTCATACTTCTTCTTAAGAAACCGTCTCTTGCACATGCTTCAGCAACGCCATTCTTAGCAATGCTGCGGAAATGCGGCAGTACAGATGCGGCGTATGCAATCGATGCGGAGTTTGCAATTGCTCCCGGAATATTGCTGACACAGAAATGTACAATGCCTTCTTCAATATAACGCGGGTTCTCATGAGTGGTTTCATGGAAGGACTCAATCGCACCCTGCTCGTCATTACTGATATCTACAATAACAGATCCTTTTTCCATCAGTTTCAGCATGGAACGATCGATCAGATAATCTTTGCATCCTTTTGGCCATTTTACACAGTTCAGAACCATATCGGTCTCCGGGAGCAGCTTTGCAATGTTCTCTTTTGTAGAGATCATGGTGTTGACCTGCTCCTGATACTGTCTGCTTAAGGAACGAAGTGTTCCGATATTGATATCCATAACGGTACACCATGCTCCCAGTGCATGAAGAACAGACAAAGCAGCCTGTCCGACAACACCGCCGCCAAGGATCAGGACTTTCATACCCGGAGCTCCGCCAAGACCGCTGACGAATTTGCCTTTTCCTCCATTGATGGTCAGCATGGACTCAAGACCAAACAGAGCACCCTGTTTACCAGCTGCCTCGCAGTTCGGAGAACCATAACGATGGGAGTCCTCTGCGGTAAATGCGATGACTTTCTTATCAAGAAGTGCCTGTACCTCTTCCGGATGTGCTGCCGGATGGATGCAGGTAAATACAATCTGACCTTCTCTGAGCAGATTAAACTCAGACGGTTCAAATTCTTTTACTTTAGTTACAAATTCACAGGTACCGTAAATCTCTTCAGCGGTATCTACCAGTACAGCTCCGGCCTCTGCATAAGCCTGATCTTCAAATCCTGCTTTTTCTCCGGCTCCTTTCTGTACTTTGACTGTATTTCCATCACCAATCAGAGTTGCTACCTCTCCCGGTGTGGCAATAACTCGGTTTTCACCTTTTTTGATATCCTTTAAAATACCAATGACCATGTGTTTGCGCCTCCAAATGTTTTTTCAAGAAAAAAGCACAGAAAAGATAGTCTTCTGTGCTTCTTTGCTTTACCATAGCAGATTATACAGTATAACAAGAGATTCTGCAAGATAAAATTTCATATATTTCCATAATTTGGCATATTTTGTCTGTTATTTGCATCCCAGGCAGGCATCACAGACTGATGGTGCTGTCGCACAGCCACCAAGAGCAGTCTCCCGAAGTTCCACCGGAAGACGTTTCCCGACACTGTACATCACATCGATCATCTCATCCAGTGGAATCCGCTGTACGATTCCTGACAGGGACATCTCTGCTGCGATCAGTGCATTGGCCACTCCGGCAGCATTTCTGTTCTGACAAGGATATTCCACCAGACCTCCAACCGGATCGCAGACCAGTCCCAGCATATTCATAAGAACTGTGGATGCCGCATCCAGACAACTCTTAGGAGACGCTCCCAGTAGCTCTGCTGCGGCCGATGCTGCCATGGCTGATGCAACTCCCACCTCAGCCTGACAACCACCTACAGCGCCTGCTACAGTAGCATTTCGCATGGCAAGATAACCAATAGCACCTGCATTATACAGTGCCTGGATCATCTGCTCATCCGTGAATCCATATTCCTCCTGCATAGCGATCATTAAGCCAGGAACAATTCCTGCAGATCCAGCTGTTGGAGCCGCCACGATCAGTCCCATAGACGAATTGGTCTCAAGAACTGCCATAGCATACATCATCGCCTTGCCAAGCAGAGAACCACACATGCTCTTTCCAGACTTCTGATGTTCGGATAATCTTTTTGCCTCACCGCCAATCAGGCCTCCCATAGACCGACCCGGTGTATTTACCGGTGTTCTGGCGGACTGCTGCATGATCTCATATGCTTTTGCCATACGACAGTCCGCTTCTTCGCCTGTTGTCTCTCCTTGCTCGATTTCACGCTGACGCATAATCTCTGAGATTGACAGATCTGTCTGCCTGCAAAGCTCAAGCAGTTCTTTTGCATTTCTGAAATCCATTCTTGCTGTCCTCCTATGGCTGTATGATCATGACATTCTGTACATTTTCATTATCTTCCAGTTTCTGTGCCATGTCCTCCGGCAATCTGCCATCAGATTCCACGATCGTATAGGCAATCTCACCTTTTGCTTTTCGGAACAGACGCATAAATGCAATATTGACTCCACGATCACTTAAAACCTTTGTAACATGTGCAACTACACCAGGCCGATCCTTCTGGATCACGATCACGGCACTGTATTCGCCGGTGAAATCCACATCCACGCCATTGATTCTGGAGATTCTTGCTTTTCCTCCACCAAGAGATTCTCCGCGGACAGTCATCTCCTGACCCGCTGCATTTACCATATGAATATCTACGGTATTTGGATGCACATCTGTCTCTTCTTCATTCGGAACAAAGCAAAAGGCGATTCCCTTCTCTTCTGCAATCCGGAAAGAATCACGGATCCGCATGTCGTCTGTATCAAATCCCATGATACCTCCCAGAAGTGCGCGGTCTGTTCCATGACCGCGATAAGTTCTGGCAAAAGAACCATACAGAGTAAAGTCCACACGGACCAGTGGCCCGTTGATCATCTTCTGAGCCAGATAAGCAATTCTAGCAGCTCCGGCTGTATGCGAACTTGACGGTCCGATCATATTCGGACCTAATACATCAAACACGCTGATAAAAGACATCCTATGCCTCCTTTTTAATGAATCTCTCGTAAATGGTATTTACGATCACACCAATGGCATTATCACCTGATACATTGCAGGCTGTTCCAAAGGAATCCTGAGTAATGTAGAGAGCTACCATGATCGCGCAGATGGCTCCGTCCGGATCTCCTGCTTCTGCACCGAAGATCATATACAGGAACGGCAGTGCAGTCATAATGGATCCACCCGGTGCTCCCGGAGAAGCAACCATTGCCACACCGAGCGTCATGATAAACGGAATAACTGTTCCCAGGCTGATCGGCAACTGGTTCATCAGACATACAGCAGTCGCACAGGCTGTGATGGTGATCATGGATCCTGCCATATGGATATTTGCACAAAGCGGTACTACAAAGTTGCGGATCTGCTCACATACTCCATCATTCTTTGCACATTCCAGATTGACCGGAATGGTGGCAGCAGAAGACTGCGTTCCAAGAGCGGTGGTATATCCCGGAACCTGATTTTTGATCAGTTCAAATGGATTCTTTTTACTCACTGCTCCGGCGATCACAAACTGAATCAGAATACAGATCAGATGCATAACGATCACTACCAGGAATACCTTCCACAAAATACTTAAGATTGCAAAGGTTTTACCAGATTTGGTCATATCCACGAAGGTTCCGCAGATATACAACGGAAGCAGAGGAATAATGACTGTATGGAGTACTTTGTCGATGATCTTGGAGAACTCAGCCATACCATTGTACAGACTGTTTCCAATCTGTTTTCCTCTCATGGAAGACAGACAAAGTCCCAGGATAAATGCCAGTGCTACAGCAGACAACGTATCCAGGATTGCCTGCAGAGAAATAGAAAAGTACGGGCTTAAAGATGCATCTGCAGTTGCAGCGATCTGATCCAGTGCATCTGCACTCATAAAGCTTGGAAACAGATTGATAGATACCAGGAACGATGCGGTACCTGCAATCAGTGTAGAACCGTATGCAAGTGCTACAGTGATCAGCAGAAGTTTTCCTGCCCCCTGAGACAGATCTGCGATTCCCATAGTTACATAAGCCAGGATCATCAATGGAATAACGAATTTCAGGAAGCTGCTGAATAATCCTGATAAAGTTACAACGATCCTGCAGATCTCCTCCGGCAGGAACTGTCCGATCAGAATACCAAGAATAATGGCAATGATCAATTTTGGCACAAGGCCGAGTTTCTTCTTTTCTTTCATTAGTATATCCCCTCCGATAATTATTCACGCCCTATGTTTCAACTTAACATTGACGTATCGACTGATAAATTATATCATTGGATCATACACGAATCAAATTCATAGTTTTAATGTATATATTGAATTATTTTCATAATAAGAGAGGAATCATTCATGGAATTTCGTCAGCTTAACACCTTTATCCAGGTGGCAAAATATCAAAGCTTTTCAAAAGCTGCAGAGCATCTTGGATACTCACAGTCTGCTGTCACAGTACAGATCCGAATGCTGGAAAAAGAATTAAATACCCGATTATTTGACAGGATGGGGAAAAAAATTCTTCTAACTTCCCAAGGACAGGAATTTCTGGAATGTGCCAACACGATTTTATATGATGTAGAAAAAGCAAAATGTTCTATGGAATCAGAGAAGGCAGAACTGAAGAATCCTTTGCGGATCGGAACTATCGAATCCCTTTGTTTTTCCAAACTTCCTTCCATTATTCATTATTTCCGTGAGCATTATCCGAAAGTGGAATTTCGGATCGTCACAGCCTCTCCGGAGGAGCTGATCTCACAGATGGAACAAAATGAACTGGATCTCATCTACATACTGGATACTCCCCGATGGACCAAAGACTGGATCAAGGTTATGGAAATTCCGGAAGACATGATATTTGTCTGCTCTTCCCACGCAGCTTTTGTATCAGACAAAGAATTTTCGATTGCAGAACTGTTGGATAAGCCTTTCTTTCTGACAGAGAAAGATGCCAATTATCGACAGGCATTTGATCAGGCACTTGCCCAGAAGTGCCTGGATCTGCACCCACATCTGGAAATCAGTAATACAGAATTCATCATTCATATGCTGGAGCAGAATGATGGTATCTCTCTTCTTCCATATTTTGCTGTGCAAAAAGAAGTTGAAGATGACCGTCTGGCAATTCTTCATGTAAATGATATCCAGATCACCATGTATCGGCAATTGCTGTATCACAAAAGCAAATTTCTGACAGAGGAGATGAAGAAATTTATCTATCTTGCAGAACTGGATTATACCTGATTATTTGCAACACGAAAAATGGCTGCTTTCTCAGACATTCCTGTGAAAACAGCCATTTCTTTATCTATTTCCTTATCGTTTATTCATTATGAAGAAAATAAAACGGATCTTCCTCTGTGTGATGCAGAAAATGCATCAGCAGATAAGCACAGTTGATGGAAAGTTTTTCCTCCTTCAGTATCCGTCGGACCTCCGTTCTGTCTGCCAGGACCACTTCGATCTCTTCATTGTCTTCAAGACCTTCTCTGGACACCTGTCCAGTGGAGCAGCCGTACACAGTAGCCACCGATTCATCGGTCATTCCGATCGAACTGAATAAGGGCTTGCAGAACATCTCATCTGCTTTCAACGGAACAAAATCAAGTCCGGTCTCTTCCTTCATCTCGCGAATGCCTGCCTGTGCAGGATCTTCGCCTTTATCTACCAGGCCGGCCGGAAATTCGTATACAAAATCGTCGATAGAAAAACGGTACTGGCGAACCAGAACTACATGATCCTTTTTTTCTCCATAGAGAGAATAGATGATCACGCCGTCCGGCTTGTTTTCCCGGGTCTTCATCTTCAGTTCTTCCATAGACATTGCACGGGATGCGATGTGATATACACCATGGCCACCCACTTTATTTTCATACTGAAGATCATACATATTCAGGAACTTATTCTCTGTGGTTTTTTCCACCGACAGAACCCGATCATGTCCTTGCATGGTTTATGCCTCCAGATCTGCTTTCTCTACCAGGCTTCCATCTCTCCAGATTCTCTCCAGATCGTAGAACAGTCGGTTCTCTTCATCAAAAATATGAACAATAATATCCTGGTAATCCATCAGGATCCAGTTAGCAGTCTGATATCCTTCCACCTGTTTTGCCTCATATCCTGCCTTGTACAGCTTCTCCTGTGCCTCATCAGCCATAGCCTGTACCTGGTTGCGGTTGCTTCCGGAGGCAATGATAAAATAATCTGCCAATACAGAAACACCTGAAATATCCAGAATCTTGATATCTTTTGCTTTTTTCTCTTCTAATGCTGCGACAGCGATCTTTACCATCTCTTTAGAATTCTTTTCTACCATATAATCCTCCTGTCAGCCCTTGATCTGTGCTTTATAGTACTCATAGGTCTCTCTGGTCATGGAGTCAACCTCTTCCGGTGAATCTCCCAGATAACCCAACGTATCTTCCAGTATCTTCAGAAGTGCCAGATCCAGATCCATAAAAGCAAGTTTACGGATCTCCTTCAGATTCGGAGCTTTATCTCTGCGAGGCTCAATATAATCTGCCACATAGACGATCTTCTCCAACAGGTTCATATTCGGCTTTCCAGTGGTATGCCAGCGAATGGCTCCCAGCACTTCTTCATCATCAATATCATATTTTACTTTTGCCAGCATGGCTCCAACCTTCGCATGAAGCATGAACGGATTGTTCCGCTCCAGCTCAGTGATCTCCAGCCCATTCTTCTCCGCCAGCTTCAATTTCTTTGCATTTGGTATACATTTCGCACAGTCATGCATCAATCCTGCCAGCATGGCACGCTCCATGTCATACTCATAACGCATCGCCAGTGCAGCACTGGTATACATGACGCCCAGGGTATGCTCATATCGGCTGTCGTCCATCTCACGTTTCAGATCCTTTTTCAGGTCCTTAATACAAATTGCGTCCATGAAAACACTCCTTCCTACGTCCTTATCCCTTTTCATACAGATGATGGCTGCGGATATACGCTTCCACTTCTGCAGGAAGCATCTGAGAAATATCCTCTCCTCCGGCGATTCTTCCGCGAATATCGGCTGAGGCGATCTCCATATCCGGCGTATTCAGAATCCGGATGTCAGCATCATATTTTTCTTTCAACATTCTGATCTGCTGCTGAATCTCTTCCAGCCGGCAATGATCTCTGGCAGCCGCCAGAAGGATACATTCCTGACTGATGATTCCAGGTTCTCTCCAGTCTTCAAAATCAAACAGGGAATCTGCCCCCATGATAAAATAAAACTGTACCTCCGGATACATTCTGTTAAGCGTTAACAGTGTCTGAAAGGTATAATGGTACGCATCTTTCGATTGTTCCAGATCACATACCTTCACATAAGACAATCCCTTCACTGCCAGCCTGAGCATGTCCAGCCGCATATTCACATCTGCTTTTGAGTGATCTCTCTTATGAGGTGGATTCCCGTTCGGAAGCATCCACACTTCATCCAGCGAAAACTGCCGGTATGCCTGCCGTGCCAATGCAAGATGTGCATTATGCACCGGGTCAAAAGTTCCACCCATCAGTCCGATCTTCCGTTTTGCCATAGATCTGTTACTCCATGATTCCTGTATATTTCAATTAACGAGGCAATTCGATCTTCTTCTTTTCGTCCTTGCCCTCTTTATACAGTACGATTTTTTTGCCGATTACCTGTACAACCTGAGAACGGGTACGCTCACCTACCAGTGCTGCCAGCTCCTTCGGATCGTCCATACAGTTCTGCAGAACACTGATCTTGATCAGCTCTCTGGCTTCCAGTGCCTCTGCAATTGCTTTTGTATTTTCCGGTGTCAGACTGTTTTTACCAATCTGGAAGATCGGCTCCATAGTCTGCGCCAGTCCTTTTAAATATGCTCTCTGCTTACTTGTCATTGTATTTCCTCTATTTATAATACGTAAAGTGAAGTCCGTACATCCTTACGGTATCACCTTCCTCAATGCCTGCCTGTTCCAGTTCCTCCAGGATGCCGGTATCTTTCAGGAATCTCTGGAAGAAAGCAAATCCTTTCTCAGATTCCAGATTGGTATATCCAAGCATCTTCTCAATCCGCGGTCCTTCCACAATAAAGGTATTGGCTTCTTCTTCGGATCTTGCCACAGTATACGGAAGATCTTCGCGCACAAACATATCTTCCGGGAAAAATTCCTGTTCAAATACAACCGGCTTATCATCCATCGTATCCAGGAGACTTTTCACATGATACATCAGTTCCTTCAATCCCTGACCGGTAACCGCAGAGATTGGAAATACTTTGATGCCTTCCGGCTCAAACTCCTGACGGATCTTTTCCACCGGATCATTTTCCTTATCCCAGATCGCATCGATCTTATTTGCCGCAATCACCTGCGGTCTTGCAGCAATCTCTGGATTGTAGGCATTTAACTCCTTATTGATGGCATGAATATCTGCGATTGGATCACGTCCCTCTACAGATGCCGCATCCACCATATGGATAATGACTTTTGTACGTTCAATATGACGCAGGAAATCAAGGCCCAGGCCGACTCCCTCGGAAGCACCCTCGATCAGTCCCGGAATATCTGCGATCACGAATCCATCTCCATCCAGGTCTACTACACCCAGGTTCGGACTTAAAGTTGTAAAATGGTAGTTGGCAATCTTCGGCTGTGCGTTGGTCACACGGGATAACAGAGTGGATTTTCCAACATTCGGGAATCCTACCAGTCCCACATCTGCGATCACTTTCAGCTCCAGCATGACTTCCAGTTCCTGACATGGCTGTCCAGGCTTGGCATATTTCGGTGCCTGCATGGTAGCTGTCGCGAAATGCTGATTGCCGATTCCGCCACGTCCGCCTTTCAGAATGATCTGACGACGGTTCTCTCCGGACATGTCTGCGATCACTTTTCCGCTCTCCGCATCTTTGATCACGGTTCCTTCCGGAACTTTCAGCACGATATCCGCACCACTTTTGCCATGACAGTTCCGCTTACCGCCTTCCTGTCCATCCTGTGCCGCATATTTACGCTTATGACGGTAATCGGTCAGGGTATTCAGTCCTTCATCCACTTCAAAGATCACATCGCCGCCATTACCACCGTCTCCGCCGTCAGGTCCACCATCCGGCACAAACAGCTCTCTTCGGAAGCTTACATGACCATCGCCGCCCTTACCTGAGCGGATATATATCTTTGCTCTGTCTGCAAACATGTATTGTCTCCTCTTATTCGTTCATTCAATTCAGGTTGCACATGTGATAAAAAAGGGCTCCAAATCTTGCCGACTTGAAGCCCTGTTGAGAATGCGGATTATTCAGCTACTACCGGAACGATAGAAACCTGTTTTTTGTCTCTTCCTTTTCTCTCGAAGCGAACAACACCATCCACTAAAGCGAACAGAGTATCATCGCCGCCGCGTCCTACATTCACGCCCGGATGGATCTTGGTTCCGCGCTGTCTGTAAAGGATATTTCCGGCTTTCACAAACTGGCCGTCAGCTCTCTTGGCACCAAGTCTCTTGGACTCGGAATCTCTGCCGTTCTTAGTAGAACCGACTCCCTTCTTATGTGCGAACATCTGAAGGTTCATATTCAACATAGGTCTACACCTCCTGTAAATCTCATAGTCAATAGATACGATAAGTAAAATTATTTGTTGATCTTTTCGATCTTCACAGCGGTATACTGCTGTCTGTGACCATTTTTCTTATGATACCCAGTTTTTCTCTTGTACTTGTAAACGATGACTTTTCTAGCTTTTCCATCACCGATCACAGATGCTTCTACGGTAGCACCCTCGACTACCGGAGTACCTACGGTAAGAGCGTCATCACATACTGCAAGAACCTGGTCAAATACGTAGTTGGAACCAGCCTCAGCGCCCAGCTTCTCAACTTTGATCACATCGCCCTCAGATACTTTATACTGTTTACCACCTGTTGCAATAATCGCGTACATATGGCACCTCCTGAATATTTACTCGCCAGCTACGGTGCTGCCTTACGGCAAACTTATAACCTCACTGCGCGGCATCTATTGAATAGTATCATAGAAACCGACAGGTGTCAACTGGTTTTTGAAATTATTTTTTCGATTTTGAGACCGATTTTTCGACCTTATCGATTCACAAAATTTAATACTAACACAAGCACCAGCATATGAACGGGATAAAACGCATAGCAGACATACTGGAATGGTTTGCTATGATATCCCTGACGGCCACGATACAGCCAGATAGGGATCAGTGCCAATAATGCGAGTCCCTGCTGGCAAACTTCAAATTCTGCTCCGAATAACTGAACAGGATACATCAAACCACCCAGAAACTCCACATTCAACCAGTAAAGTGCAAGGAACTGCCCTAACAGACACCACCATCTCCGGCCTCGGAAAAAGTAAAAGACAAAGACTGTCAATACACCAACGCCATAGTAATCTACCATACACAGAGTTCCGAAAATCATTCCGAATACAACTGTAACGAATGCTGTCAGAACGTATAACCATCTTTTCTGGTTCTTATGTACTGTCTCCATCAGATGAATTCCAAGAAGCCCCATCAGCAGAGTCCAGATCACATTCTGATGAATGGGATAAAACCATGTTCCCCCATACATCAGATCAAATGGAATCTCAGATATCAATGCAAACAGCAGCAATCGAAGCATATATTTTTTTAAGTTATGAGTATGAAAATACCCTTCCACTGTCATAAATGCAAAGACAGGAAATGCAATTCTTCCAATGCAGGTCAGCCAGTCCTGTGCCGGAAGCAAGGTTGCCCAAAGGTGATCCATCAGCATAAAAGTCATAGCAATGATGTGGAGTGCCGCAGCACTGATCTCTATTCTTTTTGCAGATCGATCTGTGGATCCGATAACTATCTTATTCATATCTTATTTTTCCACCATCTCAACTTTGAGATATTCTTCTCCATAGGCTTCCACAATATTGGCAAGGCCAAGCATCAGGGAATCCATCAGAAGCTCGGTGGCTGCTGATAGATCATTGGTAAACTCCCAGCTCTCAATCATGCCGTCCCGACAATCACAGGTAAATGGATCATCGGTAAACTCCTCAATCGAATTGATCGTATTGATCACCAGTGCAGACACTGCTGCACACACGATATCTGAACCTGCCTCCGCATACATGGCATGTCCATTGATGTGAAAGCTTTTATAATGTCCGTTTTCTTTTTTTGCCTGTACATTGATCATAAGATTCCGCACTCCTTTGCCTGTTCTTTTAATGTTTTCCGCTGTTTTTTCCGGGTCACTTCCATAAGACCCAGAGAAGTAATGTCAATCGCTGCTGCTTTCATCGGATCATACTTTAACTGTTCCCGCATGGTCTCCAGAAGTCTCTGTTCATCCTCCGGATCTTCCATATCAACAAAATCCACAATAATGATACCGGACAGATTACGAAGTCTGAGCTGCCTTGCTGTTTCCTTTGTCGCTTCCAGATTGATCTTCCGGATCGTTTCCTGCTTATTCTTCCCAGTCACACATTTGCCGGTGTTCACATCGATCACCGTCAATGCCTCTGTTGGCTCAATAATGAGATAGGCACCGGATTTCATCCACACTTTTGTGGACAATGCCTCATCCATGCCTTTTTCCAGTCTCCATGCTGCCTTCAGCGGGTAACTTCTGTCTTCATAAAATCGAAGCTTATTACAATCTTCCGGCATCTCTTCCTGCAAAAATGCGGACAGCTCTTCATAGATTTTCTTATCATCTGTCCGGATTTCTTTCAGAAAATTACTTCTGCTTCCCAACACAGAACTTAAATACGCCGGTCTGGCACGCAGCACACAGGAGCAGGCTGTCCTGTGAGTTGCCGGACCTTTCAGATAGGTATACTGTTCCATCAGGCGCACAAATTCTGTATTCAGATCTTCTTCTGCAACACCTGATGCATTGGTTCGGATGATCATGCCCAGATCTTCTGGAAGTTTCTGTTCCTGTCCCCACTGACGAAGTCTTGTCTTCTCCGCCCCTGACAGCTTTCCGGAACAGCCAAGCTTTCCATTTCCGATTGTGAAGACCAGATATTTTCCATTCATACTGATCTTGGTAGTCACCGACGGCTGCTTGGTCTTGACCGCTTCCCGGCTGACCTGAACCAACAGTTCATCCCCCTGCACCAGAGGCTGTCCTTCTTTTTTCGGCTTTGTATAGACCGGTGCTTGTGCATCCTCAAAAGGAAGATAACAAAGCATACCATTCTCGATCTCCACAAATGCTGCCTGAATATTTTTGACAATATTTCTAACTTTTCCGATATAAATATTTCCAAGGATGGACGCATGCTCCAGTGGATGCAGCGACAATTCCATCAGCTTTCCATCTTCATACAATGCATCCGCGAGCACACCCTCCTGGATGCAGGTGAACAGTCTTGTACTATCCAATCTCTTCCCCCAGTTCTTCCAGTGCAACCAGTTTGCGTTCTGTCTCGCTTCCTTCATCTGCATACATTTCTTTTCTGCAGATCAGCAGGGCAAATGCGGGAATCTCCACACCGGCCCAATCTCCGAAGGCTTTCAGCAGAAGCTCCGGTTTCAAGTTATGAACGCTTCCTGCGGATACTTTCAGGAAAATCGTCTGGTCTTTGATATGATAATCATAGACCCATGGACGGATATCCACTTCCTGCTCACCTTTTTTAGTCTCTTTCATGATACGGATCTCTGGCAGAGCAAGAAACTCTTCCAGCTTCTTTTCCCAGCCTTCTTCCAGTTCATAGCCTTCTCGGAAACGGACTTCATAATCAGCCCCGGCCACACTTGCCATGGCATTTTTGCTGTTCTCCGGAAGCTCTCTCCAGCTTAACACTTCGATACCTTCTGCCATCACCGCATTCAGTCTCTCCACTGCTTCTTTTGAAGACGGAGACTGTTTCACGCTGATATCCATATATTCCCCATCACTCTCAAGTCCAAGCCCCAGAGGAGAAGCAAAAGACATGATCATGTGTGGGCTGAAGCCTTCTGAATAACACATATCTATTTCCGCACGGCGCATGGCCTTCTGAAAATATCTCATTACATCCAGATGTCCGATGAATTTCAGACATCCATGTTTGCTGAAACGGACTCTAATGTTCATAGCAGACACCTCCTCCAAATGTAGCCGCACCGCATCCGGAACATCCCTGTCTGCAGTTGGTCGTAATCTTCTCTTCATGCGCTTTTTTCCATTCCCGGAGCAGGAATTTCTTTGTCACGCCGATATCAATGAAATCCCAGGGGAATACTTCTTCTTCGGAACGCTCTCTGACTGTATAGAAATCAGGATCCACTCCAGTCTGGGCAAATGCTTCCATCCACAGATCATTATGAAAATATTCACCCCAGGAATCAAAGAGACATCCTTTCTCATAGGCACTGCGGATAGCTTTTGCCACCTTCCGGTCACCACGGGCAAGAATTCCCTCCAGCACCGTCACATCCGCTTCATGCCAGTTATATTTGATACTCTTCTTATTCTTCTGCTCCTTGATCTCATGGTTCACCACATAGGCACGATGGAGGAACTCTTCCTTGGTACACATCTGTGCCCACTGGAACGGAGTGAACGGCTTTGGCACAAAGAACGATGTACTTACCACGATCTGGCATTTTCCATTTCTCTGCTCCTTCGGCACCTCATAATACCGCTCAGAGATCTTCTCAGCCAGCCATGCAATCCCTTTCATATCTTCTTCCGTCTCTGTAGGCTGTCCCAGCATAAAATACAGCTTTACACGGTTCCAGCCGCCCTCAAAGGCCTGTCCGGCTCCATCCAGGATCACTTCTTCTGTCAGACCCTTGTTGATCACATCACGGAGTCTCTGACTTCCAGCCTCAGGTGCGAAGGTCAGGCTGCTCTTACGAATATCCTGTACTTTGCTCACAACATCCAGAGAAAATGCATCGATTCTTAAAGAAGGAAGGGAAATATTGATTCCCTTAGAGCCGAACTCGTCGATCAGGAAATTCACCAGTTCACCAAGCTGGGAATAATCGCTGGAGCTTAAGGAGCTTAAGGAAATCTCCTCATATCCAGTATTTTTCAACATTGCATAAGCTGATTTTTTCAGCATCTCCAGATCACGCTCTCTGGTGGGACGGTACAGCATACCTGCCTGACAGAAACGACAGCCGCGGATACAGCCTCTCTGGATCTCCAGTACCACGCGGTCCTGTGTTGCTTTCATATAAGGGACCACCGGCTTCTCTGGATAAAAGGTGTTGGTCACATCCATGACGATCTGCTTCTTCACCTTTTCCGGTGCCTCCGGGCAGATCGGTTTCATCTCGGCGATCGTTTCATCCTCCGCATAAGTCACTTCGTATAAAGAAGGCACATAGATACCCGGGATCTGGGCTGCTGCCTTCAGAAAATCCTGACGGCTCTTTCCGCTGTTTTTCCATTCCTTGTAAAGATCCAGCAGGGCAAAATACTGAGTCTCCCCCTCTCCGATATAGAACAGGTCAAAAAACTCTGCCAGCGGCTCCGGATTATAGGTACAGGGACCGCCGCCGATCACAAACGGATCATCCATGGTACGGTCTTCTGCAGACAGCGGAATGCCTGACAGATCCAGGATCTGCAGAATGTTGGTATAACACATCTCATACTGGATTGTAATTCCAAGAAAATCAAATTTCTTCACCGGATCCTGAGATTCCAGTGCAAACAATGGAATCTGTTTCTCTTTCAATACTTTATGAAGATCCGGCCACGGCGAATAAACACGTTCACACCAGGTATCTTCTCTTCGGTTAAACATATCGTACAGAATCTGAATACCCAGATGGGACATTCCGATCTCATACACATCAGGGAAACACATGGCAAAACGAATGTCCACCTGATCTTTGTCCTTCATGACTGCATTGACTTCTCCGCCAATATAGCGTGCCGGCTTCTCGACAGTCATCAGGATCTCGTCTGATAAAGCTAATTTACGCATAACTCTCCTTTAAGCAAGAGAAGACACCGGTACTTACGGCCGGTGTCTTCCGTATGGTTTTTCTTCTGTTCATTAGTGACGGAAAACAATCTCTCCGGTTGCCGGATCCATGCTTTCCACAACGGCCAGAGACTCCAGCTGGTAACCCTGATCACGAAGGGTCTTTCCGCCGATCTGCCAGCCTTTTTCAACAGCAATTCCGATTCCTTCTACTGTTGCACCGGATTTTTCAATGATCTCAATCAGTCCATTGACTGCACAGCCATTAGCAAGGAAATCATCAATGATCAGAACATGATCATCCGGGCTTAAATATTTCTTGGATACGATCACGTCATAGACTCTCTTATGAGTAAAGGACTCTACTTTAGAGCTGTATACCTCTCCATCAATGTTGATACTTTGTGTTTTCTTTGCAAATACTACCGGCACATGAAAATGTCTTGCCACGACACAGGCAATTCCGATTCCCGATGCTTCAATCGTAAGAATCTTGTTGATCGGTTTGTCAGCAAACAAACGCTTAAATTCTTTTCCCATTTCATCAAACAGTTCAATATCCATCTGATGATTCAGAAAATTGTCCACTTTCAGTACATTTCCTTCTTTTACAATACCGTCTTTTCTAATTCTCTCTTCCAGAAGTTCCATTTCTTTGCATCCTTTGTCCATTGTTATTTTTCAAAAAATGTTGTTCATGTCACTTACCGGAGTCAGCTTCAGACTCCGAACATTAAAGACATTCTAGCATCTGTCACCCTATTCGTAAAGTCCTAATTTTATCAGACAGTCAGAAATCTGACCTTGCAGAATATCTGATTCAACAGCTGCTTCAATCTGATCAGCTGATATATGATAGATTTCCTTTCCTGTCAGACTCATCCATGCAAAAAATCCGAACAGACACAGACTGATAGTGAACCGAATCTTAAATGTAGTCAGAAAACCGGAGGGCATCTCTTCACCCCGGTTCTGCATATGCAGTTCCTTCGTAGATCTCCCTCCGGTTTCTCTTAATAGCTGTTCTCTGTATGCGCCCATATGCATCACCTCTGTACAATGTATGCATATGTCCCGGCTCTCATGCCGGATCTGCCACTCACATGGCCGGCTTTTATAAAATGCTCTTCTCTAGCGGTTTGCCAGTTCTTCCGTAATATCCTCCCAGGTCACGCCACGCTCTACCATCAGCACCATGGCATGATACAGGAAATCAGACATCTCATACTTGATCTCCTCTGGATCCGGATTCTTGGCTGCGATCACCAGCTCTGTACACTCTTCTCCTACTTTTTTCAGGATTTTATCAATCCCTTTGTCAAACAGGTAATTGGTGTAAGAGCCTTCCTTCGGATGCTCTTTTCTGTCTTTGATGATCTGGTATACATTTTCAAAGACTTCCAATGGATTCACATTGTTAAATTCCTTCTTTACCAGATCTCTGTAGAAACAGGTACGGTTGCCTGTGTGGCAGGCAGCACCCACCTGGCTTACTTTTGCAAGGATCGTATCATTGTCACAGTCGATGGACAACTGCTTTACATACTGGAAATGCCCACTGGTCATACCCTTAGTCCACAGCTCCTGACGACTTCTGCTCCAGTATGTCATTCTTCCGAGCTTCAGAGTTGTATAAAAGGCCTCTTCATTCATATAGGCGAGCATCAGCACTTCATCTGTTCTGTAATCCTGTACAACAACCGGCACCAGTCCATCGCTGTTTGGACGGAACTGATCCCAGGAAAGGCTGCTGACCAGCACATCCATCTGAAGTCCTCGGTCTGCACATTTCTGCTTCAGGGACATAAAATCAGCCACTTCCGTTGAAAAATACGCAGTTGCAATACCATCTGCCCATTTATTGGACAGTACATTGATAATATCCTCATCTGTCGCAGCCGAGCTGACGCTGATCACCGGCATCTTCTCGCCGAACGGACAGCTGCTGTCTGAGCCGGACCAGAAGATCATGCTTCCATATTCCGGCAGCTTGTCTGTGTACTGAGCAGCATCCGAGATGCTAAATGCAATCTTTTCCTGTCCGAACCGCTTGGATACCTCTTCGGTCATCTCCACATTACTGGATCTTCCATAATTGAGCACCGCCTTCTGGCAGCCTGCATACAGAATCTTTTTTACATCCTCCACACGACGAATATGACCACCTGCATAGATAGGGATTTCCACCCGGCGTGCCATCTCCTTGAGCAGCAGAATATTTTTCTCATGCTCTTCATCCGAATCAGACAGATCAAAGACAAGGATTGCATCTGCACCATTGTCACTATAGAAGCCAGCGAGCTTCACGCCGTCCTGTCCGTTTACTTTCCCGTTTCTCACCGGCATAACCGGTACTAAATGTTTGATCTTCATCTTATAAACTGCCTTTCGTTGATAATACATCGGTGATTCTCGGATCTACGGACACTGCCATATCCAGTGCTTTGGCAAATGCCTTGAACATAGCTTCACAGATATGATGGCTGTTTGTTCCTGACAACACCTTAAAATGCAGATTCATAGCTGCACTGTAGGAGACTGCGTAGAAAAACTCACTGATGGTCTCTGTATCCAGTTCTCCGATCATCGGTGCAGAAAACACCGCATCTGATACATAATAAGGTCTGCCGGACAGATCTACTGCACACAGCACCAGCGCCTCATCCATGGGAAGGATACAGCTTCCATATCTGCGGATACCCTTTTTGTCCCCCACAGCTTCCTTGATCGCATTTCCAAGAACGATACCCGTATCCTCCACCGTATGATGACAGTCCACATCCAGATCACCGTCCACATAAACATTCAGGTCAAACAGACCATGTCTTGCAAATCCATCCAGCATATGGTCAAAGAATCCGATCCCTGTATCAAGTTCTGCCTGACCGGTTCCATCCAGCTCCAACGTTACACGGATATCTGTTTCTTTTGTATTTCTCTCGATACTTGCTGATCTGCTCATACACCTTCTCCTTTAGTTTTCATCTTCAAAACGCACTGCAATGGAATTAGCATGTGCAGTCAGCTGTTCAGCCTTTGCAAAATACTCGATATCCTTGTGAACACGCTGCAGTGCCTCTCTGGAATAGTAAATGATACTGGATTTTTTGATGAAATCATCCACTGATACCGGAGAAAAGAATCTGGCAGTTCCGTTCGTAGGCAGGATATGGTTCGGTCCTGCAAAATAATCCCCCAACGGCTCACTGCTGTACTCTCCAAGGAAGATCGCTCCGGCATTCTTTACTTTCATCATCACTTCAAAAGGATTCTTTGTCACAATCTCCAGATGCTCGGATGCAATCAGATCGACGGTCTCAATGGCATCCTCCAGTGTCTCTGCCACCAGAATGTATCCATAATTATCCAGTGATTTGCTGATGATCTCTTTTCTGGAAAGGATTTTTACAAATGCATCCACTTCCTCTGACACCTTTTCTGCCAGTTCTTTGCTGGTAGTCACAAGGATCGCACTTGCCATCTCATCATGCTCTGCCTGAGACAGAAGATCAGCCGCCACATATCTTGGGTTGGCTGTCTCATCTGCCAGTACCAGGATCTCGCTGGGACCTGCAATAGAATCGATACTGACAAATCCTGATACAGCTTTCTTAGCCAGTGCCACAAAAATATTTCCAGGACCCGTGATCTTATCAACTTTTGGTATGCTCTCTGTTCCAAATGCCATAGCTGCAATAGCCTGAGCCCCACCTACTTTATAGACTTCATCTGCACCTGCTTCTTTTGCGGCCACCAGCACAGCCGGATTCACTTTTCCTTCTTTATTACATGGCGTACACATCACCACATGTGCCACACCAGCGATCTTCGCCGGAACAATATTCATCAGAACCGAAGACGGATACACTGCTTTTCCGCCTGGCACATAGACACCTGCACTGGCAAGCGGAGTTACCTTCTGGCCAAGCATTGTTCCCTCCGGGGTAGTATCAAACCAGCTGTACTGCTTCTGCTTCTCATGATACTCACGGATGTTTTTCAGAGACTTGCGGATTGTCTCTACCAGCTGCGGATCAATGGTGTCATAGGCTTCCTGCACTTCTGCCTCTGTCACTTTCACATTAGAAGCATCTATGCCCTCCCAGTCAAACTTTCTGGTCAGTTCAAACAGTGCCTGATCTCCTTTTGTCTTTACCCGGTCCACGATCTCCTGTACCGTATCCTGGTACTGTCCATAGTTTCCCGGACTTCTTTTTAACAGGCTGTCCAGCAGATTCTGTCTGGATTCCTTGCTCAGCGTTACGATTCTCATCTTCTCTGCCTCCTATAAGACTGCTTTCAGATCTGCGATCAGCTTGCCGATCCGCTCATTTTCCATCTTCATACTGACCTGATTAACCACCATACGGGCAGACAGCGGGCAAACCTCTTCCAGAACCTGCAGTCCGTTCTCCCTGAGAGTTGATCCGGTCTCCACAATATCCACAATGACCTCTGACAGCCCTACGATTGGTGCCAGTTCAATGGAACCGTTCAGTTTGATGATCTCCACTGTCTGATGCTTTCGATTGTAAAAATAATCCTTTGCAATATGCGGGTATTTGGTTGCCACACGGATCAGTTCCTGATGTTCCAGAAGCTCCTTTGCAGATTCCGGTCCGCACACGCACATACGGCATTTTCCATATCCCAGATCCAGCACCTCATACATGCGGCGTCCTTCCTCCAGAATGGTATCCTTGCCGACAATACCAATATCTGCCGCACCATACTCTACATACGTAGGCACATCCGGTCCTTTTGCCAGGAAAAATTTCAGTTTCAGTTCTTCATTTACAAAGATCAGCTTTCTGGTATCCGGGTCTTTCATCTCCTCGCAGGTAATGCCGATCTGTTCAAAAAGCTCCATCGTCTTCTTTGCCAGACGCCCTTTTCCAAGGGCAAAAGTCAGGTATCTCATCTTCTCTCCACTCCCGGTCTCTCAATCTCTTTCAGGGTCTCTGCCACAAAATGTCCATCCTTATAGTAACAAAGCTTGGACACATCCCGTTTCTTCGCATAAGCCCGGTAATCGTCAACATTCTTATCCGCATCCATGCAGAGCAGCTCCGTGTCTTCCTGCGTCTGACGGAGCTTTCCTGCACATGTGATCGCGGTCTGCGCTTCTTCCGGATAATACAAGAGAAGAGTCAGTGGACGATCCATACCCACGCGGATATTCTGACGGTTCAATGCACTTAAGAGCCTGTCTGTCACACAGACAAATCCAATGGCTGGTGCCGGTTTTCCAAAATGATCCATCAATGTATCATAACGACCGCCCTTTGCAACCGCCTCACCAGTTCCGTAGGTATATGCCTGAAAGATGATTCCTGTATAATATTTATATTTGCTTACTACACCCAGATCGAATGTAATATATTTCTCATATCCATAGTACTCCATCAGATGGTAGATCTTCCTGAGCCGGGCAAGCGCAGCCTTGGCATCCGCAGATACCGCACAGCTTTCTGCCCGATCCAGAACATCCACGGATCCAAACAGGTTCGGAATACTTGCCAGTGCCTCTTTCAGCGGATCCGGCAATTCCAGCGGATCCAGGAGCTCTTTCACGCCAAAAATATTTTTATTGGAAATAAATTCCCGAAGTTCCAGTTCCATCTCTTCCGGAAGATCTGCTTCTTTGAGAAGGCTCTGAAAGAAATCCACATGTCCCACACTCACCTGAAACTCTTTAAGACCGGCTTTTAACAGAGATTCCACTACCAGTGCCAGCAGCTCTGCATCAGTCTCCGCACTGCCGTCACCGATCAGTTCAGCGCCCAGCTGCGTAGTCTCCTTTAATCTTCCCTGCAGTTCCGAACTGTTGATAAAGGTATTTGCCATGTAGCACAGCCGAACCGGCATGTCCTCTTCTGTGAAATATTTTGCGACTGCTCTTGCAATAGACGGTGTCACATCAGGCCGAAGCACCAGTGTATTTCCTTCCCGGTCAAAGAATTTGTATAATTCTCTGGACGGTACCGTACCGATCTCACGGCTGAATACATCGAAAAATTCAAATGTCGGTGTCTGAATATCCTCATATCCATAACTCAACAGGACCTGATGAAGCTGATCCTGAATAAACTGCTTGCGGCGACACTCGCCATTGTAAATATCCCGTACCCCTTCCGGAGTGTGTAATATCTGTTTGTACATCGGGCTTCTCCTTTTACTTTACTATGGTAAATTGCTAATTCATTAAACAATCGTTATTATACCATGCATGTAGGAATTGTCAACTACGGATTCAAAATCCAAGCTTCAGCGCATGCTCATCCTTCCTGTTCCTGCTCAAGATCCAGACTCAGCGGTTCCAGGAACGGCACCAGATATCCTTTGCTGCTCTCAAAGAAATATGCCGGATCCAGCTCATCCATCCGAAAGCTTTTGCGTCCACCCTCCTGCGCCCGATTCCAGAATCTCAGCAGCTGACGGATATGTAAATAGTAAAACTTCTGTTCTGATGTAAAATGAATGATCAAAAATGCTTTTCCACCCTGCCGTTCAAAGTCATCCATAAAACGCACCTGATGCTCATGCACATTCTGCATAGGAAATGTGGTCACATCACACTCCTTGGCATCAAAGCAGACCGGGATGCCCTGCACTGCTCCAATATAGTCCACAGTACTTTTCTGATCAAAATACGCAAGCGTAATATGCCGGTGTTCCTTGTCAATCTTGATGGGGGTGATCGGGGTAGGAACCTTCTGGATTAATGCCAGTCCTTTTTCCCGGTATCGCTCATTGGTCCGATTGATCATATCCTCCAGAGTCGAACCTCTCAATCCTCTGGAATTCCAGGTTGCCATAAAGGTCACATCACTTTCTGCATAATTTTATTCATCAGCTCCGGCACAGGAGCTTCCACCACTTTTTGGGACAAGTCCGTCAGCGGTGCTGCCAGTTCCGGAAACTCCAGACGCCACGCATGGAGCAGCTGACGGTTCAGTTTGAATTCTTTACGATAGTACTCATTGATCTGCACATCCCCATATTTAGGATCTCCGATGATCGGATGTCCCACAGATGCCAGATGTGCGCGGATCTGATGAGGTTTTCCTGTCACCAGCTTCACTTTTAAAAGAGTAGCCTCAGAGGAAACCTTCATTGGCTCATATTCTGTGATGATCTGAGCAGCATCTTCCACTGGAGCTTTCAGGATCTCCACCTGGTTAGACTTTTCATCCTTCCGAAGCCATCCTTCCAGCCGCTGTCCTTCCTTCATGGCACCATGAATCAGACACAGATAATACTTGTGAAGGGAGCGATCCTGCAAAAGCTCTGCCATTCTCTGCAGACCGATCATAGATTTTCCGCAGATGACGATTCCACTGGTATTCCGGTCCAGACGGTTGCATACTGACGGACGAAATGCTTTTTCTTCCGGGCTCCACTGACCGCTTTTACTAAGATACCCTAAGACATACTCATTGAGAGATACATCCTTATAGGCTGCCTTCTGGGTCAACATGCCCGCCGGTTTGTTCACCAGCAGCACATGGGAATCTTCATATAAGATGTCCAGCTTTGCAGTTGGAAACTGTTCTTTTGCAGTCTGCTGTTTTCCTGCAAACTTTTCATAAGTCTCATCCGATAAAAAGAGACGGATCTCATCCCCGGCTTTCAATTTTTCACTGCCATCTGCCTTTTTCCCATTTAATGTAATATTTTTCTTCCGAAGCATTTTATGAAGAAATCCGCCAGAAGCCTCTTTCAGATAACTTCCCAACAGCTTTAAGAGCTTCTGTCCTTCCTCCTGCTCATGTACGGTGATTAATTTCATTGCTAAAATCTCACTTTATCATACTATACATAATATTATAATGTAATTGCCATCAACAGATATTTGACAATCTCATCCCGGCTTAAGCCTGGATAACGGTCATCCTCACGGAACGGAACCTCCTCCGGTTCTCTGGTTCCCAAGGATTCCACCCGATCCATAAATGCTCGTTTTTCCGTAAATATCTTCACATTCTGCTTATAAGAATTTTTTTTCAGAATGTCCTTGATATGCGCCTCCAGCCTGGAGCTGTCGGTGTTCTTATCACTGGCATATCCGATCACATCCCGTCCAGACAACACGATACAGTCCACGTAATAATTTTTCTCATATGTGGTAAATACATTTTCATAGATGGAAATGCAGTCTCCCTTCAACTTTTCCGTCTCCTCACACAAGCTCTTGTCCATAGAATGATATTTACTTGCCAGAAGGGCATGTACCACCTGATTGCAGCCGGGCAGACAGCCAACGATGACCATGACAGTAACCACTGTATTGCGGGTTCCGTTGATCGCCCATGCCACTAAAAATATAATGATCGGAATGGACAGAAATAATGCTGCCTTTTTCCATTCATGAGCTTTCAGTCTGTCTAAATATCCGTAGGTTCCTTTGTTTAACTTGTTTTTCATCTGTCTCTACTTCTTTCTGTGTACATTTCGGATGGTCTTTTTCTTCTGTGTCGGGCGGCGTTCCTGAGTCTGTTCCTGGTTCTGACTGCGGCTCTGCGTATTGTTACGGTCAGCAGTTCTTCCAGACGATGCTCCCCGTCCTCGACCTGCAGACCTTTTCTCCACACGTCTATTATCGTCTCTATGTGCCGCACGTCCGTCACCTCGCGCCTGATCAGGTCTTAGCAGACATTTTGGTCCATATCCGATCAGATCTTCTCTTCCTGCTTTCAGCAGTGCTTCCCGCACCAGTACACGATTTGCCGGATTCCGATACTGGATCAGTGCACGCTGCATCTCCTTTTCATGAGGATCCTTCGGAACATATACAGCTGTCATGGTTCTTGGATCCAGTCCCGTATAATACATACAGGTAGAGATGGTGGACGGTGTAGGATAAAAATCCTGTACCTGTTCTGGCATATAGCCCAGATCTCTACAGTATTCTGCCAGTTCCACAGCTTCCTTCATGGTACTTCCCGGATGGGAGGACATAAGATAGGGTACCAGATACTGCTTCAGTCCCAGACGCTCGTTCATCTTCTTATATTGTCTGCAGAACTCCTGATAAACTGCTGCCTTTGGCTTTCCAAGGCAGGCAAGTACCGGATCAGACACATGCTCCGGCGCCACCTTTAACTGCCCACTCACATGATAACGGCACAATTCTTCCAGAAATGTGCTCTTTTTGTCTGCCAGCACATAATCAAATCGGATGCCTGACCGGATAAACACTTTCTTTACTTTTGGCAATGCACGCAGTTTTCGAAGCAGTGCAATATAATCGCTGTGATCTGCTCTCAGATTCTTGCATGGTTCCGGGAACAGACATTGCTTATGTGGACATACACCCTTTGTCATCTGCTTCTCACAGGCCGGTGCCCGGAAGTCTGCGGTAGGTCCTCCCACATCATGGATATAGCCCTTAAAATCTGGTTCTTCAATCATCAGCTTCGCTTCTTTGATCAGAGACTCATGGCTTCTCGCCTGAATGATCCGTCCCTGATGGAAGGTCAGCGCACAGAAAGAACAGCCTCCAAAGCAGCCGCGGCAGCTGACCAGACTGAATTTTACTTCGGAAAGTGCAGGAATGCCGCCTGCTGCGTCATACATAGGATGCCATGTTCTCTGAAACGGCAGATCATAGACCTGATCCATCTCTTCCATGGTCAGCGGTTCTGAAGCCGGGTTCTGCACGATAAAACAGTTCTGAGAATAAGGCTCCACCAGCCGTTTTCCAGAAAACGGATCTGTATTGCTGTACTGAATATAGAAGCTCTCCGCATATTTTTTCTTATCTTTACAGATGCTTTCATAGTCAGGAAGCACCGTATAGTCACTGATCTCATCCAGAGAGCGCACCTTGCAGACAGTTCCCGGAATATAAGTAATGTCTTTTACCGGCATACCGGCATCCAGAGCATCTGCAATAGCAACGATCGACCTTTCTCCCATACCATAAGATACCAGATCAGCACCGCTTTCCAGCAAAATCGATCTGCGCAGGCTGTCTGACCAGTAATCATAATGTGCCATACGCCTAAGAGACGCTTCGATTCCTCCCGCAATGATCGGCACATGCTTATATTTCTGACGGATCAGGTTACAGTAGACGATCACTGCCCGATCCGGTCTTTTTCCCATCTCTCCGCCCGGCGTGTAGGAATCCACTTTTCTATGCTTCTTTGCCACCGAATAATGATTCACCATGGAATCCATATTACCGGCGCTGACAAGAAATCCAAGCCGTGGCTCTCCCAGTGCCATGATACTTTCCGCATGACGGAAATCCGGCTGGGCAATGATCCCCACCTGATAGCCATGACTCTCCAGCAGTCTGCTGATGATCGCCGGTCCAAAAGACGGATGATCCACATAGGCATCACCGATCACATAGACAAAATCCAGCTGATTGATCCCCCGCGCCTCCATATCCGCTCTGCTCACCGGCAGAAATCTCATTCTGTCACTCATTCTTATCAGTTCCTCTCTGCTTCGTCAGACCTTCCAGTTCTGCTTCTGTCAACGGCCGGTACTCTCCCGGCGGCAATGTCTCGTCCAGCACCAGGCTTCCCATGGACAGACGCTTTAAGTAAGTCACTTTACATCCAACCGCTTCAAACATTCGCTTGATCTGATGAAACCGTCCTTCGTGGATCGTAACCTCGATCTCACTGACCTGACCGGATAACAGGATCGTCAGAACTGCCGGCAGTGTCTTCTTCTCGTCTCCAATATCCAGGCCCTCACGGAACTGCTTAACATGTTCCTCAGTGACCTGTCCGTCGATCTTTGCATAGTAAGTCTTATCCACATGCTTTTTCGGGGACAGCAGCCGGTGTGCCAGCTCACCGTCATCGGTCAAAAGCAATAAGCCTTCCGTATCTTTGTCCAGTCTTCCCACCGGAAACAGACCATTTTTCCGATCTTCCGGTCTCACAAGATCCAGCACCGTTTTCTCCCGGTTGTCTTCGGTTGCAGATACCACCCCTGCAGGTTTATGGAGCATCAGATAGATGTTCTTCTGATAAGATGCTTTTTTCCCCTGGCAGAGAATCTGATCTGTTGTCTCATTGATCTTTAATTCAGGCTTTTTTACCACTTCGCCATTAACCATGACCTGTCCTTTTTTCAACAGATCTTTCACCTGGCTTCTGGTGCCAAATCCGGTCTCACATAAATATTTATCCAGGCGCATCATGCGTTCATCCTCCAGCCGGAGAAATATTTATTCCGAAGAGTTCCACGGATCAGCTTTCCCCAGCCCAGCGGATACCCATCCACACATACCAGCTGCCAGCCTGCATCTTTGGTACTCTCTCCATCCTCAATCTCGATGGTCTCTCCCTTCAGATAGCGGATGATCCGCTCGTCTGTAGCTGGAAGATCGATGACTGATGCATATTCCTCCTTTTTCAGAACCATGGCAAATGCCTGACTCGGCTCAAATCGTTTTTTCAGAAGTTCACCCATATAAAGACCGGAGCGTAAGAATCGAAGCCCTTTGCAGCCGCTTAAGCCCTCCGGCATCAAAAATACTTTGGTATCTTTGATCTGAATTCTGGTTGTATCAACAGGCATGGACACATCTTTCAGAAAATCTGTCAGCTCCTGCGGAAGCTTCGACGGTTTTCCAGCTGACTCCAGCGCATTTGGCGTACGCTCTCCATCTTTCTGAAGCAATGCCAGAAAATGCCCCTCCCCATCGATCTTATGAGGAAACAGACGAACACATTTTTCCAGTGGAAATGTACTGTCCACCAGTTCTGGCTGTCCTGGTGCAAAGCCTTCACTCTGCGGAATATCCAGCAGATGGAACTCCGGGTGATTGCTCAGAAAATAATCCATGCTTCCTTCATTTTCCAGTTTAGAGAAGGTACAGGTAGAATAAAGCATGGTTCCACCCGGCTTCAGCAGGTTTGCTGCCTGATCCAGAATCTCCCGCTGCATTTTGGAAAACACCTCCGGTCCCTGGCGTTCCCACGCCGGGATCATATGAGCCTGTTTCCGGAACATTCCCTCACCGGAGCAGGGAGCATCGATCAGGATCTTATCAAAATATTCATGAAAATACCGGTCCAGCTTGTCTCCCATCTCACTGGTCACCAGAATATTGGGGAGACCAAATACTTCCAGATTCTTCAGCAGAGCTTTTGTCCTGGATGCGCTGGCATCGTTGGCGACCAGCAGGCCCTCATGGCGAAGCTTTGCACCAAGCTCCGTTGCTTTTCCACCCGGAGCCGCACACAGATCCAGTACCCGTTCTCCCGGCTCCACCGGAAGGACACTTGCCGGCGTCATGGCACTTGGCTCCTGAATATAATAAAGACCTGCATAGTAATAAGGATGCTTTGTCGGCGCATCCTCTTCTGTATAATAATATCCGTTGGGAGTCCATGGTACTCTCCGAAGAGTCTTGAATGGGCTGATCCTCTCAAATTCCTCGACAGAAATCTTGGAAGTATTGACTCTTAAGCCTGTAAACTTCGGTTTCTCGTAGCTTTCCAGATATTCTGGAAGCTCCGGACCTAATATTTCTTTCATTTGTTCTACAAATATCTGTGGAAGATTCATCTATCGTTATCTGTTCCTTTCTGTATTTCTCCCTGCAGCCTTTCCTTCAGCAGCGTATTCCGCCGGTTGACTGTTACATGATGTACTGCGTAGGAAATGGCTTTCTTCGTTCCTACCAATACCAGTATTTTCTTTGCTCTCGTGATGCCTGTATAGATCAGATTCCGCTGAAGCATGACATAATGATTCATGAGCACCGGCATCACGACAATCGGATATTCACTTCCCTGTGCCTTATGGATCGTAGTTGCATAAGCATGAACCAGTTCATCCAGCTCCGATGCATCATATTCGATCAGATGTCCGTCAAAATCCACCTGAAGTGTCCGCCCCTGAATATCCACAGAGGCAACGATTCCGATATCTCCGTTAAATATCTCTTTATCATAATTATTACGGATCTGCATGACCTTGTCATTGACCCGGAATATATAACCACTGCGCCGTAAGCCATCGCCCGTCGGATTCAAAGCCGCCTGTAATGCCAGATTCAGATTGGTCGCACCTACCACGCCTTTCTGCATCGGTGTGAGCACCTGAATCTGAGAGGATGGTGTCTGGTAATATCTGGATAGCTTCGTCTGCACCAGATTCACGATCTCAGCCACTGCTTCTTCCGGATCCTCCTTTTCTGTAAAGAAGAAATCGGTAGTCTTCCCATTAGACAGATCCGGCATCAGTCCTTCATTGATCCGATGAGCATTCATGATGATCCTGCTGGACTGCGCCTGTCGGAAAATCTTCGTCAGACGCACTACCTTACACACACCCGAATCCATCAGATCCCGCAGTACATTTCCTGCCCCCACCGATGGAAGCTGATCAATATCACCCACCAGCACCAGACGCATATGTGGAGGAATGGCGCGTAGCAGAGCATTCATCAGCACAATATCAATCATAGAACACTCATCTACGATCAACACATCCCCTTCTAGCGGATTCTCTTCATTTTTCTGATAACCTTCCGGCGGTTTTGCTTCCAGCAGCCGGTGGAGCGTCTTTGCTTCCAGCCCTGTCGCTTCCGTCATCCGCTTGGCTGCCCGCCCTGTCGGTGCCGCCAGCAATATGTTCAATCCAAATGTCTGATATGCGGAAATGATGCCTCTGACAGTGGTGGTCTTACCTGTTCCTGGACCACCCGTGAGCACCATCACTTTGCAGGTCGCCGCCTGCCTGATGGCCTCCGCCTGTACCTCATCATACTCCATCTGCAGTTTCTGTTCAATCTTTCTGACATCTATGGAAAGCTCCTGATTGCAGGTCTTCTCCCTGGCAGCCATTAAGGATTTCCACAAAGGATCCTCCGCCGGAGCCTCCAATAACCGCTTCAGCTTTCCAGCCGTTCCCGTCTCCGCATAATAAAATGCCGGCAGATAGATTGCCTGTTCTTCTTCCGCGATCTTCTGTCCGAACAGATCCTGATCTGCCATCATCTGATCCAGCGTCATGATCACCGAAGACTCTTCCGCCTCCAGAAGTTCCGTCGCCCGGTCGATCAGCTGCTTCTTTCTGGCATAGACATGTCCTTCATCCGCCAGACTGCTCAGTGTATATAAGATTCCACTCCGTAATCGTACAAAGGCTTCTTTTTCAAATCCCAGCTTCTGTGCGATCCCATCTGCTGTCCGAAATCCAATGCCCCAGATATCATCCGCCAGCCGAAATGGATTTTCTTTCACCTTTTCAATACTTTCATTGCCATACTGTCGATAGATCTTTGCTGCATATGCAGTACTGACTCCATGATCCTGCAAAAACAGCATGACATTTTTAATCTCTTTTTGCTTCTGCCAGCTCTCTTTAATCTGCCGGATCCGCTTCTCGCCGATTCCTTCTACTTCCTTCAGACGGGAGATCTCGCATTCAATCACATCCAGTGTCTCCGTGCCAAACAGTCCTACGATCCGTTTGGCAAATTTCGGTCCAACACCCTTGATCAGACCAGATCCCAGATATTTTTCAATTCCATATATAGTTGCGGGGAGTGTCTCCTCCCAAGTCTCAGCCACAAACTGCCTGCCATACTTACTGTCCACCTTCCAGTTGCCATAGATCAGCAAGACAGATCCTACATTTACATCCAGAAGACTTCCGATGACCGTCACAAGATCCTTATGATTCTTGACCGCACATTTCAGAACTGTGTAACCGTTCTCAGGATTCTGGTAAGTGATCCGCTCAACCACACCACGAAGTGTCACCGTGGGATGCGCGGGCTTCGCTGACTGCTTCGCGATCCCATTCCTGTCTGCAGCATTTCCTTCGGTCTTTGAGACGCCAGTATTGTCCGTCTCTGCCTTCCGCCCTGTATATTCATGCTGTATCGCCCGCTTCTTACGCATCTCAGCTACCATCCGCTCGTAGACCTGCTGGTTCATGCGGCAGTCATTGAGTGCCCGGTGTGCTCCCTCCGACGATATGCCATAATACTCTGCCAGATCCACCAGCCGATGTCTGGGAAGTTCTGACAGATGCCGTCTTGCCACCTTCAACGTATCTACATAATCATTAGGAACCAACTCTCCGTAATATTTCTCTGCATCACGCCAGATGAATTTCATATCGAAGCTGGCAATATTGTGTCCCACCAGAGTCAATCCTTCTGTGAAATTCAAAAATTCCTGCAGTACCTGTGAAAACAGCGGACAGTCAGCCACCATCTGATCTGTAATGCCATTGACCTGGCTGGCTCCTGCCGGAATGTGCCGTCCAGGATTGACCAGTGTGCTGAACTCATCCACCACCTGACCGGAACGCACCTTCACCGCAGAAATCTCCACCACATCATCAAAGGTGCGGGAGATTCCGGTAGTTTCCAGATCGAATACCACATAATCCGGAGTATATTTATTCAGTTGGATTCCCTGTTTCTGTGGCATTCGTCTGTTCCCCTGTCGTTTATCATTACGGCTCCAGCATGATCTTCAGAATCTCCACATCTGTAGAACGCATGCCTTCTCTTCCCATCCGTCCAAAGCTCTTGATAGTTGCTTCTACATCTTTTTTCACCAGACCTTCACCGCTCTGGAAGCCTCTGTGCTCTGCTGCCATATAATACGCCATGATCGCTGCATTTACAGATGATGCTATCTTGGCTGCACAGGAAGCTTTCGCTCCATCACAGACAATACCGGATACATTGGCCAGTGTGTTCGTGATCGTCTCAGCAATTGTATCAAAATCCGCTCCGTGCAAATAGGCAATACCGGCACCTGCTCCTGTGGCAGCTGACACTGCTCCACAATATGCACTCAGCTTTCCAAGCTCATTTTTCTGGTAAATCGCCACCAGATTGGATAATACCAGCGCCCGATATTCCTTTTCCTTATCGGCAAACAGATAATCCGCAAATACCGCCACCGGAAGGCTGACCGTCATTCCCTGATTGCCGCTTCCAGAATTGATCATAACCGGAAGTACGCAGCCGTTCATTCTTGCATCACTTCCCGCTGCCGGAAGGGCTTTGGCACGATTTCGTACATCATCACCATAATATTTCAGAATCGTTGCCCCTACATTTGCTCCGTAGGATTTTGTCAGACCTTCTTTGGCAATGCTCATGTTATAAGCCAGCTGCCGGTCAATCAGATCCTTGATCTCATCGATCTTCACTGTCTGGGCAAATTCATAAATATCTTTCAGATTCAGAAGTGTCCTGTCTGTGGAAGCTGCACTGTCTGCCTCCATCTCCTTGGAAAAGATCACCTGTCCGTTTTTCTCCAGTCGTACAATATTCGTATGGGAAAATGCGATCTCCGCCAGTGCGGTATCCTCACCAGCCTTCAGTTCTACGATAATCTGCAGATTGGATACCCCTTCCAGCAGTTCCACATGACAGATCTTCTTTTTCAGGAGCTCTCTTGTAATCTTAAGATCCTCATCTGTCACATCCACCAGCACTTCCAGTTTCTTCTCTGCATTACCGCCTACAGCTCCAAGAATGGCACTGGTTTCGATTCCTTTTAAGTCTCCCGTCGTAGGAACAATGACAGCCTTCACATTTTTGATAATATTTCCACTACAGCTCACCACGATCTCTTCTGGCAGCTTTCCAAGAATCTCACGGGCTTTTGCAGCCGCATAAGCAATGGCGATCGGTTCGGTACATCCAAGTGCCGGGACCAGTTCCTCCTTCAAAATAGCTATATATTCTTCATAAACGTGCTGATCCATCTTCTGTTCAACCCTTTCCACATGTATTTCTCTTATACCCCTTACACTATACAATATTTCATGAACTTTTCCAATAAAAAAATACCCCTCCCGGACCTGATGATCCGATTCACCAGATTTTTACTTATATTTTACGTTGCTGTGCTAGTGTTTTTTACATACGCCTGCCTATAATACAGGCATAAAAGAGAGGTGTAAAGAATATGAAAAATCCAAATGTATGTAGAAAGATTATGTATGCTCTTATATTTAGTGGTCTGATCATTGCCAATGGTTCCGCTGTCTTATTCGGAACAGATACCATGTCACCCGGATTTATCATGGGTGGGTTTGTAGCGGTTATCGGAATCGTTTTCGGATTCCTGACTGTCCGTTGCCCTCACTGTGGAAAGCTGCTGAATCTGAAGGGCTGGGACACCGAATATTGTTTACACTGCGGAGAATCCGTAGTGCTTGAAAAAGCTGATAAAGCCCTTGATTGTAAGTCCTATAAGGAATTTGCCTGACAAGAAAACAATCGTATCAACAAATAAGAAGCCAGCAAAGCCCTTTGGGCAATGTTGACTTCTTTTTATATGGCAGAATATCAGTTTACCATTCCGCATTCCCGAAGTAGCTTTCCAACTGCTGTCCGATCCACCCGCTTCAATAGTTTCTTCTTTACTTTTTCAAGAGGCAGCGGAAGTTCCAGTTCCAGCGGAGATTTTCCATCCATCAGTTTGACTGAGCTTGCCAGCAGTTCCCGCACGTCATAGACGCTTCCCCATACTTCCGGTATACCCCGATCCACGCCGCACAATCCATAGACCGCTTCCATGGCAGTACGGACCGAATATTCTGTAGTAAAGATCGTATCTCGCGGCGTCTCTGCAAACTGTCCTAAAAATGCGGCATTCACACAGCCATCCGGGATCACATCCGGCCGGTCACCTGCCGCCCGTGGCATAAAAAATGCAGTAATATAAGGCATCATCGTTGGCACACAAACTGCATGATACTCTGCCAGTTCCTCGATCTCTGACACCGGCACACCCAGATGATACAGCCACTCCGCAGTAATTTCTTTTCCCGTACATATTTTCATCGGCTTCTTTATATAATCTCCCGGCACATCGGTGAACAGTCCGTAAAGCCAGACGCAGATTTCTTCCTTCTTCTGGTTCTTAAACTGCCCCTGCCGGTTGATGGTCCAACTCAGCAGCCAGCTTGAGTCTTTACAGCTTACGATTCCTCCTGTCACCACTTGTCCGCTTCGCGGATCACGTCTGCAGATTTTCCGAATATAAGACAGGATCGTTTCATCGGAAGTAGTCACTGTTGCTGATTCCCAGTTGGTTTTTTCAATATCAGAACAGAATTTCTCCGGATGACCAAAGGCAGGATCCTGTGCAGCAATGTTCTTCCAGAGATTCCAGCAGCCACTTTTCTTCACTTCTGCATTTCCCACAGGTGCATGATCCTGATCACCATAAATCGTCTCTTCCGTACAGCTTCCATTTGTGATAAAGACAAGATCATCCTCCGTCAGTGGAATCTCCTGCTTTTCACCCTTGATCCGACACTCAATGGCTCTTGCCGTCTTCTTCTCACCCTTGATCACGAATCTCACATTGGTCACTTCTGTTCCCAGTCGGATCTCCACCCCTGCATGTTCCAGATATTTTAGCATCGGCAGAATCAAGGATTCATACTGATTATATCTGGTGAATTTCAAGGCTGAGAAATCCGGCAGTCCTCCGATATGATGAATAAAACGCTGAAAATACAGCTTCATTTCCAGTGCACTATGCCAGTTTTCAAAGGCAAACATAGTTCTCCAGTACAACCAGAAATCAGACTTGAATACTTCATCATCAAACACGTCCTCTATGGTTTTGTCATACAGATCTTCATTTTTTGTGAAAAACAATTTAATGATCTCCATGCTCCCCTTCTGGCTTAAACGAAATTTTCCATCCGTGTGAGCATCTTCCCCACGGTTTTTCGTGGCGCGACACAACGAATAATTAGGGTCATGCTTATTGAGCCAGTAAAATTCATCCAGAACTGATGCCCCCGAAATCTCCAATGATGGAATACTGTGGAACAGATCCCACAGACACTCAAAATGATCTTCCATCTCCCGTCCACCCCTCATCACATAGCCTCTGGTCGGATCATGGATTCCATCGCAGGAACCTCCAGTAATGTCCATGGCTTCCAATATATGAATATTTTCGCCTGGCATCTGTGCATCCCTTATCAGGAAACAGGCCGCCGCCAGGGAACCAAGGCCGCTTCCTATCAGATACGCAGTTTTTCCTTCTATTCCCACTGGTTTCTCTGGTCTGGCAAATGCCTCATAGTTTCCCTTCGCATAATAAATACCCTTGCTGTTCTTTTTCTGACTGCCCCGCTCGGTATTCCGATAGTCGGATTCCGGAATCTTCGTCTGTCTCATATGATCCACAGACTGCATCTGTCTCTTTCTTGTCTCCGCAAGAAGAACGGTTCCTGTTCCTACCGCCAATGCAGATGCCATCCCCACTTTCCATGCATTCTTTCCCATACAAACAAATCCTTTCTTTTTGCAGATATTTTCCGCAGAAAGAAAGGATTTATTCAGGACTTGATTATTTACAGGTATCACTTTCTACATTTAATTCCCGATATGTCCTTGCAATGATGATCGCCGAGATTACAAATGATTTTCTTAAATTGCTCTTCCATTGGAAATAGTAATAACGCACAAAAAACTATTCATATTTTTATGCAAAACTGCTTTTGAAAGCAGACAGAATTTTTCCTATACTATATGTATGACAGCTCATTACAGGAGGATATTTTTATGCATGACTACGAAATCTTTATTGAAGAAATCAACCCCTGCGGTGGAGAAAAACACAGCCAGAAGACACTGATAGAAGCGGAAGCTGCCAGCCCGGAAGCTTATGTAAAAGAAAATGGAAGATATCCGATTCTCGAAACTACAACCACCGATAAAGGAGATGTTGTGATTGTAACCGGAGATAATCAAGGAACATTTGTACGGTATACATTCACCGAATAACACTTTTCAGCTAATAAACACGCAGGGATAGCTCAAGCTATCCCTGTGATTATCTGTTATAAATTACAGATATAATTCTGTCCCGACTCGATTACTTTGTTAATCCCGATTGAGATTTCACTTGTTTTAACGAATCTGCGCTGCCAGTGCTTTCACCAGTTCAACATCCACGAATTCATAATCCATCCGATGTGGATCTGACAGATATGCATAACTTACACTACCAGTTTCTGTAGTAGAATCCATGCGGTAGGATTTGCAGGAAGAATGTATCTGACGAATGCCTGTCTTTTCCATGAGTTCCCGTACATTTCCAGCGTTGACACCGCTTCCAGCCAACAATTCGATCTTATCTCCGTACTTATTCTGAAGCTCTGCGAGCAATGTCGCGCCCTCCGACGCTTTTGCCTGCTGCCCACTGGTAAGCAACCGATTCACACCGCAGTCTATCATTGTCTCGATAGCTTTTTCCGGTTCCGGTGTCACATCAAAGGCTCTGTGGAATACAGCCTCTCCGCCTTTCACATGAATCAGTTCCACCATTTTTTTCGTCTTCTCCGCGTCCACAGTTCTGTCTGCTTTCAGAAATCCGAAAGCAATTCCATCAGCTCCATGCTCCAGAAACAGTTCCGCCTCCTCCAGCATAAGCTGTGCTTCTGTTTCATCATAGCAGAACCCACCTGCCCGCGGTCGTACCATACACACAATCTTGAGGGATGTCTCCTTCTTTGCCCGCATAAGACTGATAAGTGATGGTGTCAGTCCACCCACGCTTAAAGCACTGTTCAGTTCTACCCGGTCTGCTCCTCCCTTTTCTGCAGCCAGACAGTCCTGATAACTTCCGGCACACACTTCAAATGTAATCTTCTGCATCTTTTAACCCTCCCTAAAATCTTGTATCCTGTGCATATGATCAATAAACATTCTTCCCGAAAATGCCACATGTGGGATTTCATAAAAGGTTCTGTCCTTCGGACAGATCGGACGATACAGAGGGTCTGCTACAATAATCTTCGTATTCTTCAGTTCCTCTTCCATCGCTTCTTCTCCCAGCACTGCCTTATCATTTTTCCCAAGTAAGACTTCACAACCCTTTAACGGACACAGTACACGGGTCATGCGTCCATATTTTTTCTCGATACCTGCTGCCAACGATCCCATAGTGACCGGCTCTCCAATCAGAGTGATCTCTGTCTCCTGCTGCATACGGTTCTGCAAATATACATTTGCAGTGGCTGTCTGCTGCGTAACCGCCATCTCCAGTGCATAGGAAATATCTTCTGCCAGCCACTGATTCGGTGTTCCGATCACATAAGGGATGTGGCAAGTTTCCCAGAGAACCTTTGCTGCCCGCAGTCCCACTGCAGATACCACCAGATTGACATCTGCATTTCCTGATGTCTGTAAAGTCTCGAAGTCATCTCCCATAGCCCATGTAGACAAAACATTCCATCCATATTTATTCAGATTTTCTTTTAATGTATCTACATTTTCCTGTGGGCCAAAATCCAGTGGTGTTATGCCCAGAAGGTTGACACTGCGAGAAGAACCACTTTTCGCCTGACAGCCAGGTGCTTTGACGAAGCGCCTTGCAATCTCTTCTAAAGCCATCCCAGCTCCATATACATAATCATGCATGCCATTTGTCGGCACAGAAAATGTGGGGATACCTGTTTTATTTTCAATCACTCGCGCGATTGCCGGAAAGTCCGTACCATTCATATAAGGAATCGGCGAACCCGCCAGGGCAATGAATGCAGGCTGCAGTTCACTGGCTGCATCTACAATATCATCAATAAATTTCCGGTCATTTCCCATGATTGCATCTGTTTCTGTAAGTCCGGAGATATAGATCAGGCTGTCCTGATCATACCAGCGGATCTCGTCATGGGTATTATAAGTAGAATTACATCCGGAAGGGTCATGCATGACTGTCATTCCGCCCAGTTCATACAAGGCAGAACAGACACCTGACACATCTGCCGTATATACCGGTATGATTCGATATGATTGTCTCATAGGCAGCATTCGCACCCCCATCCCTTTTGAACGACCAGTTTTTCTGTATTTTTTTCATTTTGATATGCATCCATCATCAGCTCTGCAGTTCTTCGGATACCATCGAATCCATACAGACCTTCTCCCTGTACCAGATTGACAAAATGTCGGCTGCGACTGAAATAAGCTGCTTTCTGCCCGATTGCAAGCACTTCTTCACCGCTGCCTCTTGGCAGGATCCGCATCTTTGGCTGGATCGTCGCGATCAGTTCCAGTTCCGATGCGTGCTCTTTAAGCCAGAAGAACTCCTCTTTCTCTTCCGGGCTGATACTGTCCAGATAGACTGCTTTCACACGGAAACCATGTTTCAGAAGCAGCTTTGCCAGTCCCAGTGGTCTTGGATGGTATAGATAATCTAAGACAATCGGTGTCTCCTGGATCAGATTTCTTGCTTCTGTAAGCTTTTCCTCACAGATCGCACGTTCGTGCGCCAGCTCGTCTTTCGTCAGCTCCGGTAATCCAAGCATGTCTGTTAACTGCTTTAACTGCCGTTCGATCTCTTCATAAGAAAAACTACCCGGAAGATAAAGATGCTCGCGATCCAGACGTCTTGCCTGCGCTTCCATTCCATATTTTCCGGCAGGATAACAGTTAATAAACAGACAACCCTTACTCATCTCCAGCAGTTCCTGCCAGGTATTGCAGACAGGCAGTTCTCTCACTGTATACCCATATCGCTTCAATAACCGCTTGATGTCACTGCTCTCATCCAGGGCAAAATCACTGCCAAATACAGAGACGCTCTTTTCCTCTGCTTTACAGGCTGGAAGCATATCATACATAGCTTTCCGAAGCTTCTGATCCGGAGTCAGACTATGCTTTTGCATGATCGGATCCATATAGCATCGAATAAAACAGATATCTGGAAAACGTTCCTCTAATTTCCGATAAATATATTTCAGATCGCTTCCCAGAAAATGATGCAGACAGACAGTGAATAATAAAACAGCTTTGGGATGGTCTCCCCGTTTGTTCAGTACGTCAGTCACTCCCTCAATAGTAAGATCCTCCAGATTACTGTATAAGACATCTTTCTGCTCCACAATGACATAGGAAAAACGATCTGACGCATTCATCTCCGCAGCAGTCAGCACAACTCCACGCATACAGTTCTCTGCACAGACATAAATCTGTATAGACTCTGGAACCTGCATCCCTGTGTGCACAATATTCCAGTTGCCGTGCACTGGCGAATTATATTCCAGCTTCGATGCGAACGGTGCAGGAAATGAAGCATCTTTTATTGCTATCCTGCTCAATCGTCTGCTCCTCCTTCTGCCGGAGTGATCACATTAGAATAAGCCGTCTTCGCTGATATGCCTTTTAAGTGTCCGATCTTTCCAGAAAGTGCGCTGATCTTATCCTGCGGCGCATCAATGGCAATGCTGATGATGCTGATTCCTTTTGCACGGTATGGAATCCCCATTCTGCCGATAATGTACTGGCGCGCTTCATGAAGCAACGTGTTTAATTCCTCGATCGCATTATCCTGTTCTACAATAATGGAAATAACTGCCACTCTGGTGTCCATGCTTTGATTCCTCCTGTTTATTTACAACGATTCACAGCTGTTTAACAGATCCGCGGTAAAAGCTCTCCTCCCGGCTGGGGAAGCAGTGCCTGCGTTCCGATCTCAGTCTCCATGATCACTCTTCCTGGTTCATCTGCGATCACCTCTCCAATGATCGCTGCATCTGCGGAATAAGGACATTTCCGCAATGTCTCTACAACGGCATCTGCCTCTTTTTTCGGTGCCATGATCACGAGTCTTCCTTCACATGCCAGATATAAAGGCTCCAGACCCAACATTCCACAGACACCTTTTACTTCTGGCTGTACCGGGACAGCTTTTGCATCCAGACGAATGCCCACATTACTCTGCCCGGCAATCTCATACAGAACTGTTCCCACACCACCTCTGGTGGCATCACGGATCACATGCAGATCGTGTGTGGTATCCATGACTGCCTTTACCGTATTCCACAGAGGTGCACAGTCACTGGTCACATCCGCATCAATTCCGAAATCTTCCCGTTCCAGCAGGATCGTACATCCATGTCGCCCGATATCGCCAGTCACAATGATCGCATCGCCCGGTTGTGCCAGTGCTCCACCAACAGTGACTCCTTCTTCAATCGCGCCTATTCCCGTTGTAGTGATAAATACACCATCCACCTGACCTTTTCCGGCTACCTTGGTATCTCCTGACACAATATGTACACCTGCTTCTTTTGCCGTTTTCTCCATGGCAGAAGCGATCTCCTCCAGTTTTTCCATAGGAAATCCTTCTTCAATGACAAATGCACAGGTAAGATACAGTGGTCTTGCTCCCATACAGGCAAGGTCATTGACCGTTCCACAGATAGACAGTTTGCCAATATTTCCTCCCGGGAAAAATGCCGGAGAAACAATGAAACCATCCGTAGAAACTGCCATTTTCCCCACAGGCGGAAGTAGTACCGCTGCATCATCAGCCGTCAGATCCTTATTTGCAAAATGTGCCTTGAATATCTGATCGATCAATTCAGATGTCTGCTTACCACCAGCACCATGCGCCATTGTTACTGTTTTATTTTCCATCACATTTTCCTTCTTTCTTTAGGTATTGGCAACTATTCAGAGCCACATTCGCAAAACCGCTTCTTCGAAGCTTTCCTTTTGCTCATGTATGGCTTCTCGCCATATACAGGCACCGAAATATGTTCCTGTATGCAAGCATACGTCACATATTTACGAGCCTGTGCATGGCTCTGAATAGTTATGCATATTGATAGTACGCAGAACATGCTCCCTCACCGGATACCATACAAGCCCCCACCGGATGCTGCGGCGTACAGACTTTTCCGAACACTTTACAATCGGAGGGTCTGCATTTTCCCTGCAGCACATCGCCGCAACGACAGGCAGGATTCGGTTTTCCTTCTATCTTTGGCATCTGATATTTAATCCGCGCATCAAACTCCTGCCACTCCTGTCTTAGCCTCATTCCAGATGCAGGGATCACCCCCAGCCCTCGCCATTCACTGTCACAGGCTTCCATCATCTCATCTACCAGCTGCTGTGCCTCCCTGCTTCCATCCTGTGTCACCACACGTGGATAACAGTTTACAAAAAATGGCTTTCCTTCCTGAAATTTTGCCAGTGCAACTGCAAGTGCTGTCATCAGCTCTTTTGCCGTAAATCCTGCCACAACACCGCTGATGCCTTCTTCTGCCAATGTCTCACACAGATGTGTTCCTGTGATGGCATTGACATGTCCCGGATATAAAAATACATCGGCACTTCCCTTTAACGCTTCATAAGCCTGAGGCATGGTTTTGTTGGCAGTCAGTATGGAGTAATTAGAACATCCGTCTTCCTTTGCTGCTTTGACTGAAAGACATCCCGCCGGTGTTGTTGTCTCGAATCCAACCGACAAAAATACCACCTGCTCATCCCCGTGTTCTCTGGCATATTTTTCAGCATCCGCCGGAGAATACACAATGCGGACCTTTGCCCCCTGTTCCCGCGCACCCGCAAGACTCATCTTCGTTCCTGGCACACGGACCAGATCTCCAAAAGTACAGATAGTAACCCTCTTTTCCAGTGCCAGGTAAATTGCTTCGTCAATAAAACTGACCGGAGTTACACATACCGGACATCCCGGTCCTGAGATCAGCTCTACCTGTTCCGGCAGTAATTTACGGATTCCCAGCCGGAAGATCTCATGAGTATGTGTCCCACACACTTCCATGATCCGCACATGAGGACCATCATAGGTTTCAATTATCTCTCTGGCTGTCTTCATTGTAAAAATTCCTCCATGAGATGCTCTGTCTCGCTGTCATCCTCTTCTGTGATCTTTGCGATGGCCACGCCAGCATGAACCATCACATAATCTCCCGGCTCCAGATCCTCCAGAAGCTGGGCGGAAACCTCTCTTTTTGCACCGCCTGCATCAATAACTGCAGTACCATTGCTGATCTTTACTACTTTCGCAGATAAACCTACACACATTTTTATAGCCTCCCATTCTATACTGTAACTATTCAGAGCCCATGTGCATAGCTCTGAATAGTTGTGCCATACCATATGCCGCCTGTCCGACAGCGATTCCTCCGTCATTTGGCGGAACCATACGGTGCCGCAGCACTTCAAATCCTTCTTCTGTCAACCGTTCTTCTGTCAGACGCAACAACAGGCGATTCTGAAACACGCCACCGCTTAAGACAGCTTTCTGCCTGCCGCTTACATTTCGAGCTTCCACACAGACAGCTGTGATCTGCTCTGCCAGTATCTCATGGAACCAATACGCCAGTCTGCCACTATCTGCCCCCTGCAGCTTTGCTTCCACAATCCGCTGCACCAACAATTGGGTATTCAGAATAACATGTCCGTCTTCTTCATATACCAACGGATCTATTTTCTCATTTTGTTTCTGTTCATGATCTTTTTGCTCATATGCTTCTGCTGCAAATTCCAGTGCCATGGATGCCTCGCCTTCAAAGCTGGACTTATGTCTGATACCAAGAATTGCACTGACTGCATCAAATAGCCGTCCCACACTGGTAGAGAGCACTGCATTCAACTTCCTGTCTGCCATGGCAAACTGTACCTTGCTCTCTTTTTCACTGCACAGATCAAGCTTTTTCATAATCTCCCCTGCAAGCTCACGGTCTTTGGTATAGCCGTAGATCATAGATACTGCGATCCGCCAGCCTTCTTTTGCAGAGACATCTCCGCCAATCTGTAAAAATGGAGTTATATTTCCAAATCTGGTAAAGTCCTCATAATCTGCCAGCAGAATCTCTCCACCCCAGATCGTACCATCTGTTCCATATCCGGTTCCGTCAAAGGCAACTCCAATAACCGGCTCCTGACAGTCATTTTCTACCATACAGGATAAAATATGTGCATAATGGTGCTGCACCTTTACTATCGGATAACCCAGCTCTTCTGCCACCACTGTGGAATTATATTTCGGATGCAGATCACAGACTACCACCTGTGGATGTACTTCCAACAGTGTCTGAAACCGTTGGATCGTCTCCTGCAATGCTTTTACTGTCCTTAAGTCTTCCAGGTCTCCCACATATGGAGACGGATAAAACCGACTGTCCACACCAATACAAAAGGTATTCTTCAGCTCTCCGCCGACTGCGAGCACCTTCCCTTTCCAGTCTGTCGACATCATAAATGGAAGCGGTGCATAACCTCTGGAACGTCGGATCATATACGGTTCATTTTTGTAAAAGTCCATGACCGTATCATCTGCCCGGATCCTGATCTTTCGATTATGGGACAGCATGGCATCACACAGATGTGACAGCTCCGCAACTGCCTCCGTATCCTCGCGGCAGATCGGTGCGCCGGAAGTATTTCCACTTGTCATGACCAGAATATCCGGCATCTCGATTCCGTCATCATACTGAAAAATCAATAATTGCACAGGCGCATATGGAAGCATCACTCCAACTTTTGGATTGCCCGGTGCAATAGAAGGCGCCAGTCTGCCTCCATTTTCTTTATCCAGCAGAAGGATTGGTTTCTGATGACCGGTCAGGATCATCTCCTGCTCCGGTGTCACCACGCATTCCCGCTTTACCACCGATTCATCCTTTGCCATAACTGCAAAAGGCTTGGCCGGACGTCTCTTTAATGTCCGCAGACGCTGGACTGCTTCTTCGTTGGTGGCATCACAACACAGATGGAAACCGCCGATTCCTTTGATTGCCACAATCTTGCCTTCGCTGATCATCCGACGTGTATAAGTGATGGCATCCTTTCCTCGCTCTGATCTGCCGATCAGATAAACTTCCGGCCCACATTTATTACAGCACACCGGCTGCGCATCATAGCGCCTTGTCGTTTCATCCTCATATTCCTCTGCACAGTCCGGGCACATGGGAAATTCTTTCATGCTCGTCCGTTCCCGGTCATAGGGCAGCGCATCCAGAATGGTAAGTCTTGGTCCACAGCAGGTACAGTTGATAAATGGATGCAGATACCGCCTGTCCTTTGGATCATACATTTCTTCCTTACATTCTTCGCAGATCGCAATATCCGGCGAAACAAAGATCTCTCCCTTGGTCTTTTCACTTTCAATAATATTAAACGTCTCAAAATGCATGTCTGTCTCTGCTGTGACATCCTCTGTATTGATTTTTAAAATAGCTGCACGTTTGGGTGGTTGGACTTCCAGTGCCTTCAGGAATCCTTCCATCTGTTTCTTTTGCCCCTGAGCATATATTTCCACATAAGGTCCCTTATTGCAGACCGTTCCGCAAATTCCGTTGGATGTCGCATGACGACTCACCGTTGGCCGAAAACCAACCCCCTGAACGATACCATATACTCGGATACGCCAGGTCAGTTCCTTCTTGTTCATACTCTTCCCTCATCACAGGATCATTGGCAACCCTGTTCTCTCACTTCCGTAAGACGTCCCGATACAGCAAAATGCACCGCGTCCACAAAAGTTCCGGAAAATTCCGGTGTCATCCGCTCCATGCAGTGATCCGCATAGATCACATCGAAAGCTCCGCTTTCCACCAACTGGATATAATCTTCTTCATCCCTCAGATGAAGATCTCCATCCTTACGAAGTTCCGGCTTTACCATGAACCAGCTCGCCACCGTTATCTGTGCATCCGGTGCCTTTCTTAAGATTTCTTCCCGAATGGCAGAACCAATTACCTGCTGCTGTACAATCAATACCTTTTTCCTATGATAATCCATGTCAAAAATCAGTTCATCCACCAGCGGATATCCAACCTCATAAGGTGTTCCATAGGTTCGTTCCAGATATTTCGCCGCTTCCAGGGCTGCCGGAGATACCACAATATGTCTCTCCACATTGGAAACCTTCTTCACAGCCCCCAGTCCATCTCCCATTCCATAACAGACAGCTGTCTTTCCTTCCTCTGCAAAACGTTTCCTGATACGATCTGCAGCATGCAGATCACTGATATCCTGCGGTGTCATGCCAAGGATCCCGACCCTGCCCGGGATCACATCTTCCTTTTCACCTGCAAATACATAAAACAGTTCCATCCATGCTTTTTCTTCGCCTTTATCATACAATTCCATGCCATCCGTATCCACAGTCATGATCGGCAGATCCACCTTTTTCTCTGTCATACGCTTTAATGCATGATAATCGGTTCCGATCACGGCAGGAACCGGTGTTCCGATAATCGCTGCAAATTTTGCATCCAGCTTCGTGGCTGCATCTGCAAGCTTTGCCACCAGTCTGTCATCCCGACCAAGAATTGCATCCATATCACGAAGTCCCGCACTGAACAGGGCACTTTTGCTTTCAAACCACCGCGGCTCATCAAATCCACAGATATTTCCGGTGCAGCCACCGGCATCACAGATCACGATAATCCCGTCAAATTCATAAAATACAGACACTGCGCCGGACTGATCCGGTGCAAAAGGTGTCAGGAATTTTCTAAGTCCTCTCATTATATGATACCTCCGCCAATGCCTCAAACAGTCTGCGCACTCCTGCATAGCCAAATGGCTGCTGTTCCTCATTCCAGCGCACATTTGGACATTCCTTGTGATAATACCCGGCATCTTTTCCGATAGTCAGATCAATGTCGGACTGGCTTCCATCATAATACAGCATGGTTGGTTCCAGATTGGAAAATACTTTTGTCTCTGGACTTATCTTCGCCAGCTGTTTTACATAGACGAAATTTTCTCCTGACAAAGTTCCATAGATCTCCGGCACACGGAATCCATAACGAACCAGCGCAAGTGCCAGTTCAAAAGGATCTGCATTCATCCATTCTCCAACGGCAAAGGATGCATCAGGATGCAGTTCCCGGAATTTTATGATAACATCCTCCGCTGCCTTACGCGGTGCTTTATCATCGAACTCTACTCCCAGTGCCGCCCCAAAAGCTTGATACTGGCTGGCAATTTTGTCAGTCTGATAAAGTCTTCTAAGCTCGATATAGGGAATTTTCAACCGGTCATGAAAATCTTCTGCTGCGAATCGTGCTTCCGGGTGCAATACCAGATTAAAATTTGCTTCTGCCATAGTCTGATATTCTGCGTAATCCCTGCACCTGGAGATCTCATGAATGGTTTTCACACCCGCTCCGCGAAGTAACTCATACAGCTCACAATCGTCAATCAGCGGCGAAAAATATCCCAGCAGATTTACCACATTTCCTTTTTTCTTCTTCGGTTCTAGCAGAGAATAGATGGACTGCCGTACATGCACCATAGGCGGCTTCCTGCCCTCTCTGGTCAATGCATACATATAACAGGGTCTCACTGGAATTCCAACAGACTCCTCCGCCTTATGACAGACGCGCTCCATATCCGTGCCAAGCAGTGCATCCACGCAGGTGATACAGATCATTATGACCGATGGCTTTTTCTCCAGACCTTCACAGATCTCCGCCACAGCCTTCGGGATCTTTTTCAAATGTCTTCCTGTCACAATATCCGTCTCGTCCATCAGCAGATAATAAAACCGGTCATGGTACGCTCGCATGGAACTGAGAACTGACGTATTGCGTCCACAGCATCCCGGAGATACGATCAGCATAATGGAATCTGGCACTGCCAGTCCTGCTCGTTTGACACCAAATCCTTCGGCTCCCGGCGAGTTGAATGCCAGCGTGGCTGGAGAACTGTAGATCAGATGCGTATGAGATATCAACTGCTGCGGAATGTTATTTTTTCCCAGCTCATCCAGTTCTTTTACTGTACAAAAATAAGCTTCCTGTCTCATGCACCTTCCTCTTCTTTCCACAGCAGTGCCGCAAGGTCAAGGAAACATTTACTGATCCTGGAAGTTGGATCTCCTTCGATCACCGTCTTTCCCTGCTCTTCCCAGTGGATGATCTCATCACTTCGTGGCACCTCTCCCACGATGGGCACTCCGATCTTCTCTGAAAATGCCTGTACTTTCTCTGTCTCGTTTTCTACATTTCTGTGATTTAACACGATTCCAAATACCCGGGCATAACTGCGATCCTCAAAGTTTCGAACTGCACTGGAAATATTGTTGGCGGCATACAATGCCATTTTCTCCCCGGATGTAACGATCAGGACTTTATCCGCATATCCTTCACGAATAGGTGCTGCAAATCCACCGCATACCACATCACCCAAGACATCGTACAAAACCACATCTGGTTTATAATGTTCAAATAATTCCATATCTTCTAACAACTGAAATGTTGCAATAATGCCTCGCCCAGCACAGCCAAGTCCCGGTGTCGGACCTCCGGTCTCAATACAGAGGATCCCCCCATAACCCTCTTTAGAAATCTGCGAAAGATCATCTGGCTCCTCGTCTTCTTCTCTCATATAATTCATCACCGGGCGAAGCGGCTCACCTCCAAGTAAATTGATGGTAGAATCTGCTTTCGGATCACACCCGATCTGAATAACACGTTTCCCCATAGTGGCAAATGCCGCCGCCAGATTCGAAGTTACCGTAGATTTTCCGATTCCACCCTTTCCATATACTGCTACCTTTAACATGTTCCCCTCCTGTTATTTTTCTACACAAAAAGAACCACTTTCCCGGCAGTTCGTCAGAAAAATGGTTCTGTAAAATCTTATTTCGCAACTATTCCTGCTCGGATCATCCTTGCCGTCAGAGTTCTCTTATTCATTTTTGCCATCTTGTCTTTTTCACCAAATACTCTGTAGATGTGTGAATCAGGTATAGTAATTTCATTGATTATTTTATCATCTTAGATACGGATTATCAAGGGAATATGTTTTTTACTCTAATGGCAAACAATCACATCGTCCATAACATCTAACGATGTTCCATATGCAAGGTTCAGTGCTCCTGACTGGTCAAATGAGAGTTCATAGCAATCGTCATATCCATCTCTTTCGATCTTGAAAATAATCGTATCTTCTGTATAACCATATACATCAAGATCTGATAAGATACCTCCGCCCGTGACCCAGACCGTCCAACTGCTTCCTTTCACTCCATAATCACAGTCTTCAGATTTAGCAACACCAACACATGCACCACGGCTTTCGTCAAAGATCCATTGCCCTTCAAACTTTGCAAAAACATCATCCAAACTCAGATTATCTGCATCTATACTCTTCTGGATCTCAAGCGGAATCGAGAAAGATTCCTTTCTTACATCAGCCAGATATCCGGCAAGGATGTATGCTCTCGCACGAGTTATTTCCTCTGCGACGGTATTTTCCAACTGCGGCTGAAGGCTTCCACCATTAACCTCCATTCCGGCACCTTTTACACGTGCTTCTTTTTGCTTGATCCATGCCCGCTGTTCTTCCAGCACCTTTGCTTTCGTTTCCGCATCCAGTTCATCACTCAATCTGCTCCATAAGGAATTCAGTTCATCATCCCAAAGCTGATACCACTGTGCTGTGGTCTGATTCATGTCCGCTTGCCCCATGCTGCTCCAGTCAGCATTTTCATATCCGTTGGACTGCTCCTCTATCTTTGCAAGTTCCTTCTGAATATCACAAGCCTCATCAGTCTCTTCTGTTTCAGTGTCAGTCTTTGCATCTTCTCCATCTTCAATCTCTGTATTCTCTGTAGACTGGGGCTGTATCTGCTCCTGCTGTTCCTTCTCTTGTTTTGGTTCCTCTTTTGCACTGCATCCACTGCAAAAAAGCATGAGCATAATTCCAAATAATACTACTCTTTTCATTTGTGATTCATTCTCTCCCTGATATCCTGAAATACTCCATATCCCAGAAATAAAATTCCAACTACTAATGCTACGGTCGCAGCCATCAGCAGAAGTGGCCCCTCATACTCCAGACCTGCTGCAAACAGTCCCGCATTCCAGGATGTTACATTGCTCATAAAGATTGCTGCTGTCAGATAATATACTGAAATTAAAATCGCAGCTATCAGACAGAAAATTGCACCAATTCCTTTATTGTTCATGTTTTAATTCCTCCTTTATCCTCTGACTCTCCTGTTCTCATTATACTACATCCTATACCATTCATCCTTCGTCATATCATCACCACAAATCGTATGGTTTCATGGTTTCTGAATTTCGATATTCATGTTTCTCATAATATCCTATCAGCTTACCCTCATCTCTGAGTGCCACCATGTAAACATCTTTATTCTGTTTCTCATTGTGAAAAGTATAGACGATATTATGACTTTCATCTACTGCAAACCAATCCACTACCTGCCTTATTTTATCCCTGGATTCTGGATTATGACAATCTAACAGACTTCTTCCAATAAGTTTATCGCCACCTCGCTTCGCATAGCTGATAACAGCTGCCGGATTCATGTAAATAATCTCATGCTTAAGATTGCATATAACAACGGATGCCCTGTCCTGATCAACAATACTCTTATAAAAGCTGACATCTATCTTTTTATGTATTTTGGGGTTCTTACTTTTTTCCATCTTCAGCTATCCTTTAAAACTTCACTATTTCCGGTTCGTGTGTAAATGATGAGAATGTAGCTGTCGCATTTTTTAAATAGAACACCTCTGTATTTCCATCATCTGCTGAATACATATTCTGTAAAGATGGATAAGCATCGAGCATAGACTGTCTTGCTTCTCTTCTGTCATCTTCTACAAGTTCTCCGGCTACACGAAGCCACTCGCCATTTTTAAATGCGCAGATTTCTACCTTCGGGTTTGCATGAATCTGCTTTGAAACATCCTTTACCTTTCCAGTCTGAATATACAGCTTCCCTTCAAAAATGTGTGCTGTTCCAAAAGGTCTTACTCTTGGCTGGTCACCTTCTACTGTTGCCAAATAATATGTCTCTGCTTCTTTTAAAAATTGTACTACTCGTTCCATGATGTAATCCTCCTGCACTTTTTTTGTACCCTGGAATTAAAGCTTTCTTAATAAGAATATGGAAAAAGCCCTTTCCAGTTTCTACTGACAAATCCAGAGTTCGCCCCACACAGAATTACATAAATCTATGCAATACTCTACGGAAAATTCCGGATCCTGCGTAGTAATCTCATTCTCTGCTTCCAACTGCTCGGTGTAATCTTTCAGAAAATAAGCCGACACGCTACCCGGCTCTGATGTCACATGACTGACCAGCGGACGAACTCCATAATCAATGACCTTCACTTCACCGGTATCATCCTTGGAAATGGTTACTTCTGCCATACCGCCTACCATACGGTTAGCAATTCCTTCTCCGATTCCAGAAGTCCAGTTTACAAAATTACCCAGTGAATAGTAGACCAGCATTTCATGCCCCGTCTCTTCATCTGTTACCCATTCAACTGGCTCGATCACATGAGGATGGGTTCCCAGAACCAGATCTGCACCATTTTTCAGAAAAATTTGTGTCCACTTTTCTTGCATATCATCTGGTGTCAACCGATATTCTGTTCCCCAGTGTGGACACACGATTGTAAAATCTGCCAGTTCTTCTGCTCTTTGAATGTCTGCAGCCACCTGTTCCTCATCCAACAGATCCACCGCATAAGGCATATCCGATGGAAGTGCGATTCCATTGGTTCCATATGTATAGTTCAGAACAGCAACCTTCATATCCGGCAGCTCTATAATTGATGGATCTGCGCCACGGGATGTGGATGTTTCTTCCGTATCATGAATTCCAAGAACCGTGATCTGCGGATATTGCTCTTTCCAGTGTTCCGCACAGTTTACAAGTCCTGCACGCCCTTTGTCCATAGCATGATTCGTCGCATGGCAGATCACATCAAAACCTGCATCCACTAAAGCATCACTAAGGCCGAAGTCCGCATTGAAACATGGATAACCGCTAATGCCAAGCTCCGCGCCACCGATGATCACCTCCTGATTCACCAGTGCCAGATCTGCTGATGCGATCTCGTCCTTCGTATGTGCAAACAACGAACTATAATCATAACTTCCATCTGCCTGTCTGCAATTTTCCTCTATGGGAGTATGTAACAGCACATCTCCTACCATGATAATCTTGTATTCATCTGATACTGGTTCTTCCGTCTCCGGAACAGTATCCTGCATTTTCGCTTCCATATCTTCTTCAACCACAGGAATGCTGACTGCGGATGGCTGGTCTGATACGGCATTATCTGATCTCGCACAACCAGATAAACAAATGATTGCCAGTATACAAGCAAAAAGTAATGTACTTTTCTTCATAAGTCACCTTTTTTCTGTTCTCATGCCTTTCTTTGCATCATTTATCCAGATATTCTTTTATTCTGTCAAAATTTACATATTCATGTTTCTTATTTTATTATTTCAAAATGCTCGAGTCAACATTTTTCAGGCGGAGTTTTAGCTGTATATACACACTTTTCAGGACGTAAATTTATGTTCCACATACATTTTTCAGGATGTAAACATCTAATTTCAGTATTTCTTCCTTCAATTTTCCTATGATCTGATCATGACCCTATTTTGCCTTTTTCTCTTTTCTCATAAAAAGACAAACACAGACAGATGCAAAGACCGCCGATGCTGCCACAAGTACTGGCAACACCGGAATCGGACAGACATCTGTGCTGATGAGCTTCAAGCCCTGGAACAGTGTATATACACCGAACACAGAGAAGATTCCAAATGCCAGTGTGTTAAGCAGTCCCTCCGGTGTCTTGCTCTTCAGCAGATAACCGGCCAGCATTCCTAAGATGTCCGCTGCAAAAAGTCCCAGAGAACAGGCGATCCATACAATCAATGCAACATTCATTCCTTCATTTGCACCAAATGTAATCGCAGTCAATTGTGTCTTATCTCCCAGTTCTGCTACGAAAAATGTACAAAATACTGCAAGCGGAGCAAACTTGATCTTTGATCTACCGCCCTCTTCCTCTTCATCGTCATCATCACCGGCAATCGTTGATGCAGCAAAATAGAGAAATGCAAATGCTGCAATAACTTTGATGAGCCAGTCAGGAATGAATTCACTGACAAATCCTCCAGCAAGAACGGCCAGTCCATTCAACACAAGGATTGCTGCAGCAGTTCCCAATATAATATCTCTTAACTTATACTTGGAAGTAAGAGCAATGAGCATGAGCTGCGTTTTGTCTCCCATCTCCGCGATGAATTCCGTTAAAAACACTTTCAAAAATAATAACATCTGTCTACTCCTTTTGTCCTCCACATCAGAAGTATACCCAAACCAATAAAAAAACTCATGTATATCAACCGCCAGCCTGTGTCTCACACCGGAACTGTTCAGCGATATACATGAGTCTCATTATTTAAGATTTGCCAGATTATATGTATCTCTATAATCAGAATGTTGACAAACCACACTTTCGCGCTAACTACTCCCTCATGGAATATTGAATTTCTTGATAAAGAGTATCAAATATATTCCTGTTTGTCAACAGAATTCGACATTTTTTCAACTGTCAGTCAATGCAATTTGAACTGCCTTTTTTGTATGAATAACTGTTGTATCAAATACCGGGACAGAGACATCTGACTGATGAATCAGTAAACCGATCTCTGTGCATCCCAGAATAACACCTTCTGCACCCTTTTTCTGCATTTTTTCAATAATCTTCTGAAATATCTTTCTGGATTTCTCATTAATCTTACCAACACACAATTCTTCAAATATGATCCTGTTTACAACATCCACATCGACATCATCTGGAATAATCACCTCAATTCCTCTGTCGGACAGGCGATCTTTGTAAAAATCCTGTTTCATCGTATATCTGGTACCCAGTAGTCCAACACGTTTTATGTGGCATGTCTTAAGTTCATCGGCTGTCGCATCTGCAATATGTACTACTGGTATCTGTAGCATAGAAGCAATCTGCGATGTGACTTTATGTATGGTATTAGAACATATAAGAATGAAATCTGCTCCTGCATCTTCCAGTTTCTTTGCAGCTCTTCCCAAGATCTCGCCACATTTTTCCCATTGATTGCTGGACTGATAGTTTTCAATTTCAGCAAATTCAACACTATACAGAATGATCCTTGCTGAATGTAATCCACCCAGCTTATTTTTCACTTCTTCATTTATAATTTGATAATAATGGACTGTGCTTTCCCAGCTCATTCCACCAAGCAACCCGATTGTTTTCATTTTATACTATCCTCGTCACATAAAAGAATGTTGTCTATTTCTTACCTATTCACCGGTGGCCTCCCGATACTCCGATGTTCCCACATCTCCCCATGCCTGTCTGCCGGAATCGATCACCTCTCCTGTGTCGATCACATAGGCATACATATCCAGAATTCTTGCTTCCTGCAGACTATAGCTGCCATCAGATGCTTTATCCGCTTCATGATAAACATAGAGCAGACATTTTTCATTCTTAGACACTCTATCATAAACCAGGAACCTTACCTTATCATCATCTTCATAGACAAGCATCCTCGAATTGCCTTTGGCATCCTGGGTAGTCTGAAAACGGGCTCCGTCTGCATCCGCCATATATTCAGAATAGATCGCCACATATCCATCATTGATCTGATTATAGAACTCTGTCTGATCCTGCCCTTCTGGTGCTTCTTCTGCATCATCTCCACCTGAATAGACCGTATCATCATAAGCATGATTGCTGCTGTCTGGCTCTTCCACCCAGGATCCTGATTGCTGATACTGAATCAGTTCTGTGTGGAGACAGCTCTGGATCACTTCTGCTGTAACATCTGCACCATAAACCCAGCTGTCGGATGGATGTACACTGAATGGAAGATTAAATGACCAGCCTTCTGGATCGTCCACTGAACTTTTCAATATGATAAAAATGCTTCCCTGTACATGATCAAACAGACCGGTTTTTAGTTCTTCCTGCATAAATACAGCGATCTTCGCTCCTGCGGCATCCATCTGATCTGCAGGAATCGTCAATGCCGTCACTTCATAACTTGGATTATCCTCCAGATTCATCTGCTCCGCAGTCGTCTGCTGCTTTTTGGTCAGCTGTACAGCGTCACCAAAATAGGCCTGTCCTTTTTTCTCAATCTCCGATGAGGTGAGCAGATAGGACAGATTCTCTTTTAATTCCGGGTCAGCTGTACGATCCACTCCCCACACCTGCACCTTCACATCTGGATAATCTTCAGATATGTAGACCTGCCCTTTCCTCTCATCCATCATCGGCACAAACTCCGTATCATAGATTCTGGAAAGGCTCTGTGCATAATGCTCTGTATCCCAGGTAAATTTCCGTCTTGCAATTCCATATACAGGCTCCGCATAATATACCTCGTTGGGAGTACCATAAGCGGCAGATTCTGTAATCCGCAGATAGCCATCCTTCATCCGATATTCATCTTCCAGCTGTGCCACCTGGATAAATGCAGCACAGACACTCACCAGTGCCATGACGATCACATAAGTAAGAAATAGTCCGAACCAAAGCCCTGCCTGTTTCTTCTGATACGCTCTCCAGAGAAACGATCCAATCAGCAACACTGGTAAACACCATAGAAAAATGCCTGTCACCAGTTTTATTTTCAGAAGATATTCCATTCCATTTTGTTGAAGATACCAGTCTCCTGCAAAATAACCTGTTACAATCATCAGATAACAGATTATAATAACTATCCGGTTTTTTCCCATATATCTACTCTCCTCTTACATCCAGATTATATTCCGTGTTAATAGAAACATCAGACATTGCTTCCTGCCCCATTATAACAAAAAGTGAGAGATTTTGCTTAAAAATCTCTCACTTAATCAAACCTTAATCAATTTTTTATTGATACAAGTCTATTTCCAATGAATTACAGCTTCCACCGAATCCGTATATTGATCATCGGTGATGGATTTATAACGAGATCCATCGTACCAGTCGGTGAAGCCGTTGTCAATTTTGTAGATATTTCCTGTCTCAGTGTCCACAATACGCTCATAGCCCAAGGTCGCATCACTCTGCTTCTGACTCATGATATCCTGACTCCGGTTCCGGTTCTCCCAGGAGGACATGATGCTGTCGGACATCTCATTGGCCGACTGACTGAGGGACTGGGAGGTGGATGCCGCCTGATTGCTCTGAGACATGGCAAAGCTCTGAAATTCCGGCGTATAATTAAGACTGCTGAGGGCTTTATTCAAAGTAGGCTGCCAGTCCTGAAAGGTTCCCTTTTCTGCGCTGAGGACTGTCAGATTATAGACGGAATAATATCCCATTCCCGTACCCATGGCAAAGGGCACCACATCCGCTGTGAACATTCCTTCTCCCGCCATTCCATCCTGCGTAAAATCAACCCGAAGAATGGTGGGAGAAATAGCAACACTGCTCATTCCCTGAGTACTTTCAAAACTCTCTGTTACAGAAAAATCTGCAATGTACGGTGTCTGAATATCCGCATAATCAGCAGTTGCATTCATTGCGTCTGCAAACTGTGGGAATATTTCAAAGACTCCCTGTGTCGATACATTCGTAAGAATGGGATATTTTCCAAACAAATCACTGGAAAGTGCCATCATCGCCCGGGAATTCTCATCCGGAAACATTGGCTCCATTTTCAGCATAAAGAAGATTTGATTTACTGGATTCTCCGGATCAAAAGCATGAATTGCATGAAACATACCTGTGTACATGGCAGAAGATCGCACTGTCCATCCCTGTGGAATATTCATACTGAACTCCGTACAGCTATAAGGCACCAACTCCTGAGCAGACGCCAGCGGAACGACTGTCCAGTTGTCTTCTATTGATGCCTCTGTTTGGGAACCCGTCTCTGTACGCGAGTCTGCTGTTTGCTCATCCTCTTCTTCATCCGGCGCAGTCACTGCTGCCATGCTTCCTGGTCTTTCAAAGACCATCTCCGTCTCTTCATTTGCCAGAACCAATACGCCATCTTCTAACGTGTAAGCATCCGCCACGCCATCCGTAGTAATGGCACTATCATCCCAGGTCAGATCATGGACTGTGCCGTCATAATCCATAGTTCCGGTACCATCCTCCAGAAGATTCAACGTCATAGATGTGCCCATCTCTTCCAGATCCTCTTTTCCGACCGTCATTCCATTATAGGTCATGCTCACAAGCTCCCATGTTCCTGCCGCAGTATCTTCGCTGACACTCATTACAGCATCCGATGTATTCTCTGCTCTTCCACAGCCGGTCAGCAAAAGTGCCGCAAGCAGTAATACCCCTGCCTTCTTCCCGTCTCGTAGTCTCATTGCAATCCCTCCTCCGTAAGATAATCCCGTATGATATTCTGGACTTTTTTCCATCCGTCCGTCTCATAACAAGTGTTATTTCTCAACAGATTTCCGGCCTCAAAATCCAGCGTCCACGTATTTCCATCCGCCATCTGGAAGACAAGTGTCTCCCCGGCATCCATGGTGCGATGCTCTGTCTCCTCCCCGACGTTAATCTGACTTATAGCCTGTATACAGGCATTGATCGTCGCTGCATCAGTAATCTTCCACTCATTATGGGCTTCCCCTTCCTCATTGTAGGTAAGTGCTATAGGAGTTTTCACATATTCTGCAATTTCCCCCAGGGACATGTTTGGAAACTCCACCGCATTTCCCATGATGTCGTCCTCTCCCTTTCCATATTCATCCACCGTATACCAGGCAGAAGTGGCGGTGTGACTGCTCTCATCATCGTCCTTCACAATCTCATAAAGATGAAGGGTTGTCGTACCGTCATCATTCTTCAGGCATTCCACCTCCGGTGCCAGATAATTATTTTCCTTCAGATAATAAGCACGGGCCATAGCCGCCAGTTCCACGCTCTGATAGGGTGCCAGCCGGGCATCCTCTTTTTCTGCTTTTTCCGTCTGCGTACCTGCTGTCTGCGGTTCTTCCTTTTCCCCGACGGTTCCGCAGCTGCAAAGCAGGCCTGCTACCATCAGAATGAAAAGTATTCTGTAATGATGTCTCTTTTTCATCCTTCATTCCTCCTGTGATATCGATAGTAAAACTGAACCAGTCCGATTCTGGACTTTGTCCCGGTCTTTTCATTGAGGCTGGCAATATGCCGGTACAGTGCCGCTCTGGAAATCATCAGTGTTTCCGCAATATCCTGAACATTCTCATCGGATACCAGAATCACCTCCAACACTTCTTTCTCCCGCTCTGTAAGAGAAAATGAAGCGGCAAACATTTCCAGACTTTCTTTTTCTCCAAGCTTTATCTCCCTGCTCTGTGGCTCTGTCTTTTTTCTCCTGTACAATGCATTACTGTAGATAAAAAATACAATACTGATCAAAACAAATAATACCAGCAGCAGACCATCCCGCAGTATCTGATTTTCTGACTGAATAAGTCGGATGGACAGTGATCCTGTGACAAAAGCACAGATATTGTTCACAGCTCTTCCAAGACCCGACCAGAGTCTCGGACACTTCATCCGGATTGAAAGACGCATAAAGCTTACAGTAAAAAATACTACAAAAAATCCTGCTGACAAATAAAACACAACCAGCCCCGCAAAAAATGGTCCGCCATTTTCCAGTACCACGATGCAGAAAGCAGACAAAACTGTCATGCAATACATCAGTACATTCTCATATCGATGTTCCAGACTGTCATAGAACACACCTGCCAGAAGACCACTTCCTGCAAGCAACAGTCTCGGCCACTGCCCTACATCCGCACTGCCCGCTGCATGTCTCAGCGTCACTGCTGCATCCAATGTAGAAAAGATACAGGTGATCAACATTACCAGAAGAATCAACCAGAGACCTGCATGCTCGGAGATTTCTAATGTGCTTTCCGATGAATTTTCCGATGCACTTTCTGCTTGTACTATTCCATTCTCTGCGTTTAACAGCAATACGGAAAACACTGCTGCTGACACGGCCAGAACAACAGACTCTGCCATATCATTTTTCACAAGATTATTATTAAGAAACTGGAGAAAGATGCCAACTGCATATGATATACCGATGGTCTTCGCCAGATGTTCAGGAGCTGCCGCCCTGGACAGATAATAATGTACTGCGCTTCCTGCCATGCCAATCAGAATAAAGCAGATGCAGCCCGCCGCCAGAATCGTGCCATAAGAGATATGCTGCCAGATCACAAAAACACAGATTACTCCTGCCAGTGCTCCTGCGAATACGACAATCTGCCAGAATTTTTCTTTTATGCAGGAAGCAGCCGCCGGATAAAGCAGAAATCCCAGCACACTGGCTCCCAATATATACCCCTGAGCTGTCACCACCTGTTCCGGTCCGGTAACTAATGCCATCATATTGTCAAACTGATATTCAATTCCCAGAAAAATAAAATTGAAAAAAGCAAGAGCCAACATCAATGTCAACACTCTTCCATTTAATCTACACCACTTCATCTATCTCCACTCCGTTTATCCCTGAATTACCTTCTTTTGATAATTCTATTATAAACAAAAGTCTCAATCGAACAAGGTGACAAAAGTCTCAATCTTTTCTTTCTCCTCTTTTTTCTGCTTTTTCAGTTTTTTGTTTACAGGCCAGGAATGAAACATTTGTCAACTGCAAGACCATTTTCACTTATGTTAGACTGTAGACAACAGTATCATACAAAGCTATAACCACCATCGAAAGGAGCATCGTTCTATGGAATATCAAGAAGTAAAATGTAGAAATTGTGGAAGTCCAATGCATGTCGCAGAAGACGCCGAACGAATCCGCTGTCCTTATTGCGGTACCGAATATGTTTTGAAATCACAGTGCAACGAGAAAAACCCTGTCCGCATCATCAACTATGGTGGACGGGGTGCACTGTTTCAATCTTATATTCCAGCCGAATGGGATTACCGCGTCTTTGATGATAATGATTCCATCTCTACACTAGCAACCGTCTGCAAGGGACTACAGCTTTTCTCCCAGGATATGTCCGCCCAGCTTCTGTTCTATCCTTTCGCCTTCTACAAGGATTCTGCACCAAAAGCCTCTATTTTTTCCTCTATGGGAATTCCTGGACTTTCCTCAGGCGGCGAGTACCAGATAGATCCCATGTCCATGGCTTGCAACTGCCGATGGCTTGAGCTTCCCCAGTATGCCAGACGGCGAATTATAGGTATCACCTCCCAGCTTCTTCCTGGCTCTCTCTCTGAACCGGAGCTTTATCCGGTATCTGCGGAAGCCCTACAGCCAAAGGCTCTGCGGTTTCAGCAGACAGCTTCTCAGAAGCTTCAGAAGCAAGCAACTGTATTTCCCGGTAAATTTACTTTTCGCATCTCAGCAGGTGGACAGCTTTATGAGGGCTTTTTTGCCACTATACTGGCACAGGTTCCAAAGAATTCCTCCGCGTCTTCCACAGATCGGATTACAGATTTTCTGAAAAAGGGAACCGCCTTTATGGGTGCTATGTACGGCATTGGAGGTCTTAATACCTCCAACTGGGGCCGAGCCTTTGATATCTTGATTCTCTGTCAGGCTTCCAGCTCAGCTGCTTCCTCCTGTGAAGCTGTCTTTGACCGGTTTCTTCAGGAGTTAAAATACGGTCCCCTCTATTTTTCCCTTCAGGATGAGGAACTCCAGCGCGTCCGACAGATACAGCTTCAGGGAGCCATGACCCGGCAGCAGAATGCCATACAAGCTTCCCGGAATCTTTCCCACACACTTTCCCAGACCTCGGATATCGTAAACCAGGCCTGTCAGGATCACAGCCGTCAGATGGATCATATCTATGACCACTCCACCGATGGTATCCGTGGTGTGGATCATTACCGGGATTCTTATGGAAATACCTATCAGGCAGACGTGAAATATGAACATATCTATAAAAATGGAAATACCTTTGTAGCCAGCACAGATGGCAGCCTGCAGCTCGGACCAGACTGGGAAGAATTAAAAAAATAGACATAAAGATCGGAGATTTCATATGAAAAAAATTTACACCAAATACGATTACATCTATATATATTCAAAACTAGGTGTGATAACCACTACTTTTGCCGTTGTCAGTATATCTCTTTCACTTTTTCTTGGATTTATTGTTACATTAGTTGGCCATGCTCATCCCGATCTGTCAAGTCGAATCTGTTTTGTCCTGTTTGTTCTGAATCTTCCTTTTGTGTTTCAAAAAGTAAAACGTTATCAGGCAATCCAGAACAAACTCAAAAAAAGACATCCCGGTGGCACAGAAGATGATCTCACTTCTCAGATTACCCTTCCCAATAGAAAACAGTTATGGGGAGGTACTATTCTACTTGCTGTCCTTGCTTTTACAATACTGTTTTTATGTATCCTGATGCTTTGGCTTATGATTTCATACTATGAAAATATTTTCCTGATTTTGTTTATCTTTTTAGGTTCCTTATCTCTTCCGGTATTGGCTGTGATGATTACATATATCCGACTATTATCATTTACTGTCAATAATCCCACTTAACCTTCTTTTCTTCCAGATACTTTAACATCCAATAGGGATTTATCGCCAGTTCATCTTCTACACCAAGGGGCATATAGATGCCCACATGAAGATGAACTGGAAACTGTCCGGTCGTGCCTTCCGGTCCGTAGCCACTGTCTCCCATATACCCAAGCAAGTCTCCTGCCTGCACCTGGTCTCCTTCTCTCCAGTCACCCACATAAGATTCCAGATGTGCATAGTAATAATAATTTCCATTGTCCGAACGGATTCCGATCCTCCAGCCTCCTTTTTCCAGCCAGCCTGCCCGCTCTACTACTCCATCCGTCATACTGATCACCGGATAATATCCGCTCTCTTCTTTTTCCGGTATCAGATCACAGCCTTCGTGTTTTCGTTTTCCCCCATATGTCCGCTCTGCCTGCCAGGTATTTTCAAAAGAAACTGCCTCTGTATCTTTCAAAGTAGAGTCCGGTACAGGAAAATATTCCAGTTCTTCCCACACCAGCTCCAATGCCTGCTGATAGGCCTCATATTCCTCATCGGAATCCGAGGAAGACGGCATCCTCGCCTTCAGTCGGTCTTCGATCCAGTACAGTTCTTCCTGGACCAGACAGTTGAGCAATAACATCATCCCTATCCATAATGCAAGCTTCCGCCCGCAAAAAGACTCATATTTCACGGCCTGCCCCATACATTATAATGAATTACTACATCATATGGAGGTATCTTGCAAAACATACTTACCATTCCGGCGCAGGGCTGTACGCTGGGTCTGACCCTCTGGTACACTTCTGTCCTGCCTTCCTTGCTTCCTTTTTTTATCTTATCCGGACTTCTGATCAGAACCGGTGCATTTCGTTTTCTGAACCGGATCTTCGCACCGGTTCTGACACGGATCTTTCCAGTCTCCTCAGATGGCTCCTATGCAATTCTTATGGGATATCTGTGCGGCTTTCCCATGGGCGCAAAAGTGATTGCCGAACTGGTGGCACATCAGCACATTTCCAGAGAGGAAGGCTCCTATCTGATGGTATTCTGCAATAATGTGAGCCCTGCCTTTTTTGTCAATTATATCTGTATTGCCAAGCTTGGATTCACAAAGGTGCCACCAATACTATTCTGCGTGTTTTATGGTGTTCCGCTTTTGTATGGATATATTTATGGCCGTTTTTTCTACAAAGCACCGGTTTCCAGCCACAATATTTCCGGTGCTGTCCGGTCTGTACATACCGGTGCTTCTCTTGTAATACAAAAACAGGCATCCATTCACCGGATTGATTTTCCGATGCTGGATACCTGTATCATGGATAGTTTTACGACGATCACCCGCCTGGGTGGATACATCATTCTGTTCTCAATTATTGCTCAGATGCTGACACTTTTTCATCTTCCTGTTCCCCTGACCGCTGCCATTGCCGCTCTTCTGGAGATCAGTTCCGGTACGCATGCCCTCAGTGCCCTGCCGCTTGCTTCCACTCCTATGCGCACAGCCCTTGTCTGTGCCGGAGCTTCCTTCGGCGGCTTATGTACCTGTGCTCAGATCATAAGTGTCCTGTCGGACACAGATCTTGACTTGAAACCATGGATTACTGGTCGGCTTCTTCTTCCGCTTCTGATGTTTCCTGCGGTGCTGGTTCTTCTGTCTCCGGGGCCAGTTCTGCCCGGTTGCTGGTAATGGTATTATAGAACTGCTGGAAATTATCCATCATTGCAGAATAGTGGCTGTTGGACTTCTCTACCACATCCTGCAGCATGGTCTGCATATTTGCCAGCATATCATCTGTATACTGGATGGCTCCCAGACGGATTTCATTGGCATCTCTGGTAGCATTGTTCAAGATATCCTGAGCCTGACTGGTAGCCATCTCGATCACCTGATTAGCCTGCTCATATGCCTGCTGCATGATCTCATGCTCATTGACCAGCTCCTGATTCTGAATATTTGCCTGTGCAATAATAGCCTCTGCTTTCTGCTGTGCATCTGCCAGGATCGCATCCTTATTTGCCAGGATCTTCTGATAGCGTTTGATCTCCTCCGGAGTCTTCATACGAAGCTCTCTTAACAGTTCCTCCATACGCTCTCTGTCAACAACGATCTTGTCTCCTCCACCGAACAGAGGACCTTTACAACTGTCAATATAGTCCTCAATTTCTTCAATGATCTGTTCAATTCTGCTGTTACTCATCCCCAGCTACTCCTTTCCTGCCTTCTGTCGTGCCAGACGTACTTTTTCCTGAACCTTCTCCACTACAGGTTCCGGTACGAACTCACTGATATTTCCATCACAGAAAGCAACCTCTTTTACTGTTGTGGAGCTTAAATATGCATATTCCAGACTGGTTGCCAGAAACATGGTATCCACATCTGCATTCATCTTCCGGTTGGTCTGAGCCATCTGCAGCTCATAGTCAAAATCAGAGATCGCACGAAGTCCGCGGACTACCAGATTGGAATCCGTGTGTTTTGCAAAATCTACCAGAAGTCCAGAGAAAGACATTACTTTCACATTTGGCAGATCCTTCGTCACTTCCTTTAGCATCTCCACTCGTTCTTCAATAGTAAAAAGCGGAGTCTTTCCTCCATTATTGAGAACACCTACGATCAGCTCACTTACGGTTTTGGACGCACGTCTGATAATGTCCAGATGTCCCAGTGTTACCGGGTCAAAGCTTCCCGGATAAATTGCTCGAGTCATTTATTAATCCTTATCCTCTCACGCTATGCATCATTTCTCTGAATGAATACATGCTGATTTGTTTTGTATTTTTTGTATTTGTAAGCATGGAAGCCAGCTGCCTCCAGCCAGGAGAAATCCGTCTCCAGAGAAGCCTCAATAACAATGACTGTATATTCATCTGCCAGAGAACTTCTGGTCAGATACTCCACGACCTGCCGTTCCAATCCCTGATCATAAGGCGGATCCATAAAGATCACATCAAATGGTTTCTGTCCTTCCATCCGGTGAAGAGCTGTCAGCACATCACATTTCTGAAGCTCTGCCCGGTCGATCAGCTTTGTAAACTGAAGATTTTCCAGAATACAGTCAGCAGCCTTGCTGTCCTGCTCCACCAGCACTGCATGGGATGCTCCGCGGCTCAGTGCCTCAATACCGATGGCTCCGCTTCCGCTGAACAGATCCAGAAACCGGCTGTCCGGTACATCTGTCTGCAATACATTAAACAGGGTCTCTTTTGTCTTATCTGTGGTAGGACGTACATCCATCCCTTTCACAGTTTTCAGTGGCATACTCCGTGCCGTTCCTGCAATTACTCTCATCTTATCTGTCCATTTCCATAAATAATATATTTTCCAGAGGTCAGGGCATCAAGTCCCATAGGTCCTCTTGCATGAAGCTTCTGGGTACTGATTCCAATCTCTGCTCCAAACCCGAATTCGTATCCGTCCGTAAAACGGGTGGACGCATTCACATAGACGGCTGCCGCATCGATCTCATTTAAAAACTTCTGCGCATTGGCATAGTCTTTTGTCACGATAGCCTCCGAATGTCCAGTATTGTAGCGATTGATATGTACAATCGCCTCATCAATATTTTTCACTGTCTTCACAGACAGGATATAATCCAGATACTCTCTGCCCCAGTCCTCTTCTGTTGCTTTCACAAGTCCTTCCGCAGCTGCACATGCTTTCTCATCACCACGCATCTGTACATGCTTCTCATCCAGGCGCGCTTTCAGGCGTGGCAGGAATGCATCCACGATTTTTTCATGGATCACCAGAGATTCACATGCGTTGCACACACCGATCCGCTGTGTCTTTGCATTGAAAATAATGTCAATTGCCATATCAAAATCGGCACTCTCATCCACAAAAATATGGCAGTTGCCTGTGCCAGTCTCGATCACCGGTATCCGGCTGTTCTCTACCACACTGCGGATCAATCCGGCTCCGCCTCTGGGAATCAGTACATCCACATATTGGTTCAGCTGCATAAATGCCTTGACTGTTTCGCGGCTGGTATCTTCGATCAGCTGTACTGCATCTTCCGGAATATCCATCTCTGCCAGTGCTGTCCGGATGACCTTTGTGATCGCACAGTTGGACAGGAACGCATCACTGCCTCCCCTTAAGATTACCACATTTCCAGCCTTAAAGCACAGAGAAAATGCATCTGCAGTCACATTTGGCCGGGATTCATAGATCATACCGATCACGCCAAGCGGCACTTTCTTCCATCCGATCATCAGACCATTGGGCCTCTGTTTCATGGAAGTTACCTCTCCCACCGGATCCGGCAATGCAGCCACCTGACGAATACCTTCTGCCATGCCGGCGATCCGGTCTTTGGTCAGCATCAGACGGTCCACCATGCCCGGCTCCATGCCATTCTTTTTCGCAATTTCCACATCTTTTGCATTTTTTCCAAGAATGTAATTCTGTTCCTTGATAAGCGCATCTGCTACGTGAAGCAGCACTTCATTCTTCTTCGTCGTTCCCATGATCCGAAGAACCGGCTCTGCAGCTTTCGCCCGCCTTCCAATCTCTTCCAGAGTTCTTTCACTGGTCTCTTCCGGCCGGATGATCCGCTTTTCAGTCACCAGCATCTGCGGCAGAATATCATGTGCCTCAAATGGCACCTCTGGAAATACCTGAAACTCGAATGCCAGTGCAATATGTACAATGTTCGGATGCTTTTCCAGATATCTGTCATAGTAGCCACCGCCATACCCTACCCGATGACAGTGTTCATCAAATGCCACACCTGGCATCAACATCAGTCCATTCTCATCCTCACAGATGGGGCAGTCCGTCTTCGGCTCCATGATGCCAAAACTTCCCGGATCCAGATCATCCAGACTATTGATATAATAATAATCCATGATACCGTCTCCATCCACACGGGGAGCAGCCACTTTTTTATGATCCTTCCATGCACGCTCCATCAGAAGACGGGTCTCAACCTCCCGCTTGGCATCCACATAGGCCAGCAACAGGTCTGCGTTCTGATACTGTGGCAGACTTACAAAGGTCTCCACGATCTTTCTGCTATTCTCATGGAGTGTCCTAAGTTCTGCCTCTGCTCTGCGTTTTTTGACTTCTGCCCTAATTTCCTTTTTTCCCATTTTTGTCATATTTTTCACCCAGATTTACGATCTTGCCGTCATGTTCCAGAATATCAATATTGTCAAGCTGACTTCTCACATTCTCACGGATAGCTGCGAGAAATTCCTGTCTGAGAAGCTGCTGCTCCTTTTTTTCTTCTGCTGTCAGGCCTTCTGCCTTAGATTTATGTGCCAGTTCATTGATTCTGGCTATCTTCTTATCATCCATCATCCTGATTGTCTCTCCTTTATTTGTCCCTATACGGATGGCTCATCCAGATAGTCGATCAGATAAAAATCTTCCGTACGATTCTCTTTGAACAGCGTTCCAACCGGTTCTCCATCCACGATTCGATGGATCACACCCATATCTGCTCCATTGGCGATGACCATATCCGCTCCGGCAGAGGTGGCCAGCTTCGCCGCCTTCAGTTTGGTTGACATTCCTCCGGTTCCCACATCACTGGCAGAACCCTTACCCATCTTCTCAAAATGCTGATCCACATGATCCACATAATCAATAAACTTTGCATCCGGGTTCTTATTCGGGTCGTCCGTAAACAGTCCGTCAATATCTGACAGAAGGATTAAAAGATCCGCCTGTACCAGTGCTGCAACTACCGCAGACAGGGTATCATTGTCACCAAACTGGATCTCGTACGTAGAGATCGTATCATTCTCATTTACAATAGGAATGGCTCCCATATGGAGCAATGTATCGAAGGTATTCCTGGCATTGATCCTGTTCTCTCCATTCACCAGCGTATTCTTGGTCATCAGAACCTGTGATGCGATCTGGTTGTACTCCATGAAAAATTTCTGATACATCATCATCAGTCTTGCTTGTCCTATGGATGCACATGCCTGCTTTACTGACAACTGTGAGGGGCGTTCCTTCATACCGATGGTCTTGCGTCCCACTGCGATCGCTCCTGAGCTTACCAGGATCACTTCCTTGCCTCGATTGTGAAGATCTGTCAGTTCCCGTACCAGCTTCTCCATTTTGATCAGGTCAATGGAACCTGTCTCTGCATGTGTCAGGGACGAAGATCCTACTTTGACTACGATCCTTTTTTTATCTTTCAATCGTTCTCTTAATGTCTGATTATCCATATTGTTGTCTCTCTTCCCATATATAGAATGTGTATACACATTCCTACGGTTTAATTTACAACATCTCGGGCTTATTGACAATGCTAACTTGTATAATTTTCAAGAAAATTGTATAGTTCTTCTTCATTTTTAATGTATTTTCCATGTTGTACTTCCTTTTGCACGTCTTCTGGAAGAACTTCCATAATCACATCCGTATATTCGTAGATTTCCCGTTCAGGGAGCTGGTAGACAGCCACATAATCATTGTGATCTACCAGCAGAAATTCATACTGATCTGAAGGATCCACTCCTGTCTCTTCCGCTGCCAGTGCTTTCTCAGCCACAGATTCGCCCGTCTCTCCCTCTGCCGGAACCATCTCCACCAGTTCAGTGCCTTTCTGCTCCTCTGGCGGTGCGGCACTCTTTCTGCCGGATACAAATACCATAGCAATCAACGCAGCCACAACGACTGCTGCTATCACCGTCGTCCACATCATTTTTCTCGACATCATAAAACCTCCTTTTTCCATATAGTATGAACTGGAAAAAAGAGGTTTATTCTACATCAGATGAAGCTTTTTCACAATTCTGACCAGTGTATGACCTTTCGGAAAGCCAAGCAGTTCCTCTTCCGTCAGGCCTTTCAGTACCAGCAAAGCAACTCCATAGACGATCACAGCTGCAATACATGCAGCCAGAACAGAGATCGCATTGCTCTTACACAGTACATACAAGCCATGATAAACTCCGAATGCGGCCGCACCCATCAGAGCAGATGCCAGGAGAGGCACGAAAAAGGTCCTTCGTACTTCCTGCCGATAGCGCATATATTTTGCGATGGATCTGGAATTCAGTACGCACATCAGGAATGCAAAGAAAATATTTGCCCAGACCACTGCATGAATGTTCATACCTGTCATTACCATCACTACCAGCAGCACCACATGGATGACCAGAGAGATGGCTGCATGGATCACCGGCAGACGCATCTTGTCCATTCCCTGTAAAATACCATTGGTCAGTGTGGACATTCCGTATAAGACAACGGAAATGCTTCCTGTCTGCAGCAGCAAGGCAGAGATACGCAAATGATCCTTCGCGCCAAAGAGAAGCTGAAGGATTGGAGATGCCAGTACAGACAGACCCACTGCACAGGGAATACAGATCACCATCACAAAACGGATGGCATTCTCTGTCTTTTTACGCATTTCTCTTCTGTCCTTCGCCACTCTGGCTCTGGTCAGCGCAGGGATCGTGGAAGACGCCATGGCTGATGCCACTGCGATCGGCACATTCGTCAGCAGCTTATACTCACCGCTGTAAATACCCCACATTTTATCGACAGCCATCGACTCATAATTCTTATAGGCCATCAAGTGTTTGAAAATACCTTGATCAATGATGCCGCTGATATTGTAAACGGCGGTACTTAAAATAACCGGAAGGATCGTCACGATCAGAAGCCCATAAATCTCCCATACGGACTCCGTCTCTCCATGCCTGTCCGAAGCCACTCTGCGGCTCATGACCCGCTGATAGACCAACAGAATGAAGATCAGAAATATGAGACCTACAAATGCACCTGCTCCGGTTCCCAGCGTACTTCCTGCCGCACCGTAAGCGTAAGCAGCTGTCTTAGTTCCCAGAAGATGATCGATCTTCAGTCCATAGTGGAACAACATCCATGCAGCTCCGATGCTGACAGCCGCATTGACCACCTGCTCCACGATCTGGGAGACTGCAGTAGGAACCATACTTCCCAGACCCTGAAAATAGCCTCTTAAGCACCCCATCAGGGCAACCACCAGGATTGTCGGCGCCAGCACCTGCAGGGCCAGCTTACTCTCAGGTGTATTTACCAGTACATCACTGAAAAATCCGGCTCCGAAATACACCAGAAGAGATGCAATACCGCCGGACACCAGCGCAAACACCAGCGTACATCTGAAAATCTTATATGCACTCTTTGCCTGTCCTGCTGCCAGTCTTGCTGATACCAGCTTGGAGACTGCCAGTGGAAGACTGAAGGATGAGATCAGTAGCATCATAGAATAGACTTCATATGCGGCTGAATAGTAACTGTTTCCTATGGGACCCAGGATTCTTGTAACAGGGATCCGATAGACCATTCCGATAATGCGCACCAGAATAGATGCAGCGGCCAGAATACCTCCCTGCACGATATAATTGGATTTTTTTTTGCTGTTACCCATATTTTTCCTCTTATCTTCGTATTAATCCCTTGTAATTCCAAGGTGTTCCAGAACAGCCGACTGTCTGGATTCCATATCCTTTGCTTCCTCCGGTGTCATATGGTCATAGCCAAGAAGATGAAGCATGCTGTGTGCCACCAGAAATGCAAACTCCCGACGCACACTGTGATTGTATTTTTCTGCCTGTTCCTTTACTTTATCAAGTGAGATCACAATATCTCCAAGGAACAGTTCTCCCGTATCCGGGTCAAAGCAATCCATCTCATGTTCTTCTGCCCAGGAAAAATCAGCCGGGGACTCATATTCCACCTGTGGAAATGATAAGACATCCGTAGGCCTGTCCACTTTCCGGTATTCCATATTCATCCGGTGGATCTCCGGGTCAGAGGTCAGAAGAAGATTCACCTGTGCCTCATAAGGGCAGCCTTCCTCCTCCAGTACCTGATCGATCACTTCGGTTGCTGTCTTTTCATAGTCAAAACCAAGGTCAAGACCGTACTCGTCTTCCAGATCTAGTGTCATGGTTCTCCTTTCTCCGCACTGTTTTCTTCTCATATTCTTCATAAGCGGTTACAATCTTCTGTACCAGAGGATGACGGACAACGTCTCTGCTGGTCAGACGACAGAAGCTGATTCCTTCTACTTTTCCAAGCACCTTCTGTGCCACATCAAGTCCTGATTTCACATCCGCTGCCAGATCCTTCTGGGTCTCATCACCAGTGATGACTACTTTGGATCCGAATCCCACACGGGTCAGAAACATCTTCATCTGCGCCTGGGTGGTATTCTGTGCCTCATCCAGAATAATAAATGCATTGTCGAGAGTACGTCCTCTCATATATGCCAGCGGTGCTACTTCGATCAGACCCTTTTCCATATTTTTCTGAAAACTGTCTGCTCCCATGATCTGATACAGGGCATCGTACAGCGGACGCAGATACGGGTCTACCTTGCTCTGCAGATCTCCCGGAAGGAATCCAAGCTTCTCTCCTGCTTCGATTGCCGGACGGGTAAGGATGATCCGCTCTACCTCATTCGCCTTAAATGCGGTGATCGCCATAGCCATGGCAAGATAAGTCTTACCGGTTCCTGCGGGCCCAATACCAAAGGTGATCATATCTTTGCGGATCGCATCCACATAAGCTTTCTGTCCCAGGGTCTTTGGCTTGATGGCTTTGCCACTGATGGTGTGGCAGATCAGGTCACTGTCGATCTCCAGCAGTGCCCCTTCCTTCTTCTCCATAGCCAGAGACAAGGCATAATTCACATTCTGCTCCGTAATCTCGCTACCTCTTCTGGACAGCTCCAGAAGCTCCAACAGCACCTGCTTTGCACTCTCTACCTGTGCTTCGTTACCGATCAGCTTCACTCCGCCGTCTCTGGAGACAACGGTTACGCCGATGGTTCTCTCTATTTTCTTCAAATACGCATCAAACTGTCCGTACACGTTCTGTACATGCTCGGACGGAATGTCAAAAAGTTCATTTTCCAGTGTCACTTATGTCTGTTCCCTTTCTTCTTCCAAATGCTGATCGTTCTCCTCTTGGATTTCGATCACAGGCCTCTGTGTACGGACTGCCTCTTCTTCCACCAGAAGGCTTCCTCTTGCTGTACACACTTGCCCATTAACTTCTATTTTAACACCATTTTCAATAATTTGAAGTCCTTTTATCTTTATTTTTTCAAAAAAGAGCTGCAGCTCATGTTCTGCTCTCTGTTTTGCCTCTTGTTCTGTGTAGATGGCCTCCCTGGGAATATACTCTTTTATAGTACGGATCCCAACCGTGATCGGCAGATAGAAGTTTTCCGTGATCCTCAGCGGAACCTCGCTGGTCAGCAGATCCTGATATTCATAATCTACTTTTGTAACACCAACGGTGATCCGTCGATTTCCCAGGATCAGATACAATGCCCGCTTCCGCCTGCCTGTATACTCCTTTTTCACATAATCCATCGGGAATGATGCCTCATAAGACTGACGGTACTGGATCTTAACATCCGCATCCGCATGCACCAGATGGGTCTGCGCCACCATTCCCTCATCGTTCATGACCTCCACCTGACTTTTCACCAGCAGATCTCCTGCCTGCACCTGGTCTCCTTCATGAACCACCGGTGTTCCGGCACGGACGATCATGGATATGATCTGTCCACTCTTTGCAGCCACCAGATCCGCAGGTTCCTTCTCGTCCACCAGTGAAAAGCTGGCATCCTCATTTTCCTTTATGTGTACGATCAGCCTGGTTCCTTTCACCTCTGCCGATGTCCATGTAACCTCTGTAAAATGTTCTCTCAGCTTCTTCTCCAGCTCTTCCCCATGAATCTGCCGTTTGAGCATGCCATGGGTGATGCCTTCCTCCTGCAGATAGCTTAAGACTACCTGTGTGCTCAGGGATTCATTTCCTTCTATATGGATATTCCAGATGAACAAAGACATTACATACAGAAGGACAATACAGAAAAAAGCACCGGCTGCAAACAATTTTCGCCTCCGGTACTTCCACAGTAAAAACGGAAGTCCATGCCTCTCCAGAATGACAACTTTGGTCTGTGTCTTTCTGACCAGCGGCCGCACCTTCCGAAATGCAGCAATACTCATACACATTTCATATTCTGTTCCGGTACTTCTAAGTCCCCACAACACGATTTTATGATGACAGCACAGATTCAGAAACCGTTCCGGTGAATAACCAGACAAGTGAACGACTACATACCCTTTGAGAAATTTTAATACAGATGTCAGCAATAACGGATCTCTCCTATCTGCCCCGATATTTTCATCTCATCTTCTGTATAATAGTCAATATGTAACTGTTCTCCGCACAACGTCATCTGGCAGGTCTTGGTCTGCAGCCGGATCCGTTGCTCTGTATATTCGATAATTCCTCTATAATTCTCTATGTAAGCTTCACTATGTCCTGTAACCGTCAGCACTGCGGCTCCCATGACCAGATCCTTAGGAAGCTTCAATTTTTCAGCCATCCGTTCCCGAAATTTCATGAGGCACTCCCGTCCGGCGGTTTTTAGATATTATATGCAGGCATTTCAGCAATCATGTCATCGGTATAACAGGAGACTGAACCAGGTCACCACATTTGCACCATTCATAAAAGAAATGCCATATTTTTCTGCCAGATCTGTCACAAGGATTCCGTAGCTTTCAATACATGGAAACATCTTCTCCGGGTGACGGCAGGGTGCATCCGGATAGGCACATTTTTTACAGATGGCACAGGACTCCGTAGACAACACCTGTATCGCTTCTGTCTGTTCTGCAAACAGATCCCGTACCTGACGGGTGATCTTCTCATGCTCCATACGAGTAGCCAGTGTCTCCTCCATATTTGCAATATCATTGACCTCGGCAATGGTCGTAAAAATAAAACCACCCGTATACTGGCTGCACCGTTTCTTGCATTCTTCCACCGTTCCTACCGCTGGCGGACAGGACCAGGATTTGCCATACTGGGGACATTCTGTCTTACAGATGTAACGAACCTGATCCAGAAATGTAATATCTGCTATATTGATAAATGCATATTCACATACAGGGAACTGTGTCAGTCCCTCTTCTATTTTCTCCTGATTCATGGTAATTCCTCTTTCACGCTTATAAGCGAAGACCTTTGATGTCCTTTACTCTGGATAAAATGATATTTGTGCTGCACTCCAGCACACCGGGAAGATAATCCATCGTTCCATGAAGAAGCTGTTCCAGTTCTTCCTGAGAGGGACTGACTGCATGTACGTGAAGCCTGCTTTTCCCTGTCACACGATAAATCTGTGTAACGGTGTCATTCTTTTCCAATATGGAGATCACTTCTTCCAGTGTATCCGGCACGGTCTCAATTTCAAAATAACAGGAAATCGCACCACTGATTTTCTGTGGATTAATGATCGTTGTGTATTCCTCAATGATTCCTTTCTTTTCCAGTGCCTGTACTCGCATCTTCACCGCAACTCTCGAGATTCCAACCTGCTGTCCGATCTCCGAATACGGCATCCTTGCATTCTGAATTAAACACCTTATGATCTTCTGATCAAGATCATCCAGTCCATCTAAAAACATCCTTCAGACCTCCTGCTTTTATCTATTCATTATAGCCCTGTCATTTCTCTTCCGTCAACCAGATGAAAGGATTGACGTCTCTTTCATTTCATTCTATACTATAATTACATTTGTTAATTTATACATTACGTTTCGATAGTAAAGGGATAATAATTATGGAACACGAACTGACTAAAGGACCTGTGATGAAGACCATGCTGCTTTTCGCAATACCGATGATTCTGGGTGATCTGCTCCAGCAATGCTACAATATCGCTGACACACTGATCGTAGGACGATTTTTAGGCGCAGATGCACTGGCAGCCGTCGGATCCGCCTTCGCACTTATGACATTTCTCACATCAATCCTGCTGGGACTTGCCATGGGAAGCGGCACCGTCTTCTCCATCCGCTACGGAAGAAAAGATATGACCGGCTTAAAAGAATGTATCCTTGCTTCTTTTGTGCTGCTGGCAGTGATCAATCTGATCCTGAACCTTCTGATCTTCATCGGAATCGATGGCATCATCTGGTTTTTGCGTACTCCGGAAGAATTAAAAGGACTGATGCATGAGTATCTGATCGTGATCTTTGCAGGACTCACCGCTATCTTTCTCTACAATTTTTTCGCATCTCTGCTTCGGTCTCTGGGAAATTCCATAGTACCACTGGTATTTCTCGCCATCTCCGCCGGACTTAACATTGTCCTGGACCTGTGGTTTGTGATCGGTCTTAAATGGGGTGTCTCCGGAGCCGCACAGGCAACGGTTATCGCCCAGTATGTATCCGGCATTGGCATTGCTCTGTTTACCTTCATCAAATACCCGGATCTGCTGAAAAAGACACCCGATGTGCATCTGAAAAAAGAACGTTTCCGCGAGATCACCAGCTTCTCGGCTCTTACCTGTCTGCAACAGTCCATTATGAATTTTGGTATTCTGACCGTACAGGGTCTGGTCAACAGCTTTGGCACTACCATCATGGCAGCATTTGCCGCAGCGGTGAAGATCGATGCATTTGCCTATCTTCCCGTACAGGATTTCGGAAATGCATTTTCCATCTTTATTGCCCAGAACTATGGGGCAAGACAGCCGGAGCGCATCAAAAAAGGAATCCGAACAGCGGTCATTACTTCCCTGTCCTTCGGACTCCTTCTGTCCATTCTGGTATGCTTATTTGCAGCCCCTCTGATGAGTCTGTTTATCGATGCATCTGAAACAGCTGTCATCGCAGAAGGTGTTCGCTATCTTCATATTGAAGGTGCCTTCTATTTCGCCATTGGTGGCCTGTTCCTGCTCTACGGACTCTACCGCGCACTGGCAAAACCAGGCATGTCGGTAGTGTTGACTATCATATCCCTGGGAACCCGTGTAGCTCTGGCCTATGCTCTGTCTGCCATTCCATCCATAGGGGTGGTCGGCATCTGGTGGTCTGTTCCCATTGGCTGGTTCCTGGCAGATGCTCTTGGTGTGATCTACTACATATTAAAAGTCAATAACAAAGACTTCACTGCCACCACATAAAGTGCTGCAGCAATAATAATTTCAAGATAACTCATCACAGTTTTGCCAACCTTTCGATCTCTGAAGCTGAACATGATTGATAATGTTGCCATTGTGGCATACATTCCACTTTCTGCCAGATTTCCCGGCAGAATGCGAAACCATGAAAGTACAGAAAATACAATAAATAATACAATTAACACGACCATTAGGGTTTCTTTATTTTCTTTGAACATGTTACTATTATTCTCCTTTGGTAATATCTTTCCTTTACAGGATCATTTATGATAGGGCTCATTGTTACGGATACGGAAACTCCGGTAGATCTGCTCCAGCAGAATCACCCGCATCAACTGATGAGGAAATGTCATTTTTGAAAAACTGAGCTTATAATCAGCTCTCTGAAGAACTGCAGGTGCCAGTCCCAGAGACCCACCGATCACAAATACGATCTGACTGATACCGCCTACATTCCAGCGCTCCATCTGGGCTGCCAGTTCTTCCGAATCCAGCATCTTCCCATCAATGGCAAGAGCTACCACATAAGCACTTTCTGGAATTTTCTGAAGGATCCGCACTCCTTCCTTTTCCTTGATCTGTGCGTTCAGCGTCTCGCTGGCCCCATCTGGTGTCTTCTCATCTGCCACTTCCACGATCTCCAGCTTACAATACCTGCTCAGACGCTTGGCATACTCCTTTATCGCATCTGTAAAATACTTCTCTTTGATCTTTCCTACTCCGATCACGGTAATTTTCATAAAACTTATTCCTCCAACCGGATGATTATAGCACACTTATCTGCTTTTTTGTGATATAATTTTTAAGATATCTGTCGTAAATGTCTATCACACAACGCACGCTTCATGATATCTTTATACTTACATCGAAAAGGAGGACTCCTCATATGTCCACTTACAATTCTGCAAAAAACCGCCAATCTGAGACCAGATCATCTGCATGGGCCTTTTTGCTGGTGGGATGCATTGGATTTGTGATCATTCTGCTGGCACTATTAGGTGTAATTCGATTACCCTTTGGCACCTTTCCTCTATTGATCATGGAAGTGATGTTTGTCATCTTCCTTGTCATTGCAGGACTTTCCTTCAAGCATGCCATGAATATGCTGGATGAGATTTCAAGAGAAAATGATCTGGAGACCCGCATCAGAGACTGGGCAAAAGAAAATCTGACTGTTGACAGTCTCACTGTTGATGTGGACACATCCACCACGGAAGAGATGAAATACTTTATGATCACAGAGCTGATCCGTGAACGCATCATGCATGCATTCCCGGAAGTACAAGAATCTTATGCTGACGAACTGACGGAGAATTTCTATAATGAACTGTTTTCCTGATCCAGACAAACATTATTATATGTTCTACAAGCCCTTTGGCTGTGTGACCGCTCACAGGGATGACCTGTTTCCTGTTGTAATGGACTACTTTTCCGAACTCCATAACGACAGACTCTCCCCTGTGGGGCGTCTTGACCGAGAGACAGAAGGGCTTCTGATCGTGACTGATGATGGCAAATGGAACCAGTATATGACCAACCCGGAATTCCATGTGCCAAAGACCTATGAATTTGCTGCTCTTGGAACGCTTGATGCAAGGAAGTTTCAGAGACTGGCAGAAGGTGTTCTGCTGACCGGCTCAGATATTCCCACCAAAGGCGCAGATGTCACCATGACCGATACCTGTGTCCTCTCCGATATTCTTCCTCTCCTTCACCCGGATATGCAGAAGAAACTGGCTCATAATCTGCCTTCTCATCCTGTTGTCATGGGGACTGTCACTATCTCTGAAGGCCGCAAACGTCAGATCCGCCGCATGCTTAAAGTCGTCGGCTGCTGTGTGATTCGATTGAAACGGGTGTCTATGGGGGATATTGTGCTGGATGATACATTAAACCCCGGTGATTATCGGGAATTTGTGCCGGAGCCGACGATTGAAAAATAAATCTTTATGTCAAACGAACTTCTATTTGGGCAGCCAAACCTTTTTTGTCCGTTGGCTGCCTAATCTCATTATTCCTTGAACCTTTTCCTAGCATACTACAATATATAAGTGTAAGGGCAAAACCTTATGGCCGGCGAAAAAGGAAACAGACAAAGGAGAATTTGTGATGGACCAACATGAATTCGAGCAGTTTGTCCTGGAAAACGGAAAAAATATCCTGCGATTCTGCAGATTGACCTGTCAGGATACCGAATCAGGAGACGAGTTATACCAGGACACTATGCTCAAGCTGCTGGGCAAACGACAGCAATTGGACAGCCAGCAAAATGTACAAAGCTACGCGCTGTCCATATCCATCTTACTATGGAAAAACAAAAAGAAAAAATATGCAAACCGGAACCGGCTTATACCAATGGAAAGCATGGATGCCATGGAGCATGACAAGATTTCTGAATTAAAAGAAGAATCCGCTCCATCTCCGGAAACATGTATTTTGCAGGCAGACGAAAAGAAAATGATCCAAAAGATTGTCGCTGATCTGCCTGAAAAATTCAGAATTCCGATCCACTTATACTATTCTGCTGATCTGTCTATACAAGAGATTGCAGAAACCTTAAAGATACCGGAAGGAACCGTGAAAAGCCGCTTGAACAAGGCAAGACAGTTATTAAAAAAAGAACTGGAGGAAATAGGATATGACAGATGAAAAACTGGACCTGCTCTTAAGACAGGCTCTCAATCTGGAGATTGCTGACCATGATATTCAAATTGATGCTGCAAAAATAAAATCAGATAGAAACACAACCTCTTGGAAATATTGGAAACATTTCCCTGCTGCTGCCGCTTCTGTTGCTGTTCTCACACTATCTTCCATGATGGTCTGTGCTGCGTGGCACTATCTTTCAGCAAAAGATGTAGCCGGTAAAGCAGCTGATCCACATCTTGCACAGGAATTTGAACAGAATAACTGGATTGATGGATGTGAAACACAGATTTATGGAGATTATAATATTACGCTTTTAGGAATCGTCTCTGGAAACGAAATCTCTTCCCATCTGTCCAAGGATGATTCAGGAAATATCGATGGCGATAAAACTTATGTGGCAGTGGCAATCTCCCATTCAGATTGTAGTCCTATGCCAGATCCTCTGAATGCAGGGGCTGATTCTGTGCAGTTTTATGTATCACCTTATATAAAGGGACTGGATCCTGCCAAATATAATATATCCGTTTTGGGCGTCAACAACACCGTTTTCCTTTCAGATGGAATCCAGTATCAATTACTTGGAATGGATACGATTGCAGCTTTTGCCGGTCAGGGCATCTACCTTGGAGTGTCCGAAGGCAGCAATTACAATGCTAATGCTTACCTGTATGATTCTGCCAGCGGAACTCTGACCAGAAATGAATCCTTTAACGGTGTAAATGCACTCTTTACGCTCCCAGTTGACCCGACTATGGGAGATTCTGAAAAGGCAACCAATCTTATAGACGCGATGGATCACTATGAGTCCGGCGGAGAATCCACCATAATCTTATCAGAAGCAGACCGCTGGCTGAACAGCATTACCCCTGAAACCATTGGCGAAAATGCCGTACCGCTGGAAAGCAGTCGAAAAACCGTCAGCACAGACGAATTTTTCCAATATACAGGGAACGATGTATCCAATGATTCCGATACCGGCTCTCTCATTCTGAAAGAATACTTTCCAGATGGCCCAGGCATGAGTGAATGGATGACCAAATCCAGCACCTCTATGGAGGATGCTTTTGTGGAGACCTACACCCTGAACAAAGATGGAACCATCACCATCTTGAAATATGTACCCAATCTGAATAAATAAGTTATAAGCTATCATTTATAGATCATCTATGAGTGATAGCTTCTGCTTTGTCAATCAATCCCATAAAAATTTAAACTAAACAACTTCTGCTATTGGAGCGGGCAATAAGGAAGGGCTGTGTGAGCAGAACGGACACCATCAAGGTGTACGGTCTGAACACACAGCCCTTTATTATTGCTCCGATACACTACATACAGTAGTTATCTATGAGTGGCGTCACATGAATCCTGCGTACCACAACTTATTTCTGGCTCAGATATTCATGAATACCTTTTGCACCAGCTTTACCAGCACCCATTGCAAGGATAACGGTAGCCGCACCAGTTACAGCGTCTCCACCAGCATATACGCCCTCTTTGGAGGTTGCACCGGTCTCTTCGGTAGCTACGATACATTTTCTCTTGTTGATCTCAAGACCCTTGGTTGTGGAGGAGATCAGCGGGTTCGGGGAAGTACCCAGGGACATGATAACGGTATCGCAGTCGATCACGAACTCAGATCCCGGAACTTCTACCGGACGACGTCTTCCGGATGCATCCGGCTCACCCAGTTCCATTTTAATACATTTTACACCTTTCACCCAGTCATTCTCATCAACGAGAATCTCTACCGGATTGGTCAGAAGGTCAAAGATGATACCTTCTTCTTTAGCGTGATGAACTTCCTCTTTACGAGCCGGAAGCTCTTCCTCACTTCTTCTGTATACGATATGAGTCTCACCGCCAAGACGAAGTGCTGTACGGGCAGCATCCATAGCAACGTTACCACCACCAACTACAACAACTTTCTTGCCGTGTACGATCGGGGTATCATAACTCTCATCAAATGCTTTCATCAGGTTGTTTCTGGTCAGGAACTCGTTTGCAGACAGAACACCACAAGCGGTCTCACCCGGAATACCCATGAATTTCGGAAGACCTGCACCGGAACCGATGAATACTGCATCGAATCCTTCGTTCTCGATCAGCTCATCGATGGTAACCGTCTTACCGATGATAACATCAGTCTCGATCTTAACGCCGAGAGATTTTACGTTCTCAACTTCCGGTGCAACTACGCGATCTTTCGGAAGACGGAACTCCGGAATACCATATACAAGTACTCCACCTGCTTTATGTAATGCCTCGAAGATGGTTACATCATAACCAAGTTTTGCAAGATCTCCTGCACAGGTCAGACCGGAAGGACCGGAACCGATAACAGCAACTTTCTTGCCATTCTTCTCAGCCGGAGCCTGCGGTTTGATACCGTTCTCTCTTGCCCAGTCAGCTACGAAACGCTCCAGTTTACCGATAGCAACCGGCTCACCTTTGATTCCACGGATACATTTTCCTTCGCACTGGCTCTCCTGCGGACAAACACGTCCACATACTGCCGGAAGTGCGGAAGACTGGCTGATGATCTTGAATGCTTCCTCGAAGTTTCCTTCTTTTACTTCTGCGATGAATGCCGGGATATCAATAGATACCGGACAACCCTCTACACATTTCGGTTTTTTACAGTTCAGACAACGAGCAGCTTCCTCCATTGCCTCTTCTTTATTGTAACCGTAGCATACTTCGTCAAAGTTAGTAGCACGAACCTGCGGGTTCTGCTCTCTGACTACTACTCTTGTTAATCCGTTAGCCATTATTTGTCACCTCCGCAATTTCCGCAGCCGCCGTGATGGGTCTTGCCCTCTTTATACTCAAGAAGACGTCTTCCTTCCTCGGCTTTATACATAGCTGATCTCTTCATAGCCTGATCAAAGTCGATCAGATGACCATCAAACTCCGGTCCGTCTACGCAGGCAAACTTCACTTCGTCACCTACCATTACACGACAGGCACCACACATACCAGTACCGTCTACCATGATCGGGTTCATGCTGACAACGGTCGGGATACCAAGTTTCTTGGTGGTAAGACAGGCAAATTTCATCATGATCATCGGTCCGATTGCAACACACAGATCATACTGATGTCCTTCACTTACCAGTTTCTCAAGCATAGCAGTACCTACACCCTTGAAGCCGTAGCTTCCGTCATCCGTACAGAGATACAGATTACCAACCTTGCTCATCTCGTCTTCCATGATCAGGATGTCTTTGCTTCTTGCTCCAATGATGATATCGCACTCGATACCATGGTCATGAAGCCATTTAGCCTGCGGATATACCGGTGCAGTACCTACACCACCAGCAATAAATACAACTCTCTTTTTCTTAACTTCTTCAAAATCATCTGTTACCAGCTCAGACGGACGTCCCAGCGGTCCCACAAAGTCTGCGATGGAATCGCCAGCTTTGAGCTTCAGCAGCTTGTTAGTAGATACACCAATCGGCTGGAATACGATGGTAACCGTTCCTGCTTCTCTGTCATAGTCACAGATGGTAAGCGGAATACGCTCTCCATTCTCGTCCACTCTGAGAATGATGAACTGTCCAGGTTCGCAGGATTTTGCTACTCTCGGAGCGAGAATAACCTGCTTGTAGACATTTGCAGAGAGCTGCTCTGCCTCTAAAATCTTAAACATACATAGCCTCCTATCTCTATCCACAGCCGCCCGGTTTCACGACTGCAAATCATTACTTCCTATGATAATGCAAAATTTTGCATATTTCAACAAAAATTTCCTGTTCACCCAGTATTTATCATAATTTTTTTGTTCAATAAGTGAAATCTGCTCATGTTCCCTATTGCTGTACAGGCACTGCTGCAGGGTCTGTCTGAACCGGCAGTTCTCCGGTCGGAACGGTCTCTGCGCCGGGCTCTGCTGCTCCTGTTCCATCTTCAGGTGCCTCTGTCTCCGCCACGTTATAGATTTCTTCCATAATACCACTCGCACGGCCTTCTTTATTGACAGCCACCGCCTGGAGAACCGTCAGTCCCGGATTGATATAGATTGGTTCCCGATACACTTTTGAATAAACATCCGGTTCCTCTCCATTCGTCGTATAATAGACCTTACTTTCTCTGTCCGCTGTGATCGTCACATAGAATCCACTGTCATAATCGCCGCCATTTACACTGAATTGGGGCTCGCTTGGATAATCAAGGACAATTTTGTAAGTACCGCCCGCTTCCTCGCTCCGCAGTCCGTCATTACTGATAAATACCGCACGAATCACTGTGGTTCCCTCATCAATATGGACCGGCTGATTGTAGATCCTGCTTACCTCATCGGGCATAGAACCATCCGTCGTATAATAAATGAGCCCCTGCGAACGCTGATCATGAGAGATCACCAGATCAATGGAATCCCCATAGGTTCCCGGCGGAAGGCTTAAGGATGGTACTTCCAGCAGCTGCTCCGTCTCACTTTCCAGTTCCTCTGCCACTTCTGTCACTGCATCCTGATGGAATGTAGACTGATAAGAGGTCCAGTAAGTAATGATTCCTGCAATAGAAAGAACCATTGCAAATGGACCATATTTTTTCAGCAGATAGAAAAAACGCTGTTTCCGATCCGATCTCTGTTCTCCTGAAGAAACATCTGAACTGTCCTTATTCTGTATGTTGTTGTCCTCTTCACCAATGGTGATATCCTCTGCCGGATTATAGTCCGGTACGATCTGAAGAGCTTCGCCGCATTTCTCGCAGTAAAACTTTCCTTCCGGGATGTCTGCTCCACATTTCGGGCATTTCATATGAATCCGTCTATCCTTTCTGCGTTCTAGTACTGTTCCTCTATGTACTGTTCAAACTGTTCCGAAGACATGAGCACCTTTCGAGGCTTTGTCCCTTCTTCCTCACCAACCACTCCGGCATCTGCCAGCTGATCCATGATTCTTGCCGCACGGTTAAATCCGATCTTGAACCAGCGCTGCAGCATTCCAATGGACGCTTTATCTTTTTCTATAATAAACCTTCCAGCCTCTGCAAACAATACATCTTTATCCGATCCGCTGCTGCCGTCAGAAGATGTGGCTGCATTTTCGATGGTAGACTGTATCTCCTTCATCTTCTCCGCAATCTCCTGTTCCTTCTGGGAATCTTCCGACTTTCTGCTGCTCAAGAATTCAACAACTGCTCCTACTTCCGCATCCGACACAAATGCTCCCTGTACACGCAGCGGCTTCGGAATACCGTAAGGCGAAAACAGCATATCTCCTTTTCCCAGAAGCTTCTCCGCTCCATTCATATCCAGAATAGTACGGGAATCCACACCGGAGGATACGGCAAATGCAATTCGTGACGGCATATTTGCCTTGATAAGACCTGTGATGACATTGACCGATGGCCGCTGAGTCGCAATGATCAGGTGAATACCGGCTGCTCTTGCAAGCTGTGCCAGACGACAGATGGCATCCTCCACTTCACCTGGTGCAACCATCATTAGATCCGCCAGCTCATCCACGATAATGACGATCTGCGGCATCTTCTCACGTTTGTTATCATCAGGAATATCCTTGATGCTGTCAATTTTTTCATTGTAGCCTTCAATGTTTCTTACATTTAATTCTGCAAACTGATTGTACCGGCCCATCATCTCTGCAACTGCCCAGTTCAATGCGCCTGCCGCTTTCTTCGGATCCGTTACAACCGGAATCAGAAGATGCGGGATCCCATTATATGCGCTTAACTCCACTACTTTCGGGTCGATCATGATCAGTTTCACTTCATCCGGCCGTGCTTTGTATAAAATACTCATGATCAGAGTATTGATACACACAGATTTACCGGAACCAGTTGCACCGGCGATCAGAAGATGCGGCATCTTGGCAATATCCGACACCATGATGTTTCCGCCAATATCTTTACCGACCGCAAATGCAATCTTGGATTTATGCTCCCGGAACTCTTTGGATTCTACCAGTTCCCGGAACATGACCGTTGAATTTTCTTTGTTCGGCACTTCAATACCTACAGCGGCCTTTCCGGGGATCGGTGCTTCTATACGTACATCTGCCACAGCCAGATTCAGTTTGATATCATCTGCCAGAGCCAGGATTTTGCTGACCTTTACACCGTGAGCAGGCTGCACTTCATATCTGGTCACTGCCGGTCCTCTGCTGGCATTGACTACGGTGGCATTGACCCCAAAGTCTTCCATAACCTGCTGCAGATGCTCAGCCGTCTCCTGCAGTACCACATTATCATCCTTCTTGCCAGAGGATGCTTTCGGCTTCTTCAAAAGAGACAGTGGCGGAAATTCATATTCTGCCTCTGCTGTCTGAGCGACCTGTGTCTGAGGGATTTCAGGCTGAGCGCTTTCTGGCTGAAAGATTTCTGGCTGAGAAGCTTCCATTACATGAACCGGCTCTGGCTCATCCAGATCTCTGGTATTCATGGCATTTTTCAGAAGATCTTCCTCGCTGAAATTAATCTCTGCATCCGGTGAAGACCAGGATTGCATGGGTTCCGCTGCCTGATACTCCTGATACGGCTCCGGCTCCACCGCATAACTGTGAACCGGAGTGCCCACCTGTACAGGAACCTCTTGTTCTACAGGCATCTGCGCCTGAGCCGGATCTGCAAAGCTTACGCTGCCCGGTTCTGTCACCTCTGTCAGACCGTTCTCCTGTTTCGGAATGGTCACATCCATGGTAACTCCTGTCACTTTCCGTTCCTGTCTCTGTTCCTTTAACTCTCTGGCACGGGCACGCTGCTGCTCTCTTCGCTCATCCGCAAGCTCCCTTCGGCGTGCCATATCCTCTCTGGCAGATTCATAGACTCTCTGACTTCCATGAGACATGCCATCTACAAAGGAACGTCCTGTGATGATCACCATGCAGATGATCAGGATACCCAGCAGTACCAGATAAGTTCCTACCGTTCCCACAGCTTTCTTCAGAAGGATTGCCGCAATGCCTCCCAGCAGACCTCCTCCGATCCGATTGGTCTTGCAATAGGTATATACATCTTTGATCTCTTCAGGGGCATTGGACATCAGCATATGCATCAATGCACAGAAAGCCACTGCACAGAGCACCACCCCTGCAACCTTCAGTGTTGCCTCCAGGTTCTCCCGGTTTGCCAGCGAAAACAGTACCATCAGAAGCACCAGTACAGGCAACAGATAGGCAAACAATCCAAACAGTCCAAATAATACACCACTTAAAAACTTGCCAACGGCACCGCCCACGCCAAAGTTGCTGACAAACAGAAAAACGCACACCAATAACAGCACCACAAGTCCGATTTCCCGTTCAATGCCGCTGTTCTGATTTTTGTTCTGTGTTTTCTTCCCTGAACTGTTCTTTCCTGACCGGGAACTGTTCCTTGCCGAAGCTGTCTTCGTGGAACTTCTCTTTGTTCCGGTATTTCCTGTTGTCTTTTTCTTTGCCGTCTGCCGACTGTTGCTCATACTCTATCCGTCCTTTTCTTCGTGTTACTGTTCCTCATATCTCGTTCCAGTAACCTTTCTGCTCTTATCAATTTCCTGGCATTGCCCGGAATTTCTTTAACAGATTTTCAAAATATTCCGGAAGCGGAGCTTCCACCTCCAGATATTCTCCCGTTACCGGGTGAATCAGTCCCAGCACCATAGCATGGAGCGTCTGCCCTTCCAGATGATGAGAATCCTTTGCCGGTCCATACACGGTATCTCCCAGCAATGGATGATGGATGGATGCCATATGGACACGGATCTGATGAGTTCTACCTGTCTCCAGCTGACATTCCACGTAGGTATATCCTTGAAAACGTTCCAGTACCCGATAATGAGTCACTGCCCGTTTTCCATTCTTTACACCGGATGCCATCTTCTTACGTTCTGTTGGATGACGGCCGATCGGTGCATCCACAGTACCTTCGTCTTCTTTGATCACACCGTGTACGATGGCCCGATATTTTCTTGTGATGGAATGTTCCTTTAACTGCGCTGCCACCGCATTATGCGCTGCATCATTTTTACATACCACAAGTACACCGGTGGTATCCTTGTCGATCCGGTGAACGATTCCTGGTCTGGATACTCCATTGATCCCTGACAGCTGTCCCTGGCAGTGCCAGAGCACTGCATTGACCAATGTACCTGTATAATGTCCTGCCGATGGATGTACAACCATTCCCTTTGGCTTATTGACCATGAGAATACTGTCATCCTCATATAAAATATCCAGCGGAATATTTTCCGGCTCGATGTCCGGACTTTTCAGTTCCGGAAGATCTGCAGTCACTTCATCTCCGTCTTCCAGCCGGTAACTGGATTTCTTTGGCTCTCCATTTACCAGTACATTACCATCCTTAATGATCTTCTGAAGATAAGAACGGGACTGGTCTGGAAGCATGGCACTTAAAAATTTATCCAGTCTCTCATCCATGTATGTTTCATCGGCCTGCAGGCTGATCTGACTCATGAACGTTTCTCCTTCCCCTGCAGAAGACATGCCAGGTCTTCATCTTTATAATAGAAGAAAATCAACAGTGCAAGAATCACCATTCCCACACTCACATAAATATCTGCCACATTAAAGATTGGGAAATTGATCAGTTTAAAATAGAAAAAGTCTACTACATAACCTAATCTTACACGATCGATCATATTTCCCCAGGCACCTGCCAACACTGCAATAGCGATCAGACGAAGCGGTACAAACTTCGCATCCTTTGACATTTTACAGAACAGATAGACCACAGCCAGAAGAACTACCAGTGCGATCACCAGGAAAAATACCTGCTGTCCCTGCATGATTCCAAAAGCTGCACCTCTGTTTTCCAGATAATGAAACTCAAATACTCCGTCAATGATCACAAATGGATCCTGATCCTTCAAAAATAATACCGCCAGATATTTGGTCCACTGATCCAGTGCTACCAACAGTACAGTCAGGACTGCGATCACCCATGGACGGCATAATTGCTTATTCATGTATTTCCTCCCCGCAGACGTACCGGCTTGCCCGCAGAAGTTCCTCATCTTCCACGTCCCTTGTTACGAATGCTTCTCCAATTTTTTTCAAAAGGACAAATTTTACCTTGCCCGCATCCATCTTCTTATCCAGTTTTGTTGTCTTTACAATATCCTCAGGCTTCAGTCCCTTCACACGCACTGGAAGCTGGTAATCCAACAATAACTGCTCCGCCGCTTCTTTCTCTTTTTCAGAGATCAGCCCCCGCTTCCAGGACATCCATGCAGCAGCCGCACAGCCAATAGCCACACACTCGCCATGACAAAGTGTAAAATCTTTCAGCTTCTCAACGGAATGTCCGATGGTATGTCCAAAATTCAGCCAGGCACGGATTCCCTGTTCTGTAGGATCTTCCTCTACCACATGCCGTTTGACCTTACAGCTGCCGGCTACCATCCACAGAAGTGCCGCATAGTTTTTTTCACGGATCTCTCTCTGATATGTGCTTAATTTTTCCAGATAGTCAGAGTCCTGGATCAGACCATGCTTGATGATTTCACCCATTCCGCAGGCAAACTGTCGATCCGGCAATGTCTTCAATACATTCAGGTTCATATAGACCAGCCGCGGCATATGAAATGCTCCTACCATGTTTTTGTATGCGTCAAAATCAACACCGGTCTTTCCCCCGATACTGGAATCCACCTGAGAAAGTAATGTTGTCGGGATCTGAATAAATCCGATGCCTCTCAGATAGGTAGCCGCAGCAAATCCGGTCAGATCACCGACCACTCCACCGCCCAATGCCACCAGCATATCTTTTCGGTCGAATTTTTCCAGGATCAGATGCTCATAGAGATCCCTGACCGTATTTAATGTCTTGTTTACCTCTCCGGCCGGGAAGACAAACATGGATACATACGTACATGTTTCTTTCAAAATCTCCTTTAATTCCGCACCATAAAGCTCTGCTGTGGTACTGTCTGCCACAATGCACAGCTTTCTTTCCTTAATATTCAGCGGCTCTACTGCCTCAGGCAATTTTGCAAAATCCGGCTCCAGATAAATATGGTAGCAAAACTGACCATCTTTTTTTACATCCATACAGACACGGCCTGCCTGTGCCGCTTCCTCCAAAGTAGCCGGAATCTCTGTCTTCACTCTGTTCATATGATCTCCTGTTATTCTTTAAGCCAAAGAAAGAGCATCGGACCCACGTTTCATCTGATGCTCCCTTTCATTCGTTTCCTGTTGTTTTTTCTAAATCGTCGGGATATCAAATGCCCCGCTTAAAATCTCCTGGAAATCTCCGGAGATGTCTACACTCTTCGGTGTCACAATAAATATGTAGTTAGATACCTTCTGAAGGTTTCCGCCGATTGCATAACAGGAACCAGAAGTAAAATCAATGATTCTCTGCGCGATCTCCACATCCAGACCTTCAAAGTTCAGCACTACCGTACATCCATTTAACAAGGTGTCTGTAATCTCTCTGGACTCATCAAACTGAGTTGGTTTGAATACACAGACTTCCATACCGGCTGCTCCTTTTTTTGTACGCATAGGCATGATCCGTGCCGGCTGCTGTTTTACCGGTTTCACTTTCTCTGATCCGCTTGCTCCATCATCTCCCAGATCATAATCATACTTTTTATCCTTCTTCTTAAACAGGCTTCCACGCGGTTCCGGTTCATCATCGAAGTCATCATCGTAATCATCATAATCGTCTTCGTAATCATTTCCCAAATGCATGGTATCCATCAGCTTATCAAAAATGCCCATGTTCTTAGCTCTCCTTTTATATCACTTCATAATTGCGCTCTCCGAAAATACCGGTTCCAACACGCACCAGAGTCGCTCCCTCTTCCACTGCCACCTGGTAATCTCCGGTCATACCCATAGAAAGCACATCCATGCATACATTATCAATGTTTTTCTTTTTGATGTCAACTGCCAATTTTTTTAATGTACGGAAAACCGGGCGATTTTCTTCCGGATCTGTTGTATACGGTGCGATCGTCATCAACCCCTGAATATGGATTCCTGGGAGTTTTGCGATCTCTTCCACTAATACAGGTGTCTCTTCCACAGAAACACCAAACTTACTCTCTTCCTCAGCCACATTCACTTCGATCAGAATATTTACTTTCACATTCTTTTTCAGTGCTTCTTTGCTGATCTCTTCTGCCAGCTTCAAAGAATCCACAGAATGAATCAGTTCCGCTTTATCCACAATATATTTTACTTTGTTTCTCTGTAAATGGCCAATCAAATGCCAGTGCAGATCTTTCGGAAGCTGCTCATATTTATCGCAAAGCTCCTGCACTTTATTTTCACCAAATACACGGGCTCCCGCTTCCATCGCTTCTTCGATCATCTCGATTGGTTTGGTCTTGCTGACTGCGATCAGCGTCACATCTTTAGGATCTCTTCCACTGCGTGCACATGCCTCTTCCACTTTTTTCAGAACATGTCTGTAATTTTCTGCTACCATAGCTGTCACTCCTCGTCTAATAGATAATCTGATCTTCATCTACCGCTGACCCATTGAGAACAATATGGTCATAGACGGTAAGTCCATAACTGGTTCCTTGCTCCACCAGTGCGTATTCCTCGTTCTGGTAGAGAATGTTGATCTGGCGGAACTGCGTGTAACCTTTATTGATATTATAAACACCTTTCAACACACCTGTATTTCCAACCTGAACACGTTCCTGTGAATCGGGCTGCACCAGATAAGTCCCAATGGGCAATTTCGTGTTTCCGGTGGTATAATCAGATTCCATAGGATCAATATAATAATAATCGTCATCTTCATAGTAAATGGTCATTTTCAGAAATTCTACGGATGCGCCCCCATCTTTGTCGTAAATCTCTTTCATGAATCCCTGATCTCCATCCTGTTCCACCAGATAAGCCTTGGGGATCAGATAAAATTCTTTTTCTACAATGGCCGTATTAGGGATCTTAAGTCCCTGCTGATCATCGATCATAAACTCCACTTCTATATAACGAAGGTCTGCAAAACGAACCATGGACGTATTAAAATCCAGCCTGGCACAGGGCGTACTTCCTACATAGGCAATAGAAAACTTTGCCCAGGTCTTGGTATCATCCCTGGTGAAACGCACCTGCATATAATCGGTGCCATCATTGATAAATCCAGTGGCTTCCTCTTCGGAAAGCGGCACTACCATAGACCATTTTTCAGATGTGGACAGCTTGTAGACCGGCTCCCCGGCCTGTACCATTTCTTTTTTAAGACTCTGCTTTGTATAAGTAGATGGATCCAGCATATCTTCTGTCATACTTTCCACCGTCACATCTTCATAGCCGTCCTGATAAAATTCAAGGATTCCGTTTCCACTGGCATAAACCCGGGAAAACATGGAATCATCTCCCGCTTCCGCCAGACTGTCCAGCATGCTCTGGTTCACCAGCTCCATGACCATGCTTTCCATATTAGATTGAAATTCATAGACATCCCCAAACTGAGTATCATCATAACTGTCCATGAAACTTTTCATATCCCCTCGGATCTGTGAGAAATTATCATCCGTCAGATCCACAGTATCTGCATTTTCCCGGATCAGATCATTGATCTCACCCTTCTCATCAATCGTATACACCAGACTGGAACCAGAGACACGGTCTCCTGCACTGGCATAGAAGCTCACATAACCGGAAGTATCTGCTGTACAGACCGTCTCCTGCCGAACAGCAAATCCTTTATAGGTATGGTTGACTGCCAGTGTTCCCGCCTGCACCTCATATCCCGCAATATGCACTGATGTCAGAGCCATGTAACAGATCACACACATATAGACGGCCACTGCGCCAAAGAATACTTTATCAATATTGATCGGTCGTCTGCTGTTTACACGAACTACTTTTCTTTTCCGTCGTCTGCGAGGCATATGCCAGACACTCCTTCCTGTTTTATATGTCAATATTCAGGATTTCACCGTTACAGACATATACCTGTCTCTGAATATTCGCATAAAAAGACGGATGACCAACAATTGTGGGCATCCGTCTGATGTTTTTTCTATCTTAAATAATCTGTCCCTTGGCAAATTCAGGAATCTGATCCTTAGCCATAGACACGCTGAGCACCATGTTTACATGGAACTGTTCACTGATCTGATTCAGCTGAGAAAGTGTGGAAGAAATATCCTGACCTTCCAGTTTTGCAATCTTCAAAAATCCATCCAGATAAATCTCCTGAAGGTCATAATCCTGAGAGCAGATGCCACATACAAAACCGATAAACTGATCTGTATTCTGGATCGGATATTCTGTTACGTTGATCAAACGAACACGATTGTCAAGCTCATGCATATTCTGCGTGGACTTATCCAGATATACTACATTTCCATCGGTAGATGCGAGAATGTTATGTACATGCTCCAGCATCTTTTTCGTCTTTCCTTCACCCTTTACTCCAACAATCAATTGTACCATAATGGTGCCCTCCTTAGGTTCCGTCTTGTTAGTAAGATTATACCATTCAGAGGTTAAAAATACAAGTCTAATTGTTCAGATTAGACAGAAATGTCTGCATCTCCTGATAAAGTATTCCACGTTCCTTACAACCAAGGATAATTGCCACATATTGTTCTCCCTGCGCATCCTCAAAAAGCTGCACCAGACAGGACATGGCTGCCGTTGTTGTGCCGGTCTTTCCTCCCACTGCAGTAACTCCATCCGGAACCGTTACATCGCCCTTTGTAAACTGATTCGTTGTGGACCAGACTGCTTCTACAGTGGTTCCATCTGCCGCCTGATAAGATGCCTGATATTCTTTTTCCTGCAGCATCTGAAGAAATTCCTCATGCTGCATGGCAGCATTGAACATCAGATACAAGTCATATACTGTCGTATAATGATCTTCACTATGAAGACCATTGGCATTTACAAAATGTGTATTCGTTGCGCCGATCTTCTGTGCTTCCTGATTCATCATCTCCACAAATGCATCCTGACTGCCTGCGATCTGCTCGGCGATCACATTGGCTGCATCATTGGCAGACACCGTCAAAAGTGCATATAAAAGCTGCCGAAGAGTAAGAACATCTCCCTCTTTCAACTTGGCTGTGGATACACCGCTTTCTGAAAACGTGATTGCTTCTTTGCTCACTGTGGTCTGTGCATCCAGGTCTCCCTTGTCAAGCGCCACCAGTGCGGTCATGATCTTGGTCGTACTGGCCGGATACATTCGTTCATGGATATTTTTTGCATATAAGACTTTTTTTTCACTGAGATTAAAGAAGCATGCAGCAAGCGCATCTTCTGTATCAGCCTCTATATCCTGCACATCCGTATCTGTCACACACAGATCACTGGCAAAATATGGAATCTTCGATGATTCCTCCGATGTCTGGATCCCAATTCCCGGAAGATCTGCCTCAAAAGCATCCTCCAGCTGGTTCCCGCCGCAACCAGTGCCTGATATCGTGCAAAGACTGCAGACCAGTAACAGACTGCAGACTCTGACAAATCTTTTATTTATACATTTCACGCCACTCCAAATCTCCTCTGTCCAGTGATTTAATCAGAAGCTCTGCTGTTGCAAGATTGGTAGCGATCGGAATATTGTGTACGTCACACAGATGTACCACATTATTTACATCCGGCTCATGTCTCTTCGGCTGTACCGGGTCACGTAGAAAGATCACAAGGTCGATCTGGTTATGCTCGATCTGTGCTCCAAGCTGCTGCTCACCGCCCAGGTGGCCTGCCAGAAATTTATGGACATTTAAGTTTGCCACTTCCTCAATCAGCCGTCCAGTTGTTCCGGTTGCATATAATTCGTGTTTACAGAGAATACCCCTGTACGCAATACAAAAATTCTGCATCAGGATTTTTTTTGCATCATGTGCAATCAATCCGATATTCATAGAAATTTCCCCCTTCCGAGTGTTAGTATTTTTTAGGTTGAAGCCCTATGTTTAGTACTATTCCTATTCCCATATACAACATTACCAGCGAAGTCAGCCCATAACTGACAAACGGTAACGGAATACCGGTGTTTGGCATAAGTCCCGTCGCTACACATACATTAGCAAACGTCTGAAATGCGATCAATCCCCCAAAACCGCAACAGATGATCATTCCTTCCTGATCTCTGGCATTTCTTCCGATCCAGAGACATTCCAACGCGATCAACGTCAACAGAATGATAACTGCCGCACATCCGATGAAACCAAGCTCCTCTCCGGTAACTGCAAAGATAAAATCCGTCTGCGGTTCCACGATAAAATTACCGTTTTTCAGAGAAGAGATATCATTATTATATAAGCCTTTGCCATAGAGCTGTCCGGATCCGATGGCAATGATGGAGTTCTGCTGCTGATATGCGTCATCTCCATATTCTGCCGGGTTCAACCATGCCATGATTCTGTCTAACTGATACTCATTCAGAATGGTCTGTCCTTCCTGCATGATCAGATTCAGAAATATAATGATCGATGGCACTGTCACAGCAATGATGCCTCCGATCACTTTATAACTTAAACCTGCCACAAAGAACAACACACAGAACAAATAGGCAATGGTAATGGTCGCTGACAGATGTGGCTGCGCAATGACCAGTCCCAGCGGGATCAGCAGAAGCACGATAGATGCAAGAATCATCTTCCAGGTGTTCAGCTGATCTTTATATTTTGTAAAAAAGTATGCAAAGAATATGATCAGGATCAGCTTGGTAAGCTCGGATGGCTGAAACCGCATAAATCCAAGATTCAGCCAGCGCTTGGCTCCATTTGCCTCATACCCTACAAATTTTACTGCAAGCAGCAAAATAATATTCACTGCATATAACACCCAGCTCAGATTGAGCAGAATGCGATAATCCATCAAAGTTAGCACGAGCATGGCTACTGTTCCCAGTATCATGCCAAGCAGCTGCTGACTCTGGTACTCTTCGGCCGCACTTCCTATGACCAGAATACCAAGGATCGTGATTGCGTAAACAAGAACAACCAGCCGCAGTCTGAAATCCTGCAGTCTATATTGTCTGAACATGTCTCACCTGATTCCTAACTTCTTTTTCTCAGATCCTTCACCGGAATATTGGCACACAGCACAGGAACAGTTCCATTACCGCCCTCAGACTCTGTCTGTGTGATCTGAATATCAAGTCCCTCGCTGTCAATATCCATATATTTGGTGATAACCTTGATAATATCATTTTTAATTGCTTCCATGACCTCCGGTGAACAATTTGCCCGGTCAGAGATCAGTAACAGCTTCAAACGGTCTTTTGCGACTTCGCCGGAATTCTTTTTCCGGAAAAAATCCATGAATCCCATAGACTTGTCCTCCCCCTATTTGAACAGATTCTTTAACTTTCCGAGAAATCCGGTCTTTACCTTCAGATCCAGGAATGGTACTTCCTCTCCCATCACTCTGCGACAGATATTCATATATGCCTGTCCTGCAAGAGAAGAATCCCCTACACACGGCTCACCCTGGTTGGTAGAGATAACGATATTCTCATCATCCGGTACTGCACCGATAATATTAATAGCAAGAATCTCAACAACATCATCTATAGACATCATATTTCCACTCTCCACCATATCCATGCGGATACGGTTTACGATCAGATCCGTCTTCTTGATCTCATTTGCCTCCAGAAGACCTATGATACGGTCTGCATCACGGATTGCAGATACCTCCGGAGTCGTGACGATCAACGCACGGTCAGCCGCTGCAATGGCATTTTTGAATCCCTGTTCAATACCAGCCGGGCAATCAAGAAGTATGTAATCAAACTCGCTTCTCAGTTCCTCGATCAGCTTCACCATCTGTTCCGGGCTTACCGCTGTCTTATCTCTGGTCTGCGCGGACGGAAGCAGATACAGATTCGGATAACGCTTGTCCTTGATCAGTGCCTGCTTGATCCGGCAATTTCCTTCCACCACGTCTACCAGATTGTAAACAATGCGATTTTCCAGTCCCATGACAACATCCAGATTACGAAGTCCGATATCGGTGTCGATCAGAACTACTTTCTGGTCCAGCTTTGCCAGACCGGTTCCTACGTTGGCTGTGGTGGTTGTCTTGCCCACACCGCCTTTTCCTGATGTAATTACAATTACTTCACTCATATTGCGTCCTCCAATTTTCTATCGCTCGATCCGCATCAGGTCTTCTTAGATCCGGATATCGTTGATAACTTCTTTTGTTATCGGCTCCATATAGATGTTGCCGTCTTCTGTATAGGCGATCATCGGACCTGTGGAGGTCTCTTTCGCTTTTCTGGATTTCTTTTCAGGCTTGTCATCTGCAGCCCTTGCAATGGCATCCGCGATCCGGATCTGCATGGGATTCATATTGAGTGCTGCCACAAAAGCACCTTCGTTTCCTGCGGCTCCCGCATGAATGGTTCCCTTCAGAGTTCCCAGCACCACCACATTGCCTTTCGATACAACGGTGGCTCCCGGATTCACATCGCCGAGAATAATAATGCTGCTTCCAGCTTCCAGTACCTGTCCGGAACGAAGTGTTCCTTTATAAAATTTTCCATCACTGGCAGAGAGTTCTTTTTTTCTGTCTTCCAGAACTTCCTTCATATAAGCTTCTGTCAGCGTATCCTGTTCCATGATACACAGAATCTCCAGCGAAGTATTCTCCTGAATTGTCTGGACCACTTCTAGCTGTTCACTCTCTGATAATCTGCGTCCTTCAAAGCTCAATGCCATCTGAGCATCGCCAAAGAATTTGGCGGATGCTTTGAACTTTTCTGCGATCTGCGACAGCAGATCACGAAAAGCAATATCTTTATCCAGGCACAAGGTAATTCCATATTTGTTGCTCTTTATCACAACTGTCTGTTGTATCATAACTGTCTCCCTAGTCATTGATCACTGCACTTGTGGCAGTTGTTGCAGATCCATTCAGCAGTTCATCTTTATCTGTCAGATCAAAATAATAGGAAAAGATATCAGCTGCCATAGAAGCTGCATTTGCGGAAGTATAGCCGTTGGCAATTCGGATCGCAATTGCGATCTGCGGGCTCTCATATGGTGCATATCCCATGAACAGTGCATGGTTTGGATGACTCTTGGACTGCTGTGCAGTACCGGTCTTTCCTGCAATGGTAAGATTCAGATCTTTAAATGCCGCCGTATTCTCTGCCACCTGATGCATGCCTTCCTGAATGGTGTTCCAGGAATTATCCGCAATATCGATATTATTATATACTGATGCCGAATAATCTTCAATAGTGTTTCCTTCAGAATCTGTCAATTTATCCAGCAATGTCAGATCATACACAGTTCCTCTGTTTGCGATCGTGCTTACATATCTGGCGATCTGAGATACCGTATACAGATGGGTGCCCTGTCCAATTGCCGAACGAATACCATCACTGTCTGAGATCTTCGGGTCACTCTCTGGAAGTTCCATACCTGATGTATGGTCAAAGCCAAACATAGCCGCATATTTCGAGAGTGCTGCCAGTGCCCGGTCTGATGAATAGCCGGTGCTCCGTCCACCTCCCAGTCTGAATCCTACCTCATAAAAATAATAGTTGCAGGAAACACGAATGGCATCCACCATGTTGATGTTTCCATGACTTCCATGATACTGGTTATAGATCCAGCAGGTAGGTGAACCGTATGCTTCCGTAAACACACCTGTTGCATGAATAATATCTGTGGAACGGATCACCCCTTCTTCCAGACCAGCAACAGCAGAAATCGGTTTGAATGTAGAACCGGGTGCTGTACGCTCCTGTGTGGATCGACTGTACAGAGGTCCTGCCAGGTCACGGTTCAGTTCTGCATAGTAAGCAGAATCCATGGTATTAGTCAGTCGGTTGTTATCATATCCCGGATAAGACACATTTGCCAGTACATCTCCAGTATTCGGATCGGTGATCACACATCCGGCACTACACGGTTCCAGTGCAAGCTGTCCCGGTGTGATCTCCAGATTCTTGATCTTATCCATCATAAAGCTGTATGCAGAATAAGCACCGCTTCTGAGTTTTCCAACCGTCTCCTCATCATACTCCAGAATACCCTGGTCATACAAGAGCAAACAAACTTCTCTTCCCGTCACCACATCATTCAAAATGACATATTTATACAGCATTGTATGAAAATTGCTGTCGGTTGCCAGTTTTGACGAAATATAATCAACTACCACCTGATAGATTTCTTCGGAATTCATATAGGAATTCTTCACATCAAGCCCGGATACATCCACCCAGTTCATGGAAATGGCATATTCCAGATATTCCTTCAGACTGATGGTCTCATCTTTTGCCCAGGCAATATAAGTAGCGTCTTCTGTATTGACCGCACTCTTCATGAGTACCTGATCCCCACCCATAAGGATGTCAGACACAATGTAGCTCATATAATTTTTCATGTCACTTGGCAAATCACAATAGGCAGTCGGGCTATCAGACTGAAGCTGTGCCATAATACGGCTGATCGCATCATCAAGCTGGGTATCAAACCGCTGCTGTACTGACCTCTCCAGATCCGTGGCATCATCCGCTGTAAAATGGGACGTGTCAATAATATGGTTCTGGATCAGCGCATAATAGACATCATAGATAGGGATCACAATGCTCATGGCAGAACTGTGTGCCCCTGGCACATACTGCTTAATATTCTGGATCTTGGACACCAGAACACCCGCCAGACGCTGCTCCAGGATATTATATGCTGCAATCTGCAGGTCCTTATCAATGGTCAGATACAGATCATGCCCGGATTCTGGCTGAGTCTCGCTCTCCACCTCCAGCACATTTCCCACACTGTCCACATAGATGGTACGCTGCCCTTTCTTACCCTGAAGCTCTGTCTCCATATACTGCTCCAGACCTGCTTTACCAACCAGGTCGTTGGCGTCATAATCTTCATTCTGTTCTTTCAGCGTATCCAGCTCATCCTGGTCAGGCTTGCCAATATATCCAATGATATTTGCAAAATATTTAGAATCGGCATACGTACGCAGACTGCTCTGCTCAATATCCACTCCCTGCAGATTACTCTGGTTTTCCAGGATCTCTGCAACTGTGGCATCTGATACATCTGAAGCCACGGTGGTGGTCACATAACGTTTAAAGCTGTTGCTGCTGATGGCATAACGGATAGTCACCAGCTTTAAGATCTGTTCCGGCGTCAGATCTGTGGGAACCTTATATTCCTTGATCTGCTCCTCTGTATAAAGGTCCGGAGAGATCCAGAACTTCTTCTTACCGCACAGATACTCGATCATCTCGTCCGCAGTCGCCACATATTCTTCCGGCTTCAGATCATCAATACTGCTGTAACCATAAATATCTGCCTTAAAACGAAGCAGTGCTCTTCCCTCCTGCGTATAAGTATAAGAGCCATTCTGGTACACAATGCCGAAATCACCGATCACGTTGTCTCCATGAGACTCTACAATATCTATGACCTTCAGCACAGTCCGGTTTAATGTAGACTGCTTCTCTCTTGCACTTTTATAAGTTCCGTTATCCTCCATGGTCACCGAATAGGAAAGAACATTATCTGCCAGAACCTGTCCGTTCCTGTCAAAAATTCTTCCTCTGGTGCCAGGTAAACTTACCTCACGTTTAATACGCATGGTAAAGCTATCTGCATAATTCTGTCCATTGATGATCTGCAGATAGAAGATCCGGCTCATCATAATTCCGAAAAAAGCCAGAAAAATCACCACGAGCACAAATATACGCGATGTTATGAAATTCAATATGGATTCTTTGATATCTTCCAGCAAATTACCCGCTCCTTACGAATCAGTCTTAAGCCTTACGTTGATCTTATAGATCAACCGATAAATAAATAGGGTCACAATGACTGTATACAGAAGTTCTGGCAGAATGATACTTGTCAGATAATGAAAAAATGCGAACCGGCTTCTCATGACAAACATGATCATGTACGTTCCCAGTCCATAGATCAGTTCACTGGCCGAGATCAGACTCAGCGGCAGCTTAATATCGTCTCCGTAAAAGATCCGGTTGAACTGTCCATTGCCATAGCCGATGTACATATAAATGATTGCATGCATGCCAAGAAGTCTTCCATAGAAAATATCTTCCAGCAGCCCACAGAAAAATCCTACGATCATACCTTCTTTCCGACCGCCCATAAAACCGAAGGAAGCTGTCAGAATGATCATGAGATTGGGACTGATAGAGCCAATAGAAAGAGCCTGAAACACCGTACTCTGCAGAAGGAAGCAGAGAAGGATCATCAGAGCGATCACAATTTTACGCTTCATCTATTCTTCTGCCCTCCTATTCTGTCTCAGTAGTCTCATCCAGCAGCGTATCTTCTTCTGTTGCATCCGCCTGTGATTCATCCACCTGCTGCTTTAGGTCAGTGATGACAAGAACCGTACTCAGATGCTCAAAATCCACAGCCGGAGTAATGCTTCCAGACTTGGTCAGATTATTGGAATCTACAGCAAGTTCATTTACATAGCCGATCAGGATTCCTTTATGATATTTTGCGCTGGCATAAGAAGTGACAACTTTGTCTCCGGATTCTACCTCATCATTCTGATCTCTGAGCTGATTAAGCTGCAGGGTTCCCTCTGACATCATCTCCAGATCACCGCGCACATAACACAAATCCGAATTTTTCAGGATCATGGCGCTGACATTACTCATGTCGTCAATGATGGAACGCACCTGTGCCCAGTCCGGTCCGGTCTTGGTCACGATACCGACCAGTCCGCCTCCGGCGATCACATTCATATCCACTTTGATCCCGTCACTGGAACCCTTGTCGATAATGAACATATTAAACCAGTTACCTGTATCTTTTCCAATAACATTGGCCGCGATCTTATTCAGATCAGAATAATCGCTGTCCAGATTGTAAAGATCTCTCAACTCCTGAAGTTCATAGCGTTCCTGCATCAGCATATTATTTTCCAGTGTCAGTTCCGCCACCTGTTCCTTCAGGCTCTGGTTCTCCTCGTTGATCTGCTGCAGATCTGCCAGATTATCGACTCTTGATCTGACCCGGCCGCCAGCTGCATTGATCCCCTTCTGTACCGGGATCAGCACATAACCGGAAACCGTATTGAGGATCCCTCCGTCAAAATCCGTCAGGAAAGACACTGACATCGTACCAACACATAACAACGTCAGTGCAAACAAAATATATTTTGACGGAATCGTAAATCGATTTTTTCGTTTCATACTATACAGCTCCCGCCGTTATACATATTTCTGTTCTTTGGTAACGAATGCCAGCGGACGGAATTCCTTTTCATTGATCACACGGGCAAGTCCTCTTACCACGCACATTTCCGGATCTTCATCCACTTTCACACTGATACCTGTCTTCTTCTGAAGCAGCTGATCCAGATTACGGATCCGTGCAGAACCGCCGGTCAGATAAATACCATTTGCAATAATATCAACACCTAATTCTGGTGGTGTACGCTCCAGGATCGTCTTGATGGCATCAGTAATGATTCCAAGCTGCTCTTTGATCGCATCATATACAAATGCAGAGGACAATTCCAGCATCTGCGGCAGACCGACTACCATATTACGTCCGCAGATCTGCATGGTCTTTTCTTCCGGATCTATAGCATATGCCAGCTCTTTTTTGATATTTTCTGCAGTTTTGCTTCCAATAAAGAAACTGTATTCCTTACGGATCGCACTCTGGATCGCATCGTCGATAGAACGTCCACCGGTCTGGATCAGACGGCTGATCACGGTTCCACCAAGAGAAAGTACGGATATTTCCGTAGTCTCAGCTCCGATATCTACGATCAGAACTCCCTGTGCCTCTTTTACATTGATGCCAAGACCAAGACCTGCTGCTACTGGCTTGTCAACCAGATATACGGTCTTTGGCTTCATGGCAGAATCCTGGATCAGCATGGTAAAGTTCCGCTCCTGCATATCTGTGGGAAGTGCCACGAAAAAGTCTGCACCTTTCAGCTGTCCCTTAATATTCTCTTCCAGCAGTTTTTTCAGAAATGCCTGCATATTGCTGATGCTCGCCAGATTACCATAAGACATAGGTGCACCTACATGAATGTTGGCCGGTGCTTTTTCATACATAGCGTATGCCTCATCTCCACATGCCAGCAGTTTATTCTTGTCCTGAACTGCTACCATATTATGCTGCATCAAATATCCATCTGCATCTCTGTTGTATATTTTCAGATGATAAGATCCAAAATCGCAGCCAAAACTATGATTATTCATGGTATATTTTTCCCTCTTTCTCTGTGTCTACATATAATTTTTTTCTCGAAAACTGATATAGGAGTGACCTCCTATAATAATGTGATCCGTCAATGTGATTCCTATCAGCTCTCCGGCCTCCTGTACTCTTCTGGTCACTTCCAGATCTTCTCTGCTCGGCCGCGGATCTCCGCTTGGATGATTGTGCAGAAGAATGATCTGTACCGCTCTGGCTGACAGAGCTTCCAGAAAGATCTCTCTGGGTGAGATCACCGATGCATTCACGGTTCCCTGAAACAGGTAAGTCTCCTTTAACAACCGTCCCCGCTGATTGAGCATCAGGACCAGAAGAACTTCCTGTTCTCTGTGGCGCAGATCTTCCATATAATATCCTGCCACAGCTTCTGCCGAAGTAAATGCAGTCCCTTCGCCGGCTTCTTCTCTCGCCATCCGTCTCGCTATTTCCAGAATACATTTAAGCTGTACTGCTTTCACTTTTCCGATTCCATGAACCGCTGAAAGCTCGGTCATGCTCAACCGCCGGATCCCGGTAAACCCTTCCCTCTCCGGCACAAGATTCAGCAGCTCTCCTGCCAGATCAAGAACATGTTTTCCCTTTGCTCCTGTCCTCAGGATCACTGCAAGCAGTTCCCTGTTGGTCAGTGCCTGCACTCCATAGCGAATACATTTTTCATAGGGTCTGTCTTCTTCAGGCAGACAGTCAAACTGTTTGTTCATATGCGATAACCTCCGTTGGTGTTCAGACATCCCTTCGGTTATCTTATTATAACTAGATCCAGCGATAGATAAGGATCGCCAGTGCAATGCCGATAATACCGGCAATCGTGATCTTGATGGTCAGACCAAATGTAAGTACCACAAGTCCCATAGATAAAACCAGTGGATTCTCAAGTCCGAATGCCTGCCCGTAATTCAGCCAGTCCAGTCCCGGCACACTCGATGCAATGCTTCCGATAAATCCGCCGATCACCACACCGGCCAGCATCAGCAGAAGTAATGTCCATCCGTTCTTCGTTCCTCTCATTTGTATCTTACCTCCAAAACCAGTTCATTTAATCATAACACGGCAAATATTTTTTTGCAATTGCTTCTGCAATCTTTAATCCGTCCATGGCCGCAGATGTGATCCCACCTGCATATCCGGCTCCCTCTCCACAGGGATAAAGTCCCCTGATCTCACTTTCAAAGGTCTCATCCCGCATGATCCGCACCGGCGAAGAAGTCCGGCTCTCCACACCGGATAACACTGCATCCGGCCGGTCGAATCCACGGATCAGCTTCTCACAGCCATGGATTCCTTCTTCCAGTGCACTGGACAGCTCTGCCGGGAAAATATTTCTCACATTGGCAAACGTGTACTGTCCCTTGATGCAAGGCTCCACCTCTCCAAGCGTGGTTGTCGGTATATTCTGACAAAAATCTCCGAACAACTGCACCGGAACTTTTCCGCCGCCCAGTTCATAAGCTGCCCGCTCCAGCTTTCTCTGAAATTCCACACCCGCCAGAATATCATCACTTCCAAAATCCTCCGGCGTCACAGTCACGATCATGGCACTGTTGGCATTCCGGCTGTCACGCGCATGATAACTCATTCCATTGACAGCCAGATGACCTTTTTCTGACGATGCGTTGACCACATAGCCACCTGGACACATACAGAAGGAATATACACCTCTTCCTGCACCTGTCTGCCGGGTTACTTTATAAGCTGCTGACGGCAGAAATGATGGGTAATCAGCTCCATACTGACTGATATTGATCATCTCCTGCGGATGTTCCATACGTACACCCACCGCAAAAGGCTTTGCCCGCATAGGGATCTGCCTGGTCTTCAGCATGGAAAAGGTATCTCTGGCACTATGTCCCACTGCCAGCACTACCTGTCCGGAAACGATCTCTTCCATCTCTCCGGTCTTCAGATCTGTGGCCTGTACACCATGGATCTGTCCATTCTGGATCAACAGATCTGTCATCTGACAATGAAACCGTACCTCTCCTCCCAGACGCTCAATCTCTTTTCGGATATAGGTCACAATTCCGATCAGTTCATCTGTTCCCAGATGAGGCTTCTGCTCATATAAGATCTCTTCATCGGCTCCGGCTTCCACAAACAGTTCCAGTACTTTCCGGTTGCGTCCCACCGGGTCTTTTACCAGTGTATTCAGTTTTCCATCAGAAAATGTACCTGCTCCGCCTTCTCCAAACTGTACATTGGACCGCTCATTCAGTTCTCCCGTCAGCCAGAAATGCTCCACCGTTCTGGCACGATCCTCTGCCTTCTCGCCTCTCTCTAAAACCAGCGGTGCATAGCCTGCCTTTGCAAGCATCCAACCGCAGAACAGTCCTGCAGGTCCTGCACCGATGATGACCGGTCTTGCCTGTATTTTTTTTGCATCTGCGGACGCTTTCGGAAACTGATACCAGGTTTTCACCGCTTTTTCCGCATGACCATTGCAATGTTTCAGCACGGTTGGTTCCCGTTTCACCTCTGCATCGATCATATAAACATATTTTAATTCCCCGCCTCTGGCATCCAGCGAACGGCGGATCAGTTCATAACGGATCAGTTCCTCCGGTCGAATACGCAGAGTCTTGATGATTTTCTGTTCCAGATCCCGGCGGCTGTGTTCCACCGGAAGCTTCAACTGTCTGATTCTAAGCATGTACTTCTATACCTTTCTGTTCCTGTGCCGCTGCTCTGCCTGCCAGATATCCGCTGGTCCATGCCCACTGAAGATTATAGCCTCCGCAGGCTCCATCTACATCGATCAGCTCTCCAGTGAGATAAAGTCCTGGCACGCGCCTGGATTCCATGGTCGTATGATCCAGTTCTGTCAAAGGGACTCCTCCTGTACAGATCTGTGCCTGTTCATAGCCGCGGCACCGGCTGATGGTAAAGTGAAGTCCTTTGATCTGTGCGGCAAGCCGCTCACAGTCCTCGTCTGTCCAGTCTCCGCCTTGCTTCTTCAGTGAGATTCCTGCGCGCTCCAGAAGAAGACAGCACAGTTTATCCGGAAACATGCCAAGAAGCACGGCTGCACCTCTTCGCTCCTGGGTATATGCTCTCCGATCCTTTAATCTTGTAAGCACCTGATCCCGCTTCCGGAGAGGACAAAGATCCAAGGTCACACTGCATTCGATTCCCTGATTCAGTGCTCTCGCCGCATATCGGCTGATCTGAAATACCGGAATACCTGACAGTCCATACGAAGTAAACTGTAGTTCCCCGGATTCACAGTATTTCTCTTCTCCGATCTGTAAGGTCACTGCTCCGTCTGCCCGGACGCCTGCTGCCTTACCTCCATCTTTTTCTGCCACACACAGACCTGTCAGAGCGGGCAGTGGATCCACCACCGTATGTCCCATACTTTCTGCAAATGTATAACCATCCCCGTCAGAACCTGTCTCCGGCGCTGCCTTGGAGCCACAGGCAAGGATCAGGGCATCTGCCTCATAAGTCCAGCCTTCTGTCTCCACTGCGAATCTGTCATTGATTTTTTTCACTGTCAGTGCTTTCGTATCGCAGGCGATCTTGACTCCTTCTTTCACCGCAGTCAGCCGAAGCACATCTGCAATAGAAGAAGCCTGTCCGCTGCCCGGGTAGAGATAGCCATTTCTCTCTTTGGTAAGGATGCCCAGACTTTCAAAAAAATCTACCGTATCGTCCACCGAAAAGCTCTCCAGTGCTTCTTTCACCAGATCCGGCCGGTCTGTCCGATAATTGGATAATTCCTGATTCCGGTTGGTAAAATTACATCGCCCGTTCCCAGTGACCAGCAGTTTTTTACCAGTCTGTCTGTTCTTTTCCAGAAGAGTCACCTTCGCCCCGTTTCTGGCCGCTGTAATCGCTGCCATCAGTCCAGAAGCTCCTCCTCCTATAATCAATACTTGTTTCAACGCTCTATCACCTCGTCAATTCTGTCTCTCACCGGCGCAAGCTCTCCCATCTGTCCGTAAGCCTGTTCCATCTGTTCTTCTGCGGCCTTTGCCTGCTCCCTGTCTCCTTTTCTGAGGCTCACCTGTCTTTGAAGAGCTGCTTCATAGTATCGGGCTACCCCATAGCACTCCAGCATCTCTTCATCAGGTTCTACCCCCAGAGCCTCATTTTTATAATAACGCTCCACACAGTACGCATATTCTTCTCTGCTGATATATGTGAGGAAGGTCACCGTCCGGGTCCCGTCCGGCAGAAATCCAATGGCATTGTCTGCAATGGCGATCAGTTCAATGCTCATAAGGACTGTCAGAATGACGATCACCAGACTTAATAACTTTTTCATTCTGCCTGTCCCCTTTCCCGAAGAAGCTTCGCGATCCTTGCAGAAGTCATTCCATCCAGTTCTTCAACTGTTTCCTCCGAAAGTCCGATTCTTTCTTCCAGCAATTCTCCCATTCTGGTTCTCATGGTCTCATAGATGGAACGCATCTCTTCCGGGTACTGATCCGGCCAGCTCTCCTGATAAAAAGACGACAGACTGTCCGCCAGACTCTGTAAATAACTGTCTCTGATGCTCTGATCTTCATAGTCCTGACTTCTCAAATAGCTGTCCATATCACCGGCAGTTCTGTCGTATCTCCATGCACACCAGAACACATTGTAGTAGTCCGCAAATTTTCCTTTTTCTGAATCTGTCAGGTGATAGTATTCTCCATACTCGAATAATTCTCCATATTCGCCCTGATCCAGATACTCCTGAATCTGACTGATAACTGTATCATAGTTGTTTCCCGCTTTCCAGCGGCGAAGGGATTTCTCCAGTGCTCCTGCCTGCAATTCTGCCATAAAAATGCAGAACACGATCAGGAAAAATCCAGCCAATCCAATCACCACTTTTTTGCGTGAACCAGTCTGATACTGTCTGGTCTGCTTCCAGACACCTTCCTTTGTCTTCCGATAGTCACGGTCAAATTCTTTCATGCTTTTTGCATGTTCTTTTCGTTCTCTATTGTTCATGTAATATGGTTTCCTTGATCTGTCGGCATCTTGCCTGCTCTTCCATGTTACTGTATGTAAATACTGCTGTAGCTCCCAGCATCACGACCAACATGGTCGAGAGGACCAGGATCACCACATGTTTCCATGCTTTCTGCCCTTCCCTGGCATACTGCGCCGGAGCATCTGCAACCCTTCTTGTCAGTTTCTTAAGATATCGTAAAAACGCGTTCTCCGACCCTTTGATGCAGGTTGCTCCACAGTAGGGGCATTCTGTCAGATGATCGTCAAATATGGCTCCGCAGGATCTGCATTGTATGTTACTCATCTCTTGTCTCCTCCAGCAAAAGCAGAATCTCTTCCTCACTCATGGAGGAAAGGCTCCGCGCCTGCTCTTCTGTCAGACCAAAATAAACCATCAATTTTTCTTCCATATGCTCATAGATCCGGTCCAGATCCGCATTCACTTCATCCGGATCCATGACTTCTCTTGACTGATAACAGAGACTGTCTCTGTTGTAAAATTCCGGCAGAAGGCCGCTGATGCTCTCCATTGCACTGTTCTGCCCATAGACAGAATCCGCAGTCAGATATTCATTTGCCCGCTGATCAATAAACATATCAATACGGACCGCTTCCATCTGCGGACGGTATTTGAGAAATGGCCCGGCCGTCCAGCCAGTCAGGTGATAAGCATCGCAGTATCCATAAAAAGCTTCATACCGATTCTCATCCAGATACTGACGGATCTGTGCAGATACTTCATCCTCATGGGACACCGCCCATTCCTGCTTCCTGTAATACGTTCTTTCATCCACATAAAAAGTGACAAACAGAAGAACGATCACCAGCACTGCCAATATAAGGATTGCGATTCCCCGCACCCGTAGTTCCGAAGAACTCCGGTATACAGTATGTACCTTCTCCCGGGTATCTGTGGAATCCTTTTCATAATATTTCTTTTCTTTTACATGCTGACTGCTCTGCGTATTTTTTCTTCCGCAATATGGGCAATATTCATCCGTCAGCTTCAGATTCGCCCCGCAATGTGCACATTTCATAGAGTCATCCTATAAGTTTGCGATCCCTGCATCTTTCAACTTCTGTAGAGACATGAGAATACCAAATTTGGCATGTTCCCAGGTAAGTCCACCCTGGAAATACACGGCATAGGGCGGTTTGATCGGTCCATCTGCAGACAGCTCAATAGAAGATCCCTGCACAAATGCACCTGCTGCCATGATCACATCGCTGTCATAACCCGGCATTGCCCACGGCTCCGGCTCCACATAGCTGTCCACCGGTGCTGCTGCCTGGATTCCTTTACAGAATTCGATCACACCCTCTGGTTTTCCAAAAGTAATAGCCTGAATGATATCATGACGACTCTCAGTCCCATTAGGAAGTACAGAAAATCCCAGTTTTTCATACACATTAGCTGCAAAGATGGCACCTTTCAGTGCTCCTGCAGTCACGGTCGGAGCCAGGAAAAATCCCTGATAGAAGGACTGCATAACTCCAAGAGTTGCTCCTACCTCTTTTCCAAGACCCGGAGAAGTCAGGCGGTATGCACAGTTCTCCACATAAGCCTCTTTTCCTACGATATAGCCTCCTATGGGTGCCAGTCCGCCGCCTGGGTTCTTGATCAAGGATCCCACACAAAGATCTGCTCCCACATCTGTAGGCTCGATCCGCTCTACAAATTCACCATAACAGTTGTCCACCATACAGATCACATCCGGTTTGATGGATTTAACAAATGCAATCACCTCGCCAATCTCTGTCACAGACAGGGTCTTTCTGGTCTGGTAACCTTTGGACCGCTGAATATGCACCATCTTGGTCTTCTCATTGACAGCTGCACGGATACCCTCCAGATCAAAACTGCTGTCTGCTTTCAGATCCACCTGGCGATAGGTCACGCCATACTCTGCAAGGCTTCCATTGCTTGGACGGATTCCAATAACTTCCTCCAGCGTGTCATAAGGCTTTCCGGAAACAGCTAAAAGCTCATCTCCCGGGCGTAAGTTTGCTGCCAGTGCGATTGCCAGTGCATGAGTTCCACAGGTGATCTGCGGACGCACCAGTCCTGCCTCTGCATGGAAGGTATCTGCATATACGGATTCCAGTGTATCTCTTCCAAGATCGTTGTATCCATATCCGCTGGTAGCAGCAAAATGAATATCGCTGACACGGTTTTTCTGCATAGCATGCAGCACCTTCAGCTGATTGTACTCTGCGGTCTCATCGATCTCCGCAAAACGTTCCTTCAAATCCTCTGTTATTTTCTGTCCATAGGCATATACATCCTGATCAATGCCCATCTCCTGATACATTTCACTTAAGTTCATTTTATAATATCCTTTTCTCTTAATATTTCCAGCATAGTACCGAGGATCTTGTCCTCATCATATGCGTAGTCCTGCTTGTTTAACCAGATCACATCTTCTTCCCGCTTAAACCAGGTGATCTGGCGCTTTGCAAAATGTCTGGTATCTCTCTTCAGGATCTCTACTGCTTCCGGCAATGTAGTGATTCCGTCCAGATAGTCCAGAATCTCTTTATATCCAAGCCCTTTCATGGATACCATATCCTGATGGCAGCCCATGCTTTTCAGCTTCTTTACTTCATCCACTAATCCCTGTTCCAGCATCTGATCGATCCGCTGCTCGATCCGCCGGTACAGATGCTCTCTTTCATCATTCAGCACAAAATAGGCAAAATGATAGGGCGACTGGCGCTCCTTCTGCTCTTCATTGTGCTCCGAGATCTTCTTCCCGGTCAGTCTGTAAAATTCCAGTGCACGGATGACCCGCTTCACATTGTTTTCATGAATGGCTTCTGCGGATTCTGGATCGACCTTGCGCAGTTCCTCATGAAGCCAGGTGCTTCCCTTTTCCTCTGCCAGTGCTTCCAGCTCTGCCCGATAGGGACTTGCTTCATTTTCCGTAAAATCAATATCCCGCACCACTGCCTGAATATAGAATCCGGTTCCGCCCACCAGAATAGGAATGTGTCCGCGGCTTCGAATCTCCTTCATGGCAGCACGCGCCATCTCCTGAAAGCGCACCACATGAAATTCTTCAAAAGGCTCCAGCTCATCCACCAGATAATGACGGACTCCGTCCATCTCCTGTGGCATAATCTTGGCCGAACCTATATCCATATGTTTGTAGACCTGCATAGAGTCCGCTGAAATGATCTCTCCACCCACTGCTTTGGCAAGGGCGATGGACAGATGGGTCTTGCCCACTGCGGTCGGCCCGGTCAGTATGATCAATGGCTCCTTCATAAGCCTCTTTCCTTCCTATACGATTCTCTTAAATTTCTTCTCCAGCTCATATTTACTCATGGAAATGATCGTCGGTCTTCCATGAGGACAATTGTAAGGATTTTCCAGCGACAAAAGCTCATCGATCAGTGCCTTCGCCTCCATGGAAGACATCTGATGATTACCCTTAACTGCTGCCTTGCAGGACATGGATGCCACCTTGTCAAGCAGCGTCTCTGAACTGGCTGTCCCCGTAATGTCTGACAGACCATCCAGCAGATCCATCAGAATATCCTGCTTGGCAATTCCTGGCAGATTAGATGGAATTGCACGTACCGCATAGGCCCGATCACCAAACTCCTCGATCTCAAATCCCATGTCTGTAAAACAGTTCCGGTATTTCAGGAACAATTCCTCTTCCTGCATGCTTAAATTTAATATGATCGGCGGCGATAATAACTGAGACTGGAATGTCCGGTTCCTCAGATCTTTCATCAGTCTTTCATACAGCACTTTTTCATGGGCTGCATGCTGATCAATAATATAAAGCTTGTCTGCATACTGTACCAGCCAGTAAGTATCAAATAACTGCCCGATGATCACATGATGGATCGCTGCTTCTTTTGAGAGCAGCTTACCGTCGAAAAGCTCCATCTGCTCCGGTTTGTCCATCTGGGGAGCCAGTGGCTGTTGGGTCGGTTCCGGTGTAGTCTTGACCCCTTCTGTAGACGGTTCTGGTCTGGTCTGCCAAACTTCGGCTGCCTCTGTTTCCTGCCGGTGGCGTTCCTCCACCCTTTTGCGCATCTGTTCCATAAAGTAATCAAGACCTGAGTCTTTGGGCTTGGGCTGCTCTTTCGTCGGCGTCAGTTCCGGTGTCTTCCATAATTTTTCCAGCGGAACCCGTTCTGTCTGCGCTGCCCCTGCCGGTGCAGAAGCCTGCGGTATTTCTGCTGCCGGTCTGCTCTCCGGTCGTTTCCACTCCATGGGCTGCTCACTGACCACTGCCCGCTGTGGGATCGTTCTTGTGATGGGCGTAGATACCCGCTGTTCCGGCATACCAGATGTGCTCATCTGCGATCTCGACTCTGATGTCTGCGTTGCTATGGGTTTTTGCGCCGGTGTATCCAGCGTCACTTCCGGGATCAGTTCTTTTCCGGACAGGGCATCCTTCACCGTCCGTTCCACCAGATCATAAACCAGGTTCTGATTGCTGAATCGGATCTCCATCTTGGTGGGATGCACATTCACATCCAGCAAGTTGCCATCAATCTGAAATTCCAGACACACAAAAGGATACCTGTGCTGCATCATAAAGCTTTTGTAGCCGTCTTCTATACCCTTTGCAATGATCTTGCTCTTCACATATCTTCCATTTACAAAATAATTCTCATAATTCCGATTCCCACGGGAGATCTCCGGTTTTCCCAGAAATCCCGTAATATGCACAGGGCCTTCCTGCCGATCCACCTGAATCAGACGCATGGCCACATCTCTTCCATAGATATGATAGATCACATCCTTGAGGCTTCCATTTCCGGAAGTCTGGATCCGCATCTGTCCACCGATCAGTACTTTGAATGCCACCTCTGGATGAGACAATGCCAGATGGGTCATCAACTCATGGATCGCTGAACCTTCACTCATCTCACTTCGCAGAAATTTCTTTCTTGCCGGAGTGTTAAAGAACAGATTACGGATTATAAATGTGGTCCCGTCCGGCGCACCGATCTCTTCCAGTGTCTTCTGCACACCACCCTCAATACAGCAGCGATTTCCCAGCATGCTCTCTCTGGTCTTGGTAATCAGTTCCACCATAGCCACAGCCGAAATACTGGATAATGCCTCACCCCGGAATCCAAGGGAGGACACTCCGTTCAGATCTTCCGCGCTTCGGATCTTACTGGTGGAATGACGCAGAAACGCCAGCGGAATATCGTCCTTTTCCATTCCACTTCCATTGTCTGTGATCCGGATAAATCCGATTCCGCCGTCTTTGATCTCCACGGTCACCTGTGTGGCTTTGGCATCAATAGCATTTTCCACCAGTTCTTTTACCACGGAAGCCGGGCGCTCCACCACCTCTCCGGCAGCGATCTTATCAATTGTCTGTTGGTCTAATACTGCAATCTTTCCCATTTTCTATTCTCTCTATGTTCAACTCTGCCAACGGTTCTTCAGCTTATTCTGAAGCCGATACAAGGTATTCATGGCATCCATCGGCGTCATATTGGAGATGTCCAGCTCCTGAAGTTCTTTCACCACATCATCATCCTTCACCGCATCAAACAGGGAGATCTGCTCCAGATCCACCTCGTCGTATTTCTTCGGTTTGGCTTTCTGCTTTGCCTTTGCCTGGCTTTCCTCAGCGATTGATTTCGCTTTGACGGAAATATCTGCCTGACTTAATTCTTCCACCAGTTCCTTTGCTCTGGCGATCACGCTGTCCGGCACACCAGCCAGCTTTGCCACCTGGATTCCGTAGGATTTATCTGCTCCGCCTTTGACGATCTTTCTTAAAAATACGATGTCATCGCCTTTTTCCTTGACAGCGATACAGTAGTTGTTGACTCCTTCCATGGTGCCTTCCAGCTCGGTCAGTTCATGGTAATGGGTGGCAAATAAGGTCTTGGCTCCCAGCAGTTTTTTATCTGCAATATGCTCGATCACTGCCCATGCGATGGACAAGCCATCAAAGGTACTGGTACCCCTTCCGATTTCATCCAGGATCAGCAGACTGTTGGCGGTTGCATTTCTCAAAATATTGGAGACCTCGTTCATCTCCACCATGAAGGTACTCTGTCCGCTGGCCAGGTCATCGGATGCACCCACACGGGTAAAGATCCGGTCTACTACCCCAATATCCGCGCTGTCTGCCGGAACGAAACTTCCCACCTGTGCCATGAGAACGATCAGTGCCGTCTGACGCATGTAGGTGGATTTACCTGCCATATTCGGTCCGGTGATAATGGAGATACGGTTGGACTGATTATCCAGATACGTGTCATTACTGATAAACATATGATTGGATATCATCTGCTCCACCACCGGATGTCTTCCGCCTTTAATATCGATCACACCTTTGGCATTGATCTTCGGACGCACATAATTATTTTTTTCTGCCACATAAGAAAGAGCAGTATATACATCCAGCTTTGCCACCGCCTTGGCGGTCTTCTGGATTCGAAGTACCTGGGACGCAATGTGATCCCGCACCTGACTGAACAATTCATACTCCAATGCGGTCAGCTTCTCCTCTGCTCCAAGAATCGTCTCTTCCAGTTCTTTCAGCTCCGGAGTAATATAGCGTTCTGCATTGGTCAGGGTCTGCTTGCGGATATAATCCTCCGGCACCAGATCCTTGTAGGAATTCGTCACTTCCAGATAATAACCGAAGACCTTGTTGAACTTGATCTTCATGTTTTTGATTCCGGTCCGCTCACGCTCTTTGGTCTCAATCTCGGCCAGCCAAGATTTTCCTTCTGTTTTGGCAGTCCGGTATCTATCCACATCCTCATTGTATCCATCCCGGATCATATTCCCTTCCCGGATGGAGATAGGCGGTTCCTCCTGAATGGACTTCTCCACCAGATCATATAGATCCGTCAATGTATCCAGCTCTTCACTGATCTCCTGCATCAGCGGACTTTTCAATTCGGATAATAATGTCTTGATGGGCGGCAGCATGCCAAGAGAAGTCTTAAATGCGATCAGATCTCTTGGATTCGCTGTCTGATAGCTGATCCGCCCGATCAGTCGTTCAAGATCATAGATAGGATTCAGATACTCTCTCAATTCCTCTCTGGTGATCATCTGGGAATTCAATTCCTCAATAGCAGTCAGACGCTTCTCAATCTCTTCCTTATCGATCAGCGGCTGTTCAATATAACCACGCAGAGTTCTGGCTCCCATGGCCGTCTTCGTCTTATCAAGCACCCACAGAAGAGAACCACGCTTCTGCTTTTCTCTTAAGGTCTCCACCAGTTCCAGATTTCTCCGGCTGGAACTGTCAATGATCATGAAATTACCGGACACATAAGGCTGAAGCTTTGTCATATGTGCCAAAGATGTCTTCTGTGTATCTGTCAGATAACGGAGCAGCGCACCTGCTGCAATGACTCCGCAGCCAAAATCTGCCACGCCCAGTCCTTCCAGCGATCTCACATGAAAATGCTCCCGAAGTGTATTTTTACACAGTTCATCATCAAAATACCAGTTTTCCAGCGGATACAGTACCAGATTCAGCCGTTCCTTCAGATCATCCAGTTCCAGTCCGCTCATAAGAAGTGCTTCATTGCAGACCACTTCCCGAGGCGTAAACTTATAGATCTCATCCATGAGCTTTCTGGCAGAATCAACCTCCGTTACAAAATAATCACCGGTCGTCACATCCGCAAAGGAAATGCCGTACCGGTCACTGACATAGACAATGCTCATTACATAATTGTTCTTGGATTCATCCAGCGCCTGTGCGTTCAGGTTGGTTCCAGGTGTGACAATTCTGACAACTTCCCGCTTTACCAGCCCTTTCGCCAATGCCGGGTCTTCCACCTGTTCACAGATCGCCACTTTATAGCCTTTTGACACCAGACGGCTCAAATATCCTTCTACCGCATGAAAGGGCACCCCACACATAGGGGCACGTTCCTCCATACCACAGCTTTTTCCGGTCAGCGTCAGTTCCAGTTCCTTGGATGCGATCTTCGCATCCTCAAAAAACATCTCATAAAAATCGCCCAGGCGATAAAATAAGATGCAGTCCTTGTATTCCTCTTTGGTCTTCAGATACTGCTGCATCATTGGTGTATATTCTGCCACTCAGTTACCTCGCTATCTATTCTATCTGATCTTTCACTCTATATTATCCCAGTGCGCACTCGAATGCGCACTTCACTTACGCGGTGCGCACTCGAGAAGTCTTCGACTTCTCTCGTTGTCGGGCTCACGCCCTATCAGTTTCTTGTGAGATGCGTCCGTCTGTAAACAGCCGGACGCATCTCCCTGTGAAACTGGCACTGCTTTGCGCTATCGCACATTATAACACACCTGGATATTCGGGTAAAGCCGAAAAACTGTCGGTGAAATCCATTTTCACCGACAGTCCTGCCTTATTTTATATGTGTTCCTTTCTTGATTCCGGTGTCATACGGATTAGTCACCACCTGGTCTCCTTCTTCCAGACCGTTGATCACCTCCGAGCGTCCACCGCTCTGTTCTCCAAGTTCCACTTCTTTGAGAACCGCCTTGCCGCCAGCTTTCACATAGACAGCATCTCCATTGTCTCCCGGAACGATGGCTGAAGATGGAATCTGCAGCACCTCTTCTTTCCGAACCACAGAGAAGGTCAGATCTGCCTGATGACCGGCACCCATTTTGTCGGAAAGACCATCTACATCCAAAATCACTTTAGATCTGTTTTCCTCAATACCAAGCACCGACAGCTCCTGCGTGGATACCGGCGAGAGAAAAGATACCGTTCCGGTAAGTTCACTTCCGTCTGCCAGTTTTGCGGTAGCAATATCGCCTTCCTTCAGCAGTGCCGCCTGTGTATCCAGCACATTTGCCTCCAGTGTCATCTGATCGGTGTTGTAGATCCGGTACAACGGCTGATTCTGAGTCACATAATCGCCGTTTTTCACAAGAATCTCCCATACCACACCATCTGTCGGAGCTGTTGGAGCTGTCTTATCCAGTTCTTCCTGTACCTGCTGCATCTGAAGATCAATCTGCTGGCCGGACGCACTGGTTCCAGTATTTACCGCTTTCACACTTCCGTCCAACAGACTTAACTGGGACTCATAAGAAGCGATCAGGCTCTCATAATATGACTTTGTGGATTCGGAGCGGTTGTTATCCGCTTCCACCAGTGCCTGCTCCGCTGCTGCTCTGGCACTTTCCAGAGAGCTTAACACGGACTGCTTGGCTGGATCCTTGGAACCGTCATACTCATCAAACGCTTTCCAGTATGCCACATTTGCCGTATCAAAATTCTCAGAAGCCACCCGGTAAAGCTGCTCCGCATGACCTTCCTCCCCGTAAAGCTGTCGATAGGTAAGCTGTGCCTGCTCCAATTGGGATTCAAGCTGCTGACGACTTACACTCAACTGGGCTTTTGTGGAAGTACCTTCACTCTGTACACTGGTCTTCTGTGCCTTCAAAGACTCAATCTGGCGGTTCAGTTCATCCCTGGTCTGAGAGTCATCCAGTACGACGATCTTTGCACCCTGCTCTACAGTCTCGCCTTCTTTGGCTGCCACTTCTGACACAGTGCCTGACAGCGGTGCACATACATACTGGCTGTCCTTCGGAGTTACTGTTGCCGATACCGTAAAAGTATCCAGAAGGTCTGCCTTCTGGACTGTCTCCGTCTCCACACGCACAGGCATCAGCAGCACCACAAGTCCTGCCACTGCCAGCACACCTAAGAGTACTGCTCCTGCAATGATCTTTACTCGTTTTTTCATCTCTCTACTCCCTCTCCATCAGAAGCGATACAGGGGATACCGCTTTTAATTTTCTAAGTATCAGTCTGGAACTGATAAATACCGCAATGAACATCAGCACAGCCGACTCTGCCACCGATGCAGCATCTGCAAAATCTGGAATACTGAACATCTTGGCAGACATGGACACTGCAAATGCATGGCTCATCCAGAAAGTCATGGGAATTCCCAACAGCACACCACCAGCAGTCAATATCCACTGACCCACGCTGATGACTTCCAGACACTCGCTCGCTGTCAGCCCCAGCATCAGCATCACTGATAGTTCCCGTTTCAGCTCTTCAAAGCTGATCAGTGCACTGGTGTACAGCACTGCCAGACCGATCAGGATTCCAAGAGCTACCATCATACCGATCAGCATATCAAAGCTCCCCATCATATCCCTCCATTTCTGGATCTTGGCGATCCGGCCTTCCAGTCCGGTTACCCGAGGTGCTCCTTCCAGATCTTTCCAGATCAGCTCTTCCGCCCCGGAAGCAGCCTTAATATAGAGACCCGTACACACATTTCGATATTCACTGATATCCGCCAGTCCTTCCATAGACATATAGGCAGTTGTTCCCATATATTGCTCCATAACTGCAGTGACAGGCACCCGCGTGATCCGTTCTTCCGGGTATGTCACTTTCACATCCACCCAGCCGCCAACACCAACACCCAACCGTTGAGCCATATGGATCGACAGGACGATTCCTTCTGATGCCACATGAATCGTTCCACCATCTGCATCATAGAGATGTACCAGTTCGCAATCCCTGTCAATGCCCTGCACTGTACAGTCCAGTTCTTCATTGCCACGTATGAGCTTTGCCTGTGTCTCTGCAAAAGGCTCCATTTTCTCAATATTTTCATTTTCAACGGAAGAAAGTACATCCACCGTTTTCAGTGGTTCTTCAAAATAAACGGTAAAATCCTGATGCTGTACTTTTTCCAGATTATCGAACAAAAAGACATCAAACAGACTGCTCACCGACATGAGCGTTGCCGTGATCATAAATGCGCAGGCAATACCAAACAAGGACAGCATACTTCGCTTTGGATTTCTTCCAATGCTTCGAAGTGCCATGATACCAGGCACTGTAAACAGCTTTAACAGTCCTGGAATCCGCTCTGCCAGCGTCTTTTTCGCCCCTTTGGGAGCTGGTGGCCGAAGAGCATCCGCAGGACTTAAGTGAGTCAGTTTTCTGGCACACAGATAGCTGACTGTTGAGCAGAACACACTTGCCAGGATCACACCGATCACCAGATATTTCATGGAGATTCCTGCCTGTGCATCCGGCAGATTATAATAGACCCGATAATAATCCACCAACGGTGTAGCACACACATTTCCCAGAAGTCCGCCTGCCAGACCTCCGATCACACCAATAGCCAGACCATATCCCAGATAATGCCATCCAATCTGTCTGCCAGTGATTCCGATGGACAGCATGGTCCCCACCTGGATCCGCTGCTGCTCGATCAGCCGATGCATGGTAATATACAGCACCACTGCAGCCACAAACAGGAACAAAAACGGCAATACCAATGCCATCTGATCCAGCTGATCTAATTCTGAATCAAGCATGGACGCTGACTGGTGATCTTCTCTTCCATAGACGCTGTAACATCCATAGGGCTTTAACAGCTCTTCCACCTGATCCTTCACATCGTCAATAGTGTAGCCAGGATCCAGATCAAAGGCAAAGCTGTTGGCCATATCTTTCATGCCGTACAGGGATTCCATGGTCTTTTGATCCACAAACCCCACATCATAATTGGCGGCATCGGGATACATATCCACGATATTTCTGATAATGTAAATATTTTCCGGAGAAATGCCCCCACCTGTAATCTCTAGCTCCGTATCCTTTCCTGATACCAGCACATGGATCTTCGTTCCCACAGCCAGACTTCTGGCTTCCAAAAATGCATTTCCGACAACCACCTGAAGTTCTCCTGCTTTCACATCCGTTCCCTGAAAAAGCATGGGCACATTTCTGCCGCCTTTCTCATAAGAAATAAGCTTCAGTCTGGCATTGCCATCTCCAATATCTGTAAGCCTTGCTTCCTTGATGATCCTGGCCTGTACTTCTCCAATTCCCGGTATGTCTGCCAGCTTGTCTTTGATTGCTGCCGGAGCCTCATAAACTTCCGCAAATCCTTCTGTAAATGCGCTTTTCTCATACAGCAGATCTCTGGACACCAGCAGATGATCCTTCGCCACCGACATGACGCAGAAGCCACAGAAGCCCACACCAACGATCAACAGACAGATTCCATAAGCTGCCAGACTCTTCTTCATATCCCGAAGCATTTTCAAGAACAGCAGCTTTACCATAGCAGCTCCTCCGCTTTCAGTGGGTGCTCATTTTTCTCCACCCGGATCATCTGACCATCCTTCATATAGAAGACCCGGTCTGCCACCTTAGCCATCTCCGCATTATGTGTGATCGTCACCACCGGACAGCCAATCTGATCTCTCACATCCAGCAAAAGCTTTACCACCGCCAGGCTGTTCTTGGAATCCAATGCTCCGGTCGGCTCATCACACAACAGGATCGATGGATTTTTCACGATTGCTCTGGCAATGGATACCCGCTGCTGCTCACCACCGGACATCTGCGCCGGAAAATGTTCTTTTCGTTCCGCCAGTCCTACCATCTCCAGCACCTCATCCGCACTTCGGGAACCCGGTGTAATGCTGGATGCCAACTCCACATTTTCCTTGGCTGTCAGCGTAGGGATCAGATGGAAGAACTGAAACACAAATCCCACCACGTCCCTGCGGTAAGAAGACAGCTCCAGTGCCGTCATCTCCGACAGATTTTTCTCTCTATATAACAGTTCGCCGCCGCTGGCACTATCCATGCCTCCCAGCAGGTTAAGAAGTGTACTCTTACCGGAACCGGACGGTCCTAAGACCACCACAAATTCCCCGGGACAAATCTCGAAAGATACCCCGTTTAACGCATGAACACGGACTTCTCCGTCTCCGTACCACCGGCTCACATCCGTTCCTTTCAGTACCCAATCGCTCATACTTTTCCCTCTTTTAGTTAGATATATCTAATTCATGCACAGTATAGCATATTGGAAAATGAAATACAATTCTGAATTGTGAACAAGGGCATATATGAAAAATACCGCTGTATGATTTCTCATATACAGCGGTATTTCCTGCGATTTTAATCTGATTGCTTTCTGTATGATATTTTAGGTTCTGCTACCATCGACAGCGGTTCCTGACTATTCAGATCATAAGTCACTGTCTTATGATCCGGCTCAGTAAAGGTAGCCGAACCACCTATACCGAAATACTTTTCAAAGAAGGCTTTCAATTTGTCAATGACACCCTGTTTCTTCTTGGCTCTGCCACCACCGCCAAAGCGTGAAATCGGTGGCATAAGTTTATCTATGTCCGTTCCGGCTGTTTTGATCTCTCCATCACGGAATGCATTCTCCATGAACTTCCGTGTATCTTCCGGCTTCAGCTTTTCTTCCGTGATAATCGCATTAAGGTCATGGTCTCTCTGTTCCACCACATACTCATGCCATTCATTCATGACATCATCCACATCATTGATTCCTGCAATAAAAGTTTCAATGAGCTGTTTCTTGCTGCGCAGTTCCGGGCTGGCATCAATTGCTTTATTGATGGTAATCAGAACTTCCTTGTCTTCGCAATGGGTATCATGGTACTTCTTTACAAGCATGAGAATATAATCAATGTTAATTTCTATCTGACGAATCAGTTCAATCTCAAATACTACATCGTCTGTAATATCCGTGCTTTCCTGACGCTTGCGTTTCCACTCATCACGCAAGTCCTGATAGCGTCCAAGATAATCCTGTAAATCACGTTCAGAAATCAGCTCCTTACCCTTGAAATCATCAAAAGAAAGCAGCAGATTTCTCATACGAAGAATCGCACCAAACAAAGCGATAAAATCTTTCTGGTTCTGTTCTCCGACAATCTGTGGTTCTGACAAAGGAAACTTATTATTCAAATCTTCCATCATATCCACATACCCTGGCATTGGCTTACCATCTACAGATTCATATCCGTAATAATAATCCTTAAAGCTCTGCAACAGAACAATGCCTCCGGCATTCTTGTCTCCGAACAGGGAAATGGCGCTATCCACTCGCTTTTGCAGATTTCGGAAACATATAATATTTCCAAAGGTCTTGATAGAATTCAGAATACGATTGGTACGGGAAAACGCCTGTATCAGCCCGTGCATTTTCAGATTCTTGTCTACCCACAGCGTATTCATTGTTGTAGCATCAAAACCTGTCAGGAACATATTTACTACGATCAGAATATCCAATTCCTTGTTCTTCATGCGAAGCGACACATCTTTATAGTAATTCTGGAATTTATCACTTGAGGTATCGTAATTCGTATGGAACATTTCATTATAATCCTTGATGGCTTCTTCCAGAAATTCTCTGGACGGCTGATCGAGGGCAGAGGTGTCCTCTGAATTTTCTTCATCCAGAATACCATCCGACTCTTCCTCATTTGCACCATAACTGAAAATAGTTGCAACTCGCAGTTTTTTGGTCGGATCTGCTGCCATCTGCTTTTTGAATTCCTGATAATATAGTTTTGCCATCGGAACACTCGATACAGCAAAAATGGAATTAAAACCACTGATACGCTGTTTCTGCTTGATTTCCTCTACCTCATCCCGTTTGGCAGAAGCCACCTCTGCAATATTAGTCAGCGTATTATATATGTAAGTTTTATCCCCACGATAGGTCTTCTGGTCAAAATGTTCCAGTATGTACTGTGTCACAATACGAATACGCTCAGGAGCCATCATAACCTTTTCACGGTTAATGTCCCAGACCATCTCGTCAGTGATTTCTTCTTCCACATCCATCGTTTTAATATAATCCACCCGGAATGGAAGAACATTTTTATCGTTAATCGCATCCACAATCGTGTAGCTGTGGAGCTGATCTCCAAAGGTCTGACCTGTAGTAATGAATTCTGGATTTTTTGCTCTGCCGGAATTAACAGAGAAAATCGGTGTTCCTGTAAATCCAAACAGATGATATTTCTTGAAATTCTTCACAATCGCAGTGTGCATATCTCCAAACTGACTGCGGTGGCACTCATCAAAAATAATAACGATATGTTTCGTATAAACTTCATGCCCCGGATTCTTTTTTATAAAGGTAGCCAGTTTCTGAATTGTAGTAATAATGATGTGTGCGTCCGGGTCTTCCAACTGCCGTTTTAATATGGTTGTCGAGGTATTGCTGTTGGCCGCACCTTTTTCAAAACGGTCATATTCTTTCATGGTCTGATAGTCCAGATCCTTACGGTCAACCACAAACAGCACCTTATCAATATAAGGAAGCTTCGATGCCAGTCTTGCCGTCTTGAACGAAGTCAACGTCTTGCCGGAACCCGTGGTATGCCAGATGTAACCACCACCCTCGACACTGCCGTACTTCTTATAATTATTGGCAATTTCGATACGATTGAGAATTCGCTCCGTAGCCGTAATCTGGTACGGACGCATGACCATCAACATATCCTCAGATGTAAAAATACAGTATTTCGTCAGGATATTCAGAATCGTATGCTTTGCGAAAAAAGTCTTCGTAAAATCAATCAGATCCGGAATCACACGGTTGTTGGCATCTGCCCAGAAGCAGGTAAACTCAAAACTGTTGCTGGTCTTGGTCTTACTTGCTCCCCGCTTCTCATGTTCCTTTTCCGCATTCCGTCTGGTACTGTTGGAATAATACTTTGTGTTTGTACCATTGGAAATGACAAAAACTTGAATGTATTCATACAGTCCGCATCCTGCCCAGAAAGAATCTCTCTGGTAGCGGTTAATCTGGTTGAATGCTTCGCGGATAGCAACACCTCTGCGTTTCAACTCAATATGTACAAGAGGCAGACCATTTACCAATACTGTAACATCATAGCGGTTGTCATGCTTCGCACCATTCTCTGCGGAAGCATTCACCTTGTACTGATTGATGACCTGTAACCTGTTGTTATGGATGTTCTTTTTATCTATGAGTGTAATATTCTTGGAAGAACCGTCATCACGAGTCAGAACCTGAACATTGTCTTCCTGTATCTTCCGAGTCTTTTCCACGATATGCTCATTGGGATTGGCAACGGCATTTTTGAAAAAATCATCCCACTCTGTGTCTGAAAACTGATAGTTATTCAGTTCTTCTAATTTCTTACGGAGATTGGCAATCAGATCTTTCTCCGTGTGAATCGGAAGATATTCATATCCCTGTTCACAGAGCAGACGGATAAATTCCTGTTCCAGTTCCGCTTCGCTCTGGTAACTGTCAGAACGCTTCTTGACTGACTCATATTCTGTGACAACGGTATTCTCCGAAGTCTCCGCTACAATATTAAAGTACGGCACATCCTCGCCTCCTTACTTTGGTAATTCTTTAAAGGATAACAGCTTATCCCTGTAATATTCATACTGCTTCTGACGTGCTTCGATTTCTGCCGGAAGTCCTGCGGACAGGTCATTGCAAATACTATAAAATTTATTCAGCACATTCACAATCTCTTTCTGTTTTTCTATACTCGGAATAGCAAGCTGATACTCTGCAATTGTTTTTCCCGTTAAGGATGCTCTGGTTGTAAATGCACAATGGCTTGTAACATACTTTCTGAAATCTTCTGTAGCAAAACAAAATGCACAATATTCCGGCAACAGATAATTTGTTTTTGGAGTTGCTTTAATGGTAAATCCATTAAATACACAATCGCCAATATCATCAAGCATTACCGATGACCAACCAACATCTTCTGCTGTCTCTGACGTTCTGGTAAAAAACACATCTCCACGGTGGACTCCCAACTTTTCAATTTCTGCATGAGTGCATTCAACCAGTGCGGTAATATCCTCTCCCTTAAGAAATCTGTTATTATAAACATCCGTATATCGGATAAAAGGAATACCTGAACCAAAGAAATCCTTTCCTTTGCTCAATCCATTACGGAAATCAAATAGACTTCCCATCGGCAGTGTAACATAGCCAAACACATACTGAATGAGCTTAATTGCGCTCAGCTCTGTCTGTCTGTCTGTCTGTCTGTCTGTCTGTCTGTCTGTCTGTCTGTCTGTCTGTCT
>QUJQ01000002.1:130753-555985 GCA_003480725.1 Clostridiaceae bacterium AM27-36LB
TCTGTCTGTCTGTCTGTCTGTCTGTCTGTCTGTCTGTCTGTCTGTCATAAGTGTGCTGCCTGTTTCAGCAAATGTCAAGAGCAAATCACGGTAATATTCATATTGCTTCTGGCGTGCTTCGATTTCTGCTGGCAAACCAATATTCAGGTCAGTGCAGATGGCATCGAAATGTTCAATTACCTGTACCAACCTTTTTTGCGTATCAAGTGGCGGAACAGAAATAAGCACTCTTCCAATATCATCCTTATTTATTTTTGTAGGTGTTGCATCCCACAAAATCCATTTACTTAATTCTCTTCTGCCCCAACCGCTTTCAAGATAATACTTCAAATACTTACTGTCTAGAATATTGGCATTTGGACGCAACAAAGCAAGTGAAACATAATAAGCTAAATCATCATCTCGATCTACCACCGTACATTTTCCAATAACACCTGCAGTAATCCTTGTCATAAAAACATCGCCTATATGAGGTTTGATTTTATATTTCTCATAAGCCTCTGGTGAAATAAACTTTTGTGTTCCGTATAAATCATCAATATTTTCTACACTCACAAATGGTATTCCACTATTAGTATATTTTGGTGTTTGATGTGTTCCGTCATAAATATCACAAACAGTATTCAGCTTAACTTTTTCAGCTTTACACTCTTTTTGTATTAAAGTATCTCTGTAAAAACTATACTGTTTCTTCCGAGCTGTAAGCTCGGCTGTAAGCTCGGCTGTAAGTAACGTGAAAGAGTCCAAAATATGGACTATTTCACGTTGTACCTCCAGAGGAGGTACAGGGAGCATAAACTCTTCTGTAACTTTCAATGAAATTTGTGGTAAAGACCCCATTCCCGATGCTGCATCCCGGAAAGTTTGAATACTATTCTTTAAAACATAATATAAAAATTTAACACTGACAATATCCTCTGATGTGTATGCCCACATTTCATTTTTAAATGTAAAAGGCTTATCATAATACACAACATCTATAACTCCACGGCTTTGAACCAAGACTGCTGGCACTCGTGTAATGTTAGCTTTTGGAATATCTTTTTCATGAGCATCAATGATTGTTTTGCCACCTGCAAATATTCTAATTTCACCATCATCACACGCTATTTCTTTCATTTTTCCAGCAGTTATTGGTGTCCCCTTTACTCTCGTATAGACATCTTTCACCTTTTGGAACGGCACACCATCTGGGCAATATTCCTTTATTAGTTCATTTACTCTATTCATTTTCGCCCATTTTCCTTCCTTGATAAAATTCATTATCACTTTTAGCCAACTCTGCAAAGACTTTCTCCATGTCTATTGGCGGTAAATGTGCGGTAACTTCGTCCCAATCGATAATTTCATAATTGAAATGAAATTTATCGCCATTCTCTTTATAAGAGGTTTCTGCTACAGTACATAAAATCATGCATATTCTTCTAATATTCATTCTATATTCACGTTTCTGTTCATTTCCAAATCGAGTAATTGAACTGGAATCTAAATAAATATCAAACGGTTTAGCTTTTTCAATAACCAACGAAAAATGATCTATTGGTTGATTGATTCGTAAACTATCATTTTTCATATTGGGATTTCCTTCATGTACCAATGAACAGCGTAAACTATAAATTACCTCTCCTGACAAATACGGCATATCATCTTTGTCTTCTAGATTCTTTTCATATTTACCTGTTTCTTCGTCATACCATAAAATATATCGTTTTCTGCTGCTTCGTTCAGTTGGATATGCGGCCTTACCACAGATGTCTGGCAATGTGAGTGCAGAACTTAATGCTACAAAATATAGTTCGTTTTCCAATGCCTTTCTTATGTCTTGAACCAGTCGAATTATCATTTACACCTCGATTTCTGCGATGATCTTATCAATCTCATCACGGAGCACCTGCTCACGAGCAACAATTTCCTTAATTTCTGCATTCAGCTTCACAATATCAATTTTCTCTCTGGTATCTTCGGCTTCGACATAAGTGGATACAGACAAATTATAATCATTGTCGAATACTTCCTCATAACTTGCCAGATGTGCAAAATGTTCTACTTCTTCACGCTTAGCAAACACATCCACAATACGGTCAATATTCTCTGGTGTCAGCTTATTATTGTTGGTAACCTTCACACACTCACTTGTGGCATCAACAAACAGTGTCTTGTTATCTGCTTTGTTCTTTTTCATTACCATGATACAGGTTGCTATGGATGTACCAAAGAACAGATTACTCGGCAACTGAATAACACAATCCACGTAGTTGTTGTCTACCAAATATTTACGGATTTTCTGCTCTGCACCGCCACGGTACATAATTCCAGGAAAACATACAATGGCAGCCGTTCCGTTAGACGCAAGCCATGACAGGCTGTGCATAATAAATGCCATATCCGCTTTGCTCTTAGGTGCCAGAACTCCAGCCGGAGCAAAACGAGGGTCGTTGATAAGCAATGGATTTTCGTCTCCCGCCCACTTGATAGAGTATGGCGGATTAGACACGATCAACTCAAATGGCTCATCATCCCAGTGCTGTGGACTGAGCAATGTATCTTCACAGGCTATATCAAATTTATCAAATCCCACATCATGTAGGAACATATTAATACGGCACAGGTTGTAAGTTGTAATGTTAATCTCCTGTCCATAAAAACCATTACGGATAGCATCCTTTCCCAGAATTTTCTCAGCTTTCAAAAGCAATGAACCCGAACCACAAGCCGGATCATATACTTTATTAATTTCTGTTTTCCCTACAGTTCCAAGACGTGTGAGCAGTTCGGACACATCTGCAGGAGTAAAGAACTCTCCACCAGATTTTCCGGCATTCGATGCATACATGGTCATAAGGTACTCATATGCATCACCAAAGGCGTCAATAGAATGATCTTTCACATCTCCCAGATTCATTTCGCCTACGCCATTCAACAGTTTTACAAGTTTTTCATTACGCTTTGCAACGGTAGAACCCAATTTATTGCTGTTTACATCATAGTCATCAAACAGTCCGGCAAAGTCGCTCTCTGCCTCACTGCCTTTCGCTGATTCCTCGATGTGACGGAACACACGCTCCAATGTTTCATTTAAGTTTTCATCATTCGCAGCATTGGCACGAACATTACAGAAAAGTTCGCTTGGAAGAATAAAGAATCCCTTCTCCTCTACCAGTCCTTCTCTTGCTTCTTCTGCATCCTTATCCGGCATTTTTGCAAAGTCAAAATCAGTGTTACCTGCATCCATCTCACCGCTGTTTATGTAATTACACAGATTTTCGGAAATATAACGATAGAACATCGTGCCAAGAACATAATTTTTAAAGTCCCAACCGTCGACTGCTCCACGCAGTTCATCTGCAATCGCCCATATTGCACGGTGCAGTTCATCACGTTCCTGTTCCTTTTTGGTATCAACCATTCTCTTTTCCTCCGTTATTCTCTGGTACAAATTCCAGAATATCGTCAATGTCATAGTTTTAACCTTATCCAGTAAAGCAATTGTATAATACCATATAAATTGTGCAACACTTGTTGCACAATTTCTCTATTATAAAGAACTGGTGGTAAACTTCGACATGTACTTCAAATTCTGAATAGAATCGTCAAGAATATCTTATCTTACTCGATGTTATTTATTATACCATGAATAACAGATTCTTTGGAGTCTACTTTTTTCATATGAGCAAAAAAAAGAGCCATCGCTCCATAGATGTTTGCTCATCTATTTTGCAACAGCTCTCTGTCTTTTTATTATGTAATTCTTATGCCTCTGTACGTTTTTTCATGAACAACAGATATCCCAGTGTGAGTACCACACCAACCGGCAGTGAGATCCATGCGGACTGCACAAATCCTGCCACGATGTAGGTGATAAAGGAAATGGCTGCCACACTGACTGCATACGGCAGTTGTGTGGATACATGATTTACATGATTACACTGCGCTCCTGCAGATGCCATAATGGTCGTATCAGAGATTGGTGAACAGTGGTCTCCGCAGACAGCTCCTGCCATGCAGGCAGAGATTGCAATGGTCATCAGTGTCGGGTTGGTTGCCTGGAATGCGTCTACAACGATCGGGATCAGGATTCCGAAAGTTCCCCAGGAAGTTCCGGTTGCAAATGCCAGCAGGCATCCAACTACAAAGATAATAGCCGGAAGCAGATTTACAATACCTGCTGCGCTTCCCTTGATCAGAGCAGCTACGAACTCTGCAGCTCCCAGGCTGTCGGTCATGGATTTCAGAGTCCATGCAAAAGTCAGGATCATGATAGCCGGTACCATAGCTTTGAAGCCCTCCGGGATACAATCCATACACTCTTTGAATCCAAGTACTCTGCGGCTTACATACAGAAGAATGGTGATCACCAGTGCAAATGCACTTCCGATTGCAAGACCTACAGATGCATCACTGTTGGAGAATGCAGTTACAAAATCTGCACCCTCAAAGAATCCACCGGTATAGATCATACCGATGACGCAGCAGATGATCAGTGCAATGATCGGGATCAGCAGATCCTTGACTGTACCTTTTCCTGTGTCTTCCAACTCGGTTGCTTCTCCATAAGGACGGTCCGGTGTGGTGAACAGATCGCCTTTTTTCGCATTGTCCTCATGAACCTTCATGGAGCCAAAATCAATATTCAGCACTGCAATGGTGATCATCATCACGATGGTGAGCAGTGCATAGAAGTTATACGGGATTGCACTGATGAACAGTGACAGTCCATCTTCTCCCTCGACAAAACCAGTAACGGCAGCTGCCCAGGAGGAGATCGGTGCAATGATACAGATCGGTGCTGCAGTCGCATCGATCAGATATGCCAGCTTTGCACGGGAAATATTATGCTTGTCTGTCACCGGACGCATAACACTTCCAACGGTCAGGCAGTTAAAATAATCATCAATAAAGATCAGAACACCAAGCGCAACGGTTGCAAGCTGTGCACCTGTACGTGTTTTGATATGGTCACTTGCCCAGCGGCCAAATGCTGCTGATCCACCAGCCTTGTTCATAAGACATACAATGGCTCCCAGAATGATCAGGAACACAAGGATACCCACATTGTAGCTGTCGGACAATACTCCAATGATTCCATCCTCAAAGATATGAACGATGGTTCCCTCAAAACTGAATCCTGAATAGAACAGACCTCCAACCAGAATTCCAACAAACAGCGAAGAATACACCTCTTTCGTGATCAACGCAAGAACGATTGCCACAACTGGCGGTATCAGCGCCCAGAATGTGGCATACATAGCAGGTACATATTCCATGATAAAAATCTCCCTTCTTTTGCAAATACGATAGAGCCCGGACCAAACGGTTTATAGCATAAAAAAACCATGAACACAACGACTGGTTGCATCCATGGTCTCTTCTTATTATGTCCGACCAATGATAGCGCTCCACAGCCCTGTGACAGTCTGACGCATATTCTGCGGCAGCCCAGGAACCCTTCTCTCGGAATATCCAGATTCCTTCGGCAGTCTCCCCTTTCCATGTCAGCCGTTTCCGACCGTATACTGACATCTACTCATGAAGCCTGCGCCTCTATCATTTTTACATTTATTTCTTTGCTATCCTATCACGAAATACCTATAAGGGCAATAGGTATTTAACTAATTATTCAGATCTTTACTCTCTTTTATATAATTTGCTGCATTTTTCAGGTTTGCTGTCAGTTCTTCTTCCGTCAGCATCCTTCTAAATTTGGCAGGATTTCCCATATAGAGAGCTCCGTCCGGCACTACCGTATTCTGGGGCACAAGTGCGCCCGCTGCGATCATACTTCCCTTTCCGATCACAGCACCGTTCAGCACAATGGCTCCCATGCCAATCAAAGTCTGATCCTTGATCGTACATCCATGAAGGATTGCTCCATGGCCTATCGTCACATTTTTCCCAATAGCCAGGGACGCATCTGCATCCACATGCAGCACTGCCAGATCCTGAATATTCGTTCCTTCACCAATACTGATTGAATTAACATCCCCTCGGATCACTGCATTGTACCAGATACTTACATCCTTCTCAATCGTCACATCGCCAAGTACAACAGCTCCGTCTGCCACCACTGCCTGTTCATCTATCCGTGGTTTCTTCATCGGTCTTCTCTCCTTTACTTACAGACCCGCAAAAAACAGCTCATAATAATCATCTTCACCTTCCAGCATGGGAGAATTCTCTCCGCCGCCGTTGGTGCTCCGGCGCATGGCCGCATAGGCTTCTTCTCCTGCGGTGATCAGATCCATCTCATAGATCTCATATCCAAGCTCCCGGCATTTCTTACAGAACGCGGCATAGGGCTGTGCTTCCTTCCTGGTGGCAAGCAGTTCTTCACGAAGTGTGGAATCATTGTGCGCCTTCTGCTTTAATTCATCCAACATCTCTGCAATTCCCATAAATTTTCGCCTCCTTTATTTGATGCCAAGTGCCTCCGCCCAGGTGCTCTCCTTAAATCCGGTCAGCACAAAACCATCCCCCACCAGAACCGGTCGTTTCACCAGCATACCGTCCGTTGCCAGCAATGCATACTGCTCTTCTTCTGACATTTGCGGCAGTTTGTCCTTTAACTGCATTTCTTTGTAGAGCATTCCGCTGGTATTAAAAAATTTTTTCAACGGAAATCCACTTTTCTCATGCCAGGCTTTCAATTCCTCCGCACTGGGATTCTGCTCTTTAATATGACGGTCTTCATAAGCGATTCCGTGATCATCCAGCCATTTTTTCGCTTTCTGACAAGTACTGCATTTTGGATATTCTAAAAATAACATACTGTATCCTCCTGTCCCTTCATTTAATATATATTTTAGTTTAAAATAATTATTTTACAAAAAACAACACATGCCCCAAAGCCAATAATAACAAATATCTGATTACCATTTCTTATTTCCTAATCTTCGTATTGCTTCATCAATAACTTCCATTGTTCTTTGGTAAATGATATACTTTCCATCCGCCAGTCTCCTTGCAACCGTTGACTGAGTTATATCCATTCTTTCAGCGCACATTTCCTGACTTCCTTGGTGAATCATCATATCCCATATTGTATAACGTTGTTTCTCTGTCCAGCTATCTTCAATTATTTTCAAAAGTGAAAACATCGCATTTATTTCTTCTGTTTCAAAACATTTTTTTTCATACACAGAAATCTGAATATCTGCCGCCTGCTTCTTCAACTTTTTTTCCTGTTCACGCAGAAATTCTATCATCTCACGTGCTGCATAAAAAGCTGGTCCATCCGCGCCAATCGCTGCTTCGTGATTAATCAACGTAAATACATTCCCTATTCCAACACCAAACCGAAGTTTAATTAGATATATTTCTCTTTGAATATATTTGATTATTTCTAATATGGGAGCCGTTATCTCAAGTAACCCCTGAAACTCATCTCCCAACGTTATCAAAAATTTGGCAGAAATATCGTTATTATAAATGGAATTCACGTTATCCAGAATCTTTTTTAATTTTTCCTGTATCTCACAACGATTTTCAATTTTTTTAGATCTTTTGATATCTCCTATAATCGCATAATACTGCATACCCCATCACCTCTCTTAAATTATGCGCTTTTTCTGCATATTTTGAAATCAGGCAGAATACACGCATAATTTATGCTACTAAAATGATTATTTACACATCTGTCTCAATGGTGATCTGACTTCCATCCCGGAGCTTTTTCACTTTGATCTGCTGTGGAATATTTTCTTTCAGTTCTTCCCGGTGACTGATGATTCCCACCAGCTTATTGGTTCCGGACAGATTGATCAGTGCATCCATGGCATCTTCCATGGACTTTCGATCCAGTGTTCCGAATCCTTCATCCACAAACAGAGCATCCATCTGAATACCGCCCAGATTAGAAGAGACCGTATCTGACAGCCCCAGTGCCAGACTTAAAGAAGCCTTAAAGCTCTCGCCACCGGAGAGATTCCCCACTGGCCGCCGGTGTCCGGTATAGTTATCCAGTACTTCCAGATCCAGAAAGCTGTTGATCTTCTTTCCGATAGAATCCCTCTGTCTGTACAGTTCATACTGCCCACCACTCATAGGAAGGAGCCGCCGGTTTGCCGCCGCAATGATTCCGTCAAAACCTGCCGCCTGTATATACTGCTCCAGCGTGATCTTGCCGTTGCCTGTAGTTCCTTTTACAAGGGTATACAATCTCCGGGATATGCTATATTCCTTTGATGCTTTCTCAAAGGTGCTTCTCTGAGAAAGAATATTGGTCTGTTTTTCAGAATTATTGGCGATCCTGTTACGGATCATATTCACTGCTTCCCGACATGTCTTTACCGTCTGCTCCTGTAACGTACACATTTCGCTCAGAGCCTGTGCATCCACCGGCTGTCTTCCCTCTGCATCCTTTTCCGCCTGGGAAAGCTGTGTTTGATTGGTAGCCACTGCCTGTCTGTAATCTGTGATCTGATCTTCCGTTTTCTTAAGGGCTGCTTCTGTTACCACAAACGGAAGCAGTTCCTCCACAGACTGAAACTTCTGTTTTTCCAGTACACTTTCAAGGGCAGCCTTTGCTTTCACTTCATCTTCTTTTTGTGCACCCAAAGTTCTGGCAAGAGTCTCCAGTGATGCCTGTAGGGCAGTTACTTTCTCATCCGCATCTTTCTGCGCCTGCAGTGCCTGCTGAATATGAGTACCTATCTGCTGTACCTCATCTGCAGAGTCTGTGCAGACCTTTTCCGCTTCTTTCCAGGTATCAAAGCTCAGTTCACTTAAGGAACTGAACATGGTCTTCGCTTCAATCAGACTGCTTTCTGTTTCCTGTTTTCTGATCGTAAGCGTTTTTCTGTCATCTGCCAGTCTTTTGCTCTCCTCTTCTGCCTTTGCAAGATCCTTCTCCGCCTTTTCCAATACCATACAGTCTGCCTGCAGAATAAGCAGTCGTTCCTGATTTGCTTTTTTCTCATAGAGAAGCGTCTTATATGCCTCTTGCAGACACACCAACAGTTCGTCCAGAGATTCTATTTCTGGATGATGTTCTGTCCCTGCCCGTCTCAGGCAGGTCATGCCATCCACTTGCAACTGCTTTTCCAGCACTTCCAGAGCAGTCTTTGCTTTTTCTGCCTCCGTATTTGCCTGATCCTTCTGCTCCTGAAGCGTGGACTCCCGGCTCTCATATTTTTCAAGCTCTTCTTCTGTAATGAATCGTTCTGGAAGAGATGCCAGTTCCGGATGATGCACAGAACCACAGACCGGGCACTTCTGACCTTCCTCCAGGTCTTTTGCCAGAATTCCCGCCCGACAATTTTCCAGAATTCGTTCTGCTTCCATACGCTTTTCCCGGATAGCTTCATACTTTTCCCGGGCTTTCAGAAATACCTGCTGTTTTTCAGCGAGCTTTCTTTTCCCCGCAGTTCTGTCCGATACCCGCTTTTCCAGGATCACGCGAATATTCTCTGCCAGCTCTTCCAGCTTCTCTCCCTGGTTTCGGATCTCCTGCATCTCTGTCGGTCTGTTTTTTAACTCTGCCACAGTTTCCTTCAGATTCTGCATGCTTTCTTCCAACTTTTTTTCCGCTGTATCATAACTTGTTTCTTTTTCTGCAAGTATCTTTTGATCGTTTGTCAATGCGGCAACTTTTTCTTTTAACTGTTCCCTCTGCTGATATTTCTGCTCCTCCGCATTGATTTTATCAATTTTTTTCTGCAGTTCCTCTGCTCTGCCTCTTTTTTCTTCTGCCAGTGCAGACTGCTCCGCTGCCTCTTTTGCCGTCTTCTCCGCAGCCAGAAGGCTCTGCTGCTTATTTTCAATCTCTTTTTCCGTATAGATCACAGCATCTGCTTTTGATTTCCATGCAAGATATACTGGATGCACTTCCCGGGTGGCTGTTTTCTGCCTGTCCAGCAGATCTGTGGCATCTTTGATCTTCTGCCCTCTGGCCACAAGTTCTGCTCTTTCCTTCTGAAGATGCAGCAACCGGTCAATAAACTCGTTATTGGTCTGAGCCGTTGCCAGCGCCTCCTGTCTGGAACGAAGAATGCCCTCCGCTTGTTCCAGCCGATCTTTTTCCACTTCCAGATTTTCCTGATCAGACTGTATCAGACGCTCCAACAATTCCAGCAGCTCCTCCAGATTCCACGCACTGCCAGACTCTCTGGCTCTGTCCTTAAGCTCTGTCAGTTCTTCTGACAACACATCTGTCGTTGATGCTGACACATCCCCAAAGTACTGAACAATGCTGTCCTCTGTCTTACGCCTGATCGCATAGCTTGCATCCATCCGGTCTTTTAACTTGTACTCGATATTCTTATAGCCATCTGTCAGGAAAATGGTCCGCAGGATCTCCGTCCGCTGTTCCGTCTTCGCATTGAGCAGATCCCGAAATTCCCCCTGAGCGATCATGGCAATCTGCTTGAACTGTTTTTCATCAATATGGAGCAGGTCCTTCACCGCAAGATTCACCTGGGTAAGCCCCTCAACAGGAGCCTTCCCTTCTTCGTAAAATACTGCTTTTTCCTTCTCCGTGATCACACCGGTTCCCCGCTGCTTTTTTCTTTCATAAGAAGGCTGCCGCCAGATGTGGTAATTTTTTCCCTGGTGAGAAAAGTAGAAATCTACATAACTCTCTGCTGTATCGCTGGCATATTCGCTTCTTAAGTTTTTCGTATCCCGGTAAGAGCCACTGGTCGTTCCATACAGCGCAAAACAGATGGCATCAAAGATCGTCGTCTTACCCGCACCCGTATCTCCGGAGATCAGAAACAGCCCCTTTTCTTCAAATTTTGTAAAATCTATTTCGGGCACCCGTCCCGCATAGGGTCCAAATGCGCTTATGATCAGTTTACTCGGTTTCATGGATCACTCCTGCCTCCCGCGCTGCCATTTTCATATAGTCCATCTCTTCTTCACTGATCTCACACTGATACATGAGCTGATAAAAATCACTGATCAGTTCCGAAAATGATTTATTTTCAACAATATGGGAAAGATCCACCTGCTCGATCTCCCTGGTGTGGGAATTGTCATAGTCGATCTTCACTGTATTGGGATAGACCTGTTGAAAGATTCCCATGGCATCACCTATGATTTCTTCATCCGTAAGAGTTGCATAGATAAAGTCCTCCGGCGACTGCACATGTTTCTTATCCAGTAATTCTCGTATGGAGCCTTTTATATGGCGCAGATCTCTCATAGGTGACAGCGGGATCAGTTCCACCGACACCTTTCCCTTCTCTCCGAGGGTCACCAATGGCACAGATTTTATATGATTCACCTCACTCAAAGAATATTTAAGCGGTGATCCTGCATATCGAACTTCTTCTCTTCCTACTTTCTGGGGCGAATGAATATGCCCCAGCGCCACATAATCAAACGGATCAAAGCAGTCATAACTGATCTTCTCCACCAGTCCCACACTCTGTGTTCCGATGCTCTCCGAACCTGCCAGTACCGGATCTTCTGACCTGCCTGCCACAAACTGGTGTGCCACGATCACATTTCTCTTCTGACGATCCAAATGAGCATGCTCAATGATCACACGCACTGCATCATCATAGGAGTCAATCTTTGCATCTGGAAAATAATGCCGCACCTGAGATGCTTTCACAAATGGAAGCAAATACACATCCACTTCCCTCTGCTCATCTTCTACGGTATATTTCTCCAATTCTCCTCTGAAAACAGAAGAAATAAAGATCTGATTATCCTGGAATAACCGGCTGCCGTAGTTCAGCCGGTCATCAGAATCATGATTACCGCTGATCAGAAAGGTCTTCACTCCTGTTTCTGCCAGGCGACACAGAAAATAATCCAGCAGATTAGTGGCAGCCTCACTGGGAATGGCTTTATCATACACATCCCCGGCGATCAGTACCGCATCTACCGTCCTTTCCCGGATCACCGCAAGCATCTGATCCAATATATATTTCTGATCTCCGATCAGGTCAAAATCTCCCAGGGATTTGCCCAGATGCAGATCTCCCAGATGCAAAAATCTCATGTATATTCTCCTTTATCAAAAAAATGGTTATGAGTCGTTATTTTCATTATATAACCGCTCATAACCATTTACAAATCATTTTATAACTTCATAAATCCGGACATTATACATCCGCCTGCTGCTCCAGCCTGCCGCACAAGTGAGATCCGTTCCAGATTCATACCACCGATCGCATAGACCGGGATTGGACACCTGGCACAGATCTGTCTTACAAATTCCACACCTTTTCCTTGCAGACCTTTCTTGCAGTCTGTCTCAAAGATGGTGCCAAGAATGATCTGAGAAGCACCAGCCTGTACCGCCAGTTCCATATCTTCCATACTATGACAGGAAATGCTGACTTGTGCAAAGTTCCTCCGAAGTTCTTCCCTCTCTGTCTCCGACATTGACTGCACATACGGAATCGACAGATGGATATCTGTACAGCCAAGCCTCCTTGCAATCGAGATCCGGGAGTGAAGGAAACACGATACCTTCTCTCTTGCACAGATACCAAGCACTTTTTCGGCCAGAGCTTCATACTCTTCTTCTGACAGATCTCTTTCCCTGAGGATCACCCCTTGAGGATGCAGACAGACCACTTTCTCCATCTGTTCCAGAAATGATCCCCGAACCAGTGTCCGATTGGTGATCACAATCGCATGCTCATATGGATTATACATAGATATAGTCATTCAGGACCGGCTGCAGACCACCCCGCTCCATATCCTGATACATTTTATCAAAGGAGCGGTCGTCATTGATCTCAAACTGCTCGTCTCCCACATCTGCATCTTCTTTTCCTTCGTATTTTTCTTCGTGATCACCAATTCCGGTAGAAACGCCTGCGGAGACTTTCGTAGCACAGATCTTCGTAATTCCATTTCGGAAGCTTTCGCTCTCCCTGCTGGACACTGTGATTCCTGCAAAGGGCAGGAACAACCGATATGCACACAACACCTGACAGAGTTCCTTCTCTCCCACATCCCGCGGATTGATCTTATCATTATTTACAATCGGACGGAGACGCGGACAACTCAGAGAAAGTTCAGCGTGTGGATATTTCCGGTTGATATAGTAGACATGAAGTGCCGTTGCCAGTGCATCCTTTCGGAAATCATCCAGCCCTAAAAGTGCTGAAAATCCGGCTCCGCGCATGCCTCCCATCAATGCACGCTCCTGAGCGTCAAATCGATAAGGCCACACCCTCTTGTGCCCCATCAGATGCAGCGTCTCGTATTTATCCGTGTTGTATGTCTCCTGAAATACCGTCACATAATCTACCCCACATTCGTGCAGATACCGGTATTCATCCACATTGACCGGATAGATCTCAATGCCGATATTTTTAAAATATTTCCGTGCGATCTTCACTGCTTCTCCGATATACGTCACATCTGAATAGGCCCTGCTCTCACCTGTCAGGATCAGGATCTCCTCCATACCGGTCTTTGCGATCACCTGCATCTCATGCTCGATTTCTTCAAAAGTCAGCTTCTTTCTTCGGATATTGTTATAGCAGTTAAATCCGCAGTATATACAGTAGTTCTGGCAGTAGTTGGCAATATAAAGAGGTGTAAAAATATAGACAGTATTTCCAAAATGATTCTTCGTGACTTCTTCTGCCTTCCTAGCCATCTGTTCCAGGTAAGGAGCTGCTGCCGGAGAGATCAGCGCCTTAAAATCCTCTACGGAACAGGTCTCATGAGAAAGAGCCCTCTCCACGTCCGCTGCAGTGTAAGCATCATAATCAAATTCATCCATGGCTTTGAGCACTTTATCCTTGATATCGGACTGTATGATCTCCATTCCTTTCATGTATTCCATATGGTTGGTACGGAAGGACGGATCCTGTTCCAGACGATGCTTTCTCTCAAGAGCAGCCGGAGGCAATGTATCACTGTCTACAAAATATACCTGATTTTCTTCATTCATGACCGTTCCTCCCTAATGCAGAAATCCTGTCAGCGGATCTGATGCACTTCCACCTCTGGCAAGGACTCTTCCCATTCCTGTCAGATATGCTTTTCTTCCGGCTTCAATAGCAAGCTTGAATGCGGCTGCCATCTCCGGTACATTTCCAGCTGTAGCAATGGCTGTATTTGCCATGATGGCTGCTGCTCCCATTTCCATGGCTTCGCATGCCTGGGATGGCTTTCCAATTCCTGCGTCCACAATGATCGGCAGATCGATCTCATCAATCAGAACCTGGATCATCGCTTTCGTTGCAAGACCTTTGTTGCTTCCGATCGGTGCTGCCAGCGGCATGACAGCTGCTGCGCCTGCATTCTGCAGATCTCTTGCCACATTCAGATCCGGATTCATATACGGAAGCACTACAAATCCCTCTTTTGCAAGGATTTCCGTTGCTTTTACTGTCTCATAATTATCAGGGAACAGATATTTTGCATCCCGCATGATCTCCACTTTTACAAAATCTCCACATCCCATAGCTCTGCTCAGACGTGCGATCCTGACTGCCTCCTCTGCAGTTCTTGCACCTGAGGTGTTCGGAAGGAGTGTCACTCCCTTCGGAATAAAGTCCAGGATATTTTCACTTTCCTGTGTGTTGGCACGGCGCAAAGCAAGCGTGATGATCTCTGCTCCTCCCTGCTCTACCGCTGCTTTGATCAGGTTCAGATTATATTTTCCTGAACCCAGAATAAAACGACTGTGAAATTCTTTACCACCTAATATAAATTTATCTTCCATGTTTCTTCCCCTTTTCGTAAACTATGATTCTGACTGCATAATCAACTGCAGCACTTTGTTCGCTTCGTGTGCAGCACAAACTGCCACTCTTGGTGCGATCAGTCCGATTCCATTTCCAACATCCGTACTTTGATCTCCGCACACATATAATCGTTTCATCACCTGACAGGTACGGATCTCATTGGCATCTGCATACCCCGCCATACCATTTCCCGACACCACGATTGTCTTAGGACACTGCATAAGCAGTTCCCGGACAAGCATGGCTTTCTGATCCGGCTTATCAAATGCTTCACATACGATCGGATATTCTGAAAACAGTTCCTTTACATTATCCGGTGTAACTTTTATACACACGGAGCGATATGCCAGATATGGATTGATCTGATACAGAATCTCCGGCAATGCTTCTGCTTTTGGCTTGCCAAGCTGAGGGATCAAATACATCTGCCGGTTCAGATTGGTCACATCCACCGTATCAAAATCCACCAGCAGAAGCTCACCGACTCCACTTCTGGCAAGCATCACTGCAATATTGGATCCCAATCCTCCAAGTCCTGCCACAGCCACTCTGGCATTGCGCAGTTTTGTCCGCATCTCTTCTGGAAATCTGGCATCAAATGCCTGATCCAGCTGTTCCCTGGAGATCCGCTCCTGCATTTCCTTCTGCATCCTTGTCATCTCTCAACCTCCACCGACAAATCTCACAACTTCAATCACATCTTCATCCTGGATGACCACCTGTCCGAACTGATCTTTTGGGATGATCTCAAGGTTTTTCTCTACAACCACCCGTTCTGTTTCAAATCCGGCTTCATTGAGATATTCCAGAAGATTTCTTCCGGCAATCTCTTTGTCTTCTCCATTGATCTTTACCATGACAAGCTCTCCTTTCACCGTTCTGACACCCTGAAAAAGCAAAAAGGCACCGAATGATACGCATAGCATATCATTCGGCGCCTGTCATACTCTGTGAAAAGTGGTGCCCCCAGTTCACACAAAACAGAGAGCAACGACACATAAGTGCATTTCTTTGCGACATGTATTTCCCTACGTTGGCATTATCCAAATCAGGTTCCAGGTCAAGACTAAAAAGTCTACTCTCAGCCCATCTATTTGAGCTCCCTATTTCTGAACATTATACACGGCTGACGCTTAATTTGCAAGCATCAAAATCATCCAAGTACATAATTTCCATCCAGCGAGAATCCACTGGTATCCGCACGCTCCGGAATTGCCAGCCGGCTGTTTTTATCAAGATAACAGTGTGTATCCATCTGGCTGGACCAGTCAAGAAAGATCAGATTACTGTTCATACCAAGAGGCGTGTATTCCTGCAGAAGTTTCTGAAGCTCCTCCGGCACCACTGGCTGACCTTCCCTTGTCAGATCCAGGATCACACAGAACTGATCTTCATTTTTTCCAAACAGCTTCTCATACCGCTCTAACTGGCTGGCTCCTCTGCGCATCCAGTCATGCCACTTAAAATACTCCATGATTACCGCGTCCCGACCGGTAACAAACTGGATCATCTGCTTCATCACCCGTACCGTACCTTTTCCGGTCTGGATCTTGCTTAAATCCCGGATCAGCATACGGATCTTCTCCGCTCCAGGTTCTGCGCCTCCATAAGGCTTTCCTGTCCACGTAAGAAGCGTTCCAAGATTTTCGTCCGGTGTGCTCTCATAATCCAGGATCCGGGGCAGATGATCTACCTGCTGCTCCAGATCTTCGTACATGCTCTGGAAGACCGCCATATAACGCTCAAAAAATGAATTCTGTCCGGCTTCCTGATAGATTTCCGGAAGATAACCAGAAAAACTGGTCCACGGAAATTCCACACGAAATCCTTCCATACAGAAATGACTGTCAACGGCAGCTCCCGATATTCGGATCAGTACCCACAGATACCGACCTTTCAGTTCATGGAGCAGAAAATCATCTGTATTTACTTTCCGTACATAAGAGCCCTCCGGCCAGAACAGATCCGGTGAACTGCCCTCTTCCCATGCTTTTTCTGTCTGCTCTGTCAGATTCTCATTGGTCGCCATGACCAGTACTTCATATTTGCAACGATAAAAATCGCCCTCCAGAACCAGTCTATGCCAGGATCCATCCCGATCTCTGGAGTCATAAACTGGTGCCAGATACAGGAACACACCGCCGCCTGTTCCGGTAAGTCTGTATTCATCTGTCAGCTCCATCCGGTACCGTCTTCCATTTTCCAGACCCAGCCGGTAAAAATTAATCTTTTTTCCTTCTTCCATCATAGCCGGTGTTCCTCCTTTCTAGCAAAATTCCAGATCTGTCCCCTCCAGGATCCCCAGCGCATCTGCATCCAGAAGCACATCTCCTCTGTCATTCTTTCTGGCTGCATTTCCAGTTCTCTCCAGATTCAGTTCCAGTACCTTTTTTACCCCTTCAGTATTTTCCAGTGCTGTAAACAACTGTCCGTAAGAGATCACCGTTCCAAAAGGATGCTTTCGTTCTGTATAAGAAAGCTCCCTGCTGATCCGTTCCAGTACCGCTTTTCTGGTCTTTGGCGAATCCTGCTCCAGTGCGATCTTTCCATGTACGCAGATACCTGCATATCTGGCAGATTCCACCGTCACCTTGGTATTGATCAGCCGATATGGTTCGATATAGTCCTCAATGGCTTTGCGGTACTGTTCTTTCAAAACTGGTTTTTTTTCATCGCTCCACGGCTTGACCACCACAATCACTTCATTTTCACTCCGGTTCTGGCGATGCATGACGCCATATTCTTTTCCAGGGATCACCTGCACCAGATCGATCATAAGGCCCGGTGTCTGCTTTACGATCGTCTCATAATCTGTCTGTGAGGCCATCCGGTTCTGAATGAACAATTCCTTCTGCATCCGCTTTTTCATATCACGGATGGTTTCTGCATCCTGTCCTCCATCCACTGGCAGTGGATTGCTGACAGCTGCTCTGATGGTCGGATCTTCAAACCGGTTCAGTTCTCCTGCCTGCACATTTCCATTGCCGCACAGAGAGCAGAGTAACCCTGTCACATAAATATCTTTATTCTGTCTCGGGATCACTCCATGGATCCCATCACCAAAGCGGATGTTCTGAGTCTCTTCCTCATATGTAAATACCCGATCCTTGTAGCCTGCTTCCTCCAGATCTTCTGCATAATGATAGGTTTCTACCTCTCCATCCTCTCCCACAACCGCCAGGGAAAACTTATATGCATAGGGATAATCAAACAGAAGGCTCTGCCCTGCACATCCATCAGTGGTTCCGATCAGAAGCTCTGGCAGCAGTTCTCCCTCTTTACAGACTGTGTGCTGCTGGATGACCTTCAGAGGATTCACATACACCATGCCTATCCGCGGACAACTGTCATATGTATTTTCCTGCAGATTGGCTTTCAGATAGTATGCCCGTCCATTGCCGAACATAGGACTCCATACTGCCATAGGCGCCATATCTTTAAGCGTCACAAATCCGCTTCTTAAGAATCCGCAAGTCTCGTCTTCCACTTCCACTGTCTTCCAGCCTTCTTCAGTAAACACCTGCCATTCCAGTGTTCCCAGACGGAAGGTCTGATCAAAAGGATTTCTCCTCTCCTGATATTCCACACAGATATAGATCCTGTCTTCCGCCTGCAGCGGCTTTGAAAATCCAAGACACACAGCCTGTGCTGCCTGTTCTTCCGGCTGAAAGATATCGGCATATTCTCCGTCAGTACCTGCAAATGCAGTCAGATCCAGGTACTGATCTTCTATCTGCCGCAGGAAGGAACAGAATCTGTTTTCTGAACCTTTCCATTCTTCCGCTGTCTCAAAAGAGATATCACCTGCGAAGAGTCTGGTTCCTTTTGGGATCTCCTGCTGTACGTCCCCGTGGATCACTACATAACCAGCTGCTGCCCGGCGCTTTTGCTGCTGAATGCCCAGAAGTTTCAGGTATTTCTTCACATGCACATCCCCTGTGGCATCCATATAATAATTCAGCATATCCACAAGCCACGCATAGGTCTGGAGAACCGTGATTCCCGGATCATGACTGTTAAAGTCTGTCCATTGATCTGTCAGAGACGGGATACGGCTCACGGCCCTCTGTATGATCTGCTCATATGTCATGTCATTAAGCTGTGGTACCTTCAACATTCTCTCACCTCGATATATACCATGTGTTCCCCATTTACCGCCATACGGAACGGATTCTTATGCTTCTCATAAAACTCACTGTCCACCGGACGTTCCTGTCCGTTTTCCCACGCGGTGACCAGCATTCTGGAAATACTCACACCATCCATACCGGTTCTTAAAAATGCGGTAAGCTGCAGCGGTGACGGCAGTTCTCCGATCTGCCATCCCTGTCCCGACATGCCGCCTTCCATCGGATCAATAAATCTCCGGATTAGTTCCAGTGCCTGCTGCTGCATATCATAGGCCTGCTCCATGGAGTCTTTCTCCAGCCACACCCGCACATTCAACCGTACAAAATGAGGCTGAATCAGATTGAGCGTTCTGCCGGCAGGCTGGAAGATTCCATCACTCAGCAGACGATCCTTGATCTTTTTCTTAACCTGTGAAAATACATGGGCACCTTTTTCATATTCCTCCACCAGAACAGCAATGGTCACCTGATCTACATCTGTATTTCCATAGGCATCCGTATGATTGCAATACCGCACTTTCCGAATTCCATAAGACTCCTGGGAGATCAGATCCATCAGATCCGACTCTGTCACTGCGCGCCCTCTGGTTCTTAAAAGTCCTGCCACCAGCTGGCCGGTGGTCTGTTCTGTATATCCGTCGTATCCTCCATAAGTCGGAAATGGATTGGTCACGGCTGACAGATAGCGGATTGCTGTTCCCGGAGTTGTAATACTGTCCGCCGGTACATTTGCCGCACTTCCATTGTAATTGCTGTGCGATACCCGGATCTGCGGACCATCCTCCGGCAGATGATATTCTGCAAATGCATGTTTCCGGAATGACAGAAGTCCTGCCTCCATATCGATCTGATAGGTTCTCCCGCCTTCGTAGCTGTGTCTGCCCTGTTTCCACTCTATCCACTGAAGCCCCTGATGCGTCTCTTCCTGTACTTCTACCCTTACTTTCAGAAGGTTCTGCTGGGACAGCTGGATCTGAAGGGCATTATCCATATCATCCAGATAAAATTCTTCGGTCACTGTATTGACATTGACCACCCGAGCCATATTGGGATAGATCCCTTTGACCTGGGGCAGAACATATTCCGGGTTCTCCCGGTTATAATTGACAAATCGCAGGAAATATCCCTCATATCCATAGAGATTCTTCTGCACTGCGTCCTGAGGAACCATAAAGAGGATCGTTCCTGATCCACAGAAACCACCGGTCTGATCCGTGATCCTCACCGGCTGAAAACCTCTGGGTGACAGATACTCCACCTGATAATCCACAGGTCTGTCACTGTAATTTTCAATATCAAAATAGAGACTTAAGGGCATACCTGCCATGGAACCGGCAAACCCCAGATACATAGTCCTGCGGCTGTTTTCTGTCTGATAAAACGGCTTCCAGATACCGGTCATTTCCTTCTCATCAAAATTATTTTTCGCCATGATAAAGGATGGCATCTGTTTCTGTTCTTCATAAGAATATGAAAAATTGATTCCTGTCAGCACTGGACAACGATAGATGGCCGGCATCTGATAAATATTTTCCGCCTGAAGAAGACGTACCCGGATCCTGCCTCCGGCATTTTCTTCATAATCTGCCATATCCTGCGGACAGATAAACTGTAAGGTCACATCTCCTTCTGTGGAACCATTGAACATGGACCGCAGATGTTCTTCCTGAAACAGGCGCTTCCAGCCTGTCCGGCTCAGATACTCCCAGCATACATCATCTGCACACACTTCCACAGCGCGGATACTTAACGGCTTTCTTGGCTTTTTCATGATCGCCTTATATTCCAGATCCATTTCCGGAACTTCAGCCCGCTCTTCCCGGATCTGATAACCCAGATGGAACGACAGACTGATCTTCGCACTCCGGCGGCTCAGCACTTCTCTGTCATCCAGCGTCATTTCATTGTAAAGTCCCATGGGTTTTCCAAATGGATAGACCATACCGGCACTTTCACTGGTTCCGTTCAGATATAGTTCTGACGGGATCAGGTGCGTGCGCTTCATGCTTACCGACACCTCTTTTACGTACCAGTCCGGAAGTTCTCCCAGACTGGTGAGGATCAGGTAATAGCCTTCCTTCTGTCCCACCACAGCTTTCTGAGGCACATAATCAGGCAGGCTCAGATGAATGGCTCCCTGTTCCTCTGCTACAGAAGGAACTACCGTCTCTTTTCCATCTGCTTCTAAGATAGACCAGCACATATCACTTCCGGCAAGACTATGAAGCAATTCCTCCTGCTGCTGTTCTGCAGATGCCTGCGGATACACATACAGATCAAGCCCTGTCAGTTCTTCCAGAAGATTATCAAAGCACAGATACAGTTTATGCTCTGTAAGGTTCTCTCCTTCCACGCCAAATGCAGTAAAGCTCAAGGGTTCTCCCGGCTCATACTGCTTTCTCACGATCCGGTCCTGACTCCGGTCGGTGACAACCATAAGCTCCGGTACCGTATCCACAGCAGTAATTCCATGCTCCGTCTCAAAGAGGAGCTCTCCTGCGTCCGGATGAGATGCGATCACACTGGTTCCTGCCGGAATCGGAACCATTCCTTCATATCCTTTCACCGGCTGAAACTGTACATAACCTCTGGATGCACTGACCGGTTCCTGGATCAATGGATCAAACAGGTTCAGATACTGGATCCGATGCTTGGACAGCACCCGGCTATAACGCTCCTCACAGGTTCCGATCATCTCTGCGCAAAGATCTGTCAGCACTGAACCTGGATCTGACGCTCCCGGTTCATAGGCAAATTCCGGTACGTAAGAGTTCATCAGCTTTTTCAGTTTTTCCATGCTCTTATCTCCTTCCCGGATCATTACAGTTCTCCGATTCCTTCTTCCAGATAATACGGGAATACCAGGTTGTTCGGATTATTTGTCGCCCTCACATAATAGTCAATGTTCAGATATATGACTCCCCGCAGATGATCATTACGATCTACCGATATACTGACCTGCCGGATCCGCGGCTCATACCTGGTCAGCGCATCCTCCGCTTCCCGGATCAGACGGGACTCAAATGCTGCATCTGGAAGATCATATATATATTCCTGAAGATTACATCCAAAGTCCGGCAGCATGGCCCTCTCCTTGAGTCTGGTCATCAGAATAATATAGATGGCCTGCCGGATATCTTCTTCCCCCTCTGCCATGCGGAATTTTCCTGTCACCGGATCGACTTCCGGCGGAAATGCGAAGCCTCTTCCTAAAAATGCTCTTGAATCTTCCATGCCCGTCTCCTCTTTCCTTCTAGTTGATCTGTACCACTGCTCCCTTGGCTGCCAGTGGACCAGATGCCTGCAGATTCATCTTGGCCTGCGCCTTTACATCCACCTGCGCACCTTCTGCTTTCAGTGCGGAGTTGGCTTTCAGTGCGATTTCATTATCTGCTGTCACTCCAATCTTCTTTGCTTTCAGACTGATAGCTCCGCCATTTCCATCCATGGTAAGCTCCACACTTCCTACCTTCAGTTCTATCGTCTTCTCCGCCTGAACGGTTACTTTTCCATTTTTATAATCCATGCTGATCTGATTTTTTCCATCTTTATCAGAAATCTTACAGCTTTCTGTCTCATCGCTGACTGTCAGCACATTTCCTTTTGGTGTAGTCAGTGTAACGCTCTGTTTTCCATTCTCCTCAAGGATCAGAAGGTCCATGCCTCCCTTGGTCTTCAGATGTTTTTTCAGATTCTTATCATCAAAATTCTCGGATACCATGGATGCTCCACCCGGATACAGACTTCCAAGCAGGAACGGCCGCTTCAGACTGCCTCCGATAAATCCCACCAGCACCGTCTCATTGATCTCTGGTACACAATACAGACCATAGTCTGCACCTCCGTAAGAAGACAACAGCCGCACCCATTCACACAGGTTCTTCCCGCTTTCCCAGACCGTGAATTCCACCTTGACCATTCCTTTGAAATCCGCATTGTTATTTTCCACCACAGTTCCCTGTACGAACCCAGTCACCCGCTGATTGTCATAATATTCATTTTCACTGTGAAATAGATCTGTAATTCCATTCATAGACTGTTCACTCCTGCCCTGATATAGGTCCGGTATCCATCCTCACTCAGCACATGCCGTACATAGGTAATATAATATTTCCGGTCTGCCTGTGAGGATAACTCATCCACCTCTACAAACCGCCCCGGTGACAGTTCCGGGATTCCCACACATTCACATTCCAGCTCTCCAAACCGCTGGCTGATCTGATCCATTCTTGCCTGCGCACGTGCTTTTGCCTCAGCTGCATCCTGTACCCCCGGCTCATAGAAGACCTGTCTGGAATCTCCCAGCAGCTTCTTATAACCAGAACCTTTTCCAAATGTTCCAGACAAGGCTGCTTCTCCTTTGATCTGCTTTCCATTGGTCTCGTCAATGGACCGGATCTCGATCTTCTTCACCAGCTGCTGCCCTGACAAAGACAGTCTGGCTCTCAGGATCCCCTGTCCAGGCGACAGCGTCAGGATCGTGGATGTTACTTTCTGTTTTTTGCGAAAATATGCTTTTCCCTGCAAGATAAAGAATTCAAATCCTTGCTTCTGAGCCTGCTCGACAATGAGATCATAATCTGTCATCATATGACTTCTAAGTGGAACCTCTTCTTCCTTACAGCTGTCGATCTCTTTGCCGGAAATGTAGCTGCTGACAGGAGTCTCTCCAAGAATTGCCTTGACCACTGCATCTGCACTTTTCTGGGTAAAGATCTCCATGCGCCTGGTCTTCATCAGAAGTCCCTTGGCATCCATACATTCCACCCGGATCCGGTTCCGGTCATCTTCCATGCCATACTGGTATTCTACTTCGTTAATATATCCTTTGAATACGGATTCCCGTCTCACATATCCAAGTGCGATCTCAACCGATTCCCCGATCTGGATCTTATCTGTAAATTTCTTAAAATCTGTATTCTTCTCATCATACGCACCGTCAATATAAAACACGCATCCTGATGCCTCAAATCCACTGGTCAGCTCCAGTTCCAGATCAAAAATATCTGCCCCGGCTCCTGATACCAGCTTTGTACTTCCCACAGTCACTTCCACAGACGGTGCAGAAAAATCATCATATTTTTTTCTCAGTGAACGGAAACTGGTACTTCCTTTCATCAAATCCATAGCTGCACCCCTTCTTGTGTCTATCCTGTCTTCCCATGGGTCCTTCGTCCTACAATGCCGGAATCTTCAGACGTCTGGTATAATCGACCTTCCGCGGATTAAGGATCCCATTTTCTCTGGCGATCTCCCGCCAGCAGGACGGATCATGATATTCCGTATCTGCCAGCATCCAAAGCTCCTCCCGCTGATTGATTCTACGGTATTTGGTCCGGTCTGGGGATTCATGGGGATTGGCTCCGATAATATTCAGGATACTTTTATCTTCACCGGAGATCTCCATATCCAGCTTTGCCCTCACCGGCATACCATTGAGATTGAACATCTGATAGCTGATTTTCAGAGAGGTCACATGTCCGTAAAATGCCATGCTTCCCCATGAAAATGTCACCATACTTGGTTCGTGATTTTCTGCATTCCGCTTCATGATCAGCGAAATATCCTGACAGATGGAGGTCAGCTCTTTGCTGTCATTCAGATATTTGGACAGCCCTTTTGGAATCTGATAGTCCTGCATCTGTGTGGAGGTATCCAGGATCAGACTGACATTTAACATTGCAAGACCACTTCTGGATGCCTGCTGGTCATCTGGATGTGCCTCTTCTCCCTGTCCTGTGTGACTCTCGTATTTCAGACTCCTCTGAATAGAGTATTCTGTCGGATTGAACTGAACCGGAATCGTTGTATTTTTTCCTGACTGAGGATTCTTATAAGTCAGTGACGCTTTCTGAAGAGCTCCATCCCCATAGATCAGCTGCTGCCTTGTCTCTGTACTCATATCAGATCCGTCCCCTCCTTTCCCGTTCTGTCTTCAACTTTTCTTCAATTCTTCGATAGACACGGTTCGTCATCTGCTGCATACTTTCATCCATCTTCCGTGAGATCTCTGTCTCTACCTTCTGTTTCATCAGAACCGCTATCTCCCCTTCTGTCAGAAGAGATGGTGTAGAACGGATCACCTGACGAACCGACTCTTTCTGCTGCTCCGTCAACACCTGTCTTTCGATTGCTACTGTCTTCTTTACTTCCTCTATATGTTCCGTGATCTCACGGATCTGTTTTCTGATCACCTGATGTTCACCCGGATCTGTTGCCTGTTTCGGTTCTTCCGCATATATGATCGGCGCGGCTTCCATCACATAGGACTGTGGATGATGCATCGTCCTCTGCTGCAATCTGGGACTGCTTCGTCTCATAGATGCCGCCTGAGGAACCTCCGATGGCTGCTGCATCTGTGAAAACATGTGTGCCTGTATCATTGCCGGTTTCGGTGTCGTTACCTGTGGCATTACCTGTGTTGGTGGCGGTGACATTGCCGGTGGCATTGTCAGATGCTCCATAGAGGCCATCTCTGTTCTCTGCTGAGTCGCTTCTTCTGCCGAATGGCTTTCCATGGCTTTCGCCGCCGGAGAGGTGGAAGGAGAGTTATGCTGTAAAGACAGCAACGTCTGAGTTGTCCATACCTGTGGTTGCGACATATCTTGCAATCGTCCCACTCGCGACTGCGGACTCTGGCTCTGCACTGCCTGATTTACGACCTTCTGCGATGGTTGCGCTACGCGCTCCTCCGGCGCTGTCAGATGCTCCATAGGTGCGGCTTCTGTCCTCTGTAGTATCAGATCTTCCGCCAGATGGCTTTCCATGGCTTTCGCTGCCGGAGAAGTGGACGATGTCGGATGCTGCAAAGACATCAATGTCTGGGTGGTCCAGACCTGCGGCTGCGACATATCCTGTGATCGTCCCACTTGCGGCTGTGGACTCTGATTCTGCACTGCCTGATTTGCGATCTTCTGCGATGGTTGCGCTACGCGCTCCTCCGGTGCCGACAGATGCTCCATGGGTGCGGCATCCGCTCTCTGTCGAATTGCCTCTTCCTCTACTGGATGACTTTCCATGGCTTTCGCTGCCGGAGAGGTGGAAGATATGGAAGATGTTTGATGCTGTAAAGACATCAATGTCTGGGCGGTCCAGATCTGCGGCTGCGACATATCTTGTGATCGTCCCGCTTGCGGCTGAGGACTCTGGCTCTGTACTGCATGATTTATGACTTCCTGCGACGGTTGCGTCACGCGCTCCTCCGGCGCCGACAGATGCTCCATGGGCGCGGCATCCGTTCTCTGTCGAATCGCCTCTTCCTCTACTGGATGGCTTTCCATGGCTTTCGCCGCCGGAGAGGTGGAATGTTGCGATGCCTTCAATAACTGGACGGTCCAGATCTGCGGCTGCGATATATCTTGTGATTGTCCCGCTTGCGGCTGTGGACTCTGGCTCTGTACTGCATGATTTATGACTTCCTGCGACGGTTGCGTTACGCGCTCCTCCGGTGCCGACAGATGCTCCATGGGTGCGGCATCCGTTCTCTGTCGAATCGCCTCTTCCTCTACTGGATGGCTTTCCATGGCTTTCGCCACCGGGGATACAGGATGTTTAGATGGCTGCAATGAATGAGCTGCCAGCTCCATCCACTGAAGCAGCTGCGTAGATCGAGCCTTTTCAGATTGCTGAACCTTCCTTGGCTGCGATATGGACGGATCGGCTGTGATCCACTCCGATAATCTGCGTTCCGTCTGTCCCCGCCGTGCAAAGCGTTCTATAATTTCCGCTGCTTGCCGGACAGTCTGCTGGCGGTCTGTCTTTCCTTCTGTATATCCTTCCAGCACCTGCTCCAGGTAGACACGTTCCGTCTGCTGGATTGCAACAGATGCATCCTTTGTCTTGACTTTCTGCAGAATCTCCTCTGTGAGATTTTTAACTGTCTGTTGATCTTTCTGTTCCAGCACTGATGTGATCTGTGTACGAAGCCATGTGTTCCGGTCTGTAGCACTTCCTGTTTTCTGACCGTTCTCCACCCGACCATTGATACTTATGTTGTCGTTTTGGATATTTTTCGCCTGTACATTCACATATACGCTGCTGTTATATATATTTTCAATCTTCCGAAGCAGCACCTTCTGTTCTTCTTTTGCTTCTTTTTCCAGAATCCGGAGCTGCTCCACACCAGATTCTTTCACCAGTGTGTGAAGTTCTTTTGTCATTTCTCGGATGACCCGGTCCTCTGCCTTTGGCAGTTCCTGCCGGATCGTTTTTTCCACCTGACGTTCTACCTGCGGGTATAACTTTTTGTGGATCTGTTTTTCAAACATCTGCGTCAGAAACTGAAAATTCTGACGATACAGATAATTTTCTTCTGTCAGATTCTGAATCCGATACACGTTGGTCATGTACAGATTCTGCATTTCCTGAGAAGAAGCCTCCTTCTCTTCTGGAGGAAACATCATGCGGGCAGGGTCAAATGCACCGGCAGATCCGGTATGCATAGCTATGATATTTTGGGAAAACTGTTCAAATCGGTTCTGCATCCTGCCCTCTCACTCCCATCATTCTGTGCTGTTATTTCCCGGGCTTCCACCAGGCACTGTTCTTTTTGCTTCCTTCCTCTTCCAGCGCCTCATAGGACAGCTCGATGGTTGCAGTCACAAACGTACTTTCAGAAGCTGCAAGATCGCTGAGGCTGATCTTATTTACCACGCACCCCTGAAGATAATATGCTTTTCTGATGCTCTGATCCTGCCCCAGCATAAATACCGAGACCTCTTCCCGGAATCGGTACCCCGGTTGATACAGAGTCATCTCCATCTCATCAGACAGAAGACCTCTTTCAAGCGTCACTGTCCGCTGGAAGTCCGCCTGATTCTTAAGGCTGTACACCACACTGTTGCGGCCGCCTTCCCGCAGTGTTTCAAAACTGCCCTGATCTGCCAGTCCTGAAACCCTCTGAAATGGAATCTGTTTTCCTTCCAGATACACGATGAAATTGTAACCCCGCCGGTACAGTTCCTCTTTCTTTAATGTGCTCATTCCTTACACCTCAAAAATATTTTTGGGCTGCTTGCTGATCTTCTTGTGTATATCTGATATCTCTGCGCAGAATCTCCGTCTGGTCAGATGATCCATCTGCATCACTGACTCAAAGCTCCAGTGAAAATAATAAGCTACAAAAGAAACCTCTTTATACAGCTCATTCTCTGGATAAACGGTTATTCCGCCCTTGTAAAATTTACCGGCTTCTCAAATTTTTCTCCGCAGTGAGGGCATACGCAGGTCTCTGTCAGATCTTCCATGGAATTGATGGTCTGATACATATTCTGCAGAAATGCAAGATCCGCGGAAAACAGCTTCTCAATATGAGTCGGCCGGATGTTGGTCAAAGTTCCAAGGGAAGTGATCACCCTCGACAGCAGAATGATCGTCAGATACGCCGGATTGCTGACCACCCGTGGGTCACGGAGAGGCAGGATCTCGTCTGCTGCCGTTGCCATCCGCATCACGCCTTTTTTATGTAATTCTCCATTTTCATCCAGATATCCTCTGGGAAGTTCAAATTCAAATTCAGTAATCAGATCCATGCTGTTCTCCTTTTCCATATGATTTTTATGCCGGGATCTGCAGCTATACAGATCCCGGACTTAAAAACCAGACGATTAGCTCTCTCTTGTCATTGACTCATATACCAGCTCTACGCTCTCAAATGCAATCTCACTGGAGCTTGCATTGAAATCCGGTGCGGTATATTTACTCGGCCATGCATTGGTCAGGGTCCATACTGCAAGAGCGGTAGAACCATCATCATCAAACAGTGTGATGGTCACGTTCTTGTTGTGATCCTCGCCCAGGGAAGTTCCCTGAGAGATGGAAGTTACCCAATCGTAGAAGCTTAAGGAACTGGTCATGCCCCATTTCAGAGTCACATTTCCGAATTTGGTCAGACCGTTCATTTTACGGGACCAGTTAACACCTTCATCACCTGTACGATATTCAATTACATCTACACTTGCGTCAAAACCGCTTACCTCAGAAAAGCTTGCCTCTGTGATTCCGTCGATCTCGACTTTATAGTTATATTTTTTGAATGGATATGCCACCTCTTCATTCCTCCTTATCTATGATTCACGTATACCTTATGATTCTTCCATGAACTGGGTAATGCGGAAGATCACGAACTCAGCCGGACGGCTCGGAGCTACACCGATCTCGCAGATCAGTCTTCCGTTCAGGATATCGCTCTGAGACATGGTATCTCTTCCAATATTTACGTAGAATGCCTGGTCTTCGGTATTACCTACCAGAGCACCGCTTCTCCACATATCACGCAGGAATGCACGGATCGTACGGCCAACTCTTGCCCACAGCATCTCATCGTTCGGCTCAAATACTGCCCAGTTGGTCTGGGATTTAATGCTCTCCTCCAGATAGATGAACAGACGGCGAACGTTGACATATTTCCAGAGACTGTTGCTGGAGCAGGTTCTTGCGCCCCATACACGGATGCCCTGTCCCGGAAGTGCACGGATCAGGTTCACGCCTGCCGGATTCAGAATATCCTGCTCAGCCTTATTGTACAGGCAGGAAAGTCCGATGCAGTTGTAAACAACTTCATTAGCCGGTGCTTTGTGTACGCCTCTCTCCACGTCACTTCTTGCATAGATACCGCATACTGCTCCTGAAGGCGGGATGTATGCCGGTTTCTTGTTCAGAGCGTCATAGATCTGGATCCACGGATGATACATTGCCGCATAATCAGAATCAATCTTCTCTCTGTGTGCCAGAACATCCTGCGGTTTGGTCAGATGCTGCGGTACATCCAGTACAGCAAAGCTTGCGCCGGTATTGGTGCAGTGTGCAACCAGTGCCAGCTGAACTGCCGGACTTGTCACACCCGGAATTGCCATGATACTTACGTTATTAAGCTCTTTGAAAGCTGCCAGACCGGTTCTCTTTCCAGGACCACCATCGGTTCCCATGAACACATCATCGGTGATTCCTTTCTTGCCGCCGTCAGATCCGCCTGCAAGGAATACGATTGCTTTCTCTGCATCTGCTTCTGCAGTAAATACAGATAACGGATTCACTGCATCTTTCGGCTCATCTGCTGCTACATCCACCAGCTCTGATTTTGCCAGAACCTTGGTAATGAAGGAAGCAGATGACTGATTGAGGGATACGCCCTCGTACAGCTCTACCTGATCACGATAGCTGACTTCCAGATTCATCTCACAGGTGGAGAGCACTTTTCTCGGAACCGGGGACTTGTCTGTCAGATCCTCTTTCACCGGTACAGTCAAAGTGATGGTATTGCCCTGTACCATGGCGATCTTGTTGTAGCCGGTCACTTTACCGTTATTGCGGATCACGATGGTGTCACCTTCTGCAAAGATGGAACCATTTGCTACGGTATAGACTTTGCCGGTTGCCTCATCACCGGTTGCTTCCAGAACTGCGGTCTTTCCTTTGGTTGCAGCCACTGCGGTCACTTTGATCTCATTTCCCCATTTACCCGGGTTCTTTGCACTGATACTGATGCCTGCTGCAGATACAGATGCAGTCACTGCATCAGCAGCTGCGGTACGCATTACATAGCAGCGTGAACCGCCATTTGCGAAAAACTGCTCTACTGCATAAGCCAGATAGCGATATTCACCGTAGGTAGTCTCCGGAAGATATCCACCGAATTTACGGTTGAAATCTGCGAAGCTGGTTACGAATTCCGGTGTTCCGATCACCTTTCCTTTTTCAGCCATTCCGATGAATCCTGCGGTACTTGTACCTACTCCCTCCATCGGTCTTAAGCCTGATTCAAATTCCTCTACATATACTCCTGGGGATAAATATTCTGCCATGTTGTTGTCTGGTTTGAAGCATATCGCTTCGCCCCCTTCCTCCTTTCAAAATAGTGATTTGTTTACGACTCTAAGGCACCATCGTCGTTGTAGCCGGACCGGGATTTACGATCTGTATGACCCCGCCCCAATTACACATGCATTTACATGTGTTATTTACCGCTGGTTTTCCTCCCACCAATACTGTCGGAGAGCCCGGTGCCCAGGGTGCTGCTGTTACCGGTACGCACGGCTGCGGAGTCAGAACTCCCATTGCGGCCGCCGTTGCCGCTGCCACCTGTGGATTTGCCATGGATGTGCACATTCCAAACGGCATAATATTTACCATCGGCTGGTTATCCGTAATGCATGCAGGCGGCATGTTGCTGCATTGAACCTTCGATGCCGGAAGAACATTCAGTGCAGATGGCGCCATTCCGAAACTGCACATGAGCTGCGCTCCCGATGTCACGATGACAGACACGTTCGACCTCCCTTCTTTCTTGCTGGTTTTTTATAATGAAGTAGCATTACTTCCTCTGTTGACTGCCCTTCCCCTGCTTCCACAGGGATGGCATATGAGCCGTCCTGATCCGTTACAGAACGGTAGATCCTCGCAAGCGGCTCTCCTTCTTTGATCTGATCTGGTACTGGTCCGCAAGGTTCGATCCGATATTCGTTGATTCCCCTCTTTTCCATGATGATAAATGGAAATGCGTCTTTTTCTCTTCCTAGTACACAGGTCTTACCAATCAGATCTTCTTTTGTAAATCCCTGGAATAAGATCCAGTGACTGTTCTCTAATTTTCTATATTCCCGATACATAAGGCCAGTAGGTTTTTCTCTTCGTATATAGACCTCTGCCGGCAGTTCCTGCCCTTTTATGTTCAGAACTCCTGTCCGATATTCCCGACCTCCGGAATAGACCTTGCCGGACCTTCCATACAGGCGGATATCTGCAATGGGTTCCTCCGGATCCAGGATGTGTTTATCGACCTCAACGGTACAGGGATAGTAATCCGTTCCTTCGATGGTAATCCTTGCCGGATGTTCCAGAGGTTCTAAAAATACATATAGTCCTTCTTCTTTCTGTACCGGATGAAGGATCTTCTCATCGGTCCAGAACCGGAAGCTCTTCCTCTTGATGCAGGCCCCGGTAAAATCATCTACCAGCCGCAGGACAAATGCGATTCTTATCTGTATCATACGCTCCTCCTGCTTCTTAACGCTGCCGCTGGGATACGTCAAATTCTGCAGCCACTACACGGCGGAAGCTTCTGATCCGTCTGGATGACAGAAGTACAGGTGAAACGCTGAAGTAAATACCTAACTGATATGGAATTGATAACACGGACCATATCTTTGTCTTTTCTTCATAGCTGAGCGGGAGCAGTGTGATCGAAGCACTGGTATCTTCATCTTCCCCGGTATCATACAGAATCGCATGATCCATCAGCACCTGTATGGCACGTCCCAGTATTCGCTGTTCATTCTCCACATTTGACATCAGCTGGGATTTGGTATTCATATAGAGTGCGAAATACAGCGTCAGTGGCTTGGGCGGGTATTGTGTCATATTTCCCCGAAGCCGGATCATATCCTGCTGCTGATATTCTCTCAGTTCCTGGATATCATACAGATACAGCCCTAGCTGAAAATCTGCATTTTTGTCAGTGGGTGCTGCCAGCGCAATGGATTCCGGTGACTGGATCAGCTCCGGACAGATATTCTCCCGCAGAAGCTTCAGCACTTCATTGCTTACGTCCGAGATAATTGAAAAGTCTGCCATGTTATTACCTCCTCCCCTTAATTATTTTCTACTGTAAGGAACATGAGCTGGTCCGGTGTATCCATCTGATAACACAACCGGTATCTTACATTGTTCTCTTCGTATACTTCTTCGTAGATGGCTTCCGCCAGATTGATGCCTCCCACCTTCACATACAGCTTATTCTGTGTAGTCAGTTCATAACTGATGGAACTGAAAGCTGTAGGAACGCTCAGACGTACTTTTTCGATTGCCACACATTCCTGAACATCTGCTGCTCCGTTTTCCGGTGTCATAGTAAGATCTTTCAGAAAATCCGTATTCAGTTCACTTCGGTAGGAAGTGACTGCTGTGATCGTAATGGCACTTAAGTCCAGTTCTTCCGCTGTCTGCCATTTATCGGTGCTCAGATAGTAATACACTTCATATCGGTAATTGACCGGAAGACTGTCCAATACCTTCTGCTGCTCTTCCTTTTTCTTCTGTTCTGTAGTCCAGGAAGCAGTTGGATCTGTGGTCTGGGTGGTGCCATCCGAAGTATCTGCAGTGCTCTGTGTCTCCTCTGTCTCCACCTTACTGTCTTCTGTCTCTGTCAGAGTCTCCCCATCATCATCCGGCACATACCATTCAGAACTGCTGTCACTGGACGTATCACTCTTCCGCATCTCAATGAGACAGTCAGTTTTCAGGATCACCTGTGCTTTTTCAAATAAATAGCTGGTCCCGCCTTCGCTGTAATAGATGACCGGTGTCTCCTTAAACATGTTCATGGCATCTTCCAGGCTCTGCCCCAGCAGTGCCTCATACTGAATATCATCTCTTGCAAAGACACCTTCAAAGACTTCCCTGCCGGAAGGTGCATACAGGATTCCTGTACCCTGTTCTCTTCCCATATAGAACTGCCCTTCGTATTTCTTGATGCCTGTATCGTAATAGCTGGTACCCTGTCCATGAAACGTACCGCTCTGAAATTCTCCTTCATAGATCATGGTTCCATCTTCGTTATAAAGAACTCCTTCCCCCTGATAAGAACCATTCTCAAAATTACCTTCATACTCCACAACCTTATCTGCAAAATACAGAACGCCGGAGCCGGAAAACTGATTTTCCTTGAACTCTCCTGTATACTGGGGAGCTCCCCCTGGGTAATACAGGGTTCCATTTCCATTAAAATTGTTGTTTTCAAAGGCACCCTCATAGACCAGTATGCCATCCTGGGTCCACAAGGTTCCATTTCCTGTGCAGACACCTGCGGAAATGTCTCCGGTATAGACCACATTCCCGTTTGCTGCCCGGATATTGGCTTTTCCGGTGTATTCTCCCAGATCCACATCATCATAATCATAGTAGACGGTTGTGGTTACATTTTCTGTGGCAGTGGTGTCAGACACCGGGGATGCGATCCAGTTAAAGTAGATAAATACTGCCGCACAGCCTGCCAGGATCAGGAAATATACCAGCATTCTGGAGATCCAGAACCTGCCCACCGTAAAATAGTCTTCCGGAGACTTGGCCTCCCCGGATAGGATCTTACGGACCTTGGCATTGATGGGCGCCACCAGCTTGGATGTGATGATGTTCGCATTGAACAGCTGCTGGATCCGGCGCACCACCCGCTGAAACGGATTCATGACCGCTGTGCGGAGTCTGATAAATGCTTTGCCTAAGAGGGAAAATGCATAGGAACCCTGTACTCCCTGAAATACATGGGTTATGGCATTTTTAAATACCTGAAACAGACTTCCCATCCTCTATATTCCTCCAACTGGTTACTGATTTTTCTCCTGCAGTGCTTCACACCGGAAGATATAATATTTTGCTGCCATGTCTCCCGGATTTTCCCGAAGAACACAGGCATACAGGTTTTTGGCTTCATAGTAGAACCCTTTCTCATAGAGCTCCATGGCTTTGTCAAATGCATGGCGGGTCTGCTTCATGAGCCTGATCTGCTCTGCGCTTCTGTCATCATAGATGTCATAAAGTCCCAGATCCAGATCTGTATTTTTCAGACGGCCGATATACCGGCCTGCGTAAGAATTTTTTCCTGCCAGATGTTCGTATGCGGTATCTGTCATCAGGAACCGGCTTCCCATCTGTCTTAAAAATGCGCCCTCACCCAACAGCTTTTCAAATGCTGGTGCCAGAACAACCGGAATATAGCGTTCCTCGTCTCCACAGATTCCAAAGTAGACCTCCGTCTGGTCTGCTACAAATGTAACGTCCAGCTGCTCTTCTTTTCCGTAGAGCTTGTTGTCTGCATCGATCCGGGCCAGGATCGTCAATGCTGTGACCACCGCGGAATCCACTCCGTTCTGGCAGACCAGCATGATACTCTGCAGATTGGCGTCATCCACAATGGGGATCATGTCACTTTGCTGTGCAAACCGGTTCACGGTATTGAAGAACCGGTTCATCAGTGCTTCTGTCTGGTCAAGCGGAAGAGACTCCTCCGGATACATCCGGACATTCAGTACTGCAAAATTTCCTTTTACATTGCTTCCCAGCGTCAGGGCTGCCAGATTGTTCTTTCCAAGCAGACCAATGATGCTCGGTGGAACGAACCGGTAGTAAGTAGCACTCAGTCGTTCTAGGTTGAGGATCTGTACATCAATATCATCTGCCATCTTATTGAACACCTGAGTGATGCCTGTCAGTTCATCCTCAGAAGCACTCTGGATCCGGATACTCCGGTCTCCATCTGCAAACAACTGCATCTGCCGCTTGATCTCGCCGATGGGGAACAGGATCTGATAGAACAGAACCATCAGTACCACCATGACAATGATCAGAAATGTTGCACACACGGTCACGAAGTCTTTCACATAAGTCGCTGTATATGCGTCTATATTGGAGGTGTAGACTCCTGTCTCCAGCAGATACACGGTCTCACCGGAGAGTCCTCCTACCGGTGTGACACATACCATCCGCTCGCCCTGCTGATCATGGATCGTTCCTGTTACAGCTTCACCGGTCAGTGCTGCCTTTCGGTAAAGATCCTCTGCCGGAAGTGTCATGGTAATATCAAAGGGATAAAAGCATGGATAATTTACATCCACTCCAATATACAGATCACCATTTTCATAATAGATCACTCTCGTATACAGATCTCTGGTTGCGATCTGCTGGCTTAAATACTGATAGGCCTCTGTGGAGTAATCATAAGGATATTCAATCTCATTGAAGGACTCCTGGCCAAATAACGCTGCCAGCATATTTCCTTCATCCATCGTCTGTTTTTCAAAATTTTCCTGGATCGCACTTCCGTAATACTGGAAGGAAATGTATCCAAACAGTGCCATGGTGATGACTAACAGTGGAATCGTTGCACTGAGCAGTCTCTCCATGATCGTATGTCCACCCCGGATCGCACTGAAAAATACTCTCAGGATTCCGCACAGGATCAGGATCGCGATCGCGTATAACAACCATGTCTTCAGCACTTCCAGGATCATATACGGGATTCCGTACTGGAATCCACGGATCACATGTCCACTGCCTTCCACACAGACCAGCATCTGAAAAGAACTGTCCTGACCACTTCTGACCAGTGCAGAAAAGGTATTCAGATTCACCATGGACATAACTGACACATCTCTTGGTGTGTAGAGATTGGATCCGCCGAAAGGACTATTCCCGCTTAAGACCGTCTCCTCACTTCCATCCTCCAGCGTCAGCCGGATAATATTTCCGGTCTCATGTTCTTCCAGATAGACAGCTCCGCTCTCTGCATAGGCGATAAATGTAGGATACATGAGCGTATCCAGTGTTCTTGCCGGATATATTTCCCATATCTCCTGTTCATTGGCACAGTAGATCTTTCCAGAATCAGAGATATAGACCAGATCCGTACCATTTCCTATGGCCTTGTAGATGCCTTCGCCGGATTTCAGCGGATAATATCTGCTGTTCTTAAGAGACAATGTATCGTCAAGGACTGAACCGAACTCATAGCTGCTGCGGACAGCCCGGGTTCCATTGGGATCTGATGCGATCAGAGTAATGGTATCTCCCGATGCATTGACCCATCCATACACGTAATTATCTTCCGCTGTCAGTTCAAATACTTTCTTCTCTTTTCGGAAAATACTGTCAAAATCAATGACCACCAGCTCCTGTCCGGTCAGTTTTCCTGTATAACGGTTCACCCGGTTGCGGAGTACATAGGTATATCTGTCTCCCACTGCGATGCCTTTGATATTGTACATGTCATTCTTCTTTATCGTCTGGAATTGAAGAGTTCCATCGATAGATCCATTCTGACGGACACGCGCCAGCACGGTACGGTCGCCGTCATACCATCCGGTGACTGTACTTCCGTCTCCTGCTGCAGATATGCCCAGCAGCGAATCCATAGAGACCGAGCTGTTCCGGATTCCCTGGTATCCTGCCAGAACTCCTGCCAGGATCAGCGCCGTCAGTATGATTATCCTCACAAATCTTTTCATAGGTACCGCCTCTTTTATTCTGTATCGCCCAGATATACATTACCGATGTATTCGATACCGTTATAACTGATATTGCTTTCGTACGCTTTTCTGACCTTCCATCTGCCATGGATCTGAACTCCCGCATAGATGACTGTCACCGCCACAAGGATCGTTAAAAATGCAGTCATGGCATTGCGGAACAAAAAGCCGCGTACTCTTTGAAAACGACTTTTGAACCACCAGAGAAGTCCTCGCATCTCCACCGGCTTGTCCGGCATATTCCGCACCGCCGAGATCATATGTCCCAGAGATGGAAAACCTGTGGTCGTCATCTTCATATAGAACAGCCGGATATCTCCCGGATAACTGTCCGGTGTCTCGTATTTCCCCTTGTAGTTCAGCTCCAGAATGTCAAATACTTTCTGTGTCACCTCCTGGTAGTACCGCTGTTCTTCGATTCCCGGCTGCCACTGGGAAAAATCCAGAAAATAATTGAACTGAACTTCTCCCTCCCGGGTAATATTGATGTTCCGGTCGTTCAGCAGAAGTACTCCCATATCTGCTCCCGCACCACATTCGGCACAGGCTGCGATCAGTCCCAACGCTGCCCGCTTACAGTCTGCGAACTCTACCAGATAGACACCTCCCAGTAAGGACAACAGGTTCTCATGGTAGTACCGGAACACCAGGTTCAATCTGTTTTCATAGATAAACGATCCGATGAAATCCCGGTTGGAAAAGAACAGCCGCTCTGTATTCAGTTTTTCTGTCACTTTTCTTCTGCAGTCCGGATCCGCGATTGAAACCATGGTATAAAAGGTTCCCGTATTTTTCCTCAGATCCGTACACACGTAGATGTCATTGACTGGATTCTTAAGGACGGTCCTTACGATCTCCAGTTCCATATTCAATGCTGGAAACATCTGCTCTCACCTGCTCTTCATCAGATTCATCTGTCTGTTTATTCGTCTGCTTTTTTCTGGGAAACGATCACAAATGCGTGGGTAAAGATCTCCGGTTCTCCGATGGCCTCCACCTTAACCTCATATACGCCTTCCTGTGCCGGTGCGGTGTAGACGCCATTGTTGTCGATCTTACCGCCCTCCGAATCCAGCAGCGTATAGCTCAGTGCCGTCTCCTTCATATTGATAAATACCGGTTTCATATGGATACTTCCCTTCGGTGGAAGAACCATAGTATCCGGCTGGATCATAATGCAGCCCTTCTGTTCCTTCTGGTTATAGACTCTCTGCTCCAGATCCTCCGGCTTGTATGCGTACCAGCGGATACGGATCCCCATCTTGCCGATCTTGACTTTCGGCCGGATTCCTACGATAAAGGTGCCTCTGTCAGGAAGGAGCTTGATTGCCTGATCCACTGATAAGATCTTGTCATCTGTAACGGTGGTGTCCTCAGCGAAAATGCTTCCATCTCCCAGGATAATGGATTCCCGGTCGCCCTGGATCAGATTGTCTCTGCTGATATATTCAATACCGATCTCCACACAGACCGGTCCATTGCCAAGTCCATGCATGATCTCATCGGAAAAATAAGACTTTCCACTCTCGCCGCCATTTCCCAGAGACATCTCAAATACACCGCTGGAATGAATCCGTCTGTCAGTCTGTGCGGTCTCTCTTTCGCCTGTCACCGGAATCTCTGTCTGGGATACCGTCTGATAACCCATCTCCTGTTCCGGAACCAGATATTCATGAAGCTGCTCCAGGATCATCAGTTCCTCTGCGCTGCTCACATACTGATCAAAAGGAGCCTGCCGCACCTGGTCGATCATGGAATGCTGTGCAGAACGGATCAGGTGGATCGATGCGATCCAGAGCTTCTCATCATAGGTTCTGTCAAGATCCACATCCAGCGTACCTCTGGTGCTGGTCTTTCGCACATGCTCAAGCACGGTACCCTGTACAGCAGCCACTGAAAATGCCATATCCTCTGCAGATTCCTGTCCGGTCGGTGTTGTCACCCGGATCTGCTCCACCCGAAGATTCACCCCTTCATTTCCGAAGATGTAATCTTCCGGCCGGAATGCTTTCTCGATTACATATACATCTCCATATTCCTGACTTACGTTATCTGCATGAACTTCGCAGGTTCCCGGAACCAGTCCTTCTGCTCCCATCTGGCAGGAGAAAGAATAGACACCCGGCATATGGCTGATCTTCTCGATTCTGATCCGGCTTTTCAATGCCACCCCTGGAACAAGGAATGCAGGTACTTCCTGCGTCACACAGATATCTTCATCCTGGTACAGGATCTGTGTCTTCAGGTATGCATCCAGTCTCTCTTCATTGCGGATACAGTCTTTTCTGTCACATAAAAACAGACGATACTGCTCCTTTTTCCGGTTAAACTGTCTTCCCTCTTCTCCGGTTCCTTCATTCATCACCGCATAGACAGGATCTGTATCCTCTTCTGCATAGGCAATTCCCAGAAAAGCATGCTCAGTCTGAAGGTCTGCATAGCCTTCAATCGTAGAGAGCTTGATCACCTGGGTCCGCGGAACCACGATCTCTCTTCCCGCTGCATCCAGTGCCAGCCCCGACTGAAGAACAATGGAGGAATCATCTGCCTCGATCACATCCATTCCGTAGACGATGCCGACTCCGTGGAGCAGTCGGTTCACCAGTCTTCTCTTGTCATTCATATAGGACTGCTCATTCTGAAAATCCCGGGATGTGAGCATCTTCCCATAATAGTAATTGTTCCTTTCAAAGGAATAATATTTCCGATTAACCATCTTCCTCCTCGTCCTCTCTCTTCATCTTTCTGACTCTGTAAAATAACAGGATTCCGACTGCTGTCAGCGCAACTGCTGTGCTGTATCCCACTAAAAGCCACGGGAACTGACTGCCTGATTCCTGGAATTCCACCGGTGCTGCAATGGCATAGGCGCTTAAGTGATTCGTCTTAATATATGCTACCCCGCCGGAACGTCTGGTACTATAAAACTGTACCGATCCGTCCTCTGCAAGATATACGATCTGGATCAGGGTATTTTCATATTCTGCCGGAATCGGAAGTCCGATCTCGATCTCTCCGTCCGGCTGAACTGCTTCTCCATTCACCTGAAGCTGTACATCAAATCCTGCCACCACGCCATAGGAATCACTGAGCATCTGCTTTACCATCCGCTCGGAAGTATCTGTGATCTTCACCTGATCCACTTTCAGCTGTACGTTGTCCGGTATGGTTCCTTCTTCGGAAGCAACCACCACTCCGTAGGTGGCATTCTTGAGTACCACGTCAGTATAGGAAGGTCCCGACTCTGTATCCGAATAACTTCTCCTGCTCATGAGTCTGCCGTTATCCCCCTGATCGACCGTTGTCTCTTCTGTCTCTGCCTCCACGATCACTTCCGGTTCCCTTACCGTGTAGCCCACTGTCAGAACTTTGCTGTTCTGCATATGATCTTTCACGGCGATCACCTTGAAATTAGTTGCCCGGTTGATCTCCAGCGGCCCTGTGTACAGTTCCAGTCCATTCTTGTCATTCAGATCCGGCTCTGCTCCGTCTGTGCGGTAGTAGATAGAAGTCCCTTCTGTCTCACAGGTAAATGCAACCTCTGTTCCCATATCCAGCTCTCCGCTGGCGTAGCTGGCAACCGGCGATGATACCTGGCTGGCAAATCCATAGCTGAAGGTTCTGATCTCTGACTGCTGATAATCCTCTGCCACGGCAATGGCTTTAATGGTCACTGCACTGTCCACTGTGATATTTTTCTTATACAGATTGCTTGCGGTGGTAGGATCCTCTCCATTGGTCGTGTAGTAGATCTTGCCCGTCTCCGCTGTCAGTTCCACCACGCTCTCACTGGTAAATACTGCTCCGTCCGGTACGGAAGAAGTAGGTGCTGCCAGCTTGTCCAGGATCTGATAGATAAAGGTCGCTGCCGATACGGCTTTATCTGTGCCAGATGCTACTGCAATGGCTTTGATCGTTATATTTTCACCCGGCGTTCCCTGGATCGTAACTGCACTTCCCTGGGTACTGCTCTCCGTCGGTGTGGAGCCGTCCGTGGTATAGTAGATCTTTGCATTGGATACATCCGTATTCAGATGGATGACCTCACCATTTTTCACAGTGCTTCCGGTCTCCTTATCTGCAAAAATACCACCGTCATACCCACTGATGCTGTAGCTGTAATAGCCTACCTCACTGTCACTGTAACCGGTTCTGGATGCATAGGTCCGAAGGGAAACCACATCTCCCGCTTTTCCGCTGAGGATCACGTTGGTACCGATCAACACATTTTTATTTCCTGATTTTTTCGGATCACTTCCATCTACGGTATAGTAGATGGTTGAATCTTTATCTGCTTTTAACTGGATCACCGTACCAGATGCCACCACTGCTCCCGTATCGATCGACGGAGTCGGCACTGACAGTTTATCCGACACCGTGTAGGCAAATGTGACGATTTCACTCTTCATGCCATCCTTCACCGCGTAGGCTTTGATGGTCGTCTTTTTACCGATCACAAATGGATTGCTGCTGTCATATACATTGCTGTCCTCTGTCGGATCTTTCGGAGTATCATTTCCATAAGCGACTTCGTAATAGATCACTGCCCCCTCTGTGGCAGTCTTCAGTGTCACCTGTGTATTCTCTGTGACTGCTCCAGCGGAAGGTGTGGCATAAGGTGCTGTCACCGCTGCCGGATACTGGAAGATCAGTCTGGAAATATCACTGTTGGCAAGCCCTTCACAGTACGCCACTGCTGTGATCGTGATAATGGAAGAATCACCGATCTCTGGAACGGTAATTCCCTGAGATGCACTGTACTTTTTCGTATTTTCATTTTTTGCTTCCATGCCGGAACCATCTTCTGCCGCTCCATAACGCGGTTCTGTTCCATCCATGGTATAAAAGATCACTACACCTTCCGTATTGGAATACAGGCGTATCTTGGAGCCAATTTTTACAGTTGTCCGATTCTCAGAACTGGTGGCCGGTATGGAAAGCACCGGCTCCACGGCTGCCTGGTCTTCCACCGTATAGGTGAAACGGGCAATGGCGCTGTCTTTCATAATGCGGTAATTCTTTTCTACATTATTGGCAGTATAAGAACCTAATTTACAGGCAATCGCTGTGATCGTGGCTGTACTTCCGTAGGAAGCAAAATCTGTTGTGATTCTTAAGGAATCCGCTGCTTTAAACTCATATGTACCGGGTCCCAGACTAAGTACGCCTTCTATAATATTGACTACCGGTGCACTTCCATTTGTTGTAAAAAAGATTCGATAACCAGTTCCCTCATTACACAGCAGATTGATCCGGTCTCCCATCTTGATGGTTGTTCCGTCAGCCACACTGGCTGTAGGAGAAGGTGCCTGATTCCTGAGTGTAATACCGTAACTGAAGCGGTCCGCATTTCCGATCACATATCCATCTGCCAGCGACTGTGCATTGATCGTCAGAATATTTTCTTTATAAATACTCTCATCTACAACGATTTTTTTTGCTTTATCATACAGATAGGTACCTTCTTCACAACGATACCAGAGTCCGTTCACTTTCACATACTGAGTAGTTCCAAGCACTATAGCCGTACAAGAGCTCTGTGTAACCTGATTTGTCAGCTTTGTCCATTCCTTTGAATCTTTTATTACTTTTGTAAATGATGGATTAGATCCATCTACAGTGGTGTAAAATATCAGGGCATTACTTTCTGTACTGGTCAATTCGATCAGCTCGATCTGGTCTCCAATGTCAACTCCATCTTTGATCTCCTGTCCGTTCATATATGCCGTTGCGGTAATCTTTCCTGTCTGGGCAGTAATATATTTCAGACTGTACTTCTTTGGCACACTGGTCATATAACCGCTGTTCGCCTGGGCTTTTACTCTGACATACAGGTATTTGTTTCTGCCAAGATCCACCGGTTTTCCATTCCAGTCCGTCCACAGCTTTTCCCGCATCTCATCCAGCTTCTGATCTGTCAGATAATATTGGAAAGAAATTCCTGTTTCAGAAGATTTTTCATGAGTAAATGCAATAATTGTGTCGTCCTCTGAAACTTCTGTTGTAATATTTTTTCCGCTCTCCAGAGTCACACCCGGTGCTTCCAGTCCTTGAAAATGATAGGTCCAGTTTGTCGGAAGGTATCCATCAGCAGCAGCAATCACATAGATACTGGCACCTTTTGCTTCCAGTTTTTCCTTCGTAAGTTGGATCTTTCCATCATATAGCAGGACTTCTCCTTTACTTTTGCACCGATACCAGATCCTGTTGACTCTCACATAACAGCCGGTCTCATCTTTTATAACCGTTGCTTGTGTTCCTTCTGCTTTCTGATTCAGACTTGTCCGGGTAGATTCCTCCACACGTTCCAGCTGTATATCATCCGCATCCAGCGTATAAACCATGACCGTATTGGCTGTCCAGTCCGCCGGAGCTTTTATCTGCACTACTCCGGAGCCAATCTTCCCATCCTCTGTCACAGTCTGATCTGCCTGTGTTGTTATCTCAAATGCAGACCATGTCTTTGGTTCCTTATATGTTAATTGATAGCAGATAATATTCGCGCTCACATAATTTCTGGAAAATCCAGTGTCTGGTGCTTCTACCTTCAGATACAGATATTTGTTGTCTGTATCTGGAAATTCCAATGGAAGATCTGTCGCTTTCAGAAGCTTCCAGGAAATACTCTCCAGATCATTGCCTGAAACTGGCGTGTCCGAAAAATAATACTGGATCTTAGCCTTCTTTCCAGCTTCCTCATATTCATCGAAAGCTGTACTTCCAATCGTATACGGATTGTCTATCTGGATACCTGCGATCCGGTCTTCAAGCGAGATCTCCAACTCACGCTCACCCTTCCCGGTCGCTCCGCTTTCCAGCTTCAGGTATGGCTCCTGCAGTTTCTGTACCTCATGAACTGTATCTCCGCCGCCAGCTTTTCTTCCATTCTTCACTACCATCGTATGGATCGTTGCCAGACCATTATTATCATAAGGAAGAGAAAAAGCTCCTGTATATGTCTCGACATTATCTCCACACCTATACCACAATCCATTCAGTCTGATATATTTTTTACCATCAACTGTGACCATTCCCTGCTCTTCATTGTGATTTTTTAATTTCTCTGTATCGCTATAGGGAACTTTTTGCAGCGAAACCTTCTTTCCATTTGTCGTATACAGGATCTGTCCATCTGTCTCATCTGTCTGTAGCGTTGCTTTATCTGCTTTAAGATCAGCTGCATTCGCCAGCTGCAATGAAGATGTCAAAGTTATGGTCGTCTCTTTTGCAGGCTCCAATAAATATTTGATCCCATATTCCTTTACTTCACTGTTTCTCCAGATATTCTCACTCGTTGACTTAGGAACCGACCGGAGATACAGCCACTGATAACTTTTTACATCTACGGTTTTACTGCCGTTCCAGTCCTTCCAGTCCTCGATCTCGGATGGATTTGCAATCTGCTTATCCGACAATACATATTGAAGCTTTCCACCCTGGCAGGCTGTTTTATAGTTTGCTTTTTCTTCTTCTGTCAGATCTGATGGCTCCGCCATATCCAGTCTTATGATTGTATCATCTGCAGAGATTGCATCCGAGGACAGATTTTTTCCGCTTTCCAGAACAGCTGTCGGCGAAAGCACCCTCTTCGCAGTGTTACTAAGCTTATAACTATGTACCTTGAAGATTGCTGCCGCATATTCAAAGCGAATGTTCGTCTGTTTGAGTCCCCAGAATCTTCCTTCACCAGAGATATAAAGATCACCTTCCGATACCGTCAGCATATCCACTCGCACAACTTCTTTTCCATCTGTCATCAATGGAAGCTTCATACCAGGCTGATACAGTTGATATCCCGTCTCCTTCGCCGCATTGGCAACTGCAATACTGAATGTATGATTTCCATCCTTATTCTTTGCCATCAGCACAGATTCATTGCAGTCTGGTCCGTAAATCTTCCTGACTGCCGCCTCAAACTCTGCCGAACCATCACTGCTGTCTGATTTTGTCACCAGCTTATAATAGGTTCTGGTCTGTGCAACGGTAAAACGATCATACTGAGCCGCATAGCTGTAATCCCTTTTAGTCCGGTATTTTACAGAATAGCTATTCAGATGATAATCCACATTGGAATTGAACGTCATGGAAAAGGTCGCATCCTCATCCAAATACTTTGCAGTCACGGTTCCATCTGACAATTCTGTCGTCACATTCTGTCTCGAAGACTGGATCTGCACCTTTGCATCCGTCACATTTTGAGTCATCTGCATATTTATATTCCGGATCCGGCAAGGCTTATTGTTGTTTGCCGTTCCATACCAGAAATCTACATCTGGAACATCTCCATTCAGGATAATCGGTCCTTTTTCCTGTTCCGCCTGTACCTGCAGAATCGTATTTTCCAGGCCAATCCAGAGTAGAACCGCAACAAGCAGCAGACTGACGATTCGCATATACCAGTGTCTGCCGGTTTCCGGATTATGAAGTTTTCGCATCTTCTGTTCCTTCATGCTTCTGCTCCTTGTATCTTCCTGCTGATGACTCCGGCGGACAAAACCTCCGCCGGGCAGTCATACGTTCTCTTTTATACTGTGATGGTATCACAACTGTCACTTTCGTTCATTACTCGTTCGGGTAGTCTTTCGGATAAAATAGATAATTCCACCCAGTACACACGCTCCAGCCAGAATCTCCAGAAGCATCAGCCATGGAATCTGGAACTGTCCGCTTTCCGGATCTTCCAGTCCTACCAGTGCATAATTACTGAAATGATCCGTATATGCATATGCCATACCATCTTTTCTTCTGGTCTCCTGTCTGGTGATCTTATCATTGTTGTCGATATAAATGATGGTCACTGCTGCATTTTCATATTCTGCCGGAATAGGAATGCCGATCTCCACCTGGCCGGCAGGCTGCACCTTACTGCCGCCTTTCATCAGATACATATCATATGATGCCAGGATCTTATAGTCTTCCCCGAACAACTTCTTGACATTTTTCGCTGCAGTATCTGAACATGCTTCTGCTTCTGTGATCAGGACTGTATTCTCATCCAGAGATGCCTCTGTACCAGATACAACCGTACCGCACTCGTTTTCGCGAAGGATCCGGTCCTCATATGCAGTCTCATCAAAATCATCTTTTCTCGCAAGTCCCGACACATCCGTATCATGCAATGCTTCTGCCTCGGCCTGTGCTTCCGCCTCTTTCTTTGCTTCCACTGCCGGAATGGTATCCACCAGATACTGGAAAGTTCCAACCTTTGATAACTGGAGATCCTCCCGATATGCCACCGCTTTTACCGTAACTGTGCGGCTCACGATGATACCTTCTTCTGTATATTTCAAAAGCATATCCAAGGTATCCAGCGTCGGATCTGTCCCATCTGTCGAGTAATAAATCTGAGCATTCGCCGTATCTGTCCGAAGCGTAACGACCGTGCCTGGTTCCAGCGCAGAACCGCTTTCATAAGATGCCTTTGGCATATCTGCCCGTTGAGCTGCTGTATACTGGAAGGATGCCACCTCGCTGATCTCTCCATCCTTAGATACTGCAATCGCCTTCAGATTCGTTGTCCGGTTGATCAGAACCGGCTCTTTATACAGGTTTGAACTCTCTGTCGGTGTAGTTCCATCTGTGGTGTAATAGATTTTTTCTGCAGAAGAGCTTAACTCTACACGTTTTGCAATGGTCAGTTCTCCACCTGACGGAGAAGCAGTCGGTGCAGATGGCCGTTCCTTGATCCTGTACGTAAAAGTACATACCGTTCCCGCATCTCCATTGATCTTTGCTACCGCTTTGATCGTAAAGGTACTTCCGGGAGTTCCGTTGATGGTAACTACCGTTCCTTTGATACCAGAATCTGCAGGAGAAGAACCATCTGTGGTATAGTAGATCTGCGCATCTGTCACATCTGTCATCAGGTTCACTTTCGATCCATTGGACACTTCTGATCCCGTTGCCACATCGGCTGTTACGCCTCCCATGTTCTTGCTGATCTGATAGGTAAATGTAGCCACTTCACTGGCTGATTTTCCATCCATGACCGCATATGCCTTCACCGTCACCTGTGCGCCTGCTGCTCCGTCCAATACCAGATCACTTCCTGACACTACAGAAGAACTGCTTCTGTCTGTAGGATCACTACCATCTGTAGTGTAATAAATAGTTGCTCCACTGGCTGCCTTAAGCTTCAGACGGGTTCCCCTTGATACCATGGCACCGCTTTCGATGGATGCTGTTGGAGATGCAAGCTGATCTTTGGTTGTATATGTCAACGTTACGATTGCACTCTTGACTCCATTTTTCACAGCAAATGCCTTGATCACTGTTTTTCCATTGATCACAATTGGCTGTGCCTCATCAAACACCGAACTGGACACTGTAGGATCAGCCGGAACGGATCCATCTGTGTTGACCGTATAATGGATCGTTGCTCCATCTGTCTTGTTCTTCAGCAAAACCTTTGTCCCCAGATCCACACTGCCGGACGGAATATTTGCATAAGGACTCTGCACAGAATCCGGATATGCATAGATAAATATTGCTTCTGGACTGTTCTTATACTCGGCTGCCACAGCGATCGCATGTACCGTAAAATATCCTTCTCCATCCAGCGGCATGACGATTCCTTCTGCCGGATTATAAAGTCTGGTATTCTCTCCATTCGTTATCTTACCGTCCTCGGCCTTGGTAATTTCCGGCGAAGATCCATCTACTGTATAATAAATATCTGCACCATCTGTCGTGGTCGATAACAGGATCTTATCTCCCGGAGTCACTACTGTGGGATTCTTTTCCTGCGTCACAGGTGTCGCCGTTGGCTTCAGTGCCTGTTTTTGTTCCGCGATCATATAAGTAAAGCAGTACACGTCAGTGCTCTTCATTTCCTTCACTTTATACTCTTCATCCCACTTCACTGCCCGGATATTAACCTGGAAGGTATCTCCATAGTTACCATCCACCCGAATTCCTGTGCTGTTGTCATATAACAACGTTCCATTCTCTTCGGGCTTCTCTGCAACATTATTATCATTTGTTTTATACAAAAGCTCCGCACCTGATGTCAGAGAACGGAAGGAAATATAACTGCCTTTCTCAACAACTGCTATCTCAGCTGTCTCTCCTCCCGGCGAATATTTGGTCGGAAGAGAAGCCTCCGGTACTGCCACTGGTTCAGAAGGTTTTACCTTGTAAATATAGGTTGTCATAACAGAAGGTGATGCATTCTCTCCCACAGAGACCACCCCGATATACCATGTGGTATTTTTTTCCTCCTCGTTGTTATAGAATTTTATTTTAGTACTTTCAGTATACTCTTTTAATTCTCCAGATTCTTTCGGTACAATATGATACCATCGTTTTCCAATCTGATAATATCCCTTTTCATTTTCATGGGGTTCTGTTACTCTCTGTGCTGTTATTTCAACATTTTTTGCTGACGTTCCTGTCAGATAAAATGTTGTTGTACCGCTTTCCCGTCCGCCTATGGTGACCTGTGTTCCAGACTGAAGTTCTGTAGCTGCATTTTCATTTGCTTCACTGTCAGGCTGATTATACACAGTTCTGGGTGATGTATAAGGATAAGAAGCAACTCTTCCGAATATATATTCCTGACTTTCAATCGCACTGTATACTGTACCTTCAGCATTGCTTAATCTCATATACACATAGCAGGCGGCACTGTTGGTATCATTGCTTACCTGTATCGGAGCTATATAGTCTTTCCATTCAGTATCTTCCCACAAAACCGTATCCTTATATGCTGTCGTCTTGATCAAATACTGAACGCGAGACATTGCCTCCGGTTGATGATTCGCTGTCACTACCAGTATATCTCCCGGAAGGATTTTTCCCTCTTCTGGTATCGCATCTCCTTTCCCTGCAGTCTGATCATACTGATAGTACATAGATGCTGTGATACCCGCCTTTTCTGTCAGGGACAGACTTCCAAAGCAATAAACTGTATCCGGATAATGCTCCTTTTGCACTTTTACATAGAGGTATTGACCGGTTGCAGCCTTATCTGGAAGGAGCATTTTTCCATTTAACACAGTTGCCCATCCGGTTAATGTAGTTTCCTCTTTTGTCCAGCTTACATTTGCATCATCTTTTTTCCATTCACTGGTAACATCCTCACCTGAGATCAGATACTGATAACTGCACCCATTGATCTCCTGACCTCTCAGGAAAATCTCTTCCTCTGTCTCATAGGTTCCGCCTGACTGGAACGGCTGTTCTACCGCATCTCCTTTCTTATCATAATACCCTGCTGAGAACACCTCCGGTTTCGGCAATCTTTCTCTGTTTGCACTGTTGTAAGAAGGCGATACTTCTTCCTCATATATCTTTCCATTTTTTATCGGTACTGCAGTGATCTGTACAGCATCCCCTTCAAACGGAAAATATACATTGCGGTTAACCCTGGTTGCTGTGAGTGCTCCATCTTTTCCATAACAGATAACCAGACCACTGGTCTGAATATTCGAATTAAGTGCCAGAACGATCTGATCCTCTAATGTCTTGTCATTTTTCCGCACCACACTCCATGCTGACTTGGTATCAGCCTCCGTTTCATCTGCAGGTTCCCATATAAACACAGGTTTTTTATTTCCTTCTTCATACGGGTAATATGCTGCCGGCAGCTCTTCACTGGTCTTATAACACTGTACATACTGGAAATATCCGTCTGTTGCATAGACAGATACTGGTCGATAATAACCGCTGTCACCCAGCTCCAGCATATTTGTCTCACTTTCATATACTGTGTTTTCCACATCTGTCAGATGCTTTCTTGCCTGGTATATGGAATAATATTCAAATGTACGGCCTGATTTCTGATCTGTAAAACTAATCTGGACTCTGGGACCTGCCGCCTCCTTCTGGAACGTAAAAACATCCTTTCCTTCCGCTGTTCCCGGATTCACCAGCCATTTCAGATTAAAGTCATCTGCCCGGCCTTGTGCCGTAATATCTGTGGATTCATAGTAGGAAAAAGCAGTCCAATAATTGCTCCATGTATTCTCCGGTTTTGCCTCTGCTCCTGTCTTCGCATCGGTCACTCTAAGACCACTTCCCAGATCCCCTTCTGATGAGGCTGCCGGTGCAATCACTCTTGTAAGGCTTCCCGTTCCGCTTCCTGCTGCCAGTCCTGTCACTGCACCATCTACGGAACTCTTCACTGCTCCGGTCAGATAGACATTCTCTATCTTACCATCAGCAGCCACTTCTCCTGCTATTCCGCCAGCCTTCAGCTCTGGCTGATTATCCATCTCTCTTCTGTCTGCCTGCAGTATTGTCAGATTCTGCCGGATTTCCTGGATCGTCCCCTCATTTCTACCAGTCAGACCACCTGCTACCAGATTCTGGGCTGACTTCACAGTACCCTGCTCTTCAGTTTCAGTAAACGGTTCCCCTGACTGTTTTTTTGATTTTCCCTCATCATACGTATAAGTCGGCAGCGTTCCGGCATAAATATCATATCCCTTAATCACCACTTGCACTGTTCCATCTGCCGGGCGGGATGTGGATGTGATCGTCTTTGTCAGAACAACGGATTCCTTTGGTTCCAGATTTTGACTGTCATAGGAGGTCGTATTTCCTGTCGCACTGTCTGTCACCGTATAACTGCTCTCAGACCAGGAGGATCCTGGCTGTACTGTCCAGCCTTTCAGATCTGTTGATATATGAATGGGATTCCCTTTTTCATCTCCATCCCCAATATTGACTTTGTCACTTACATTTTTCAGAGTAAGAGTCAGAACCATGGAATTGCCTTCTGTAAGGATCGACGGCATTGCTTTCATCTCTACTTCCAGATTTCCGGGGGTCTTCGTTACTGTTTCAGGCTTCAGATCCACCAGAGTCGTCTGAAGCTTCTCCGTTGCAGCAGTATATACTATACGATCCTTTTTCCCATCAATCTGGAAAACAGTCTGAGCTAACTTACTCTCCCCCGTACCTGTCTTACGGATAAAATAAATCTTCTTATCAGAAGTTGTGACCGTGTAATTCGTTGACGTAGTAGTTGCTTCACGCGCACTCTCTTCAGTTGTTCCCCAGGTTCCCGCTACAGATGAGGTCAGTTGAGTGCCTGTGATACCATCAGCCACCGTCGGTGTAAGCTCATACACTAACTCCGCACTTCCATCTGCCTGATCTTTCACTGTCTTTCCAGGTGCCTTCACTTCCAGTTGCAGCTGATTTTCCGAAATCTTCTCATTGTTTGCTGAAACTGTCTTATCACTTCCATTGGTCAATGCGGTTGTCACAGTCAGATCCGGACAGGATGTGGATACTTTATTGTTGACAACTGCAAACGAAAATACCGATTCATATTCCGATGCATCAACATCTTTCAATGAATAAGTAATCGTGATTGTTTTCACACCAGAGCCACTGGAAACTACTTCCATTCGTCTTCCGTCTGACGTTGTTGATCCCGCATTTCTTTTGTAATTTCCAGTCCAGCTGCCACCTGCTGGAGCTGTCACCGTCACTGTCCCACTGGCTGGTGGAGTAATCTTCAGCGTATAGCTGACCTTAGCATCGCTCCGGTTGGTAACTGCATTTGTTGAAGTTAATATCTGTGCCTGTACTCCGTTTGCTGAAAAGGCGGCACTTCCGACCGATTCCTCCATACCGGCTGTTCCATAGACTGTTGTACTGGCTGTTTTTTCAGCGGAAGCTGATCCACTGGATCCATCTGAATACGTGGCTGTTGCCTTGATCTTCTGATTCAACTGGTGAATGCCAGAGGCTTCTGTGGGGGCTGGAACCGTCTTTTTCAATGTACAAATATCTGTACCATTTGCAGCTACATTTGAAAATGTATGTATTACATTATTGTTATTCCCATCAACAACTGAGATATTTTCTGCCTTTGACTTATGCAGATTCTTCACCGTAATCGTATATGTTATTTCAGCAGTACTATCCGGACTATAAACCATCTCCGGTGCCGACACTTCCACGGATACACCTGGATTTCCCCACAATGCCTTCTTCTCTTCACTGACTGACTTTTGTCTTACTGTCGTATACACCAACGTAGACGCTGTTGCCTTTGCTTCGGCTGTTCTCTGATTGCCATCCTTGGCTGATGCCAAAAAGGTACCACTGATCGTAACGGTATTAGCTGTTCCGTGATTAGAATCTGCTTTTGAAATTGTTACTGTTTTTTTCTCATCAGCTAGAAGCGTAGAGAATGTGATGGTATGGTTTACCGGATCAACCGTTCCTTCTGCTGCATTCGTAACAGTCATACCGTCTTCATAGGTGAGCACTGCATCTGAAAGTTCCCTCGATGTTGTATTTTTCAGAACTACAGTGAATTCTGTCTTTGGTGATGTCTCACCTGCTTCCATGGCTTTTCCGGTTGGTGCTGAGACACTTAACTTCAGTGATGTTCCAACCGCATCCGGTACTTTTTCATTAATAATCACTGTAGTAAGAGCAGCTGGAGTAACCGGTACTGTCTGTCCTGTGCCATCTGACACGTCCGCCCAAAACTTCGCTGAAATATTCTGTGGCAATGCAGATACTGTTCCCGTATAAGTATATGTGACGGTTGTTCCTGATTTTGTGATGGAGCTTACCTTTCCATTCGCTGCATTGCTGCTCCATGTTCCTCCTGTCAGATTTGTCTTCAGCACTGCTTCGCTGACAGTTTCATCAACTGCTGCCAGCTTCAAATTATAAGTAATGGTATATGTACTTCCGTCTTTGGATGCCACTGCCTGAGGTGCAGTGACCTCCATAGAAAGCAATTCCCCGACTGCCTGATTTCCGACAGTTACAGAAGTTTTCTGTTCTACCTCCGGAATCTTTATTTCCAATGTATTATCTTTCGTCACTTCCATCTCATGTGCTACTGTGACCGGCATATACTCTACTTTATAATAAAATGCATAGGGTGTCTTATTATCAGATATTACCTTTTCCGGATGGGATGCCCCTGCCTGCCGAACTGTCACTGATGCACCATTCAGACTCACTTTCTTAACTGTTCCGCCTGAACCGATTGTTCCACACAGGATTCCAAAGGAATCTGTGACAGATGCATTTGATGCCGTATTTGTTGTCGTTGTGCGTTCTATTTTGTTTCCTACATATTTTCGATATTCATCTGCCCCTGCTGTTTCTTTTGTACATTCTTTTCCATCCGTATCCAGATATACCGTTGTATAGTCCTTGTCGTTAAAACAGATAGCCTGATATGCTTTTTGCTGGTATCCTGTACTGTTCACAGTAACCTTTTCGTTATCAGCCAAACTATACTGCGGAGCTGCTTGGATTTCCTGGCCCTTTTCACTACTTTCCGTCACCCCCGCATCGGATGTTCGCTGATAGGTCGCTTCCCCATCAGTCACATCAATGATCAGATTTTCTACTGTACCTGACACCGTACCAAAGAGCGCACCCTGCGATACTCCCTGTGTCTCTGTTCCGGGTGTGCTGTCCGTGATATCCAGATGGTTGATCTTGATCACATGTCCATTACCGTCAAAGGTTCCTGCAAAGGTTCCTGTAGCAGCTGATGTGATTCCAATCTCCAGATCCTTATTCAGGCGGAATATTTTCTCTCTTGTCTGCTCCTCACTCGCCTGCCCAAGCTTTGATATCTGCTCTGCTGAATCAATCAGATAAATGGTTTTTCCGTCCCCATCTGTTGTAGTCTCAAAATTTATTTTAGGATCCGTTCCCAGTGCAAGACTCTCTGCCCTCGAATCGATCCCCAGTCCCAGCACCAGGATTCCTATGGCTGCAGCCAGACAAAGAGTTCCGGCCGCCGCATATCTGACCTTTTTCTTTCTGATCCAAGTTATGATTCCTTTCTTCTTCATCTGATCTGTGCCTCCATCTTTCTATCGTATGTATTCTATAAAAAGGCTTCCAGCAGCTCCTTCTGTGCTGCACTGAAATTTCTGCCCTGCTTACTGTATTCATTCTGGATCCCGGACAGAAGATGCTTCATCTTCACCGGGCTGTGCTCTGACGCTGCCTCCAGTGCTCCGTGCATGGCGGCATTTTTAATTGCCGCACCGGAGATTTCAAATGCCTGTGCCAGCATGCATGTATCCACCTCCGGATCTACCGGTGTATCAACCGGGAAGATTTCTTCCCATAATTCCTTTCTAAGCGAAGCATCCGGCATAGGAAAATGCACCATGTAGGAGATCCTTCTTCGGAATGCTTCGTCAAAATTCTGCAAAAGATTGGTTGCCAGTACGGAGATGCCTGCGTACTGTTCGATCCTCTGCAATAGATAAGCTGTCTCTGCATTCGAATACCGGTCCTGTGCATCTGACACATCACTTCTCCTGGTGAAGATGGCATCTGCTTCATCAAACAGCAGGATACAATCACACCGGTCTGCTTCGTCAAAGACTTTTCCGATATTTTTCTGAGTTTCCCCAATATATTTGCTGATCAGCTGGGACAGATCCACCCGATAGAGAGGTCTTCCCAGTTCTGTGGCAAGCACCTGGGCTGCCATAGTCTTACCAGTTCCCGGTGCTCCATAAAACAACACGGAGATTCCATTTCCATAAGAAAACTTCCTGCCAAATCCCCATTGTTCCATAACTTCTTCTCTTGCTTCTACCATGCGGCAGATCCGCCGGAGCTGTTCATACTGAGGCTTTGGAAGCTTCAGCTCTGAGAACCGACGGTTTCCGGTCAGAAGCTGAAGATGCAGACTATCCGAAGGCAGATTCCAGGTCTGCTCATGGAAGCTGTCCGCCAGGAGCTCTGTCCGTATGGTCTTCAGGTATCTGAGATAGTCTCCCATGGGAAGCTGCCGCCCTGCCAGATGTGCAAGACTTATATCCTCCGGCAGACGATCCGCCAGATCTCCCAGCACTTCTTCTGCCATCTGCTGCTTGAGTTTCCGGTCCGGCTGCTCCAGTTTTCTCGTGATCACGGAAGCTTCCGGGCGTTCAGCCAGCGCTCTTCCTTCCTCCCGGATCACTCCGTGGAAGGAAAAGCTCTCTCTCATCTTTTCCAGCAGTTCCCAACGTTCGGTCTTTCCTAACCATACACAAGGATACGCTTCATACAACATTGCACTCAAAATACAGGCATTCAGTTCCCGCTCTGTTCCGCGGAAGGTCTCTCCATCGATCAGAAGCAATGCCAGATTCTGTCCTGCACAGATCTGCTCCATGGCATATTCTCTGCCGCTTCCCGCCGCTCCGGTCAGACACAGGATCATAGGGTCACCTGTCTGCTCTGCCAGGGAAAAGATCCTGTGACTTTCCGCAAGAAGTTCTTCCAGTCCATAGGTTTTCTTCTCTTCCGTAAGTCTGAGCTGCACTCCCGATGGAAGCACCGGCATGGTGCCTTCCAGCCAGCCTGACAACACCGGACAGAGCTCCACATACTCCTCGTTAAAATAATACCAGACCGGAAGAGCCTTCATATTTTCCGGCTCTTCTTCGTAAATCTGTATCCAGAGTCTTCTGAACTCTTCCACGGACAGACGATCCCCATAGGTTTCTGTTCCCCACAATACAGCGATCAGCATCTGCTGCTGTTCATTCAGCTTCAGTTTCTGTACTGCTTGCGTCCATGGAAGAAAGGAACCTGTCCCTTCTGCTTCCTCCATGATCTCTTGAATGGCATTCCAAAGCCGTTCTTTCTTATCAGAATGATTGCCTGTCCGGTATTCCCGTCCTGCTTTTTTCAGACGTCTGTTCAGAATCTCTGTATATTTCATGCGTTCTCCCGTTCCTTCATCTACTTATGTGCCGCTCTTTGAAAGGTATGCAGTGCAATGTCATAGCCAACTCCCATCTCTAACAATGCATCTGCCACGACTCCCTCATCCAGTGGCCGGTCTTCTGCCCCGGACACCATGACCCGGTACTGCAGCATTTCCTCTTCTTTTCCATCTGCCGGTCCATAAAAATAATGTCCCATGCGAACGTTCCGGTTCAGCTGATTGATGTTCTCCAGAATCTCTGTTCTCTCAAAGCTGCTCAGGTCCACGATGATCTGGGAGTAGAATAACAGATATTTACAGAGTCTCTGATCCGTATCATCAAGATCCATCAGATATCCTGCTGCCAGATGAAGATCTGCTTCCGTCGCTTCCCGGTCACTGGGATATTCTTCGATACTTGGAAGGCTTACCAGAAGGATAATATCATCCAGTACATTTCCCTTGGGCAGGATCTCTGCCGCCAGGTCAAGACTCTCCAGAAAATCTTTCAGTCTTTCAAATTCCTGCATTTTTTCCTGATCTGTATAACTCATACATCAATCCTCCTAATCATCTCCCTGACTAAATGCTGCTGCCAGTTTTCCCTTCAGTTCTGCACGGCTCTCGCTCTCCAGCAGATCCGGCATATCCGTATCCAGTCCTTTTCTGAGGATCTGATGCAGATGCTCCACGTTGTGGCTCTGGCGGAAAAGCTGTCTGGTATTGGACTCTCCCAGCGAATACAGATCCTGATCCTCTGCAAATCCTTTGTTATCGGTCGTCCAGATGGGCGATGCGGATACTTCTTCCATTCGCTCCATCAAAGAGATCGCCATATCTTCCCGGACGGTATTCTTATTATCTTGTGCACCGGTCAGAGTCCGGACACTCTTGTAGATAAAGGAGCCTGCTTCCCTTCCTTTTTCATAGATGGAGCTTCCCAGATCCATGACTCCTGACGCCGTCTTAAGTGCCAGTCCCGCTGCCGCGCCAACACCGGTCATACAGGCAATCTCTCCTGCCAGACTCATACCGCTGGACGCGATCCCGATACCACCTTTTACGATCGCTTCCACATTGTGAAGCAGCGCTTTTACATTTTTCTTATGGGCCTGATCTGCTTCCCGGTACTCTTCCATCATCTCCATGGCCTCCAGTCGTCTCTGGTCACCCACATCCTCAGTAGCCTGGATACGCTCACCCAGACCATACTGGGCTTCACGGAAGATCGTATCGTTCTTGGATCTTCTTCTGGATGCCGCAACGATCCGGACAGCTCCTGTCTTCTCACCTTTGATCGCTGCTTCCCTCTCCAGCTCATGCCGCTTTTTCTCCAGCCCCTTTTTACCGGTCACATTGTAGGCACTGGCTGCTTTCCTGTCTCTGGTCTCATCTGCCGTATACAGTGCACGGCGTTCCTGTATTCTCTGATAGATCTTGTCACGGTATTTTCTCATACTGTGGATACCCATGGAGCTTGATACCAGATCCATGGTATCTCCTGCCATGGCGATACTTCCCTGACAAAGTCCCACAATGGAATCATAGAACGGGATCACCTGCGTCAGCGGTCCGAAGGTATCTCCAAAGCCTTCCATAATATCTGCAGCCTTGTGGACAAATCCTCTCACCTGCTGGAACCGTCCCTGATTATCGATGGTCACATCCCCGCCATCTTTTCCGCTCTTGTATTCGTTGCGGATAGCTTTGACCAGTGCGACCAGTGTCTTTGACAATGTTACTACACTGGCAATACCGGACAGCACTCCTCCAATGATACCTACTGCTGAATTATCAAATTTATCGTCGAAGACATCACCCTTCACATCCGACAGTGACTTTTCGCCGGACATAAAACCTTTCGCCAGCTCTTTCATCTCGGTTACATCTCCCGGATCCTCGATAAACCCTGTTACGTCTCCGTAGGTTCCACTGATCTGATCCTGTACTGCATCCAGTGCTTCTCCCCAGTTCTTCAGACCTTCCAGCTTCTCCTTCGCCTTGAACAGCTTATCCTTTCCACTTGTAAATCCATCTTTGATCTGCCCGGGGATTCCCTTTATCTTACCTTTCATCACATCCCCTGTGGTCATCTTCACAGCTTCTTCGGTCTTGATCATCTTCCGGTCGATGCCCTGTCCATCCGGGATGTAATCCGCATTCTTTGCTTTATTTCCCTGCGTGTTGGCTGCCTCTGCCGTACCCTTCAGATTCTTTTCCCTTTTGATCAGAGTCTCCAGCGGTGTATTTTTCTGATCCTTGATAGTCTTTACCGCTTCGTTCTGCTCATTTTTTGCTCTTCCTGCCGGATATTTGGAACGAAGTTCCGTAAGCTGCGCTTCCACCGCTGCAATCGCTTTGTTAATGTTCTCTGAATCGCCCGCATATTCATTCTGGCGCATCTCGTTGAGTGCTGCATATCGCTTCTCACAGGCAGCCAGAAGCGTTGCATAATCTTCTTCCTTCAGCTCGCCATGCTGATTGATCCGGCCGATACCGCCTGCCAGCTTCTGATAGGAATCAGCCACATAATGCTTCTTGTCTCTGGCAACACGATCCTTTGCCTGATCCCTCTCCTTCTCCGCGTGGGCCTCTGCCCTGGCAAGGCTCTTGTCCTGCGCCAGCTTCTGATTGCTGCGTACCCCTTTCAGAGTCTCCAGCTCCTTACTCTTGTCTGTCAGAGTCTGGTCATGGTCTCTGGAATTGATCGCTGTAAAATCCAGCACCAGCTGCTGGAAATCTCCTTTGAGTTCCGAAGCTGCGATACGGTCATTGGCCGCTTCCGCTTCCTCATTCAGTCTGATAACGGCCGCCTGGGCTGCGGGAGATGCGCCCGCTTTACCTGCCACCGCTCCACGGATCCGTTCGATCTTACTGTATTCTGCCCGGTCCTCCGCCGACTTCATCCGTCGAAGTGACTCTGTCAGTGACCGCATGGATTCCAGCGCCAGCTGTTCCCTGGCTCTCTGCGCTTCATCAAGTCCGCTGTTCGCCTCTTCCCTGGACTGTCCCTGCATAGGCTCTAAATTGCTGTCTCTCTTTTTCCGGCTGAACCAATTCATCCCTCTACCTCCTCCATCAGATAGTAATACACGCCAAAATCACTGGCGATCAATGTTTTTCCTGTCTTTGCCATCTCTCTCTTTACAGCTGTCAGTACATGTTTCATATTCAATGGCGTCTGTTCCCCTGCTGCAAGAAATGCAGCTGCCACTGCCACATTCTTGATCTGGCTTCCTGAAAAATGAAATTCCTCTGCCAGAAAATCAAGATCCAGCTCTTCCCTTGGCAGCTCCGGCGGAAATACCTTTTGCCAGATCTCCTTTCTGCGCGGTACATCCGTAAACGGAAATTCAATGATAAACTGAAAGCGCCTTAAGAATGCGTTATCAAAATTCTGTAAAAAATTCGTTGCCAGAATGATGATTCCTTCATACTCTTCAATCTTCTGCAGCAGATAGGCAGTTCCGGCATTGGAATATTTGTCATTGGAATCCTTCTGATCCGTCCGTTTTCCAAACAATACATCTGCCTCATCAAAGAAGAGGATACTCTGGCTCTTCTTTGCCTGCTCAAAAATATTTCCCAGTTTTTTTTCTGACTCTCCCACATATTTGGAGAGTACCCCTGACATATCCACCTTGTATAATTCCATCTGCAGACGATTGGCGATCACCTGGGCTCCCATGGTCTTTCCTGTACCTGGCGGTCCGTAGAAGATCATGGACACTCCTTTTCCGTAGGCCAGCTTCTTGTCAAATCCCCACCGGTGGTAGACCTGATGATGAAGCAGCACCTGGTCGCATGCATCTGCCAGAAGCTTTTTCTGCGGTTCGGGAAGGATCAGATCCTCCCATCTGTATTTTGCTTCGATCCGCACTGCATCTCTTCCCAGCCGGTGCTCCAGCTGATCTGTGCAGGCAGCAAGCAGATCTGCCATGTTGGGCTGTGCTCCCTTCATCAGAAGCCGGTCCTGATATTCCTCCACACAGTCTATGATTGTTCCTGCTGTCAGCCGGTATTTGTCTGCCAGATAGATTAGATTCAGATCCGCAGGCCTTAATTCTTCCTGCAGACAGGCATCCCACAGCAGGATCCTGTCCTCCGTTGTGTTATCCGGTATCCGAACCTTTACAACCTTCCGTTCTCCTTCTATACTTCGATTCCATTCATATATCGATGTAAAAAACAAAAGCCCGTTCCAGTCCCGCATTCCATGCAGCAGCTTTTCTGTCTTTTGTGCATCCACCCGGTCTTCCTCATCTCCCGGAAGTCCGGTAAAACAGATGGCTGCATTTCCCTTCAGAATTGCTTCCCGTTTGATCCGGCGGCAGATCTGATCTGATGGCTCCCTCTGTTCCATAAGCCGTACACTGTCCACATAGAGAACCGGCAGCTTCTTCGCCTCACAGAGAAGTCCACACTGAAGTTTTTTCCCGGATCCTGTCTCTCCGCATAGAAAATAGGTCCTTGCTCCATGGTCATACAGATGCAGCAGTCCCTGCTGGATCTCCTGCTGGATCAGTAGTTCTCCCTTACAGGAAGCCTGCAAACGAACGAACCTGCCCAGTTCCTCGTCCTCCTGCTCATATGCCTGCAGATAGGAGCTGATCCTTCCATCCAGCTTCAGCGGAATCTCCTGAGCACTCATGGATCCTTCCGTATTCTCAAGTCTGTCAAACAGAAGTCCCAGCTTCTTCTTATTTTCTACAAACTGTCTCCACAGCTCCAGCCGTTCTTCTTCCTCGTCAGCATAAGAGCGGATGCACAGGCCGATAGTTGGAATTCTGCTGTAGGTCTGTGTATTCAGACGGCTGATGATCTGACTGAGTTCATGGTCCAGCTCACTGCTCAATGAGAGGATCACCATATATGCTTCAAATTCGCTGAACTGAAGCACATGGAATATATATTCCAAGGCAATCATTCCACCGCTTCTGATGGTTCTTCTGGCTCTTTCTCTGCTCTGCCGAAGTATGGCTCTTGCTTTCATTTTGTCCTGCTCTGGATTGTCTTCCAGAAACAGACGGACACAGGCAATCAATTCTTTATAATATTCCTGTTCTGTATGAAATGGCTCCGCCGATCTGTTCATTATGTATTATCCCCCGGATGATCTTCTTCTGTATCTGCAGCTGTGGCTGTCTCCTCCAGTGTCTTTCTCTTCTCCCGATAGTAGCTCTTGATATCCTTTTTCTGAAAATCATAAGCATAATTGATCCGCCTAAGGAATGTTCTGGACAAAGCATCCTTTCTGGTCAGAATGGATTCCAGAAGACTGATCACGGAAAGTCCCTGCACTGCTTCTGCCCGCAGCCCCTGCAATTCTTTCCGGTCTTTTTCCTGTTCCGCCCAGTCCGGTCGTTCCTCCGTTGATTCCTGCGCCTCCATGGCCTGTGTCCTACGGAGTTCCCACACTTCTTTCTGGATCTGCTTCTGTCTTTGACGTTTTTCGTCCAGCTCCTTCTGCTCTTCATCCTTGATAAAAAATGGAAGATTCTTTCTCACCGCTTCCAGATTGGCACGTCCAAGATAAGATGCGATGGAGCGCTTTGTCCAAGGCTTATTTTCCCGTTTCTCGATCAGCACAGTGGACATCTCCCAGCGTCTGGACACATATGCCCGGTTCTCATTATCCCCTTTTAACAGAGATTTCTGCTGATATTCTTTCATCTCTTTCTGATAACGGCTGGCTACCGTGTCATATCTGGAAGTCTTCATATTGGCAAACAGAAATACACGCTCCCTGTTGGGGTTATAGCCAAGCTGCAGCGTTCCAAACATATTATCCTGCTTCATAAGCCGGTCACAGCCGAAGAGTCTGCCCGGCATCTGACTTTCATAATACCCTTCGATCTTCTGATGTTTTGCAAAATATTCTACCTGTACATGGCTGGCCGCTGTCAGGCGGTCAGATGTTTCCCGAAGATCCTGTAGTTTTTTTTCTTCCAGCTTCCGTTCTGCTTCCATGTTGTATGTATTCCTTTCACATTGTCCAGATTCTTCTATATACATACGCGCTCTATTCTACTGTTATTTTCACATAAATAAAAAAGATACACACTGCCCAAACGGGTAGTCTGTATCCTTTTTTACAGTATATGATACTCCGTGATCAGATTGATCGCCTGGCTTCTGTTCTTTGCACCCAGCTTCTGATAAATATTTTTCAGATGATACTTTACTGTATTTTCCGAAACACAGAGAGCCTTTGCGATCTCCGCATTCTTCTCTCCCTTTGCCAGAAGATGCAGCACATCTCTTTCGTAGCTGCTGAAGCTGTCAATCTTCATGAGCTTTCGCTGCTTCAAGTATCCTGGATAGATCAGCATCTGTGCTCTGGCCGCTGTCATCACCTGCTTGACAAATGGATCCAGCTGTCTGCCATTCTGTTTTCCATATTGATCCGCCAGGAGCTCATAGATCGCTTCTCCTTCATCAGCCAGAACCCGGATAAATCCATATTCTTTCGCTATGAGGATCGCCTGCTCCAGCTTCTCTATCCATGCCGGGTTCCCACATCGGAAATGAATGATGGCTTCCAGGGCACGGATCTGTATCCCCAGGTAGATCATCCCGTACTGATCTGCAAAATCCAGCAGCGAACGAAGAAGCATGCCCGCCTGTACATACTGTTCCTGCCAGATATATACCTTTGCCTTCATGAGATACTGGTAATACCTGTGTGTACAGAATCTTTCCTTTTCATTCGGTGCCTCTTTTTTGAGCCAGTTATTTAACCTCGCCTCATCATTTTTCAGCAAGTAAAACTGCACCTTATGCGCTCTCATGATATCTGTCCACAATTCTTTGGCATCCGCTTCTTCATCCAGACGATACAATAAAAACTCTTCAGCGCCATGTGCCTGATTCTGTGCGATCATCAGATCTGCCATCTTGAGATTACAGAGCTTCTGCATCCGTTCATTTTTCTCCAGTCTGGCATGACGGAGACTTTCCGACAGGCTGTCCAGTGCTTCATCCAGCCGGTTATATTCATAACTCACCTCAGCCTGCATATATAAAACCATTGAAGCATATTTCTTGCCTGCGATCCTTCTCAATGCCAGAAGGCCCAGACCTGCTTTGTCACTTTGCGGGAAAAAGGAACAATAATCTTTATCTCCGTGCAAAATAGAGATCTGACCTGGCACCAGAAGCTGATCCCACATCACATCTACCGAAGTATATACCTGATCCGCCAGTTCCTGTGCCTCTTCAAGAAGCTCCGGCGTCATGCCGCCTGGTCCGATCAGTTTAAGGAAAAGCTGGCATTTTCGGATCTGTCTTCCTTTTTCCGGCAGACAGTTCTCCAGCATACGATTCAAAAGCTGTTCGCATTTACGGAAAGCTGGCAGGTCTCCTTCCATTGCCTGAAGCATGGCCTTTGCCATGACCAGTCTCGGATATTCCTCCAGATAGACATCCGACAGATGAAGACAATACTCTTCCAGCGAAAGAAATACATCATAGCCTAACTTCTGCGACAAAAGTCTGTCTATCTGCAATGCGATCTGTTCTCTGTTTTTCAAAAGATCTGCAAATTTTAATGCTGCAAAATAATTCCTTTTATCCTCATAATAATGCATCGCCCTGTTGTACAAGGCTTTCATCTTATCCTGATCCATATATTTATAGATGATCCTGGCCAGAAAGCGGCGGAACAGCGGAGTAAACTGCCAGCATCCGTTTCCACAGTCATCCAGAATGCTTCCTTTCATACGAAGCATCTGAATAAATTCTCTTGCTTTCTCACTGGGCATGTCAAGGATCGTCCAGACAAGCTCCTCTGTCAGCTGCTCAAAGCAGGACAGATTTACCAGGGCATACTGCTCATCCAGCCGGAATGTCCGAAAATAATCCACTTCGATCCAGGAAAACAGATCCTCCAGACACTGTTCCCTGACGATCCGGCAATATCCCCTCGAGGAATTCAGCAGTGGATTCTCCAACAGATACAGACAGATGGGCATATTATTAAAATCATGCTCGATCCGGGCCAGTTCCTCCGGATAAAGATGAATTCCTTTTTTGCAGAAATAACTGTCTACTTCTTCCCTTCCCGGTTTCAATTCTTTTTTCCCATAGATGAGTAGACGACCGGAAACCTTGTATGCCAGAAGCTCCTCCGGCAACGGGATCGTGGATGCAAAGACATACTTTTCTCTGCGCCCCTGCTTCTGGATCCGTTTCCATAATCTGCTCTTTTCTTCAGAATCCTGAAGTCTTTCATACCGCGGGAGCAACAGAATCTGCCCGTCTTTTACAGGAAGCTCTGACAGCTGTTGATCCAAGTTATAAATATCCAGCATCTGTATGGTATATTCCGGATGATGTTCAGAAAAATGAGATAGAAATGTATATTTTCCCCAGCCTAAAGACGCTTGTATATAAATGATATCATAGTTGATCAGATCCTGGCAGAGTTTATGATCCAGTCTGGGATTCTCTATATAAAGTTCTTCACTTTTTTGCATTGTTCTCTGCATCCTGACCTCCCTTTTTTTCATATATATCTTTTTTATACCTTTTTCTGAAGACAGCTTCAATAAGGGTTGCCCAAATGGTAGCGAATGTTAGACAAATGGTTTTTCTGTTGGTTTTTGTCGAATCTGTGAAAAGAAACTGGATATGCGATCCCCGATATGCTATACTTTTATACATAAAATAAACGAAAGCTTTTGAGTGATAGCTATATGAAAATTGCAATTGTTGATGATGATGTCAATGACAGAGAGCTCCTGATCCAGCTGATCAAGGCTTCTCTTGAGCATGAAGCTTATACTTTGGATATTACACAATTTGACAGCGGAGAAAGTCTCCTGGAAGCTTTTGAACCTGAGCAGTTCGATATCTGTTTTCTGGATATTTATATGAAAGAAATGAATGGTATGACAGTCGCCCGGAAACTCCGTGCCTTGGATCCTGATCTTTCTATTGTCTTTTTGACCAGCAGCAAAGACTATGTATATGAAGGGTATGAGATCCATGCCCTCCGATATCTGCTGAAGCCTCCACAGGCAGAGTATGTGCAGGCAGTGCTTTTTGAATGTCTGAAGCAGTCTCAGAAAAATCAGAGAAGGCTGACTGTTTCTGTCGGCAAGAAGATTCATGAGATTCCTTATCGGAATCTGCTGTATATCATGTCTGTGGGCAATAATATCGAGATTCATTTTCAGGATTCTCATCTGAATCTGTCGGCCCGGCACACCTTTTCCAAGACAGTAGCACCCTTACTGACAGATGAACGTTTTCTGACTTGTGCAAGGGGGATTGTTGTGAATCTGTCCCACGTAAAAGATATCCAGAAAGATGGGTTCTTGATGGATAACGGCGAGTTTGTTCCTATCAGCCGCAGACTTTATCCATCTGTCAAAAATACCTATATTGATTTTCAGTTTGAACACATTCTTTCTTAGGTTGCAGGAGGATCTTGTATGTCTCATAGAAACTTTTTTTTATCTTTCCTATGCTTGCTTCTGTTTTTAAGCATTTCCACACCGGTCTTTGCAGCCGAAGAACCTGATCTGTCCGGTGGTGTGATCACATCGATCCCACGCCAGCGATTTCTGGAAAATATCAATCCTATTCATTTTTACACTACTGACGATCCAGAAGATCTGTTATCCTACCTTAAGGAACAGCTCCAGAATATAAGTTCCCTGACAGCAATCGTATCAAAGAACGGTCAGACCTACGAAACAGAGCTCTCCCTCTCCTGGTCGGATCTTCCTGAAGATGTGACCAAAGCAGGATCTTATGAGCTGACAGGTACGATCCTTCCTCCGCAAGACGACTGTACCTTTGCTGATGGAGTTATGACCAGTATTCGGATCCCTTATATCATCCATGATGCTTCTGTCAGATCTGCCATTACCTCTCTGTTCAACATTCAGACTGGAATAACTGGCATGATATTTAAAGTCCATGATGATAATTCCTGGACTGAGCAAAGAGATCTGCTCCATAGTTTTCTTGCTATAGCTGTCCATGGATTGACAGCCGATGGACGGAAAGCTGAACTTGTCCTTGATCAATTTGACGATCATTCTGTCAATATCAATGTGCCCGGTGAATATGAGATCCTTATCTCTTATTCGCTGGCCGATTCCTGTCAGGATCATTTTACATTTCCTGATGATCTGAAGACCTGGCACATTCCCGTCAAGGTCTCTGATCCGTCTGTCTATGAACTGTGGACCTTGAAAGTCGATAACTCTGCGTTTTATGTAACGTCTCTTACAAAGCCAGCTTCTGACGCAAAGCTGTTCTGGCTGAAAAGTGAGAGCAAACTGTCCGAAGAGGAACTTAACACTCAGAATTGGGAAGTATTTCCTGATCCAGATGATGGAGCGACCTTAAATCCTTATCTATCAGATTTTCAGATCTCAAGAGCTCTGCTTACCAGGGGAATCTACCATTATTTTCAGGTCGTGTCCTCCACACAGCGTTCTACCATTCTGATGATCCAGGATAATGGCGAAGAATATAATTATGAAAATACCGGCGGTGACCGTGATGGAAGCAGTTCCGATGATGCTCCGTCCGGTTCCCTGGTACAGCCTGCACCAGCTGCGCCTCAACCCGGTCCGTCTGCGTCTGAAGGTTCTTCTTCCAGCACCACAGCTGCTCCGTCCGGGTCACAGAGTGCTCCATCCGGTACCACGGCTGCTCCGTCCGAGACACAGAGTGCTCCATCCAGCACCACAGCTGCTCCGTCCGACACCACAGCTGCTCCGTCCAATCAGACCGACTCTGTTGCCACGGAGTCCTTCTCTGCGGATCAGGATCGTCTGTATGGTGTCCGCCTGAATCTCATGCGGCAGACCTCCGGCGGTGATGCTCTCTTTTCCAAACATGGAATTCAGCTTCAGCTCTCTTCTGATGTATTGGACCAGCTTGCCCTCACAGATGAAGATTCCCTGACCGTCTCGATCCAGCATCCTGCCTCTGACATGATCCTGGTGTCTGTTTCAAAAAATGACGAGGAGATTCTGTCCATTCCTGATACGAAGATAACAGTTCCATGGAATGCACAGGATCCGGCCTCTGAATTTCTTCTTCAGGATAAAAAGTCGGATACGATATACACTGGAACCTATGATGAAGAGCAAAAGCTTCTTACATTTATCATTTCCGAACCAGGAACCTACTATGTCTCTGAACAGGCTCCTGAACATGAACAGATCCTGTCAGTGTCTGCTACAGAGCCCTCAACTGCCCTGCCATCTGTTCTTCCTGTAGTTTTAAGTCTTGGAGCTGGCTTTTCCTGCTTACCGCTTCTGCGGCGAAAGATAGGAGGAGTCCATGAAAGATAAGCTGCACATCCGTTTTCTCTGGCTGCTGGTTCCTTTTCTGGCAGCCTCCTGCCTTTATCTGTTCCTGTACCAGTACAATAACAAATATACCCGGACCACGATCCAGCCAGCCAATGGTCTTCTGATTCTGTCAGAGAAAGAACTTCAGACCAACCCTGTTCGGTTCTTAAAATCCGGCTGGTCCTTTTATCCAGACCAGCTGCTGTCTCCTGAGGATTTTTCAGATGGGATCCCTGACAGCTACCAGTTCTATACACAGATCGGACAACGCAGCCATTTTCATTCCTACAGGCTTCCAGACAGTCCCCATGGATACGGCACTTATGTGCTCTGGCTTTCTCTGCCTGCAGAGCAAAGCTATACGCTGGAATTGCCGGAGATCTTCAGCGCCTGCAGGCTATATGTGGATGATCAGCTGGTGCTGACACTTGGTGATCCTGACCCTGCCCATTACATCCCCCGTATTCAGGAACGGCTGATCACCTTTACGTCCACTGGCATGACACGTCTGATCCTCTGCGTCAGTGATTATTCACACTACTACAGCGGGATGGTCTATCCTCCTGCCTTCGGTCTGTCCCACAATGTGGAGCTTTACCACAATCTGCGTATCGGGATCTGTATTGCCTTTGAATCGCTGGCATTGCTGATCGCTGTCCTGGCGATTTTTCTTGGTCTGCACAGTCACCAGAAAAATATTCTGATCTTTGCAGTTTTGTGTATCTCTATCATTGGATTTACCGCATATCCACTATTCCATACTTTTCTGATCGTACCGGTCTTTCCCTGGTACTCTCTGGAATTGTTCTCTGGATATGTAGTGGCCTGGCTGGTACTGGTACTCCACAACCGCCTGTGCTCAATGGATCAGCATCTATGCCGGATCAGTCAGGGAACCGCACTGATCGTCTGTATCATTGCCCTATGCTATGGACTGACCTCTGCCTCTTTGACAGTCCCTGTCATGAATGGTTTTTCCATCCTTACCAACTGGTACAAGGCTTTTTGCGTCCTCTATCTGCTGGCCTCCTCCGCAGATGCACTCTCCCGCCGCCAGCCGGATACACTGGCACTGTTCTGCGGCGATGTATTTTATGGAACTGCTTTTCTGTGGGATCTGCTGCTTCCCGCCTATGAGCCTGTCTATGGCGGCTGGCTGACAGAATGGGGAACCTTGATCCTCTTCCTTTGTATGTTGTATACCTTATGGCACGATATTACACAGGCTTATATTTTCCGCTATTCATTTCAGGAGGAACGACGTCAGCTCACCAGACAGGTGGCGATCCAGCAGTCTCATTATCTCAGTCTGACAGAGAAGATCGACGAGACGATCCGTATGCGTCACGACCAGCGTCATCATATGCAGCTCTTAAGAAGCTGTCTGGAGCACCAGCAATACGAACAGATGAAAGAGTATCTCAACGAATATGAGGATTCCTATGAACTGGGAGAACGTACGGTTCTGTGCCGAAATCTTGTAATCGACGCTATTTTACAATACTATCATGGTCTCTGTCAGAAGCAGCAGATCAAGTTCGCTGTGGATGCACAGCTTCCTGCTGATCTGCCAATCTCCGACATTGACCTGTCTATTCTGTTTGGTAATTTACTGGAAAATGCATATGATGCCTGCAAAGAGGTTGCTGCCCCCGCTGCTTACATTCAGATCAAAGCCGGATGGCAGAATGAAAAATTATATTTTCGGATAGAAAATTCTTATAAAAATCTGATCCATAAACATCAGGATAAATATTTGTCCACCAAGCATGAAGGATATGGAGTCGGTACGGAATCCGTCAAGGCACTGACAGAACGCTATCATGGACAAATAAAATTCGATGTGACCGATCAGTTTTTCCGGGTATCTGTGATCTTAGGATCCACCCAGTCGTAAATATTGCCGGTGACAATGGCATGAAACATACGCTCTTTTGCTCCCGGCGTCTCCCGATCAAGCTTCATAAGCAGATCTTTTACATAAGCCCTCCTGGTGGTTCCGTCCACCGGGCATGGGCTTTTTAAGATTCTGATCTCCTGTCTTCTGATAAATCCTCTGACCTGCCCTTCTTCCACATACATCAGCGGACGGATCACACGGATTCCTTTATCTTCAAACCAGGTAACCGGTGGAAATGCATAGAACTGTCCCTGATAGATCATGGACATAAGCATAGTCTCCACAAAATCATCTTTATGATGGGCATAAGCGATCACATTGCAGCCCTGACGGACCGCTTCATCTACCAGTGCCCCTTTCCGAAGCTTTGCACACAGGGAACAGGGATTGTGCTCCTTTCTCTCTTCCATGACGATCTTCCCGATCTGGGTATGAATGATCGTAAGTTCCACACCAAGCTTTTCACAATAAGCTTCAATTCCTGTAAAATCTGTATTGGCATAGCCCAGATCCACACAGATGGCCGTCACCGTAAAATGCTTCGGATAGAAACGTGACAATTCTTTTAATCCATAGAGCAGCGTCAGACTGTCCTTGCCGCCGGAGACGCCGACAGCAATCTTGTCCCCTTCTTCGATCATCTCGTACCGTTCACAGGACTGACGGATCAGGCTTAACAGCTTCTGAACTTTCATAGATTTTCTCCTGACTGTTTTTATACATAACGAAAGACCGGACAGAACGCATCTTTCTCCGGCCTTTTCGCATTTTACATTTCCAGATAAGACAGGATCGCTTCCAAAGACTGATATCCTGTGATCCTCCGGAATATCTGTTCTCCATTCATGATCAGCATGGTCGGCAGTACAGTCACTCCGAACTGACCAGCCAGTGTGCGCTCCTTGTCCCCATTGACGCGGACAAACTTCACATCACAGGCTTCTTCTGCCGCTTCTTCAAGAACGGAAAGCTGTGCTTTGCAGAAGCTGCACCCGTCTGCATAGAATTCCAGCAGGACTGGCTGTGCCGCTTTTGTTACTTCAGTCTGAAAATTGTCCCCGGTAATCTCTTTGATTTCCAATCGACACACTCCTTTCTGAATTGCACAGTCTATAGTGTTCCCGATTTGCGGAAATTTTATTTTTGAGAGTATACGCGGATCACGGAAGCCACTTCACGGATCATGGACATCTCTCCAAAGATCACCAGTGCATCCTGCAGATGTCTGGTCTCTACTTTATCTGTGATGACTACCAGCTCTGCCACACCATCTACAGCTGGCTTTTGGATCACCTGACTGATGCTCACGCCATTGTTGCCAAGAACGCCTGCCACACCTGCCAGGATGCCGGTTCTGTCTTCTACTAAGAAGCGCAGGAAATAGCGATGTCTGGAATCTCCCACCGGCTGCATAGGCAGGTTTTTATAACAGCTGCATCCGATCCGTCCGCAGCAGTCATACTGCATATTTCTGGCAGTAGCGATCACATCTCCAACAACAGCACTTGCGGTCGGGAACTCACCTGCTCCACGTCCCTGGAACATGGCATCGTCCACTGCATCACCATGTACGAATACCGCATTGAAAGAATCATTGACTTTCGCCAGTGGGTGCTGCTCCGGGATCATCACCGGAGATACACTGACTTCAATCTTGTCATTGACATTTCTTGCCACACCAAGAAGCTTCAGCACGTAGCCGAACTCCCCTGCATATTTGATATCTCTGGCTGTGATGTCGGAGATTCCTTTGATTTCCACATCATCAAAGGTTACTCTGGAATGGAATGCAATGGATGCCAGGATCGCCATCTTGCGGCCTGCGTCCAGTCCTTCCACATCGGCAGTAGGATCTGCCTCTGCAAATCCAAGCTCCTGAGCCTGCTTCAGTGCTTCTCCAAAATCCATGCCTTCCTGTGTCATCTTAGTCAGAATATAGTTGGTTGTACCATTGACAATACCCATAACTTCTGTAATATTGTTTCCTGCCAGACACTCCTTTAATGGGCGGATGATGGGAATACCGCCGCCTACTGCAGCCTCAAAGTACAGATCTTTGTGATACTCTTCTGCTGCATCCATCAGCTCTTTTCCATGTTCAGCCAACAGATCCTTGTTGGCAGTAACTACATTCTTGCCAGCTTTCAAAGCTTCCAGAATATAAGTTCTTGCCGGTTCAATGCCTCCTATCAGCTCGATCACAATACTAATCTCCGGGTCATCCAGAATTCCCTGCCAGTCATCGGTCAGAACCTCATCCGGGATTCCTTCTCTTTTTTTATTCAGATTTTTTACCAGAACTTTGGTGATCGTAAACTCTGCCTGTATCTTGCTTGGCATCTCACTTTTCCGTTTTTCGATCAGCTTGTAGACACCGCCGCCAACTGTTCCGGCACCTAACAGTGCCGCTTTGATCTCGTTATATTTACTCATTTTCTCCTCCAAGTAACACTTCCTCTACAATAGCAGCTGCATCTTTGATGCAGTCTGCACAGGAATGCACCGGTGTTCCGGTGGTCACGCCCTTCAGCTCTGCACAGATGGTAGAACCGCAGCGCTCCTGAAAACACTCCAGCAGTTGTCTGGACAGCTTATATGTTTTTCCTTTGGTCTTCGGAGCATTGATCTGTCCATCACTGTTTTTAAGACCTGCGAGAAGCACTGCTCCTGACAGTGCGCCACAGGTACCTGCCATACAACCCATGCCAAGCCCGAATCCTTCTGTCATGCGGAAAACATCTTCCTCCTTATAGCCAAACAAGTCACAATAAGTACACGCTACTGCCTGCGCACAGTTGTATCCTTTATCATGCCTTACGATCGTTTCTTTTACACGGCTCTCCATACGTACATATTCTCCTTAAATGTTGACACTGATAAGCTTCGGTGTATAACCGGCCTTCTCCAGTGCTTTGATGATCTTTTGTTTATGTTCTGTTCCAAATGCTTCCAGCGTGATCTTCAGTTCTACTGCTGCACTTCTGTTGGTGCTGACAAACTGATTGTGATCCAGTCGGATAACATTTCCATTCTCTTTTGCAATGACAGAAGCTACATGTACCAGTTCACCCGGCTTATCCGGCAGCAGTACAGACAGTGAGAAGATACGGTCTCTCTGGATCAGTCCATGCTGTACCACGGAAGACATGGTGATGATATCCATGTTACCGCCGCTTAAAATGCAGACGATCTTCTTGTCTTTTACATTCAGATGCTTCAGTGCTGCCACACTTAAGAGTCCTGAGTTCTCCACGATCATCTTATGATTCTCTACCATATCCAGAAATGCGACGATCAGCTCGTCATCCGGAACAGAGATCACGCGATCAATATTTTTCTGAATGTACGGAAAAATCAGCTTTCCAGGCTGACGGACTGCAGTACCGTCTGCGATGGTCGCACTGTGATCCAGACAGATCACCTCGCCCTTCTTCAGGGACTGCTCCATACAGTTGGCTCCCTCCGGCTCCACACCGATGACTTTGATCTTTGGATTCAGCATTTTAGCCAGAGTGGCTACACCAGATGCCAGTCCGCCTCCTCCGATAGGTACCAGAATGTAATCAACCAGCGGAAGCTCCTTGATGATCTCCATGGAGATTGTTCCCTGACCGGTTGCCACATCCAGATCGTCAAACGGATGGATGAAGGTATATCCTTTTTCTTTTGCAAGCTCAATGGCATGCGCACATGCCTCGTCATAATCATTTCCATAGAGAACAACTTCTGCGCCGTACTCCTTGGTATGGTTGACTTTGATCAGCGGAGTTGCTGTCGGCATAACGATCACTGCCTTACAGCCATATTCTTTTGCCGCATATGCCACACCCTGGGCATGATTTCCTGCAGATGCAGTGATCAGTCCCTTCTTTCTGTCCTCATCAGACAGAGTGCTGATCTTATAGTAAGCACCTCTGATCTTGAATGCGCCGGTCTTCTGCATATTCTCCGGTTTGAGATATACTTTGTTGCCGCACTGGTCGCTGAAGCACTGGCTGTATACCAGACCGGTCTTGTTGGTCACACGACCGACGATCTCACATGCTTCTTCAAATTTTTCTAAAGTCATTGTTGTCATCATGGTTTTTGTGTCTCCTTTGTTGTCTGTTGTGTTTTGCGATATATGTTAGTTCTCGGAACTTGGTAAGAACAAAGCATTTACAAATGTGTCTGCGTCAAATTTCTGTAAATCATCAATATGTTCTCCCACTCCGATATACTTAACCGGAACGTTAAGTTCAGACTGAATTGCCACTGCAATTCCGCCCTTTGCGGTTCCATCCAGTTTTGTCAGGATGATACCTGTCAGATCTGCCACCTCACCAAACTGTCTTGCCTGCTCCAGTGCATTCTGTCCAGTCGTTCCATCCAGAACCACCAGAGTTTCCCGATATGCATCCGGATATTCTCTTTCGATGATCCGGTTGATCTTCTTTAGCTCTTCCATCAGATTCTTCTTGTTGTGAAGTCTTCCTGCCGTATCAATGAGCAGAACGTCTGCTTTTCTTGCCTTGGCAGCACTGACTGCGTCGAAGACAACAGATGCCGGATCTGCGCCTTCCGATCCTCCGATGATCTCCACTCCGGCACGGTTGGCCCATTCTGTCAGCTGCTCTCCTGCTGCTGCACGAAACGTATCTGCTGCTGCCAGGATCACTTTTCTTCCCTGTTCCTTGAGCTTTCCTGCCAGTTTACCTACAGATGTAGTCTTACCGACTCCGTTGACACCGATCACCAATACCACAGAGGTTCTGTGTTCAAACTCATATGCGGTCTCCCCTACCTGCATCTGCTCCTTGATACTGTTGATCAGCAGCTCCTTGCACTCATGGGGATCTTTAATATGCTGTTCTTTTACTTTCTGTTTTAGATTATCAATAATGGCAGTGGTCGCATTGATACCAATATCTCCCATTACCAGTGTCTCTTCGATCTCATCATAGAAATCATCGTCAATGTCCGAGAAACCGTTGAAAATAGCATCCATTCCGGATACAATATTGTTTCTCGTCTTTGCCAGGCCATCTGCCAGACGTCTGAAAAATCCTTTTTTCTCCTCAGCCATAAGGTCACCTCCTATTTATCCAGATCATTTTCGATCAGATTCACCGACACCAGAGTAGATACACCCTTCTCCTGCATAGTAATACCATACAGACGGTCAGCTGCATTCATGGTACCTCTTCGGTGCGTGATCACGATAAACTGCGTATCGCTGGTCAGCTTGTGAAGGTATTTTGCAAAACGTACCACGTTGGAGTCGTCCAGTGCCGCCTCGATCTCGTCCAGAAGACAGAAGGGGGACGGCTTTAAGTTCTGAATGGCAAACAGAAGAGAAATGGCCGTCAGAGCCTTCTCACCACCGGAAAGCTGCATCATATTCTGCAGCTTCTTCCCCGGCGGCTGTGAGATGATCCGGATACCTGTCTCCAGAATATCCTCCTCATCAATCAGCTCCAGCGTTCCTTTACCGCCGCCAAACAGTTCCTTGAATGCTTTATCAAACTCCCTCTGGATCAGCACAAACTGTTCCATGAACTGTTTCTTCATACCAGTATCCAGTTCCTTTATAACCTGCTTCAAGGCTTCTTCTGCCTCCTGAAGGTCATTGCGCTGTCCATTCATGAACGTATAACGTTCCGATATCTCTTTATAATCTTCAATAGCATTCACATTGACATTGCCCAGAGCACGGATCTCTTCTTTTACCGTGCCACAGTCTTTTTTCAATGCCGAAAGACTGGTATATTCTTCCTTGCGAAGCGGGATCGCCGCATTGTAAGTCAGCTCATATTCTGACCACATATGGTTCATGAGTGACTCAGAATTCTCATCCAGCTTCTCCTTCTGGCTGTCCAGACGAAACAGCTCCTTATCCAGCTCGTTCATTCTGCCGGACAGCTCTTCCCTTCGTCCGAAGAATGCTTTGTGGGAAGAGGACTGCGCTTCCTTCTGGCTCTGCAGCTCCTGGGTCTTCTGCTCCAGCTCTTCCATCCGTCTGGCTGCCGCTTCCATCTGCACGTTCAGGGTCTCAATGCCTTCCTGTCTGCTGTGGGTATCGGACTCTGCCTGAACCTGTTCCTGCAGAATCTGTTCCTTTTCCCCGGTAAGCTTGTGGATCTCTCCCTCGATCCGCCTGAGGTTTGCAGATGAGAATTCTGCTTTCTGGCGAATGGATGCCGTATCCAGATGGATGTCTTCCAGTTCTCTGGCTGCATCAGCCTCCAGTGCCTTATCTTCCTCCAGGCGCTGCTGATAAGTCTCCACCGCAAAGGTATGTGCTTTTTCCATCGCCTCGGAATCTTTCAGCTCCGTCTGATTGGTCTTCCGGAACTCCTCGATCTCGGCCGTCTGTTTTTTCAGCTCTGCACTTTCCTTTTCCAGTGCTTCTCTTCCGGTACCGGCTGCTTTACGCTGCACTTTCAACTGCTCCACGTTCATGCGGGCTGTATTTTCCCGGACTTTGATCTCCTGAAGGACTGCTGCTCCTTCATCCAGAATGGAATAACAGCGGCTTCTCTCATTCTGAAGCTCCACCAACGTAGTCTGTGTAGCTTCCAGCTCTTTTTTAAGTCTGTCTACCCGCTCTCGTAATTCATCGATCTCTCGTTTTCTGCTCAAGAGACTGCTGCTGTTCTTGAAAGCACCTCCTGTCAGGGAACCTCCCGGATTCAGGGACTCTCCTTCCAGTGTGACGATACGGAGTGTATATTTATATTTTCGTTGTAATGCCACTGCATGGTCGATATGATCCACCACAACAGTCCTTCCCAGCAGCTGCGCACAGATATCCGCATAACGGGCATCTGCCTGTACCAGCGTGTGTGCCAGTCCCAGCACTCCAGGCTCTTTTAATACCTGGGGCTGACGAAATTCCTGCGGATTTCTCACTGCCGTCAATGGCAGAAATGTCACACGACCATACCGGTTCTGCTTCAGATACTGGATCAGGCGTTTTGCAGTCTCCTCATCCTCTGTGACTACATTCTGGATACTTCCGCCAAGAGCTGTCTCTATGGCTGTCTCATATCTCTTATCCGTCTGGATCAGATCTGCAACCACACCGCAGATTCCTGCTTCCTGTCCTTTTCGCTCCATAACACGACGGATGCTGTTGCCATAACCGTCATAGCGCTCTGCCAGGTTCTGCAGTGATTCCAGTCTGGATGCTTCTCTGTGATATGCGCTCTGTCCCGCTTCCAGACGCTTTCGTCCCAATGTGATCTGCTGCTGCAGCTCCTGGATCTTCTGCTCGATCTCTGCCCGTTCAGAAAGCTTTGCCTTCAGTTCCTCACTTACTTCCTGAAGCTCCTTCTTACGCTGTTCCAGCAGCTCTTCCTGTCCCATCTCATCGCTGCGGATCTGGATCAGCTTCTGATTAAGTTCTGACATACGGATATTGATCTGTTCTGTCATAGCATCATAGCGCTGCAGCTTTCCTTTAATGGAAGACCGCTGGTTCAGAAGAGAAATGATCTCATTCTTGCTGTTTTCCATATTGGTCTGGCTGTCGGCGATCCGCTGCTGAATATCGGATACTTTCTGTTCTGCATCCGTCTGCACTTTTTCTGCCTGCGCCAGTGCAAGATCCTGCTCCTGCTTTTCTTCCAGAACAGTCTCTTTTTCCTGTTGCCTCTCTGTCAAATCCCGCTCTATATTCTGCAGACGTTCGGCATAATGCTTTGCATTTGCCTGTGCAGAACGTACCTGTTCTTTGAGAACTGCCGCCTGCCCCTTCATCTGCTGCTTCTCTACTCTGGCAGAGGTGGCTTCTTCTTTGGCTGCATCGATCTTCTGCTCGATCTCCTCCAGCTCTTTCTCGATCCGCTCATATTCCAGCTTTGTATTTTCAAAAGAAGCCTTTGTCTCATCCAGCTGATCCTGAGTGATCTTTCTGGTTTCTTCCAGTTCCTTCAGCTGCTTCTTAATATTTTCCATCTCCATCAGGAAAATATGGATCTCGAACTCTTTTAAGGTCTCTTTTTTCTTCAGATATTCTTTCGCCTTCTCTGCCTGGCGTTCCAGAGGTCCTACCTGCTTCTCCAGCTCTGTCAGAATATCATTGACACGAAGCAGATTCTGCTTCTCGTCATCCAGCTTCTTCTCCGCCGTCTTCTTACGCTTCTTGAATTTTACAATTCCGGTAGCTTCATCAAAAAGCTCACGGGCTTCCTCCGGTCTGGTACTTAAGATCCGGTCGATCTGACCCTGTCCGATGATAGAATATCCCTCTTTACCAATACCGGTGTCATAGAACATCTCCTGAATATCCTTCAGCCTGCAGGTAGTTCCATTTAATAGATATTCACTCTCCCCTGACCGATATAACCGTCTCGTGACCGTTACTTCCTCATAGGCAACCGGCAATTTGTGATCTGCATTATCCATGGTGATAGCTACCGACGCAAAGCTCAAAGGCTTCCGGTTCTCTGTACCGGAGAAAATGACGTCCTGCATGGTTCCTCCACGAAGCTGCTTGACCCGCTGTTCACCCAGTACCCAGCGGACTGCATCTGCCACATTACTTTTTCCAGAGCCGTTCGGTCCTACAATACCGGTGATTCCATTGTGAAATTCAAATACGATCTTATTTGCAAAGGACTTAAATCCCTGTACTTCAATACTTTTTAAATACATGCATTCTTTTCCTGTTCTAGTTTTCCCGCCCTGTCAGCGCATGGTAGGCTGCTTCCTGTTCAGCGGCTTTCTTTGTCCGGCCTTTTCCGCGGCCGATCACCTTCTCTCCCAGTCTGGCCTCTACCACGAACAGCTTCTGATGATCCGGGCCTTCCTCTCCCACCAGTTCATAATGCAGGACTTTGTCATGATGCGCCTGCACGCGCTCCTGTAAAATGGTCTTACTATCAAAAAAGAGTTTCTTGTGCTCCAGATCATTGAGAATGAACTTGCAGATAAATTCTTTTGCGCTAGTAAAACCACCATCCAAGTAGATTGCTCCGATCAATGCTTCGCAGGCATCAGACGTAATAGATGCTCTGGTACGTCCTCCGCTGATCTCTTCGCCTCTGCCCAGCAGAATATAGTCTCCCAGCGGGATCGCTTTTGCACAGAATGCCAGAGTCTGCTCGCATACAATGCTGGCACGCATTTTTGTAGCATCACCTTCTGGCATGGTTGGATATGTATGGAACAGATACTCGCTGGTCACCAGCTCCAGTACCGCATCTCCCAGAAACTCCAGCCGTTCATTGCTTTTTAATTTCCCCATGTGCCGTTCATTCGCATAAGAGCTGTGGCTCATGGCATGTTTCAGAAGTCCTTTATCCTTGAACTGATAACCAATCTTCTGCTCCAGCTCCGTCAGTAATTCGTTTTCCATTATCTTTCTCCATATTTAAGAAAAGGTGTTGCAAAACCCAGTCTTACAGGGCGGATTCTGCAACACCTCCACGTTTTAGTTTACTGCATTCTTAATCTGCTCAACAGCATCGCCGACGGTTACAATCTTCTCCGCATCTTCGTTTGAGATCTCAATATCAAACTCTTCTTCGATGCCCATAATAATCTGGAATACATCCAGGGAATCTGCTCCGAGATCATCCACAAAGGTGGTATCCATTGTGATCTCCTCCGGGTCAACATTCAGTACTTCTGCGATGATTTCCTGTAATTTTTCAAATTCCATGATAATTCATTCCTTCCTGTTTTTCTTACTTCATTTCTTCTGCCTGAATTCCGGCCTTAATCTTATCATTCATTCCCTGTTCCACAAATGTAACACACTGAAGGATGGAATTCTTGATCTCAACAGCTTTGGAGCTTCCATGGGTCTTCACTACCAGACCTTTCAGTCCTAACAGCGGTGCTCCGCCATACTGGCTGGTATCAAACTTTTTCAGTGTTGTCTTCAGTGCTGGTTTGACCAGAAGTGCTCCAATCTTGCTTCTCAGCGTAGACATCATTCCTTTTTTCACCATGGAAATCAGGGTGGCTCCAACTCCTTCATACAGTTTCAGAATGATATTTCCTGCAAAGGCCTCACAGACGATCACATCCGCATAACCTGACGGGATGTCGCGCGCTTCAATGCTTCCAATAAAATTAATATCCTGACATGCTTTCAGAAGCGGGAAAGTCTCTTTGACCAGTGCATTTCCCTTCTCTTCCTCTGCACCAATATTGACGATGGCCACTCTTGGGTTCTTCACACCCATAACATTTTCCATATAAATGGAACCCATCTTTGCAAACTGTACCAGATGAGACGGTCTGGCATCCACATTGGCACCGCAGTCGATCAGCAGTGAAGCTCCTTTTTCTGTCGGCAGAAGAGGCGCAAGCGGTGGACGCTCCACTCCTTTAAGTCTTCCAACAATGAGCTGTCCTCCGACCAGTACTGCTCCGGTACTGCCTGCTCCCACAAATGCATCTGCTTCTCCATTTTTTACCAGCTTCATGGCAACAACGATTGAAGAATCCTTCTTCGAACGGATTGCCTGAACCGGCGGTTCAGCCATCTCGATGATCTCGGTTGCATTGACAACTTCCATTCTGGAAGCATCATACTGATATTTTGAAAGTTCCTGCTGCACAGCTTCTTCCTGCCCTACCAGAATCACCTTCAGATCAGTGCTGGCTTTTAGTGCCTCCACGGCGCCTTTGACGATCTCTGCCGGCGCATTGTCTCCTCCCATGGCATCTACTGCCACTCTTATCAGTTCCTGCATCTTACTCCTCCTTGCCGGCGCTCACCATATGATACACACAGGTTCACGCTATCTATATCATAATACGAAAACAGATTCTTTAAGTCAATACTTTCCATCAAAAAAGAGACAGGCACTTTTCTCCTGTCTCCTTTTGCTCTGGCTTTTACTGCCAGATTCCCACGATCGTCTCTCCCGCTTTTGCAGTTACCCCTGTAGTATACTGAACATCACCGGAATGCTCGCCTTCCATCACGATCTGCATGATCTCCATGCAATAGCCTTTTGCTTCCAGTGCCTCCCGTTCAAATCGAATCAGCTCATCTCCTGCTTTTACCGTATCTCCGGTCTTTGCAAGTGCTTCGAACCCTTCCCCTTTCAGGTTCACTGTATCCACACCAATATGGATCAGCACTTCCAGTCCGCCGGTCAGTTCCAGACCGATCGCATGGTTGCTTCCGTCCATGGTCACAGTTACTGTTCCATCTGCCGGTGCCACGATCACATCAGACGTGGGACGGATCACGACTCCATTTCCCAATGCGCAGGAAGAAAATACTGGATCAGTTGCTTCCGTCATCGGTACAACTGCTCCATCTACCACTGCTTTCATTTCATACGTTACTTTTTTCTTTTTAAAAAGTCCAAACATAATAATCCTCCTGACCTCCGCTGACTCTTTCTATAGAATAACAGGTCAGCCTCGCTTCGTCTATTCACAATTTTCCCTTCTATATGGAAAATCGTTACTTCTTTTCGTTTTCTTTCTCAGATGCTTCTCTTCCAGGTGTCTTCAGATGGAAATGTAAAATACAGAATCGGAATACAATATAATAAAGCAGACCAAACAAAAGCCCCACCGGCAAGAGCAGTCCCGGATTCTGTGTCATAGGTGCATTCAGGCACATAAAATAATCCATCAGTCCGGCACTGAAGTTAAATCCGATCCGAAAAGGCAACGCTGCGCAGATATACATAGAGATGCCCATAAGAATCGCATGGAGCAAAAACAGACCTGGCGCCAGAAACATAAACGCAAATTCCAGCGGCTCCGTCACTCCGGTCAGAACAGAGCACAAAGATGCAGTCAGAAGAAGTCCTGCTGCCATCTTCTTTTGCGCCGGATATGCCGTATGGTACATGGCCAGTGCCGCTCCCGGAAGTCCAAAAATCATGACCGGAAAATATCCTGTCATATACATTCCTGTCTGTCCATAGACACCTGTTCCATTCCAGAAGCTGTTCAGATCCGCAATTCCTGCAAGATCAAACCAGAATACAGAATTCAGCACATGATGAAATCCGGTAGGGATCAATAACCGGTTCAGGAATCCATAAACTCCTGCTCCCAGTGCGCCAGTTCCGATCAGTGACTCTCCCACATACAGGCAGGCAGAATGAAGATATGGCCAGGCAAATAAAAGCATAATTGATGCCAGTGCCGCATAAATCGTTGCCATCATCAGTGCATAAACACGACCGCCATAGATCTGAAGCGGTCCGTGGAACACTTTAAAGCGATACTTATTACAGCAATATGCACCGATCCATCCACTTAAGATTCCTACAAACTGATTATTAATATAGGAAAACGAAGATGCATCTACCCGGTTACCAGTTAATATCACCACATTATCCGGTGAAAGAATCTTCTGGATCATCAGCCAGCTGATCACACCTGCCAGAGCTGCCGTTCCATCCTGTTCATCCGCCAGGCCTACTGCTACCCCCAATGTAAACAGAAGACTCATATTGTCGATCAGAACACTTCCGGCAAGGATCATCACATGTGCCAGCAGAAGATTCTCTCCCTGTCCCACCGGATCCAACCAGAATCCGACTCCCATCAGAAGTCCGGCTACAGGAAGGCACGCAACCGGCAGCATCACTGCCTTTCCCAAACGATATGCATATTTCATTCTTCCGTATTCTCCCTTATCTTTTTCATCCGGAATTTATCTATTTATCATATCAAATTTGCACTCTGGTGTCAACGAATGCACCTTTGAAAACATCCTCTGGTACACTCAGAAGACAGAGAAAAAGCTCCGGAAAACCGGAGCTTTTCTCTGATATATGTTAGGATAGTGGATTGGTTTGATTACAAGAGTTTCTTGAACTCATCAGCTACGAACTGTACCTTCGGTCCGATGATTACCTGGATGGAAGTCTTGCTCGGACGAATCACACCGCTGATACCTGCAGATTTGATCTTCTTCTCATCTACTGCGGTGTAATCTTTGATCTCCAGACGAAGTCTGGTGATACAGTTGTCAACACTTGTTACGTTCTCTTTTCCGCCAAGACCTTCCAGAATGATTGCTGCCATAGCAGTGAAATCATTGTTTGCAAGCTCGATCTTGGTTTCATCAATATCGTCATCCTCACGTCCCGGAGTCTTCAGATCAAACTTGGTGATCGCGAAACGGAATACAAGGTAGAATACGATTGCTGCTGCAATACCAAGCGGAAGGATCATCCATGTCTTAGCATGTGCCGGCAGGGAAGCACTGAATACCAGGTCGGTAAGTCCTGCAGAGAAGGAGAAACCTGCTCTGAAGCCAAGTGCTACAGTAACTGCTGCGAATACTCCGTAAAGGATTGCATATACAAGATACAGTGCCGGAGCAAGGAACATGAATGCAAACTCAAACGGCTCAGTAACACCACAGATGAATGCACAGATAGCTGCTGCGCCCATCAGGGAAGCTGCTGCTTTCTTTTTCTCCGGTTTTGCACAGTGAATGATTGCCATTGCTGCTGCCGGAAGACCGAACATCATACATGGGAAGAATCCAGCCATGTACATACCAGCGGTTCCGCCTGCTCCATTGAGAAGCTCGCCTGCCCAGTAGGAACCAAGGTCATTGATACCTGCTGCGTCAAACCAGAATACAGAGTTCAGTGCGTGATGCAGACCAAACGGGATCAGAAGACGGTTCAGGAATGCATAGATACCTACACCAACTGCGCCAAGTCCTACGATGCTCTCACCAACTGTTACCAGTCCGGTATAAACGATCGGCCATACGAAGAACAGGATTGCGGATACTACGATAGAAACAACTGCAGTTACGATTGCTACGCAACGTTTTCCGGAGAAGAATGAAAGTGCATCCGGAAGTTTGGTTCCTTTGAATTTGTTGTAGCAGGTAGATCCGATCAGACCTGCAAGGATACCGATGAACTGGTTGCCGATTTTTGCGAATGCCGGGTTAACAGCATCTGCTCCAACACCAGTCAGGGTAGCTACGGTACCAGTTGCAAGAAGGTTGGTGATCATTAACCAGGATACCAGACCTGCAAGACCTGCAGTACCATCATTGTCATCTGCCATACCAACTGCTACACCAATAGCGAACAGCCAGGACATGTTGTCGATCAGAGCGCCACCAGCTTTTACAAGGAAAAATCCAATGATCTGAGCTGCTCCACTGATGTCACCACCCTGCATGGTACTCGGGCAAAGTGCATATCCAATACCCATCAGGATACCACATACCGGAAGACACGCTACAGGAAGCATCAGTGACTTACCAAGTTTCTGTAAATATTTCATCATATCTACATTTCCTCCTTTATTTGATTTTTCAATCAATTTTTTATGGTCTTATTGTAATCATTTTTTTTGCATCTGTATAGTTACGATTTTATCCATCCTATGGACAATTTGAATGATTCTTAAACTATAAAATTTTTCTAAAAACCCTAAATTTTTTGTAATATGGATTTTCTTATTCTTGATATGGAACATTTTCTCTTTTTCGGTAGAAATAAACAAAACAGGTGAAAATCATCTATATTCTATGGTAAAATAGGAATAAATCACAAACTATGAAAGGATTTCTTTATGAACTATGATGACAATTACGAGGATGAAGCTTTTCAGACACTTCGCCATTTTGCGCTTGTCGGCCTGCGGAATCTGAATATCCAGAACCGGTTGATCATTTCCTATATAATATCCACGATCTTCCCACTTCTGTTCGTATATCTGTATTCCTACTATTTATATGGAAGCTCCGTTGTCACCGGTCAACTGCTGGTCCTGTCGATCCTGATCGCAGGCATTGCGCTGACCATGACCACCTACACTTACCTCAGTATTTCCAGTCCGATTCAGCATATGATCGAGACCTGTCAGAATATCTCTGACGGAAATCTGGATGTAAGGATTCAGGATAAAGGAAATGATGAACTGGCATATCTGTCCGATAACATTGACAGCATGGTGACAGAGATTCAGCTTCTTCTGGAACAGCGGCAGGAAAGTGATGCCCGCAAGAGGGAACTGGAATTAAAGATGCTTCAGTACCAGATCAATCCACATTTTCTGTTCAACACACTGAACACATTGATGCTGGTTGCACAGATGAATCAGGACAAAGTTGTTGCCGATGGTATCCGCTCTTTAAGTGAACTACTGAAAAACACGCTGATCAATGACCATGAATTTATTACTATCGGCGAGGAGATTGCCAATCTGAAACACTATTTTTCCATTCAGACCATTCGATATGCCGGAAGCTTCCATGTGAATTATGAGATTCCAGAAGATCTGACAGACTTTATGCTTCCCAAGCTGATCCTGCAGCCCCTGGCAGAAAACAGTGTTCTGCACGGTTCTTATAATGATGGAACTGTCATGGAGATTTATGTGCGCTGCTACCAGGAATCAGCGGATATTATATTGGAAGTGGAAGATCACGGAAAAGGATTTGATATGAATGATAAAAGTTCTGTTCCAAAAGGACTGGGTGGTATCGGCAGTCGAAATGTCAATGACCGCATCCATCTTTACTTTTCAGATGACTATGGAATGACCGTATCCAGTGCTTCCGGAAAAGGAACGCTGTGCCGGATCCGCATTCCATCTATCAATACAAAAATTGTCAACGCAAAAGAGGGAGAAACTTATGTACCAGGTACTGATCGTCGATGACGAACCTATTGTAAAAATTGCACTTCGCTCCATGCTGGACTGGGGTTCGCTTGGTTTCCATATCTGCGGAACGGCCTCCAATGGACAGGAGGCCTTGGAAATGGCTGAGCGCATGCATCCGGATCTCATCATCTGTGATCTGAAGATGCCTGTCATGGACGGGATTGATCTGATCCGCACAGCCAAAGACCGCAGTATGAACTGTGAATTTCTGGTTATCAGCAACTATGAAGATTTTAATTATGTACGAACTGCTCTGGTTCTTGGAGCCTCTGACTATATTTTGAAGGTCAGCATCAGCCCCGAAGAACTGACCACCCAGCTCCAGAAGATCAAAGAAAAGCTGGATCAGAAACAAACTCATCATCAGCACGAAGAAAACAGTGCAGAACAATCTTTTCACCATCAGGAACAGCATGCTGCCTGGCGGGAATATTTCACTCACAAAAGCTATGCCTTGGAAGATCTGGTCTCGATTACCGATATCGATACCGAACATCTGGGTTCTCTCGCCCTGTGTGAGATTTCTTTCGACTGGTATGCCCAACAACTGGAGACTCTTCCAGCCCCGGATCTGATCCGCAGCACCTTGAAAAATGCACTGGAGCATTTTGACCGGAGACGCATCATTTTCTTCAGTTCCAGCAGCACGCTCCTGCTGATACAGGAAGAAGAATTAAAAAAACAGAATAATACCATTGAGGGACTGGCCGCCCGTATAGAGCAGTTGTTCCGGTATTATATGCCTTTGTCTCCAACGATCATTTATCAGGATCATGTAACGGATCTTCTGCAGGCCCGTAAAGTATATCACCGTTTCCAGGAATTGCTGGAATTAAGTTTCTACGGCGAACTAGGAACCATGAATGCCCATAATGTCTCCGTTACCACTTCCATCCCGGAACTGACTTATCGAGAGCTGGCCACCAGAATCCTGGCACTGCCGACCGCAGAACGTCTCTCCCGTTCTGAAGAACATATCAAAGAACTGTTGAACACTTGTAGACAACAGCATGTAGTTCCGGACAAAGTCATTCAGTATTCTGTCCACCTGTTGGTAGAACTGGAATATCAGCTTTCTGAGATTCCAGCTTCCGCCCACGACCAGCTTGTGGAATGTGCAGATTTTATGCGAAATGCTATCAGCCAGGAAGAACTGGAACAGCATCTGTTCCATGCCCTCCAGGTCATGTTTTCCCCGGAATCCAGCACTCAGGCAACTACAGATCAATACAGCCTGGAGGTGGAACAGTCCATTGCCTATATTAAAGAAAATTATATGCGCAAGATCAGTCTTGCATCTGTGGCAGAACATGTGGGTTTAAGTTCCGGTTATCTGTGCCGGATCTTCAAGGATGAGACCGGCGGAAGCATCAACACCTACATCAATAACCTGCGTATGAACAAAGCAGGAGAGCTCCTCTCCGACAAGAACAGCTATATCAAAGAAGTGGCTGTGGCTGTCGGATTCGAAGATCAGCTCTATTTCAGCCGCCTGTTTAAGCGGTATTCAGGTCTGACACCGTCTGAATATCGGGCATCTAAGAATCCGCAATAATTTCACAGATAGCATAAATGAGCACGGTATGACCAGTCATTCAGTCATATCGTGCTCATTTTATATCGTTCATAGTTAAAAAAATCAAGGGCATATATAATACCCTTGATTTTTAATGCTTCTGATTAATCTACAGAAACGATCTCTTTTTTGTTATAAGATCCACAAGCTTTGCATACTCTGTGCGGCATCATAAGAGCACCACATTTGCTGCATTTTACCAAGTTCGGAGCACTCATTTTCCAGTTTGCTCTTCTCTTATCTCTTCTTCCTTTGGAAGATTTATTCTTCGGACAAATAGACACAGGTTACACCTCCTCTATGCTTTCTCGATTCAGTTCATCGTTCGTCGAACCTGCACAGGAGGTCCGTCTCACTCACACTTTATTGAGTATACACGTCATTGTACTAAATGTCAAGCTATATTTTGAAAACTTATTTGGTCAGTCTCAGAGTCTCTCTTGCGATTGCCAGCTCCTCGTTGGTCGGAATCAGCATTACTTTCACTTTGGAATCTGCTGCGGAGATCACTCTTCTCTCACCACGGACATCATTTGCCTCATCGTCGATCTTAACGCCAAGGTATCCAAGATACTCGCAAACTGCCTTTCTGGTAGCTTTATCGTTCTCACCAACACCAGCGGTGAATGCGATTGCATCAACACCGTTCATAGCTGCAGTGTAGGCACCGATGTATTTAGCTACACGATATACGAATGCCTGAAGAGCTACATCTGCCAGATGATTGCCTTCTTCTTTTGCTTTCTCAATGTCACGGAAGTCGCTGGAGATTCCACCGCTCATACCAAGAATACCAGATTTCTTGTTCAGGATGTTCAGCATCTCATTGATGTCGATACCCTCTTTGTTGCAGATGAACTGGCAAACAGCCGGATCAATATCACCACTTCTGGTTCCCATGATCAGACCTTCCAGAGGAGTCAGTCCCATACTGGTATCTACACATTTTCCACCGATGGAAGCGGAAATACTTGCTCCGTTGCCCAGATGGCATACGATGACTTTTGCATTCTCCGGATCCAGGTTGCCGAATTTGATAGCCTCACCGGATACGAACATATGGCTGGTTCCGTGGAAACCATAACGACGGATGCTGTATTTCTCATAATACTCATGCGGGATTGCATACAGATATGCTTTCTCCGGCATAGCCATACCAAAAGCAGTATCCCATACAGCTACGTTTGCTTTACCTGGCATAACTGCCTCACAAGCTTCGATTCCCATCAGGTTTGCCGGGTTGTGCAGCGGTCCAAGGTCGAAGCACTCGCGGATTACTTTCTTAACGTCATCGTTTACTACGATAGACTCGCAGTATTTGGTTCCTGCATGCAATACACGGTGACCAACAGCTGCGATCTCATCGGTGCTCTTAACAACACCATGCTCTGCATCCTGCAGTGCTTCCAGAACCAGACCGATTGCTACTTTGTGATCCGGCATAGCTTTCTCAACAATGTATTTGTCTTTTCCCGGTACCTGATGAGTCAGTTTGGAACCATCGATTCCGATTCTTTCGCAAAGTCCTTTTGCCAGTACGCTCTCATCAGTCATATCGATCAGCTGATATTTCAGGGAAGAGCTTCCGCAGTTGATAACTAAAATTTTCATGGGTATGTATTCTCCTATACTCTAATTATTTACGACAATTGGGGCGGATTCTTATTTAACGATCTCGCCGTATACTTCTCTGCCGCATCCAGCTGCGTTGGACTCGTCAGTGTCAATGTGCATTGCCAGAGCAAATTTCGGGCTTACACGAACAACTACATCACCAAATACAAGACTTCTTCCGTCAGTATCGATCTTCACGGATACAACATCTTTGTCCTGAACACCAAGCTTCTCAGCATCTTCCGGAGTTGCATGGATGTGACGTTTTGCAGCGATCACGCCCTCTTTCAGCTCAACCTCACCACAAGGTCCAACCAGTTTACAGGCACCGCTTCCAGCGATATCACCAGACTCACGAACCGGAGCTGCGATTCCAAGAGTACGTGCATCTGTCAGAGAGATCTCAACCTGGCTTGCAGAACGTACCGGTCCAAGGATAGATGCGGTCATCTCTTTCTTCGGTCCAACGATGGTTACTTTCTCGTTACTTGCGAACTGTCCCGGCTGGGAAAGATCTTTTTTCTTGGTCAGCTCATAGCCTTTTCCGAAGAGAACCTCCAGATCCTCCTGAGTTACATGTACGTGACGTGCGGATGTTTCAACAATAAATTTCATGATTTATTATTCTCCTTTTCTTATATGGTATATAATATGTAACGCTGTCTCTGGCAGCTTTACTCACTGTTTTGGTGCTTCCTCGATCTCAGATACAAGGACGCAGTTAGGGGTCTCCACCTTCAGAGGCTTACCCCACAGGCTGAAATATTTCTTCTCATAATTGATGCGGAAGATCGTCATGGTATTGGATTCATGATTCAATGCCATAATATGACGGTTATCCGGGAAGAAATCTGCCGCTTTCGGATAATCTCCGCTGACCGGCAGGATACAGATCTTCTCCAGCATGCCGGTCTCCCGGTCAATCTTAAAGATACCAACGCTGTTGTCCCCTGCATTGGAGCAAAGCACATAATTCCAGTCTCTGGAAAATCTCAGTACGCAGGCTGCACTTCCCTTGGAATGGTATTCATTCAAAGTTGAAATCGTCTGTACCAACTCAAAAACCGGTCCCCTCGGACCATCTTTATAACTATATACACTGATGTAGTTCTTCAACTCACAGATCAGGTATGCGAACCGTCCATCCGGGCTGAATTTGATGATCCGCGGCGCACTCTCCAGCTCACAGCGAAGCATATCCACCAGTGTGATCTTACCTGTTTCATCATTAAATTTGTAAATTTTTACCTGGTCAACACCAAGATCTACCGCACACAGATACTTCTGATCCGGTGTGATATTGACACAGTTTACATGCGGACGGAAATTACGCTCTGCCACACTCCCGATTCCCTTATGGAAGATCTCATCCGTCATCTCTCCGATAGTTCCATCTTCGTTCAGACGCATGACTGTCACTTTTCCATCATGCCAGCCGCCCACAAACAAATAGCGGTCCAGCTTGTCCGTAGACAGATAACATCCTCTCATTCCACAGATAGAAGCACTGTTCATAGGTTCCAGATCGCCATCTGGCAGGATCTTAAAAGACCGTACACCTTCATCTGAGATAGAATACAGGTACTTTCCATTATGAGATTTTTTGATGTAGGAAGGGTTGTTGATAGGAACAACCTTACGCTCTATCGCGCGTCCATTCTCCACATCCAGGTCGTAAATGTAAATTCCTTTGCTATTGCCATGGGTATAGGTGCCCACATATGCCACATATTTCTTCTCTTTCACCGAGACTTTCCTCCATTGGCTTTTTCCTGTTCGCAATTATAAAAATTTTAACATAGTTTTTGCTGTTTGTTAAGCATTTTGCACTGTTTTTTCAAAATAATTTCTCATGATCGACAGTGTCTCATCCACCTGTTCATCTGTATGTGCATCGGACAGGAACATCGCTTCAAACTGGGAAGAAGCAAGATAAATGCCATGGTCCAGCATATAGCGGAAATATGCGGCAAATGCCTTTGTATCAGAGCTTTTGGCACTGGTGTAATCCACTACAGGCTGTTCAGTGAAGAACATACATCCCAGAGATCCCACATGGTTGATCTGATACGGAAGCTTCAGTTCCTGACACAGCTTCTCCATGCCACCGTACAGACGCTCTCCCAGTGCTTCCAGATGAGTGTAAACTTCCGGATGGGCATTGAGATACCGAAGCTGCGTAAGACCGGCTGCCATAGCCACCGGATTACCGCTTAAGGTTCCTGCCTGGTACACCTGACCAACCGGGGAAACCACTTCCATAATGTCTCTACGTCCGCCGTAAGCACCCACTGGCATACCTCCGCCAATGATCTTACCATAGGTTGTCAGATCTGACTGGATGCCAAAATATTCCTGTGCTCCGCCTCTTGCCAGCCGGAAACCTGTGATCACTTCATCGAAGATCAACAGTGAACCATTCTCTGTACAGAGTCTGCGCAGTCCCTCCAGGAAATCTTTCTTCGGCGGAACCACACCCATATTCGCACCTACCGGCTCGACGATCACCGCTGCGATCCCGCTTCCCCATGTATCAAATAATTTTTCTACTGCTTCCAGATCATTATACGGAGCCAGCAAAGTATCTTCGGTTGCTCCCGCCGGGACACCGGAGCTGTCCGGAACGCCTGCCGTCATCACACCGGATCCTGCTTTCACCAGCAGCGCATCACTATGTCCATGATAACAGCCTTCAAACTTGATAATTTTGTTTCTTCCTGTATAACCTCTGGCTGCACGGATCGCACTCATAACAGCCTCTGTACCGGAGTTGACCATACGGATCATCTCAATGGACGGCACCATGGAGCAGATCAGTTCTGCCATCTCCACTTCTGCCTCAGTAGCTGCGCCAAAGCTTAAACCTTTTTTGCATGCCTCAAATACTTTTTCCAGCACATCTTCTCTGGTGTGGCCCAGGATCATAGGTCCCCAGGATCCTACATAATCCAGATATTTGTTGCCATCTGCATCCGTAAGATATACTCCATTTGCAGATGCAATAAACCGAGGCGTCATTCCCACATTTCCAAAGGCTCTGACCGGAGAGTTCACACCTCCCGGTATCAGGTCCACTGCTTTCTTAAATAACTGCTCTGATCTGGTAGTTTCCATGACTATCCGATTCTCCCTTCATCCATAAAATGCGCGATCTCTTTTGCATAATAAGACATGTAAATATCCACTCCTGCACGATATGCGCTGGCTGCCATCTCACAGAGGATCGCTGCCTCATCCACATATCCAAGCTTTGCTGCTGCTTTTACCATGGCGTATTCGCCGCTGACACTGTAAGCTGCCATTGGTACATCTGTCAGATCTTTGATCTCACGTACCATATCAAGATAGGACATGGCTGGTTTTACCATGATGATATCTGCGCCTTCCTCAATATCCAGCATAGCTTCCTTGATACCTTCTCTTCTGTTATGGTAATCCATCTGGTAGCTCTTTCTGTCGCCAAATGCCGGTGCGCTTCCTGCAGCATCACGGAACGGGCCATAAAATGCGGATGCATATTTGACTGCATAGGACATGATCGGTGTGGTTACAAATCCATTCTTGTCAAGACCTTCCCGGATCGCTGCAATATGTCCGTCCATCATATCAGACGGAGCCACCATATCTGCACCTGCCTGCACCTGGGAAACTGCGATCTGAGCCAGTTTGTCCAGAGTCAGGTCATTGTCCACATAGTCTCCTTTCAGGATTCCGCAGTGGCCATGACTGGTGTACTCACACATACAGACATCACCGATGTAGTAGAGATCCGGCACTTCTTTCTTTGCCTTCTCCAGTGCTCTCTGAATAATACCATCACAGGCATAGGCTCCGCTTCCCACTTCATCTTTGTGATCCGGAATACCGAACAGCATAACACTGCCAACACCTGCATCTGCCATCTCCTGCAGGATCTCCGGCATCCGATCCAGCGTATAACGGAACTGTCCCGGCATGGTCGGGATCTCTTCCTTTTTATTCTCCCCATCCATCACAAACATGGGATATACAAGAGAGCTTTTGTCCATTCTTGTCTCTCTTACCATTTTTCTAAGCTTTGCTGATGTCCGAAGACGTCTTGGTCTGATTGTTAAATCCATCTTCTGTTACCTCTTTCTTTATCTTATCGGTCCATATCTTTGCAAGTCTGTGATCCTGCCCACCGGCATTGATACCGATTACCAGATCCCCTCTGCTTGCGATTCCCGGAAACTGAAAATCACATAGACCCCGGTCACTGCACACATTGACCAGAATGTGCTTCTCTTTGCATTCTTTCCAGATCTGTGTATTTACCCACGCATCACTGGTGGCTGCCAGCACCATAAAGGCATCTGCAGGAATCGTTCCCTCCTGGTAAGCTTCGCGTTTCCAGACAAGATGTCCTTCTTCCGCCGCTCTTTGCACCCGTTCCGATGCCTCCGGTGCAAAAACAGTCAAAGACGACGTAAAAGCCAGCAATGTCTCCACTCGTCGGGAGGCAATCACGCCGGCTCCATACACCACTACTTTTTTTTCTGTCAGATCAATAAACAAAGGAAATTTCTTAGGCATATCACATTCTCCATATACCTATTCTACAACCACAGGTTTTCACATGTCAACCATCATAAACTTTTTAATGATCTCAGCGATAGCTGCCTGATTATTATCACGTTCTGTCACATAATCTGCTGCCGCCTTCACTTCCGGTCTGGCATTCGCCACCGCGCAGCCAATGCCAGCACTTTTGATCATAGAAATATCGTTGTTCTCATCCCCTGCAGAAACAGAATTGGTAATGGGAATTCCCATTTTTGCACAAAATGCTTCCAGAGCAGAACCTTTGGATACACCACACGGCACGATCTCCAGATACTGACGGTTGCTGAAAAACAGATCCAGCTTTCCTTCAAACTTATCCTGCATAGCTTTCCGGAAATCTTCCAGCTTCTCATAATCCTTCAGATCAACAGCCAGCAGTTTACATGCTTCTTTCTCAATGCTTTCTTCCAGATCCGACACCAGTCTGCCTTCCATCCGAAGCCTTTTTATATAAGAACGGTATTCATCACAGTCCTGATCGGACAACACATGGTTTCCTTCATAGGTATGTACATAGACACCACGCTGCTTTGCTTCATGGACAACCAGTTTCATCCACTCCACCGGAATGGTTTTCTCATAAATAATGTCGCCGGAAATAGCATCCAGCACCATTCCACCATTAAATGAGATCACATAACGGCAGCCGATCTTATCCAATCCCCACTGTTCCAGCAGCTTTCGTGTGCTTGCCGTAGGCCGCCCCGTGGTAACTACGATCTCATGTCCGGCTTTCAGAGCTGCTTTCATTGCCTCCAGATTTTCTTTCGGAATCTCCACCTGATCGTTCAGGGTGGTTCCATCCATATCTAAAAATAATGCCTTCTTATCCATTCTTGCTCCTCAGTCCTGCAATGGTTCCGCCGGAATGAAGACTCTGTTATCCGCAGTCTCTTCTTCTGGTTTTGCCAGCTTTTTTGCATATTCCATAAAATAATCCTGCGCGCACAGCGCTTCTTTTCCTCTGCGGTCTACTTTGCTGTAGGTTCCGTCAGACTGCTTGATCTGCGCTTTCAAGGTGTCCCGCAGCTGGATCTCCAGCACATGGATCACCTCTTGTTTCAGATGTTCATTTTCCACCGGGAACAGAATCTCCACACGCCGGTCCAGATTACGCGGCATCCAGTCCGCACTGGACAGATAGACCTCCTCCTGACCACCATTCAGGAAATAGTAGATCCGGCTGTGCTCCAGAAAATTACCAACCAGAGAGCGGACTTCAATATTCTCACTGATTCCTGGAATCCCTACCTTCAGACAGCAGATTCCCCGTACCACCAGTTCAATCTTTACTCCCGCTGCACTGGCCTCATAAAGAGCGGCAATCAGTTCCTGATCACACAGAGAATTCATCTTCGCCATAATATGTGCCGGTTCTCCGTTTTTCGCATGTTCCGTCTCCCGGCGGATCATGAACAGAAAACGGTCACGAAGCCACAGCGGTGCCAGAGACAGTTTGTTCCACACTGCCGGTTCGGAATAACCGGACAACATGTTGAATACAGCCGTTGCATCCTCTCCAATCGCCTCTGAACAAGTCAGAAGTCCCATATCCGTATATAATTTTGCAGTGGAATCGTTATAGTTACCAGTTCCCAGATGCACATATCTGCGGATGCCATCCTCTTCTCTTCGTACCACCAGCGTGATCTTGCTGTGGGTCTTCAATCCCACCAGACCATAGATTACATGACAGCCTGCCCGCTCCAGCATTTTTGCCCAGGCAATATTATTCTCCTCATCAAAACGGGCCTTTAATTCTACCAGAACCGATACCTGTTTTCCATTTTCTGCTGCCTGAGCCAGAGCCGCGATAATCGGAGAATTGCCGCTGACACGATAGAGGGTCTGCTTAATAGCCAGCACATCCTTATCTTTTGCTGCCTGCCGCACAAAATCCACCACCGGATCAAAGGTCTGGTATGGATGATGCATCAGGATATCCCCTTTACGGATTGCCTCGAAAATATCTGCACACCCATTCAGTTCTGGCACTGGCTGCGGAGTATATTTCGGTGTCTTATAAGCATCAAATCCATCCAGTCCATACATCTTCATCAGGAAAGTCAGATCCAGCGGTCCGCCGATCCGGTATATGCCATCTTCTTTGATTGCAAACTCTTTTTTCAGGATCTTCAACAGACGCTTGTCGACCTTTTCATCTACCTCCAGACGGATAACTTCGCCCCACTGACGCTTCTTCAACTGCTTCTGGATCTCCTCCAGCAGATCAGATGCCTCATCTTCGTCAATGGTCAGGTCCGCATTTCGCATGATCCGATACGGATGTACACAGAGTATATCATAACTCAAGAACAACTTGTCCATGTTTCCGGCGATCACATCTTCCAGAAGGATCACTGCCTTTCCGCCATCTTTTCCTGCCGGAATGGAGATGATCCGCGGAAGCACTGAAGGAACCTGTACCGTGGCAAACTCAAGCTCTGCGTCCTTCTCCCCCTTTTTCTTCAGAAGAGCTCCCAGATTCAATGTCTTATTGACAATCAACGGGAAGGGACGGGAAGAATCCACTGCCATCGGTGTCAGCACCGGATACACATTTTCCATAAAATAGTGATCCACGTAAGTCTTCTGCTCTTCAGACAGTTCCTTGCTGTCAGAGATCACACAAAGTCCAGCCTGCCGAAGACCTGGAAGCAGCGAACGCTGCCAGGTGGAATACTGCATATTCACCAGACTGTGCACCCGGTCATGGATCGCATCCAGCTGCTGTTCCGGCGTCATACCAGACAAATCCTTCTTGGTATAACCGGCATTGACCATATCTTTCAGTGAGGCCACCCGGACCATAAAGAACTCATCCAGGTTGGAAGCCGTAATGCTTAAAAATTTCAACCGTTCAAACAAAGGAGTGGTCTTGTCTCTGGCTTCTCCTAAGATCCGCTCATCAAATCCCAGCCAGCTCAGCTCCCGGTTCTCATAATACTCTGCTTTTTTATAATCTTTTTCCATGGCTTTTTCCTCCCTGACTACATTCTCTTCGCCTTCAGAACCGGACGAATACTATACACTTCTTCAAAAAATTCTGCTTTTTCTCCAAACAGTGCCTGTTCCAGTGTCAGGTCTTCTGTGGTGTCCACCAGGATCTGCATCGTATGATTATCTTTTAATGTTACTTTGATCTCACGGATCTTCTGCCGGTGGCTTCGATCCAATGCATTTGCCACACGGAGGATCGCTGTCAGCTTGGCGATCTTCATGTACTCTTCTTTTCCAAGCAGCGAGCTGGCCGCCAGTTCTTCGTAAGACAGAATCTCCCCACTGTTGAACCGCACTACATTCGCCACAAGTTCTCTCTCCAGATGAGAAAGACCGATCATCTCCGTCGCCATAATGATGTTGTAGGAACACTCCGATGATCGGGACATATTGATATATTTTCCGCAGTCATGAAGAAGCACTGCAATCTGCAGAAGCAGTCGCTCCCGCCTGCCAAGGCCATGAACATTTTTCAGCTTATCAAAAATTGTCAGGGCAAGCTGCTCCATAACGATAGTATGATTCCGGTTGGTATGATACCGCTTGGCAATATTTCTTGCAGCCTCGATAATATCATTTTCAAAATTATGTTCCGGCTTTAAGATGCCCTTCTTCACTCCATGGTCATAAGCCATGCCATCGCTCAGATCAGTGCCGAGAATAATGACTTTCTCTGCTCCGGTCTCCTCCAGAAACCGCTTGTAGATCACCATGGCCGGGATTAAAAGTGCTCCGTTTTCATCACTGACTCCCAGCTCCTGGGCTAATTCTCGTTCCCCTTTACGGACATGATTTTCATAAAACTTCAGGAAGGTCTCACGGTCGATCTCTCTTCCGATCCCATTTTTCTGCATGTACTGCTCAATGTCATGCACATAACTTCCTACCAGCAATACATACTGAATATTCCGATCTTTCAGATACAGTTTTTTATAGGTGCGAAGTTCATTGTCCAGAAGCTCTTCCACTACTGCAGCATAGCGGACCGTACGTTCTGCCACATCTGCCAGGCGCTCCCGCAGACGCAGACTTCCCATGCGAATGTTCTGAGTCGTCACAAGATTGTCCTTGTCAAACAAGGAGATCTGTACGCTTCCGCCGCCAACATCCACAATGGCTGTACCTTTTTCAATGATGTTCTGAAACGCATTTTCATTGGAAGCAATAGATTTGTAACCCAGATACCGCTGTTCCGAATTGGCAAGTACTTCAATATGAATACCGGTCTTCAGATAAATACGGTCCAGAAGGATCAATGTATTATGGGTTTCACGAATCGCAGAGGTCGCACAGGTACGGTACTCCTGTACTCCATAGTCCTTCATGATCCGCTTAAAATCCAGCAGCACCTGACAAAGCTCGTCCACCAGCTCTGTCCCGATCTTTCCTGTCGCATAGGTGTCACTTCCAAGATCCAGCCGATGCCGCACATGGTTCAGCAGACGAATCCCATTCTTCATCGAAAGCTCATAGATCTTCAGATTTACTTCATAACTTCCGACATCAATTGCTCCAAATATCCTATATGTCATAGATAGCTCCTTTCCGTCCGCACCCTCATCTTACTATCTACTACTGTCGTCCAGTTGTCCCAAATCCGCCTCTGTCTTTACCCGTCAGTACTTCTGTCTCTTCAAATACCAGCTCCGGCTGATGCTCCATAATACGGAACTGACAGATTCTGTCGTTGACATGAATCTCCGTGTCTCTCATGGCCAGTGCCGGGAAATACCACTGATCGTTGTCGCCGCAATAGCTTTCATCAATCAATCCCATGCTGTTGGCCTGCAGAATGCCAAAGTTCTTGTAAGTACTGCTTCTGGGAATCACATGAGCTTCATAGCCTTTGGGAAGCTCCATGGCGATTCCCAGCGGGATCAGCTTGAATTCTCCCGCCTTCAATGTTACATCTGCTGATGCCCGAAGGTCGATCCAGTCAGATTTTCCTCCGATATAGGTCAGTTTTTCAATCTTATCTGAAAAATACTTGATTCTGATCTTTTCCATTTTGTTCTCCTGTTTAAGCATAGAGGACGATCTGTCCCAGCTCTCTTGTTTTCTGTACATCAATGACTCTCTGATTGGCACTGCCCTTCCACGGAAGGCTGTTATCTTTTAGTTCTTCCACAAACCGGCCGTCCACCAATACATCCAGATACTGGATCAGTTCCAGATCCTGAACATCATCCCAGAGATATCCGGTGTAAAGCCAGATCGTCTTCTCTGGATAGTTCTTCTTGATCTCTTTTAAAAATTCTGTCAGTTCTTCCCTGTTTCTTAAAAGCAATGGATCGCCGCCGCTGAAAGTAATGCCCGATACATATTCCTTATCCAGTTCCTCATAGATCTCTGCTCTGGCAGCTTCATCAAAAGGCAGACCTCCATCCGGATCCCAGGTCACCGGATTCTGACAGTTCTTGCAATGGTGTTCACATCCTGCCAGCCATAATACAACACGCAGTCCATCTCCATTTAACATATCATCTTTGGTGATATTATGATATCTCATATCTGTTCGCTTCTTTCCTTAAATATCTCCCTTGAGGATCACATCTTTATTCTTCACAATATAATCCACCAGGGATACCACAGTCAGGATCAGGGCAATCCAGGTCAGGATCTGTCCGATCAGTACAAATACACCACCAAAGTTCAGCAGCAGTACGATGATCATAAGCATCTGGAACGTGGTCTTGAATTTTCCCCAATAGCTGGCCGCGATGACTACACCGTTATCAGATGCCACCAGACGGAATCCACTGATGATAAATTCACGGCTGATGATCACAATCACGATCCATGCTGGCAGCCGTCCCATCTCAATGAGACAGATCATGGCAGAACACACCAGTAGCTTATCTGCCAGCGGATCCATGAATTTTCCAAAGTCAGTGACCAGATTGTATTTTCTGGCAATCTTTCCATCCAGAAGGTCTGTCAGGCTGGCAATGATGAAGATGGCTACTGCAATGTAATCTGTATACGGAAGGATTCCACTGAACAGAGTCGTAAACCAGCCCCACTGTTGAAATCCACCTAAAAGTAACACTACGAATGGTACAATCAGAATCACTCTGAACACAGTTAATTTATTCGGTAAATTCATCGTCGATCTCTCCTATCAAATCATATTCGTCTGCGCCGGTCACGCGCACTTTTACAAAATCACCGGACATGAGTTCTTCGATGGTCTGAATGAACAGATAGCCATCCACGCCGGGTGCATCCTTGTAGGTTCTTGCCACGTATGCGTACTCATCAGCGACTTTTCCCTCTACCATGCACCACAGGCTCTTGCCCACCATCTCTTCTGCTTTTTCAAAGGAAATCTCCTGCTGAAGTTCCATGATCTCGTCCCTGCGCTCTTCTTTCAGTTCCTCCGGGATCTGATCCGGCATGGTTGCTGCCGGTGTATCTTCCTCTGCTGAATAGGTGAATACTCCAAGGCGGTCAAACTCCATCTCGTCCACAAAATTCATCAGCTCTTCGTGATCTTCTTCCGTCTCTCCCGGGAATCCACTGATCAATGTGGTACGAAGACAGATATCCGGGATCTCCTGACGGAGCTTTCCAATGATTGCACGCAGATCAGCCTGGCTGGTACGACGTCCCATTCTCTTTAAAATCCGGTCAGATGCATGCTGGATTGGAAGATCCAGATAGTTACAGACCTTCGGCTCTTCCTTCATGGTCTGGATCAGTTCATCGTAGATCTCCTCCGGGTAGCAGTACTGCACACGGATCCAGCGGATACCTTTGATCTTGCATAGTTCCTTCAGCAACAGATGAAGACTCTTCTTTCCATAGATATCAGTTCCGTAAAGAGTCGTCTCCTGTGCCACCAGAATCAGCTCCTTCACACCCTGTGCTGCCAGCTCTTCTGCCTCTTTTACCAGTTTCTCCATGGGGAAACTGCGATAATTTCCGCGAAGCTTCGGAATAATACAATAGGTACAGTGCTTGTCGCAGCCCTCCGCGATCTTCAGATGTGCATAATGTCCGCCAGTAGTCAGCATACGCTTGGCATTGGTCAGTACCAGCCGGTCAATATCCTCACATTTCAGCATATGCTCGCCGCCAAGTGCTTCTTCCACCGCCTCGATAATGCTGTCGTAGGTAGCGGTTCCCAGCACTGCATCCACTTCCGGAATCTCGTCAATGATCTCCTGCTTATAACGCTGTGCCATACATCCGGTCACGATCAGAGCCTTACATTTTGCATCTTTTTTGTGCTCTGCCATCTCCAGGATCGTGTTAACACTCTCTTCCTTAGCATCACCAATAAAACAGCAGGTGTTCACAACGATCACATCTGCTTCCATCTCGTCATCTGTAAAACCATATCCCTTTTCTGCCAGAAGTCCCAGCATCACTTCTGAATCCACCAGGTTCTTGTCACAGCCCAGGGATACAAACAGTATATTCATCATAGATGATGTCTTCTCCTTTATTTTTCATTTTCATTCCATTATAATACGAACCAAAACTAAAAAGCAATCGCATTTTCTAAAATCAATACCGCCTGTCAAACGGGTGATTTGCTCGGGAGTTTGACACTTAATTTATCTAAAGCTATATCATGCGATTATTTTCTTTCTCGTTTCATGGACATATCACACAAAGATTAAAAATCCCCATGATTTTACCCCCTTGGATTTTTAGTATGAATTCATTACATAGCAATTTATCCAAATATTACAAGACACCTACCAAAAAGCACAATGTTTAGCATAAAAATTGCAATTTTTTTTGTATTTCCTGTGATATAATGAGGACATCTGATATAATGAACACATAAAGCCGTAAGAAAGGGAGGTATTTTTATGCTGATTCAAAGCAAAAAGATCTGGATTGCAGACCAGTTTGTACCTGCAATCATTGAAATGCACAATGGAAAGATCACAGAGATTCTTCCATATGAAAGCAAACCTGTAGATGTAGATTATGGGGACAAACGCATCGTGCCTGGTTTTCTGGATATCCATTGTCATGGTGCATTTGAGTTTGATACTAATGATGCCAACGAAGAAGGTCTCCGCAACTGGACAAAAAATATTGTTGCAGAGGGTGTCACTGGTTTTCTTGCAACAACCATCACGCAGAGTGAAGAAGTTCTGACTAAAGCAGTTGCCAATGTTGCTAAAGTCATGGAAGATGGTTACGAAGGAGCTGAGATTCTTGGTATCCATTTTGAAGGACCATATCTGGATATGGTATACAAGGGAGCTCAACCAGAGCAGTATATTGTAAAACCTACCATTGAACAATTTGAAAGATATCAGGCAGCTGCCAAAGGTCATATCAAATATATAACAATGGCAACTGAAACCGATGACGATTTTACCCTTACCAGATACCTGACCGAACATGGTGTTGTAGTAAGTATTGGCCACTCAGCAGCCACTTATGAACAGGCTGTTATGGCATATGCACACGGTGCCCGTTCCATGACTCATGTATATAATGGTATGTCTGCCTTTAATCATCGTGCAAACGGACTGGTAGGTGCTGCTTACCGGATCCGCACCATGTATGGAGAGATCATCTGTGACGGTAATCACTCTACTCCTGCTGCCCTGAACAATTACTTTATGTCCAAAGGGCCTGATTATTGCATCATGATATCTGATGCTTTGATGGCTAAAGGAACCCCTATCGGAAGCAAATTTATGTTTGGCGGCAACGAGATCGTGATCTATCCGGATGGAAGTGCACATCTGACTTCCACCGGAAAACTGGCAGGTTCTACTTTAAAACTTAATCAGGGTCTCCGTATTCTGGTCGAGGAAGCTATGGTTCCATTTAATTATGCCATTAATTCTTGTACCATTAACCCCGCAAGATGCATCGGTGTAGATGATCGTAAAGGTATGATCAAAGTTGGAATGGACGCAGATATTGTCGTACTTGATGCAGACTATTCTGTTATTCAGACCTACTGTATGGGCGAAGCAAAGTTATAGAATAAATAAATCATAAAATAAATCAATAGATAACTATGGAGGGATAAAAAAATGAAACATCCGATTCAGCAGATGATGGATCAGCGTCGTGAGGGCAAGATTTGTGGTATTGAGTCTGTCTGCAGCGCAAATGAGTTTGTACTTGAGGTGGCTTTGAAACGTTCAAAACTGTTCAATGCGCCAGTTCTGATCGAAGCAACTGCCAATCAGGTAAACCAGTTTGGCGGTTACACCGGAATGTATCCGAAAGATTTCTATGAAATGGTTCTCAAAATGGCAGCCGAGATCGGTGTTCCTGAGAATCATATCATTCTCGGTGGCGACCACCTCGGACCTCTGACCTGGCAAAATCTTCCGGAAACAGAAGCCATGGAAAAATCCGAGACTCTCGTATATCAGTATACACGTGCCGGATTCACCAAAATCCATCTGGACACCAGTATGAAAGTTGCAGATGATCCGGAAGGACTTCTCTCAACCGAGACTATCGCACGCAGAGGTGCCACTCTTTACAAAGCAGCTATGAAAGGTTATGAAGAGCTGAAGGCAGAAAAACCGGATGCCATGAGACCTGTATTTGTCATCGGAAGCGAGGTTCCGATCCCAGGCGGTGCTCAGGAAGCAGAGGACACTCTCGCTGTCACCAAACCAGAAGCATTCCGTGACACAGTTGCTACTTACAGACGTGTCTTCAAAGAAGAAGGTATCGAAGATGGCATGAACGATGTGGTAGCTGTTGTTACCCAGCCAGGTGTAGAATTTGGTGATGATCAGGTGTTCCTGTATGATCACGATGCTGCTACTGAGCTGTGCGCAGCATTAAAAGAGTTCCCGGAGGTATGCTTCGAGGGACACTCCACAGACTACCAGAGCAAAGAGTGCTTAAAACGCATGGTTGAAGACGGTATCGCCATCTTGAAAGTTGGTCCTGCACTTACCTATGGTCTCCGTGAAAGCCTCTTCTCTCTGAGCATGATGGAAAAGGAACTTGTTCCGGAAGAGAAACAGGCTCACTTTATCGAGACTCTGGAAAAAGTTATGTTAGAAAAACCTGACAACTGGAAAAAGCACTATCATGGAGATGAAAAACAGCTTGCACTTTGCAGAAAATATAGCTTCTCCGATCGCTGCCGTTACTACATCGGACTTCCAGAAGTCGTAGAGTCCATAAATAAACTGTTTGAGAACTTAAGAGAGTATCCGATCCCGATGAATATGCTTCATCAGTATATGCCGATCTCCTACATCAAAGTAAGAGACGGTATCATTCCGCTGGATCCCAGAGAACTCGCTTTAGATGGTGTCGTAGCCTTCATGGAAGACTATGAATATGCGATTGGACGTTAATTATACCAAATCATATATTAGCCAATTTTGCCGGAAAAGGGATATCCATAAAGGATATCCTTTTTCCTCTATAAAAAAAGGAGAATGGATTATGGATCAGAAACCAAAAAAAGACCAGAATTATACCAAATTGATCAGCAAAGCCATTATTGTTGTTCTATTTTTTCTTTATATCCTTTTCACTATGAAGGAATTATTCTAATAAAGGAGAACTTTTATGAACCAGGAACCTAAATCTCAGGAAGAAGAACTGGCCGAATTAAAGAAGGAACTGATGTCCAGTCTGAAGCCATATGCTTTCAAAGAGGATTTCACTTTACAGGATCTGGTAGACGAACTGGATGGATCCGATAAAAAGCCCCAGTCTGCAAGAGTGTTTAAAAGTGCCAGGGAACGCTATGCAAATGCCCGTTCCACTGCTTTTACATTTATTTTTATCGGCATACTTGGTCTTGCTGCTTCTATCGCATCCATTATGGGATTTCTCAGTCTTCCATTACAAGGATCTGCCATCTATACCATGGCTGTCCTCTTTGCTGTTTTTATTGTCATCGGGCTGTATTCCATCAAAAAGTCACAGAAATATTTTTCTGCGATCAAAAAAGAGGAAGCACAAATCAAATCCATAAAAAAATGGTATCGCGAAACAGGCAAGCATACTGCCGGACTGCTTATTGCAGAAGAAACAGATCTTGCGGATGAAGAAATGTATCTCAGAAAATACAATATCATCGATGTCATTTTGAAAAAACATTTTCCAGATGCACCAGAAGCACTCTTAGATAAACTGGCAGCTGATCTTTGTGATGAAACAGAATCTTAATAACTATCATAAAAATGGCGGGGAATTTCTTCCCCGCCTGTTTTTATTAATGCCTATGCTCTTCCATTGCTGCCGCATACCAGCATTTTACTCATAACATATTCTTTTACTTTTTCTCTGCCGACTGCACAATATTTCTTCGGATCAAATACATCCGGATTCTCAGCAAGATATTCTTTGACTCCATTAGAAAATGCGATACGGAGGTCTGTTGCATAATTTACTTTACAGATACCTCTGCGAATACACTCTCTGACTGCATCGTCCGGAACTCCGGATGTTCCATGAAGAACCAGCGGAATGGAAACAACTTCGCGGATCTGGCTTAACCGATCAACATCCAGTTTCGGAATTCCTTTGTAAACACCATGAGCAGTTCCAATTGCCACTGCCAGAGAATCAACTCCTGTTCTCTCTACAAACTCCGCTGCTTCTGATGGTACCGTATATCCACCGTTTCCTCCATCCAGATCATCCTCTTTTCCGCCAACTTTTCCAAGTTCGGCTTCCACAGGCACCTGTCCGGCATGGCATGCATCTACAACAGATTTTGTAATCGCAATATTTTCTTCAAATACGCTGTGAGATCCATCGATCATAATTGATGTATAGCCTGCGCGAAATGCCTGCATAGCCAATTCAAAGCTACTGCCATGATCCAGATGCATAACTACCGGCACGCTTGCTTTCTTTGCTGCCGCTGCAACATTTGCATAATACATATCCGGACCTGCATATTTTAATGTAGATGGTGTTGTCTGCATAATCACAGGAGATTTCAGTTCCTCTGCTGCTGCAACCACTGCCTGAACCATTTCCATGTTTTCAACATTAAACGCACCTACTGCATATCCATTTTTCTGTGCATCTAATAAGAGTTCTTTCGTTGTAACCAAAGCCATCTTAAACTCCTCCTTCATAGTGATGTGACTATTTTTCTTTATTATAGTACATCCTTTTCTGTTCTGCAATCAGAAGAAACAGAGGTTTGATATTTATTTCACATTTTTTCTGTCCACCACAGGTACTTGTTCGTCACTGTGAGCATCCAGGTTGTTTATGTACTTCTTTGTTTCCTTGATGATTACCGGCGTCAGAAGCAATACAGCGATCAGATTCGGGATCGCCATCAATGCATTCAGAATATCTGCAATCGTCCACACCAGGTCAAGTGCAACGACCGGTGCGATCGCTGCAACAAGGACATAAAGTACACGATAAGGAATCAGTGCATTTTTACCAAAACAATATTCTACGCAGCGTTCTCCATAATATGCCCATCCAAGCACGGTAGAATAAGCAAACAGGATGATACCAAATACCAGGATCATCGGTCCAATGTACGGGATCTGATCAAATGCCAATGTGGTCAGTACGCCGCCGTTGGACACATTTCCAATATCTATAGATGGATTCTTCATAATGCTGGTTACCAGAACCAGACCTGTCATAGCACATACAACGACGGTATCCCAGAAGGTGCCGGTTGCAGATACCAGTGCCTGACGCACCGGATTCCTTGTCTGTGCAGCTGCTGCTGCGATCGGAGCAGAACCCATTCCGGATTCATTGGAGAACAGACCTCTTGCAACTCCATAATGCAATGCCAGCATAATGCCGCCGCCCGTAAGGCCACCTGTTGCTGCGCCCGGCTGGAATGCTAGCGTTACAATCGTTTTCAATGCCGGAAGCAGAAAATCAATGTTGATTCCCAGAATTACAATACATCCGATCACATAGAACAAGGCCATGAACGGAACCAGCTTCTCACAGACACTGGAAATAGATTTAATTCCATCAAAGATAACCAGTGCGGTAAAGAATGCAACGGCTCCTCCCACGATCCATGACGGAATGCCGAGATTCTCACTGCATACCGTTGCGATTGCATTGACCTGTGTAGCGCAGCCGATTCCAAAAGATGCAAATGATGCAAAGAAAGCGAAGATCAGTCCCAGCCATCTCATGTTGAGTCCTCTCTCCAACGCATACATGGCACCACCCTGCATCCGTCCATCGGGAGTCTTTACTCTGTATTTCACTGCGATCAATGACTCTGCATATTTCGTTGCGATTCCAAATACACCAGTCAGCCAGCACCAGAGAACTGCACCTGGGCCTCCCAGATAAATGGCAGTTCCCACACCAATAATGTTACCTGTTCCAATAGTAGATGCAAGTGCAGTTGCCAGTGCTCCAAACTGGCTGACTTCACCTTCTGCCTCTGTATCCTTTGTCACAGACAGTTTAATTGCTGTCCCGATTTTCCTCTGGATACCTCCGGTCGCTCCTGTCATGATCAGATGTGTTCCAAGAAGCAGCACGATCATCGGCCACCCCCATACAAATGTATCCAGATTGTTGATCATCGAAATAATTTGCTCCATACACTGATTCCCCTTTAAATATTTTTGTATTATTGTATCACTGTATACATTCTTTTCAATAGTTTGCAGATAATTTTGTCAGAAAGAGAATAATTCACAAAAAAAAGAGGAGCTGCTGTATATTTTGCAGTTTCTCCTCTTTTGGTTAAAATTATTTTATTATTTTATGTTAAAACAAAATTTTTTATTACAGTACCTGTTCTCTGTTGTGTTCATCACTCTCCTGTATTATCTTTTTTGATTGCAGTCTGCATTTGCTTTATTTTCTTTACAGTAAGGAGTATACGGAAAATTTGTGGCAAAAATATGGGTGAGCTGTGAAAATGGTGTGAAAAGCTATTCCATAATCACATCCAGTTCATTCAAGTTCACGCCGAATGCGGTCAGAATGACTTTTAATTCCACATATCTGATCCGCATTGCCTGATATACTTCCGAATCTTTTTCGCACAGCTTCATATAACTTTGCAGTCTTGAAAATTCCTCCACATTCTTCTGTAACAACTCTTTATCTGTCATCTCTTCCATCCTTATCCACCGCCTTTCTATACATACAGTATAGCTATTTTTTACTTACTTTACAAGCAACGATAATAACTAAAGCTACTAAAATACCCAACAGCCACAACCTGTTTCTGTCCGAACTATTCTCCGGCCAGATCAGAAAATTCAGATTTTCTTCCGTCTCATTTCCAGCTGCATCTATCGCTCTGACCCGAAGATTCTGCCACTGTTCTTCCTTTCCAAAATGTAACACAATTCCATTGTCTGAGGTGCGCAAAGTCTCGGCATCATAGCTGGTGGTATCTCCACCGAATGTCACCTCTGCCTGCTCCAGACAAAGATTATCTTCCAGATACAGGTTGACGACCCGCTCCTGTTCCCGATAGATGCCCTGATTGCGGATTCCTGATACACGGATCCGCGGCGGTGTATGATCTACCATAAAACGAATCGTTCTGTCTTTCAGAATGGTATTGGAATAATTGGATGCCAGATCCTCCGAGCAGACTGCAATCTCATAGACACCATTCTGCGAAAATACTTCTTTCCGAATCTGATAAATATACTGCTTCCAGTCCCCCAATGTCTTCTTTTCAGAAATGATGTAATCCTGATCCTTCTTGAGTGTCCGGCTCTTTCCGTTATGACTGTACAAAATATTCTGCAAATGCAGGCCATCCACATTGGTCTCCGTGATCGTCATCTGTGCCCCCTGTTTCAGATACCGATTACCATCCAGTAACTGCTCCGTCAGTTGATCAAAGGTATATACCGATCCAAACCGGTTCACCGAAAAGCTGCAAGTCTGACGGCTCTCATTTCCTGCCAGATCTCTCGCTACTGCTTCCAGCACATAAATATCATCCGTCGATGGTTCGTTTGGAAAATTTTCATAAATATACTGTTCTCCATCTGACATCATTGCAAATTTCCCGGAAAATGTACGTATTCCCCGAAGGCTTCCAGTCAGCTGAACTTCCAGAGAACCTGACTGGTAATTCAGATCCTGACTAATGATCTCCGGTTTCAGCACACTGGCATTGGCTGAACCATCTCTCACCCCACAGATCTTAAGTTCCGGCGGAGTCTGATCAATCACAAACAGGTCAGTGCGGTATTCAGAGCATGTATTTCCTGCCAGATCTCTGCCTTTGACAGTCAGACCATAGGTTCCGTCTTCTGAAAAACGAACCCTTTTCTGATGGATCTGCCCCTGTGTCTCCCAGTCAGAACTCTGTGCCTGACCATATTCCTGTTCCACCAGAACTTCCATCTCTTCCGGTGCAAAATTCCGTTCTTCCACCTGAATCAGTGCCTGACGTCCTTTTGCATAATAACTGCCATTCTGACTTTGCTCCGTATCCCACTGTACCGTCAGCACCGGTGCTGTCTGATCGATCACAAATTCATCTATTCGGTCATATGCTGCCTGGTTTCCTGCTTTGTCCTGAAACTTTACCGAAAATGTATATTCACCATCCTCTGAAAACGTTACCTGACAACGATGTACGGTCTCATCTTCAGTTCCTTCACTTGTCCATTCACCAATCACCGGTCGTACACCGTCCGTTCCAGTCACCAGAAATTCCACGTCATCTGCAGCAAAATTTCGTTCCTTGATCGATACGGTAGCTGTCCTTGCTTCTTGGTAGAACCGTTCATTTACAGGATCATTTTTATCATATTCCACCATAATTTCCGGTACAGTTGTATCAATATGGATCTTCTTTTCTACCTGATCCTCGTATCCTGCATTATCTATGACGGTTGCCAGAACCGGAACATCATTCTGGTTATTATGTTCGGCCATAATGGTTCCTTCCCATTCACAGGTGAGAGTAATTGGCTGTCCTGGCGACTCTGTCCGGTCTGTCCCTGCCTGCTCCAGATAGTTAGTCTCCTCTGTCAATTCACTTCCTGCTTTTAAGAACATTTTTCCCAAACCGGAAATCTTGTCAGTAAATATAAACTTCACCTGCACATCTGAACGGTAATAAGCTTCTCCATCCACGATTCTTCCCGGTTCAGTAAGAATCTCCATCTGTACTGGTTCCTGAGCCTGATGTGCCTGTTCACTTTCCACGATCACGTTTCCACTCTGGGCATCTGTATTCTCCAGCCTGTCCTTCACATTTACAATGATTGTTCCGTCAAATTCGCTTCCATTATCAGGCAGCATAATGTCCTGTTCCCAGTAAGGAGTCTGACCATTCGGTACATCCGCTTCTTTCTGTACCACTTCTCCATCCGCATCAAGAACCACCATTTCTGCCTGTCCGATTCCACTGAGCGGATCGGTAACCTGTATGTTTGCTGTCACCGGCTCTTTGGAAAACCAGTAACCATATTCCTGATAATTTCCATAATTGACAGGTTCGCCTGATTTTGTTGTAATATTCATCTTTATCTCAGGTGCTGATGTGTCCAATACAAGTTCCGGGCTGTGTAACTCTACAATTTTTCCCGAACCTTCCTGCTTTTCATCCGCTTCCCCATCATCACTCTCCATTAAATCCGGTTTTATCTCCGGCTTCTCTGTCTCCTCCTTCTCTTTCCAGACTACTTCCAGTTCATATATTCCATCCATCTTATGCGTTTCCTGGTCTGCTTTGATCCACAGTTTTCCCTGCACATACTCTTCTTCTTCAGACCATTCCACAACAGGTTCCTTTATTTCTTCACTATCTTTATAAAGTTTCCACTCACAGAAATCCAACATTTCTTCTATAGTTTCATCTTCTTTTTCAATCTGGATCTGCACCCAGAAGGAATCCCTGTAGTAAACTTTTTCACCAATCTGAATATCTGCTTCCTGACAGATAATCCTCACTCCCGATACATCATCTGTCGGTTCCTCCTCCCCATGAACCATCAGTCCCAGTCCAGTCCAGAAAACAAAAGCTGTCACGAATATTAGCAGAAAAGAAACTTTTCGTTTGCTTTTCCTCACACATTTTCTACCGGCACACCATTTTCTTCGAAAATATCCGAACACCTCATACATATCCAACCGGATATATAAAAATATTGAAAGTAAAAGTCCCGGCAGCATACCTGCCATACACAACACATACAGTCGATGATAAACCGCTATTCTGTTCTCCATGTTACTCCCCCTGTCTCTCCTCTAATGCTGCCAGCAAATATTCTGCTTCCTCCATCTGCTGTATCAGCCGATCCTTAATTTCTGAAAATGCATCTGCTCCGCCCAGGTCCTTTCCTGTAAAATCCTGCTGCAGATGTGTCCGTACCTGTGCCAGTTGTTCCCGGATCCTGTCTTCCTCAACTCCTGCCTCCAGGAAACTCTCCCCATGGAACAATACCTGCCCAATCAGTTCCTCATACACAACAACCGCTGTCCGTTCATTATCTGTCATTACAATATTTCCTGCTGAAACCTCCACCAGATCTTCCCAGTACTGCTTATAATCCACCAGGTCATCCCCCGCAGCATCCACCAGACCAATCCTTGTATAGTATCCGGCAATCAATGAAAGTTTTTCTGCTCTGACAAGATGTGCTCCTGTCAGACAGCCCGACTGTGCTGCCAACCTGAAATAACTCTTCGCCTGCTTCTTATTTTCCGTCTCTTCGTATTTATAGTAATAGGTCACCCCTGCCTCATAGCAAAATGCAGCATAACCTTCTTTATTTTTTGAAAATACACTTTCAAAGGACTCTCCAGATGCAGTCTGTTCCGTAAGAATCCCACGAAGACGCATACTTTCCTCCACCGTCAGCAGTTCATCATCCAGGAAGCCATGCTTTAATAATTGAAGATATGCATCTTTCTCCCCTGGTCTCAGGCAAATCGCCTTTTCATAATTGCCCAGTTCTTCTTCCTTGACAGCAGCATTTCCTGCAGCAGCCAGATAAGCCTCATAGGTATTCTGACTCGCCTGCGTCTCCAGCCCGGAAAAGACAATTCCACTGATTCCAAGACAAATACTTGCTGCAACCGGGGTGAAAAATCCTGCCAGCTTCCGCTTCTGCCGCTTCTGATATCGTTCGTCCATCTCCCAGGAATGTTCCAACGCATACTTTAATTCTGCACAGGAAGAGAATCGCTCTGCCGGATCTGTCTGTGTACAGATTTCCAGAATTGATTCCAGACCTGCAGATAATTCCGGTCGTATCTTTCGCACTGGGCACAATCGATGTGGGCTTTCCCCTGTCACCAGTTCAAACAACATGACTCCAAGACTGTAAATATCCGTTCTTGCATCTGTCTGTCCCTGACTTTCATACTGTTCCGGTGCAGCATACCCTCTGGTTCCCAACAAGACCGTATCGCCGTCGCTGTATCTTCGGTATTCCCTGGCTGCCCCAAAGTCGATCAGCACCAGCTTTCCATCCGGCTTTTTCATCACATTAGATGGCTTCAGATCCCGATAGATCACAGGCGGCTTTCGAGTGTGCAGATATTCCAGCACCTCGCAGAGCTGGATCCCAATATCCAGTACCTCCCGCTCACTACATACTCCCTGTTCCTCTAACACCTGATCCAGCGAATGGCCCTCCACGTAGTCCATGACGATCAGCTGACTTTCCTTCTGCTCGATCACATCTACAATTCCTGCAATCCCCGGATGATGAAGCTTTTTCAGAAGATCAGTCTCCTTTTTACTGATTCCTGCAGCCCTTGGATCAGTTCGGATCAATTCTTTGACTGCCCATGACCGATTGGCTTTTTCATTGATTGCCAGATAAACGATACTCATACCGCCTCTGCCAATCACATCCAGAATCTTGTACTTTCCATCTACAAGAAATCCATTTTCCAGCATATGGTTCCCCCTTTTCTTCCTGCAAACAGGCGCAAACACCCACTGCACCCATTGTCAGGTTTTCTTTTTCAGTTTTCTTTTTTCTTTTTGGAAAAACTTTGAGGCGAATGCCTCAGAACAAATTGTTAATAAAATCTTACGAACAAAAATAATTTCTACATCTCTTTTGCTACAATATCCTTTTCCCCCTTTTAAGTCCCTTCCTTTGTATATTTTATAATATAAACAAATAATTGTCACTACTTTTTGTTAATCAAAATACAACTATTTGTTTGTTTTTATAGGAATCTTTCTCTCGAATTGAGATAGATTTTATGATTTACTGATTACAAATACGATAATACCACACGCTGTGTGGATAATACAAGTAGAATTTTAAAAATCGGATGTATATGCATCCAGAATGTCTCTGATGTAGTAATATCCGTGATCCGGAACATAAATGATTTTGTTCGCCATCAGAATCATCTGCGTCCCAGATCACACGGTATCCGTCTGTTCAGCGGCTGCGCCCAGAAGAGTTTGCCGTCCAATGTACCTTCCAGATAATCAACATCAAAAGAAAATCTTCCAATACCTGATTATGCATATGTCCGCTCTGGATATGCTGTGTTTCTTCCAGCGGATAAAAACACAATTCTGATTCTTTATGACTTACCCGAAAATCCAGATAGGTAACATAGTAATTAACACCCATAAAAAATATGGTAAACTCCGATTTCTGAACGTCATATGCAATACCCAGTCGATTACTGATCTCTATAGGATCAGCCTGCAGGTATTCCTCTATATAAAACTCATACGGCCTTCTCTCCATATTGTCTTTCGCATAATCAAACGGAAATTTTTTATCCTCCTGACTTTCAGTCTTCTTTCTTACGGTCTGTTACCTTCAATATCGGTTCCTGCGCCTCAATCACATAACCACATTCACAAACCGCATCCTCCATGATTCTTCCTCCCAACAAAAATACTTCTATGTCCCTGCCGCATTTTGGGCAGATCCTGTCCTCGATGATTGGTGATCTGTTTTTATCTTCACATCCGAAAGCGATCATAAGTTCTCTCCTCCCATTCTCTGTACAATATCTTTCACTTCTTTTACCAGCTCCGGGCTGCAGTCATATGTTCATTCCTCGATCATTTTTCGTATTTTAGAAATAGGCTCGATGGAATCTACCATATCCTCCGGAAAGCCTAATGCCAATCCCAGATTTGCATCCGCATCTGCCCTGTCTCCTATAATCCCAGCTTCTGCACAATATCATGAAGCGCCCTGCGTACAGGCGAATCCTTCGGAAGCCGGACGATCGGTTTTCCATCGCAGTCATACTGGTACACGTCCTGATCCTGCGGCACAACGCCCAAAAGTGTTAAGCCCTGTTTTTCAACTTCTTCCATAGTTCCTGCATCGAGCTTTCCTTCCGGAGCCCGGTTCACAATCAATCCCACCGTTTTCGGTTTGAAATTCAGTTCTTTCATCAATGCCGCAATTCTGCCTGCTGCCTGCACACCTCTTCTGGAACAGTCGCTGACTAAAATGGCAATTTCCATTGTCGGAATCAGTCCCCGGCTGATATGCTCCATGCCGGCCTCATTATCTACCACCACATATGGATAGTTGCTCTGCAGCTTCTGTATCTGTGTTTGTACCAGACCGTTCACAAAGCAATAACAGCCCTGCCCCTGTGTGCGTCCCATTACCATCAGATCATAATCATCTTCCTCTGTGATGGCATCTGCCAACCGTGCTTCCAGATATGCCTGCTTCGTCATTCCAACAGGGATCTGATAGCGGCTGTCCACACCGGCTCTTTCAATTTCCTCCCGCAGTTCTCCCAGTGTGCATTCGATCCCCACACCAAGAACCTCATTCAGGTTCGCATTTGCGTCAGCATCCACTGCCAGCACCGGTTTTTTCCCACTTTCACACAAATACTGAATCAGCAGGCCTGTCAATGTTGTTTTCCCTACACCGCCTTTTCCTGCAACTGCTATGATATGTCCCATTATGTTTACTCCTTTCTTTTATACATCATGTCCTTTTTCTGAACATACTGTTGATTTTTAACGTCAAACTAATTATAATAAACCTATCCGATAATTCAATCGTCAATATTTTCATATTGATATGTTTCTGAACAAAATTTAAAAATTGTATAGAAACCAAAGGAGATTCTATGGAAAAAATACAGAAAACCGACCGTCGCACCAGATATACATGCCAAACCATTAAAGATATCCTGCTAGAAGAGCTGAAAACTAAACCCTACAATAAAATTACTGTGACAGAAATATGCAAAAAAGCCGAAATGAATCGGGGTACCTTCTATCTTCATTATTACGATATCGACGATGTTCTGAACGACATTTTAGAGGATTTTCTTTCAGATACATCAAGCGTTCTGGATCATGTACTCTGTCCTTACAAGTTAAACTGCACTTATCCGTTCTGTGAAAAAATCCGTTCTGCATCCCATTATCAGGTGCTGTTCTTTGATGATGTCACTGCCGCCCGGATACTGGAAAAGCTGGCGGATCTCGGCAAGGAGGATTTCATTACACGCCTGATGAAAAACAGCCTTCTGACCTTTGAACAGGCAGAAGCTGTCTTTTATTTTCAGATGAACGGATGCCTTGCGATTAACCGCATGATGCTTAAAAATCAATGTACCGACTGGACTAAAATACAGCAGACCATTGATCAATTTATCAAGGGAGGATTGGAAACCTTTCTGATCCATGACCAGCGGGAAGAGATTCTGTAGATTTATAGAAGCAATATACCAAAACCAAAACGATCACTTTCTGTTATCCAAGGACGTTTCAGCTTTGTCACTCTCCTGTGCCTTCAATTTTGACAAAAGAACTTCTCCAACCGTAACCGCGTCCTCCATAGTCAGATAGTGGTCGGCGCTTCTGCTAAGATAAAGTTTCCCGGACGCTTCAAACTCTTCATCCGCAAACCATATCTTCAACCAGACCGGATAGTTTGGCAGAAAGTGAAATACTGCACACAGATCGGCATTGCTGTCTGCAAATTCTGCCCCAAGGGCTTTGCAGATCTTCCGAATGCAATCCGGTGTTTTTCCATTCAGAAATCTCTGAAGTTCCTTTTCCATGTCATGGTCAAACTTCGTCCCTCTGATAAGACCATCCTTTAATCCTCCAAACGTAATGACCTGATCAGAAATCGCAGTCCCATCTGCCAGAGCCAAATAATGAAGAATCACCAGTTGATGCCATTCCTCAAGCCTGGGAGAAAATGTATATTCAGGAACTGTAATCCGAACCGTTTGGTTCAGGCTTTGTAACTCCAATACTCCATCCCTTTCGTGAAAGACTGCTCCGCTTCTTTGGGCTATGTTATCCGGTGACAGATGTTTTACCTGTTCCTTTGCTGGACGAAGCATCTCGCTAAAGGCCCTGTTGTGCGGAAGCGTATCTTTAAAAAAGCTGTCCATTTTTTCACACCCTTTTTGCCGCATCTTTCAGTACTTTTGCAATATCTCCCTTAATGACCATTCCCTTTTCCTCTATGTCTTTGGGCAGGAAATCATATTGTGCGTTTACGGCAATATAATAGGCATCCGGAAGATTCAGCGTCAAGTTCCAGAAAGGTTCCTGTATAAACATCGGTGTCATTCTCCCCACTCCCAGTTCCAGAAAAAGTATCTTTTTCTCTTTGTTGTTCATGATATACTTCGAAATTTTCTGATATTGTTCATCGTATTTTCTTCCCTGCAGGAAATTACCGTAACCACGCACCCACGGAAACGCTTCCTCGCCGCAGACCGGACAGCGCGGAATCAACTCTTCGGGAATGCTTGTACCATCTCCCATGGCCTCTATCATTTTTTCTACCGGCTTTATCGCATCCCATGTCCGGTCGCAGCACTGTCTGGAACACTGGAAAAAGCGGTGATCCCCCTGAATCTGTGCCACCTTCTCCTCCGGATAAATCTTGACAAACTGTGTGTCCTGATTCGTAGTCAGAATAAAGAAATCTTTTCCCTGCAAAATGGCGTCCAGATCCAGATAAGGTTCCCTAATGGGCGTAGTCTGCGTCGTATGCAGGAAGGTAGCCAGATAAGCCCAGAATTCCCCGCGGGTCTTATATGGATACCCCATGCCTGCAAACGCTCCCTGAAACCCATATTTTTCTGCAAACTTCCCGAAATAACGGCGAAAGGACGGCGTATCCTCATAATAAAAATCCCCGCCTCCCGCGGAGGACAGTCCAGAGGCTCCTCCAACTACAATGCAATCTGCTTCTTTTATTTTTTCGATCAATTTCTCAATCTGCTTTTCGTAAGGCAGTGGTTCTCTGTCGCTTAATCTGACCGGAGTTTTTCCGGCGGCATACGTTCCGCAATATCTGGAATAATTCATCTGCGTCTGCATAACCAAGTTTTCATACATGCTCATTTTCATTTCCTCCATCCTTAGTTTCTTTCTTCAGAAGCCTCTTTCAGTCGTTCCAATATCTCTGTCATGTCTCCATCAAGACCATAGGATTTTGCCACAATCTCATCCGGAATATAGATCTCACCTTTGTTTATGGTAATATAAACCGCATAAGGCTCTTTCTTCACCAAATTCATAAGTGGTGCCTTGATCAGTTGATTTCTCCAACCAATTCCAAGTTCCAGAACAACCAGCTTTTTTCCATGATATTTCTGAACAAAATTCTGAAACCGCCTCTGTATCTCCCTGTCTGCTGCTGTCATATACCTTTGGGGAGAATGTCCAATCATAGTCCCACCGCATTTCGGGCACCTGGGCACAAGTTCTGATGGGATTTTCATATTCTTCTCGGACGCTGCCATTTCTGGAATCAGAGGGAATAAGGGATACAAGGTATCATGGCAGCCCTGCTCGCACTGCATTTCCTTCCAGCTTCCCTCAATCTCCCAGATGCAGTCCGGGGAAAATCCGGCAAGTTCAAAATGATTTTCTCCGTTGGAAGTCACAAAGAAATATGGCTTGTCTCCGATGAGCGTTTTTAATGTCTCTGTATTGGGACTGCCCGTGTACCCAATGCTATAGTGATGGATCAGCCTGCTTAAGAATGCCCATTTTACTTCTTCCGAGGGCCAGTCGGCAAAAAAACCCGAAAAGATATTCCGAATCCCATAGGCTCTTTTAAAATCTCCGAAAACCTCTTCAAAAGCCTGATTGTCCGCAAAAATATGAAGTCCCTCCGAGATGGAAAATCCATTACTTGCACCGATCAGAATTGCATCTGCTTCTTTCAGTTTCGCTGCTATTTCTTTATATTCGCCCATAAAATAATCTCCTTTCCATGCATCAGTTTCTTGACACTCTGTATGGAAATGATTATACTGTAAAAGTCATTCAAAGTCCTATCCAACATCCTGCGGACAGGAACAATTCTTTACAAATACTCGAATTATGTATAGCACTTTTTATGGAGGAAACCAAATTGACAGTAAGAAAAACAGACCGAAGAACTATCATGACTAAAGGTATGATCAAGGACGCGCTTCTGGAGTTGCTCCAGAATACACCCTATGAAAAGATAACTGTTACCGCCCTGTGCAAGCAATCCGAGATTACCAGAGCAACCTTTTACCTGCATTATAATAATATCGACAACGTTTTAGATGAACTGCTGGACGACGCCCTCCGACTAACAGAGCTTGACGCCATTCAGCCGTTCTCCTCTGCCATCTCCAATCGGAGCATAGAAAACGAGAAAAATATCGAAGAAAGAAACCCGGATCCCGACGCCCTGCTTCCGGCCTGTCAGCGTGCCGCAAGCAATCCAAAATATCGGATCCTTTTTCTGGACGAAAGCTTATCTCATCATATCCTAAGGAAGCTGTATCAAATGCAAAAACCGCAGCGTATCCCGGAAATCATGAGAAATTATCATGTAACCGAATGGGAGGCAGAAAAAATCTTCCTTTATATGCTCCATGGAAATTTTGCCGTGAATAAGTCTCTGGGGTGGGAAAAAAATGAAGACTGGTACCATATACAGAAGGTGATCCAGGATCTCCTGAAACCATAATGCGCCGTCATCCTCCCAAACTTTTTCTTTTTATGCTTACGTGTGAACGGATTAAAATTGATGTATAAAATTAGTCTTAAATGAGTGACTGAAAAGTTTATCAATGCCAAGTTTACTTACGAATTCTTTGATAAGAGTAGGTCTGCATCGGAGGATAAATCTCCTCCATCAAAATTTATTTTAATCTGTCTATTGCTTTCTAGTTATAAGGTGTTTACAATACTCATAAAGGGCTCTTTCGGGTTATTATTTAAGATTCGACACCTTAATTTTACCACAAATGGATGCTCTTTTTTCATTCACTTGATAAGTGAAACAGCAATATTCAATTAAAATACAGTAATTATGTGGCTTTCAGCCACTTACACGGCTGTGCCGTGAATAATATAAGTTTATTACTTCCATAATACAGAAATAATGGATCTCCTCAATATCTCCACAGCAGAAAAAAACCTGAAGCACTTCTTCAGGAAGCACTCCAGGTTCTAAAGACTACATAATAAATTTTCTATTTCTCCATCGACAGCAGGATTCGGTCATTATCCAGATCTTTTCCTGCTTTTGTGTGGAATTTTTCCAGAAGATCGGTCACGGTCATATTTTCCCGTTCTTTTCCTTCTACATCGAGAACGATCTTTCCATCATCCATCATCAATGTCCGATTACCCATGCTCAATGCCTGCTGCATATTGTGAGTCACCATCAGACAGGTAGTATGATTTTTCTCAATGATCTCCTGTGTCAGTTTTAACACTTTATCCGCAGTTCCCGGATCCAGTGCTGCTGTATGTTCATCCAGCAATAACAGATCTGGAGGAACCATGGTTGCCATCAGAAGTGTCAGTGCCTGACGCTGTCCGCCGGACAGGAGTCCCACTGGATTCTTCATCCGGTCTTCCAGCCCCATATGAAGCTGCGACAACTGTTCTCTGAAAAAATCCTTATCTTTTTTGGATACACGACTGAACGGCGCATTTCCTCGGGAAGTACGAAGATATGCCAGCGCCAGATTTTCCTCAATGGTCATATGAGGAGCTGTTCCCTTCAGGGGATCCTGAAAGAGACGACCAATCACGCGGCTTCTCTTATATTCTGGAGTGAAAGTAATATCCTTTCCACCCAGGATCACAGAACCTTCATCCACATAGAATACACCTGCAATGGCATTCATCATTGTAGATTTTCCTGCTCCATTGGAACCAATGATCGTTGCAAAATCTCCCGGCTTCAGATGAAGGGACAACCCCTGCAGTGCACATTTTTCATTGACGGTACCAGGATTAAAGGTCTTTTTGATATTTTCCAGTCTTAACATATCATTTTCCCCCTCTTCTGGCTGTTGCACTCATCTTCCGTTTCTGGAAAGCGGCCCACTTCTTCAGTTCCGGTCCTGCAATCGCCAGTGCAACCACAATGGCTGTCACAAGCTTCAGGCACTCGATGGGAACAATTCCTGTCTTCAAAATGATCGCATAGATAAAACGATATACAATACTTCCGATCAGCGCTGCGAGTACATTTCTTGCCATGGATCTTCGTCCGATCAGCGTCTCACCAATGATCAGGCATGCAAGACCAATCACAACAATTCCGGTTCCACCGTTGATATCGGCGGATTTCTGATACTGTCCGACCACTGCGCCGGACAGTGCGGTCAGTGCATTGGAAATGCAAAGACCAACGGTAATAGTAAATACTGGATTGACGGAGGATGCACGGACCATGTCTGCATTATCTCCAGTGGCCCGGATACTCAGTCCGATACGGGTTCCCAGAAACCATACCAGGAAGAGTCCGGCCAGAATCGTGATTCCGGCTGCCAGGATGAGCTTATACCATGCGCCTCCAATCCCGGTCTCTTTCATCATGGTAAACAATGTACTCTGCTTTAAGAGACTGACATTGGAGCTCCATCCCATGACCATCAGGTTCACCGTATAGAGACCTGTGTTTGTAACGATTCCTGCCAGAATAGACGGAACACCCAGTCTGGTCTGCAAAAATGCTGTCACAAATCCGGCACAGGATCCGGCAGCCATCGCTGCCAGGATTGCCAGGAACGGATGTCCTGCGGCTGCCACCGTTACGGATACTGCTGCTCCCAGGACAAATCCGCTGTCCGTGGTCAGATCCGCAATATCCAGGATCCGGTAGCTTAAGAAAAGAGCCATAGCTACCAACGCATACATAAAGCCCAGCTCAAGGGCTGTCTGAATCACATAAACCATTTTTTACTCCTCGGTAGTGGTTACTTCCACAACCTCTCCCATGTCATTAAATGCGGAATAATCAATTCCAAGTGTTGCTGCTGTCTCAGTGTCGACTGTGATGATGCCGCCATCCATCAGATAGTAGTCATCCATGTCTGCCATGCCAGCGGTTGCTGCCTCATATGCAAGGTCAGCGGTTTTATGTCCAAGATCAGTGTAGTTCACGCCACAGGTAGCAAATGCACCATTTCTTACGAAAGAATCAGCTCCCGTGTAATGCGGAATACCTGCATCTGCGAAGGTCTCATAGATTGCCAGCTCTGCTGCCATGATCACGTTATCGGTAGGAGTAAATACTGCATCCACACCATCTGCGACCAGTGCGCTTGCTGCAGTGATAACTTCATCATTGGTGCTTGCTGTCTTCTCTTCGTAAGCAATTCCCTTCTCATCCAGATATGCTTTTGCATCCGCGATCGGCTTTGTGGAGTTTGCCTCGGACAGAGAGTAGAGAAGTCCGACTTTCTGTACATCCGGGTTCTGTTTGAACATCATATCCATGATAAAATCGGTGTTCAGTGCATCAGAAGTACCCGTTACATAATCGATTCCGGTAAGCTCTGCTGCATCCGGATCAGAAATTGCTGCGTATACAACCGGTGTCTGTGTCTCTTCTGCACAATTTGCCATCACCTGTGCTGCCAGTGTTGCGATCGGAATAATCACATCTACATCCTCGGAGACCACCTGCGTTCCAATCTGATTCAGAACTGACTGATCACCCTGTCCGGAATAAGTCTCATATTCAATAGTTACTCCGTTCTTTGCTGCGATAGCATCCAGCTCTTCCTCAACTGCATTGGCGATCTCATCCAGAGATGCATGATCCATCTGTTTTACAACAGCTACTTTAATGGTATCTCCGGTTGCTGCTTCGGTTGTGTCTGCTGTGTCTGTTGCTTCCGTATCTTCAGCTGCCTCTGCGGAAGTATCTGCTGCGGTGTCTGCAGAACCGGTGCTTCCACATCCTGCTACCAGAGTTGTTGTCATTGCTGCTGCCAGTACTACGCTCACTACTTTCTTTTTCATGTCTTTTTCCTCCACTATTCAAAAAATTCAGGGCTGTTTCGCTGGCTTGAAACGGTTGCCCTTCGTTTTCATTATACAAAAAAACCGTCCCAAGCTTTTTCTGCTTGAGACGGTTATAAATATCTTATAATCGCGGTACCACTCAACTTGACATTGCTGTCCACTTTCGGTGTACTGTCATACACTCCTCATTGATAACGGGTTTGGTTCCCGACGGTTCCTACTCTTTTCATTTCGGGCCGCCCTCGAAAGGCCATTCAGCAATCTGCTCCGTACTGCAATCCCACCACCTGCAATTCTCTGTAACTTTGCCTGAAAGCTTACTTCTCTTTCTCATCGGTTTTAGTATTTTGTTATGTTCTCTTGAACTTGTTTGTATTCTATGCCTGTTTCGAAGAAATGTCAACCACTTTTTGAAATTATTTTGAATTTTTTAAATATTCAAAAACGCTTTCCAGTCCAGATTTTTCCCATTCAACACGCATTCTTTCAGTTCATCAGATTCATAATATAACTTCAGTGAAAAGAACGGCACCTCATCTGTGAGCAGACGGAAAAATACTTTATCCCCTTCCCATAGATCAAGGGTATGGATCTGATCTTTTCTGACCCACTCCAGATTGCCTTCCGGGCAGTCTTCCTTCATCCTGCCTGTCCAGCCCGTGGCTGTATAGAGACACATATACTGCGTCTCCGCATTCTTCATAGCAAAGGTCACAATACCCCGAAAGCGATAGTCTGTAAGAGTCAGACCGGTCTCTTCCTGTACTTCACGAAGCAGACAGTCCTCAGGGCTTTCATAGTCCTCTGCGTGGCCGCCCACTCCAATCCATTTATCCTGATTCATATCCTGCTTTTTCTTAACTCTGTGCATCATCAGGTAATTGTCGTTCTGTTCCAGATAACACAGAGTCGTCACTGTCATTGGTAACGTAGTCATTTTCATTTTCTCCTGAAGCCAATCCATAGTACTCAGGGCATTGATATACTCCTGCTTTTTTGCTTCTACAGAAATTGTCCAACAAGAGCCAGAAAGTACTTCTGTAAGGAAGCTATTGGGCAATAGAGTACTTAAAGAGGTGCAGGCTGCCCAATAACTGACAAGAAAACTTCCCGTGAGGAAGCTATTGGGCAATAGAGTACTTGAAAAGGTGCAAGCTGCCCAATAACTGACAAGGAAAGCTTCCCGTAAGTATGATATTGGGCAATAGATTACTTAAGAGGTGCAGGCTGCCCAATAATTGACAAAAAAGCTTCCCATAAGGAAGTAAATGGGCAACCAAGGCTCGTACTGCACAAGAATTGCCCAAAAAGAAACTCGGAAAGGATTTTCTTCATACCCCGCCTTATCTTAGTAGTCTTCCCTAAAAAGATTTTATTTCGTCAGTTCTGCTACTACCTGATTGATCACTTTACCGTCTGCTTTGCCTTTCAGCTCACCCATAACGGTCTTCATGATCATACCTTTATTCTTGGTTGCCAGCACGTCAGCAAATTTGCTGGTGAGGATCTCTTTTACTTCCTCTGCGCTTAAGAGCTTCGGAGCAAATTCACTCATCACATCGTAACGGGCCTTGTACTCTGCCAGCAAATCCTCTCTGGAAGCCGGGCAGGTGTCGATCTGCTCTTTAACGCTTTTCAGCTCTTTTAATACGACCTGATTGACCATATCCTCCGGAATATCGTCACGGCATCCTGCATCGATACCTGCTTTTTTCACTGCGGATACCAGTGCGGAGATAGAGTCCTTTCTCGGTTTATCCTTCGCTTTCATGGCTGCGATCATTGCATCCTGAAGATCTTTTAATTTCATAATGTTTTTTCCTCCTTGCCTGTCTTTACATAGGTGTCAAAACAGAATTTGATAATATCCTTTCTGGTGACAATGCCTATGAATATTTTTTTATCGTCAATGACCGGAACAAAGTTCTGGTTCATGGCTGTCTGGATCAGATCCTCCATGGACGCATTGATGGATACCGGGCGGAATTCCATCCGACGCTCCACAGTGAGGATTGAGACATTTTCTGCTTCTTTTAAGTTCATATCATAACGTTTTTTCAGTGTCCAAAGGAAATCGCCTTCCGTTACCACCCCAAGGTAATGTCCCTCCTTGTCGATCATGGGAATTGCAGTATATCCGCTGTATTCCAGCTTCTCAATTCCCTGTCGCAGAGTCCATTCATCTTTCAAATATGCAACTTCACTTTTCGGTGTCAGAAAAAATAGTACGTTCATAATTTATTCAGCCTCTGTATATTTTATTGGTTGTATTTCACTTATGGTATTTTCCTGTTACATCAAGGGTGCCAGTACCCGCAATACACTGGTGAACAGTCCACCGATCACGCCCTGGCGGCAGTCCCCCATAGTCACCTGATGACATTGTTCAAAACACTGCTCCATATCAGTCTTAATATCATGAATTGCCTCACACTGATAGAGCATCGTTCCGCACTCAAAATGCAGGTAAAGACTTCTGAAATCCATATTGATGCTGCCTACAGTTCCGATCTGGTCATCACACACATAGGACTTAGCATGGACAAATCCCGGCGTATATTCATAAATCTTGACACCAGCCTCCAGAAGCGGCGGATAATAAGATTTTGCCATATAAAAGACCATAGGCTTATCCGGAATGCCCGGCATCAATATCCTTACATCCACACCCCGCTTGGCTGCCAGGCACAACGCACGCTCCATCTCATCGCTGATAAGCAGATACGGTGTTGCAATATATACATAATCTTTTGCCTGATTGAGAATGTTGATATATACATTTTCTCCCAGCTCTTCGTTGTCAAGAGGCGTGTCCGCATAAGGAATCACATAACCATCTGTCTTAAAAGTCTCCGGGTGCCATCTGTGAGGACGGAATGCTTCATAATCAAAATCCGGCTTCTGAAATGCATTCCACATCTCCAGAAACATGATCGTCAGATTGAACACACCTTCTCCCAAAAGACGCACTCCTGTATCTTTCCAGTGACCGAATCTCGCTTTCTCATTGATATATTCATCTGCCAGATTGATTCCGCCGCTATAACCGATATAACCATCGATCACCAGGATTTTCCGATGATCACGATTGTTCATGGCCAGTGACAGAAACGGTACGAACCGGTTAAATGCCATACATTTGATGCCTTTGTTCTCCATCAGCTTTGTATAATGGATCGGCAGACGGTCCACACACCCCACATCATCATAGATCAGACGCACCTCCACGCCTTCTTTTACTTTCTGTTCCAGGATCTCCAGGATCGAGTTCCACATGATTCCCTGCTCAATGATGAAATATTCCAGATAAATGTAATGTTCTGCCTTCTTCAGATCTTCCAGCATAGATGCGAACATCTCTTCACCGATGGGGAAATATTTCACCGAGGTATGCTTCCACACCGGATAACGGCCAAGGGTTCCCAGATAATTCATAGAGCCTGCCACATTCGCATCCTGTGCTCTGACTTCTGCAAGAATCTCCTCATTCTGCTTCATGGTATCTTTCATGCCATCTTTGACCACTGCCATTTTCTGGGCAATCTTTTTGCTTGGCTTCTTGTTTCCGACCAGCACATACAGGATACCACCCAACAGTGGGATCAGCATGATCAGGATGATCCATGCGATCTTATAGGCCGAATTTTCATCCTTGCGGATCAGATATAACACGATCACCACACTTAAGATCCGGAAAAATCCATTGATAAATACAGAGTAGCTGGTCAGCTGTCTCAAAAACAGAATATACCAGGCTGCCTGTATGAGAATTGCGAGCCCCACCAGCACGGTTCGGCTCTTTAATACCTTAAACAGTTTTGCCATACGTTTGTCGCTCTCCTTTGTGCCCTGTCTCCAGTATACCCCTCTTTACATTATTTTTCCAGATGAACTGTCATCTGCGGGAACGGAATATCGATATTTGCTTCTGTCAGACGGTCATGTACCCGTTCCAGTGTCCGCCATTTTACATCCCAGTAATCAGCAGCTTTCACCCATGGACGGATCAGGATCGTAATTCCACTGTCTCCCAGATTATCAACAGCAACGGTCCATGCCGGGTCTTTCAGAATCTTATCATCCTCTGATAAAATGCTCTCGATCAGTGCTTTTGCCGCTTTCAGGTCCGAGCCATAGGCCACGTCTACGCTCATATCCACACGGCGGGTCTCATTGGCAGAAAAATTCACAATATTGCTATTGGACAACGTACCGTTGGGAATGACCACATTGCGGTTGTCCACCGTATGTAAAGTCGTACAGAACAAGGAGATCTCAGAGACCGTTCCTTCACATCCACAGGCATTGATATAATGTCCTACCTGAAAAGGCTTCATAACCAGAATCAGAATGCCGCCTGCGAAGTTTGAGAGGCTTCCCTGCAGAGAAAGACCGATAGCGACTCCTGCCGATCCAAGAATCGTAATAAAAGAGGTAGTCTGAATACCAAAATGTCCAAGCAGTGACAATATCAGAACCGTCCATGCAGAGATTTTCACCAGCGCATCCAGAAACTGTACCACGCCGGTATCCACATTTCCACGGAGAAGCGTCTTCTTCAGAAACTTTCTTAAAATACTGATCAGTTTTAATCCAACGATCAAAATAAGCACAGCCCAGACAATATTCATGCCTGCGTCCAGAAATTTGGGCCACAGTCTTTCAATTACTTTTGACATCGTCGAAACATCCATATTTGATACGTCAATATTTTCCAGATTATCCATTTGATTATGCTCCTTCTATGCTTTATGAGAATCGATTCAGAAAATCCTGCTCAGAGATGATCTCCACTCCCAGATCTTTTGCTTTTTTATTTTTTGATGAACCAGACAACAGATCATTGTTAATGAGATAACTGGTCTTGGAGGTAACGCTTCCTGTCACCTTTCCTCCTTTGGACTCGATCAGTTCCTTCAGCTCATTCCGATTGGAAAAATGTTCCAGACTTCCGGTGATGACAAATATCTTTCCATCCAGCGTCTGTTCTCCTTCAGGCTCCTGATTCTGCTCCAGTTCCAGTTCTTTCATCAGATCGTTGAGCCACCGATTATGCTCTTCATCTTTGAAGTATTCTTCCACACTGGTGCCGATCACACCGCCGATACCTGCAATCGCGCTTAATTCTTCCGCTGTTGCCCTGCGGATCTTCTCCAGATCATTTTTATATTCCTTACAGATCATTTTGGCATTGGAAAGCCCGATATTCGGGATTCCCAGACTGTAGATCACTCTTGGCAGCGTGGTATGTCTTGCCTGTTCCACACTGTTCATCAGATTATTATAAGATTTATCTCCAAATCCTTCCAGGGTCACAATTTCATCCCGGTAACGATCCAGATGAAAAATATCCGCATACTCCCGGATAAATCCGCAGCCAATAAACTTCTCCAGCGTCATCTCAGAAAGTCCATCAATATTCATAGCATCCCTGCTCACAAACAAAGTAAATGCCTTGATCTTTTTCGCCTGACAGTCTGGATTCATGCAATACAGTGACTCCACATCATTACTCTTGATAATCTTCGCCTCACCGCCGCACACCGGGCAGACATCCGGAATGATCAGGTTACCACTCTGGGTCAGATTCTCTGCGATCTGTGGAATGATCATATTTGCTTTATAAACCGTAATGTGATCGCCAATACCAAGCTTCAGGGCTCTTACAATGCTGATATTATGAACCGATGCTCTGCTGACTGTGGTGCCTTCCAGTTCTACCGGCTCAAAGACTGCCACCGGGTTGATGAGTCCTGTTCGGGACGGACTCCATTCAATCTTCTCAAGCACTGTCTCACGAAGTTCATCCTTCCATTTGAACGCATAGGAATCCCTTGGAAACTTGGCTGTTCTTCCCAGGGACTGACCATAGGCAATATCCTCATATGTGCTTACCAGACCGTCCGATGGAAAATCATTGTTTACGATTGCCTCGGAAAATTCCTGTACAGCCTTCGGAATACCCGCTCCGGTCACTTTTTTATATTCCACCACATCAAAGCCCTGTTCTTTCATCCATAAGAACTGCTGCTCTCTGGAATTGTGGAAATCCACACCGTCAGCTTTCACCAGTGCGAATGCGTAGAAATAGACATTTCTCTTTGCCGTGATCTCATTATTCAGCTGGCGCACTGAACCGCTGCAGAGATTACGGGGATTCTTGTATTTCGCTGCTTCATCGGCAATCTCTGCATTGATCTTTTCAAAATCGGAATATCGGATCACCGCCTCACCTCGAAGAATCGTCTCACCTTTATGGGCAATGTTCAGTGGAATATTCCGAAATACCCTGGCATTGTTGGTGATAACCTCCCCGATCTCTCCATTGCCTCTGGTGACAGCCTTGGAGAGTTCCCCATTTTCATAAGTAAGCACAACTGTCAGTCCATCCAGCTTCCAGGACAGCAATACTTCATGCTCCCCCGCAAATGCTGCCAGTTCATTTACATCCTTTGTCTTATCCAGAGACAGCATAGGTGACTCATGGCGTTCCTTGGGAAGCTCATCCACCGCTTCATAACCGACAGTCACTGTAGGTGAACCTGCCAGCACGGTTCCCGTCTCCTTCTCCAGTGCCTCCAGCTCGTCATACAGCTTATCATATTCCAGATTGCTCATGATTTCCTGATCCTGCTGATAGTACGCTCTGGAGGCATTTCTCAAAAGTTCCCCCAGCTCTCTCATACGGGCAATCTTGTCCATCTTATTCTGCTCCTTCCGTCTCTGCTACCTCTGCTGCTTCTGCCCCGGACTCTTCCAGCAGATACAGAAGCTCCTGCAGTTCTTCCTCGGTCACATTTCTCCAGGTGCCGGTCTTCAAGTGTCCCAGACGGATATTCATGATCCGGGTCCGCTTCAGCTCCTGCACATGATACCCAAGTTCGCCGCACATTCTGCGGATCTGGCGGTTCAGTCCCTGGGTCAGAACAATAGAAAATTTACGTTTTCCAAGCCGCTGTACCTGACATGGTCTGGTGGTCACATCCAGCTCTTTTAAGTAGACACCCGCTGCCAGATCGTTGAGAAAACGATCTGTAAATGGACGGTCTACCACCACCTCATACTCTTTTTCATGATAATGGGCTGCCCGCATCATCTCATTGATCAGGTCACCACGGTTGGTCATAAGCAGCAGACCCTCAGAATCCTTGTCAAGTCTTCCCATATAAGTGATCCGCTTGGGATACTGCAAAAACTCGATAATATTGGTATCATTTCCCTGATGCGCTTCTGAGCAGACGATTCCTCTTGGCTTATTTACCGCAATCAGAATGGTTTTCTGCTTTTTCTCACCCACTGCTTTTCCATCTACGGTTATCTGGGCATGTTCATCCACCTGCATTCCTACCGTTGCCGGTGTGCCATCCACCTTCACTCTTCCCTGCTCGATCAGACGGTCTGCTTCTCTTCGGGAACAGACGCCCGCTTCACTTAAATATTTATTCAAACGTAACATATATGTAATCCTTTCTTTGATGGCGGCAGATCTCTTTTCACTGCCGCCATACGCTCTTGATTATACCAAAATATGTCACTGATTACCAGTCTATCTTACTTCAGATATGCTTTCAGTTTTTCGATATTTTTCTCCTCAAAGTCTGCGATTTCTTTTGCAATCTCGCAATATTCCCGTGCGGCAGTCCGGTTTTCCTTGACCGTCTTCATCAATTCTGTCATGCCTTTGGTATTTCCCTGGATCATCATATCTGCCAGTTTTTCCGTACTGTCATCCATCAGCGTATTCATCTGAATACCGCTCCACAGCATGGTCTTGTCCACCACATGATCCCGCGGCGGCGTCTCATGCTCTCTGGCATACATCTGCTGCAGTTTCTCCTCGAACTGCAGAAAACGGCAGGCCTGACGATTCAGATCCAGTGCCAGATCCTCATCCTCTACCTTGCCGATCACCATATGGATCGCCTCACCGGCCATCCTTGTATTCTGGAAACTCTCATCCAGCACCGCTCTGTCTGCTTCTGATAACATAAAAAAGCTCCTTTCCCTCGTAATCAATACTAGGGTATGGAGCTTTTTATCATTCTATTCTTTTTTTACTATTCCAGGAACTCTGTCTTCACATATCCAGTCTGACCTTTGTACTCAACCTTACTCCAGCCATTGTCATAAGACTCGATCTCAGTGATCGCATCGCCCTGATAAGCCAATGCAATTCGATCAGAATCAGTTGTTGCATCGGAACGAACATTAACGCTTTCTTTCACACGGGTCTCACGGTTCTGTGCCTGAGCCTCACCAGTCTCAACACTTTCCTCCTGAGTCTCCTCCGGCTGTTCTTCCGTGGTCTCTTCTGCAGCAGCTTCCTCTGTCTGCTCTTCACCTGCTTCTGCCTCATCACTTCCAGAACCAGTAGTCACTTTTTCCATAAAGGTTCTCAGTGCCTCATCGTTCTCCAGTGCTTCCTGATAGCGGCTTTGCATATCCGCATACAGTGCCTTTACTTCCGAATCTTCCTCAAGCTGCTTGACATAGGCCTGAAGTTCTTCGTCTTCCTCCACATTGCTGTAACGGATATAACGACTGCCATCCTCATCCTTCGGTGTCACATACAGACACTGAATATCCGGAACCAGTGTCTCCACCTTCAGGAAATCCTTCAGTTTGATATCAAAACACAGGAACACAATGTAGGAATCCTCTTCCGGACCATCCTTTGTGTAGCAGACCATATTCTCATAAGAGTCATATGCAGTCGCACGGGAAACAATCTTGGCCTTGTCCTCATCAGTCAGCTCATCTGTGATCGTTGCCAGTGTATCTGTATCTCCGTTGATAATACAGTCCAGATATTTTGTAACAAGACGCTCTATCGAAGCATGAGTGTTCTCAATCAGCTCATTCGCGTCTTCCTCCGTTGTCTCATTCGTTGCACCTGTTGTTCCCTCTGCAGCATCTCCGGTCTTCGTTGTTCCACAGCCAGTTGTCAATACTGCTGCTGTTGCAAAAACAGCCATACCGATGAACGTGTACTTTTTGTACATCTGCAATAATTCTTTCAGGTTCTTCAACTCCATAAGCATCTCCTTTTATTATTTTTGAATATAAAAAATGCACCTGACAAGATTCGAACTTGCGACACCGGGCGTCGGAGGCCCGTGCTCTATCCAGCTGAGCTACAGGTGCTTGGCTTATTACCTCAACTATCATACACCATGTTGAGGAAATAAGCAAATGTTTTTTGTAATATTTTTGTAATATTTTTCTAAACAGCACAGAGACAGGCAGAGACATAACAAGCAGACCATTCAAGTTTACTTGAAATGGGCTGGTTTTATGGATCTATGGGGCGAGAGCCCCATAATGAGCAAAACAGTAAGCCCGCAGGGCGGTTTTGCGAATTGTCTCTGGGCTGTTCCGTTCCCACACATCGGCAAAACAGTAAGCCCGCAGGGCGGTTTTGCGAATTGTCTCTGGGCGGTTTTTTCCCCCGGGTTATTCCGTTTATTTAGAATTCTATCCGATCTTTCTGCGCATTATAATAATAGGCATGATCGCTGAGAAAATCTTCCGCTTCTACACACTGGCTGTTGACCTGCCTTACCAGTTCGTCCAGCTCTTTGCGCTCATAATCCACCTTGTCCGGCAGAAGGATCAGTTCATGAATACTGCTGGGAAGAATATAATAGCTTCCTCCAATCTGCCTGGCACAGATGCGGCGCACCTGAGAATCCACAAACACAGCCGCACCAAATTCCGACTTTTTCGTATTCAGAATATACATTTCTGCGTCCGGGCATTCCACCTGATCTCCCAGGAATTCCGTCATGGCGACCATGCGGAATCCTCGTCTCTGCAGGTTCTTCTTTGCCCGTTCAAAGAGCTGGTCTTCTGTTATTTTCCAACGTTCCATATGTGCTGTCCGGATTAGGGCAGTGGCATTTTTGATCAATTTTCCCGGAATCTCCATATAAAACACGATTGCCAGATCCATCCAGGGAATCCATGGAACTGTCTTCAGAAGGTCTTCATTCTTATTTCGGGAGATCAGGCGACAATAGATTCTTTTTTTCATCTTCTCATAATCCAGAAGCATCTCGAAATCACCAGTCTGATGCAGCATGCTGTCCCTCTGGATCTTCAGAACCATCGCTGCCAGCGTACACAGATCCTCCTTTGTCACATCTTCCCTGAAATAATGATTCACGTACACCGTCGGCTGCTCCCGGTGTCCTTCCATCACACAGGAAAATCCATCCAGCTGTACTCCATTATTTTTCAGCACCTGTACCCGTTTGATCGTCTCCTCTTCTCTTCTCTGCACAAAAATAGCCTTCTCAAGCCCACTTAAAAATTCTTCATATGTCATATATTTCCTTTCTTTTCTCAATATCGTCTCTTCTGGGAACTTTGTGTCGAACTGACACCTGAACGTATTATATCTGTTATTCAGTGTACTTGATTTTTTCTGATCTGCCAAGCATTTTTCTGCATAAAATACTAAAATTTTTATAAAATATTTCCCATCTGCCACAGATCAATCACCTGCCTGAGTCTCCATTCCAGATCGATCTTCTTCACTTCTGACGCTGTATACACAGGGAACAGATCCACGATCTGCCCATTAATATAGTAGGCCACACTTCCCACCAGCTCTCCTGCCTGTACAGGCGCTTTCAGGATATCCGGAACCAGTACCTCCATGGTAAACTCATCATCCTCTTTCAGCAGGAAATCTTCCAAAGCCGCATCGGTCAGGATCTCCACCTTTTCTTTCTGGCCATCCATCACGGATACGGGCTCCAATGCCATCCTGTCACTTCCCACCGTCTCCTTATGGTAATCCTCCAGACCATAGTTCATGAGTGCCTTTGTATCTACCCATTTCCAGGTCTTATGGTTTGGCCAGCCACAGGCCAGCACCACAGTGATCAACCGTTTCTCTCCCCTCTCCAGTGCCCCCACATAGCAGTATCCGGCTTCATTTGTAAATCCGGTCTTCCCGGTCAGAGCTCCCTCCATCATCTGCAAAAATGCATTTTTATTCTGTACCGTAAAGCTTCTGCTTCCATCCACATCTGTAAATGTCCAGGAAGGCTCTCTGGTTATGGAAAGAAATGTCTCATTTTTCATACAACAGCGCATGATCTGCGCCAGATCTCTGGCAGTTGTGGAATGTTTCCCGTGTTCGTCCTCTGCATCAAGCCCATTCGGTGTGATAAAATACGTGTGATAACATCCCAGATGCTTTGCCTTCTGATTCATCATGGCCGCAAACCCTTCCACAGTCCCGCCCACATGCTCTGCAATGGCCACCGCAGAATCGTTATGAGATTCCAGCATCAATGAATAACACAGATCCTGCAGGCGATACCTCTCTCCTTCCCGAATATGTAACTGTACATCCGGCATGGATGCCGCCCTTGCCGACACTTCCACGATTTCATCAAGATCTGCATGCTCCAGTGTCACCAGAAGGGTCATGATCTTGGTCGTACTTGCCATAGGCATAACTTCATTATCATTTTTTCCAAAAAGAATACGCCCGGTATCCGCATCCATCAGGACTGCCGACCGGGCGTATAGATTTTCTGGTGTACCTTCCGCCTGTACTCTTATGCTTATTTCCATCATAAGAAGCACTGTCAGAATACACACCAGATATGGTTTCCATTTTTTTCTTTTCTTCATATTCAAGCCGCCTGCACATTGCCTTGTTTCAATCTATGCGCAGAAACTTGTCACTATTCAGCACTCTATCTGCAGGTCTTACAGGTTCAGTTTCAACTGCACCTCTTCTTCGGCCTCCGACTTCATCTCTTCTACCAGATCCGGCTGAATGGACGGAAGTTCTTCCGTGGAACGCACACCGAAATTCCTGAGAAATTCCTCCGTTGTTCCAAAAAGGATCGGTTTTCCCGGCGCATCCAGTCTTCCTGCCTCTCCGATCAGCCCGTACTCCACCAGACGATTAAGTGCATGGTCTGAGTTGACACCGCGGATTTTCTCCACTTCCTGCCGGGTCACTGGCTGCTTGTATGCCACGATCGATAACACCTCCAGCTGTACATCTGTCAGTACATATTTTTTCGGCTGCTTTGCCACACGGATCAGTGCATCATAATATTCCCGTCTGGTACACAGCTGGAAAGCATCATCAAGCTCGATGATCTCCAGTCCGCCTTCTCTCTGATTGTAACGATCCATCATCTGATGTACCAGTTTCCTCGTTGTCTCTGTATCATGGCCGATAGCTGTGGCGATCTTCTCCACGCTCACTGCATTTCCCATAGCAAACAGCACCGCTTCTATGGTTGCTTCTAATTTTTCCAGTTCCACACCTGTACCTCGTCTCTCATGTCTATAATTGTGATGTGATCAGCATATCGTCAAACAAATGCTCCTGCACCACTGTCAGTTCCCCGGTCTTCATCAGTTCCAGCACTGCCAGAAATGTGACGATCATCTGAATCTTGCCCTTCTGCTCTTGCATCAGCTCCGAAAAGCGGAATGCCGCATGCTCCTGTGCATAGGTCCGAAGATCCATCATCTTCTCATCCAGACTCACTTCTTCCTGTTCGATCTGTCCGAATTTACTTCGGATAGGGTCGATCTTGTCATTCTGCCTGCGCATCAGCGACTGAAAAATCGCATTGAGGCGTGTCAGCGTCAGATCTCCCACCAGTTCTTCCAGATCCACCGGTTGCTCATATTTAGCCACTTCCTCTGGAATCGTAGGATCCTTATAAAGGACTTTTCCAGACACGGACAGGCGGTCTTTCAATTCATAAGACATATATTTGTACATCTTGTATTCCAGCAGCTTCTGGACCAGATCTTCACGAGGATCGATCTCCTCGCCTTCTTCATCCACTTCTGCCGGCAGCAGCATCTTAGCCTTGATCTCCAGAAGCGTAGCCGCCATAACAAGAAATTCACTCATCACGTTCAGATCTTCCGTCTCCATGGATTTCAGATACTCCATGTACTGGGCTGTGATCTCCACGATCGGAATATCAAAAATATTGAATTTATTTACATCGATCAAATGAAGCAGAAGATCCAGCGGTCCTTCAAAGCTCTCGATCTTTACTGATAATGCCATACTTCAGGCAACTCCTTCTATTGTGAGCAGGATCAGCTGGGGTGGATTGAAGATCCGAATGGGAACTGTATGCTCTCCCAATCCTGCACTGACTGCCATATATTTTCCGTTTCTTTCAAAAAAACCTCTGTCATATTCAGGAAACAGCTTCACCTGCGGGGTGATCACGCCTCCAATCCCAGGAATGCGGATGATTCCTCCATGAAGGTGTCCTGCCAGCGTCAGATCCGCTCCCCATGCTGCATAGGTATCAAAATACACCGGATTGTGCGCCATCAGAATATGAAAATGCTTCTCATCCGGTCGTCCGAACTTCTGCTCCAGGTCTTCCCCTTTATAGACAGGCTGCCGAAGCTTGTGGTAATACTCCAGCGGCATCTCATAACCATAGATCTTCACGCTGCTGCTTCCATGTACAAGCTCACACGCCTCATCTGACAGGATCCGAACCCCCATGGAAGTCAACCGTCCAGCATACGCTTCGTACTGATGCTCATATTTCTCAGGCTGCTGGCGCATCCGTGATTCATGATTTCCATTGCTCAAAATAATCGGGATCTGTCTCTTTGTGAGTTCTTCAAACAGCAAAAGCGCATGCTCCATCTTCACAGCATGCTCCTTTGCCACCAGCATATCTCCGGCTCCCAGTATCAGATCAGCCTTCAGACTGTCTATAGCCTCCAGAAGCTGTTCCTGTCCCTCTCCCCACAAACGGTCATGGAGATCTGCCAGGAACACGATTCTGAGAGATCCATCCGTCCTTTTCAGTCGATCCGTCTTTATTTCCCAGGTTTTTATTTCCAGTTTTCTTTTTGCTCCAGTTTTCATAACTGTTATCATAACACAGATTTTATCTGTTCCGCAAGAAAATCCCGTATTTATAACAAAAAACTGTGTACCGTATGAAGCAGATGATTCGAAAATCCTGCCTGCTCCACTGCCTGTTCCGTCAAGATCTTTGTATTGCCGATCTCTGTGCCCCCGATCCGATAGACCAGCCTTCCCACCTCAGATCCTTTTTCCAGCGGAGCCTGTATCTCCTCCGGTAATTCCATTGTCCGTTCGATCTGATTCAGATTGGTTCCATCTGTGGAGACATAGGAAAATGTTCCTGCATATTTCAGCGTCACTGTATCCGCCACGCCTCCTTTTACCGGTAATTCCGGTAAAGGAACCGGATCGGTATCCTGGTAAAGACTGCAGCAGGCAAATCCACTGTTCAGCAGCGTAATCGCATCCTGGAACCGGCTCTTACTGTCTGCACCTCCCATAATGACTGCCACCAGCTCAATATTGTCTTTCTTTGCACTGGCAGAGACGCAGAATCCCGCCACACTGGTATAACCGGTCTTGAGCCCCGTCGCATACTCATACTGTTTGATCAGCTTATTGGTATTAGAAAGCCCGAATTCAAAATCACCTCTTGCTGTGGTATGTACGATATTTTCCATCCAGATGGTACAGTATTCATGGATTTGCGGATGATTTTTCAGGATTTCTCTGGACATGACCGCCACATCTCTGGCTGTCGTCAGATGCACATCATCATCCAGTCCACAGCAGTTGACAAAATGGGTATTCTTCATGCCAAGTTCTGCTGCCTTCTGATTCATCTTCTTTACAAAATCACCTTCACTGCCGCTGATATGTTCCGCAAGAGCTACCGCAGCATCATTCGCACTGGCAACTGCCACACATTTGAGCAATGTTTCCACAGTCTGGGTCTCATAAGGCTCCAGATAGACCTGCGATCCACCCATGGATGCTGCATACTCTGACACCGTCACTGTATCATTCAGCGCGATCTTTCCTTGTTCCAGCGCCTCCATAATAAGAAGCATGGTCATAATCTTAGTCACACTGGCCGGATGCACCTTCTCGTCTGCCGCCTTTTCCATGAGCACTGTTCCCGTGGATACTTCCATGAGAATGGCATGCGGTGCCGCCACTTCTGCAACCACCTGATCCGCCTGTACATTCATCGGGAACAGCAGACTGATCACCATCATATACACAATAAACTTTTTCAGAACCTTCAGAATATCACCTCAACGTCCCTTTGTTATATGTGTAGTTGTATTTTGAAAAAATATGCATAAAAGCCATAGAAAAAGGACTGTCGCAGCCAGTTGCCGCTACAATCCTTATCTGATCTTCCTATTACAGCAGAAGCACACATGCAAGCACGATTCCCAGGATACAGCCTGCTGCCACCTGGATCGGTGTGTGTCCCACAAATTCCTTCAGGCTTGCCTCCCAGAATTCATACATTTTGTCATTTTTCTTAAATGCTTCCACAAATCCTTCTGTCCGCAGAAAGTCAATCATCTCATTGAGAACTTTTCCCTGCTTTCCAGTCTCCATCCGAACCCCCATAGCATCATGCATGACGATGATCGCCAGCATGGCTGAAATGGCAAATTCAAAAGATCCGAATCCATAGACAATCGCTGCAGCCGTTGCCATGGAACTGACCGTTGCCGAATGGGCACTGGGCATCCCCCCGTCTCCAAACATCCGCTCCAACCGGAACTCATTATTAAGCATGGCATAGATCAAGGTCTTCAAAATCTGAGCAACTGCCCATCCTAGAACACCGCAGACCAGGATCCGATTGCTTAAAATATCCGCTATTATATTGCTCATGCATTACCCCGTTTTTTCATTTTGTGTTGGAAAAAGAAATGCCTTGACCATTACAGTCAAGGCATCACCGCACAATCCTTAATTATATTTACGCTTTCTAGCTGCTTCGGATTTTTTCTTACGCTTTACGCTCGGCTTCTCGTAATGCTCTCTTTTACGAATCTCCTGCTGGATTCCAGCTTTCGCACAGTTTCTTTTGAAACGACGCAATGCGCTATCCAAAGTCTCGTTCTCTTTAACGATCACGTTTGACATAGTATCACACCTAACCTCCCTCCAGTTGTGTATTGTGCAGAATACAACTGTATGGGTATTTTATTGCACTGCTAAAATTATATGAGCTTAAACCGTTTTTGTCAACAGTTTTTTCGCTTTTTTTCATTTTTTTATTTAATCTGGCTTTCAACCACTTTGGCTGCCTCTTTGATGGCATCATCCACAGCTGCCGGATTCTTTCCGCCTGCCTGTGCCATACCCGGGCGTCCGCCGCCACCGCCGCCTACGATCGCTGCGATTGCTTTGATCAGGTTGCCTGCATGAGCACCCTTCTTCTGTGCCTCATCGGTTGCAGTTGCCATCAGGCTTACTTTGCCGTCTTTGACAGATGCAAGAACTACCACACCATCGCCAAGCTTCTCTTTGAGCTGGTCTCCCAGATCTCTCAAGCCGTTCATGTCAACATCGTCAACTCTTGCAGCCAGCAGCTTCACGCCTTTGATCTCCTGTACCTGGTTCATAACATCACCAAGTGCGTCTTTGGCAGCTTTGCTCTTCAGTGCCTCATTCTCACTCTGAAGTGCTTTGATCTCTGCATACAGATGCTCGATCTTTTCGCTGACAGCTTCTGGTTTAGTTTTCAGAAGTTTTGCAGCATTGGCAAGCTGTGCTTCCTGTTCTTTATAATATGCAAATACTGCATCACCGGTCAGTGCCTCAATACGACGCACACCTGCTGCAATACCAGACTCAGACAGAATCTTGAATGCCAGGATCTCACTGGTGTTGGCTACATGAGTACCACCACACAGCTCCTTGGAGAAATCACCCATAGATACCACGCGAACGTTCTCAGAATATTTCTCATCAAACAACGCCATGGCACCGCTCTTCTTTGCCTCCTCAATGCTCATCACATCGGTAGTCACCGGAAGTGCTGCACGGATTTCTTTATTTACCAGCGTCTCAACCTCTGCGATCTCCTCAGCAGTCATCGGCTGGAAATGAGCAAAGTCAAAACGAAGTCTGTCCGGAGTTACCAGAGAACCCTTCTGCTCTACATGACTTCCCAGAACAGTCTTCAATGCTTTCTGAAGCAGATGAGTTGCACTGTGATTCTTACAGGTATCTGCACGATCTGCGGCATGAACACTTAATGTTACTACATCACCTGTCTTGATCATGCCCTTGGTCATACGACCAACATGTCCGATCTTGCCGCCCAGCAGTTTGATCGTATCTTCTACCTGGAATACAGCATCGCCAAGTGTAATCTCACCCTTGTCGCCTTCCTGTCCACCCATGGTTGCATAGAATGGAGTCTTCTCTACGAAGATGGTTCCCATCTGTCCATCGGTCAAAGCTTCCACAATATCTGTATCTGTGGTCAATACGGTTACTTTGGACTGATCTGTCAGATGATCATATCCTACAAACTCAGAGGTCACTGCTGCATCGATCTCATCATATACGGTTGCATCTGCTCCCATATAGTTGGTCACCTCACGGGCAGTACGTGCCTTGGTACGCTGCTCTTCCATGCATGCCTTGAATCCATCTTCATCAATACCATATCCCTTTTCTTCCAGGATCTCTTTGGTAAGATCCAGCGGGAATCCGTAGGTATCATACAGCTTGAACGCATCTGCTCCAGACAGTGTCTGTGTTCCTGCTGCTTTCATATCTTCTTCCATCTGTGCAAGGATGCTGAGTCCCTGGTCAATGGTCTTGTTGAACTTGTCCTCTTCCTGGCTGAGAACTTTTACAATAAAATCTCTCTTCTCTTCCAGCTCCGGATATCCATCCTTGGATCCTTCAATCACAGTCTCAGACAGTTTTGCAAGGAATTTTCCTTCAATTCCAAGAAGACGTCCGTGACGTGCGGCACGACGGATCAGACGACGGAGAACATAACCGCGTCCCTCATTGGTAGGCATAATACCATCAGAGATCATGAAGGTTGCGGAACGGATATGGTCTGTGATCAGACGGATAGATACGTCCTTCTCATCGCTCTCATGATACTTGCAGTGAGCCATCTCAGAGACTTTGTCTCTCAGTGCTCTTACAGTATCTACATCAAAAATAGAATCTACATCCTGTACAACAGAAGCCAGACGCTCCAGACCCATACCAGTATCGATATTCTTCTGAGCCAGCTCTGTGTAGTTGTTATTTCCATCATTATCGAATTGGGTAAATACGTTGTTCCAGATCTCCATATAACGGTCACAGTCACAGCCTACTGTACAGCCTGGTTTTCCACAGCCATATTTTTCTCCACGATCATAGTAAATCTCAGAGCAGGGACCGCACGGACCAGCACCATGCTCCCAGAAGTTATCCTCTTTACCAAATTTAAAAATTCTGTCTGCAGGGATACCGATCTCTTTATTCCAGATATTGAATGCCTCATCATCCTCCAGATATACAGACGGATACAGTCTGTTCGGATCCAGTCCGATCACTTCGGTCAGGAATTCCCAGGACCAGTGGATCGCTTCATCCTTGAAATAATCTCCAAAAGAGAAATTACCCAGCATCTCGAAAAAAGTACCGTGACGTGCAGTCTTACCTACATTCTCGATATCGCCGGTACGGATACATTTCTGGCAGGTCGTCACCCTTCTTCTCGGTGGGATCTCAGCTCCTGTAAAGTATGGTTTCAAAGGTGCCATACCTGAGTTGATCAGCAGAAGACTCTTGTCATTATGCGGAACGAGCGAAAAGCTCTTCATTTTCAGATGGCCCTTGCTCTCGAAGAAATCAAGAAACATTCTTCTGAGCTCATTAACGCCGTATTCTTTCACTTTCTTTTCCTCCTGTCAAACCGCACTTTCAGCGGCTCATGTAAATTTTATCTTAGCACACGATTTCGGCTATCGCAACTGATTTCTCGTATATTTCTGTCAGTTTTAGAAAAATATCACGTCAGAACCACATCATCGATCAGATCCGTCCCATCTGCAGCCGTAGTGGCAAGTTCATCACACCGTTCATTCTGAGGATGACCATCATGGCCCTTAACCCAGATAAACTTTACCTGATGGGGTTCCTTCGCCTTCAGAAGCCGTTTCCACAGATCCGGATTCTTCACTGGCTTTTTCTGACTGTTGATCCAGTTTTTCTTCACCCAGGAATCGATCCAATGCTGGTTAAACGCATCCACCACATATTTGGAATCCGAGTAGAGTTCCACCTGGCAGGGCCGGTTCAATGCTTCCAAACCTACAATGGCAGCCATCAGCTCCATCCGGTTATTGGTGGTCTTTTTATATCCCTGAGAGAATTCCCGGATATGTTCCTGTCCCTGAGCATCCACACAGGATAAAATAGTTCCGTAGCCGCCCGGTCCGTCAGGATTTCCCCTTGCTGCTCCGTCTGTATAGATCTTAACTAACATAATGTCCACTCCTGTCCTTTGTACTCAATGGGATGAAAATGTTCCAGGAGTCCCTGCATAGAAGGCTCGTCCTGTACTTTCTGGCAGATCTCATAATGATCCCAGCAATGCATGGGAAATACCGCCTTTACCGGCACATGCTCAAGAAAGTATTTCATGCCCCAGTAATAAGCATTCTCCAGACGGCCATCCAGCGGCACAAATGCCACATCCATCTCACAGCCGTCCAGTTCCTTGATCTCCCGCTTATAGTTGGCGGCCATATTGTTGTTCCAGGCCTTGTCCTCCCCTTCCCAGTGCCACCAGTTCAGATCTCCGGCATGATAGATCCGTCTGCCTTCCGTCTCCACCATGAATGCGACTCCAAGATCGGTAGACTTCAGGGTTCTGATCTTAAGATTTCCGATCTCCACATCTGTCTCCGGCTTCAGACTGTGGATCCAGTCCTTCTTTTCCTCCGGCTTCAGGCGGATCTCTCTGGCCAGCACGTATTCCGCTCCACCAAACTGCTCCCGCAGATTGAAGATCGTCTTCGAAAAATGATCCGGATGACTATGACTGTTCAGAAAATAGACCTGCTTTCCCGCAGGACGTTCCGGCAGGTCCCCTTTTCCATAATAATCAAAGATCAGCATACTTTTTTCCAGTTCCACCGCAAAACTGCTATGATATATATAGGTTACTTTCATTTCTTTTCCCTCTTGTCATTGATGCTGTTCAAGAGTATAGCATATCCCTCTATCAAAATGAAAGCCTCATCCGAATATTTCCTATATAATAATGCACACCAGTCCACCATTGGAATCGTTGACAATCTTCTGCATGGTCTCCTGAAGCTTTACCTGGCTCTCTTCTCCAATCTGGTAAAGCTTGCTGCGGATGCCATCTTCCACCAGCTCTTCGATAGTCTTTCCGAAAATATTGATCTGCCAGATACCTTCTTCCTGTCTCTTTCCATCCTGAATATACTGAATCAGATCTCTGGCCTGTTCCTCACTGCCTACGATCGGTGCGATCTCTGTCTCAATATTTGCCCGGATCATATGGACAGACGGAGATTCTGCCTTTAATTTCACACCAAATTTGCCACTCTGATGGATAAGAACCGGATCTTCCATATGGATTTCCTCCTTCTCCGGCAGCACCATACCATAGCCTTTCTGGCGCACCATATCCATAGCTTTCATGACTGTTCCATATTTTTTCTGCATCTGGGACAGATCCCGAAGCTGCTCCATGAGATCATATTCATCCTTAAGTTCCATACCGGTCATCTCACTGAGCATCTGATAATAGCAGCTCTCCTCCATCTCCACCGAATACCGGGCACAGCCTTTGCTCAGAGCCACCTGATCAAGCTTCACCTTGCTGATGCAGGTCTCTTCAACACAAGCATGAACGGTTCCTACATCCCTGAGTACCCTAAATTGTTCCATCATGGATCTGGCAGCTTCCACCACCTGCTGCTTCACCGGGTGAGACAGAGGCAGCATCTCCACCCAGCGGGGCATGCGATACTCCACCTCCACCAACGGAAATTCCAGCAGCACCTGCTCCAGGATCATATTTACATCTTCCTTTTTCAGCTGCTCACAATTAACCGGAATGACCGGTATCTGGTATTTATGATACATATCTTCTGCCCGGTTACGAACCTGCTCGCTGTATGGCCGGGTAGTGTTGAGTAAGATCACAAAGGGTTTGCCAAGGTGCTTTAATTCCTCTACCGTCCGTTCTTCTGGTTTCTCGTAATTTTCCACAGGAATCTCACCAAAACTTCCGTCACAGGTCACCACGATTCCGATTGTCGAGTGATCGTGGATCACTTTGTGTGTTCCCAGCTCCGCTGCTTTGGTAAATGGTATCTCGCCGGAAAACCAGGGTGTTCTGACCATCCGCTCGGTCTCTCCCTCCAGATGTCCCACTGCACCGTCCACCATGTAGCCCACACAGTCGATCAGACGGATCTTTACAGAGATTTCCCCCGCCACCTTGATCTCTACCGCTTCTTTCGGCACAAATTTAGGCTCTGTAGTCATGATGGTCTTGCCAGCCGCCGACTGGGGCAGTTCATCGGTGGCCCGCTCCCGCTCATGGATGTCTTCCATATTAGGAAGCACCATTAAGTCCATAAACCGCTTGATAAATGTAGATTTTCCTGTCCGCACCGGGCCTACCACACCTATGTAGATCTCACCGCCGGTTCTTTCCCTGATGTCGCTGTATAGATGGAATTCTTTCGGATTCTGATTATTGTCCATAAAAATACCCCTCCCATATTTGTTCTAAATATATGGGAAGGGTGTTTATTTTATGCCATAAGTGCTTCCAGTTCCTTGCGGATCTCCTGGATAAATGCAGCAGAGTTGAGTACTTTCACATCCGTCAGTTCCGTGATCAGCGCCAGATCCTTGGTCATGCGACCGGACTCTATGGTCTTCACAGATGCCTTTTCCAGGCAATCTGCAAACTGCATCAGTTCCGGGATCTGATCCAGCTCTCCGCGCTTTCTTAACGCTCCACTCCAAGCAAAGATGGTTGCCATAGGATTGGTGGAAGTCTCTTTTCCTGCCAGATGCTGGTAATAATGTCTTTGCACAGTTCCATGAGCAGCCTCATATTCATAGTATCCATGAGGGGATACCAGTACGGACGTCATCATGGCAAGAGATCCGAAAGCAGTTGCCACCAGGTCACTCATCACATCACCATCGTAGTTCTTGCAGGCCCAGATAAATCCGCCTTCAGATTTGACCACTCTGGCCACCGCATCATCGATCAGTGTGTAGAAATAGGTAATACCTGCCGCATCAAACTGCTCTTTATATTCTTTTTCAAAAATCTCCTGGAAAATATCCTTAAAATGATGGTCGTATTTCTTGGAAATGGTATCCTTGGTTGCAAACCATACATCCTGCTTTGTTGCCAGTGCATAAGTAAAGCAGCTTCTTGCAAAGCTCTCGATGGAAGCGTCCAGGTTATGCATTCCCTGTACCACGCCAGGTCCTTTGAACTCGTGAACTGTCACAGCACTTTTGGAGCCATCCTCCGCAGTGTAGACCAGTTCTACCTTGCCAGGTCCTGGAATCTGCATCTCAGAAGCTTTATACACATCACCATAGGCATGACGTGCCAGCGTGATCGGTTTTTTCCACGTTTTTACATAAGGCTCAATGCCTTTTACAATGATCGGTGCCCGGAATACGGTTCCATCAAGGATCGCACGGATGGTTCCGTTGGGACTCTTCCACATTTCTTTCAGATGATACTCTTCCACACGGGCTGCATTGGGCGTGATGGTTGCGCATTTCACTGCTACACCATATTTTTTGGTCGCTTCTGCAGCATCAATAGTGATCTGATCATTGGTCTCATCTCTCTTTTCCAATCCAAGATCATAATACTCCGTCTTCAGATCAACAAACGGAAGAAGCAATTCCTCTTTGATCATCTTCCACAGGATTCGGGTCATCTCATCTCCGTCCATCTCTACCAGCGGTGTCATCATTCTAATCTTTTCCATGGTAACCTCTCCTCAGCATTATAAAATTTTATCCAGTCCATAAGCACGGATACTCTCGATCGTATGCTTTACATGCTCTTTTGCCAGTGCCTCTGCCCTGTCTGCATCCTGATCACGGATAGCTTCAAAGATCGCCCTGTGCTCCTCTGTGGATGTCACAGAACGACTGCTGGTGGAAATGGTAGCTTTTCTTACCATTTTCACATAATCATGAAAATCCGACAGCACATGATTCAGGATCCGGCTTCCTCCTGCTTCATAGAGCTGCTCATGGAATAAGCTGTCAAGCTCATAGAGCTTATCATAATTCTTCTTCTCTGTATGGTATTCAGTCAGGCACAGCGTTTCTTCCAGATTATCAAGCTGTTCTCTGGTAATATGCTCAGTCGCCCATCTGGCACATAAGCCTTCCAGCATGGAACGAATCACGTAAATATCCTGCACATCCTTGGCCGTGATCATATTCACATATGCTCCCCGGTTGGGAATGATAGATACCAATCCTTCCAGCTCCAGCTGACGAAGTGCTTCTCTTACCGGTGTCCGGCTCACTCCCAGCTCTGCTCCGATGGCAGTCTCTTTTAATTCTGTATTCTGCTCATATCTGCCGCTCAAAATATCCTCGCGGATACTTTCAAATACTTTTCCTCTTAAAGAATACTTATCGCGACTCTCCTTGTGTCCTTGTTTGTCCTGCATGACGTTTGTTAATAATCCTCCTCAGTCTGTATCATTGTATACAATTTCAATTCGTATACATTTTACCATGTTGAGGGAAGATGTCAAGCTCTGAAAACAAGAATCCCGGTAATGCAAGTGTCAGGAAACAGTACGTGTGATAAGAGCTCGTATTCCTAGACAGAACGAAATGCGTCATACAGATCCAGGCTTCCATAACCCCAGGTTTTATTGGGATAATCAAAGATATTCAGACGATTTGCACCGCGGATCAGATACCGCTGTATTGTGATACTGTCCATGGCAGGAACATTTCCTCTAACGATCCCCCACTCCAGCAAAAGTGCACAGGCTCCGGCTCCCAAAGCTGCGGCCGCACTGCTTCCAGTCAGGGTCGTTACTCTTCCCCGCAGGTCCACTGCTGCCACCTCCACCGCAGGAGCTGCCAAGTCTGGTTTGATCCGGCCATTTCTCGTATATCCACGACCCGAATCATACCATATACTGCCATTTCTGGCATCATATCCGGAAAAAGTCAATACTCCTTCCGCATTTCCCGGTTCCGTGACTGTCGTGTCCGGATCCGGCCGTAAAAAATAAGTCTCATCGCTGATGAACCCTGTGACTGGAAGCCACATATGAAATGTGTTCTCCAGATTTCCTTCCGCATAGACACGGATCATCCAGATTCCCGGTGTAGGATTTTGGAACGCCAGCAAAAGGCGTTGGTCTCCTGAGACGATTTCCGATAATTCATATTGAATATCCAGGATCGTACTTTCAAATACAAAATCATAGCGCTGACGATCCAGTTTTCTGGCAACAAACCGGGGAATTTTCTCCCCACTGGGTGCGATCACTTCCACCGAAAACAGATCTGGTGCATTTCCCCAGAGATTGACCTGAAAACCTTTTTCTCCGGCTCCTACCCGCAGCTCTACTTCCGTATAATCCTGATCCCTCGGAACTATTCCAAAATAATGATGCCCTTTGTTTCCTTCATTTCCGGCAGCCACTGCCACTGCTCTGCCCACCTTCCGGCACACATAGTTCAGATAAAGGCTAAGTGCATTTTCTCCCGTATGACCACCTGTATTGCTTCCCAGTGCCATGCAGATCACCAGCGGTTTTCCTTCTCTTTGTGCCAGTTGGTCAAGATAACGGACCGCCAGCATGATGTCGGCTTCCTCATAAGCAATGCTGTCAAGCGGAATCCGCTGCATCTGCCGAATAAATGGCTTTGCCTGTTTCAGCTTTACCACTGCCAGTTCTGCCTCCGGTGCAGCTCCCAGATAGTTTTCTTCCAGAAGTTCTGAGGATGCCGCTATTGAAGCCACTTTGGTTCCATGTCCGTTTTCATCTTTTCCAGGAAGCATTTCCTGTTCTTCCGCCAGCAGCTTATCAATGTCTTCTGATGTATAGACACTTCCATATTGAAATCCTTCGGGACTGCGTCCACTTTGGTCTGTCTGATCCCACAGCTCCAATACCCGGGTTTTCCCATCTGCTTTGCGGAATGTCATCTGTTTCAGTTCTATCCCCGAATCCAGGAATCCAAGGATCACTCCCTGTCCTCTCAGTTTCAATGTAGGCTGATTCTGCACCTGCAGAATCTTTGTCGTTTCAAGACTCTCTGTATTGAGCTGTGTATAGCACCAAGGCAGTGCATAATCCCCGATTGGAAGTGATGTTCTGTTGCCAAACACCTCTTTCCTGCTTATATAATATACAGAAAAGCTAGGACTTATATATTGCGCACAAACACCATACGGCAATGGATCCATCTCAGCCGGCGGATTTACATCCGCTTTCCAGATATAATCCATATATTCATCGGACAGGATCGCATTCTGACAGATCATGTTATCATTCCTCTCGTCAACATCTCTCTATCAGAATATTACGATCACTGTCTTTTGGTGTGGAAATCCACTATTTGCTTACTTCCACTGAAAGAACTTCACCTTCAAACGGATCAACCTCAGATATTTCTCCCGTATAAGTTACCGTTACTTTATCACCGATCTTTGCATCATCCAGTCCTGCTGGTTTTTCACCATCAAATGTGAATGCATAAGAAACTCCCTGGGCATCTGTGACCACAAACATAAAATCCTTCACTTCATCCAGCGTACCACTGATCGTGGATGCATCTGCTGTCTGACTCTCCTGTGTGGTCTGGGATGCTGTATCTCCCTTTGCTCCACAGCCTGTCATCATAGCTACTGCCATTGCCATCGTTACCACCATCATTACCACTTTTTTCTTCATAATAGAACCTCCTGAAATTATGTTGTTTTTTATATTTCTGCTATATTAGACCCTCTATTATACAAAAAAGTTTCAAAATCTTTTTATTTTTTTATTTTTCCATTTTTGATGCCTGATCGATCCGCTTCAGTTCTTCTTCCGTGAAGTCTGCACTCTCCAGCACCTTCAGATTATCCAGGATCTGAGATGGTTTGGAAGCACCAATGAGCACACTTGTAACTACGTGGTCCTTGAGCCCCCACTTCAGCGCCATCTGTGCCAGACTTTCTCCACGTTCTTTTGCAATTTCATTGAGCATACGGATACTCTCCAGCTTTTCTTCGGTCAGCTGAGACGCCTTAAGAAATCTTCCATCCGTAGCGATCCTGCTGTCTGCAGGGATACCGTTCAGATACCGGTCTGTCAGAGTTCCCTGTGCCAGCGGGCTGAATGCGATGATACCCTTGTCAGCCTCATGTGCTGCCTGATACATTATGTTCCTTCTCTTTTAATCCTTGAACTGACTGTTATATAATTTTGCATAAAATCCTTTTTTTGCCAGCAGACTTTCATGATTTCCCTGCTCAATGATATGGCCATCCTTCATAACCAGTATCACATCCGCCTCACGGATCGTGGATAATCGATGTGCCACAATAAAGCTGGTATGGCCTTCCATCAGTCTGGCAAATGCATTCTGGATCTTCATCTCTGTACGGGTATCGATGGAAGAGGTTGCCTCATCGAGAATCAGCATGGGTGGGCGGCACAGCATCAGTCTGGTAATACATAAGAGCTGTTTCTGTCCCTGAGAGAGTCCGCCGCCGTCCTCTCCGATCACCGTATCATAGCCCTTTGGCAAACGCTTGATAAAGCTGTGTGCATGGCTGTTCTTTGCCGCTTCGATCATCTCTTCTTCCGTGGCATCCGGCTTTCCGATCAGAATATTTTCCCGAACGGTTCCTGAACGGAGCCAGGTATCCTGTAAGACCATACCGTAGGAAGAACGAAGGCTCTTTCTGGTCACCTGACGGATATCGTCACCTTCTACGCTGATGGAACCAGCATCCACATCATAGAACCTCATGAGCAGATTGATGACTGTAGTCTTGCCGCAGCCTGTAGGACCTACGATTGCCACACGTTCTCCCGGCTTCACAGCCAGATTAAGATCCTCGATCAGCTTCTGATCCGGGCGATAGGAAAATGCCACATGTTCAAGATCCACGCGGCCTTCCACATCCGTCAGTGCCGTGGCATCTGCCGGTTCCGGCATCTGCGGCTCTTCTTCGATCAATTCAAAGACTCTTCCTGCGCAGGCAATGGCGTTCTGAAGCTCCGTCACTACGCCTGAGATCTCATTGAACGGCTTGGTATACTGATTTGCATAGTTTAAAAATGCAGTTAGCTGTCCAACGGTCATTCTGCCGCTGATAGCAGCCAGAGCGCCGGTGACTCCCACTCCTGTGTACACCAGGCTGTTGACAAAGCGGGTGGACGGGTTGGTAATGGAGGAAAAGAAAATGGCACGCAGAGAATATTTTCTCAGACGCTCATTGATCTCTCCGAACTGCTCCATGGCGTCTTTCTCATGACCAAAAGCCTGCACCACCTTCTGATTACCGATCATCTCATCGATCAGTGCCGTCTGTTCCCCTCTCGCCTCCGACTGCAGACGGAACATGGTAAATGTTTTCTTTGCAATAAAGGAGGCCACGATCATAGACACCGGCGTGATCAAAAGCACAACCAGCGTGATCCCTACATTGACACTCAGCATGAATCCGATGGTTCCCACAATCGTGAGCACACCCGTAAATAGCTGGGTAAATCCCATCAGAAGTCCATCTGCAAACTGATCTACATCCGCAATGATCCGGCTCACTACTTCTCCTGACGGATGTCCGTCCAGATATTTCAGCGGCAGGATCTCCAGCTTTGCAAATGCTTCATTTCGGATATCACGCACGATCTGATAGGTCATCTTGTTATTGCAGATATTCATGCCCCACTGTGCCACTGCAGTCACACCGATAACCATGACCATTCTTTTGAGCACTGCAAAGATTCCTGTAAAATCCACCTGTCCTTTTCCGATCACACAGTCAACGGCATCTCCGGTCAGCAAAGGAATATACAAAGTGGACGCCACCGTAATTGCAGCAAGTCCAAAGGAAAGAGCCAGAAAGAACCAGTACCGTTTCAGGTAGCGCAGTACTTTTTTCAGTGTCTCACTCTGCTCCGAACGAATCTTCTTACGCATCGGCTCTCTCCTCCTTTCTGTCGAACTGTGAATAATGGATTTCCTGATAAACCGGACAGTTTTCCAGAAGTTCCTGGTGAGTTCCGATTCCGGCCACCATTCCATCGTCAAGCACAATGATCTGATCTGCATGACGGATGGAAGAGGTCCTCTGAGATACGATAAAGACTATCGGATTGCCCTTCATCTCCCGCAGTGCTTTTCTAAGCGCTGCATCGGTTGCAAAATCCAGTGCAGACGCACTGTCATCCAGGATCAGGATTCCTGGATGGCCCACCAGTGCTCTTGCAATGGTCAGTCGCTGTCTCTGTCCGCCAGACAGGTTCTTGCCGCCCTGATCAATCTTTGCCTGCAGTCCGTCTGCCCGCTCTCTTACAAACTCTGCCGCCTGTGCTGTCTCCAGAGCCTCCCACAACTCTTCTTCCGTGGCGTCCTTCTTGCCCCAGCGCAGATTGTCTTCAATAGTTCCTTTGAAAAGCACCGCTTTCTGTGGCACAATGCCAACCATTTTCCGAAGCGTCTCCAGATCAAAATCTTTTACATTTTTCCCATTGATCTTCACGGCTCCAGCTGTCGCATCATAAAAACGCGGAATCAGATTCACAAGACTGGATTTTCCGGAACCTGTTCCTCCAATGATACCGATCGTCTGTCCTGCTTTCGCTGAAAAATCAATATCTGTCAGGGATTCTGTACCAGCCTGTGCATAAGTCAGACCCACATGGTCAAAGACAACCTCGTCTGCCCTGGCAAGATTGGTGTCTGATCCATTTTTCATACTGGACGGAATCTCCAGCACACTCTGAATACGATTTCCGCAGGCAACGGATTTGGTAATGTTGATGATCAGATTTGCCAGTTTCACCAGCTCCACCAGGATCTGATTCATATAGTTGACCAGTGCCACCACTGCTCCCGTGGTAATAATCCCCTGATCCACGCGGATGGATCCTGTGTGCAGAAGCACTACAACTGCTCCATTTACAATGATATATGTCAGCGGATTCATAAGACCGGAAATCTTTCCCACGAACTTCTGCATATCGGTCAGACACTCATTTTTCTCACGAAAATGTGTCTGCTCCTGTTCTTCCAGACAAAATGCACGGATCACACGGACACCGGTAAGATTTTCACGGGTCAGCCCAAGCACCTTGTCAAGGGCTCCCTGCACCCGCCGATACAGCGGCATGGTCCAGATCATAATGCCAAATACGACCACCGAAAGCATCGGGATCGCTACAACAAAGATCATTGCCGCTTTCACATCCACTGTAAATGCCATAATCATCGCACCAAACACAATGAACGGAGAGCGCAGAAACAGACGCAGCACCAGATTCACGCCGGATTGCACCTGGTTGATATCACTGGTCATTCTGGTAATCAGCGTAGACGTACCCAGATTGTCCATCTCTGTGTAAGACAGACTCTGAATATGTGCAAACAGCTCCCTTCTGAGCACAGTAGAGAATCCGGTAGCTGCTTTCGCTGCAAAATACTGGGCGGTAATGGAGCAGGCAAGACCGATCACTCCCAAAGCGATGAGCACCAGACACATACGGATCACATAACCTCTGTCATGTCTGCCGATTCCCACATCAATCACTGCCGCCATTACCAACGGCACAAACAGTTCAAACAGTGCCTCCAGCATCTTGAATAAAGGTGCCAGTACGGTCTCTTTCTCATAACCTTTCAGATAAACCAGTAACTTTTTCATGTAACACTCTCCTAAAATTCCTCGTAATTCCGATACAGCCGCATAGATAAGAATCCATCCGTATCCAGTGCATGGCTGTATTTTTCAATTTCCTCTGCTGCCAGCTTTACTCCTTTGTTCAGCCGATCCTCCAAAAACAGATCACTTTCCTGGCATGCTTCATTGAGCTGTCCATCCATGATCAGGCCTCCGATCTCCTTATCCTGTCCTGTCAGCCGGCTGAAAATACGGAAAATCTTTAATTTTCTTCTGCTTCTGCATACAAACAGCTTCAATGTGCGTCGGAACAGCCGGATACACCAGTCGATCTGCCGCGGCGTCACATGATCAAACATCTTTGAGATCTCCCTGCGGGTATGAGCCCGGCTGATCAGATGATGGATCGGTACATAATAAAGCGGATCTCGCCCATCCTCCTCCATCAGATACCGGTCAAACTCCGTCTCGATCTCCAGATGTCCCAGATCATGCTCTTCCATATATTCCGAAATGTATGGATGACACTCGCTGTCCAGAATATAGTGACACAAGAATCCATATAAATACGCCCGCAATACCGAATCTTGATCTTCCTTGTACCGCTTTCTTCCCAATTCAAAAAATTCTGCTGCAATCTTCTTATGGAGCTTTACTCCCTGCTGATTGATCCGATTCTTACATAATGGGAAATAATAAAATAAAAGATCCGGTCCGTGAAGGCCTAAGAGAAACGCGTCTTCTCCTTTTCTTATGATCTCCTTCTCCGTTCCGGAAAGTTCCTGAAATACTTTTTTTCCAAATACATAATGTGCATATGCTGCAGGCATGTCCATTACCTCCTGTCTTTCGTTAGGAATTGCCATATGAAGTATAACACAATTTTGGAACACTGCATATGATGAAGTGTAAATAGTTTTTTGGAGGTTATCTTCATGAGTGATTTAAGTTCGAGAGGCGGCTGTGGCTGCAGCACTGGCTGCGGATGCAGTAATTCCTGTGGATGCAGTGGATTTGGCGGTAGTTCCTGCAGCTGGATCTGGATCATCCTTCTTCTGTGCTGCTGTTGTGGAAACGGCAACGGATTCCTGGGAAACAACGGCTGTGGATGTGACAATGGCTGCGGATGTGGTGGATCTGACAACTCCTGCCTGTGGATCATTCTCCTGCTGTGCTGCTGTGGCGGATTTGGTTCCAACCACTGTGGTTGCGGATGCAATAACTCCTGTGGCTGTGGCAATTCCTGCGGATGCTAAGTCTGAATCTGGTGTCAGCAGTCAGGGACCTCTTCTGTGCCCGGGCTGTCAGATCTTCTGACAGCCCTTCTGCTGCCTGAAAACCCCGGCCCCGGAAACGCATGTTTTTCGTCTGCCGTTCATATATTTTAGAAAGAAGCAGGGGGCTTAACTGTCATGACACCATTTGACGAAGCGATTCTTCCAGGAGAGCTTAAGATGTTCAAAGCCTTCCTGCCCTTTCTTCCTGCCAATCTCCAGAAAATGTGTGCCATTTACATCAAGTGGATGGAACTGGAAGCAACCATCGACTACTACGATCAACATCCACCCGTACAGGAGCCCGCCGACATGAGTCACGTATTCCGACATCTGAAAGGGATCCTTCCACCGGAAGAACAGGCTTCCATGGAGCAGCTGGCAGATATGATGGAAAATATGGATCTGTACCGGAGCATGTTTGAGAGCTTTTCTGCTCCCACATCTTCGGATCAGAAACGAGGTGACAATGAATGAATATTCCGAATTGGTTTTATGATGAACGGGTGCAGCAGATTGCCCCGGAAAAATTAAATCTTCTTCTCCATCTGGCTGCACAGCTGGAAGGGAAGACAAGTCAAAAAGAGATCATGCCCGTGCTTATAGGAGCGATCGCTTCTGCCAATCGGCAGAATCTGATGTTTTCAAAGGATGAATTTGAATTGATCTTCAAGATCATGAAAGAAGGAAAATCTGTGGAAGAACAGCAGAAAATGGATGAAACACTGCAAAAGGCCCGGCAGATGTTTTCCGGAAAGCGTTAAGCTTTTCGGAAATTCTGCCGGGTTTTTTATTCTTTGGTATGAGTATTGATAAACTTGAGCTTTGTCTTAGAATACAGAATCTTCTGGCTGTGATACAGTCCAAAATATCCAGATTCCAGATAGCTGATGGCCACAGTCAGCAGAACAAACGGCATGGACTCAAATCCAAACAACTCAAAACTCAAAAACATGGATGAGATCGGACAATTTGTCACACCACAGAAAACTGCTGCCATTCCGCAGGCTGCTGCCAGCGCCGGAGACAGGCCGGTGATCTGTCCGAACAGACATCCAAAGGTTGCTCCAACAAATAACGTCGGTACGATCTCGCCACCGCGGAATCCGCACCCCAATGTCACTGCAGTAAATATGATCTTCAATAAAAATGCAGATGCAGCTACCTTTCCATCCATGACTGCACGTTCCACCACATCCATACCGGCTCCCAGATAATCTGTGGTGCCGAGCACCTTTGCCATCAGGATCACAAGAAGAGCACCTGACACAATGCGGATCCATTCATTCGGAATCATCTCCTTGTACCAGTGCTCCGTCTTATGTAGCACTTTACAGAAAAAGATACTGACTGCCGCACATAAAACTGCAAGAATAACCACTAACGCCGCATTGATCAATGTAAATTCCGGTACCGTACCCAGGATAAAGGTCTCCCCGCCAGAACCAACCAGGATTGCAACCTGATGTGCTGTCAGAGAAGCAACTGCACAGGGAACCAGTGCTGCATACTGTATGATCCCCACACTGATCACTTCCATAGCGAATACGGTTGCCGTCAATGGTGTTCCGAACAACGCTGAAAATCCGGCGCTCATGCCACACATGATCATGATCTTCCTGTCATATTCATCAAATTTCATCCATTTTCCAAGGGTTCCTCCAATACTTCCGCCCAGCTGAAGTGCCGCACCCTCACGTCCTGCTGAACCACCAAAAGCGTGAGTCAGGATCGTGGAGACTACGATCAGCGGAGCCATCCGAAGCGGAACATAGGTATCCGACTGAATACCCTCCAGTACCCGGTTGGTACCTGTCTTATATGGATCCAGCTTATACAATGCCACAATTGCAAGACCTGCTGCAGGAAGCAGATATAGCATCCACGGATGCGCGTTCCGGAATGCTGTCACATAAGTGATACTGTTACCGAACAGTCCTCCGAAGATACCAAGAATCACTCCGGCAATCCCTGCCAGAAATAACCATCGAGCCAGCAATATGGCACGGCCATAACATTTTCTGATAAATTCCATCTTTTCCACTCTCCCGTACTTCACTGACTGTCCACCGAGGATTCCTCTCTGACAGCCGCAAAAGGAGACTGTGATTCTTCACAGTCTCCTTCTTGTATGAATTTAATGCTATTTTACACCTCGGCCGCTCTTGCTGCAACTTCTTTTTCCTGTACATCGGATGGGGTCTGCTCATAACGTGCAAACTCATAGGAATACGTTCCGCTTCCGCCTGTCATGGAACGAAGATCGGTGGAATATCCGAACAGTTCCATCATCGGCACATCTGCCACTACCTCAGTCTTGCCAGCACCTGCCGGATTCATTCCAAGTACACGGCCACGTCTCTTGTTCAGGTCTCCCATGACATCACCGGTATATTTATCCGGAACAAGAACTGTCAGAGTCTCGATCGGCTCAAGCAGGATCGGGGATGCCTCCATGAATCCTTTCTTGAATGCCTGGATCGCTGCGGTCTTGAATGCCATCTCAGAAGAATCTACCGGATGATAGGATCCATCGTAGAGAACGGCTTTCACACCAACTACCGGATATCCTGCAAGTGGCCCCTTCTGTACAGATTCCTGGATACCTTTTTCAACTGCCGGGAAGTAGTTCTTCGGGACTGCTCCACCTACTACCTGCTGTTCAAATACATACGGTGTCTCCAGATCACCAGACGGCTCAAAGGTCATCTTTACATGTCCATACTGTCCATGTCCACCGGACTGTTTCTTATATTTATACTCTACATCCGATTTTTTGCGAAGGGTCTCACGGAAAGCTACCTTCGGTTTGGTCAGTTCCACATCCACTTTATATTTTTCAGCCAGCATGCTGACGATCACTGCCAGATGCTGATCTCCCATACCATAGAGTAAGGTCTGGCGGTTTTCAGAATCATTGACAGATTTTACAGTCAGATCCTCATCCATGATCTTTGCCAGTGCCTGGGAAATCTTATCCTCATCACCTTTATTCTTTGCCTTGTATGCCATGTAGGTATACGGTTTTGAGATCTCGGTCTTACCATATACAACCGGAACTGCCTTAGTAGAAAGGGTATCTCCGGTCTTGCATCCAGCTTTACCGATTGCTCCGATATCACCTGCATGAAGCTCACTTACCTCTTCCGGCTTGTTGGCTCTCATCACATACAGCTTGCTGATCTTCTCCTCGGTCTCAGTGGTTGCATTGTACAGTGTATCATCAGATTTGATAACACCGGAGCAAACCTTGATCAGAGAATATTTTCCGATAAATGGATCTGCGATAGTCTTGAATACATATGCAGACTTGGAAGTTGCAAAGTTATAATCGCCCTCGAAGATCTCGTTGGTCTTCATATTGATACCGGCGCATTTCTTCTTGTCCGGTGACGGGAACAGCTCTACGATATCATTCATCAGGTTGTGAATGTTGCGGAGTTCAATACTGGATCCCATGGATACCGGAATGATACTTCCATCGTTTACATTGGTCTTCATGGCTGCACGGATCTCGCCAACAGAGAACTCGTCTCCTGCAAAATAACGCTCCATGAACTCTTCACTGGTCTCAGCTACTGCATCCATCATGGCTTCACGATAGATATCCAGGTTTGCTTTACTGTATTCCGGGATCTCGCACTCTTCTCTGGTGCCGATACCGGTAAATCTACGACCTGCCATCTTCATAACGTTGATGTAGCCTACGAATTTCTCATTTTCACGCATTGGCTGATAGAACGGAGCAATCTTCTTGCCGTACAGCTCTGTCAGCTTCTCAACAACTTCACGGAAGGATGCATGGTCTACATCCATCTCAGATACAAAGAACATACGGGGCAGTTTGTATTTTTCACAGAGCTCCCATGCTTTCTCAGTACCAACTTCCACACCGGCTTTACCAGATACCACGATGATCGCTGCATCCGCTGCTGCCACTGCTTCTTCTGCTTCTCCTACAAAATCGAAATAGCCTGGTGTATCCAGCAGGTTGATCTTTGTATCTTTCCAGATCAGCGGTACAACGGATGTGTTGATTGAGAATTTACGTTTGATCTCCTCTTTATCATAATCACTGATCGTTGTTCCGTCTGATACTTTTCCCAGACGTCCGGTCAGACCGGAAACATATGCCATAGCTTCGACAAGACTGGTCTTGCCACATCCCCCATGGCCAAGAAGAACCACATTTCGGATACTGTCAGTTGTGTAAACGTTCATAGCTATTTCCTCCGATACATTTAGTCATTCTGCATTGAGCTGCAGCACTTTTGCTGTCAGGTTTTTTATCTTCCCCAACCCTTATGTCAGAATTATACTAAAATATTTCAAAAATAGCAAGGTTTTTATGAAAATTGCCAGACTTTGGCTGTCTCAAATTCTGCTTGCGAACACCGTTCACCACAGCGTTTAGTTTACTCTATCTCCATGCGACGGAAAAAGCAAGCGGATTGGGTAATTCTTTACATTTTGTTAAAATTTGCGATTAATTAAATGCAAAAGCCAAAAAGCACCCAGCCGTTAAGAAGAGGAAAGCATCTTTCCACCCCTCAACGGCTGGGTTTTTAGATTAACTTAATGACATTGCGCCGAAGCGTCCCTTTTTTCGTCCTTTATGATTCGTTTTCCGCAATGGTACGCCGCAAAAGATTCATTTCGGCTTCATAGCCGTAATCCTCTTTTTCGCTGCTCTCCTTTGCCAATTCCAACGCCTGACGGCATAGATCCAAACCGACTTTCTTTGCCCTGCGGCCGCCGATACCCAAAAGCTTGCAGCGCGCCAAGCGCATTTTGCATTTCACACTGCCCAATTTCTCGCCAGTTTCATAGCAGCGGCGCGCTTCCTTTCCGTCCTGCGCAACGACGACGCCGTTTTCATAAAAACGCCCCAACGCCCACCAGGCGCTGTCGTCATTCCCATCGGCAGCTTTGCGGTAATGGGCATACGCCTCAGACAGCTTCCCTGCCTGCTCCAAATGCCATCCCATGTTGTAATCCGCCATGGCTTCGCCCAGCTCCGCCGCGCGGCGATACCATTCCATGGCCGTTTCCAAATCCCGCGGCACGCCCCGTCCCATCGCATAACATTCGCCCAGGCTATTCATGGCAGCCGGGTGGTTCTGCTCTGCTGCTCGTTCGTACCAGCAAATTGCCTTTTTCATATCCTGTTCCACGCCTTCGCCGTGGTCGTAATGCCAGCCGAGATCATGCATGGCATCAGCATTCCCGCCCTCGGCGGCAGCAGTATACCAACGGATCGCTTCCGTCATATTTTGTTCCACGCCTTCGCCATTGCTGTAATTCCAGCCAAGGCAGTACATGCAGTAATCACTTCCTGCCTCAGCTCCCCGCCGGTACCAGTAAAGCGCCCTTTCTTCGTTCTGTTCCACGCCTTCGCCGCGCTCGTAGCAGTATGCCAGATTATTCATGGATTGCAAATTGCCACACTGTGCGCCCTGCTCATACCATTTTACGGCTTCCTGCCAATTCTGCTCCACGCCATGTCCCCTTTTATAGCACCGGCCAAGATTGCACATGGAAACGCCGTTGCCGCCTTCGGCACTGCGGCGATACCAGTAAAGCGCCCTTTCTTCGTTCTGTTCCACGCCTTCGCCGTCCTCGTAGCAGCATGCCAGATTATTCATGGATTGCAAATGGCCACACTGTGCGCCCTGCTCATACCATTTTACGGCTTCCTGCCAATTCTGCTCCACGCCATATCCCCTTTCATAGCACCGGCCAAGATTGCACATGGCATCGCCGTTGCCGCCTTCGGCACTGCGGCGATACCAGTAAAGCGCCCTTTCTTCGTTCTGTTCCACGCCTTCGCCGCGCTCGTAGCAGCATGCCAGATTATGCATGGATTGCAAATCGCCACACTGTGCGCCCTGCTCATACCATTTTATGGCTTCCTGCCAATTCTGATCCACGCCATATCCCCTTTTATAGCACAAGCCCAGATTGCTCATGCTAACCGGATAGCCGCACTCCGCACCTCTGCGATACCAGGAAAAGGCCTGCTCCCAACTCTGCTCCACGCCGCAGCCCTTTTCATAGCAGTATCCCAGATTATGCATGGATTGCAAATTGCCACACTCCGCACCTCTGCGATACCAGGAAAAGGCCTGCTCCCAACTCTGTTCCACGCCGCAGCCCTTTTCATAGCAGTATCCCAGATCCGTCATTGCCACGCTCACGCCACTCTCTGCCGCCTCGCGGAACCAATGCACAGCACGCTCCCAGTTTTGCTCCACGCCGTCGCCGTATGCATAGCATACGCCCAGCCGGTACATACCTTCACCGTAACGCTGATACGCCGCCGCGCGCACCCAGTGCACGGCCTCGGCAGCGTCGGCTTCCACGCCGATCCCGTCGTGGAAGGCGTGGGCGAGCAGCATCTGTCCGCGGGGCGAACCGTATTCCGCCGCCTTGCAGTATAACTCGGTAGCCTTTTCCGCATCCGGAGCCGTGCCGATGCCGTATTCATAGCACACGCCCAAGCAGCACACCGCATTCAGGCTCCCCATTTCCACCGCCTGCTGATAAAGCCAAAAAGCCTGAACCGGATCCGCCTCCACGCCGTTTCCCTGCTCCATGCAGATGCCCAGATTGCATACGCCCCATGCGCTGCCGAGATATGCAGCTTTCCGAAAACAATCCACCATGCGCTTTTTATCCGATGCCTCTGCATCCCAAAGGGTGTTGCCTAAAGCCGTCCAATCATCTCCGGTCATATCGGCCTCGTTGGCGCGCAGCAATTTCCGGCCGCACTGCGGACAGCGCTCCGGCAGCTTTTCGCCTTCATCCCAATAATTACAGGTGTGATCCTCGCAGTGATAAATCATCGTTTCTAACTCCTTCCGCCTGCTGAAAAAAAGCAGCGCGTTACACTATTTTCCATAGTATAACACGCTGCTTCAAAAAAGGAAAGACCGATCGATCAGTCCTCGTTGCCGAAGAACTTATCGTGCACCACTTTGATGGCGCGGTTTGCATCGTCCTTGTTCACCAATACCGAAATACGAATCTCGGATGTAGCAATCATCTGGATATTGATACCTGCATCATACAGCGCCTCGAACATATCGGAGGCCACGCCCACATGCGTCATCATCCCGGCGCCCACCAGGCTGATCTTGGCCACATTATCGTCCACCTCAATGCTGTCATATTCGAGCACATCCTTGTTCTCTTCCAGCACCCGGCGGGCATCGTCCAGGCTGCACAGCGGGCAGGTAAAGCTGATGTCCTTACTGCCGCTGCGGCCCACAGACTGCAAAATAATATCCACATTTACATTGTGACGGCTCAGCAGCGAAAACACCTTAAAAGCAACACCGGGGCAATCTTCCAGACCCACCAGAGAGAATCTCGCAAAATTATCCATCTTGGCAACGCCTCCGATATTCGTCTTTTCCAATTTTATTACCTCCTTGACTTTTGTGCCAGGTATATTTTTCAGACTGGAAACCACTTCCATATTGACATGGTACTTTTTCGCCAGTTCCACGCTGCGGTTATGCAGCACCTGAGCACCCTGCGAAGCCAGCTCCAACATATCCGCAAAGGTAATTTCCGGCAATTTTTTCGCATTGGGCACCACGCGGGGATCGGCAGTATAAACGCCGTCCACATCCGTATAGATCTGGCAAAAATCTGCATGGAACGCCGCAGCCCGCGCTACCGCACTGGTATCCGAGCCGCCGCGGCCCAATGTGGTCACATCGCCAAAGGAATTGATCCCCTGAAAACCTGCCACGGTAATAATATTTCTCTTGTCCAGTTCCGCTTGAATGCGCTCCTTGGAAATTTTTCGGATGCGCGCATCGGTATAGGTGTTATTGGTTTGAATTCCCACCTGCCAATCCGTCAGAGAAACGACCGGAAGGCCGCGGATTGATCTCGTTTGCTTTTGCGATCAAATCATCGGTTGTATCGCCCTGCGCAGCGTGAAATCCAAGCTGCTGAAAAGCTTGTCATAAAACATGGCGGCGCTTTGGGATGTAAAGAGCGTCACATCCTGAATGATTTCCTGTCGGTAGATAGCGGCCAGCCCCTTTCTAGTTGGGTTTCTCTCAAGTCAATTTTACCAAAAAGAGGCTCCGCTTTCTATACCATATGAGTGATTTTCGGTTTCAGCCATGGCCGGGAACCATTGCAATTACTACTCTTTTGGAGTTTTGCTCATGGCTATATAATAAAGGTTTTTCCCCTCTGAATAAGAAATATAAGTTTTATTATCAGAAGAAATTTTCAGTATTCCTGATACAATTTTTCCTGAATACGGAAAGTTGTAAACCAACAAATTTAGTTTTTCACCAGTAGCTATATGAGTTATATCTTCTACTGAAAAATGTTCTTGGACATTTTTGATAGGAAGATAAGCTGTTTTGCCGCCCATTTCTACTTGTAAATAATTATCATCATCAATTTTAGAAATACTAATCACGCTACCATCTAAGGTCTCACAACCAGATTCCGATGGTACATCGAAAATTTCTAAACATGTCTGCTGTGTATTCCAAGCAATGCCGAACAATACATATGCTGATAATAAAATGGCAACTAAAAAACCAGAATGTATCCAAATTAAGCACTTAAATAGTCCCTTTTTATTTTTTCTTATCACTCTTGCTTTTCTCTCTAACAATAAAACTTGTAATACAGCACACGTTCCAGAGAGTTTGATAGGAATATAACCAAGACATTGTGATTGAAAGTCCCACTTTACTCCTCCTCTTTCGGATTCTTGGTAAATATTTATTGATTCTTCTAGGGAAAAATATTCCACTCCATTACACTTTAATGACATAATCGCTGGTGTATAGTCACTATTGTCAAAGTCTAACACCTGCAAGATGACTTCTTTTCCAGAAGTAATGTCTGAATGTATTTTATTAAGAAGCCAGTCTTCATATCCATAGTTTCTTTCTAAAGTGGGTGGTATATAGTATGTATTCCCGTTATCCAATACTAGAATAGATCTATATGTATGGCCCGAACCGTTACGTTCAAAAGAGACGACTTTTCCTTGGACTGTATAATAATTTTCGTAGTAAGGAAATTGCGATTGTTTTATTAAAGCAGGACTACCTATATATGCCTCAAAAGCAAGAAGACTCATCGGTATATACCAAATCATTTCAGTTATCGGCATATATAGGATATGCTTTTTATAAATTTTTTCATTTAATGTTCTCCCTGACATTTCTTTATCATTGAATTCTACTTCTTTTTTTGTATTTAAATTTCCACTATAAAACAACTTTGTATACAAGAATATTGAACAATTATTTTCATTACCACATATGACTTCTCATACCATATTTGTCTTGACCACTTCAACACAATAGATCTTTTGTATTTGTAAGTATGCTAGAAATTGTTGCCACAATTATCAAAATCGCCATAATTATCTGCGCAACAGCAAAAAAGAAAAAGTATTCTTTTGAAAATGTTACATCTGCTAATAATATATTTTTTATGATAAACCAAGTAGCTCTTAACAAAATCATTATCGCACTGATGAATGGCCAGAAACATATAAAAAAAGTGAGTACAAATTTTATATACTTGTTTAACGGATAAAATAATAAGCCAAACAAATAATTTAGATAATAATCCTTCACAAACACTGCAATAATAAAAACAGCAATACATATGAATACCGTTTTGTACACTAATTTTACAAGTTCATCCCTGACATCTTTCATCTGAATATCTCCATAATTGCCTTGCGTCTTTCAAATCTATTATCTAATACCGCCTATACATTGTCAATCTTACACCCAGTACAAGAATGATCTTTACTTTGGACAATTCAAGCGCGGAGAATCGCCTGGCTAACCAATCACTTCCTCGCGTGAAGCTTTTCTGATGTGAGTTGGAGAATTTCCATGTCGGGCGGGTACTAATTGTCCGTTTTACTTATGATTTGCAGTATTTTTCATATTTGTTGTAGAATTTTGCCTCAAGCAGGCGCTAATTGTCCGTTTCATCAGCCGAAGATGTCTATCTTCGCCTGCTTTGGAGAATCTGCCTTCAATTACAATATGAATTATCCAAAGGCCTTATAGAATGGCGTCACCGGACAGGAAATGAGCTAATAGCAGTTCAAATGCCTTATGAATTGTCCAACCGCCTGACAACTCTCAAAAAAACGCGTCATGTCACACATTTGCCCGACAGCTCACCAGAAAACCTCTCAAACATCCACGCACACGTTCCCAGCAGGTAGAGTAGGCGGATGGGAAATTTCTTCCGCCCCTCATCAAACCGTGCATGAGGTTCTCCCTCACACGGCTTTCCAACATTCTTCTTTCTACAGCATTACATCATGCTCTAGCCATTTTCTTTAATCCTTTTTCATAAATGCTATTTCTAACAAATCCCACTCTTGACATATGTTTACGCCTTTGGTGTTTCTTGTTATACCATCTTGTAAAGGTACAGATAATGTACCAGTCCAATGCCTGCATCCATTTCTCATTTGTTTTGGTGGAATAATAATTCTTCCAACCTGTGATTTTCGGATTTAGATTCTTTATTAAATCCTCTTCCTTTGCAATCAGCAGACTTCGACTGTTTACATTTCTTTTAATTTCTACTTTCATTTTCCTCATAGCCTTCCTGCTCGGATACTGATAAGTTTCTTTATACAATTGTCCTTTGCTTGTTTCCGTTGTCATTCTTCTGTGGTGCATTCCAAGAAAGTCAAGTCCCTCTTTTCCGTCCCACATGCTGACAATCTTTGTTTTTACTGGGTGTAGCTTTAAATCCAGTTTTGCCATGATGTACTGCAATAAGTTCAGTGCGTGATTTGCACTTTTCTTATTCTTGCAGATGATTACTGTATCATCTGCGTACCTTACAAGAATACCATGAGTAAGTCCATACTTTTCCCACAGTCTGTCCAGTGTATTTAAGTAGATGTTTGCCAATAACGGAGATATAACTGAACCTTGGCTTGTTCCCAGTTCAGAGATTGTCAGTACATTTCCGTATAATACTCCTGATACTAACCATTGTCTTATCAGCTTCAATATCCTACGGTCTGATATTCTCTGCTCTACCAGTTTCATCAGCTTATCTTGGTTTACGTTATCAAAGAACTTCTCAATATCTGCGTCTACTACATAATAGCCCTTGTTGTTACACGCTTTCCTTACCACTTCCAGTGCTTGCTTGGCACTTCTTTTTGGTCGGAATCCATAGGAACAATCTCTAAAGTCAGCTTCGAATACTGGCTCTATTGCTATCTTGGTAGCCATTTGCACAATTCTGTCCTTGACTGTTGGTATTCCAAGAGGTCTTTCACTTCCGTCTAGTTTTGGTATCATAACTCGCTTTACTGGGGATGGTTTGTACTTTCCTTCCATCAGTTCCGATTTGATTTCTGACAGGTATTTTTCAATTCCCATCGCTTCAATATCTTCGATTCTGATTCCATCTACACCACTGGTACCTTTGTTAGCTTTTACCCGTTTCCATGCCTCGAAAAGTACATCATCCCGATACACCTTATCGTACAGTGCATGAAATCTTCGGCTGTCACATTTCTTGGCTGTCAGATATAGTTTGTTTTGAAGTTGTCGAACTTTTTCTTTGGAGTTATTAGTCTGCATGACATTCTCTCACTCTTACCCTCTCTACAAACTTGAATGAAGTAAGGAACCTTCCCATAAACTGCGTTTTCTTGCACAGCCATTATCGGTACTATGTTCCTCTCCGACTCCCTCCCATCAGAAATACGATTTCGCCAAGCTTATACGCTTTCTTTTTACCTTTTGGTGATGGGTAGGGTCTCTCCAGTTCCGAACCACACTTTTCATACATACCGCTTCCTCTATACCGAGAGATTCTTCCGTGCTGCTTTCCAGTTTCTTCACACGTTCCATGGTTTTCGCCCATATACCCAGGGCTCAACTTCTCTTTGCTCTCCTATCAGAGACCTTTTTAACGATACGGCAGAATTCACTTAATGTTACGGTCTGCATGATTGCTCGCTCCTCTTGTCGAGGTTACTTTATCCACTCGCTTAGCACCCTGTATTACTACAACGCACCGAGTTTAGCTACACGGCTCACTGGCGATTACCGTGACCGGACTTTCACCGGCAAGTGTGGTCCAGCTTCGCTGGACACACAATACAAAAAAAGGACACAGCCGCATAAACGGCTGTGTCCTCTGCCAAAACCTTATCTATTTCACAACAAAGTTCACCACACGGTTCGGTACATAGATCTCTTTTACGAAGGTCTTGCCCTCTACCAGAGAAGCGATTCTAGAATCAGCTTTTGCCATAGCAAATACTTCTTCTTTGTCAGCACCGGTCGGGATCACAACAGTTCCACGAAGTTTACCGTTGATCTGTACACCGATCTCGGTCTGTGCATCGACCGTCTTAGCTTCCTCATAGGTCGGCCAGGATGCCAGAGACAGGAATCCTTCTCCACCGGTAACCTCCCACATTTCCTCACACAGATGCGGAGCAAACGGGCAAAGCAGTTTGATGAAGGTATGAAGCTGCTCTTTACTGATCTTTCCAACATTGTAGATATCGTTGGTCAGAGTCATCAGTGCTGCAATTGCTGTATTGAACTTCATATCCTCAATATCAGAAGATACTTTCTTGATGGTCTTATGAAGCGGAGTCTCCAGCTTCTCAGTCTCTTTATCCTCGGAAAGCATATCGGTAAATCCAGCTACACGCTCCAGGAAACGCTTACAACCCTTTACAGAGTTCTCGTTCCACGGAGTTGCTGCGCCGTAGTCACCCATGAACAGTACATAAGTACGCAGGGTGTCTGCACCGTACTCTTCTACAATATCCAGCGGGTCAACAACGTTGCCCTTGGATTTACTCATCTTATCTCCATCCGGTCCAAGGATCAGTCCCTGGATAGAACGCTTTGCATACGGCTCCGGAGTGTTTACCACACCGATGTCATACAGGAAATGATGCCAGAAACGGGAGTAGATCACATGTCTGGTAACGTGCTCCATTCCACCGTTGTACCAGTCTACCGGCATCCAATATTTCAGCTTCTCCGGGTCTGCCAGGCACTTGTCATTGTGCGGATCGATATAACGCAGGAAGTACCAGGAAGAACCTGCCCACTGCGGCATGGTATCAGTCTCTCTTCTTGCATCGCGTCCGCATTTCGGGCACTTGCATTTTACAAAGGAATCAATCTTAGCCAGCGGAGATTCACCCTCCACACCCGGTTCAAAGTTTTCTACCTTCGGCAGACGAAGCGGCAGCTCCTCATACGGAACCGGAACAACTCCACAGTTTTCACAATGAACGATCGGAATCGGCTCGCCCCAGTATCTCTGACGGTTGAATGCCCAGTCTTTCATCTTGAACTGAACACCGGCACGGCCGATGCCCTGGCGGGTCAGCTCTTCCAGCATCTTCTGGATGGAATCCTTCTTATTAGTATAGCCATTGAGGAACTCTGAGTTCACCATCTCACCGTCGCCGGTATAAGCTTCCTTGGAGATGTCGCCACCCTTGATAACCTCAATAATATCAATGTTAAATGCTTTAGCGAAATCATAGTCACGCTGGTCATGCGCCGGTACAGCCATGATCGCACCAGTACCATAACCCATCATTACATAGTCTGCGATGAAGATCGGGATCTTTTTACCGTTAACCGGATTGACTGCCTCCAGGCCTTCGATCTTCACACCCGTCTTGTCTTTTACAAGCTGGGTACGCTCAAACTCCGTCTTCTTTGCACACTCGGTACGATATGCTTTGATGGCATCCATGTTGGAGATGCGGTCTGCATATTTATCGATCAGCGGATGCTCCGGAGCCATTACCATGAAGGTAACCCCGAACAGGGTATCCGGTCTGGTCGTATAGATCTCCAGCTGCTCGTCTACACCATCGATCTTGAAATCAACAAATGCACCGGTGGATTTACCGATCCAGTTCACCTGCTGCTGTTTTACATTTGCCGGATAATCTACACCCTCAAGACCTGCCAGCAGTTTGTCAGCATACTCCGTGATTCTTAAATACCATACATCTTTGGACTTCTGTACTACTTCGCTGTGGCAGATGTCACAGTGTCCACCCTGGCTGTCCTCATTGGAAAGAACAACTTTACAGGACGGGCAGTAGTTTACCAGTGCTTTGCTTCTGAACACAAGACCATGCTCATACATCTTCAGGAAGATCCACTGGGTCCATTTATAGTAATCCTCATCTGTGGTGTCGATCACACGATCCCAGTCAAAAGAAAAACCAACTTTTTTCAGCTGATTGGTAAATCTTGCAATATTCTCGTCCGTGATCACACGCGGATGTTTGCCTGTCTTGATGGCATAGTTCTCAGTCGGAAGTCCGAATGCATCGAATCCAATGGGGAACAGCACGTTGTATCCTTCCATTCTTCTCTTTCTGGAAATTACCTCAAGGCTGGAATATGCCTTAATATGTCCTACGTGCATACCTGCTCCGCTCGGGTACGGGAACTCTACCAGACCATAGAACTTCTTCTTGGGACTTCCATCCACTGCATTGAAGATCTTGGCATCTTCCCATTTCTGCTGCCACTTACCTTCTATCTTTCGGAAATTGTGTTTCATTTTCGTGCTTCCTCCTATCTCGATTTCCGATCTGTTATATCCTATCTGAAAACTCTGTTTTTCAGAGAATCCTGCTGTATTTTACAACTACATTAGTTTAATATAGTCCGTTTGGTTTGTCAACTAAGCTTCTATTTCGTTCATATATTTCTTTTCATTTTCCGACAAACGTGCTATACTTTATGCATTAACGTGCTAAAGGAGATAGACAAATGAAAATCGGTTTTATCGGACTTGGCCTGATCGGCGGTTCCATCGCCCGGGCTGTCCGTTATTTTTATCCAGATACAGAGATCATCGCTCACTCCCGCACCCGTGCTTCTGTGGAGCAGGCAGTGGCTGACGGAGTGATCAACAGGGTCATTGATCAGATTGACGAAGATTTTTCTGACTGCACCTATATTTTCCTGTGTGCACCTGTATCCAGCAATGCCAAATATCTGGAGCAGTTAAAGCCTCTGATCGGACCGGACTGCATCATCACCGATGTAGGCAGCACCAAGACAGATATCCACGAAAAGGTAACCGATCTTGATATGGAAACAAATTTCATCGGAGGCCACCCCATGGCAGGTTCTGAGAAGACCGGCTATGCCAATTCCAAGCGGATCCTCATTGAAAATGCATATTACATGATCACACCTACGGAAAAGACCCCCCGGGAGGCTGTAGAAACTTATCGCGATTTTGTAGCTTCCTTAAAAGCACTTCCGCTGGTCATCGACTATCACACTCATGATTATGTGACTGCAGGTATCAGCCATCTGCCACATATTATTGCTTCGTCCCTTGTCAACCTGGTCAAGGACGAAGATACCAAAGACGGCATCATGAAGCTGGTCGCCGCGGGCGGATTCAAGGACATCACCCGGATCGCTTCTTCTTCCCCGGAGATGTGGGAACAGATCTGCATGACCAACCGTAAAAATATTTCCAGGATTCTGACTGATTATATCGCTTCTCTGGAGAAGATCAAAGACCAGTTGGATGAAGCCAAATCCGGTGCTATTTACCATTTATTTGAGACATCCAGAGATTATCGGAACAATCTTCCGGTCAAAGGCAATGGTCCTCTGGCGCGGATCTATGAGATCTACTGTGATATGGTGGATGAAGCAGGAGGAATTGCAACTCTTGCCACAATCCTTGCCAGCAATCAGATCAGTTTGAAAAATATTGGCATCGTACACAGCCGTGAATTTATCGAGGCCGTTCTCCGGATTGAATTTTATGATGAAGAATCTATGAAGAGCGCCATCGAAATCTTGAGAAAACACAGATATGTGATATATGAGAGGTAAGCTATATGATATTTACCAGAACCAATGCATTAAAAGGTGAGATCACTGTTCCCGGTGATAAAAGCATCTCCCATCGCTCTATTATGTTCGGAGCGCTGGCAGAAGGAACTACAAGAGTCACCAACTTTCTTCGAGGAGCAGACTGTCTGTCCACTATCGACTGTTTCCGAAAGCTTGGAATCGACATAGAAGATCTGGATTCTGAGATCCTGATCCATGGAAAAGGCCTTCATGGTCTGACTGCTCCCTCTTCTATGCTGGATGTAGGAAACAGTGGCACTACCACCCGGCTGATCTCCGGCATTCTGGCCGGTCAGAGGTTTACCACCGAGTTAAATGGAGATGAATCCATCCAGAGCCGCCCCATGAAACGGATCATGGAGCCATTAACTCTGATGGGAGCCGATATTACCAGTATCCGTGATAACGGCTGTGCACCTCTTCGGATTCACGGGCAGAAGCTCCATGGCATCGCATATACCTCCAAAGTTGCTTCTGCCCAGGTAAAATCCTGTATCTTACTTGCCGGACTCTATGCAGACGGAACCACAAGTGTAACCGAACCTTATCTGTCCCGGAATCACACAGAGATCATGTTAACACATTTCGGTGCTGATATTACGAGTAAGGGTACTACTGCTACAGTCACCCCCGGCAAGGACCTGCACGCACAGGAAATCATCGTTCCTGGTGATATTTCTTCTGCTGCTTATTTTATTGCGGCAGCTTTGATGGTTCCAGATTCCGAGATACTGATCAAAAATGTAGGCATCAATCCCACCAGAGATGGACTGCTCCGCGTCTGCCAGGATATGGGTGCCGATATTACTCTGCTCAATGAAAATTATGGAAATGGTGAACCTACCGCTGACCTGCTGGTTCGCCACAGTGAGCTTCACGGAGTGACTGTCGGTGGTTCAGTGATTCCAACTCTCATTGATGAGCTTCCAGTGGTCGCAGCCCTTGCCTGCTTTGCCAGGGGAACTACTGTGATCCGCGATGCACAGGAGCTGAAAGTCAAAGAATCCAACCGGATCGACGTGATGGTCAATAATCTTCGTGCTATGGGTGCTCACATCGAAGGCACAGATGACGGTATGATCATTGAAGGCGGTTACCCCCTCCACGGAGCGATCATCGACAGCCACTTAGATCACCGCATCGCCATGACCTTTGCCATCACCGCCCTTGCTTCAGACGGTGAGACCTCGATCAAAGGTGCTGACTGCGTGAAGATCAGCTATCCTGGATTCTATGAAGATCTGACACGACTGGCAAAATAATTTCTGTCATCAAAAAATGCCCTGCAAAAGTGACTGTTCTGTTCTACAGATCCTTTTGCATGGCATTCTTATTATCCGTCTTATCTATTCTGTTGTGCCTGCAGTCATCTTACTCTACTGCCAGCTCATTTATATAACCTTCCAGATCTTCATTCTTACCATAATACTTTACATGCATGATGCGATTAAAATCAAGACTTAACATTCCCAGCAAAGACTTCGCATCTACTTCTGTGTGACCATAAGAAATATCTACATTAAAATCACATTGCTGTGATTTTTTTACAAATGTGACCACCGTATCCGGTGAAAGTTTAATGTGTTTCTCTGTCATGAATACGCCTCCCTCTATCTGGATCTTCTGAATGTTCTCCCAAAATAGAACTTTGGTTTCGCTGAACTTCACTCATTATGCTCCTTCTCTGATAAAAAGTCAATGAAGCCGAACAGTTCTTAGCGCAAATTTGACAGCCACATTCTGAAGATTGCTATGGAAATCTGTCTTAAAACAGTGTAAAATATTTTAAATATCATTAAGAACGAAAAAAGGAGACGATATGAGTAATAACGTTATGATCATAGGAATCGCCGGGGGAACCGGATCGGGAAAGTCCACATTTACCAACCGGCTGCGCGATGCCTTCCCTGATGATGTAGCTGTCCTCTACCACGATAATTATTATAAATGTCAGGATGATGTGCCGTTCGAAGAACGGAAGAAGGTCAATTATGACCATCCCGATTCTCTGGAAACAGATCTGATGATCCAACATCTGGAAGCTTTAAAAAATGGAATTGCTGTAGACTGTCCGGTCTACGATTACAGTATGCACAACCGTTCTGACAAGACCATTCACATTGAGCCAAAGAAGATCATTCTGGCAGAAGGTATCCTGCTGCTGGAAGATCCCAGACTCCGCAACATGATGGATATTAAAATCTATGTAGAAGCTGATGCAGATGAACGGATTCTTCGCCGTATTGTCCGCGACGTCAAAGAACGTGGCCGTGATCTGGACAATATTGTGGAGCAATATCTGACTACAGTTAAACCCATGCATTATCTATATGTAGAGCCCACCCGTGCGCTGGCAGATGTGGTCATCAACAGCGGTATGAATGATGTGGCCTTTGATGTGGTAAGATCCAAGATCCAGCTGATATTGGAGGAAGAATAGTAAAATCCCCGGAACTTTATTGAGATGTTCCGGGGATTTTGCTATTCTCTTATTTATCTTTCTTAATGAACATCGCATCACCAAAGGAGAAGAAACGATATCTCTCCTTCACAGCCTCCTCATAAGCCGCCATGATCTTGTCTCTGCCTGCCAGTGCAGACACCAGCATCATCAGCGTGGACTCCGGCAGATGGAAATTGGTGATCAGACAGTCGATCAGTTTAAACTGATATCCCGGATAAATGAAGATCTCCGTCCAGCCGCTGCCTGCTTTCAGGATTCCGTCCTCACCAGTAGCAGACTCCAGTGTCCTGCAGCTGGTCGTACCGACTGCAATGATCCGTCCACCATTCTTTTTTGTCTCATTGATCAGTTTTGCCTGATCCTCCTCCACCATATAGAACTCTGAATGCATATGATGTTCCAGTATATTCTCCACTTTCACCGGACGGAAGGTGCCCAGTCCTACATGAAGGGTCACATGGGCGATATTTACCCCCTTGTCCTTGATCGCCTGCAGAAGTTCCGGTGTGAAATGAAGTCCTGCAGTCGGTGCAGCTGCGGATCCATCATGCTTTGCATAGACCGTCTGATAACGGTTCTTATCCTTCAGCTGATGTGTGATATACGGCGGCAGAGGCATCTGGCCCAGCTGATCCAGGATCTCTTCAAAGATTCCTTCATAAGTGAATTTGATCATACGGTTGCCGTCTTCGACCACATCCAGCACTTCACCGACCAGCAAACCATCACCAAAGCTGATCTTCGTACCTGGTTTTGCTTTCCTACCCGGTTTCACCAGTGTCTCCCACACATCATTTTCATTTCTCTTAAGCAGAAGTACTTCAATGTGTGCATCCGTTCCCACCTTACTTCCCATAAGACGGGCAGGGATCACTTTCGTATTATTGACTACCAGACAGTCTCCTGGATTCAGATAATCAATGATTTCACGAAAAATATGGTGTTCGATATGTCCTGTTTCCTGATCCAGTACCATCAGTCTGGAACTGGATCGATCCTCCAGCGGATCCTGAGCGATTAGTTCCTGCGGAAGATCATAATAAAAATCATGTAAATTCATAGTATTCCTCTTTATTTCATATAGATTCCATACAGCTCCTGCATCTGCTGACGGATCATGTCTGGTCGCTGCTGTACAAAATCATAGATAACTTCAATATTCTGATCAATATTTTCCAGTGACATAGAATAAGTCGGATCCTGACTCTTCTTTTGTTCAATGTTAGCTTCCAATTCCTGATCCCGCAGAGCTTTCAGTTGTTCTATGGCAGCAGTCACTTTTTCCTCTGTAAAATAGTTCTGGATACATTGTTCCAGGTAGTAGGCAAACCGTTCCTGCATGTCCGTACGCTTCATCACTGCCGCAAACAGTTTATTGCCGTCCAGTGCATCCTGAATGCTTCTCCACTCTTCTGCTGGGGCATTGTAGAGATTGAATCCTGCCTCCATGTCATAATAGAGATATCTCCATTTTCCATCCTGCCGGTCTTCCCCATAGGCGTCTCCCGGCGAATAGTAACGGTACATCTTAATATTATTCTGCGGCCAGTCCCAGTTGGCGATATAGGTTTCAATGGCAAAATACTGCAGAAGATTTTCCACATCTACCAGCGAAGAAAATTCTTCGAATACAGTATCATCTGTCAAATCTTCAGATGCATAAGTCACCAAATCCTTGTAATCCTTCTTCGCCTGCTGTTCCTTACGGTTCAGTTCTGCATCCGGTGTATCATCCCATACGGTCACGATCTCATAATAGCCGTCACCGGAAGTCCCATAATTGGCTTCCATATAGACTTCGTCATAGACTTCCTGCATCCACTCACAGTTGTAATAGACTCCATTGAGGTACACAGCTATAGGTGCCACAGACTTGGAATCCACACCTTCGATCTGACTGATCAATGTCTGGAACAGTTCTTCACGAAACAAGGTCACTGCCTTATCTGTTCCATTATTTCTCAACACCAGCCGCTTATAGGCAGACTCCACTTCTCCTGTGGCTTTTCCTACATTATCTGAAAATAATGGATAATCAAATTCTGCCTTTCCATATTCATCCCGGGCATAGAGCTTCAGTGACTTCCGGTAGGACTGCCGGCTGGCATGACCAAATACCCGGATACCTGCATCCTGATCAATGACCCTCTCACCTTCCGGTGTCAGGATCTCAATATGGGCAGGACGTTCCCATGTTCTTCCTCTCTGAGTAAAATTAGCTGGCTGAGTCTGCAGATCAGGCTGATATTCCTCACTGGCCACATACTCATCCCGTATCTTACCTTCCGTCAGGATTCCATACTCATAATCATAAAGATTATATGGATCACTGGTCACGCAGACAATGTATGTACTGTACCGCTCTTTCAGTGTCTGTTCATCCTTTGCATAAAAATAAGTACGGGTGAACAATTCTCCCCACTCACCAGAAGCCGGATGATACGCTCTGGCACGAACAGTCACAGACTGAACCTGATCACCCGATTCAAACACCAGAGGACCGCTGTAAAGCGCGCTGTTCTCTGTGGAAGGTACACTTCCATCCGTACTGTAATAGACAGGATAGCCGCCCCTGGTGGTCAGTTCCAGTGTCAGATCTCCCACGTAAAAGGAATCCTCCTGGGAAGTCTGCACCACATCCGAATCTTTGTAGTAATCCGCCAGGCGCTGTGCGACCAGAAACCCGAACAGTAGAACAGCGGATGCTGCCAAAACTGCCAGCACCCGCGTAATTTTTCTGCGATCCATTACTGTCTAAGCTCCGCACCCAGTGCTTCCAGACCATTGAGGATCTTCTTCATAGAAGCAGAAATCTCTGTATCTGTAAGCGTCCGGTCTTTTGCACGGAAGGTCAGAGAATATGCAACAGATTTATAACCGCCTTTGATCTGAGAACCTTCGTAAATATCGAACAGTTCATAGTTCTCAAGAATCTGTCCGCCACGGACTGCAATCACTTCCTCAATCTGTCCTACCAGAACATTCTTCGGAACAACCATGGAAATATCTCTGGTCACAGCCGGGAATTTGGCAATTCCCTCATATTTACGATCAAAAGTTGCCATCGGAACAATAGACGGCATATCCAGAACAGCTACATAAGCTCTCTCTCCAATTCCATAAGTAGCCGCAACTGTCGGATGAACCTCACCCAGATATCCGATTACCGTTCCATCATAGATGATATTTGCCTGACGACCCGGATGGAGGAAAGATTTTCCAGCATTTGGATCATAAGTTTCTTTCAGATGCATACCGATCTTGTCAAGGAACTCCTCTACGATGCCTTTCATGGAGAAGAAGTCGCCATCGCCATACATACCAAGAGTAAACTGCATGCGCTCATCCGGCAGTTCAGTGAGCGGCAGGCTCTTTGGCAGATAAATATTTCCCATCTCATAGAGACGAACATTCTTATTTCTTCTGTTATAGTTGGTTGCCAGAGAAGTCAGCATTCCATTCAGGGAAGTAGTTCTCATAATAGAGAAATCCTCACCCAGCGGATTGGAGATCACGATTGCCTGACGCTCACGTGCATCCTCCGGCAGAAGCAATTTATCAAATACCTTCGGACTTTCGAAGCTGTAGGTCATACCCTGTGAGAAGCCGCAGAACTCGGCGATATCTCTTGCCACTGCTTCAATTCTCAGATAGAACGGAAGCTTGCCGGTGGTTGCCTCTCCTCTCGGAAGCGTAGTCGGGATATTGTCATATCCGAAGAAACGAGCCACTTCCTCTGCCAGATCTGCAGTGCGGAACAGATCCTGACGGAAGGTCGGAGCTACGATCTCGTTGGTCTTCTCATCATATTCCAGTTCGATCGGTTTGTAATACTCCAGCATCTGCTCTTTGCTGATGTCGGTTCCCAACAATGCGTTGATGCGGTCCGGCTCAAAGGGAATGCGAACCGGTTCTCTCTTCACTGGATAAACATCAACGGTTCCGTTTACCACATCTCCTGCATCCAGCTCCTCGATCAGCTGGCAGGCACGATCAATAGCTGCCTGTGCATTGTTCGGATCCAGTCCTTTTTCAAACTTACCAGAAGCATCTGTACGAAGTCCTACACGCTTGCTGGACAGACGGATGTTGGTTCCGTCAAAGCAGGCTGCCTCGAACAGCATGGTCTTTACATCATCTGTAATCATGGAGTTCTCACCACCCATGATACCAGCCATACCGACTGCTTTCTCACCGTCGCAGATCATCAGTACATTTTCATCCAGTGTACGCTCCTGTCCATCCAGAGTCACGAATTTCTCATCGTGAGCCGCACGGCGGACAACGATTTTTTTATCTGCGATCTTATCCAGATCATAAGCATGCATCGGCTGGCCATACTCTTCCATTACGTAGTTGGTAATATCAACCACATTATTGATCGGACGGATGCCTACGGATGCCAGTCTTCTCTGCATCCATTCCGGTGACGGAGCAAGACGGATATTTTTTACCACTCTGGCACAATATCTGGAACACAGATCATGATCCTGCACTTCTACTTTAATATAATCATTCACATCACCGCCGCAGCCTTTTACATGAACTTCCGGAGCCTTGAACTCCTTATGGAAGGTAGCAGCTGTTTCTCTTGCAAGGCCAAGCGTACTGTAGCAGTCCACACGGTTGGAAGTGATCTCGAACTCAAACTCCACATCATGAAGTCCCAGTACTTCAATAGCGTCTGCTCCTACTTCAGCAGTCTCCGGGAAAATGTAGATACCGTACTCCGGTGCTTCCGGATACATATCTCTGGTGGAACCCAGCTCCTCAATAGAGCACATCATACCGTTGGATTCGATTCCGCGAAGTTTACCTTTCTTAATACGGATGCCGCCAGGTGTCATCTTGCCGTCATGACCGCCTGCCACACGTCCACCGTCCAGAACAACCGGAACCTTGTCTCCTTCTTTGACATTCGGAGCACCAGTAACGATCTGGATTGGTGCTTCCTCTCCAATATCTACCTGACAGATGATCAGCTTATCTGCATCCGGATGTTTCTCAATCTTCTTAATCTGTCCGATCACGATTTTCTCCAGATCGGCATCCATTTTTGTAAATCCTTCCACCTTGGAGCCTGACAGGGTCATAGCATCGGTGAATTCCTGTGCAGTCACCTCAAGCTCCGGCACATATGCTTTTATCCATGATAAAGATGTATTCATCTTTGTAATCCTCCTTAGAACTGTTTTAAGAATCTGATATCGTTTTCATACAGCAGTCTCATATCATCGATTTCATATTTCAGAAGAGCGATTCTCTCAAGACCTACACCAAATGCAAAACCGGTGTACTCATTCGGGTCGATGCCGCACATTTCAAGTACATGCGGATGTACCATACCACAGCCAAGGATCTCGATCCAGCCGGATCCCTTACAGAAACGGCAACCTTTTCCACCACACTTAAAGCAGCTTACATCTACCTCCGCACTGGGCTCTGTGAATGGGAAATGATGCGGACGGAATTTTGTCTTCGTGTTTTCTCCAAACAGCTCTTTTGCAAACTCTTCCAGAGTTCCTTTCAGGTCAGCAAAAGTAATATTCTTGTCGATAACAAGACCTTCGATCTGATGGAAGGACGGAGAATGAGTCGCATCCACTTCATCCGAACGGAATACACGTCCCGGAGAGATCATACGGATCGGCAGCTTGCCTTTTTCCATGATTCTTGCCTGTACCGGAGATGTCTGAGTACGAAGCACAATGTCCTTGTTAATATAGAAAGTATCCTGCTCATCCTTTGCCGGATGATTTGCCGGAATATTCAGTTTCTCGAAATTATAAAGGTCATACTCTACTTCTGGTCCTTCGATCACTTCGTAGCCCATACCAATGAAGATACGCTCTACTTCTTCCAGTGCGATGGTGTTCGGATGACGATGACCTACGTTATTCTTCTTAGCCGGAAGGGTTACGTCGATAACTTCTGATTTCAGTTTTGCATCCAGAAGAAGCTTATCCATATTTTTTTTCGCCTCTTCCATAACCTTCTCAATCTCAGCTCTGGTGTCATTTACCAGCTGACCAAAGACCGGGCGTTCCTCCGGAGCCACATCCTTCATACTCTTTAACAGTGCTGTCAGCTCACCTTTTTTTCCAAGCACAGAGACTCTCACATCATTGAGAGATTCCGGATTCTTTGACTCTTTGATCCGGGCAATTGCCTCTTCTTTGATCTTCTGCAATCTTTCTTTCATGTTGAAACTCCTTTTCTACTACATAGATTTATCGGACGGTTCTGGAACTTTCCTTGTTTCCTATACGATAAAAAAGCTCCGCCCCTCAAAAGGGACGAAGCTTATAATCCGCGGTACCACCCTGCTTTCCGGCTATGCCGGACACTCATAAAACTGCATAACGTGCAGTAACACGTCATCCCCTACTCTATCTGTTCAGGAATGCTGCTCCAGTGTGAACTTCGACCTTTCTGCCTGAACCTGACCGGGCTTCCAGCCGCTGACCCGATCTCTCTGATGGAAAACAGAATGCTACTTGCACCTTCTTCGCATTTGAAATATCTTTTTTTACTATAGCACAGATTTTTTGAAAGTCAAGAGGGTTTCCTACTCAACCGTCACACTTTTTGCCAGATTTCTTGGCTTATCTACATCCAGTCCCTTTGCCACGCTGACATAATATCCAAGCAGCTGCAGCGGGATCACAGCCAGACTGCCCACAAAATGTTCATCCACTTTTGGTACATACACAGCGAAGTTCACCTGATCTTCCACCTCATAATGTCCATAGGTCGTCAGCCCCATCAGATATGCTCCCCTGCTCTTACACTCCAGCATATTGCTGATGGTCTTCTCATACAACTCATCCTGTGTAAGGACTCCAATGACCAGCATTCCCTGTTCGATCAGACTGATCGTTCCATGCTTCAGTTCTCCTGCCGCATATGCCTCTGAATGAATATAGGAGATTTCTTTCAGTTTGAGACTTCCCTCCAGAGAGATCGCATAATCAATTCCACGTCCTACAAAGAATACATCATGAGCATTGGCATACTTTGCCGCAAACCACTGAATCCGTTCTTTATCCTCCAGAACCTTCTCCATCTTCTCCGGAATCGATAACAATTCAGAAATGTAAAAGCTGTACTGCTCCTCTGTGATCTTCTCCCTCACCCTGGCAAACTGCACTGCCAGACAATACATCGCTGCCAGCTGTGCACTGTAAGCTTTTGTGGTCGCTACAGAGATCTCCGGTCCTGCCAGTGTATACAGCACATGATCTGCCTCCCGGGCAATACTGCTTCCAACTACATTGACAATCGCCAGGGTAGCAAGTTTCTTCTCCTTTGCAAGCCTCAATGCAGCCAGGGTATCGGCGGTCTCTCCAGACTGACTGACCACAATGACCAGTGCCTTCTGGTTCAGTGGCATCTTCCGATAACGGAACTCTGATGCAAGCTCCACACGTACCGGAATATCTGTCAGATCTTCCAGCACATACTGTGCGGCCATTCCCACATGCCATGCAGATCCGCAGGCTACTATATAGATCTGTTCATATTTGTTCAGATCCTCATCACTGATCTGCATCTCCTTAAAATCAATCCTGCCGTCTTTTACAACGGAATTGAGCGTATCCCTGACAGCTTTTGGCTGCTCATGGATCTCTTTCATCATAAAATGCTCAAATCCTGCCTTCTCTGCAGCCTCTGCATCCCATTTGATCTCGGTTGTCTGCTTCTCAATCTCATCACCATCCAGATTATAAAAATGCGCTTCTCCTGGTGTCAGTTTCGCAAACTCCAGATTGCCGATATAGTATACATTTCGGGTGTATTTCAGGATTGCAGGCACATCAGATGCCACATAAGTCTCCCCGTCAGCGATACCGATGATCATGGGACTGTCTTTTCTTGCTACCCAGATCTCGCCCGGATAATCACGGAACATAAGTTCCAGTGCATAGGAACCACGTACACGCACCATGGTCTTTGCGATTGCATCGATGGGTCCTAAGTTATATTTCTTGTAGTAATAATCCACCAGCTTGATCACCACTTCTGTGTCCGTCTGGCTATAGAAAGTGTAACCATGCTTGAGCAGCTTCTCTTTCAGTTCTGTATAGTTTTCAATAATCCCGTTGTGGACTCCAACCACTTCTGATTCCACCTCGCCGGAACCAGATCGCAGACAATTTCCTGACACATGCGGATGGGCATTAACCTGACTGGGTTCCCCGTGGGTCGCCCAGCGCGTATGTCCAATACCACAGGTTCCTTTCAAAGTCTTTCCACCATCTGTCTTCTCTGCCAGATTATTCAGCCTTCCTTTTGCCTTCACAACCTGTGCCAGATCCTTTCCATCCCGGACAGCCAGTCCGGCCGAATCATATCCTCTGTATTCAAGCTTTGACAACCCATCCAGAAGAATCGGTGCTGCCTGTTGCTTACCTGTAAAACCTACTATTCCACACATATATCATTTATCTCCTTTTATTCTGTCTGTCCTATCCTGTCCAATCCATCCATTATGCGTGATTCTGTCCCTCGTCCACTCCTTCCGTGCTTTCTTTTGTAAACATGATCTTCAGAGTCAGGAAGATCAGTTTCATATCCAACAGTACTGAATAGCTTTCAATGTACATCAGATCCAGTTTCAGTTTATCCAACGGTGTCGTATTGTATTTTCCATAAATCTGAGCATAGCCGGTCAGCCCTGCCTTCACCTTCAGCCGATAAATAAACTCCGGCGTCTCCTTGCAGAATTCATCGATATACTGCTGTCGCTCCGGTCTGGGACCCACAATACTCATATCGCCTTTTAAAATATTCAGAAGCTGCGGAAGTTCATCCAGACGGGTCGCACGGATAAACTTACCTACCTTTGTAATACGACTGTCATTTTTTGAGGAGAACTGCGCTCCATTCTTCTCCGCATCCACGATCATGCTTCGAAATTTGTAAATATAGAATTTTCTTCCATTCAGTGTCACACGCTCTTGTTTGAACAGTGCCGGACCATGATCCTCCAGCTTGATCGCAAGCGCAGTCAGCAGCATAAACGGGGAGGCCACTAAAAGCATACATTCGGAAATGATCACATCCATGGCTCTCTTCATTACGCGCTGTTCAAAAGAGATTCCAGAATTTCTCAGAAGCAGAAACGGAGTATCAAATGAATGCACCCTGTCTGCTCCTCTCAGAAGCAGGTCAGAAATCTCCGGAGCCACATAAATACGGATGGATTTCTCATAACAGAATTTTACCAAATCATTGCGCTTCTGCTCTTCCAATCCATAGAGCATCATGGCATCGCAATCCTGCACCTCCTGCTGAAGCTTTACCAGCGGCTCTGCTGCTGACACACATCTGGTAACCGTATAGAGATCCTTTCGTCCGGATAACTTGCGGATCAGATTTTCTTTATATGCCATATCGCAGATCAGAAGCAGCCGCTTCGGCGGAAACATCTTTTTGAAAATTCCATCTGACAACTGATTGATCAACATGATCACCACCAGATCTGCCGCACTCATTACCAGCATAGGCCAGATGGTCGGAAACGGAAAACGTCCCACAACCATAATGATCTGAATATACATCAGGGCATTGGCAATGATGGTTCCCAATGTCTGTGACAGAATCAGCTGCCCCTTTTTATAATATGCGTATTTGGTTCCTCCGTACAGATATACAAAGACGATCAGATAAAGCACGTAGAAGCCGATCATCATCCAGTTACCTTTGTTAAGGAACATGGTCACACGCAGTTCACGATACACCTCATTCCATACATATACAAAGAACAGAGTCTCTATAAAAATCTCTATTCCTGCAATTCCAAGACGCAGCAGCCTCTTGTACTGATCAAATTTATCCATTCGTATATTTCCTTTCATCCCAATGTCTCTATATTTTACCATTGCATGGCAAAAACATCAAGGGAAAGCCATTTCCCTTATCATCTGACCACGCTCACCCGCTTCTCCCTCCAGCAATTGATCTCCATGCCGATCAGCACAATATACATGCCGAAATACAGCCAGAACATGAACAGGATCAAGGTTGTCAGACTGCCATACATACTGTATGCATTTCCATACTGTACATAGATGGAAAATCCAAAGGAAAATAAATACCAGCCCACAGCCGCTGCCAGAGCTCCAGGCACCTGATCAAGAAATCCTGATCTTCGATTCGGCAGCATACTATAAAGTGCCGCGAAGAAAACTGTCAGGATCGCCAGCATCAGAAACAGCCGGAAAGACAGAATGATTCTAGTAAACACCGCCACAAACGGAATACATTTTACAAGCCACAGATGAATGGAATCACCAAAAACTACCAGCACCAGCGATACCATGATGATCACCACAAATAACAGTGCAAAGACAGCTCCTCTGAGCCGCATCAGCACATAGTTGGGATTTTTATCCACCCTGCAGATCGCATTAAATCCACGGTTCAGTGCCATAAAGCTCTTTCCGGCGGACCAGATTGTCACAACTGCTGACAATGATACCGTTGCCACTGTACGACTAAACATCTCGTCAATAATACTCAACATCCAGCTTTGGAATCCCTGCGGCACCAAATGCTGGATCAGACTGTAAAAATCTGCTTTTCCAATTCCGGTAAACTGGATCATGGACAACAAAAGGATCAGAAGCGGAATCAGAGACAGCATAATAAAATAAGCTGCCTGCGCCGCATAAGCTGATACGTGATTGTCCGCAATATTTCTCTTTATTTCCATGATCATGAATATCAGTCGTCTCATTCATGTATCCTTTCCTCGTAAAATCGACATGCTCTGTGGCAGTCAATCTGTATCTTACCTTGTTTCAGCAGAAAATTCAAGAAATTCCTGCCTCCATTCCTCTCCGCTGCAGAAACAGGATTCCGTGATTTCATCCTTACTCCATCGTTGCCAATGTTACATTCCGATAAAAATAATCAAGGATCATCAGATAATCCTTTCCCTGCTCCGCCAGGAGTCTGGCTCCATTCTGGCTCATGCCTGCTCCATGACCCAGACCTCCTCCCGTCACCCTATATCCGGTCACTTCTCCATCGTTCTGGGCTGGTGTCAATGTAAAATATCCACTGGGCAGAAGGTCTCCCCCTCTGGTGATCGTCCCGTCATTTTTATGTATGATGCCTCCCGGCAACCCCAGCATCAATCGTATATTGTATTCATATTTGATTTTCAATGTTCCTTCGCTTCCGGTCAGCAGTAGCTCCTGCGCTGCACCTCCTGCATTTCGCGACAGAATCTGCGCTTCTGTGATCGTTCCAATCCCCGTATGTCCGACGTTTTCGGATGGCCGCACATACTCCTCCCCATCCTTTATAAGAATCCCATCTCCGGTCTTCGCAAGCCTGACTGCCATCCATTTCTCTACATTTTTCTGAATCTGAGCAAATGACACTTCACAGTTCCACCGGTACCATGGTTCACTGATTTCCAGATCTCCAGAACGTTTAGTCCTGATCCATGCGGCAAACGTTTCTTCTTCTGTCAGATCCTTTTCCGAAGTTGTCTCATTGACAAACCTGCTGCAAAGGTATGGGCTGTTTTCTGTATTTCCTTCCTCCCAGATAGCTTCATCTGTCGTCACTCCACAGGAAGTTGCAAAATAATATGCCTTTACCGGATACTCCTGATAAAGAAGGATCTGTCCCGCTGTCTCCTCCACTGCCTGATCCGTGGATGTCTGACTGTCGATCTTGTGATAAACCTGATAAGAAGTACTGTCATCCACATGGGCTTCGTATTCCGGATAAGCATATTCCTCCATCTGCCAGACCGCATAGGTTCTGGCACAAACGGCCTGCGCTTTCAACGCTTCTAATGCATAGGAAGCCGGCATCTCGCTGGGAACTACAAACCGAAGATATTCCTCCAACGGTACTTCATTGACAACGACCCACCCCTGCGGCTCCTCATAGTAATCAAGTTCTCCCGGATATCCTTCCCCCACATCTTTTTCCTTATGATAAATACTGCCATCCTGATCCAGTAAGAGAACTCGGATCTTTACATCCTTCCCTGGAGATGTCCATGTTTTTTCCTGCCCAACAGCTTCCCCTGTCTCTTCGCTGTCTCCCTCTTCTGATATCAGTAATTCTTCTCCTGTCTCTCCTTTTCTATCCGGATCTCTCCTAAGTGCCAGGATCACCAGAACCCCTGTCATACACAGCAGAATCAATGTTTTTACTTTCAGTCTGCTTCGATACATGTTCCACCTCCCGCTGACACCGGCTTACGATACAGAGTCATCTGCACCTATCAGAGCTCGCCATGTCGCATAAATAAAGAAAGGGTACTGCAATCTGCAGTACCCGTAATCTTCCGTTTCCCAAAGTGCCGTTCCCTGTATTTTGACGCCTAGCCAAAGCTAGGTGGGTAACCTCAACAGAGCTTTCAGCCTTCCCCTGGCATCCAGCGATGGACGGAGGCGTGACATCCAGCCTGCGATTTTGGAATCCCATAAACGTAAATGTAGGTTCAAAATAACAGGGCTCTCGAACACCCCAGGAAATTCATAACCATAGTATACCCTATTTTTTTGTTTTTGACAACTCTAATGTGTAATCTCCATGCTCCATTGTATGGTCTTTCCTGATATTTTATTCATCTGTTCATTCCAGTATCTGATTTTCATCTAATTTCTGACCAGTACATATAAAAAGGGACACTGCATAGCAGTGTCCCAATAGGTACGATAAAATGTACAATTACAGCTGCGGACCAGCAGATACAAGTGCTTTTCCGTCTGCATTGCTCTCATATTTAACAAAGTTTTTCTGGAAACGAGCAGCCAGATCCTTTGCTTTCTCCTCCCACTGAGTAGCGTCAGCGTAGGTATCTCTCGGATCAAGGATTGCCGGATCAACTCCCCGAAGCTCAGTCGGAACTTCAAAGTTGAAGAACGGAATCTTCTTGGTCGGAGCGGTCAGGATAGCACCATCAAGGATTGCATCGATGATACCACGGGTATCTTTGATGGAGATACGTTTTCCGGTTCCATTCCATCCGGTGTTAACAAGATAAGCTTTAGCGCCGCTCTTCTGCATTTTCTTAACCAGCTCATGAGCATATTTGGTCGGATGCAGCTCAAGGAATGCCTGTCCAAAGCATGCAGAGAAGGTCGGGGTCGGTTCAGTGATTCCACGCTCGGTTCCTGCAAGTTTTGCAGTAAATCCGGAAAGGAAGTAGTACTCAGTCTGCTCCGGAGTCAGGATAGATACCGGCGGAAGTACGCCAAATGCATCAGCAGACAGGAAGATTACGTTCTTAGCATCCGGAGCTGCGGATACCGGACGAACGATCTTCTCGATATGGTTGATCGGATAAGATACACGGGTATTCTCGGTTACGCTCTTGTCAGCGAAATCGATCTTTCCGTCTTTGTCAAGAGTAACGTTCTCAAGAAGAGCGTCACGTCTGATCGCATTGTAGATATCCGGCTCAGATTCTTTATCAAGGTTGATAACTTTTGCATAGCAACCGCCCTCGAAGTTGAATACTCCGTTATCGTCCCAGCCGTGCTCGTCATCACCGATCAGAAGACGTTTCGGGTCGGTAGACAGAGTAGTCTTACCAGTTCCGGAAAGTCCGAAGAAGATAGCGGTGTTCTTTCCATCCATATCTGTGTTTGCAGAGCAGTGCATGGAAGCGATGCCCTTCAGCGGCAGATAATAATTCATCATGGAGAACATACCTTTCTTCATCTCTCCGCCGTACCAGGTATTTGCAATAACCTGCTCACGGGTAGTGATGTTGAACATAACTGCGGTCTCAGAATTCAGACCCAGCTCTTTGTAATTCTCAACTTTAGCTTTGGATGCGTTGTAAACAACGAAATCCGGCTCAAAGTTCTCAAGCTCTTCAGCGGTCGGCTGAATGAACATATTGGTTACGAAGTGTGCCTGCCAAGCTACCTCTACGATGAAACGGATAGCCATACGGGTATCTTTGTTAGCTCCGCAGAATGCATCTACAACATACAGTTTTTTGTTGGAGAGCTCTTTCTTAGCCAGCTCTTTTACAGCCTCCCATGCTTCCTGGGTTGCCGGATGATTGTCATTCTTGTACTCGTCAGAAGTCCACCATACAGTGTCCTTAGAGTTCTCATCCATAACGATATATTTGTCTTTCGGGGAACGTCCAGTATAGATACCAGTCATTACGTTCACAGCACCAAGCTCGCTGACCTGACCTACTTCAAAACCTTCCAGACCCGGTTTGGTCTCTTCCTCGAACAGAAGCTCATAAGACGGGTTGTGTACGATCTCAGTTGTTCCAGTAATACCATACTTAGTTAAATCAATTTTTCCCATGTTTTACTATACCTCTTTCTTTTAGTATATCTTTCGACTTACGCTGAAAAAAATCTCTCTTTCCGACCAGACTCAGAAGCATGAAATTCTTTTCTTTGTTGCGATGCAGGAAATCAAGCATTTCCTACCTCGCATATTATCCCATCTCGTCAAAAAAAAGTCAATATCAAAAATACGTTTAGAAATATTTTTTCATTGCATTTCTGGTCTGAATTCCATACCAGATCAGGGTTCCGATCAGCGCCACCATCATAACCCAGTAAAGGCTCATAATGCTGACCACATAAGTATTGATCAAAGAAACCACTCCATAGAGGATCATCACACCTGCCAGTGTGGACAGCTTCGGTGCCATGGATGCTGCATATGCTCCCAGATCTTTACAGGTATTCACATCCGTCTCCTTGAACACAAGAAATGTCTTGATAATCTTCCCCTTTGTCTTCAGCACATAGGCTGCATACAGTGCATATACGCCACATACCAGGATCACAATGTCCATAATTGACCATGCATCATTCATTCTGTGTCACCCCTATTCCACACCGAGAAATGTCTTTACTGTCTGTTCCATATCAGCTGCATCGCAGACTGTCTTATGACGGACCGGAGCGGTACGGATCTCTTCAATGGCATTCGGCACATCCACGCCGGAGATCTTGTTGAGCTCGTCCACCAGATCAAAATCAGACATGGAGCCATACTTTTCTTTGTCGATAGCTTCCATCACACTTCTGGTAAATTTATACGGGCTTGCGGTAGATGCGATCACCGTCTTAGTCTCATCCTTAGTGTCTGCCACATATTTTTCATAAGCACAGGAAGCTACTGCCGTATGCGGATCCAGCACATAACCGGTATCTCCGTATACCTTTGCGATCTTCTTAGCAGTCTCATCTTCAGATGCATAATATCCGCAGAAATCATGAAGCTGTGCGCGCATCTTATCAGTGATCTCGTATTTACCCTGCTCAGATAATGCTTTCATCAGCTCCTGATCCTTGGAAGCGTCTGCTCCGGCAATCCGATAGATCAGTCTCTCCAGGTTGCTGGAGATCAGAATATCCATAGACGGAGATGTGGTCAGGATAAATGGTCTGTTTCTGTCATACTCTCCAGTGCGGAAGAAATCATACAGAACCTTGTTGTCATTGGAAGCACAGATCAGCTTTCCGATCGGTATTCCCATCTGCTTTGCATAATAAGCTGCCAGAATATTTCCAAAGTTACCGGTGGGGACAGTCACATTGATGGTCTTTCCATCTTTGATCTCACCGCTCTCCAGCAGTTTTGCATAAGCATATACATAATAAACGATCTGAGGAACCAGACGTCCGATATTGATGGAGTTGGCACTGGAAAACTGGTATCCTGCCTGATCAAGTTCCTTTGCAAGCTCCTTGTTTCCGAAGATTGCCTTGACACCGCTCTGGGCATCATCAAAGTTTCCGTGAATACCGACTACAAATGTATTGTCCCCTTTCTGGGTCACCATCTGCTTTTCCTGAATCGGGCTGACACCATTCTTCGGGTAAAATACGATGATCTTTGTTCCCGGCACATCTGCAAATCCTGCCAGTGCTGCCTTTCCGGTGTCTCCGGAGGTTGCAGTCAGGATCACAATATCATTTTTCACCTGATTCTTCTTCGCTGCAGTGGTCATCAGATACGGCAAAATAGAAAGTGCCATATCCTTGAATGCGATAGTAGCCCCGTGGAACAGCTCCAGATAGTAAGCATCCTCTACCTTTGCCAGCGGTGCGATCACCTCTGTATCGAACTTTTTGTCGTATGCACTGTTAATACAGTACTTCAATTCTTCCTCGGTATAATCGGTGAGAAAGAGCTTCATCACCTCATATGCGGTCTCCTGATAAGTCATTCCAGACAACTGCTCCATGGAACAGGTAAGCTTCGGAATCGAATCCGGAACAAACAGTCCTCCATCTTCAGCCAGACCCTGAAGGATCGCTTTAGATGCAGTCACAGGTTCTTTTGCGCCTCTGGTACTTCTGTATAACAATTCCATATCTACATTCCTCTTTCTGTGTTTGCTGTTATTATTTTGCAGTTTACCACAGGAAAGAAAAAAAAGAAAGAGGCTTTCTGCCTCTTTCTTCACTTACATGGTATAAAATATATGATTTCCATGTTCCAGCACACGGGAAAGCTTCTGATCGAACCATCCGCTTCTGCTTCTTACTGAGCGGAAAAACAAAGCTCCCTGAGAAATATCTTCTCCGTTCATCACTCTTGCCACCGCATCAATGGTTCCCTGAGATACATTCACTGTATCGATCCGACCGTCGGATACGGGTGAGAACTGCGCTGTTCCATCCTGTCTCTGATAGACGACTTCCGTGACCGTGTTGGGAAAATACCCATTCCTCACACGATTCATCACTACATTTGCAACCAGCATACGGCCCTCTGTGTCCTCACATCCAGCCTCTGCTTCCACAATCTTCAGAAGCACCTGATACTCCTGATCTTCCAGACTAAAACTATTTCCTGTCAAAGCTTCCGGTGTCACTTCCACGACCACCTGCTCTACAGTTTCCTCCGTGGGTATTTCTGTTTCGACGTTGTCTTCCGTAACGACCTCATTCTGGATCGCTTCAACCAGCTCTCCGGAAAAAGTGTCTTCTGCAGCATACACAGTCAGTGTGCCAATACCGCAGGAACCGGTGGGTGTCACACCTGTCAGGAGTAATCCTCCAAGAACCAGTGCTGTACCCAGATAGCATCTACGCATACATACACTCCTTTTCTGTTTTCCTTTATCCGGCTTCTTTACCGGAAACCAGACGGACATTTGTGTTTTGTGGGTTATCGTCCGCCGCGTTACAGTTTGGCATTATAGACCTGAACAATCTGGAAAGTCAATACAATTATTACAACTTTGTTAACTATTATGAACTAATTTTTGCATTTTTATGACAAATCAAATAAAAAAAGAACGCTTTCCACAGAATTTCATGAAAAGCGTTCTCAAATTTTGTAAAATGTTACTTAACAGAATGATTAATCGCTGTTAATAATGCATCAATGGATGCACGGATAATATCCGGGTCAATGGCTGCTCCCCAGTGGATTTTACCGTTCGGAGTCTCAATTCCTACATATGCGATCGCACTGGAACTGGAACTCTTGGTAAGTGCATGCTCCTGATAAGTAACCAGTTTGTAGTCAAATCCATAGGCTTTTTTCAGTGCATTGCTGACTGCATTCAGACGTCCGTTACCGGTTGCACTGGTAACTTTTTTCTCGCCCCTGTAACATGTGGTAACCTCGGTAGTAATACCGTTTTCCTGTTTGAAATGTACCTCGGTGATCTGATATGGCTCCTTGATTCCGACAAATTTATCGAGAAATACGCGATAAATTTCTTCCGGCATAAGCTCTTTGTTCTCCACATCAGAGACTGCTTTAGCAGCATATCCCATAGCTTCACGCATCTTAGGCGGCATTACCAGACCATAGTTGCGCTCCAGGATATAGCCTACGCCGCCCTTTCCGGACTGGCTGTTGATACGGATCACATCTGCATCGTAGCTTCTTCCGACATCGGTCGGATCGATGGGCAGATACGGTACTGTCCAGTGATCCGGATGTTTCTCGTCGATCCACTTCATTCCCTTTGCGATCGCATCCTGATGAGAACCGGAGAATGCAGCAAATACAAGCGCACCGCTGTACGGATTTCTCTCATTAACTTTCATACCGGTGAAATGCTCATATCCGTCGCAGATCCCAGTCATATTAGAGAAATCAAGCTCCGGATCCACGCCCTGTGCATACATATTCATAGCCACTGTTACAATATCCACATTACCAGTACGCTCACCATTGCCGAACAGAGTACCTTCCACACGGTCTGCGCCTGCCAGAAGTCCCATTTCCGTATCAGCCACACCGCATCCTCTGTCGTTATGCGGATGCAGAGACACCAGTACATTTTCTCTGTATTTCAGATGTTTGCACATATATTCAATCTGCTGTGCATAAACATGCGGCATGGAATGCTGTACCGTTACCGGCAGATTGATGATTGCCTTTCTGTCTGCGGTCGGTTTCCATACTTCCAGAACAGCATTACATACTTCCAGCGCATATTCCGGTTCCGTTCCGGTAAAGCTCTCCGGGCTATACTCAAAACGATAGTCAGCACCAGCTTCCTCCGTCAGCTGCTGCAGAAGTTTTGCTCCTTCTACGGCGATCTGAAGAATCTCTTCCTTTGATTTACGGAACACCTGCTCTCTCTGGGAAAGAGACGTGGAATTATATACATGAACGATTGCATTCTTCACACCTTTCAGTGCTTCAAAGGTCTTTCTGATAATATGCTCACGGGCCTGCGTCAGCACCTGCACAGTTACATCATCCGGGATCAGATTCTGCTCGATCAGTGCTCTTAAGAACTCATATTCCGTCTCAGATGCTGCCGGGAAACCAACCTCGATCTCCTTGAATCCAATCTTAACCAGCATCTGGAAAAAGTCCAGCTTCTGCTGAAGTGTCATAGGCACAACCAAAGCCTGGTTACCATCTCTCAAATCTACACTGCACCATACAGGGGCATGATCTACATACTCCTTGTCTGCCCAGTCCATGCATCTCTCTGGCGGCATAAAATACTGTCTGGTATACTTCTTGTAATTCATCATTGTCTTTTCTCTCCTTTTGTGTCGTAAAGTGTTTGGAAGTCATTCAGAATCTTATGAAACATGTGCATGGTTCTGAATCGTTACATTTTCACGAAAAAAAACCTCCATCTGTCGATTCTTTTCAGAATCGAGAGACGGAGGATCTACTGTCCTACGCGGTACCACTCTCATTTTGTGATATTCACACACTCGCCGGATACGGAATCATCTGATTCTTATATCCTCCCCTTTGTAACGGCAGGGATTCCGTCTGCATCTACTCTCTTCTTAATATATAGAAGATTTTGGACAGCCGCTCCGAGGTGAGTTCCAGACATTCCTTCTGCTGTCTCACACCATCCGACAGCTCTCTGAAATCAGGTTTGCATGTACTATTCCTCATCAACGCATTTTTCTATTTCGTTGCTAATTATGATAGCAAACTGTATTATAAATGTCAAGACGGATCATTCACTCTTTTTGTTATTTTCAGATACAGATTCTGTTCTTTCCTATATAAAGGTGTTTTCTCCCAGATCGGTGCAAACCATTTCATCAGCTGCTGACGCAGCAGCTCCAGCAACGTACATGTAAGATAGACGATTGCTGCCACCACCACTGCATAGATCATTGCCCAATGAGTCTTCGCCACCTTGCTGACCCGGAACGCATCCCACACCAGATATCGGATCAGATAGTTGTCATGGATCAGATACACCCCAAACGCTGCGCCTGCTACCTTCAAGATCACTCCATCCAGCTTCGACTCTTTCCACGGCAGATTGCGTACACAGACAAACAACGCCAATGTTCCCAGCAATGCCAGCGGAGAATTGTAATTAAGGAAATATCCAATATCCTCCTGATGCGTCTTCACTGACAGATAGACACTGGCCAGCACAGCCAGTGAACTTACCACATAACCTGCAAATCCATACCACGCATAGCGTCGGTCTTCTTTCGTATGAAGCTTCACATAGCCAGCCAGCAGCGTCAGAAAGATAAACCACGGAAGCTCTCTCCCGGAAAAAGTACCATACGTATCCACCCGAAATATCATATGATTAACACTCAGGAACAAGGTCAGTGCCCCTAGCAGATACTGGTACTGTCTTCTGGTCATCCTTGCCGCCACCATACTGACAAATGGCATCAGAACAAGCAGGCCCATGTAGACAGATGCAAACCAGTAGGTCTTTGCAGAAATAGGAAAGATTGCTTTTACCACATCTGTTCTTGTCACACCAATGGTCACAGCGTTCAACAGACAGATCAGAATCGAGTAAAATGCCACCTGTTTCCACAGTTTTCCAAGTCTTGCTGCCTGAAATACTTTGTCAATGGCAAAATATCCACCAATCATCACAAACGTATTTACATGTACCACAGAAAATGCCTGCACCAGGTAATCCAGGAAATAATTGACCGTTCCATATCCCAGTTTGGCCGTCACTCTTCCATGAAACAGACAATGTCCGATCACGATCATATACATGCAGAGAATCCGCAGCAGCTCAAATTTTACTTCCCGCTTTTTCATACACCGGTGCTCCTGTCATAAAGAAGATTATCTGTCATCAGTTTATATCCTTTATCGCCATCCCGGATCATAATATGCACCTCATACCGGTCATCCAGCGGATAGCTCAGATTCGGTATCATAAAGCGAACGCGACCCGTCGGTTCCAGGGAACTGTCATACAAGACAGAATACAGACCATTCGCGTCCTGCTGCTGCCATACCCCCTGGAAGATCCGGCGTTTGCCACTCTCTTTACTCTCCGTCCACAGGAAGACACTCTTTCCTTCCAGTTCCTCCGGTGTCATGTTGACGGACCCTTCAAACACATCATACCGATCATTTTCTGCTGTGTAAGTTGTATCCAGTGCTGCTGTGTGAGCCTCATCATCTTTCACACCGGAAATCTTATAACTTAATGCATACAGATTAAAGTTGCCGAACTGGTTAAGCTTGGAGTAAGTAATAAACAGGCCGTCGTAAATACTGTCCAGATGCAGCATAATGTGTTCCAGCATAGAATCCGAGATCAATACTGCCCGGTCACTCTTATATAAAGAAGTCAGCAAGCTTCTCTGATCGTAAGCTTCCAAATTACTGACGATCTGCGGAGATTCCGTCTCCCATCCACCCAATGTAAAAATGTTGGTCAGATAATTCTCCGGCAGTTTTTCAAAAATGGAATATCCAAGCTCCACGCCAGTATTACTGATGGGATCAAACGCATAATATACGTCCTTGTCCTGACTGATGGCATCATAGAGATTCCGAAATGCCACACTGGCATCCGACTCCTGCAACGGCTGTTCTGTAAGCGGCAGGATCAACATCCGTACCAGCAGACACGAAGTCAGTATTACAGCTCCTGCCCCCGTACCTGCCGGACGCTTTCCAACCAGCTTTTCTCCCCATCGTTCTTCAAGATCAGGAAGAACTGCAGACCACGCACAGATCAAGGTTCCCAACAGACAAGCAGTTACTACAATAGGAAGCACCCGGTATATTTTTATAAAGTAAAGATAGATTCCCAGCAATGCAACATAAGGCCAGAAAACAGCGATCCAATTCCGTCTTCCAAGCATTTTCCAGTCAGGATTCAGACTCACCCGAAACTTTTTCTTTTTTATATGAAGCAACGGAATCAACCACAGCAATGTCACCAGAGCTGATAGAATAAACAGCGGCTTCAGACTCAAGATCACCAGATAGTCTTTGAGATATTCCCACTGGAACGGGCGGTCCTGTCGAAATGCCACAATGGCCTTAAAGGTATCTGCTGTATACCGGTCATAGTCGGCGATCAGCCAGCTCTGAAGATTAAGCACATCTGTCTTGGTAAGCCCCAGTTCTTCATATTCTGCCTGATATTCATCCCACCCTGGAACACCATAATCCAGAAGCTGCTGTCTTGCCTTGTCATACTCTTTATAATGAGCTTCTGCGCTTCCCGGTGTGTAGACCAGTACATTTTCCAGAGCAATACTTCCGAACACCAATACAAATGCCGACACGCAGGGCAGACAGTCTCTCACAAAAAATGTCTTCCAGTCTCTGTTCCTCCATGCTTTCACTGTCAGTCCCAGCCAGAATCCGAAAGCTGCAATACTGATCATGCCAAATGCCTGAAACCGGATCCAGCTGCCTAATACTAACAAGGCAATCCCGCCAAATAAATGACGCTTCTTTCTCTCCGAACAGAATACCAGAATGTAACCTGCCGCCGTCACCAGCGCAGCTGTCTTGGTATACTGAAGCTCCACATACATAGGGCTCAAAGACGCCAGCACCAGCAGTACTGCCATAATACCGCCAATCCGCTTTGATCTTCGGATCCAGGTACAGCCAATGGCGGACAGGGATACAAAAATGAGCCCGTACATCACCAGCGTATACCAGTTCCACGCCGGATACAATGTATAGAAAAACCGGAGGATCCAGGCAAAGGCGCTGTGCAGATAAATAAAATACCAGGTATAGGACCCATAGGCACCTGATGCAATGGCCGCCAGAGTAAATTCATCGTTGGAACCATAATAGGGATGCAGGAACATTACTGCATACGCTACCATGATCATATGGAAGACCAGGAACAGAATCTGCACCTGTCTTACGGAATATTCTCTCTTTTTCAACATATAACTCCCAGTTTATTTGATTTCGTCTTTATATAAAAACTGCCGCAGCAAACATATGTTGCTGCGGCAGCTTACTCAGATCTTAGTTCTCAAGCAGCTTCTGCTCTCCGTTCCAGCTGTACAGCTTGCGGATCTCTTTTCCGACTTTCTCTGACGGATGCTCGCTTGCCAGTTTTCTCATGGCTTTGAAGTGAGCCTGTCCACCTGCCGGAGACATATCCAGAAGGAAGTCTTTTGCAAAAGTACCATCTTGGATGTCTTTCAGAATCTTCTTCATTGCTTTCTTGGTATCCTCAGTAATGATCTTCGGACCAGTGATATAATCACCATACTCAGCAGTATTGGAGATAGAATATCTCATTCCCTCAAAACCAGACTGATAGATCAGATCTACGATCAGTTTCATCTCATGGATACACTCGAAATAAGCATTTCTCGGATCATATCCAGCCTCAACCAGAGTCTCGAAACCTGCCTGCATCAGTGCACATACACCTCCGCAAAGTACTGCCTGCTCACCAAACAGGTCAGTCTCAGTCTCGGTACGGAAGGTTGTCTCCAGAATACCTGCTCTTGCGCCACCGATTGCAAGACCGTAAGCAAGTGCTCTCTCCAGAGCTTTTCCGGTTGCATCCTGATGTACAGCTACCAGACACGGAGTTCCTTTTCCTGCCTGATACTCGCTTCTTACAGTATGACCCGGAGCTTTCGGTGCGATCATGGTAACATCTACGTTCTTCGGCGGAACGATCTGGTTGAAATGGATATTAAATCCATGAGCAAACATCAGCATGTTGCCCTCTTCCAGATTCGGCTCGATATCTTTCTTATACATTGATGCCTGGAGTTCATCATTGATCAGAACCATGATGATGTCTGCTTTCTTTGCTGCCTCTGCTGCAGTATATACTTCAAATCCCTGCTCTTCAGCTCTCTTCCAGGATTTGCTGCCCTCATAAAGTCCAATGATCACATGACATCCAGACTCTTTTGCATTCAGTGCATGAGCATGTCCCTGGCTGCCGTAACCGATGATTGCGATGGTCTGACCATCCAGAAGTGAAAGATTACAATCTTCCTGATAGAAAATTTTTGCCATTTTTTTCTCCTCCGTTTTTGTAAAAATGTGTTTGCTTTATGCTTTTGAAAAATCGTTGTCCATCAGTCTGCCGTCTTCATCATACATCTTTACATCAAAAGTGCCGCGGGACAGGCCGGTAAGACCTGTACGTGCCAGTTCCAGAATCTCCACATCCTTCAGCATACGAAGGAAAGCTTCCAGCTTACTCTGGCTTCCCACCAGTTCGATTACCAGTGACTCTATGGATACATCTACGATTTTTGCCCTAAAAATATCTGCAATGGATATAATATTCTGCCGGTTGCTCTCATCACAGAGCACTTTCACCAGGATCAGTTCCCGACATACAGAATTGTCAGGCTCCAGCTTCTTAATATCCACTACATCTTCCAGCTTGTTCAGCTGTTTTTCGATCTGATCAAGAATCGTGTTATCTCCTCTGGTCACGATCGTTGCCCTTGAATATCTGGGATCAGCAGTCACACCAACTGTCAGACTGTCAATATTATAACCACGGCGGCTGAAAAGACCGGCAATGCGGCTCAGTACACCAGCAGTATTATCTACGAGAATTGAAAAAACTACTTTTTCCATATATCCCCCTGCTTTCTATTGTTCATACTTCGATATTGTATCAACATGGTCTGTCTTTGTCAATATTTTATGTCCATTTCATTCTATCACGGTAGCAGTTTACTCTGCAAAACTTTTCCGGACACGCCGGATATAATCAGGTGTGGTTCCACAGCAGCCGCCGATCACAGATGCACCACACTCTTTTAAATGCTGCACGTTTCTCGCAAATTCTTCTTCGCCCATGCTGTAGACTGCCGTACCTGTCTCTGTAATAGCCGGAAGTCCTGCATTTGGCTTGGCAACAATGGGGATGCTGACGGTCTCAGAAAGCTGTCGGATCACGGCTTCCAACTGGTCCGGTCCCACAGAACAGTTCACACCTACTGCATCAGCTCCCATGGCTTCCATCACGGCTGCTGCTTCTGCAATGGTTCCTCCAAAATAGAGAGTTCCATCGCCTTCGCAGGTAAAAGAAATGATCAAAGGCAGATCACAGACTGCTCTGGCCGCATCACAGATCACGGTTGCTTCATCTGCAGACATAAGTGTCTCTGCAACAAGCAGTTCCACACCCGCATCAGCCAGCAGCTTGATCTGTTCTTTATAATTATCCATCAATCCTTCATAGGTCATGGGGCCATAAGGTTCCATGGCTTTTCCGGTAGTAGAGATATCTCCTGCCACCAGCACCTTATCTCCTACATTTTCCAGCGTCCGCTTTACCATGGTCTGATTCAGTTCCACGATCATATCAGCAATTCCCATATTTTCCAGAGAAATACGGTTTGCCGCAAACGTCGGTGCATAGATCACATCAGACCCTGCTTCTGCATATTGTCTTTGCAGTTCACCGATCACTTCCGGATGTTCATATGCCCATTTTTCAGTACTGACACCCGCCGGCATTCCCATGGTGCGCAGAACAGATCCTGTACCGCCATCTAACAGCAGATATCCTTTTTCTGCAATTTTTGTACGAAATTCTCCTCTTGTCATTCTCTTCAGTCATCCTTTTTTCGCTTTTTATCCGGATCATGGCAAAGCACCTTCAGTACCAGTGCTGCGCCTCCGAACATCAGGATCAGCATAATCAGATAATTATACAGGCTGGTATAACGGAATCGGAATTCCGTTGCCGCGATCACAGAAGCAACTATGATCACCAGTCCTGCACCCATCAGCAGTTTTGCTCCAAATGAATCGGTATTCACACAGAACCAGATCACACCAGCTATAAACGGAACCACTACCAGTCCCCCGTTCATATAGAAGCCTCCAAGACGCAGTGTATAAAATCCAGTCGATACACTGACACTATTCAAGAACCAGTAACCTCCTGCTGCCAGCATAGCCAGTCCGATCAGGAATTCTGCCAGTGGATTTCCTTTTTTCTTCATACTTTCAGGTTCCTCTCTTATCTTACATCAGTTTTTTGCCGCAGTTCGGGCAGAATTTCATGCCTTCTGTCTTGGTTCCACACTCCGGACAGAATTTCCAGCCGCCTGCAGATGCATTCTCAGAAGCAGGAGCTGACGCCTGAGATGCCTGTGCCTGCTGTCCGTTTCCGAACATGGTCTGGCTCATCTGGCCTGCCATCTGCTGTCCCATCATCATACCCATTGCCATGCCTGCCATATCAGAAGCTGCACGTCCGCCTCCATTTCCATTTGCCATGGCATCTATCATCGCCATCTGCTGATAACGGCCCATATCGCCAACCACACTCTGAGATGCCGCCTTGGTCACCATCTTCTGGATCTCTTCTGGGTAAGTAAAGCTTGCAATATTAAAGGTGGTAATGCTGATGCCGATCTTCATCATCTCCATATCCAGGTCTTCCTGAATACCTTTTCCGATATCAAAGGAATTTGCCTGAAGATTGAACATGTCCTTGCCTTCCTTCACGATCCACTTCATCAGAAGCTGATCCAGCATGGAAATGACACGTTCCTGCACATCATCCACAGTAAACTGACGTTTGATACCTGCCACTTTATCGATCAGTGCCGCATGGTCACTGATCTTGCAGCAGAAAGTACCAAATGCCCGGACCGGCATACCTGCTGGAAGTCCCTGTGCCGGAATATTGATAGGGTTCTTGGTTCCCCATTTCACGGTCACTTCTTTTGTATTGATAAATAATACTTCCGCACGGATTCCACTGTTAAATCCAAATTTAAATCCTTTCAGTGTGGACAGGAACGGAATGATCTCAGATTCAATATCAAAGCTTCCTTCATCCGTAAAAATTCCTTCTACTTTTCCATTGTATAAGAAAATTGCATCTTGTCCCGGACGGATAATCAGACGGCTTCCTTTCTTGATCTCCTGGTTACTCCATTTCCAGAACAGAATATCATCCCGATACTCTTCCCACTCTACTACATTTGCAAATTGATTGCCAAATAAACCCATGGTGTTATACCTCCTGTATTCCGTCAATATCCACGGTCAATGGTTCATATTCTATGTATTCTTCCTGCGCCGTCTCTGCCACCGGTACTCCTTTCGCACCACACGCAAATGCGTCTGTTGCCATGAAGAACAGACCGATCAGAATCAGAATTCCTGCGATCACCAGCAGGATCTTCGCCACGCTCTTCGGATATTCGCCCTGTACCCGGCCAGTCTCTCCATTGATCAGTACATGATACTGCTTGTTTTTATACTGATATGCGGTGGAGTATACCGGAAGCAGTACATATTTATAGGTTTCATCCCTGTAGTTATCATTCAGTCTCAGGCCTCTGACCTGATCATATCTTCTGAGCACATCCTGTTCTGCCAGTCTGCGAAGCTCCGTTTTCATCTCTTCTTTTGCTTCCCGATGTGCATCGGACAGATTCACCGTATAGATCTCTGCACTGTATCCAGACAGGTAATTGGGAGAATATGCCGGTATATCCTTTGTATGAAAGGGTTCAATCTGCCGGAGCAGATAAGTGTCCAGCTTGTTGGAAGCACGCACCAGCACATCGTCAAAGAAATTCGACACATTTCCACTGGTCGGATACCAGGTCACCTCGGTTCTGGTATGCCGTTCTCCCTTGGAATCGCGATACTCGACGATCCTGTTTCTTCCTCCTTCTGCATGATAGACCGCATCCGCCTTCGCATCAAAAGTCCAGTACGGGATGTAGATTCCCTGTAGTTTATCCTGCTGATAAAGATGCTTTAGTTCATTGGGAGCGAAAAATCTGCCCTTGATCCATTTATGAAAAACTTCTCCCACTTTTTTCTTATCGATCTGGAACGGAACTACCCCGTCCGGCACGATTACATCTGTCTGCTTTTCTGCCAGCACAAATGCAGTTCCACAGTACGGGCAGTCTTTGGCAGTACTGTTAGGTTCCACTTCCACCATTGCTCCACAGGATGGACATTGCATCGTTGTAGATTTTTTATCCTGTACACGCACCATCTGTCTGGCTTCTGCCGTCAGCTTATGTTCTCTGACTGCTGACCGGTTGGCATTGATCTTCTGCTCTTCTCCACAGTGCGGACATTTCAATGACTGGGTCGCTGCATCAAATTCCATGATGCCGCCACAATTTTTACAGTAAAATATCTCACTCAAAACAGTTCCTCCTAGGTATCCTGTATATACAAAATGCCGCAAAGAATATGAGATCCTTTGCGGCACTTATTTCTATATTACTTACCAAGTTTCGCTTTTAATGCTGCAAGCTCATCATCTACACCCGTGTTGGAAGAATCCTCATCATATTTTGCCGCCAGATCAGCCACATCATCTTTGGTTGTGTTCAGTTCAGACATCGCATTTGCCTCGTCCAGCATACGGTTTGCTTTTTCTTCCATGCGGTCGAATGCAGAAAGATTGTTGGAAACACCTGCAACAGAAGAACCAACTTTGTTCAGTCTCTCCTGGGTCTTTGCCACTGCAACCTTCGCACGGATTGCATCTCTTCTTGACTGCAGCTCTCCCATATCGGATACCAGCTTGTCATGCATCTCTTTCATCTTCACTGCATTGCCATGAGCCAGGTCATAGGCCTGCTGCAGAGCTGTCTGCTTGGATACAAGCTGCTGTTTTTTCTCAAGAAACTGACGGGCATCATTATCGTTGCCTGCTACAATTGCTTTTTCTGCATAGCGCTGCATCTTTTCAATATCAGCATTACACTCATCCAGTTCCCGCTTGCATTTCGTTTCTTCTGCCATCACAGAAGCTGTCTCTGCTTTTACTTTTCCAAGATCACTCTCCAGATTGCGAAGATACTGATCGATCATCTTCTCCGGATCCTCTGCCTTATCAAGAAGTGCATTCAGGTTTGCTGACATAATATCACTAAATCTCTTAATAATTCCCGCCATCTGCTGGTCCTCCTTCTTGGGTACATTTCCGCACCACTTGTAACCATTATAATATATTCGACAAATATTGTCACGAAAATTATATTTTTTTCATTACTTTTTCCATGGAAGTTCCGGATGTTCGATCTTCTTGTCCCGAAGCATCAGATCTGCCATAGCTTCTCTTGCAGTTTTATTCTCAAAGAGCACTTTATTGACTTCATTCACAATCGGCATATCGATACCGTATTTTTCAGCCAGGATCTTGGCTGCCTTGGCTGAGTAGACGCCTTCCACCACCATCTGCACTTCATCCATGGCCTCCTGCATAGTTCTGCCCTGACCAATGAGATAGCCGGCTTTCCGATTCCGGCTGTGGCGGGATGCACAGGTCACGATCAGATCTCCAATACCTGTGAGACCGTTGAAGGTCTCAATGTGACCACCCATAGCCACACCCAGTCGACTCATCTCTGCAATTCCTCTGGTGATCAATGCTGCCTTCGTATTGTCTCCGCAGCCAAGACCATCTGCCACGCCTGCTGCCAGCGCAATGACGTTTTTCAGTGCTCCCCCCAGCTCAATGCCCAGCATGTCCGGACTGGTATACACACGGAAAGATTCACTCATGAACAGATTCTGAATATATTCTGCGGTCTCTCTGTCTGCTGCACCTGCCACTACCGTAGTCGGAATATCTCTTCCTACTTCCTCCGCATGACTGGGGCCTGACAGCACGGTTGCATTTACCCGCGGAAGTACCTGGCAGATAATATCTGTCTGGATCATCAATGTGGACTCTTCAATTCCTTTCGCCACACTGACAATGATCTGTCCATCTGTCACAAAAGGCTTCATCTGCCCGGCTGTGCTTCTGGTATATACCGATGGAACTGCCAGCACGCACAGATCTTTTCCAACGATCGCCTGCTCCAGACTGGATGTATACTGAATCTCTTCCGGCAAGATCACCCCCGGAAGCTTTGAACGGTTCTCATGCTGTTCCCGCAGTTCCCGGACGCCTTCTTCCCGATGAGACCACACGGTCACATCATGACCATTTTTGCAAAGACGTCTTGCAAGAGCTAATCCCCAGCTGCCGGCTCCGATCACACTGACATTTGCCATCTTCCGTTCCTCCCCAATAGCTTATTTTTCCGCTTTTTTCTCAAAAATCCTGCTCTCTGTGCCACTCATAAGACGTCTGATATTGGCTCTGTGACGATAGATCGCCATCAAAGACAAAGCGGCGCAGACTGCATAAAATTCATACAGATGTGGCTGGCTCATGCCATAATATCCCATCTGTCCTAATACAGCCAGATCAATCACCAGCTCGATCACCACTATAATGGATCCAAGCGATACAAATCTTGTAATCCCTACTATCAACAGAAATGTAGCTGCTTCCAGCAAAGTTACGATTGGTCCTAAGGTCACCACCATACCAGCTGTACATGCGATTCCTTTTCCACCGCGGAAACCAAGCTGAACCGGAAAATTATGTCCCAGGATCGTGCCTGCGGCTGCATACATCCCCAGCAGTGGCAACATATCCGGATATTTGTTTCCGAAGATCAGGCGTACTGCGAGTACAGCCAGGACAGTCTTGGCCACATCTCCAAGAAATACAATCAGTCCGGCCTTTTTACCAAGCACACGCAAGGTATTGGTCGCTCCTGCATTGCCGCTTCCGCACTGACGGATATCGATCCCATGCATCTTTCCATAAATATAAGCCGTCTGAAAGATTCCAAACACATATCCAATGGCAAGACAAACCAAGCGTTCCATTATTCCTTTTCCTTCCTCTCTCTGACAATGAATTTCAGCGAAGTTCCCTTGAATCCGAAAGATTCGCGGATCTTATTCTCCAGATATCTTACATAAGAGAAATGCATCAGTTCCTTATCATTTACAAAGATAACAAATGTAGGCGGCTTTACAGACACCTGTGTTACATAATAGATCTTCAGTCTCTTACCTTTATCTGAAGGCGGCTGCTGCATGGCTACCGCTTCCGTTACGATCTCGTTAAGAACACCCGTCTGTACACGCAGGGTCTGATTCTCGATGACCATATCAATTGTCTCGAACAATCTGGACAGACGCTGTCCGGTCTGTGCAGAAATAAACAGGATCTCCGCATATGGCATGAAGGACAGGATCTCTCTTACTTTTCTGGAGAACTCATAGATCGTCTTATCATTCTTCTCGATGGCGTCCCACTTGTTGACAGCTACAATGATACCTTTTCCTCTGTCATGGGCGATTCCCGCAATCTTGGCATCCTGTTCTGTCACGCCTTCGGTTGCATCGATTACAACAACGACCACATCTGCACGTTCCACAGCCGTTACTGTACGGATAATACTGTAACGCTCCAGTTCCTCTTTGATCTTATTCTTCCGGCGCAGTCCTGCCGTATCAATAAATACATATTCTTTTCCATTCCATTTAATGTCTGTGTCAATGGCATCTCTGGTGGTACCTGCAATATTGGATACGATCACGCGGTTCTCACCCACCAGCTTATTGATAATGGAAGATTTTCCCACATTCGGTTTTCCAACGATAGCAATCTTCGGACGGTCATCCTCTTCCGCCTCGCTGTCTGTCTCAGGAAAATGCTTCACTACTTCATCCAGCATGTCGCCAATGCCCAGACGGGAAGATGCAGACACCGGAACCGGATCACCAATTCCCAGATTATAGAACTCATACACATCTGCCATGAATTTCTGAAAGCTGTCCACTTTGTTGACTACCAGGATCACCGGCTTGTGGGAACGGCGCAGCATATCTGCCACCTTGGAATCTGCATCCTGCAGTCCCTGACGCACATCCACCAGGAAAATGATCACATCTGCGGTATCGATAGCAATCTGTGCCTGCTCTCTCATCTGAGCCAGAATAATATCATTGCTGTCCGGCTCAATACCGCCTGTATCGATCAATGTAAAATCATGATTGAGCCAGGTGACATCTGCATAGATTCTGTCCCTGGTCACACCCGGCGTATCTTTTACAATGGAGATATTCTCTCCCGCCAGGGAATTAAACAGTGTGGATTTGCCCACATTCGGACGTCCCACAATTGCTACTACTGGTCTGCTCATATTTTAAACCTCTTTCTCTTAATCCTCGATCAAACTGCTGACAAAATCAGCACCGCTTGATTCTACTATGGAAACTTTGATTTGTAAAGCATTTTGCACATCATCCACAGTTACATCATCCAGAAATACCGGTTCCCCGCTCTTCAGCATATGATTGGTGAGCAACAGCCGGTCTCCCAGATCTTTTCCCTTTAACTGACTGATCAGATCCGTTCCGGTGATCAGTCCTGCCACCGTGATCTTTCCGCCAAAGAATTCATTTTTTATTGCGAGAACCTGAATATCCACATTGGGGTATTTTTTTTGTACCGCATCCACATGCTTCCGCAGAAATGGTGCTGCCAGTTCTCCTGTGGCAATGGTGCGATGGATCTTCCGGTCATCTCCAGTCATACCAGCGAGGGTCTGTGCCACTTCTTCTTCCAGAAGTCTCACCATTCCCACTCCGTTTTCCAGCTGTAAATATCCATCGTAGGTCTTCTCCTCCGGAATCGGTCGCTCTGCCAGAATATACCACTCATCACCCGCATGGATAAAATGATTGCCCCACTCCTTGTAAAGCTTTTCCTGCCAGCCATGGATCAGATCCAGCACTTCACAGGCGTCTTCTTTTGTAAATGGTTCCAGTGGGTACAGACCGTCACGATAGCGGGTCAGTCCAACCGGCACCACGGATACACTCTCAAGCTGCGGCATGTAGGCAGTCAGTTCCCGGATGGAGCGTTCCAGTTCCGCTCCGTCATTGACTCCACGGCACAGAACGATCTGGCCATTCATGATAATACCTGCGTCCTTGAGTCTCTTCACCTTGTCAAAAATCTCTCCTGCAAACCGATTGTGCAGCATCTTGCAGCGCAGCTTCGGATTCATAGTCTGGAATGAAATGTTGATCGGTGACAATTTGTACTGAATGATCCTGTCAATATCATGTTCACTCATATTGGTCAGTGTCAGATAATTTCCCTGTAAGAACGAAAGCCTGGAATCATCGTCCTTAAAATACAGAGTCGAACGCATCCCCTTAGGAAGCTGGTCGATAAAGCAGAAAATGCATTTGTTACGACAGCTTCTGTAATCATCCATCAGTCCATTTTCAAATTCAATTCCAAGATCATCTTCATATTCTTTTTCAATTTCCAGTTCCCACTCTTCTCCATTTGCCTTACGGATCAGAACCAGAATCTCTTCTTCATTCATCAGATACCGGTAGTCAAAGACATCCTCCGGTGATTTTCCATTTACCTCCAGGAGTCTGTCTCCCGGCTCTATTCCCATCTCCTGCGCAATGCTTCCCGGCGCAACAGAGCTTATAATATGTTCCATATCTAACCTTCCTATCTTTTTCATTCCTTACTATACTAAATTTACCACAAAAATGCAACGATACCCGTCAATTTCCGTAGATACCGGTTGACGGGCACTGACGCAAAATGTTATAAATAAAGAAGCAAGTATACACAGGAGGCTATACCCGTGAATTTTTCATATGAAAGCATTTTACCGATCGCTCCATTAAAAATTGCTGCTTTGGAGGGCTGTCGGGAACTGGCTGAAACAATGGACAAATATCTGGTAGAATTTCGACAGAAAAGTAACCAGGAGTTTCAGGATCAACCTAATTTCCATGGATATCATGAAGATACCTACTTGATCAAAACTGCCTGCCCCCGGTTCGGTACCGGAGAAGCCAAAGGCATTATCTATGAATCTATCCGCGGTGCGGATCTGTTTATCCTGGCAGATGTGACTAACCATAGTCTCACCTATAAAATCGCAGGTCAGGAAAATCACATGTCACCGGACGACCACTATCAGAATCTGAAGCGCATCATCTCCGCTGCCAACGGAAAGGCACGCCGGATCAATGTGATCATGCCATTCCTGTACGAAAGCCGTCAGCACAAAAGAAGTCAGCGAGAATCTCTGGACTGTGCATTTGCCCTTCAAGAGCTGATCGATATGGGTGTTTCTAACATCATCACCTTCGATGCTCATGATCCGCGCGTTTGTAATGCCATCCCGCTCTACGGATTTGACAGCTTTAATCCGCCTTATCAGTTTATCAAAGGCCTGTTCCGTTCAGTGCCGGATCTGAAGATTGACAAAGATCATCTGATGGTCATCAGCCCTGATGAAGGAGCTATGAGTCGTGCCGTATATTTTGCCGGTGTACTGGGTGTGGAAATGGGTATGTTCTACAAGCGCCGGGATTATTCTGTTGTAGTTGGTGGCAAGAACCCGATCGTTGCTCACGAATTTCTTGGAGATGATCTGCACGGAAAAGATGCTATCATCATTGATGATATGATCTCCTCCGGCGAAAGCATGCTGGATGTGGCACGTCAGATCAAGGAACGCGGCGCCAAACGTGTCTTCGTATGTGTAACCTTCGGTCTGTTCACCGATGGCTTGAAGAAATTTGATGAGTATTATGAAAAAGGCTATATTGATAAAGTGGTGACCACCAATCTGAATTACCGGACACCGGAGCTTCTGTCCAGACCCTATTATGTGGAAGCAACCATGACCAAGTTTCTGGCTGCCATCATCGACTGTATCAACCACGATGTATCCACCGAGCACGTCAATGATCCGACAGAGCGCATCCATACGCTGTTGGAAAAATACGAAAATCTTGAAAACAAAGAAAAATAAAGAGGTGTGCCAACAGCGCACCTCAAGCAAAAACCTCTGTAGCTGGCATCTGCCAGTCACAGAGGTTTTTTGTATATACAAAACATTTACAGCCAGTTCTTTACAGCATCTTTCCCTTCAGGATCACCTGCTTTGTACTCTTTTAAACGGCCTCCTGCTTACAGATCACATTTGGACAGTGCAGCTTCGTCAGCTACGATCGTTACATCCGGATGCATCTGCAGAATGGATGCCGGAACCTGCGGAGTTACCGGTCCGAAAAATGCATTTTTTACAGTCTCAGCCTTATCTTCACCGCTGACAACTATCAGGATCTTCTTTGCCATCATAATGGTCTTGATGCCCATGGTATATGCCTGTTTCGGGACATCGTCGATGGATGCAAAGAATCTCTTGTTCGCCTCGATGGTGCGCTCAGTCAGATCTACGCAGTGAGTCTCAGTCTCAAAAGCCTCGCCCGGCTCATTAAATCCAATATGTCCGTTATGTCCCAGTCCCAGAAGCTGCAGGTCTACACCGCCAGTAGAACGGATCACTTCTTCATATCGTTTGCACTCTTCATCTGCATCCGGATTCATACCGTTTGGCAGATGGGTTCTCTCTGGATTGATATTGACATAATCAAACAGATTATGATTCATAAAATAGAAATAGCTCTGATCATTCTCTCTCGGAAGACCTCTGTACTCGTCCAGATTCACAGTCGTCACATCACCAAAGTCCAGATCTCCTTTTTCATACCATTCGATCAGCTGCTTATAGGTTCCAATCGGAGTAGAACCAGTAGCCAGTCCAAGTACACAATCCGGTTTCATGATCACCTGTGCAGAAATGATGTTTGCTGCCTTACGGCTCATGTCATTGTAATCTTTTGCTTTGATAATTTTCATGATGTTTTCCTTTCCATCTTATAAGATTCTATCATTTACTAAATTTTATTGTAAAATCAAAAAAATCTTTTGTCTAGGCAGAATCTTACTGTTCCTATGGACAATTTTAACTTCTTAAGACAGCAGCTGCAGAAATGCTCCAAGATTCCCTCTTTTTCCTTTGCTGGCCCGATGGGAAAATAATGCCTGAGGATTACAACAGGTACAAATATCCGTCACCGCAATTCTGTCTTTTGGTACACCCGACTCCAACAGTACCAGCTCATTGGCCCTCCACAGATTCAGCTGATACTTTCCGTTTTCCTTTCTGTACAAGAGCCTGTTATCTGCCCGTCCTTCAAAAGCACTTATGAACTCCTGTGCCACATCCTCGCTGACCTCATAACAATCCTGGCAGATTGATGGTCCGATCGCAGTCCACACATCAGAAGGCCTTGTGCCAAACGCTTCTTTCATCCGCTGCAGAGTCACTTCGCCCATGCGGTTCACCGTCCCTCTCCAGCCGGAATGAGACAATCCGATGGCACGATGCACCGGATCCACAAAATAGAGAGGCACGCAGTCTGCATAGAAAGTCGCCAGCACAAGACCAGGTACATTGGTGATAAGCCCATCCACATCCTTATAATCCCGGGGTCTTGTGAAGCCTTTGCCCCGGTCTTCTTCGGTCACAAGGCGCACATTGGTAGTGTGAGTCTGCAGAGACAATACCAGATCCTTGGGATCAAATCCCACAGCCGCTCCGAACCGCTGGAAATTCTCCTTCACATTTTCCGGATCATCTCCTCTAGTGGAGCTTAAGTTCATGGTTGCCAGATCTCCTGTACTGCAGCCTCCCAGACGGGTAGAAAATGCATGGCGCACCAGCCCTGTATTCTCCAGACTGGGGAATACCAGATATGGTACGCCATATTTTTCCTGCAGTTTTAAGGTCTCCGCACTTGTTTTTCGTTTCAAAAGCATCATGCGCCTCTCCTATTCTGCATATTCAAATGCATTTTTTATGTGATAGATCTCTGATCCCAGAATACTGACTACGTCAAACCGACAGGGCATATCCTCCGGAATCCGCTTCTGTCTCAGATACCAGCTGGCTGTCTGACAGATCTTCTTCTGCTTATACCAGTTCACTGCCTCTGATGGGTCTCCTGCTTTTTCACCTGCCCGGTACTTTACCTCGACAAAGACCAGATACCGCCCATCCCTGGCAATCAGATCGATCTCTCCGATTCGACAACGGTAATTTTTTTCCAGAATCTCAAATCCTTTTCCTGTCAGCCACCGGGCCGCCAGTTCTTCATATTCGGTTCCTGTTTTTCGTTTATTCATCCGATTATCTTTCATTCCTCGACTGTGCAGTCACTTTCTAGCCACAGATATTGCGGATAAAGGTTCTCCGATGCAGCGGACAGGGGCCATACTCCCGAAGTGCTGCCATATGGGCTGCCGATCCGTATCCCTTATTGGAAGCAAATCCATATTGAGGATATGCTTCATCCAATGCGATCATCATATGATCTCTGGTCACTTTTGCCACCACACTGGCTGCTGCAATGGACTGACTCTTGGCATCTCCTTTGATAATCGGGATCTGTCTCTGAGACAGTCCCGGTATGGTCACAGCATCATTGAGCAGGATCTCCGGCTGAGGATCCAGTTTTCCGACCGCCTCTCGCATCGCTTCATAGGTCGCCTGCAGAATATTGATCTCATCGATCCGCTCCTGGCTCACAACTCCCAGTCCTACTGCCACTGCTTTTTCCATGATCTCCTCATAGAGAAGCTCCCTGCGGCGCTCGGTCAGCTTCTTGGAATCATTCAGATACAGGATCTGACAATCCTCTGGAAGGATCACTGCTCCTGCCACCACCGGACCTGCCAGCGGACCTCTGCCCACTTCATCTATTCCACATACAACTCCCAGTGGACGATACTCTCTCTCATAAACCAACATCCCCTCCAGGCGTTCCAGTTCTGCCTGCAGCTTCCGCTGTCGTTTTAATTCCTGTTCTTCTTTTTTCGTCATTATTGATGCCTCAATATTCCAAACTTGGACAATGGCCAGATTCTGACCCATGCTCTGCCAACCAGTTCACTCTTGTGCAGCACACCGACGCTGGGATCACGGCTGTCCATACTATCATTTCGATTATCTCCCATCACAAAATACTCATCCTCTCCCAATGTGATTGGCGTCTCAGCGATTCCTCCGCTCTTGAGCACTTCCCGTCCATAGGATTCGTCAAGCACTTGCCCGTTAATATAGATCTTGCCGTCAGTCACCTGAATAGTCTCACCTGGAAGTCCTATGATTCGTTTGATAAAATATGTATTTTCCTCATATTTATATGGAAATACAATAATATCAAACCTTTTTGGATCTGAGAACCGATAGGTCAGCTTATCTACGATCAGATTATCTCCATCGCTCAAAGTATTTTCCATGGAACTTCCACTCACATAAGTCCTCTGACCCACAAAATGAATGATCAAAAATGTAATTCCAACTACAATTGCAACATACAGAAAAAAGCTTAACACTTCCCGTACGATTCCGGTCTTACCTTCCTTACTCCCCATGCTGCACCTCTTTTTCCGGCTCCGGGAATTCCAGTGTGATCTGTCCCAGACGACCACTCCGAAAATCATCCAGCAGAAGTCCTGCTGCTCTGGCAGTATCTGCCTCACCGCCTTTTGCCAGGCATCCACGTTCCTTTGCCACCAGTGCCAGGATTTCTTCCTTGCGGCGTCCCTCTTCCGGGACAATATGATATCTCTCTTCCATGGCCTTCGGGAAATTTTTTTCCAGAAATTCTCCCAATTCACATGCCAGCTCTTCCAGATTCAGGATCTCATCATTGACAGATCCCAGCATGGCAAGACGCAGTCCCACCTGCTGATCATCGAATTTTGGCCACAAAATTCCCGGTGTATCCAGAAGCTCCACCTGCTTGTTGAGGCGAATCCACTGAGCACCTTTGGTCACCCCCGGACGGTTACCAGTCTTGGCACAGGCACGACCAGCAAAGCTATTGATAAATGTGGATTTTCCCACATTCGGAATACCAACTACCATAGCACGGACCGGGCGGTTGATGATTCCTCGCCGTCTGTCACGCTCCGTCTTTTCTTTACAGGCTTCCTGGATCACAGCCTGTACTTCCTTCATGCCGCCTCTGGCTCTGGAATCCAGCTTCACCACGAAGAACCCCTGTGCTTTAAAAGCTGCTGCCCAGGCATCGTTCCAACGCTCGCTGGCAAGATCCGACTTGTTGAGCAGAATCAATCTTGCTTTTCCTTTTGCCAGATCATCAATGTCCGGATTACGGCTGGACATAGGTGCTCTGGCATCCACCAGTTCGATAACCAGATCGATCAGTTTTATATTTTCCTGCATCATCCGGCGTGCTTTTGTCATATGTCCCGGATACCACTGAATATTCATCTATACGCTCCTTATCTATTTGACAGATGTCACAAACCCAAAATTATCCCATGGATAAGCGACAAACCATGCTTTCCCATATATATCACTTTTCTTCACATTTCCAATATCTGCGCTTCGGCTGTCCTCACTCACATTACGGTTGTCCCCAAGCACAAAATATTCATCAGAGCCTACCTTCAGCTCTTCTTCCGCCAGACCAGCATAATCCATCTGCTCATTGCCGATCCCCGTCTCATACAAATCTCCATTCACATAGACAAATCCATCCTTCACCTGAATCTTGTCTCCAGGCACACCGATTACCCGGCGCATGTAGTAATGGGCATTCTTGTTGCCATTTGGCTTGAATACGATCACATCGCCCCGTTTTGGTGTGGTCATGGCATAACTGAACCGATTGACCAGCACACTATTACCACTGTTGATGGACGGCTCCATGGCCTGGCCTACACAGGTCAGTCTGGACATAAAATAAAAAACAAGAACGCATCCAATGGCAAATGCCAGAATACATTCTCCCGCCCAGAACAATCCTGCCTGTATGGCAGACGTCTCGATTCGTTTTCTTCTTCTGGTAAAACTCAATCCCTTTCTGCGTCCTAACACAAGTCTCCTCCTCACTTATCAGTGAAAAAAAGGGACATTATACTTTCGTACATGTCCCTCTCCATTCAGAATTATTTTACAAGCTCTTTTACCTTTGCAGCTTTTCCTACGCGGTCTCTTAAGTAGTTCAGCTTTGCACGTCTTACTTTACCATGACGAACTACCTCGATCTTATCTACGTTCGGGGAGTGCAGCGGCCAGGTCTTCTCAACGCCGATTCCGTTGGAATTCTTTCTAACGGTGAAGGTCTCACGGTTGCTTCCACCCTGTTTCTTCAGAACAGTTCCTTCGAATACCTGAATTCTTTCACGGTTTCCCTCTTTGATCTTAGCGTATACCTTAACAGTATCTCCTACGCAAAACTCCGGTGCCTCTGCTTTTAACTGAGCAGCTTCAATGTTTTTAATAATCTCGTTCATTGTGTTCCTCCTTATATGCTTCGATGTTCTTAATGCCACTATGGCAGCAGAGGACCATCTCCTTTTCTCACAACGTGTTTCATTCTATCATAAGTTGCCTAGGTTTGCAACAATAAAATTGAAAATTATTCGAATTTGTCATGTTCTTCCAGCATCCGCAGGAATTTCAGATCTGTCTTGCTCAGATTGGCATCCTCCAGAAGATCCGGCCTCCGCTGTCTGGTCCGAAGCAGAGACTGTTCTCTTCTCCATTTTTCCACATTGGCATGATGTCCGGACATAAGGATCGGAGGCACCGCCTTGCCCCTCCATACTTCCGGACGGCTGTACTGCGGATATTCCAGCAGATTATCATGGAAAGAATCAAATTCTGCCGAATCTTCATTGTGAAGCACACCTCCCACCAGACGGGATACTGCATCCATAATGACAAGTGCCGGAAGCTCACCGCCTGTGAGCACATAGTCTCCAATAGACACTTCTTCATCCACGATTTCTTCCAGCACGCGCTCATCAATTCCTTCATAATGACCGCACAGGAAGAGCAGATCCTCTTCTTCTGCCAGTTCCTGCGCCATAGTCTGGTCAAAGACCCGACCCTGAGGACTCATATAGAGTACCTTCGGCTTACGCCCAAGCTTCTCTACTACAGACTCCCATGCCAGATACACTGGTTCCGCCTGCATGACCATACCGGCTCCGCCGCCGTATGGATAATCATCCACCCGGTTATGCTTATTCACTGAAAAATCCCGGATATTCACAGTCTCCAGGCTCAACAGCCCTTTCTCCACCGCACGTCCGGTAATACTTGTCTCAAATCCGTCCCGGATCATCTCCGGAAACAGTGTCAGTACATGAAAATTCATCAATCCAGCAGTCCTTCCATCACATGTACGGTCATCCGTTTTTCGTCCACATTTACATCCAGAATACAGTCTCTGATCGCAGGAAGCAGGATCTCCTTTCCTTCCGGTGTCTTCACTGCATAGACATCATTGGCACCAGTCTCGATCACATCGGTCAGCGTTCCAAGAACCTTGCCTTCATCTGTCACCACTTCCATGTCGATAAGGTCCGCAATAAAATTTTCGTTTTCTCCAAGCTCCACTGCATGTTCTCTGTCCACCAGCAGATCTTTTTTCAGATATTTCTCGATATCGTTAATATTATCATATCCTTTGAACTTCAGGATCACCTGGTTCTTGAAGAATTTCACGCCTTCGATCTCAAGAATCTTGTGTTCCCTTCCTGTATCCAGGATTACTTCATCAAGATCCAGAAAACGTTCCGGATCATCGGTCGTGGGATATACTTTTACTTCTCCGCGGATTCCATGGGTACTGGAAATCACACCTACTCTTAAAAACTGTTCCATGTTTTCCATCCTTCTATTGACAACAACAGCCCGAAGCTCCGGGTGGCATTCCTTACGGTTCTCCATCCGGGTGCTCCGGGCTGCACCCTTTTGTGTATCGTCTTACTGTACGATCTCAACAATCACTTTTTTGTCATCCCTTGACGCTGCAGCTTTTACAACCGAGCGGATGGCTTTTGCAATACGGCCCTGTTTGCCGATTACCTTCCCCATGTCTGTGGGTGACACACGAAGCTCAACAACCATTGCATTATCTTTTTCAGTCTCTGTAACGGTCACTTCCTCCGGATGATCCACAAGTGCTTTTGCGATCACTTCCACTAATTCCTTCATCCTTCCACCTCCAAGGGGCTTTACCGAGAAAGCTCTTATTTGGTAATTCCTGCCAGTTTGAACAGTTTACCAACCATCTCAGTCGGCTGAGCGCCGTTAGCAAGCCACTTTTTAGCTGCTTCTTCGTTGATGTTGAAAGTACTCGGATCAGTGCTCGGATCATAAGTTCCAATCTCATCGATGAATCTTCCGTCACGCGGAGATCTGGAATCTGCTACGATTACTCTGTAAAAAGGAGCCTTTTTCTGTCCCATTCTTCTTAATCTGATTTTTACTGCCATTGTTGTTTCCTCCATTAAAATAAATGTTTTTTCTTGTTTTCTATGTTGTAAACGGAATACCGTCGGTGATGGCTTTACACCCCTGCCTTAAAATGGCAGCTTCCCGAACATTCCTTTTTTACCAAATCTTCCTTTGCCTTTGCCGCCCATCATACCTGACATCTGCTTCATCATCTTACGGCTCTGTTCAAACTGCTTCACCAGACGATTCACCTCGCTGATGTCCACACCTGCGCCATTGGCAATTCTTCTCTTTCTGGATGGATTGAGCACATCCGGATTCTGACGCTCCTTCACTGTCATGGACAGGATGATTGCTTCGATCCGTGCCATCTTCTTCTCATCCACAGCATCTTCCAGCTGCTTCATCTGATTGCCGCCCATACCCGGCATCATACTTAAAAGAGCACCGATACCACCCATCTTCTTCATCTGATGCATGCTCTCCAGATAATCCTCGAAGTCGAACTGATTCTTCTTCATCTTCTGGACCATCTTCATAGATGCTTCTTCATCAATGGACTCCTGTGCCTTCTCGATCATGGTCAGAATATCACCCATGCCAAGGATTCTGGATGCCATACGATCCGGATAAAACTGCTCCAGATCTGACAGCTTCTCACCCATACCTACATAGAGAATCGGCTTTCCGGTCACTGCACGGATAGAAAGTGCCGCACCGCCTCGGGTGTCACCATCCAGCTTCGTCAGGATCACGCCGTCGATGCCTACTTTCTCTGAGAAGGTTGTTGCCACATTGACTGCATCCTGTCCGGTCATGGAATCTACTACCAGAATGCTGTAATCCACATGTACATTCGCCTTGATGTCCTGAAGCTCTTCCATCATAGCCTCATCAATATGAAGCCGTCCGGCCGTATCCAGGATCACCACGCTCATGCCCTGCTTCTTCGCATGCTCCATTGCCGCTTTCGCAATGTCCACCGGCTTATGCTGGTCTCCCATGGAAAATACTTCCACACCCTGCTTCTCACCATTTACCTGTAACTGCTTGATCGCAGCAGGACGATATACATCGCAGGCGGTCAGAAGAACCTTCCGGCCTTTGATCTTGAACTTTCCGGCAAGCTTTGCAGCTGTTGTCGTCTTACCAGCTCCCTGAAGACCTGTCATCATGATCACTGTGATCTCATTGGAAGGACGAAGTTTGATCTCCGTGGTCTCGCTGCCCATCAGATTGACCATCTCTTCGTTCACGATCTTGATCACCATCTGTCCCGGAGTCAGGCTCTCCATCACATCTGTACCCACAGCTCTCGCTTCTACAGCCTTGATAAACTGTTTTACGACTTTGAAGCTGACGTCTGCTTCCAGAAGTGCAAGCTTCACTTCCTTCAAAGCTGCCTTTACATCTGCCTCTGTCAGTCTTCCTTTGCCGCGCAGATTCTTAAATACATTCTGCAATTTTTCCGATAAGCTGTCAAATGCCATCTAAAGCTCCTCCAGAATTTCCGATGCGATCTCATCGATCTTCGCCATCTTTGGATCTTGTGCCTGTTCCTTCGCAAGTTTATGAATCTCTCCAACCTTTTCACGCAGACTTACAAAGCGCTCCATCAGATGCAGTTTTGCTTCATATTCCTCCAGCAGCCTGCTGCTGCGGCGGACCATATCGTGTACGCCCTGTCGGCTGATGCCAAGACTGGCTGCCACTTCACTGAGCGAATAGTCGTTGAGGATCACATCCTCATATACCTGCTTCTGATGTTCTGTCAGCAGTTCGCCATAAAAATCATACAGAAGCGTCTGCTTCAGAATCTCTTCCATTACAATCACCTTGCCTATCTTACATGAAAAAAAAGAGGCTGTCAAGTATTTTTTCTTGACAACCTGCTTTTTATTCTTTGCTTCAACCAGCCTTACGTTCATATGCACCATGGTTTACAGAAGCCTCATATTCTTTCAGCTTCTGTGATGCTTCCGGATTCAGATATTTCGGTACCTGGATCTTCACCTCCACATAGAGATCACCGTGTACCGACGGATTCTTCATGGATATGATTCCCTTGCCTTTCAGACGAATCTTGCTTCCGCACTGACAGCCTGCCGGGATCTTGCAGATCACGCTGCCATTCAGGGTCTGCACTCTTGTCTCACCGCCGAAGACTGCTGTAGTAAACGGAATCTCCGCGCTGGTGTACACATCCATTCCTTTCCGTTCAAATCCAGGTCTTGCGCCTACATGAACTTTCAGGAACAGATCTCCTGCTTCTCCGCCGCCAACGCCCGGCATACCCTTGCCTTTCAGACGGATGCTCTGACCATCATCAATACCTGCCGGAACATGAACCTGTAAAGATGTCCTCTTACCGGTTCCATCCTGGCTAGTCAGATGGATCAGCTTCTCACAGCCAAATGCTGCATCATCAAAGCTCACATTCACATCTGCATGAAGGTCTTCTCCTTTCATCCGATAGCTTTGCTGATGGAAACCGCCGGTACTGCCGCCAAAGCCACCCTGCCCATGAAACATATTTTTGAACATGTCTCCAAAAATATCTCCCATATCGTCTCCATCTTCAAAATGGTATTCCTGATAGCCTCCATTGCCAAAGCCGCTGCTGCGGAATCCGCCAGAACCAAAGCCAGATCCGGCTCCGCCCTGCTTGAATCCACCCTGGTCAAATCCACCCTGACCGAATCCTTCCTCAAATGCTGCAAATCCATACTGGTCATACAACTTCTTCTTTTCCTGATCGCTCAATACATTATATGCTTCTGTAATTTCCTTAAATTTCTGCTCTGCCTGCTTATCACCAGGATTCATATCCGGATGATATTTCTTTGCAAGTTTTCGATAGGCACGTTTGATTTCTTTTTCATCAGCACTTCTGTTAATCCCAAGCACCTCATAATAATCTCTCTTACTCATCCTGCGTCACCTCCAGGTGTCTGTGTTATAAGTACAACTTATTCAGAGCTACATTCGCAAAATGACATGTGCATAACTCTGAATAGCTCAAAATCCCGACCTTTCGGCCGGGACTTACTATTTTCTTTGTTCTATTTGTAATATAACACATATGCTTTAAATTTTCAACAAACATTTAGGAATTCACAGATTTTTCACATTTTTTTCGCAACTCACCTGCGGATTTTGTGAATGGTGCGGGTAAACTGTACCTCATCATTCCTGCAGATACCCTCTCATCTTTAACTCCTGTTCGATCAGATCCAGTTGTTCCTCTGAACCGGCCACCACCGTATGATAATGGCAATCATCAGTCAGCAGTTTCAGCGGATGGGCTTCATGAGCCTCCATCTGCTCCACAAATTGCTTTGCTTCCATACGGTTGGCGATCATCAGGTCTGCCCGTATCTGTCCGTACAAGGGATGCTCTACAAACACATCCAGAACCTTTCCACCATAATCCACGATCAGCTGCAGTTCATCCAAAGTATGCTCCGTGTCATGATGTACCCGAAAGATCCGCACATACTGTTCTTTTACTGCCGCATCCAGAAAATATCCTTTATAAGTGGACAGAATCTGCATCCGCTGAGCACGAAGCAGCGCCATATCCTGTACGATCACCTGACGGCTCACCTTCAGAACTTTTGCAAGTTTTGTTCCTGACACCGGACTTTTACTGTCCTTTAATATTTTTATGATCTGGCTTCTTCTTTTCTCGCCTTCTGTCACATTCTTTTCCTCCCTCAGGACTTTGATTTCTTAGTCTTCCGGTTTCTGATAAAAGTGACCGGATAGCTGTGAGGTCTTGATCACATTGATAAATGCATGCTTATCCACCTCCCGCACTGCTTTTAACACATGCTTACTCTCCGCACTTGATACGACAGAATAGACCATGTGGCGTTCACAGTGTTCATAGGATCCCTCTCCATTCAGGATTGTTGCCCCATGGTGGCACGTGTTTGAGATTGCATCACACACTTCCTGCGGATGATCGGTCACAACAAACAATGTCTGCTGCTGATACTTCTTATATAAAGTGTGCAATACCTGCGTGGATGCATACTGGAAAATAATTGAGTATAATGCCTTGTCCCATCCAAACAGAAGACCTGCAGCACCAAGGATCAGAACATTCAGACCCAGCACCAGATTCCAGGAATCCATGCCCTTTTTCTCCGACAGATAAATAGCAATAAAATCCGTTCCACCAGATGTTGCATTGGCAAATAAGCAAAGACTGATCACTGCTCCGTTAATGAGACCTCCAAACACACTGATCAACAACGTATCGTAGGTAATAGGATATCCCGGGATCAGATCTGTAAGGATACCTGTCAGCAGGATCATCAGACAGGAATACAAGGTAAATTTCTTTCCAATAAAACGGAATCCAATATAGACCGGTATCGCATTCAGGATCACATTGACCAGCGTATATGGAATCGTAATGCCAAAAAACAGATCAGCCACACGCTGGATCAGAATCGTCAGTCCCGTTGCTCCACCAGGATACAAGCCGCCTGTCCGTACAAAAGTCTTAATATTCAATGCCATGATCAGCGATGCCACGCAGACCATCAGAATTCTCTTTCCATCTTCTTTTATATCAAATCTCATCTTTCCCCTCCTTTTCCTTATTATATCTCACTGTATGCAAAAAGGGAATGCTTACGCATTCCCTTTTTGCAATAGGATATATATATGGGTATCTTATAATGGAATAGGGCCTTTATTATTACAGCAGACTGCGATACAGTTTTTCAATATCATCCACCGTTGCTTCTTTTGGATTGCCCGGAGCACACGCATCAGCTGCTGCACTTTCACTCAAGAAGCGAATATCTTCTTCTTTTACAATTGCTTTCAAATCTTTTGGAATTCCCACATCAGCAGCCAGCTTACGAACCGCATCGACAGCTGCCTTTCTGTACTCTTCCTGACTCATGGTTTCGGTTCCTTCTACTCCCATAGCCTTTGCAATATCTCTATATTTCTCACCAGTTGCATCTGCATTATATTCCATAACCGTCGGAAGCAGGATCGCATTTGCCACCCCATGAGGTGTATCATAGACAGCTCCCAGTGCATGTGCCATGGAGTGTACAATCCCAAGTCCTACATTGGAAAATCCCATACCCGCAATATACTGTCCAAGCGCCATACCTTCTCTTCCTTCCGGTGTGTTCTCAACAGCTCCACGAAGAGAGGAAGAGATAATCTCGATTGCTTTCAGATGCAGCATATCCGTGATTTCCCAAGCTGCTTTTGTAATATAACCCTCAATGGCATGGGTCAGTGCATCCATGCCGGTTGCAGCTGTCAGTCCTTTCGGCATGGAAGACATCATATCCGGATCTACCACTGCTACTACCGGAATATCATGAGTATCTACACAGACAAATTTCCGTTTCTTCTCTACATCAGTGATGACATAGTTGATGGTAACCTCTGCTGCGGTACCTGCGGTCGTTGGAACGGCAATGATCGGTACACAAGGATTCTTGGTCGGAGCCACACCTTCCAGGCTTCTCACATCTGCGAACTCCGGATTGTTAATGATAATACCAATGGCTTTTGCCGTATCCATCGGCGAACCACCGCCGATTGCAATGATAAAATCAGCACCGGATTTTTTATATTCTTCCACACCATTCTGTACGTTTTCAATGGTTGGATTTTCTTTAATATTGGTATATACTTCATAAGCACAGCCAGCCTGATCCAGTACATCTGTTACTTTCTTAGTCACACCATGCTTGAAGATCGTAGGTCCGGAACATACAAATGCTTTCTTAAAGCCTCTGCGTTTCACCTCTCCTGCAATTTCCTGAATTGCACCTTTTCCATGATAAGATGTTTCATTCAATACTAATCTGTTTGACATTGTTTTTTCCTCCATCTTCTATCTCATAGAATCAAGCGTTTCTTTGTTCCGTTTGTTCTGTCCCCACTATACTCCTTTTGTTCTCGTAAAGTCAATTATTTTTGTTAAATTTTTGACATTCTAATTTGGAATATGAAACTCTGCGTAAAAAAGAGGTATACGGAATCCGCATACCTCTTTACAATCACCTGTTATATAGAAAGAATTACTCTTCCTCTGCTTCCTCAACCGGTGCTTCCAGAGCTTTCATGCTCAGGCTGATCTTATGATCCTCACCGTTGAAATCAACAACTTTAGCTTTGATAACCTGACCGATCTTCAGAACGTCAGCCGGTTTCTCAACATGATCTCTGGAAATCTGAGATACATGAAGCAGTGCGTCTACACCCGGCTCCAGCTCAACAAATGCGCCAAAGTCAGTCATACGTGCTACAGTACCCTCTACTTCATTGCCTACTGCATATTTTTCATCAGCATTGAGCCACGGGTTTGCATCATCAAACTTAAGGCTCAGAGCAATCTTGGTATCTTTGATCTCTTTGATCAGAACAGTCAGTTTCTGACCAACCTTGAACATCTTCTTCGGATGCTCAACACGACCCCAGGACATCTCAGAGATATGAAGCAGACCATCAGCTCCGCCCAAATCTACGAATGCGCCAAAGTCAGTAATATTTTTAACAACGCCTTCTACAATATCTCCTTCATGGATACGCTCGAAGAGTTCTTTCTGCATCTCTGCTTTCTTAGCAACCAGAAGCTGTTTTCTGTCACCGATGATTCTTCTTCTCTTCGGATTGAATTCAGTGATTACAAACTCAATCTCCTGATCAGCATATTTGCTGAGGTTTTTCTCATAAGTATCAGATACCAGGCTTGCAGGAATGAAGATTCTGGTCTCATCAACTACAACACTTAATCCACCATCCAGTACCTGAGATACTTTTGCGGTCAGAACTTCTTTGTTCTCAAAAGCCTCTTCCAGTCTCTTGCTTCCTTTTTCTGCAGCTACTCTTCTGTAAGAAAGCTGAACCTGTCCCTCACCATCATTTACTTTCAGGACTTTAACTTCCATAGTGTCACCTACAGATACCATAGTTCTCAGGTCTGCATTCGGCACGTTGGTATACTCGTTTCTGGAAACAATACCGTCTGATTTGTAGCCTATATTTAAGATGATCTCGTCTTCTTTGACATCGATCACTGTGCCTTCTACGATTTCTCCTGTTCTGATAGTTTTTAATGAACCTTCCAGCATCTGTTCAAAACTTAATTCTGACATCGTTTTTGAACCTCCTCAATAATTTTCTTTGGGGTGGAAGCCCCCGCTGTAATACCTACAAGCCCAGTAGATCGTAATACCCCTAAATTCAAGTCGTCAACCGTCTGTATATAGTAAGTATTTTCGCACTCTTTTCTGCATATTTCAAATAGCTTCTGCGTATTTGAACTATGGCTTCCGCCAATCACGATCATGGCATCTGCCTCGTCTGCAATCTGACGTGCTTCCGTCTGTCGCTCTTCCGTCGCATTGCAAATTGTATTTACAACAACTCTATCATACCTCTTTTTGTCAAGAATTTCAACTAAATCTTGAAATTTCTTGTAGTTAAATGTCGTCTGTGAGACAATGCATACAGAACTGTTCTCCGCAAGCTCCAGAGCCTCTGCCTGCTCTGAGGATTCCACTACGATTGCCGGGGTATGACACCAGCCTTTGATTCCCTCTACTTCCGGGTGCTTATCATTTCCTATGATAATAATCTGCCGGCCAGCTGCACTCTCTTTTTCCACAGTCCGGTGAATCTTCTTTACAAACGGGCAGGTGGCATCCACACAGATGAGTCCTTTTTTCTGGATCAGATCATAAATCTCTCTGCCCACTCCATGGGAACGGATAATAACTGTACCTTCAGTCAGAGCCTCCAGTTCTTCCTTTGAGTCCAGAACCCGAACCCCTTTCTCTTCCAGATCCTGCACCACTACTTCGTTATGAATAATAGGACCATACGTATAGATGGGGCGGATTCCTTTTTCCACCTGCTCATAGACTGTATCCACTGCCCGCTGTACACCAAAACAAAAGCCCGCACTCTTAGCCACTTTTACCTGCATAATTCAAGGATCCTTTCTACCACCTGATCAATGGTCATGTCGGAAGAATCTACCAATGTTGCATCCTCTGCCTGACGAAGAGGTGATATATCACGATGCATATCCCGATAATCGCGGTCTTCAATATCTGCTGCAATCTTTGCAAGATCTGCAGGTTCGCCTTTTTCCTGAAGTTCCAGGAATCTTCTCTTTGCTCTGGTCTCCACACTGGCAGTCAGATACACTTTCACATCTGCATCCGGCAATACCACAGTTCCAATATCCCGGCCATCCATGACCACATCGGTCTCTCTGGCCAGCTTCTGCTGAAGTTCCACCAGCTTCTTACGTACTTCCGGTACTACAGATGAGACAGATGCCATATTTCCAACTGCTTCTGTTCTCAGATATGCATTTACATTTTCCCCATTTAACAGTACCACCTGCTCTCCATCCTGATAACAGATGGAGATATCCGCATGCTGACAGGCTGCAGCGATTGCTTCTTGATCTGCAGCATCTACCTGATTCTGGATCAGGTAATAGGCCATGGCACGGTACATGGCACCTGTATCTACATAAATATACCCAAGTTTTCTGGCGATTTGCTTTGCAATGGTACTTTTTCCGGCTCCTGCCGGTCCATCAATTGCTACATTATGACTCATAGTGTCCTCCCTTTTTCTTTTCAAAACATATCTTAGAGTGCATTTGCCGCAGCAACTGCTGTGGACCAGGCAATCTGCAGGTTGAATCCTCCGGTCACTGCATCCAGATCCAGCACTTCTCCGATAAAATAAAGTCCTGGAATATTTTTACACTCCATAGTACCTGGATCGATCTCCTTGACCGAGACACCTCCCTTTGTGATGATTGCCTCATTGTATCCACGAAGTCCAGTCACTGTCAGCTCCAGTTCTTTCATGCAGGACAAAAATCTCTCCCGCTCTTCTTTAGTAATATCGTGGATTCGTTTCTCCGGTTCGATACCACACAACTCGTACATAACTCCCACCAGCTTGGACGGCAGGAAAGATGGCAACACATTGCGGAACTGCTTGTTGGCATTGGCATCAAACTCTCTTAGAATCCTTGCATCCAGCTGCTCCTTTGACAGGGCTGGTTTCAGATCCAGGATCAGCTTCACCTGCTTTTCACGGATCTTTCTGGCACAGACGCTGCTGGCTGTGAGGATCAGCGGACCCGTTACTCCGAAATGAGTAAACATCATCTCTCCAAAGTCTTCGTACAACCTCTTCTTCCCATCCAGGATCTTAATGGAAACATTTTTAAGTGAAAGTCCCTGCAACTCCTTCACCCAGTCTTCCTTCACATTAAAAGGAACCAGTGACGGTACACAGTCCGTCACCTTCAGGCCAAAGCTTTCTGCAAACCGGTAACCGTCTCCCGTGGATCCGGTACTTTCGTAAGAGATGCCGCCGGTGGCCACGATCACTTTATCCGTTTGCTCAAGGGTTTTATCTGCCAGCTGCAGGGTAAATCCATCTTCCTGCTTCCGTATACTTTTTACTTCTGTATTCAGATGTACCTGCACCCCTGCTGATCTCATGGCTCTGCGCAAAGTATCCAGAACATCCGCCGAACGGTCAGACATTGGAAAGACCCGGTTCCCCCGCTCCACCTTCAGCTTCAACCCTTCTGCTTCAAAAAAATCATATGCATCCTGATTGGTAAATCCATAAAATGCACTGTACAGGAATTTTTTGTTGCTCTTGACACTCTCCAGCAGTTCCTCCATGTCACAGGCATTGGTCAGATTGCACCGGCCTTTTCCCGTAATATATAATTTCTTGCCTGTCTTTTCATTTTTCTCATATACATGGACTTCCATTCCCCGTCTTGCTGCAAAAATGGAGGCCATCATACCGGCAGCACCGCCGCCGATCACTGCTATTTTTTCCATTTTATTGTTCTCCCAGACGTTGAATCATTTCCTCACAAATCTTCTGTGCACTTTTTCCATCAGTCTCAATAATCATGTCTGCCGCTGCTTCATATTTTTCCCGTCGTTTTTCCATCAACTCTGCAATATATGCAACTGTCTTATTATTTTCCAGTAACGGACGGTCATGGTTATTTTCCACTCTTTCCAGAATTGTCTCTGGCTTCGCAGTCAGAAGAACCACTTTTCCATTCTTCTTCATCTCTGTCACATTACATTCTCGCATGGCAGCACCACCACCGCAGGAGACAACTGTGTTGGTCTTCTCCTGCAATTCCACTAAAAGTTTCGTTTCCAGATCTCTGAAATACAATTCTCCGTGTTTTTCAAAGATATCGGAGATGCTCATCCTCTCTCTTTCTGCGATCACCTGATCCATCTCAACCACATCCATATCAAACTTTTCACAGAGATAATCAGCCACAGTACTTTTTCCAGATCCCATAAATCCGATCAAAAAAATATTGTATGTAAATTGCATCTTCATTTCTGCTCCTCTATCACACTAAGTTATCGTAATATGATAACCCTTTTGTATTATACTTTGAACCATTACCTTATGGCAACGATATTTTTTATTTCAACAAAAAAGAACCACCAGTATACACCAGTGGTTCTCCTTGTGTCTGTAATAATTAAACCGGATATGCTCCGTTCTCGGTGTCTGCAACATTTGCATCCATCTTGGTCTGCTGTGCTTCTCTATATTTGAAGAAGTCAGTAGCAACCTGCGGGAACAGTGCGTAGGACAGAACGTCCTCATCCTGCTGTTTGTATTTTTCCATCTCAGCTTCCAGCTTCGGCAGCTCGTTGCCGATCAGGTCTGCCGGACGGCAGGTAATGATCTCACCATCTCCGATGCACTTCTTCTGTACTTCCGGATTGAACGGTTTTACAGTCTTTCCGTATTTTCCAGAGAGAACATCTTTGGTCTCTTTGGTTACCATCTTGTAACGCTCACCCATGATTACGTTAAATACTGCCTGAGTACCAACGATCTGAGAAGACGGAGTAACCAGCGGGCACTCACCAAGGTCTTTACGTACACGCGGAACCTCTTCTAGTACGTCATAGAACTTGTCTTCTGCATGCTGCTCTTTCAGCTGGGAAGTCAGGTTGGAAAGCATTCCACCCGGTACCTGATACAGAAGAGTCTTGATGTTAACGCCAAGGTTCTTCGGATTCAGCAGACCGGTCTCAAGAGCTTCGTCACGCATCGGTCTGAAGTAATCAGCGATCTCAGCCAGAAGCTTCTGATCATATCCGGTATCATACGGAGTTCCTTTGAAGGTCTCAACCATAACCTCAGTTGCCGGCTGGGAAGTACCCAGAGCAAACGGAGACATTGCACAGTCGATCACATCCACGCCAGCCTCAACAGCTTTGAGGTAAGTCATGGAAGCAACACCGGATGTATAATGAGTATGCAGCTGAATCGGGATCTTAACGGTCTCTTTCAGTGCAGTAACCAGCTCGGTTGCTTTGTACGGAAGGAGAAGTCCTGCCATATCTTTGATACAGATAGAATCTGCTCCCATCTCTTCGATCTGTTTTGCCATGGAGGTCCAATACTCAAGTGTATAAGCATCTCCCAGTGTATAGGAAAGTGCGACCTGAGCATGTCCGCCCTCTTTGTTGGATGCCTTTACTGCGGTCTGCAGGTTACGAAGGTCATTCAGACAGTCGAAGATACGAATGATATCAATACCGTTTGCGATGGATTTCTGTACAAAGTACTCAACCACATCATCACCATACGGACGATATCCCAGAATGTTCTGTCCACGGAACAGCATCTGCAACTTGGTCTTCTTAGCTCTTTCACGGATCTTACGAAGTCTGTCCCACGGATCCTCTTTCAGGAAACGTAAGGAAGCATCGAAAGTAGCTCCACCCCAGCACTCCAGGGAATGATATCCTACGTTGTCAAGCTTTTCGATGATCGGAAGCATCTGCTCAGTTGACATACGGGTAGCGATCAGAGACTGATGTGCGTCACGCAGGATAGTCTCTGTTATTTTAATCGGCTTTTTAGCGATTTCAGTCATTTTCTATTCCTCCTACAAATTTGTCCTTTTCCGTCAGCAGCTTAGAATACTCCGAAAATAGCCATGAAAGTTCCGGCTGCAACTGCAGTACCGATAACACCGGCTACGTTCGGTCCCATTGCATGCATCAGAAGGAAGTTGGTCGGATCAGCCTCTGCACCAACCTTCTGGGATACACGGGCTGCCATAGGAACTGCAGACACACCTGCAGAACCGATCAGCGGGTTTACCTTTCCTCCGGTCAGTTTACACATGATCTTACCGAAGAGAACACCTGCTGCAGTACCAAATGCAAATGCGATCAGACCCAGAGCAACGATCTTCAGGGTATCCAGGTTCAGGAATGCTTCTGCACTTGTGGTAGCTCCTACGGAAGTACCAAGCAGAATAACTACGATATACATCAGGGCATTGGATGCGGTCTCTGTCAGCTGACGAACCACACCGCTCTCACGGAACAGGTTACCCAGCATCAGCATACCAACCAGCGGAGCGGTGGTAGGCAGGATCAGAGAAATAATGATCGTAACGATGATCGGGAACAGGATCTTCTCCAGTTTAGATACCGGACGAAGCTGCTCCATCTTGATCTTACGCTCTTTCTCAGTGGTCAGAAGCTTCATGATAGGCGGCTGGATAACCGGCACCAGTGACATATAGGAATATGCCGCTACTGCGATCGGTCCCATAATAGCCGTCTGCTGCAGCTTACCTGCCAGGAAGATGGAAGTCGGACCGTCAGCACCTCCGATAATGGAGATTGCTGCTGCTGCTTTATCAGAGAAGCCAAGAAGCATAGCTCCCAGATAAGCTGCGAAAATACCGAACTGAGCAGCTGCACCAAGCAGGAAGCTCTTCGGGTTTGCGATCAGCGGACCGAAGTCTGTCATCGCACCTACACCCATAAAGATCAGGGACGGAAGGATCGCCCACTCATCCAGTGTGTAGAAATAGTAGAGAAGTCCGCCGACTCCGTTGGCAGAATCCTCGATTGACAACATAATGTCAGGATAAATGTTTACCAGCAGCATTCCAAAAGAGATAGGAACCAGAAGCAGAGGCTCAAACTCTTTTGCAATAGCCAGATACAGGAATCCACAAGCAACAGCGATCATTACGTAGTTTCCCCAGGTCAGGTTAAAGAACGCGGTCTGCTGCAGGAGATTTCCTAATGTTTCAGCAATATAGCTCATGTTGTAACCTCCAATGATTAATTAGAATACCAGTCGTATATGTTCCTAGTTCATGGTAGCTAATACATCACCGGACTCTACAGCGTCACCAACAGATACGTTGATGCCAGCAACGGTTCCGTCTTCCGGAGCTACAACCGGGATCTCCATCTTCATAGCTTCCAGGATCACAATCGGATCACCAGCTTTTACAGCCTGGCCAGCACTTGCTTCTACTTTAAATACTTTACCCGGTACAGATGCGGTTACTTCGATGGAACCAGCACTTGCTGCCGGTGCTGCTGCAGCCGGTGCTGCTGCCGGTGCCTTCGGTGCTGCCTTCGGAGCTGCTGCGCGAACCGGTGCGCTTCCTGCGCCGCCTTCTTCTACAGATACTTCATATACAGTGCCATTTACGGTAATGGTATAATTTTTCATCTTAATATATCCTCCTAATTTCCTTATACTCTTTTCCAGGTTGCGGAATCTGCACGACGGATGGAACGTACTACGAATCCATCAGATGAGCTTCCGGTATATGCACAGATCGCTGCGGTGATCGCTGCGACTAACTCGCCCTCATCCACAGTCGGCTCTGCCGGTGCTGCTACTGGAGCTGCAGCCGGTGCTGCTGCCGGTTTTGCGGCTGGTGCTTTCTCTTCTTTCTTCTTTCCGAATTTTGCCTGAATATTCGGAATGAAGTTGAAGCAGTAGATGACCAGACTGATCAAGATCAGTACTGCGAATACAGTTCCCATACCAAGGAGTGTATTCATTCCTGCTTTTGCAAGAATCTCACCCAGAGAATACTCCGGATTTACAGTTACACTCTGTGCAACACTCTTCTTGTTGAATACAATTTCCAGATCCGCTTTGCGCTGTTCGTAAGTCAGGTGAGTGATCAGAATCACTTCATCCTTCTTAGTCTCAAACTCATAACCATCCGTACTTACATAAGCACCCAGCTCTTCCATAGAACCTTCGTAACCTGCAAAAGCGGTGGTAAATGCTTCAGCGGTAAACGGAAGTCCATAAGAGTCCAGCATAGACTGAGCATCTTCCTCATCCATGGTTGCATATGTATCAAGATCAGCCTCTGACAGACCATTCCAGCTTCCGATCAGGAAATCAGATACAGACTGAAGATACGCACTGTCATACTCGATAGTCTCACTGTCATTTGCACTTCCGCAGGCAGTCAGACCCAGAACCGATACAGAAAGCACTAGCAGCGCAAGGATCTTTCTTAATTTCTGTTTCATATGATTCACCTCGCTCTACACGGTTCCATGTTTTTTAAAGGGACGGTCTTCTCTCTTGGTGTACAGCATCTCAAATGCACCGATCACGTATTTTCTGGTATCCTGTGCTTCGATCACACTGTCAACATAACCTCTCTTTGCTGCTGAAGCAACACTGTTCTGAAGTTCTGCATAAGCAGCTTCTTTCTCTCTCAGCTCTTTTGCGTCAGCTTCCGGATACATTACTTTCACTGCAAGTTTTGCACCCATCATACCGATTTTTGCATTCGGCCATGCGTATACAACGTCAGCGCCAAGACCTTTGCTGTTCATAGTCACATATGCGCTTCCGTAAGCTTTTCCAACTACTACATTTACCTTCGGCACAGTTGCCTCTGCAAATGCATAGGTAAGTGCTGCAGCAGCTGCAGCCATCTTCTTCTCAGAGCATTTGGTTGCCTTGAAGCCAGCTGCGTTGGTCAGAGTCAGTACCGGAATATTGAAAGCATCACAGAACTCTACGAATTTTGCTGCTTTTTCGCATCCTCTTGCAGAGATCTCTGCATTAAACTCTTCAACTGCATTGCCTTCCTCATCGTACAGGGTGGAACGGTTAGCAACTGCTCCTACGGTGGTTCCGTTCAGTTTGATGAATCCGGTCACCATATCTTTTCCATACTCTGCTTTAGTCTCAAAGAAGATTCCGGAGTCAGAGATCATCGGCAGGGTAATTGCCGGATCTGCAGCAGAAGCTTCCAGATCTGCACATACTCTGTTCAGATCATCCTCGCAGTCCATATAGGAAAGATCATCTTCGTTGTTAGCCGGGAGCAGAGATACCAGATCACGGATCTTGGTGATCAGTTCAGCCTCTTCAGCTACAACATCAACATTTCCAACTTCCTCGCTCTGGAATTTTGCAGAAGCAGTATCACATTTGGATGCATCGTTTCCTTCCAGTGCATTCGGGGAGTTTACGAAAAGTTTTGCTTTCTTGGACTCCATAAAGGTAAAGTCAGACATAGCAGATGCTACTGCCATACCGCCGCCGCAGGTTCCAAATACTGCTGTGATCTGCGGAACAACGCCGGATGCCATTGCCTGTTTCAGGTACAGTTCTCCAAATGCGTTCAGTGCATCAGTTGCTTCCTGAAGACGAAGACCTGCACAGTCAACAAGACCGATCACCGGTGCTCCCATCTTCATAGCCATATCATAGATTTTTGTAATTTTCTTTGCGTGCATCTCGCCCATGGAGCCTCCCAGCACGGAAGCATCCTGACTGTACACATACACAAGACTCTCATTGATCAGTCCGTAACCTGTGATTACGCCGTCAGAAGGAGTATCTGTGTTGTTCATGTTGAAATCTGTCGCACGTGCAGTAACTGCTGCGCCAATCTCAACAAAGCTGTTCTCGTCAAGCAGCGCTGCAATTCTGCCACTTGCCAAGGTCTGTGCTGTATTACTCATTTTTAGCCCTCCATCACATATATTATTAAATAACGCAAATTCTGCCGTTTTCCATTGTAGCAACTAGCCGACACTTTTTCAAGCGATTTTTCACAGAATCTAACAATATATGTTCTTACTGATGTAACATATTTTTTGTCATTGTTTTCTGTAACAAAAATAAAAGAAGGCAGATGTTGCAATAGAACATTCTGCCTTCCTGTATGGATTTTCCTTATAAACCAGAATTAAACTCTGGACAGATACTCACCGGTTCTGGTGTCGATCTTGATCTTGTTTCCGGTCTCAACGAACAGCGGAACGTTAACAACTGCACCAGTCTCAACGGTTGCCGGTTTGGTAGCACCTGTTGCGGTATCACCTTTGAAGCCCGGCTCAGTATCTGTGATCTCAAGCTCTACAAACAGCGGAGCCTCTACTGCAAATACGTTACCGTTGTGAGAACAGATCTTAACCATCTCGTTCTCTTTTACAAACTTCAGGGAATCTCCCACATCTTCGCTGTTCAGTGCGATCTGATCGTAGTTCTCCACGTTCATGAAGTGGAACAGATCTCCATCACTGTACAGATACTGCATGTCTACACGGTCAATACGTGCTGCCGGGAATTTCTCGGTCGGACGGAAAGTCTTCTCAACTACACCGCCGTTGATGATATTTTTAAGTTTGGTTCTCACAAATGCAGCACCTTTACCCGGTTTTACATGCTGAAACTCTAAAATCTGATAAACGTTACCTTCGATCTCCAGTGTAACGCCATTTCTGAAATCTCCTGCAGAAATCATGTTAATTCGTCCTCCTTATGTTATACGGGGCAATGCGCAGTCCCCACACTTTATCCTATTTTATAATAGAACATCCATTATTTCAACTGTTTTTTCAAACTTTCTTCATTCTACTTCAGCATTTTTTTCAGTTCATCCATAAATGTATTCACATCTTTGAACTCTCTGTACACAGAAGCAAACCTGACATAAGCCACAGAATCCAGGTCTTTCAGCTTTTCCATAACCATTTCCCCGATCTGACGGCTGGAGATCTCACGTTCCTCTTTGCTGAAAATACTTGATTCCACATCATCGATCATAGCTTCTATCTGCGTGGCTGATACCGGTCTCTTGTGACAGGCACGGAACACCCCGCCCTCAACTTTGGCCCGGTCATAAGTCTCCCTGTTATTATCTTTTTTGATCACGATCATCGGGATCGTCTCTACCTTTTCATAAGTAGTAAACCGTTTATGACATTCATCACATTCTCTTCTCCGGCGGATGGAATCCCCATCATCCGCAGGTCTGGAATCAATGACTCTTGTATTGTCTTTTCCGCAATATGGACACTTCATGAAACCCCTCCTTCTTTGTTGTTCAGTATATAACAGGCTACACTTTTCTGTCAATGAAAGACTCAAAGAAGCATATGCTTTAACAAACAATGATGCATGGAGATATTCAGATGAGATTCTGTGAATTAAAAGAAAAAGATGTGATCAACCGATGTGACTGCAAGAAGCTTGGCCAGATCTGTGATTTGGTCATTGATGAGTGTAGTGGTCAGATCTGTTCCATCATCGTGCCTGGTCCCCCAAGACTGTGTGGTCTTCTCTGTCCGGATCAGGAATATATCATTCCCTGGAACTGTATCTGTCAGATCGGTCCTGATATTGTACTGGTGGAGATCACAGCAGAAAAGGTGCTCTCTCCAAGAAAAATATGGAAATAGTTTTTTCTGTATTTTCTGCATAACCCATTTATTTTGGGAAATGCTTTTAACAAGTCAGGAGGGAACTGTATGCTTATCAACAAGGTGGAAATCTGCGGAGTCAACACATCCAAACTGCCGCTCCTTACCAATGATGAAAAGAAGCTGTTATTCGAGCGGATTAAAAAAGGCGATCAGGAGGCCAGGGAGATTTATATTAAAGGCAATCTCCGTCTGGTCTTAAGCGTGATCAAACGGTTCTCATCCAGCAGTGAAAATGCCGATGACTTATTTCAGATCGGCTGCATTGGCCTCATGAAAGCCATCGACAATTTTGACTGTACCATGGATGTAAAATTCAGTACTTATGCAGTGCCTATGATCGTGGGCGAGATCCGCCGGTATCTTCGGGACAACAACAGTATCCGGGTCAGCCGGTCTCTTCGGGATACAGCCTATAAGGCCATCTACGCCAGGGAAATGCTTATGAAAGAGCATGCTTCCGAACCGACCATTCAGGAAATCTCCGCTGCCACCGGCATCGCTACCGAAGATATTGTATATGCACTGGATGCCATTCAAAGCCCGGTGAGCCTCTTTGATCCAGTCTATACAGAAGGCGGAGACACCCTCTATGTGATGGATCAGATCAGCGATAAAAAAAATAAAGAAGACAACTGGGTGGAAAATCTGTCCTTATCCGAGGCCATGAAGCGGCTGACCCCAAGAGAACATCACATCATCGATCTTCGCTTCTTTGAAGGGAAGACCCAGATGGAGGTAGCTGAGGAGATCCATATCTCCCAGGCTCAGGTCAGCCGTCTGGAAAAAAATGCACTGAAAACCATGCGGAACTATCTGAAATAATCCCCTATCCCATCTACTCGTATCTTACGATCTCTTTTTTCAGTCTTCCGATGATCTTCTTCTCCAGCCGTGAAATATAGGACTGGGAAATTCCCAGAAGATCCGCCACTTCCTTCTGGGTCATCTCCTGCCCGGAAGGATGATTAAGTCCAAACCGCAGTTCGATGATCATCCGCTCCCGTCTGGATAATTTCCCCAGCGCTTTTCTTAGAAGCTTTCGTTCCACTTCATTTTCCAGATCTCGGTAAATAATATCTTCATCCGTTCCCAGAATATCCGAAAGCAGCAGTTCATTTCCATCCCAGTCCACATTCAGCGGCTCATCAATAGATACTTCCATCCGAAGCTTGCTGTTTCTTCTCAGATACATCAGGATCTCATTTTCAATGCAGCGGGACGCATAGGTAGCAAGTTTGATGTTCTTTCCACTGTTAAACGTATTGATTGCTTTGATAAGTCCTATGGTTCCAATGGAAATGAGATCCTCCACACCCACTCCGGTATTATCAAATTTTTTCGCTATGTAGACTACCAGCCGCAGATTATGTTCGATCAGCGTGGCTTTTGCCTGCTGTTCCTGTTCTGTTGAAAGATTGTGTATTGCTTCCGACTCCTCCACCGGATTCAAGGGCGGTGGAAGGATCTCGGAACCTCCTATATAATGGATTTCTCCTTTCTGAGCCAGAAACATACTTTTGAATCTGGGTACGACTTTCAATTGGATCTGATTGGGTATTGCTACCTTGATGATCATGTTGCCTCCTCCTGGGAGGACAGAAGCTCCTGATGAAGAATCAGCTCATACTGTCTGCTGGCCATAGGCATGCCTGCAAGGATCGGATGCCTGCACACACAGATTCCTGTATTTGTGGTAATTTCCATGCGATCCAGCACATACGCTTTTAAAAGTCCATGCTCCGCAACGGTCTGATAAGGAATGAGTCGAGGAAAAAGCTCTTTTCCGGACTTCTCCACAAGTGCCTGCAGCACCGGTTCCGTACAGACGCTGACCGGCCGACCACTCACAGGATCCCGCAGGGAATTTCCTGTATCCACAAGTCCCTCGGTGCTGATCGATGCCTCCCCCAGATACAATGCCACCGGACAGATGATATCCTCTCGCTCCCGAAGCTTCACCAGCACCCACTCGACAGCCAGCAGGATACCTGCAAGCACCATCGAACCTCCTGCCATCATAAGCCCCGCCGGCACATAAAACTGTTCCAGATACCGGACCGTACCGCCAAGCAGCCATCCTTCCAGATATAACACGACCAGACACTTTATGTATGTGTTCCTTTTTCCGTATGCGGTCCGAACCATGACTGCCGCCGTAAGAATCGTCCCCAGAAACCATCCTGCTGTTGTCAGATAAGCCGAACCTGTTTCCAGCAGACAGGCTCCCATGCTTCCCAGTGCTGCTCCGGCTGCAATCCGTTTTCTGTCTGTCTGATACCCCATCAGTCTGGATGTGAGAAGCAAGAGACACACGTTGACCCACAGATTTTCCACAAACAGTACATCTACATAAACTTCATAATACACTTGCTGTCCTCTCTCTTATGATAGACAACATTATAAAAAAAGCAGGCCGCGAACCGTGTCAAACGGTGCAGCCTGCTTTTCTATTTCATAGACAAAAGCTGACAAAATACTCTCATCTGCTCGATGGGAATCTGCCCCGGTGCGGATGCTTCTCCCACACTCGCAAAGGTCATAGCTGAACCTGTCAGGGTTCCTGCCAGACGACTTAAGACTCCCAGACGACCCATGGACATGGTCACTACCGGAATATCCAGAGAATGGTCTGCCTCCATGGTTGCTTCCATCAGTGTCATCACATCTTCCCGGCTCTGTGGCATCACTGCGATCTTCGCCACATCTGCTCCCATCTCCTGCATCCTGGTCAGACGGCGGATCAGTTCTTCTCTGTCCGGTGTCCGGTCAAAATTGTGAAAAGATGCGATCACATGAACACCTGCGCTTTGAAGTTTTCTGATCTCTTCTGATGTCCGTTCCTCCTCCCGGAATGCTTCCACATCTACCAGATCCACATAGCCGGATCTGGCAGCCCGTTCATTCAACTCATAGTAAGTATCTTTCATCACTGCAAGCTGTCCACCTTCATAGACTGTCCGGAGCGTAAAAAGCAGTGCTTTTTCTCTGATCCGTCCGCGGATTCCCTGTAGCACTTCGAGCAGTTCATCCCTGTCTTCCACACGGTCGAACCAGTCTCCCCGCCATTCCACCACATCCGCTTCTGTCTTTGCAATAACCTCTGCAGCCTTAAAAACATCTTCTTTTGTTCTGCCTACGATAGGCGCACAGATCTTCGGATCTCCTTCGCCAAAAACACCTGTACTTAATTTGAATGTTCGTTTCATCTCTTTATCCCTACTTAAAATACTTATTTTTTACCAGTTCTACCGGCATCGGTTTACCGGTCCACAGTTCAAACGCATAGGCTCCCTGATAGAGCAGCATATACATGCCGTTGAATGTCGGGCATCCAACTGATTCTGCCATCTGAAGAAGTCTGGTCTTTCTCGGCTGATAGATCACATCTGATACAATCAGTTCCGGATGAAAGTAACTTACATCCGGCACCAGGCAGCCCTCTTCATGGGGACTCATGCCTACAGAGGACGCATTGATCAGAATGGCACTCTCATCGATGCTCTTTCTCATCTGCACCTCATCCTTCAGTTCATACATACAGACCTTACAGTCTGTCCGGCTGTTCACCCGATGGATGACCTGCTCCACTGCGTTCCATGAATTACCTTTTCTGGCAATCACATCGATTTTCGGCACTCCATCCAGTGCCGCCTGAGTAATGATCGAAGCCGCTGCCCCTCCGGTCCCCAGAAGCGTCATCTTCTTTCCGATAATATCGAAGCCTGCATCTGTTACCGCAGTCATATATCCTTTTCCATCCGTATTAAACCCGGTCAGAACACCATTTTCCTGCACTACCGTATTGACTGCTCCGATCAGTTCCGCTTCTTTGGAGAGCTTGTCTACCCGTTCAAACATCCGCCGCTTGTGAGGCATAGTACAGTTCCATCCTCTGGCATTAAAGGTAATAAGCCCATCCACTGCTGCCTCAAATTGTTCCGGCGCCACATCAAATGCCAGATATACATAGTCCAGTCCGTGATAACGGAAGGATTCATTGTGCATCTCAGGCGAAACGCTGTGTGCCACCGGCTGCCCCAGCAGACAGGTCAGTCCCGTATGTCCTGTAATCGGTATTGTTCCCATATAGTCTATCCTCTTCCCATATATCTATTCAAAGAAACACCCATTACATGCCCACGCCTCAGGCGTTTTCGGCACACAGTGGGTGTCTGATATATCCTTTATTATCTATCTGTTTTTCTGAAAGAACTGCGGAATCTTGATCTCCTGTTCTTCTATGGTACTCTCCGGCTTCTTAAACGTCTTCAGTCCAGGAAGCGGCTGTACCGGTTTGGTCTTGAACTCCGGTTTTACCGGATTCTGTGTTGCTGTTGAAGCGGCTGCAGTCGGCTGCGGAGCTTTCTGAGTTACCGGACGATAATTCGGCAGGACAGACTTGTTAGCATTATCCTGCAGACCTGTTGCAATTACAGTGATGCTTACTTCATCAGAATTGGTGGAGTCATACATTGCACCAAAGATCACGTTTGCATCCTCGCCTACCTGCTCCTGTACATAGCTTGCTGCCTCGTTGGCATCGATCAGAGAAATATCTCCGGATACATTGATGATCACATGAGATGCTCCTGCGATGGTCGTCTCCAGAAGCGGACTGGTGATTGCCTGTTTTACTGCCTCCAGCGCCTTGTCGTCTCCTCTTGCAGTACCAATACCAATATGTGCGATACCCTTGTCTGTCATGACGGTCTGTACGTCTGCGAAATCCAGATTGATCAGTGCCGGCAGATTGATCAGGTCAGTAATACCCTGTACTGCCTGCTGCAATACTTCATCTGCTTTCTTCAGTGCCTCCGGCATGGTAGTTCTGCGGTCCACGATCTCCAGAAGCTTATCGTTCGGAATCACGATCAGCGTATCTACGGAAGCTTTCAGCTTCTCGATACCTGCCAGTGCATTGTTCATTCTCTGCTTTGCTTCAAAACGGAACGGCTTGGTCACAACACCAACCGTCAGGATTCCCATCTCTTTAGCTGCTCTTGCCAGAACAGGAGTTGCACCGGTTCCGGTTCCGCCACCCATACCACAGGTTACAAATACCATGTCTGCACCCTGGATTGCTTCTTTGAGCTCTTCAATACTCTCTTCTGCCGCCTTTTCACCGATCTCAGGCTTTGCACCTGCTCCCAGTCCTTTGGTCAGCTTCTCGCCGATCTGGATCGCCGTCGGAGCCTTGCAGAGCTTCAGTGCCTGCTTGTCCGTGTTCACACCGATAAATTCTACTCCGCCGATCTGTTCCTCTACCATTCTATTTACAGCATTATTTCCTGCACCACCAACGCCGATCACAATGATCCGTGCAGCTGCTTCTGTTTCATTCGTCATGATTTCCAACAAGGCTATATCCTCCTTCAAATAGCGCTTTCCCACGCCATCTTACATTACTTTATATCATAGCTTCTTTTCTTAAAATGCGCAACAAATTTTTGAAAAAAATCATAATTACTGCTTTACTTTGCCGACTCCAGGGAAATATGCGTTGTCTCGTCTGTATAGTTTTCCATATGAAGCGTACCGGACTTGTCCTTAAGATCTCCCTCCAGCTGTTTGAGTCTGGAAATCTTCTCATCCAGATTCTCCCCGGTTCCCAGTGCCACTTTCACATCTCCCAGTTGAAGGAACAGTTCACCTCCTGCTCCAAACCGGATCTCATCCGGATCCAGATCATATTTGGTCAGAAGCTTCGTAATGCTTAGAATCGTATCAAAAATCGTCGGATCTTCCACGCTTAATGGCTGATGTATGGCAAGACTGTCAAAGGTCACACCGCTGATCTGTGGGATTCCCTCCAGTTCCTGGGTAGAACTCTCCACCACGATGCCATCTTTGTCAAAATACACATCCTGCCCCAGATAGCGCACATAACCTACCATATTTTTCTCATAGACCCTGATCTTCAGGCTCTGCCAGGAATCCATGGTCACTTCAAAATCATCGATAAACGGAATCTCCGGATGCTCCTGATATTTATACCGAAGATATACCAGAAGCGTATTCTGAAGACTTCCTTCATCCAGCAGCAGATCCACTACTTCTTCCTTGGTATAGTAGGCATTTCCGGTCACAGTCACCTGCCGCACCCGGAAAACACCTGCAAAAGATAATCCTAATATGAACAGTACTGCCAGTGCCGCCAGTACCACGATCAATTTTTTTACTGTCTTTGTTTTTGTTTCTTTTTTCCACATGCGTTCAGTATATCACGATTCCCAGTGATTTCAAATCCCCTTTTATATCTTCATAGCCCCGGCGCACATATTCCATGCCTTCCATAACAGTCTCCCCTTCTGCTGCCAGTGCCGCCATAATAAGACCCGCGCCTCCCCGCAGTTCTCTTGCCTGCACCTTCGCTCCTGAAAGTCTCCGGACTCCCTCGATCAGCGCAAAACTGTCCTGATTTACAATGGATGCCCCCATCTTCATAAGCTCCGGCACGATCTGAAACCGGGCTTCAAATATTTTTTCTTCTACAAAACTGATACCATCCGCCGTGGACAACACTGCCATCAATGCCGACTGAAGATCGGTGGAAAATCCCGGAAACGGAGCTGTCACAATATTCGGGATCGGGCGGCAGCGTTTCTCCATCTGCACATGGATCCAGTCCTTCCCACTCTCTACGACTGCTCCCATCTGTTCCAGCAGATGGGGCAGTGTTCCCAGATGCTGCACTGGCAGATGAAGAAGCTTTACGTCTCCTCTGGTGATCAGCGCACCAAGCAGATAGGTTCCTGCCACGATCCGGTCAGACGGAATGATATATTCCACTGCATCCAGCTTTTTCACTCCTTCAATGGTCACACAAGGTGTTCCATCTCCCCTCACTTTTGCTCCCATTTTCCGTAAGAATTCTGCCAGCACACAGATCTCCGGTTCCATGGCCGCCCCATGAATCACTGTCACTCCCTCTGAGAGTACCGCCGCCAGCATCAGGTTCTCCGTAGCTCCCACACTTGGAAAATGAAGACAGATCTGCGCTCCGTGAAGCCGGTCCGCTGATCCGCACAGGGTATGTTCCTCCTGGCGAAAATCCGCGCCCAGCAGTCTAAGGCCGCTTAGATGAAGATCAATGGGCCGCTTTCCAATGGTACAACCACCTGGATAAGGGATTTCTACCTGATGAAGCCTTCCCAGCATACTTCCAAGCAAGGTGATGGTGGAACGCATCTTTCCTGCTCCTGATCCTGTGATTCTGTGATTATCAAGACTTCTGGTGTCCAGAATCACCATATGACCTTCCCGTCTGACCCGGCAGCCCGCTGTCTGCAGCAGTTCCAGCATATGATCCACATCGGAGATTTCCGGACAGTGATGCAGAACAAAGATTCCGTCAGCCAACACTGCTGCCGCCAGGATCGGAAGCGCCGCATTTTTGGAACCCTGTACCAGTAATTCTCCCTGCATTCTCTGTGGTCCGCTGATCACAATTCTGTTTTCGTCCACATCCCTCTCCTTTGGACCCGCCTTCAGGTCATCCGTTATATACCAGTATATGCCAAAAATGCCTGTCAGTGTTCCTGCTCTGTAACAATACCGCTATCAGTGTTCCTTCCGCACATCCCTGGACACACTTAAAGCAATCCCCATCTCCAGCAGCAAAAAAACGACAGATGTACCACCATAGCTGACAAACGGAAGTGTGATTCCCGTATTCGGAATCGTATTGGTCACCACTGCCACATTCAGAATCACCTGGATCATAATATGCCCCATAACTCCTGCTGCCAGAAGAGTTCCAAACAGATCCTTCGTCCAGGTGGCGATCACCATGAGCCGCCAGATCAGAAGCCCGAAGATCACCAGCACTGCCACTGCACCTGTAAGCCCCAGTTCCTCACAGATGATTGAAAAGATCATATCGTTCTGTGCCTCTGGCACAAACCCCAGCTTCTGCATACTTTCCCCCAAGCCCACACCGAAGAGTCCACCGGAACCGATAGCATAGAGTCCCTGCATGGTCTGATATCCTTTTTCGTATAATTCCGGATTTCGCCAGATGGCCAGCCGTTCCAGCCGGTAGGATTCCAGGCTCAGGAAAATACCGATGAATCCCACCCCTGTACCACCGATCCATAGAAAAGGTAAAAACTGTGGATTTGCAACAAAAATCAGGATCACTGCAATCCCAAGAATAATGATTGCCGTACTCAAGTTGTTGGATCCTACCAGACCCACAACCGGAAGAATCAGAAGGATTACAAGAAACATATATTTCCATGATTTCATATGAGATGCATTGCGGCTTACAATAGCAGCCAGCAGAACGACCACCGCCAGTTTTGCATACTCAGAAGGCTGGAAGGACAAAGGTCCCAGTGCCAGCCACCGTTTGGATCCATTGTATTCCCGTCCGACAAACAACACAGCTGTGGACAGCATCAGCGCAATTCCATATCCGATCCAGGCATAATTCTGAAGCCTCCGATAATCCATACAGGACACCAGATACATGGAAAAGAGTCCGATACTGGTCGCAAAAAACTGTTTACGTAAATAATAGGCAGGGTCAGCAAATTTGACCCTGCCATTGTAAGCACTGGTACTGTACAGCACCACAAGCCCGAACACCACAAGAAGCAATACCAGAATCAGAAGTACATAATCAATGGATTCTTTTGTATCACCATTTCTTTGATGCAGGTCTGTCATGCCATCAGATCCCTCACATATTTTTTAAATAATTCTCCGCGCTGCTCAAAGCTTTTGAACATATCCCAGCTTGCACAGGCCGGAGACAGAAGCACAGCGTCACCGGATCCGGCTCTTGCCGCACACTCTTTCACCGCATCTTCCAGAGAATCTGCAAACACAATATGCTCAAATCCGTGCTTTCTTGCACAGTCAGCAATCTTCTGTGCTGTCACACCGATCAGCACCAGTTCTTTCACTTTTCCATCAAATGCCTCGATCCACTCATCATACTCCGAACCCTTATCATACCCTCCGCCGATCAGATAGGTAGGACGGTTCATGGCCTGAATCCCTTTGATCGCCGCATCCGGGTTGGTTCCCTTGGAATCATTATAATAAGCCACACCATCAATTTCTTCCACGAATTCGATCCGGTGTTCCACCGCACGGAACTCCAGCAGTGTCTTACGGATCACATCCACAGGCACGCCCATTCGATGGGTAATGGCAATGGCTGCCATGGCATTTTCATGATTGTGTCCACCAAGAATATGAAGCTCATCCACATGGCAGATCTGTTCTTTTCTTCCACTATCTTTCAGCACAAGATAACCGTCTTCCAGGTCTACGCCCTGTTCCAGTTTATGCAGACGACTGAAAAACAGAACATCTGCCGGACAGTTTTCTCCATATGCCCGCAGCACTTCATCGTCATAGTTCAGCACACAGGTATCTGCCTTCGTCTGATTCTCTGCGATCCGTTCCTTAGCCGCAATATAATTATCCATAGTATGATGACGGTTCAGATGATCCGGCGTAATATTAAGGATCGCACTGACTTTCGGATGAAACTCTACAATACTCTCCAGCATAAAGCTGCTGATCTCTGCTGCCGTCATAGCATCCGGCTCCATACCGTCCGCCACATCTGCATATGGCATGCCGATATTTCCCACCACATAGGTATGTGGATTATAATTTTTCAGGATCTGCCCCACAAGGGTTGTCGTCGTGGTCTTTCCATTCGTTCCGGTGATTGCTGCAATACTCCCCTGTCCGCAGCGATATCCAAGTTCGATCTCACCCCAGACTGGAATCTCACGCCTTCTGATCTCCAGCATCATAGGAATATCCATCGGGACTCCCGGACTTGGGATCACCAGATCCACCGTGTCCAGTAAGCCTTCCGGCAGAGTTCCGATCACGATCTGTGCCTGATTGTCTGCTTTTAATTTTACTTTTACATCTGCATGTTTCAGTTTTTCATTGGCATCAAACAGGATCACCTGCGCGCCTTTTCGTTCCAGCAGAGATACCGCTGACAATCCACTGATCCCGGTTCCAATGACCAGCACCTTTGTGTCTGCAAATTCCATAGTGCCTCCTTACATTGCTGCCAGTGCGATCAGACAGCAAAATGCTTCTATAATAGAAAATACTGTTACCACACGAGTCTCAGACCATCCGCATTTTTCAAAATGATGATGAATCGGAGCCATCTTGAAAAACCGCTTACCATGAGTCGCTTTGAAATAAGTGACCTGAATGATCACAGACAGCACCTCGATCATATAGATCAGACCGACCAACAAAAGGAACAGCGGCATATTCAGCATATATGTCACCGATGCCACGAATCCGCCCAGTGCCAGTGAACCGGTGTCTCCCATAAATACACTTGCCGGATATACATTAAACAGAAGGAATCCAAGAAGTCCACCTGCAACTGCCAGTGTCACCGGTGCAATGCCTGTTCCCGTTCCCAGTGCGACTACAGAGAAAAATACAGCAACGATCACCGTAACACTGGAAGCCAGGCCATCAAGTCCATCCGTAAAGTTGGTTCCATTGACTGTTCCGATCACGACAAAGAACAGAAGTGGAATGGAAAGCCACCCAAGATCAATAGTCAGTCCCGGACAGAACGGTACCAGCATCGTCAGCCCTGCTTCCGAATATTTCACCATATAATATGCAAATACAGCCGTCACCACCAGCTGTCCTGCCATCTTCTGTCCTGGTGTCAGCCCTTCGGAACGCTTCAGGACCACTTTAATATAGTCATCCAAAAATCCTACAATACCAAATCCTACAGTCATAAATAATACCGGAATGATCTTTGGATAATCTTTTACATAAAACAGGCAGGTCACCACCACACCCAGCAGGAAAATAATACCTCCCATGGTAGGAGTTCCATTTTTCTTCAGATGAGTCTGCGGACCATCATCCCTCACCGTCTGTCCTGCTTTCAGCCTCCTAAGGATTCCGATGATCTTCGGACCTGCAGCCGCACTGATCACAAAAGAGATCAGCAATGGGGCAATCACACCAAAATTCAACATAACCAACACCTCATATTCATTTGTTTTCTTTTTTTCATTTTGAAAATATATATTACTGTTCAGAGCCCCATTCCCACGACTCTGAACAGTAATCAGTATACGTCTTTCAGGCGAATTTATCAACCATCGGTCTTGCATTTTTATCAGTACAGGTGTAAGATAATCTTATATGCGGATATAGTTCATCGGTAGAATGTCAGCTTCCCAAGCTGAACAGGCGGGTTCGACTCCCGTTATCCGCTTTCAAAAAGTCTTCTCAATCCCCAGATAAGGTAAAATATTTTCAAATATTGTCCGCACCACAGGTGCACAGACAGTTCCACCGTAGTAGATGCCCTGAGGATCATGGACAATGCACACGGCCAGCACCTGTGGATCATTGGCTGGTGCAAATCCAAGAAATGAAGAAATATATTTATGGGCACTTCTGGGCAAGGTCTGAGAAGTTGCTGTCTTTCCACCGATCCGGTAGCCTTCCAGATAGGCTTTCTTTCCTGATCCTTCTGCTACTACTTTTTCCAATATTTCCCGCATCTGCTCAGACACCTTTTCTGTAACGATTCCTTTCTTCACAGGATAAGAAAATTCCTTCAAGATCTTTCCTTCCTGATCCTGTACTGCTACTCCAAAATGCGGTGTGATCCGACGTCCTCCATTGACCACCGAGCTTGCCATCACCGCCAGTTGTACCGGTGTGATCTGAAACGACTGTCCAAAGGTCATGGTCGCCAGTTCCACTTCGCCGATGTTATCAAGCTTATGCATAATGGTGCCTGCCTCGCCCGGAATATCAATGCCGGTCAATGACAGAAGTCCATAATCTGAAAAGCACTGATAAAACCTGTCAACGCCCATGCGAAGCCCCATTTCCATCAAAGCCGGATTACAGCTGTTCTCCAAAGCTTTGGTAAAGTCCTCGCTCCCATGTCCACCTGCTTTATGACAACGGATCCGCCGGTCTTCCACGATCTTATAACCTGGACAGTAATACTGGTCTGTCAGCTTGGATGTACCCGTCAGCAAGGCCGCCGAAGAAGTAAATATTTTGAAAGTGGATCCCGGCTCATAGGTATCATTGACGCACTGATTTCTCCACATCTGGTTCAAGGCATCCTGCTTTTGCTGATCTGTCATGGCTGAAGTATCCACTCCCGTATTCAATGTAAAAGGATCATTCAGGTCAAATTCCGGCACATTGGCACAGGCATAGATTTCCCCATTCTGGGGGTTCAGTATCAGAATCGACACATAGTCTGCCCCCTTGGCTTCCATGACCTTCTCCGCCTCCTGCTGGGCATACATCTGAATATTATAATCCAGACTGATCACCAGATCGTTACCCGGCACCGATTCTACCCGGTCTTCCTTTGTATTTTCAAGTTCGATCCCTCTTGCATCAGTCAGCGTAAGAATCGTGCCCGGGATTCCCTCCATATATTCGTCATACTTTACTTCCAGTCCGATGATTCCCTGATTATCGCTTCCCGTAAATCCAAGTACTTTGGACGCCAGTTCTCCGTAAGGATAATATCGTTTGAAATCTTCATCTACTTTTACACCGTCATATCCATAGGCACGAATAGCATCCCCTGTTTCCTTCTTCACATTGGATTTGATCCGTTCAATAGAACTGATCTTTTCCACCCGTTTGCGTACAGTCTCTTCCGGAAGCTTTAATTCCTCACAGAGCATATCGATCACACCTTCCGGGTCTTTGATCTGACTGTGGATCACGGAAATGGTGCAGACTGTCTGATTATCTGCAAGAACTGTCCCGTTCCGATCCAGGATCCGCCCTCTGGCCGCCTTAATACTTCGTTCTCTTTCATGAAGATCCTTCGCCAGATTCTGATAATACTCTGCCTCAAAGATCATCAGATACACCAGTCTTCCTGCCAGGATCGACAACAGAAGCAGGCAGATGCCAAATACGATCACGATCTTTTTTCTATGAAAAGTCCTGCAATGCAAAAAAACACCCCATCATATGGTTTTCTCCATTTTATGAGGTGTTTTGCATTCTTATTCAGTAGGATTGGCGTCTGCTGTATCTTCCGTAGCATCTGCCGGTTCCACATTTTCCAGATTTTCATTAACCGGTGCGTCTCCCAGCACAGAGTCATCACTCTGATCCACACTGTCCGGGTCAGGCATCTGTACGGTCTCCCCTGTCTGCGGATCCACTACCGTTCCTTCCGGAAGGGCACTTTCCTCTTCCGAAGATTCCTCCTCAGAAGCTGCCGCCTCTGCAGCTGCTGCCTGTTCTGCCTCCACTTCAGCCTTCATATCCTCCGGAACCTCCTCTGTCGGATAGATATTCAGGTATGGAAGTGCCTGTTTCATAATATTTTTCCAGATCTCCTGTGCAAAGGAGCTGGTAGACTGCTTCGGTGCATTCGGTTCATCTACAACCACATAAAGCACCACCTGCGGGCTGTCCGCCGGTGCAAATCCAATAAAGGAAACCAGGTAGTTGGTCTTATCCCTCGGGATCTTCTCTGCGGTACCCGTTTTACCACCCATGGCATATCCTGCGATCCGGGCAGCACGACCAGTTGCATTATTTCCATTGGCATCCTGCGCACCATACATGGTTGCATACAGATACTGACGGATCAATGCAGAAGTCTTGGAAGAAATAGGACGTCTTAAAAGGATCGGCTCTACGTTTTTCACCGTACCTCCATTACTGTCCATAATTTTCTTCACTACATGGGGCTGATAATAATAACCACCGTTGATAGTCGCAGAAAATGCTGAGATCAACTGTACCATAGTCACATTAAAGTTCTGACCAAAGGAATTGGTTGCCAGGTCTGTGGCTCCCATGACCAGACTATCACTGGGTGCCAGATCCTTGGCATAGTAAATCAGACTGTCTGTACGTGCTTCACCTGGCAGGTCAATACCAGTACGAAGTCCCAGGTTGAACAGATTCTGATATTTAGAATATTCCTCTTCTCCAAGCTTTGCGGCAATCTGCATCAGGGCATCATTGCAGGAAAACTTCAAAGAACCTTCCAGGTCTATCACACCATGACCGATCTTCTTTGCACACCAGATCTCATGACCGCCCACATTCTGACGTCCATCACACAGAAATGTATCGCCGTCATGAACCACACCACTTTCCAGTGCCGCTGCCACTGTGATCGGCTTTGCGGTGGAACCTGGCTCATAAGTATCACTGACACAGAAGTTACGCCACAGCTCATTGAGCTTATCCAGCCGTTCTTCCTCTGTCATGGCATCTGACTCTTCCTGTGTGGCGATTCCATTTGCCACCAGATCGTAAGGTTGATTCAGATCATATTTCCGGTTGCTTGCCATGGCAAGGATCTCTCCTGTATTGGGATCCATCATAATGGCTGCTGCCGTCTTACTTCCAGCTTCTCCCTCACGAAAATTATTCGTATATTTTTCCTGGAAATCATCGATTGCTTTTTCCACGATCTCCTGCAGGGTCACATCAATCGTGGACATGACAGAATCTCCATCCACGGCTGCACGGACATTTTTCTCCTGCTCCAGGTCTTCATTCAGATAATTGTAGGTACGCCCATCCTCACCGTTCAGTGTATCAGAATACTGCTGCTCGATTCCGTACTGTCCCACATTTCCGGATACCGTGTATCCGATCACGTTACATGCCAGAGAATCATAAGGATACCTTCTGATGTAAGTATCTTCCAGCCACACACCTTCGATTCTGCTGTCCTTATCATCCATTGCTTCTTCAAAATCCTGCACTTCCGATTTGGTCAGCTGCTTTTTCAGCATGACATAATGACTGTCCTTTTTCTCCTGCATGATCGTATTCAATTCGCTTCGATCCAGATCGAAGTACTCCACCAACGCACTTAAGGTTGGCTCCACACAGTCCTTCTTGGCATCCTCGTCATAGTTTTTCCATAGGACACCCGGATCCAGGATCAGATTATATACTTTTTCACTGGTGGCCAGAACAGTTCCGTTCCGGTCATAAATATCTCCCCTTTTATAAGGAAGTGTCTGGCTTTTGGTATCCTGCTGTGCAAGAACTCTCTTCTTATACTGCTCGCCGCTGACTCTGTTGATATAGACCAGTCGTACAATGATTCCCATAAGAAGCAGTACGATTACAACAAACAAAAGTGCCAGTTTTCGTTTCATCTTCAGAATGCCACGCTGTCTCCTGGACAGCCGTCTGCGATGTCTTGACATAGATTACTCCTACTTTCCATTTTTGCCAAGAAGCTGATCCATCAATGAATTTTTACTGTCTTTCGGAACATCCTGACTCTGTCGTACATAGTCTTTGGTTCCTCCATCGTATAAGATCACCTGATCTTCATTTGCATAGACCATTCCCAGCTCATTGATTGCCACATCGCGGATATAATCAAGATCTACCGAAGTCATGATTCTCGTATAGTTATCATCGTTTTCTTTTTTCAGATCTTCCAGCTCCGTCTCCAGCGCAGCAATATTCTTCACTCTGCTGGTGGTCTCTGCCTGAAGCTGAAGGTAAGTTACACATGACCACAGAACCATAGCAGCCGCAATGGTCAGAAACAGCATATAGATCACAGTCGTATACTGTATTTTCTGATCACGTTCTACCCTGTATGCATGAGATTCTTCCTGTCTCCGGTAATGTCTTTCTTCCCTTACCTGGAGTTTCCGCACTGTATTTCCTTCAATCACTCGACGTTTTCTCCCTGTCGACATATGCGGTCTTCCTTTCTGCCATTTTATCGTCTCAAGCCGCTTCCCTTAGCTTCGTTCAAACACTCTGAGCTTCGCGCTCTTGGAACGGCTGTTCTCTTCCAGTTCTCCCTCTCCCGGAAGGATGGGTTTTCTTGTCACCACTTTTCCTTTCGGTGTTTTTCCGCATACACAGACCGGAAAGTCCGGCGGACAAGTACACGGATGTTCATTTTTGCGAAATGCATTCTTTACGATCCGGTCTTCCAGTGAATGGAAGGTGATGATACAGAGTCTTCCGCCCGGATTCAGAAAATCGATCATATCGTCCAGGGAATCCCGAAGCACTTCCAGCTCCCGGTTCAGCTCGATCCGGATAGCCTGAAAGGTCTGCTTTGCCGGATGTCCTTTCTGCATGCGGATCTTTGCCGGGATCGCCGCCTTGATAATCTCCACCAGTTCACCGGTGGTTTCGATCGGCTGTCTCTCGCGGGCCTGTACAATGTGTTTCGCGATATTTTTTGCAAATTTATCTTCTCCGTAATCACGTATGATCCGGTATAAGTCCATCTCACTGTAGCCATTGACAATATCTCTGGCTGTTTTCTCCTGGCGCTGATCCATCCGCATATCAAGAGCTGCATCTTCCCTGTAAGTGAAACCTCTGTCTGCTTCATCAAGCTGATAAGAGGATACTCCCAGATCCAGAACGATACCGTCCACACCGGTCACCCCTCGGTCCCGTAGCTCTTTACACATTTCGCAGTAATTGCTGCGGATAATCGTCACACGATTTCCAAATTCTGAGAGTCTCTGTGACGCTGCCGCAATGGCTGCCGCATCCTGATCGATCCCATAAAAATGTCCCGCATCCGACAGTCTCTTACATACCTCATAAGCATGTCCGCCGCCACCCAGCGTTCCATCCACATAGATTCCGTCCGACTTCACCTTAAGTTCTTCAATTGTCTCTTTCAGCATAACGGAATAATGGCTGAATTCCATGGGTTCTCTCCTCACTCTCTTCCGCTTACCTCATTCAGATGACTGGCTATGGTATCCATGTCCCCAAAATCAGCATTTTCTTTCCAGCGTTCTTCATTCCAGATCTCGATATGATCCAGCATACCTGCCAGCAATACATCCTTTTCCAATCCTGCAAATTCCCGAAGTGTTGCCGGAAGAAGAATTCGTCCCTGCTTGTCCAGTTCACAGGTGTTTGCTCCTGCGATCAGAAAACGCATGAAAAGACGGGCATTTTTATCTGTAAGCGGTAACTTCTTCAATTTGTCTACATAGGCCGTCCAGCTGTCCATAGGATACACGAAAAGGCAACCATCCAGTCCTCTTGTCACAACAAACTCTGTTCCCAGAAGCTCGCGGAATTTTGAGGGTACGATCAGCCTGCCTTTGGGATCTACCGTATGTCTGTATTCACCCATGAACATGCGTCTTCACCCTCTTTCGTTCTGTCAGTTCCTCCACTTTCTACCATTTCAGAACCACAATACGCCACTTTTTACCACTTATGCACTTATAATACCCCGAATAAGCAAAAAAAGCAATATCTGTCTTAAGAAATTCTTCAGATTTACACACAAAAAAACAGCCCACATCATCTCTGATGCAGGCTGTCGCTTTACAGTGACTGTTCCTCTTCCCAGACCTCAATAAGTCTGTCCATTTTCTGTGCTTCCGTGACCAGTGAAGTAAGATCACAAGTCTCTTCCGCCATACGATCCAGCTCTTTGCGCTGTTTCTCGATCAATTCCTTATTCATTTGTCTTCGCCTGTTCTTTCCTCTTTGCGTTACTTCTGCCCCATAGAATTGTTACTGCGGAAAAAATCACAAGTATACATGCCAGCATTTGGGATACCGGTATTCCGGTCATGCCAATCTGAAGCTGATCTGTACGGAGTCCTTCGATCCATGCTCTTCCAAGTCCATATCCAAGCAGATAAGTCAGAAAAAGTTCTCCCTGGAACTTTTTCCGTTTCCGATACCAGTACAGGAAACAGATCACACCCACATTCCACAAAGATTCGTACAGAAAAGTGGGATGTACCTGTATAAACTGTTCGCCGCCTATGATCTGTACATGTGCCCACATCTCATCTGTAATCTCACGGACACGCACTGCACTGACCGGAAGCTGCATAGCAAACAGATTGTCTGTATAACCGCCAAAGGCTTCTCTGTTGAAGAAATTACCCCACCGTCCCAGGATCTGACCTGCTACCAGTCCGATACAGGCCGTATCCAGCATAACCGGAAATGACAGCTTCTTCACCCTGCTATATACAAAGACCGTAGCAACTGCTCCGATCACAGCTCCATAGATGGCAATTCCTCCCTGTCTTAGATTAAAAATGCTCAGAAGATCATTTTTATAACTGTCCCACGAGAAGATCACATAGTATGTCCTGGCACAGATGATCGATACGACGATGGCATAAATAACCAGATCTGTATAAGTGTCCGGATTCTGTCCAGTTCGTTTTGCCTCACGTTCTGCCAGGTATAAGCCCAGCAGGATCGAGCACCCCATGATAATTCCATAATAGGCAATACTAAAGCCATGAATGGAAATGGATTTTCCCACATGTTCCAGATAAATTCCCAGATGTGGAAAGTTGATTGACATGTTCATCGATGAATATTTCCTTTCCGTCTCACAATCTCATTTTATGGTAGTTTCTGTCTTTTCGCAACTTGATTTCATCGACAGATTTCGACAAGCTCCAAGTCCTTCTTTATACATTAAAACGGAACAGGATCACATCGCCGTCTTTCACCACGTAATCTTTTCCTTCCATGCCGACAATTCCTTTTTCTTTTGCTGCGGAAAGGCTTCCATTGTCAAGCAGATCCTGATAATTAACTACCTCTGCTTTGATAAATCCACGTTCAAAATCCGTATGGATCTTACCTGCTGCCTGCGGAGCTTTCGTACCTTTCTTGATAGTCCATGCACGGCACTCATCCTCACCTGCAGTCAGGAAGCTGATCAGTCCTAACAGGCTGTAGCTTGCAGCCACCAGTTTGTCAAGTCCGCTGGATTCTACTCCCAGATCCTCCAGATATTCTTTCTTCTCATCCTCATCCAGTTCAGAGAGTTCCTGCTCGATCTGTGCACAGATTACAAATACCTCTGCACCTTCTTCTTTTGCCATCTCTCTGACTTTAGCCACATGCGGGTTGGATGCACCGTCATCTGCCAGATCATCTTCCGCTACATTTGCAGCGTAGATGGTCGGTTTTGCGGTCAGAAGATTGTAATTCTTAAACCACGCTTCATCATCTTCATCATCCGGGACTTCAAAGGTTCTGGCCATCTTTCCCTCTTCCAGATGTGCCTTGACAGCTTCAAGAAGCTCCAGCTCTTTGGCATAAGTCTTGTCCATCTTTGCCTGTTTTGCGATCTTAGAGATTCTTCTGTCCAGGATCTCAATATCAGAGAAGATCAGCTCCAGATTGATGGTCTCAATGTCTCTTGCCGGATCAATGGAACCATCCACATGGATGATGTTCGGATCCTCAAAACAACGTACTACATGAACAATGGCATCTACTTCACGGATATTTGCAAGGAACTGGTTACCAAGTCCTTCTCCTTTGCTGGCTCCTTTTACAAGGCCTGCAATGTCCACGAATTCGATAGTTGCCGGTGTCACTTTCTTTGTATGATACAGTTCTCCCAGCTTCACGATCCGCTCATCCGGTACGGATACAATTCCTACGTTCGGATCAATGGTTGCAAACGGATAGTTTGCAGACAATGCTCCTGCCTTGGTCAGGGAGTTAAATAATGTACTTTTTCCAACATTTGGAAGTCCGACGATTCCTAATTTCATTTTATGTGTTACCTGTTCAGAAAATGCTGTATTTCATGCATTTTCGCCTTTCTAAATTATTTTCCTACATAAACTGTCACGCAGCCCGGACTTTCGCCCGATACAGCATTATATTATAGCACAGCTTGACAGGTTTGCAAATACACAAAAATAACCCCTGATTCACCGTCACAAAATATACAAAAAAGACTGACACATCCATCTGCATCAGTCTTTTTATGGTTATTCTGTTACTCTTCCCAGGCATTAAGCCCACGGCTTTGTTTTTCAATTGCCTGCTCAAGGGTGATTTTTTCCGGATCTCCCTGCAGGTATTCCATAAGCTCAGGGATTCCTTCTTTTGTCACATTGTTGACTTCAAAAATCGGATCACACCCGGAATTTGCCAGCCACTGTCTTACCATCGGGATATTTGCATATGGCGAATCAATCTTCGTGATAATACCGATCAATGGGCGGTTCACGAAGCACTGACAATTAGCCTCAAATACACTGAACGGCTCATCTGCAGCCATTACGATTGCAATAATATCTGCCTCAAATGAAAAACATGCCAATGCAACACCGACATTTTTGGATTCTGCATATTCTCCCGGGGTATCAATGGTATCTTCAGCTGTATTGGTATACTGCGTCTTATGATAATGCAGCTCTTCACCCTTCAAAGCCTGTGTAAGAGAGGTCTTTCCGGACTCACTTCGTCCCATCAAGAATAATCTTTTCATTTCCTAATTCTCCGTCAGTTCACAAGCTCCAAACTTCAAGGTGTTTCCAAAATAATCCAACACTTCCTGAAGAGCGATCTTTATATTTTCTCTTTCACCAGTCAGGATCAGAGATCCATTAAACCGATCCATAAACCCAATCTCGACATTTGCCACTTTCGTTGCGATGTCAGCAGCTACTACCGCACCTTCCCAGGGTGTAAACTGCAATAATCCAAGGCTCTCTCCTGTATGATCTTCACCTAAATGTACACCGATATGAAGTCCCAGATTTTTATATACCTCCGAATCCGACACTCCGATCAGATGTGCAAGCGATACCTCGCTTCCAGGAATACGGATACGAACCAGACGAAGCTTGTCACCTTGTAATGCCTCATAGTTCTCCGAAAATATATACTCCAGAAATTCTTCTCTCGTTAATCTCTGTTTCATAGGGATTCCTTACCGCTGCGTGACCGGACAGGTGACATATCCAAGAACATCATGGTAATAGCGAACAACCTCATTGAGAGCACTTCTTACATCTGAAATATCTCCGGTGATGATCAAAGTTCCGGTAAAACGATCTGCAAATCCAAGATATACATTTCCGCTTTTTATTGCAATATCAGAAGCAATAACGGCTGATTCCGGTGGAGTCATATTCATGATCCCGATCGCAGATGATCCATAATCAATAGAAGGATTCAGACCCAGCTTCTGGTAAATGATCGGAGCCGGTCCGCCCATCACATGTGCAAGTGTGATCTCTTTACCTGCAACGGTCTCCTGTACAATTCTGATCTGATCTCTATGGTCAATCATCTCTTATTCCTCCTGGTTACATAATAAACTGGATACAGTCACCTGATATTCCGGCAGTTTGTTATCAAACCACTGTAATTTAATACCCAGTTCTTCTTCCAAAAGTCTGGTAAACTGAAATCCCAGACAAGTCATGGAATATCGCTGATCCTCCGGATGCCTGCATGGCAGATCATCCAATCTTGCGCATCTCTTACAGAGAAGACATGTGCTGATACTTAAGCTTCCCGGATATTGTTTTTCCAGCTCTAAAAGAATTACCTGCAGGTGAAGCTGAACCTTCTGAAAGAGATTTCTTCTCACCCAATCCATACCTTCCGGTGTCTTGATCCGCTCACGTAGTTCTTCTGAATAATAAATCTTTACAGCGATCAGATACGCATCCTGGTATGGCTTCAGATACTCAAATGGATCTGGCTGACCAGGCGGACAGGACCAGTCATTGTTATAATTCGTACATTTTTTGCACGCTTCATTTGAAGTTTTGGGATCCAGATAAGTCACCAACCGACTCACTGGTAATTTTTTTACAATGACTTCTGTGCGATAATCTTTCATAAGCTTTCTCTTTATAACTCAGCCCAGTTTGCCGGATATACAAAATACCAGTATTTTGCATAATTTGGTGTCTGGAAGTGAATATGGCTTCCTTTCGGGATATAAATGATCTCACCTGGTTTTGCTGTCAGAACATTTCCATTGATCTCGATCTCCAGAGTTCCCTCTACAACACAGTCATACTCATCATAAGTAAGTGTCCATTCAAATGATGTGCCGTCTTTTAATTCCATGAGACCTGCACCCATTCTCGGTGCTTCTTCCAGGGTCACAACATCTTTCAGATATACCCCATCCTGCTCAAAACGCTCAGTCTCGACTTTATCAGTGGTGATCTTGATGATTCCACTCGGATCTTTTTCTTTATACGGCTCAGCCGGAGCTGCAGTGCCAGCTGATTCAGCCAGTACTTTTTCAACAATAGAGCGAATCAATTCTTTACTTACATCCATCTTTATACCTCGCTTATTCTAAAAGGAGCTTTGCGAAAGCCGCTATTACACTTACTTTGCAAAGCTCCGTATTTAGATTACTCTTCTTTTTCTGCTGCTTTTACAGATGCTTCAACCTTTGAAAGAAGTTTCGGCGCAAGAATATTAGCAACGATCAGAGCTGTGATACCAGCTGTCAGCTTACCAACGATCATCGGGAAGATCATCTCGCTGTTAACACCTGCAGTAAATCCAAGGTGATCACCAAATACGAATGCTGCAGAAACTGCAAATGCAACGTTAAGGAGTTTTGCCTTCGGGTTCATATCGCCCATAATATTAAATACAGCGATATTGTTTGCAAGGTTTGCTACCAGACCTGCAGAACCTTCTTTGTTCATACCAAGTTTTGCACCAATAGACTCCAGCGGCTTACCAAAGGTACGTGTGATCCACTCTACCATCGGGAATGCACCGATCAATACGCAGGAGATCTGTCCACAGGTAAGAAGACCAGACTCAAGTGGAATAGCTCCAGAAGCATCCGGCTCAACCATGATGTTCAGAAGCGGGAATTTAATACCGGTTTCATACTCAAATACTGCAATTGCAGTAAAGATCGTGATAACGATCGTAACGCCTGAACCAAATTTGTCAAAGCCACGGATCATCTTGTCCGGGATCACCCACAGACCTACAACGATAAGACCAGCAATAATGATAACCGGAATCAGGTTCACGAGGATCGTTCCGATACCCATCTTGTACTGCGTCATGTTCATTGCCAGACCACCAACGATACATCCGATCGGAACAGTGATCAGACCGGCCAGAACACCGGCACCCAGGTACGGTTTATCTGTTTTTTTGATAATGGAAAGTGCTACCGGGATTGTAAATACAATTGTTGGTCCCATCATGGTTCCAAGGATCAGACCTGCAAAATTACCAACACTTTCGTTTGCTGCCATCTGCATAGCCAGCGGATAACCACCCATGTCACATGCAAGCAGTGTCGTTGCGAACATGGAAGGGTCAGCACCAACCAGAGTATAGATCGGAGCGATGATCGGTTTTAAGATAATACACAGAACCGGAGCTGCTGCTACTACTCCAGCCATAGCTGCTGCCAGAGGTCCCATAGCATTAAATCCTTCATCGAACTTTTCACCATATCCACGCTTGTTTCCAGCAATCTTATCAATTGCACCAACCAGCATGAAGATCATCATAATAAATACGATTGCGCTGTTAATAGAAATACCGGATATCCATTCACCAAAACTTTCAGTGAATACACCTACATTTGTAATGTTAGAAACTAATTCCTGAAACATACAACCTCTCCCTTCGATTATTATCCTTTCCTACGGTAAGGATTATAAGAGTGATTCAAGTACCTGCTTGGAAGGACGTGGAATCACGGTGCTTCCAATGTAAAGCTCACTCTGTTTTTCAGCTGCTGCAACTGCTGCGCGAACAGCACCCACATCACCTGTAAGGGTGAAATAACCTTTTCCACCCACAGCATAGCCGGTCCTCACTTCGATCAGTGTTACCTGAGCGGCTTTTGCTGCCGCATCTGCTGCCTTGATAGCCGATGCGATTGAATAAAACTCCACAACACCAATGGCCTGTGGGTCTACTACTTCCTGTGTTCCTGCAATTGCAGGGAACAATTGCTCATGTACATTTGGAATAAGAAGAGAATCAACAATAAATTCCCCTCCTTTTGCCAGGCCAGCCTCTAAGGCTGCTCTTACTGCACCAGTTTCGCCCCCAACGATGACCATATATTTTCCAGGACATACTGTTGTACCACGAAGCAATGTAACCTGGGCAGCTTTTATCATGTCATCACTGGTTTCGATACCACGTGCAATACTGGTAAGTTCTACCATACAGATTGCCATTCCCATGATTTATGCCTCCTTCTTGCTGATTCGAATGCCTGAAGATCCAATCTCTGTGACGATTCCTGCAAATCCGGTGTGGATATTTGCAGAGAGCCCCTCTGCTGCTTCCGCAATGAGATCTCCTGCATGTACCATATCTCCAACCTTCACCACCGGGGTCGCTGGTTTTCCAATGTGCTGTCCAAGCGGAACGATCACTTCCTTCACATCCAGATCTGTGATCAACTTTGGCTCCACATGGAATACATAGTCTGAAAGTCCCAGTCTTGCGATCAACCGTTCGGTTGGTATCCTGCGCTGCTCGATGGTGGATTTTGCTGTAGGATTCTGGTTCTTTTCAGGATTGATTCCCAGTCCTCTCAACAGTCCCTTGGTATAGTCATTCATTTTCCGTGGTGATAAGCCCATCGGACATGCAAACATTTCGCATACACCACAGCTGCTGCAATTTGCAGCACTTCCAAAAGTAGCTTCAAACTCCTTGACGTCTGTGATCTGATCCTGACGCCAGAGATTTCTCATAATTTGATTGGGTTTTACATTATGACCAATCTGTTCTCTTGGACACAGATCCGTACAAAAACGACACTGAATACAGGATGTTCTTGCCTGACGAATCATAGTCTGTACCGGCTTCACTGCCCTTCTTACCAAATAATGGTCTTTTGGCAGGATCAGAAGGTTACCGGTTGTTTTTGTTACCACTGCATGATCGATCATGGAATCACTCGACTGCATCTTTCCCATCATTGGACCACCGATGATGACTGCATAGTCTTTTACTCTCAAATCAACCTGATTGATGATCCTTCGAATCGGTGTTCCAAGCGGAACTTTAAACATCACAGGTTCTCTCACTGCACCTGTAACAGATAAATACTTCTCCGTCACAGGTTTGTCTTCCAGCGCATCTGCAATGGAAAGAACGGTTCCAACATTCTCGACAACTGCTCCCACATTTAATGGAAGTCCTCTTTCCGGAACGCTTCGCCCTGTCACCTGCTGAACCAGCACCTGCTCATCTCCTGCCGGATAAAATGTCCGCATTGGAAAAATCTCAACTGCAGCATGTTTCTCACGGATCGCTTTCTCCAACGCTGCAATCTCAGCCTTATATTTTGCTTTTAATCCGATCACAATGTGCTGTGCTTCTAAATGATGCCCCATGAGCAGTATCGTATCAATGATACGGTCTGCAAATTCACGGCACAGGAACTTATCCGTCTCGATCAACGGTTCGCATTCCGCTGCATTAATAATCAAATATTCAGCTTTTGCATTTAATTTTACGTGTGTTGGAAATCCGGCGCCGCCGGCACCAACAACACCTGCTTTTTTAATCGCTTCTATTAGTTCCATAAACTTCAGCTCCATTAACTCATCAGATCAGCGCGACATCAACATCATGTCCGTCCACGATTCCAACTATAGTTGCATCCACCGGAATATTACTTCCTCCGGCTGCCGGACGAGCAGAACTACCGCCAACGTAGATCACCGTTTCACCGACACCTGCGCCGATAATATCTGCTGCAATGATCGGTTCCCCGACAGGATGCAGATCGATCAGATTAATCGGCTGAATCACAAGAAGTTTCAGTCCGTTTAAGTTTTCATCCTTTCTGGTTGCCCAGATATTTCCGATTACTTTTGCTGTCTTCAAATCAGAAACTCCTTTCTTCTAGTTTCGATTTATCACTTAGCAATCTACTTTTTCAATCACAATGTGATACTTTTTCGCATAATCCTTTGCCAGATCTGTAACGATTGTCTTTCCGTTCACAAGAATGCGAGTTACTTTGCCCTGATGGGCCATGATCATGTCTCTTTCTGAGAGTACTCGCTTTTCAAAAGCAAGGTCTTTTTCCTCTGCCTTTGCAGAGACTTCTACCTCTGTACTGCTTGTACAGCACTCACTTCCCAGAATAGCAGGTCCGATCTGCTCATTCGGAAGGATCTCCACCCCGCTCTTTTTCAGGATCTCAAGATTTGCTTCGAGCTTTCTATAATATTCCCTTGGTGCAGTCTTACGATAGTGATATAATTCCACATCCTCTTCCGGAACATAGATTTTCTTACCACAAAGCAGAGCCTTTCCAAATGCTTTTGTATAAGGCGTATCAAAAATACCATTTACGATCTTTCCCAGCGCCTCATTAGTCAGTGTATATGCGATCACGGCTTCCCAGTTTTCCACATCCCATGTATCCTCAAGCAAAGCACATCTCATCCGATAATACTCTGCCAGTTGTTTACATTCATAGACTTTGTGGCAAATCTCTCCATGATTCTCAGATATGATACCAAGCACAGGTTTATCTTCCGCTCCCACAACTCCAATATGGTTAGCTTCCGCTTCCGGCTCAGCTTCACAGGCGGCAACACGCTCTTGTACTCGACGATAGATTTCGTTGACTAATGCATCTAAATCCATGCGTATTCCTCCTAACTATTTGCAATTCATTGCAATTCCCGTCGGAGTAACCAAAAATGGATTCTCCGGCTTGACGGTTTTGATACCCGTCTCTTTTTCAATAATTTTTTCCATACCGGTGAGGCAGCAGGTACCACCACAAAGGTAAATGGTATCCGTCTCGCTGAGATTTACATACTTTTTGATAATACTTGCCATCTTTTCTACTACCGGTTTCAAAATCGGAAGAATCTCGCGATGTTTGCTGTAATCCTGCTTGATCACCTCTGCCTCATCAAAACTGATATGATAATTACCTGCAAGTACTAACGACAGATGCGTACCACCTGTTGGCTCATCCTGAATATCAACCACCTTGCCATCTTTCAGGATAGCAAGTCCTGTCGTACCGCCACCAATATCTACGATCACACCATCTGAGATCTGGTACACAGCATTTGCAGCACTGGGCTCATCCAACACTGCAACTACTTCAAATCCTGCACCTTCTGCCACATACTGATGTGTTTTTGTACTGCTTTCAGTACCTGCCGGCATGGCGATCGCACAGTCAATAAGCTCTACTTCTCTGCCGGTTTTTTCTGATATACGGTCTTCCAGCTTTTTCTTTAACTCTTTTACCACTCGGAGGGTTCCAGAATAATCCACAACTACTCCATCTTTCAGGAAGTTATGCGCCTGCTTCTCACATGCAATCGGATTGTTCTCTTCATCCAAGACTACGATCACGATATATGCAGTACCAAGATCCAATCCCACTTTAAATTTGTTGCCTACAGGCTGAAAGGTTTCGGTCTCAGACTGTTCTACCCTTTTCATATAGCTTTCGATTCTTTGAATATCCATCCCAATTGCTCCTGTCGATATGTTTCCTTTTTAATGTCTGATAATCTTTCCTAATGTAAAGCCGCTTACCATAGCTGCATTCGCTTCATCAAAATCGATATGCATCTTATACCGGTATTTATCACTGACACGGATCACCACATCATCAAATGTCAGCATACGCTCTGTGAGCATCTGAACACTGACACGTTCTCCGTCCTTCATATTCATTTTACGGGCAATGTCCGTTGGAACATGAATATGATTATGGGCTACGATCGCTGCCGGGATGTCTTTTAGTACACCCTTAGGTCCTTCAATGGTGATAGTTCCGGCACCTTCCAGATTGCCGGACTCCCGAACCGGAGCTTCTACTCCCAGAGTTCGTTTATCAGTAATAGAAACCTCTACCTGAGCAGCACTTCTGGCCGGTCCCAAAACAGATACCTGTAAGGTTCCTTTTTTTCCTACCAGCTTTACTTTCTCCTCACTCAGGAACTGCCCCGGCTGGGACAGCATACGCTTCGGGTGAAGCTGTGCACCTTCTCCAAACAGGATTTCTATCTGTTCCTGGGTCAGGTGTACATGTCTTGCCGACACTTCCACTTCGACCAGACCAGACTTTACAATAGAATCAACGACTTCGTCTATTATTCTATTCATTTTGTCTCCTGATTCTGAAGTTTTGCCAACTGTTTACACATCAGGATATGCATTGCACTGGACATGCGGTTTAATTCCTCGATGATATCACCTCGGTCATAACTCTTTCCGTTATGGAAAGCGGTTGCAGCCGCTACTTCTGTCTCACGCACTGCAGTCCGCATCTGATTCAATAATGCATATGTCTTACCCAGCTTATAACTTGGAAGCACCATCTGTTTTACCTTATAATATTTCATCGGATAATGCGAATGCTCTCTCAGTTCAGCGTGGGTCAGCCCGATAATGGTTTCTCTTGTAAACGGTTCTTCCAGCACATCACATCTCATCATTTCCCGGATACTTGTCAACACATCTTCCAGGTCTTCTACAATGGACATATCCTCGCCCATCTCGATCAGTATGGTCTGGTTCAGAACAAAGAGTGCTTCTAATGCATCCAGTTTTCCACGGAAAAGAATTCTCTTGTCGTCCTTGGCAACCAGTCTGTTTCCTGCCAGCTGTGTCATGTGTTCCGGCTTTTCAAAATAAAATGCGCCAGTCGTATCATCTACATATTTTGGTTTCGGCAGATTTTCCGCTTTCTTCGGAACTTCAGGTTCCTGTGCAGGTGGAACATCTGTGGCTACTACTTCAATATTACTTTTGCGGAGCGGCTTGTCTTTCGAACTAACAATTTTTACTTTATTCTGCTGCAGATATTCTCTTGCGGCCGGGGAAAGAATCTTTCCTTCCGGGATCACATAAGTCTCTATCTGTGTATCTCGCAGTTCATCCCGTAAAATTGCTTCGGTAATGACTTTCATGTCGTGCCACCTCCTAATATGGTGTTTTATAAACTACCTGCACCGGAGCCTTTACGCTCCGGGCAGGTCAGTCACAAATCACTTATTTAGAAAGCTGTGGCAGAATTCCTTCTACTTCCTCGTGCGGTCTCGGGATTACGTGTACGGAGATCAGCTCACCAACACGTTCAGCTGCTGCTGCGCCAGCGTCAACAGAAGCTTTTACTGCACCTACATCACCACGTACCATAACGGTTACCAGTCCGCCGCCTACATGCTCTTTTCCAACAAGAGTAACGTTTGCTGCTTTAACCATTGCATCTGCTGCCTCGATAGATGCTACTAATCCTTTTGTTTCAATCATTCCTAATGCCTGAGTAACTGCCATTGTAATGTCCTCCTTAAATTAATTGTCTTTTTTTTTGATATTTTATATTGCCTGAAGGCGCTTTACGATTTCATTGACCAGCATATCTACGTCAATATCTGCCGCCTTTGAGCCAGTACAGCAAGGAGCTGCGATCAAAGCTTCCGTATTTTTGCGGATCTCATCCATCTCCAGCAATCCTTCTGCAACAACACGAACATTGATCAAATGCTGCGGTCCTACGTTTTCAGAAGTAGCACTTCCTCCGATGGCACCGCATCCAAGTGTCAGTGCCGGGAGCATGCCTGTGGAAGCGCCGATGCCACCAAGTGCACTTGGCGTATTTACCATGATACGGGAAGCCGGTATTCTTGCTGCAAAATAATCTACGATCTTAGGATCTTTGGTATGCATGGAGAATGTATGTCCTGCCCCTTCGTAATGAAGAATCTTCTGTGCAAGTTCACAGATCTCCACATAATTCTCTGCAGTATAGAATCCAAGGATCGGAGCAAGCTTCTCATTGGAATATGGATGTCCGAATCCGATACCGGTCTCTTTTGCAACCAGGACTCTTGTTCCTTCCGAAATCTCAATCTCAGCCAGATCTGCAATCACCTGGGCACTCTTACCAACGATCTGCGGATTCATAGTTCCGTTTGCTCGAAGGATGAATTTTCCAAGTTTTGCGATCTGCTCATCATTCAGGAAATAAGCTCCCTGTTTTTCCATCTCGACACGAACGGCCGGTTCCATATCACAGTCGCACATAACAGACTGCTCGGATGCACAGATCGTTCCATTGTCAAAAGTCTTGGAATCCATGATACGTTTAACCGCCAGGGCTACATCTGCTGTCTTTTCAATATAAGCAGGTCCATTTCCAGGTCCCACACCGATAGCCGGTGTTCCTGAAGAATATGCCGCACGCACCATTGCGCTGCCTCCTGTTGCCAGGATCATGGCAACATCTGGATGTTTCATCAACATATCCGTTGCCTGAATCGTAGGTATGGTGATCACAGATACAAGATCTTCGTTTCCACCTGCCTCAGCGATGGCTGTACGAATCACCTTAACCGCTTCTACGATACAGTTCTTTGCATTTGGATGCGGAGAAAAGATAATTGCATTTCCACCCTTCAGCGCAATCTCTGATTTATAAAATGCAGTAGACGTAGGATTTGTAGAAGGAATCAGACCTGCTACAATACCAACCGGAATTGCGATCTTTTTGGTTTTTTTCTCCTCATCTACTTCAAGTACTCCGATCGTCTTCATGTCTTTGATTGCTTCATAGACACCGCGACTTCCGAATACATTTTTTATTACCTTGTCAGCCTCGATACCAAACCCTGTCTCTTCATGAGCCATCTTCGCAAGTCTTTTTGCATTTCTGACTCCGGCTTCTGCAACGCTCTTTACGATTGCGTCTACCTCTTCCTGACTCTTCAGTGCAAATTCCTGCTGAGCTTTTTTGGCCTTTTCAACAAGATCTCTCACTTCCTGAACTGACAACAAATCTTTATCATACAACTGCATATTTTACATCTCCCGTCCTGTAAATTCTAGTATGTTCTGAATCAGTTCTGTCTTTTTGCCAAATCGAATCTGTTCTCTTGTCATATTATTGACCTGTAATTCTCTTGCAATGGTTCTGAGCTTTGAAACAGACATTTTCTCCAGCATTTCTTCGGTGTAAGATTCAGCTTTTACAGGTTCTTCGATCACTGCATTGTCTGAAACTTCAGCAATCGGAGTCTCGGAAGCTTCCGGCACTGCTTCTGCTTCCGGTTCAAGCTTCAATTCCGGCTCGGGCTTCGGCTCCGGATCAGGCTCCGGAGATTTTTCCGGAGCAGGAGGCGTCGGTGGCTTGAGCATCTCGCCTACTGACTCGTGAGGTCTTGGGATCACATGAACACTGATCACCTCTCCAACTCTTTCCGCAGCACTTGCTGCTGCATCCATAGAGGCTTTTACTGCTCCTACATCTCCCTCTACCATCACTGTTACCAGTCCGCCGCCTACCTTTGTTGCTCCAAGACTGCTGACATTTGCTGCTTTTAATGCACTATCGAGAGCTTCCACTGCTGCAAGGTAACCATATAATTCAATCATTCCTAATGCTTTCATATAGTACCTCAGTTGTGATTACTTATACCAGTGGGTTTGCTGCAACTGCCTCAACGGCTTCCGCAAATGCGTTACATGCCGCTTTACAAGCTGACTGGCTTCCAGTCAGAAGACCTCCACCAAAGTTGGTCTCACTTGGCGGATTGTACAGAGCAACGATGGTTACATCTGCTGCCTTGATTGCTGCATCCAGAGCGTACATTGCTTCCAGAGGCGGAGCGATCAGGTATGCAAGAGCTTCACCTTCTTTGATTCCATTGGTGCTGGACAGATAAGAACCAGTACGGGAAATGCAATGTGCATAATACGGAATGGAATCATCATCATTTGCAGATACGAAATGAGCTTCATTTTCAATAAAGTCTACAGCAGCTTCCAGGCCGGCTCTTGCCTCTGCCGGGTTCGGTCCTGCCAGAACACCAATGATCTCACCTGCGAGCTTGGTGTTTGCATTTGCTGCTCCAGCATAGAAGGAATGTGCATAGATAACGTCTACATCTGCTTTCTTTGTTGCTTCATCAAGTGCTGTATAAGTTACATCATCACAGTCTGCTGTCAGCAGTGCCAGTGAACGATGACGCTGCGGATCATATTCAATAATTCCACCAGCTGTGATCAAATCCTGAACCATTTTCTGTGTTGCATTCGGGATATATCTCGTTGCAAGGACAGTCGCTTTTAACGGATCTCTTTTCATTTTGTTATTACCTCCATCCAGAATGATTAAAGTTTAAGGTCTGTTCCACTTGCTTTTGCTTCCAGAATCTTCTTGATGATATCTGCAATATGCGCTCCTGCCTCAGCCGGGATCGTACCATCTTTGTGAATATTGGAAACAACTGTTCTTCTTGCTTCCGGCATACCAACTGTTGCCTTGTAAGCAATATATGCAGACATGGATTCTGCTGTAATAAGACCTGGTCTTTCACCGATCAGTACACAGGTAACGTCAGCGCCTGTGATCTCAGAAATCTGATCCATGACACCAACACGTCCATATTTTACAAAGAACGGTGTACCTGCTTCAATACCATAGCTCTTAAGGCCCTGAAGAATTGCCGGAAGAACATCAGCGGTATTGGCTGCAACTGCTGCGGAACTAAGTCCGTCAGATACATAGATCTGTACAGTCGGATGCATTTTGCATTTTTCTTTGATCGTCTGAACAGCTTCATCACTGAGGATACGACCAAGGTCCGGTCTTGTAAGATAGGTATCTTTACTGTCACATTTTGTCTGAACAGTGAACAGTCCAAGCTTCTCAATAACCTCTGGATCTACGTCTGTAAATACGGCATCCTGTGCTGCGGAATGTGCTGCACGGAATTCCAGTACCGGTAAGGTCTTGTATCTGGCACCTGCTTTGCCGATACCCAGACGACAAGGTGCATACTGTTTCAGTTCATAATAAGCATCTCCTGCAACCGGATGCTCTACCAGATACTGTTTTTTAATATCAATTTCTGCTACATCTTCAACAAATCCGTCTTCTGTAGCAGCAGATGCGGTATCCGCTTTCTGTGCCGGCGCTGCGGAAGTTGCAGATGTGGTATCTGTTACGTTCATCTCAGAAAGGACCTGAGCAATAATATCTCTTAAATCTTTTTCGTTCAAAACTTCCACCTCCCCTTATTTCAAAAATACAGATGCATCGCCTGCAAGGTCTGTAAGTTTTCCATCTTTTGAGAAGCCCATCTTTTCAAGCCATTCATCAAACTCTTTGATCGGACGAAGACCGAATACTTCACGAAGAGATGCTGCCTCATGATAACCAGTACACTGATACATCAGCATACAGTCATCACCCTGCGGAACACCCATGATATAGTTGCATCCTGCTGCCACAAGAAGAGTTGCCAGATTCTCAATATCATTCTGGTCAGCTTTCATATGGTTGGTATAGCAGGCATCGCATCCCATCGGGATACCTGTCAGTTTACCCATGAAGTGGTCCTCAAGACCTGCTCTGGTAACCTGTTTGGAATCATACAGATACTCCGGTCCGATGAAACCAACTACGGTATTAACAAGGAACGGATGATATCTTCTTGCGAATCCATAACAACGAGCTTCCATGGTTACCTGGTCCCATCCGTTGTGTGCTTCGGAAGAAAGCTCAGAACCCTGTCCAGTCTCGAAATACATGTAGTTCGGACCTGCACTGGTTCCTTTCTCATTCATCATCTGATAGCCTTCATCCAGCATGGTAGCGGTCAGACCGAAAGCCTCATTACCTTTCTGAGATCCTGCGATAGACTGGAACAGCAGGTCGATCGGTGCGCCCTGCTTCTCACATGCTTCCATCTGAGTGGTTACATGAGCAAGTACACAGATCTGAGTCGGAACTTCCCATTTATTCTTAAATTCATCAAAGCTTCTCAGTACTCTTGCAACGCTCTCTACAGAGTCATCTACCGGGTTCAGACCGATAACGGCATCACCACATCCAAGAGAAAGACCTTCCATAACAGATGCCATGATTCCTTTCGGATCATCTGTAGTATGGTTCGGCTGCAGTCGTGAAGAGAAAGTTCCTTCAAGACCGATGGTAGTGTTACAATGTGCATGTACTCGGATTTTCTTTGCTGCATAAATAAGGTCAAGGTTTGTCATCAGCTTGCAGACAGCTGCAACCATCTCGGAAGTAAGACCCTGAGCTACGGTCCTGATCATTTCTCCTGTGGTATTGATGTCCAGGATCCACTCTCTTAATTCTGCCACCGTCCAACTCTGAATACTGCGATAGATGATCGGGTCAATACCATCAATGATGATTCTTGTAACCTCATCTGTCTCATAGGGAACTGCTGGGTTTTCGAATAAATCCTTTAATGTGATGTGCTGAAGAACTGCCTTTGCTGCAATTCTCTCTTCTGCGGATTCAGCGCTGACTCCGGCGAGGTTATCACCAGATTTCTCTTCATTGGCTTTACCCATAACTTCACGAAGAGATTTGAATTCGTAAACTTTTCCGCGTAAATGTGTCTTTAAGATCAATTTTCTTGCCCTCCTTCTCAAGAATTGAAAATTAGAGTTTTGGTAACAACCGGAACAACTCGTCCCATGGCAACTGGTTCTCCGATATCAATATAATCTCCGTCATTCGCATAGATTCCATCAATACAGATAAAATCCTTTTTGCGTTCCAGGAGTACATTGATCGCATTACCCAGTACTTTGGCAATATCATTTTCTAAAACAATGATCAATGGATACGGTCCCGAGATAACCGCTTCTGCACCATGGATGATCATCTCTGCCAGTTCCTGAACTTTTAAAAAACTGGTATGATATTTGCCGGAAACCACAATTGCTACCTGTTCCACATGACCTTCATTCATGAATAGCTGAAGTTTTCTCTGAAGAGTCGTCTGGAACAATGCCGGGTTCTGTTCATCTTCTTCAGACATTCGCAGAACCGGAATGTTTTTTATGGGAAGTTTTCCATCCGTATACTGAATGGTACTTCCACTAACATTTGTTGTATGGGTACCTGCACCTACGACTGTGGCGCGGATCGTCTCCGCCGCCTGATAGGTCGGTACAGTTTTGAGAACCGGATGATTCTTGATCGCCCTCGCAAGCAATACTCCTACATCATGATAGGCAAATACATCTGCCGGCTCTCCTTCATAGTAAACACTGGCAACACCGCCTGAATAAGTAACTGCATTGATCACAGGTTCTTCTTTCAGTCTCTTTCCCTGATTGGTATACATTCTGCTGTGCATCTCATCTGCCGGCTCCTTATTGATCGCCTGTGCCAGCTGATCTGCCATCAGTTCGCATACCTTCATGAGGGTTTCTTCCTTTGCCGTATCACCGACATTGATCTCGATTCCATGAGCTTTTGCAAGCTCCTTTGTTCCCGGGAAAATATAGTAGATTTTTCCGTTCTCGTCGATCTTGATCAATCTGCCGCCCACATCCAGGCAGCTGGTGCCTCTTAAGATTCCATTTTGGAATACGGCAATGTTGCTGGTGCCTCCGCCAATGTCCAGATTTGCCACAGTTTCTCTGTGTTCCTTTGACAGCTTGTCTGCGCCTGCACCTCTCGCCGAGAGAACAGATTCCAGATCCGGTCCTGCCGTTGCAACGACAAAATCTCCTGCCAGGTTGCTTAATGTATCCAGTACTACATTGGCATTCTGTTTTCTTGCAGTCTCACCGGTAATGATCACAGCTCCTGTGGAGAGATCCTCCGGTTTCATTCCTGCATCCTGATATTCTTTTTCAATAATTTCTTTTACCTTCTCCGCATCAATAGTCTTCTGATCCAGCAGAGGGGTAAAATAGATCTTGCTTCTGTATGTTACTTTCTTATCAACAATGTTGATCCTCGGCACCACATAATTGCTTGCCTCATTTTCAATTGTCAGTTCACTGAAAATCAGCTGTGTAGTTGATGTGCCGATATCAATTCCTACACTTTTTATGATCTCATGCATGGCTATCCATCTCCTCCATATACTTTAGAAATGCGTCAAACCCTTCTCCTGTATAGCTGCTGGTAACAAATATCTCCTTTGCTCCTGCAAGCTTCAGATATTTTTTTGCATTTTCGATCTGTTCTTTGCTTCCAAGATCACATTTTGTCACTACACCCACGCAGGGTTTTCCAAATGTGGTTGCATATCCCGGAGGAAACATGGTGCCGCTTTCCGTTGACTGCTGTACCAGAACAATGCAGTCTACCTCAGCTGCTGTGACTGACAAAGCACCCCAGAACCGATGTTCAAAATATTCACCTGGTGTATCGACCATCGTTTTATTTATCACCTGAATCGTCTGGGTCTTCTTATATCTCAGTTCTTCATTAGTCAAATACTGGCAAAGTGTTGTCTTGCCTGCCATGGATCTTCCAATCAGGATGATCTTGGTTTTCATGTTGCTGTCCTCTTTCTGACTTTGTAACGGTTGATCATCAGGACTGTGTGATCTCTGGCTTTGCAAATCCCATATAGTCACACAATTTTGCGATCACTCCATTCATTGCCGCTTCCACGGAAGCCACTTCACCGGTAATGATCAGCGTTCCATTAAAACGATCCACAAATCCAATCTTGATTCCACCGGCTTTACTTGCCACATCTGCAGCAATGATCGCACCTTCGCTTGGCGTTATCGTAAAGATTCCGATCGCACCATCTCCATCTATCATTCCCATCTTTGAATAAAGATCACTCACCGGATTGGGAATAATATGTGCCAGTGTAATCTGTTTGCCTGGAACAAATTCCTGAATAATTCTTTCCTTTGATGAATCAAATTTTTCTATCATCAGATCTCTCTTCCTTTATAAGCTTCCATGAAAAGCTCCTTCAGTTCTTCCCTTGTCGGAACTCTTGGATTGGTTGCCGTACAGGAATCTGCCATTGCTGCATCCACCATCTCATCCAGAGCAGCCACAAACTCATTTTCCGGAATTCCAAGATTCTTAATACAGGATGGTATATTCAGCTTTCTGATAAGCTGTTTCGTTGCACGGATCGCACCAAATGCACTCTGTCTGCTGCTTCCGTTATCAAGCGATAAAACAGTAGACATCTTTGCATAACGTTCTGCCGCAGGTGTGAGAGAAGTACGGCATCCACAATTGTATGCCATCACATAGGGGAGAAGCACTGCATTGGCTCTTCCATGTGGAATATGGAAATGTCCGCCCAGGGTATGTGCCATACTGTGATTGATGCCAAGTCCTGCATTGGAAAATGCCATTCCTGCCAGACAGGATGCATGATGCATCTTCTGCCTTGCATACAGATCTTCTTTTGTCAGTTCTTCTAAATTCTTTCCTGCTGCTTTGTACGCTTCCGGAAGATATTCAAATACAAGCTTCATGGACTTTTCAGCAGCTGCATCGGTAAAATCATTGGCCTTTGATGAAACATACGCTTCATACGCATGTGTCAGTACATCAATACCGGTATCAGCAGTGATCGATGCCGGCACTGTCTTGGTAAGCTCTGCATCCAGAACCGCCGCATCCGGGAGCATATTCTCAGAGATCAGCGGATATTTTGCTTTCTTATCCGGATCGCTGATTACTGCAAAGGTCGTCACTTCACTTCCAGTACCACTGGTCGTCGGAATCGCAACAAAGTATGCTTTTTCCAGCATACCTTCTCTTGATGCCAGATAATTCATGGCTTTTGCCGCATCAATGGAAGATCCTCCTCCCAAAGCAAACAGTACATCCGGCTTTATGTCTACCATCATAGAGATCCCTTTTGTTACAGTTGCAATATCCGGATCCGGCTTGATCTCTGAAAAGATGGTAACTTCCACACCCATTCGTGCACAGATATCTGTAATATAGGAGACCTTTCCGCTTTCATGCATGAACCGGTCTGTAACGATAAATGCTTTTTTACGGCCCTGTAAAATCTCTGTCAGCCCATCACGATCCATATAGATCCTTGGCTTCACTAAGTAGCTGTCCATTTTCTAGTAACCTCCTTACATTCTTCAGAAAATAAAAACAGCACCATATAATTCTACTTATACGGCGCGCCTTCCGATATCAATAAAAGAAACCTTTTGACAGTTTACCATGATTCTGAATTGATTCGCTTAACAGCTTCATCCACTGCGGATGCAGATCCCAGAATCGCAAGGCAGGTCAGATGCTGCGGACAATTGCCGCTAATCTCAAACACTTCCACATCCGATGCTTTCTGAGCAAGATCACTTGCATAGATCAGATCACATACATTCCCATTGAGCACCGCCAATGCAGAATGCTCCTGAAACAGCACATCAAGTCCTTCCATCCGTGCTCGCCTCATAATAATCTGCCTGGTTCCTTCTGACACCGTTTTCATAATATGAATCTTCATCGATGTCATTCCTTCCCTATTCACTTTTTCAATCAACAAGTCAGGTAACTGATATATGCATATGGCGCTGCACATATCCTTTCGTTCATTTGATGATTCTGTCTTTTTCACCTGTCTCCGAGCTGAGCAGTTGTACAAATCATCTTTTCAACACGTCCTTAGTATACCTCATTTATTGCAGTTTGTCTATTCATTCATAAAATTTTTTTTAACAGCTATACAATAGTTACAATTTTTCTTTTTTATGTCCATTTTTAAGCAAAAAGAAGGAAGAGTCTCCTCTTCCTTCTTTTTGCTTAAAAATATGTATAATTCTTTGGTTTCCGGCTCCAGCCGATGGCATTCTGTATATCCTGCACATAAGCATGATCACTGCATTCCATCTGCTCAGACCACAGGAATGCTTCCAGTGGGATCGCACCCACAACCATCGAAGACAGATCTGCAATCTTTGCCTTCAGAACCACATCTGCTTTCTGAGCATCCGTCTGGCATACCCGATCCCCCTCTATCCGAAGCCGGATCGTCTTATTGTTGGATTCCATAAAATCATCCTCTACCTGGAGCTCCAACGTAAATGCTCTGCTCACAGGCTTGTCACAATGACTTTGCTGTCGAAAATATTCCTCCAGATCCAGAATGCGGAACATAAATCCCATGATCTTCCTTCCCGTCTCCTGAATTGCCCCATCATATGCCCGGTTCTCGCCACTGTCCGGATTCGTAAATAATATATGGAAATATTCTTCATACGTATAGATGCGTACTCTCTCGATCTGATCGGTCTGTGAAGCAAAAAACGTCAGAAACTGCTTCATGGTCTCCATATCCTCACAGACCAGTTCACGCACCGCCAGGTCATGATACATATCTGTATAATGATCCACTTGCACAAAATCAAAGGTCAGATATCCTGTAATCTTTCCATTTCTTCTGCAGACTACCACATATGGTTCATCAAAGATCCGATGCTTATCCATAAAAGGATGGATCGTCGCTCCATGTGTTTTTCTGGCATATTGCCGGTAGAACTCCAGTATTTCTTCCTCATCCTCTGGTCCTGCATAAGATAAACCAGATTTATCTCCATAGGAACGGATATATTGTGGACGCGGTGAATACATTACCTGTTCCGTACAATATCCATATCCCATTTTACGATAAAAAGCCGGATTAAATGGATGCAGTGCTCCAACTGCCGTGCCTGTCTGTGCAAATACCCCCATCTGAACCCTGAGGAGATTTCTTGCAATATGTTCCTTCTTGTGCAGAAAATTTGTGGATACATAGGCAGGTGCACCCATTTTCATCATCTTCCCACGGACATTCATCTCAAAATCCATCATAAGAAGAGAACCTATCATGGTGCCGTCATCATCAAAACAGCCAAGATATCTCCCTTCCTCCGGTCTGACAAGTTCTCCTGGCATATTGTCCAGTAATGCCTGCGGTGTCTTAGATGGGAACGCTGTCTGTACATTTCTTCTGAGCTGCTCCACTTCTGCTGGTTCTACAAAACGTATTTCCATCTTTTTTCTTCCCCTTACAATTCAATTTTCAGCGCCATATCATTCGATTCATATGCACCCATTATATCACCTTCGTACAAAATAATCATCACTTAATAAAAAGTTTATGCAAATCGCTGAACAGAATCACAGCCATCAGTCCCATCAACAATACAAATCCTGTAAAATGCACCATACTTTCTTTTTCCTGTGGAATAGCCTTGCCGCGAATAGCCTCAAGGACCAGAAATACCAGCCGCCCCCCGTCCAGTGCCGGTATGGGCAGGAGATTCATCACTCCCAGATTCACACTCAGAAGGATTGCGATCATGATCATATTCATAGTCACATAATACCAGCCATCTACCCGGGATTCCTTGTAGGTATCACCAATCGTGCTGACAATTCCCACCGGACCGGACATTTCCTCCAGTCCCACCTGTCCGCCGATCAGCATCTTCAGGCTCTCAACGGTGGCCTTCAGCCAGTAGCGGATCTCTGCACAGCTGTATCCAACTGTTTCCAGTGCACCGCCCTTTTCCCGCTGCACAGTTCTGGAAAATCCATAGAGATAAGCTCCGGTGTCGCTTTGCTTCGGAGTCAGCACAACCGTCTGCTTCTCTCCATTCCGTTCAAAGACTACTGTTGCCGTCTGTCCCTGATGAAGACTGCTGTAAAGACTTACCTCCCGGTAGAGCCAAGTACGGCTTCCATTGATGCTGATGATCTGATCACCATCTTCCATGCCAGCCTCTGCTGCCGCAGAATCTGGAATAATGTCCACCATTGTATTGTCGTAGCCCACGCTTCCCACAATGATCAACGCCAGCACCCATGCCAGAATAAAATTAAATACAGGGCCTGCCGCCACCACAGCGATCCGTGCCCAGACAGATTTATTTCCAAAAGCACCTGCAGAATCGCTGGCTTCTTCCTCTCCTACCATCTGACAGGAACCACCGATTGGCAGAAGTTTCAGCGAATATCGTGTATCTCCCCACACATGGCTTAAGAGTCTTGGTCCCATGCCAAGAGAAAATTCAATCACTTCAATACCATTCCATTTTGCCAGAAGAAAATGTCCAAGCTCATGAAATATAACGATCGCACTGAATATGATCAGTGCCAGAATATAACTCAATCTACCACCTGCTCTCAATCATGTCATAGGTTGCAGCCTCTGTCTGAAGGATCTGCTCTACAGTCGGAGCCTCCACAACCTTGTGGGCAGCCATACACTCACTGATAATCTCAGGAATATCGAGAAAACCGATCTTCCGATCCAGGAATTTGGCTACTGCCCGCTCATTGGCCGCATTATAGACCGTCGGCATGGAGCCGCCTGCGGCTGCCGCATCAAATGCCAGCTTCAGTCCCAGGAAATTCTCCATATCCGGTTTTTCAAAAGTAATCTGGTTCAATGACCAGAAGTCCAGCCGGTCTCCCGGCAGATACTTGCGATCCGGATAATACAGGGCATACTGGATCGGCAGCTTCATATCCGGTGTGCCAAGCTGCGCAATCACTGCGCCATCTACAAACTCCACCATGGAATGGATGATACTCTTAGGCTGCACCACGATCTGAATATCTTTTGGTTCCACGCCGAAGAGCCAACGTGCCTCCATCATCTCCAGACCTTTATTGACCAGCGTTGCAGAGTCAATGGTAATCTTTCTTCCCATGGACCAGTTCGGATGCTTCAGGGCATCCTCCACCTGTACATGTTTCAGTTCTTCCTTTTTCTTTCCGCGGAACGGACCACCGGAAGCTGTCAGAAGAATCTTCTTCAACTGACTTCTGTGCTCTCCGTTCAGACACTGGAAAATCGCGCTGTGCTCACTGTCCACCGGAAGAATCTGTACGTTGCACTCCTTCGCCAGCGGAATAATAATATGACCTGCCGTTACCAGTGTTTCTTTATTGGCAAGCGCAATATCCTTTCCAGCTTTCATAGCTGCGATAGTCGGGCGAATGCCGATCATACCTACGATTGCCGTCACCAGGATCTCTGAAGACGGTTCTGTCGCCACCTCCAGAAGTCCATCCATGCCACAGACCACCTTCACATCCAGATCTTTTACTCTGTCTTTTAATTCCTTTGCCTTTTCTTCTTTCCATACAGCTACCAGTCCCGGATGGAACTCGCGGATCTGCTTTTCCAGCAGTTCAATATTATTTCCCGCCGCCAGTGCTGTGATCTGAAGATCACCATTTTCTCTTGCCACTTCCAATGTCTGTGTGCCAATGGAACCAGTAGATCCTAAGATTGCTATCTTCTTCATCTGCTGTTCTCCTGTTCTCCTGCAGTCGCTTCTGACTGCCTTATTTATTCCCGACCGATCATCCAAGCATCCTTAATGCAAGTACATAGATCATGGGAGCTGTAACGATCACGCTGTCAAACCGGTCCAGGATTCCTCCATGTCCTGGAATCAGCGTACCATAATCCTTAATGCCATGTTGTCTCTTCACCGCTGATGCCGCCAGATCTCCAATCTGGGAAGCCGCTGCACCCACTGCGCAGATCAGGGCAAAGGCTGCCGTATACTTACCCAGCAACGCTCCATACGCCGCTCCAAGCAATGCCGCACCTACAACGCCCCCGATGGCTCCTTCAATGGATTTCTTCGGACTTAATACCGGTGCCAGCTTATGCTTTCCGATCAGTACACCTGTACAGTATGCGCAGGTGTCGCAGCCCCATGCACTTAAGAAGATCAGCCAGACCAGTTGAAATCCATCTTCCAGCATCCGGGTCTGATAGATAAAGCTCAGCATCACCGGCACATAGAAGATGCCGAAAAATGCTGCCATGATCTGCTGGGTATTGTATTTAGGATAGGAAATCACATATTCCAGCATGATCAGCATAAATGCCGCAACCAGTGTAAGCCACAGATTTTCTTTCCATGTCGGATTGCCACCACAGACAACAAAGCTGATGAACGACCATAGTCCCGTACCAATCATGCCGATCCACCAGAGAATATCCCATCTGGGAATCTCCAGCACTCGATAGAATTCATGAAGGCCAATAAAACCCGCCAGTGTTACTGCGATCCAAAGCGGCCAGCTGCCAAATGCACAGGTCACGCCAATGATTACCAGCAACAAAATACCACTGGTCAGTCTGGTTAAAAATGCTTTCATTCTTCTTTCACTCCCCCATACCGACGGTCACGACCATTGTATTTTTCAATCGCTTTTTCAAGCTCCGCCTTATTAAAATCCGGCCACGGTACATCAGTAAAATAAAACTCTGTATAAGCAAGCTGCCACATCAGATAATTGGATAATCTAAGTTCTCCGCTGGTACGGATCAGAAGATCCGGATCAGGGATTCCTGCTGTATCCAGATGATCACTGATCACCTGCTCTGTAATATCCTCCGGTGCGATTCCTTCTGCCACGATCTTTTTCACTGCACGGCAGATCTCATCCCGACTTCCATAATTAATGGCAATCGTAAAGTTCAGTCCGTCCTGATCCTTAGACTCTTCCTCCAGCTTTGCAATGCTTGCCTGGATATCCTCTGCCAGTCCGCTCTTATCTCCGATCACACGCACGCGCATATGATTTTTCTTCGCCGTCTTGACACAGGTCTTCATATAATTGCGCAGCAATGTCATCAATGCATCCACTTCATCCTTGCTACGCTTCCAGTTCTCCGTGGAAAATGCATAGACTGTAAGATATTTGATACCCATATAATATGCATCTTCACAGATTTTCTCCACATTTTTTGCTCCCTGTACATGTCCATAATTGCGGGGCATGCCTTTTGCTTTGGCCCAGCGGCCGTTTCCATCCAGAATGATCGCCACATGCTGCGGAATATTCATACCGGTTTCCTCCAAATTCTCTCTAAAACGTGTTTTAGGCTGCTGTCGGACAAGAAAACCCGTGATTCACAGCTCTCCTCATGTTACCCAACAGCAGCCTCCCTCATTGCATGCCTATACGGTCATGATCTCTTTTGTTTTCTCTTCTACAGCTTTATCAATGTCGCTGATGTATTTATCAGTCATCTTCTGTGCCTGATTTTCCAGATCCTTCTGATCATCCTCCGTCAGCTCATTGTTCTTGTTCATCTTCTTGAATGCTTCGTTTGCATCACGACGGATATTGCGGATCGCAACCTTTGCCTCGTCGCCTTTTTTCTTCACATCTTTGGCAAGTGCTTTTCTGCGCTCCTCAGTGAGTTCCGGGAAGATCAGGCGGATAGACGTACCATCGTTGGTCGGGTTGATACCAAGATCAGAAGTCATGATCGCCTTCTCGATCTCACGGATCAGCTTTTTCTCCCACGGCTGGATCTGAATGATTCTTGCCTCCGGTACAGATATATTTCCTACCTGCTGAAGCGGAGTCGGGGTTCCATAATAATCAACTTTGATCTTGTCCAGCACATGCGGATTGGCACGTCCTGCACGGATTGCTGCATAATCTCTCAGCAGCGCATCAAATGATTTTGTCATCTTGCTGTCATATACTTTTAATCTCTCATCCATCTATATATCCTCCCTTATACGGTCACTTTTGTTCCGGAAAATTTTCCTTTTAATGTATTAACGATACTGTTTTCTTCATTCAATCCAAACACCATCATCGGCATCTTGTTCTCCATGCACATGATAGATGCTGTCAGATCCATCACGCCCAGCTTCTGATCGATCACCTGCTGAATCGGGATCTCATCATATTTCTTTGCTTCCGGATTCACCTTCGGATCGCTGTCATAGACACCGTCCACCGCCTTAGCCAGCAGAATCACATCTGCCTCGATCTCCACTGCCCGAAGAGTTGTGGTGGTATCGGTGGAGAAATACGGATGTCCGGTTCCGCCTGCGAAGAAGGTCACTACCCCTTTCTCCAGGCACTCAACAGCTGCATCCTTGGTAAACATCTCAGCCATCGGTCCCATGGTAAACGGAGTAAATACCTTGGTCTTCATTCCCACGCTGCGGAAAATCTCAGACACATAGATACAGTTCATCACAGTTGCCAGCATACCGATCTGGTCAGATTTTGTACGGTCAATATTGTTGCTGGTACGGCCTCTCCAGAAATTGCCTCCTCCGATCACAATAGCTACCTGAACACCGCTGTCACACACCTGCTTTACCTGTTCTGCAACCTGAAGGCAGGTTGCCTCATCAAATCCGGTATGCTTCTCACCGGCCAGAGCTTCTCCACTCAGTTTCAAAAGTACACGTTTCATATCGCACCTCAATTTTTTCTCGCAGCACGCAGTATCCCCGCATGCCTCATATCTGTCGTTATTCTACCATAACACCAGAAGATTTTCAACTGATACGTCAGTCGTCGGAACGGATTCCAGTCACTTCTTACAGTTGGTCTGAATCCAGCAGAATCGTGAACGGACCATCATTTAACAGTTCCACCTTCATATCCGCGCCAAATTCCCCTTTTTCCACCACCGGTACCTGCTCTTTGCATTTTGCAATGATGTACTCATACATTTCGTTGGCCATATCCGGCTTTCCTGCCTCAATAAAGCTCGGACGGTTACCATGACGGCAGTTTGCATAGAGAGTAAATTGTGAGATCAGCAGAAGTTCACCTTCCACCGTATGTATATCCAGATTCGTCTTGCCGTTCTCATCCTCAAAAATGCGAAGTCCCAGCAGCTTTTTTACCATTTTATCAGCAATCTCTCTCGTGTCTGTATCCGCTACACCGATCAGTACCATAAATCCATTTCCGATCTTTCCGATCACCTGACTATCTACCGTGACAGATGCATGTGTCACTCTCTGTACTACAAATCTCATATTTCTGACTCCTGTCTCTTATCTTCTATAGGGTTCGCAGATCCACATCTGCAATGGCCTTTACTTCCTGATACAGTCTTCCCACCGGCAGACCAACCACATTGTTGTAATCGCCTTCGATTCCGGATACATATGCGGCAAAGAGCCCCTGGATGCCATATGCCCCGGCTTTATCCATGGGTTCTTTGCTTGCTACATACGCCTGGATCTCCTCCTCTGTCATAGGAAACACATGCACACGGGTAGTCTCTGCAAAATTGATGGTGGTCTCCACCTCTCCTTTTTTCAGGATCACAGCCACACCGGTCAGCACCTCATGATCCCGTCCCTGAATGCGGTGGATCATCCGAACCGCATCTTCCGGATCCTTTGGTTTTCCCATGATCTCGCCGTCTACAGCGACCACAGTATCCGCTCCGATCACCACATCTGCATCCACACGGCCCGCAACCTCCTGCGCTTTCTGCATGGCAAGCTCCTTGACCGCTTCCTCCGGATCATCCGTCGTTATCTTTTCTTCACCTTCCGCCTTCACCACTTCAAAGGAGATGCCGATCTGTGTCAGCAGTTCTCTTCTTCTTGGCGATCCAGAAGCCAATATGATCTTCTTCATTTGTTTTCTCCCGTCCATAAACTGGTTTTTAAACGTCAGTCAGTTCTGCATTATCATATCATCTATGCCGGTTTCTGTAAATCATGAACTTTTCTCCTGTCCGTCATCAACAGCAAAAGGATTCCGAAAAGATGCCAGTTCTCCTAATTCTTCCTGTATCCGCAGCAACTGATTATATTTTGCCGTCCGCTCCGCCCGGCATGGCGCACCGGTCTTAATCTGTCCGGATCCGCAGGCTACTGCCAGATCTGCGATCATATCCTCTGAAGTCTCACCGCTGCGATGAGATATAATGGTGCGATATCCGGCCTTGTGAGCCATATGGATCGCATCAAAAGTTTCCGTCAGCGTTCCGATCTGATTGAGTTTGATCAGAACCGCATTGGCTGTCTGAAGCTTGATCCCACAGCTGATCCGCCTGGTGTTCGTTACAAACAGATCATCTCCTACCAGCTGAATATTCTGACCCAGACGACAGGTAAGCTTCTGCCAGCCTTCCCAGTCATTTTCCGCCAGTCCATCTTCAATTGATACCAGTGGAAATTCTGCCGTCAACGATTCATAGTAATCGATCATCTCATTTGTACTCCGACTGATCTGACAGCCTTCCTGGCTTCCTTCTCCTGGAAAATCATAACAGCCAGTCCGTTCATTTAACAACTCGCTGGCTGCTGCATCCATGGCAAACACCACATCTTTTCCCGGATCGTATCCCGCCAGTTCTACTGCCTTCATCAGATATTCCAACGCTTCCCTTGCATTTTTCAGATCCGGTGCAAATCCGCCTTCGTCACCAACTGCGCTGACCATCTGATCTTTGTTGAGAATCAGTTTTAACTTGTGGTACACCTCTGTTCCCATACGAATGGATTCCTTAAAATTCTCTGCACCTACAGGAAGGATCATAAATTCCTGAAAGTCCAATGAATTCTTCGAATGACGGCCTCCATTCAATATATTCATCATAGGAACCGGCATGCTGTCCGTCCGAATACCACCCAGATACTGATACAAAGGAAGTCCCAGTGCCTTTGCAGAAGCTTTGGCAACCGCCATAGAGACCGGCAGGATCGCATTGGCACCCAGGTTAGACTTATTTTCCGTACCATCCGCATCGATGAGCAGATGGTCAATATATCCCTGACTCAACGCATTTTCCCCCAGCAGAGCATTGGCGATCTTTGTGTTTACATTGGAGACTGCCTTTTCTACTCCCAATCCCAGGTAACGTTCCTGTCCATCCCGCAGTTCCACCGCCTCATACTGCCCTGTAGATGCTCCTGACGGAACAGATGCCCTTGCCTCATAGACACCATCCAGCACCACCTCCGCCTCCACAGTAGGGTTTCCCCTGGAGTCCAGGATCTCTCTTGCGTAAATATAGGTGATTGGCAGATATCGATTCATAAAAAAAGAACCTCCTATACTATTTTTTCATAGTATAGGCAGGTTCCTTTCTTTCTATTCGGCAGCTACCAGATACTCGCTCTTCACGTAGCCTTCCTCATTATTCTTGCTGGTGCATCGAATCTGTACCCATTCCTGAGATGCATCACCAAGAACTTCTACCGTATCTCCATTTGCCAGACTGGTTACGACAGAGCTGGTGGTATTGGCTTCACTTCTTACATTCAGAGAGCTTGCATTGACCTTCATAGTCACCGTCTGCGGCTCTTCCGGTTCTGCTTCTTCTTCCGGAGCAGTCTCTTCAGTCTCCTCTGTCTCCTCAGCATCTGTTTCCTCAGCAGACTCTGTATCATCAGCAGTATCGCCATCACCCTTGATCACCAGATCAGCAGCTGCATCTTCATCTTCCTGCTGTTCTTCTGTCTGAGACGATGTCGCGCTGTCACCCTTGTTTCTTCCCATGAACCACATGGCACCAAGTCCGATCACAACGCAAAGAATCACTGCAACAACTGCTCCAATAATGATCATCTTACGGCCATCATCTTCCAGATCCCAGTCGTAACGATCCTCATCGTCTTCGTCATCCTCGTCGTCTTCGTCATTATATTCTTCATCATCGTCATCGTATTCCTCATCCTCATCGTCTTCATCGGAATACTCTTCTTCGTCCTCATCATCCTCTTCTTCAATGACAGGCTCTGCTTTTTTCTTCTTCGGCTTTTCTTCTGTCAGATCCACATCTGCCACAAAATATTCAAAGTTGTCTTCTTTCTTCGGTTGTTCTTTCACACCTGCAGCAGCGGATGCCTTCTCATAGGCCACATCCACCCAGTCAGCAGCTACTGTCCCAAGGATCTGACGGTCTGCGCCTGCCAGAATCGTCTTCCAGCCTGCCAGCCATACAGCATTCTCCTGCGGCTGTCCCTGTGTAAGGGTCGGAAGAATCTTCTCCAGCTTCTCAAGCTCGCCTTCGATCTTCTCCGAAGCCAGACCAAGCACTGCGCTGATCTGTTCTGCACTGAAGTCATCCTCATAAGCCATCACCAGCATCACACGATGAAGCAGTGGAAGTGCCGCCAGGATCTGTGCCAGATTCTGTGCTTTACCCGGAGCCTCTTTATGCTGAACGCTTAAAAGCTTCTGATATTCGCGGCGGATCTTCTTATAATACTGCTGCCAGAACCAGAGATTCTGATCCTCTGCTTTCAGTGCTTCGCCGATTTCTTTTAATACACCTGCATAAAAATCTTCCACCAGACTCAGTGCCTGTTTTTCTTCCTGTGTGATCAGAAAACTCTTGCAGTATACCTCTTCATAAGTTGCATCGTATATTTTTCTATATGCCCCGTCAGCACCTTTTTTCAGATCTTCCAGAGCACGTTTCATCTCCAGTACCATAAGCCACTCCTATTTTACAAGCAGAGATTTTCCGGTCATCTCAGCAGGCTGCTCCATTCCCATCAGTTCCAGCAGAGTCGGTACGATGTCTGCCAGGCATCCGCCTTCTCTCAGCGTATATTTCGGATCCGCATTTACAAGGATGAACGGAACCGGGTTGGTGGTATGAGCAGTGAACGGTTCACCGGTCTCATAATCTTTAAGCTGCTCTGCATTTCCATGGTCAGCACAGATAAACATCTGTCCATCCACTTCCTTGAGTGCCTCTACTGCCTTGCCAACACACTCGTCAACAACCTCGATGGCTTTGATAGCTGCAGCCTCTACACCTGTATGACCTACCATATCCGGGTTTGCAAAGTTGATGATGATCACATCATATTTTTCAGAACGGATTGCCTCACACAGACGGTCGCATACTTCATATGCGCTCATCTCCGGCTTCAGATCATAAGTTGCAACTTTCGGAGATTTTACAAGGATACGATCCTCGCCCTCGTTGGGCTGCTCCACTCCTCCATTGAAGAAGAAGGTCACATGTGCATATTTTTCTGTCTCAGCAATACGTGCCTGAGTCATGTGATGTGCTGCCAGATACTCACCAAACGTATTGTGGAGTTCTACTTTCTTGAATGCAATGATCGTATGCGGAATCGTTGCATCATACTGAGTGAAGCATACATATGTCAGATCCAGCTTCTTCTCTCTTGCAAATCCGTCAAACTCATCTGCGCAGAAAGCTCTGGTAATCTCTCTTGCACGGTCCGGACGGAAGTTGAAGAAGATAACAGAATCCTTGTCCTGAATGGTCGCGGTCGGGTGTCCGTCTTTCATAACCACGCTCGTTTTTACGAACTCATCGTATACTTCTTCCTTATAAGAATTCTCTACAGCGCAGATCGGGCAGTCAGCCGGGATGCCTTCTCCCTTGGTCAGAGCCTTGTATGCCAGCTCCACACGATCCCATCTGTTATCACGGTCCATAGCATAATAGCGACCCATAACGGTTGCCACTTCTCCAACACCGATCTCTTTCATCTTATCAACTAACTGGGCAACAAAATCTTTTCCAGATGCAGGCGGTGTATCACGTCCATCCAAGAAGCAATGTACATATACTTTGTGAAGTCCCTGCTGCTTTGCCATCTCCAGAAGTGCATACAGGTGAGTATTGTGGCTGTGAACGCCTCCGTCAGAGAGCAGTCCGTACAGATGAAGTGCGGAATCGTTCTTCTTGGCATTATCCATAGCTTCCAGAAGTGCTTCATTCTTGAAGAAATCACCATCCTGAATCTCTTTGGTGATGCGGGTCAGCTCCTGGTATACGATACGGCCTGCGCCCATATTCATATGTCCAACCTCAGAGTTACCCATCTGTCCATCCGGAAGTCCTACTGCCAGTCCACTGGCATTTCCTTTTACATACGGATACTCAGCCATCAGTTTGTCCATCACCGGGGTATTCGCCTCAGCGATCGCATTGGCTTCTTTTCTGTCATTCAGTCCATAGCCATCTAAAATCATCAGCACTGTTGGTCTTTTGCTCATTTTTTCATTCTCCTTTATCTTATCTATGTATACGGCCTGTCTTCAGAACAAACCTGTAACTAGCCATATGTCATTGTACATGATGTCCGCAGAACATGCAAGCCGTCACTTGACAAATTCAGAGAATTTTCATTTCTTCTCTTACTATATTGTCTGATAAACAGGATCTTTTCTTAAAAAGCAAATAGCCAGACGATTCCTTACTTGGAACCATCTGGCTATATACATTTCACTTATTCAGTGACTTATTTCCAGTTTACGATCTTTCCGAAATCTGGTTTCAGAGCAGCTCCTCCAACCAGTCCACCATCGATATCCGGCTGTACGAACAGCTCCGGAGCGGTAGCAGCATTTACAGATCCGCCGTACTGGATACGGATTGCTTCTGCAGTTGCCTCATCATAGATCTCAGCGATGCACTCACGAATGCCTTTGCAAACTTCCTGTGCCTGCTCGGTAGTAGCGGTCTTGCCGGTACCGATTGCCCAGATCGGCTCGTAAGCGATAACAGCGGTCTTAGCCTGCTCAGCAGTTACTCCAAGGAAACCAACTTTTACCTGCTGACGGATGAAATCCATAGTTACGCCCTGCTCTCTCTGAGTCAGAGTCTCACCGCAGCACATGATTGGAGTCAGACCATGCTCAAATGCTTTCAGCATCTTCTTGTTTACAGTCTCGCTGGTCTCTGCGAAGTACTCTCTTCTCTCAGAATGACCAAGGATTACATATTTTACTCCTACGTCAGTCAGCATGTTCGGGGAGATTTCTCCGGTGTAAGCACCTTTCTCCTCAAAGTACATGTTCTCTGCACCAACCTGGATATTGGAACCTTTAGCAGCTTCCATTACCGGAATGATGTCGATTGCCGGTACGCAGAAAACTACATCTGCATCTTCTGTTGCTACCAGCGGTTTCAGTGTGTTAACCAGCTCTACTGCCTCACTCGGAGTCATGTTCATCTTCCAGTTTCCGGCAATAATTTTCTTTCTAGCCATTTCTTATATCCTCCTGATATACTTTATAAAATATCCGTCTACAGCTGAAACTGCCACGGTATTTTACGAAAACTTATTTGTCATCAGCAGCCATAACACCCGGAAGCTCTTTACCCTCCAGGAACTCAAGGGAAGCTCCGCCACCGGTGGAGATATGAGTCATCTTATCGCCAAATCCAAGAGTATTAACTGCTGCTGCTGAATCTCCGCCGCCGATGATAGTGATTGCATCGGTCTCAGCAAGTGCTTTTGCAACTGCGATGGTTCCTTTTGCAAGGATCGGGTTCTCAAATACACCCATCGGTCCGTTCCATACAACGGTCTTAGCAGATTTTACAGCATCAGCGTAAAGCTCTGCAGTCTTCGGTCCGATATCCAGTCCCATCATATCAGCCGGAATTGCTTTGCTGTCTACAACTTCTACAGCAATTTCAGCATCGATCGGATTCGGGAATGCTGCTGCAATGGTAGTATCTACCGGAAGGAGCAGTTTCTTTCCAAGCTTTTCAGCTTTCTCAAGCATCTCTTTGCAGTAATCAAGTTTTGTATCATCTACCAGAGAAGTACCAACTTCTGCGCCCTGTGCTTTCAGGAAGGTATAAGCCATTCCACCACCAATGATCAGAGTATCACATTTCTCCAGCAGGTTGGAGATAACGTTCAGCTTGTCTGCTACTTTTGCACCACCAAGGATTGCAACGAACGGACGAACCGGATTCTCTACTGCATTTCCAAGGAAGTTGATCTCTTTCTCCATCAGGTATCCAACTACATTCTGTCCGCCTTTTGCGCTGATGAATTTGGTAACACCTGCAACAGAAGCATGTGCTCTGTGAGAAGAACCAAATGCATCGCATACATAGATATCAGCCAGGTCAGCCAGCTCTTTGCTGAACTCTTCACCATTCTTGGTCTCCTCAGCACCACGGAAACGTGTATTCTGAAGAAGAACTACATCTCCATCTTTCATCTCAGAAACTGCTTTGGTAGCTGCCTCTCCGGTTACATGATAATCAGATACGAATACTACCTCTTTGCCAAGCTTCTCAGACAGACGCTTTGCAACCGGTGCCAGGGATTCTCCCTCGTTCGGACCATTCTTTACTTTTCCAAGATGGGAGCAAAGGATCACTTTTGCACCATCACCTATCAGCTTTTTGATAGTCGGAAGTGCTGCAACGATACGGGTCTCATCAGTGATCACGCCGTCTTTCAGCGGTACGTTGAAATCGCATCTTACAAGGACACGTTTTCCTTTTGCATTGATATCATCAACTGTTTTTTTATTTAATGCCATGATAAATAACTTCCTTTCTTTCAGGATCTTTTACAAAGACGAAAAAAAGGTCCGGTCCTGAAGACCGGACCTTTTGAGGTCTTAAACAATCAGCCCGCCATGCCCCTCGATTCCACTTCGTTTCATCTCGGTGAACGGGCTATCGCCCTATAAAAGTCGCAAACTCCAGCCGCTCATGTGCAAGCACATAGCGCCTGCATTTTACGCCTTTTGCATGGCTTAATGCTTACGCAAGCTCAGCGAAGTATTTGATAGTACGAACCATCTGAGAAACGTAGGAGTTCTCATTGTCATACCAAGATACAACCTCAACCTGGGTCTTTCCATCCGGAAGCGGGGAAACCATAGTCTGGGTAGCATCGAACAGAGAACCAAATCTCATACCAACGATATCGCTGGATACGATCTCATCCTCGTTGTATCCGAAGGACTCGGTAGTAGCTGCTTTCATAGCTGCGTTGATCTCTTCTTTGGTTACAGCTTTGTCTACAACTGCGAACAGAAGAGTGGTAGATCCGGTCGGGGTCGGTACACGCTGTGCAGCACCGATCAGTTTGCCATTCAGTTCCGGAATAACCAGACCGATTGCTTTTGCAGCACCAGTGCTGTTCGGAACGATGTTAACAGCGCCTGCACGGCTTCTTCTCAGATCGCCTTTTCTCTGCGGTCCGTCAAGGATCATCTGATCACCAGTGTAAGCATGGATGGTGCACATGATACCAGACTCGATCGGAGCCAGGTCGTTCAGAGCTTTTGCCATCGGAGCCAGGCAGTTGGTGGTACAGGAAGCTGCAGAAATAACAGTATCCTCTTTGGTCAGAGTTTTGTGGTTTACGTTGTATACGATAGTCGGCAGATCATTTCCAGCCGGAGCGGAAATAACTACTTTCTTAGCGCCTGCAGTGATGTGTGCAGAAGCTTTCTCTTTAGAGGTGTAGAATCCGGTACACTCCAGAACTACATCTACGCCGATCTCTCCCCACGGAAGCTCAGCTGCGTTAGCTTTTGCATAAATCTTAATCTCTTTTCCATCAACGATGATAGAATCATCAGTTGCAGATACAGTGTCAGCCAGAGCATATTTACCCTGAGAAGAATCATATTTCAGCAGATGTGCAAGCATTTTCGGAGAAGTAAGGTCGTTGATTGCTACTACCTCATATCCCTCTGCGCCAAACATCTGTCTGAATGCCAGACGGCCAATACGTCCGAATCCATTGATCGCTACTTTTACTGCCATGTTTCAATTCCTCCTAAAAGTTGAATAATGATATATTTCTGATCTTTTAACTCTTGCCATGATTGTTAAAAGAACATCAACCGTTACTTATTTTAACTGCTTTGCCTGAAAATATCAATACCAAAAATCAAGATTCCACATTTTTTTACTTTACTTTCCTGCTTTTTTCTTCTATCATGGGTCAGGACAGGACTATTTTTACACAGGAGGAACAGATTTTGGCAATTATTGCTGATACACATGTACATACTTTGTTCTCCGGTGATGGTTCATTTTCACCGGAAATTATGATTGAAAAAGCAATTTCACTCGGACTTTCCCATCTGTGTCTGACCGACCACATGGACTATGATTACACAGACGGCGGTATCTGCTTTGAATTTGACCCGAAAAAATATTTTGACTATATGACTCCACTGAAGGAACAATATCAGGATCGGATCGATCTGATGATCGGTGTGGAACTCGGGCTGCAGCCCTATCTGTCCAGCCGGCATCACAATCTGGTGTTTTCTCATCCCTTTGATTATGTGATCGGCTCCATCCATCTCGTCAACAGCCGTGACCCTTACTACCCTTCTTTTTTTGAAGGGCGAGAAGAGCAGACCGCTTACCGGGAATACTTTGAATGTGTCCTTCAGAATCTGAAATCATATACGAACTTTGACAGTCTTGGACATCTTGACTATGTTGTTCGATATGGTCCCACAAAAAGCAAAAATTATGCATGGACACAATATCAGGAAATTCTGGATGCGATCCTTGGTGTTTTGATTAAAAATGAAATTGCGTTAGAAGTCAACACAGGGGGATATAAATATGGTCTTGGCGAACCTAATCCTTGCACAGAGATTCTGAAACGTTATAAAGAACTTGGTGGAAAATTGCTGACCATCGGCTCAGATGCCCATGATCCCGTGTATCTGGCCTATGAATTCTCAAGATTACGAGAGCTGCTGGTCTCCTGCGGATTTTCTTCCTATTATATATTCAAGAAACGCGCCCCGATGGAACTGCCTCTGTAATCAACTATGATAGCCTGGATGGCAGCATAAAAACTTCTATAAAAACTACAACAGCCCGAAGTGACAGCAATAAATTACGCTACCACTCCGGGCTGTTATTTATTTACAGAATCGTTCCGCCGCCTGCCACATAGTCTCCATCGTAGAATACAACGGCCTGACCAGGTGTCACGGCACGAACCGGCTCATCAAAGGTGCATTCCACCAGATCTTCCTCGATCTTCCGCACAGTACACATGGATCCGCTGTGGTTATAACGGATCTTTGCCAGAAAACGTGCTTCCCCTTCAATATCCGGCACACTCATCCAATTCAGACGATTCGCGCGAAGGGTTGTACGAAAGACGGCATCTGCTTCACCGATAACTACTTCGCCGGTCTCCGGACGAATCTCTGTCACAACGACAGGTCTTCCCATGGCAAGTCCAAGTCCTTTCCGCTGACCAATGGTATAATGCGTGATTCCCTTATGCATTCCAATCACAGTTCCGTCTGTCCAGACAAAATTTCCTTCCGGAATCTTCTTTCCAGAGTTCTCCTCAATGAACTTTGCATAATCTCCATCCGGAACAAAACAGATTTCCTGACTGTCCGGCTTATGAGCCACTGGAAGACCCAGCTCTTCTGCAAATGCGCGGATCTGATCCTTGGTGTACTCTCCCACTGGCATCAGTGTTTTTGACAGCTGTTCCTGCGTCAGATTATACAGTGCATAAGTCTGATCCTTGGCCGAAGTCGCTGATTTACGCAGCGCATAACGTCCATTTGGCAATTTCTCGATCCGGGCATAGTGACCGGTTGCAATGTAATCTGCACCAATATCCATGCTTCTCTTCAGCAAAGACTCCCACTTCACATAACGGTTACAGGCAATACAGGGATTAGGTGTATGTCCCTTTAAATATTCATCCATAAAATAATCAATGACATTTTCCTTGAAATCCTGTTTAAAATTCATGACATAGTAAGGAATCTCCAGGCGGGATGCCACTCTTCTGGCATCATCTACAGCAGAAAGTCCACAGCATCCACCGTTTTCCTCCACCTGCTCCGGCACTTCATCCTGCCAGATCTGCATGGTCACACCCATCACGTCGTAGCCCTTCTGAAGAAGAAGCCAGGCCGCCACGGATGAATCGACTCCGCCGGACATTCCGACAACGACCTTTTTCTTCATCCTAGTATTCTTCCTCTTCTTCGCCTTCGTGAATATCTGACTTCGGTTTCTTCAGTCCTTCAATCTTAATATGATGTTTCTCTGCATAATCCCACAGTGCTGCATGGATTGCTTCCTCAGCCAGCAGAGAACAGTGTACTTTTACAGGTGGAAGTCCATCCAGTGCTTCCATAACTGCTTTATTGGTAACTTCCAGAGCTTCATAGATGCTTTTTCCTTTTACCAGCTCCGTTGCCATACTGCTGGTTGCAACTGCTGCACCGCAGCCAAAGGTCTTGAATTTTACATCACGGATGATCTGGTTGTCATCGATATCAAAGTAAATTCTCATGATATCACCGCATTTTGCATTACCAACTGTACCTACACCGCTGGCATTCTCAATCTCTCCTACGTTTCTCGGATGCTGGAAATGATCCATTACTTTATCGCTATACATATTCTAAATCCTCTTTTCTTATATTAATGGCTGTAATTAATGATTCCGAAGGAAATCCTCATACAGCGGAGACATACTTCTAAGTCTCTCAACGATTTTCTTAATACAATCTACTACATAGTCCACATCTTCCATGGTGGTCTCCTCGCTCAGAGTCAGACGCAAAGAACCATGTGCGATCTCATGAGGCAGTCCAATAGCCAGCAGTACGTGAGACGGATCAAGAGATCCCGATGTACAGGCTGATCCACTGGAGCCACAGATGCCATCCATATCAAGCATGATCAGCAGGGACTCACCCTCTACGAACTGGAAGCTGAAGTTTGCATTGTTCGGCAGACGGTCAGTTCTGTGTCCATTCAGTCTGGTGTACGGAACTTCTGCAAGTACACGGTCGATCAGATGGTCACGGATCTTACGCTCTTTTGCAGTACGCTCTTCCATGGTATTTGCTGCACGTTCTGCTGCCACACCGTATCCTACAATACCCGGAACATTCTCTGTACCTGCACGACGTTTTCTCTCCTGCGCACCACCATGAATAAAACTTCTGATCTTTACCCCTTTACGAATATACAGGAAGCCAATTCCTTTCGGTCCGTTCAGCTTATGTCCGCTGGAACTTAACATATCGATATGCAGCTCATCTACATTAATAGGAAGCTGTCCATATGCCTGTACTGCGTCGGTGTGGAACAGGATACCATGCTCATGAGCAATCTCACCGATCTCTTTGATCGGCTGAATGGTACCAATCTCATTGTTTGCAAACATCACACTGATCAGAATGGTAGTCGGACGGATAGCTTTTTTCAGTTCATCAAGCTTGATCTTACCAAACTCATCTACATCCACATAAGTGATCTCAAATCCATGTTTTTCCAGCCAGTCACAAGTATGCAGGATTGCATGATGCTCGATCTTAGATGTAATAATGTGATTTCCTTTGGAAGCATAAGCTTCTGCTGTTGCTTTCAATGCCCAGTTATCAGACTCGCTTCCACCTGCTGTAAAATAGATTTCCTCCGGATTTGCTCCAAGAGTCTTTGCAATCTTTTCTCTTCCTGCAGTGATAGCTTCTTTGCTTTTCTGTGAAAAGCTGTAGACACTGGATGGATTTCCATACAGTTCTGTAAAATACGGAAGCATTGCCTCCACAACTTCCGGCGCAGTCTTGGTCGTCGCCGCATTATCCAGGTAAATTAATTTCTTCTCTTCACCCATGTTTTATCACTCCTTTTTCTCACAACATGATACTGGAATCTGACGTTTTTTCTGTACTTCCCGGCTTTCTGCCAGCAGATCACTGAGCATCATTTCATCTACAGTCTGGTTAATACTGTCATTGATCCGTTTCCATACATATTTAGTCACGCATACATCGGAACCATCACAGCCGCCCTGATGTTCGATTCCCGGACACTCTACCGGATCCAGATTTCCTTCCAGGGCTCTCAGCACATCTCCTACTGAGATCTCTTCCACCGGCCGTCCCGGTACATATCCGCCTCCGGCTCCACGCACGCTTGTTACCAGATTTGCTTTACGGAGCTTCGCGATCAGTTGTTCCAGATAGCTCTCGGATATATGCTGTCTGGCTGCAATACTTGCAATCGACACCGGAGTATTCTCCGCATATAATGCCAGATCGATCATCGCTCTGAGCCCATAACGTCCTTTTGTAGACAGCTTCATCTCTTTCACCCCGTTTCAATTCCGAGCTTTTTACTCGGATTTCATGTAAAAGAATAACACTGGTAAGCAGTTCTGTCAAGCACTCTTCTCTAATATATTATAGGAAAAAAGAACAGCGAAATTCTATGCGATCATTTCCTCATTTTATTAAAAGTACGCTCCTTTTGACCTGTGCAGGTCTTCTGTGCCGTTTTTCCGGTTTCTTCTATAAGATATTCCTGGCACATGCCCTGGGTGCGGAAGGAATCGGCATCTATCAGCTTATTTTTCCTGTATTCGCCGTATGTCATGCATGTACCGCCTCCGGTATTGAATCTGCCATCTCCCGCTTCACCGCCGGAGCTATGGAAAAAGAACGCTCCTACGCTTTGAAAGCCGGACTGTTTCTGTCCTTGTCCGCCTCTGTGCTGGTCTGCGTCCTTCTCTGGAATCGGGCAGAATTCGTAGCAGACAAACTGCTCTGTGAAAGCCGCTGTGTCACACCTTTACGTATTCTGGCTCCGGTCATCCCTCTTAGTGCGCTCCACGGCTGTCTCCAGGGATATTATCTGGGACAGAAGAAAGCATCTCTCCCGGCCATCTCCCAGATTATGGAGCAGGCAGCAAGAATCGGTTCTGTAATCTTGCTTTACCGCATTTTTATCCAGGAGGGCCGGGCAATCACCCCCTCACTGGCAGTACTGGGACTTCTCTTCGGAGAGGCTGCTTCCGCCCTGTTCATGCTCCATTTTACCGTATCCGAAGAACGTTCTGCTCTGCCACTATCTGCACTGCGTATTCAATGCCGGAAGATTCTTTCCATGGCACTGCCTCTCACCGGCAGCCGTTTAAGTCTGACCCTACTTCAAAGTGCGGAGGCAGTACTGATTCCTGTGAGCCTCCAGACATCCGGTCTGTCTGTATCAGAATCCTTGAGTCTCTATGGCATCCTGACCGGCATGTCTCTGTCCTTCCTGATGTTTCCTAATGCAGTGACCTCTTCTCTGTCTGCCATGCTGCTCCCGGCCATCTCAGAAGAGCAGTCCCGCGGCAATGAACAACGAATTTCTCTTTCTATTGAATATACGATTCTCTTCGGACTCCTCATGGGAATATTCTGTATGGGAATTTTTTTATTTTTCGGAAACGAATTAGGAACTGTTGTCTTCCACGAACCATTAGCCGGAAGCTTTTTGTGTACATTGGCATGGATCTGCCCATTTCTTTATCTTACCGGAAATATCAACAGCATTCTCCACGGTCTTGGCAAAACCGGCATCACCTTTATCAACCAGCTGGCGGCAGTGCTAGTGCGGATCCTGGCCCTTCTGCTCTTCGTACCCCGTTTTGGTATCGAAGGTGTTCTCTGGAGTATTCTGATCAGTCAGTTGCTGCTGTGCATGTCCGGGCTTCTGGCAGTCTCTCGGCACATTCACCCAACCATCGGACTTGACGCCTATATTCTAAAACCTGCAACTGCCATGCTCTTATCAACCGGAGGTATTTATCTGTTGAAACCCTTATCTCACTGTATGATTTTTCGTTCCTTATCAGCGTTCCTGATTCTGGCAGGAAATCTCTGTCTGTGCACGATCCTGTATATACTTCTGCTCCTGTCCTTTGGGATCTGGAAACTTTTCACTTCTGCCCGGGAGTTCTTTTATTTACAATCTCAGTGAAGTATACTATAATGTTTTCGAATATCATTTCGCAAACATAGAAACTAGTAACAAAGGAGATTACCATGGGATTCACATTCAACAAAAAGCTGCCTATCCCCAAGGAGATCAAAGCCATGTATCCGCTTTCCCCGGAAAATGCAGCAAAAAAAGCACAGAGAGATAAAGAGATCCGCGACGTGATCACTGGCGCAGACGACCGATTTCTCGTAATCATCGGACCGTGTTCCGCAGATAATGAGCCTGCTGTCATGGATTACCTGCACCGTCTGGTTCCGATCCAGGAACAGATTAAAGATAAATGCATCATCATTCCACGTATTTATACCAACAAGCCACGTACTACCGGCGAAGGCTACAAGGGTATGGTTCATCAGCCGGATCCGGAAGCAGCACCAGATCTTCTGGAAGGTCTGATCGCGATTCGTAAACTTCATATCAGAAATATTGAGGAGACCGGTCTTACCGCAGCGGATGAGATGCTTTATCCGGAGAACTGGTGGTATTTGGCAGATCTGCTCTCTTATGTGGCAGTTGGAGCCCGTTCCGTAGAGGACCAGCAGCATCGAATGACTGTCAGCGGTTTTGATGTTCCGGCCGGTATGAAGAATCCGACCAGTGGCGATATGACAGTTATGCTGAACTCCGTTGTCGCTGCTCAGCATGCTCACTCCTTTATCTATCGGGGCTGGGACGTAGACACCACCGGCAACCCGCTTGCTCACACTGTTCTTCGCGGTGCTGTCAATAAGCGTGGGCAGGTTCTTCCAAATTATCACTATGAAGATCTGCGGCTCTTGTGTGAGCTGTATGCTCAGAAAAACCTCCAGAATCCAGCTTGTGTGGTAGATACCAACCATTCCAACTCCAATAAGCAGTATCTGGAACAGATCCGTATTGCCAAGGAAATCCTTCACAGCCGTCGTTACAGCAACGACATCCATAAGCTGGTCAAAGGACTGATGATCGAGAGCTACATCGAAGATGGCAGCCAGAAGATTCATGATCACATTTACGGAAAATCCATCACCGATCCCTGTCTTGGATGGGAAAAAACAGAAAGACTTCTCTACGAGATCGCTGAGGAGTGTTAATACGAAAATTATCCTGCGAAAGCTGTTCTTACCGGCAGTTTCCGCAGGACTTTTTATTTCACATATTTCTGAATAAAATCCAGTATGATCTTTCTCGTCTCTTCGTAAGCATTGGCCGTCTCAAATCTCCTCTCCGGATGCCACTGCAGTGCCAGAATCTTCATTTCATCCGAACCATAGGCCTCAACCACATGGTTTTCCCTGTCGATGGCAAGAGGTTCAAAGCAAGAAGCCAGACCTTCCTCATAGATACAGTCAGAATGATAATTGTTGACCCAGATATTTCGCTGTTCTTTCACCAGCCACACCTGATGATCCACGCCTCTTGTCCGGCTTACTGGTAGACGTGGGTGATACCAGAGCTTCCCGCCAAACATCACATTGATATACTGCATACCGCGACAAGTAGCAATGATGGGAATCCCGTGAGCCACGCAATAGTGGATCACCTGTTCTTCCATCCGGTCACGGTTGGGCTGAAGTTCATCTTCATGAGGTCTGTCATACAACTGCGGCGGAAGAGAACCACCTCCCACCACGATCAGAAGATCTCTCTTCTTATTAAAGATCATCTCCACATTTTTTGTGAAGTTGGAAATGGTCTTTGGAATAAATCCAAGTAATTCATAGAACCGTACATAGCCAGATTCCAGAATATCTACCGGATCTCCGTACTGATTGACCCCCTCTCTTTGGGTGATCAACGCACTTAAATTCCGATACTGAATTCCTTCCTCGATCTTTCCAGCCCGGCAGTCCAGTGTCAGATAGCTCAGAGAAGAAACATAATTATATATCTTCTCTCCGCAACCAATAGCAGCTGGTATTTCAAATTCCGCACATCGGATCGCCATATGGGAAGCCGCACCACCATAGCAGGTAATAAATCCTTTGATCCCTTTGGCAAATACCCACTCATAGCCAGGATCCGCCTTGGGAACTACTACGATCTTATCATGAATATCCACCCCCGGCTCTTCCTCCAGAAGTACCACTTCTCCCTCGATCCGTTTGGTTGTAATAAAATTAGGTCTTGCCTCGTAAACTTCCACCACATCAAGACTTTCACGGTTCAGGATCACCTCCGGCAACGAAAGCTCCCGATATTGCTGATACCGTTTATGTCTCCGTCTGATCTTCACCTCCAGTTGATCTCTCAGCTCTTCCATCGCCATATACTGAGGCAATCTGAAATCTTCAATTTCCAGCCAGGACAGATCATTTCTGGCGATCTCCATCTCATTTCCTGCACGTACCAGAAGTTCCAGAATGAGACTTAATGATTTTGTAAATTCAAATTTAAAATATTCCCGTTGTTCGATGGCGTAGCGGATAAAATGCAGCAACTGCTCGACACTTACCTGCAATCCAACTTCCTTCAAAGCCTCCGCCAGACGCCCCGGATTCAATGCATCTTCTCTAGCTTCCGCCTTGCCTTTACTCTTTGACGGCCCCGGTCGAAAATTCATCTGGTCATACCGCTCGGTACGGATATCATAGGTTCCCACTCGCAGATGACCATATTTTTCATTAAATTCCGCACGGCTGATCTCATCCATGGAAAATGCCCGAAAATCTTTTTCAAATTCCGTGGATACAGTAGATATTGATTGCATAAATGCATCTGTATCCTCCTGTGAAAACCAGGTCTTTCCTTCTTCGTCTGCTGGTCCGTTTTCTGTAAGACTCCGCAAAAATGCACGTGCCATAAATGCCATTCGTGCCTGTCTGGCAAACTGTGGTGTTCCATAATGCTGTAATCCTGCCCGTAGATTCTGAACTGCTCTGAGAATCTGATAAATATCTGCCTGTTGGTTTCTAAGAAGCCTCTCCTCTTTTTTTCGAAGTTCTTCCAGTTTCTGAAGACTTGTCATGTCTTCTGCCAGAATCTCATCAAACTGAAGGATTGCCGCCATTGTCACTTCTTTTAATTTTTCCGTTAGATCCTGACGGTCATCTTCCGTAAATCCATGCTCCAGCAGACATCTGGTTCGATTTTCTGTTCCAAAATCATAACTGGTAAACACGATTTCAAACTCGATCTTGTCATGAGCCGTCAGATTGTGTCTTAGAGCATCCTGATAATACCGCACCAGCCGGAGTGCCAGCTCCTCGTCCACCGCCTGCGGAATCAAAGAATAAAAAGCATATTCCAGACAGATGTACGGCTTATTTCCCACCCGGTGCATCAGATCTTCCTCAAGCTTCCGGAATCCGATCCGCGCAATTCCCTGATTCCAGGCCCGATGGGTAATGATTGCCCGGTAAAGAGAATAATCAAGAGGTCTCGGATTACTTCCGATGATCTCAGAAGGATTCCAGAATGCCATATCTGACATCATCATAGGCTCTTTGGTAATCACATTTTTATGTCGTTCATACATACTTCCCGCATCTTCCAGAAGTTCAAAAAATGCGTGGTCATCATAGTTTCCTGCCTGCTTATAGCTGGCCACCAGCGGCCGCATCTGAAACAGAATCACCTGGTAGTCCCTGTCAATGGCAAACTCAATATCAAGAGCCAGTCCATCCATAATATGCTCCAGCTCCCGTACTGCCAAAAGCAATTCTTTCCATGGTGAAGGCAGCCCCTCCGCCTTAATATTCCGGACGATCTTCATCATCCTTCCGGCAGAGCCGCTGGTCACACTGTCTGTAGACCCGGTCTCATCATAATTGATCAGATAATATGGTTTGTTACTTTGGATATCGCGGGTGAAGACCACACCCCCGAGCATGACATTTCTGGCCTGACACTGAATCAGCACTTGTTCTTCTTCCAGATTGTGAATATCCCGTCGATAGGACGCAATGACTGCATCCACCGCATCAATGATTTCCTGCTCACTGGAAGAATCCACATCCAGAATACTTTTATAATGTCCCGCATTAGAACGCTGGAAAGAATCTTCTGCGGTGGAAGAGCTTCTTACCACAATCCGCCTTCCCCTGAACTGATCCATGATCTCATGGCAGACGCCGATCTTATCTCTGTGGTAGTCTCCCACCTGCAAAATATACATTTCCTCAATCACAGACTCATGGATCAGACTTCTTAAGGCAAACAATGTGTCTGCCTTTGTGGAAATCAATTTTCTGTGTTCCATACTTCTCACCCTCTTGGATGTACTTTGCTGTATTCATTCTTTACTTCTGGCTGAAATCCTGCATAGATCTGTGCCGCCGTAAGATCTGAATACCCCAACAATTCCTGTATCATATGCATTCTTGCTCCGCCTGCAGCCATGTGCGCTGCACAGGAATGACGGAACATCCGCGGTGTAATATCTTTTTCGATACCAGCTCTCGCCGCATAACCTTTTAATACTTTCCAGAATCCCTGGCGGCTCATGGGTGCACCAGAGCAGTTCAGAAACAGAGTCTCTGTATCTTTCTTCAGAAATGCATCTCTTCCCCGTTCCAGATAGACCAGCAAAGCTTTTCCCGCTTTTTCGCCAAATGGAATCATACGTTCCCGACCTTCATCCCTGCACAGAATCCATCCAAAACGCAGATTCACATCCTCCATCCGAAGGCTGATCAGTTCACTGACTCTCATACCTGTGGCATACAAAAGCTCCAGCATAGCCTTATCCCTGCATCCTTTTGGCGTATCCTCGGTGGTCTGAGCAAGCAGATGCTCCATTTCCTGAATGGTCAGTATTCCTGGCTGCTTCTTCTCCACCTTTGGCGGTTTTAACGTAAATGCAGGATCTTCCTCGATCATATGCTCCCGAAACAGATACTCAAAGAACCCTTTCATCGAGGCAATATATCTGGAAATGGTAGCTGCTGCCATTCCATCCTTTTCCAGAAGCAGCACATAGGAATTCAGATGCGTGGTCCGCACCGCGGACACAGAATCCATTCCCTGTCCATGCAGATACGCGATCATCTTGGTCAAATCACTGTGATAGGACATGACCGTATTATGTGATGCCTTTCTTATATTTTCCAAATATGCGACAAAATATCGCAGTTCTTCTTCCATAACAACTCCTCGACCTCTGAAAACTGCATTGATATCTCCCTTCAGATCAGATATCAATATTAGATTCAGTATAGCCAAGTATGTTGTGAATTTCAATCTTTTTTTCACTATATTTTACGTAAAATCTGCCTGACAAGTCCCGGATTCAAGGCCGCCTCACATGCAACTCCAAAGAACAGAAAAAACAATCCCAAAGCCGCCAGAAAAACATATTTTTTTCGGTTCGATCCTCCACAGGAGGTCCACAGAATCACCCACCCAAAGGCCGGTACATAGAAAAGGATCTGCGGAAACAGTCCGGCTACACAGATCATCAGCCCCTTTCCACCCAGCTGGATCACTGAGATTCCCGCCATGGTTCCCCAGAGCATTCCTGTCAGAAATAACAGTCCAGTCAGTATAGCCGGTGCCAGCGGAAGAAATCCCGCGCACACAACTGCCAGATACTGACTTATCCGATAACCACCTATGTACAAGAACAATTTTTCTATATTAACAGACAGGGAAGCATATTGATTCAGAAAATATTCACTGAATAATCCTGTATCTGCTGTCGTTGCTTTTGTCTGTGCGATCAAAACACCTGCAATGATCCCTGCAAAGAATACCATCGGCCCTGGTTTCCACCTGATGCCGCTATTCGTATACTGCCTCCATATCCTCCCTAACACAAAAACACCTCCCCATCCATCTTATGGACGGGGAGGTGTCGGTATGACTCTATCTCAGATTTTTGTACATCTGTTGTACACTGCTTCCGATGCTTTGAGCACTGCATTGCGAAGGCCATATTCTTCCAGTGCTGCCACACCTTCAATGGTCGTTCCCGCCGGAGAGCATACCTGGTCTTTTAAGACTGCGGGATGTTCTCCAGTCTCCAACACCATGGCAGCCGCACCTTTCACTGCCTGTGCCGCAAATACATAAGCTTGCTTTCTTGGCATACCATATCTGACCGCACTGTCTGCCAATGCTTCAATGAACTGATAGACAAATGCCGGAGAGCTTCCACTGGCGCAGACTACCGCATCCATCAACCGTTCTTCGATAAATTCGGTCTTTCCGCAGGCATCGAAGAGCTTCTTTATCTCATCCATCTCCTCGCCTGACAATTCGCCCTGCTTCACACTGACACCTGTCATTCCCTCTCCAATCATAGCCGGTGTATTTGGCATGACACGGACGATTCTCTTATCATTGCCAAGGTTCTGCTTTAACTGGTCAATAGTCTTGCCAGGTGCCAGCGAGATCAATACATGCTCCGGTGTCACCATATAACGGATCTCTTTTAAGACCTCCTCATAGAACTGCGGTTTTACTGCCAACACCAGATACTTACAACGATTTGCACATTCTGCATTGTTGTCTGTATATTCCACCCCTGTCTCTGTATGAACTTTTGTCTTTGTTTCAGAAGTCTTTGCGCAGAAGATCATCTCTTCTGCTGGATACTCTTTTAAGGCTCCTTTCAGGATCGCATGTCCCATATTGCCCATTCCAATAAATCCAATCTTCGCCATACTATGTACCTGCCTTCTTTCTTTGTAAACAGAAAAGGATGCCGTATGTTACGACATCCTCTTTGTTATCTTTTATCTTAGTTATTTCGCGTATTCCGTTACCCTGCTTTCGCGGATCACGTTTACTTTGATCTGACCAGGATACTCCAGCTCTGCTTCAATCTGCTTGGAAATATCACGCGCAAGCAATACCATTGATGCATCGTCTACCTGATCCGGAACTACCATTACACGAACCTCTCTGCCTGCCTGAATAGCAAAAGACTTATCTACTCCCTTAAAGGAGTTTGCAATATCTTCCAGTTGTTTTAATCTGTTGGTATAAGTCTCCAGTGTCTCTCTTCTTGCACCCGGTCTTGCTGCAGAAATTGTATCTGCTGCCTGAACGATACATGCGATCAGAGATGTCGGCTCCACATCACCATGATGTGCTTCTACCGCATTGATAACAATCTGAGATTCCTTATACTTCTTACATAAATCTACGCCGATCTGAATATGGGATCCTTCCATCTCATGGTCGATGGATTTACCGATATCATGTAAAAGTCCGGCTCTCTTAGCCAGGCGAACATCAACACCGATCTCGCCTGCCAGAAGTCCTGACAAATGTGCAACCTCAATAGAATGCTTCAAAGCATTCTGACCATAGCTGCTACGGAATTTCATACGTCCAAGCAGACGTACCAGTTCCGGATGAATACCGTGTACACCAACCTCGAGAGTTGCTGCTTCTCCCTCTTCACGAATCATTGTCTCGACTTCTTTCTGAGCCTTCTCAACCATCTCTTCGATTCTGGCCGGATGGATACGTCCATCAACGATCAGCTTCTCAAGAGCGATTCTGGCTACTTCCCGGCGGATCGGGTCAAAGCCTGAGAGAATAACTGCTTCCGGTGTATCATCAATAATCAGATCCACACCGGTCATCGTCTCCAGAGTACGGATATTACGTCCCTCTCGTCCAATGATTCTTCCTTTCATTTCGTCATTCGGAAGCTGTACAACAGAAATTGTTGTCTCTGCCACATGGTCTGCTGCACATTTCTGAATGGCAGTTACCACATAGTCCTTTGCTTTTCTGTTTGCTTCCTCTTTCGCCCTGGCCTCCATTTCTTTGACCAGCTTGGCTGTTTCATGTTTTACATCGTCTTCAACTGTTTTTAAAAGATATTCTTTTGCTTGTTCGGAGGTAAGGCCTGAGATTCTTTCCAGTTCCTGCACACGTCTGACAGACAGCTCTTCTACTTCAGCACGTTTTTTTGCCAATTGCTCTTCCCGTGCTGCAAAGCCTGCTTCCTTACGCTCAATTGCCTCAGTCTTCTTGTCAAGAGTTTCCTCTTTTGCCAGAACACGACGCTCATAGCGCTGGAGCTCTGCCCTGCGTTCTTTGGTTTCTTTTTCTAATTCATTTCTGGTTCTCATAGACTCTTCTTTTGCTTCCAGCATCGCTTCACGTTTTTTCGTTTCAGCGGTCTTCAGCGCTTCGTCTACGATCTCTCTCGCTCTGTCCTCTGCATTGCCAAGCTTGGTCTCCACAACCTTTTTCCGATAACCGATTGCGCAAGGCCAGGTGATAGCTGCTGCAACAACAACTGCGACCAGAACTGCTATAGCCGTAACCATATACAGGAGCACCTCCTTATTCAATTTTCATTGTACATACACAACACTTAAAGTTTAATCTGTTTTTACAATTATGTCAAGTGTTGTCTGTCCGCTTTTGTATATTTTGTGCAATCAGTCAGTTTCTTTCATGACAGATATGATATCACTCATGCAAAATCCTTTTCTGGCAAGAGATGCTATCACACTCCGCTTCTGACGGTCATCTGCCTCCGCATTCCGATAATGCTTTTTTTCCAGATGCTTTCGGATCAGCTCACACTGATCCACCGGTTCCAGTTCTTCGTACACCTGCTGGATCAGTTCTGGGGATACTCCTTTACGGAACTGCAGTTCCTGTTCCAGCTGTCTTCTGCTCTTGCTCTGGCACCGGCACTCTATGTAGTTACGCACATAACGTTCATCATTGATATAACCAAAACTTTTTACATAGGCAATGACCTTCTCCACCATTTCAGAGTCAAATTCCGCCTGCAAAAGCTTTTCTCTGAGCTGCGCCTCTGTCCGGTCCATCCGTTCCAGAAGCCGTAAAGCTTTAAGCTTCGCCTGTCTCAGCTGTTCTTCCGGCATCAGCTCCTGCGGACTTCGCTTTATCTTCTTCCGGCACCGGTAATCCATAATATGCTCTTACTTTCCTCTCAATTTCATCACAGATCTGACGGTTCTCCTTCAGATACTGTTTTGCGTTCTCACGGCCCTGACCGATCTTAGCATCATTATAGGCATACCATGCACCGCTCTTGTTCACAATGCCACAGTTAGCAGCCAGATCCAGAATGTCTCCGATCGTGGAGATTCCCTGCCCGAACATGATATCAAATTCAGCCTCTTTAAATGGAGGTGCGATCTTATTCTTTACAACTTTTACTTTCGTATGGTTACCGATCACTTCTCCGCCCTGCTTGAGAGCTTCCGTACGACGTACATCCAGACGTACAGATGCATAGAATTTCAATGCACGTCCACCAGTTGTGGTCTCCGGATTTCCGAACATCACGCCGATCTTCTCACGAAGCTGATTGATAAAGATCACGATACAGTTAGTCTTGCTGACAACAGATGTGAGCTTTCTCAGTGCCTGAGACATAAGTCTCGCCTGCAGTCCCACATGAGAATCACCCATATCGCCTTCGATCTCTGCCTTTGGAACCAGCGCTGCCACAGAGTCCACGATCACAATATCCACTGCTCCAGAACGCACCATGGTCTCAGTGATCTCCAGTGCCTGTTCCCCATTGTCCGGCTGGGAAATGTAAAGATTATCAATATCCACACCAATATTTCTTGCATAGACCGGATCAAGCGCATGCTCTGCATCAATAAATCCCGCAATACCTCCACGCTTTTGTACCTCAGCTACCATATGAAGAGCAACCGTGGTCTTACCACTGGATTCCGGTCCGTAGATCTCAACAATTCTTCCCTTCGGAACACCTCCTGCTCCCAGTGCAATATCAAGACTTAAAGAACCAGTCGGAACGGTCTCCACCTGCATATGGGAAGTATCTCCCAGCTTCATCACAGAACCTTTCCCATACTGCTTCTCGATCTGGCTTAAAGCCGCATCCAGCGCTTTCAGACGGTCATCCTTTTTTACATCATCTTTTTTATTATCTTCCTTTGCCATGAATAATCTCCTTCAAATGATCTGTTTCACGATACGAACTTTTGTTCGATTTCCATGCATTCATCCTATCCTATTTCCAGACGATTGTCAAGTAAAAGTTCCCTGGATCACCATGGTTATTCTGTTGAAATTACAAAGACCCCGGGATACTTTCTCCCGGGGTCTGATGCCTTTTGTGTATTTGCGATGTGTTTGTGCAGTATCAGCTTTATATCTGATGCTTATTTCTTAGCGATATATCCTTTTGCTTTCAAAGTCTCTGCGCAGAGCACAGCTCCTCCTGCTGCACCACGGACGGTATTATGGGAAAGTCCTACAAATTTCCAGTCATAGATACTGTCTTCACGGATACGTCCTACAGAAATGCCCATTCCGTTCTCATAGTTTACATCCAGCTGTACCTGCGGACGATTATCTTCTTCCATATAGCGGATGAACTGCTTTGGTGCACTTGGAAGTCCTGCTTCCTGCGGGAATCCTTTGAAGTTCACCAGGCGATCGATCAGCTGTTCCTTGGTCGGTTTCTTGCGGAATTTTACAAATACAGCTGCGGTATGTCCATTCAGAACCGGAACACGGATACACTGACAGGTGATCTTTGGCTCTTCTGCTTTTACGATCACACCATCCTCAATGTGTCCCCAGATACGAAGCGGTTCCTGCTCGGATTTTTCTTCCTCACCACCGATATACGGGATAATATTTCCAACCATTTCCGGCCAGTCTTTGAAAGTCTTTCCTGCTCCGGAGATTGCCTGGTAAGTAGTAGCTACGACCTCATACGGTTCGAACTCTTTCCATGCAGTCAGGACCGGTGCATAACTCTGGATAGAGCAGTTCGGTTTTACTGCGATAAATCCTCTGGTGGTTCCCAGACGTTTTTTCTGATGTTCGATGACTTCGAAGTGCTCTGGATTGATTTCCGGCACTACCATCGGCACATCCGGGGTCCAGCGATGTGCACTGTTATTGGAAACAACCGGTGTCTCAGTCTTTGCATAAGCCTCCTCGATTGCTTTGATCTCATCCTTGGACATATCCACTGCACTGAATACAAAATCAACGCTTGCAGCTACTTTTTCTACTTCATTGACATTCATAACAATGATCTTCTTTACCGCTTCCGGCATCGGAGTATCCATCTTCCAGCGTCCTCCGACAGCTTCCTCATAAGTCTTTCCTGCAGAACGTGCACTGGCTGCAATGGTCACTACCTCAAACCACGGGTGATTCTCAAGCAATGAAATAAATCTCTGTCCTACCATACCGGTACCGCCAAGGATACCTACTCTTAACTTCTCGCTCATCTCTTTCATTCTCCTCTGTTTTATGCCCGCTGCACATGTCCGTATGTAGCGTACATTTGTATGTCCTCTGAAATATTACAGGATTTTTGATAAAAATGCAATACTTTTTTCAAAAACATATGAAATATATTTTAACATATCTATATACATACAACAACCGGGGCACCGACAAAATTGCCGATGCCCCGGATTTATATGGGATCCAAATATAAGGTAGCTGTCCTTTTATTTCTTTTGGATCAGATAATACGGCAGTGCAACAAAGATGCTGCCACCAATAATATTTCCAAGTGTTACCCACAGAAGATTGTGAAAATATCCTGCAATGGTAAGTCCTGCCACACCATTAGGACTCATCAGTCCGATTGCCATCACACTCATGTTTGCAATACTATGCTCGAATCCGCACACCATGAAAATAAAGATACACCAGAAGATCATGATCAGTTTTCCGGATTCTGTCTTCATCTTTGTACAGCACCATACTGCCAGACAAACCATCAGGTTGCACATAATACCTTTCACAAACAGCTGGCCGGCTGCTCCACCCATCTTGGTTGCCGCTGTATTTGCAAAAAATTCACCGACAGTCCCAGTCGGAACACCTGCTGCCACGAACATGACTGCCCCTAAAAGTGCTCCCACCAGATTACCAAGATAGCAGACTACCCATACTTTCACAGTATTTGCCCAGGACACCTGCCCCATAAAGGAACCGGCTGCCATCACAAAGTTATTTCCGGTAAAGAGTTCTGCTCCTGCCATGACTACCAGACTCAGTGCCGAGGCAAATGCGAAAGCCATGATCGGCTTGGTAATCGTACAACCTGCCGCAGTCAGATGTGCCCCAAGAGTAAATGTCACAAATCCTCCCAGTGCAATAAACATGCCTGCCACTATGGATGATACAAAATATCCCAGTGGACTCTTCTCCAGTAATCCAAGTTTTCCTTTTGCCGCGTTGCATACGCTCTGATACTCGTCTTTGAACATCTTCATCTCTCCATTCTGCTCTTGTTACCCTTTATCATTCTGCCAGATACTCAGAATCTTTATGGATCGCCCCCATATTAACGACCCGGGTCAAAGATTGTTATTATAATAACATACTTTTTCTCATGTGTGATTGTACACATTGTAGGAAAGGTTTTCCTAGAGTTTTTCGAAAAAAGACTTTACAATCTTCTATTTATCCGATATAATATCATTTGTTGTTATGCAACAAGCTTCCGTGGCTCAGTAGGTAGAGCGACGCACTCGTAATGCGTAGGTCACCGGTTCGAATCCGGTCGGGAGCTTCACGTAAAAGCCTTGATTTTTCAAGGTTTTTTTATTTTACGTCAGAAAGAAAACCGCCCGAAAACGGGCGGTTTTTCCTGTTTTGTCGACCGGTTGTCGACCATTCTTGCATTTATTCCAGCATCTACCAGCCAATCAGCCAGGAATAGATTCCTTCATATTTGTATCTGGAAGCATCCCAGGAGAAGTCCTTCTGCATACCGCGGGCCACCAGCTCGTCCCACTCTTTTCTATGGACAAAATAGGTATATTTCGCATAGTTGATAACTTCCATCATATCCCACGGATTGTAGTTGGTGAAAGAGAATCCATCTCCACGACCTTCATACTCATTGTAGGGTTCAACTGTATCTTTCAGTCCGCCAGTCTCTCTGACGATTGGCACGGTGCCATAGCGGAAAGAAATCAACTGTGTCAGTCCACATGGTTCAAATGCAGACGGCATCAGGAATGCATCTGCTGCTGCATACAGCTTATGAGACATCTCATCCGCATAATAAATATTGGCGGATACTTTGTTCGGATATTTCCATGCATAGTGACGGAACATATTCTCATAACGCTCATCGCCGGTTCCGATTACAACAAACTGCGTATTATCATCCACGATCTGTTCCATCACTTCTGCGATCAGATCCAGGCCTTTCTGATCTGTCAGACGGGAGATAAGACCGATCAACATCTTATTCTCATCTACTGTAAGACCCAGAGCTTCCTGAAGTGCCCTTTTATTAGCCGCTTTTCCTTTATGAACATCCTTGATATTGTAATTGGTATTGATCTTGCCATCTGTCTCCGGATTCCAGATATCGTAATCGATACCATTGACGATTCCTCTCAGATCCATGTGTCTTGCAGAAAGAAGTCCATCCAGTCCTTCGCCATATTGCGGTGTCTGAATCTCCTGTGCATAAGTTTCGCTGACAGTTGTAATATAATCTGCATATACCAGACCGCCCTTCAACATGTTGGCGTCTCTCTTATACTCCAGCTTGTCCGGGGTAAATACATAATCCGGAAGTCCTGTCAGTCCCTGCATCGTCTCAACATCCCAGATTCCCTGGAATCTCAGGTTATGAATCGTCATAACAGATTTGATGCCGCGATAAAATTCGCCTGCTGCGAACTCCGTCTTCAGATATACCGGAATCAGCCCTGTCTGCCAGTCATGGCAGTGGATCAGATCCGGGCGGAAGCCTACGATCGGCAGGATAGAGAGCACTGCCTTGTCAAAGAAAGCAAACTTCTCAATATCGGTACGGAAATCTCCGTACGGTTTAGATCCCCCGAAATAGACCAGATTGTCAATAAAATAATAGGTGACGCCCTCATACTCATAGGTCATGACACCTACATGTGCACCCGGATTATAAGAACCAGTTCCCATATAAAAATGCGTGATATACTTGAAATTATTTCGGAAATGATCTGGAATACAAGTATAGTTCGGAAGCACTACCCGGACATCCCACTCATCTTTATTGAATCCCTTCGGAAGAGCTCCACATACGTCCGCCAGTCCTCCTGTTTTCACGAACGGTACACACTCCGATGTTGCAAACAATATTTTTCTCATAAATGAGTCCCCCTGTCGCCATAAAGAGATATTTGATAGGAATATCATATCATAAATCAGATTATTTCTAAAGCACATTTTTCGGAAAGATATGTTTTTATAGTTACTTGCGATTTTCCTTGAAAAATCAACACTTTTATGTATAATAAGAATGGTGCGTTTTAATGTAAAAATTCTGATAAACTGAGGTGTTACAATGATTAGTGCAAATAACGTTACTCTTCGGATCGGCAAAAAAGCTCTTTTCGAAGATGTAAACATCAAATTTACTGAAGGAAACTGCTACGGTCTGATCGGTGCCAATGGTGCCGGCAAATCTACCTTCCTGAAAATTCTCTCCGGAGAATTGGAGTCTACCAGCGGTGACGTGGTGATTACTCCGGGACAGCGCCTTTCCTTCCTGAAACAGGATCATTTCCAGTATGATGAGTATACCGTTATGGATACCGTTATCATGGGAAATGCAAGACTCTATGAGATCATGAAAGAAAAAGATGCCATCTATGCCAAAGAGGACTTCTCTGATGAGGATGGAATCCGCGCCAGTGAGCTGGAAGCTGAGTTTGCAGATATGGACGGATGGGAAGCCGAGTCTGATGCCGCTACCCTGTTAAATGGTCTGGGAATCGAGACTGATCTTCATTACAGCATGATGAAGGATCTGATCGGTGCACAGAAGGTCAAAGTCCTTCTTGCCCAGGCATTGTTCGGAAACCCGGATATTCTGCTTCTGGACGAGCCGACCAACCACCTGGATCTGGATGCCATCGCATGGCTGGAAGAATTTCTGATCAACTTTGAAAATACTGTCATCGTTGTATCCCATGACCGTTACTTCCTGAACAAGGTATGTACCCATACTGCTGATATCGACTATGGCAAGATCCAGCTCTATGCCGGAAACTACGATTTCTGGTATGAGTCCAGTCAGCTGCTGATCCGTCAGATGAAAGAAGCGAACAAGAAAAAGGAAGAGAAGATCAAAGAGCTGCAGGAATTCATCTCCCGTTTCTCTGCAAATGCTTCCAAATCCAAGCAGGCAACTTCCAGAAAGAAAGCTCTGGAAAAAATTCAGCTGGATGAGATTCGTCCGTCCAGTCGTAAATATCCGTACATTGACTTCCGGCCGAATCGCGAGATCGGTAACGAGGTTCTGTCCGTAGAGGGACTGACCAAAACCATCGATGGTGTAAAGGTTCTGGACAATGTATCCTTTATCCTTGGCCATGACGACAAGGTTGCATTTGTAGGTAGCAATGAATTTGCGAAGACTACGCTGTTCCGTATCCTTGCAGGTGAACTGGAACCGGATGAAGGAACTTACAAATGGGGTGTTACTACTTCTCAGTCCTATTTTCCGAAGGACAATACCAAGGAATTCGATAATGATGATACCATCGTTGACTGGCTGACTCAGTATTCCGAGATCAAGGATGCGACTTATGTCCGCGGATTTCTGGGACGTATGCTGTTCGCCGGCGAGGACGGTGTAAAGAAAGTCCGCGTTCTGTCCGGTGGTGAGAAAGTCCGCTGCATGCTCAGCAAGCTGATGATCTCCGGTGCAAATGTACTTCTTCTGGATGAGCCAACTGACCATCTGGATATGGAATCTATCACAGCACTGAACAATGGCCTGATCAAATTCCCAGGTGTACTGCTGTTCTCCTCACGTGACCACCAGATCGTACAGACAACTGCCAACAGAATCATCGAGATCTTGCCAAATGGTTCCATTATTGATAAGATCACGACTTATGATGAGTATCTGGAAAGCGATGAGATGGCGAGAAAGAGAACTGTCTACAGCAACAGTCGTGAAGATGAAGATGATAACTAAATAAAATGTTTGGCCGAAATCCTCGAGGGTCCACACAGACCGACAGGCAGGAACGCTCGTATGGAGTGTATCGGAGCATTTAGATGAAAAAGAGTCCACCCAGAGTGTACATGCAAGCATGTTCATTCTGGGTGGACTCTTTTCACTAAATGTCCGCTCCAATCCATAGCAGCGCTGTTCCTTGTCTGCCGGTCTGTGTGAACCGGGAGGTTTTCGGCTACTCGGGAATGGATGCAAACTTTTATTCTATAAAATTTTTCAGCGGCACGCTTCGATCCACCGGACTCATGTCACCGCAAAGAAAGGCTTCGATATCCTTCTTATCGGTCCAGCGTCCAAGAGCAATCATAGTCCGCACAACCAGAGCTTCTGTGGTCAGATCCCCTGCCGGGATCACACCAAGTTTCAGAGCTCGAACTCCTACTTCATACTGACTCAAATCACAACCGTCAAAGATGCTCTGTGTGGTAGCTGCCACAACCATCCCTTTGTGGATCATTTTTTCAATAGCAGGAAGAAGATTCCGGCGATAATTGGTGATTCCTCCACATCCATAAGCTTCCAGAACCACACCATGATATCCCAGATCCACCACCGTCTCCAATAGCACCGGATCAAACCCCGGTATTAACTTGAATACTGCCACTTTAGAGTCCAATCGCACATCAACAGCTGATTCTACTGTTGCAGCTGCGACAGCTTTTCCTTTTGCAGTTTCCTGCATCATCAATTTCCCATCTACAATTTTTCCTGCATAAGGACAGTTCACACTGACAAAGGCATCGAATCCCATGGTTCGGATTTTAGTTGCCCATAATCCATGAATCACTCTGCCATCAAAAGTAAGATAAACTCCCGCCGGTGCTCCGCAGGCCGTCAGGAATGCATCATAAATATTATGCGCCGCATCACTGTCCTCTTCTCCCGCTGGAAGCTGAGATCCCGTCAGAACCACAGGCACTTTAGGATGGATCAACATCGTATCCAGTGCCGCTGCACTGTAGGCACAAGTATCTGTTCCATGAGTAATCACAATTCCATCATGGTTCTTCATTCCTTCAAATGCTGCTTTTGCCATCACAGCCCACTCTTCTGGCTGCATATTAGTGCTATCGAGATTCAGAAGATCGACACAGTCGATTTCACACAAACCCTGAAGTTCCGGAATCAGATCCAGCATCTGCTGTCCGGTCGTCTTCGGTTCCAGACCGTCTTCTCCTTCCTGAGAAGCGATGGTTCCACCTGTCGTTATCATTAGAATCCGTTTCATATTACATAGACACCCGTTCTGCGATCTCTGCCATCTTCGCTTTATTCAGCCTGGTATCTCCCTTTACTCTGGAATAGGACAGATAGCCGTTCATACGGTCGATCTTGGTCAGATTTTTGCTGCCACATTTAGGGCATACATCCATATCCAGTTCCTGATATCCACAATCATCGCAGTATGCCAGTGACAGATTCACGCCTTCGTAAAATCCTTTTTTCATAGCACGACGTACCAGAGTGCGGACAGCCTCTTTGTTATATCCTACCGGATAACGCACATACTGAATCTTTCCACCGTTACACAGTTCCCAGAAGCGGCCTTCCTTATCCTGCTTTTCAATTGGAGTCATTTCCTCAGTCACATGACAGTGGAAGCTGTTGCTCACATACGGTCTGTCAGATACATTTTCCACGATTCCATATTTCTTGCGGAACTGCTCGATCTGAAGTCCACACAGGCTCTCTGCCGGAGTACCATAGATGGCATAGAGGATACCATCCTCTTCTTTATATTCGTTAATCTTTTTATTGATGTATCGCATTACTTCCAGTGCGAACTCGCCGTCTTCCCTGATAGATTTTCCATTGTAAAGCTCCTGCAGCTCATTAAGGGCCGTGATTCCAAAGGAAGCTGTCATAGGTTTCAACAGTGGTTTGATCTTATCCTGCGGCTTCAGATGTCCTCCATAGAAACCACCTTCACAGTAAGCCAGCGGATTGGTAGACGCTCTCATCTCGCCCAAATAGTCAAAGGTACGGATATGAAGGTTACGGATCATCTCCAGATAGTAATCCAGCACCTCATAGAAGTCCCGGTTCTCTGCTCTGGACTGTGCCAGAATCATAGGAAGATGCAGACTTACAGCTCCGATATTAAAACGACCTACAAATACCGGCTTGTCATTCTCATCTGCCGGTCTCATGCCTCCTCGCTCATACCAGGGACTCAGGAACGCACGGCATCCCATGGGGCTGATGACTCTCTTGTATTTTTTATACATTTCAGAGATATATCCTTCTCCGCTCATGGACAGCCAATCTGGATACATGGTTTTGGAAGAGCACTCGATTCCTGCTTCAAATACATCCTCGCAGACACCGCCTTTTCCATGAATCTCTTCGTCATAAAGAAATACAATCTTCGGAAACAGTACCGGCTTTTTGTTCCCCGGTTTACCCTGTCCGCCCTGATGCACATGCAGCAGAGAAATATTGCACATCTTTGCAAACCGTTCCTGTCCAAGTCCAAGGGTTACTGTCACAAACGGATAATCTCCACGGGAAGATCCTACCGTATTTAACTTATACTCAATTCCCTGCCATCCCTGATCAAAATCTCTGCGGACTTTGTTCATGGCATAGGTCTCTGCCTTCTCTTCCACTCCCTGCCATTTAGGATCCATATAAGATAAAAATTCGGTTTTGTATTTTTTGTAGCTCTTCTCTGCATAAGGCGCCAGCACCTTATCCACTTCCGGCACTGTAAATCCACCGTACTGCTGGGCTGCAGTACTTAAGATAATGTCTCCCATAACGTCAAATGCTGTATCCAATGTCTTCGGCTCGTTGTACCACACGTTACCCATCTCAAAGCCACCGTTCAGAACACTGGCAATATCAAATAGACAGCAGTTCATGGTATCCAGACGTGCTGACTGATCATGAATGTAGATATATCCATCCCTGCAGGCCTGCAGCTCATTGCGATTCATAAAGAACTTGCGGTACAATTCCTTGTTCAATTCATTAAAGATCAGGCTTCGTTTGGTGGCTACCAGAGCACTGTCTGTATTAGCGTTGCTCTTATCACCAATGTAACGGATAGACTGGCTCTTAGTATAGACGTCATCCATCATGTGTACAAAATCCTTTTTATAGTTCCGATAGTCACGATAGCTCTTTGCCACCGCCGGATTCACATGATCCAGAGCTCCCTCCACAATATTATGCATATCCTGGATATCGATATTTTCTTTTCCCAGGGACTCTGCACGCTCCTGCGCGAAGTTACAGATAAATCGAATCTCATCCTCCGAAAATTTGTACAAAATTCTTGCAGCCGACTTATTGACTGCATTAATGATCTTTTCTACATTAAATATCTCTCTTGTTCCGTCCTTTTTGACTACGTACAATTTCATTCACCCCTACTATATCTTGTGTTTTATGTTTAATTTTATTCCAAATATTGATTAAAAGTATATACCAACCACATTTAATATGCAAGACATAATGACGCTGAAAACTTACCAAGAAATTTTTCTGAAATTCTACTATATTTCACAAACTTCAAAAAAACAGGTTTATCCACTTGACAAATGGGTAAACCTGCTCTTCATAATTTTCATCTTTTGTTACTTCATGAAGCGATCAATGGCCTCTGCCAGTTCTTTCACTGATTCCATATCTCCACACTCTACTGCATCTACCAGACAGTGTTCAATATGTTCCTTAAGAATCACTTTTCCGGTATTATTGATAGCCGACTTTACAGCTGACAGCTGTATCAGCACCTCACTGCAGTCTCTTCCTTCTTCCACCATGCGACGGATAGATTCCAGATGTCCAATCGCTCTGGAAAGACGATTCAGCACTGCTTTTGTATTCGTATGAGTATGCGTGTGTCCATGTCCATGGTTGTGGCAGCACTCATCATGGTCATGATCATGGGTATGCCCCTCATCATGACTGTGCACATGCTCATGATCGTGATGTACGTGCTCATAAATCGTTCCATCAGGAGCCACATGCACATGTCTTCCCTCTTCTGACATATCATTCCTCCGACTGAAGTCCTAGACTCCAGTTTCTCTTTCTGTATTTTCCAAAAATCTCTGTTTTACCAGCAAAAATTCTTCCAGGTTCATCCATACCTGTTCGCCCTCCGGCTTTTTGGTTTCCGACTGCAATTATCTTCCGTTATATACGATTCCCTGTTCTGCATCCATAGTCACAAATGTTCCAGACTTGAGGATTCTGGTCGCATTTCTTGCAGATGTGATGACCGGGATCTCCAAAGTCATTCCCACAACTGCTGCATGAGAATAGCGATCACCAGTCTCTGTGATGATACCGGCTGCATCCTTCAGCTTGTGAACCATCTCATTGGTAGTCTGCTCCACAACTACAATATCTCCTGCACGGAATTTTTGCTCCAGATCTTCATCATTGCTGCATACGCAGACATTCCCGGAGGCTTTCAGCTTATTGGCACCTTTTCCAGTCACCAGTGCATTACCTGCGATCTGCACCTTCATCATATTAGTAGTTCCGGACAATCCAACCGGCACACCTGCTGCAATAACAACCAGTTCTCCTCTGGCGATCAGGCCTTTCTGCTCTGCCAGTTCCACCGCATGATCAAACAGCTCATCTGCAGTATTTGCTTCTTCCATCACGACCGGAGTCACACCCCAAAGCAGATTTAACTGACGATATACGCGCTCATCTGTGGTACAGCCAATGATCGGACATACCGGCAGATATTTTGCGATTCTGGACACGGTACGGCCAGATTTGGATACTGCCACGATAGCTGCTGCTTTCAGATCGGCTGCTGTCGTACAAGTCGCATGAGAGATAGCGCTGGTCACATCTGGTGCTTCAGCCAGCTTTCTCGGCTTAAATTCCCTGCTATAATCAATATCCTGTTCTGTACGTTCCGCAATCTTCGCCATAGTCTGTACTGCTTCTATCGGATAAGCACCTGCTGCAGTCTCTCCGGACAGCATGATCGCACTGGTTCCCTGATAGATCGCATTGGCAACATCCGAGGTCTCCGCTCTCGTCGGTCTTGGATTCTTCATCATGGAATCCAGCATCTGTGTAGCTGTGATCACCGGTTTTCCCATATGCATTGCCTTGCTGATCAATTCTTTCTGAATTACCGGAACTTCCTCCAGCGGAATCTCTACACCCATATCACCTCTGGCGATCATAATTCCATCTGCCACTCTGAGAATATCCTCACAATTTTTTACACCCTGCTTATTTTCCAATTTGGCGATAATATGAATCTTCTCGCCACCATGCTCCTGCAGAATCTTGCGGATCTCCATAATATCCTCTGCAGTTCTGGTGAAAGATGCTGCAATAAAATCATAATCCTGTTCTACAGCAAATACAATGTCAGCAAGATCCTTCGGACTGACAAATGGCATATTCAGTTCTACACCTGGAACATTTACTCCTTTATGATTTGAAATAAATCCTCCATTTTTCACACGACAAACAATATCTGATTCATCAATACGCACTACTTCCATGCCGATCAGTCCATCGTCGATCAGAATAGAATCTCCCGGTTCCACGTCTTTGTACAATTCTTTATATGTGATCGTGACTTTCTTCTCGGTTCCCAGCATCTCTTCAGTGGTCAGCGTGAACTCCTGGTCCGGCTTTAATTCCAGTTTTCCTCCTTCTACATCACCGATCCGGATCTCCGGTCCCTTTGTATCAAGAAGTGCTGCCACCGGAAGATTCAGCTCTTTCCGAAGTTTCTTTATCATATCCAGTCTTGCTTTCTGCTCCTCGTGAGTTCCATGGGAGAAATTCATTCTGGCTACATTCATGCCATTTTTCATCAGATTTCTTAATACTTCCTCTTTATCTGTAGATGGTCCTAATGTACATACAATTTTGGTTCTTCTCATTCTTTATATCCTTTCCTGCGTATAGTATTCTTTGGTTATGACAGACCTATTCATCAGGTTTTACTTTTTTTACAGTATCCACTTATCGCCAGACAGACAAAGGCTGTCTGCCCATGTTTCTAATTTACCATCTGTTCTTCCCTTTTGCAACTAAAAAGGAAGTTAAGATCATGAAAAGAATTTATGAGCTGACAGCCTTTTGTCTATCAATCACTTTATTCGTTTACACTATAGTTCGGTGCTTCTTTTGTAATATGAATGTCATGGGGATGACTTTCCTTGAGAGAAGCTGCAGAAATCTTCACAAATCTGCCTGTAGTCTTCAGTGTCTCAATGTCTTTAGCTCCGCACAGACCCATACCGGAACGAAGTCCTCCAAGAAGCTGGAAAATGGTGTCTTCCACATAACCCTTGTAAGCTACGCGGCCTTCCACCCCTTCCGGTACCAGCTTTTTGGCATCACTCTGGAAATAACGGTCTTTGGAACCATTCTCCATAGCAGAGATGGATCCCATTCCACGGTATACTTTATATTTTCTTCCCTGATACAGTTCGAAAGATCCCGGACTCTCATCACAACCAGCAAAGATACTTCCCATCATGCAGACATTCGCACCTGCTGCGATTGCCTTGGTAATATCTCCTGAATATTTAATACCGCCATCTGCAATGACCGGAATACCATATTCTTTTGCCACTTCGTAACAATCCATTACCGCACTGACCTGTGGAACACCTACACCAGATACCACTCGGGTAGTACAGATAGATCCAGGTCCGATACCAACTTTCACAGCATCCGCTCCTGCTTCGATCAGTGCTCTGGTACCTTCTCCAGTAGCCACATTACCTGCGATAACCGGAACATCTGGATACGCTTCCTTCAGCATACGCAGGCAGCGGATCACATTTGCAGAATGACCATGAGAGGAATCCAGAACCAGTACATCTACATGCGCATCCACCAGCGCTTTTGCTCTCTCCAGTACGTTGGCAGTAATACCAATACCGGCACCACACAGAAGACGTCCCTGTGCATCCTTTGCTGCCAGCGGGTATTTAATCTGTTTTTCAATATCTTTGATCGTAATAAGACCCTTCAGATTGAAATCTTTATCAACAATCGGAAGTTTCTCCTTGCGAGCCTTGCCAAGAATCACTTTTGCTTCTTCCAGTGTAATACCTTCCTGTGCAGTTACCAGATTCTCAGAAGTCATGGACTCTTTGATCTTTTTCGTGAAATCTGTCTCAAACTTCAGATCACGGTTAGTGATGATACCTACCAGCTTCTTTCCTTCCGTGATCGGTACACCGGAGATCCGATATTTTGCCATAAGTTCATTGGCATCTGCCAGTGTATGCTCCGGTGACAGAGAAAACGGATCTGTAATAACACCGTTCTCAGAACGTTTTACCATATCCACTTCTTCTGCCTGCTGTTCGATTGACATATTTTTATGAATAATACCGATACCACCCTGTCTTGCCATAGCGATTGCCATTCTGTGTTCGGTAACCGTGTCCATTCCTGCACTCATCATAGGAATATTCAGCTTGACAGTCTTTGTCAGCCATGTCTCCAGGTTGACCTGGTTCGGGATCACCTCTGAATAGGAGGGAACCAGCAGTACATCATCAAACGTAATGCTTTCACCGATAATTTTGCCCATTTCTTTTCCTCTCTTTCCTCTGATCTGTTGTTTTTTCATTTATTATTTTCTCTTATATATAAACAACTATTTAGTAGAAAAAATAATGTTTAAATTGATATTGAATCTAGTCTATCAGAAGCATGCCTCTCTGTCAATGCCCTTTTCAAAAAAAGGACATTGTCTTTTGACAATGTCCTTTTTCTATTCACACAGATGCTGATGTATTCCTTACATCATACCCATTCCGCCGCCAGCCGGAGCTGCCGGAGTCTCTTCTTTAATATTAGCCACACAAGCCTCTGTGGTCAGGAATGTAGATGCAACGCTGGTAGCGTTCTGCAGAGCGGTTCTGGTAACCTTAGCCGGATCCAGAATACCTGCATCTACCATGTTCACATACTGCTCATTGTAAGCATCAAATCCTACACCAACCTCAGACTCACGTACTTTGTTGATGATAACTGCACCTTCCAGACCTGCATTAACTGCAATGTGGAACAGCGGAGCCTCCAGAGCTTTCAGAATCACTTTACCACCTGTCTTCTCATCACCTTCCAGAGTGTCAACCAGTTTTGCAACCTCTTTGGATGCATGAATGTAAGCAGATCCACCACCGCAGATGATACCCTCTTCAACAGCTGCTCTTGTAGCTGCCAGAGCATCTTCCATACGAAGTTTTGCTTCTTTCATCTCAGTCTCCGTAGCAGCACCCACACGGATCACTGCAACGCCGCCTGATAATTTTGCATAACGCTCCTGCAGTTTTTCTTTGTCAAACTCAGACTTGGTATTCTCGATCTCAGCTTTGATGGTCTTGATACGGTCTGCGATTGCAGCTTTATCACCCATACCATCAACAATCACTGTGCTCTCTTTCTGTACTTTTACAGATTTAGCACGACCAAGCATCTCAATAGTAGCATCCTTCAGTTCCAGACCAACCTCTTCAGAGATTACAGTACCACCTGTCAGAATTGCGATATCCTGCAGCATTGCTTTTCTTCTGTCACCATAACCCGGAGCTTTTACTCCAACAGCGGTGAAGGTTCCACGCAGTTTGTTCAGAACCAGAGTGGTCAGAGCCTCTCCCTCGATATCCTCTGCAATGATCAGAAGCTTCTTGCCAGACTGTACTAACTGTTCCAGTACCGGAAGAATCTCCTGAATATTGGAAATCTTCTTATCAGTGATCAGGATGTACGGATCATCCAGAACTGCTTCCATCTTCTCGGTATCAGTTGCCATATATGCAGAAATGTATCCACGGTCAAACTGCATACCTTCTACAACATCCAGCTCGGTCTGCATGGTCTTGGACTCTTCAATCGTGATAACACCGTCGTTTGCAACCTTCTCCATGGCATCTGCAACCATATCACCTACTTTATCATCACCAGCAGAGATTGCTGCAACTCTTGCCATCTGATGTTTTCCTGATACTTTGCTGCTCATGGAAGCGATTGCTTCAACAGCTTTGTCAGTTGCCTTCTTCATTCCTTTTCTCAGAACGATCGGGTTAGCTCCTGCTTCCAGGTTCTTCATTCCTTCGTGAATCATAGCCTGTGCAAGTACGGTAGCAGTTGTAGTACCATCACCAGCCACATCGTTGGTCTTGGTTGCAACTTCTTTTACAAGCTGTGCTCCCATATTCTCGAACGGATCTTCCAGCTCGATCTCTTTTGCGATCGTAACACCGTCATTGGTGATCAGCGGAGCACCGAACTGTTTGTCAAGAACTACGTTTCTTCCTTTCGGTCCGATCGTCACACGAACGGTATCTGCAAGTTTATTTACACCGGCTTCCAGTGCTTTTCTGGCGTCTACGCCATATTTTAAATCTTTAGCCATGATAATTTCCCTCCTGAAATCAATCTGTAATCAAATATTTTATTCAACAATTGCGAGAATGTCGCTCTGTTTTACGATGATGTATTCTTCGTCATCCAGCTTTACTTCATTTCCTGCATACTTGGAATAGATTACCTGATCGCCTACCTTTACCTGCATGGTAACTTCTTTACCATCTACCATTCCACCAGGTCCGACTGCGATAACCTCAGCATTTTCCGGTCTTTCCTGTGCTTTTGCTGCAAGAATGATTCCGGATTTGGTAGTTTCTTCTTTTGCACTCTGTTTTAATACGACTCTGTCGCCTAAAGGTACTAACTTCATGATAATTCCTCCTGATCGATGTTCTTTCAATTTATTAGCACTCACTTTTATCGAGTGCTAACCTTTAGTCATTATATTAGTATGCTTATCCGAAAATGTCAATGGGGAAATGAAACTTTCTAAAATTTTAATATTTTCTGGCAATCCCTTTTTTTTCCTCAATCTGACGGAGTTCATCAAATACCGCATCGTTGATCACCTTGATGTTGGTTCCCTTCATTCCAGAAGAACGGGACTCGATCACACCTGCACTCTCAAATTTTCTCAGAGCATTGACGATCACAGATCTGGTGATACCTGCCTTGTCTGCAATACGGCTTGCCACCAGTGTACACTCCGTTCCCTTCATCTCACCAAAGATCAGAAGAATTGCTTCCAGCTCAGTCACAGACAGAGTACCGATCGCAGACTGTACGATCTGACGTTTACGGATCTCTTCTGCATTCTCCTCATGAACGGATCTCATCATCTCCAGTCCGACTACAGTAGTTCCATACTCACTTAAGATAATATCATCAATTTCATAATCTTTTTCATATTTATAGAGGAACAAAGTTCCCAGTCTCTCACCGGCAATATCAATAGGTGCTACCAATGCCTGATATTTTCTGATATTTTCAAATTCAAATCCAAGAGTCTGAAGATTTACATTCTCCTTGGTGGAAAGGATACCCAGCAGACGCTCATTGAGCAGCGGATCGATCAGCCCACCCACACGGTCAACGATCAGTTCATGGATCTCATCCACACCATGATACTGGCTGATGCCCAGAACTTTTCCTTTTTTACTGATCACAAGCACATTAGATTCCAGAATATCTGACAGCACACTGCAGATATCATTAAATACTACTTTGCTGGAATTATTATTATGCAGAAGTTTATTAATTTTTCTTGTTTTGTCTAATAATTGTACGCTCATCTTTCTTCTCTCTCCCATAACGTAAAAAAGTGCAGTCACTCCCGCAACCGCACTTTCGATACTAGCACATATTTTCTGAAATTTCAATAAAATTCTGAAATTTCTGACATTTTTAATCTTTCACAGCTTCACCTGCTGTTTCCGTCTGTTCCTTCGGTGCCTCCGGCCGTTTCCATGACACAAAATCGCAGTCCGGATAGCCTTCACAGCTATAGAATTTCCGTCCCTTGGAAGATCTGCGAAGAACGATCTCTTTTCCGCATTTCGGACATTTCACACCGATCTTCTCCAGATAAGGCTTGGTGTTGCGGCATTCCGGGAATCCCGGGCAGGCAAGGAATTTACCATGAGGACCATATTTCACTACCATGTTGCGTCCGCAAAGTTCGCAGACCTCATCAGACACCTCATCTTCGATCTTCACTTTCTGAAGATCTTCTTCTGCCTTTTCCACTGCTTCTTCCAGATCTGGATAGAAATTGCTGACAACTGTCTTCCAGTTGACTACACCCTCTTCCACTTTATCAAGCAAGGACTCCACATTGGCTGTGAAATCAGACTCCACAATACTTGGGAATGCCTGTTTCATAATATGATTTACCACTTCCCCAAGCTCAGTCAGATACAGATTTCTTCCTTCTTTTGCCACATAACGACGGGCAATAATCGTACTGATGGTCGGTGCATAAGTACTGGGGCGTCCAATGCCAAGTTCTTCCAGCGTCTTAACCAATGCAGCCTCTGTATAATGGGCAGGCGGCTGTGTGAAATGCTGTTTGTCCTCAAATTCCAGAAGCTGAAGCTCTGAATCTGGTCCCAGTTCTTTCAGAAGAGACGGGTTATCACTCTTCTCTTCATCCTGCACATAAACAGACATAAATCCATCAAATGCAACGACAGACGCAGATACAGTAAAACGATAACCTGCTCCATCGATCTTCACACTGGTAGTATGGTACTTTGCATCTGCCATACAGCTTGCAGCAAACCGCTTCCAGATCAGCTGGTAGAGACGAAACTGATCTCTGGACAGAGATTCTTTCACTTTCACCGGCAGTCTGCGGATGTCTGTAGGGCGGATCGCCTCATGCGCATCCTGGATCTTACGGTCCGGCGCTTTCTTAGTCTCACCATGACGCAGATAATTCTCGCCATAAGTCTCACCAATATAGGAAACTGCCTGTGCAGCAGCTTCATCAGATACACGGGTGGAATCCGTACGCAGATACGTGATCACACCAACCGTTCCCTGTCCCTCAATATCGATTCCTTCGTAAAGCTGCTGAGCCAGCCGCATGGTCTTTGATGTAGAAAAATTCAGCACCTTGGAAGCTTCCTGCTGCAGAGTACTGGTAGTAAACGGAAGCGGTGCTTTCTTAGTACGTTCTCCTTTTTTCACATCTGTCACAGAAAATGCTGCATCCTTCAGAGCAGCCAGCACCTGATCCATCTCTTCTCTGGAGTGAATCTCCATCTTTTCTTTGGTAGTTCCATAAAATTTTGCCGTCACCGGCTTCTTCTCACCAGTCACCTTAAACTGTGCGTCCAGGCTCCAATACTCTTCCGGTACAAATGCATTGATCTCTTCTTCCCGGTCTGCAATGATCCGGAGCGCTGCAGACTGTACACGACCTGCACTTAAGCCTCTCTTAACCTTTGCCCACAGAAGCGGACTGATCCGATAACCCACCATACGATCCACCATCCGGCGCGCCTGCTGCGCATCCACCAGATCCATATCAATCTGACGGGCATGCTTTAAAGATTCCTTCACAGCTGTCTTTGTGATCTCATTGAAGGTGATCCTGTACATTTTTTTATCTTCCAGTCCCAGTGCTTTTGAAAGATGCCAGGAAATAGCTTCTCCCTCGCGGTCAGGGTCAGTTGCCAGATATACTTTATCTGCCTTCTTGGCTTCCTTGCGAAGCTTTGCCAGGATCTCTCCTTTTCCACGAATGGTTATATACTTGGGTTCATAATCATGATCTACATCGATTCCAAACTGACTTTTAGGGAAATCCCTCACATGTCCGTTGGACGCCATGACTTCATAATTGGCTCCCAGAAACTTTTTAATTGTCTTCACCTTTGCCGGTGACTCCACGATTACTAAATACTTCGCCATCGATGATCCTCGAATCCGTCCTTACATATTCATTCTTGCGGATCTCCCTGATATGTCCTCCAAGCTGCAAAAGCACCAGTGTCTGAAGTACCTTTGTTGTGGGAAATCCTGTCTTTTTCACCAGTTCATCCAATGATACCGGTTGTAAACGTATCCAACTATACACGATATTTTCATCCTTTGCAAGTAAAACTTTCCCGTTCTTGCTATTTTTACACCTTCCATTTTTTGTCATATGCAGTGCTTCCAGCAATGTCTCCGGACTGTCTGCTAATCCCGCTCCCTGCTTTAAAAGGTTTAAACATCCCCGGCTCAGTTCATCCGTGATCCGCCCGGGAACCACATAGACATCCTTTCCCTGTTCCAACGCCTGGTCGGCTGTAATCAAAGATCCGCTTTTTTCTCTGGCTTCCACCACCAGAACCAGATCTGCAAGGCCGCTGATGATCCGATTTCTTGCCGGAAAAAATCCTGCCAGAGGGGGACGCCCGGGTTCCTGTTCTGAAATAATTCCACCTCGCTTTTCCTGAAGGATCCACTCATACAACTTACGATTTCCTGCAGGATAACACACATCCACACCACATCCCATCACTGCATAGGTCTCACCTCCACCTTCCAATGCTCCGGTGTGGGCTGCTGTATCAATTCCCCACGCAAGACCGCTGATGATCTGTATTCCATTGGCGGCCAGTTCTGCCGAAAACTGTCTGGCAATATTATCCCCGTAGGATGTAGATCTTCTGGCTCCCACCACCGCTACCGACGGACGTGATGGATCCGGAAGCCCTCCAAGTACATACAGTGTCTTCGGCATTCCTTTATAGGGTCTTAACTTTTCAGGGTACTCTATGTCTTCTTGTTGAATCCATTGTATGCTGTTTCTTCTATTATATATGTCTCTCATCCAAAAGGTTCCTCCCAGATATTATGATCCATGGTTCGATACCCGACAGCCTCAAGAAGATGAGGTGTTCGGATCTCCTTGCTTCCTTCCAGATCCGCAATCGTTCTGGCCACCCGGATGATTCTGTAATATCCTCTGGCACTGAGTCTCAGAGATTCAAATGCCTGCTCCATAATGCCGGTTTCTTCCGTTCCCAGAGGACATAGATTCTGGATTACACGGGTCGTCAACTGAGAATTAAACTGAATCCCCACCTTCTGGTATCGTTCCTGCTGACGTCGGTGTGCCGCCAGCACCCGACTTCGAATCGCCTCTGAACTTTCATTTTCTCTTTTTCCAGTCAGTTCTCCATATTCTACCGGTGAGATTTCTGTGCAGATATCGATTCGATCCAGAAGCGGGCCAGAGATCCGCTTCAGATAGCGGCTGATATCTCCCGGCAGGCAATTGCAGCGGGTGCGATCCGGATAAAAGCCACATTTACAAGGATTCATTGCAGCCACCAATTGAAAATGCGCCGGAAAAGTATATTTCCCATCTGCCCGGCTGATGGTGATTACACCATCTTCCATAGGCTGCCGAAGTGTCTCCAGCACATTTCGATGAAATTCTGGCAGTTCATCTAAAAACAACACACCTCTGGTTGCAAGGCTTAGTTCTCCCGGCAGAATATGCCGTCCGCCTCCTGCCAAAGCAGATACTGAGACTGTATGATGAGGGGCACGAAAGGGTCTGACTCCCACCAGCCCCTGTTCTCCGGTCATCAGACCACAGGCACTGTACACTCTGGACACCTCCAGACTTTCCTCCAGCGAAAGACTGGGCAAAATCGTAGGTATCCTCCTTGCGATCATGGTCTTGCCTGCCCCCGGACTCCCCACCATCAGAAAATTGTGCATCCCTGCAGCAGCGATCTCTGCTGCCCGCCGCACCGCTTCTTGACCATTTATCTCCCGGAAATCTTCCGAAAATTGCTTGTTTTGTGTGATTGGTATCCGGGGTTTTGATAAATTGACTGCAGGCGCTTTATTTTTCAGCAGACAATCAATCAGTTCTTCCACCGAATGAATGCCCCAGACCTCCATTCCAGCCACGGCCTGTCCTTCTCCTATGTTGTCCGCAGGAATCAGACACCTTCTTACACCTCGCTCTGATGCCAGCAAAACCGTCTGCAGAATCCCCGGAACCGGACGGACCGCTCCGTTCAGCCCCACTTCGCCTACGATCATGCTATCCTCAGAACACTCCTGCGGCAGAACTCCCAGTGCAGTCAGCAATGCAGCTGCCACAGGAAGATCAAACCTGGTCCCTTCTTTTCTCAGATTGGCAGGCGACAGGTTAACTGTCACTCTACGCGGCGGAAAGCTGATGCCTGTATTCCGAAGAGCTGTTCGGACCCGGTCTGCTGCTTCTCTCACTTCTGGTGACAAGTCACCCACCATGCAAAACTGAGGCAGTCCATCACAGATATCTGCTTCCACCTGCACTGGATATGCCTCGATTCCCAGCACTGCTGCTGATAATATGGTACTGAACATATTTTCCTTTCTGGATCTTGTATTTGGAACTGGCTGCGATATGCATTCAGATTTTAGACCATTTCAGTATAACATAATTTTTTTCAGAGCTCAATCCTGAAAATGCTCCCGCAGGCGCTGCAGAGCATTTTTCTCAATTCTGCTGATATAAGATCTGGAGATTCCCAATTCTTCTGCAATCTCCCGCTGGGTATATTCCTTTCCCTGGTAGAGACCATAACGCATGATCAGCACCTGTCTTTCCCGGGGAGTGAGCACACGATCCAATAAGGTATAGATCTTCCTGGTATCATCTTTCAGTTCGATCACATCCAACGCTTCCGGATCCTGGCTCTCCATAATATCCAGCAGTCGGATCTCATTTCCTTCCTTATCTGTACCGATGGGCTCATAATAGGAGGATTCTCTGGATATTTTCTTTCGGACCCGGAGATACATAAGGATCTCATTTTCCACACAACGGGCTGCATAGGTTGCCAGCTTACTGGCTTTTTCCTGATCAAAGGTATCTACTGCCTTAATAAGCCCAACAGCTCCGATGGAGACCAGTTCCTCCATATCTGCTTCCATCATCTGATACTTTTTTGCAATGTGTGCCACCAGACGCAGATTGTACTCGATGAGCACCTGTCGTGCCTTTTTATCTCCATTCTGAAGCCGTTTAAGATACTGCTTCTCTTCTTCCGCCGTAAGTGGTTTCGGAAAAGTTTTCAAAAAAAGACACCTCAGTGCGGATTTAATACATCTTATGTAAAAATCCACACGAAAGTGCCTTTCCACTTTTTCTTAATTTGTCTTTATTCGCTTCTTCTGAGCAGATCCATTTCATCAGGAATATCCCGCAGCTTCACTTTCAATGCCTGTCTGGCATGCGGAGCACTCTCCTGCTCATTTCCTTCCAGATCCCAGATGCCTTCTACCACAGTCTCAATGTTGCGGCCATCCGGCTTCATGATCTCAATGATCTCGCCCACAGAAAATTTATTTTTCTGCTCCAGATCAAAGACACCATTTTCATCTGCTTTTCCGGTAATTCCCAGATAAACATAATCCTTTTCATAGGTATTGCTGTCATAGATCTGCGCAGTATCATCTGGCTTTCCATAGAAAAATCCGGTGGTAAATCTTCGATAAGTGCAGCCTGTGATCTGCTGCTTGTACCATGGAAGATTTTTTTCATAAACCTCTCTTCCCTGAGCCAGATCATCCAGTGCCTTGCGGTAAGTTCTTGCCACCGTTGCCACATAAAGTGCAGTCTTCATACGACCCTCGATCTTCAGGCTATCCACACCTGCTTCCACCAGATCCGGCAGATGATCGATCATGCACAGATCTTTGGAATTAAAGATGTAAGTTCCTCTCTCATTTTCATAAACCGGCATATATTCTCCCGGTCTGGTCTCCTCTACAACGGAATATTTCCAACGGCAGGGATGGGTACAAGCTCCCTGATTGGCATCTCTTCCGGTGAAGAAATTGCTGAGCAGACATCTCCCAGAATAAGAGATGCACATGGCGCCGTGGACAAATGTCTCAATCTCCAGGCTGTCCGGAATATGATCTCTGATCTGACGGATCTCTTCCAGTGACAATTCTCTTCCCGTCACTACACGAGCCGCACCCTGTTCCTGCCAGAACAGAAATGTCATATAATTTACATTATTTGCCTGGGTTGAAATATGAATGTCGATCTCCGGGCATACTTCCTTTGCAATCATGAACATCCCCGGATCTGAAATGATCAGTGCATCCGGTCCGATTGCTTTTAATTCTTTGAAATATTCTCTTGCTGCATCAAGATCCCGGTTATGTGCCAGAATATTAGCTGTCACATAAACCTTTACTCCATGCTCATGGGCAAACTGAATTCCCTCCGCCATGTCCTCCATGGAGAAATTCTTTGCTTTGGCACGAAGACCAAAGGCTTCTCCGCCGACATAGACTGCATCAGCTCCAAATGTGACCGCAACCTTCAGCACTTCCAGGCTGCTGGCCGGAATCAATAATTCCGGAAGTCTCATAATTGTTCCTCTTTTCTATCTTTCACAGAAACTGCCACTCCATCTCCAACCGGAAGAATGGAAGTTGTCAGTTCCTGATTGTGAGTCAGTTCGTACAGGTATTCTCTCATCCGGGCATGGATTGTCCGGTTTCTTCTCTCCACTGCAAAACGGGACTGGATCAGATCACCATCCTGCAGTACATTGTCAGACACCAGATATCCATCCTGCTCCAGCAGACGCATCAGTTCCGGAAAGTAGTGGATATACTGCGCCTTTGCTGCATCCACAAAGATAAAATCATAAGGACCATCAAGAGTCTTGATGATCTCCATGGCATCTCCCTCCAGCAATGTAATCTGATCACATTTACCAGCTCTTTCAAAATTATGCTTTGCAACAGGAATGCGCTTTTCATAATTCTCAATGGTCGTCACATGGCAGTCAGATGGTGCATATTCGCACATAAGCAGTGCTGAAAATCCAACAGCAGTTCCCAGTTCCAGAATCCGCCGGGGTCTCTTCTGCTTTAACAGAAGTTTCAAAAGGCTCTGGGTCTCCACCCGAATGATCGGTACATAGTCCCGCAGTGCTTCCTGCTCAATGGTATCCAGAAGTTCTGTATTCCCTGTATACAATGACCGGATGTAAGAAGCAGTTCTGTTCTCCTCAAGGATCATGATTCTTCATCCTCCTCGATCTTCTCTTCTCCGGCAAGGATCTTCATGATCCGTCTGGGTGTCATGGATGTATTCAGTTCGTAGGTTCCCGGCTTAAGTTTATCATCGTAACCCGTCAGCTTCAACTGAATCTGGAATGTTCTGCTGTCCGTGATCAGACCACGGCTCTCCAACAGCTTTGCGATCTCCTTGTTGCCCATATCCGAAGTCACGGAAACTTTCACATCCCGTCCCGGTTCCGGATCCACCGCTGCATCTGAAACGACATGATAAGCAAAATCATATGCTGTCTGTCCGACGCGCCAGATTGCAGCGATCACCAGCAAGACGATCGCCAGACGTAAAAGACCTATACCCACTGACATCATCAGACTTTCCGTACTGCTCTTTTTACTTTTTTTCTTCTGTCCTTTGCCGCTGCGGCGGCTGTTCTGCTTTCCGGTCAGAGTTTACACCTCCATAATAATCGGAAGAATCATCGGATTTCTCTTGGTCTTCTTACGGATATAATCTCCCAGAGAATCCTTCATAATATTCTTCATCTTACCCCAGTCTGTGATTCCACGATCCAGACATTTCTCCACAGCATCGTAGACAACAGCTCTTGCCTGCTCCATCAGATCCTCAGATTCTCTTACATAGACAAATCCGCGGGACACAATATCCGGTCCACTGAGCAGCTGATTGCTGTGTTTTTCCAGGGTCAGTACAATGATCATAATACCGTCCTCAGCCAGATGCTGACGGTCGCGCATAACGATATTTCCTACATCTCCCACACCAAGTCCATCTACAAAGATTGCTCCTGTGTGTACTTTATCTACTACTTTTGCAGAATTATCGTCCATCTCAATCACATCTCCGGAATGGAGGACGAAAATATTTTCCTTATCGATACCCATCTGACTGGCAATACCTGCCTGGGCTTTCAGATGACGGTATTCACCATGAACCGGAATTGCATATTTCGGATGTACCAGTGAATAGATCAGCTTGATCTCCTCCTGGCAGGCATGTCCGGATACATGCGCATCCTGGAAAATAACATTGGCACCTTTTGCTGACAGTTCATTGATTACGCGGGAAACTGCCTTTTCATTTCCCGGAATCGGATTGGAACTGAAGATAACCGTATCTCCCGGCATAATATGCACTTTCCGGTGCAGATTCTGTGCCATACGAGACAGGGCTGCCATTGACTCTCCCTGACTTCCGGTAGTGATCAGTACAGTGGACTCCGGCGGATAATTGCCAAGCTGCTCAATATCAATCAATGTATTATCCGGAATCTGGATATATCCCAGTTCCGCTGCTGTGGTGATCACATTGACCATGCTCCGGCCTTCCACAACAACTTTTTTATTATTCTTATAAGCAGCATTGATGATCTGCTGCACACGGTCAACATTGGACGCAAAGGTCGCAACGATAATTCTGGAGTTCACATGTTCTGCAAACAGTGCATCCATGGTACGCCCTACAGTCTTTTCAGACATGGTAACGCCCGGACGCTCTGCGTTGGTACTGTCACACATGAGCGCAAGAACACCCTTTTTACCAATCTCACCAAATCTCTGCAGATCGATACTGTCACCGAATACCGGTGTATAATCTACCTTAAAGTCACCGGTGTGTACTACAATACCTGCCGGTGAATAGATAGCAAGTGCAGATGCATCTGCAATGCTGTGATTAGTCTTGATAAATTCCACACGGAACTGCCCCAGATTGATGGACTGTCCATGACGTACCACTTTTCTTCTGGTGGTGCGAAGCATATTGTGCTCCTTTAACTTACCTTCGATCAGCGCAATCGTCAGCTTCGTGGAATAGACCGGCACGTTAATATCCTTCAGAATATAAGGAAGTGCACCAATATGATCCTCATGCCCATGAGTGATCACAAAACCTTTCACTTTATCAATATTCTGCTTCAGATAAGTCACGTCAGGTATCACCAGGTCGATTCCCAGCATATCGTCCTCCGGGAATGCCAGACCGCAGTCCACAACAACTATACTGTCTTCAAATTCGAAGGCAGTTATATTCATTCCGATCTGTTCCAGGCCGCCCAGCGGAATGATACGCAATTTTGAGTTGTTCACATTTTTCAAAAAATTTAACCTCCTGTTTTATTCATAGTATTTATCGTTCGATGTCCACATCGTCCAAAAGCTGTTCAAACACAGCTAATAGTCCTTCCTGTTCCTGTTCATCCTCTACGATCTCATAGAGACTCTCACGTTCTTCGTCACCGGCAACATCACGAAGGATCAGGCATTCTCCATCCTCATCCTCAGAATCTGCTACCAGCAGATAGTTCACTCCGCCTACGCGGGTCTGTTCTAATACATAAAATTCTTCGGTTGTTCCGTCTTCCCCCTGAAAGGTCAGTTTTTCCATTTATTCACTCCTGTTTTTTCGATAATCCAGATATCCCTGCAAAATCATGGATGCAGCGATCTGATCCACATACTCTTTCCGATGCTCTCTTCGCACACCGCTTTCCATCAGCACCTGCTCTGCAGCTACTGTTGTCAGACGTTCATCCCACATGACAACAGGCAGACCTGTCCGCTTCTTCAGCATCTCTGCGAATTCCAGCGATTTCTCAGCCCTGTCCCCTGTGGTATTATTCATATTCTTTGGAAAGCCGAGTACAATCTCTTCTACCTCGTATTCCAGACACAATTCCTGGATCCTGGCCAGCGTACGGCGCAGCTTGTTCTCCTGCTCCCGGCAGATTGTCTCGATGTTCTGTGCGGTAAGAAGAAGCGCATCACTGACAGCGACTCCAACTGTTTTGGAGCCGTAATCAAGACCCATTATTCTCATCCGCTCTTATTCCTTTACTGTTTTCTCCACATATACCCGCAAAAGCTCTTCTACAAGCTCATCCCGCTCTACCTTCATAATGAGACTTCTTGCGCCTTTGTGGCTGGTGATGTAGGTCGGATCTCCCGACATAATATACCCTACGATCTGATTGACCGGATCATAGCCCTTCTCTGTCATAGCCTGATATACTAACTGAAGAACTTCTGACACCCTGATCTCCTGATCGGACTGTATCTTGAAATATTGTGTATTATCCAGTTTTTTCATCATCACACATCCTTAACGTGTAGTCTAACAATATCTTACTATAATCCTCTTATAAATTCAACCGCAACTTTCCCTGCATCATCTCCGGGTCACGGAATCCATCTACGAAAACCTGCACTGTCTGATTCGTCAAAGATTCGTCCTGAGGCACTGCAACCTTCACATATTCCCTGGTATGTCCCACCTGCCAGCATATGCCGTCAATCTCCTGTGCCTCTTCCATCAACACTTCCACGGTTGTTCCGATCAGACGGTTTCTGTAATTTTTACTGTTTTCCCGATGTAATTCAAGAAGTTTTTCACTGCGTTTTGTCTTGATCTGCTCTGGAATCTGATCCGGCATGCGGTCTGCTCTGGTACCTTTTCTCCGGGAATATTTGAACACATGAGTTTCATAAAACCGGATCTTCTTAATAAACTCCACAGTAGTCTCAAATTCCTCTTCCGTCTCTCCCGGGAATCCAACGATCACATCGGTGGTTAATGCCGGTTCGTCAAAGTAAGCCCGCAGTCTGTCGCAGCAGGCGAGAAACTCTTCCGTATCATATTTTCGGTTCATACGCTTCAAAGTCTCGTCACATCCACTCTGCATGGACAGATGAAAATGCGGACAGAGTTCTTTCACAGATGCCAGCCCTTCCACAAATTCTTCAGTCATGATCCGCGGTTCCAGCGAGCCCAGACGAATCCGTTCGATTCCATCTATCGCCGCGATCCGTCGGATCACATCCAGCAGATTTTCATTTTCCAGATCTACCCCGTAAGAATCCAGATGAATACCAGTCAGGACGATTTCTTTATAACCACCCACTGCCAGACGTTTTGCCTCTGCTTCAATATCTTCGATCTTCCGGCTTCTTACCCGTCCTCTTGTATACGGAATAATACAATAGGTACAGAACTGATTGCATCCATCCTGGATCTTCATATATGCACGGGTATGCTCTGCTGTGTGGGACAAGCTCAGTTCCTCATATGTGTGTTCTCTTGTCAGATCATGGATATGGGAAGCATCATGTTCTTCCTCCCATGCCTTTAAGATCTCTGGCAGATTGGCTTTTTCATTATTTCCGATCAGAATATCCACCGAGCTGTCCTGCAGCAGTTCCCGCCCTGCCGCCTGCACATAACAACCAGCCGCGATCACTACCGCATCCGGATTCATCTTTCTGGCACGATGAAGCATCTGTCTGGATTTCCGATCTGCAATATTAGTCACGCTGCAGGTATTGATCAGATAGACATCCGCCTTTTCACCAAATGCCACGATCTCATAGCCATGCTTTTCCAGAATTTCCTGCATCGCTTCTGTTTCATATGCATTTACCTTGCAGCCAAGATTGTGCAGTGCCGCTTTTTTCATAGTATTCCTCCTGCATGGCTCTTCATTTTTTCACAACTTCTCATTGACTTTCTTGTTCCAAGTATTTAATATGGTAGTATATGATAATAAACAAGGAGGAGAAATGTATCATGAAGACCGTTCATATTTCTTTAAATTCAATTGATAAAGTAAAAGCTTTTGTAAATGACATCACCAAATTTGATAATGATTTCGATCTGGTATCTGGTCGCTATGTCATTGATGCGAAATCTATCATGGGTATCTTCAGTCTGGATCTTTCCAAGCCGATTGAGCTGAATATTCACTCCGAGGGCAATGTAGATGAGATCCTTAGTGTCCTGCAGCCGTATATTGTAGACTAATTACATAGGTCTGATGGAATCAGCGCGAGATGTGAATCCACATCCCGCGCTTCTTTTTTATTTGATCTCAATAATTTCCTCGGTTGCAAATGCCCGTTCCATCATATGATCGATTTCTTCCTGCAGAAGAATCTCAGACTTACGGATCAGATCCACTCTCGGCTTGGTTACTGGATGTTTTGCCACAAAAGTGGTACAACAGTCTTCATATGGAAGAATAGAAGTCTCATATGTATTGATCTTCTTTGAAATCGTTACAATATCTTCCTTGTCAAATGCAATCAGCGGACGGAATACCGGAAGGGTACATACATCGTTGGTTGCCGCAAGACTCTGTACAGTCTGACTTGCCACCTGACCGATACTCTCACCGGTAATCAGTGCCAGACAGCCGGTATCAATTGCCAGCTTCTGTGCGATCCGCATCATATAACGGCGCATAATGATCGTCAGCTCATCATGCGGACACTTTTCATAAATGTACATCTGGATATCAGTAAAGTTGATCACATGCAGGCGGATCGGTCCTGTGTATCTGGAGACCAGACGGGCAAGATCTACCACCTTCTGTTTTGCACGCTCACTGGTATATGGCGGTGCATGAAAATATACCGCATCAATATATACACCACGCTTTGCAACCATATAGCCTGCTACCGGGCTGTCGATTCCACCGGACAGCAGCAGCATGGAACGGCCATTGGTTCCCAGCGGCATTCCTCCAGGTCCTGGGATCACCTCTGAATAAATACCAATATTATGGCGAAGCTCCACATGCAGGATCACATCCGGGTGATGTACATCCACTTTCATGTTCGGAAACTGATCCAGGATCCGTCCACCAAGCTCTGCGTTCACTTCCATGGATTCCATCGGAAAACGCTTATTGACACGACGGGTCATAACTTTGAATGTCATGGTTTTATCACCATACATTTTCTGCATATAATCCAGCACAGTTTCAGAAAGTGCCTCAAACCCGTGATCTTCTGTCAGAACCACCGGACAGATTCCCACAATACCGAAGACTCTCTTCAACGCTTCAATGGTCTCATCATAGTCAAAGCTTCCTTCTGCCTCCACATAGATACGACCCTGTTCTCTGATAATATGAAATGTACCGTCAGTCTCCGCAAGTACTTCTTTCATGCGGTCCACCAGTGCATTTTCAAATACGTAACGGTTCTTGCCTTTTACGCCGATCTCACCGTATTTAATTAAAAAAGCCTGAAACATTTATTTTTCCTTTCTCTTGTTGGATCACCGGCGTACAAACCGGCGAAGAACCGGCAGAAGCTCTGAAAGTTCCTGCAGGCAGTAATCGATTTCTTCCTCTGTTGTATCAAAACAAAAACTGAACCGCAGCGTACTTCCCAGCAGTTCTTTGGGAAGATGCATACTGGATAAAGTGTGGCTTACTGCAGGTTTATTAGATGAGCAGGCAGAGCCTGCAGACACATAGATTCCCTTATCTTCCAGCGCATGCAGTAGCACCTCGCTGCGCACTCCTGCAAAACTGACACTGACGATCTGCGGCGCACTGTCTCTTCCGGTGCGTCCGTTGACTCTCGTATCTGGCAGCTTCTTCACACCTTCCACAAAATGGTCTTTCAATGCGTACAGGCGGTCGATCTTCTCATCCAGGTTTTCGTAACAGCACTTGGCAGCCACTGCCATTCCTGCATCTCCCGGCACATTTTCCGTACCGGAACGCATACCGTTCTGCTGACCGCCGCCAAACAGAATGGGACGGATCTTCACCCGCTTATTTACATATAAAAGTCCCACACCTTTCGGTCCATGGATCTTATGACCGCTGACTGACAACAGATCAATTCCCTGTCGATTCGGATAAATATGATATTTTCCATAAGCCTGGATCGCATCCACATGAAACAGGATCGCAGGATTCTTTTCCCTGATGATCTTTCCAATCTCTTCAATGGGCTGCACAGCTCCCACTTCATTGTTCACATACATGCAGGATACCAGAATCGTCTCTTCGCAGATAGCTTCCTTCAAGGCATCCAGCGATACCCTGCCATCTTCATCCACCGGAAGATATGTCACACGGAACCCCTGCTCTTCCAGATATTTCATGGTGTTTAATACAGATGCATGCTCCACCGATGTAGTGATCAGATGATTACCTGCTCTGCGGTTCGCCATGGCACATCCGATCAATGCCAGGTTATTAGATTCTGTTCCTCCAGAGGTGAAGTAGATTTCTTTCTCATTCACCTTCAGATTTGAAGCAAAAAATGCTTTTGCCTCTTTGATATATTTTTCTGCTTCTACTCCACGCATATGCATAGAAGAAGGATTTCCATAATCTTCCCTCATAATATGCACCATCTTGTCCGTCACTTCTTCAAGACATCTGGTAGTCGCCGAGTTATCAAGATATGCTTCCATCTTACATTACTCCTCCAGCTGGAACATGAGCACCGAAAGGATACAAAGACCCGCTGTCTCTGTACGCAAAATGCGTTTCCCCAGGGTCACCGGTGCAAATCCCGCCTCCATACTCTGCTCTACTTCTGCTTTTTCAAGACCACCCTCCGGTCCGATCATAATACCTATGGACTGTCCCGGCAGAATGGTCTTCAATCTATTTCTTGTCCGCTCCATAGGAGTCTCTTCCGTGCCGGACAACAGTTCATCTGCACACTCATAGGGAATCAGTTTCACATCCAGTTCTTCGGAAAGCTTCATAGCCTCCCTGTAGCTGACCGGCAGTTTCACCTCTGGAACGACTGCCCTGCCGGACTGTTTGGCCGCGCTCTCCGCAATGGCCTGCCAGCGTTTCACCTTACTTTGCGCTTTCTTCTCATCCAGCCTGACTACGCAGCGTTTCGATGCCACCGGAACGATCCTTGATGCTCCAAGCTCAACGGCCTTCTGAATGATCAGTTCCATCTTATCCCCTTTGGGCAGACACTGGAACAAGGTAATCTCCGAACGCAGCTCCGAACTTACCCGACTCTTCTCCAGAATCTTTACCTTTACTGTCTCTGGCAGAAACTCCTGCGCACTGCACCGGTATTCAGAACCAAATCCATCACTGACCGTCAGTTCCTCTCCCTGCTTCATGCGCAGCACATTTTCAATATGATTCACATCTCCGCCCAGGATCTCAATATATTCCTGCTCTTCATGAATCTGAAAAGGTTCTACAAAAAAATGATACATACTTCCATTCCTTAATTCTTACGGGCTGTTACAGATACCCACTCACCCTGGTGGGTCACTTCCAGCACTTCCAGTCCTGCTGCTTTCACGGCTTCCACAACGACCGTTTCCTTGTCATCTATAATACCGGAAGTAATGTAGATACCGCCTTTTTTCAACTGATGGATCACTACTGGTGTCAGCGGCAGCAATACCTCTGCCAGAATATTGGCAGTGACAATATCATATGCCTCTTCTCCTGCCTCACTCTGCACCTTCGGATCATCAATGATATTTCCAAGAATCACATCATACTGATCTTCCTTCAGACCATTGACTTCCATATTCTCTTTCACTGCTGTCACTGCACATGGATCAAGATCTGTTCCCAGTGCATAACCTGCTCCCAGCTTCAAGGCTGCGATCGACAGAATTCCACTTCCGGTTCCCACATCCAGGATCCTGTCTCCGTCTTTCAGGTATTTACGGATCTGACGGATGCAGAGCTGTGTAGTCTCATGCATACCGGTGCCAAATGCAGTTCCCGGATCGATCTGGATCAGAAGTTTATCTTTGTCTTCCTCTTTCAGTTCCTCCCATGACGGTTTGATCAGAATGTCATCCACATAGAACTGATGAAAATACTGCTTCCAGTTGTTGATCCAATCCTTATCCTCCGTCTGAGAAGCCTCAATCGTGGCTGCTCCCACATCCACACCCCAGCTGCGGATCTCATCCAGCCCTCTCTGGACAGCTGCCAGCATCTCTACATTGTCCTGATCCGGCTCCAGATAAAAGCTGATCTTCGCAACTCCATCATCTGCCGGTCCTTCCGGAAGAATATCCACGAACATCTGGGATTTATCTTTCTCAGAAAGTGGAATCTTATCCTCAATCTCGATGCCTTCGATTCCCACATCCATCATCATGCTGCTGATCAGATCTTCTGCCTCGGTCGTTGTTGTCAACGTATATTTATTCCATTTCATGGTTATTCCTCCTGTTTTCTGTATCTATCCCGACTTTATATCATAACACAGACTCTGCTTAATGTGCAAGAATATAATCGGTCAATTCCTTCATGCTGTGTACCACACCAATCGCACCGGCTGCCTCCAGCTCACCTTCCGGCGCAAATCCCATGGCATTTCCCAGACACGGAATGTGAAATACAGCCGCTCCTTCCACATCGTGTTTCCGGTCTCCAACCATAAGGACCTTATCCATCTCTTCTTCTGACAAATTCAGTCTGTGAAGCAGTTCCTCTATAACCTTGTATTTTACACAACGGCTCTCGTCCAGACTTCCTCCGCAGATATAATCAAAGCATCCATCAATGCCAAATGCTTGCAGCGTCGTCAGAACATGAACTTCCGGCTTGGAAGATGCCGTACACAAGATCCTGCCGTCTTCATGAAGCGCATCCAGCATCTCTCTCACTCCCGGAAACAACTTATTCTGATGAATACCATACTTGTCAAAATACTCCCTGTAATAAATAGTTCCCTGTCTTGCCTCATCCAACGTAAATCCATAAAACTCAGGGAAAGACTCTGTCAGAGGCGGTCCGATAAACCGCTCCAGTTTTTTCAGATCCGGTTCTTCTATCCCCATTTTGGAAAGTGCGTACTGCACTCCTTTGGTAATGCCTTCTCTGGAATCCCACAAAGTTCCATCCAGATCAAAAAATATGTACTTGTATTTCATAATCTATTGCTCCTCCTCTGCTTTCTTCTGAAAGCTCTCTAAAATATAACTCTGCATCTTCTGAACTGCCGGTGCCAGTACATCAGACCTCACATAGGCCAGTACAATGGTTCTCTTTTCCTCTACTTCCAGTGGGATTACATCTACAGGAAACGGAATATTCCGGATCACCAGCTCCGGCATAAGGCAGACGCCAAAACCACCCATGACCAGTGATACTGCGGACATATCATCTGCAATGTAGCTTCCGCCCCCACCTGGCAGATCATACTTGTTCATCACATGATTCACATCTGCGTCACAGCCTTCTCTCTGAGTTACAAAACGCTGCTTTTTCAGTTCCTCAATGGTAATATATCCTTCATTCTCAGTCTTGAAGCCCTGCGGTGCCACACAGATGATCTTGTCCTGATAGATAGGCGTACAGGGCAGATCTCCTGCACTGGTGGATGAAAGAAATCCCAGATCTACGATTCCATCCTTCAACCACTGATACACATCATCATAACTTCCCTGATAAATATCAATTCGAATATTCGGATAATCCTTTTCAAAACCTCTGAGCAGACTTGGCATCCATTCTACACAGGCACTGTTGAAGGTACCGATCCGGACAACACCCTTTTCCATACCGCCAATCTGTGCCACCGCCTGCTGGAGATACTCCTCACTGTTCTGCACATTCTTAATATAGGGAAACAATTCCTTTCCATAATTAGTCAGATACACACCCTGCTTGCTTCGGATAAACAACGCTGATCCCAATTCCGCCTCCATGGAAGCCACCGCATGGCTGATGGCTGACGGTGTCAGATTCAGAACCTGTGCAGCCTTCTGAAAGCTTTCCTGTTCTACCACTGCCAGAAATACCTGATAGGCTAATAAAGTCATATCTTTCTCTTCTCCTTGAATATTTTTCATTTCAAACATGAAAAAAATGAATTTTACTTATCTATAAAACTATACTATTATATACTCGTAAAGTCAATATCAGGAGAAAATCCTTTTGTTGTATAAAATGTGTTTGCGATGAAAAATGGAAGGCTATATGCCTTCCATTTTTCAATTTAAATGTACAAAAGGTACTTCTCATATCAGCTCTCCATGATCAGTTTTCTTCCATCCCCAAGAAGCCACTCATAGATTTCATCCAGTCCTTCTTCTGAAAACGCAAAATCTTTACTGATCTTCTGTTCGTCCGGCGTATGCTTCCATGCATATGGCTCCGGCCAGACGGTTACACGCAGATAATCCCGCGTCTCTTCTTCCTCTCCCACCGTCACTTTGCCGATCCAGAACCGGATTCCCCGGTCTGAACCAGTAAATGCCTCTTTTTTATAAAAAGGCAGGTGAAATAAGTCGATTCGATCCATCATAATGATTCTCCTTTAAATGTCACTGTGACCCATCCATCCTCCGCATTAAGTTCTGGCTCGTTTGTATGTATATTTTGTTTACTTATCATCCTCCCAGATATACGGAGTCAGCTGATATACGTAATAATTTAACCAGTTGGTGTACAGGGTATTTGCATGGGCACGCCACTGCAGAGCCGGGCGCCTGGAATCATCGTCATCCGGGAAATAATTTTTCGGCAGATCAATAGACAGTCCCTTCGCTTTATCACGCTCATACTCCTTCTGAAGAGTGATCCGATCATATTCCGGGTGCCCCATGACGAAGATTTTCTTTCCGCCTTCTGCCATACACAGAAATACACCTGCTTCCTCTGATTCCGCCATGATCTTCAGATCCTCGCATGCTGCAATGTCTTCTCTCGGGATCGCAGTATGGCGGGAATGCGGTGCTACAAAATAATCGTCAAATCCTCTGACCAGCGGTTCTTTCCGATTCATCACCTTATGTGTATAAAGTCCGAACAGTTTCTTTGGCAACAACTCTTTCTCCAGACCATAGTAATAATGAAGTGCCGCCTGTGCTCCCCAGCAGATATATAGTGTAGATGTCACATGCGACTCACACCAGGCAAATATCTCCCGAAGTTCCGTCCAGTAATCCACCTCTTCAAACTTTATCTGTTCCACCGGCGCACCGGTGATGATCAGACCGTCAAATCTCTTTTTACGAACTTCTTCAAAAGTCTGATAAAACTTGTTCAGATGACTCTTGTCTGTATTTTTAGATTCATGATTGCTTACTGTAATAAATGTCACATCCACCTGTAATGGTGTATTGGAAAAACTTCTGAGAAGCTGAAGCTCTGTATCCTCCTTCAGTGGCATCAGATTCAGGATTCCCACTTTCAGTGGTCGAATCTCCTGGCTGAGTGCACGGCTCTCATCCATAACGAAAATATTTTCTTTTTCCAGTATTTCTTTTGCCGGCAAATCATTCTGTATTCTGATTGGCATATATCTTCTCTCCTCGTCTATTCATCAATCTTCACAGTCACGGTCCAATAACTCTCACTGGCCTCGATCTTTGTGACCACGCCTTCCAGCCTGTTCAGTTTTTTCTTTGTGTTATTGGACATGGCAATGGCATCACGGATCGTATAATAATACATGACACCTGCCATAGTGTTGGCTGCGTCTTCCTTTAATCGTACCTGATCACCGACCTGTATTAATCCAGCCCGCTCCATACGAAATTCCATCTCTCTGGTCATCATATGCCACCCCCAAAAATTCTTCCAGGCACAGATCCTGCTCTGTCATCAGCTGTGCCGCCGGGATCCCCACATACCGCAGATGCCATGGTTCGGAAATAATACCCGTAATCGCAGACTTATCCTTGTGATAACGGATCACATAGCCATACTCCCAGGCATGCTTTTCTGTCCACTGGTATTCCTTGGTATTCCGAATTCCTTCGTCCAGATTTTTGTAACTGCCTGTCACAAAGTCAAGAGTCAGTCCCAGCTGATGTTCGCTGGTTCCCGGTACAGCAACGACCGTTCCGGCTTCTTTGACAGCCTTTTCATGACTGTAACCTTCCTGTTCCAGACGTTCAATTTTATTTTTAAATAAATATACCTGTTTCATATATGTACGATATGCAGAAGTCAGATTCATCCGCATACCAACACTTTTCGCATCTTTCATCATCTGTGTGATTTCTTTTGCAGATCTGCGCTCCAGCTGATGACCATGGCCCACACTGACCAGATCAATATCCAGTTCATCCTTCAGAATATACTCTTTGTTCAGAAGGCTTAAATATCCATTGATGATCGCGTCCTTTGCCCCTGGCGCATGGGAGTTTTCAATATCCTTTTTCAATTCTTCTGTCAATACTACCGTCTGCTTCTTCGGTGCAGCCGGCTGTGTTGTGGTCGTTATATCTGTCGTTGCATTGGGGGCGGATGCTGCGTTTGGATCCGCCGGTTGTGTGACCGCATTGGGATCCGTGGGCTGTGCCGCTGCATTCGGATCTGCTGTAACTGCTGGATCAGTCGGCTGAGCAGCCGCAGCTGGATCAACAGCCTCCGTTGCAGATACATTCAGCACATCTGCAGTCACAAGTCCTGTACCAAGCATAAGCGCCGTTCCCAACAAGAACGCCGCTTTCTGACAAGTTCTATCAATCATAAAGCTCATTTTTTCTCATCCTGTCCGTATACTGTAATTCTCTTCTTCTCCTCAAGTTTCTGCGGTATCAGCAGCAGAGCATTCCGCCCCGTCCACCGAAGCAACACAAATTGCATAACATGTTCGCCAGACAAAGTCTGCAGCAGAAATCATTTCCCATAACACTCATACCGCCGTATGGGGTGCTCATCTGATCATACCATCCGCTTCCGCCTTCCAGCTGCTGTACAAGTGCCCGGTACTCCATATTTCCCGGCTGCATGGAAGCTGCCCGCTTGGCGTGATCCAATGCCACTACATTGTTGCCAAGTCCATTGTTGGCAATCGCACTTAAATAATACCATCTGGCAGTCTTCTGTCCCATGCCGGAAAGCACATTCAGTGCTTCATTATACTTGCCTGCCCGTATGTAGTTCATCGCGGCATTCAGATGCATGGTATATTCATCATTCTGGCCTGCACTGGAAGCTCCTCCGTAACCGCCGAATCCACCGGCATTTCCATAGCCTCCAAATCCGCCATAGCCTCCGGCGTTTCCGTATCCGCCGTAGCCATTGGTACTGCCATATCCGCTGTATCCCTGTTCCTTCTCCTTCATGATCTGATCATAGGCTGCCTGAACCTGCTTGAACTTCTCTTCCGCCTGAGCAGCATTGGGATTATTCACATTGGCATCTGGATGGTATTTCCGACTCAGTGTCCGATATGCTTTTTTTATCTCATCATCCGATGCGTTCCGGGACACCCCCAGAACTTCATATGGATCCATCATCATTCCTTTTTATCTGTACCCTTTCTACTGCAGCGAATCTGACCATATCGGCTCCAGACTCCTGCATACAATATATTCCGAAGAATTTCCACCTCTTCCACAATAGGAAGCTGTTCAAACACACGGGAAGTCTCCGCCATCATCATCTTCAGGATCTGCTGGCAGTTCTCCTCAAAAGATTCCTGCCCGTATAACTCTGCCAGAGGATTGTATCGATTCTGTTTCAGATCCTCTTCAACATCCTCATAGGCATCCATCAGATAAATAAACTTTCCAAAATAAAAGCCCATCTTTCTTAACTTCTCCGCCCATTCATCTTCGCGGCATACAAACAATTCTGCCATAATCCTGCCGAAAAATCCAGCACTTTTATCAATATCACAAATGTTTTTCTTTTCCAGCTCACGAAGTGCCTTCAAATTGTCCGCTGTCATCTGTGCCTTTTCGCCATAAAGCTTCCTGATCTGCTTCATCTTTGGCATAAGCATCCAGGAAAAGATTCTTGCCCATAGCTTCTTCTCATCCTGCCAGTCATCCAGACATTTATAAAAGGTAAGAAGCACATTCATATCAGCCGCATAGTCAAAATACTGATTCTGCCGAAAATGATGCCGGTTTACCGGATGCGCAATGCAGCGTTCACAGCCAGTAATGGTCTCCGGCTCATAAAGTCCTGTCAGCAAGAGTGCCAGAAATGTCATATCATAGCTCAAAGTCATCTGCCCGATTCGTCCATGACGCTTCTTCAAACTTCTGCACAGACCACAGTAGCTTGCTTTGTAGGTCTCATATTCCCGGACCTTCAGTTCCGGTTTGTGTACAATAATATATCCGAACATAGGCGCTTAGCTTCTCTTCTGAAACTCAAAGTGACATTTCGGGCAGCGTACCATAATCTTTCCTTTTCCTTTTGGAATCCGGATCTTCTGTTTACATTTTGGGCAAGTGTAAATATGATGATACTTTCTCTCCTGCCAGAGCTTTTTCTGCTGATCCAGCCGATAACGGAATCTTGCAGTCAGCTGCAGATATTTCTGATTTTCCGCATATCTTGCGCTGTGATTTTTTGACAGCATCCGGAAAATATCCAGGATCAGAAGTGCATAGATGACCAGATTCAGCATCGGATTTTTCAAAAAGTTGTTGATGAGCATCAAAACAATTGCCAGAAAAAAGATAAATCGGTATAACTGATCCACACCATATCTTCCTTGCATAAAACGATAAAATTTCTCTCTCATAAAATTTCCCCTTTATTTTCACATAATGTATTCTATTTACATTAAATCTATGAACCTATTGTAAACGAACCCTGTGAAAATACAATGAAATTTTTCTTAAAATTCATATAACCATTCAGAGCCATGCAAATGTTCAAAAAATACGGGAATCAGAGCCATGCTTTAAGTGCTTCCATCTGTGCACAGGCATCTTTATATCCCAGGTCATAGACCGCTTTCACTTTTTCCGGATTTTTCTCCATGCGACCGATCTGCGGGTCACGGCTTGGACGGATCACGAAAATCTCTCCTGACTTCTCCATCTCCTCAATCTGATCCATCGTTTCGTTATAAACCTTATAACGCTCCTCCATGGCCTTTACAAATGCCGGATATTTCCGATATATCCATTTTGCCGGACCAATAGAAGATTTCTTCTTCCGATAACCAGCAGGTCTGGTCAGCACCACGATATTTTTCTCATAGCCCATCTGCTGAAATGCCCTGATCGGCACACTGTCCGCCACACCTCCATCCAGCAGCTTCATACCTCCTACTTCCACGATCTGCGAAACCATCGGCATCGAAGCAGACGCACGCATATAATCGATTTCATCCATCGTGTCCAGCAGAATATATTCCGGTTTCCCTGTCTCCACATTAGTACAACCCACATAAAAATCCATGGGCGATTCTGCAAATGCTTTTCGGTCGAATACATCCAGACGATCTGGAAGTTCATGATAACTGAACTCCGTCTCTACCAGATTTCCTGTCTTCAACAATGAGCGAAAGCTCATAAACCGGGGATTCTTCATATATTTCAGATAGTAGCGGATGCTTCTTCCATGCTGTCCAGACACATAAGAGCATCCATGTACCGCACCTGCAGAGACTCCGATGACACCGTCCACCGTGATATTCTGCTCCTGAAATGCATCCAGCACACCAGCGGTATAGATTCCCCGCATGGCTCCGCCTTCCAATACAAGTCCTTTTTTCATGTTCATTCCCTTTCCGTCAAATCTATCCATAGATACGAAAGGGGACAGCACCGGAAAACGGCCTGTCCCTTATCATCATTCTGTGATCTTATGATCTTACAGGATCTCTTTGATCCATCCTTCCGGAGCTTTGATACGACCCATCTGGATACCAGTCAGGGTATCATACAGCTTCTTGGTGATCGGTCCCATCTCTTCCATACCACTCGGCAGACAGATCTCGGTATCATGATCTACAATCTTTCCAACCGGGGAAATAACTGCTGCGGTTCCGCACAGACCAGCCTCTGCGAAATCTTTCAGCTCGTCTTTTGCAATCCTGCGCTCTTCCACTTCCAGTCCCAGGTACTCTTTTGCAACATACATCAGAGAACGACGGGTTACAGACGGAAGAATACTGTTGGACTTCGGAGTTACTACCTTGCCATCCTTGGTCACAAAAATGAAATTAGCTCCACCAGTCTCCTCAACATAGGTTCTGGTAGCCGGATCAAGATACATATTCTCATCGAATCCCTTATTGTGAGCATCTACAATGTTGTAAAGGCTCATTGCATAGTTAAGACCGGCTTTGATATCTCCGGTTCCATGAGGTGCTGCACGGTCCACATCAGATACACGGATGGTGATCGGCTTTGCACCGCCCTTGAAGTACGGTCCAACCGGTGTTACGAAGATACGGAACTGATACTCAGTTGCCGGTTTTACACCGATAACCGGATTGATTCCAAACATATACGGACGAATATACAACGTAGCTCCACTGCCATAAGGTGGAACATAAGCTGCATTTGCTTTTACTACATCAACAACAGCCTGCACGAAACGATCCTCCGGAAATACCGGCATCTGAAGTCTTTTTGCAGAATCTGCCATACGTTTTGCATTCAGGTCCGGGCGGAAGGTCACGATTCTTCCATCCTCAGTTGTATAGGCTTTGATTCCCTCAAAACAGGTCTGTGCATACTGAAGTACACATGCGCACTCGCTCATGGTAATCATCGGATCATCACTTAAGGTTCCCTCATCCCATGCTCCATCTTTATAGTTGGCAACAAATCTCTTATCGGTCGGCATATAGCCAAAGCCTAAGCTACCCCAGTCAATGTTTTTCTTTTCCATCACATTTTACTTCCTTTCCTATGTGTATAGACCATGTCTGCGATGACTTTATCTTGCTTTATGATACGCTTTTCACACTGTAGTGTCAAGAAGTAAGTGGAGATAAAGTGAATCTGATGTTGGACAATTTCCACACGCCACCTCTATCGACAACCATACAAAAAGTGGCAGACTATCTTGTTTTCCATAAGATAATCTGCCGCTTCTGCGATCTTCCTGTTTTAACTTGTTACGGTTGTAGGCTTTCCCGTTTGGAACAGTTCTGGTCACCGGATTGAACGTTCCCCAGGTTCCTCTCTGTTTTGCATAAAACTCTTTTTGCTTTTTCTTCGACTGCTTGTCGATGGGAATAAATTTGTCCATTGTATTTTCCTCCATATAAAATGTGATGATTGTGGTTCTCTTAGTATATTCTCTTGCTTGATGAAAAACAATAGTTTCCGCAAACATATTCTCTTATTACATCCTTGTCTCATTCATCGTGGTCATGTTATCATAATTACAGAAATCTTGTTCCATTTGAGGTATTTACAGATGAAAAAATTGGGTTATATCTTGATTGCTTTTGTTTTTATATTCGCAATGCTGTTTCTTTCATTTTCAGACACAGCTTCCACTTCAGAGCCAGCGCAAGAAATCAGTGAATCGCAAAACGTAGAAATCATGTATGGCACTATCGAAAACACGCTGCCAGACCCGGAGCTAAATGATTCCACGTATAACAGCGTGTATCTTCACACAAATACAACAGACTACGACTGTGGCATGACGTTGGCTGAACTCAATGAAAAATTCGGTTCAGATCTGTCATATGGCAATTATGTGTCTGTAACTGCGGAGATTTCTACTGAAGAGATCTATCCACAACGGATCGTATTGTACTCTGTCATAAAACTTCAGACGCTCCCGTCCGCGACCAATGATTGAATTGCTGGCCAGCCAGAAAATCTACAACCACTCCGGCACCTTTAGAATAAAAATAGGCTTAAAATATGCCGGACATATCAATCTCCAATCCTGCCAATGATACAGGATTACTCTGTCCCCAAATTCATACTTGCCCGAAAACTTTTCATTGAATTCCTGTAAGGTATATCCAAGGTAAGCAACATTTCTTCCTGGTGTTTTGCCTTCTTCTGCAAGATCAATATAAACATTTTCATACCTTGCATCTGAATACTCCGTGTCATTTGTCAGAACCCCAAATGCAAATGATGTTTTTACTACCAGAAAAAATATAATTGGAACTGCCACAATCAAAAAATCAATTATAAAAAGTGTTTTTAATCTTTTTCTGTATCTCTGCTCTTCTTTCCTCATGCTCGTTCTCCTGTCAAAATATCCAATTTACCGATTTGAAATATTTTATCTGAGAAACGTATACAAGTTGTATGACAGGCTTCCAATCCTTCAATCTGTACTTACCGAAAGAATCGTTATCTCTGCTGGAAAAATTTCATAAGTAAACACTTCACACTCTGCGGTTATACTATCACCATAATCAAGGTTCAAGTCATACTTCTGGTTGATCTCATCCAATGTTTCTCCACCAGGAGAATAATAATCATATTCACCACATTTGATTGAAAAAAATCTCTGTGAAACATTCGCATAATCTGATGATACAATTCCAGTCAGAGTTTCCAGGCGGGCATTATCATCTATCGCTGGTGTCTTATCGTGTCTGATATTCACTCTTGTCATGAATATCATAAATACCAGAATCATAATAATAAAAATTATCGTACAAATCTGACTTGTGTATTTACGGATTATTTTCATATTCCAAAAGCCCTCACTAAAATTTCAACTCCAAAGCAACTATACTTTATTTCCAGTATTGCTTCATATATTTCCCAGCATCTTCCTGGCTCAGATGACATCTCATTTCCACCTGAAACTGAGTATTATCATATGTTCCTCCCAGTTCCTGACATACTTCTATCATATTTCTGATTCCCCATACCTTTTCCTGTGCAACACGCTCCATTCCTTGCTTAAGACCGCGTTCCATTCCCTGTTCCAGTCCACGCTCCATTCCTTCTGCAATCATCTGATCTACGGCTCCACACATATTGATTCCTCCATCTTCATTTTGTACATTTTCTTTCAGTTCCAGCATTCGTTTGTCCAAGAAGTTCCACATTACGTCATAGGTATCTTCTTCGATATTTTCAATCTCCGGTATGGTTTTCAATACTTTCTTTAAAGTCGGTAAATTATCCCGATATTTGATTGTCAAAAACATGGTTGCAATATCTTTTGGAAATTCAAGCAGACGCTCATCCGGTGTATGACACACATCCAACACATGAATTTGATAATCAGGAATATAGTTTCTAAATTTTTTCGGGACTTCAGAAAAATCCAGCAGTCCGTGCAGATTTTTTGCTGCGTTCCATGGTTCTTCTCCCATATACAATACTAATGTGATAACCGGTATCAATCTGTCTTCTTTCTTGATCGGTGATAGTTCCACTTTCTTTTTTCCAGATTTTGCGACATTTTCTGTTTTTCTTTCAGATGCAATCCTCTGAATCTGATCTTTATATTCCAGCGCATCATAGTCCATCACCCTCACCGGCATAGAATAGTCTACAAATGACTGAAGTTCCGTTCCAATCATAAGAACTACTTTAACTTTCCCAATCTCTTTAAAAACATCCCGGTAACGGCTTCTTATTCTGGCAGTTCTTCCGCTTCCGGTCTTTCCTGTGAAACGGATATTTTTCGGTTTGATCTGTGCCTCATCAATTTCTTTTTCTCCTTGACAGATCCATCCATTGACCAGCCATGCAAAATGTCTTGCATCTTCATAATAAGCAATCATTGGTTCTTCTTTTTTTCCCATAATCCCCCTTCGGCGATTCTGGAAAATATATAATATTGTGCCCATATTTTCAAACTCTCCAGTTCGCCTTTATTCAGTTTTTTCTTTCTGAAAACTCGGCGAATCGCCGGATATGCTTACACATAAGAATCTCAGATGTTAGTATTATTCTATGATACTTTTAGTTGTTTGTCAATTACTTATTTAAAATTATAATGAGAAACAAGGAGTTGCCTCACCTCAAAGCAACTCCCTTCCGCCTCACTTTATTTTACAATGATATTCCTGATTCCATACTTTTCCTACTTTGTCGATCCTGACCGCCACAATCTCCGGAACCGTCTCTGCTTCGGAGTATGTAAGTGTCAGTTCCTGCCGAAGTTCTGCAAGTTCTCCATCTACGTACATCGCAGGTGGAAATGTGCTTCCTTTCAGCGAAAATGTTGTTGGATCTCCCTGAGATTTCAATTCACCCCAGCTCGCATTGATTGATAACAACTCTGTATCTTTTTCTAGTGTTTCTGGTTCTACATAGAGGATCACTTCTGTCGAAACCTTATTTTCTCCGTCATCATCCTGACTTTCTTTTTTCCTGCGCTCGACTTTTCCAATGTGGTAGGTGTCTTTTCCAGCAAAAAAGGATACATCAACATTTTCTGTTCCATCCACCGCCGGAACAGGAATTTCCACGATTGGTCCATCTTCTCCCATATCCGCCACCAAAGAAATACCCAGAATCTTCAGTTCATATCCGATGTCTTCTGATGCCTTCACCGTTGCCTCAAAACTACTGCTTCCTTCAATACCTGACTGCTTCCATTGAATAAATCCATCCTTTTTCACATCTTCCGGTGTCACCGGTTCTTTCATCGGTCGTCCCATCTGCCAGATATCGTCTGAAGTTCCCCACGCATGCAGCTTGAGAGTCTCATCATCCTCCCAGGTTCCCTGAAATACCCATGTCCGCCCATTGTGTGTTACCGGTGTTCCAATCTCTTTCAGGCTGTTATACTCCGGTACTGATGTCATATGAATCGTTGCTGTCTGATCAAACAGATTCAACATATATTGATCCTGCGGAGTAATGCTGCGATACTCCTGTTCCACAGTCAGTTGTTTCTGTTCCTCATCATAGTTGCAATAACGGGAAAGTGATGTCAGTTTACTTTTCTCCTCATCCTGTACACTCAGGAACTGATCTGCCTGCTCCCAGTCATCTGCATCTGATGAATAATCTGCAACTATTTTCACATGAAGGAATCCATCCTTCCAGACAACATATTCCATCGTGGCACTTCCATATTCCGTATCCAGTTCCTGCATCGGATTTTTCGCTTCATATAGTTCCTCCTCTGTATTGCAGATTCCCAACGCCGGATGAAACTTGAAAGAAGTTTCTGACCTTGCACAGGCGGTCATTGCCAGTAATACTCCGACCAAGACCACACCTGCTGCTATCATTTTCCTGTTATCTGCCATAAGACTCCTCCTCTCCGAATCTATTTCCAATACTGTTTCATATATCTTTCCGCTTCTTCCTGACTCAGATTGTATTTCATTTCCACCTGAAACTGCACATTATCATATGATGTGCCCAGTTCCTGACATACTTCTATCAGATTTTTTATTCCACGTTCTGTTCCCTGCGCCAGTCCACGCTCCATTCCTTCTGCAATCATCTGATCTACGGCTCCACACATATTGATTCCTCCATCTTCATTTTGTACATTTTCTTTCAGTTCCAGCATCCGTTTATCTAAAAAGTTCCACATCACATCATAGGTATCTTCTTCGATATTTTCAATCTCCGGTATGGCTTTCAACACTTTCTTTAAAGTCGGCAAATTATCCCGGTATTTAATCGTCAGAAACATGGTTGCAATATCTTTTGGGAATTCCAGCAGACGATCATCTGGTGTGTGACACACATCCAGCACATGAATCTGATAATCAGGAATATAAGTTTTGAATCTTTCCGGGACTTCGGAAAAATCCAGCAATCCGTGCAGATTTTTTGCTGCGTTCCACGGTTCTTCTCCCATATACAGTACTAATGTGATAACCGGTATCAATCTGTCCTCTTTCTTGATCGGTGACAATGCTACTTTCTTTTTTCCAGATTTTACGGCATTTTCTGTTTTTCTCTCAGATGCTATTTTCTGAATCTGATCTTTATATTCCAGCGCATCATAGTCCATCACCCGCACCGGCATAGAATAGTCTACAAATGACTGAAGTTCTGTTCCAATCATAAGAACTATTTTAACTTTCCCGATCTCTTTAAATACATCCCGGTAGCGGCTTCTCATTCTGGTCGTTCTTCCGCTTCCGGTCTTTCCTGTCAGACGAATATTTTTCGGTTTGATCAGTGCCTCATCGATTTCTTTTTCTCCTTGACAGATCCATCCATTGACCAGCCATGCAAAATGTCTTGCATCTTCATAATAAGCAATCATTGGTTCTTCTTTTTTTCCCATAATCCCCCTTCGGCGATTCTGGAAAATATTTCATAACTGCCCCTGCTTTCAGCATATCGTGATTTTATCACTCAATAATTTCGCCGTTCGTCAAGAGAGAGCAAGTTCTCTCTGACTCACTTTCGCTCATTATATCCAGCTCGCCTTTATTCAGTTTTTTCCTTCTGAAAACTCGGCGAATCGCCGGATATGCTTATGCATAAGAATCTCAGATGTTAGTTTTATTTTATGATACTTTTAGTTTTTTGTCAATCAGATTTTTCAATCAATCAACCCTTGACATTTTTTTACTTCTTGTTGTTTTAACACTCATAAAACCATGCTGGTTTCTCAGTTCGGAAGATGCTCTGCTTAATGTAATTTATCGATTCATCGCCGTGCAAACCGGCAACCGAATCTCAGTCACAAATTTTTCAGGATCACTGGTCATGCCGTCATCGATCAATGTGATTTCCTGAGAAAAGCCCGCCGGCATCAGATGCTTCTCCGTCAAAAAGTTAAGAAGCATTTGATAGTACCGTGGTGCTTCTTTATGTCCGCCGCGGAAGCGGATCGTTGCGCACTCCATGGAAGGCAGCAGCTCTGTCTGCCCGTCATAATGGTCTTCCTCATCCAGGATCAGGAAGACCCAGTCATATACCTCAAAACTTCCTTCTCTTAAATGTTCTTTAGAAATTCCCACACCGACTTTTCCTAAAAATACCTGTGCCTCCGACTGTCCTTTTTGCATCTGCCGGATAGCGATTTCCAGATCCAGATAGGATCTTGGCCGCACCGGATCTCTTAAGAGAACCATACGTGCCTCCGGAAATATTTTCAACTGAATTTCTTCTAATCTGGAGCATCTGGCATCTCGGATCTGCTCGATCCGATGATCGATCTTTCGCTCCATAATCTCCAGTTCCCGCTTTTTCTGTTGAATCAGGGCTTTCTGTTTTTCCAATTTTTCCTCGATCACATCTGTATCCCGGTTCTGAAGAAACTCAGCGATCTGTGAAAGAGGCAGATCCAATACTCGCAGATATCGAATCGTATTGAGCACTTCAAACTGCCGGATTCCATAGTAGCGATATCCGGTGTCAGGATCCGTATATTCCGGTGCCAGCAATCCCGCCTGTTCATAATGTCGCAGGGTTCCTGCACTGACATGGAACATCTTTGCCACATCACTGATCCAAAATAATTTTTTATCTTCCATTCCGATGTTTTCTCTCCCATCCATGCTTTTCCAGCCATACAAACACACTCAGACAAATGATCACGGATAACAGTGATCCACAGGCCGTTGCGATTCCCATAGGAAACAAACTTGCCGGGAACAGCTTAGATGTCAGATACACGCCCGGAATCCTCACCAGCAAGATAGAGGTAATGTTGTGCAGAAAAGAAAATTCTGATCTTCCATATGCGCAGAAATACCCGCTGAAGCTGAAATGCATACCGGCAAATACGCAGTCAAAGATATAACCTCGCAGATACTGACCCCCCATCGTCTTCACCACTTCATCTGTTGTAAAAAGTCCTACTACGGGCTCTGCAATAAACTGGATTATGATGGATACGATTATGCCAAATCCTACTGCGATCATCAATGCATAGCGAAGGGTTTCCCTGGCCCTATCATATTTTCCAGCACCAATATTCTGAGCACAGAGTGCTGACACTGTAGAGAGCATGGAAGACGGTACAAGGAATAAAAAGCTGATGATCTTCTCCACAATACCAACAGCTGCGGCCGCACTTAAACCTCTGCGATTTGCAATAATAGTAATGACAATAAACGCGATCTGGATAAACCCATCCTGCAATGCCACCGGGATACCGATCTGTAACAGCTGTCCCATCACGGTTTTCTGCGGGCGCAGGTCACTTTTCTGTAAAGTGATGCCAGACTGCTTCTTTATGATCACAATGAGCGCCAGCACCACACTGAATGCCTGAGACATTGTGGTACCAAGTGCTGCTCCCACCGGTCCCAGATGAAAATATCCCATAAACAGATAGTCAAGGACAATATTTACCACACAGGCTACTGCAATAAAATACATGGGACTCTTAGAATCTCCCAGTCCGCGAAAAATGGAACTGATCACATTATAAGCAGTGATAAACGGAATCCCGATAAAGCAGATGGTCAGATATAATTTCGTTCCATCTACTGCTTCCGCCGGAGTGGACATGACCGACACAATTGGGGATATCAACGTCACCAGCACGACTGCCAGTACGATCGCCAGACCAAGAAATAAAGTCACCGAATTTCCCACTGTCTGGGAGGCCTTTTTCTTATCACCGCCTCCGATCGCCTGCGCAATGATGACTGTTGACCCCATGGCAAGTCCTACGATCATGACCGTGATCATATGCATAACCTGACTTCCAATGGATACTGCAGTAGTGCTTGCCACACCTTCAAACTGACCAATAATGAACAAATCTGCCATACCATACAGAGTCTGTAAAAAATAAGACAACAGATAAGGCAGAGAAAAATACACAATATTTTCAAATACACTTCCAGATGTAAGATTTCTTTCCATAAAAATACAAAAGACTCCTTTCTTCCGTTCCCGATTTTAAACCCTACATCTATTATAAAGTCAATGCTTTCTTACAGAGTTTAGAATAAATATGTTCCACAAACCAAGGTTCCGTAGATTTTTCCCCGATCTCTTCCACCAGGATCCATGCAACCGCACTGTTTTCATCCGGCTTTTTACGTATTGGTTTCCTGGGATCTGCTTCCATAAGATAGGTAACGTTCAGATGAAGATGAGAGGACACATACATTCCACGCTTCCAGTGACCATCCACAGTCAGAATCTCCAGTGAAACCGGTGCCTCCTGTAGTGGTGTGACCTGTAAAAGCCCGCTTTCTTCCTCCACTTCCCGGATCGCCACTTTCTGAAGATTCCATTCCCCGTCCGCATGACCACCCAGCCATGCCCAGGAGTTATAAATATTGTGGTAAGCCATGAGCACATGCTTCCGATCCGGGCTTACCACCCATGCTGATGCAGTCAGATGCGCTGTCTCATTGGCTCTGGTCACAATATCCATTCCACTTCTGATCCATTGAATCAACAATTCCCGGTCTTTCTCTTCCTGCTCATTACAGGGCTTATACGCTTCTATCTGTTTTAACAACCGTTCCATCTGTATCTCCCATCCTTCTATACCAATCAGTAAAGCCTGCATTTCATCTCATTCTTCTCTGAATATATCGCAGTCTCCCTGGCTCCGTCAAGCAACAACTTCTATCATTCTGAACACCACCGTCATTGCATTTGTTAACTATATATATTTTTTAGTTGACACATTATTTTTTATCTTTTATAATTGTGAACCGTAATGATTCAGGAGGTTTACAAATGACAAAAACAAAATCTATCATCTATTGCGGACTGTTCACCGCCCTGATTGCAGTGGGCGCATTTATCAAGATTCCCATTCCGGTAGTTCCCTTTACCCTGCAATATTTATTTACGATGCTGGCTGGTCTTCTGCTTGGTTCCCGCAGAGGCTCCCTGTCCGTAATCGCTTATGTAATTCTTGGACTGGCAGGACTTCCCATCTTCAGCGAAGGCGGCGGTCTGTGGTATATCTTCAAACCAAGTTTTGGTTATCTGATCGGATTCTGTGCCGGAACTTTTTTAACCGGATATCTGGCTGAACATATGAAAAAGAAAACCGTTCTTCACTATCTTGCAGCTAACCTGGCAGGACTTCTGGTAGTCTATGCATGCGGCATGATCTACTATTATGTAATCTGCAATTATGTAATCAACACACCAATCGGTGTATGGCCGTTGTTCCTGTACTGCTTTATCCTGGCAGTTCCAGGCGACATTGCCTTAAGCATCCTTGGCGCAATTCTGGTAAAGCGGATCAAACCAGTGCTGAAGCTGTAAAATAAAGACCGCCACATCCTCAACATGATTATTCAAAATACTATTTTATATCTATGACACATAAGGAGACCAATTTTATGAACGTACTGACTTTAGCCCAGGAGATCATCGACGGAAAAAGACTGACCCGCGAGGATGATCTGTCCTTCTTCCTCACCTGTGATCTTGACGATTTATGTAAAGGAGCTGATCAGATCCGTGAAGCACGGATTGGCAATAAAGTAGACCTTTGCTCCATCATCAACGGCCGCAGCGGCCGCTGTCCGGAAGACTGTAAATACTGCGCACAATCTGCCCATCATCACACTAATTGCGAAGTCTATGATTTTCTTCCGGAAGAAAAGATCGTGGAGCTGTGCAAGCTCAATGAGTCCGAAGGCGTGGATCGCTTTTCCATTGTAACTGCTGGAAAAGCACTGACAGGGAAAGAATTCGACAAAGCGATCCATGCTTACGAGACCATGAAGAAGGAATGTAAGATCGATCTGTGCGCTTCCATGGGATTTCTCTCTGCTGATCAGCTTCATCGGCTCCACGAGGCAGGCGTGACCAGTTATCACCATAATATTGAGACTTCCCGCCGGAATTTCCCGAATATCTGTACCACACATACTTATGATATGAAGATCGAGACTTTGAAAAAAGTCAAAGCAGAAGGTATGTGTGCCTGTTCCGGAGGTATCATCGGTATGGGCGAGACATGGGAAGATCGCCTGGATATGGCTATCAGCCTGGCAGAACTTGGAATTGATTCCATTCCCATCAATGCACTGATGCCGATTCCAGGAACCCCTCTGGAAAATCTGCCTCGTTTATCTGAGGAAGATATTTTACGTACCATCGCATTATTCCGTTATATCAATCCCGATGCCAATATCCGTCTGGCTGCAGGCCGTGCTCTTCTGACCAACGACGGTGAAATTGCCTTCAAGTCCGGGGCTTCTGCTACCATTACCGGAAATATGCTGACAACGGTTGCCTGTGCCACCATCCGAAGTGATCGTCAGATGCTCACGGATCTTGGCCGCGATGTAACACCGGATTACTGGAAGGAGGCATAAAGCCATGAGCAAAGCGCTCTTTATTACAGGTACCGGTACAGACACCGGAAAGACCTATATTACCGGTCTGATCACTAAAAAACTGGCAGAAGTCGGTCTACATCCGGCCTACTACAAAGCTGCCATGAGTGGAAATGACCGCAGAGCAGACGGCTCTCTGATTCCCGGAGATGCACTCTGTGTACAGACTATGTCCGGCATCACTCAGCGACTGGAAGATATGTGTCCTTATGTATATGAGCATGCTTACTCTCCTCATCTGGCTTCCCGGCTGGAAGGACATCCGGTTCAGATGAATGTAGTAAAAAAGGGATTTGCTCAGGTCTGTAAAAACTATGATTATGTGACCGTTGAAGGCAGCGGCGGTATCCTATGCCCCATCTGCTTTGACGAAGCCAAGATCCAGCTGGAAGATGTAGTAAAAGAACTTCATCTTTCCAGCATTCTGGTCGCTGATGCAGGTCTTGGAACCATCAACAGTGTAGTGCTGACTGTTGAATATATGAAAGCACATGATCTTCCTCTCAAGGGAATGATCTTTAATCACTGCCACCCAGGCAATGTAATGGAGGAAGACAACATTTTTATGTGTGAGCATATGACCGGTCTTCCCACTCTTGCAAGAGTCTGTGATGGCGATACTTCTCTTTCCATAGATGCTGCGACACTCAGTGAACTTTATGACGAGGTAACATTATGATCTGGTATCCTTACGAACAAATGAAAACCATGAAGGCTCCTTATAAAATTGTTGATGCTGATGGAGTCTATCTCTATACTGAGGATCAGAAGCTGATTGATTCTGTCTCCTCCTGGTGGTGCATGATCCACGGATACAAACATCCGGAACTGACTGCTGCCATCAAGGAACAGGCAGATCATTTCTGCCATGTGATGCTTGGTGGCCTGACCCATGAGCCGGTACAGAAGCTGACCCAAAAGCTGGAAAGCTTTCTGCCGGGTGACTTAAACTACTGTTTTTACTCCGACTCCGGCAGTGTAGCTGTGGAAGTCTCCCTGAAAATGGCGCTTCAGTACAACACTAACCAGGGCAGAAAACGTCCGCTGGTATTAGCTTTGGAACATGCCTACCACGGAGATACCTTCAAAGCTATGGAAGTAGGGGATGATGAAGATTATCATTTCGCATTTGATAAAAAAGAAGGTGTGATCCATATTCCAACTGAGATTCCTGCACTGGAAGAGGCCTTTGCAAACTATCACGATCAGCTGAACTGCTTTATCGTAGAGCCACTGCTGCAGGGTGCCGGAGGCATGCGGATGTATGATATTTCTTTTCTCAAACGTGCCCGTGAATTATGCAGCGAATACGATGTACTTCTGATCTTTGATGAGGTTGCCACTGGATTTGGAAGAACTGGTTATCGATTTGTTGCAGACGAAGTTCTGCCGGATATTCTGGTTCTGGGGAAAGCCCTGACCGGCGGCTACCTTGGACATGCTGTAACTGTTGCCAGTCAGAAAGTCTTTGATGCCTTTTACAGTGACGATGACCGGAAAGCACTGATGCACGGCCCAACCTTTATGGGAAATCCACTGGCCTGTGCCGTTGCCTTAAAAGGAATTGAGATTTTTGAACGGGAAGATTATATGAGCAAGATCCATCGGATCACCGAGATTTCCCATCGGGAAATGGATGGTTTTACCGATCCGAGAATCCGTGAGGTCCGCATCATGGGCGGATGCACCTGTATGGATGTCTACGATCCGTCAACACTGGAAGGATTCCAGCAGTTTGCTTACGAACGAGGCGTCTTCAGCCGTCCATTTCTGACCTGCATGTACACTATGATGCCTTACATTATCAAAGAAGAAGAATTGATTCAGATCTATGACGTTATGAAAGAATGGTTCCGGAGGTAATCCCCGGAACCATTTTCAACTCTTTATTCTGCTGTTTTCCAGTCCAGGATGGACTCGTCGGTCAGCTGTTTCAACTGTTCCCAACACTCGTTCCACATGCGATCACGTTCTTCCTGATCATCCGGCTCATGGCAATAAGTCACACTGCCGTCATAGATACCAACCACATAGAATCCAGCCTCTTTTGCCGTCTGCGCTGCATAAAGAGCATCCTCATAAACTGCTGTCTCTGACGGTTCCGCGCCCATGCGCCTGATGGATTCCAGATACACATCTGGCTGACGTTTTCCTGCTCCTACGGTCTCACAGGACAACAGGAATTCAAAATCCTCCCTGACACCCAGACGGGACAGGCATGCTTCCATCAGCGGTTCTGCAGTAGCGGATGCCACACACATACGCACGCCTCTGTCTCTCAGCCTGGTCAGATACTCCTTTACGCCTGCCTTCAATGGGATGTCACTGCGATAATGTTCATCCATCATGGCATTCATATCATCTGCCACCTGCTCCGGCGTTCCCTGAAGTCCAAATTCACGGATAAACAAAGCTGCTGATTCCGTCATAGTCATGGGCTTGATCTTCTCCAGAATATCCTTTGGTGGATTCAGGACCCCATGAGTCTCCAGATATTCTCCTGCCAGACGTTTCCAGTATCCCATAGAATCCACCAGGGTCCCATCCATGTCAAAGATTGCGTATTTTTTATTCATGTTCCACCATTTTCTGTGCCAGCACTTTCAGCTCTCTGGTCGCCTGACCTGGATCCTTGGCTGCAAAGATGGCAGATACCACCGCTACACCGTCTACTCCGCTGCCTGCAAGCTCCATCAGATTGGATGCATTGATTCCTCCAATGGCTACCACCGGAATGCTTACAGAACTGCTGATCTCCTGCAGCTTCTCCAGCGACAGATTTCTGGCGTTTTTCTTGGTGCTTGTGCCAAATACTGCACCAACTCCAATATAGTCTGCACCGGCTTTTTCTGCTGCCTGTGCTTCTTCTACTGTTCCTGCGGAGATTCCCAGAATCTTATCCGGTCCGATCATCGCACGGATGTCGCGTCCTTTGATATCAGATTGTCCTACATGAACACCATCTGCATCAATGTCCATGGCGATCTCTACACTGTCATTGACTACATAAGGTACTCTGTAAGAGGCACACAGCTCTTTCAGTGCCTCTGCCTCCTGTTCAAAGGTATTTTCATCCAGATCTTTTTCACGGATCTGCAGAAATGTCGCACCATTTTCCAGTACTTTTCTGCATACATCTGTCAGTCCTTCTCCATCCTTCAGCCACATACGGTCAGTGACTGCATACAGCAGCATGGAATTCTGTATCTCTTCTTTAGAAAATTTCATAACGTGCCCCTTTCGTAAGTTCCTCTTCCGTCAGATTAAAGACCGCATCGATCAAATCTGTACGGAAAGTAGCATTTCCCGTGCCATTTTTTATTCTCTTTTTCTCTGCGATCTCTCCGGCAATTCCCATAGCCGCCATAGCCGCACAGGTTGCTGTAAATGGATCCTCTGCAGCCGCTCCTACAAATGCACCAATCATGGAAGTCAGCATACACCCGCTTCCTGTGATCCGTGACATGGTCGCGCATCCATTTCTCAAAACCATGGTTCGCTCCCCGTCGGATACCAGGTCGATCACTCCGGAAACTGCAATCACTGTTCCAAGACTTTTTGCAAGATTCTTGATCATCTCCTGGGCTTCCGGAAGATTTTCCTCTGTGATGGCATCCAGATCACTTACATCTACGCCAGCACCTGTGGTCTGCTGACCGGCCAGGTAGCGGATCTCTGATGCATTTCCCCGGATCGCGGTAAAATGAACTTCCTCCAACAGCCTCTTTGCTGCATCTCTACGAAGCTGTGTGCCACCTACTGCTACCGGATCCAGCACCACCGGAATCTTCCGTCGGTTTGCCTCTTTTCCACCGACGATCATAGAATCCGTCAATGCGATGGCTCCCATGTTACATACCAGCGCCTGTACGCAGGACAATGCTTCTGCCACTTCATCAATATGATCTGCCATGGACGGAGTTCCGCCCGCCGCCAGGATGATATTTGCACAGTCATTAACTGTCACAAAGTTAGTGATGCACTGCACACGCGGTTCCATTTCATGAACCTTACGCAGTACCTCTGCAAATTTGGTCATTTGTCTTCCTCCTATGAAAGTTCATTCTGCATGCGGTTCAGCACCCCTGTCTTCTTCAGGATCAGAACTACAACCACACCCATGGCTGCTCCCACAATAGCTGACGGTGTATAGAACGGAATATAGTAAAACGGAGACTGAGCATCCAGTCCATAGAACATCTTCATCAGCGGATAAGAAGCACAGGCACCGATCACTCCGGTTCCAAACACTTCACCAACAAATACCAGGTAGACATTTTTTGTTTTCCGATAAATCAATCCACCAAGAACAGGTCCAAAGATTGCCCCGGTTACCGCCTGAATGGTTCTGCCGGACATCATCCGCATGATTCCACAAAGCAAGGATGCCGCAAATCCATACCAGGGACCTACCAGAACAGCTGCCAGCACATCAACAAAATGCTGGAAAGGTGCCATAGCCGGAAAATATACAAATGTGTTCAGCACAAATGCAAGGCACGCAAGCATAGCAGTTAATGCCATTTTTTTCGTTGTAATTTTTTTCATGTTCCTACACTCCTTTGTTGTACAGAGAAAATACTGTACTCTTTGCCCAAAAGAGGCACCACTCAATGCGGTGCCTCAAAAAATCATATCCACTTCCTACGTCGGCATTATCCGCATCAGGTTAAAGGGTCGAAGGTCTACCTTCCTCTCAGCCTGTCATACAAGCTCCCCTGCCTTCAATTGTCCTACCTATTGTAACGCTGCATTTCTTCTATTGCAAGTGTTTTTTAGCCCGCATAAGGAAGGTTTTCGAACAGCTCATTCTCATCCACACCATCGATCGTACCGGAATACGTCATCTGACCTTCTGATCCATCGGGAGACAGATCAACTAGAAGATTTCCGGCAGTTCCATCCGGCAGTTCAAAATAGAAAATACCATCATCCGGTGAATATGCCTGCGGAATGATCACATCTCCTGCTTCCAGAGTCGTATTGCCGCCTTCCAGTCTGCATCGGATCGATCCCTTGACTGTCAGCTTCGGAAGCTCTCCTGATGGATCTCCTGCAAATTCATAGATAGTATCATTGGCAGTCAGTTTGTCATCCTGTATAAAATAGGTTCTTATTCCACCATAGGTCCCAAGCACATCTACCTTGGATTCAATTTCAAATCCTTCGGTCGGATCTGCTGGAACCTCACGCAGATGTCCATCCTGTGTGGATACCAGTGTCACTCCACTCTCATCCAGCTTCACAAGATAAATCATTCCATAGTCATCAAAGGTAGTGGTCTCTGTCATCACATATTTCTGACCATCCAGAGATACCTCATAGACATCATTCACATAGAGACTTTCATCCAGTTTCAGTTCCTGATCTCCATACACAGCTGTAACTGCAATAATCTCATCGTCATCCGGATATGCCTGCTCCGTCTTCAACGTAAATTCTTTGCCTGAGATTTCCGCTGCAGTATTAGCCGTCAGCTCCGTGATCATATTCTCATTGTTCTCTGCAGTTTCACCATTCTCTGTATCTACTGTATCCTGTGAAGCCTCTGCTGTGGTTTCATCTGCAGTATCTGTCACCTGTTCTTCTGCCTGCTGAGAATCTCCTGCTGTATCTTTTGCTCCACATGCCGTTAATGTCAATGCTGTTGCCATCATAAATACAGCTAAATATTTCTTCTTCATTGTCATCTATCTTTCTTTGTTCATATTATATGTTATTCCTGTACAAGTATTGTCCAATCAAGCTTTGCATAATTGTCCGTATAAGAATTGATTACAGACTGTGCCATATCTTCATCCACTGGCTCATCATTAGAAGTATCCCAGTCATCATCATATGCCATAAACCATGGATTTTCTTCATCTGCTGCTGCATCATACATGATTGCCTGCTGAACTGTAAGCCGATCCCCTGACACTGTGTAATATAACCATCCGGAGCTCGCCGCACCATTGGATCCCTCATTTGCGATCAGGATCTCTCCTGCTTCATCTTCCACAAGATAATAACGGTTTCTGGATTCACTTTCAAATATCTGAACAGCATTTTCATCCTTCAAAGTATACGCATCAAAAATAATCCTGTTTGCCGGTAATTCTGTATCCATTTCACCAATCAACAGCTCCGGCTGTCCATCTGCATCCAGATCATACAGAGTATAACCGATCTGATCCTGTGCATCCATATTACAAAACTCTGACACCATAGAAGACATTCCTTCATCAAATGCTTTACTCACATCCCATTTTTCTGTAATCGTCGTCTTGTATTTATCCAGAATATTCTGGTACTCTTCGGGCATCACATAGTCTGAACCCTTGACCTCCGAATCTTTTTCGACATTCTCTGTGGATTTCTCCGCTGCTTCTGCAGATGAATCTGTATCCGTATTTTCTGTACTTTCTTCTGCCTGTGAAACTTCCGGCACATCTGCTGCATCATTTTTGTCTGAGCACGCTGTCAGCATCGCTGCTGTGATTGCCAGCATACTAAGCATAATTACTTTCTTTTTCATCTTACTTCCTCCTGCGGATATGCTTGACATCTTCGCTTTTATCCTTGAATATGGATATTTTACCACAATCCGCAGGAAAGAAAGTTAAAGTTTTTCTTAATTCTGATAGCGGATCTCTGTATCCTGTAACATCGGATAGCTGACAACTTCTGTTCCGTTAAGATCTGTTGCATGCATATTCACAGCTGTGATCTGCGGATTCTCATAAGTTGTATAATAATAGATACCTTTGCTTGTATTACAGCAGGAAGTATAGATGGTGATCTCATACTTACCCTCTGCCACCTCACAGCATCCCCTCTGCTGGTCTACGGACCCTAAGATATGGAAAAACTGGCTGACACTTGCTTTTTCTGTATCTTCAGACCGGGAATTGAGTCTGGTAAATGCCACTCTGGCAAAACGGGAAGTGGATGACAGATCTCCAGGCAGTCCCAGCGCACCCATTCCTCTGCTGTAAGTGGTAAGCGGAAGTTTATCAGAAAACAGATTTTCCGGCTGCTTCGGTGATAAATTCATATATTGATTCATCAAAAACATCTGCTGCGGAAATGGCGGATTATTTGTCAGAACCCCTGCCGGGTTATCATATACATGAAGCCCGTCTGCCATGGACTCTACCACAATGCAGCCATCTTTATCTGCAATGATCCAGTGAAGCTGTGCCGTCGGCAGCTGTGCACTGAACGGAATTCCTGTCAGATTCATTTCCTTCAGTTTTTTCTTTGCATCTTCCACAGTTGCACATTGTGTCAGTATCCAGGGAATAAACTCATACTGTGCTACATTTTCTTTTTCATTATCTACGTCAGCATATGCAGCATTACCGACGAAATTGAGGCCTGCCATACCAAGTCCTTTTTCATTTGCTGCATCATAATACAATGGATATCCATTTGCTACATGCGCCATGCCAATGCAGGCATAATGATGCTCCATAGTACCTGCATAATGAAACTTGATCGGATAATTACGTGGAATGATCGCTATCTGTTCTCCATAAGAGAATTCATAATCCAATGTACGTCCCATATAAAAATTTTTTGTCTGATAGGTTGCTGCTGTACACATATTCTACTCCTCCCACAAATTCTGCGGATATTTTCCTGCATCTTTCAGATCCTGCATTGCTTTCATAACGACCGGTTTATCTTCCTTATAGGTAACTCCGTGCCAGCGGTCATGGGATTTCAATACAGTTACTTCTGCCTTTCCTTCTCGGATCAGTTCATCTACCACAAATGGAAGGAAATATTCGCATTTCAGCGGATTTTTCTTCAGATTTTCATCGAGAAATACTGGAAAACGCTCTTTCAGTTCTTTTAAAATACTTGCAGAGAAGCCCCACAGATTCATGGATACCGGTGCATCTTCCGGCAGGCTGTGCCAGGTCACACCATCATCCTCTGTATATGCCGGTCCTTCTGCATGACGCTCGATTCTGGTTCTCTCTGTAATGGCAGTCAGCTTATGATGCGCATCCGTCTCACAGACACCACGTGCCACGTGACCATTCTCGGTCAGTGTATTTTTCAGAAGATATCCTACCATTGCATACTGGTATTTATCCCCATCCTCAGTATTTACCAGGAAATCATGGATCAGCCGAAATGCCTCCTGTCCATAATAGTCATCTGCATTGATCACCGCAAATGGACCATCTACAACCGGCAGGCAGGACAATACAGCATGTCCGGTTCCCCATGGTTTCACACGTCCTTCCGGAACTTCATAACCATCCGGAATGTTGTGAAGATCCTGGAACACATATTCCACCGGGATCCGCTTCTCCATACGATTGCCGATGCTCTCACGAAAATCTGCTTCGTTTTCTTTTTTAATGATAAATATTACTTTTCCAAATCCAGCCTGTACTGCATCATAGATGGAATAATCCATGATAATATGTCCTTGTGGATCAATGGGATCGATCTGTTTTAATCCACCGTAGCGGCTTCCCATTCCAGCTGCCATAATTACCAAAGTTGGTTTTGTCATCGTTTCGTCCTCCAAAAAAGAAATTCTATCTACCAGATATCATACCCATATCTTTCTTTTTATGCAAGAAAAAAAGAAGGATATGCCCGAAAGCATATCCTTCTTGCTAATACAGATTATTCTGCGTCTCCGCCGTACAGAGTTTTGAGTTTGTTCAGGTAAGCATATCTTGCCTTGTACTCGCTCTCGGATCTGGTAAACAGTTCTTCTGCTCTCTGCGGATTTGCTCTCTTCAGAGAGTTGTAACGAACCTCGCCATCCAAGAATGCCTGGAAGTCGCCAGTCGGAGTCTTGGAATCCAGTGCAAATGCATCCTTGCCCTCTGCTGCCAGAGCCGGGTTGAAACGGAAGCAATGCCAGTAACCAGCCTCAACAGCCAGCTGCTCCTCGGTCTGAGCTTTGCTCATACCTTTCTTGATACCATGGTTGATACACGGAGCGTAAGCGATAATCAGGGACGGTCCCGGATATGCTTCTGCCTCTGCGATTGCTTTTACGCACTGATTGAAATCAGCACCCATGGAGATCTGTGCTACATATACATAACCATAGCTCATAGCGATAGAAGCCAGGTCTTTCTTCTTGGTCTCTTTACCACCAGCTGCGAACTGTGCTACTGCACCAGTCGGGGTAGCCTTAGAAGACTGTCCACCTGTGTTGGAGTAAACCTCAGTATCGAATACCATTACGTTGATGTCTTTGCCGGAAGCAAGTACGTGGTCAACGCCGCCGAATCCGATATCGTAAGCCCATCCGTCACCACCGAAGATCCACTGGGATTTCTTAGCGAGGAAGTCTTTCTGTGCAAGGATCTCTTTGCCCTTGTCACATCCGCAAGCTTCCAGAGCAGCTACCAGCTTATCGGTTGCAGTGCCATTGGTAGCACCTACTCCATAAGTATCAAGCCATTCCTGAGCTGTAGCTTTTACATCTGCGTTCTGACCGTTAGCAACGATATCCTCAATTTTCTCTTTCAGTCCGCCACGGATAGCGTTCTGAGCGAGCAGCATACCGTAACCAAACTCAGCTGCATCCTCGAACAGGGAGTTGGACCATGCCGGACCATGTCCCTTCTCGTTTACAGTGTAAGGAGTGGACGGTGAGGAGTTACCCCAGATAGAGGAGCATCCTGTTGCGTTTGCGATATACATTCTGTCACCAAACAGCTGGGTGATCAGTTTAGCGTACGGGGTCTCACCACAGCCTGCGCATGCGCCTGAGAACTCAAGCAGCGGAGTCTTGAACTGAGATCCTTTTACGGTAGCCTCTTTGAATTTTGCGATAACGTCTGCTTTCTCCGGAAGAGTTACAGCGTAATCGAATGCGCTCTGGCAAGCTGCATTTGCTTCCATATTCTGCATATCGAGAGCTTTTGCACCCTTCTTGCCCGGGCACACGTTTGCACAGGAGCCGCATCCGGTACAGTCAAGTGCGGATACAACGATTGCAAACTTCTTATCAGCCATACCAGTCATAGCCAGTGTCTGCATATCAGCCGGTGCAGCAGCAGCCTCAGCCTCGGTCATAGCAACCGGACGGATTGCAGCGTGCGGGCAGACATAAGAACATCTGTTACACTGGATACAGTTTTCCGGATTCCATACCGGGATATTAACTGCGATACCACGTTTCTCGTATGCAGAAGTACCGGACGGAGTAGTTCCATCTACATAATCTTTGAATGCAGATACCGGCAGAGTGTTACCTTCCTGTGCAGATACTTTAGCCTGGATGTTGTTAACGAAGTCAACAGCAGCCTGTCTTCCGCTCTCTGCATGAGTAGTAACAAGTCCTTCATCAGCTGCAGTTTTCCAGCTTTCCGGAACTTTAACCTCTACAACCTGTTTTGCACCTTCATCGATAGCAGCCCAGTTCTTAGCAACGACATCATCACCCTTACGTCCGTAAGTAGCCTTTGCAGCAGCTTTCATAAGATCGATAGCCTGCTCCTCCGGAATGATTGCAGCCAGCTTAAAGAATGCGGACTGAAGAATGGTATTGATACGTGTCGGTCCCATACCGGTCTCGATACCGATCTTAACACCATCGATTACATAGAATTTAATATTGTGGTTAGCGATGAATGCTTTCACCTGTCCCGGAAGATGTTTCTCAAGTCCTTCCATATCCCACGGGCAGTTCAGCAGGAATGTACCACCGTCAACCAGCTCCTGTACCATGTTGTACTTACGTACATAGGACGGATTATGACAGGCAACAAAGTTAGCCTTGTGGATCAGGTATGTAGATTTGATCGGTTTCTTACCAAAACGAAGGTGAGACATGGTCACACCACCGGATTTCTTGGAGTCATAATCAAAATATGCCTGAGCGTACATATCAGTGTTATCACCGATGATCTTGATGGAGTTCTTGTTAGCTCCAACAGTACCGTCAGCACCCAGTCCCCAGAACTTGCAGTTGATGGTTCCTTCCGGAGTGGTTACCAGCGGAGCACCGGTCTCAAGAGACAGATGTGTAACATCGTCTACGATACCGATAGTAAATTTAGCCTTCTCAGTGTTGTTGTATACAGCAACGATCTGAGCCGGAGTAGTATCTTTGGATCCCAGTCCGTAACGGCCTGTGAATACCGGAGTATCATTGAATTTGGTTCCTTTAAGAGCTGCAACAACATCAAGGTACAGCGGCTCGCCAAGAGCACCTGGCTCTTTGGTTCTGTCAAGTACGGTGATCAGTTTAGCAGTTTTCGGAATAGTCTCTACCAGTGCATCTGCGCAGAACGGTCTGTAAAGACGAACTTTAACAACACCGACTTTCTCGCCTGCAGCACGCAGATAATCAATTGTCTCCTCTATGGTATCACATACAGATCCCATAGCGATGATAACTTTCTCAGCATCCGGAGCTCCGTAGTAGTTGAACAGCTTGTAATCGGTACCGATCTTAGCGTTAACTTTGTCCATGTACTCCTGAACGATTGCCGGAAGAGCATCGTAGTACGGGTTGCATGCCTCACGAGCCTGGAAGAAGATATCCGGGTTCTGAGCAGAACCTCTCTGACACGGATGATTCGGATTCAGAGCATCTTTTCTGTATGCTTCGATTGCATCCATATCTACCATATCTTTCAGATCTTCGTAATCCCACTGCTCGATCTTCTGGATCTCATGAGAAGTACGGAATCCGTCGAAGAAGTTGATGAACGGAAGACGTCCTTTGATTGCTGCACAGTGAGCAACCGGAGTCAGGTCCATAACCTCCTGTACGCTGGACTCGCAGAGCATTGCTACACCAGTCTGACGACAGGCATATACATCGGAGTGATCTCCAAAGATAGACAGTGCATGGCTTGCCAGTGCACGAGCAGATACGTTGAATACACCCGGAAGTCTCTCACCTGCTACTTTGTACAGGTTCGGGATCATCAGAAGAAGTCCCTGAGAAGCGGTAAAGGTGGTTGTCAGAGCACCAGCTGCCAGAGATCCGTGTACAGCACCTGCTGCACCAGCCTCGGACTGCATCTCGGTTACCTGTACGGTATGTCCGAAGATGTTGGTTCTTCCCTGAGTTGCCCATTCATCAGTAGCTTCTGCCATAACAGATGACGGGGTGATCGGATAGATAGCAGCTACGTCAGAGTATGCATAAGATACATGAGCAGCAGCATGGTTTCCATCCATGGTTTTCATTTTTCTAGCCATTTTTATTATTCCTCCTTATCAGAATCAATAAGACTCTTTATTCTATTGTAAAAATAGCTCTTATCATACGTAGTTCATTTTATCACAACTGCACAGACTTGTCCATTTTTCTGTCAATTTTTTTTGATGATTTTTGTCAAATATTATAAGTCTTCCAGATTTTCCTTCAGCTTATCCATAAATCCTTTTTTCTTCGGCTTTCCGGCTTCTGGCTTCTGATTCAGAGTATTTCCGTTTTCTTTATCGTATTCCTTCAGTGCTTCTTTTGCCGCATGACTTAAATTAGTCGGAACCTCAACGACCAGAGTCACATAATGATCACCGCGCACGCCCTTGTTTCTGAGAGACGGCATACCTTTTCCTCTGAGCCGTACTCTGGTATCGGTCTGGGTTCCTGCCTTCACATCGTACTCTACTTCTCCGTCCACTGTCTTGATACGAATGGTTCCTCCAAGTGCTGCCACCGGAAAACTGATCGGTACAGTAGAAAAAATATCCACATCCTGACGCTGGAAGATTGGATGTCGGCTCACCTGAACTTCCACCAGCAGATCGCCTCTCGGTCCTCCATTGACACCTGGTTCTCCTTTTCCACGGATACGGATGCTCTGTCCATTATCAATTCCCGCCGGAACAGATACGGAAATCTTTTTCTTGCTCGCAATATATCCGGTTCCATAGCAATCCGGGCATTTGTCCTTGATGATCTTACCGGTTCCATTACAGTCCGGGCATGGGCGGACATTCTGTACCATACCAAACAGAGACTGCTGGGTATATACCACCTGACCTTTTCCTCCACATTTCGGACAGGTCTGCGGTGTAGTTCCCGGTTTTGCTCCGGTACCATGACACTTTTCACACTCATCTTTCAGTGTCAACTCCAGCTCCTTCTCGCAGCCGGTCACTGCTTCTTCAAATGTAATGCGCACAGCGGCACGTAAATCTGCACCTCTCATAGGTCCATTGCTGTTTCTGCGGCTTCTTCCACCTCCGAAAATATCTCCGAAAATATCTCCGAAAATATCTCCCATATCAGCTCCGTTAAAATCAAATCCGCCAAATCCGCCGGCTCCGCCACCGCCCTGTTCAAAGGCTGCATGACCAAACTGATCGTATTTTTTACGTTTTTCTGCATCACTTAAGACAGCATATGCTTCTGAAGCCTCTTTGAACTTCTGTTCAGCTACCTTGTCTCCTGGATTCATATCCGGATGATACTTCTTTGCCAGTTTTCTGTAGGCACTCTTGATCGTTCCTTCGTCTGCATTCCGGTCTACGCCAAGGACTTCATAATAATCTCTCTTCGTCTCTGCCATAATCTTACCCTTTCGAATCTGCAAAAGCTTTTTTTGCACACGAACACCCACGAGCAGGACAACACCTTGTGCGGTGCTGCATTCTGCCCGCGGGTATTTGTCACGCGGCTGCTTTCACAGCATATTTCTTATTTCTCATTTTATGGCAGATGACCTGCCATTGATCAGCATTTGCATTTGCTTCTGCCGACTTATTTTATACCTCGCGGTAATCTCCGTCAACTACATCATCAGCAGCTCCGGTACTTCCTGCACCAGCTCCTGCTCCGCTCATGTCCGGACCTGCGCCCTGTGCGCCTGCCTGGCCCTGAGTCTGCTCATACATCTTCTGGAACAACTTCTGTGCTGCGTTCATCAGATCTTCCTTGCCAGATTTCAGTGCATCAATGTCTGCATCAGAGATATCTGCCTGGTTAGCGGTTCTGTCAACAACTGCTTTCAGAGCATCAATCTTCTCCTGTACAGCTGCTTTTTCGGAAGCGTCAATCTTATCTCCAGCCTCTTCCATAGCCTTCTCAGTCTGGAATATCATAGCATCTGCATCATTTCTTGCATCAATTGCTTCTTTCCGTTTCTTATCCTGTGCCTCGAACTCTGCAGCTTCTTTGACTGCTTTCTCGATATCAGAATCAGACATATTGGATCCAGCAGTGATGGTGATGTGCTGCTCTTTTCCGGTTCCAAGATCCTTAGCGGATACATTTACGATACCATTGGCATCAATATCAAAGGTAACTTCGATCTGCGGAACTCCACGTCTTGCTGGCGGGATTCCATCCAGACGGAACTGTCCAAGGGATTTATTATCTCTTGCAAACTGTCTCTCACCCTGTACAACGTTGATATCAACAGCGGTCTGGTTATCTGCTGCAGTAGAGAAGATCTGGCTCTTCTTGGTCGGGATGGTTGTATTTCTCTCGATCAGACGGGTTGCGATACCTCCCATGGTCTCGATGGACAGAGACAGCGGAGTAACATCCAGAAGAAGGATATCACCTGCACCAGCATCTCCTGCCAGCTTACCACCCTGAATGGAAGCACCGATTGCTACACACTCATCCGGGTTCAGAGTTTTGCTCGGCTCATGTCCAGTCAGCTGTTTTACTTTATCCTGTACCGCCGGGATACGTGTAGAACCACCTACCAGCAGAACTTTACCAAGCTCAGACGGGCTGATACCTGCGTCGCGGAGAGCTGCCTGTACCGGGTTAGCAGTACGCTCTACCAGATCATGTGTCAGTTCATCGAATTTTGCTCTGGTCAGGTTCATATCAAAGTGAAGCGGACCATCTGCATTCATGCTGATGAACGGAAGGTTGATATTGGTTGTAGTGGAAGCGGAAAGCTCTTTCTTAGCTTTCTCAGCTGCCTCTTTCAGTCTCTGCAGTGCCATCTTGTCATTTCCAAGATCTACACCGTTCTGTTTCTTGAACTCGGAGATCATCCAGTCAGTTACTTTCTGATCGAAGTCATCGCCGCCCAGATGGTTGTCACCAGCGGTTGCCAGAACTTCGATAACACCATCACCGATCTCGATGATAGATACATCAAAGGTACCACCACCAAGGTCATATACCATGATCTTCTGTTCTTTCTCATTATCAAGACCATATGCAAGTGCTGCTGCAGTCGGCTCGTTGATGATACGTTTTACATCCAGACCTGCAATCTTACCAGCATCCTTGGTTGCCTGTCTCTGTGCATCGTTGAAGTATGCCGGTACAGTGATAACTGCTTCAGTTACTTTCTCGCCCAGATAGTTCTCAGCATCTGCTTTCAGTTTCTGAAGGATCATTGCGGAAATCTCCTGCGGAGAATAGTTCTTTCCGTCAATGTTTACTTTGTAATCAGTTCCCATATGTCTCTTAATAGAGGAAATGGTCTTCTCAGCGTTGGTAACTGCCTGACGTTTTGCCGGCTCACCAACCAGACGCTCACCGGTCTTTGTGAATGCCACGATAGACGGTGTGGTTCTTGCTCCTTCTGTATTTGCAACAACGGTGGGTTTTCCACCTTCCATAACTGCTACACAAGAGTTCGTTGTTCCTAAGTCAATACCAATAATCTTGCTCATTTCTTTTTCCTCCTGAAATTGTTCTAATCCATATTGTAGTACACAGTGCGTCAGCTCATTTCCACTTCGTTTCATTTCGTCACACACTGTTCATTGCTTACACGTTAGTTTGCAACTTTTACCATACTGTGCCGAAGCACGGTATCTTTATATTTATAACCTTTCTGGAATTCTTCTGCGACAATGTTCTCGCCCAGCCCCTCATCTTCTGCATGCATCACTGCATTATGAAGATTCGGATCAAATTCCTGGCCCACCGCTTCGATGGGGGTTACACCCAGATCTGAAAGTACGGTGATCAGCTGCTTGTAGATCATCTCCATGCCGCTTGCCACCGGACCACCTTTCTGATCTTCCGGAATGCTTTTCAAACCTCTCTCGAAATTATCGATCACCGGAAGGATCTTTTCGATCACATCCTTTGCACCGACTGCATACATCTGAGATTTCTCTTTGTCAGTACGGTTCCGGAAGTTCTCGAACTCTGCCAGCTGACGCTTCAGTTTGTCAGTCAGCTCTGCGATCTGCTCATCCTTTTTATCTTTTTTCTCCTTCTTCTTACCGAAGAAACCTTTTTTATCAGTTCCGGCATCCTCTTCTGCTGTCTCAGGTTCTGTCTGTGCTTCTTCCTGATCTGCCGTCTCAGAAATATCTTCTGCCTTGGTATCCTCTACCACGATTTCTTCCTCCTGAGTTACCGGTTCCTGTTCCATTGTCTTGCTTTCTTCCACAGTTGTTCCGCCTTTCTATTTATGAAAAACATCGTCCAGCTGATCCATAAGAGTCTTCAGCGTTCCCATAACGTTCTCATAATCCATTCGTTTGGGACCGATGATACCTACCGTTCCCTGAAGTCCATTCCCCAGTTCATATGTGGCAGTTACCACACTGCAGTTCTTCATGCTCTGTACTGGTGATTCACTTCCTATATACACCTGAATGCCTTTTTCCTCATTGCTGAGTGTCTCATTGACCAGATCCACCAGATTCTGTTTTTCTTCCAGAGTCTGAATGATCTCACTTGCTTTTCCGTTCTCGCTCAATTCCGGATAACGGAAAATATTGGTGGCTCCTCCAGTGTAGATCTCCATTCCTTCATCAGAATGGATTGCCTCGGCCACTGCATCCACCACATCTCCGATGATATTACTATGGATGCCCGCCTGCTCTTTCATACTGGAAATCATCTGAAGATTGATCTCTTCGATGGTTTTTCCATTTAACATAGTATTCAGCAGGATATTCAGCTTCAGGATCGTCTCATCATTGAGATCTTCACAGATGGGGATCAGTTTGTTTCTGATCACATTTCCCTCTGCAACAATCACTGCCAGGATCTGATGATCATCTACCTTGGACAACTGAATGAATTTCAGTTTGTTCTGATGATATTGTGGTGTGGAGATCATGGTCGCATAATTGGTATTGTTTGCCAGTACTTTGACCACCTGCTTCAGCACCTTTTCCAGTCGGTCTGTCCGCTGGAACATCAATTCCTTTAGATCTGCAACTTCTTGATTCTTTTCCTGCATCAGGTTATCCACATACAGCCGGTATCCTTTATCAGAAGGAATCCTTCCTGCGGAAGTATGGGGTTGAATGATATAACCCATCTCTTCCAGATCCGACATCTCATTGCGGATAGTAGCAGAGGAAAGCTTCAGATCCGAATACTTCGATATGGTTCTTGATCCTACCGGTTCTCCAGTCTCCATGTAGTTCTGAATGATCGCATGTAAGATTTTTTTCTTTCTCTCATCCAGTTCCATGGTCTCAACTCCTTTCTCTGCTTGTTAGCACTCGTTTAATTGGAGTGCTAACATTTCCTGTAACTTAAGATATCACTACCCATATCTTTTGTCAAGCATATTTAAATTTTTTTTGTGGAGTTTTTGTGAACAATTTCAAGTACATAAAAACCGCCGGTTCATTTCCGAGCCGACGGTTCCATTCCATATAAAATATTTTATCTGCTTTTCAAAAACTCATACTCTCTGGCTGCATCCGCATCATCGGGATAGCTTTCCAGATAGCTTTCCATCTTTGCTTTTGCCGTAGGAAAATCAGATTTTCGCTCATAGACAGCTATCTCACTGGACAGAAGACTGCGAAGACTTCCCTGATCTCCCATGGCAATTCCCTGCTCCAGCGTTGCCAGCGCATCATCATATTTTTCCTGAGAGATCTGATAGGATGCCACACGTTCATACGCATCCTGATGCGATGGAGACTCGCCACTTAAATAGTTCTGATACAGACTTACCGCATAATCCTGATTGCCGCTGTCCCAGTAAAGCTCTGCCTGCCAGTACATGCCTTCCTGATCACCATTTTTCACCGCCTCCTCCAGGCAGCTCTTCGCATTGGTGTAATCCTTCATATAATAATAGAGGCGTCCCTTCATGATCAGATCCTTTTTAGAAGTCCGGTTCAGTGCCTCTGTAAAATCTGCATTAGCTGCCTCCTGATTCTCAGCGTCCCGATAGAGCAGTCCACGGGTCAGATAAATCTCTGCAGATTTCTTCACATCCAGAATCGCACTGCAGGTATCAATCGCCTGATCCAGATTTCCCTGATGGTACTCTGCTGTTGCTTTATAAGCCGCAATATCCAACTCCAGACTGCCTACTTGCATATCAGAAAGCTTCAGTGCCTGATCAAAAGACTGAACTGCACTGTTGTAATCTCCACTCTGCGCCTGCGCAATTCCCTGTGTGCGAAGGGATTGCTGCTGTTCTTTTCTGTTTTCGCTGTTGCCACATCCGCACATCATCACTGCACATCCCACAACAACCAGCCATTTTACTGCTTTGTTCATGCTTTTCCCCCTCGCCAGAATGATGGACTCATCGTACATCTTAAGATCAGCCACATAGGCAGACTTCTGTATTGCTGTCCCATCTTATATCCCAAGAACTTTCCTGCACTCTGGGTCACCACCTGGATCATCAGCCACGGTTTCCCTATCTTTATACAATAAGAAAGACTTTTTTTCACCAGTTTGACTCCTTCGGACTCCGAACGGATGCCTCCGAACACCTCTGGATACATAGTCTGGGACACTGCCAGATCAAAATTCCGGTGAAATTGTTGAAATGCAGAGTAGTTATGGGAATGAATCACCTTTGCTTTCGCGCAATACGCAATCTTTCCACCTTGTTTGATCATTGTTCCAGCCAGGATCATATCCTCGTTAAAGATCGTGTGTTTCACAAATCCACCAAGCTCCAGATATTTTTCCCTTCGCCAGGCCGCACACACATTAGAGCAGAAAAAAGTCTTGATCCCAAGTCTGTCCAGATCTTCTTTTGTCTTCACCATGCTCTGCTCCGGATAGTTAAAGCTTCTGGTGTATTTTTCCACCTCTCTGCAATCCTCGTTCGGAAGCTGTCTTGCATAGGCTGCCCAGACTCCCGGATCATCAAAAGGCTTCACCAGCTCTTCTATCAATGTCTCGTCCGCCGGCATGGCATCCTGTGTCATGCAGACCACCAGATCTGCTGTCGACATGCGGACTCCCCGGTCTCTGGTCCCACCATGATCAAATTCTTCTTTTGCCAGATGATATACTTCGACCCGATCCCAGATTCCAGTCAGTTCTGTTGGAAAATGTTTTTCTTCCGTATTCATAAGAATGACCCGATGGATCGGATAATTCTGTGTTTTTAATCGTTTCAGGAGCTCTGTAAGCTTCCCGTCCGGTCGATACACCGGAATCAGTACATCTACTTCCATACTTACTCCACTTAAAAATAGTTTTATACAGAGAAAGCGAGGTAAGATAACACTCCCTCGCTTTGCATTCTGCCTAATCCTTAATATCCAGTATCTGCAGTGATCTGCTCAGAGATCTTCTGCACCTCGCTGGAAGGTGTATAATCATAATTCTCATAGAGGAACTCATGAAGCTGACGTACATTCTCTGCCAGATTCACAGGAATAACACAGGAACCTCTTCCACTGATCGTACCTGTCTCTCTGTCAAACGGGAATCCAGCTGTATCTGCAATATCATATCCGATCATCTGCGGAGCCATTTCCAGAAGCTCTTTGTTGGAATAATTGGTCGCAATCTTCGGGAACACAGCATTGATGATATCGTTGATCTTACTAATCTCCATAGTCTTTGCCTTACGGACAAGCTCCTGGATCACTTCTCTCTGACGCTCGGTACGCTTGAAATCATCTCCTGCTGTGTAACGGATACGGCAGTAGGAAGTCGCCTGTACACCGTCCAGAGTCTGAAGACCTGTATGAGTCAGCGGTTTAGACGATACACCCGTTACCTTAGAAGTCTCTACCATATAGTTATTCAGATGATCGATCTCTGCCTCATCAACATCAATGTCTATGCCGCCCAACAGATCAACTGCATCTGTCATTGCTGCAAAGTCTACACTGATGTATTTTTCAATGGTCAGATCCAGATTCTTATTCAGCATCTTGATTGCCTGCTCCGGACCACCTGTAGAATATGCTGAGTTCGCTTTATTGAACTTTCCAGTGGTCATATCCAGATAAGTATCACGGAATACAGATGCCAGACGAACTTCTCCAGTATCATTGTTGATACTTGCAATAATAATCGTATCGCTTCGGTTTCCTTTACCAAGCTGACCGGACTCACGGGTATCCAGACCAAACAGTGCGACCGTCGTATAACCTGACATGGTTGCTACAGTGTCTTCTTCTATCCCCTCATTCACAGAGGTGTCTCCCTCACCCATATCCGGATGCTGAAGCTGATCCAATTTGCTTACAACATAGAATCCAATCAACACCACAAGAATCAGAAGAACCTCAACTGCAATGATCATTCCTCTTTTCTTTTTCTTCTTTGTACTTCTCTTTTTACCGCCTTTTCTTCTGGTAGAAGGTGTGCCGGAAGCAGAACTGTGATGTGCAGCACTTTTTCTGGAGGTCGGTTTTTTCATCGTTTCTTTTGCCATAAGTCATCCTTTCTACGCCTGTTAATAAGCATTCTTATTTACAAAGCCCTTAAAAAAGGTCAGGAACAGGATCTTGATATCCAGCCCCATGGTCCAGTTTTCAATGTAATACAGGTCGTATTCAATACGTTTTTTAATTGATGTATCTCCCCGGTACCCATTTACCTGCGCCCATCCAGTCAGGCCCGGCCGAACCTGATGTTTTACCATGTAGCGAGGAATCTCTTCCCGGAATTTTTCCACGAAGAAGGGGCGCTCCGGTCTTGGTCCCACAAGGCTCATATCACCTTTGAGAATATTGAACAGCTGCGGAAGCTCATCAATGCTTGTCTTGCGGATGACCTTTCCCACCTTTGTCACGCGGGGATCATCTCTGACAGTCCATGCACGCTTTTCGCTCTTAGCAGACTGTACTTCCATAGAACGGAACTTATACATCTGAAAAGTCTGGTTATGGAGTCCAACTCGCTCCTGTTTGTATATCAACGGCCCTTTGGATGTTGTCTTTACCAAAACAGCCGTAACCAGCATAACCGGTGAAAAAATAATAATGGCAACGATTGCCCCAACAATGTCCATAGCCCGCTTGCAGATCATATTAAAGCTGTTGGTCAGCGGTACATGACGAATATTGACTACCGGCAGACCTAAGAGGTCTTCTGTATAAGGTCTTGTCGGTATAATATCATTATAGTCCGGTACAAACTTTGTATGCACACCGGATTTCTCGCAGATCGCTACGATCCGTTTCAATTTATAATATTCCCGAAGTGCCAGCGTCAGTGCGATCTCATCCAGACGATTATTTTCCAGGATTTTTTCCAACTCATCCGTGGATCCAAGCACTGCAATGCCTTTATAGGTATATCCCGGCTCTTTATTATCATCCAGGATTCCACTGATTTTATACCCCCATTGAGGATTTGCAAGAATCCGATCAATAAATGCTTCTGCAGCTCCACTGTATCCTACAAAGATCAAATGACGAAGGTTGAATCCTTTGCGCCGGATCTTTCTCAGACACCAGCGGATCAGATTTCTCGCAATAATCTCCAGCACAATGTTGATCACATAAAAATATGCCAGCATCCAGCGGGAATAATATTTAATCGGCTCGATTACATCTCGCAGCGGGAAAAATGCTGCCATGACGATCAAAATGCCGATGGTATTGGCTTTTACAATGTTGCCGCCTTCCAGCCTTCTTCCCTGCACTCTTTTGGATGTGTAGAGATTGCATGCCAGATACAGCATCAGGTACAGCGGTATAATACCAATAAGTGCCACACAATACTGTGCCAGTGTCAGTCCCCTTTGATCCTTCAGGATCAGAAACTTGTAGATCCAGGCCAATACATATGCGATACAGATCACCACTGCATCAATCACAACATGAAGACGGTTGAAATACCGTTGATTGTCTTTAATCAAGAGTCCTCATCCTTTTCCCCTCAATTTCCCCTTCTGCCCGGCAGAAAAAGAAGTATATTTTTCCAAAGTTCAACTTGAATTGCCACATAAGCGGGCAAATTCTTCCATAAAAAACGAACTTTCCGGTCCTTGTGCTTCCTGCACAGCTCAAAACCTCTTGCAAGCCCCTCCCGGTAATCTTTTCCAAGTCCCTTTTTCACAAAAAACAGATATTTTATCAGAAATCCCACCAGCAAAAACGGCATATTCAAAAGCATCTGTGCCAGCGGCATATTCTTGTAGATCATATACAGGTTATTTCCTGCTGAATGAAGCACCTTAAACCGATTATATCTGGAACCGCTGGTGGCACTTCCTACATGAAACACCTCTGCATCCGGTTCGTACCAGCTCTTCCATCCATGGATTCTTGCTCTCCAGCACAGATCCATATCTTCCAGATAGGCAAAATGAGCTTCATCAAAACCACCGATCAAACGCACCATCTCAGTCTGATAGATGGCCGCTCCTCCGCAGGCGGAGAAAATCTGATCAGCGGTCTCATATTCTTGTTTTGGACGCCCTTTTCCTCTGGCAATTCCCCAGCCAAGTGCACAGTAAAAATCGCCTGCATCATCCAGAAGATCTCTCTTCGTGTACATCAACATGCGTGCACTGCAGGAAAATCGGTTCCTGTCTTCCTTTATAGATGCTACCAGACTGGCAGCGAACAAAGACCGGACTTCTGTATCATTGTTCAACAATATGACATATGGGCTTTTTGCCCTGTTGATACCTTCGTTGACTGCCCGACAGAATCCATAGTTCTGATCCAGGCAGACCAGTTCACATTGTGGATAGTTGGAAGAGATGAACTCCTGACTTCCATCCACAGAACCATTATCTATAATGATCACATCCATCTGAACCCCTGTCTGTGCAAGTACAGAGTCCAGACAGGTTTTCAGAAATGCGATCCCGTTATAATTCGGAATCACAATTGTTACGTCTGACATGCGTAAACTTCTCCCTAAGGATATTCCCGGATTCGATAATCGCTGCTTTCAAGCGACAGATTCGCGTTATAATATCCATCCGGTTGTTCCAGCAGTGCTTTCCACTTTTTGCGGAAAACAGTTGCTGTCCGCTGCGCTTTTTTCTTCTGTAGGGTTCTGCCCTGGCAGAGCAGGATCACACCTGGATCATAGACATTGTTTAATCCAAGCTGTTCCAGTTTCAGACACAGATCCACATCCTTATATCGGTCTTCTACTTCCTCTGAAAATCCTCCAGCCTGAAGAAAGGATGTTCTTCTGACCATCATTGCTTTTCCAGATACTGCATGGAAGTTTTGCTGCAAAACCGCTTTATGAAAATATCCTGTGTATCCGAACTTTAATCCTTCAAAAGCATCTCCTGCAAGACCATTCAGATCCAGGATCTTAGCCCCGGCCACCAGTCTGCCGCTGTTATCATAGACGCGGCCACCCACAGCTCCCACATAAGGCCGCTGTGCATTTCCCAGAAATGTTTCCAAAAAGCCTCTGGAAACCTTCTCTATCTGTCTGTCCAGAAACAACAGATAGTCGCTGTCCATCTTCTCAGCCAATCTGGAAAATGTTACAAAATTATTACGCGCACTAGTACAATATACTACTTTTATGGGTATTTGTCTATGTTCTTTTATAAAATTCAGAATTCCTTTATTTTTCTCCGGACCATTCCAGAGTACCAGAATCTCGAAGTTTCCATAAGAGCGATGACGGCTGACCGCCCGTATGATCCGGCGAAGGTCCTTCAAGGATGTTACATTCATCAGCACAATACTGACTTTTGCATTACCATGTACCCGATAATTCACCCGGTAAAATCCCGGATTGTCCATGGGTTCTACGACTGCATCCTCACCCATTCGTTTCAGATGCGCTTCCACAGCTTTTCGACCAGCTTCATAAGCGTATGATTTGCTTCCAGGATTAGCCGCGGTCGATGCTGTATGACTTCTCCAGTGATAGAGTACCTGCGGAATGTGTCCGATTTGTTTCGCCTTTTCACTGCAACGCAGGATCAGATCATAATCCTGTGCACCATCGAACTCTTCCTTATATAATCCGGCCTCCATCAGAAGATCTTTCTTCACTGTCAGCAAATGACAGATATAATTATTGCTTCTTAACAGCTCCCTGTTGAAATCCGGTTTGAAATGAGGTTTAAAATATATCTTTGAATCAAAGGTTACCTTATCCTCATCGGTGTAGACCATATCAGTCTCCGGATGGTTCTGAAGCCATTTGACAATTTCAAACAATGCGTGCTCTTCCAGCAGATCATCATGATCAAGAAGTGCCACATACTCCCCTTCTGCCATGTTCACTGCTGCATTGGTATTGCCTGCAATCCCAAGATTGCTGCCAAGCTTCTGATAACGGACTCTCGGATCCTTCTCCACATACTCGCAGATCACCGTCCCTGCCGTATCATCCTCGCCACTTCCATCTGCCAGACAAAGTTCCAGCTTTCCATAAGTCTGGTTCAGTACCGATTCGATCATTTCCCGGAGAAATACTTCCGGTGTACGATAAATTGGCACTGCAATACTGATCAGTGGTTCCTGGACAAAATGATGTTCTCTCTGCAGTTCCTTCTCGCCTTCAGAGGGACGATTGAGGATCATCCATTCCTGATATCCCCGCTCCAGTGCATTTCTTCCAAAATGCTCTCTGGCTTTCCGGTACAGCTTACCCATTCCATATGCTTTTACATATTGATAACCACGCTGAGCCAGGCCTGCGTGTGCTGCCAGTCGATCATTTCCCATATTAGAATGTCACTTCCCCATCGTGGGAGATCATAGATGCACTGAGCATACCATCCAGTGTTGCCACTTCAGATACAAGGGCACTTTCTTCTTTTACTTTAAGCTCGATCACCAGATCCAGACGTCCTTTGGACAGGTTTCTGGATTTTACTTTGTAATAACGGGCATATTTTCCTACCACATCCAGAACCGCTTTTTCGCCATTCATCTCAGAGCTGTTTACTACAAGCATCATCGGTGCTTTTCCTACCGGAAGCATATCCAGCACCAGAATGAATACGGTAACTCCTACAGAAGTAACCAATGCGATCTCATACAGACCTGCACCACAGATGATTCCAATACTGATAGACCAGAACAGGAATGCCAGATCCATAGGATCCTTGATTGCTGTACGGAAACGAACGATGGACAGGGCACCTACCATACCAAGGGAAATCACCAGATTAGACTGCATTGCCAGAATGATTGCTGATGTGATCAGCGACATGACTGCCAAAGAAATGTTAAAATTCTTGGAATAGAACACTTTTCTTGTAACCAGACGATAGATTGCAAAAATGTATAATGCAAGAAGTGCGGTTACGATCAAGGTTGCAGCAATCTTACCAGTAGTAATATCCATGCTGGTAAATCCTTCTAAAAATGATTTCTTAAATACGTCTTTAAATCCCATCTTATGTAATCTCCTTTTTCTTTACAAATGATAACGTCTGCATAAATAATATTTTGAGAATGCGGTTCTGTGAAGTCCCTGAAGCTGCACGGCTCTGTAGATGAAATCCGGCAGATATTCATCATACTTTACTTCCAGAATATGCTGTCCCGCCGGCAGGATCGGTCTGGTCGGAATCTGATCTTCCAGAAACAGCTCGACCCTTGACGATGATCGGATATTCTCATCCAGCGTGATCCGCACATTACCCTGTGGGTAAATATAAGGCACTCTGTCATATTCAACGATGACTTTCGGTCGCAGAAGTCTTGTCCTCATCAGAAGACAGAGCTTCTGGAGTACCGGCGGCGCATCCTTACCAATGTCAGGAATCTCCCCGCGCATCAGCATCTCACACTGCTCTTTTGTGATCGGGCAGGACAACTTCTGTGTCTTCTCCCGAACCTTACGCTTCAGTTCCAGCGAGATCCGGCTGTCGCTGTGATTGTAGATCCGGATACGAAACTTTTCTCTTGGATCCACACCGGCTTCATTTTCCTTCAGATAGCGATCCTCATAGTCATCAAAATACAGGCTTCGGATATTGTAGATACCATCCGGTCCCACATGGGGATCCAAAGGGATCAGGCCTGTCAGACGCACCTGTATGGTCTTTAGTTGTCCCAGCGTACTTAAATATTTAAATTCATGCCGGAACCGGTTTTCCATAAGGGAGGGATCAAATACTTTTGACTCCATCTTGTCAACTCCAATTCTCTTCTTTTATTGTTTCATTGTTGTATCATTTTATCCAGAAACTCAGTTCTTTCCTTCATAAACTGCTTCATTCCATCATAATCGGCATCGTGACGGCTGTCCGGCCATCTTGTGGCATCCCTCGTAAATGCACCGGAATCCTGTACCTGATGGGTACATTCTATAAAAATCTCATTCATGGATTCTTCTGACAGAATTCCACTTCTTAATTCTGTCCAACGATCTTTGATCTTTTCCCGGATTCCACCCACATCAAGTTCAATCAGACGATCCAAAAGCGGCCACTCCAGATATCGATCTGCATTTTCCGGCGCCCATTTCACATACAGCTCTTCCTTACTGTCCACGTAGACATTTCCCCAGGTCAGATCCGTATCCCACGGCACCAGATACAGCTTGTATCCCTGATACCCATCGGTGTCCTTTTTAAAAGCAAAGAACATATTTTTATAAATATTATCCTCTCCATAAAGGAACTGCAGATAGATCCAGATGTCTGCCACATTATCAAGATCCAGCAGCTGCTGTGCATCCTGTGCAAACTCTTCATCTTCCTCTTCTGTTATGGATATAAACTGCCGCAATTGCTTCCAGTCCAGCGATGTTCCATTTCCCTTTTTTCCTTTGATCTCCATACCGAGAACTGTCAGATAATCATCTGGTCCGGCGGAATCAAACAACTCCTGGGAAAGTGCCCGTCCGTAGGTTCGCTTATATAGATATTCCTCATCCGTGATCGCCAGCTGCGTCTTGTCCACCGGTTCAAAGATGCCATAGAGCCCCCTGTACTCTCCATTGACCACCAGCTCCACATATTTCATCTTTGTGCCAAAATAAGCATCATAGGGTGTGTCCTCTGCGCCGATTCCGGCCCAGAGTTCTGTATTAAATTTATCCCGGACTTTCGTGCCGTCACTGTAGATTGCATAAAAGATCCAAGAATCCGACTTTCGCATGCCAAGCACTGACTGCTTGTTTTTACGGCTGATGCCTGTGGAAGTCACATCCACCAGATTGACCCGATATCCTTTCTTCGGATAAGCCCGGGTAGTCTGTCCTCTCTCATGGGCTTCAAAGACGGACGTCAATACCCAGTCTTCCTGTCCACAGGCTTCATAAAAAGACACTGCCCCTGCAAATACTGTATCGATATCAAGATCCGCTGTCGTCTCCATCTTCACTACAGGAAGACCTGTAAATACCACATACACTTTCCTGCAGGTTCCACCCTCCCGGTTCCATGCCAGAAATGGAATCTGCAATCCCTGTGCTACAGTCTCCTGCTTGTCAAACAGTGTATAGTCTTTCATAGGAAGGATCTCGATACTGTCATCCACATTAGAAAATGTACCTGCTTCCCATTCTTCCAGATCCATGTCTACCGGAAGATAAAATATCATCTGTTCCCGGTCGCAGGCCAGTTCTTCTCCTTCAAAGCACAGCTTCACCTGGTCCGCTTCCAGCGTCTTCGCCAGCCGCTTATGCAGTCTGGAAGCTTCTTTCACCTGTCCCGCCAGGGCACCTGCAGTCAATGTCTCTGCCGGCTGTTCCTCCTTCTTTTCCGGATATGCGAAAAAAAAGAGGGAGCCAATGAACAATACTACACTGAACAACAGTACCAGTTTTTTTGTCACTCTGTCTCTCCTGTCTGTATCCACTTAATAGATTTCGTCAGAAAATTCCGACACTGATTTTATCTATTATAGCAGTTTTAGGAAGGATACGCAACAAGCAAGGCAGTTTCTCTTTATTATAGCCATAAATACAAATATTTGCCAAGATACAATCTTCCCGGAAATGTTTATTTTTTGCCGCTGGAAGAACCTTTACTTTTTACAGCGTTGGTGTTAATGTAGGAATACTATCGTATATAAATAAGAATCAAAAATATAAGGAGCTTTCAAATCTATGAAAAAAAGAATTCTGGCAGCCGGTATTCTGATGCTGATGTTCATCGTTACCGCCTGTGGAAATGATAAACTGGTTGAAACACCGGTGGTTACTGATATATCTGTGGATGAAAACGGAAACCCACTGGAAGGCTATGAAACCTGGGCCACTGCTCCAGACTATAAAAGTACCCTGATCACCAGCAGTTCCATCCGCTATCTGTCAGTCACAGCGGGATCTCTGGTCTCAGAAGCCAATCTGACCTGGTTCTCCCCTTCCGAGACAGCCGGCCAGGTCTTCTGGACCACTGCTGACGATACTGACTTTGCAAATGCATCCGTCTTTGATGCTTCCTCTTCTGCCTCTGAGGAAGTGGATGGCTACTATATCAACCGCGCCAAAGTCACGGATCTGACTCCCGGAACGGATTATCTGTATCGAGTAGGAGAAGGGGACAACCTCTCTCCTTCCTATACCTTTCATGCACCGGAAGATTCTGACACATTACGATTCACCGCCATTGGTGATCCACAGCTTGGCAAGCCATTAGACCAGCTGGATTCTCAGAAAAATATCTGGCATAAGGTACTGAACAAGATCAAATATCATTTCCCAGATTCCAGTCTGCTGGTCTCCCTTGGTGACCAGGTCAACAATTATGATGCTCAGGAAGCATATGCAGCACTCCTCGATCAGGGCGTGCTCTACAGTATGGAACTGGCTCCAGTCAAGGGTAACCATGAGCAGGGTGGACATCAGTACTCTGAACATTTTACACTGCCTAATCTGTCCACCCTTGGAACCTGTGATGATGACGGTGATGGGGATTACTGGTTTGTCCGCGGCAATACTCTCTTTATGATCCTGGATGTGATCGATGAAGCAAAATGGGGAGAACATGAGCAGTTTATCGCTGATACCTGTGCTGCCAACCCAGATGTGAAATGGAGAATTGTCTGTTCCCACTACTCACCTTACAATTCCTATCAGGATTATCTGGAAAATGCGAAGAGAATCCGCCCCTACTACTTAAGCTTTACTTCTAAATATGACATCGACCTTGTAATGTGCGGTCATGACCACAGTTATATGCGCAGCAACTTTATCCAGGCAGATGGAAGTTATAAGGAATATGAAAGCCCGGCCGTAAACCCGGAAGGAACCATGTATCTGACCTTGAGTTCCTCCAGCGGAAGTCTTTTCCATAACCCCACTGCGCAAAACGAAGCAGCTGTGGCTAAAAAACTGAAAAAGCCGCAGGTGACCGATATCCAGATCACCGACAACAGCCTGAAAGTGAAGACCTATGAAGCTGAAAGCTGGGAAGTGGTAGATGAATTCGAGATTCAGAAGTAGTAACTTGCTGGCAGAACTTTTTACCAGAAAAGAACCGATATATTTTTTACTCTTTACTCAAGTGATATCTATCGAGTATACTTAATTTAGAAATCGGAATTTGAAAAAGGAGTGTGATTGTGTGAAGAAGAAAAGCATAATTGCTATAAGTGCTGTATGCGTAATTTTAGGTGTGGCAACAGTCCTTGTATTGACTGGAAACAGAGGAAATATCTCAAATGTTAATCGTGTTGTTGGTTACTCTGCACTCTATGATGAAAATTCCATCAATGAAGCATTTGATGTCATAGAGAAAAAATTTGCAAAAGATTTCGAAGGTTGCACACTTACTGAACTTCGCTATGACGAGGATGTTGAAAACAGATTTGCAGAAGAAATTGAGAAATATCACAAAGAGAATAACCAAGAACTTATTGTAGTATTATCAACCTTTGATACAGGCGAAAAAGGTGGAGATGGTGGATTCAATCCTAATGATACATATACCAACTGGCAATGGCATTTAGTGAAAACGGCAGATAAAAAAAGTTGGGATATAATCAATTGGGGTTATTAATCAATCGGGATTTGTGCGTATAGCAATATAATGGAGAATAACTTGAAATGATTAGAAAGTTGCAGAAAACAGATATAAATAGAGTCGCTGACATATGGTTAAAAACCAATCTGAAAGCACATTATTTTATCCCCGAACAATACTGGACAAATAACTATGAAGTTGTGAAAGAAATGTTGCCGCAGGCAGACGTTTACGTGTATGAAGATGATAAAATAATTCAAGGATTTGTAGGAATAAACGATGAATACATAGAAGGTATTTTTGTTTCTGATGAAATGCAGTCACATGGCATAGGTAAAATTTTGCTGGATCATATTAAGGATAAAAAAGTCAGATTACAGTTAAACGTATATCAGAAGAATGTCAGGGCAATATCTTTCTACCAAAGAGAAGGGTTTACTATTCAATGTGACCAGATAGATGAATTCACTGGCGAAAAAGAATATGTAATGAACTGGGATTCAAAGTAGAAATCAGATGAATAAAGTGTGTAAGTTACCGGTAACATGTAATGATTCTACAGTTTAACCGAGACATCGTGGAGGACTGATGCAAATATTCCCTGCACGCCCTCCTGTCCTGCTTTTTCATTACACCCTATTTTTCTGAAACAATAAACTGTTCTTCTTCATCTTCACGCAGTTACCGGTGTAAGTAAACTGTGCCAGCATCCACACTACCGCCAGAACCACCACTGCCATCATTCCGGTGTCAAAATAGAGATTTGCAACCATCACAACGATCAGAATCAACGGGATTGTTCGGTTAATGGTCACATATGCCTTATAAGCACTCTGGTAGATCACCTCTTTTTCTGCCTCATCGCAGCTTTCCAGCCACTGCTCCTGGAATTTCGCTGAAGATGGATCTCCTTTTTTCTCCGGATGTGTCTTCTGAAGCAGTTTGACAAATCGAATCTGCCAGAAATAAATATAAATAAAAGAAGCAACAAATATGACACATGCAACAAGAAATGAATAGGCATGATCATCTGTTTCAATGTATTTCATGGAATAACCGAATGTCAGGAAGAAAATGCTTACAACCTGCGACAGTACATTCAGATTTGTACCAAATGCTCCTGTTTTTTCTTCCTCATATTCCAGCTGATCACATTCCTCATCCTCTGCAGTTACCTGTTTTTCACAGATTCCTTTCAGTTTATGAAAACAGAGTTCCTCCAGTATCACGGTCACTGCAAAAATAATACCCAGGATTGGAACCAGCAGACTTCGAATCTGCTGTAATACCCAGTCTCCGTTCACCGCAACTCCCCGTGACAGTAACGCAAAGCGAATCGCCCCGGTCACTCCTCCAATCACGCCGCCAATTACACAGGCTAGGGCAATCATTTTAATACATCTAAGATAACTGTTGACTTTCTTCTCCTGTTTCATGACTCATCCTCCTCATACTGAAATATGTCTTCTACCTGAACTCCACAGATCTTCGCCAACTTCAATGCCAGTGCCACTGACGGTGAATAATCTCCTCTCTCGATCAGACTGATGGTTTGTCTCGATACCCCTGCAAGCTTTCCAAGTTCTGTCTGATTGATTCCCATCCTGGAACGATGTTCTTTTAACTGATTTAATAATGGCATATTCATTGCTCCTTTGACAACTTTTCTTGTCATCATTACTATAGCATTGACAATTATCCTTGTCAATGCTTTTGACAAATTTCTTTGTCATTTATATAAATTCCAGATTGAAAATTCTTTGTTTTTTCATCTATGCTTTTTGTTGTATTCTAAGTGCATATTTGTTATACTATGACTGGTGTTACCTACAATACGGTAGGCGGTTAGTCCTTCTAACAGAGGACTGTGACCTCTGCTTACATAGAAATCCTTAAGGAAATCTTTGATACGGAGGACTTGCTCATGCTGACCATTGATAACCTCATCGGCATTATATGCCTTTGTGTGACTTTCTACAGTCTTGGTTATTCACGTGGCTCGCGTGATTCCAAGACACAAAAATAACCGCCCATTGTCCTGCCAGACTGAGCGGTTACTATAACTAATTATCTACAGGGCTAACCGTCTATCGGTAGCACCTTTTAATATTATAGTAGCATCCAACTACTTTTATGTCAAATACTTATTTCATGAAGAAACTATTCTCCTTAGCCTCATCCCACCTTTTCAATTCGGTACACAAGCCCAATCTGTGCCGGATAAGTTTCCAGAATTATCCCATTTGTCCAGATTTCTATCGTATCTCCCACCTGTACCTCATCCTGCAGATTATCTTTGGAAATCACGTAATCGCCTTCTGACAGTTCAAGGAATCCTTCAGCGGTAGATACATAAGTGACCAACAGATTTCCATCATTTACTTCTTTTACCTTTGCTGTAAAATGTAGCACTTCTGCCGGAATTGAAGTGTCTGTGGAATCAGTATCCCGGAAAATTCTCGGTTCTTCATCCACATATACAATCAACTGCCCTTCCGAGCTTCTCTGATAACTCATACCCGTTCCAAAATTGGACTGATTATTTTCTGATGGCAATTCCGTTGTATCTACGGCTGAATCAATCTCACCATCCATGTTCCCACATCCGACCATACTGCCAACAAATCCCGTATCCTGATATATCATCCCATCTACCATCACACATGGCGGATTCGCGATCGGATGAGATTCCGTAAGATCCGGCAGTGTTACCATATCGTCAGAGCCAACCACCTCATCCATCTGGATCTGTGGCTCATCTGTCTGCTGTACCGGAGTTCCCGCAGCTTCCTGTGTCACTGCATCTCCCCCACAGCCGCTTAAAATTCCAACTACCATTCCCATTGCCAATAATATGCTGATTGTTCTTTTCATAAAATATCCCCTTTTCTTTTTCTGAAATATTTGCTTCTTGTACCTATATAAACGAAGAAACCGCATGTTTTACTACAACACTTGAAAAATAATTAAAAACATGAACCCCCATTTTATTACAGCATAATAAACCAAAACAGCCCGGAACGATGACATAAAAGCACGCATAACTCCAAAACAGCCCGGGGCAACAGCATAAAAGCTCGCATAAACAACAACATCCCGGAACGAGGACAATAAACTGCGCTGTATGACTTGGAGCGGATTGAGAAGTTCTGGTGTGCTGACTGGTGCGTACACTTTAGTGTACGTAACGAGGCAGTACAGCAGGGCTTCTCTGTCCGATACACGTCATACGAGCTTTTATGTCATCGCTTCGGGCTGCGTTAATATTCATGCGAGCTTTTATGTCATCATTCCGGGCTGTTATAGAATCCGTCGAGTTTTTATATCATCGCTTCAGACTGATATCAGGTTTTGCAACCTACTTCTTCTCAATAAAGATTTTTCTGGTAATAAAGTTATACACCATCACCACTGCGGTCGCACCGACTTTGGTGATCATATAGTGGATACCGAGAAGATCGGTTCCCAGCCACATACACAGTTCGTTCACTCCCAGTCCTACAATACTCAGCAGGACAAAGATTACGAACTGGCTGCCTTTATTGGCATTTTTATCGGTCTCAAATACAAACGTAACACTTAAGATGTAGTTCACTGTCACAGATACTGTAAAAGAAATAGTACTGGAGATCAGCGGGTTAATGCCAAATACTTCGGTCAGGAATACCATGATTCCCCAATCAATGAAGAAACACAGGAATCCAACAAATCCAAATTTAATCATCTGTTCTATTAATTTTTTCATCTTACTTATTTACTCCCATTTTGCTTTTGTTCCACAGATCACACTGTAGAGACAGTCTGCAATCTGTTCATATCCTGCTCTTCCCGGATGAACTGCATCTGTAGGTACTTCCATCATCTCATCAGAATGAGGGTTGACTGGAACTTCTTCCGTATCAAAATTATTGGCACTGTCATGGCAGATCGATGCCGGAACAAAATACAGATAGTTCTCGTCCTTCAGTGTTTCTTCCAGATAAGTCATCAGATGAAATACCTTTTGATCCTCATCATACTTATAGCGGTCTCCATACAGAGCCTGCCCCTTATTATTCCAGGAACCGATACCATCCTGATTGGCAGGATAGATCGTGTGTACCAGATAGATCGGCAGTGTCGGATCTGTCTCATGGATATCTTTCACAATGGCAACAATATTATCACCATTTTCTGTCGGATCTTCCGCCAGTCCGTTGGTTCCCAGGAACAATTCCACTGCATCTGGGTGAAATCCTGTCTTTTCCGTATAATATTTCCAGTCAAAGCTGCCAGTCTTCTCATTGTAGAAAGGCTGTACCTTCTCATGTGGTTCTTCCATGGTGTAAGGTGCGTCCGTCAGATAGTTAGCAGCAGAAAAACCTCTTCTGGCTTCCGTCAAGGAACCACCCACACCACGGGTTCCCATATAGATAATCTTATTATCCGTCAGTTCATTGAGCCTCTCATACGTGGCAGTATTGCAGGACAGACTGTCACCGATAGTCAGCAGTGAAAAGCTCTTCTTCTCTTCTGGAAGATCTTCCACGATCTTCAAAGTAGTAGAAGCAGTCGCCACCTGTGCACCGTTATCATCAAAAATAGTAAAGATCAGCGGGTAATCTCCCTCCAGATCATCCGTTCCGGTAATGGAGAATTTGCGTTGCATATTTTTGCCTACTGCGCAGGTCCATTTCACATTATAGTCCTCGATCCTTGTTCCAAGAGAAGAGATCTGATTGTTATAAAGTTCTATGGTCACACCAGAAGCCACATAGATTTCCTCCGGCAGAAACAACTGCACACTGCTGTAGAGCCCTTCATCATTCTGAACAACTCCCTTTGCATCCAGCTTTGCATTCAGTTTTTTCACTTCATACTCCCGGGCCAGCTCATGCACTACAAGCACTGCTCCCAGGAATACACAGCAGATGGTCAGTGCCAAGATTGCACTGCGATATGCTCCCCTTATGACTTTCTCCCGTTCTAATCTCTTCATATCTCTCCTCTAAAAGCGCAGGGTAAAATCGGAATAATCCAGTGAAAAATTCGGGTTATAGTACGGATCTCCCGCATCTAACTGTTCTTTCCATTTATCCCGGAAATGTGCGCATTCCCGTTCATAACGACGAAGTTTTTCTCCCTCTTCCATGCCGCGGGTCTTGGATTCATAGTGATACAGCTCCGCAAATGGAGTGAAAATGTTCAGATATCCTTTTTCCCGGATCTTCAGGCACAGATCCACATCATTAAGGGAAATGGTAAATGACTCATCAAGGCCATCCACTTCCTCATAAATGCTCTTTTTCACCATCAGGCAGGCTCCTGTGACAGCTGTCACATCCTGTGCATAACAGAGTCTTCCCATATAACCCAGGTGCTCTCTTGGCATCTTATAATGGGTATGTCCTGCAGAGCGATGAGCTCCCAGCCCGATCACCACGCCAGCATGCTGGATCGTATTGTCCGCATAATAAAGCTTTGCTCCTACCGCACCAACATCTTTACGCTGTGCATACATAAGAAGCTGCTCCATCCAGTCCGGACTGATCACTTCCGTATCGTTGTTCAAGAACAGCAGATACTCCCCTTTTGTCTCTTTAACTCCCACATTATTGATTCTGGAATAGTTGAAGCCACCTTCATAGGTTACAATCTTTACTTTTGGATCACTTTCCAGTTCTTTGTAGTAATCACGGATGCTTTGCTCTACACTGTTATTTTCCACTACCACGATCTCATAATTTTTCCAGGTAGATTTCTTCTCAATAGAAGTAATACAGCGTCTCAAATCTTCCACATGATCCTTATTCGGAATTACAATACTGATCAACGGCTCTCCATTGATTGGATACTTGATCTGAAAAATAGTCGGGAATGCACGAGTGCTCTCCACTTCCACTTCAATTCCATAATAATCACGCATATGATCATGAACTGCTCTCTTGGCCGCGTCAATGGCGTAGGTCTTGGCACCAATATCAGCTGCCACTGAATTCGGATGGGATCTCCAATAGTAGAGGATCTTCGGAATATGACATACATGCTTTGCCTCTTCGGTCAGGCGAAGGATCATATCATGGTCCTGACTTCCATCATACTCCGGACGGAATAACCCGGTCTTCTTCAGCAGATCTGCGTCAAACATGGAGAAATGGCAGATATAATTGTTGGCACGCAGATTATCCGAAGAATAATCCGGCTTAAAATGCAGTACGATCAGATCATCAAGATTCGGAGAGGTAAAGGTCGCCTCATCCGTATAAACATAATCTGCATCTTTCTCACAGACTGTTTTCACACACTCAAACAGCAGACTTGGATGCATCACATCATCATGATCAAAAAGGCCAATAAAATTACCGGTTGCCATGGAAAAACATACATTGGTATTCCCGGAGATTCCCAAGTTCTTCTCGATCTTCTGATATTTGATCCGGCTGTCTTTCTCTATATACTCCTGACAGATCCTTCCCACATCTGTATGCTTGTCATCACTTCCATCTGCCAGACACAGTTCCCAGTTCTTGTAGGTCTGTGTCACTACAGAATCGATCATTTCCCGCAGGAACTTCTCCGGGGTATTGTACAGAGGCACCAGGACACTGATCTTGATCTCTCTTGGAAATACAGTCTCTTCCTCTCTGCGTCTCTCCTCTGCATTCGGGAAAGATTTTGTTCCAAAATCCAGACGCTTGGACGCTTCTCCTTTTTTCTGTTTCCAGCGACGGTACATTCCTTTGAATCCACCGTAATGAATATAGGCATTTCTGGTACGGATCACAAAATGTACCACTACCCGCACCGGTTTTGACAGCTTCCAGTACCAGGTATCCCTCACCCCGTCAAATCGCTTGTCTCTGTGTGCAGGCAGTTCTGCCTTCTTGTTCTCTTCACTCATTTTCCTGTCCTCTTTAATTTCTTCAGCAGCTTAAATGGCGCACTGTTGTAAAGTCTCTCTGCTCTACGCACCCGGTTCAAAAGATTCATGCAGGCATAAGCTGCATCCGGGCTTATGGTCTGAACACTCAGCTCCACATAAAGTCTGCTTGTTCCTTCCACGATCCCACCGATCAGAAGCTGCGGATCTTCTGTGGTGTAGACGATGCCTGTGTTCTCCAGCTCTCTTCCGTTATGACTCCAGGGCAGTTCATAAGAACCTCCCAGTTCTCCTAATATCCGTCTAACCTTTACAAGACAAGTCTCTTCTGCCGGGTCAAGCCGCACAGCCTTACATCCTGCAGGAAGCAGAATCGTCAGCCGGATCAGCCCTTCCTTGTCAGGTTCGGTTTCAATCCAGAAACTATTATTTTCCGAAAATCCCTGTCCACAGTCTGTATAGACCTGAATCTGGTCTTTTTTCGCATTTTTCAGAAGCTGCTCCAGCTTCCAGGTTCTTCCTGCCGTGTGAAGATACTGTGCACCGATCGTCACAGTTCCACCCAGCAGCCAGAGCTGGAAATGATGTTCCATCTCCTCAAATATCTTCTCTTCTTCTGCGGAGATGCCAAGCTGTGCCAGATATCCCATCTGCTTAAGCTCGCTTCTGCTGTGCAGATAAAGAGAGACCGCTCTCCAGATCAGGTATTCCACTGGAACCTGGACATCAAAGGTCCACTCATAGTCAATGATCTGTGTACCATCTTCCGTCTCCATAAGATTTCCAAAGATCCAGTCCAGATTGTTGACCGGTGCCCCCAGATATGCTTTCTTAAAATCTGCTTTACCGAACATTTCCACAAACTTCGGACTGACTGTAAATGGCTGCAACTCCCGCTGCAAACATCCAAGCAGTAACTTCTTATATTCCTGCAGTGCTTCAGCCAGCTTTCCATATTCTTTCTGCGCCCGCAGGTCATCCAGCCGCTCTTCCAGTGTATGTCCACTTAAAAATTCAAAGTATGCCGCATCCTCTTTTAATTCGCAGCGGTTCACCTTCACGCAAGCCGCCATATACTGTGTGCCCAGCACTTCTTCCCAGTGCTTCATGGCTGCTACATGTGCTTTTGCTTCCTGGCTTACCGGAACTTTTCTCACCTGACAGCCATCCTCTGTCTTCAGGATATCTGTCCGAATCATAAACTCTTTTGCCCGGTCATTGGAATATTTTACATAGACCGGCAGATCCGTGCGTTCCGATCCTGCCACGATCAGAAATGTGTTGGAAAATTCTGGAAATCTTCCATCTGCAATGATCTGGTCATATACTTTTTCTTCATCAAACAGAACCAGACGCTCTCCTTCAAAATTCCGAAGGTTCTGATTCAGCTCTCCTGCACCCGGGAGCCACTGATCTGAATACATACTCATCGGAAACCAGCGCTCTGGATACGGATAATACATCCGATGCTCTCCAAGACCACTCTTTTCCAGAAGAACTTCCAGCTCTTTTCGGGAACATGTGCTTCCATTTCCTTCCAGACTGTCAAAATAACGTCCTGTATGCGGCTCCATAGCTCCTGCCCAGTATTTCATACCAAACCGGTTATCCACCGCAAGCACCAGATGTCCCTTTGGATGTATCCGCTTCTTAAGAATCTTCAATGCCTGCACCTGCGGATTCTCTCCCGCAAAATACCTTTGAGCCTCACTTAAGATACCCGGTGCTATGATCCAGTCAAAATTGCCTTCGATCTGTTCCAGGTTTTTCCACAGATCTCCTGCGTAGACAACGAGATTATCCACATCCTGATGTCGGGTTGCCAACAGTTTACACCGGCTGAAGTTCTCCTCAAGACAGATCACCTCTGCTGCCTTTCCTGCAAAACCACCCGTCAGTTCTCCGCTGTCTGCACCAAATTCCAACACCCGATCAGTCTTCTTTACAGGAAGCCACTGGGTCAGATTTGCCCGCAGATGGGACAGGTGATAGAGTACCGGCCAGTCCGGTGACTGCTGCTGACGGCAGTCATACCCTTCTGCCAGCAATTCCCGGATTCTTGCATCTTCCAAAGCCTCTGTCTGAAGAAGTATTTCTTCTTCTCTATATTGAATCGTTACTTTTCCAATCTGTTCCTGCATGTGTTACGCCTTTCACGCCTTTTCAACGGTGATTGCCGAATTCATATCATAAAAACCAACCGTATCCTTATCAGACAATACAGTCATTCCCACCAGATCATACAGCCGGTGGTATACCCGGAACTCATCATCCACATATCCTGTACAGCCAAGGGAGATCAGATAATCTCCTCCCTGCAGGTCAATCCGCTGGGTATAGGTAACGATCCGGCTCTCACCGGCTTCCACGACACCTGTCTCCACGCGCTCGAACATGGTATTGGTTCCTGTAATATCCGTACCCTGCTTGTTACGGATCGTGATCGTAAAAATCGGGTTCTTTACCTGCTCATGGAAGTAGAGCTTTGCCTTGATCTGACAGGTGGATCCCTTCTCAATAATACTGGAATACTGACCGTACTGGTCAATGATACAAAAATCTACGATCTCTGCCTGTTTTTCACCATAATCTAACAGCTTTGGATTGATCTCAAAGTGCTCTTTCCATGCTTTTCCATCTTCCACATGTTCATTGATCGCACTCTTTCCATTCACATCCTCCAGGGTATCCTCGTCAAGCTGATGGACCAGAAGCTTCTTATACATGTTGACCATATCACGGGGGGACCCTTCTGCCAGCTTCACACCTTTGTTCAGAAGTACAACCCTGTCACAATATTTTGCAATGCTGGTCAGATCATGGCTGACAAACAGAATGGTCTTGCCCAGCTTCTTGAACTCTTCAAATTTATGATAACATTTTGCCTGGAAGAATACGTCTCCAACTGAAAGTGCCTCATCCACGATCAGGATCTCTGGATCAATATTGATAGCCACTGCAAATGCAAGACGTACAAACATACCACTGGAATAGGTCTTCACCGGCTGATGGATAAATTCGCCGATATCTGCAAAATCCAGGATTGCCTGCAGTCTGTCATTGATCTCCTCCTCGGAAAAGCCAAGCATGGTACCGTTGAGGTACACATTTTCCAGACCTGTATATTCCATATTAAAACCGGCTCCCAGCTCCAGAAGAGCAGAGATCCGCCCATTGATCTCCATCGTTCCGCTGGTCGGACTTAACACACCGGTAATGATCTTCAGGATCGTTGATTTACCGGAACCATTGACACCAATGATTCCCACCGTCTCTCCCTGATGGATCTCCATGCTCACGTCCCTGAGCGCAAAGTGCTCGGTGTAGCATTTCTTCTTAGTGAGTCCCAGAGAATCCTTCAGACGGTCACGGTTGCGGTTATATAATTTGTATACTTTTGTAATATGCTCTAACTTAATCGCTTCGCTGCTCATGATTCTCCTTCTCTTACAGTACGTCTGCAAAATGAACTTTCAGTCGACGGAATACTCCGCTTCCTACGATCCAGGTCACGATCGTTACTGCCCAGAAATAAATATTCATCCAGCCAAGCCCGGCTATAGAACCGGAGCCGAACAATACTTCCCGGTAACCATAGACAATATAGCAAAGCGGATTCAGTTTTAATACTGCCAGGATCGGATATTTGGCAAGCAGATCCTCCAGTGACCACATGATCGGTGTCATCCAGATACCTACCTGAAGGAAAATATTGATGATCTGGCTCAAATCACGGAAAAAGATCACCAGTGAACTGGTTAGCATGCAGAGTCCCGTCACAAAGATCATCAGACAGCCGCTGAAATAGACCACCCACAGAGTGTGCAGTCCCGGATAATATCCATACAGTGCAAACAAAAGCAACATAAACAGCACGAAAAACGCATGAATAAACAACGCCGCAATGGTCTTCACCAGCGGCAGAATGTCGATGTTGAAGACCACTTTTTTAACAAGATAATTATATTCCAGCAACGCATTGGTACCGTTACTTAAGCTCTCTGAAAAATAAAACCACGGTACGATACCGCTGACCAGCCAGAGAACAAAGGGCACTGTAATGCCCTGTTTTAACTCGGCAGTGGCATTGTTCAGACCGATTTGGAATACAAACCAGTATACCAGAACGATCACGACAGGCTGGACCATTGCCCATACCACGCCAAAATAGGAACCTGCATATCTGGTCTTGAAATCATTCTTTGCCAGCTTCCAGATCAGCTTCCTGTTGGTCCAGAAATCTCTTAACATTCGGAGCATCTATTCTCTCCTTACTTTTTCAGTTCTTTGATGCCGCCCCATTTATGATCCTTCTCGGAAATGGTCAGCTCCATGCCTTCCGGAATCGGCCATTCAACTCCAATATCCGGGTCATTCCATGCCAGTCCGCCCTCATCGTTCGGATGATAGAAATCGGTGCATTTGTAAGCAAATTCCGCATAATCAGACAGTACCAGGAATCCGTGCGCAAAATTTTTCGGAATAAAGAACTGCTTTTTATTTTCTGCAGACAAAAGTACACCAAACCATTTTCCATAGGTCTTGGAACCCGGTCTTAAATCTACTGCCACATCAAATACTTCTCCGCTGACTACGCGAACCAGCTTGTCCTGCGGATAATTGATCTGGAAATGCAGACCACGCAGCACACCTTTCTTGGATGCAGACTGGTTGTCCTGAACAAACTCCATATCAATACCGGCTGCTTTATAATCATTATAATTATATGTCTCCATAAAATATCCACGCTCATCACCAAATACAGTCGGAGTGATGATCTTCAGCCCTTCAATATCGCAGGTTTCTACTGTTATCTTTCCCATTTTTTACGTCCTTCCTTACAGTCCATTTGCCACATCTGTCAGATACTGGCCATATGCAGTCTTCATCAGCGGCTCAGCCAGCTTCAGAAGCTGCTCCTTATCAATAAATCCTCTTCGGAATGCGATCTCCTCGATACAGGAGATATAAAGTCCCTGGCGTTTCTGGAATGCTGCTACGAAATCTGCTGCATCCAGAAGAGCATCATGATTGCCGGTATCCAGCCATGCAAATCCACGACCCAGAGTCTCCACATGAAGAGTTCCTCTTCTCAGATATTCGTTGTTGATGCTGGTGATCTCGATCTCACCTCTTACAGACGGCTTTACATTTTTCGCGATTTCAACTACATCATTATCATAGAAATAAAGTCCCGGTACTGCATAGTTTGACTTTGGATGTTCCGGCTTCTCCTCGATGGAAACAGCCATGCCATTCTCGTCAAACTCAACCACACCGTATTCTCTTGGGTCACGTACATAGTAACCAAAGATCGTAGCACCGCTCTCCTGAGCTGCTACTCTTCTAAGTACCTGTGAAAAGCTCTGTCCATAGAAAATATTATCTCCAAGAATCAGGGCCACACTGTCTTTTCCAATAAAGTCAGCACCAATGATAAATGCATCTGCCAGTCCTCTTGGCTGTTCCTGCACTGCATATTCAAATCTCATTCCCAGCTGGCTTCCGTCTCCTAACAGTTCTTCAAACACCGGAAGATCTCTCGGTGTGGAGATAATCAGTACTTCACGGATTCCTGCAAGCATCAGGATCGACAGTGGATAGTAGATCATCGGTTTGTCGTATACCGGCATAATCTGTTTAGATACCGCCTTGGTCAGCGGATAAAGTCTGGTTCCTGAACCTCCTGCCAGAATAATTCCTTTCATTGATTAAGTCCCCCTTTGGTTTTTATTTTTTTATTCCGAGTCCATGGCACGAAGCAGAAAATCACAGTCTGTCAGAAAATTTCTTGCAAATAAGAAATACAGCTTTCCGTACTCTTCTTTTACTTCGTACAGTCTCACTGACTCATTATCCGGCATGGCTGATTTCACATACAGCTCCACCGGTTCAAATTCATCTGTATAATCGCAATAATAAACACTGGCTCCCTGATAGCTTTCGCCCACGCATGCCAGATCACTGCTCACATATAATCTCCAGCCATCCGCAGTCTTCTCGCAGGACGCCATCTCATTATCTGCCTCATTGGGAAGCAGTGTTTTCGGTTCACTCCAGGTCATTCCATGATCAGCAGATTCCATGACGCAGATCTTCGAAGGCCCCTTGTCATAATCTTCCATCTCAAAGAAATAATAAAGTGTTCCATCGAGATAACGAATATCTCCATCTTCCAGATTCTGCTTTCTGCTGATGATATCTGTCATATATTCCCAGTTGACCAGATCATCCGAATGATACAGCCTTACCGTATAGATTCCATTGTCTCCATCCGGTGACGGATTATTGATGGTTCCGTCGATCTCTGTGTTGGTCAGCAGATATCCATCATCGATCTGCACCAGGATTGGATCAATGGCCAGTGTATCCGTGGTAACTGCCACCTGATCATCCATCAGCTCTGCATCAGATGTAAGTTTCAGAATGTGGGTCTCATTGCTGTGATTGCTGTATGCAACTGTATAGCTGTCTGCTGCAGTTGTCTGGGATTCTGCTGCAGGCTCATTGCCTCCATCATCCTCCATCACGTAGATCCAGGATGCCTGTGTTCCTTCAAATCGGCGAACCTCCTGTCCCTCCAGATCAAGAATACGGATCTGCTCATCCACGCTGGTAATAATGTGATCTCCGATAAATTTGGCATCTGCATTATGATACTGGTTCAGCGTAAAGCCATTCTCCGGCTGCACACTTCTGCCTGCAAAAAGCGCCAGTCCGGCGATCAGAATTCCGACCGCCGGTACTGCCAGGTTTTTATTTATTTTTATACATTTCTTCATAATATTTCTGATAATCACCACTGGTTACATTTTTCATCCAGTCCTCATGTTCAAAGAACCACTGAATGGTCTTCTTGATTCCTTCTTCAAACATGGTCTCCGGATACCAGCCGATCTCTGCTTTGATCTTGTCCGGTGCGATAGCATAACGACGGTCATGTCCTTTTCTGTCAGTCACGTAAGTGATCAGCTTGTCGCTTACCAGTTCTTTTCTTGGATCTCCATCCGGCAGCATCTCCTGAAGGGTATCCAGGATAATGTGAATGATCTGGATGTTCTGCTTCTCATTGTGTCCGCCGATGTTATAACGCTCGCCCAGCTTGCCTTTCTCCTGAACCATGTCAATTGCTTTCGCATGATCGTCTACATAGAGCCAGTCACGGACATTTTTACCGTCACCGTATACCGGCAGCGATTTTCCCTGCAATGCATTGTTGATCACCAGCGGGATCAGCTTCTCCGGGAACTGGAACGGTCCGTAGTTGTTGCTGCAGCTTGTGATATTGCACGGGAATTTATAGGTATCGAAATATGCTTTGGTCAGCATATCTCCGCTTGCTTTACTTGCTGAGTACGGGCTGTGCGGGGAGAACGGAGTGGTCTCATAGAAATAATTATCTCCATCATCCAGGGAACCGTATACTTCGTCAGTGGATACATACAGGAATTTCTTGTCCTCCTTGAAACTTCCGTCCGGCAGCTCCCATGCAGCCTTTGACGCATTCAGCATTACCAGTGTTCCCAGTACGTTGGTCTTCACGAACACTTCCGGGTTCTTGATACTGCGGTCTACATGGCTCTCTGCTGCAAAATGTACCACGCGGTCAATATCATTCTCATCAAAGATCTTCGTGATGGCTGCGCTGTCACAGATATCAGCTTTTACAAATGTATAGTTCGGCTGATTCTCCACATCCTTCAGATTCTCCAGGTTTCCAGCATAGGTCAGGCAGTCCACATTGATGATGCGGATAGTGTCTCCATATTTACGGAACATGTAGTGAATGTAATTGGAACCGATAAATCCGGCTCCTCCGGTTACGAGATAGGTTCTCATGAAATTTCCTCCATAGTATTCATTTTCTTCCATTTTGACAGCGCAAAAGGCAGACTACACCCTTTGGCACGCTGTATTTGGAATTATTATAGCATTATTAGGAATTGATTACAAGTTCCAGTATTTTTTCATGGATTTTCCACCGGAATCGACTCTTCCTGTGCATTTACACCATAGAGAATCCCGTTCTCTTTATAAAAATAAATGTAATCCGTATCATAAAGTCCCAGCGCTTCTGTCAGAAAATCCAGACGAACTGTATAGATCCTGCGGATCTTCTCCAGTTTTTCTGCAAAACCAGATTCATTCCAACGGCTTTCATTAATCTGCGCATCCGTTCCATAATACCCCAGATACCAGTCCAGTGAACTGATACCGTCCGGATCATATTCTGTCTCCGGATTCAGTGCTTTTTCCAGAGCCGGAACAAATTTTGTCATCCACTCCTTGTAGACTGCCTCTGCAAAATCTCTGTGATGATAAAACTGCATCCAATAGCCCTCCGGCTTCAGATCCGATGCAGCCGCAAACCAGCTGGAGGCTGCTCCTCCTTCTCTTGTCAGAGAATGCTCCATATCCCATGGCCAGGAGGCATGCAATTTCCCATCTCCACAAATATCCGAATCCTTATAATAATACACACTTGAATTCACACTGTTTTCTTCATTCAGTTCGTAAAACAGCCACTGATCTGCAAAGGATTCCAGATCAATATAGTCTGTGTAATACTTTCCTTTGTCATTGTAGCCGTCCTTTGCATACAGTGCGTTTTCAAAATCCTGCCAGAAATCTGCAATATAATATACCTGGCTCTGGGATGCCCAGTTCATGCTCGGAATCATAAAGGACAGATTCCGGTCGCTGACAAAATTGGCTTTCGTTCGGTCATAATCCTCATTATCCAGTTCGATAATATAACCGCCGGTCACATCTTCCGGTGTCTGATCCAGTTCATACCAGGTTCGTTGGGCGTAAAAGCCTTCATTTTTCCAGGTCGTATGTGCATACTCCCGCAGTTCACTTTTGCTGTTCAGCTCCTTGGTCTCTGTTTTCAGATCCTTTAGATCAAATCGGGTCTTTCCGATCTGGATCTTACCTGTCAGCAGATACATTCCCTCATATTCTCCATTAATATAGAGATGCACAAACTCCGAGGAAGGCGCATAAGCCATGTCGATCTCATTTACCAGATCATAAGTGAGCTTGTAAGAAAGCAATGAATTGTCACGGTAAGCGGCCAGAAGCACATAATCTTTTGCTGCACCCATACCTAACAGATCCTGTTTCTCTGTAAATGACAAATTGTAACTCTTCTTCGGTGCACGGAAGGAATCATTTCCATGACCCTTGATTTTCTCAAGTCTGGCAGTCTGGGTGACCTTTCCATTGGTTTCCAGAATCATACAGGTTCCCTGTACTTCATTTTGCTTGTCAGATCCAAGATAAGAAACCGCATCTTCCCGATCCAGATCCAGCATCATTGTCGCCGCATGTTCTGCGGTCAGATACGTAATGGGATAGGTATAGCCTTCATGCTCCAACTCATATGTTTTCTGCCCCGGCTCTCTGGTAAACTGGTTCACATCCCCATCGGTAAAGGAAAATGTAACCGCCAGCTCTGTCTGCTCATATCCCGCCGGGATTGCAAAGCACCAGGACTTATCTTCTGCCGAATAATATCCCTGTATGGAGACTGCACTCAGACTGACTGGTACTTCTGCGGTCGCTGTTTCCACCACATCTGCATATTCTGTAGTCAGAGCTGGAACATCATCTTCCTGTTCCCACAGATTCCAACCATCCACACCCCATGTCAGGTCAAGTCCCCGCACTTCCTGATTGAGACTCTCTGCCGTCTCTTCCTGTCCCGGCGCAAAGCTGTTCCGAATCTCACCGCGGCTCTCCCCTGTCAGCAGGATCTTCCCTTCCTGCTCCGGTGCCAGCTGTCCGTTCACAGTTGCCAGACTTCCACAGTTCAAAATACAGGAACCCAGTCTTGTATTGGATGCAATGGCTCCTGCCAGCGGTGCCGAAAAGTCACCACTCTCCACCTGCAGATTTGCCACCGTTCCTTCCAGGTTGCGGAACAGTCCCGCATCTGTATCCGATGTGATCATCACATTGCTCAGATGATGTCCATTTCCATCAAAGATTCCCTGAAAACAATACTGCGTATTTTCTGCATTTCCAATAACCAGATCCTCTTCCACCTCTGCCAGATCCAGATCTGCATTCAGATTCACATACTGTCCTTTATATGTATTTCCTTTATTCACGCTCCGTACAAATGTCAGATAATCTTCTACAGAATTGATCTCCAATATCAGATCTTCCTTCTCTGCTGCATCTTCCGTATTCTGATTGCCCCAGCCTGTGATGGTCTTCCGATTGCTCCAGCCTACTGCAAGCACGGCAGCACTGATCAGCAGGATTATCAAATATTCTATATTTTTTCTGGTCTTTGCATCCATTGCCTCATCTCCTGTCCGATTTGTTTCTGCATTATATACTGCAAATCCTTTATTTTCAATATTTTCTGCCATTCTTAAACGAATCTTAATAGATAAGGCGACATTTACTTTTCGTCTGTAACATGCTATATTGAACAAAAAGATTCTGGAGGAATTTCCTTGAAAAAAATAAATAGAACTCTACTACAGATCACCGAAAAATACTATTGGCTCTGGTTTGCTCTGCTCTGTGCAGTGACAGCCTTCCTTTGTTTTCGTTGTCTCGGTGTGAAAGCAATCGACTCCTGGGACGAAGCCCGCCATGGCATCTCTGCCTATGAAATGCTGAAAAACAAACAATTTCTGGTCAACACTTATCTTGGAAAACCGGATTACTGGAATGTAAAACCGCCGCTTTCCTTTCTAAGTGTTGCAGCCGGATTTGTGCTCTGCGGATACAATGCAGTGGGACTTCGCTTTTTCTCCGCTTTGTTTTATCTTCTGACTGTCATCTTTACCGGATTATTTGCCAGAAAATACAGCCATCTGGCATCCCTGCTGACCATGATCTTTTTATGCGCCAACTATTTTCCATTCAAAGCGCATCTGGCACGAGCCGGAGACGCAGACAGTCTGTACTTGCTTTTGTTCACCCTTTCCATGCTCTGTATGCTGAAAGTCCGTGATAACGGTCGCTGGCTCTATGCCTGCGGATTGTTCTTCTCCCTGGCATTTCTGACCAAAAGCTTTCACGCCGGAATGATTGCAGCCGTAGGAGGGCTCTTCCTTCTGCTGACAAAAGAATTGTTTCATCAAAAGCCAAAACGCTGGATCATTTTCATTGCCTGTGCGGTACTGCCGATCCTGATCTGGGGCATCTGCCGTTATCAGTACGATGGCATTACCTTTTTCCAGAATATGTATGAAGCGGACATTGCCGGTCGGACTGCAGCCGGTGGTCTGGAAGGACATGGATTCCCATTTTCTTTTTACTGGACTTCCATCTTCTGGAATTTTGACTACATCTACGGATGGTTGACCCTGATCGTGATCATCGGACTGATCTGCCTGTGGATCCGTCCGCTGCGTCCTGTGGATACGCCGCTTCCCAATGTGGATCTCACTGGAATCCTGCTTTGGTTCTTCGTTCCATTCCTCGGATTCTCACTGGTATCCACCAAATTAATGTGGTATGTATATCCCTGTATCGTACCATTATGTATGCTGGCTGCCGTCTTTGTGGCAACTTTTCTTACAACCGTGCTTACAGAGAAACATGTGCCGGACTTTGCCGGACTATTGATCAGCCTTGTACTGCTGGCTGGAACTGCTGTCTTTGTCTGGAATAATTACTGTGATAATGTACGTGGTGCCAGAAGTAATGACCTTCAGACCTTTGTACAGGAGCAATTCAGTCGTGACAGTGATCTTGCAGGATCTACCATCTACCTGGATGCTTATGATCCATTCCTCTATGCTAATACTACAGACTGGGAGCAGAACATGCGGCTCCTTGCCATGCTGTCCGGTGACCTTGATTGTCAGGATGGCGGCGCAGAAGCATTCCTTGAAGCACCTGAGCATGCACTTCTGATCCTGTCCATTCCATTTTTACAGGATCATCCGGAGTTGAAATCTTATCCTGTGCTGGCAAATAATGGACAGTATATGCTGATTTCTTCAGTGTCAAAGTAAAGCCACGCAGAGGCGATTTTGCAAATGTGGCTCTGAAGAGTTATAAAAAATCCGTGGAATCTGATTTTTTCCACGGATTTTTCATACTTATTTCAGTTTATTTCATTTTAAAGGTCGCACATTCTGTCTGATCGCAGTGACAGGCATTGCTTCCTGACACCTGAATCTGATCTGCCGCACATTTGCAGGAATGGTTATAACAACAACACTCTGCTTCACATGCTACTTCTGTCGGTTTGCTTGGAATGGCATTGCTATTGGTCATACCATCCTTTTTCTCGCGGAAACTCTCGCAACAGGTCTCATCTGTTACTTTCGCATTCTTTCCTCCCACATGGATATTATCCTTACAGCAGGAATCTTCTTTGTTGTACGCACAGTTTACAACTGAACAATCCAGTCTTGTCATGTTCGTCCCTCCTTCAGATTATTACTTTTGTAGTATCTGAAGATTGATTGGAAATTATGTATGGTAAAATGTGGATTGTCATAAGCTCCTTGCATTTTACCCATTTAGAGCCGTATCCGCAACCATATTTCACTCATTCATGCGCGAAAACACTATACTATCTGCTCTTTTTTTATCATTATCATTAGGAAATCTATGACGAAACGTCATATTTAGAATGCAGAAAAAACAACAAAATCCGGAAAACCAGTTCTGCTGCAACTAATCTTCCGGACCTCTATTTCAGATATTCATTCACACCTTTTTTAACAGCCTGCACCTTATGCACATCTGACTGAAAAGCTCTCATAATACTCACTAAAGAATTCTTTTTACTATTTCTTCATCACTTTCCATTGGATATGCACTGAGCAACTCATTTATTTTATGGACATATTCCAGGGACAGATCCAAGTCATCCGCAACTGTCTCCTCGTCTTTGTTCTTTTTCTTCAGTAACCGGCGCAAAATAGAAATTTCTTCTACTTTTCTTCCGGTTATCTGACCTTCCTCGCGACCTTCCATCAGACCTTGTTTGAGGCCTTCTTCACGACCTTCTTCGCGGCCTTCCTCACGTGCATCTTCTCGTTCATATTCCAGTTCTTCCCATTTTTGCATATACTTCACCCCGATTTCTTCACTCGCCTTGATCTGTTCGACATATTCATGAAGTTTCTTCAAGTTCTCGCTGTCGTCGCCTATTTTATCGGCATCCATGGTCTCCATATATTCCAACAATGCAACCAGCTCTTCTGATACTTCATTGCGATTCGTTCCATGACTGTTCAGGAAAATGCGGACTGCTCCATCTTCCAGTCTTAAATCTGGTTCTTCCTCACAATATGGATGAAAAGTATAGCAATATCTTCCTTTTCCAAACAGATCAAATGGAGTGATCATAATAATGCAGGTGTCATTCAAAAGATTAAAACTGCGCGTCCCCGGAGCTAACAGTGAGGAATCTATCACTCCCTGGTAAAAACGGCTTCTCTTAATCAGATCTGTATTGCGACGCTTCTGAGATTCCGTATTGTAGATCGTCTTGTCCTGATCCATTGAAAACGTGTCCAGACGGATAGATCGAAGCCACGGTGCTGTCTGCATCTCTTTTTCTGTCTGTACCTGAGATAAAAGCTTTAATTTCTCATCTCCAAGAATGATCCGTAATACTGCTTCATGCGCCTCCGGGATCTCCATCGTCTTATTAAATAAGAATCTGTCGAACAACGTTAATTCCTACAAAGTTTTCATTTGTCTTCTCCTTCCATTTTACCCATTTAGAGCCGTATCCGCAACCATATTTCACACATTTATGCATGAAAATACTATACTATCTGCTCTTTTTTATCATTATCATTGGGAAATCTATGACGAAATGTCATGACTCGAATTGATGCTACTATCATATCACAGAAAATTTTATGTGTCATTAGTGTTTACGGATTGTTTATATTCTTTATGAAAACGTCATATTTAGAATGCAGAAATAACAACAAAATCCGGAAAACCAGTTCTGCTACAACTAATCTTCCGGACTTCTATTTCAGATATTCACTCAACATACTTAATACGGTTTTATATGGTCAGCATCTTTTCTCCAAAATGATCAAGCGCTGCATTTAATTCATTCATATCATAATTTTTATGTTCAATAAAAAACTGAACAATCAGATCCTGTCTGGAGCCATTAGAAAAAGAGTATCCTGCACTCCCAAGCAATTACTTTGCATCATCCATATTAAGTTGCAGACCAATACAAAATGCCATCGCCGTTTCTTTCTTTGGCTGATAGTCTTTTGATGATCTGATTTTTGAAAACACTCTCCGGTCAATATGAGCCGCATTGTAAACATCTGCATCTGTTCTTCCGCTCTTATCAATCATCCGCAGAAGGCACTCTGAAAAGCTCTCTCCTCTCCTTTTTAGTAAGGCTTCAAGACTTTTCAAGTTTATGTCCGGACCAAAACGCTGAATCGGTTCCAATATTGTTCCTGAAAGCATCTGTATTCTCGCTTATACTGTCGTCCCAGATACTGTTCCAGATTCTTATACAAAATCTCTTTTCTCATCCCATTTCTCCCCATTCGTATATCAATAATTAATCCTTTTGTGGCCATTATAGCAGGCGACATTGACATCATCTGTCCTTGTAAAATATTTTCACATCAGAATCATCTATTAATCGTAAAATCTGTTGCATTAGCCACCACTCTATGCTACACTCATTTCAGCAACTAAACATTTTCCATTCTCATTTCCCTGCTCACTTCGAGCACGATTCCCGATAATGGAACACAATTTCATATTTACACAAGAAAGGAACATGCTTATGACACCTGACTTTCCTGCTCAGCGTCCGCCTGTGATCTGGTCGGATCCTGCTGATACCCCGGAAGAACTTACTTATCGCCTGAAGAAAAATCCCACACTTTATGACCGCTACCAACGGCTTAATCGTAAATGGAAAGGTCATTTATCTGATTTTCTTATCGGTAAAAAGTCTTTACCACTCACCTATGATCCCTTTTTCAAATTTATTTTTAATCCCGATTACCATCAGGAACGCTTATCCAATTTTGTTTCCAGTATCTTAGGGATGCAAATTACTGTGGTAGAAGTTCTCTCCATGGAAGACACCCTGATGGATGGTGAAAGTTACCTCATCATGGATCTGGTTGCACGTACAGATGATGGATCTATCGTCAATGTAGAGATTCAGAAGCAGGGATATGATTTTCCCGGGCAACGAATGTCCTGCTATGCCTCTGACTTGCTTCTCCGTCAATACATCAAAGCCAAAAAGATGCCCGATCATTCTGCACACGATTTTTCCTATCGGGATATCAAGCCAGTCTATGTGATCGTCATTTTTGAACATACCATTTCGGAACTTAGGCTTGAATCTCATGATTACATCCATCATGGGAAAACCACTTTTGATACCGGTCTCGATCTACATATGCCAGAACGTTTCTGCATCATTGCTCTTGACGTTTTTCGCGAAATCCCTTATTCTGAAATCAAGAAATGCTCGCAGTCAGCATGGTTGCTGCTTCTCTCCACTGAAAAGCTGGAAGATGCAGAGCGTCTGATCCAGGATTACCCTTGGATGTCCCCCATATTTCAGGAAATTGCCGCACTGCGCCGCAGACCCGAGGAGGTGTTCGATATGTGGTCAGAAGCTTTATTGCAGATGGATGAAAATACCCTTAAATATCAAGTAGAACGGATGCAGGCTGAAAATGAAAAGTTGAAGCTGAAAGCTGAGAAATCTGATGCTGAAAATGAAAAACTACGTGAACAAAGCAAAGCTGACAAATCCCGTATCGCCGAACTGGAACGTTTACTTCAAGAAGCTCAAAATAAATGATTTATCTGCTCCAACCGCCGATAAGGCAGTTGGAGCAATTTTATCGTTCTTCATTTTCCCCTTTATACTTGATCTTCACATTACACCTTCGTATGGCTTCCTGCAGCTTCCAGAGTCCTTCTGGCTTCTGATCAGATATTTCTTTTACAGCCTGGAAGATTTCTTTCCTTAAGTCACTGTTCGGAAGGGTCTCATACTCTAACAGCCATGGTTCTGTCATCTCCGGCTTCAGCCATTTTCCTTTTTTCAGAAACATTACCAGGATCCGTTCATCCCTTTCCTTTTTCTCGCTCACGATGATTCCATACCGTTTATTATGGAGATCATATACCGCATCTCCTCTGACAAATGGATGCGGCATCTTCAGATGCCCTCCTTCAAAGCGTTCTTCCAGATGGTCCCAGAATGTTCCTTTTTTCTCTCTCCAGACAAAGTCTGTATTCAGGATCTCTCCATCTTTATCAAAATACAGGGCACGCTCATTTTTTGTAATCTTTTCCGGCTGATCCATAAGCTTTTCCCTGCAAATATGGAATGCTTCTTCCTCCATGATTCCCCTTGTCTTTGCCTGCTGGTATGTCTCACTCACATTGTTAAAATATGATTCGTGGAATTCTTCATCTTCGTAACAAGAAAATAAGATCCCTGGCGTGGTTTTTCGAAATGCTCTTAACTCCCTCTGTTCTCCTTGCAGATGTTCCATAATCTCATTTTTCAGAGTCATATCTTCTGTCTGCTCAGCCAATTGCCGCAGATGTCGTCTCTTTTCTGACCAGCTCATCTTCGCATATCGATAAAGGAATACGGCCTCTTCTCTGTCTGTAAATCTATACTGTAACTGTTCCACATACTTTCTTACATCTTTTGATGGAATCCATTCACTCTTCATTCCAGTTCTCCTGTTCATAATCGTATTTTTCCTTTGCACGCTCTACCTCCCACCACAAGGTAGACACGTCCGCCTTCCCATGATGCATTAGATATTTCGCCGAATTGAAAATGTCTTTTCTCGGATCATTGTCTTCCAGATGGGCATATTCCAGGTAATAGGGTGAAGCATGCAGATGCCCGGTCCATTCTCCGTCAGAAAAAGTACAGATACGAACCTCTATATCCGATTCATCTGCGCCCCATTTTTTCAAGAATTCATCCGTCTTCCTCTTTTCTTCTTCGTCTGCATTCGCCATCACGATTCCATACTCACCATATCCCAGATCATATACCACATCTCCCAGAAAAAATGGAGTTTGGACATAATAATACCGCTTTGTAAAATGCTCATTGCTTGCATATTTGTCCCATATAACATCTTCCGGCAGATAGGTATCACGGATCTTTCCATTTGCGTCAAAATAAATAGTTTCCCAGCTGCCTTCTTCCTGATCATCTGATACCAGCAGTTTTTCCTTCCTGATCTCGAATTCATCTTCCGATAACAGCCCCGACTGATATGCGTTCTCATAGTTGTTGGCAAATTCCAGCAGTTCCAGCTCTCCGTTGCGCTCAGTGGTCTCCACCTCATAGATAAAACCTGGTTCCAATGTTTTAAAATCTTCGACTGCTTTTAACTGCACTTCCACTAATTCCAGGATCTGTTCCTTCAGTTCCTGATCATCCGTTCTCTCTGCAAGATCTTTTAATCACTCTCTGCGTTCCTTCCAGCCCAGTCTGGAAACATTGTAGATCAGTGACGCAATCTCTGCGTCTGGAAAATGATGATCGATCTTCTGAAGGTACTCTCTCATATCTTTGGATGGAATCAGATCCCCGTACTGTGTTTCATTTGCTTTTCCCATATCAAAGCCTCTCTTTCTTCCCTTTTGTGGCCATTATAGCAGGCGACATGGACATCATCTGTCCCTGCAAAAAAAGACATAAAAAAACGAACCCATCTTTTTCAAATGGATTCGTTTTTTCATGATTCTATAAAATTTTATTCTTCCGCAAACAGTTCTTCTTTTCTCTGGATCATCTCATCGATCTTCTCTATATACAATGCCACATCTTTGATATTCTCGCACCGTTCGATCCGATAAGAACCATCTGGGTTCTGTTTATTCCAGACACGTTTGGTGGAAGCTCCCGCTCCGCACGCCACGATGGTCTGTTTCTCTTCCATGATGAGGATATTGTAGATACCAGCCTTCTCCGGCTGTGCGTAACCTACGTTTTCAAAGTTACCGGCCATATTTTTCTGGCGATAGAGATAATATGGCGACAATCCCATCTCTGCACAGTATCTGGCAGTCATATCCATGATCTGCATATTATTTTCCAGACCCATCTCCTCGTATTTATCTTTGAAGAGGCTGAGTCTTGCGGCACGCTTGATTGCCAGAGAGTGGACAGTCACGCTGTCCGGTGCCATGGCTTCCAGCTCTTTCATAGTATGCTCCACATCATCATAGGATTCTCCCGGAAGTCCCACGATCAGATCCATATTGATATGAGCAAATCCCATGCTGCGGGCCAGCGTAAATGCTTCTTTTACCTGATCTACGGTGTGACGTCTGCCGATGATCTCCAGTGTCTTCTGGTTCATGGTCTGGGGATTGATGGAGATCCGGTCAATGCCGTGATCCAGCAGCACCTGAAGCTTCTCTCTGGTGATGCTATCCGGTCTGCCCGCTTCCACGGTAAATTCCTGCAGATGCTCCGTATCAAACTTACTCTGAATCCTGGTCAGCAAACGGTCCAGCTGATAAGGCTCCAATGTGGTCGGTGTACCACCGCCGATATAGACTGTATTAAGCTTTTTATCCCGGAACCGGTCTGCCACATAATCCAGTTCCTTACATAAAGCATCCAGATACTGATCCACCTGTTTCCGCCATCTTTCCAACGGATAGGATGAGAAGGAACAATAAAGGCAGATGCTTGGGCAGAACGGAATCCCCACATAGAGGCTGTAGCCATCTTTGTAGTCAATATTTCGAAGCACATACCGTTCCCGGTTGGCGATCATGACGCTCAGTGCCACCTTTTCCTTGCTTGCCAAATAGGTATTCCGCATATATTCTGCGGTCTCTACATTGCTCATGCCCTGCTCGATCAGTCCCATGGCGATCTTCGCCGGGCGGATTCCCGTCAGGGTTCCCCATGGAAGAGTCTGTCCCGTGTATGCACACAGCAACTGGTATAATTGGCGTTTCAGCCGGTTTTTCGTCTCTTTCCTTTCTGCATAATTGATGACGGACGCACCGGATTCTTTTTCTTCGCCCTGCTCCATCAGGCAGATGGACACAGTCTCATCTGTAAACTCCACAGAAATACGAAGAGCCGTATCTTCGGTAAATGTATCCTGTACATGGATCTGCACATCTTCTCTTGGAAAAAAAGATTTCACAAGGGAATGGATATCATATTCGAAACTCGGCCGGTTTACAATTACTTCTATCATAAAAAGCCTTTCTTTTCTTCCTACACAAATGAATTATACTTCTTCTCATGACCGATCGTGGTCTCTTCGCCATGTCCCGGACAGACGAGCGTATCATCTGGCAATAAAAAAAGTTTTTCTTTTACCGCACGAACTAATGCAGATGTACTTCCACCTGGAAAATCGCTTCTGCCCACAGACTCTGCGAACAGGGTATCTCCCGAGAACACGCAGCCTGCCTCTGCCACATAGTAAGAGCATCCTCCCGGCGTATGTCCCGGTGTATGGATAACCTGAATCTTCATGCCTGCCAGTGTCAGTTCCTGTCCGTCACGCAGCAGTTCATCCGGCTCAAAAGTCACAACTTTGCGTTCAATAAAGACAGACAGATTCTTCTTTGCATCCAGAAGAAGGTCTTCTTCCTCTGTCAGTGCGTATACCTTCACCCCTAACTCTGTGCGAAGGGATTCGCATGCTCCCATATGGTCGATATGTCCATGGGTCAGCAGGATCGCAGTGATCTTCCATCCATGCTTCTCAGCTGTTGCACAGATCCGATCCGGTTCTGCTCCCGGATCGATCACAACAGCCTCTTTTGTATCTTCATTTGCCAGAAACCAGCAGTTCTCTGCCAGATTTCCCACATTGATATGTGTAACTTTACTGTTCATTATCTTCTCCCTTAGCTGGCAGACCTCTCAATATCCAGAACACTCTCAATCTGTCTGAGCTTCTCAATGATCTTGTTCAGCTCTTCCACGCTGGAAATATCAAAACTGATAGTGATGGTAGCGGTTCCTTGTTTGCTGGTACGCACATTCATAGATGTGACGTCAATATTTCTCTCAGTGAGAGTCTTGGAAATATCCACCAGAAGGCCGGTACGGTTGTTGCCGTAGATCTTGATCTCCGTCGAATATTTCTCGCTGCTTCTGGTCTGTGCGCCTCCCTGCCATTCTGCATCAATCAGCCGTTCTCTCTCTGATTCCGCCAGATGGAGCATATTGACGCAGTCGGTCCGGTGAATCGTTACACCTCTTCCCCTGGTCACAAAACCCACGATCTCATCACCCGGAACCGGATTACAACACTTTGAAAACCGCACTGCCACATCATCGATACCTTTTACAATAATGCCGCTCTTGGATTTGGTCACATGAAGCTTCTGCTCCTTTGCCTCCTTCATGCTCTCCATGATCTTGGCATCGGTCACTTCTTTCTTCTTTGCCTTCTCATACTCTTCCACCATCTTGTTGACGACCTGACCTTCTTTCAGTCCGCCATGTCCGATGGCTGCCAGTACAGATTCCCAGTCGCGGAATCCATATTTTCTAAGAACACTTTCCTGATACTCCGGCTTTACCACCTGAGCGGCAGGAATGCCCTTCATCTTACAATACTGGGCGATCAGTTCTTTTCCTTTTGTAATATTGCTTTCCTTGAACTCTGTCTTGAACCACTGGTTGATCTTATTTTTTGCCTGCGTACTCTTAACGGTGTTGAGCCAGTCACGGCTGGGGCCTTTGGAGTTCTGGGATGTAATGATCTCGATCCGGTCTCCATTCTTGATCACCGTCTCGATAGGCACCAGCTTTCCGTTGACTCTGGCACCAATCATCTTGTTGCCGACCGCACTGTGGATACTATATGCAAAATCAATGGTATTGGAGCCATTGGGCAGCGTCTTCACGTCGCCACCTGGTGTAAAGCAGTATACACTCTCGGAGAACAGATCCAGATCGCTCTTTAAGAGACTCATGAATTCCCGGTTATCGGACATGTCACGCTGCCACTCCAGGATCTGACGAAGCCAGGTAAGCTTTGCCTCCGCGCTGTTCTTACCTTCAACGTTCTGCTCATTGCTTCCGCCGCTCTCCTTGTATTTCCAGTGGGCAGCGATACCATACTCTGCGGTACGGTGCATCTCATAGGTACGGATCTGGATCTCAAAAGGCTGTCCCTTCGGACCGATCAGCGTAGTATGCAAAGACTGGTACATATTGGCCTTTGGCATGGCAATATAATCTTTGAAACGTCCAGGAATGGGCTTATACATCTCATGGATCACACCCAGTGCCGCATAACAGTCTTTGACGGATTCCACCAGAATACGTACAGCAAACAGATCATAGATCTGATCCAGTGTCTTATCCTGGTTGACCATCTTTTTATAAATGCTGAAGAAATGTTTCACTCTTCCCTGTACATCTGCCTCGATCTTGGCATTGTCCATGTGCTGTTTGACTTCCGCCACGATGGACTGTACATATTTCTCACGGGTACTCTTCTTCTCTGCGATCTGGGATACCAGATCATAATAGACATCCGGCTCCAGATATTTCAGTGCCAGATCATCCAGCTCGATCTTTACTTTCGAAATACCAAGACGCTGTGCAATGGGCGCATAGATGTCCATGGTCTCTCGTGCTTTTTCCTTCTGCTTTTCCGGCTTCATGTATTTCAGCGTACGCATATTGTGAAGCCGGTCCGCCAGCTTGATGAGAATAACGCGGATATCTTTTGCCATTGCAAGGAACATTTTTCTCAGGTTCTCTGCCTGTTCATCCACTTTATCTGCGGAATAGCTCAGCTGACCCAGCTTGGTGACTCCATCTACCAACAGTGCCACCTCATCACCAAATTCTTTTGCCAGGTCTTCTGTAGTCATCGGCGTATCCTCTACCACATCATGAAGAAGACCTGCTGCAATACTTTCCTTATCAAGCTCCAGATCTGCCAGAATAATTGCCACACAAAGCGGGTGAATGATATACGGCTCACCGGATTTACGCACTTGTCCGTCATGGGCCTTTTTTGCCACCTGGTATGCTTTTTCGATCATGGAGATGTCCGCAGATGGATGATATTTGGTCACGCGCTGCACCAGTTCCTGATATAATTCATCAGGGCTGGTAAAATCTTCCATCTTAACGATACTTCTGTCATCCTCCTGCACTTCTCTTGCCTGTTCTTCCGTCATATCAATCACCACTTCTCTGTCTATCTATTTTTTCCCGATACAGCGCAGTCTTTTGTCCTGCATCAGCTGCTTTTATTTGCCTTCGTAACGAATTACACTCTCTACATCATATTTACTCAGCTTCTCACGACCATGAAGTCCTGCCAGCTCCATCAAAAATATGATTTTAACCACTTCACCGCCCAGCTGCTCCACCAGCTTTGCTGCTGCCTCAATGGTACCACCGGTTGCGATCAGATCGTCGATCAGTACCACCTTCTGCCCAGGTTTGATGGAATCCTTGTGCATCTCGATCTCTGCACTGCCATACTCCAGGTCATAGCTCACAGATACGGTCTCTCTTGGAAGTTTTCCTTTTTTGCGAACCAGTACAAACGGTTTATGAAGGTTGTATGCGATCGGCATTCCGAAGATGAATCCTCTGGACTCCGTTCCTGCGATCACATCAAAATCAAGGCCTTCCAGCTTCTTCTGCAGACTGTCAATAGCCAACTGCAATCCCTCTGCATCCTGCAGAATGCTGGTCACATCTCTGAAAATGATTCCTGGTTCCGGATAATCCGGAATACTTACTACATAATCCTCTAACTTTTTCATCTGTCTTCTCCTTCTCTATCGCTATGCCTTCGGCATAATCTTTTCCTCTATAAACTGGTGTCAGACAACACCATAACAGAATAAATATAGCACAAATTCATGCAATCAGCAATAGTCCAGAATCCTCAGCTGTAATGTCCTCTGCCCCCGGAATTCATTGATCTCCGGATAATACAAAAATGCCAGTCGGGGCTTTTGCTGCATGGTCTTTAACACTTCGTTCATCTGATCGCTGAAATAGATTCCATCCATCGTGGTCCCACTTTCATCCTTCAGTTTCAGCCTTAGTACATTCTGATTCTTGCCAAGAACACGGGTTTCTAACACCTGCACTCCTTTCGCTGCAAATACCGGCTTACTATTTCCTTTTCCAAAAGGTTCCAGCAGCGATAATTCCTCCACCAGCCGCTCTGATACATAGGAAAATGGCATGGCAATGTCGATCCGAACCACTTCGGTCAGATCCTTTTCCGTCAGTGTACACAGTTCATTGAGTCTTTTCCGGAACTTTTCCACATGTTCCTCCGGCATAGACACACCAGCCGCCATAGGATGTCCACCGTATTTCGTATAGAGCTCCTTACACTTGCTCATCTCTTCAAACATAGAGTAGGTCTCAATAGAACGCCCGGATCCTTTTACTCCATCCTGCGATCTGGTCAGCACAAACACTGGCCGGTAATAGCGTTCCCTGATCCGTCCAGCGATAATTCCCGCAAGACTCTCATGACAGTCGGGTAGATAGATCACCAGTACCCGATCTCCTTTCATGTCGCTGTTCTCGATCTGGTCAAGAGCCTGCTGCACACCATCATCCGTCATGGATTTTCGTTCATCATTGAGTGCTTTTAACTCTGCAGCTTTTACAAGTGCTTTTTCATAATCTGTAGTCTTTAAAAGCTCCAGCGCCCGCTTTGCCGTATCCAGCCGTCCGCTTGCATTGATACATGGTCCTAAGACAAATCCAATATGAAATGCCGAAATAGTCTCTCTGGAGATCTCATTGACTTCTATCAATGCCGAGATACCCGGATGAGTGGTGGTCTTCAGAAGCTTCAGTGCTTCTTTCACCAGGATTCGATTCTCTCCGGTCAGATCCATCACGTCTCCCACTGTGGCAAATCCTGCAAACAGCAGCAGATCCTCATAAAGCTCCTGCTCTGGCACTCCAAGCTGCTCCCACAGAGCACTGACCAACTTCCATGCCACACCTGCTCCACACAGATTTTTATATGGATACGGACAATCCTTCTGGTGGGGATTGACTACCACATCTGCTGGCGGAATCTCTTCCTGCAGTTCATGGTGATCCGTAATGATCACTGTCATTCCCAGACTTTTGGCATAGGCGATCTCTTTCACTGCCGCAATTCCGTTGTCACAGGTCACGATAGTATCTACACCTGCATCATATGCCCTCTTTACCAGATCTTCATTAAGCCCATAGCCATCCTTCTTCCGATCCGGAATATCTGTATCTACTTCTGCTCCGGCTCTTGTCAGTCCCCTGAGAAGAATGTAAGTGGAACATACACCATCAATGTCATAGTCTCCGATGATCCGAATGGAGGCACCTTCCTTTATTTTTTTCTGTAAAATCTCAACTGCCGGAATGATCCCTTTCATCACAGAAGCAGAACAGAGATCCGACAGTCCCCCATACAGGTACTGTCGGATCTCTGATTCTTCTGTGATATCCTTATTACGGATCAGCCGGGCAGTCAGGGAGCTGATTCCAAACTTCTCACCGATCGACTGAAAATCTGCTCCTTTTCTGATCTCTACCCATTTTGCCATTGGCTTTCCTCTCTGTCCGTTATTTTTTCTCACCCAGTTTTGTACGCATTACATACCACAGGGCACCGGTAATGCATACGGAAGAGTAGGCACCGCACACGATACCAACCATCAGTGGAAGTGCAAATTCACGGATGGATGCAACACCCAGGATGAACAGCACTGCTACCATAACGAAAGTAGTCAGGGAAGTATAGATACTTCTGGTAAGGGTCTGTGTGATACTTGCATTAACCACATCCTCCAGAGTATCTTTCTTCTTCATATCTGTAAGATTCTCACGGATACGGTCGAAGATAACGATGGTTGCATTGATGGAGTAACCGACAATCGTCAGCATACATGCGATAAAGGTATTTCCTACGGAAATTCTTGCAGCTCCATAGAATACCAGAACAACCAGTACATCATGCACCAGAGCAGCTACTGCACTGGTTGCAAAACGGATATCCTTGAAACGAACCCAGATATAGATCAGCATACAGATTGTCGCAATGATCACAGATACGACTGCATCATGCTTTACTTCCTGGCTGATGGCACCACTGATACTCTCTGCTGTGATTGCCGTATCTCCCAGCTCAAAAGTTTCTGTCAGACTGTTATCCAGCTCCTGTCTCTGATCCAGGCTCAACTCCTTGGTCTTGATAATAACCTGATTAGTTCCTGCAACCTTCTGGGTCTGAATATCATTATCACCAGTCACTGCGGATACTACCGGAACGACTTTTTCATCAATGTCAGCAATAGACATGTCTTCATTGAATTCAACAGTTGTTGCAGTTCCTCCCTGGAATTCCAGGCTGTATGCCAGGATTCCTTTTCCGGATCCGGCATTGATTCCCATATAAATAAGTCCTGCCACGATCACTGCCAGCGAAGCTGTAAAGAATACTTTTCTCTTGCCAAGGAAGTTGATCGGTGCTCTCTCTTTGACTGTACCGTACCACTTCTCATCCTGCAGTCCCAGTGCATACAGCGCATTCAGTACCTGTCTGGTCACGACCAGTGCGGTGAACATGGATACGATAATACCAAGTGCCAGAGTCTGTGCAAAACCTTTGACACTTCCGGATCCCTTGAATCCAAGCACAATAGCGGCGATCAGAGTCGTCACGTTACCATCCACAATAGCAGACAGTGCTTTCTGGAATCCGATCTTAATGGAAGACTTCACAGTCTTGCCGGTTGCGATCTCCTCGCGGATACGGGAGAAGATGATAACGTTGGCATCCACGGCCATACCGATAGACAGAACGATACCTGCAATACCCGGCAGGGTCAGAGTCATCTCAAAAATATTCAGAAGTACCAGTACAATACCTACATAGGAAGTAAGCGCAATACCTGCAGCCAGACCCATGATACGGTACAGAATGATCATCAGGACAACTACAATAGCGAATCCGATAGCACCTGCCACAAGGCTGGTGGAGATTGCTTCGCTACCCAGCTTAGCACCTACCACGTTGGACCGCAGCTCCTGAAGTTCCAGGGACAAAGAACCGATACGGATGGTGGATGCAAGCTGATCAGCCTGCTCATATGTAAAGTTACCGGTGATCTGACATCTTCCATCAGTAATTGCATTCTGGACAGTCGGAGCACTGATCACGCTGCCATCATAGACAATTGCGATCTGATTTCCAATATTTGCAGAAGTTGCCTCAGCAAATTTCTGTGCACCTTCATCCGTCAGCACCAGTTCTACCACATACTGACGATTCTGATAACTGTCTGTGGTGGAACCTGCCTGCGCCTCGGCCACATCAGTTCCTTCCAGTACCACTTCACCATCTGTGGTCTGGAACTGCAGAGAACCTGGTTTTCCAAGCTCTTCCAGAATTGCATTTGCATCGGTCACACCCGGGATCTCGATATTGATCCGGTCAGCACCTTCCTGATAAACCTCAGCCTCGGTACTGTAATTTTCCACACGCTTCTGCAGCTTGTAGATCGTGTCTGCCATATCTTCTGCACTTGGTGCTTCATCGCCCACTGCCTGGTAGGTGATACTCACACCGCCTGCCAGATCCAGACCCAGATGGATCTTATCTGCAGAACCCAGTCCGTCTGCTCCCCAGCCTGCTGCTGAAGTGAACAGCAGAAGACCGGTCAGGACAACCGTCAGAAGTAGGGTAACAACTGCTCTAGATTTCTTCATTTGCTCTTTCCTCGTCTTTCTCCGCCTGAGCGGCCTTAATCATGATCGCGCACTCTACACGTTTGCGCTCCAGCTCACAACTCACATCATATGCATCATTGATGGAGCCATGAAATTTATAAGAGTTTGCCGCACAACCGCCGCTGCAGTAGAATTTGGCAAAACAGTTCCGGCATTTTTCCTTGGAGTAAACGTTACACTCTTTGAACTCTTCTCTGATGTCCGGGCGGGTGATTCCATCATCCACATTTCCCATCAGATATTTCTCTTCGCCTACGAACTGATGACACGGATAGAGGTCTCCCCACGGAGTCACTGCCAGATATTCGGTTCCTGAACCACATCCGGACAGTCTCTTTGCCACACAGGGTCCGCCTGTCAGATCCAGCATGAAATGGAAGAAATTGAAATCCTTGTCTGTATGATATCTGTTCACCATCTCGGCTGCCAGCTTGTCATACTCTGCAAAGATCTCCGGCAGATCCTCTGCCTGCAGCGCATAATCTTCCTCATCAGATCCTACTACCGGCTCCACAGAGATCTGCTTGAATCCCAGATCTGCCAGATGAAGCACGTCGTTGGAGAAATCCTTGTTGTTCTTGGTAAATGTACCGCGCACATAATATTTTTCCTGATTCCGGCTCTCTGCCAGCTTTTCAAACTTCGGCAGAACCAGATCATAGCTTCCTTTTCCGTTACGGAACGGTCTCATACGGTCGTGAACTTCCTTACGTCCATCGATACTCAAGACCACGTTGTCCATCTCACGGTTTGCGAACTCCTGTACCTCATCGTTCAGCAGAACGCCATTGGTTGTCAGAGTAAAACGGAATCTCTTATTATGAAGCTTCTCCTGCTCTCTTCCGTATGCAACCAGGTCTTTGACAACCTGCCAGTTCATCAACGGTTCGCCACCGAAGAAATCCACTTCCAGATTGTGTCTGCTTCCGGAATTGGCGATCAGGAAATCCAGTGCCTTCTTACCTACCTCGTAGCTCATAAGAGCACGACGTCCATGATACTCGCCCTCTTCTGCAAAGCAGTAACGACAGGCCAGATTACAATCATGGGCAATGTGCAGACACAGTGCCTTAACTACCGGCTTCTTTGCCTCCACAATATCGTGGATATAATTTTCATAAATATCCTCTGTATAGAGTTTTCCGGCTTTGATCAGCTCGTCCAGATCTTCTGCTGCCTCCCGGATCTCAGCTTCCGGGTACTTATCTTTCAGAAGAGCAACTGTCTCATCCAGTCCTTTTTCCTTGTAATAAGGAACCATATCGTAGATCAGATCATCTACCACATGGACAGATCCACTGTTTACATCCAGCAGAATATTATAACCATTGTTCTTATACTGATGAACCATGTATGTTTTCCTTTCTGTTCTGTGTTGTATATCCAATATTTTCTCTGTTTTCATGTTGTCTCTATGACAAAGAAGAAGCAGCGGCGGGAGCCGCTGCTTACTCATTCACTGAAAAACTCCTCTTATTTGCTGTGCTCGCAGGTCTGATTTCCTACGGTACAGGAAGTCTTGCATGCAGACTGGCAGGAAGTCTGGCACTCGCCACATCCGCCTTTTTTCATGGTGTTCTGCAGAGTCTGAGTATTCAAAGTCTTAATATGTTTCATCCGTGTTTCCTCCTGAATGATTTTTCTACATAACTTAGATAAGTATAGCACATCTACAATGTTTGCGTCAACTGTTTACACCGGTACTTTTACAAGAACCTTGCGGATCGTCTTCTCTTCTCCACTGGTAAGCCCTGCCATATGGGCATCCTCCGGAAAGGTAACTGCGAAATCACCTGGATGAAGAGTTACCGTAGATCCACCTTCACATGCCGGAGCTTTCATACGCTCTTTGGCTTCATCATACTCGCCCCATCCTGGAACCAGTGCAGTCTCCATAACAGTGACCAGCTCACTCTCTTCCAGCGGGAAATGAATATCAATGTATTTTTTATGTGCTTCCCAGTCGCGGCTGTTTTTCAGACCCTGATCCAGAAGCTTCACAAATACACCTGCTTCCAGATCCAGCTTTCCGTTCTCCAGTTCTTTAAAATCACCTGCTGCCAGATAGTCAAGAGCCACATCCAGTGCATGGCTGATTCCTTTATAGTGGTCAATATACTTTACATTTCCCCAGATCATTTTTGATCTCCTTCCAGTCCAAATTTCTTCATAAGCTTTGGAATCATCTCTTTTGTCAGCGGAATAGAAAATCCCATGGGATTCAGCATATATGCCTTTGCCTGTTTTCCCTCAAATTTTTCCAGCTGCGTAAATGGTATCTGAATAGAGCGAAGAGCTCCTTTTCCCTGGGCATATTTCTGGAACTCCCAGATATCGGTAAATACCGGGAAGAACAAATCACCATTCTGATGCTTCAGATATGGGATCTGGCACTCCTTCAGATTTAACTGCGGGTCTTTTTCCTTTCCTTTCGGTGGAAGCACCGGCATAAATACCTTTGCTTTTACCAGATTGGAAGAAAATTCTTCATCCAGATCATGAAGTACTTTCCGGTCTACGGCATCTTTGCCTTTTCTTGCTTCCTGCATAAGATATACGCCAGTCAGCTGAAGGTTCGGCTGATACAGGGCATTAGCTGCCACTTTTTTCTGAAAATCCTCAGGCAGCACATTTTCCAGTTCGATCAGTTCTGCAGGAGCATCTGCGGCTTTATAGCACACTGCATTCACTCCCATGAACGGAAGAATACCCAGATGCTGTCGAACCTGATTGAGAAATACTTTCCGTTTCTCTCCATCTGGTTCTTCTGGTTTCACCGGAAGCTCCAGCTCCAGCGTCTTCAGATCCCGCACAAGTACACGAATACCTTTTTCGCCATATACTTTTGCCGCTGCTTCTGCATCTTCCTTCATCTCATACAGCAGAACCTGATCGAAAAAATTCTCCTGTTCACACTCAACATAAGGGAGGTTTGTCAGAGGTGAGATCAGTGCATAGGCCTCTTTTAAATCCTGCACCTTCTCTGCAACTGTCTTTTTATCCGCCGTATTTTTCATGCGGTCTTTCAAATCGATAATATCTGCTGCCATCTTTGTTCTCCTGTCTCTACTCGTTATATACCAAAGCCATCATGACCAGCTCTTCATCAGAATCATTTTCAAATCCATGATGCTGTCCACATTCAATGATACAGACATCGTCCGGTCCTACCGGGATCCGGGAACCATCATGATCGATAAACGTTCCATGACCGGAAAGCACATAGTACGGCTCAGTCTCACCAATATGATCATGCACACCAATGCTGCTGTGCGGCTCCATCTTCACCAGTGCATACATTCTTCCGTGACCGTTCAGTTCCTCCGGTTTCAGGATGTGATGCATCTCAAGCTTGCCTTTGCCTCCACGAAGGCCTTCTACTGTTTTTATCTCTGCTTTACGTACCATTAAAAATATCTCCTTTCGTAACTGCTCCAATGTGACTATTTTACCACAGTTGTCTCTGTCATGCACCTAAAATTTCAGCAACACAGGTCTCCCTGCGAAATTCTGTTTACAATAAAAGCAATTCCTGTTCGATTTCCTTGCCATTCTTCAGAATTGCTTCTTTCAGTGGAGTCAGAACACCCGCATCCATCTGCTCAAATCTTTCTCGCTTGTCTGTTTCCAGCGAAATACTTGCACCCATCTGTAAAGCCATCTTATAATCTGTCACATCCATTTTCCAAGGCTTCAACTTGGGAAACAGGTTCTTCTGCAGAAATTTGAAAATCCGGATTCCGCCGTAATCCATGTCTCCCCAGTGAAAATATTCGGTATCCGTTCCAGCTAATTCAACCACCCTGGAAAGGAACTTTCTCTCAGGCGGGCTGAAAAATCCATGGCAGAAAATATACAATGTATCCGGTCGAAATTGCATCTTTTCATAATTTGCTTTATTCTCAATCGTCATAATCTGTCGGATCCCCACTATACTTATCGGAACCGCATTTTCTAATGTCTGTTTGTTGAACATTGTTCCGTATATCTGTGCTGCTGTGCTAATTGCCGGTCCATCATCGATTCGATAGGATACAGCTCCCTTAAATTCCAATGTCTGCGCATAAGTCAGAATTCCATGAGCTGTCAGCAGTTCTTCGTCAGACATTCCTTCTTCATATAACGGAGAATATTGCTTCAGAACACTCAATACCGCAGACTGATAGATCTTCTCAAATCGTTTGGTTGGTGTAATCTTCGACTCGCTCTGCTTCGTTTGCGCAATCCCATTCCATATTGTACAGACCTGTGCACTGAATGCTCTGCGATATAACGGTTTCCTCTCTTCTGCTGTCTTGTTTAAAAACAAGAAAAACAGCGGGTCTTCCAAACCTGGTACATCCTTTACAAGCTTTCCGCTGTTCAGTCGTTCCAGTATATGATCATAATAGGGAATCAGCCAGTCTGCCTGCGCTACGCGGCTTTTCCAGCTCTCTGTCAGTTCCATCTGTGACAACTGCCGCTCCCTTGGATCCTCGATCTGCTCCACCTGGCAGAGCAGCGGGATTGCGTCAGAACTGACTGTGATCTTCTCGATCTCTGTCCTGACTGCTTTCCATTTTACTATAATTTTACCGGAAATACCGGTAAGTTTTTCCAACTCGCCAGCCTGTCTGAGCAGCACAGAACGACCACCAACCGCATCAAGCAGTTTCTGATCTGCTTCTATATGCCATTGCTTACTTCGCGTTCCGGCACGATAGCTATCACATTCGGCTTTCTCAATGATGTATCTACTCAATGACTGTATCTTCTGTTTCGTCCGCTCCTGCTTCATCGCCATCTTCCTTCTCCCCTGCGATCATTTCCAGATAACTGCCTTTATCAATGTGCATCATGGAGATCTGGTTCTGATACCGACGGAATCCATAGACGCAGTCTACGTTGCGAATTAGGGATTGAAGTCGCTCATCTGGCACGCAGACGATAAGCTGCAGTTCCAGCTCTCTTGCATAGCGCAGGCACACTTCGCTTCGTTCCTTGTCCATCTTGGAAAATGCCTCATCCAGCAGTACCAGACGAACTTTGGAATCCCGGCTGCTCTGCTGCATATAAAGCATGGCAAAACCAGCCAGCAAAGCTACATATTTCGGGTTCTGTCCCTCACCACCCGAATCACGGCCTGCCATCTCATCTACCGGATTCTTCCGGATAGAACCATCCGGGTTTTCTACTTTCTCATACATACTGAAGGTCAGATAATTCCGGTAATCAGCGTAACGCTCCATCTCCTGACGACGTTTCTCCAGACCGGAAGCATCCTCCTCTCTTGGCGGCATGAATTTCTCCGTCAGAAGCTGGATCTTCTGCTCATACTTCTGATAGAAATCATCCTCCAGAAGGCTCATCTGTCCTTCATACCCCTGATTATCCATGACCTTGCTGTCCAGTTCTTTTGCCGTCAACATCTCATAGAACTGTCCGTTCTCATTCTGCGCCGGAAGGATCTCGATCTGGTACACACTGTCAGAGAAACGAATGCGTGACAGCAGACGGTTGATATCTCTCGCGTGACGGTATGCTGCCTTAATCTCTCCGTGGATTGCCGCGATCACGTTGTCCCGGAGACTTGCATAGACCAGTTCACACTGCTTTGCAAATTCTTCCTTAAACTGCGGTTCAAAATCTCTGCGACACGTCTCCAGTACCTGGTCGTAACAGTCGTTATCCTTATCCGGATCTGCAAAATCATAGACCGGATATTTCTGGTTAAAATGATTCCGGGCACGGGTCCGGTCTTCCCGCTGTTGTTCCTCCTGTTCGGTAAACTTCACCAGTTCCTGCCGCTTCTTGTTCCGATAGGCGGCTTCTGAAAGAGTCTCCAGATTCTCCGTCACTTCTGCCAGCAGTTCTTCATTTTCCACAAAGCCTTCCTGAAGAATGGCCAGTTTTTCTTCATAACCCTTCACATCTGACTCTGCACTTCCCAGTGCTTTGGTCTGATCCAGCAGCTCTGTCTGGATCTTCGCCAGACGCTCCTTAATCTGGCTCTCCTGTTCCTGAAGTTCTGCCTGCTTTGTCGTCAGTTCTGACATGAGGGTTCCATTTTTCAGTTCCCGCAGCTCCTCTTCCAGTCCATCCTGCTCTTTTGCCGCATCTTCCAGCTGTGCGGCTGCCTTGGACAATGCTGCCAGCTGCGCCGGATCCATGCCAAGCTTTTCAAATCCCATGGCACGCTTCAGGCTGTCACGCAGATGAATGGACTCCTGATACTCCTTCTCCAGACGGAACACTTCATCCGTCAGCTCCTGCAGTTTTTCCTTGGAAACTTTTGTTCCGATGCAGGCTCTGGTAGTATAATCTGCCTCGCGCAGATGACGGAACATATAGTTGCTGTAAGAATAACAATCCGGCGTCACACCGTCGCGAACCTGGTCCAGCTCTTCTACAGTCTCGCATTTTACGATGCGTCCCAGATACCTCTTCAGACACAGATCCACGTAAGCTTCTTCTGTCCGCACTGTCTCATATAAAGTTCCCGACTGTGCCGTGGGCTCATCTCGCTTAATCGCCGCCGTATTGATCAGGTCGATCTCCTGATACTGCTTCATCCGACGGAACAGTTTCGCCGCATCCAGCGCATATTCCGGTGGTGTAATCAAACTGAATTTCACACGACCCATGCGACCTTCCACCGCATTTTTCCATTTTTCATCTGTAATATCAAACAGATCTGCAAATACAGAGACCGGCACTTTCTTTCCATACAGATTAGTGAGTGCTGCCTCCAGTTGGGTTCTCGCCTTTTTCAGCTTCTGGTCATAGTGCTTCCTGTCATTTTTCAGATCTTCCAGGATCTCTTTTTTCTCTGCCAGATCTTTTCCTGTCTCCCGAAGACTGGTGCCCAGATCCTCATATTCTTCTGACACGGCGGAAGCTGCTTCTTCCAGCCGTCTTGCCAGCTCCTGACACTGTTTTTCCGTCACAGAACCTTTGCGGAATTCACAGATCAACTGCAGGGCAAAATTGTTCACATAGCCGGTAACATTTTCATCCTCTTCCCAGGCGCATAGTCCTTCTACGATACCGCGCCACTGACGGCTGTTGCCTGCCAGCAGAACAATCTTGTCTTTTAATGCCTGCAGTTCCTTTTCCTTCTGACCATAATCACTGGCTTTCAGTCTGGAACTGACCTCGATCAGAGCTTCCTGACAGCTTTTCTGTTCCTTTTCTTTTTCCTTCTGCTCTGTCTCCAGCGATCCAATCTTCGTCTTTAAGCCCTGCAGATCCTGACTTCTCGCTTCCAAATGAGCTTTCGTGCTCTCGATCTCAATGTATTTCAAAATGGCTTCTGCACGAACCATATCTGACCGGGTACTGACCAGTGCCGTATGGCTCTCATGAATCGTATCCAACATGTGGATACGTTCCTCCAGATCCTCTACTTTTTCCTTAATCTCCCGATAAGCACCAAGCTGCTCACTGATCTTCTCAATGGCACTCTCCTGACTTCTGGGGAACATGTAATCCCGGATAAACTGTCCTGTACCGTTAGTCATCCGAAGGGCAATGGCACTCTTCTCCATAGTCATAAGACGAGTCGGATCCACGCCTCCCAGGATCACGTCATAAAGAGTTGCTACATAAGCCTCTCTGGACGGATAGATCCGATTCAGTTCCACTCGTCCTCGATTGTCCGCCGACTGTTTTCTCGTCTCGCAGAGCTTGCGGATCTGTGCTTTGGAATAAGGCACGCCATCCGCATTCAGATATCCGTCCTCCGGGATGGAACCCGAATGGCTGAAAAATGCATATTTTCCATTGATATCCATATCCGTTCTGCCGATCTCAAATACCGCGCCAAAACAGGTGGTGGTATGAAGCCCGGTATCCTTTACTTCCAGAACCAATGTAGAATAAAAATCCTGATCCGCTCGGTTGGACGTACCATCCTTCTGTGCACCACGCAGATAGCTCATGACGCTTCTTCGGTTCTTCGCATCATCCGCTGCCTTATTCAGAAAAGATGCAGACACACTTCCATAGAGGACTACCTGCACAGCGTCCATTACCGTTGATTTACCTGATCCGCTCTTGCCGCTGAACAGGTTCACATATTCATGAAATTCCATCATTCGATGGCTGATGCCGCCCCAGTTATTGATCAGCATCCTCGTAATGATCTTCTTCGCCTGCTTCAAGGTCTTCCTCCTTCAGTTCTTCTCTGTATTTTTCTACGATCTTGTCAATATCCAGTGATGCACAGTACAGATTGATCGTACTGTAAATATAGATAGGTGTGGTATCTTCCACATCTTTGACGGCTCCCGGCACATCGATCATCTGATGCACCCTCATCACATACAGCGCATCTCTCCACTCTGCATCCGTCAGCTTTCTGGTGATCAGATTGGTATTTTTTCCATATTCACGCATCTCTTCCAGCGTAGTCACAGTGGCATTTAAGCCTTCTCCCATAATCTTATCACGGTAAATAAGCTTCAGGATCAGGATCAGCAAAGTAGTCGTCAGATTCAGACGTTCCGTTGCTACTCCTTCTCCTGTCAGCCGGAAAATATGTTCCTGCGGATCATGGGTCAGCTCACAGCCCAACACCGACAGATATTGTTCAATAAATGCCCGATGACGCACACAGGTCTCATACCGGGGATTGTCCCTGCGGATCAGCGTAGCCGGATCATACTTCACCTGCAAAATACAGGTCTGCCGAAACAGATCCCGGATCGTGCGCTTTACATTATCAGCCTCCGTCATGGAGAGTTCTTCCAGATACGATGTCATTCTTAATTCTTCTCCTCTATGGTCAGCCGTGAGAATTTAAATCCTGTCTCTCCCTGAGATACCAGCTCTTCTCCGACTTCAATTTTCTGTTTTCCTTCTGCCAGCTCGGTAGCTTCCTGCCATACAAAGAACAGTTTTTCCAGATCCTCTACAGACTGAATATCCTTGCTGTCTGCCTCGAAAACACCATGCTTCATGTGCTGCCTCCGGAACCGGTCGATCTCCCTGTGAGTATAGAGCGGCTTTAATACAAATTCTTCCAGTCCGTTCTCTGGCTCTTCCACAGGCTTCTGTACCGCTGCCGGTGCAAATGCTTCTTTATCGCTGTCTCTTCTACTGTACAGACTTTTCTCTGTAATCACGCGGAACGGTGATGTCACCTGGATCTTCTCTGCCAGATCCTGTATGATCTCTTCCTTCTTGTCACTGCGGCTCAACAGATTCACAAGCTGCAGAGTCTTATCCTCTCTTCGGTCACCTTCCTGAAGCAGATATCGGATCCTTGCCGCTGCACGGCTGGCAAAGATGGTCTTCTGCTCGATCAGTCGATTATAACGCTTCTCTACCGCATCAAATTCCCGCTCGATCTGAACGATCAAGTCACTGGCTTCCTCACAACGAGTCAGTGCTCTCTGAAGCCGGATACCCGTCAATGTCTCCCGCTCTGCTGTTGACATAGAAAAGATCTTCTGCTCCAGTTCCTGCTGCCGCAATTCATTTTCCGCCAGGTTCTGATCGATCAGTTCCTTGACTGCTTCCTTATACCGGTAAAAACTGTCTGTAGTGGTCAGGATCGCATACTTTTTGCTGTCGCTGTTGTTGATCTCTTTGACAAGCACTTCCTGAATACCTCGGAAATCCCGCTGTCTGGACAGTTCATCAAAATACCCTCGCATGCCTTCCCGCATATTTCCCAGCATTCTGGACAACCGTCTGGAAGTCTGAAGGGCACTTTCCAGAATCTCGTTATTCTTCTCTGCATCCGAACTATAAGTAAAGAGATAACTATAGACAGCCAGCACGCTCTCCCGTTCGCTGCTGTCCTCTTCCTTATATAATTTCTGAAATAATTCCACATACAACTGGCTATATTCCGGAAAGGATACCACATAGCTGTTCAGCGTCTCATCATAGTCCTTTCGAAGCCATCCCCACTCTTCAAAATAGTTCAGACAAACTGCCGCCATATTGCTGCGGGTCAGAAGGCTTCCTTCTTCATCGAAGCGTTCCTCGCTCCAGTCAATGGTAGTTTCTGTCAGCTTTTCATTGATAATGGTCCGACATTCCTGTTCTGTAAGTCCCAGTGTGGAACCTGATCTGCTGCTTTCCTCACAGATCGCCACCAGAAATGTCATATAGTAATCCATATATTTGCTTCCAAAGAGCCGGTAAAAATCCTTTGGAATCTGGCTCATCAGATTTTTTGTCAATGCCATTCCTTCATAATCTCCAACAATTCTGTCTCATAATCACCCGTCAGCTCCTCTGAACGGCCGCCGTGGCGGATGTTGGTCTCCACACCCCACTCATCTCCATCATGAAATTCCCAGATATGATAGGGAACTCCCCGATATTCAAAATCAATGCTGCCACAGTCTTCTTCGCAACAGTGACTATATTTCCAACCCTTTTCCTCCAGAAAAGCAAGCACCCGGGCAAAATGTGATGTCTGTTCCATATAACTAACTCCTCTATTCTCCATCGTTAATTCTTTGCTATTGATTGTTATCATTATTAATCTAAATTACAGCTTCACCTTCATAAATGGATGATTCATGGCCGGAATCACCTTTTCCACCAGATCTTTTGTCTTTAAACGAATACTGGAAGTATTGATACATGGATGACATCCAATATATTCTCCCCCCAGCACATCCTCATCGATCAGAAGCTGTACCCGACGTTCCTTATCATTCATCAGTCCCATGACACTGACAGAGCCCGGCGTAATGTCCAGGAATTCTTCCATATATTCCGGGCTTGCAAAAGACAACCGTGCGGAACCGATCTGTGCAGACAGATCCTTTGTATGAAATACCTTCGTATCTGGGATCATCAGCAGATAAAATGCCGTCTTCTGACGATTACATAAAAACAGATTCTTGCAGATCGTTGCCTGCAGAATCTCATCCGCCTCCTTGCAGTCTTCCATGGTCATGGCCGGACCATGATCTACTCTGTCATACTCCACACCTAACCCATCCAGAAAATCATAGGTGCGGATCTCTTTTTCCATTCTGCCCGCTGTATCTGCAGGTCTTCCCTTCTGTAAGTCCATAATGCTCTCCTCTCGACTCATTAGCTTTCATTATATAACAAAATGAGAGATAAAAAAACTGCTTTTATTTCAATAAAAATGCTTTCCTTCATCACCGGATTTTCATTGAATATCTACTTGTTTTTTGCTATACTATTTGTATAATTGAACAGAAAGCAGGATGTGATTTTCCGATGTCAGATGCCCTCTAGTCCCAAAGGAGGGTGATGCCCTATGAACACAATGGAAGTTTTAACTTTATTGTTAGTAATTTTCGCGGCTCTATCTTACATAGATAATCATTTCGACAAAAAGAAATAGCATCCCTACCCGTCCAAAGTGAAGATGCTATTTCTTAACTAAATATCATTATACTGAGGGCAAATCGGACTCACATCCGATTCGCTTTCTAAGTAGATTATAACTAAGGGCACTTGAGAAATCAAGTGCCTTTTTCACTTATGTCAATGAATATTCTTGCTATTTTTCCAGGTGATTGGACAATTCAAACGCAGGATCTGGCTGACATCAAAAAA
>QUJQ01000002.1:555995-556361 GCA_003480725.1 Clostridiaceae bacterium AM27-36LB
ATGAATATTCTTGCTATTTTTCCAGGTGATTGGACAATTCAAACGCAGGATCTGGCTGACATCAAAAAAGAGACCACCATCTCGATGATCTCTTCCTTGTATATACCTTCAAAACTGCATACAGTCAAATACTAAATTCATCTTTTTCAAAACCTATTCGTCGTCTGTAAACCATAACCGCGGTTATTCGTAGAACCTTCGGTCCTACTTCATCCATCGGCTGTGCCAATGGATCCAGCCACATGTTTTCAGCCTTATGAAAGTAAACTTTCAACGGCTTCCACCATCTGTCTGTAACCGCTCCCAAAAACCATCTTGGTTAAGCCCTCGACCTATTAGTAACAGTCAGCTCCATGCATTACTGCA
>QUJQ01000003.1:0-433 GCA_003480725.1 Clostridiaceae bacterium AM27-36LB
CTTCCTTAGAAAGGAGGTGATCCAGCCGCACCTTCCGATACGGCTACCTTGTTACGACTTCACCCCAGTTATCAGTCCCGCCTTCGGCAGCTCCTTCCTTACGGTTAGGTCACTGACTTCGGGCGTTACCAACTCCCATGGTGTGACGGGCGGTGTGTACAAGACCCGGGAACGTATTCACCGCGACATTCTGATTCGCGATTACTAGCGATTCCAGCTTCATGTAGTCGAGTTGCAGACTACAATCCGAACTGAGACGTTATTTTTGAGATTTGCTTACCCTCGCAGGCTTGCTTCCCTTTGTTTACGCCATTGTAGCACGTGTGTAGCCCAAATCATAAGGGGCATGATGATTTGACGTCATCCCCACCTTCCTCCAGGTTATCCCTGGCAGTCCCTCCAGAGTGCCCAGCCGAACTGCTGGCTACTGAAG
>QUJQ01000003.1:2943-121071 GCA_003480725.1 Clostridiaceae bacterium AM27-36LB
AATACGTTTGGATACCCAATGGATGATAAATGCGCCAACCAACAATACGATACTTCCCACATAGATCAGAAAACGGTTTGCCAAAGCCACACTTTCCCTGATCGGTTCTACCGCTGTCCGGATAATAAAAGGCTCACCGCCCCTTAACACACCTACCATTTTCAGATATCCACCATTTGGTGAATCCCTGCTCACACTCATCAGATACTGATCATTCTCTGCCAGAATAGATTTCTGATCCGGTCGTATTCCCAGCACATACTCATACAGATCCCGCTGTAATTCCTCCGAATCATGAACAGATGTCAGTCTTGCCCGTCCATTTTGATCCATGACAAACAGACTGATATTATCTGTCTCACAGATTGTCCGAAGTCCAGCCAGGAATTTTTCACCGCTCAGATTATCAGCCTTCGAAGCTTCATCCATGTATTCATAAGCTTCTTTGATCGCCATGAGTTTGTTCTTTATATAGTAGTCCTGCAGGAAAAAAATATTTGCTACCCAGCAGGCCGCCAATGCCACGATCAGGACTGCCGAGAAAATAATCGTCATTCGGGTTCCTATGGATCTCACTTTTTTCACTTTATTTTTCTGTCTTTGCTCTGTATGCATATTGCCATCTCCCGTACTGAAAAAAGGCAAAGCACCGAGGCGCTTTGCCTTTTACTGCTGTATTTTATTTTATCACATCACAGAAAAACGTCTATGCTTTTCACAGGAATTTCATATTCCTCCCTATGAAGAACAAAACTCATGATTATGAAGCAGTTCATGTTCTTTTCCTTTGAGGAATCCTTCGTACAGAGACATGATCATCGGGTTTTCATCACTTTTCTTAACCACTGCCACATTGTCAGCACGATAAATACCTTCCATTCTGGCCGCCTTGGTACGGTCGCCTGCCAGTCTCGGCTGGCCTCCACCCATAATGCAGCCTCTGCGGCACGCCATTACCTCGATCAGATGATAATGCTTCTCTCCACTCTTCACCTGCTCCATAACTGCTCTTGCATTTGCCAGTCCACTGACAACGCAGATATTCAGGTCGATTCCATCATAAGGAATGGAAAACTCTCTGATAAATCCACCATCACGGACACCACACTCAGCAATCGCTTCCAGTGTTTCTTTGTCATGTCCTGGTACCAGTCGGCGGATCACCGCCTCGGTCACTCCACCAGTTACACCAAAGATCACACCTCCGCCGGAACCAAATCCAAACGGAATATCAGAAGACTCAGGCTCCAGTTCTGCAAATTCAATACCGGTCATGCGGATCATATCGATCAGCTCCGTGGTAGTAATTACATAATCTGTATCCTGTTCTCCATGTGTGAAGCTGTTAGATCTCTTTGCCTCCATCTTCTTAGCTGTACATGGCATGAAAGAAACCATCACTGTCTTCTTGCCTTCCGGATTGTTTGCCGGATCGCGGAACCATTCTTTGGTCACTGCTGACATCATTCCCTGCGGAGAACGGCAGGTAGATACATGTTCCTTATATTCAGGGAACTGATCTCCCACAAATTTAACCCATGCCGGACAGCAGGAAGTCAGAAGCGGAAGCTTCTCGCCAGTTTTCAGGCGGTTCAGGAACTCCGCAGATTCTTCCATGATAGTCATATCGGCACTGAATGTAGTATCGTATACTTCATCAAATCCAATGCGGTGAAGTACATTGACGATCTTGCCCATGACACTCTTACCCTTTGGCAGACCAAAGGCACTTCCCACTGCCACACGGACAGCCGGTGCCACCTGTGCGACAACTCTGACATCAGGATCAGCCAAAGCTTCCCATACTGCCTCTCTGTTGTGACGGATACTGATTGCTCCGGTCGGACAGAAGATCTGACACTGACCACAGTTTACGCAGTCTGTCGCAGCGATCTCTTTGTCAAATGCCGGCATAACCATAGCTTCTGAACCACGAAATGCAAAATCCAATGCGCCTACACCCTGCAGTTCGTTGCAGACACGAACGCAATTACCACAGAGAATACATTTATTCGGATCTCTGACGATAGACGGAGAACTGAAATCCCGTAGCTTCTGTTCTCTGTAATTGCTGTATCGTACAGAAGTCACGCCAAAACGGTGTGCCAGTGTCTGCAGATTACAGTCACCACTCTTAACACAGGTCGTACAGTCTCTGCAGTGAGATGCAAGCAAAAGCTCAATGATCAGTTTTCTGTATTTTTTTAATTTTCCGGTATTGGTGTAGATCACCATACCGTCTCTTGGTTCTTCTGAGCAGGAAGCAAAAGTTCTTCCTCTGTCATCCTCTACCGTACACAGACGACAGGCTCCAAACGTGGACAATTCCGAGTGATAGCATAATGTTGGAATATCAATACCCGCTTTACGGATAACAGTCAGGAGGTTCTTCTCATCGGTAAATTCTACTTTTCTTCCATCGATTGTAATTGTTCCCATATTCGTCCCCCCTATGCTTCAATATAGACAGCGTCAAATGCACAGTTATCCTTACATGCCGAACACTTGATGCACAGGCTCGGATCAATGTGGTAGCTCTCCTTACGCACACCTGTGATAGCTCCCACCGGACAGTTCTTTGCACACTTTCCACAGCCCTTACAGAACTCTGGGTTGATAATGAATCTGCGCATTGCCTGACAGACTTTTGCACGACACTTGTGGTCACGGATATGTTCCTCGTACTCATCACGGAAGGTCTTCAGAGTACTGAGCACCGGCAGCGGCGCGCTCTTACCAAGTCCGCACAGAGCCATACTCTGTATCATCTTTGCCAGTTCCTCCAGACGGTCCAGATCTTCCATTTCGCCTTCATCATTCACGATCCGTTCCAGGATCTCCAGCATTCTCTTGGTTCCTTCCCGACACGGAACGCATTTTCCACAGGACTCTCTCTGGGTAAAGCTCATGAAGAAACGGGCAACCTCTACCATACAGGTATTGGTATCCATAACTACCATTCCACCGGATCCTACGATTGCATCGAATTTCTTTACAGAGTCAAAATCCAAAGGCTCATCCAGATGTTTCTCTGTCAGACATCCACCGGAAGGTCCACCGATCTGAACTGCTTTGAACTGAGCACCATTTTTGAGACCGCCACCAATATCAAAGATGATCTGGCGAAGGGTACTTCCCATCGGCACCTCGATCAGACCTGTATTTTCAATAGATCCAGTCAATGAGAAGGTCTTGGTTCCCGGGCTGCCCTCTGTACCGATAGTACGATACCAGTCTGCTCCTTGCAGAATGATCTTCGGCACATTGGCATAAGTCTCTACGTTATTTAATACGGTCGGCTTCTCCCACAGACCTTTTTCTACGGTTCTTGGCGGTTTCACACGCGGCATACCACGCTTGCCTTCAATAGAAGCAGTCAGTGCAGAACCTTCTCCACAGACAAATGCACCTGCTCCTCTGTTAATATGTAAGCGGAAAGAAAAATCTGTTCCCAGAATATGGTCTCCCAAAAGTCCTCTCTCTTCCAGCTGTGCAATAGCATGACGAAGTCTTGCTACAGACATCGGATATTCCGCACGTACATAAATATATCCATCTGAAGATTCTACTGCATAAGCGGCAATCATCATGCCTTCGATCAGTTTGAACGGATCGCCTTCCATAACGGAGCCATCCATGAACGCTCCCGGGTCACCCTCATCGCCATTACATACTACATAACGGGTCTTCTCAGCCTGACGTGCCACCTGTTTCCATTTCTTACCACAGGGGAATCCTCCGCCTCCACGTCCACGAAGTCCGGAACGGTCAACTTCATTGATTACATCCTCTCTGGACATCTCAAACATGGCTTTTGACAGCGCTTCAAAACCTCCTGCTGCAATGTATTCGTCCAAGGATTCCGCATCCACACGACCACAGTTTTCCAGAACGATTCTGGTCTGCTTTGCCATAAACGGAATATCTTCCGGATGACGATAATGTACGTCTTTCTTTGAATAAAGAAGGCGTTCTACCACTTCTCCATGTAGAACAGTCTGTTCAAAAATCTCCTGGCAGTCCTCTTTCTGCACTTTTACGTACTGGATAGTCTCTCCGCCTCTCTGAATTCTGACCAGGGGTCCTAACTCACAGAAGCCCTGACATCCTGTCTTCTTTACCCCCACATGCTCTCCCTCATCATGTGGTGCAAAATCCAGACAGACATTTGGCGTATCTTTTACAAGTTCCAGAAATTCCTCATAAATCTTTGTTGAACCGGTTGCAATACAGCCGGTGCCGGAACAGACAAGAATGCGGCAGTCACAGTCTTCTATATGCGCTTTGGCCGCCGTCCGCACCTGCATTAAATCTTCTCTGTTTTTGATCATCAGCCAATACCTCTCAATTCTTCAATCACTGCCAGCGCTTTCTCCGGTGTCATGGAAGGATGCACCTCTTCATTGACCATCATGGTAGGCGCAAGTCCACAGGCACCCAGACAGGATACGGTCTCTACGGTGAACATCATGTCGTCAGTCGTATGCTTTTTCCTGCTCAATCCAAGTTCTTTCCAAAGTGCCTCCAACACTGGCATAGATTTACGTACATGACAGGCCGTTCCGTCACACACTTTGATCACATATTTTCCCTTGGCTTCAAAAGAAAAATTCTCATAGAAAGTAGCGACGCTGTAAGCTTTTGCCTCTGTAATTCCGATCTGTTCGGCTACATAAGTTAACAGTTCCCCCGGCAGGTAGCGGTACTCCGCCTGAATATCCTGCATAATTGGAATCAGCGAACCGGCTTTCTTGCCGTAGTGCTCGATGATCTCGTCTGTCTTACGATAATAAGACTGATCCAGCATTCCTTATTCCTCCTTGTCCCATATATTTATTTTGTGCAGTTCGCACATAACCCTATGAATATATATTATCATTTTCTGGTATTATGCACAATATACGAAATAAACAGTTTTTTGCTGTGCATTTTGACAAATTCAGCAGTTAGTTTTTATAAATGTGCTTTATACAAACGATGTATCTTCTGTCTTTTATATTACAAAAACTACTTGACATCGTACTTTCCATCCTCTATCATGTATCAAAGATGCAATTTCACTTTGGCGTAAGCTTTACATGTTTTCGGGCTTGTAAAGGTTTCGACGGGGGTTTTGAAGTTGTGGCAGCCATCCGAAGGCACCGCGTAAGGTGCAAATCTAAATATAAACGCTGAAGATAATTTAGCAATCGCTGCCTAATGGCAGCTGTCTGACTCAGAGCACCTACACTTTGTGACCCAGGCATCGACTATGTAGGAAACGACACACGCTAAGCTTTGCGCGTGCGGGCGTATCATGAAGCTACTAAAACTGTAAGCCTGTCATTTGGCGTGCAGCGGAGGGAATGTCAAACAAGTGACTGTGATGGGAGATACCGCAATGAATGGGCTTTCGGACGCGGGTTCGATTCCCGCCAGGTCCATACGGACGAGGAGTTCTGATTTTTAGAATCGGGGCTCTTTTTTTATAAACAAAATCTTACATCGTTGTCTCATTTTCACAAAATAAACATATTCCCTTGCTACAATAAAGCAAAAAGACCGGGAGGAGTGTCTGTCATGGATAAACTGAAGATCCTTGTAGTTGATGATGAAAGTCGCATGCGCAAGCTGGTCAGAGACTTTCTTGTAAAACAGAATTTTGATGTACTGGAAGCCGGAGACGGTGAAGAAGCGGTGGACATTTTCTTCCGCGAAAAAGATATTGCACTGATCATTCTGGATGTAATGATGCCGAAGATGGACGGCTGGCAGGTATGCCGTGAGATCCGCGCCTATTCCAAGGTGCCGATCATCATGTTGACTGCTAAGAGTGATGAGCGAGATGAACTCCAGGGATTTGATCTTGGTGTAGACGAATACATTACCAAGCCGTTCAGTCCTAAGATTCTGGTTGCCCGCGTGGAAGCGATCCTGCGCCGTTCTAATCTGCTCACCAATGAAGATATCATCTCTGCCGGCGGCATTGAACTGAATAAATCTGCTCACCAGGTGAAGATTGACGGCAAGGACATTGAACTGAGCTTCAAGGAATTCGAACTGCTGGCTTATTTTATGGAAAATCAGGGCATCGCTCTGTCCCGTGAGAAAATCCTTAATAATGTGTGGAATTATGATTATTTCGGTGATGCCAGAACCATTGACACCCATGTAAAGAAACTGAGAAGCAAACTGGGTGAAAAAGGAGAACTTATCAAAACCATCTGGGGAATGGGATATAAGTTTGAGCCATAAAAATGTGATACTTGTAAACTTGTAACAGCCCGGGGTGACAGCATAACTGCGCTGTCACCCTGGGCTGTTGTAGGTTATAAAAGTATATTTTTTATTTGCTTCTTCTTTAGAAGTGAAGATTTCTATTTCTTCACAGAGTTTTAATTCAGATTTCCAGTTCTTGCAATTTTCCAAAAATTTTTTAAGATCAGCAGCAATCAGATAAGTTTTTCTGTCTTTGTCGATATAGCAGATCGGCAAATCACTTTCCATATCTGTTGTTCCACCAACAGTTCCGATATAACCACCCTCACTGTCCCAGGCCATAATATCGATCCATGGAACGGTAAAAAAATCTATATTCACCATCCTGTCATCAAAGATAAAATGAATGTCATACTCATCTGCATATCTCTGATATTCCTCATCTCTGTCTTCCACCGGCATGGAATATACCGTTGTACCTGCCGGAATGACGTCTTTTCCTGTTACAAAAACTCCAACACAGGCCCCGTCCACCTGACTCATGTCTACATAAACTCTCTCCATCTTGCTCCCCCCATAAACACCAGCTTACTAACTCAAATATAGATGAATTTGTCGCTTTTGTAAACCTACAACAGTTCCTCAAAAATCTCAACAACTATGCATCTGAATAAGTTTTATCAGAACCTGCAACAACTCCGGACGGCAACATAAAAGTTCGCAAAACCTGAATCAGCCCATGCTGCTAGACCAAATCCCATAAAAATTACAACAGCTTCGAGTGACAACAATAAACTGCGCTGTATGACTTGGAGCGAACAGGGAAGTTCTGGACTACTGACTGATGCGTACACTTCTGTGTACGTAAGCAGGCAGTATGCCAGGACTTTTCTGTCCGATACACGTCATACGAGCTTTTATGTTGTCATTCGAAGCTTCATAATTTTATGTGAATTTTTATTCTATCAGCATGGGCTGCTATAGATTTCTACAAACTTTTATGCTGTCGTCCGGAGCTGTTTACAGTATTATTTATTCCTGCGTCGGCTCCTGTGCATTCAAAATCTGCATAAATTCATCACCGGTAATGGTCTCTTTTTCATACAGATATTTTGCCAGTTCGTGAAGCTTCTGCTTATTATTTTTCAGAAGATCCATAGCTTTCTCATATTCTTTCTTCAAAAGCGTTTTTGCTTTTTCATCAACGATTGCTGCGGTCTCAGCGGCGCAGGCAAGGGAAGTGTCTCCGCCCAGGTACTGACCATTGACAGTCTCCAGTGCCATCATACCAAACTCATCACTCATACCGTAACGTGTGATCATGGCACGGGCAAGCTTGGTCATCTGCTCAATATCATTGGAAGCACCCGTGGTAATAGAACCGAAGATCAACTCTTCTGCCGCACGGCCTCCCGCATAGGTTGCAATCTTATTTTCCAGTTCTTCTTTGCTGAGCAGATACTGATCCCGTTCCTCCACCTGCATGGTATAACCAAGTGCTCCAGAAGTTCTCGGAATAATCGTGATCTTGGTGACCGGTGCAGAATGACTCTGCAGGGCTGCCACCAGCGCATGGCCCGTCTCATGGTATGCCACAATCAGTTTTTCCTTATCAGAAAGAACGGCATTTTTCTTCTGATATCCAGCAATAACTACTTCGATACTCTCTTCCAGATCTTCCTGGATCACATACGTACGACCATTTCGGACTGCACGGAGAGCTGCCTCATTTACCATATTTGCCAGCTCTGCACCAGACGCACCTGCAGCGGCTCTTGCGATAGCATGGAAATCTACGTTATCTCCCAGCTTCACTTTCTTTGCATGTACTTTTAAAATGGCTTCGCGACCTTCCAGATCCGGCAGTTCCACCGGGATTCGTCTGTCAAAGCGACCCGGCCGAAGCAGTGCAGGATCCAGAGTCTCCGGACGGTTAGTTGCTGCCAGGATCACGACACCCTTGGAGCCATCAAATCCATCCATCTCTGTCAAAAGCTGGTTCAGGGTCTGCTCCCGTTCATCGTTGCCGCCCACACCGGCACTGTCTCTCTTCTTACCAATGGTATCGATCTCATCAATAAATACGATACATGGTGCTTTTTCATTTGCCTGTTTGAACAGATCACGGACCTTGGCAGCTCCCATACCGACAAACATTTCCACAAATTCCGAACCGGAAATGGAGAAAAACGGTACTTCTGCCTCACCGGCAACTGCTTTAGCCAACAATGTCTTACCAGTTCCAGGAGGGCCTACAAGCAGGGCTCCTTTTGGCATGGTTGCACCAATTGCCTGATATTTCCCCGGATTATGGAGAAAATCAACGATCTCCTGCAGCTGCTCCTTTGCCTCATCCTCACCAGCCACATCATGGAATTTGATTCCCGTCTCGCTGGCCACATAAACCTTGGCATTACTCTTACCAAACTGCATGGCATTTCCAAGACCGCCGCCACCCATCTTTTTCATCAGCATCCGGGACAGCATCTGCCCGATTGCAACAAAGACAGCGATCTGCAGAACAAACAAAATAAACTGACTTACCCAGGAATCTTTTTCATCCTGTATTTTTCCAAATTTACATCCGGAATTATAAAGTCGATCTACCAGATCCGGATCATTAAACACAACCGTGGAATAAGCCTGCTGCTTTTCTGCCTTATCAGTGAAATAAATCACGTCATCTTCCACCTGAGCAGTATCCACTTCTTTGTCATTCAACATAGTCAGGAAAGTTCCGTAATCCACTTCCTTAATCTGTGTCTTTAATAATGATGGAACTACGATTGTATTTAGCAGCACCATCACAAGAAGGACAACACAATAATAGAAAATCAACGGTTTCTTTGGTTTCTTCACCTGTTGCATCTCGTCACGCTCCTCTTTTTTCAGTTTTACCAACAGTTGCCATTATGATACGACAACATAAATTAAATGTAAACCCTGGGAAATATTCAGATTTCGCATAGATTTTCGCTTTTCTTTTCTCTTGGTAAATAGTACAATAATCATAATCATTTTAAGACATATGTCATCTGTCTTTATATCGGAAAGGAGTTAAAATCATGGAATTTTTTGAAAAAGTAAACGAACTGGCAAAGGCTGCCGCTGACAAGACTGCTGAAGTGGTAGAAGATACCCGACTGAAGGCACAGATTTTGAACGATGAGAAATCCATCCGCGAGCTGGAAACCAAGATCGGCGCCTGGTACTACGAGCAGTTTGCAGCAGGATTTCCTGTAGCTGAAGAAGTCAGCGAATGGTGTACCGCCATCTCTGTCCATAAGGCAAATATCGAAGAGAAAAAAGAAGCATTGAAGCATACTCCTGCGAAAGATGCTGCGGATGCAGATGATGTCGCAGAACCGAAAGAGGATCCTTTTGAGTAATTTTATGTATATGTAAAACAAGGGGCTGCTGCACATGCAGCAGCCCCTTGTTCAACCATTTTATTCCACCACAATATCCGCAAATTCTGCATTTGCCGCTTTCCGAAGATCCTCCGGCTTTAATTCCAGCTGAGTTCCCAGATGTCCGCCACTGACCACCATGGTCGGCAGATTCTGTGCACTAGCATCGATACGGGTCACGTACTGCTTTTTCATACCCACTGCCGTACAGCCGCCTCTCACATAGCCGGTCACCGTGTTAATATCCTTCACATGCAGCATGGCAAGGGATTTCTCTCCCACCTCACGAGCTGCTTTTTTCAGATCCAGTTCTCCTTCGATTGGAAGCACAAACACAAAATAATTCTTACTGTTTCCCACCGTCACCAATGTCTTGTATACTTTCTCATGGGGCAGCCCCAGCTTGTCTGCGATCTGGATCCCATCAATAAAATCACCGCACTCATAAGTCATCGCCTCGTATGGAATCTTCATACGGTCCAGCATACGCATGGCATTTGTCTTGATTTCTTTCTGTTTTGCCATCTTTTTTCATCTCCTGCTTCTTCTGTCGGCTCTCTTGTCCCTTATGGCTTTCGCCAACCTTCGCGCCTCATCATAGCACATATTTTTTCAAAAATCCATACAATAATCATATATCGATCAGGCAGGGAGGTATCTCTATGGACACACTGCTTTCCGTCAGTCATGTCTCGTATTCCTACCACACATTGTCGGGTGAGACCCCGGCACTGTCAGATATTACCTTCTCTGTAAAAGAAGGAGAATTTCTATCCATTGTTGGTCCCAGCGGCTGTGGCAAATCCACGCTGCTTTCACTGTTGGCCTCATTGATGGAACCGGAATCAGGTACGATCATTCTTCGTGGGAAGCCTCTGGCTCCGCACACCGCCAATATTGGATATATGCTGCAAAAAGATCATCTCTTTGAATGGCGCACCGTCTACCGGAATATTGTGCTCGGTCTGGAGATTCAGAAAAAAATGACTTCTGAGTACCTTCATCATGTGGATCAGCTGATGGAGGCTTATGGACTGTGGGCATTTCGTAATTCCAGACCTTCTGAGCTGTCCGGCGGCATGCGGCAGCGGGCGGCCTTGATCCGTACACTGGCCCTCGACCCGGAGCTATTACTTCTGGATGAACCGTTTTCTGCTCTGGACTATCAGACCCGTCTGACAGTGTGTGATGATGTGCGGCAGATCATCCGTCAGGAAAGGAAAACAGCCATTCTTGTGACTCACGATCTGTCTGAAGCCATCAGCATGGCTGACCGGGTGCTGGTCTTAAGCAGACGCCCTGCTTCGATTCATCTGGATCTTCCGATCATCTTCGAAGATCAGGAGCTGTCTCCTATGAACCGGCGGCAGGCACCAGAATTTCAGGGTTATTTCAATCAAATATGGAAGGAGCTGAATCACCATGGATAAAACAAGTTCCCTTCAGTCTGCCTTCTTAAAGAAGCACCGGCAGCATCATCATCTGGTATTACTCTTACGGCTTTTTGGATGTATTCTCTTTCTGGGCCTCTGGGAGATCAGCACCCGTCTGTCCTGGATCGACTCCTTCATCTTCAGCAGTCCTTCCGGAATCCTTAAGACTTTAGCCGTCATGAGTAGGGATGGCTCCCTCTTTCTCCACACAAAAGTCACCTTATATGAGACATTGGTCAGTTTTCTGCTTGTCATCGGCATCAGTTTTCTGACTGCCACTCTTCTTTGGATCTTTCCAACTGTCTCCGAGATACTGGAACCCTGGCTGGTAGTTCTCAACAGTCTTCCAAAATCTGCACTGGCACCACTTCTGATCGTATGGCTTGGAAGTGGCTCTTGCACCATCATTGTTGCCGGCATGTCTGTCGCTGTCTTTGGCAGCATTATCAGCATGTATACTGCATTTCGAGAGACTGACAGCGAGAAGATCAAACTCATCCATACTCTTGGAGGCGGCAAACGAGAAGCTCTGTGCTATGTGATCTTCCCTTCCAGTCTGCCTTCCGTGATCAGCATTCTCAAAGTCAATATCGGTCTCTGCCTGGTCGGTGTGATCATCGGAGAATTTCTCGCCGCCAGAGAAGGTCTTGGATATCTGATCATCTACGCCAGCCAGATCTTCAAGCTGAACTATCTGATCACCGCTCTCATGGTGCTGTGTCTGATCGCCTTGATCCTCTACACCATTATTCAAAAATTTGAGCACCAGATCAAGAGAAGCCGGTCCTGAACGAACCGGCTTCTTCTATTCTTCATAATATTTTGTGACCTGTACACGAATTTTTTCAAACAGCTTTTATTCCTGTCCCGCTTTTTCATCGCGCACTCTCTACGGCTTTCACAATGGCCCGCTCCATCACATGGGCTGCCAATGTTCCAACCACATTGATATCCGCTTTCACATCACCGATGGATGCGGCATAGATACTGTCTCCATCTGCCATAGTTCCCACCGGATTAATACAGCGGGCATAGGCATTTCTTGTCATGGATGCGATCTTGTTCATCTGTGCTTTGTTGAACCGACCATTGGTGATCACTGCACCAATGGTGGTATTTCCTGTAAACAGGTTCTGCGGACAGCCAAGCTTCCATAGTTCCTCGCAGCTGTCACCGAATGTTGTTCTGTCTTTATTCATAAGACCTGCGATCTTCGTTCCATTTGCAGGATCAAAGATATCTCCCAGAGCATTGACCACAACGACTGCTGCCACCTGAAGCTCTCCCAACGCCATGGCATAATACCCGATTCCGGTCTTGGAAGCACGTTCCATGCCGCACAGCTTTCCTACAGTCGCACCCGTTCCAGCTCCCACATTTCCCATTGCAGTGGCTGGGTGCTTCAGTGCCTGTCGGCAGGCTTCATATCCCATCTTCGCATCCGGGCGGATCGTGGAACTTCCCAGTCCCAGATCAAAGATACAGGACTGACATACCAGTGGGACCTTTGCAAATCCCGTCTCAAATCCAATACCATGATCTTCCAGACAACGCATGACTCCATCGGATGCTGCCAGTCCATAAGCAGATCCACCAGACAATACAATAGCATTCAGCGGATTGTCCGCTGTCACCGGTGAAGTAAGCGGCGTCTCTCTGGAAGCCGGACCTCCACCGCTGATATCACAGCCTGTCACTGCTCCTCTGTCTTTGTCAAACAGAAGCACAGTCACACCGGTCTTCGCCTCCTGATCCTGTGCATGTCCCATGGACAGCCCCTTTATCTCTGTGATCGGTATCTCATGAATCAATGCCATGTTCTCTCTCCTCTATGCTCTACGCTCTGTGCAGTGCTGCACCCAGTGTTCTTGAAATCGCGCCTGCAAGAACGAAGCATACAACTGCTTCGATCAATCCCTGAACGCCCACGAAGGCTACAACAAAGGTAAACGGATTGCTCACACCAAGAGCAGATACAAATCCTTGAATATAATCGGTGTTATAAAATACTACTACCAGACTGGTCATAAAGAACAGAGTATTCAGAAGCGGGCAGGAAAGACTTGCCACCAGATAAGCTCCGTTTTTCATGGACTTTTTCAATGCCTGGAAGATCAATCCGCAAAGAAGGCCTTCCAGAATACGCGGAACAATGCATACAAATGCCGTTCCGATGGGATTGATACTAAACAGCATCGTTCCAAATGCACCCATTCCAAAGCACTGCATAAAGCTGGTGATTCCAAATGCAAGTCCACAGATGGCTCCACCCTTTGGTCCTAAGATAATGGCTCCTACGGCTACCGGTACGGTCAGAAATGTGATGGAAAGTCCCATGGTCTGGAAATATCCCAGCGGGGTAAATGCCATAACGAAGATAATGGCTACCATCAGGGCCAGTTCTACCATAAATTTGGTGCGTGCTGCGTGTTGATTGTTCATAATAAGTTTTCTCCTCTTCTCCTCCGATGAAACGGCGTATCTATACGTCCCCTGTCTCTCGGAATATAAAATATGGTCAGCAATATAAAAATCTTCTGCTACCTATGGGGATCTATGAACGTAATAACGGGAAAACACATAAAAAGAAACTGTCAGTGGGACAGTCTGAGATACATGGCAAATTTCCGCGAACAGTTGCCGCCAGCTTTGGTCAGCACTCTTCTTCTTTGCTTTGTATATAAATAAATGAATGATGCGTTTTCACTCAGGAATAACGTTCTTTTCTACTATACCATTTTTTTCAGAAATCGCAAGAGAAAATTTCAGATTGCCATTCGTTTCAGTTTTTGTTATGATGAACCGGAAGACATGCTTTAGGAGGTATTATCATGGAGAAAATTGCAAGTTTTACCGTTGACCATATCCGCCTGATCCCGGGAGTCTATGTATCCCGCAAGGATTCTGTGGGCGATTCTGTTGTAACTACATTTGACCTTCGTATGACCAGCCCCAACGATGAGCCAGTCCTGAACACAGCTGAAGTTCATGCTATTGAGCATCTGGGTGCAACATTTCTCAGAAACCATCCGGTCTATGCGTCCAAGGTCGTATATTTCGGACCTATGGGATGCCGTACCGGCTTCTACCTGATCCTGGCTGGAGATTATGAATCCTCCGATATTGTAAATCTGATGATCGAGATGTATGAGTTCATCCGCGACTTTGAAGGCGAGATTCCTGGTGCCTGCGCAAAAGACTGCGGAAACTATCTGGATATGAACCTGCCTATGGCAAAATATGCTGCCCGCAAATATCTGGATGAAGTTCTTTATGATATTACTGAGGATCGTCTGAACTATCCAGACTAAATATTATAACTGCCTGTCCACTGTCAGGCACACACTAAGATGCCGCAAGACCATCTTCTGATGGATCCTGCGGCATCTTTTTTCTCTTTTCTCTTTCCTATCGAAAACTCTTTACCCAGTTGATCAGGGAATTGTGATACACATTTTCCATCACATCCCGGCGCATCTGATCGGTGATAGGACCGTTTTTGGCCATTTTGTCGAGAATTGCCTGCTGCAGTTCCTCGATAGTCATCTCTTCGTAAGCTTTGTTGGTCGGAACTTCGATCTTATGCTCCGGTGCTGTCACCTTCGCTGCCTGCCCGGACAACTCCGGCCTTAGTTCCTTTGTCTGTACATTCTCCGGCCTAGTCACCGGCATCGCTACCTCAACTTTAACTGCTTTGAATTTCACCGGCTCTATCGGCGTACGCTCCGGTTCTTCTGCTCCGCCTTCTTCCGGAATCCAGATTTCTCCACTGTTTGGCTGTAAGGTTACATTGATCTGACCCTGTTCCACCGGAACTTTCATTCCGCTCAGTGCTCCCACATAAGCTCCGCCATTGCCGGCTGCCACATGGATCTGTGCCGGATTCTCATCATTATTGACCGTCACTACCACAGATGTTCCATTCAGATCTCTGGAAAATACATACTGACGATTGGTCAGCAAAAGTTCTTTATAATCGCCCAGACTTAATGCTTTCGTCTGCTGACGAATCTTCCCCAATGCGGTGATCAGTCTGGTACACGGATTTTCCGTGGCTGCATTTTTGTAATCAGCCAGCTGCAATGCAGGGCGCAGAGAATCGTCACTGTAGCGCTCCTTCTTTCCTTCTATGCCAAATTCCGATCCATAATAAATAGAAGGGATCCCCGGCAGGGTATACAACAACACATGTACCGGGAAGAACTGTGCCTTATTCTGCAATTTTGTATAGATCCGTTCCACATCGTGGTTGTCCACAAAATTATAGAGCTTCAGTCCATCTGGCCGGTTGCCTCCCATCTCATAGAGGCGTCGGACTGTATGTGCAATTTCAAAATAGTTGTGATCGTTGTGCCCGGAGTACAGTGCTTTGTGCAATTGATAGTTGGTCACAGAATGAAGAGTTCCTTCATTTACCCAACGGGTATAATCCCCATGGATCACCTCGCCCATGAGCCAGAACTCCGGCTTCACTTCATTTGCCGTCTGACGCAGGGCTTTCATAAAATCAAAATCCAGTACGTCCGCTGCATCCAGACGGATCCCATCAATATCAAACTCACTGACCCAGAAGCGGATCACGTCACAGATATAATCTTTGACTGCTGGATTTCGCTGATTCAGCTTCACCAGCAGATTGTAGCCGCCCCAGTTATCATAGGAAAATCCATCGTTATATTCATTATTTCCATAGAAATTCACATTACAGTACCAGTCACGGTACGGAGACTGCTCCCGGTTCTTCTGAATATCCTTAAATGCGAAAAAATCTCTTCCTGTATGATTGAACACACCATCGAAAATCACGCGGATTCCCTGCGCATGACATTCTGTCACAAATGCTTTCAGGTCTTCATTGGTTCCCAGACGGCTGTCCAGCTTCTTATAGTCTGTCGTCTCATAACCGTGACCCACGGATTCACACAGAGGACCAATATACAGAGCTGTACATCCTATGTTTCTGATATGTTCGATCCATGGGATCAACGTATTTAACCGATGTACCGGTTCCCCATAAGAATTTTCCTTTGGAGCCCCCGTAAGTCCCAGGGGATAAATGTGATAAAATATTGCCTCGTCATACCAAGCCATTCTTGTATTCCTCCCAAAAGAATCAATCTTTTGATTCGATCATAATAAAAATGCCCTGCTTCAGGCTGATCCTTGCTTCGTCAGCAGCGATCTCATTGGACACGCCAAAACCACCGCTTCCCTGTACGGTAAAATGCTGATCCTGCACTGGATATTTCAGTCCCTCCAGCGTAACCCCATTCACATCAGTAGTAAATGGAATCAGAGATACATATTTTCCATATTGTTCTGCCTTTTTGATCCGGTATTCCCCCTGGATCAGACGGATGCGATTATGCTCATCCAGGATCTCACAGTCCACTCCTTTTTCCAGCGCCAGATACAGGCTCTGAATATTTCCCAGCACATGATCCAGTCTGGTTCCTGTTCCTCCAAGAATCGTAACATGATCACTTCCAAGGGAAAGTGCCAGTTCCACGGCAATCTGTGTGTCTGTGGCATCTTTTACCGGATTGTATTCCCGGATCTCGATCTGTGTATTCTTCTTATACCATGTAAGAATTTCCGGGGATAAAGTATCAAAATCCCCAACGATCCGTGTAGGGACGATCTTATGGTCATAACAGAACTTCAATCCACCATCCACGCCGATGATATGATCAAATCTTTTTATTTTCAAAAGACCGAGGGCAAGATCGATCCCGATATTGCCCCCGCTGATAATCAGTGTATCCATTTATGCCTGCCTCTTCTTAAGAATCTCCATGAAATCTCTGGTATTTTTCTCGATGTCATCTTTGAAGATGGCACTTCCTGCCACGATCACATTGGCTCCTGCATCCAGAACCATTTCCAGATTATCCTTTTTGATACCACCATCAACTTCAATATCTGTGGTCAGTCCTCTGTCATTCAGCATCTTACGCAATGCACGGATCTTATCTGTGGATTCAGGAATATATGCCTGTCCGCCAAATCCCGGTTCTACCGTCATCAGAAGTATCATATCTACCTTATCCAGCAACGGTTCCAGAACACTGAGCGGAGTCTTTGGTTTAATGGTAACACCTACTTTTACACCTTTCTCTCTGATCATCTGGATGGTTTTCTCCACATCCTTACATGCTTCATAATGAACCGTGATAATATCAGCACCGCTCTTTACAAATTCATCAATATAGCGGTCTGGATCCTCGATCATCAGATGTACATCCAGAACCAGATCCGTGATCTTACGGACAGACTTCAGAACCGGCATACCAAAAGAAATGCTCGGAACAAACATGCCATCCATAACATCGTAGTGCAGATACTGGGTTCCGCCCTTCTCCGTTGCTGCAATATCATCTCCCAGATGTGCAAAATCTGCGGATAAAATTGATGGTGATAAATAGTACTTCATATCAGGAATACCTCCGTCTTTCTCTCTCTTTTAATTCTCTGAAAAAACTGATGTAGCTTTCGTAACGTTCTTTACTGATCTTCTCGTCTTCTACAGCTTCTTTTACTGCACAGCCAGGTTCCCTGTCATGAATACAGCCTTGAAACTTGCAGCTGCCCTCATAGGGATCAAATTCCGGAAAGCAGAACCGCAGTTCTTCTTTCTCCATAGCTTCCGGCTCCAGTGCAGTGAAGCCCGGAGTATCCAGAATGTAACTGTCTTTTTCAAGCCGAAACAGTTCGCTGTGACGGGTAGTATGTTTTCCTCGATCCGCTTTTTCGCTGATCTTTCCAGTCTCCATCTCTGCTTCCGGCACCAGATGATTGATCAGTGTAGATTTTCCCACACCAGAGGGACCTGCCACAGTTGTCATATGTCCTCTTAAACAATCTCTGACCGCGTCTGTTCCTTCTCCTTTTTTTGCACTGATAAACAGAAGCTTACTTCCACAATCCCGGTAGATCTGCCGAAAATGCTCCCTTTCTTCTTCTGACACCATATCGCTTTTATTAAAACAGATAATCGTCGGAATCTCTTTCTGTTTCATCATGATCAGAAAGCGATCCAGAAGCGGCAAGTTCGGAGTCGGTCTTGACAGTGCAAAGATCACCAGTGCCTGATCCACATTGGCTACTGCCGGTCGGATCAGTTCACTTTTTCTTGGCAAAATGGAGATCACGCTACCCTCTTTTTCTTCCTGGCTTAATACTTCCAGCTCCACCAGATCTCCAACCAAAGGCTTTACCTTCTGGTTGCGAAAAATTCCTTTGGCGCGGCACTCAAAGATACCGTCCTCTGTATCTACATAATAGAATCCTGCAATTCCTTTGACAATTCTTCCCTGCATAAGCTGTTACTCTGTGGTTGACTGCGTACCAAGGCTTACATAGATAGTCACCGTTCCGTCTGGATCGACCGTCTTGCTTGGACTGTATCTGGTCACAAATCCATTTCCTACAGATGCACTGTACTCAGTTGCCTCTTTGACTGTTCCTTTGAATCCGGCATCATTCAATGCCTCCACTGCCTCTTCATAGGTCATTCCCACGCTGACAGATGGAATCGTTACCTGTTCCCGGCCTTTGCTGACAGTGATCGTCACTGTGCTTCCCGGCTGCACATAGGTTCCTCTGTCCGGACTGGTGCTGACTACCAGGCCTGCACGCATATCATCACTATATGTTTCTTTTACTTCTACTTTAAATCCATCCCCCGCCAGTTCTGACTGGGCTCTGCTGGATTCATGACCGATAACATCGGTCACTTTCTTTTTATTCGGTCCGCTGCTCAGCACAATGTTAACTTTTCCACCGCTCTCCGTCTCGGAATTGGCTGACGGAGACTGGCTGATGACAAGACCGGATTCTACTGTATCGCTGGAAGCTTCGCTGACCGTACCAACCGTCAGACCTGCTGCCGTGATCGCACTCTTCGCTGCATTTTCATCTTTACCAACTACCGGCGGAACCGTCACTTTGCTGTTAGTGGTTGTGGTGGTTGTACCGGAAGTGGTGCTTCCTGTACTGCTGGTTCCATCTGAAGAAGCAGTAGATCCTGCTGCCGCCAAGGTTACTGTCACCGTTGTACCTACCTTCACGCTGTTTCCTGATTCTTCACTCTGCGCAATGATCTGACCTGCAGAATACTGATTGGATTTTTCAGATTCTCCACGCTCGATCTTCAGTCCAAGTTCTTCCAGAACCGTTCTTGCCTCTGCATAAGTCTTTCCAAGAAGGCTCGGCATGTTCACTGTATTCCCCTGGGATGCGGAACTGCTGTCATCTTCTTCGTCCGCGCTCTGCTCTGTCTGCTGGCTGTCGCTGGTATCTGTATTGGATTTTTTGCCGATTCCAAGCACTTTTGAGAACAGCAGAAGCATAATGATCACAATGATCACTGCCAGAACCACTCCTGCGATCGTCATGGCACGTTCAACGGTCGGACTCAGTTCTTCATCATCCTCATCATCTTCGCTGTCTTCGTCTTCTTCCTCATCATCCTCGTCCTCATCCTCATCCTTGCTCAGATTCACTCTGCGGGACTCTTTGACCTTGGACGTGGTTCCTTTTGTCATAATCACGGTCTTGGCCTGCTCATCAAGATCTACCATCTGTACGAAATCGCCATCTGGATCTACCAGAGACTGTTTCAGATCTGCCATCAGATCCCCAATATCCTGATATCTGCGGTCCGGACTCTTCTCCGTGCATTTCTTGATGATCTGCTCCAGACTGTACGGAATCTCCGGGCAATACTTGCTGGGCGGAACCATCTGTTCCTGCAGATGCTTCACTGCCACAGTCACCGCAGTCTCCCCATCAAACGGAACACGGCCTGTCACCATTTCATACATGACGATACCAAGAGAATAAATATCACTTCTATGATCTACATATCCGCCTCTTGCCTGCTCCGGAGATGCATAATGCACAGAACCCATGGCACTGGAAGTCGTGGTCTGGGAAGTGGTTGCCTTGGCAATACCAAAATCCGTTACCTTTACTTTTCCTTCTCTGGAAATAATAATGTTCTGTGGTTTGATATCCCTGTGTACAATATGATTATTATGGGCAACCTCCAGTCCTGCAGATACCTGAATTGCAATACTGGTTGCCTCTTTGATGGTCAGGCGGCCTTTTCTCCCAATATAATTCTTCAGAGTGATCCCTTCCACCAGCTCCATCACAATATAATAGATACCGTTCTCATCACCGACATCATATACATTTACAATATTGGGATGAGCAAGCCCGGCTGCTGCCTGAGCTTCCTCCTTAAATTTCTTTACAAATCCGTCATTGTCACGGAATTCCTCTTTCAGTACTTTGACTGCAACGTAACGGTTCAGCTTATGATCTTTTCCCTTGAAGACCTCTGCCATACCGCCGGTTCCTATTTTTTCCAGAATCTCATAGCGGTCTCCCAGAATCGTTCCCGTCTTTATCATAATCCTACCTCACTGTTATCTATTTCAACCAATACAACTGCAATATTATCCAGTCCGCCATTCTTGTTCGCTTTGAGGATCAGCTCCGCACCGATCTCCGAGATATCTTTCTTCTGACTGATCAACCTGCAAAGCTCCGCATCCTCCACCATATTGGTCAGTCCATCAGAACAGAGCAGATAGCGGTTTCCTGTCTCCACACGAAACGGAAACAGATCAATCTGCGCCTCGTCCTGGATTCCCAGTGCCCTTGTAATAATATTTTTATCTGGATGTCTTCTGGCTTCTGTGGCACTTAGTTCTCCCTTTCGCACCAGCTCCGCCACCAGGGAATGATCTTCTGAAATCTGCCGGATCTGCTTCTGTGAGATCTCATACAGCCGACTGTCTCCGATATTAGCTGCCAGTGCTTCATCTTTATATACTGTCAGCACTACCAGTGTTGTTCCCATTCCATGATATTCTTCCCGCTCTTCCGATTTTTCATATAACCGGTAATTGGCGTAGCGGATCGCCTTCTGAAGGATCAGCGCCGGTCTGGTCTCCACGCTCCGGCTGATAGCCTCCACAATGGTCTGCACCGCATAGGAAGATGCCAGGTCTCCTGCTTTATGACCTCCCATTCCATCTGCCACAATGTACAGATTCGGAAGATTTCCGACCGGTGTGTCGGAAGCATACACATAATCCTGATTCACTTTTCTCACACGGCCCACGTCCGTCATTGCGACCGATGTCTGCACTTCCACTTACCTCTCTTTTTCAGTATCCATATAGCTCTTTCTGAGCTGTCCGCATGCGCCGTCAATATCCCGGCCCATTTCCCTTCTAATAGTAACATTTATCCCTGATTTTTCAAGTTTATTTTTGAAATTGAGGATCGCACGGCTGTCCGACTGCACGTAATCCCTCTCTTTGATCGGATTGACCGGGATCAGGTTGATATGACAGTTCAGGTCTTTGACCAGCTCCGTCAGTTCTCTGGCATCCTCGCTACTGTCGTTGACGCCTCCTACCAGACTGTATTCAAATGTGATCCGTCTGCCAGTCTGTTCAAAATAATACCGGCAGGCATCCAGCACATCTTTCAGATCAAATTTATAGGCCACCGGCATCAGCGTCTTGCGCTTCTCCTGGCTGGACGCATGAAGGGATAATGCCAGCGTGATCTGAAGCTTCTCATCTGCCAGACGACGCATATTCGGAACAATACCGCAGGTAGATACCGTCAGATTCCGCTGACTGATATGAAGTCCTCCCTCATCGGTCAGCAAATGAATAAACCGAAGCAGAGAATCATAATTATCCAGAGGTTCTCCTGTTCCCATAACGACCACGTTATGCACCCTCTCCTGGGACCACTTCTGGATCTTATAGATCTGATCCAGCATCTCGGATGGTTTTAACCCACGCTCCAGTCCGTCCAACGTGGACGCGCAGAACCGACAGCCCATACGGCAGCCTACCTGCGAGGAAATACAGACTGAATTGCCGTGGTGATATTTCATCAACACGCTCTCGATCACATTTCCATCTGACAGGCGGAACAGGAATTTACTGGTCTCATCGATCTTCGATGTCTGTACTTCCACCAGCTCCAATGATATCAGTTCATACTGCTCCTTTAATTTTTCCCGCAAGCCTTTGGAGAGATTGGTCATCTCATCAAAACTGTCCACCAGCTTCACATGCATCCACTCATAGATCTGTCCTGCACGAAACTTCTTCTCTCCGATCTTTTCCATCTCTTCCTGCAGTTCTGGAAGAGTCAGTGATTTTATATCAATCATGTTCTTTTCTCTCCATCCCGGCGATGAAGAATCCATCATACTTATCCACACCGGGAAGCATTATTATCTCTTTTTTCAACAAAAACGGGTGCGTTTTCAAAAACCAATCCACAGTTTCCACATTTTCCGCTTTGTGGACGGTACAAGTACTGTAGATCAGCTTTCCACCCGGCTTCACATACTGCCATACTGTATCCAGGATCCTGTGCTGAAGCTCTACCAGCTCCTGCTGCTGTTCCGGTGTCATCCGGTATTTCAGATCATTTTTCTTATTTAATACTCCAAGGCCGGAACATGGAAGATCAGCCAGCACAATGTCTGCCTTTCCGATCCAGGATTCATCAAGGACAGTAGCATCATGGCAGACTGCACGAATATTCGTAAGCTCTGAACGATCGATATTGTCCTGGATCAGTTCAACTTTATAATCCGTCAGATCTCTTGCCTCCACAAGTCCGGTTCCATGAAGAAGTTCTGCCAGATGAAGACTCTTTCCTCCAGGTGCCGCACAAACATCCAGACAGATGTCGCCTTCCTTCGGTGCTGCAGTCAATGCCACCTGCATGGAGCTGACATCCTGCACATGGAACAGCCCTTCCCTGAAGGAAGAAAGAGCCCGCAGATAATCAAACCCGGAGATTGCCAGTGCACAATCCATGCCGTCCACCTCCTGAACGGTCACGCCTTCGGATTCCAGACGCTCCTTCAACTGCTGCTTTGTTGTCTTCGTCTCATTGATCCGAATGGTCACCGGCTTCTCTGCATACTGATCCGCCAGCATCCGAACTGCCTTGTCTTTCCCATATTCCTCGACCCACTGGTCTACGATCCACTGAGGTGTAGAATAACAGATGGACAGATCATCAAAAGAAATCTCTTCTATTCCTCTGGCAATGCTTCTGAGCACGCCGTTTACAAACCCTTTCAAGGTTCCGAAGCCTTTTTTCTGCGCCAGACGCACTGCCTCGTTACAGACGGCAGAATCCGGCACCTGATCCATGTATTTCAGCTGATAAACCGACATTCTCAGCAGATTACGGATCACCGGCTTTTGTTTCTTCACCGGCACTTTAGAAAAATGGTTGATGATGGCATCCAGCTCCAGTCTGCGCTCCAGAGTTCCTTCACAAAGGCGGGTCAGGAATGCGCGTTCCTGCTTATCCAGATACTGGTATCGCTCCAACATACCACGAAGTGCCACATGGCTTAAGGCTCCTTTTTCCACTTCCAGCAGAAATTCCAGTGCGAGCCCTCTTGTATTTACCTGATCAGTCACGTCTTCTGTTACCTCCGAACAGGATAATAAGTCTTAACATGGACAGGATCGATGCTGCCGCTGCTGCCACGTATGTCATAGCTGCCGCTGACAGTACTTTCTTTGTCTTAGACAATTCATCATCAGACATCATCCCTGTCTCTCTTAAGATCCGTACCGCACGACCGGATGCATTAAACTCTACCGGCAAAGTGATCAGCTGGAACAGTACACCAAAGAAGAAGCACAGCAGCCCCACCTGGATCAGGAAATGAGAGCTTCCCAGAAATACACCCAGAAGAAGGATAGGGAAAGCAACCTGTGTTCCCAGATTCGCTACCGGCACAAATGCAGAACGGAACCGAAGCGGAACATAGTCCTCCTGATCCTGGATCGCATGACCACATTCATGAGCAGCTACACCGATGGCAGCTACGGAATTAGATCCATAGACACTGTCGGACAGGCGAAGCACTCTGGCTTTTGGATCATAATGGTCTGTCAGATTACCACTCACATGCTCGATCCTCACATCATAGATACCTGCCTGTCTGAGAATCTGTGCAGCTGCCTGCGCTCCGGTCAGTCCGGAATAACTGTATACCCGAGAGTATTTGTTATAAGTTGATTTTACTGTTGCAGACGCCCACAGGGACAGAACTGCTCCAATGAGTACCAGAATATACGTAGGGTCATAATAATAGAAAAACGGCATAATTTCCTCCTATTCTGCCGAAAGTACCGTTCCCGGAACTACTTTGTATCCTCTTAAAAATGCACCTGCATCCATTCTTGCTTTTCCTGCAAGCTGGATCTCGCGAAGCACCAGGATACCGTCCCCGGTCTGTACATGAATGGCATCTTTTGTCACTTCCAGTATCTCACCACTTTCTCCCTTTGATGCACTTTGGGGCAGCACATCACATGCCCATATTTTCAATGTCTTTCCGTCAAGATGAGTATATGCACTGGGCCACGGATTCAGTCCACGGACCAGACGTTCAATCACGACTGCACTCTTGTTCCAGTCGATATTTCCCATTTTTTTATCCAGCATGGATGCATAAGCAGTCGGTGACTCTCCCTGCTTTTCCGGGGTGATCTCGCCCTTTTCCAGCTTTGCAAGAGTCTCCACACAGAGACGTCCACCAGCCTCACTCAACTTATCAAAGAGACTTCCTCCCGTCTCCTTTTCATCCAGCGGTACGATTGCCTTTGCCAGCATATCACCGGTATCCAGTCCTTCATCCATCTGCATGATCGTCACACCGGACTCTTTCTCCCCATCGATGACTGCCCACTGGATCGGTGCTGCTCCGCGGTACTTCGGAAGCAGGGAAGCATGCACATTGATGCATCCATATTTTTTCATATGAAGAATGGACGCTGGAATGATCTGTCCAAAAGCCGCTACCACACACACATCTGCTTCCGTCTTCTCCAACACATCCTTTGCCTCACGGATCTTCACCGGCTGGAATACCGGAATTCCCAGCTCTTCAGCCACAGCCTTCACCGGTGTGGGAACCATCGCATGTCCACGTCCCTTTGGCTTATCCGGCTGACTCACTACCAATGTGATCTCATGACCGGCTTCTGCCAGGGATCTGAGCGTTCCCACCGCAAAATCCGGTGTTCCCATGAAAATAATTTTCATATTCGCTTATTCCTCCTCGTCCATGACAGTATCGTGAAGTTCTCCTTCCACCAGATCCACATACAGCTTTCCATCCAGATGGTCGCACTCGTGGCAGATGGCTCTCGCCAGCAGTTCTGTTCCTTCCAGATCATAGGTATTGCCATCCTCACCGGTAAAGCGGACCGTCACTTCGTTAGGTCTGGTCACGATTCCGGCTTTTCCCGGTACACTTAAGCATCCTTCGTCTCCGGTCTGAGAGCCTTCCGTCTTTGTGATCTGTGGATTGATCAACACGAACGGACCATCTCCCACATCGATCACAACGATTCTTTTCAGTACACCCACCTGTGGCGCTGCCAGTCCGACACCGCCAGCCTCATACATGGTCTCCAGCATGTCATCGATCAGCTCTACAATCTTTGGTGTGATCTCTTTTACTTCTTTGCTTGTTTTACGGAGAATCGGATCTCCTTCATAACGTAAATTTCTGATTGCCATAATGTCCTCCTAATATGCCTGCAATGGATTGTAGTCAAACTGGATAAAAATATCGTTCCAATTATCTGTACCAGCGATCTGCTGCTCCAGCAGTTTTTTTATTTTTAATAAGATAATTTTCTTTTCATGTTTCATATAAATAACCTTGCGGTAACTGTCATTTTTCCGGGCGAGAGCCGCATCAGCCGGTCCGATCAGACATAAGCCCTCCACATGGGCATTACGGATCCATTCTGCCAGTTGTTCTGCGCAGCTTTCCAATTTTTCCAGATCTTTTCCCGACAAATAGATACCAAGCATCTCATCCACCGGTGGGTAGCCCATCAATTCCCGGTATAGGATCTCCTGCTCATAAAATGCGTCATAATCCTGCTTTGCCGCAGTCTGAATGCTGTAATGCTCCGGCATATAGGTCTGTATTACCGCTTCTCCTGCCTTGCTTCCTCTGCCGGCTCTTCCCACCGCCTGGGTCAGAAGCTGAAAAGTCCGCTCTGCAGCCCGATAGTCAGACGCATACAGTGAAATGTCTGCCGCAACAATACCAACCAGTGTAACATCAGGAAAATCATGTCCCTTCACAATCATCTGTGTTCCCACTAAAATGTCCGCCTGTCCATTTCCAAAAGCACTTAAGATCTGCTCATAGCTTTCTCTTGTACGGGTGGTATCATAGTCCATCCGCAGCACTCGCGCCTGAGGAAATAATCTGTGCACCTCCCGCTCGATCTGCTGGGTTCCTGCCCGGAAGCCGGAAATATATGGGGATCCGCAGGAAGGGCAATTCTTCGGCATCGGGATCCGATAACCACAATAATGACATCGAAGGCTTCCATCCTTGTGAAGAGATAAGGTCACATCACAATGAGGACAGCGAATCGATTTCCCACAGGAACGGCAGGACACAAATCCAGACAACCCACGACGGTTCAAGAACAACATGGTCTGCTGTCTTTTTTTTAGCCTGTCATCCATGGCCGACAGAAGTCTCCGACTGAAAATACTTCGATTTCCATCCCGAAGTTCCTCTCTTAGATCCACCACCGATACTTCCGGCAAAATTGCCTGCCCGATCCGTGAGGTCAGTCGATACCATCCAAACTTTCCTTCCCTGGCTCTCCTGCTGGTCTCCACGGACGGTGTGGCACTTCCTAAGATAAGAGAAGCCCCATGCTTTTTCGCCCGGACAGCCGCCACTTCTCTGGCATCATACCGGGGAACTGTCTCACTTTTATAGGCTCCTTCATGCTCTTCATCAATGATCATAACACCAATCTGTGAAAATGGTGTAAACAACGCAGACCTTGGCCCGATCATCACATCAATTTCTCCAGCTTTGGCCCGAAGAAACTGATCATATCGTTCTCCCTCCGACAGTCTGGAATGCATGACCGATACCCGGTCGCCAAACCGCTCATAAAAGCGCCGGACTGTCTGGAAAGTCAGGGCGATCTCCGGAATCAGCACGATTGCCTGCTTTCCTTCTGCGATCACCCGGCTGATCAGTTCCATATACACTTCTGTCTTGCCGCTTCCAGTAACACCTTCCAGCAAATAGGTTTTTCGAATGCCCTGTGCATACTCATCCCAGATTCCATCCACAGCATTCTTCTGCTCTTCTGTCAGCGTCCGCTGTATACCGGTCTGTTCAAATTTTCCGGCAAAAGGATTCCGGTACTGCACCCGGGATATCTGACGGACCACGCCATCTCGTTCCAGCCCCTGTATGACAGAAGAAGTGATCTTAAGATCTGCTGCTTCCTTTGAAGACAATTTTCCGTCATGATCCAGAAGTCCTGCCAGCAATCTTGCCTTTGCCCGAAAATTTTTATGGAGCACTTCCTTTAATAACTGCTCCGCCTCTTCTCTTGGAATCGCAAGCACAATACATTTTTCCTGTCTGCTGCTCACTTCCTGTTTTACCGGAAGTACCGTTTTCAGAGCCTGGTTCATGGTGGAACCATAAAACTCCTTCATCCATGCCGCCAACGCGATCAGCTCCGACTCCGCCGGCACAGCGCCATCCACCAGACCGGTGACCGGCTTGATCTTTTCCACCGGATAATCCGGCACATCCGTGACACCTGTCACATATCCTTTGATGGTTCGATTTCCCATGCCAAAGGGAACCTGCACCTGCATACCGGTGCTGATCTTCCCCTGAAGTTCCTCCGGAATCCGGTACTGAAAGATCCGATCCAGCTTCTCATGGGAAATATCTACGATCACATTGACGAATTCCATCTATTTCTCTGCCATCTCCTTCAATACCTCCTGGATCAGCACGCGCTCATCCATGGGATATTTGACTCCTTTGATCTCCTGGTAGTCCTCGTGTCCTTTTCCTGCCAGAACGATGACATCTCCCTTCTGACCATGTTCGATCACATAGCGGATCGCTTCTTTCCTGTCAGAAATCTCCACATATTTTCCTTTGGTTTTTGCCATACCGACCTTAATATCATCAATGATCGCCTGCGGCTCCTCAAATCGTGGGTTATCAGACGTGATCACGGTCAGATCCGCCAGATTACCGGATACCTCGCCCATCTCATAACGACGCAGCTTGGAACGGTTTCCGCCACAACCAAAGACACATACCAGCCGCTTTGGATGATATTCTTTTAATGTAGTCAACAGGCTCTCTAAGCTCATGGCATTGTGTGCATAGTCGATCATCAGAATGAAATCATCGGATACTTTGATCATCTCAATACGTCCCTTGGTCTTCACTACTTTAAGAGCCGCTTTTAAATCCTCCTGAGACACCTTAAAATGTTCGCAGACAGCAATCGCTACCAGTGAGTTATACACACTGAAGCGTCCCGGCACATCAATTTCCACATCCATATCAATCTTTCCGGATACATGGTATTTTACGCCCAGATAGCCCGGTCTTCCGATCAGTTCCATGTCAGATGCCCGGTAATCAGCTCTGTCTGAGAATCCGATGGTCTCCAGATCACAGGTATGACCTGCCAGTACCATATCAAAATGCTCATCATCCACATTCGCGATTCCATGACGGCACTGGCGGAACAGCATCCCTTTGCATGCTGCGTATTCTTCAAAGCTTGCATGCTCATTGGGCCCGATATGATCCGGCGCCAGATTGGTAAAGATGCCGATCTCAAATGGAATACCGGCAGTACGATGCATCATCAGTCCCTGGGAAGATACTTCCATGACGCAGATCTGGCAGCCTGCCTCCACCATCTGTGCAAAATATTTCTGCACCAGATAGGATTCCGGCGTAGTGTTGCTGGACGGAATATGAGTATCACCGATAATGGTCTCAATGGTTCCGATCAATCCCACCTTGTATCCAGCATGCTCCAGAATTCCTTTTACCATAAATGTAGTAGTGGTCTTTCCCTTGGTTCCTGTGATTCCGATCATTTTCAGCTTTTGCGCCGGATGATCAAAATACGCTGCGGACAGCATGGAAAGCGCATAACGGCTGTCCTCCACCAATACTAAAGTCACGCCTTCCGGTACCTTCACCGGACGCTCTGCCACGATCACTTTTGCGCCTGCCCGGGCGATCTCCTCTGTATGGTCATGGCTGTCATATGCCGCACCCTTGATGCAGACAAACATACAGTCCTTTGTCACCTTTCTGGAATCATAGACCAGCTCTGAGATCTCTCCTTCTGGCTTTCCGTCTATCACTGTGTACTTCAGTTCTTGTAAAAGTCCTGCAATATTTTTCATGAAAGAATCTCCTTCTCTTTTTCCAATGCGCCTATTATATCACAATTGTCTTATCCTTGCAATTTTGTCTATAAACACGTATACTGTTAGTAACCGTTGGAGCCAGAGGAGATTGACACAGGAGCACAGTGAATGCTCGCACTCATAGGTACTTCTGCAGAAAGCTCTCTGCAGCGGAACACCGCAGCGAGAATACCACAGATCTCTGAGATTTCAGGCTCCACTATACACTACAGAAATGAGGACCCATCATGAGCAAGAAAAAAGTTGTCGTTGCCCTCGGGCACAAAGCGCTGGGTGCTACCCTTCCCCAGCAGCAGGACGCAGTAAAAGGCGCCGCAAAAGCTATTGCAGATCTTGTAGAGGCTGATTGCCAGGTTATTATTTCCCACAGTAATGCCCCACAGGTGGGTATGATCCATACTGCTATGAACGAATTCGGAAAGCAGCACCCGGATTACACCTTCGCACCCATATCTGTCTGCTCTGCCATGAGCCAGGGTTATATCGGATATGACCTGCAGAACGCCATTCGTGAAGAACTTCTCAACCGTGGCATCAACCGTCCGGTTGCTACCATTCTGACCCAGGTTGTTGTAAATCCATACGATGACTCCTTCTACAAACCGGTCAAAGTCATCGGTCGTATCATGACCAAGGAAGAAGCTGACGCTGAAGAAGAGAAGGGAAACTACGTGGTCAAAGTGGATGGCGGTTATCGTCGTATCGTATCTGCACCGAAGCCGGAAGATATCGTAGAGATCGACAGTATCCGCGCTCTGTCTGATGCCGGTCAGGTTGTCATCGCCTGTGGCGGCGGCGGAATCCCTGTTCTCAAACAGGCAAATCGCCTGAAAGGTGCCAGTGCTGTTATTGAGAAAGATCTGGCAAGCGGCAAGCTGGCTGAGCTTCTGGATGCAGATGTTCTCCTGCTTCTGACTGGCGAGAAAAAGCTGTACCTGAACTATGGTAAGGATAACTGCGAACCGCTGGATACGATCAGTGTAGACAAAGCCCGCTCCTACATTGCAGAGGGTCAGTTTGCTGAGACTTCCATTCTTCCGAAAGTTGTTGCTGCTGTTTCCTTCGTATCCGGAAAGCCGGGCCGCGTAACTGTGATTGCTGACCTGGACGACGCAAAAGCTGCCCTGGAAGAAAAAGCCGGAACCATTATCAAATAATCATTTTCTCTTGTACATAAAAATGCTGTGGTGACCTGAATTTCTTTTCTGGTCTTCCACAGCATTTTTGTTTACTTATTTTTCTCGTAAATAATCTTCAGACCTTTGAGCAGCAATGCATCATCCAATGTGATCTCATGTCTGCAATACGGAATCAGAGCTTTCGCCAGTCCGCCAGTAGCGATCACATGGAGCTTCTGTCCCATCTCTTCTTCTATTCGATCCAGCATTCCATCGATCAACGCCACATTTCCATAGAAGACACCGCTCTTCATACAGTCAACCGTATTTTTTCCAATCAGCTTTGCAGGCGGTTCCAGACTGATCTTTGGAAGCTGCGCCGTGCGGGCAGTCAGTGTATCTGCTGCGATCCGCATCCCCGGAATGATTGCTCCGCCAATATAGTTCTTCTTCTCATCCACCACACAGATGGTCGTTGCCGTTCCCATATCAATGATGGCCGCAGGCACCGGATACTCATGGACTACCGCTACTGCATTGACGATCCGGTCACTTCCCACCTGTCTTGGATCATCCATCAGAATATTCAGACCCGTCTTCACACCAGGACCGATCAACATGACTTCCGTATTCAGAATCTTCTCCACAGACCGTTTCACAATATTTGTCACTGGCGGCACAACCGAAGAAATAATCCCTCCGTCCAGCTGCTCAATGGAAATGCCATACATTTCCAGTACATTTTTAAAACTGATCGCATATTCCAGCTCGGTTCTGGTGGCTTCCGTGGACATCCGCTCCACGAAGCAGATTTCCTCACCTTTGATGCATCCCACCACAATATTTGTATTTCCAATATCTACTGCTAAAATCATCTTTTATTGATTCCTCCATGTTTTGCGATTCCGTTCCTGCACACAGGAATATTTATACTTTATCATCTTTTCCTTTACTTTTCTACCTCTTTATGCCAATATTTAGTGTGAAACTACATGAGCTTACTCATAAATATTCGAAAAATCTTGGGAGTTGCAAAGCAGCGCAAAACCCTGCAAGCGCAATTTTACAAATGACTGTCCAAACCGTCCAGGAGGAATCTATGTTAAAAAATAAATGTGTCGTATTAGGCGTTACCGGAAGTATCGCCGCATATAAAATTGCAAATCTCGCAAGTGCGTTGAAAAAACTACACTGCGATGTACAGGTTATCATGACCCAAAATTCCACCCAGTTCATCACACCGGTCACCTTTGAAACCCTCACCGGAAATAAATGTCTGGTAGATACCTTTGACCGGAATTTCACCTTTGAGGTGGAGCATATTTCTGTGGCAAAGAAAGCAGACCTTGTACTGGTGGCACCGGCTTCGGCCAATGTGATCGGCAAGCTGGCACACGGCATCGCTGACGATATGCTGACCACTACCATTCTCGCCTGTAAATGCCCAAAGCTCATATCTCCGGCCATGAATACGGGCATGTATGAAAATCCAATCGTGCAGGATAACTTAAAAACACTGGCCCACTATCACTGGCAGATCATTGATCCTGCCTGCGGCCACCTGGCCTGCGGAGACACTGGAGCCGGAAAAATGCCGGAGCCGGAAGTACTGCTTTCCTATATCTTAAGGGAACTGGCTTACGAAAAAGATCTGACCGGCAAAAAAGTACTGGTCACCGCCGGTCCTACTCAGGAAGCCATTGATCCGGTGCGCTTTATCTCCAATCATTCCACCGGCAAAATGGGATATGCCCTGGCAGAAGCTGCCATGCAGCGAGGTGCTGAAGTGACTCTGGTCAGCGGACCTGTTTCTCTGACTCCACCACCTTTTGTAAACGTCGTGTCCGTCACCTCTGCACAGGATATGTACAATGCAGTCACTTCCCTTGCTCCAGAGCAGGATGCAATCGTAAAGGCTGCAGCTGTTGCCGATTATGCGCCCTCCAAGGTCAGCACTGAGAAAGTCAAAAAAAAGGATGGAGACATGTCCATCCCTCTGACCCGCACTCAGGATATTCTCAAATATCTTGGTGAGCATAAAAAATCTGGTCAGTTTTTATGCGGTTTTTCCATGGAAACAGAGCATCTGCTGGAAAATTCCCAGGCAAAACTTATTAAGAAAAATGTAGATATGATCGTTGCCAATAACCTGAAGACCGCCGGTGCCGGATTTGGAACCGATACCAACGTGGTGACTTTGATCACCAAAAATGATATCCAGGAACTTCCACTGATGAGCAAAGAAGAAGTAGCACATGCCATCTGGAATAAAATTTTTAAATGACAATATTTTATTCCGTATAAGTTTTATAGATCTCCACATGATCGTAGATGCACCGCCATCCGCTATGTGCATTTGCGGTCACGCAGATATAATGTTTTCCGCTGTTGGTCACTTCATAACTGGCAGCACAGTTTCCAGACTGCACTACATAGCCGGTCTTGGCACAGACCACTTCTCCGTTCGTCTCTTTATCTTCGATCCGCCGCAGGAACCAGTTGGATATCTGGATTCCCTCCGGGTGCTGTTCCGTAGGAGATGTTGTATAAGTATGTGCCGACATGACTTCCCTGCACAATTCATTTTCCATCGCCGCTTTCAGGATCACTGCCATATCATAGATACTGCAATAATGATTTTCATTATACAGACCCACACAGTTGGTAAAATGTGCACTGTCTGACAGGCCCAGATCCCTCAGCTTCTGGTTCATCATGTCCACAAAGCTGTCCATAGAACCGGCCACATAACAGGCAAGACCGGCTGCTGCATCTCCGCCTGAGGGAAGGATCGTTCCATAGAGCAGATCTTTTACTGTGACAACCTCATTTTCACCAAAACCAACTGCACTGCAGTCATTGGAATAACTGAAGTCTGTAATCTCACGGGTAATGGTAAATGTATCCTCCAGATCTGTCACATGCTCTGCTGCTACCAGAACTGTCATAATCTTGGTCATAGATGCCGGATTGATCCGATCCCTGGCATTTCGCTGAGTGACAATTGTATTATCATCCAGATCCACCAGCAATGCATAGGTGCTCTGTACTTCCCCATTGGTTCCTGATGTGGAATCCGTAGTTGAAAATTCATAGCCTGCTGCAAATGGAATATCTGCAGAATCTGTGCCTGCTGTCATATCTGCGTCCGATTCATCAGATATATCTGATCCTTCCGATGTGTCTGAACCTTCCGATGCGGTTTTCACCGCATCTTTCCCCTGTTCCGTGGCATCTGAATCTATATTCGCTGTTACCTCTGTCAGCACTGCGTTCTGTTCCTCTATGGTTTCGTGCTGCGTATTCTGTACTGTATCAGCTGCTTTCTTCTTTCCTGCGATCAATCTGCCGCCCGCTGTCAGAAGAATTATCACTCCCAGCCCCATACAGCTCAATACCAGGATCTGTTTTCTTCTTCGTTCCCGTCTTCTCTTTTCCCGCAGCTTTGCCCGTCTCTGCGCTCTTAATTGCTGCCTTGCAGATTCCTCTGTATCAAAATCCTGCAATTTTAAGTCCTCCGTTATCGTAGATTCCTATATAGAATACCCCATCACGGAGGATTTTACAACTGTTTGCAAATGTCTGACTACCTATTATTGGCATCGCCGGACTGTAATTCCTGTAAGATCCACGCAGACCAGTCATCATAATAAGAGCCAAGGATATGTGCTCCATCTGCAGAATAATCAGCCTTAAGGCATCCATTTTCGTCATCAAACAACACATTCACATCCAGATACCCCAGACCATTTTCCTGTGCAAGCTGACGAATATTTTCATTCACCTGATTGATATTTTCATTATTAAAAATGTTATCTTTTTCCGACTGTGCCTGCGTCACATGAAGATTCGCTTCCAACACGATCCATGCATCCGGCTGGAGCTCCCGGATGTGCTCTACCAGTTCTGCGTATCTCTTATAAGACACATTTCTGTCATAGCCAAGCTCATTGATACCCAGCATCAGAAGGATTATCTGATAGTTCTTTTCCTGCAGTCGCTCATCAAGTGTATGTTTTTCACCATCTGGCGCAGGCAAAGCTTTTTTCGTCACATTGTAGACACTCATCCCTGTGTCTGCAAATACATCTGCATTTCCAAGCTTTCCATATTCAGACAGTCCCACTGTCCGGGAATCTCCGACAAAAAGAACACCTGTAAAATCATCCGGAATCTGTGGCAGCTCCCTCTGTGGCTGCTCTGTGAGCTTCCGATCTGACGTGACTGTATCCGTATTATCTGAAGCAGTCCCATCGGAACTATCTACATCTGTGGAATTCAGATCATCAGCCGCCGCATCATCTGTCGACTGCATCTCTTCTTCCACTCCATCCGTCCAGAAGCTCCCCTCAGAAAAGCTTCCTTCAGAATGATTAAACACATACTGCAGTGCCGCCCGTGCAATCTTCATGCTGTCCGGCGCATATACTCCCGCTATATAGATCATACCTGCCACAATACAGGTAGAAAGTAAAAAAATCGTGTACCAGTTTCGTTGTTTCATGTTGTCTATCCTTTTTTGAAATTGCTATTTCACTATCAGAAGGCAAAGTACATAAACGGATCATCCTGTCCAATCCAGATGCAGTACACACTGAACCAGAAGATCAGGATCAGTACCAGTGCCGACCACATGCTGCCTTTGTACCGCTCGTAAAGCTTTCGCGGAAGTGGTGTGATCAGAATCATTCCTGCCAGCAGTGTGATCAGATACATTTTGCCGTATTTCAGATAATCACCGGCAAACCAGGAAAATCTTCCCGCCGCTGCCAAAAATGGAAACAGCCGCTGCACATAGATCCAGATCTGTCCTGGATCAGAGATGGCAAATATCAGCCATGACAGAGGAATGGCCAGAATCATATATACATGTCCCAGAATCGGAACACGTCGGAATACTTTTAGTAAACACAATTTTTCCACTGCGACCAGAACAAATAATAGGAATCCCCACAAAAGAAAGTTCCAGCCTGCACCATGCCACAATCCGGTAAGCAGCCACACTACCAGCAGATTTCGGATCATTTTCCCTTTGCTGCAACGACTGCCTCCCAGTGGGATATACACATAATCTCTGAACCAGCTTCCCAGCGTCATATGCCAGCGGCGCCAGAAATCTGTCATGGAAGTCGCCATATACGGATATTTAAAATTCTTCGGCAGATGGAATCCGAACATTTCGCCAAGACCAATTGCCATCAATGAATAACCGTAAAAATCAAAGTAAATCTCGAAGCTGAATGCCACAATACCAAGCCATGCCAATGGTGTAGAGATACTTTCATAGCCCACTGCCCGGATCTTTTCCCATAAATCTGCCATCTGATTAGCCAGCAGAACTTTCATGCCAAGTCCGATGGTCAACTCCCGCAGACCATTTTCCAATGCATCCAGCCCTCTGTTTTGCCGGGATAAATCCCTGCTGGTATCCTTCCAACGCAGAATCGGACCTGAAATCACATGAGGAAACAGAGTCATAAAGGTTCCGAATTTCACAAAATTCGCATCCTGCATCCGGCCTTCCCGATATACATCGATCAGCCATCCAACCGCCTGAAAGGTATAAAAACTGATTCCCAGCGGTAATCTATGCGTATATTTAAATACGGCCAGAATAGACAGATTAAAAATCACTCCCGCCGCCAGTCTTCGCTTTTTCTGTACCGGCTCCAAACTGCCGTCAATCCAGAAACTCATCCTGTAATTCACAATTATGGAAACTAAAAACAGGGCGAGATACCATGGCGTATCTTTCACCCCATACAAATAGAACAAAAGACTGCCCGCAAACAGGCACAGATTCTTCCATGCCTTTGGACAGAACATATAGATCACAAAAAAAATCGGTAAAAATTTAAATAAAAAATCAATACTTGAAAATACCACTGCACTTATATCCTGTTCATCTAATGTATATAAAGGAGAAGCTCACAAAAGCTCCTCCTTTCTGAATTATATACAATCTGTTCCAGCAGTGTCAATCATCTGCAGTCATCTTAAATAAATCTTAAGAACCTGTTAGACCTGAACCTTCAATACCGTTCCGCAGCCATGAAAAACAACGGTTTTCTTGCCTGCAGGAACAAAAAAGCAGTCCGCCGGACGGTAGGCTAATGACTCCTCTCCACAGGATACCTGACCGCTTCCCTCCAGTACCACAAAGGCACGGAAGCTGGAGTCATCCAGATTAAAGGAAACCTCTCCATCAAACACGCTTTTCTCAATCGAAAAGTATTTGCATTCCATGGTCTTGGCGGCTTCCATATCTTTCTCATGGAAATTCGTCACCTCCATGGCTTTGTCAATATGCAGTTCCCGCAGTTCTCCGTATTTGTCGCGTCTCTGGTAATCATACAGACGGTATGTCACATTAGAACTCTGCTGGATCTCACAGATCAGTACACCTGGTCCAATGGCATGGACCGTTCCATTCTCAATAAAATAACTGTCTCCCTTTTTCACTGGAATCTTATTCAGGATCTCCGTCAGTGTACCATCCTCGATCCGGCGGCGCACCTCTGCCTCATCTGTGTCTCTGGAAAATCCACAATACAGATAAGACTCTGGTTCACAATCCACCACATACCACAGTTCATTTTTCCCATATTCGTCTTCCTTCTGCAGTGCATAATCATCCCCAGGATGCACCTGAATAGAAAGACTTTCTCTGGAATCAATAAACTTGATCAAAAGCGGAAATCGCTCATAAGGATCACATTTCCAGCCTAATATACCTCTGCCAAACCGGTTGATATACTCGCCCAGCATCAGACCTTTATTTTTTCCCGTAGCAACGATACTCTGACCGGCTTTATGTGTGGACAATTCCCAGCTCTCCGCTACAATATCATAGTCGCATTTCTTGCCGTAGACATCCCGCAGACGGGTACCTCCCCAGAGATTGTCCTTAAAAGCAGGCTCCATGCGAACGATTTCATCACAGTCCGTCTTCACAATAGACTGACCTGCCAGGCGGGTCAGATCATTTCCATGACCATATTCCAGCTCACCTACACTTACTTCAATGACTACGAGATCTTCCGTTCCCCGGTTGGCGATCTGATGAGGTGTTCCCATGGGCACAGAGATACTTTCACCTGATCCATACTCACCCATCTGTTCATCCAGCTGAATGGTTGCGACTCCACTAATCACAGACCAATGCTCTGTCCGAAGCTTATGCACATGTCTGGACAGCTCTTTTCCCGGAAAAATCGTGATCTTCTTTACCTTACAGGAATCCCCATAATGTATGGTCTCTTTGATGCCCCAAGGGGTATAATAGACTGTTCCCTCATCAAAATAAGACTGCTGCTTCTCGTAATTCTCCCGGATAATGCTCTTGATCTGATCCGCTTCGCTCTTTCGGGACACATAGACCGCATCTGCTGTGTTGACAATGATCACATCTTCCAATCCATTGGCAACCACCAGCTGATGCGCCGCTTCATTCATCACTGACACATTTTCACAGGCATTACGGATCACCCGGCCGGAATCCTCTCCATGATAATACTGATCCAATGACTCCAGCGTCATGATTCTTTTCCAGTTGAAATCTGCCTGTAAAAGCAGCACTTTATCTGACACACTGGTCACTGCCCGTCCAATGCTTACCGGCTCCAGTTCTTCCACAAGTCTGCCCGGCACCAGAACATTTCTCTCGTAGGTATCAAGCTGATCCACACATTCTCTGATCTGAGCATAGAGAGCCGGTGATTTTCTGGACAGTTCATGAAGAAAATCTCCACCATTAAACAATAAGATTCCGGTATCATAGTACCATTTTTCTCCTGTCGGGATCTCTTCTGTCATATCGCTGTGCCGAAACTCTGTCCGTTCTTCCACCTGTCTGAAGTATCCATATCCAGGCTCAAACCGCCAGGCAGGAATGCCAAGACACACGATCTTTCCCTGCGGAATATATTCCCGACCCTTTGCGATGGCGCCCTTATAATCTCCACCTTCGATCATATGGTCTGTGGATACCACCAGATAATCCTCTGAACGGTTGTCACACAGACAGGCAATAGCTACCGCAGGGGCAGTTTTCTTACCCTCTTCCTCATAAAAGCATCGATAACGAAGTCCCTGAAAGACCTGCAGCTGTCCTTCTACGATATTGGCATACCGATTGGATGTAATAATATAAAATTCCTCACAAAATGGGATATTTCTGGCAATAGTCTCCTGAAACAAGGAGCGGTTTTCCTTGATATGAATAAACTGTTTGGGATAATTTTTGCGGGAGAGGGGCCATAAACGGTCCCCGCTTCCTCCCGCCAGCACAATACATTTCATATATCTTCTCCGAAATGGGTGTTATTGTACAATCTTTGTCATGGCTTCTTTAAGGCCTTCCAGAGCATGCTCAGCCTGTGTAAGTCCTTCTTCCTTCACACCCATGTAGAATTTCACTTTCGGCTCTGTACCGGAAGGACGCACACAACACCATGCATCATGCTCCAGTTCATAATAAAGTACATTGGATTTCGGCAGACCTGTGGCAGTTACCTTGTCCGTCTCCATATCCAGTCTGGTGTCCGCATCATAATCTCTCACAGCCAGTACCTTGTAGTCACCGATCTGTTTCAGCGGATTTTCGCGCATCTGCTTCAGAATGCTCTGAATCTTCTCAGCTCCATCCACACCTTTCATGGTAACAGATACCAGAGTTTCCTTGTAATAACCATATTTTTCATAGATCTTCAGCATCTGATCCCACAATGTCAGACCCTGCTTCTTGTAGTAAGCCGCAGCCTCACATAAAGCCATTACAGCCACAACCGCATCCTTATCTCTTGCATGGGTTCCTACCAGACAACCGTAGCTCTCCTCGTATCCAAAGAGGAAGGTATGAGAATGATCCTGCTCAAAGAACTTGATCTGCTCCCCAATGTATTTGAATCCGGTCAGGACTTCAATCACATCAATGCCGTACTCTTTTCCGATTGCTTCTGCCATATTGGAAGATACGATGGTAGTCACCAGTGCACCATCTTTTGGCAGACGCCCCGTCTCTTTTCTGGTGCTCAGCTCATACTCAGCAATCAGAAGACCAGACATATTTCCGGTAAATGGCATATAATTTCCGGTTTTGGAATCTTTTGCATAAATACCAAGGCGATCTGCATCCGGGTCTGTTGCCAGAACCAGATCCGCATCTGTCTTCTTTGCCAGTTCCAGAGCCAGCGCAAATGCTTTCGGATCTTCCGGGTTCGGATAAGACACAGTTGGAAAATCTCCATCCGGCAGTTCCTGCTCAGGAACCACCTGTACCTGCGTGAACCCAAGCTCTTTGAGCACGCGCCGGACCGGAAGATTACCGGTTCCATGGAGCGGTGTATAGACAATCTTCAGGCTGTCAGCCATCTCTTTGATCACATCCGGACTTAAGACCAGCTTTTTCAGCTCTTCCATGTAACGATCATCAATCTCTTTTCCGATCACATGGAACAATCCCTTCTCTTCTGCCTCTGCACGATCCATCATCTTGATGGAAGCAAAATCAGTCACTGCATTCACTTCTGCGATGATCTCTTTATCCTTCGGTGCTGTGATCTGTGCGCCATCCTCCCAATATACCTTGTATCCATTATACTCTGGCGGATTGTGACTGGCAGTCACAACAATACCTGCGATACAATGAAGTTCTCTCAAGGCAAAGGAAAGCTCCGGAGTCGGTCTGAGCGTCTCAAAACGATAGGTCTTGATTCCGTTGGCATTGAGACACAGCGCTGCCTTCTCAGAAAATTCCACAGACATGTGACGGGAATCAAATGCGATTGCCACACCTTTATCCTCGCCGCCCTGTTTTTTAATATAATTAGCCAGACCCTGCGTTGCCTTGGTCACCGTATACACATTCATCCGGTTGGTTCCAGCTCCGATCACGCCGCGAAGTCCACCTGTTCCAAAGGAAAGATCTTTGTAAAAACGATCCTCGATCTCTTTTTCATCTCCTGCAATGGCAGAAAGTTCGGCCTTCGTCTCCTTATCAAAAATAGGATCCTGACACCACTGCTCATATTTTGCTTTATAATCCATGCTTATTCTCCTCTTGCGCTTTTGCATATCCTTTACAGCAATTCCGTTCTGCCCTGTTCCTGCAAGGTATCTACTACTTTCTTCACATCCTGCACCCGGTCTTTGCTGCATACTAAGACAGCATCTTCTGTTTCCACAACAACAAGATTATCCACGCCAATGGTCGCGATCATTTTTCCAGTAGAAAAAGAAATTGTGTTTGTTGTATCAATGTTCACCTGATCTCCTACAATGATATTTCCATTCTGGTCCGCATCGTAGATGACCTTCATCATATCCCAGCTTCCCACATCGTTCCAGCCGAAATCACCGGATAACACCAGGACGTCAGAAGAACGTTCCATAATACCGTAATCAATGGAAATCTTCGGGATCACCGGATAGATCTCCTGTATCACATTCTCTTCTTCCGGAGTATTCATAGCATCCCCGATCTTCACCAGACATTCATAAATATCCGGCAGGAGACGTTCAAACTTCTTCAGGATGGTAGACGCTTTCCACACAAACATTCCACTGTTCCAGGCATAGTTACCGCTCTCTACATAGGCTTTCGCCGTCTCAAGATCCGGTTTTTCCTTGAATTCCTCTACCTTGCGGGCAATGGCATCTTCTTTTTTATCAAATTTAATATAGCCATAGCCTGTGGATGGGAAGGTCGGAGCAATGCCGATAGTAATCAGCTTATCCTGCTCCTCTGCTGCCTTGATCGCTTCACCAAGAATTTTCTTAAAAGCAGCCTCTTTCTTCACAAAATGATCTGACGGAAAGATGCACATGATGCCATCACCATATTTTTTGACGATCTCCATAGCTGCATATCCGATGCATGCTGCCGTATTTCTTGCAGACGGCTCTGCCAGAATGTGGTCTTTTGCAATTCTGCCATCCACACACTCTAACATCTTTCCTGCCTGTTTCTCATTTGTCACGATAAACATATCACTTTTCTCGATGACACCATCCAGACGATCGATTGTCTCATTGATCATCCGATCTTTGCCGCTTAGATTCAGCATCTGCTTCGGCATTGCCTGACGGCTCAACGGCCAGAAACGGGTTCCTCCACCACCGGCCATAATCACTCCATAATGTTTCATACCGGCTCCTATCTCTCTGCTCTCATGGGATTGTGAAGGAAATCTTCGTAAGTCAGACGGATTCCCTCTTCCAGCTCAGTCTTATAATGGAAGCCCAGACCTTCCAGCTTGGATACATCCAGAAGCTTTCTCGGTGTTCCATCCGGCTTGGACGGATCCCATTTGATCTCTCCTGTATAACCAACCACTTTTGCCACCAGTTCCGTCAGTTCCTTAATGGTCAGCTCTTTTCCGGTACCCATGTTGACAGTCTCATTTCCACTGTAGTTATTCATCAGATAAACACAGCCATCTGCCAGATCATCCACATACAGGAACTCACGAAGCGGTGAACCAGTACCCCAGCAGGTAACCTCGGTCAGTCCCTGCTCTTTTGCTTCATGAAAACGACGGATCAGTGCCGGAAGTACATGGCTGTGGGTCGGATGATAGTTATCATTCGGTCCATACAGATTGGTCGGCATACAGCTGATATAATCGGTTCCGTACTGACGGTTCAGGAACTCGCAGTATTTCAGACCACTGATCTTTGCCAGTGCATAAGCCTCATTGGTCTTCTCCAGTTCAGAAGTCAGCAGACAGTTCTCTTTCATCGGCTGCGAAGCCATTCTCGGATAAATACAGCTGGATCCAAGGAACAGAAGCTTTTTACAGTTATTTTTCCATGCTTCGTGGATCACATTCATCTCAAGGATCATATTGTCATACATAAAGTCAGCCAGAGCTTCGCTGTTTGCGACGATTCCACCTACTTTTGCAGCAGCCAGAAATACATAATCCGGCTTCTCCTCTGCGAAAAATTTTTCCACCTGATCCTGACGGGTCAGGTCCAGTTCTTTATGGGTTCTGGTAATAATATTGTGGTATCCGTTTCTCTCCAGAGAACGTACAATGGCAGAACCTACCATTCCCCGGTGACCTGCTACATAAATCTTTCCATCTTTATTCATCATGATTTTCTCTCTCCTGTCTACTGCACGTTTCTTAATGCTGCTTCTCTCTTTGCCAGCTCCAGGTCATGTTTTGCCATGATTTCTACCAGTTCCTGGTAAGTGGTGGTCTGCGGATTCCATCCAAGAACCGTCTTCGCCTTGGTCGGATCTCCCCACAGATTATCCACGTCGGTCGGACGGAACCATGCTTTGTTGACGCATACCAGCATCTTTCCGGTCTTCACATCATAACCCTTCTCATCAATGCCGGTTCCTTCCCAACGAAGGTCGATGCCAACTGCTTTGAATGCGCGCTCAGTGAAATCACGTACCGTATGCTGCTCTCCGGTTGCGATAACAAAATCTTCCGGAGTCTCATGCTGCAGCATCAGCCACATACACTCTACATAATCCTTGGCATATCCCCAGTCTCTTAAAGAATCCATATTTCCAAGCTCCAGGTGATCCTGAATACCACAAGCGATTCTTCCTGCTGCCAGAGTGATCTTTCTGGTTACAAAATTCTCTCCACGACGCTCAGACTCATGATTGAACAGGATTCCGTTTACAGCAAACATACCATATGCTTCTCTGTATTCCTTCACGATCCAGAAGCCATACTGTTTTGCTACTGCATACGGGCTGTACGGATGGAACGGAGTGGTCTCACGCTGCGGAACCTCCTCAACTTTTCCGTAAAGCTCAGAAGTGGATGCCTGATAGATCTTCGTTTTCTTGGTAAGACCGGTGATTCTGACAGCCTCCAGAATTCTTAAGACGCCAAGTGCGTCTACATCTCCTGAATACTCCGGTACATCGAAGCTTACCTGTACATGACTCTGTGCAGCCAGGTTGTAGATCTCATCTGGCTGTACCTCTCCGATAATACGGATCAGACTGGATGAATCAGACAGATCTCCATCATGAAGAGTCACTGCATGTTTCTCCAACAGATGGTCGATTCTTCCGGTGTTTGCCAGAGAAGAACGGCGGGTAATGCCGTGTACCTCATACCCTTTTCCCAGCAGAAACTCTGCAAGGAAAGAACCATCCTGTCCGGTGATACCTGTGATCAATGCTTTTTTACTCATATATTCCTCCTAAAAAATAGTAATAACTTGTATTTACTTTACAAAAACCGGACTATATTATAAGATAGAAAATATAAGAAATCTATGTAAATCCTTGCGAAAAAATAGTATTATATTGCTCCTATATATTTTACTCCTGGAGGTATGTTCATGGCAGTAATTTTACAAAACGATCAGATCTGTCGCTATATCCATACGCCAAGCTCATTTGCCCGTCAGAATCTTCTGTATATTCAGGAAACTGGACGGCTCAAGAGCCGGGACCGTCATATCAGCCGTCGGTCCCATCTGGAATCCTATCTTTTCTTTATTGTATTGTCCGGCCGCGGAACAGTCACTATCGGAAAGAACCTCTGGGAAATCGGTCCTGGCGATCATATCTTTCTGGATTGTCAGGAACCTTATGCTCACGAAAGCAGCGAGGACGATCCCTGGACTCTCCTGTGGGTACATTTTTACGGAACTGCAATGTCCGGATATCATGCTTATTTTACCCGTCACCAGAAGGCTTCTGTCTTTCATCCGGACAGCCCTTCCGATTTTCAGTCCATCCTGGAGCAGATACTGATCCTGGAGAAAAATCGTGCCGGTAACCGAGAGCTGCTGGAAAACGAACTGCTGCACCGTCTGGTCACACAGATTCTGACCTGGCAGACTGAAATTCCTGTAAAAAAAGAGGATAATATCACCTCTAAACTTCTGGAGATCCGTGGATTTCTGGATGAGCACTTTACTGAAAAAATATCCCTTGATGAACTGGCAAACCTGTTCTATATCAGCAAATACCATATGTCGCGAGAATTCAAAAAAGCCTTCGGAATCACCGTTGGAAGTTATGTCAATTCCCAACGGATCACAAAAGCAAAAGAACTATTACGTTTCAGTGATCAGCAGATTGAAACGATCGCCCGAGCCTGCGGAATCGAAGACAACAGCTATTTCAATAAAGTATTTCAAAAAGCAGAAGGAATCACTGCAAGAGAATATCGCAGAAAATGGAGGGGACAATGATGTCAAAAGAATCCTATAAAATGGATATGTGCAATGGCCCGGTCTTACAAAAGGTCATTGCATTTAGTTTGCCTTTGATGCTGTCAAGCTGTCTGCAGCTTCTGTTCAATGCTGCGGATGTGATCGTGGTTGGCCGTTTTGCCGGAAGTACTTCCCTGGCAGCTGTAGGTTCCACTACTGAGCTTTTAAGCCTGCTGACCACATTATTTATCGGATTTTCCATCGGAGCCAATGTAAATGTGGCACGAACCCTTGGAAACCAGGACGATCAGGGAACGAAAGACGGCATCCACACAGCCGTCAGTGTCAGTATTTTATCTGGATCTGCCATGATTCTATTAGGATTTTTATTTGGTCGGCCAATGCTCCAATGGATGGGGACTCCTGCCGATGTCATTGATAAAGCTTCTCTATATTTAATGATCATTTTTATTGGTATGCCTTCCAACATGGCATATAATTTCGGCAGTGCAATCCTGCGTGCCATGGGCGATACCAAGCGGCCGCTTTATTTTCTGTCTGCTGCAGGAGTGCTAAATGTTGTCCTGAACCTGATCTTTGTGATCGTGCTTCACATGGATGTGGCCGGTGTTGCTCTGGCAACGATCCTGTCCGAGACCTTAAGTGCCGTTCTGATCCTGAATTGTCTGTGCCGGACAGATGGCCCCTGTCACCTGAACATCCGAAAGCTGTATATTCAGAAAGATCAGTTGATCCGCATGCTGCGGATCGGGCTGCCAGCCGGAATCCAGAGTGGTATGTTTTCCTTTTCCAATGTGCTGATCCAGTCCTCCATCAACTCCTTTGGTTCAGTAGTCATGGCCGGCAGCAGTGCTTCTGCCAGTATCGAAAATTTTGTATATATTTCCATGAATGGAGTTCATCAGGCAACGGTCAGCTTCGTAAGCCAGAATAACGGTGCCGGGAAACCTGAGCGGATCAATAAGATCCTTTTCTCCTGCTTAGGACTTGTCACTGTAACCGGTATCCTTATGGGTGGTACTGCCAACCTGTTTTCCAGACAGCTTCTATCCATCTACTCCACAGATCCAGCTGTGATCTCTGCCGGACAGATCCGAATGTTCTGGATCGCCATGCCGTATTTTCTATGTGGTATCATGGAAGTGGTCATGGGTGTTATGCGCGGCCTTGGATACGCGATCACACCCATGCTGGTGGCTGTCTCCGGTGCCTGTCTGTACCGGATCATCTGGCTTGCCACCATATTTACCTGGTTCCCGACCCAGCAGGTATTGTACCTTTGCTATGCCACCTCTTGGATCCTGACCACATTGATCCACACAATTACATATCTTTACGCAAGAAAACATCATCCGCTGTTCACAAGCAAAAACGAATGATGTTCCCTGATCTTAACGGCGGCAGGTAAAATAAATGATCTGCCGCTGTTTTCCTATTTGATTCAATAATTCCAGTGTCCGCGCCCGCTTCTCTTCATCCAGATTCACAAAGGGATCATCCAGGATTGCCACCGATGATTCTCCTTCGCACAACGCATCCATCAGTGCAAACCGTTGCGCCAGCCGAAACAGGTCCTGCCAGCCAGTGCTGAAATATTCCGGATCACGCAGGAGTCCCTGCTGACGGATCCGAAGCTTCAGATTCACATCCATCTCAATACTGTCCTTCCATGCCGGTTCCAGAATAGCAAGATACTCCGCTGTTTTTTCCTTCAGTGTGGTCAGATATCTTCCCAGGAATCGATCTCTGGCTGTCTTCAGAAGTTCCAGCGTTCGGGATAACAGTTCATATTTTTGCTCCAGCTCCTGAATCTGCTCTGATAAATCCGTCAGTTTTTCTTCCAGTTCCAGACGAACCTCCGTCTGTCCCACATGTTTTCCCTGCTGTTCATAGGAATCCAGTTCCTGCTGACACTTCCGTACCTCTTTTCGATGATTCTCACAGCTCTGACGTAGATTCTGAAACTCCCTGCTCCGCTCCCGTTCCCGCTGCCAGCACTGCTCCAGTATCTCTCCGTCTGGAAGCTGCTCCATGACATAGCCCGTTGCTTTCCGAAGCTTTTGCAGAATCGGATCCTGCTCCTGTTCTTTTCTCTCTGCTTCTGCCTCGTCCCACTGCTTTTTCAACTGCTTGCTCTGCTTCTGATACTGCTGCAGTTCTGCCACGCGTTGGTTGTAGATCTCTTTTGCAAGATGACAGGAACGCTGATTTCTGAATAACTGGAGAAATGAGGTGATTGTCGAGGCAAGACCGAGCAGTATCAAAATGCCAAACAGTGCTGTCATGAATATGATATCTGAAAAGCAACATACCATCAACACCATACCCGTCAACATCACGATCAGACCAGTCACACCTGTCAGCATCCATTTTCTGTCGCTGTATTTCTGCTCCTGTGCACACTCACGAACCTCTTCCAATTCCGCTTTTCGTCTCTCTTCCTGCTTCTGGGCCTGCATATATTGCTGCTTCGCTGTCTGCTCCCGTTCCTGGGCAGCCTGAAACCGGAAAATCTGCTCTCGCAGCCGATCAAGCTCCTGCTCTTTCATTGGAAGCTCCTCATAGCCCGCCAGGCGCACGTTAGCTTCCTGAAGCTTCTCCTCCTGCTCCTTCAATCTCTTCTCCAACAGTTCCTGCTGCGCCTTCCAGAGCTTTTCCTGCTGAATCTCATAAGCCTCCATCTGTTCTCTGACCTGCCTTCGTTCCTCCTGAAGCTTTGCAATCTCCCCTCGATTGCCCGTCTTCTTCAGAAACTTCATGCGCTCTTCCAGAGACGCTGCTGCCCGCTCATAATTTTCAATATCGCCTGCATCCTCTTCTGCATGACTGAGCCTTGCATGCAGGCTGTCATTTACCAGCACTTCCAGCTTCCGCTGTCCAAGATAGCAGCTCCGTTCCCATGCTCCACGGTCAATATGAAATAATTCTTCTCCCAGCCGCTCCGAATAATCAGTGCTCAGAAGTCCAGTGCTCAGATCATACAGTGCAAAGGTATCATCCTTTTCTTTGCTGCCAAAGGTACGCTCTGCACGATAAGTCTTTCCATCAGCTGTAAATTCCATACTTCCACCATAAGCTCCACCCTGCCAGGGCTGATAATGGCGTCTCTCATTTTCCAGAAGAGAACGTCTGGTGGTTGCTTCCATGCCATACAGCATCGCTTTGATAAATGCCGCCATGGTGGATTTCCCCCAGCCATTTTCGCCGGTGATTGTCTGAAACCCTTCAGAAAAATCCAGTTCCATATCATGCAGTTTTCCAAAATCCGCAATCTGTATCCGTCTGATCTGCATGCTATGCCTCTCCCTTCAGTGCCTGTATCCCAAGCTTCAATATCTCGCTTTGATCTTCCTCTGAAAGATCTGTCTCCTGAACTAACCTCACAAACTCACCCTTCAAAGACCGGTCATACTGATAATCCTCTGCTCGCACTGCGACCTTTGTCTGATCCTTGATCTTCAGAAAATAATAATCGGACTCCAGCTTCCGCTTCATCCACAGCAGATCAAGATCACACTCCGGACTTACCTGCCCCTTCAGAACTATTTTTATCAGATCCTGCGACGGAATCTCTGTTAACTGCCCTTGTATCTGAGCCATGATCTCCTGCTCTGTATATGTCTCTGTGACTTCAATCACCACCTCACGCAGCATCCGCTTGGCCACCAGCACAAATGTGGGCACCAGATGCTGAGCCACCGTCTCCAGCATCACATAACCCTTCGTTCCGCACTCGTCAAACCCTCTGCCTTCCAGACATCCACTGTAACACCAGATTCCCTGTTCATCCAGCTTTTCCTGTCGGAAAGAATGCACATGCCCAAGTGCCAGATAATCAATGCCCCGTCCACGCAGATCCCGAAGTGCGATTCCTTCTTCTCCCTGACCATATTCACTGACCATTCCATGAAGCATTACAACATGTAGTTTGCCCGGATAATCAGAAAGCTCCTCCTGCAGCTGATCAGCCCATGTCGGATCCCATTCTCCTGATAATTCCATACCGGTAATGGTAATGTCTCCTTGCTCATAAGTAGTCCATCCGTCATTAAATGTGCAGAGATTTTGTATCCTTTCTGTGGACGTCCGCTCCATCCGATCATGATTTCCTCGCAAATAATAAAACATGATCTCCGGGTGTGCCTCGATCGTATTTCTCACTACACTCTTTGTCCGGACAGACACCTGTTCCGTATCAAACAGATCTCCGCAAAGCAACATAGCTTCCACGCCTTCGCTGGAAGCACGTTCCACCATATTCACAAATGTATGCAGCAGTTCCATACGCCTCTCCTGCGCCTTCGCAGGCGGCAGCCCGGATTCCATTCTGGAATCCAGATGCAGATCCGCACAATGTATCAGTTTCAATCCATGTCCTCCTTCAGGATATATGCAAGCAGCCCTTCGCAACCCTCTGACACATCCCGATATGTCTCATCAAAATTACCGGTATACCACGGATCCGCAATATCTCCACCCCGGTTCGTATACTCCAGCAGCTTATGGATCTTATGATCTGGATCCGCTCCAACGATCCGGTTCATATTGCGAATATTCCAGGTATCCATGCCGATCAGATAATCATATTCCTCATAATCTCCACGTGTCATCTGTCGTGCCCGATGATCTCCGCATGGGATTCCCACCTCACGCAACTTCGCACGGGTTCCATGATGCACCCCATTTCCGATCTCCTCTCTGCTGGTGGCAGCAGAATCAATGTAAAAACAGTCGAATAAGCCCCGCTTGTCCACTAAATATTGCATGACATATTGAGCCATGGTGCTGCGGCAAATATTGCCGTGGCAAATAAATAGTACTTTAATCATCTTTTCATATCTCCATTTAAGTCTTGTATTTCTTCTCAAACGCTTGATATTTCAGGGTTTTCCGACTTTTGAGTTTTCCTTTCTTTTCAAGGTATCTTCTCAAATCTTCTCGTATTTTCTTATATTTTTCCCTGCAATCTTGGTAAATCCGTTGGTAAAGCAAGCGTCCTTACCAACGGGCTTTTTTAACTATTCGCTATCCGATATACTTCTTCCTTTGCATCATCAAAATTCACATGGGTGTAAGTGTTCAAGGTTACACTGATGTCTGCGTGACCCATGATATACTGCAAGGTTTTCGGATTCATACCGGATTTTGCCATATTAGAGCAAAAGGTGTGCCTGCATACATGAGGGGTAACTTTCGGCATCTGGATGCGATAAATTTTATTATATTTCTGAATAATATGCTCCAGATACTTTTCCCAGTGAAGGGCAACCATCGGCATATCGTTTTTATCCAGAAACAAAAATCCTGCATATCCTTCCACCATCGGTTCAACTTTTGGTGTCTTGCGGTTGGCAATGATTCTGCGAAAACACGCTGCGACAGCTTCCGTCATCGGCACATAGCGGATGCCTTTGTCAGTTTTTGGTTCTTCAATTACATACTGCATCTGTGCAGTACGCTGTAACTGATGGTCTACCTTGATACGCATTTCTCCAAACTCGATTTCTGAAACCGTCAGCCCACAGAACTCTGAGATACGAAGCCCTGTGTGAAAAAGAATATAGATTGCATCATAGTATCTGCTAAAATGTTTATCTTCCTGAATAAACTTTAGCAAATCTCTCTGCTGCTTTCGGGTAATCGCTTCTCTGGTAACAGAATCATTGACAATGACGGATGCAAGCTCAAATTCAAATGGGTTTTTACGAAGCAAATCATCGTCTACCGCCATCTGAAATGCTGGTCTGAGGACTCCCCGGATAGAATGAATGGAACTGTATCCCCGCCCATCAATTTGTTGGAGCTTAATCAACCATGCCTTTGCGTCTGACAAACGCACCTTATCAATTCGCAGATTCCCAAAACTCTCTTTTTTCAGCATATTGATGACCGTTTTATATCCGGCAACCGTATTGTGACGAACTCCTGTTTTCAATGAAACGTACTTTTCTACCAGTTCCAAAACAGTATAGTTGCCACCGTTGGTTACGATACGGTCAAACAAATCCGCTTCAATCTGTTTTTCTTTCTCACGCAGGGAAGGCTCCCGCTTCTTCCCTTTTGGCATTGGGTCATTCTTGTCCAAACGCCAACTGTATACATTTTTCTCTTTTCCGTCCTCATCAATATAGCGGAACCGATACCTCCCATCTTTACGCTGGTACTCGCCCTCTCGCAAAATCCGATTACGGTTATCTCGTCTTTTCTCACTCATCGTGAACTCTCCTTTCAAAAAAGAGAGCCAGACTTGCACTCTTATCATAGCACAAATCCAGCTCTCCGCATAGTTATATCATGTGAAATCGGTAAATCTGTCAGCTCTGTTTACACAGCAGTAGCCTGATCCAGATACCGTTCAAATTTCTCACGCTTAATGAGGGCACGATTGCCGTTCATCACATAAAAATCCTCATTGGGATGTGTGTCAATAAGCGTTCTCAGTTTTCCTTCGCCGATATGATAATATCTGGCTGCTTCCTCAATGGTAAGCGTATATCTACGCCACACCGGAATATCTGAGTAATTATTTCCTTCCATGTTCATCTTATTATTTGCCATAGGCAGTTATCCTCCATACATGAAAACAGCCAGACAGAGGGTGTCGGCAACGAAGTCCGGCAACGGGCTTCAAAAGACCTTGCAAACAATCTCAATCTGGCGATGGTTACTATTTATACTTTTCTTTTATTTTTCTGTTGTTTTGGTTGTTATAAAGGAGAAAAGCCCGGAAATAAGGGATTTCCCCTGGCAACCGGCTCGGCAACGGGATAGCAACAGGGGGTGCAACGGGCTGTCCTTTTCAGAAGGGAAGCTCCATCTGTTCTGTGACCTCCACAAAACCGTCCATCGTTTTTTCAGACGGATTGCCGGATTCCGTTGCCGGGTTTTCACGCTCCCAGCCCTTTTGTCTGCCGTATTCGGAAAACATTCTTGGGTTCGGGAAGTACCGCCAGCCAGAAATGCACTGGTTCATAATCTCGTTGATTTCCCGGATTTCCCATTGCTTCGGCTCGTCAAAGGCATGGTTCAAGGCTTCCTTATAGAGCTGCTTGGAGCAGACCATGCTCCCGGTGTACTTATCAAGATACGCCTGTATCATCCCGGCTTTGGTGTCCTCCGGCATAAAATCCCGCTGGTGTTCTTTGAGATACCGCTGCATGGCAGGGCTGAAAGCCAGCTTGAACCTGCCGCTTCTGTAAATTTCCATCGCTTCTGCCCACATCTGCTCGATATAGGCTCTGGAAGCGGCTTCGTCCTCCAAAATGTGAACCTCGGCTTGCTCCGGGTACACCATGACGGGGATAAAGCGGCGGTTGCCGGAACGGTCAAGGGGCAGGAAGTCAAGGGCATTGGAAGTGCCGCCAAACACGCACTGACGGGGGCGGTCTGCTGGGTGGGTTTCATAGGGTATCTTGTAAACCTCTTTCTGTCGGCTTAAAAATGACTTGATTTCCTCAATGCTCTTGGCGTTGGCGGTTGCCATCATTTCCGACATTTCGATAATCCAGTGACCTTGCAGCTTGCGGTACACATTGTCATCGTCCAGCTTCCGCAAATCATCGGAGAACCACTCGTCCCGGACTGCCAGCAGACGGAAGAAAGTGGACTTGCCAGCCCCCTGACCGCCGACCAGACAGAGCATGATTTCAAACTTGCACCCCGGCTGAAAGGCTCGTGAGATTGCACCCAGCAGGAACAGCTTCAATGCTTCATAGGTGTAATCGTCTGCGTCAGCCCCCAGAAAGTGCCGCAGGCAGAAGCGGATTCGCTCTGTCCCGTCCCACACAAGGGAACTTAAATAATCCCGGATGGGGTGGTACTTGTTTTCATTCGCCACAATCCCGATGGCGTTATCAATCTTTTTCTCATTGGTAAGCCCGTAGGTTTCTTCCAGATAGAGAAGCAGATACTTCATATCTGTATCGTTCAGGGCGGTGCTTTCCCTGTGGAAGCCGATGGGCTTTATGATGTCCTTGCGGTCAGTCAGGATGTTGTATGCGATAGCCCCGGAAAGCAGCGGGTCACGCTGGAATACAGTCAGGCAGTTCCGTATGCTCTGACGGACACCGCCTTTCTCGGTAGTTTCCAGCCCCTCCTTGATTTCCTCAATGCTCTGGGGTGGCTGCATGGCGTTCATGGTGTTTTTTAGTTCTTGCTGCGTCTGCGGCGGCAAGCTCTGCCATTCGCTGTTCAAGCTGTATCACATCCTTTCCGTAGTCCGTAATCAAAGCCGCTTTTTCCTCTGTTTCCCCGAACAGCAGCACATCCAGCAGATACTCCACTTGGTCTTGCTTCTGTAAGGCTTCTATAAACCGGGGATGAAAGGCTTCCTCCGGGGAGTGTGGGGCGTAGTCCGTTCTCCATGCCCGAAGCAGATGGAGATAATCGGCAAGAATACGGAAGCAGCGGTTCTTTGCTTCCTGAAACTGTTCCTCCGGGGATTTCTGCCGGGGCTTTGGCTTTTTTTCCTTTCCCGGCGGTTTCCAGTCCTCATAGGAAAGCCCGAAGTCCTGTGCCAGCTGTACGGCGGCTTCTTTCTTTCTCAGCCCATACAGGGTGGCGGCAAAATCAATCACATCCCCATCCGCACCGCAGCCGAAGCAGTGGTAACGCCGATCCAGCTTCATGCTTGGGGTTTTATCGTTATGGAACGGGCAGCAAGCCATCCCGTTCCGACCTACATGGATTCCATAATGCTCCGCAGCCTGTCTTGTTGTGACGGGCTGCTTCACAGCTTCAAATACATTCAAATCTAACCCTCCTTGAAAAAAGAAAAGCACCTGACATTCTCTGATTGAAAATGGCAAGTGCCTGTTAAAGTTCCATATCCTGTTGTCTGTGTTTCGTCTGTTCCTGGGCAGTTCTTTGTGCTTTTTTCTCGTCTGTCTTATCCTGCAAGACTTCCTTGATGGGCTGCTTCTTGGGCGGCTCTTTGCTTTCCTCTGTGCCGGGGGTGGCTTTCTGTACCCAGTAGCGGATATCCCGCAGCTTCTTCAAATCCTCCTGCACCTCTGTCAGCGGTACTTTCAGCTCTGCGATTTCGCTGAGAAGTTTTTCCTGCTCCTGTTGCAGTTCCTTTTGGGTGCTGTCCTTATCGTCCGGGTGCTTGGCAAGGTAGGCGGCGGCTTTCGCATACCGGGCGACCTCCGGGTGTTCCTGTTTGAATTTCTCCTTTGTTTTCTTGAAAAATATCTTCTGGTACTTCTCATAGACAGGCTTACATTCCTTGCAGTCTGTCCGGCTGGCAAGAATCCCGTCAATCACTTTGCTGCGGGCTTCCTTTGGCTTCATCTGATTGCGGTAATCTGCGGCTGATTTCCCGGAAGATTCCAGAAATACTTCTAAGTCCTCCACAGTAGAAAGCCCCTTTTGACGGAGATAGGACAGGGCTTCGCTGACTGCCTTTAAGTCCTGTGAAGTCCCCCGGTTCTGTCCAGCCCTTGTCCAGTCCTTCCGTTCTTCCTTTCGTATCTCCATATACTTCATCAGAAGATTTGGAAGAAGTGTTGCTTCCTCCGCCGCCTTTTGTGCAAGCAGCTCTTTCCGTTTTTCGCCCAGCTCGGTAATCCAGCCTTTGAGGTTTTGGATAAGCTGCCGGATGGACTTCATCAGATTGTTGGCAGCTCTGATTTCCCGGTTCAGGTTGCCGATATTCGTCTGGATACCCCGCTTTTCCATCTGCCGGACAGCAGCCCCCTCATGGACAGTAGGGACTATATCAAGCCCCTGTCTGGCATAGGAACGCAAGTCCACACGCTCCGGTCGGTCATTGGCTTCCAGATAGCGGTTCTGGATGACCTCCCATTCATGCCGCCAGATTTCGCAATACTTCTGGTCGTTCCAGTCCACCGTATCTTCTTTGTGGCTTTTCCACCTGCCGGATGGCAGCTTTATTCGTTCCCTGTTTTCATCAAGGTCATAAACCTTGCGGCTCTTGGGAAGCCATTTTCCATGTTCGTCCATTGCCCTCATAGTGAGCAGGACATGGGCGTGGGGATTATGTCCCGGCGGATGGGGGTCATGGATGGCAAAATCAGCAATCATGCCTTTGGAAACAAACTGCTGCTCACAAAACTCCCGGACAAGGACAGCGTACTGGTCGGGCGGTATCTCTCTGGGGATGGTAAGCACCCACCGCCTTGCAAGTTGGGAGTTCCATTGTTTTTCCACCGCTTCGGCGGCGTTCCACAAAGTATTGCGGTCTGCATACTCCGGCGGGGCATTGGCCGGGAGCAGGATTTCATTGTGGACGATGCCACGCTTTTCCGGGTAGTGCTTCACTTGCTGGTCGTATTCACAGAACAGCTTTTCGCCGCTTTGGTAAGCAGCGGCGGCAACAGCAGACTGCCGCTGGCTGCGCTGAACAATCGTGATTTCATTGTGTGGACAGGGCATTTCGTGTCCCTCCTTTCGGTAATTGGTGGATGGGGTGGCGTTTTGCCGCCTCATTTTGGGCAGAAAAAAAGCAGGAGACCTTTTTCAGATTTCCTGCTCGGTGTGCCGCTGTGTGGGCGGCGGGTATTTAGTTGTGAAAGTTCGGGACAAGCTGACCCGATGTGCGTAGAATAACAAACTGGATTTATTTTTCTTTACATTTTATGCCGTAATTTCCCCTACTACCATTTTCGTAGCCCCTATATATTTCATATCTTTTTCCATTTATCTCCACTTCGTCATCGTTAATAAACGTATAAGACTCACCATTTTCTTCACAATACTTTGAAATTGCTTCCATAGTTTTTGCAAGAGTTGGGTAATTGGCACTATCCTCATAAGGAACCCAAAAAGCTTTTTTAAACATATAAAATACCTCCTTCTAATTTGTTAAGTAATCCACGAATTTTCAAACCGTTATAAAATAATAGTATCATACAGCTTCGCAAAAATCCACTTATAACTTCAAATTGTCCCTTACTCTTTTCTATTTATCATGTAAGATTGTAAGCTTTTTTGACAACCCAGATGGCAAGTCCACAAAAGGGTAGCTGGTGGTAGCCAGCGCAGGGGAAGCGTAGCGTCCCCTGTATGATTTGGAGCAGACCATGACTGCGGAAAATCACAGCCCTCCGGCGAGGAGCCTTCGGAGAACGCAATGCACCAACCTCTGGGTGGTGTATAATTGCGCCCTTAGTAAACTAAGGGGTTTCCGGCTTCTCCCGTTCCAGCAGTTTTTTCAATAGTTCCTGCGTGTCCTGCCTGTGAAAAATGAGTTTCAACAACAGCATGACATCATCATCTGTCAGGCGTTCCGGCTCTTGCAGAAAACTTTCCAGCATACCGCCACGAGTACAGAGCCGGTGCGTCCGTTCCTTTCGGGTAAGCTGCTTTAACTGGTGCTGCAATGCCTTTTCATCATTGATGACTTTCCGCAGTTTCTTTTCGCTTTTCTCCAACTCCCGATTGAGTTTTTCCAGCTTTGAGGTATCAGGCAAGGGCAGCGTCCTCCTTTCCCGGTATCAGCACATAAATCCTGTTTGGTTCTCCAACGCCCTGACGCACCCGCATGATAAGTCCGGCGTTTTCCAGTTCATTCAAAGAACGCTTGACCGTCATAGAGCTGCGGGACAGGACTGCGGCAATGGCTGTAACAGGGAAGCAGACAAACAGGATTCCGTTTTCGTCCTCCTGCCCATTGGAGAGCATAGCGTCCAACATCCGGCAGTACATGACCTTTGCGGTGCTGCTGACTGGAAACCCTGTCAACGCTCTTGGAAAAGCCATACAGGGTGGCAATGGTGTGTCTATCGTCATAAATTCAAAATTCATTCGGTGTGTTCCTCCTTTTTCTTTGCTCGTTTGGATAAATAACGGGGGCAGTCAACCACAACCGCCCGGAAGCTCTGCCTGCACCCATGCTGGCATTTCCGGCATAATTCGTTGTAAGTGACACGCCCCCGGTCATTGAGGTAAAAAGAAAGCTCATGCTTCCTCTTTTTGCTCATTCTCGGCATATTACGCTTCCTCCCGTTTTCGTGTATGGTTTCGGGGCGATTTTCGGCAAAATTACAGCCATAGAGCCGCCTAAAATCTCCCGAAGTATCAGCGATAGGGTAGACTATCCCCCTATCAGATTGTCGTGTTTCGGTATCATTTCGGTGTCAGTTCGCCAGTTCTCCCCGGTGTCGTTCCTCCCCTGAATCTCACAGCGGCGTATCGCTCCCGTTGGTACGCTCGTTTTGGTCAGGATTCCTCCATATCCCTGCCAAAAGTCATGGCACTACATCGCCGGGGAAGCATATCCCACACAGGCTGGTCATTCGATTGGAATAATCCATCGATGAACTACCTGTATCATAGAACATTTTTGTGCCCTGTGCCGTATGTCCACAAAGTAGGAATTAGGGGTAAAAATCAGAAATTTCCACGATTGCGGAATTGATATGATATAATCAATTCAACGGTTATAAATGTCGTTAGAAAGGGGGAACTGCTTCAATGAACGGAGCTACTACAATACAGGAACGGCTAAAAGATTTACGATTAAACAAAGGATTAAAACTGGAAGAACTGGCAGAGCAAACGGGTATTTCAAAATCGGCTCTTGGCAGTTATGAAAAAGATGACTATAAGGAAATCAATCATGGCAACCTTATCCTGCTGGCAGATTTTTATGGGGTGTCCCTCGATTATCTCTTTTGCCGGACAGAGAACCGGGCGGAGATCAACACGCCATTAAGGGAGCTGCATTTGAGTGATGAGATGGTAGCACTTCTGAAAAGCGGTCGGATTAACAACCGTCTGCTGTGCGAACTTGCTACACATAAGGATTTTATCAAGTTTCTTGCGGATATTGAGATTTATGTGGATGGGATTGCCACCATGCAGATTCAGAACCTCAACGCCCTTGTCGATACCGTCCGGCATGAAATCATTGAACGGTATCGCCCCGGCGAAGATGACCCGCATTTGAAAGTGCTGCAAGCCGCCCATATCAGCGATGATGAGTATTTCAGTCACATGGTTCTGGATGACCTCAATCTCATTATCCGGGATATTCGGGAAGCCCACAAAAAGGACAGCGAGAGCGCACCCCAAACTACCGTTGCCGATGAACTGAAAGAAAATCTGGAAGCAGTCGAAAATTTCAAGGGCAGTCGGGATGAAAAGCTGGTTGTTCTTTACTGCAAGCAGCTTGGTATCAACTATAAAAATCTGTCAGACGAAGAATTTCGCTGGCTGATTCGGATTCTCAAAAAATCAAAGAAAATGGGAACGCCTATCAGTCAGAGGAAAAAACGGTAAAGAAAAACCGCTGTTGCATGGTTTGTTAGCTTCCATGTAGCAGCGGTTTGTGCTGTGGTTATTCAGTTAAATTTTCAGAATAACAAGTTGGGATTTTTCTTGTTACTTATTTTTTTTGATTGTGGCGTTTCTTATTCCACAGTGAACCTACCAACATACCGATTGCAGAGATTATTGCTCCGGCTACAATCATTCCCAAGTCAGGGGCATTCAGTTTGTTAAAAGCAATGTTGTTTGCCATTTTGAATGTGCCATATTCAGCAAGCATATACATTACGCCAAAGAAAAGAGTGAATGCCCATTTTCCTTTTCCCCAAAAGTTATTTTTACCAATAACAATAGATACAATAAATGTGGATATAGGAAGAATAAACCAAAGAAACATCAAACTGTAACCCATAGCGTCACTTCCACTTGCAAAAAACCAGAACACTATCATTGCAAACGCCCAAATCAAGAGATAGGAGAGAATCGTAATAATCTTGTTTCTGTTGGCATTGCTTTTCACAACATTCGTACTTTCTTCAAGATAATCATAATAGCTTTTCATTTTTTGTTCTCCTTTCAATAGATAGTCAAGAGAGACATCGTAGCATTCGCTCATTTTAATGACGCTGATAATATCTGGATAGGATTTTTCATTTTCCCAATTTGAGATGGTCTGACGACTCACACCCAACAATTCGGCAACCTGTTCTTGCGTCAGCTTTTTTTCAATTCGGGCTGCCTTGATTTTGCATCCAATATCATGCTCCATGCCACTATACCTCCTTGCACTTTTATTGTAGGAAAAACACCCACTATTGTCTACAAAATAGCTTTGACATCACTTATTATGAGTGTCAAAATCCTTTTACATCTGCCAAATTCAAATTTACCTATTTCAAATCAAAGAGGGAGTTTTCATAGTCCTTTACATAGTATCGTACATTTTTACGCCCTTTTTGAATGATGGTGTGTCCTTCTGCTTCTAATTTTTCTTTTTGTGCTTCAATACCATTTGGGTATTTAGCATTTAGTTCTCCGTTTGCTTTCAATGTTCTCCAATAAGGCGTTTCATCTTCTGAACGCTGATAACTCGCCCATGCCACAATAGAAACAAAAATTCCTGCTGTAATCGGTTCTGTAAAATCTGCACTACTTAACTCCGCAAAGTATTCTCGTATTTTCCCGACGGTAATCACTTTACCATACGGAATTTTTTTCATTACTTTGTCATAGTCGATTGGCGGTGCAAAATACATTTTACTGCCACCATATTTTTCAATACTTTTCTGGTCTGTAATGATTTGAAATTTTGGCATATCCTTATTGTCGTGCAACATAGCATTAAAATCTTTCTTATCTTCGTTTGCCATTTCTGCCACCTCCTGCTTTAAGAATAATCTGTTTGTCATTTCTATGCAATGAGGCTGTTTGAAAAAACTTGACAACTTCATATTTGCTTAACTCTTAACATATCATTACGAATAAATCATCTCATGCAAAACAATTTCTTCTGCCCGGTTGTGAATGTTATTGCAACGCTGCACCCATTCCATTTGATGGGTACGCTTCAATTCCTCGGTTACGCCCTCGGCAGTTTTCATCTGTTCCATGATGATGTCTAACCGTTCCTGTGCCTGTTCGTTCAGGTCTGCAAGATATGTCCATAACTCCCCGGTCAATATCAATGTGTTCAATCTGGCTGGGTGGACTTCTCTTAAATATTCCTGATGTAGCCGTCCATACTTCCCAATGGGGCGGTGTTCCTCCGGCAGTTTCAAATCCGGGATGTAGTAATCTCCGACAAGGATATAATCAATTCCGTTTTCCGTTATTCTTGGTTTCAATTTGCTCATATTTTTAATCTCCTCATTCTGGTTTTGCAAGTCTGACTCTCCAGAAATATTGGTAAATCATTGGTAAAATTGAGAATGGAACACAAGAAATGCTATTTATAGAAGTATTTAAGACGATTTGAGACTTTTCATTCTGAACAGAAAATCCTGCCGTGGCAGATGAAAAGTATTTTTGTCATAAATTTCTCCTGTTCTAAAATGCCCTGTATTGCCCTATTTTGCAAGGGTTTATCTACTTTTCCGGGCATCGTATTTTTCTTCTCTAAAACTACACATTTTGCTACTAAATGTTCAAGTTCCATTCCAGTATGTATTTTTCGATCCATTTTTCAACAAACGAGTCATCGTTCTATATATTTTGTGATGACAAATGTTAAAATCTCCATATCAACCGGCTTCGCCACATGATCATCCATTCCAGCATTCAACGCAGCCTGCACATCCTCTGCAAATGCATTTGCCGTCATTGCAATAATAGGTATTTTCTTTCCATCCGGACGGTCCGACAGATTTCTGATGGCTTTTGTCGTTTCATACCCATTCATTTCCGGCATCATAATATCCATCAAGATCAGATCAAAAGTCCCCGGAGCTGTATTGCAAAACAGTGTCAGGGCAGATTTACCATCTACAGCCCTGGTTACAATCATCCCTTGTTCTTCCAATAGTGCTATTGCTATTTCCGCATTTAAATCATTGTCCTCTGCCAAAAGAACATGCAAACCATGTAGATCCATATCTTTCTTTAACTTTTCTTTCTCTTCAGTTTCTACATGTTCTGCTATAGGCAGTGGGATTTCTACCGTAAATGTGGAGCCAACACCCTGTCTGCTGCTGACCTCAATTTTTCCACCCATAAGATCTACATATTTCTTAGCAATGGCCATTCCCAGTCCAGTTCCCTTATAACTGGTTCTTGCTCCACCATTTTCCTGACTAAACTCGTCAAATATTCTGTTCAGGAACTCCTTACTCATACCAATTCCGGTATCCGATATACGATAGCGCGCAATCACATGGTGCGCATCATTACCCGGACAGTTTTCTGCAACAACTGAAATGGTACCTCCATCTTTTGTAAATTTGATTGCATTACTGATGATGTTGAGCAATACTTCCCTGATCCTGAGTTCATCCGCCATCACATAAGGAGTTTTTAGTTCTTCTCTTGAAACACACAGGTTAAGATCACGGTTTTCTATATATCCCCTTGCAATCGACAAAACAGTATTTAGTATATCCCTGAGATCTACCAGTACCGGTTTCGATTCCAGTTTACCACTTTCAATGCGGCTGATATCCAGCACATCATTCACAAGCGTCATCAGATATTCTGAACTCTGCCTGATCTTTTTCAGACAGTTCTCCACTTCTTTGTCCGGTTTCCTCTTCATAGCAATCTCTGTAAATCCAACAATTGCATTCATCGGTGTCCGGATGTCATGGGACATATGATTCAGGAACGTTGTTTTTGCAATATTCGCCGCGTTTGCATCCTGTGCTTCTTTCAGGGCTTCCATCTGTTTTTTTCTGCTTACTGAAAGGGAATAAACCAGAAAAAGTAGTACAAAAATAATCACAAACGAAACCACGATTCCTAAGCCTGCATACTCCTCAAGGACATCCTGTAAGGTCATTTTCTTTTCCGAAACAGAGTTCTGCGCAAGGACAACGCCATTTAAAATATTGGAGGACTGCGCAATTGCTTTATTGATAATGGTAGCTGCTCTTCTGTTTTCTCTCGTTGTGAACATTCCCAATTCCTGCCGTTTTGCCATTTCTGCAAAGGACAGATTTTGGGTCAATGAACTTTCATTAAGAAGATTAATCTTTGAAGACGGAATGACAGTTGCTCCCACTTTTCCATTTGCCACTGCTTCCAGGCATTCTTCTTGTGTGCCATATTGTTTGATTTCTGCATCTGGAAAAAGACGGGACACCATCAATTTAGAATACAGTGAGGTCTCTGTTGCTGCGATTGTAGAGAGACTGTTAGTATATTCATTTCCTTGGTAAATAACAACCGGCGTAATATCAAAGATTGCATCCGTCAAAACTACCTGAAACTGTTCCTGTGTATAAAAATCCTGAAGGATAGGACCTGCAATATCTATTTTGCCGGATTGCAATGCCTCATTCATCTCTTCTCCCGTAGAACACGGAACTGTCTTGATCGTAATTTTATATTTTTCCTGAACCGTATCCAGAACGGTTCCAAGGATTCCTGTCAGTTTCCCATTTTCTTCACCACAAAAAGGGAGATTATCCTTTAAGTATCCCACACGGATTGTGTTTTCATGTGCATTCAGCCATTGTTTTTCTTCCTTGTTGAGTGCATAATTTATGGTTGCTTTTCCTTCATAACGGGCATACAGCTTGATGCTGTAGTCCGTTTCTGTATTGTCGATTTCTTCCAGGGCAGAATTTAATTCCTTTAACAGATCCGGTCTGGATTTTGATACACCGAAGTAACAGTCACTTGCACCGATATTGGCGATGGCAATAAAATCGCTATTGACAGACAGCGCCGGGATCACAAGTGCATCCAGTTCATCTGCATCCAGCTTTTCTATCATTTCATCATAGCCTTTACAGATAACCACCTCTGCCTGGATCTGATTGCTGTCCAGCCATTTTTCCAGAAGTTCTTTCTGATAACTTCCATCCGCAACACCGATACGACAGCCATTCATCTGCTTTGGATCACTATTCGTAAGATTCGTATGATCTTCCCGGGTATAGATCCAATATCGTTCTGTTCCCTCTGCATAGGTCGAAAAATCGATAGATTCTGCTCTTTCCGGTGTATAACTGACACTTCCAAGTATATCTATTTCTCCATCTGACAGCATATCCAGACACTCTTTAAATGAGCCATAGACATATTCATACTTCCAGCCGGTTATATAAGAAATCTTCTGAAGATACTCATAGCCTGCTCCCTGCTTGTGTTCCCCATAGCCGCCTTCCTGAAAATTGGCATATGGGAAATAGCCAACTCTCACGGTTTTATTTTCTTCTTCCAATGCCTGAGTTGTTTTTCCATCACTTTTTATTTCCGATGCATAAGCAGAAAGCGGTATAAAAAGTAACATGATAAGTACTAAAATGCTCAAACATAATCTTTTTTTCCTGCCTTTTTTTCTTATCCGTTTTTCTATCTTTCTGTTCATTCGTTTCCTCTTTATGATTCATTTATGCTGTTGTTCTTCCCGGTCTGTAAGCTTTCCCGTTTTTTCAATACAGAAAGAATGGCCGCTCCCAGCTTCTCCATATCAATGGGTTTTGCAATGTGTTCATTCATGCCGGCATCAAATGCTCTTTTCCTGTCTTCTGCAAAGGCATTTGCTGTCATGGCAATGATCGGGATCTCTGCCCTCGTCTTATCATTTAAATGCCGGATACACTGTGCTGCCTGATAGCCATCCATATTTGGCATCTGGATATCCATAAGTATCAGATCATAAGTTCCCGGTGACATCTGCTCTACCCTGTTCACGCACTGAATTCCATCTTCCACACGCTCGATCACAATCCCGGCTTCTTCCAGAATCGTCACTGCAATTTCCGCATTCAGATCATTATCCTCCGCCAGCAGAACATGCTTTCCACTCAGACTTTCTCTCATACTAGATGTTTTTACTTTTTCTATCCTCTGGCTGTAATATTTCCTGTCCGCTATTTTATGCATCAGTGTAAACGTAAATACGGTTCCTTTTCCCGGTTCACTTTCCACTTCAAGACTGCCGCCCATCAGATCGACCATTCTCTTTACGATTGGCATCCCAAGACCGGTTCCTCCGACTCTTCCGGTGGTTGTATTCTGTTCACGACTGAATGGTTCAAATAACGTTGGAAGATATTCTTTACTCATGCCAATACCGGTATCTTTTATCTCAGTTTTTATCTTCATATATCCTTCTTTTTCACATGGCAGCTCTTCTACCGTGATCGTTACATTTCCGCCTCTCGGCGTGTATTTGATAGCATTACTGGTCTGAAGCCACTCCCATTTGGTATCGTCTTATAATAAATCTCTATACTGTCTGTTTCTTGTAATTCGTTCATAAGATACTCCGGCAAAAGTCTTTCCAGATACTCCGGAACAGATTCTTTAATAAGGACATTTTCGAAAAAATACCGGACTCTCTCCGAATAGCAGTTACTTTCACGAACTAACTTTTGCTTTTCTTCATGGTCATGGTGCGTAAAGGTATCCCCTTTTACGACTTCAAATGTATCCTGCTTTAAATCACACAAAAGTATCGTTGTATAATCTCTGGATAAAGCTGATAATATCCGGTTACGTTCGTTCAGAATCCGGTTGCTGTCTTCCAGCTCTTTCTCTTTTTTTTCTTTATCTTTAACAAAATCCGTAATATCTGTAATATTCCCCTGGAAGAATGTCTGATTACCGGATTTCACCAATGTTGTGGCATCTGTGACCCAGTGATAGCCGTCCCTTCCAAGCACCCGGTAAATCTGATCCTGTGTAAATCCATGTCCGCATGTATCAAGAATACGGGCGGTATATTTTGCAGAAAGATTCCGGTCATCCGGATGAAGCATATTGTCAAACTTATTATGGAATTTTGTCTTGATCTCTTCTCTGGTCCACCCAAGAATAGCAAGGAACCTGTCACTGATATATAAGAATGGATGCCCCTCCTCCGGGGAACATCTGTGATAGCCGCCAGGGATATTATCGATTGTTGCCTGAGACAGCATATTTTGCTCTTCCAGCTTCTTATGCCGTTCCACGAAAGATGTCATATCCTGGCAGACACTGATAATAGCCAGTTTCCCATCCTCTGTCCGTATGACTTTTCCTTTATCAACCGTCCAGAACCAGGAGCCGTCTTTTCGTGGCATACGATATGTGGTCTCATAGGTTAATCCCTCATAATACTCTCCCCCGATATCCTTTATGACCTGTTCTCTGTCATCGGGATGAATCGTATGAATCACTTTTCCGTCAATTGCTTCAACCATTTCTTCCACTGCATCATAACCAAGCATCCGTGCCATTTCTTCATTGGCATAGCAAACCGGAAACTCATTCTCACAATATCCACCGATCAGTCCCCTGGTTTCCCCCAGAATCATAAAATCTGTCAGCATCTCTTTTTGTACTTTATCTGGTATTATTAACTGTTTCATATTCCTCCCCCCTGTATCCTTCAGCTTAATTTTTTGTGCAGTTATAGTGATCTAATGCCACCACATAGCAGAGGGTGTAGCACAAATCGTTACTATTACATATTTTGTTCGATATATGCGAAAAAGGGCTTTCTCCAAAAGCATGACTTTCTTCATATGATTGTAATCTTCATATTTATTTTACAGTGTCAAAATATCCAATGATTCCAATGTATCCATCCTTCTTTAAAGGCGACCACAATGCATGCAATTTCATTCTATACATCTGACTGTTATTATCCACCGTCGCTTTTATCGTGGCAGATATTTCTTTATTTTGTACAGATGTCTGATGTAATAAAACACGAATGCATTGAACATCTTCTTCATTTACTCCAAATTCTTTAAACAAATTGAAATTCGGATTATCTCTCTGACATAATATCTGATGTTCTCCATTTAATATAGTTAATTGACCCGAAACCGCATTGTAATCAATCGAATTCTTGCCACTGTTCGATTTGAAGAAATCGATTTTTTCCTGCATGACCTTGATAAGATTCTGTGAATACATCTGGTTCGGTAAGAATTTATCGCTGAGTATTTCATTTGAAAGTCTCTGTATTTCATAATAATGTTTATTATCATCTGTCTCTTTACCAGACATTTTTGAAAGCTGGATACTCAGTTCTTTCAGACACTTAAGGAGGATTGGATTAAATTGTCCGCATTGCCCATCCAGGATCATTTGAATCGCTGTGTCATGATCAAATGCTTTCTTATAACATCTTTCACTCGTAAGTGCGTCATAAACATCGACAATTGATACCACCTGTGCAGAGATTGGTATTTCTTCACCTTTCAAGCCATCCGGATAACCCTTTCCGTCCCATCTTTCATGGTGCCATCTGCTGATTTCCCATGCGGTATGCACCAGTGGATGATCTTGTGGAAAGTCCATATCCTTAATTATAGCTGCGCCAAGCTCACTATGAGTTTTCATAATTTGAAATTCTTCATCTGTAAGTCTGCCTGGCTTATTCAATATTTCTTCCGGAATACGAATCTTACCAATATCATGAAGGGAAGAAGCAGTTGTTATCAAAGCAATATCTGCCTCTGTCAAAGGATAAGCATCTGTTACTTTTACCAGTTGTCTCAGCATCATCTCCGTTGCTGTTTTAATATGCAGGATGTGTTCTCTGCTCTCGCTATTACGAGATCCCAATATATTACCCATAATCCGGATCATGATATTATTATTTTCTTCTTTTTCGTAAACCTGATCATAAACCACATTTATCAGATGCTTTTGATTCATATAGAGGTCCAAAGTATTCTGAACTCTTTTCTTTACAATCACAGAATCAAACGGTCGTGTGATATAATCTGTGATTCCCAGCTCATATGCCTTACGTATAGTATCAACAGCATCTTCAGAAGATATCATGATGACAGGAGTTTCAGCAATACACTGGCTTCTTTTCATTATTTCCAAGACTTCAAAGCCATTCATCTGTGGCATATTGATATCTAAAAGCATCAGATCAATTCCAATATTTTCTCCTATCATCTGGATTGCCTGATTTCCATTTTCGGCTTCCAGATAATTATAAGTATCCCCAAGAATCTCCTTCAATATGTCCCTGTTAAATTTTGCATCATCTACAATCAGTATTTTTTGTTTTTTATCCACATTTTTATTTCCTTTATCCACTCGTTTTTATGATGTTCCAAGCACTTGATTCAAAGCAGAAAGTCACGTCGCATCGCTTAATGCTACATTCCCTTCTTTATTTCTTCAATCGTCATCTCATATACTTCTGTTACTTTTTCCATTGCTTCCGGTATCCCCGGCTGCTCTCCGGTTCTATCTCTCAAAAGTTCTGTCAACTCATGACTAACCTCATACAGACGGTCAAAGGAAAGATTCTGACACACCCCTTTCAGTGTGTGTGCACCGCGGAAAGCATCTTCAAAATTTTTATTTTCCAATGCCTGTTTTAACTGTATATAACTCTGGTCTTCAAGGAACTTTAATGTAAATCTCCGAATCAGTGCTTCGCTGTGAAGGCGCCCCAGGACATCTTCATAGTTTCCTCCAATAGCTTCATAACACTCTCGCATTGTCATATTTTAGTCCTCCTGTCAATTATATTCCACTAATTCATGAACCTCTGCTAATCAATTATATACATACCTTATAATTGTTTTTATAACTTCATCAATCACAATCGGCTTTGACAAATGTGCGTTCATTCCTGCATCCAGTGATGCCTGAACATCTTCTGCAAATGAATTAGCTGTCATTGCTATAATAGGAATGTTTTTTCCATCCGGTCTGTCATTCATTGCCCTGATTGCTTTTGCTGCTTCATAACCATTCATTTCAGGCATCATGACATCCATCAGGATTACATCAAATGTGCCTTTCGGATGATTTCTGAAAATCTCAACAGCATTCTTTCCATCCACAGCTCTTTCTACATTCATCCCGAACTCTTCCAACTGCACGGCAGCAACCTCTGCATTCAGTTCATTATCCTCCGCAAGAAGGACATTCACACCTGTAAGGTTTACCTTTTCAGAAAAACCTGTGTCTGACTTATTACATTCCTTATCAGTAATTTCCAAAGGAATATCCACAGTAAATGTGGTTCCCTCATGCTTTTTACTCTGCACGGAAATGGTTCCACCCATCATATCTACATACTTCTTTACGATAGCCATCCCCAGTCCAACTCCGTGGTACTGCGTTCTCACATCGGAATCTTCCTGTGCAAATTCCTCAAAAACTTCTTTTGTAAATTCCTCACTCATGCCAATACCAGTATCCGAAATGCGGTAACGCATATTGATATATCCATCCCCGCCCTTTTCCTGACACCGGGCTTCAAATGTAATCGTCCCTCCATCCGGAGTGTATTTTACGGCATTGCTCAAAATATTGACCAGCACATCACGCAGGCGTGCAGGATCCGCAAGTACATTCGGAATCTTTGCATCTTCACGCTGAATCTTAAAGTTGATATCCCTGTTCGTAAGAAAGCCTTTTGTAATATCCACTGCAGAATCTGTAATGTTTTTCACATCCGCCGGTACCGGATTGTATTTCACTTTTCCACTTTCGATGCGGGTCAGATCTAATACATCATTGATCAGTGACAGTAAATGCTCTGAGCTTTCGTCAATCTTTTTCAGACAATTTTTCACTTCGTCTGACGGATTGTTTTTCATTGCAATACCGGTAAATCCTATGATTGCATTCATCGGTGTCCTCATATCATGGGACATGTGTGACAGAAATGCTGTTTTTGCCTTGTTTGCAGCCTGTGCCTGCTCTGCCAGTTCCGCCATTTCCTCAGCTTTCTCCTGGGCCGCCTTCTGCGCTTTTTTTCTTGCACTGAGACGCACCATGATCACAGCCATAGTAGCCAGCAGCCATCCAAAAATAAGAAGAACCGAAACAGTAACAACAGGATGCAGACGGATCCAGTCAACAAATGTCAGCTCTGTTGCTTTGTGTGTAGTATACTGTGCTGCAAGATCTTCAATAAGATATCGTGGCATGGCATACATTGCTTTCGTCAGAATACCAGCCAGCGCATGGTTCTCAGTTGATGAAATTACCATGCGGTAGGTGAATGTAGGCTGCTCCAGCAGAGTATATGTCATGGTGCCCGTAGTGTCACTGTTCACAAACGCCTGTGCCATGTAATAGTAGACGAAGGCAGCATCTGCTTTACCCTTACGGACAGCTTCCATCATTTCCTGTCGGGTACTGCACATCAGTTTTTCTGCACCGGGTGCCATTACATCTTCAATTGACTTTGCTGCTGTCTGGTCAACAGTAGCAACAACATTAATGTTTCCATCAAAGTCACGCCGTGTCACCCTTGCCATCTGCATCGTAATGAAAGGTGCAGTAATCCCCCATTTTTTCGTTTCAGCATAGTTATCTGTTTCCAGGCGTGCATCGATGCTCATATCTGTGGTTTCCGTATTTTTCTGATAAGCAATATACTCATCTCTGGTAGCAGGTGTAAGAAACTCATAGGAAATCCCGGCATAGTCTGCAATTTTCCGGAAGTAATCCGGGATAATACCCTTCATCTCACCATTTTCATTATAAGAATATGGATAACGGGTCGGATCACACAGAACATGAAGCGGGTTGTCCTTGGAATACTGTGAAATAATACTTTTTTCTTTCTTGGTATATTCCAGATTCTTAGTTTCGATGCTTTCATAATTTTTATTATAAAGCGTCGCTTTCCAGTCACCCTCAACTGCATTCATCTGGTCGATTGCATAATTGATCTCATTCAGCAATTCTGTATTACCTTTTTTAACGATGACATAGAAATCGCTGCTGTCAAATTTATCCACGATACGCTCATTGTTTGTTTTTCTCAGAGAACTGGCAGCAATAGCATCAACATTTCCGCTCTGAAGAGCTTCCTCCATCTCTGCTGTCGTATCAAAATAAAATGGATCATATGTAAATCCTTTGTTACCTGCAAAATCCGCAAAACTCTTTATCTCGGAGCTTCCATTCAAAAATGCCACACGCATACCGTTGTAAGTACTGTAATTGCCATCCACAATCGTGCTGTTGTCACTGCGGACGGTCAGAATCCCATTATTGGTTCCGATCGGACGTGAAAAATCAAACTTTTCTTCTCTTTCCGGTGTTTTGCGGGGAGATGTTACCATATCAATCTCGCCATCTTCAAGCATCTGCTGCATATCATCCCAGCTCTTATCATATCCGACATATTCGTAATCTACATCCCAATAACGGGCCATCAGCCGAAGAAAATCATAGCCATACCCACTGCGGTTGCCTTCTTCATCCATCACATGATAACCATCCATGGCAAAGAAACCGACTTTGACATTTTCATGCTGCGAACTGTCCTCGGCTGCATATGCAGTCTGGGGAGAAAATATCATACACACACATACAAAAGCCAGTAATACTGCCACATATTTCTTTGCTCTCGAAATCATATTAAATCTCCTGTCTGTCTGTCAAATATATTTTCTCTATACATCTCCTTGTCAACCTCCTGGTTTCATAAAATTGCACTGCCGCATCAATATCTTCATCTGAATCTGCCGCCCTGACCGGGGCTGCCAGAAACACAACACAAAGAATTGTCTTACTGCATTTTTTGTTTTAAAACCAATTGCAAAGTATCCTCTATTTTTTTACTGTCAATGGGTTTTGCAATATGTGCATTCATTCCTGCTGCTTTTGCTTTTATCCTGTCCTCCGTGAACGCATTTGCTGTCATTGCAATGATCGGTATTGTCTTTGCATCCTCTCTGTCTAGAGACCTAATCATCTTTGTAGCTTCATAACCATTCATTACCGGCATCATAATGTCCATAAGAATGACATCAAATTCACCAGGTTCACTATTTCTGAACAGTTCAACCGCTTCCTGCCCATTCCACGCTTTAATCACGTCCGCGCCCTCATTCTGAAGCATAAATTCAGCGATTTCCATATTCAGCTCATTATCTTCCGCCAAAAGAATATGCAATTCCTTTATAGATTTTTCGGATACATCCTTCTGTTCTTCACGTTTATCCGCATCTGGATCTATTTTAAATGGAACCCGGATCACAAATGTCGTCCCTACGCCTTTTTCACTTTCAAAAGTAATGGTTCCACCCATTTTCTCAACCAGCTTCCTTGAAATGGCCATTCCCAGTCCGGTTCCGACAAACTTTGTGCGGCTTCCCGTATATTCCTGTGCAAATGGTTCAAAAATATGTTTCTGGAACTCCTCAGTCATTCCGATTCCTGTATCCCGGCAGATAAATTCCATTGTCGTCATTCCTGGCTGTTCGGATGGGATTTCCATGCAGCTAAGATAAATATGTCCATTTTCTCTGTTATATTTCACTGCATTGGACAGGATATTCATCATCACACGTTTCACATACCCCGGGCTTCCAATAAGATCACGGTGTATGATTTCTTTTTTCTCCCATACAATCCGGATATTCTGTTCTGCAGTAATCTGTTCGATCACAACAAGCACTTCCTCAGAAATTTTGCTCAGATTAAATGGACTCTCTTCCAGAACAACTTCACCGGATTCCAGCTTACTCATGTCCAGGACATCATTTACCAGTTCCAGCAGCAGATTGGATGCCGCTTTCACCTTTGTTCTGTATTCCTTCTGCTTCTCCATATCATCTGCATAATGATCTGCCATATTGATCAAACCGTAGATTCCATTAATCGGAGTCCTGATATCATGGCTCATCCGCTGGAGAAACTCTGTTTTTGCCACATTGGCTGCTTCTGCCTTTTTTGCTGCTATCAGAAGTTCTGCTTTATATTTTTCATCTTTTTCCTGCTCCTGTTTCTGGTGTGCCAGATTGGTTCTATGACCCCAGAACAAAAATATACTGAATATCAGAAAATAAAGAAAAATAACACCTGCTACACTTAATGGAAGGTTATGAAACACTTCCGTATCCGGAAGATACGCATAGATATAATAATCACGCTGTTTCAGCATGATTCCATAACCTCCAATTCCTTCCTTCCTAAAATGATAGATATGCTGACTGTCTGTATGCTTTTTCATTGCCTGAACAACTTCGTTGTCGGCTGTATTCTGTCCCAACAGGCTCTCATTATTGCTGGCAACAACGATTCCGTCGTCTGCAACGATAATCGTTCCATCCTTCTGGATACTATAACCATTTAAAAGCCCCTGTATCGTCAGCGTATAGTTTCTGGCAAATTCAGGAGATGTGTAATAATAGATTGCAACGATACCCGGTGCGTCTTTTCTGGCGCAGGCTGCAATGTCAATAAAGGATCCATCTTCCCTGGTAAACCGTTCCGAATAGCTTCTTTCTTCATATCCGGCAAAATCCATGATAATTTCTTTTTGCAGATACTCCGTAATCTCATTAGCCAGAGACTCATCCGTGCTGTATTCACAGTCCGTCTTTCCCTCTGCATCCAGTACAATGATACCATCCACCCATAGAGTCTGCAGGTTTTCCTTCAGGAAATCCCGGTTTAGCTGACCGCCGTTTTCTATTTCCATTTTAATATTTGTACTCATCTGTCTGGCACTTTCAATGGCACGGAGGAGGATTTTTGATTCCGAAGATTCATTAAAATGGGTGTAGGTGGAGCACTGCACTTTCACATAGTTTACAATCTCCACCATTCTTTTCTCTGCTTCCGCTTTTTCTGCGTGGAAGAAATAAAACAGAGAGGCTACAGCCACACAGACTCCAATCAGACCGCCGAACAGCTGGATTCGTTTTTCTTTTTTCTTTCTCTTAATATCCACGATCATCCACCTCCAGATACTTCTGGGGATCATCCAGATATTTTTCAATGATTTTCAGGGATGTGCCATCCTGACGCATTTCTTCCAGTGTCTGGCTCATCTGCTCACAGATTCCTCTGTCATCATCTTTTGCAAAAGCGACACCTATTCCGGTGATCATCAGAGGCTCTTCCAGAATACGGAAGCTTGCATCATAATCCTTCATATACTGAACAATAGATTCCTCGTGTGCTGCAACTGCATCTACATATCCTTTTCCCAGAAATGTATAGATCAGCTCCCTGTGTCCCAGGCTGATCAGATTGCCCAGTTTTTGGATTCTTTCATCCGACCGGTTCAGAAAGATACCTTCCGGTTTGGTTGTTGACTGAACAGCCAGGTTCTTTCCCTCCAGGTCACTCAGTTTATAGATATTACTATTCTCATTTACAGCAACCACCTGACGGCTTGCTATATATGGTCCCGCCCAGCGGTAATCATCAAGACGCCCTTCCATGGAAAAGCAGCCCATGATACAGTCAATCTCTCCGCTCTCCACCAGTTCTTTTTTCTTCTCCCAGTTGATCTGGACAACGTCCACCTGATATCCCATTCTTTTGAAAGCTTCTGTAGCCAGTTCTACATCGATTCCCGTCGGTACACCATCCTCATTCAGATAATTGTATGGTGGATAGTTGTCACTGCCGAGGGTAATAACAGGCTTTTCGGTTTCTTCTTTCGTGTTATATGTGTTTTTACACCCTGCCAGGGTGACTGCTAAAATTCCCGCAAGTAGAATGCCTGCAATCACTCTTTTTCCTTTCATTTTCTGTCTATCCCTAACTATCCTTTTTGATTCTTCTATATCCGGTTACTTTCCATTCGTCACTGTACAGTGACCTGCGGTTCGGTACCCCCCCCCACCAGATTTTATGCTTCTGATCGTCTTTTCCAGCACCTTCATCTCAACCGGTTTTGAAACATGTGCATTCATGCCAGCCGCAAGGGAATGCTGAATATCCTCTGAAAATGCATTCGCAGTCATGGCAATGATCGGAATCGTCTTTGCCAGTTTATGGGAACTTCTGCGGATTGCCTTCGTCGCCTCATAGCCATTCATAACAGGCATCTGCACATCCATCAGGATCATGTCATAATCACCTGGAGCAGACTGCTCAAATGCTTTCAAAATCTCTTCGCCATTTTCACAGATGGTACATTCCGCACCTTCAATCTTTAACAGTTCCGTCAGGATCTCTGCGTTCAACTCATTATCCTCTGCACACAGGAATTTCATTCCCTGCAGAATATTACCATCCTGCTCATCTGTTTCTTCTTGTGCCGCCAGAGCAACCGTTCTATCCTCTGTAATTTTCAGATCTATGAGAACCTCAAAACAGCTTCCCTGCCCCAGTTCACTCTCCACGTCAATGGTACCTCCCATTGCCTCAACCAGATTTCTGCTAATCGCCATTCCAAGTCCGGTTCCCTGTATCTTATTAGTCACAGAACTTTCAGCGCGAGTAAACGGATCAAAAATTGTCTCTTTGAAATCTGCCGACATTCCCAAGCCATTATCGCTAACTAAGAAACGGTACTTTGCATAGACAGATGACTTTGTCTCACATTCTTCTACCAGGAGCTGAATTTTTCCACCCTCCTGCGTATATTTTATGGCATTAGACAGCAGATTACTGAAAATCTGCATCAAATGAACCTGATCCCCATTTACCCATTCATGACGGATGTTTTCTTTTATGATTGTAAAGGTCTGATGCTTTTCATATATTTGAGTATGAAATATAGTGTCAAGTTCCTGTACAAGATCCAGAATAGAAAAGTCAGAATACTTGAAGACTGTTTTTCCCGCCTCAATCTTGCTCATATCCAGAACGTCATTGATAATTCCCAACAGATGCTGCGATGAAATATCTATTTTATCTGCATACTCTATAACTTTTGCTTTATTACCTGCATCATGTCTGATCAAAGATGTGATACCAATGATTGCATTCATAGGTGTACGAATATCATGTGACATATTAGACAGGAAATCCGTTTTCGCCTTATTTGCATTTTCAGCTGTCTGTAAAGCCTCTGTTGCAACGTTCTTTGCCTTTTTCAGTTTTTGATTGACTACTTCCATTTCCTTCATTGTTTGTAAATGAAGTTCATTATTTCTTTTTTCATATTCTGCTTTTTGATCTGCAAGACTAAGTCTGGAAATACTGTAGAATAATCCGGCAAAAAGTAAAAGTATAAAACCTGCCATGAGTATTGTTGTAAACAACACCGTTTTCTGGTAATCCGTCAGCACATTGTCAACAACTCCCTTTGCCACAATGCATACCAAAATGGTGTTGTTGCTTTCTATCGGGCAATACCCCAGATAATAGGGATTCTGTTTTTCCAAAAATACAACTCCGGATTCTCTGTTATCAAACTTCTTTTTGAACAAATCAGCCTCTTCTTCTGTAATAGCCTGTTCCCCTTTTAAATGTTTTAACAAAGAATAATTACGCAGGTATTTATCTCCACTCTGGTTCGTATACGTAATATTTCCGTCATGATCCAGCATGAACAAATATGCTTTCCCATGATAACCTTTCAATTTTAACATGGAATCCAGTTTCGAATGATCATACACAGTTCCAATTGCCGTATAAGTTTCTCCATTGATCGTGTATTCCTGACATGGAATCGCAACCAGATAACCGTCTTTTTTCTTCTGATCATAATCAAGACGCACCAGTTTTCCAATATTGTATCCGTTCTTTAAGTCCAGCAGAAGTTTACTTGGCATATCAATCCGCATTTTTGTTCCACCTGCTGATATTGCCTGACCATTTTCCTGAAGGAATATAAGTGTACTTTCCGATTCTTTTTCCCATGCTTCAAAGAAACTTTTGTTCACATCCGTTTCAAGAGACAGCTCCCTCTCATGAAGTAAAAATTCCTCAACCAACTGCAGCTGGTTGTAGTATCCACTCACTTGAAGATCATAGGTCTGCTGTATCTGTTCAACAACAGCTTCCATACTGCTTTTTCCATTTTCGCTGATATACTTGCCAGACTTACTTATAAGATACTTTATACAAACTAAGCTTAAAAGAATAATAAGTAGTATAAGCAACAGCCTTGTTATTTTTTTTCTTTTATTTACCGTTTGTTCTATCTCCACTTTTACTGTTCAACCTCTATATAATCTTCCGGCGCTGACGGCTGCTGTCCTTTTGACATTGCTTCGATCCATGCACTTGATAATGTTGTATCTTTAAACTGCTCGATCTCACATTTCGGATTTATTTTTTTCAAAACAGACATTGTGGTGTCTGTAAGAAGAATAGAGTATTCCTTTTCTTTGTCTATTTTCTTATCATTAACTGTCAAGTCCTTTAATGAAAATCCACTTTCCGCTTGATTAACGATAATTTTCATACCGGATGCAATTGGTAATTCGTATTTATTGGTTACATAAAAATTCTCATCAGCTTCAGCGAGATAATTTTCCACGAGTTCACAAACCTGTTTACCATTAATTTTTGCAAAATATAATGCTGTATCTGAACTCTTCGCTGTCATCATGCCAACCCGGCTATTAGAGCATTCTCCTTTGTACATAGAAGAAGTGAAATAATAATATGGTGCCAGAGCCAGCTGTGCATCATTTTCTTCTCTGATCGTAGTTAAAATGGAAGATGCTGCATCACGGCCATTTCTATCGTTCAGTGAAATGGAATATTCATTTTCAAAATTCACCGTTGCTTTTTCTTCTGGATCTTTACGATTCATTACACTGCGCAAAGTATCATAAGCCTGTGTTTCATCCATTTCCCCTGACAGTAATCCGTGAACGGCCTCAAGACCTGCATCAAATGATTTTTGAGCGGAATATCGGATATAAACAGCATTATTTTTAATTTCATCTTCCAGTCCAGGCACATCCTGCATCATGGTTGGAACATCTGTATTCAACGAAATAACGCCGCTTCCATCCGCAATCAGCTTTTGCCCCTCTTCTGAAATCATACAATCCAGCACATCCAGCGCAGTATCCAGTTTCTCCCGGTCTTTTTCCAGGTTTTTGTTAAATGCAATGTTTAAGGACGGAGTCATGTACACATAGGATTCATCCGATGTCTGTGAAAAATAAGGAATACGGATCAGCTCCGCATCCATCTGTTTCTGCAGCTGCTGCATAATCGTCGGATGTCCATGAAACATTGCTGATTTTCCCTCGACAAACATCTGGATTCCTGTATCGACGTCAATATTGATATCTTCTTTACCAAAGTGCGAGTCTTTCAGAAACTGACTGGTTTCTGAAAAAATACGTTTCCATAATGCATCATCAAACTTTACTTCATCCGCTGCAGTCTCTGCACCGTTTCGCCATTCAATACCATCCAGGCTTGTAAACTCACCGATTGCCGCCGCCTGGATGATTTCATTATTAGACCAGTCTTCACCAAGATCCATGGAATACGGTTTTATGCCATTATCATAAAACTGCTGACAAGCCTGTACATATTCCTCATAATTTTCCGGAATCTTTACGCCATACTGATCAAACAGTGTTTTGTTGGCAATGATCGTCTGCGGAATACCACAGATTGGCAGCCACTGGATTTCATTGTCCTCATTCTTATAATATTGCAGCGCATAAGAATAATACTTAGAAACAACATCATAAGAAGCAAAATCCATAAGATAAGGCTGTAAGTCCTGTGCATCTGTTCCAGAGAATCGACGTACTGTTATGATATCCGGTAATTCATCATGTTCTTTAAAATAACTGTATAAATCGGTATCATTGTTACCAATAATAAATTCAATATCCTGATCTGGGAACTGTTCATGGATATAGGGTGCAATATTTTTCATCAAACGATTTTCCCACAGATAAACGGTAAGATGATCATCATTTTTAGATACTTCTTTCTTTGACTGTCCACATCCAGACAAGACAGCAGATGCTACAAGTACACCTAACATCACTGCAATCAGACAACGTTTTGCCTTTTTCATACTTTTATTTTCCTCATTCTTTCCTGATAAAATCATTGTTGTTACATCTAGGAAATAACACCGTAAAAAAGCACCGTCAGACAGACAGTGCACATCATTTTATGCAACTGGCTGCCATTTTACAGGCCCTGTAGCTTTGCGTCCCAGACTTTCATCTGGTTTGCCGATTTCCTTATTATAGATATAGCTTTTAAACTTATGCAAAAAACCGGTTTTATTATACTACAGCGCTCTACTGTACACAAGAAAAACATTACCGTTTTAACGCCTGAAAAACAAGAAAAGAACAGCCGATACTCCTGTGTCTGCTCCCCTTTCTGAAATGCCATCTCAGATGTTAAACATTTCCCTGCAAATCATTTTTCCACATGTTGTTTTAAAAATATTATGGTAAGCTTTGAAAGCTACTGCTTCAATGATAAACAGACATTTCTCATCTACATTCTCCGTTTCTGCTATCAATTTTGCATAGCTATGCACTTTACAAAAATGCTGAATTTGTTTTGCATCTCCTCTATATAATTCAATCATTGCCAAATGTAATTTATTTATCATTTAAGATTTCCTCCTCTTGCATATTATAATGCCTGTCAAATTAATTCTATATTTTTCGTGATACATATCACGTTTTTATTCTCAAATCCGTATCATCAGAAACAGTTAATTCAAAATGATTTCGATTTGTTTTTATAAAGCCTTCTTTTTGTAACTTTGATATCTCTGTAGACATTGCTGCACGATCAATACAAAGATAATCTGCCAACTGTTGCCGATCAAAAGGAATATCAAAGGATAGCGATGAATGTCTGATAGACTCGGCGGACAGATATGACAATAGTTTATCCCTGGTTGTTCGCTTGCCAACATGTGTGATCTTATCGTTCAGGATCAGTATCTTATTTGCCAGGACACTGACCAGATTACGAATCAGCTTCTGATGATGTTCACATGCAGTTTGACAAGTAACCAGAAGCCTCTGGACATTCAAAAAAATAATCTCGCAATCCTCATCCGCTACCACACTGATATTCAGAACAGCCCCAGAGCATGCTGCATATGGTTCTCCAAAGAAATCACCGGTATGACATTTAGACAGAATATTCCGATGCCCCCAGAGATCTTCCTGAATAACAAGAACGCAGCCAGACACCACAAGTCCCATTACTTCGGTAGAATCCCCTGCTCTGAAAATATAGGAATCTCGCTCTTTTGAAATGGTTGTTGCCTTTACACAATGCAATATGGATAGTATCTCGTTATCAGTAAGACCTTTAAAAAATGGACTGTTTCTTAGAATGGGTAAATATTTTTTCAAAATCATTCCTCCTGTTGGAAATCAAACATACAAGTTGTGTTTATTATACTATGATTCTGCCAGAAACAAAAGTTAAATACTATTGACGGAGGATAAAAATGATAAGGAAGATTATCAGGATTGATAAAGACAAATGCAACGGCTGCGGTGTCTGTGCAGATGCCTGCCACGAAGGTGCCATTGATATCATTAACGGAAAAGCCGAATTGGTGAGAGAACATTTCTGTGACGGACTAGGCGATTGTCTTCCGCAATGTCCCACAGGTGCCATTTCATTTGAGGAAAGAGAAGCACCCGCATATGATGAAGAAGCCGTGAAAGAAGCACAGGAAAAAATATTTACCAAAAACCAGACAATGTCCGCTTACTCTGGCTGTCCAGGAACTAAAATCATGCAGATTCAGAGAACAGAAACATCAGAGCCCGTAGAACCATCTTTAACTGCAGATTCAATGTCAAAACTTCAGAACTGGCCGGTACAGATTAAACTGGCTCCTGTTAATGCACCATATTTTAACGGCGCAAAGCTTTTAATCGCAGCCGATTGTACTGCTTATGCTTATGCCAGCTTTCATCAGGATTTTATTCGAAATAAAGTAACTTTAATTGGTTGTCCAAAATTAGATCAGGTGGATTATAGTGAGAAACTGACCGAGATTATTCAAAATAACAACATTCAAAGTGTGACAATTGTAAGAATGGAAGTTCCATGCTGTGGTGGACTGGAAATGGCAGCAAAAAAAGCCCTTCAAAACAGTGGGAAATTCATACCATGGCAGGTTGTAACAATAAGTATTGATGGAAAAATATTAGAATAAAAGGAGAATACACAAATGGATAAAAAAATGTTTTGTTTTCAGTGTGAACAGACCGTGGGATGTACCGGCTGTACAGGAAATGCCGGTGTCTGTGGGAAAAAGGCAGATACAGCCAGATTGCAGGATGAACTGACGGGTGCTTTGATTGGTCTGGCAAGGGCTGTCGATGATACAGCAGCTATTTCCAAAAGAACCGGGCAAGTCATAATCGAAGGATTGTTTACTACCGTTACAAATGTGAGTTTTGATGATGCAGCGATTCAAAATATGATACAAAAAGTCAGAGCCGAGAAAGAAAGACTGGTTCCTGATTGCAGTAAATGTCAGTCATCATGCGGCAAAACAGACGAATACGATATGCAGCAGCTGTGGGATGCCGATGAAGATGTCCGCTCTTTGAAATCTCTTATTCTTTTCGGAATTCGCGGAATGGCAGCCTATGCCTATCATGCAAACGTTCTGAATTATGAAGATGCCGAAGTGAATCGGTTCTTCTGCGAAGCATTATTTAAGATTGGTTACGAAGAAAGTGTGGAGACACTGCTTCCTGTTGTGCTGAAAGTAGGAGAAATCAATCTGAAGTGCATGGCACTCCTTGACAAGGCAAATACAGAAACTTACGGAACACCGGAACCAACTGCAGTTACTCTTACCGTAGAAAAGGGACCCTTTATTGTTGTGACCGGACATGATCTGAAGGATCTGCAGCTTTTACTTGAACAGACAGAGGGAAAAGGAATCAATATCTATACCCACGGTGAAATGCTCCCTGCCCATGCTTATCCACTCTTAAAAAAATTCTCTCACTTAAAGGGGAATTTTGGAACTGCATGGCAGAATCAGCAGAAAGAGTTTGATCATCTTCCAGCTCCGATTCTTTACACTACCAACTGTCTGATGCCGCCCAAAAGCAGTTACGCTGACAGAGTATTTACAACAGAAGTAGTTGCTTTCCCAGGTGCTGTCCATATCGATGAGAAGAAAGATTTCACACCGGTCATTGAGAAAGCATTGGAACTGGGTGGTTACAAAGAAGATCAGATACTCACAGGCATCAACGGTGGCACAAAAGTGACAACCGGTTTTGGTCATGCAGCCATCCTGTCCCATGCGGGTACTGTGGTTGAGGCAGTAAAAGCAGGTGCAATCCGCCATTTCTTCCTTGTTGCCGGTTGTGATGGAGCTAAACCAGGTCGAAACTATTACACAGAATTCGTGAAACAGACACCTTCTGACAGCATCATCCTCACTCTGGCTTGTGGCAAGTTCCGATTCAATGATCTCGATCTGGGAGAAATCGGTGGTCTGCCGCGACTGATGGATATGGGGCAGTGTAATGATGCTTATGGTGCGATCCAGGTTGCTGTGGCACTTGCGGATGCATTTGGATGTTCTGTAAATGAGCTTCCGCTCTCCTTCGTTCTCTCCTGGTACGAACAGAAGGCAGTCTGCATCCTGTTAACCCTCCTGCACCTGGGTATCAAAAATATCCGTCTTGGCCCTTCTCTCCCGGCGTTCCTGTCTTCTAATATTCTGAATTTTCTGGTGGAAAATTATGGCATCGCACCTATCACCACACCAGAAGAAGACATTAAAACGCTGATGAACCATAGCAAATAGATTTTTTAAAGTCTCTATATAATCGACAAAGCCGATGCTGAATTCAAAAATCCTGTATCGGCTTTATTGATTACTTCTATTTACTGTATTTTGAGGTCATTAGGTTATTGTTACTTTGTATTTGTGTCTAAGATCTTTTACTGTCCAGTCATTATAATCAACCTTTCCATCATTCAACAATCTTCCAAGCACAATTCCAGGATCTCGATCAATTCTTTCTGCAAATATTCTGATTGCTTGAACATCGAATCTGTTTTCTTCAACGAATTGTTGATACTGAACACCAGGAATCAGCATATCCTCTGCATACCTATCAGCAATCTCTTCCTGTAATCCAGACTCTGAGTCAAAAGAAATGCCATAATCACCATTCATAATATGTCCTATCTCATGGAATAATGTAAACCAGAACGTATCTGAATTTAATCTTCTGTCATTCACCATCAACATAATATTATTGCCAAGTTTTTTGGTAGCACCATTAATTTTTGAGCCAGAAATATTAGGAAGGATAACAAAAATAACCCCCGCTTTTAAAAAGGCTTCTTTTATAAGTGGATAGAATGTATTATGATTTTTTGTTAATGTAAGCGCATAACTTACTGTTTCTTCAAAAAATGCTTTATTGAATTTAGGTGCCGTTGTTTTTAAAGCAATATTAGTTGCTATCTGTACCATGGTGTTAGCTTTAACAATATTAGCATCTGAAAGTTTACCAGTAGCACTTCGAAAACTTACTGCCATATCTCTTTTCTTGAAAACCGTAAGCGTAGCAACATTCAAGAAACTTCTTACCTGCACAATCTGCTCATCGATTTTTCTAGGTAAGTCTGGCAGATTAAAATGTTCTCGAAAATACTTATAATCAAAGAAAGAGAAGATTTCTCTCTCCTGCACAAGTTCCTCTTTTGATTTGAACTCTGCTATCAAAGCATCATAAGCATTTTGCAAATTAAGCCAATATGAAACACTTGTCCCAATCATTCTGGATAATTTCATTGAGATATCAATAGAAAGACTCTGCTCTCCACGAATCAAAAGGCTCAGATTCTTCGGAGTAGTGTCGAGCCTTTTAGCAAAATCTTCTTGTGTCAAACCACTTTCCTCAACTATCTCTTTAATATAATATCCAGGATGAAAAGCCATTTTGTCATCATATTCAATATAATTACCCATAATGCTTGCTCACCTCCGTTATCTCTATGATTCTAACATATGACGATATTTGATCTATATCACATGGGGTAAATGGATTTTTACTTTCATCAAGCGGCTGAAGAATAATACGCCACTGCTCTCGTCTTGATTTAACATCAATTGCAAAATAGCCATCTAAATTTCTCCCCTGCTTATTTGCCAGATTATGAAAATGAAAAGTTGGCTGTACAATAATATCTTTTATAGTATCAGCGTTTTCTAATGCATTTACTCGCGCGAGGAGACATGTGGCTAATACCATATCTCCACCAAATAATTTCTTTGCAGCTTTTACGCTGGTGCATTGAGCCTTGACTTTGTCTGATGCATATTCTAATTCCAAGTCCGCCCTCCTAACATCGCCGCATTCAAATTACCTATCGGGTAATTTATACTATATCATACTACAGTATATTCGTCAATCTTTGCGTTGCTTCGTTTTACAGATAAGAAAAACGTCCTGCCAGCATAGAACACCTTTCAAATCTTTATCCCTATACTTCTCTAACTTTCTCTCTTCTGCGAAATATTTTTCTGCATTTCCTCATTATATTCTACCATTATAAAAGCCCACATTACAGCCGTGAGGATCACCTATTGTCAACCGACTTAGCACTCAACCTGTTTCACGGATTTCAACATATTTCTATGTCTGCAGAAAATTCTCCATTGATGTAAAACCATTTATAAACAAGATCATTAACCATTTCTCTGTTATAGTTCAGACAAAATATAAAACCGTTAAATTGGAGATGTTATCAGCATCTTTTCACTTAACCAACTTTTGTAACGTAACCCTGTTACGGGAAGCCGGGTTTAAGGTTTTCGTAATGCGGGCATATCTCTTACATAATCTCAATAAACGTAGTTGCATTGGACACTTTTATCTGCGTATCCAGTTCCCGAAGTAATGTACTTCTCTTTTCTTCCAGAGCGCTCAGCTTCTTCTGGACTTCCAGGGGATCCACCAGCTCCGTTGTATTTTCTTTCACATATGTATCCACCACTCCCAGCGGCTTTTCGTCCTTTGTCTTGCTGTCTTTTCCAAGAATACTGAGACGCATATTCTCAGCTGTTGACTGCAATTGACCATTTTTGATATCACAAAAACGAATTCTTTCATCATATTCATTTTTAAGCTTACGCTGGAGTTTTCCTTCAAAATCTGCCTCATCCTCATAAACACCCATGCCGCGCAGTCTTCCTCTGAGAGAAATCGCGCCTGCGACTGTGAAAACCCCATAAGATGTGGTAATCTCAGCTTTTGCATTAGAGGCAACAATAGCCGCATCAATCTTCTGGAACCGGTCAATCAGATCCGTGATCTGCTGATAAGCTGCTTGTGCATCCTTTGCAAATTCTTCCTTTCCACATCTTCCAGCATACACCTTTTCCTCATTCGGCTTTATCGTATCTACAAAACTTGCTTTCTCAATCTTGTCAGAAATTTTCTTTACCAGTAAATCTCTCTCATCAAGTGCCTGTGTCACTAACATTTTTTCACTCATAAAAAAACCTCCCTCAAAATCGTTTCTAAAACCATTTTAAGAGAGGATCTGTTCCTTGTCATTGAACTTGTAGTATAATTCTATGCGATTTTCTTTTCTGTAATTTTTTCAAAATAAGAATACAGACGTCTGTCCTGATCGGTCTGGATTTTGATAGAACGCTTTATGACAGGCGTTCTATTACCACAGATCATCTCATCCACTGGCATCTGAAACAATTCACTGAGCGCATAGAGATTGTCAATAGTCGGCAGACTGATTCCATTTAACCAATGATAAATGCTCTGCACACTGCCAAGTTCAAGATACTGCTGCACATCTTTCACGGTAATGCCCTTCGCATCCATGATTCTGCGCAGATTGATTCCGGTTTCTCTTTTGTTGATTAATGGGATCATCATGCACCTCCATCCATAAGATTTGCCTATTCGAATCATCCCCATCCCTGTAAAAAATGGACACCAAATTCTTCGATGCCCTTTTTAATAAATTCTATATTCATTATGTATGATATCTAACATTTCCTTTGGCGTAACAACAAAAGATCTCGCAGGAAAATGCTTAATATTTCCTGTGACAAGATATGCATCTTCATATTCTTTACGTCCTTCCATAACCACTTCGTAAAAAACAACATCTTTGGGATCTGGAATAATTTCTTCAACTGGAACCGTATCTACAAATATCCCCCTATCAATAATTCCATCGATAAAAGCATCTACGGTTCTTTGATTAAACTTAAATTTAGGTCGTGCCAGCACTTCCCTATACTCTGCAACTATTTCATCACTTAATAATGGAATCAAAGCTCCCAAAAGTGCCTCATTGGCAATCTGTCCAGGAACAGATTGGAATTTCAGCATAGCGGAAACCAATACATTTGTATCTATTACTGCGTAGTAAAGCATTGATCCCCCTTATTTTAATTTTCTAACTGCATTAATTTCAGCATTGATCTCTTCCAGTGTCATCTCTGAAGTTCCATTTTCAACCGCTGCATTACTAAGTTCCTGAAGAGCGCTTACTGCTCTTTCAGCCTTATAATCTTTTTTCGGCAAAGTCATATTAAAAGGAACACCATTAACCATTACTGATCTTTTTAAAAACATTCGCACCGCTGTCGATAAATCTATTCCTAGTGCGTCATACACCGCAGTTGCCTGATTTTTCAATTCATCATCAATTCTAACTTGTACTAATGTTGTTGCCATATCAAGCACCTCCTTCGATTTGTTTGTACTTCAATTATAATACATTGAATGATATTGTCAATCATTTGTCAGAAATATTTTGTTTTCTATAGTATATTCAAGAATTAGATATTCATTCTGGATAGAATCTCTTCAATTCCAAAGTCCCTAAAAAATGTTTTTATTTTCATATATACCGTTAATAAGTAATAATAATCCTCTATAACAATATTTTCTCTATCTATCAGTTTATCTGTTTGCAAATCCATTCTTCTCCTTATATCATCCGAACTCATACAAAATCTGCCTATATGCAAGAACGGTCAATAATTCAATCGCAAATATTTACAATTGAATTATTGACCATTTATAAACGATTAAGTCCAGCCCTTCCAGACATCCGGCTGATATCCAAGCGTGGACTGCTTTCCATTTCTTACTACTGGTGTCTTCAGAACCTGCGGATTTTCCAGCACCTTTGCAAGCTTGTCTTCCTCCACTGTATATTTAATAAGTGCAAGCAGATCCTTGTCTTTGCCTTCCCAGTTGATCATATTTTCCAGTCCGCCATTGACCTGAGCAACAGAATTGAACTCACCCTTGCTCATACCCTTCTCTTTCATGTCGATGAACTGGTACTTGATCCCCCGCTCTTTGAAAAATCGCTCTGCTTTCTTCGTATCATTACATTTCTTCGTACCAAATATCTGTATGTTCATATCGTTTTAATCCTTTCATTTGTATCCGTTCCATTTTCGTACATCTCAAAATCATATCTCTTCACACTTACTCTGCAACAAATGCGACAAGATTTCATTTTTATAAACTGCCGCAATTTCTTTATTCGGAATTGATACCTCACACAGATAACTGCCATCCGCCTGCAGATCTTTCCTCGGTACTTTCAAATATCCAGCCACTAGCAATAAGCTGTAAATATTTGCTGGATCTTCAGCCAAAGAACGATACACCAGTCAATTCTAGCAATCACCTTTTCTTCCTGCAAAAGCACATACAACCGCTCTGTAATATCTTCCGTTGCAGTCTTCAGCACATCTTCAAGGATTTCATTTTTTCCCGTATTTACCCAATATGCCTGCGGTACACATCCTTTGGAAATATAATTGATCACAGACCATGGATTATAGATCTCCTCATTCCCAAAATGATAACCATCATACCAGCTTTTCAGTTCTTCCTCTTTATCCAGAACTCCATAATATTGCAGCATCTCATGCACTTCTGCACTGGTAAATCCGAAATATTGATCATACTCTTCATCCAATACAGAATTTACAGTCAAATTATTCAGGCCACTGAAAATGATCTCCTGTGCAATCCGAAGAATCCCCGTAAGAAATCCATAGGAAAGATTTTTGTTATCCTTAAATGCCCCTGAGAAAAAGTTTCTCATGAAACTAATGATTTCATCGTAAAAATCCTTTGAATATCCCTCCTGAATCGGCGTATCGTATTCATCGATAATAATAATCGGTGCTTTGTTGTAATGTTCTGTCAGCATTCGAGACAATTTTTCCAATGCAGATGTAAGATCCACTTCTGTTGCTGTTCCGTCCAGAATCTTTGTAAAATAGTCCTTCTCATATGTTGCAAGATTTGCGCTGTCCAGAAGTTCCCTATGCCGTCCATACTCTGTCTGAAGAAGATCCCGAATCTTAGCAAGCGTCTCTTCCCAGGAATCAAATTTCACATCCTTAAATGTCAGGAAAATGACTGGATATTTGCCCTGATGCATCCGATATTCGCTTCCACATTTCCAGATATTTTTGTCAGAGAAAAATCTGCTTGTATCCTCATCTGAAATCTCAAAGAACACTCTGAGCATATCCATATTCAGAGTCTTGCCAAACCGTCTCGGTCTGGTAAATAACGACACCAGCGGCTTCTGATCCAGAAACTCCTTGATCAGCATCGTCTTATCCACATAATAATATTCTGCCTGCGCCCGCACATAATCGGAGATTCCAATTGGAAGCGGCTTCGTATCAGTTCTGGAATCTCTCTTTCGATACCTCCCTGTTGAAATGCGATCATCAACAGATTTTTCCGCATCATCAAGAATCTGCCAGCTCTTTCCATTCTTCACAGCACCTGGTATCTTCCCCTCTTTACAGAATGCTGACACTGTACGTTCTGTCACATTCCATATTGCCGCCATTTCCTTGCAAGTTTTCATTGATGTGCACGCCAATCTTTCAGATATTGTATCTTTTCCGATAATTATAGATTATATTCAGAAATATATCAATTATATTTGACTTTTTTCCGAAAGAAATCAATATCTCAATAAACGAATACCTGGTAGCGATATCGCCGAATCAGTAAACAGATACCTCTGAAGATATCCATCTAATTTTTTTACCGTTCTCGGCATTTTTATGACATTGCATATTTTATAAATGTAACTCTTTTTACGTTACATTTATAAAATTACGTCTCTTTTGGCTTCATTTAATTGTTTCTTCATTCCGTACAGGTGGTATAAAAGTACCCGTAATATTCATTAATCCAATCTTTATAAAATTTAAATGTTACTGCAACCTTTAACACGTCACATGCAACTTTTCTATTTTTCTCTTCTTTCCTCTTAATATGTTGAAAAATAGCATTATTTTCTAAATCAGCAATATATTTTTCTTTTAGCGAAAGATTATCTTCCATCCACCTTTCAAAAATAACTCGCATTTCTTTATTTTCAAAAATCAAAACTGGAACTTCTCTCCCAGACCGATCACAACACTTACTTTTTCCATATGCAAACAATGGTAATAGCTTTCCATTTAACGAATCTTTTTCGATATAATAATAATATACTCCGTGTTCTATATCATATTTATGTTCAGGTTTTAGAATCAGGCATCTTCCCATGTCCATATACCAAAGCTCTGTCTCATACAACGTTGTAGTCAAATAATTTAATTTTAAAGGTGCATACAACATCCTTTCATCATCATAAAAATAACTTAAAGTTTCATATGCATCTTGTGATTCTAACACATTTATCTGATACTCTGGATTATGTATATTATAGCTATGCCGATCTATATCCCATCTAGTTTCAGACCAATCACCTACATCTTCTAATAGCTTCATTAATTTCTCAGAAGGTGTCATATCAATCCCAAATCTTTTTCTCCATAAATACTCTGTATGCTCAATATTTGCAGTCAGTTCTCGCGGTGTATTTTGATCATTTACTCTTGTATAAATTGCACCAGCTTTCAATATTTTACTCGTTTTTCCTTTGGTTTGATTGTAATTTTTTGTTAAATAATACGGTGTTTTATTTGTATTTTTTATAGTTACAACATCCAATTCATGCCCTTCTAATGAAAGAACATCTACAGATATTAAAGGTATATATCCCCCTGCAAAAGGTTTGTTCCTAAGAAATTCATTTATTTCTTTAGTATTACATCTTTTATAAGATGTGTTTTCTATACCAATTATCTTTCCATCATTATCCACTCCATATATTAAATATGCATCTCTTCCTTCAAGATTATTTGCCATACATATATAGTCCATCAATTTATCTTCTGGACAGTCTGTATAGTCACTCTTATAATCCCAATAACCGCCCTCGTACCCTTTTAAAAGCAGTTCTTTTATCTCTTCTTCCAACTTTACCTTCTCCATATCTTATTCCTCTTCCTTTATATACTCATTTTCATTACTTCCTACTTTCATGTCAAAAATAGTCTCTTCAACAACACGTACACACTCATCTGTATTCTTCTTAATATCCTTTCCCCAGAATCTAATCACCGTCCACCCCATAAACAGCAACTTCTTATTAATCTCATCATCTCTCTCACGATTTCTGGAAATCTTCGCTAACCAGTATTCACTATTATTCCCTTTTTCAAGTCTTGGTTTTAAAACTTCCCAGTCTTTCCCATGAAAAAATTCCCCATCACAAAAAATAGCAATTTTATACTTTGTAAGAACAATATCCGGTTTTCCAGGAAGCTCTTTATAGTTCTTTCTATATCTGTACCCTTTATCCCACAGTGCTTTCCGCAGTATTGTTTCTATCTTCGTATTATCTGAACGAATGTGTTGCATATTCTTCTTTCTTTGATCCGGTGTCAAATTATCCATATCAATTACCCCAAAAAGACTACATCATTGTGATATTCAAGAAATGATTTACCGGGCAAAAATTTATCTGGAAGATTGATTTGTTTACCTTCATACCCATAGAACCAATCTCTTGTTTGCTTATCCATTTCAGCATTTTTCATTTCTTTAGAAACTATCAGCCTTAATTTACTGTCTAACGTTATTAAACCTCTATCAAAGGCCTTATCATGTAATGAATTTAAACACAATCCATTACATGGATTTGTTCTTTCAGTTTTTTCATCACAAACATTCCAAGGTTTAATATGACTCGCAATTAACAAAGATGATTTTGACATTCCTGTTATACAGCATTTGTTTCCGTATGAGCTTAAAACAGCCATTCTGAAAAAATATTGTCCAACACGATTCTTCATTACTCGCTCTTTATATTCTCCCGGTGGAATATCATCAATATCTCCCACATCAATAATTTCCCTAACTTCTACATTTTGCATTCTTGCTCGAATTTCCTGAGCCTGATATGATAGTTCTGTCCAATCATTGCAAAATTCGCTAAATATTTCTCCGTCCAGTTTACTGCCATGTGCCATTGCTGTAACATTTCTTTTTTTTAATTCCGGATCATAATGCGCTAAATTATGCATCTTTAATCCTACAGATCCAGGCGTCCTACCTAAAAGTTCTGCAAGCTTTTTTATTTCTGGATTTGACTGGCTAATTTTACTAAATGGTATTCGACAATACAATTCATATGCTAAAATTGTTTCTTCCCGGCTCCATTTTACTCCATTCCGATTTGCCATATTATCTTCCTTATCTTAACGTGCTTTTCCAATTTTGATTTATTTCTTACACTCACTATACACTATATCACATTTTTACAGCCAGTTATTTTTTAATCGCATAAGTTCTTACAGTTCATACTTTCGCTGCTTTTTGGCAGCATTTTGTTAATTTTTTCATTGACATTAGGCAGCGTGCGTGATATACTTTCACAAGAGGTGAGAGTATGCCCAATTTAGGCCAATTTATAAAATCCAAAAGAGAATCTTCCGGATTATCTTTAAAAAAATTAAGTTCCGCAACTGGAATCAGCGACACTGAAATATTAAAAATTGAAAACGGTACCCGCAAGAAACCAAGCTGGGAACATCTTTGTAAAATTGCAAAGGCATTAAATTTTCACCCATTTGAGGTTTTGCTTAGTGCTGGGTACATATCAGAAAATGATATTCATCCACCACTATTGATCAGCGGACTGGAAGATCTGAATGAGCAACAACTCAATACAGTTCAACTGTTCGTTAACTTTATCAAAACACAGGAAAAGACCTGTCTAAACGATTAAGGAGGCTACTTATGCAATACAGATTAGGAGAATTATTTTGTGGTCCAGGCGGAATTGCATGGGGAGCTACCCACGCTGATATAGGCAATTCCGATTATTCAATTGTACATCAATGGGCCAATGATTATGATGCAAATACTTGCGAAACATACCGGCACAATATCTGCCCTGATGCACCACAAACAGTTTACCATGAAGATATCCGTAAGTTCGATATGAGCAAGCTGGCACCAATCGACGCTCTGGCCTTCGGCTTCCCCTGTAATGATTACAGCGTTGTAGGAGAACAGAAAGGAATGGACGGTGTATATGGACCATTATATTCTTACGGAGTAAAAGCTCTGAAAAGATTTAAACCACAATGGTTTCTTGCGGAAAATGTCGGTGGTCTGCGTAATGCTAACGACGGCACGGCTTTCACCAAAATCTTAACAGAACTCCGTGATGCCGGATACACGATTACTCCGCATCTTTATAAATTTGAAGAATACGGTATTCCTCAGGCACGCCATAGAATTATTATTGTCGGCATCCGCAATGACATTAATGTGACCTATCACGTCCCTTCTCCTGAACCATATAGTGAGATAGACAACACCTGCAGAAATGCCATTGAAAACCCGCCAATCCCTGCAGATGCACCAAACAATGAAGCTACGCGACAGTCAGCGACCGTAATTGAACGTCTCAGACATATTCGCCCTGGTGAAAATGCATTTACAGCGGATCTTCCGCCTGAATTACAGCTTAACATTAAAGGCGCCCGGATCAGCCAGATTTACAAAAGACTAGATCCAGAAAAGCCATCTTATACAGTAACCGGAAGCGGCGGCGGCGGAACCCATATTTACCACTGGGAAGAACCAAGAGCATTAACCAACCGCGAACGTGCCAGACTCCAGACATTCCCAGATACTTATGAATTTCAGGGAACCAAGGAAAGTGTACGTAAACAGATCGGAATGGCAGTTCCTTGTCGTGGAGCTCAAATAATCTTTGAAGCGATTCTTAAAAGTTTCGCAGGTATTGATTATCCATCTGTCGAAGCTAATATCAATGAATAACAAAAAGTCGGAAGTTTAGTAGCTTCCGGCTTTTTATTATTCATCACTTTTCTTCAACAGAAAAGTCCATATAGTACTGTTCTTCATCTATCTTGTAAAAAGTCACATCTGTTCTTCCATACGCCAAAAGATCATCTTTTTTGACATACGCTCCATTGCATAATCCAAGCCGGTTTCTAAAATATTCTCCCAGCAACGCATTACTGGCAGGAGTGGTAATTGCTTTATCATTCTGCTGTTCTACTCTCAGCTGTAACGTGTGATGATCATCTGTAACTACTAAAAAATGCTGTTTATCCAACGGAAAAAATCCAGATTTTGCAATATGCGATGGCAACGGAATATAAGCCTCATTTCTGTTTCTTTTATTCCTCTGCCCCCAGTTTAATCCAGATCTAGTTCCAGTTTCTCCGCCTCGTGCCAAAAGTGACAAATGCACACAATTCTCAGCATCTGTTTCCATTTGTTCCCGTGTTGTATCTTCTGCTGACCGCAAAACAACATATTCATCCACTTCTGCATATGTGCAATACATCGTCCTTTTCTCGGCATCTATATATATTCCATACGTCCGAACAGCATCCGTCTCATTTACATTCTCTTTATCATCATGTAAAAGATATTGCTGCGTAAAAGGTCCTGGAATCTTATACGCCTTTACCGGTGTGTCTCCATTCAACCAAATATAATAGCTGCTATTTTCTAATGCTGGTGGATGTGTCAAATAACTACATGAAAAATTCCCCCATGTATCTGAATATCTGGTTCCATGCAGTTCCTTAAAACTTTCATGAGATCCTTTATCTATTCCCTTATTCAAAGTATCACCGATAATCAATTTAACTGTCACATCGGAAATTCCAAGTTCCTCATAGCTTTTTAGCAGCCATGAAGCCATACTCGGTGTAGCTTCTGCTGTTAAAATACACAGCCTGTCTGCGCCCTCTTTTATTGGATCAAACAAAATTTTTCCTGCAATTCCATCCGGATATTTTAAATCACCGCTCATCAAGCATCCTCCTCAATGACATCATAATACATTGTATTACTCGGCAATTTTATATTCGGAACCCAGAGTTTTTTTCCGCCCCATCCTTTCGTTCCAGTTACCTGATACATCGTCAGAACCACTTTATCTGTAAAAGTTCCACCCAGCTGCCAGTCATTAGGTGACAGCAATGCACCTGTACCCTGAGCAACATTTCTTTCCCGGCGTACAATCAATATTCCCTGTCCGGTCGGATGCTCTGACAAAATAGTCTCAATAACAGAGCAGAATGCCTTGAGTTTAAAATCAGGACTTGGAATAATATGTGCCAGTATTTCTTTCACCAGACGAAGACTTATCTGATAATACGGCTCTGTTTCAGAAAATGCCTCCAGAAGTTTTGATATATCTTCAATAGAGTCATTATCAGGATTAAACGGATAGTAATTTGTTCCTCCCGAAACAATTTCCACATGGTCATTATCCAATACATTTTTACGTGTTGGATTAAGCCCCTCTGGATAATATATCTTCACATCCTCAATGCCCTTTTCAACTTGTGCGATTATAGAATTATTAGTAGCGTTTATATCCGCAAACAGCTTATATAAATTTTCATCAATATAAACCTTCATCATGCCCGGATCACGATCATACCCAAACATTCTGCTGTGCTGCCACATTGTATCCGCCTGCGGTTTTTTACTCGTTCTCGTATAGTAAATAGTCTGCAATCCTGGAAATGTTACGCCGCGGCCCAGTGTGTTTCCACCAACAATATAATTACAGCCATCTTCATAATCTGAACTTTCCACATCATTCTTCCCATTCATGACAAGAACTTTGAACTGATTTTCAGTTAAAAGTTCTTTAATCTTAACACTCAAATCTTCTAAAGAACACTTTTGAGATCTTGACGGATTCAGATCTGCGTACTGTCTGCTCAATTCAGTCTTTAACTCCGTATCAAAATTTTCAATGCACCAGTTTAATTCTTTCTGGATATCTTCTTCAATCTTCTTATGTACAAACACTCTCACGCTCGGATGGAATAAACAATTAGATACTTTTCCGCCCGACAAAAGAATTTGCGCTGACACAAGCAGATGCCTAACAACAACTTTCCTCATAGGCATTTTCAATTTTTCCAAAAATGACACGCAGTCTGGCTTTCCACTTGAAGGGAAGAAAAAATCTCCTCCGAGATACGCATCCCCTGGCTGAAAATAATACGTAAAATATGGATGCCATCCAGACGCAAGCGTCTGCAAAAATATCGCCTGCGGTGTTCCTGTCACCTGCAGATATAAACTGCTTGATGATCCATTCTTTATGCTGTCCAGATATTTATTAATTGAAGACTGGCGGTTTCTATTGACCAATGTATTTAAAGAAGCCGCATCAGCCTCATCATCAATGATGAACAGCGGATTTCCTTTCATAAAACCGGTTGAATTAAGAATATTCGCCCACAATTTCAACATCCGCACGTTCTTCTTTAATACGATAATTACCGGATCCATTAAACTGTTTTCAGCGAATAATGTTGCATCATTTTCTCCGCAAATACAGAATCCTTCAAGATCTGCTTTTACTCGGTCAAGAGTCTGTTGTTGAAGGACAACATTATCCGTAGTTAGTAAAACAAATACCGGAAATCCTAAATCTGCCGCCTTACATATGATTCCAAACATCTGGCCCGTTTTTCCAGACTGAACATTTCCCAATAACAGACCAATTTCATGACTAGAAAAAGAAAATGTTTTTATATGCTTATTTCCAACATCATTTGCTGTTTTTTCAATAGATTCTGCAAGTTTTGTATTTCCTCTATCAGTTATTTTCTTAAGGTATGTTTTCAAATACTGCATGTACTTTTCTCCTATTCCTCTTCGGATCCAGCTGTAAATGAAAGCAACCAGACATCCAGCGGATTTCCATCTTCATCCAATGCTGTCTGATCTGTCTTCTTAAATTCCAGCCTATCACATCCATATTCCTGGAGCATTTCTTCTGTAATCATTCCCAGGCGATCCGTATCAGCCGCAGTATTATTTACCGGTTTTACAATTCCTGCTGCCACCAGCCTCCCTTTCAGCCATCTTCCCATTATTAATTCATCACCAACTGCGCTGAACTGTTTATTATTATCACTTGTGGTATGTGCCTTAAACCAGTACCCATCATCTGTCACAACGAAAAATGGTTTATTCTTCTCTGGATAACCTTCCATACGGTACACATCCGCACCAACTGTAAGCTGAGTTTCATACCAGTCTCTTGCCTTTCTCTTACTTCGTGGTGCAGCATAGCAGACATTTATATTGGACTTTGTATAATGCTTTCCATCATCCAAATAGCGCTCATCTTTCTTGGGGACTTTCAGTTTCAGAAAAAATGAAACGTAAGCTTTACATCTTTCATAAAACTGAACATTTGATTTTGGCACAGATGTAACCAGTTCTATTCCATTTAATGCAGTATTAACTTCTCTCACCAGCGGCATATTCTTTACCTGTTCAATATTCTCTGAACAATTTGGCATTTTCAGCTTTTCAATATGTTCTGCAATTTCAACTACTTCCTGTTCATCTGTTGTAATGACAGACATTTCATACTGTCTTCTATTGCTTGCTTCCAGTTTAATAACTCCAAGATTCGCAGATCCTATAATTGCCGAAAATGGCTTTCCATCTTTGTAAAAGCAAAATAATTTCCCATGATACTTAAAAGCTTTTATAATTCGGATTTCTCCGATACCTGCTTTCTCCCACTTTTCATTAATTTTTATTGCTGTATGATACGCCCCTTCCGGCATACCTTCAATAAAATACATTCCGATATTTAAACACACTTTAGAAATGTTACATTCATTCACAAGCCTGTCCAATTCAGCAAGCGATGCATTAGAAGTATATCCAACTGCAATCTCAACCCTGTCAGCTATTTTCATTTGCTCGTTAAAGCAGGCTATTATTGTTTTGTGATTTTCTTCTGTTCCTAATGGCAGAATATTTGAATATAATATTTTCATTCTGTATCCCCCATGAACTCCTAGTATTTTATTCAATTTTACTGCAAAGCAATGGATATTGCCAGTTTTAAATAGCATACGTAAACATAAAGAAGCAGAAACTGCATTACTACCACAGCTTCTGCCCCTTTATATCCTATATTCAATTATTTCCCCTACATCCAACCGATATTCCAAAACCTTCCCCAGCATTTCTTCCGGCTCTACTCCGAACTCATCTGCAAGCTTCCTGAATCGGTCATCAATCATGTTCTGATTTTCCCGGCGGAACTCTTTAAGTGCTTCTCCTCTGAGCAGGAACCGGCTGACTCCGTTGGGACTGGCACCCAATTTTTTCATAAGAGCCTGAGAGGCGTAATTATCCGTTGCTACTCTTGCCCGGAAGAATCGTTTTCCAGTGATTTTTGCAAGTCTTTTCAAAAATAGAGATACAGCTTCTGTCCCGTATCCTTTATGACACCATTCCGGTCCTAACTCTATTGCAAGTTCCCAGTCTGGTCTTTCAATATCTTTTATGGCACAGTATCCTACATAATCTCCAGTCTTCTGGTCATACACAGTACAAGTGAAGGATTTCCCATTTATGAATCCATTCCACAGATCTTCTACAAATTCTTCATCTTTAAATGCGGATTTCATACAACTGTATGTATAAGAAAGAGCTATGTAATTCTGCTTTTCACTTTCTTTCACCACACATAATCGGACTTTTTCATTTTCTGCAAATACTTTGCCAGATGCAGGAATCATTAATTTATCACTAAATATTTTTCAAATACTCCTTCACATCAAATTTTTCCATTACCCAATTCTCACAAACTGTTCATATATCAGTATTTCTTTCTTACTGACATTTCGATTGTCATGGTAATGACCGAAAAACCATTTTTTGAACTGTATCGTTTGCTTGATCTCCTCCAGATAATCTGTTTCGATATCCGGCTTCAATTTCTGCACGTCTATCAACATCTGCGTACTGGTTGCACAACAATGAGTTACGATAAAATCAACTTGATTGTCATGGGCTGCCAGATTCGCGCGTCCTTCCTGCATCTCTTTTTCTGACGGAAGTTCCTGCGCCCACCAGGTGATATGATTAACACGATATGAGCGCCATTCTCGATCCAGCCATTTCTTTTTTTCTTTGAAATCCGGATCTTCCGGGTCTAATATGCCACTCTCTATGTCATGACTGCTTGCCCCTCCGAATGTGAAAAAGCTTTTCCCATCAATTTCGTATATCTGTCCCCTCATCAGATGTATGACCGACGGACGGATCTTATGCACCTTGCCTCCGTGCCACAATTCCACTGGATAGCTGTAAAGCCGGTCAAAATTTTCATGATTTCCATCCACGAACAGCGTGGTAAATGGCTTTTCTTCCAACCAGTCCAATAAATGCTTTTCTTCCTTATTTTCCACTTCTTTATTCCAGACACCGCCGAAATCTCCACATATAATCACATAGTCTTCCTTTGTCATCTCTTTCTGTTCTGGAAATATTTTTGTATTAAATTTTCGGAAATTCTGATGGCAGTCGCCTGTTACATAGATCACTCATATCACCTCTTTTCTACACCTCCACCATTCCACTTGCCGCCAGCACCCGTATCACAAACACCTTGGTCTCCTTTTCAAATGCAATCTTCACCTTTGTCTCATCCATCTGCACAACCACGCCTTTGCCGAATTTTTTATGGGTAACGATCACTCCTTCGTCCAGTTGCTGTACAAATGCCTGGTAGTCCTCTTCTGATATGCTCTTCGGCGGTTCCGGTCTTGTGTTTAGTTGCTGGAATTTTCCCATTGCTACCGTTGTCCCGATATTTTTCTTTTCCGGCTCTTTTCCCAGCAGTTCCATGCAGAACTTAGATGGCTGATTTTTCATGGTAAAGACGAGCAGACGGTTCTTTGCACGGGTAACGCCTACATAGAAGAGTCTTCGGTCCTCTTCATAGGCTTCAATGTCTTCTTTTGGTGCATTTTTAAGACTTTTAGGAATCTGATCCGGGAGAATTCCGTCTATCACATCCAGCAGATAAACCGTATCATACTCCAGCCCTTTGCTTGCATGGATCGTGGACAGGATCAACGGACAGGCTGGATCCTGCTCCTTGGTCTCCATGATCTGGCGCAATTCCTGCAGACGCTCCACCAGGCGAACCGGTGTGTCTTCCATGGCTGCCAGAATTCTCAGAGTGTCCAGCTTCGTATCTTTAATCTCGCTTCTGGTCAGATAGTCCTGGTATCCCATGAACTGTGTGATCCGATGAATAGCCCGCACCGGCGGCTCCTCCAGCAGATGCTGCATATGAGTCTGAATGGAGCGGATGCTGCCTTTCACATATCCGTCCACCCCTTCGCACTGCTGCGCCGCATCCCATACAGAGATCTGCTTCTCCTGACTGATCTTCACGATTTCCTGCGCCAGTTGTCTGCGGATATAGGTATTGAGCTTATAATACACCTGCAAAAAGAGTTCTGTATCCGCAGGATTTTCTGCAAGTCTGATGATATTGCTGATATCCTGCACCACTCGATGAGTAAAAAAAGTCAGCTCCGCATTTCGCATCCGATAGGGGATCCCCTTTCGCTCCAACAGGTCGATCAGCGGCAGCGCACATTCATGCTCCCGGTAGAGAACTGCCGTTTCCGTGGTACATCCTTCTGCCACCTTTGCCAGGTAGGCATACTGCGCTTTTCTGGTTCCTACCGGTATCTCTTTGATCTGCTGCACACTCTCTCTGGATGCACGCATATGCTTTTCATGGCGCAGGGTATTTTTCTGTATAAAATGATCTGCCGCCGCCACGATATTTGCATCCGACCGGAAATTTTCCTCCATCAGCAGTACTTTCGCGCCTCTATGCCGCTGTTCAAATTCCAGAAGTGCCTCCGGGTAAGCCGCCCGGAATCCATAGATGCTCTGATCCTCATCACCCACCATGAACAGATTTTCTGTGCGTGCTGCCAGCAGTGCAATGATCGCGTGCTGGATCTTGGAGGTATCCTGTGCTTCATCCACACAGATGTAGGGATACAGCTCCTGAAAATACTCCAGCAGCCAGGGGATCTTCTTCAGCATCACATAGGCATAGACCATCTGATCGTCATAATCAATCATCTGCAGTTCTTTCAATTTGCTGCAATATTCCCGGTAGATCACAGAGATCTTGCACTCTGCCCCTTCATCCAGAGCCTCGATCTCGTCCTCGTTAAGCATCATATTTTTAATGTAGGTAATCAGCGTGCGGATATTTTTCAGATCTCCGTCTGTGGGATATACCCGTTCCACCCGTTGGTAGATCTCTGCCAGGATACCTGCGATCCGCTTTTCATCATTCAGAAGCTGATGGGGCGTCTTCCCTGTTCGATAGCCATAATATTGCAGCACTTTGGCACAGATGCCGTTGATGGTTCGAAATTCCAGCTGCTCTGCCAGTTCCGGTCCAAATTTCGCCGCAAATCGCGCTGCCATATCCTTTGTAGCCGCCACGGTATAGGTCACGGTCAGAATTCGCCTTGGATCGATGCCTTTGCAATGGATCATATAACCAAGCCTTGTTACCAGCACCGTTGTCTTGCCAGATCCCGGTACTGCCAGTAGGAGGACCGGTCCTTCTACGGTCTGCACCGCCTGCTTCTGCTGTTCATTTAATTGGATGGAAAATCGCTGTTCAAATTCCTGCCAGGTCATTATGTATTTCTCCTATTTTTACATATAATATATCATCTGTAAAACATATAAAACTGTTTAGTTTCTTTTCTATATAAATCCTATTATACCTTATTTTTTTCAAATATCCTACCTTCAAAAAAGAACCAGTCAGGATCACTCCTCCACTGGTTCTTTCATCAAATTTATCTATTCTTTTTACAGTTCCACATATTCCAGCATCAGTGACAATGCAATCTTCAGTCCATCCGGCAGACTGGATATATCAATCCACTCCTCCCGAGTGTGAGCCAGTGCACCACGGACAGTTCCCACGGTGTTGGCAAGAATGCCAAGGGACAGAGGCACATTGCTGTCAGTGGAGTAGGCATCAAAGTCAATCTCATCGTGATACCAGGTTCCGATCACATCTGCCGTATGGGCGGTAAACTTTTGAAGTGCATCTACATCTACCGGTCCATTACCAGGACGAACACCCATCAGTTCCACCTGGATCTCTCCACCTCGTCCACGGACAGATTCCACTGCAGCATTAAATCTGCACTCCATCTCTTCCAGGCATTCCTGTGATGTAGATCGGAACTCATAAAGCATATATGCTTCCTGTGCCACCGAATTGACTGTGGTTCCACCTTCCATACGACCGATATTATACGTCGTATAGGCTTTCTTTGGCGGTTCAATCTTATAGAGACGTTCCGTCAGATCACAGAGGATCTCCAGCGCATTGGGATCACCGAAGTTGATGTAAGAATGTCCTCCCTTTGTCTTACAGGTAATACGATAACGATAAGACCCGACCGCACTGCTGCAGCACTGTGGAGTATAGCCGTCAAAGGAATAAAATGCTTTGATCTTTGATCCGTAGTCAGCAAACAGGGCTTTGGTCCCCTCCAGATTTCCAAGTCCTTCCTCGCAGGCATTTGCCACGAAAAGAATACCATATTTGGGCTTCAGATTATTCTTGATTACATATTTGGCACCCAACATCAGATTTACCAGATTGCTGGTGTCATCTCCGATTCCCGGTGCATAGAGCCGTCCATTTTCCTCACGAAGCGGCAGCTGTGTAGTGTCCGGAAATACGATATCAGTATGTGCGGCAAAAACAATCAGCTCTTCTGCATCTTTATCTCCCAGTCTGCAGATCACATTTTTCGCTTCATCAATGCATACATCCTCTGCTCCCTGTTTTAAAAACCAGTCACGGCAAAATGCAGCTCTCATATCTTCCTGATGAGAAGGGGCCGGGATCACACCCAGTGTTTTCAACAGCTCTTTCTGCTCTTCCACCATCTCTGACGCGTACTGTTCAGCCAGTTCTTTGATCTTTTTATTCATATTTGTAATCGCTCCTTTTCCTTAGAAAATCGGATAGATGGTCATGATCCAGAATACACTCACTAGAGTGATCACGATGAACGGAAGCCATCCCATCTTTACCAGCTGTTTAACGGAATAATTTCCGGCACCCATCATCAGCGGTACAGCCGGCGTTGCCAGCGGTGTGAAAAATGCAGTCATGGAAGCGATCATACAGAGCATGATCGGTCCGATCGGGTTTGCACCCATGGATTTACAAATCATAATGTACAACGGTACAAAAATGGAGTAGATACCAAGGTTCAGCATGAACTGTGTCAGTACAAACGGTACCAGGAAGAAGATAAATCCTGCCAGATAATTATTATGTACGCTTAAAATGATACCAGACAGATGCTCTCCGATCATATCAGCCACACCGGTTCCGGACAGAGCTGTTCCAATTGCCAGCGCACCTACAAACAGAAGTACCATACTTAAGTTCATGGACTCAATCAGTTCCTTCTTATTCATAATACCAGAAGCTGCGATTACCAGTGCACCGATAAATGCAATCTCCCAGGTAGGAAGACCGATCTTACTGGAGAAGAGAAGACCAAGCAGAACAATAACAAATGTTGCATATCCGATAAACTCACGGACCGGATCCAATTTTGCCGTTTCCTTCTGCTCTTTTACCTGAACATCTCCGTCTGCCACCGGCTGATCCGGTGCAAAACGCGGCACCACAAAGATTGCCAGCAGAAGAATGGCGATCATGGTCGGTGTCTTTGCATACATGATGTCCATGATACTCATATTATAAGTGGTATATTCATATGCCTCAAGAAATCCCTGAATTCTTGCCATTTCACTGACAGAAGAACTGAACGGCAGGGTAATGACCGTACCAATTGCTGTGATTCCAATAGGGAACATCATCTTTGCAGGGGAGATCTTCATCTCCTTGCAGACACCATAAGCCAGCGGGAATACCACACTGAAGCAGGCTGCTGCACTGGGAATGAACTGTGCCAGAATACAGGTCAGAATTACGTAACCTGCCAGGACTTTCGTAAAGGAACCTTTACTGATCCGGCAGATAAAGGAAGAAATATTTTTTACCATCTGTGTACGGTTCAGTCCGGCAGATACGATAAACATACTTGCCATCAGAATTGCACTGGAGTTGGAAAAACATCCAAGCGCATCATTTGGCTCCATGCATTTGGTAAGCATCAGTGCCGCAACACTGATCAGTGAAATAACTGCCATAGAGATACAGCTGCTTAAAAAAGCATAAGCGAACAGGGTCAGAATGAAGATGATCAGACAGATCTCATTTGATTCATAACAGGGTTCTCCTTTCGATGTATAAATGTTTTTGCTAAAAAAAGCGCAAAAGAACTGTAACTTTTTTAAGTCTTCGCTCCTTTGCGCTTCATTCTGCTGTTATTGTAGCACTTGACATGTCTCGACAACAAATATATTATCTTTATCAAATGATATAAAAATTTTTTATAGGAGAATCTTCCAAAGATGAAATTTGATGCAATTTTTTATGCGCTGGAGGTCGCTGATGCTGGATCTTTCAGCCAGGCCGCACGTAATCTGTATCTCTCCCAGCCAAACTTAAGCTATGCAGTCCGACAATTGGAACAGGATCTCGGCGTTCAGCTTTTTCATCGGATTTCCGGCGGCGTGATCCTCACCGAAGAAGGGCAGGAACTAATTGAACGCTTCCGCATCATCCGTCGCGAGTATGATCAGATCCGGGAATTATCCGAACTGCCTCGAAGAAATTACGGGCAGCAACTACGGATCGGGTCTTTAAGTTCCAGCCGTGCATCCCGTGCATTTACCCGTTTTGCCGGAAGCTATGCAAAGGAAGGCTGTCAGTTTTCTTTTCTGAATTATGCTTCTATGGATGAACTGATAGAAGAAATGAATGCTAACAAACTGGATCTTGCCGTCATGGGTGTCTTTTCCACCCATGTAAAAACCATGTATGGCAAGCTGAAAGCTCATGATATAGAATATCATCTGATTGGACGAAATCCTGTGTGTGCAGTAGTCGGAAAGTCAAACCCACTCTATGGAAGGCAGGAGCCTGTAACCATGAAGGATCTCTATCCATTTACCGCTGTCCAGTATGGTCCCACTGCCAGCGATCCCAGTCATTCACTGCTCCATGAAACCGGACTATCCCTGCATATCGCAGGGGAGATCTGTGTTAATGGCTCACAGGTTTTCTTTGATCTGATCCGTCAGACAGATGTGATTGGTCTGGTGGCTGCACGCCCGGAAGCATTTCAAAAGTATCACAATGACCCGGAGACCTGGATTATTCCCATCATTGACTGTGATCTTGAAGGAGAATTTGGATGGATCAAGCCCCGGAGAACAATTCTGCCGGAGCTTGCCCTAAAATATCTGAAGATTCTGTTGGAATTATATTAGATCCTACCGAATCTTCCCGCTGTTCTTCTCTTCCAGGCACTTGATGGCATGGTAGGCAAATTCATTGAACGGAGTATCCACATGAAGTTCTTTGCCCATGCGGACCAGAGTTCCGGAGAACATGTCGATCTCGGTGGGACGTTTGGCATCCAGATCCTGCAGGGTGGAAAATCTGCTGTCCGGTGCAAAAGTGGCATTCTTTGCCCGAGTTCCGCTGGTATCGCTGATGTCGATGCCAAGGGCAGCAGCCACATCAGATACTTCTTTCCGCATACGGGCACTGATATAAGCCAGATGCTCACTGTCGGTGTAAGCACCCAGTCCACAGTTGATGATGGCCTGTGGGAGATTCTTACTGATATTCAACGCATATTTGTACCAGATATCCTGCTGGATATTGGCACTTAAGTGATGGTGGATCGGTGTGTCTTTCAGAAGGTCTTCGATGGCTTCTGTGCGCTCACTTGGCTCACCATTATCCTCTCCAAAGTAAAGGCCCATGGTCACTTCTGGATCGTAGACAATCTGATTGTCGATCCTGCGAGATGCGATCTTCATAAAAGATGGCAGCATATGCTCCATGCCGATCTTCTCTCCAATCACTTTTTCACTATCCACACCGTTCATGGGACTGATTACTAATGTATGAGCATCCACGATCTTCTCGATCATTGGCAATATACCCTGCAATGCTCCGTATTTTACAGAGATGATCAGAAGGTCAACACCTTTTGCCTCCTCCGGTGTCTTCACATGAAGATCATATTTCTGATCATTGATCACGATTCCATTTTTCTCCAGACGCTCTTTGCGCTCTCCTTCTGCCACAATCCACAGATCATCTCCCAGCTTTTCCGTTAAGCCGGCGATAAAATAACTGCCAATGGCACCTGCACCAATGATAGCAACTGTCTTGATTTTCATTTCTCAATCCTCCTGAAAAATACAGCCGCTGATTGGAATGACATTCCTGTCAGCGGCTGTACAATAATTCTAAATGTTCTGACTATTATGCATGAATTCCGCGGTTCTCATCACCGGCAGGATTCACACCGAACTCATAATCATTACCCGGCAGGATAATGTTCAGCAGGATTCCTGCAATTGCTGCAATTGCAAGGGCAGTCAGAGTGATGGAAGTTCCTGCAATCGTAAAGGTCAGACCACCACTGAAACCAAGACCACATACGAAAATCACGCCTGCAATGATCAGGTTTCTGGATTTGGTCAGATCTACTTTATTTTCAACCACATTACGAACTCCGATGGCAGAGATCATACCATAGAGCATGAAGCTGACACCGCCGATAATAGCTGACGGCATGGTACTGATAATGGCAGATACTTTCGGAATAAAGCTGATGATGATAGCAAAGCAGGCTGCGATTCTGATCACCAGCGGATCATATACATGACTCAGCTCCAGAACACCGGTGTTCTCACCATAGGTGGTATTAGCAGGTCCGCCAAGGAATCCGGCAAGAGCAGTTGCAAGTCCGTCACCAAGAAGAGTTCTGTGAAGTCCTGGATCAGCCAGATAATTTTCTCCAACGGTTGCAGAGATGGCAGACATATCACCTACATGTTCCATCATGGTTGCGATGGCAATCGGAGCCATAACAAGGATTGCTGTTACATCGAATTTACAGATCTGGATCGGTGGTATACCTACCAGTCCTGCGGATGCGACAGATGTAAAATCAAGAATCGCAGATCCATCCGGATTAGTCAGACCAACTGCATTCATGATCACAGCCACAGCATAGGAGATCACAACTCCCATGAGGATTGGGATGATCTTGAACATGCCTTTACCCCAGATATTGAATACGATAATCACGGCCAGGGCTACAAATGCAAGGAACCAGTTGGTGGAAGCATTTCCGATGGCAGAGGATGCAAGGCTTAAACCGATACAGATGATCACTGGACCGGTAACGACCGGCGGCAGGTATCTCATAACACGTTTCACGCCAACCATACGGATGATCAGAGACAGAACCAGATACAGCAGACCGGCAACAACAACACCGCCGCATGCATACGCTGCTTTGTCATTGACACTCATTCCAGCATAAATTCCGGTATCCAGATGTGCAACTGTGGAAAATCCGCCTAAGAATGCAAAGGAAGAACCTAAGAAAGCCGGAACTTTCATCTTGGAACACACATGGAATAACAGGGTTCCAAATCCGGCACAGAACAGGGTCACTGCTACCGTAAGACCACGGGTCGGTCCTTCTCCGCAGGCATCTACGAAATAACTGTTGACCAGGATCGGCACAAGAATCGTTGCACCAAACATGGCAAACATGTGCTGCAGACCAAGGATCAGCATCTTGGGCAGACCCAGTTTACGGGCATCGCGAATTACTTCATTTGACTCACTCATAACTACTCCTTTTCTTATGTGGTTTTTAATTTTCTATGTTATTATAGAAGCATTTTTCTGCAAATACAACCCTGTTTTTTGCTCACCCTTCACTTCGATTGTCAATGAGCAGCATATTAAGCCGCTCCCACCGGCGCAGTTCTTCTCTGGAAAAAAGGAGTCTCTGCCGAAATTCTTCTGTCAGTTCCTGGGGACTTAAGGTTACCAGACACTTAAATGCACAGGGCATCAGATCTGCGCTGGAGATGCCACACAACAGCCCGTCCGTAAAATCCCGCATTTCCAGCGGATTGAAAATATAGAGCAGATCTTCCTCCAACGGATTGTACTGATTCACGAAGGAAAAGCGGATCAGCATATCACTGTAAATGACACGTCCAGTATAGAAGATCTCACTGCTTCTTCCGTTTCCGGAGACAGAACAGATGGACAAGGTTGCCTCATAAGTTCCTGGCTGCTCCGCCCGCTCAGAGATGTCGATGATGCCAACTTTCATACGATGATATCGTCCGTCATAAAAATAAAAATATAGCCGCTTGGCCTGAAAAAAAGGACTCTTTCTTCCAAATGGAGCTTCTATCGTATCCTTCTCTTCCACCGTCGGCAGGTAAGAACTCAGCTGGGAAAAGGACACCTGCAGCACCTGGCTGATCTCATACAATGTCTCGATATCAATGGAAATGGTCCCATTTTCATATTTACAGACGGTTGCCCTGCTCTTATGGATGGCATCTGCCAGCTCCTGCATGGTCAGTTTGCAGGCTTTCCGGTATTTACGTATCTGTGCGCCCACATAAACATTGATTTCACTCATTTTGTTTCCTCAAAATATCTATTTTTGCTATTTTTATTTCATTTAGATAGATTATAGCAAATTCTTGCATAAAATGTAACCTTATACGAGCATTTTTACTTAAAAAGTTTCTTTTAGAGAACATTTTCAAAAAGCGAATTTTTTTCAATCTGATACAATAGAAATTAAAATTATTTCATTATTAAAAGGGGATTTTGTTATGAAAAAGAAAGAACATGGATTCAGCGGTTCCATTGGCTTTGTTCTTGCAGCCGCCGGAAGTGCCGTTGGTGTGGGAAATATATGGAGATTTCCGTATCTCTGTGCCAAGGACGGAGGCGGACTGTTCCTGCTGGTCTATCTGGTACTGGTGCTGACCTTTGGATTTGTCCTGCTGACCACCGATGTGGCAATCGGACGAAAAACCAAGTTAAATGCACTGAATGCGTATGGCACACTTCGTAAGAAATGGAAATTTCTTGGATACCTTACCTTTCTGGTGCCGACGCTGATCATGACTTACTACTCTGTCATCGGCGGCTGGATCTTAAAATATCTGTCTGCCTATGTGGTTTCCAGTGGAAATGAAGCAGCACAGGATGGCTACTTTACTTCCTTTATTACAGCTCCGGTGGCTCCCATTGTATTTATGCTGATTTTCCTTGCATTTACGGCATGGGTAGTATACTGCGGAGTGGAAAAAGGAATCGAGAGATTTTCCCGTATCATTATGCCGGGACTTTTGCTGTTGATCATTGGCATCTCTATTTTCTCCCTGACTCTTTCCCATACGGACAGTGACGGAACTGTCCGTACCGGACTGCAGGGACTTGCGATCTATCTGCTGCCGGATTTTCACGGGCTGACCTTTGGACGTTTCTTGAATGTACTTCTGGATGCCATGAGCCAGCTGTTTTTCTCCTTAAGCGTATCCATGGGTATCATGATCACCTATGGTTCCTATGTAAAGGATGATGTAAATCTGTCTCAGGCCACCAATCAGATCGAACTGTTTGACACAGGTGTTGCCTTCCTGTCCGGTATGATGATTATCCCGGCGGTATTTGTATTCCTCGGAACAGAGGGAATGGCTTCCGGTCCCAGCCTTACCTTTATCTCCCTTCCAAAAGTATTTGAAGCCATGGGCGGATTGGGACAGATCATCGGCATCGCATTCTTTCTGATGCTTGCTTTCGCAGCGCTCACTTCCTGCGTCTCCGTCATGGAAACACTGGTGGCAAACTGCATGGAGATCTTCCATAAGACCAGACAGCAGATGTGTATCATGGTAGGCATCTATTCTCTGGTTACTGCAATATTGATCTGTCTGGGCTACAACGTGCTGTACTTTGACCTGACACTGCCAAACGGCACATCCGCACAGCTTCTGGATCTGATGGATTACATCAGCAACAGCTTCCTGATGCCATTTATCTCCCTGCTGACCAGTATTCTGATCGGTTGGATCGTCGGACCGAAATGGATCACCGACGAAGTGGTTAAAAATGGTGAATCCTTCCAGCGGGCGGGTCTTTACTCCTTCATGATCCGTTATGTCGTCCCAGTCATTATGCTGGTACTGTTCCTGGTATCTACAGGTTTCATGAAACTGAACTTCTAATAGAGTTTTTAATACAATCAGAATTGGGGGATTTTTATGAAGAATAAAATATTGATCGGTATTACTTTATTTTCCATGTTTTTCGGAGCCGGTAATCTGATCTTCCCACCCTTCCTGGGTGCGGAAGCCGGAACCTCCGGATGGCTGGCTTTTGTGGGGCTTTCCTTCAGTGCTGTCTGTTTTCCAATTCTTGGAGTAGTTGCAGTAACTCTTAGCGGCGGCGCCGACCGCATGGCGGATCGGGTACATCCCATGTTCTCTGTGGTCTTCATCTCTGCCCTTTATCTGGCCATTGGTCCTTGTCTCGCCATTCCAAGGACCTCCGGCACTTCCTTTTCCATGGCAGTACAGCCATTTCTGCCAGAAGGGATGCCTGTTGGTCTTGTGCAGTTCATCTATTCTATTATATTTTTTACAGTAGCTGCACGTATCGCCCTGCATCCGGAACGATTGACAGAATATTTAGGCAAACGACTGACGCCGATCCTGCTGACTCTGATCGTAATCATCTTCGTGGTTTCTCTGATCCATCCGACTGGATCTGCTGCCGCACCCGTTGGCATGTATGCTTCTGCCCCTGTGATCTATGGATTCCAATATGGATATCAGACCATGGACGCACTGGCAGCACTTACCTTTGGAACGGTTATTGCATTAAATATTCGGGAACAGGGAATCACCGAAGAAAAAGCGGTGGTAAAAGAAACGATTTCGGCTGGCTGGATCGCAGGCGGATGTCTGATCCTGGTCTATGCCATGTTAAATTATGTGGGAATGCTGGCTGGCAGCGCATTTACCGGCATGGAAAATGGAACAGATGTGCTTCTCCTGACAGTTCATACTCTCTTTGGAAATGCCGGTACCATCGTGCTTGCACTGGTATTTCTTATTGCATGCTTCAACACCTGTGTAAGTCTCTTAAGCTGCTGCGGAAAATATTTTAATGAACTGTTTCCACAGATCAGTTTTCCACACTGGGTCTTTTTATTTGCGGGATTATCCATGCTGATCTCCAACGTAGGTTTAAACACCATCCTGAAAATATCCGTTCCGGTGTTAAATGCCATCTATCCACCGGCATTACTGCTGATCTTCTTAACCTGCATAAACAGGTGGATCAAAAGATATCCGAAGATCTATCCCTGGTCCGTATTCCTTTGCTGTGCAAGCAGTATCACGCTCATGCTGGAGCAGCAGGGAATCCTTGTTCCCTTACTGCTTCCATTGTTACATCAGATGCCAGGCTATACCGGCGGATTTGCATGGTTTGTGCCAACGATTGCCGGGATTCTGGTCGGCTGGATTGCATCTTACTTCAATAACTCACACACCATCTGAGAGTTAAATGTCACAGACTTCACATGGTTGACCTCGATCTGGTACAGTGCATTAGCTGCAATATGCTCAGCTGCCTGTTCCAGATCGCGGATGCCGGAAGTTCCTTCAAAAATATCCACGATCGTATCCAGTGCTTCATCGGTGATCACACACTCTTCTTCCCTCAGTGCCATTCTCTTCAACACTTTTTTCAACGCAAATCTGGAGAAGATCACTTTCTTCTCTTCTTTGGTATAATCCGGAATCTCGATCACTGCAAAACGAGACAGGATCGGTGCGCTGATCTGGGATTTGTCATTGGCAGTCGCAATAGGATATACACCCACCGTCGGCACCATGCATTCCATATAGTTGTCCGTAAATCCAAGATTATCAAGCAGAGTCAGCAGTACATCTGCCGGGTTACCATTGCCTTTTCCTGCCGCTGCTTTGTCAAGCTCATTGATGATAAACACCAGGTTGGACTGACCAGATACGGAAAATGCTTCCATAATAATGCCCGGTTTTGCATTGGAGTAGATTCTTGAACTTCCGGTCAACTGTTCCGGATCATTGATGGAGCTCATATCCAGCGTGGTCCACGGCAATTTCAGGATTCTTGCCACCGCATAGGCAATCTGAGATTTACCGGTTCCTGCCGGACCCACGAGTAAAAGTCCGTAAGCAGGAAGGGTATGGGTACGGTTGATCTGGATAATGGTCTCGATGATCCGTTGCTTAACCCTCTCCATGCCATAAAGTTCTTCGTCCAGGATCCGCCTTGCTTCTACCGGATCAATTGATTCAAAATACTCGCTCTTCCACTGTACATTCATCATAAGAGACAGCGCCCGCTGTGCATGACGGCGCTCCTCCGGGGAAACTTCATGAGAACGGGCAACCGCCAGGTTTCTTCTGGCCCACAGACGGATATTTTCCGGCATGGTATTGCCAGCACAAGTCATGAAATCTGTGATGCTCTGAATACTGGTCAGACGCATATCATCACCGGTCTCTTCTCTGTCCTCATCCTCGTCAATCTCCACTGGCGGATCACTTGCCAGCAATCTCTCGATCATAAACTGTAAAAAGCCATCTTCCGCAGACAGTTTCGTTCCTCCGCCAAATGCAATCTCACGGATCTTATAAACTGCATATCCAGCTTCACTATTTTTACCGGACAGACACACATTAATATGATTCTCGCCCAGCCAACGAAGAAGACTTACAAATCGGGAATCAATCTTTAAAATATCTGCACTCACCTTTCCACCGTCTTCCTCAAACTCGAAAGAACTGCGCTTCACAGGATTGGTGAACACACCGCAGGAATGGTGCTTCCATTGGCACTTCTGATTATCCAGAAGCAGGATTGGCTTCTCCGGTGTGGGCATGCTCTCCCTGGAATTAAATGTGGTATATGTACACTCTGCGTGATTTCTCGCGTCTTTTACATCATTAAAATCAAATACTGGCATCTGATGGTTCTCCCCTCGTATGTATTTCGGCTTCTATTATCACATATCACTTTTGTTTTCACAAGTGGATTTTCTGTCAATCACATTCTTAACAACCACCCGCAGACAGCTTATGCAGAGGGACCGCTCTCGCTAAGTCCTCGATCCAACGGTACTAACCTTCGAGCTGCGCTTTTAGCTTGCTCTCAGGAAGTACCGGGACTGCGGACGTCCCCTGCACAAGCTGACCTGCGGATGAAGAGAAGGCTGTGACATTGACATTGGACAATTCAGGCTCTTTCATATCCGCAATTCTCCATTTATCTTCCCGCAAAGAAGTTTTCCGACCCGCATTGGATAATCACCGCGTCTGCAGGGTCTGAATTCTCCAAAATCTATATCTCCAAAGAAAAAGAGCCATTGCAATTGCAACAGCTCTTTTCACTGTATTCTACTGATTTCATCTGCCGGGCCAATCGTTTTCCGCATGATCCACTCGTGTATTCCAGTAATATTCAGATTTTCAAGACATCCTACTTCCTTATATCCATTGGATTCGTAGAAATGTTTCGCTCTGTCTGATGATACAAACAAAAATACATTAGCCGTCTCTTTAAATGCTCTATGTTCAGCAAATGCCAGAAGATCTGCTCCGACTCCACGTCCTCTGTTTTCAGAAGAAACACATAACGCCCGTACAAATGCTTTTAAAGTACTGTGCATTTCCAGAAGAAGACATCCCACTACCCGGTCTTCATCTTTTGCCACAAACAATTCTCCATCTTCTTCGTGTACTTTTGCAAATGAGTACTCATAGGTTCTGCCCAATTTGGCCCATGGATCATTCACAGTCAGAATCATTGCACTTTGTTCATAATCCAATTCATTTTCTGCCAGTATAATTTGTACATTCTCTTTATTAAATTCTTTCATACAGTTTTTATTCTACTATTCCGCAATCACTAATTTGATTCCCATTTTTTCACAGTTTTTCTTCATCTCACTGTTATCTTTATCTACAATCATGACATCCAGACGTTCCATCGGACATACTTTGGTTCCCAGCCTTGAATCAAATTTTGAAGAATCAACTAACAAAATCACTTCCGATACTGCATCTATCATAACCTGCTTCACAGCAGCATACTCACGTGAGCGATCTGATATTCCAAATTTAAAGTCTAATGCATCACAACAGAAAAAAAGTTTATCTGCATGAAGACTTTGTAAAAAACGAATGGTATCAGCTCCCTGTAAAGAATATACCGATTTCTGCACTTCCCCGCCTGGCATAACAATCTGAATATCCTTTTCACTTTTTGCAATCTCTACTGCAACAAGAATATCTGTTGTAATTACTGTAATACCTTCCGGAAGCCATTCAACCAGCTGAAACATTGTTGAACCAGAATCCAGAATAATCACATCGCCTTTTTTAATAAATTTAGATGCTCTTTTTGCAATTCGTTGCTTCTGCTGAATATTACTTTTTGTTTTCACATCATATGGAATTTCTGAAGAAATACCGATATCTTTGCATACAACTCCCCCGTGAGTTTTATTCACAAGATTCTTTCCTTCCAGATCCTCCAAATCTGTTCGTATTGTTACTTTGGATACCTTAAACATCTCACTCAATTCTGCAATACTGGCACGATTATTTTTGTTGATGTAGTCCAGAATTTTTTCCTGGCGTTCTATCTTATACAATTCATCCCTCCTGTTCTCTTTTATTCTATCTTACCTTTATTTTCCATTTTTGTTAAGATGTTTTCTGATTTTTCAACAATTCTTTTACTAATTCACTCACATTATCCGCCTGAAAAATTGCTCTTCCAAGAACAACGCCCGACACTCCTGCATCTACTAGTTCTGCATAATTGCTTTTATTAACTCCTCCATCCACAATTATGGGAATCCATGAACATTCCTCTCTTATACGGGCTGCCTTTTTCAACACACTTCTCTGAAATTGTTCACCGGCCCCATCTGGTTCTGAGGACATAAGCAAAATATATTCTACCCGCTCCAGCCAGTCCTCAATCTCACCTATTTGAGTACGCGGATTTATTGCAATTCCTGCTTGCATACGATATTTATGAATTTTTTCAATTAACCTGGATGGATATGGTGCACTTTCCCAATGAAATGCAACTTTCTCAAATCCACATGATGCCAATGGTTCAATGTATACTTCTGGATCTGTTACCATTAAATGTGCGTCTTTCTTCATATCTCTGCAAATTTCTGATGCACATTTTATAGTTTTTAACCCAAACGTAATATTCGGCACAAAGTTTCCATCCTCAATATCAAAATGCAAGTTTCCAATAAATCGCACTTTTTCTATCTCTGACTGTAAATTCATCTGATCTGCTGACGCCAATGATGGCAATATCATCATATTTTTTCACCTTCTCTTAGCCAATGTGCATACGTCCACCGTCACCAATAAGCACCTCTCCCGTCATATAATCCGCTAACTCGCAGGATAAAAACAACACAATATTAGCAATATCTTCCGGATATCCAATTCGTCCCATTGGCATAATATTTTTATAATGCTCCCGTACCGCTTCTTCTGATCCAAATCTGGTGACCAGCATTTTACTCATAATAACAGCCGGAGCCACACCATTTACGCGAATTCCGCTCTTTGCATAATTTCTCGCCAGGAAAAGTGTTAACGCATAACAGCCTGCTTTTGTAACATTATACTGCGGATATCCAGTTCCACCAGAGAAAACGGACGCAGAAGTCAATATAACAATACGCCCTTTCGTTTTTTCAAGATATGGCCTTGCTGCTTCACAACAATAGTACATGGCTTTTGTATTTACTGCATAACTCTTATCCCAGTCTGCTACTATTCCTGCATTATTAACAAGAATTTCCAAACGTCCATATAACTCAATAATCTGAGCTATCATTTCTTTAACCTAGTTTTCATCAGATATATCACAATGAATAAAATGCGGCTTTTTCCCAAAAGAAGCACATTGTTCCATTACTTCTTTTGCTGCACTCTCTTCACATACATCATTGATAACAATCTGCGCACCCGCTTCTGCCAGTTTTTTTGCAATGGCTGCTCCTATTCTCTGTCCAGCTCCGGTTACCAATGCCACCTGCTCTTCCATATGAATTGTATAGCCACTATCCCTGCTCCTCCCATAATGTATCATGCAACAGACCGAGATCTGTTGCATGATACAAGTAAACTATTTTCTTAATTCTTTCACTTTTTCCATAAACTTCTTCACTCTCGCCTCGTCAACTTCATTATAGAACTGTCCATCCCGTTTAAATGTTGTTCCTATAACTGCTCCATCAGCGATGCTGAGCTGTTCTTCTACATTTTCCAGACGAACACCGGTGTTTGCAAATACCAGATTCTCACCGACCGTATCTTTTACTTTTCTTAACGTCTGAGAATCGGTAGAAGCTCCTGCCGTCAATCCAGATACGCATAATCCATCCGGCTTACAGTTAAACACTGTTGATTTTGCAATACTTACAATATCACGCTCTGCAAGATATGCTGCTGCTTCCGGAACAATATTAAATAATGCTTTTACCCCCATAGCACCGACTGCTTTTCTATGTCTTACAATCTCTCCATAGTTAAATTCCCATAATCCTAAATCACTGGCATATGCACCGGTAAACACTTCTCTTACAAATTTTGCATCAACCGCTACTGCGAGATCAAATACCTTGTATGGATCCCATAAAACATCTACACCATACGGAATCTTGATCCTATCTTTCATCTGACCAATAATTCTTGCCATAGATGCCACGACCTGTGTGTCAACGCTTCGCTGATATGGTAAGCTGAACTCATTTGAGATCAATACACCATCTACTCCACCATTCTGTAATGCTTCCAGATCATGCATCGCACGATTTAAAACTTTTTCGATTCCACCAACTTCATCGTAAGACGGATCTCCCGGAAGCGGAAGCAAATGAAGCATCGCAATAATAGGTTTTTTTACTCCAAAAATATCTTCAGTCCACATATTTATTTTCTCCATTCCTCATTATTTTGCAATTTTCTTACATGCTGTAATTAGAGCGCCAACAACTGCTACAATAATTGCAGAACCAAGTAATCTGAATTTTGCCAGCAAACAGAATACCCATGCGAACCACGAACCTGCAGATAAAGCGGTTACATGTACTGCTCCCTCCGGAATTTCCAATGCTCCTGTCATTGCGAAGTTTGTGATCAGTGGTGCAAAATAAGTTGCCAGTAATAACACGATTCCCATCATAATTGTTCCACTGATCAGGGTTCTTAAAAAGCTGTTTTTATGTATTGGTGTAGCCATTGCAACAAAGTAAGCCGTTGATGCCAGATCACCAACCGGAAGAGTCTGGTTATATGGCAAAATAGCGGATAATAACAATGTGATTGGAATCAGAACCAGTGCCACCTGCATGGTTACCGGAATTCCAAGCATGATTGCGGAATCCATTCCAATGTAGAACTCTTCACCATGGAATTTCTTCTGCATAAAGTCTCTTGCCTGATTGCTGATTGGAAGTAATCCTTCCATAATAACTTTTACCATTCTCGGTAATAAGTACATTAATGCTGCCATCGCCATACCACATGTCAGACAGGTTTTTACATCATTTCGTGCAATTGCTCCAAGAATAATACCAATAATAGCTCCAAGGAACATCGGCTCTGAAAGTGTCTTTAGCCATCCAAATTTCTCAGTCATCTGAGAATCATCACCACCTGCATTTCCTTTTGGCAAGTGAATCAGATCATAAAATTTATCAAGAGCAAGGAAAATAGGTACACTTGTCACTGCAAATCCTTGTGGAATGGAAATTCCAGGAACTCCCAGTGCTTCCTGCATGGTTTTTGCTGTTCTGTCCGCAATCAGGAGAGAAATACAACAATGCGCTGCGGCTGCAATAAAGGCACAAATATAATTATTTGTCAGAATATAAACGGTTGCACCTGAAAATGCATAATGCCAGTAATTCCAGATATCAATGTTAATAGTTCTGGTACATCTTGTAATAAGCATCAAAATATTAACCAACAGGATAAATGGTATAATAAAGGATCCTATTACGGTTGAAAACGCAAGACCTGCAGCTGCGGTCCAACCAATATCCATGGTGGTAAGATTAATATTCGACATATCTACCAGTGTACTGGCAACCGGACTAATATATGTCCACAAAAGATTCAATATCATATTCATACCAATTAGACCAATTCCAACGGTCATACCTGCACGAATCGCATTCACCGGTTTTAATCTTACAATAAGTCCAACCAGTGTAATCATAATAGGAATCATTACATAATTTCCTAAGCCGCTGATATAACTGAATATTTCTCTGATAATCTCCATATGCTACCTCTCTTCTTTCAGTATTTTAATAATCTTTTCGTTTAATTGATCCACACCCATTCCCGTAAGATACGGTAAACCAACAAGTTTCGGTACTCCATAATCCTGTGTGAGATTCATTGAACTTACTATCAAATCCGCCTGTCCAACATAAGATTGAAGTTCTGTGAAACTACACTGCACCAGATTATAGGGTATCCCGCTTTTCTTCAAAAGCGATTCCACTCCACCATAAATAATGGTTGAAGTAGCAACTCCGGATCCACAAGCTATTACAACTGTTTTCATTCATAATCACCATCCTTTCCAAAATGAATATCCTCTTTTAAACCTTTTATAAATTCTTTCATAGCCTGTATCAACATTTCCAGATCATCAAGACTTACACATTCTACCGGTGTATGTGTGTATCTTGTTGGAATGGAAAAATTACATACCGGAATTCCTTCGTTTTCAAAAAGTGTAAATGCATTTTCAGTAATGATTCCCGGTGAAATTTCTCTCTGATAAGGAATTGCAGCATTTTCAAATATTTTTTCTGCATATTCCAACATCTGTTTATCAGGAAGAACACCTGCTAAAGTTCCACCTCCATGGAAATTCATATAGCAAAGCGCCGGACCTTTTCCTAATACCACGTCGTTATAATACATATCTGGTGTATCGCATGACGGTGTAATATCAATACCAAGCATCGCATCTGGTTTTATCTTATGTACCGCCGGAAGAATTCCTCTGATATTAAATTCTTCCATTACTGCTGCTACAATATAGATATCCCATTCACAACTGATATTCTTACTTTCTTCTAGAAACTGCAGGATTACAGCCAATGCTGCTCTGTCATCCAAAGCCTTTCCACACACGATCCGATTTGGCATCTCCAGATATCTGGACTCAAAAACTCCAAATGTTCCAACATCAATTCCCATCTGAAATACTTCTTCATCAGATTTAGCTCCAATATCAATGTATAATTTTTCAACCTGCGGAACTGAAAATTTGTCTTCGGGCTTGATGAAATGATGTGCCGGTGTTCCAATGATACCTTTTACAACACCTTTCTTTCCCAGAAGGTCAATGACAAAACCTGGAAGAATCTGTGTACTCACACCTCCGATTCTCTCGATTCTCAAAAATCCATCCGGTTCTATTTTACGAACAATGAACCCAATCTCATCCATGTGTGCAAAAATCATTAATTTTTTTACATTTTCTTTCTTTGAAGGTATTTTCAATATTATATTTCCAAGCTTATCAACATGTACATCTTCTGAATATTCTTTAAACTTAGGAAATATATATCTTATGACCTCTTCTTCTCTGGAACTGACACCCACCAGATCTACAAGCTCTTTTATGTATTTTGTCAGCATGGTTCTACCTCCTTAAGCAAATTCAACAATCCCTTTTTTTCACGTACTGCTCTTATTTCCGGAAAATGCTCACTCTGGAATAATTGCATCAGTTCCTGAAGTGCCTTCAAATGTGCGTGCGGTTCTTTCAGTAACAGCATGAAGGCTGCCTCAACTTTAATTTCCTGCTCTGGCTCATCCATCTGATGAAAAAGTACAGGTTTTTCAAATACTGTAATATCAATTAATTCGGTCTTTACATATTGAAATTCTGCATGTGGTAATGCTGCCGCAATACTCATCGTCTGTAACCCTGTTGGATACTTTTTTTCTCTCTCAACCAAAGCAGTAAGAAAACCATCTGTTACATTTCCATTTTGAAATAAGCGTTTTGCTGAATCTTCCATATATTCTTGCCACGTTTCAAAATGTCGGACTTGAAAGTTTCCTTTCTCTGCAAGCTTTATGATTTCCTCCATAACTTCTCCTTTCTTTATCTTGTTCTATTTTCTTCTTTTATTTATTTATTCTTTTTTTTACTTGTTTTTATTTTACTATTCAGTTTTTTATTTGTCAATTATTTTTTATGTTTCCATATATTTTTCTGTCTATTTATTTATTTTATATAATATGTAACTTTATTTTTCTTTTTATTGCATGTTTTTTCTTTCTTTTCTTATGTATTTTGCATATAACAGACTTTCGAATATGTGTTAGAGGCATCTAGATTCCCATAAAAAAAGATGCTGCCCATTACCTGAGTAACATCTTTTCGCACATATGTTGGCGGCACAGCTATCGCACCTGCCGCAGGTCTGCTTGTTCAGGGGACGTCCGCAGTCCCGGTACTTGCTTTCGATCAAACCCACTGGCGAAGATCGAAGCTTAGTACCGCTGGGCGAGGAATTAGCGAGAGCGGTCCCTCTGAACATGCTGCCTGCGGCGGGGGGGGGGGCGG
>QUJQ01000003.1:121081-499514 GCA_003480725.1 Clostridiaceae bacterium AM27-36LB
CCGCCAACCTCATGCCCAACTCACTCCCGGATCGCGTCTTTCACGCTCTTCACGAATTCAGCCACATAAGGCACTGCATCTTTGCCGTATTTCTCCACCATTTTCACGATGGCGGATCCTACGATGACACCATCTGAGACAGCAGCCATTTTCTTCGCCTGCTCCGGTCCGGAGATACCGAATCCAATGGCCGCCGGAATATCAGAGGATTTTTTCACCAGCTCTACCATCGCTCCTACATCGGTAGTGATCTGGCTTCTCATACCGGTCACACCCAGGGAAGATACACAATATACAAATCCTTCTGCCTCTTTGGCGATCATACTGATGCGATCATGGGAGGTCGGTGCGATCAATGAAATAAGATCCATCCCTTCTTTACGGAATACAGAGGCAAATTCTTCTTTTTCCTCGAATGGAACATCCGGCAGGATCACGCCATCCATGCCTACGGCTGCGGCTTTCTTCGCAAATCGCTCAATGCCGTAGGAAAATACCACATTGGCATAGGTCATGAACACCATGGGCACTTTTACGTCTTTGCGCAGATCTTCCACCATGTCAAAAATCTTGTCGGTCGTCACACCGCCGGTCAGGGCACGCAAATTTGCGGCCTGGATCACCGGGCCTTCTGCGGTCGGGTCTGAAAACGGGATGCCAAGTTCAATAAGATCTGCACCATTTTTCTCCATAGCTCTGACGATCTCTTTTGTGGTATCCAGATCTGGATCCCCGCAGGTAATAAATGGAATAAATGCCTTGCCACCAGCAAAGGCTTCTTTGATTCTACTCATGGATATCCTCCCCTCTGTAGCGGGCGATGGCTGCACAGTCTTTATCGCCTCTTCCGGAAATATTGATGACCATAACCTGATCTTTGCTCATGGTCGGAGCCAGTTTTTTCGCATAAGCTACCGCATGGGCACTTTCAATAGCCGGAATAATGCCCTCGGTCTTGCTTAAATATTCAAATGCATCTACCGCTTCATCATCAGTAACGGCTACATATTCAGCCCGACCAGTGTCATGAAGCCATGCATGTTCCGGTCCGATGCCCGGATAATCAAGTCCGGCAGAAATGGAATAGACCGGTGCGATCTGTCCATACTGATCCTGACAGAAATAAGATTTCATCCCATGAAAAATACCAAGCTTTCCGGTTGTGATGGTTGCAGCCGTCTCGAAAGTATCAACACCTCTTCCCGCAGCCTCACAGCCAATAAGACGGACACTCTTGTCCTCAATAAAATGATAAAACGCGCCAATGGCATTGGATCCGCCGCCCACACATGCCAGCACAGCATCTGGCAATTTTCCTTCTGCTGCCATACACTGCTCCTTGATCTCCTTGGAGATCACTGCCTGAAAATCACGGACAATGGTTGGAAATGGATGTGGTCCCATGACTGATCCCAGCACATAATGGGTGTCTGCGATTCGATTTGTCCATTCTCTCATGGTCTCAGATACAGCATCCTTCAAAGTGCCGGTACCAGAGGAAACCGGATGGACTGTAGCTCCCAGCAGACGCATTTTGTACACATTCAGTGCCTGGCGCTCAGTATCTTCTTTTCCCATAAATACTTCGCATTCCATTCCCATCAAAGCTGCAGCTGTAGCCGTTGCCACACCATGTTGGCCTGCTCCGGTCTCTGCAATCACACGGGTCTTACCCATTTTCTTTGCCAGCAGCACCTGTCCAAGCACGTTGTTGATCTTATGAGCACCGGTATGGTTCAAATCTTCACGTTTCAGATAAATCTTTGCTCCACCCAGATCCTCTGTCATTTTCTTTGCAAAATACAGTCTGGACGGACGACCTGCATAATTGTTAAATAAATCCTGCAGTTCCGCATTAAATTCCGGATCATTTTTGTAATGGTTATATGCCTCTTCCAGTTCGATCACTGCGTTCATCAGCGTTTCTGGAATATACTGTCCGCCATGTACGCCGAACCGGCCTTTGGATCTGTTCTCTGCCATCTTACTTACTCCTCACTTGTTCTATGATTTTTCTGATCTTATCAGGATCTTTTTTCTTATCTGTCTCCACACCGGAGCTGATGTCCACACCCCATGGTGCAAAATTGTTTATTGCTTCTTTGATATTTTCCGACTGAAGCCCGCCTGCCAGCAGAAATGAATGCTTTGTCGACCAGTCTTTCAACAGCCGCCAGTCAAAACAGTTACCGGTTCCATATCCATTATCCAATAAGATCCGGTCTGCACTGCTGTTCTCGATCTTCTGTAAATCTTCTGCAGATCTTATTTTACATGCTTTCCAGATCTCGCATCCAGGTACCAGGCTCCGCAGCATCTCCATATATGCTTCATCTTCCGTTCCATGAAGCTGAGCAATCTGGATAAGACCTTCCTTCAGGTGCGCTGCCACCTCCTCCACCGGCAAGTTTACACATACACCCACTGCCGGGATCTCTGACCGCAACTTTTCCCGAAAGTCTTTCATCTGCTCCCATGTCACATATCGGTGACTGGGTGGATAGAATACAAAACCTGCATAATCGGGCTGGTATTGATTGACTGCTTCGATATCTGCATCCCGATACAGGCCGCAGATCTTGATTTTCGTCTGCCCACTATCTACCATCTGGTTAGCGTTCTGGCTTCTCATGCCTTGCCTCCGTCAGATGCCTGACTCTGTGCATCCGATGTCTGCACCTGCTCTGCAGCCTTCTCTCGTCCCTGTACCGATGCCTGTTTAAATTCAGCCAGCCGTTCCGTCTTGTCTTCCGCACGCATAAGCGACTCACCAATCAGCACCGCATCGGCTCCGATCTCTGCCAGAACACCCACATCCTGCGGATCCTTCACTCCAGATTCTGCCACAAAGATCACATTCGTTGGGATCAGCTTCCGAAGGTTCGCTGCATTGGAAAAATCCACAGTAAAATTTTTCAAATTCCGGTTATTAACACCGATTACTCTGGCTCCTGCCTTCAGTGCTGACCGGATCTCATTTTCATCATGAGTCTCTACCAGTGCAGTCAATCCCAGATCATCACAGATCTTCAGATATTCCCGAATGGTCTCGGTTGGAAGCAAGGCACAGATCAGAAGTACTGCATCTGCTCCCATGCATTTTGCCTCATAGATCTGATAAGCATCCACCGTGAAATCCTTACGGATCATAGGAAGGGTAATGGCCGCCCGAATCTCTTTGAAGATCTCATCAGAACCTAAAAACCATTTTGGCTCTGTCAGTACCGATACACAGTCTGCACCGGCCTGCTCATATTCCCTGGCAATCTCCACATAAGGAAAATCCTCGGCAATCAACACTTTGGAAGGTGAGGCTCGTTTTACTTCACAGATAAAGGATACTCCTGTGTTACAAAGAGCATGCTCAAACCGAAAATCTCCTTTTGGAAGGCTGCGGGCTTTTCGTTCCAATTCGTCCGCTGCTATCTTTTTCTTCGCCTCCGCCACCCGGAAGGATGCATAAGCTGCCAACTCATCTAATATCATATCTGTCTCCTTCGCCTGTCTGCTTTTATGCCACTAAGATGCCACCGATTCCTGATTATTTGATTCACGGATAAAAGCATTCAACATCTGCTGTGCCATGCCCTCGTCGATCAGAGTAGCTGCCAGCTTCACACCATCTGCCAGACTGTCCGCCTTGCCGCCCACATAGAGACCGGCTCCTGCATTTAACAGGACTGCATCTCTTCTGACTCCTTTTTCACCCGCCAGAATAGCTCTTGTAATAGCTGCATTTTCTTCTGGAGTCCCGCCTTTGAGTGCATCCTTCTGAGCAGTCTTCATACCAAAATCTTCCGGCCGGATCACATAGGTCTTGTACTCACCATTTCCAAATTCACAGACCGTTGTAGGTGCACACATGGAGATTTCATCCAGCTTGTCCTGTCCGTAGACTACCATGCCCCGTTTTACCCCCAGCTGATAAAGCACCTTTGCCATCGGCTCCACCAGATGCTCAGCATATACTCCCAGCACCTGGAGATTGGCATGTCCCGGATTGGTCAGCGGTCCCAACAGATTGAAGACCGTTCTCACACCCAGCTCTTTTCTGACTGGTCCTACATATTTCATAGAAGTGTGATATTTCTGTGCAAAGAAGAAACAGATACCAATCTTTTTCAGAAGTTTTACACATTGTTCCGGGGCAAGCTGAATATTTACTCCCAACGCCTCCAGACAGTCCGCTGCACCACTCTTTGAAGAAGCTGCCCGATTGCCGTGTTTCGCCACTGGAACGCCTCCGGCAGCGATCACTATCGAAGATGTGGTAGAAATATTAAAGGAGCCAGCTCCGTCTCCACCTGTTCCTACGATCTCCAGCAGATCTCCGTCATATTGTACCGGAAGTGCATGGGATCTCATAGCTGCTGCGCAGGCGGTAATTTCCTCAATGGTCTCACCCTTGGTGGACAAAGCAGTCAGAAATGCGGCTGTCTGTACCTGTGAAGTCTCTCCGTTCATGATCTCATTGATTACTGCATTTGCCTGCTCATAAGTCAGGTCTTTTCCATTGATCAATGCTGCTGTTGCTTCTTTAATCATTTTCTTATCCTCCTCATATATTTTATATGTTTGCGTGATAGTTAGAAACTTTTGATGCCTGCATCAAAAAATTACTCAATATGATTTTTCCATCTGGTGTCAGGATGGATTCTGGATGGAACTGTACACCGTAAATGGGATACTCCCGATGCATAACTGCCATAACTTCGCCGTCTTTGGTCTTGGCAGTCACCTTTAATGTTTCTGGAATAGTCTCTTTCACAGCTGCCAGCGAATGATATCTGGCTGCTTTCATGGTATTTCCCATACCCTGAAAGATGGGGCAGGTATCATCAATGGTTATCGTGGATTGCTTGCCGTGCATCAGCTCTTTTGCATAAGAAACGGTAGCTCCATAGGCTTCGCAGATAGCCTGATGTCCCAGGCAGACACCCAATGTCGGTATCTCTTTTCCCAGTGTCTTTGCCGCTTCGATACAGATGCCCGCATCCTTTGGAAAGCCCGGTCCCGGTGAAAGAATGATCCGTGATGGTTTCAGTGCCCGGATCTCATCCACGGTCAGTTCATCATTCCGGATCACTTTGATATCCGGGTCAATGGTTCCGACCAGCTGATACAGGTTATAAGAAAAACTATCGTAATTGTCGATAAGTATGATCATTGGTCGATGCCTCCCTGTGCGGTAGCCAGTGCATTCATCACTGCCTTTGCCTTGTTGATACACTCCTGATATTCTTTCTGTGGCACGCTGTCAGCCACGATGCCTGCACCGCTTCTGACAAATACTTTGCCATTTTTCTTATATACAATGCGGATCGCAATACAGGTATCCAGGTTTCCGGTGAAATCCAGATAACCAATGGCTCCTCCGTAGATGCCCCGCTTATTATTTTCCAGCTCATTGATGATCTCGCAGGCCCGGATCTTCGGTGCTCCCGATAAGGTTCCAGCCGGCAGAATGGAATCCACCGCATCGATGGCATCCAACCCTTTCCTGATGGTTCCTTTCACAGTAGAACCTATGTGCATCACGTGTGAAAACCGCTGAATGCTCATGTATTTTTCCACTTTCACGGTTCCGAACTCACTGATCTTACCGATATCATTTCGTCCCAGATCCACCAGCATGTTGTGCTCAGAACATTCTTTTTCATCTGCCAGCAGTTCCTGTTCCAGCCTCTGGTCTTCCGCCTCAGTGGCTCCTCTTGGTCTGGTACCTGCCAGTGGGAACGTATGGAGCGTCTTATTTTCCAGCTTTACCAGTGTCTCCGGGGAAGCTCCCGCGATCTCCATATCGTCACTGGAAAAATAAAACATATATGGGGAAGGATTCACCGTCCGCAGTACCCGGTAGGTATCCAGAAGGCTTCCTTCATAATCCGCTTCCATTCGATTGGAAAGCACCACCTGAAAAATATCTCCCTCCCGAATGTAATGCTTTGCTTTCTCGACCATGCTACAATACTGCTTCTGATCAAACAATGCCCGGAATTCAGAAGTACATCTTCCCGGTATTTCTTCCGCCATCTCGCCGCTCTGGATCAGCTGCTTCATGGTAGAAAGTTCCAGTTCTGCCCGGTGATACTCGGTCTTCAGATCCTCACATCGGATATTTACGATCAGGATGATCTTCTGACGGAAATGGTCAAATGCGATGACCTTGTCAAACAACATCAGATCCACATCCTTAAACCCTTCCTTGTCTTCTGCATCCAGCACCAGAGACGGCTCTGCATATTTCATGTAATCGTAGGAAAAATATCCTACCAGTCCACCGGTAAATGTAGGAAAACCTTCAATCTTCGGACTTTTATTTTCATCAAGTATCTGTCGGATATACTCACCTGGATGCTTTGTCTCCATATTCACGGATGTTCCGTTTTTGATCGTTAGTTTTCCGTTTGTACAGGTGATCTCAAGCCGCGGGTCATATCCCAGAAATGTGTAGCGCCCCCATTTCTGATTATCCTCCGCTGATTCCAGCATGTAGCAATGTCTGCTTACATTTTTCAGCTTTCTGAGTACCATCAGCGGTGTGTACTGGTCTGCATATAATTCCAGACTGACTGGAATGCACTTATACTCTCCTGTTGCTGCGATCTTAACTGCTTCTTTGAATTCCGGTCTCATGTTGTCTCCTTTTCTGGCATAAAAAATCGCCCTTGATAAGTCTGTCTAACTTACCAAGGACGAGTCATTACATTTCCCGCGGTGCCACCTTGATTTGTGAAGGTATCTCTGCCTTCACACCCTTACGAAATACTAACATATCTCTGACAACTGACGTATGTCCTCACGTCACAGAATACTCGGCTTTTCATCTCTGCCTTTGACTGTGCCCTCAGCGGTCCATTTGATATTCTGGGTTCTATCCGGCTCTCAGCTCCCCGGACTCTCTGTGCGACCATAAATACCGTTATCTCCGCTTCATCGGTTTAAAGTGATACTCAATTCAATTTTTGTACATCATAGCAAAGCCGATTTTATTTGTCAAGAAAAAATTTAATATGCTATAATTTGTGAGTATTCAAATGCAAAGTTATTTTACTCGAGGAGAATAGAATCTATGAACACCGAATTATCCACCAGAGAGTCTTTTTTCACGAAAGATACTCTCTTTTATAAGACGTTATTTGGTCTGATCCTGACCATCACCCTTCAGAATCTGATTGCCTACAGTGTGAACATGCTGGACAATATTATGCTGGGAAGTTACAGTCAGAATGCTCTGTCTGGAGCAGCCACTGTGAACCAGGTCTTCTTCATGGTACAGCAGACTGCCCTTCCCATTGGAAATGCACTGGTAGCTCTTGCTTCTCAGTACTGGGGTCAGAAGCAGACACAGCCGATCCGGGAGCTGACTGGAATTGCCCTTAAGTTCTGTCTGCTGGTCTCTGTGTTGGTTATGGTGGTGTGCACTGTCTTTCCTGTGCAGCTATTGAGAATTTTTACCACTTCCGATGAGATCATTGCAGAAGGACTGGTCTATCTCTCTATCCTGAAATGGACCTTCGTGCTTTTTATTTTCAGCAATCTGCTCATCGCCATGCTGCGAAGTGTGGGAACAGTGCGGATCTCGTTTATCGTGTCCGTAGTGTCCCTGATCGTCAATGGCTGCATCAACTATACATTGATCTTCGGTCACTTTGGATTTCCGGAAATGGGTATCAAGGGTGCTGCGATCGGAACACTGATTTCCCGTATCGCAGAACTTCTGATCCTGCTGTTCTATGTGGCAAAAATGGACACAAAGATCCGCCTGTTCTCCAGCTCTCTGTTCTCCGGAAGCAGAGAACAAGTGCGATCCTTTTTGAAAGTCGGCATTCCGATTATGATCACGTCCTTGTTGTGGGCGGTCTCCGTCCCCATGCAGACTGCGATTCTAGGACATCTGTCCTCTGATGCAATTGCAGCTAACTCCGTGTCTTCTACTTTCTATCAGTATCTGAAAGTGGTAGTGATTGCGCTGTCTTCTGCCTCTGCAGTTATGATTGGCAACAGTATCGGAGCCGGAGACCTGAAAAGGGTGCGGTCTGATGCCCGCACCCTGTCTGTCATTGATATTCTGATTGGATTGATTCTCGCAGCTATTTTGTTTGTGTGCCGCACCCCACTGCTGTCCATGTACCGGCTCAGCAACGAAGCCATGATCCTGGCTGATCACTTTATGATCATCATGAGTGTTATCATGGTTGGTATGTCTTACCAGATGCCAGTCTCTATGGGCATCATTCAGAGTTCCGGCGATACGAAATTTACTCTCCGCCTGAATCTGATCTCCACCTGGCTCATTGTTATGCCGCTGTCTTTCCTGGCCGCTTTTGTCTGGAAATGGCCGGTGGAACTGGTAGTCGTAGCAGTACAATGTGACCAGATTTTCAAGGGGCTTCCAATCTTCCTTCGGTTCCGAAGTTATCGCTGGATCCACAAACTGACGGCTTAATTTTTATCGTTACTCAGCTTCTGTAGACTGCCCCTCAACGTCTGTAGACTGACTTTGGGAGTCTGCAGAAGCAAAATATTTCACAAAATATCCATCGATTTCTTCTGCACAGTAGCTTAAGTCTCCCATGCGGCCTTCAGCTTCTTCCATATCTGCCTTTGCAATTGCCGCTTTTGCTGCATTTCCGATATTTTCATAAGCATAATACAGAGATGCTGCCTCATAGTAATCAGCCACTGCATAACATTCCAGCATCTGCGCATCTGCTTTCACATGCTCCATCTCATTGCGGTTCTTTTTCTCCGGCAGTTCAGAATATTGTCCATCTTGAATAGAATAGAGAAAAGTATCTTCATCATAGTGATAATGGTACTGATCTCCGTAGAGCTGAAATCCAAATCTTATGATCTGTCCGATGGTCAGAACGACCAGCACGATTACAACTGCCCGATATATTTTACGATTCATTCTGCCGATAGCTCCCTTCCAATAATACGATCAGTCTGGTCTTTGACATGGTACGGATCTCACCACTTTCAATCACCTGTGGATCCACACCTGCATATGCCTGTACCAGCTCTTCTGCCTGTGTCAGCACCGTGTCACACCAGTCACTGTGATTCTGATAAACCTCATAGTATATGGAATACTCGTCTGCCTTCACAAAGTCATACATATCCTTCAGGTTATCCGCAATCTCTTCCATACAACGGTCCGGCGTGTAGTACATATACTCATTGTCGATATTTTCATGATCCACCAGATGCATGCAGGCGTCATAAATATAATTATAATCTGTCACCATCCTCTGGAAATACCGGTAATCGTCAAATCCATTGATGCCCGAATAGTAAAGTTCATTCACATCTATGTACGCGGCATATGATTTCCAGTCTTCATTTGCAATATATTTGTCCAGATTTTCTACATGAATCGACAGATTTTTCTGCGCTTTCTGAACCAACAATGCCCGTTCAATCGTCCAGATACTGTTGTTCATCACAATGCTTCCCAGAAACAGCAGTCCCAGCACAGCCAGTACTGCGATCTGCGTCGCTTTTTTACTGATCTTTCCCGCCGTCTCATACACTTCTGTCTTCGTACTCTGATAGTCCTGCTCGTAGCGGTGCATGTCTTCCCGATGCTTCACATAATGAGTATTGGGAGTATGGCAGTATGGGCATACTTCATCATCGATCGTCAGATTTGCCCCGCAAAAATCACATTTCACTTTTTGTTTCCCCCTGTTCGTTTAATCTGTAACCGGAACCCGGTCTTTGTGTTCTTCCACATATTTATAGATCACTTTGTAATCCAGAAAATGATCCTTTTCTGCCTGATGTTCCAGATCCTTGATCTCTGAATCGCCCATCTGATAGGTGTCTTTGACAAACCTCATAGTCTCTTCGATCCAGCCATCCACCAGACTTTCATCCTTGTCATCCACCTGATGGAACAATTCCTTATCATAATTCATGGTCAACGCATCATAGAGTGCTGCCTGATACTCATAGAGATAGGTCTCCTCCCCCTGCTGGATGTACTTCTTCAGCTCCATGCACTCCTGATAAGTGTCATAAAAAGGAAGAATATTCCAGTGCTCCCAGTTAGTATAACTGTAAGAAATACCGCCTGTTGCCGCATCAATTTCATTGCAGAACGCAAGGATCGAGTCGTAGTCACCTTCCTCATACCAGGCATCCAGCTTGGGGAAATTCTCCCTTTCCCACTGCATCTGTTCCCGGGTATCTGCCATACGAGTATCGGTCATTTTATTGTACACGGAATAAATAATATCCCCTGAATACCGCAAAAACAGAAACACCGCTGCAAGGATCAGAATCAGTGCCAGCAGTACTGCGACTGCCTTTCCTGTAAAATGGACATTCGACTTCACTTCTGCTTTGATCTCTTCGCTGGGGATATTTCCCACCTCTTTCAGATCATCCTTCAGGTCATACATATCCTGCATGTATTTATGTTCTGCACCAAGCTCATTGATGGCGCCGCAATAAGGGCATCGTTCTGCCAGTTCTTCTATCGGTGCACCGCATTCTCTGCACGTGATCATATTTTTTATCCTCCCAGACTCTGCTGGTTTCATTATACGAAATACTCCGAGAGATGACAACATTTTCTGTCGTCCACGCCAGAAAATATTTTGTCAAAAAAATCCCGCGAGTTCTGACTGTTTGCCAGCCCCCGCGGGATCCCATATGCATTTATTTATTCTGCACTTTTCTCTTCTTTTTTCAGGTCTTCCTTGATGATCTGAATATGAACATCGCGAAGCTGTTTTTCTTCAACCTCAGCCGGTGCTCCCATCATCACATCCTGTGCGTTCTTGTTCATCGGGAACGGAATGATCTCACGGATGCTCTCCTCACCTGCGATCAGCATAACCATACGGTCTACGCCAGGAGCGATACCAGCATGTGGCGGTGCTCCGTAGCAGAATGCATTGTACATTGCCGGGAATTTTGCTTTCACATCATCCTCACCAAGACCAACGATATTGAATGCTTTGACCATGATCTCCGGATCATGGTTACGAACAGCACCTGAAGACAGTTCCACACCATTACATACCAGATCGTACTGATATGCAAGAATCTCCAGCGGATCCTGATTCTCAAGAGCACTGAGTCCGCCCTGCGGCATGGAGAACGGGTTATGGCAGAACTCCAGCTCGCCAGACTCCTCACCGATCTCATACATCGGGAAGTCTACGATCCAGCAGAATTCGTAGCAGTCCTTCTTCATGTAAGCATCAGAGGAAACACCCAGCATCTTTCTGAGCACGCCTGCAGTCTTCTGAGCAGTCTTTAAGTCGCCTGCAGTCAGTCCAACGAAATCTCCAGCCTTCAGTCCAAGAGCTGCTACTACTGCATCTTTCTTATCCTGCAGGAACTTGGAGATGCCTCCAACCAGCTCCATCTTGTCATCCAGACGGAACCAGTATGCTTTCTGTCCGCTCTGCACTTCTACATCAGCACACAGTTTATCAATCACTTTTCTGGTGCCGGTAAATGCCGGTGCCACGATTGCTTTTACTTTCTTTCCTTCAAACGGTCCGAAGCCACAGTCAGCCAGTACATCGGTTGCATCCTGTACTAGCAGGTTGATACGCAGATCCGGCTTATCGGAGCCATATTTATCCATAGCCTCAAGATATGGAATTCTCTTAAATGGCGGCTTGGAAGCCTCATTGTAAATGCCGTATTTTGAGAAGATCGGCGGAAGCACATCTTCCAGCACTGCAAATACATCCTCCTGGCTTGCGAAAGCCATCTCCATATCCAGCTGGTAGAACTCTCCCGGAGAACGGTCAGCTCTGGCATCCTCATCACGGAAACACGGAGCGATCTGGAAATAACGGTCAAATCCAGAAGCCATCAGAAGCTGTTTGAACTGCTGCGGTGCCTGCGGAAGTGCATAAAATTTTCCAGGATGATTTCTGGACGGCACCAGATAATCTCTCGCTCCCTCCGGTGAAGAACAGGTCAGGATCGGGGTAGTGATCTCCATAAAATCATGAGCAGTCATGCTCTGACGAAGATCAGCCACGATCTTGCTTCTCAGCACGATCTTGCTCTTTACTTCCGGATTACGCAGATCCAGATAACGATATTTCAGACGGATATTCTCGTCTGCATCTTTAGAATGGTTGATCTGGAACGGCAGCTCATTATAACGGCACTTTCCAAGCACTTCTACTTTGCTCGGAACGACCTCGATATCACCAGTTGGAATCTTGTTATTTTTGCTGCTTCTCTCACGAACGACTCCATCTACCTGAATCGTGGACTCATAGTTAAGCTCTGACAGCTGCTCCATGATCTCCTCGGTCTCCACAACAATCTGCGTAGTTCCGTAGAAATCTCTTAAGATCAGGAATCCTAAATTTTTGCTGACTTTACGGATGTTTTCATACCATCCTACCAGACGGACCTGCTCACCTGCATTGGAAAGACGAAGTTCGCCGCAGTTATGGGTTCTTCCCTGCATGTTATATACCTCTCTTATCTGTTAAAAAATTCTTTGAACTCGGTATAGCCTTCTTTGGAAAGCTGCTCTTTCTGGAATTTTTTATTTTTGTTCATCAGTGCCACCTGTACTGTTGCACCGTTCTCGCGCTCTGCTCTTGCCTCTTTGAGCACCTCACACAGCTTGTCAGCCGGCATATTTTTCTCGATCAGGAATGCTTTCTTACCTGCTGCACCCGGCACCTGGAAATTGTTCTCCAGAAGGATCGTAACGATTCTCTCAAATCCGATGGAAAATCCACAAGCCGGCGTATCATTTCCGGTAAATTTACCGATCATCTTGTCATAGCGGCCGCCGCCTGCCACAGAGCTTCCGAACTCCGGCATCTCGATCTCGAAGATGGTTCCTGTATAATAGGACATTCCTCGAACCAGAGTCGGGTCAAATACCAGTTCAAAATCTGCAGCCTTAGTTGCTTCCACACTCTGACGGATGGTACGCAGGTTTCCGATCACATCTGCTGCCAGTACACCGGTCAGCTTATTCTCCAGATATCCAAGCGGATCTTCGCTTGCTTCCATCTCGCCAAACATATCTACATATTTTGCTACGCTGTCAGCGGAAAATCCAGCTTCGATCAGCTCTGCTTTCACACCGTCCCATCCAATCTTATCCATCTTGTCCAGAATGATGAATACCAGATCAAACTGATCCTCCGGGAATCCGCAGTACTCAGCCATTGCCTTTAAGATCCGGCGCTCATTGATGCGAACCTTGAATCCCTTGAAATTCAGTTTTCCAAGCAATGTAGTCGTTGCCAGGATCAGCTCGATCTCTGCCAGGCAGCTTGCCTCTCCTAAAATATCAATATCACACTGTACGAACTGACGGAAACGTCCTCTCTGTGGTCTGTCTGCTCTCCATACGCTTCCGATCTGCAGCGCTTTAAACGGAGTCGGCAGATTATTTGCATTATTGGAATAAAATCTGGACAGCGGCAGAGTCAGGTCATAGCGCAGACCACTGTCTGTCAGATCTGCTTCGCTCTGTGCAGTCTCCAGATTCAGCTTCTCGCCTCTCTTCATGATCTTGAAGATCAGCTTCTCATTGTCTCCGCCCTGCTTGCTGCACAGGTTCTCGATATGTTCTACACACGGAGTCTCAATGGGTAAAAATCCAAAGCTTTTATATGTCTCTTTGATCAGACCGGTCACGTAATCTCTGATCTGCATCTCTGCAGGCAGGATGTCTTTCATACCAGTCACTGGTTTCTTCTTCAAAGGCATGGTGTTGATTCCTTTCTTGTTCCTTAGTCTCCTCTATAATCATGCAGACAAGCATTTGTCTGCGATATAGGCATACATTAGATATTATAAAGTTTGCGGTTCGGCGTGTCAAGATTTGTACTGTAAAAAAGAGGAGTTATGCGAGGAAGCTGTGCATGAAATAAAAGCTTGTATGACAGGTATTGGACTAAAGATTCATAAGCTCAGGGTTTTGATTCTCTCATGAACCAACTGGCTCACCTGTTCTTTCTGCTCCTTAGATAAATAGGCTCCCTCTACCTGATCAAGAAGTTTATTTTCCATTCGGCAGATTTTCTTCAGCATATTTTCCGCAGCTTTTGGTGAAATTTCGTAAGACTCCGCCAGTTTTCGAAATTCTTTTTTATGAATATTACGTTTTTTCCCATTGATTGTCAGTGCCATCTGTTCTTTATCCTCTGGCATAATCACATTTACAGGAAGCATATCATATGCTTTTGATAGCTGAAATATCCTACTTCCAGGCATATTTTCTATCAACGAGAAGTTCTTCAAATGCATATCAGAATTTCCTACCACAAAAGCAGCAGCCACTCGCAGATACATTTCTGTCAGATCCAGACCAGGCATACTGGAATATCTCTTTACAATACGTCCACAGTTTTCATATGACCCCTTATATTTATCCTGTGTTAGACGTCTGGATAGCTGGCAAAAATCTTCCATTGCGTATAAATTCACATTTTCTTCTGTAATCTCTCTGTCAATTCTTTTTGTAATATATGCATATTCATGATCCAACTTTATCAATGCATGCGGTACAGTTTGAATTCCCATAATTTCTACAAGCCGCATAGCAAGATCCTCGTACTCTGGCATATTTTCAAAGTCTTCTGTCTGTGGCTTCAAAATATATCCTGTTGGATAGTCAACGATTGTGAGGCGTGATTGCATATCTGTCGACAAATGTAATGACAGTTTTTTCTGTACACCAGGCACAGTCAGTCCTTCATTTACAGTTTCATCTGCCAGTATTTCCAGTTGTTCCTTTGTAATATCCAGAACCGGCAATTCATCTGTATGAAAAAATTTTTTTACACACTTCTTATGCCAGCACCATTCTTTTTCTCTTGTGGACGCATTTTCTGTTATCGTTTTCCCACAACACAGACATCTCATATTTTTTCTCCTCTGATGCACACATCTCCGATGCAATCTTTACATGCCAGCAATAACAACCCAAATCTGTCTTTCTGATTTATTTTCCAGTTACGACTGACAACTCCCAAAAGCCATCCTTCTGGTATTAATCCATCAAAAAAGGGAAAAAATATCGTTGTCTCATATGGTTCGTCTCTCAAAGGTAAAGTCAAACTGACTGCTACTGCATCCTCTCTTGACAAATATTCCTTATCATAGGAAAAGATATATCCCTCTTCTGTCTCAGCAATGATTCCGGCAAAATGATTTTGAATATATACATAACCTCTTCTATATTCTGACTCCACCTGTTATTCCTCCTTTTTTCCCGGTACAGCTTCTTTTCCGAACATTGCCAATGCCTGATTTACTTTATCCAGACGCACAGTCTCCTTTCCCTGTTCCAGTTCACGAACAAACCGAAGTCCCAGCCCTGAACGCATTGCAAATTCTTCCTGGGTCAACCCTGCCTTTTTTCTCTCCTGTTTTATATATTCACCAATTCTATTCATACTATCTATAATAGTCCCGTTCGGGTATATTTTCAAGTGTCCAAGTGTTTTTTAGTCCCGTTCGGGTATATTTTTTTTGCTTATTTCTATAATTATACCCTTTCAGGTATAGTTTATTCCCTTCCCATCACTTTCAAAATCATTTTCTCAAAGGATTCCCTGAAATATTCATCGTCTTCTGCAGTTCTTTTCTTCGGACCTTTCAGGTGTTTTTTCTGTGAGGCTCTTCTGGCTTTTTTATTCAGATGGCGTTCCATGAGCATCTGGTCAATATTTTCGTTGGTGTACCATTTTCCAGACTGATGGATCGCATAGGCACCCTTCCCAAGTGCCATGGCTGCCACTCCGTAGTCCTGCGAGACCACCATATCTCCTTTGTGACACATGCTGATCAGCTTATAATCCACCGCATCTGCACCTGCTCCCACCACAATAACTTCGCTGTAATCGGAGGAAATCACATGGTTGGTGTCACATAACAAGGTCACCAGAATCGTATATTTTTTTGCAAGCTCTTCTACGATGCCCACCACCGGGCAGGCATCTGCATCTACAAATATTTTCATAATTATTCACTGTAAAATAACTGTTTCGGGCTCTTTGGTTTTTCAGGAATGCTCATCTTGATCTGTCCAGTCTCCACTAACGGAAGCACTCTGCTTTGTATTGCATAAGTAACGGAGGTCAAGCCAAGATACTCACAGATTTCCTTTCTTGTGCGTGGTATCCGGCTGAACCTTTCCAAGTTGATCAATACGGATACGTCCATAAATACCACCTGGGTTATGAATTTCCAGCCTGTCTTCAAACATGATAAGTTGAATGGGCATTCCTTCTGAATGAATACTATAATCTCTGTGTGCCAAAGCATTGATAATTACATGAATCTTATAATCTGTAACAAATTTTCTGAAATTCTCCGCACATCGGTAAAATCCAACAATTCATGCAGACTTTTTATGAACAGTCCTCATCTCTCATTTTTTTAATTCGGCTGTATTATTTTCAATGTGCGAATCACATCTTCATATTTATCCGAATCAGCAGATATGAAATAATGCCCTCCAGGAAACACAGGCTCATTATTTTCATAGACAGATACCTGATAGCAAACCGTTCCGTCCTTATTTTCTGAAATGCCTATTTCCCACCGATAGGGTGTTTCTTCAAAAAACACATATTCCAACGGACTGTATTCCATCACATAATTTGTCTTTTTCCAGCTTTCCATATCAACAAGCTCAAATAGCTCGGCAATCTTCTCTTCGTCCGTAATGCGATAAATCGGATCTTCATCCGAGATTCCATAGCTGATTTCTGCATATTCTACTGTTTCTTCCTCTGGAAGCGAAAGCAAATTCATTTTCTTATAATAGGTAACGCCGGAAACTACGATTAAGCAAAGAAAAATCACAAGAGAAATATATTTTTTCATTCTTATCACACCCAAATTGCAATACCAATGCATACCAGAATCGGCACTGCTCCAATCAGTCCAAATACAATGGTCAGAATCTTATAAACTTTATTATCATATCCCGGAATATAAGACTGCTTCGGCTTGTCCGGATTGTATTTGATCCAGATAGTTTCTCCCACTTCCGGAACACGACCGCTGAGATATGCACCTTCCGAAGTATAATACTCACCCGCCGCATAATATTCGTACACCGGATGATATTGCAGTCCGTTGTCACTGGAATTATGTACATTGATCCGCACCACCTTTGCCTGTGCATCCGCCGTACATTTCTGTGTCCGTTTTTTCAAAATTATGCCCAATATTATTGCCGGAATCCAAAATGCAACCCCAATTCCACACAACGTCAATGCCAGTCCTACTTCCATCCGTCTATCCTCCGCTTATTATCCACCTGCATACCCACTTTTTATATTGCTTCCCTATCATTTTACAATAGCTGCCATTAAAATGATAGGTTCTATACATATTTTCTTTTATTATATAATTCATGTATGAACAGCCCCTGATGATAGAATAAACTGTCACAAACTACAATAGTTCAGAGAGACAACAATAAACTGCGCTGCCATAAGTTCATACAAGCTTTTATGTTGTCTCTCTGAGCTGTTATAAGTTACACGAGCTTTTATGCTGACTTCATTGGCTGTTGCAAATTTATGCTTTTTTAATAAAACACCCAGTTGACAAACAACTAAATGTAGCATACTATAATACATATCTGAAATTCTTATGCGCAAGCATATCCGGCACTTCGCCGAGTTTTCAGACGGGACGAACTGAACACAGGCGAGCTGGCATGCATGAGCAATGGGGTTCCTGCTTTTCTCATATCCAGCTTCGCCAGAAGGAGGAAAATGGGAAGCAAAGAAGAACCTATGATTACGTATTACGAAGATGCCAGACATTTTGCATGGCTGGTCAACGGATGGATCTATCATGGCAATGGCGGAATAGAGCCAGCACAGATTAAGCCGAAAAATATCAGATTAACGGGAAGAACTGGAAAAGGCAAAGCTGCGAGAACAAGAACCCGGTATCGGGATATCTCAAAGACGATTGAAAATGCAACTATATTTCTCATAATTGGAGCGGAGTTTCAATCCTTTGTGGACTACTCCATGCCCGTACGTGTTATGGACTATGATTCTTTGGAAAGTACAGTTTACAAGGGACTACACAGGGTAGGTATCTGACGGGAGGGGTTTCACCCGTCAGATTTTCCATGTGATATTCAAGCTGTCGCTTGTGGCGGCTATGGTGGTAATCATCAAATCCACCACCCGCCGCTTGTCGTCAAAGGATACATTCTCCCAAGTGTCGAGGTAGCCGGAAATCTGGCTGACCTGTTCCGGGCTAATGGCTTCCTTGTCCGATCTGATGAAAGAACACCCGGAACATCGGGCAGAAGCAAAACAGGATTTGCAACTTCTGAACGCACAGAAGATGGGAGAACATGAAGCGGAAATTGAAAAAATCAAGAATGTATTTCTTGCTATCCTGCGAGATATTAAGAAAGATATGGACAACAGAGAACAGCCAGGAGAAGCTGTGACCGCCGCTATGTTCCAAACCATGCAGGAAACCATGAAAGACCACCAGCAGGAGCTGCTTTCTATGGACGATGTAACTGCTATGATTGTCGGACAGATTGGGAAGTTTCTTCCGATGGACGAGGAAACGGCGGAACAGTTCCGGCAGTTGGCAAAGAGGATGATGGAGCAGGTAGGAAAATAATTGTAGAAAAATATATGTAGTTTTATAAAACAATCAGGAGGATTACATGAGACGGGTAAAAAAAGAAAAAAGGAATAAAGTGCTTATTTTTAGTGTGATTATCTTGCTTCTTGTATGTGCAGGCATTGCGATAGCCAGTTTGCATAAAGTAAATAATATTTTGTTGGAAAACTCGTCTGAGGCAACAATAGAAATTATTGGAAATTCAAGTACAACTGAACCTGCACAAGAGCTTCGAGGAACTGTAAAAGATGCAACAATGAATACTCTAACTGTTCAAGGTGAGGATAATCGTGAATATTATTTTGGAACAGAAGGTGTAAATATTTCAACTGGTGAGACAGGAATAGTGATTGGGAATCCAGTGACAGTTTCATATCATGGCAAATTGGATTTGAATGCATCTGTACAAGAGGTTGAATTACTTTCCATTACGGTTACGGATTCCAGTTTGAATACCGAAAATCCTGAACCAACAACTGGTGAAACAGAGCCAAGTCCCCCTTCTGCTTCCGTGACACAGAAAGCACAAGAAATTCTAAATGCAATGACGCTGGAAGAAAAAGTTGGACAGATGTTTATTGCACGCTGTCCCGAAATAAATAGCGTACAGAAGGTAAAGGAGTATAATCTTGGAGGTTATATTCTTTTTAGCCGAGACTTTTCTGGAAAAACAAGAGATGAAATTATCCAGAATATTCAAAGTTACCAAAGTGCAGCAAAAATCCCCATGTTTATCGGAGTAGATGAAGAAGGAGGCACTGTCAACCGTGTTAGCACAAACCCTAATTTGCGAGCTGTGCCTTTCTGGTCCCCTCAAGAACTCTATGCTGAAGGTGGCTTTGATTTGATTCAAAGTGACACACAAGAAAAATGTGAATTATTGAATAGTTTGGGGATTAATTTGAACTTTGCCCCAATCTGCGATGTTTCGCAAAATCCAGAGGATTTTATTTATGACCGGAGTTTTGGACAGAACGCAGAGCAAACTGCCGCTTATGTCCACTTAGTTGTGCAAACCATGTTTCAAGAAGGTATGGGGAGCGTCCTAAAGCATTTCCCCGGGTACGGAAATAATGTGGATACACATACAGGTATTGCTTATGATAATCGCACCTATGAGACATTTTTGAACTCAGATTTCTTGCCGTTTCAAGCAGGAATTGATTCTGGAGCCAATATGGTATTAGTTTCTCATAATGTGGTATCCTGCATGGATAGTCAAACCCCTGCTTCGCTGTCTTCACAGGTACACAAAATCCTGCGGGAAGAATTAAAATTTACTGGAGTTATTATTACAGATGACTTAGCTATGGATGGTGTGCGCAATTTTGCAGAAGACACAAAAATTGCAGTTCAAGCTGTGAAGGCAGGAAATGATATGTTATGCTGCACAGATTTTGAGGTGCAAATTCCAGCCATACTTGAAGCAGTCAAACAGGGAGAAATTACAGAGGAACGAATCGATGAATCTGTTTTACGCATATTAGAATTAAAAATTTCACTTGGGATAATATAAAGGTTTATTTACAAATAGTCTAAAATTTCAGTTTTTACGGGAGTGTGTCCACAAGTTCGGTGTAGAACGAGGAACGGGGACTTTCATATACGCCCTGTCTGCTGATGAAACCAGTCCTGCGCTTGCGGCTCCACGTCACGCAATCACAACCCTGTTTTCCTGCTGCTTCAAACGCCTTTGCCCTCCCCGGCGGCAATCTTATTTTCGCAGCAACGCCGACAGAGCGTATAACACACTACACTTTGCAAGCAAAGTCGTGTGCCAAGGGGTAAGCCCCTTTGGAAACCCCGGACAACAAAACAGGCTGAATATCTCGCACTTTCCCGGTGCTTGATACTCAGCCTTTATTTGTTGTCAGCAGCCCCCGTTTCGTGGTCTGCGTGTAGTTCCTTGTAAACTGACCTAATATAAAGACCAAATACAGGCAATTCATACTATTCGAAAGAACGAAGCTATTGCTTCTGGCAGAGCTCCAGGTGTTGACTTATCTCCTCTGAAAAAAGAAGATCGACTGGTTCCTGTTATTACATTAGTCTTGTATATGGGCGAAGACCCCTGGAATGCTGCCAAACGTCTGCATGACCTGCTCGATTTTTCTGAGATTCCACATGAACTCAGAGATTATGTACCAGACTATCCGATCCATGTACTTGACGTCTGCCATACCGCTGACGAACGCCTGCTGGAATTTCCAAAAGATCTTGCCAGTATGTTTTTAATGAACAGGAGACTTTTGATACTGCATGGAATTTTCTGGATAAGCGGATGTTAAAATTCAAAGATAAAGCACAAAATGCGAAAGGAGAGGTGAATATGTGTGTTGCCGTTGATCAAATGCTAGAAGAAGGAAGAAAACAAGGACATGAACGTGGTCTTTCTGAAGGACAATCTCTGGAAAAGGAATTTCTCATTTTAAAAATGTTAAAAAACAATCTGTCTATCGACCAAATCGTAGCCATCACAGATAAAACCACCGATGAAATCCAGGCGATTGCAGAAAATCAGAAACCTAACACTACGCCATAATGTCAACTCGAAATCTAAGAAACCAACAACACTCGTGAAGATAGTATAAAAGTTTTAAGAATCTACGACAGTTCAGAAAAACAACATAAAAGCTTTTGAAACCTGCAACAGCCCCGAACGATAGAAATAAACTGCGCTGCTATGACTTGGAGCGAACGAAGTGAGCTTTCGTGTGTCGGCTGGTGCGTACACTGTAAGTGTACGTATTCAGACGATGCACAAAACTTACTTTGTCCGATACACGTCATACGAGCTTTTATTCTATCGTTCAGGGCTGTTATAGATTCATACGAGCTTTTATGTTGTCTCTCTGAGCTGTTATATGTTCATACGAGCTTTTATGCTATCTCACTCCACCTTGATGGCATTAGGATAGATCTTCTCCATTCTTTCATCAGGAAACCGTTCATCCATGGTCTGCTGCCAGCTCTGTGTGGCTGGAATTCCCTGGCTCCGCTCATTGCTGCGGATCAGAGCCATGGTCGATACAGCCATATTACAGCACATAAAGACCACGATCACCCATGTCAGGATCCGTCCTGCACCGATGGGCAATTTTTCGATCCATCCAGAGATCACTGGATAGAAAATCTTGAACCAGGCCACTGCTGCAAATCCCCAGAAAAAACAGTACAGAAGATTGATTCTTCCGCCCAGATTGAACGGGATCTCACTGTAATCCCAGAAAACGGTTCCAAATACCATCTCTGACAACACACTGCACAGATATTCGTAAGCGCCACCCAGCGCTGTCCCCATTAAAAACAGGAAACGGTCAGACCGGTCTTTGTATTTATAAAGAAGATCCGTCACCGCTGCAATAGCAAATCCCCACACAATGCTGAAGGGTCCCCACACCAGACTGCTCCGGCTCATCCACACGCCCGCAGTGATCCTGCAGAAGATCGTCTCTGTGATATCGCCAAGCAGACACCCGATAAAGAACAGCCACACCAGCTTCTGCATGCAGCAGCCTGCTGCAAATACGGTCTTATCCCGCTGCGGCTTCTCAACCCGCACAGTCTTTGGATATGCTCTGTGAATTCTTCGATCCACATGTCCGTACAACCACTGACCAATCCGCAGACTAATGCTGGTAAACCATGAATCTACTGCCTCCCACTTCTGTGTGCTTCGACCAATACCCGACAAAGCAAATATGGTAGCCATCACATCCAGCACCAGCATTCCTGCCAGTATCCACACCAGCAGATGTCCGATTCCCTCAGGCAGGAATCCATAGAGCCGGATCAACAGACCATTTCCCCAGCGCATGCTGATCGTCCCCAGAACACCCCAGACTAAGGATGCCGGAAGACAGATATAACCGTCCAGATTCCATTTTACGTTGGAATAGTCCCACCATCTCTCATGGTAAAACCGTTCGATCATATGTCCACTGATCCATTCCGTGACTGTCGCCACGATCATGGCTCCCAGGAACAGCCAGAACAGCGGCAATTCCTGTCCGAATATGGTCAGTATTACGATTGGAACACCATAGATCGTACATAATGGACCATTGATCAATCCTCTGTTTACAAAGCGTCTTTGTTCTGTCGCAGCCAGTATTGTCTCCAGCATCCAGCCCAGAAACGAATAGATCAGAAACAGCCATATCAGTTCATACGTGTTATAAATCATTCCGTCATCCTCCGTAAGTCAAGATTATCTTATTCCATTGTAACTGATATCCTCAGAAGAATCATCAACTGATATTCATATTTTTCTCAACACAAACGCAACTCAGAACAATTGTCATATACTTTCATACTTCTTCAACAGTTGATTTGTGACCTCCCGACTTTCAGACTTCCACTCTCCTAACTGATTAACCGGCATGATCCCCATCAGAGAATTCGTTACAAAACATTCCTCATACTGCCCTAACTCTGCTGGATAAATGACTGCCTCCTCCACATTCTCCGTCTCGCACAGATACTCCCGCAGAATTCCAGGAAGCAATCCGCAGGACAGATCCGGTGTATACAGCTTCCCGCTTCTCACAAAGAATATATTGCTGACGGTTCCCTCGCTGATCTGCCCTTTCGTATTCAGAAAGATCCTCTCATTCATTCCCAATCCATGAGCCTGTCTGTTTTCCAGAATGCAGTCCCCATAATTCAGCGTCTTATAAGCTGTCAACGGTGAGGTCTCATTTCTTCGAACCGAGCTGAAATCCATCACAAATCCTGTTCTACGAATGTCATCAGTATATGGATTCTGTCTTTGTTGAAATACTACATTTTCTTTAGAAACTGTCAACTTACATGCGCCATCTGTAAGTTTTTGTTGTTTCACATAATCTATCACCTGTTTTTCTGTGATTCCACGCTCATCCAGTGTTCCGATCTTCAGAAAATGCAGTGCCCGATCAAGCCGCCGAAGGTGTCGGTCAAGAAAGATCAGCTTTCCATCTTTCACTGCAATGGTCTCAAATGACCCCAAACCAAAACTGTAACCTTCATCCAGTGTAATCTCCATCATGTTCTCCTTTTATTTCAATGCCTCCAGAACTGCTTTCGCTTTCTGCAGTGTCTCCTCATACTCAAATTCCAGATCAGATTCTGCGGTGATGCCGCCGCCCACTCCCAGATAATAGCGTCCATTTTTATGGACCGCTGTCCGGATTACAATATTGAAGTCACAGGCTCCATCCAATGTCAGATATCCGATAGAACCCGTATAGAGTCCCCGTTTTCCATGCTCAAGCTCATCAATGATCTCCATGGCGCGATATTTGGGTGCTCCGGTGATAGATCCTCCCGGAAATGCAGCTTCCATCAGATCCATCACATCTCTGTCTTCTGTAAGTTCTCCTTCAACATTGGAAACCAGATGAAATACGGTAGCATATGCCTCCACGGTAAATAGCTCCGTCACTCTCACGCTGCCTGGCCTGCATACCCGGTTCAGATCATTTCGCTCCAGATCCACGATCATCAGGAGCTCACTTTTGTCCTTCCCGGACTGCTCCAGTTCCTTCCGAAGCATCTGATCTTCTTCCGGTGTCGCTCCACGTTTTCTGGTTCCTTTAATAGGTCTGGTCTGTACCTTTTTATCCCGCATCTGTAAAAAACGTTCTGGTGATGCACTGATGATCTGATACGTTCCACAATCCAGATAGCCGCCAAAAGGAGACGGATTATTTTTCCGAAGAGCAACAAATACATCAAGCGGTGCCTTTTCGCTCTCCACTTCCAGCCGCTGCGTCATATTTGCAATGTAAATATCTCCCTCCCGGATGTATTGGATCATCTGGTTCACCGCCTGCTTATACTCTTCCTTTTCAAAATTCGGAGTCACCTTGATCTTGTACGGCATCTGTACCGCCTTCCATGCGGTATCTTCCTCTCCCTGTAATTCTGTCTGTTCCTTTACCTGCAGCCTCAGAATCTCCTGCCTGGTTCTATCCAGCAACTCCTGTGCATCCTCTGTCATGCCGCAGGCACTTAGATAGATTTCTTTCTTCTTACAGTCTTCCACAATCAGCAGATCGTAAAATGTAAATAACGCCTCCGGGATCGGACAAGGATCTTTTTCCATGGAATCTATACCCATCCGTTCCCGTCCATATTCATAGGAAAGATATCCAATAGCCCCGGACACCATTGGGATATCCAGTTCATTTTCATCCACATGATCCTGAAGATACCGTTTCAGATATGCTTCAAATGTCGTATCTGTACGCAGTGATCCATTCTGAAAAAACTGTCCTTGTTCTTTCTTCAATATCTCGTAAGGTTTTCTGCCGATGATAGAATACTGCCCCAGCTCATTGATCAGGGATGAATCCAGAAATGCAATCCCTGCTTCCTGTGAAAATTTTTCAAAAATCTTTGCTGCTGGAATATACTGCTCCAGTTTTTTGGTGATCCGTCTATTATGATACATATTTATTTTCTTCTCTCCCCTCTGCAATTTTACAGAAATTTTCCAACAATTCGTGTCCATACTCCGTCAATACCGCTTCCGGATGAAATTGTACCCCATACAGCATATGCTCCTTCTGAGAAATGCCCATGACTGCGCCATCCTCGGAGATGCAGTCCACCTCATAATCTTCTGGAAGCGTATCCTGCCTCACGATCAGAGAATGATACCGGGTCACACGAAATCTCTCCGGAAGACCGGCAAACAGCCCCGTACCTTTGTGATGCACCTCCGTCACCTTTCCATGCATAGGCCGTTCCCCTTTCTCCACAGTAGCACCGGAACAATATCCAAGTACCTGATGTCCAAGACATACTCCCAGAATAGGAATCCGCTTCTGAAATCTGCGCACCGTCTCTACACAGAGCGCGGCATCCCTGGGCCGCTTTGGGCCGGGCGACAGAATGATTCCCTCTGGCTTCAGATCCTCGATCTCGTCCAGCGTGATCTCATCTGAACGCTTCACCAGAATTTCACGCCCCAACTCTTCAAAATATGCTTTCAGGTTATACACAAACGAATCGTAATTATCAATCATTAAATACATAAATTTCCCCTCTCTCTACAAAAAAAGGGATAACGAATGCGCACACTTTCATGCACAGTCGTTATCCCTTTCGGTCCGTAATCTGTAAAATTCAGATTATCATAGATAATTTTTCCCGTCAAGGAATTTTCCCTAAAATCTTCTTTCCTGTTTCCACAAACTGTGCTATACTGGGCTATGAAATGAATGATATGCAAAATAGGATTTTATGCGTCAAGTGTTCGGCGAATGGGGAGTTGTCGCCGAAACGAAAAGCTCGTCTTACGGTATAGGATCCGCACCCGTTGCAACAATATAAGAAGATATCTCATATTGTGAAGGGAATTAGCGACATACGTTCTATCACAATTGGAGATATCCTTTTTTTATTCCGGTAAAACCTTACCTCAGAAAAAAGGAAGATCTCCGCAGAATTTTTACAGTGGAGGTTGCTTTTATGGTAGATAAAGCAAAAGTTGAACAGGCGATCCGTCTTCTTCTGGAAGGAATCGGAGAAGATGTGGAGCGCGAAGGGTTGAAAGAAACACCGAATCGAATTGCACGGATGTGCGAAGAGATTTATGGTGGTCTCGATCAGGAGGCCGATGAGCATCTGTTAAAGCAGTTTGAAGTAGAAAATAATGAAATGGTGCTGGAGAAGGACATCACTTTCTATTCCATGTGTGAGCATCATCTGATGCCATTTTATGGAAAAGCCCATATTGCTTATATTCCAGACGGCAAGGTCACAGGCCTCAGCAAACTGGCACGTACCGTTGATGTCTACGCACGACGTCCTCAGATTCAGGAACGTCTGACCGTTCAGATTGCCGATGCACTGGAACGTGCGTTATCTCCAAAGGGCGTCATGGTAATGCTGGAGGCCGAACATACCTGTATGACCATGCGCGGCATCAAAAAACCGGGCAGCAAAACCATCACTACTATTACCAGAGGACAGTTCAAGGAAGACCGTGAACTTCAGAAAATGTTCCTCTCCATGGTAAAAGACTGATGGATACCATGATCCGGGTCAATCAGATTTGGAAGCACCCGATCTATCAGGAACAGTTACAGGCACTGCAGATGCTGGAAGCAGATCGTAAGTTCTGCCGCCATACACCGGAGCATTTTCTGGATGTAGCCCGGCTTGCTTACATCCATGCTTTGGAATCCCATGCATCTGCCAGCAAGGAACTGATCTACTGCACCGCCCTGCTCCATGATATCGGACGCGCAGAGCAATACCGGTCTGGTATCCCACATGATGAGGCAGGTGCACAGATTGCAGAACAGATTTTACGAGAGCTGTCCTTTGATCCATCAGAGATTCAGGAGATCACTTCTGCCATTCGGGAACATCGCAATGCCGCTCGTTCCGATACGTTAAGTTCCCTGATCTACGATGCGGACAAGGCATCCCGGAACTGTTTTTCCTGTCCGGCAGAAAAAGAATGTTACTGGTCTGCTGAAAAGAAAAATTTAACCATTACATATTAAAAAGGAGGCTGTTACAGCCATGAAAATAAGAAACCGCGAATTTGACGTTGCCAATAGAACTTATATTATGGGAATCCTCAATGTCACTCCTGATTCTTTCTCTGACGGTGGAAAGTGGAACAGTATGGACAATGCTCTGCGTCATGCAGAGGCCATGATTGCGGAAGGTGCTGACATCCTGGATGTAGGCGGCGAGTCCACCAGACCAGGCCACACACCAGTCAGTGCAGAAGAAGAAGCTGCCCGTGTACTTCCTGTTATTGAAGCACTCAACAGCCACTTTGATGTTCCGATTTCCGTAGACACCTTCAAAGCATCCGTTGCGGAAGTTTCTCTTCAGGCTGGTGCTGATCTGGTCAACGATGTCTGGGGACTGAAATATGATCCGCAGATGGCATCTGTCATTGCAAAATACAACGCAGCCTGCTGCCTGATGCACAACAAAGAAAAAGCAGAGTACAATAATTTCCTGGTAGATATGCTGGCCGAGACCCAGGAATGTGTCAATATTGCAAGACGCGCCGGTATTTCAGACGAAAAGATCATCCTTGATCCGGGAATCGGATTTGGAAAAACCTATGAAATGAACCTGGAGGCCATGAATCATCTGGAGCTGTTCCAGCATCTGGGATTTCCAGTGCTTCTTGGAACTTCCCGTAAATCTATGATCGGACTGGCGCTGGATCTGCCGGTTGATCAGCGTGTGGAGGGAACGATCGCCACTTCCGTTATCGGTGTTATGAAAGGCTGTGCTTTCGTCCGCGTTCACGATGTCAAAGAAAATAAACGCGCTGTCCAGATGACCGAAGCCATCCTTGGACGCCATATGGAGTAATTTATGGATAAAATTGAGATCAAAGAGCTGGAGATTTTCGCCAACCATGGCGTATTTCCAGAAGAAAATGTATTAGGGCAGAAATTTGTCATCTCTGCGACTCTGTACACCAGCACCCGTACGGCGGGTCTGACTGATGACCTGACCGCTTCCATCCATTATGGAGAAGTCAGCCAGATGATCACCAGATTCGTACAGGAACACACTTACAAGCTGTTAGAGACCGTTGTGGAAAATCTGGCGCGGATGCTTCTGCTGACTCTTCCTTCCCTTCAGAAAGTAACACTGAAGATTGAAAAGCCTTGGGCTCCTGTAGGTCTTCCCCTGAAAACTGTCTCCGTAGAGATTACCCGTGAATGGCATACGGCTTATATTGCTCTTGGCTCCAACTTAGGAGACAAACAGAAATATCTGGATGATGCAGTGCAAGGACTTGCTGATACAGAGGATTGTATTGTAGAACAGGTATCCGATTATCTGGTAACCGAGCCTTATGGCGGTGTAGAACAGGACGTATTCTTGAACGGTGCATTAAAACTCCGCACACTTCTGACCCCGGAGGAACTGCTGGATCGCCTGCATGAACTGGAGCAGGCTGCTCACAGAGAACGGATCGTACACTGGGGACCGCGTACGCTGGATCTTGATATTCTGTTATACGACCAGATGATCATTGATACACCGGTGCTTCATGTTCCTCATATTGATATGGAAAACCGGGATTTTGTATTGATTCCACTGACTGAGCTGGCGCCTTACTATCGCCATCCGGTGCTCAATAAAACCATTTCGCAGCTTCTCAAAGAACTGCAGGCGAAATAAAATGATGACAGCCCAGACTGGCAGAATAAAAGCTTTTATTCTGTCAGCTTGGGCTGTCGTAAGTTTATTCCCCATGTTTGAACACACGGATCATTTCCCTTGTAAGGCTGATTCCATCATCTTCAACTGGAATATTCTCCCTCGCAAACCACTCTGCCAGTGCCAGTTCATTGGTATCCAGTGTAATCGATGTATCTCCATCCACATCACAGAAAAATCCGCACAGTAATGTGGAACTGAAGGACCATGGCTGGCTCTTATAGTAGCGGATATTTTTCACTTTCAGGCCAACTTCTTCCATGACTTCTCTCTGTACAGTTTCTTCCAGTGTCTCACCAATCTCCGTAAATCCGGCCACCAGTGCATAGTTGACGGAGCCTGGGCGGTTAGCATATTTTGTGAGCAGCAGTCTGTCACCATCTGTCACTGCCACAATAACGCCCGGACAGATCTTCGGATACACAGTATTTCCACAATGTTCACAATGAACCATACGTTCTTTGTGATCTGGTACCATAAGTTTTCCACATTGGCCGCAGAACCGGTTAGATCGATACCAGCTATCCAGCTGCTGACCGGTGATTCCGGCAAACCCACGATACTGAGGTCTTGCATTTCGGAAGATCACTGGTTTTTCCCACTGATACCCGGGTAACACTTCTTCCAGTCCTTCCTTTAATAAAAAGAACCGCTCTCCACTGATGGTAAACAGATAGGTTACATCCTTGCCTTTCCAGCTCGTTTCCTTTACCTTTGGAAAATAAATCTTCTCCTGATCAAACCGACACAGAATCTGCCCGTCTTTGTAGACCAGCATCCAGTCCTCATCAGCAGGATTCTGCTCTTCATAGTGATTGTCATATTTCTTTGGTGCAATATCCTGAATCATTCCTGTCCCCTCTTTTCTTTCATTTCCTGACGGATCTCCCAATGGATCAAAAAAGTAAGTGCAGCTCGAAGTACAATGATTCCTGCAACAATTCCGATCTCTTGCCAGCTTCGCAGGATCACTGTACGCAGGATCTCGCTTCCCAGTTTAAATTCCAGGCCCATGGCAAGTCCTTTAGCCAGTGCCAGCTTCGTATCCGGTGATTTTTTCAGATACAGATAAAATCCATGAATACCGGAAACAATGATAATTCCTACACCGATAAATTCAAAAATCAGAACGGAAAATTCTACCAGATGATCCCTGAATACTTCCAAAATATCTATCAGTTCCATGCACCTACTCCTTTCTTCCCTCCATCAGATCACGTACTTCATCCATCTCTTCCAGAATGCCTTTCTGACGTTCCCGGAACAGAAGTCCTTTGTTGTATTTATAATAACGGTCACAGCCATTTTCACCGATAAACCATGCACTGTAACGATTAACCGTCAGCTCCGTAACAAATACAACCAGTTCCTGACCTTCCCCAAATGCCGTCTCGCAGAAATCAAACGCACACTCCAGATTCTCGGCAGCCTCGCTGATCCGCTGTTCCCGTTCTTCCACGAAAGTCTGAAAGGCTGCTCGGATCTGCTCATCCAGCTCTCCTTCTTCTGCTTTTTTCCGCTTCAGCTCCTCGTAGCGTGCAGTCACCTGCTCATCCAGTGTCTGTACCTCCGAGAATATCTCACCCAGACGGCTGATCAGAAGTCCGATCACACTGAGACGCTCATCAAACTGTGCATATCGTAATTTTTCAATCGCTGATGGCTTCCAGATTCCCTTCAGGATGCCATCCACCTGATAATCTGTCCTGTATTTCGCATACAGATCCAGATATGCCGCAAAATCCTTGGCAACTCTGGCGTTCTGCAGATACTGTCCCACCACTTCCTGATCTATGGTAATCCCCAGCTCTTCATAAACATAGAGCATTTCCGACAGATCCTGCCAGCCTCTCGGTGTCACAAACCGTTTTCCATCTACGGTAGTCTCAATCCTGCAGAAATTTTCCTGGCGGATCTCCAGATAAGAAATGATGGCTCCGTGGATCTTCTGCTCATAGGCAAATTCTTTCCACACTGGAAAATCTGCTTCTACACTGATCTTCTTCACACGGTCCAAGGTCACAATATCAAACTCACGGACCGACTTATTGTACTCCGGCGGATTGCCTGCCGCCACAATGACCCAGCCTGCTGGAACCTTCTGATTTCCAAAGGTCTTACATTGCAGAAACTGCAGCATGGTCGGTGCCAGTGTCTCTGACACACAGTTGATCTCATCAATAAACAGAATACCTTCCTGCTTGCCCGTCTCTTCCATCCGGTCATAGACAGATGCAATGATCTCGCTCATGGTATATTCCGTTACAGAATAGGTCTTCCCACCATATTCTTTTTGCTGGATAAATGGAAGACCAATGGCACTCTGTCTCGTATGATGGGTGATCGTATACGACACTAATGGCAGATCGCATTCTTCCGCGATCTGTTCCATGATCTGAGTCTTACCCACACCAGGCGGTCCCATGAGCAGCACCGGACGCTGCCGGATCGATGGAATCCGATAAGTACCATCTGCATTCTTCAGCTGATAGGCCCGGATCGTATTTTTGATCTCCTGTTTTGCACGTTTGATATTCATAAGTCCTCCTCGTCCAGAACCAGCCGGATCGCCCATGCCGGAACTGTCACTTCCTTATAGTCCTCCCGGAACAGAATAAATGCCGTCTCATAGGGCGGACGTTTTCCCGGAAATGTTCCTTTTCCATCTGTAAAATACAAAAGTCCTTTCAAATTCTGAAATTCACCAGCGGCCAGAAGCTGATTCACATAGGTAAATGCCGGACGGAAATCTGTTCCACCATTGCCGTACAGCTTCAGATGTTTCATATAGGCTTTCAGTTCTTCCGCTGAGGTGATCAGCTGATCCGAACGCACCTGATCATCGCACTGAAGGATCCGAATATGTACTTTCTTAAAATAACTTCCAGAATCACTCAGGACCTGTCTGGTCTCCTCCAGAAACTTCCGCACCAGTTCACCGCTGCAGGACATGGATGTATCGATCACGATCACAAATTCCTCGATTTTCTTGACTTCTCTCCATTCCTGCGGTTCGATCAACGGCATATTTCCATAAACTCTTAGTCCGTAGCTGTAAAATACATAATCAAAAGAATCCGGATCGATCTCTGTCTCTTCCTTAAGTACTGCAAATTTCCGCAGAAACTCTTTGTAGTCATACCGTTCCCGGTTTTCCACTGCCAGCTCGTCCACCAGATCACCGTCTTCCTGACCGCTCTCCCGACCCATGGTCAACTCTGTCTGCATCCGGGAACTGACGTCATCCCACTTCTTCTGAATAGTCCTCATCATAGCATTGGGTGGGATGGGCTGTTTGTCATTCTGCTCAGGCGGTGCCGGCCAGTACGTATGGTCATCCAACGAAAATTCTTCTACAAGTCGTTGCAGACGAACCTCATTTAAATCCATTTTCCCAAGGATCCGGTAAATGCCCTCTGCTGTCAACACCTTCAGTTCCTTTCGCAGTTCCTGATAAAGGGATCTGCGAAGAGGTGACACACTCATTCGAATGCTTCGATGATGCATGCCATCGATCAATGATTCCACCGCCACATCACAGGCCAGATGCCATCGTTCCTGATCCTTTGGACAAGGCCGCAGAATATGCCGGAACACACAATGAAAAATAATATGAAGATACACCCGGTTGACCAGCATCGGATGCTTTCGATACAGATCTGCCAGATAATGAGGCTCATACAAAAGTCTCAGCCCGTCAGTTCCGATTCTCGAAATATCTGTAGTCATCTCCCATGCAAGGCCTGAAAGCGCCACATCCAGATACCGCATATTGATATAGAGCGCATTTCTGGAAGCTTCCAGGATTTCTGTTCCAATATGTTCAAACCGTTGTTCAATCTCATACGCCATATTATTTGTTCCTTTTTGTCGATTCTACAAGTCGAATGTCTTCTTCACTGGTCGGAATCTCTTCCGCTTTTCTTCCAGCAGATAACTGCCCAGTTCCGCAGCCCCCTGCCCGGCGGCAAGCTTTGCTGCCTGGCTCATATTCTCTTCACTGAGCAACTCCTGTTCACACAGAAGTTCCAGTGTTTCCAGATCCTGCTCCTTGATCGTCCTTTCAAGCAGACGCTGCATCTGTCCTCTTAGATAATCTCCATACTGTTCTTTCGCCTTTTCTGACAGCTGTACCGGTGTCCGCAGACGGTTCAATGCCAGATTTATACAGGTATCACCAAATTCATTGGCAACTGCATACGGAAATAATTCATCATACAACCGCAGATTTAATTTCGTCTCAGGAAAACACTGGCGATATTTGTAACCAGAACCATGCCAGTGCGTATCAATGATCCTGGCCGGTGTATTCTCCACCGCTTCCTCATAGTATTCAGGAAATGTCAGCCGCACCTGCATACCATCTGTAAAAAATATCTCTGTCTCCAGCTCCTGGGTCAGTTCTCCCAGCACCTTTGACACACCATTCTCTTCAGGTGTGATCTCATGGAACGTGATCTGTTCCACTGCCCGGCACCACATGAAGGCTCCGCCACCCACCTCTTCTATATTTCCATGAAAATGAATGACTTTCAGATTCCTGCAAAAATAAAATGCATAATCCCCGAGCAGACGAAGACCTGATGGAAGATATACTTCTGTCAGCTGCTTTCCACACAACTCAGAAGGTTCCCCGAAACCCTTCTCTTCCGGTTCCAACACTACATGCTTTATGAGAGACGGATCTGGCTCCTCAGCTGGTCTGGAAGAAGATAACGCATACGGTGCCAGTTCTGTCACCATTTTTCCTTCAATCATCTCCGGCACTTTCAGAACTTCTCCATATCCGCGGCATCTCCAGATCCGGATTCCCGAATTCCGTTCCTCATAGTCAATTTCCAGATACATTTCTATTCTTCTCCGATCAGATTTCTGATTTCTCGATAAAAATCAATGGCGATATAGAATAATGAAGACCAACGAATAGAGCGAGGATCATAGCCTGTTCTTTCATAGATTCTTCTTAATTTATATTGAAGGGTGTTCTTATGCATATGCAGTTTCTCTGCAGCGGCCGTGATCGACCCTTCCAGATCATATAATGTCTCCAGCAATCCAACTGTTTCCGCCAGTTCTTCCCTTTCATATCCAGAAAATAGTTTCTGAACATATTCTTTCTTGGACATATCCGAGATCTCATCCGTAAAGATTTCCATATTAATATCACTATAAAAACGGATTCCCTCTCCCTTGGTCCGCAGGCAAGACTGCAATGCTTTATAAGCTTTGGAATAGGAAATGTGCATCATGGTATATGGACGACATTTATCATCTATTCCAATAACCACCTTCATATCCGGCTGTTCTTCCACTGTACTGCGCAGCATTTCACCGATTTTACCAATCTCCGAATCCTTCCGATTGGTAATCGCAAATACCAGATTAGACGAAGATTTCATATAAATGCTATCTGGATCCAGTCTTCGAATCACATTTTTGACCCTCTCTTCCACACGTTCCACTTTTCGCATTTCATCCAGCGAATCAGAACCTGTACCATTGTCAAAAACAGAAATAATGATAACACGCCGTGGATTCGTAATCTCCAGTCCCATCCTTCGACCACGTTCCACAAAATTTGTATTGATAATGACATTTTCATTCTGAAGCCATTCTCCCACAAAACGGCTTCTAAGATTCTCATCCATACTCTTCTGTTCTTTGATGGAAATCTCCTGGATCAGGATCTCCGTCATTTTTTTCGTGATCTGTCCATATTTTGCCACTTTATTATATGGGCCTGTGATACCTACCACACCAATAATCTCATTGGATATGATAATGGGATAGTTCACCCCTTCAAGACTTCCCTCATATCTATCATGAGAATGGATGATCAATTCCTCCAGCCGGTCGTTAATGATCCGCTTTGCTCCTTCATGCTCCTGACCGATACGCTCCTGATCAGTACTGGCGATAATAACCCCTTTTTCATTCATCATATTGATTTTGTCATTGATGATCGTGTTCAATTCCTTTACGATTATCTCAGCATTATGTCTCGAAAGCTGCATATTATCCTCCCACCTCAGGTAGTCTGTATATCTTTAAGAAACTCTCTCTGCGAGTTTTTCAAGTTCTCGCTGCAGTCGCCAAGATCCTGTGCAGGCACAGACTTTGGCTCGTTGCTCACGTAAAATAAGGGCGCCGCAGGAGAGACTTCTCCATGTCGGCGCCCTGAGTTGTTTGTTAATTACAGATTTTCTTTGAAGAATTTCTCAACAGTCTCGAAATCAGCTTCTTCGTTGTCACCCTCAACAGTAACGGTAACAGTATGACCTTTTTTAACGCCCATGCTCATGATTGCCATCAGTCTTTTAGCGTCTGCTTTTTTGGTTCCGTTATCAATAGTAATGGTGCTGGTGCAGCCTGCTGCCAGTTTTGCAAGAAGTCCTGCCGGTCTTGCGTGAAGTCCAAGTTCATCCTGTACAGTGTAAGTAAATGATTTCATAATTCTAATCTCCTTTTATCTTATTATCTATTAGCACTCGCGAATGCGTTTGCGAAGCTCCAGTGTATATCCCGGGGAAACAGACAGCTCATCGATTCCCATCTGAATGAATTTTGCAGTCAGCTCCATATCTGCACCAAGCTCTCCACAGATACCACACCATGCACCGTATTTGTGTGCATTCTCAATGGTCAGCTGGATCAGACGAAGGATTGCCTCATGATGCGGATCAAAGAAGGAATCCAGAGACTGATTCTGACGGTCAATTGCCAATGTATACTGGCTTAAGTCATTGGTTCCGATACTGAAGAAATCTACATGCGGAGCAAGCAGATCACTGATCACTGCTGCTGCAGGAGTCTCGATCATAATACCAAGCTCAACCTCGCCCATCGGCTGCTCTTCTCTGGCCAGCTCCAGTTTAACTTCTTCCACGATCTCTTTAATTCTGGTAATCTCTTTGACAGAGATGATCATCGGGAACATGATGGACAGGGTTCCGTAAGCAGATGCACGATACAGTGCACGAAGCTGTGTACGGAAGATATCCTCTCTGGTCAGACAGATACGGATCGCACGATATCCAAGTGCCGGGTTGTCCTCTTTCGGAAGATTGAAGTAATCAATCTGTTTATCTGCACCGATATCCATGGTACGGATGATAACTTTCTTACCGTTCATACGGGAAAGAACTGTCTTATATGCCTCAAACTGTACTTCCTCACTTGGATAATCATCACATCCAAGATACAGGAACTCACTTCTGAACAGGCCGATACCTTCTGCATCGTTCTCAAGAACAGCATCCACATCCTGGATTCCACCGATATTGGAATACAGATGAATATGTTTTCCACTTAAGGTAACTGTCTCTTTTCCTTTCATTTCCTGAAGAAGTGCGCGCTGCTCATCTGCACGTGCTTTTTTCTCCTTCATCTTCTCCATGGTCTCTTCGTCCGGATCAATATAGATCAGACCTGTAAAGCCATCCACGATTGCTGTACGTCCATCATAAGCGGTATCAATCTCGATATTTGTTGTTACCAAGGACGGAATATTCATGGTTCTTGCCAGAATTGCAGTATGAGAGTTGGAAGATCCTTTCTGGGTAACCAGCGCAAGGAGCTTGTCTTTTTCAAACTGAACAGTCTCGCTTGGAGCAAGATCCTCTGCCACAATGATCACCGGCTCCGGCATAGCCTCCGGGCTTACCTGGCTTCCGTTCAGGATAGAGATCACACGCTCAGAGATATCTTTGATATCTGCAGCACGTCCTCTCATATAATCATCATCCATGCTCAGGAACATGGCAGCAAACTGCTCAGAAGTCATGAATACAGCGTACTCTGCATTCATTTTCTCATTTTCTATGATATCTTTGATGGAATCATTATAATCCGGATCATCAAGAAGCATCTGATGAACATCAAAGATCATAGCCTCTTCTTCTCCTACATCCTTCAGGGCTTTCTCATAAAGTCCTTTAAGCTGTCCTAAAGCTTTCTCCTTTGCTGCTTCAAAACGAGCCATCTCAGCTGCGGTATCTGCAACTGTCTCCTTTTTTACTGCGTTGTCAGCTTTTTTGTAAACAAAGATCTTGCCAATGGCAACGCCTTTAAATACACTTTTTCCTTCTCTTACGATCATGTCGTTCCTCCAGAAATATTTATTTACATGAACCGTCTACTCAGTCTGCCCCGCGTTTTCATCTGTTGTTTCCGGTTCGATTGTAACAAATCCTTTGCTGATCTCTTCAACAGCAATAGACAACGGTTTTTTGCCTTTTGCATTTACATAAGCTTCCTCACCTGCGATCAGCTGTCTTGCCCTCTTTGCAGTTGCAAGCACGATAGAATAACGGCTGTTAACTACCGGGGTATCGCCCTCGGTCTCGCTGTTGATAGTTTCCATTAAGTCTGTATAAGACGGATGTAACATAATTATTCTCCTTTCATCAGACCCTGAAGGTCTTCTCTGATATTAGTAACAAATTCCAGACGGCGTCTCATCTTCAGATGTTCGCTCGTAATAATTCCATGCACCTCATTAACACAAGTATCCAGATCATCATTTACTACCAGATAGTCATACTCTTCGATGCCTTCTGCCTCCTGTGCAGCTCTTAACAATCTGTTGCGGATAACTTCCTCTGATTCCGTTCCTCTTCCAGTCAGTCGATCTTTCAATGTCTGTGCATCTTTGGTCGTCACAAACAAAAGCACCGCATCCGGATACTGCTCTTTAATCTTTCTTGCTCCCTGGATCTCAATTTCCAGAATCACATCATGACCTGCTGCAAGCTGCTCTTCCACATAGCTTCTCGGTGTTCCATAATAATTAGAAACATAACGTGCATATTCGATCAGCGCACCATCAGCGATCATCTGCTCAAATTCTTCCACGCTCTTGAAAAAATATGCTTTTCCATCTTCCTCTCCAGGTCTTGGTGAACGGGTAGTTGCTGAAACCGATAACGCATATCCCTCATAACGTTCGGTAAGTGCCTTCATGATCGTACCCTTGCCTGCACCGGAAAAACCGGATACAACGATCAGTATTCCCTGTCTGTTCATAAAAACAGCTTCCTTTCTTATTCTATTCTAAGTTCTGAATCTGTTCTCTGATTTTCTCAATACCTGTCTTGATCTCAATGGCACAGTCAGAGATCTGAATATCATTGGACTTTGATAATGTAGTATTGGCTTCCCTGTTCATCTCCTGCGCGATGAAGTCCAGTTTTCTACCTACATTACCACCTGCCTTAAGGGCTGCCTTAGTTGCATCAATATGACTGCGCAGACGAACCAGCTCTTCATCCACACAGATCTTATCTGCAAACATGGACACTTCTGCCACGATCCGGCTTTCATCAAATGCTGCTTCTGCCAGAAGTTCTTTGACACGGGTCTCCAGCTTTGCACGATATTCCGCAACGATCTGCGGAGAACGCTGCTCCACAAAATCTACCAGTGAACTCATCTCATCAAGCTTTGCAAGAAGATCTGTCTTCAGGCTCTCACCTTCACGGATCCGTGCTGCCACAAACTGCTCACTTGCTCCACGGACTGCCTTTTCCACCAGATGCCAGATCTCATCCTCATCTTCCTGCTGGTCTTCCATCACCAGCACCTCCGGACAACGCGCCAGAACAGATGCGGACAGATCATTTCTCAGGTTGAACTTCTCTGCCATCTTCTGGAAATATTCCACATACTGAGCTGCCACATCCTCATGATAACAAAGCGTCTCATCGCTGCCGCTTAAATCTTCATAAGTGATGTAAACATCCACTTTTCCTCTCTGAATATACTCTTTCAGAAGCGCACGAATATCTGCCTCGAAGGCATTCAGCTTTTTGGGCATCTTAATGCCAAGATCCAAGTAGCGATGATTGACAGACTTCATCTCCACTGTGATCTTTTTACTGTCCTCCGACACTTCACACCGGCCAAACCCGGTCATACTTTTTATCATCTTATCGTCCCCATACAAAATGCGAAGAAGACTCCTCGCCATAGTCTAATTTATTATAGTTGATTTCACAATTTGCGTCAAGTATAATAGATGGCGATAAAGGAGAACAATTTTATGGCTTTTGATGGTATAACTGTTGCCTGTATGGCGCATGAACTTCATAAAAATCTGTCCGGCGGCCGTATTTCCAAGATTGCACAGCCGGAGACAGATGAACTTCTATTGACAATAAAATCTCAGGAAGGAAATTTCCGGCTGCTTTTATCTGCCAGTGCCAGTCTTCCACTGGTCTATCTGACCCAGACCAATAAGCCGAGTCCTCTGACTGCCCCGAATTTCTGTATGCTTCTCCGTAAGCACATCAGCGGCGGCCGTATCATTGCAGTGACTCAGCCTTCCATGGAGCGTATTCTCCGTTTTGAGATTGAGCATCTGGATGAAATGGGTGATCAGTGCCGTAAATTTCTGATCGTCGAGCTCATGGGAAAATACAGCAATATTATTTTCTGCAATGAGCAGGATCAGATCATCGACAGTATCAAGCATATTTCCGCCCAGGTAAGCTCGGTCCGGGAAGTTCTTCCGGGCCGTCCGTATTTTATTCCTGATACTCAGGACAAAGCAGATCCGTTCACTTTGACAGAAGAAGATTTTGTCAGACGAGTGGCGGAAAAATCCTGCAAATTATCCAAGGCACTTTACACGTCGATCACCGGTTTAAGCCCCATCGCTTCCGAGGAGATCTGTCATCTGGCATCTCTGGATTCTGACCGGCCAGCCACTTCCTACGAGCCAGAAGAACTGATTCATCTGTATCGTACATTTGGAAGATATCTGGATCCTATCCGCGAAGGCGGCTATGAACCTTCCATTTATTATGAAGGAAAGGTTCCTGTGGAATTTTCCTGTCTGCCTTTAAGTATCTATGACAACTGCAGATGTGAGCATTTTCCAACAGTTTCCTCCATGCTGGAGCAGTATTATGCCGAGCGGAATACGGTCACCCGTATCCGCCAGAAATCCACAGATCTTCGCCGGATCGTGCAGACAGCTCTGGAACGAAATATCAAGAAATACGATCTGCAGGCCAAGCAGCTGAAGGATACGGAAAAACGTGAAAAATACCGGATCTATGGGGAACTGATCAACACCTATGGATATGATGTACCTCAGGGAAGTAAGAGTTTTCAGGCACTGAACTACTACACCGGCGAGGAGATTACGATCCCTCTGGATCCACAGATCCCGGTGCAGGAAAATGCCACAAAATATTTTGATAAATATGGAAAATTAAAGAGAACCTTTGAAGCGGTTACCGCTCTTTTGAAAGAAACCGATGAAGAGATCCAGCATCTGCGCTCCATCCAGACAGCTCTTGATATTGCGCTTCAGGAGGAGGATCTGACCCAGATCCGCGAAGAACTAATGGAATCCGGTTATATCCGCAAACGTCCTTCCGGCAGCAAACGCCCGAAGATCACTTCCAAACCGTTCCACTATATTTCTTCGGATGGTTTCCATATGTATGTGGGAAAAAATAATCTTCAAAATGATGAACTGACCTTCCAGTTTGCCAAAGGAAATGACTGGTGGTTCCATGCAAAAGGAGCTCCCGGCTCCCATGTGATCGTAAAGGCTGACGGTGTCGAACTTCCGAACCGTACGTTTGAAGAAGCTGCCAGACTGGCTGCCTATTACTCCAGTCTCCGGGACAGTGAGAAAGTGGAGATCGATTACGTGGAGAAAAAACAGGTGAAGAAGCCCAATGGTTCCAAGCCGGGATTCGTGGTATATTATACCAATTACTCTATGATGATCGAACCGGATATCAGTGGAATCCAGTTAGTCAATTAAAAAATTCATTAGCTTCAAAATAGCTGCGGATATCTTTTACTCGAAAACCGCAGCTATTTTCGGTTATGACCGTTTTAATTAACTATATATTTCAGTTTCTTCTGCATCAATCTGGATTTTCTTATTCTCCTGTATATTTCGCTGTACTTTCCCGGATGACAAGCTCCGGTTCAAAGACAACAGCTCCTTTTTCATACTCTTCCTGATTGATCTGACGCATAAGCTGCTGGACAGCTTCCACACCCATCTCATAGATTGGCTGATGAATGGTGGTCAACGGCACTTTCAGAAGACTGGCAAACATGATATCATCGTAACCAACCACAGAAATATCCTCTGGCACCCGTGCTTTCTGTTCTTCCAGATACTGCATGACGCCAAGCGCTGACATATCATTACTTGCAAAAATTGCTGTTGCCTGTCTGTCCAACAATATTTTTGCCGCTTCGTATCCGCCTTCCCGGGAATAATCTCCGTGGATCACCAGCTCAGGATCCACATCCACATCTGCTTCCTTCATGGCTTTTACATAACCTTCATATCGCTGTCTTGCATCAACCAGATGCTCCGGACCTACTACACAGCCGATCCGTCTGTGTCCCAGTTCAAGAAGATGCCTGGTCACCAGTTCTCCTCCCTTTACATGATCCACAATAATGCTCGGGCAGCCTTTCTTGATAATAAACCGGTCCAGCATAACAAAAGGCAGTTTCAGATCATGTAACATCTGCAGCGATTCCTTACAGGCGGCATCATCACTGTCATTTGCCATAATAAATATGACTCCGTCACATCCCTGTCCTGCAAGACGCGTAATATATTCCAGATCCAGCTTGTGCTGATCTCCTGAATTGCAGAGCATCAATGCATTTCCATATTTTCGACAGGCCTCGTCGACCCCCAGCGCCATAGTAGCAAAATAAGTATTACTGATATTGGGCACAATCAGGCCGATGGTCTGGGAGCGCTTTTTCACCAGCCCTACAGCCATCTGATTCGGCGTATAGTTAAGTTCTCTCGCAGTATCCAATACGATTTTTTTTGTCTGATCCGGTATTTTATACGCCTTCCCATTCAGAACCAGTGATACTGTTGTAATGGAAACCCCCGCCTGTTTTGCTATATCCTTAATTGTAGCCCTCACGTTATCCCCCCTAAACTACTATTCTTCTGTCCAGAATACCCGTTTTAATATTTTAATCGCATCTTCATAAAATTCCAGATTCACGCATTCATTTGGCTGATGCGCAAGCGTCGGATCTCCTGGTCCAAACAGCAGTACCGGCACAACAGGATTTACTTTTCTAAAAATCGATGCATCTGTAAAATAATTGATTCCGATATTCTCCGGTTCATATCCATCACGCCGGAGTTCTCTTCGAAATCGTTCCACCAGACTATGATTTTCCGGAATTTCTATCGCACCTCTATTATTACAGATTTTCATAGAATATTCAAATTTTCCGTTAGAAATTTTTTCTATTTCCGAGCCTGATTTTACAGCCTGTTCCAGAATCTCTTCAACAGTCATTCCCGGAACCAAGCGAATATCCATCAGAAGCCTGCAGCTGTCAGGGGTCATATTGGGTGCAACACCTCCGGTAATCTGGGTCACCTGCGCTGTTGCTGTTCCTAATATAGGATGAGTTGTCTGCTGTACTCTTTTCCTGATTGCATCTGCAATCTCCATACAACTTGCAATGGCATTCCAGCCTTTCTCAGGATAAGCACCATGGCTCGTTTTCCCTTTTCCGTTGATCTCTAGCCACAAACAACCTTTCTGGGCAATTCCAAGATTTTTACCTGTAGGTTCGCCAACTACAATCTCATCCACATGATTCAGAATATCTTTATGTAAGAATGCGGAGGCTCCAAGTCCTCCGCATTCTTCATCACAGGTAGCCGCGAAAACAATATTGCAGGAAGGCACCTTATTCTGTCTCTTCATCTCACCTAACAGCCATGCCATAGCCGCCAGACCACTTTTCATGTCACTTGCGCCTCTACCATACAACATATTTTCTTTCAAAATCGGAACAGATGGGTCGCTGTCCCATGCCTTCAGCTCTCCATATGGAACTGTATCCACATGTCCGTTCCATAGAACTGTATGTTCCGTATCCGTTCCGTCCATCCATGCCACCACATTGGCATGGAGGCTGTCGATTCGGTCAAGCTCGCATCGCAATCCGCAGGATTTCAAATAAGCATACAGATATTCTGAAACCTTTCCTTCATCATCTCTGCCGTTGACACTGGGAATCGACATAATTTCCTTTAGAAATGTAATTGCCTCCATCTGTTAACTCCTGTTTATTTCTGTACAGTCCAGCCTACAATCTGCTGCCACAGTTTATTATAATATTCCCACTCGCAGAATTCAGGCGGAGCCCAGTGAGGTGCACAATCAGTTGTTATAACTGCACTGTGTCCTTTTCCGTAAGATCCAAATGCGATAAACGGATCCCCTTCTACTGTTGCTGCTACGCATGCCTCCGGTTTTGCAATGGTCTTGTTGTATCCCAGTACATCCGGCCACTCAGTCGGAATGCCTGCCAGCGCCTCATGTTCTGCTATTGTTACAGGTTTAACACCCTCGCAGTGCTCCATACGATCATCCACGGTCAGCACTTCAACCGGAAGAACTTCCTGTACTGCTGTGTCGTGCCATTTTCCCTTGGCATCCACACCAGAGAATGTCAGGTAACCGCCGACCATCACCAGACCGCCACCTTCTTTAACGTAATCTCTGATCAGATTACAACGATTTGGCATTTTTTTGCTTGTATCAAAGGTCGGATTGGGAAGAAGCAGTGTATTTGCACCGATATCCGATAAAATCACACAGTCATACTGTTTCAGTTCTTCCATGGTAAACGGAAACTGATCCGTTGCCAGATGATTTGGAAGGAACTCTACTTCATATCCGCCCTCTTCCAGTGCTGCTTTGAGCCATTTCTCTCCTGTCTCATATTTGGATGTGTAAAAAGCGTCAAAGCCCTTTACATGTGTGGTATACATCATCCATGACTCACCTGCTAATAAAACCTTTTTACCCATTTTTGTTAACCCCTCTTTCTCTTTTATGCTTTCGCCTGTTTTAACACTAGACGGTTCATTACATCATTCAGAATAATGGAAACTATCAGGATCAGACCTGTAATTGCCAGTCTCCAGATGGTATTGATTCCAGCCATCTGCAGTCCTGAATTCAGCATAGTAATGATAATCGTACCTACAATAACTCCTGAAAGGCTTCCACGTCCGCCTTCCACTGCAGAAATTCCTCCTAGCATAGCAATGGTAATTGCTGACATCTCCATTCCGCTTCCCGCATCCGCACGGGCTGTCATCAACCAGGAGCAGTTGATGATTGCACCGATTGCTGACAGGATACCTGCAATCATAAATACAAAGAAAATGGTTCTCTTTGTATTAACTGCCGCAAATTTTGCTGCAACTGCATTATCACCGGTCAGATAAATATTTCTCCCGAATCTGGTTTTGTAAACCAGAATGCACATAATAATCGTTGCCGGAATCACCGCAAATAAAATCTGATTAGGAATTCCAAATGTCGTCTTCAAAGACAACCATTCAAAGCTTTCCGGAAATCCGCTCAGCGCCACACCATTGGTGATATACAGTGCAATGGATGAAAAGATGTACTGCGTACCAAGTGTTGCGATCAGTGAAGACATGTTGATGATACCAACCATAAATCCGTTGATCATACCCATCAATGCTCCTGCTATGATTGCAGCAATACAGGATACAAAAATGCTTCCTGAAAGCTGATATGTTTTTCCAAATACTACGCAGGCAAGGCTTACGATCGATCCGATGGAAATATCAATTCCACCAGGTATACTTAATATTACCAGCGATTCTCCAATGGCCAGGAATGCTAAAGTTGCACCAAACTGCAGGATCTCTATCAGGTTATTGATTCGGCAGAAATCCGGATTCAATGCTGTCAGAATGGCAATCTCCAGGATCAGAAGTAATATAAGGAATTTTGCTCTGCTCTTTGCAAACGAAAGTACTATTTTGTTCATGCTGCACCTCCATCTTGTACATCTTTCTCTCCAGCAGCTATCTTTGTCTGTCTCATAGCATTCAGAGAATCGATCAGTACACAGATTACCATAAAGAGTCCGATGAAAAAGTTCTCAAGCAGAGACGGAATACCCATAATGACAATTCCGTTTCTCAGGAATCCAATAAAGAACACACCTGCAAGAGTTCCAATTACGGATCCTCGGCTTCCACTTCCTTTGGCTCCGATTCCTCCAATCGTTACTGCTGCGATACACTGGATCGCTGTTGTTGTACCGATGGTCATCTCCACACTTCTCATACGGGAAATGTACAAAAGTCCGGTCAGTCCTGCCAGTGCACCTGTGATACAATAGGACATGATTCTTACATAGCTTACATTGATTCCACTTAACAATGCTGCATTCTCATTGTTTCCGATTGCATAGATATAACGACCCAGTTTTCGATACATAAATATGTAATAAAACAGTGCATACACTGCAATGACCAGAAGCAGAAGAATCGGAATACCAAGTATTCTGCCTGTTGTAACCGCTGCGAACTGTGGTTTCAAACTTGTGAGCCATTTTCCACCAAGCAATCCGAAGATTACTGCTTTCCATATATTACCAGTAGCAAGAGTTGCCAGCATATCCGGGATGTGAAGTTTTGCAATGATCAGACCATTGATGGCACCAACTAGTGTTCCAATGCCAGCCGCAACAAGAATAACCAGGATCGTGTTCATCTGCTTTTCAATCATAGTTCCAGTCACAACCGCTACAACTCCCATGACTGCGCCTACTGACAGATCAATTCCACCCATCAGCATAACGATCGTCATTCCGATACTGATGATCGCTACCTCGGCATTATTCTGAATAACACGAATAATATTATCCACGCTCAGAAAATTTGGTACAAATACAGAGAAAAGTATCAACTCCGCAAAGAGAAGGATCATTGCAAAGAATTCTCTCTTTGTCGGATGTGGTATATATTTCTTAAACATGTTCCAACCTGCCTTTCCTATCAGTCTGCTTCCTCACACCAGTCAAGAATAATATCTGCAATCAGTTTGATACACTGAATGTATTCTTTTACTTCGATATATTCATCTGCCTGATGCGCCAGTTTAGAATCACCAGGACCCAGGTTGATGGTCGGAATACCTACATTACAGAACCATCCCATATCGGTATGTGCACAGTTTCCTTCAACGATTGCATGTTGAACATTTTCTTCCAGGCATTTCTTTGTCACCTTGAAAAATTCCTGTGTATCGTAAGTCTCACCACAATCTGCATCCAGAATCCACTCAATTCTCGGCGGATTTTCTCTAAGCCACGGATCTGTCGCTGCCACACCTGCAACAAAATCTTCGATTTCTTTCTTTACTTTGCCGCCCAGACCATTCTTATCTTTGTCCTGCGGAAGATACTGTGCATCAAAGATCAGCTCTGCCCTGTTCGCAAATGCAGTCGGGAATTCTCCAGCGTCAAACTGAGCAAATTTCAACTGACATGGAATTGGAAGGTATTTATGCCCCTTAGTGAATTCCCAATCTTTATTAAATTCATCAAACCGATCCAGAATATAGGCAGCCTTGTCAATTGCATCCACTGCTCCGCCTGCTCTCCAGTCATCTCTCTCAAGTTCAATATGTCCGGCTCTTCCTTCAATGATCAGCTTGCCCCACAGAATTCCTCTGCACAACGGAGCCAGATTCAGATGAGTAGGCTCTGTGATGATACATGCATCTGCACGATAACCGTGTGCAACTAATGCCAGAGTTCCCATGCCTCCTGCTTCCTCATCTACGACAGTTCCTACTTTCACATCGCCACGAAGCTTGATACCGGACTCTTTGATTGCTTTGACAGCGGCTGTCATGGCGGCAATTCCACCCTTCATATCTACTGCACCTCTGCCATAAATCTTACCGTCTACAAGATCGCCTGAGAATGGATCATGCGTCCATTTGGAACCCGTCTGTACTACATCCATATGACCAGAAAGCATCAGAGATTTTCCTTCCCCTGTTCCTCTTAATACACCATACAGATTCGGACGTTCTTCAAAGGTATGGTCCGGACAATATCCCGCCATGTCTTTGTATTCAATCAGTTCCTGTGCATCTGGATAAGTAAGTTCTGTTTCAAATCCCATATCATCCAAATATTTTTGCAGATACTTCTGCGCCTTTTCTTCTCTCTTCAGTGAATCTTCATCTTCAAAATAAGGATTCACACTGGGGATACGAAGTAATTCTCTCAAAAACTCAACCGTTTCATCCGCGTGCTCGTCAAGCCACGCATTTACTTTCTCTTTTCCGTTCATACAAAACTCCTTATTCTGCAATTCCGCACCAGTCTGTAATGATTGCTGCCATCATCTTGGTACACTGAACCAGTTCACCGACTTCCACAAATTCATCTGCATGGTGAGCAAGTCTTGGGTTTCCAGGTCCGATATTCATCGTCGGTATACCTGCATTGCAGAATGCTCCCATATCGGTATGGAATCCGATTCCTTCAATCACACTTGACGGATTAATCTCCTGTGCACTCTTCACTGCCTGCTGGAAAAATGGTTCATTATCCAATGTTTCTCCACAGTCTGCATCAATCAACCACTCAATATGAGGAGGATTCTCTCTGAGCCACGGATCTGTCTGTGCTACTTGTGCCACCAGTTCTTCCAGTTCTGTCTTTACCTTTGATCCAAGTCCGTTTTCATCCTTTTCTCTTGGCAGATACTGCGCATCAAAGGTGATCTCACAATGATTTGCAAAGGTTGTAGGATATTCTCCTGCATGAAACTCTGCAATGTTAATCTGGCACGGAATACTCATATATTTATGACGTTTTCCAACTGCCCAGTCTTTATTGCGATTTTCGAATGCTTTCAAATACATACGTCCTTTGGCAATTCCGTCAACTGCTCCGCCTGTTCTCCAGTCACCCTGTTTTAGTTCGATATGTCCTGCTCTTGCTTCAATAATCAGCTTGCCCCATAAAATGCCTCTGCACAGTGGTGCGATCTTCAGATTTGTCGGCTCACTGATCACACATGCATCTGCCCGGTTACCTGCGGCGATCATGGCAAGAGATCCCATGCCTCCGGCTTCCTCATCTACAACCGTACCAATCTTCACATCACCTTTTAATTTGAAGCCAGCTTTCTGAATAGCCTTCACTGCAACAGTCATGGCGGCAATTCCGCCCTTCATATCTACGGCGCCGCGTCCATAGATCTTGCCGTCCTTCAGTTCTCCGCCGAACGGATCCATGGTCCAGTCTCCGCCTCTCTGTACCACATCAATATGTCCGGATAAGAGAATCGAGCGACCACCACCTTCTCCTTTGAGTGTTCCCACCAGATTGGGTCTGTTCTCAAATTTGTGATCTGCATAGTACCCCGGTTTCCCCTCATATTCCTTCAATTCTTCTGCATCTGGATACTGAAATTCCGTTTTCATTCCCATTTCATCCAGATATTCTCGTAAACACTGCTGTGCTTTTCCTTCGCCTTTGTACTGCTCTTCCTCATCAAAGTATGCATTTACGCTGGGTTTACGAATCAGCTCCTGTAAAAGTTCGATCACTTCATTCTGATTGTTATCGATCCACTCATTTACCTTTTCTTTTACATTCATATCAGTTTCCTCTTCTGGCTCTTAATCAGTTTCCAAATCCAAAGCACGTTTCAGAATCTTCTTCTCAGTGATCTCATCTCTGGTGAAATGACCGGTCATTTTTCCTTTATGCATAATGATCATCTCATCGCAAAGCTCCATTGCCTCTGGAAGATCAGAGGAAATGAGGATTACTGCTACGTTCTGCTCTGCCAGATCCATAATATAACGATGGATCTCTGCCTTTGTTGCCACATCAATACCTCGAGTCGGCTCATCCAAAATAATGACCTCTGGCTTTTCCAGCAGCCATCTGCAAAGAAGCACTTTCTGCTGTCCGCCGCCACTCAGGCTCATGACCATCGTGTTCTGGGACGGTGTCTTGATGCTGTAGGTATCAATATTATTCTGTACACGCTGTGTCTCTTCCTTTTCATTCATCAGTCCAAGAAGCCCTGACATGGATTTCAGGAAAGAAGCGCTCATATTCTTCTTCACGGAATGTGCTGCAAACAGTCCCTGTGTACCTCGATCCTCAGGCACATAAAAGATTCTTCGATCCACAGCTTCTTTGGTGGTGATATGACTGATATCCTGTCCTTTAAATTCAATCTTGCCATCCTGCGCCATCATTTCTCCAAAGATTGCTCTTGCCATCTCTGAACGTCCAGAACCAACCAAACCATAAAAAGCAAGTACCTCACCAGGTTTTACTTCAAAACTAATATTCTGATACGTCTTTCCCCTGGACAGATTCTGTACTTTCAGAATCGGTTCTGCCTTACTGTAATCTCTCTTCCTATATACATTCATGTTAATCTTACGACCTGACATCGCTTCGATTACTTTTTCTTCCGTTGCCTCTTCTACTTTCATTGTTCCGGTCAGATGTCCATCTCTTAAAATGATGATTTCATCCGAGATCCGTAAAATTTCAGGAATTCGATGACTGATATAAAGGATACTAACTCCTTTTTTCTTCAGATCAAACATGATCTGGAACAGTTTTTCTGATTCTGCATAACTCAGAATCGAGGTTGGCTCATCCAGAATGAGCACTTTACATTTTCTGAATACTCCCCTTGCAATCAGTACAAGCTGCTGTGTTCCGATTGATAATTTTCCCATGGGTAAAGAAAGAATGCTTTCATCCAGATCTACAAGTTTTAACGCTTCAATTGCCTGCGTATACATTTCCGTCCACTGGATACCGGATTTATTTACGATCTCATGCCCCATAAAAAGATTTTCAAGAACAGACATATCAGAGAAGATATTAGGTTCCTGATATACAATGGAAATACCCTTTTCCGACGCCTCGATTGGTGACCGGAAACTGACTTTTTCTCCATCAAACAGAAGTTCTCCCGTATCGTTCCGATGTACTCCTGCTATGATTTTCATAAGCGTCGATTTGCCTGCTCCGTTTTCCCCCATCACAGATAGAATCTCGCCCTTTTTTAACTGAAAATCCACATTCTGAAGTGCTTTTACACCACCGAAGAATTTGCTGATGGATTTTCCTTCAAGTATAATATTATTTTCCACCTGCTTCTCCTTTCTTAAACATTTGGTCGCTTTGCAGAAGAGACAAAGCGACCAAATGAAGATAAACGTTTTAATACATTAACATGCTTATAAAATCATATATACTATTTAGAAATCAAAATCGTCCACGTTATCTTTGGTAATTACCAGCGGATCTCCTAACAGGAGAATACCAGTCTCTTTGTCATAAGTAACAGTGGTTCCAATGCTGTCAAGAGTTGTAGACTCTTCAAACTCATTACCCATAGCTGCCTGATATCCTGCCCAGCAAGTCAGATATCCAAGTGCTTTTGCATCCCACAGAATAGAAGTTTCCATAACGCCACTCTTGATATACTCATTTACAGTTGCCGGAGAACCATAACCAATAACTTTCACTTCACCGGTCTTTCCAGCCTGCTCAACTGCCTGACATACGCCCGGGATACATGAAGATGCTACTGCTACAAGACCTTTGATATCCGGGTTAGCGGTCATCAGATCCTGTGCCTGCTGAAGAGCTTCCTCACTACTTCCATTAGAGGTGTATTTTACATCCAGAACAGTTACGTCCGGATAATTTGCTTCTGCATAAGCGGTCATTGCATCGATCCATGCGTTCAGGTTGGTTGCGGTTGCTCCACCAGATACGATACCAATCTTGCCTTCGCCACCGATCTGCTGGCAAAGATTTTCCATCAGAACCTCTCCAAGTTTCTGGTCATCTGCCTGTGCAACATAGAAAGAACGGGTGCTGTCCGGTGCATCGGAGTCTGCGGTGTAAGCAATAATGCCTGCTTCCTGTGCTTTCTTAATAGACGGGTTAGTAGAAGAGCTGTCTAATACAGAAAGGGAGATTGCATCTACACCACGACGAATCAGGGAGTCAATCTGAGCAACCTGGAGGTCTGCACTTGCGGTTGTATCACCAGAATAGATCCATTCACATCCAAGTTCTTCTGCTGCCTGTTTTCCACCCTCATCCATAGCGGTGAAGTACGGAATACCGATTAACTGTGGTACAAAAGCAACCTGAATCTTTCCAGTATCTTCTGCTGCATCGGCAGTATCTGTTGCTTCCGTTCCCTCTGCCGGTGCGGTATCTGTTGAAGCTGTGCTTCCACATCCACCTAACATTGTAGTTGCCATTGCCATTGCTAACATTGCACCAATAAGTCTCTTTTTCATCTTTTTTCCTCCTTTTATTAGATGATTCTTATTGTTTTTATGTTACACGTTTCCAGTAAAACGTTTTATCTTTTTCCCAAAAAAAATTTACTATTGTAAGGTTTCACTAAATAAATTTTTGATAAAACGTTTTTCCATATGCATATATTATAATACTATTTTTGTTTTGTCAATATACTTTTTCTATTTTTTATATTTTTCTGATTTTTCCATCATAAAACTTATATATTTTTTGTATTCAGCCGTTTTCTGAAAATATATGCAAAAAGCAGCCATAACATAAAAAATAACCGCAGCTGTCGAATAAAAATCTCACGAACTAAAATAGCCGCGGCTGTCGAAATAAACTGCGCTGTATGACTTGGAGCGGACGGAGAAGTTCTGCTGTACTGACTGATGCGTACACAGCATGTGTACGTACTCAGGCAGTATTGCAGGTTTTCTCTGTCCGATACACGTCATACGAGCTTTTATTCGACAGTCGTGGCTATTTTTGTATTCTAAAACTTTTATTCTTCTGTATTCAACACAATCGTAGTGTTGTCTGTCTGAATTTCCTGACTGATCCCTTCTGTGATATACAGTGTTCCGTCCTCGGTTTCCAATATCATGTCAAACTCATCTGCATGAGTTCTCCAGTATTCCGCTGCCTGTTCTTCTCCCATCAGATAGAGGGATGTGGACAGTGCATCTGCAAGCATGCCATTTTCTGATATGACTGACACGGACACAAGTCCACTGTCCGCCGGATAGCCGGTCTTCGGATTCAGAATATGGATGTACGTATTTCCATCTTCTTCAAAATATCGCTCATAACCACCGGACGTGATGACTGCTTTATTTTCCACAGACAGGACTGCCAGGAGAGAACCCTGCTGCCCATTGGGATTCTGGATTCCGATCTGCCATGGTTTTCCATCAGGCCGTGTGTTCAATGTCTGTACATTTCCACCTAAAGACACCATTCCTGATGTAATACCATATTTCCGGAAGATCTCCATGACCCGTGCAGACGTATATCCCTTGGCGATTCCGCCCAGATCCATCTCCTGATTGGTTCCAAGAGTCACCTGATCACCATTTATCACAACCTGAGATGCGTCTACTTTTGCCAGTGCTTCCTGAAGCTCCAACTTCGCAGGCACATGATACTCCTGTGTAGGAAATCCCCACAGCTGCATCAGCGGATAGATCGTCACATCAAAGAGTCCATCCGTCTCCTTGTATATCTCCATGGCTTCTGTCAGGATTACCTCCGTGTCTTTTGACAGCGTTCCGCTTCCTCTGGTATTGATTTGGGATACTTCGCTGTCTGGATCGCCAGTGGACAACAGGTCATCCAGTCTCTGGACTTCCTTCATGGCTGCATCCACAGCCTGCTCACTGTTCTTTCCATAGGCAGTGAAAGACATGACCGTATCCATAGCAAATAGCTGCCTGGTACATTCTTTATTTGTTGTTTCATTCCGGTACTGAAGGAAACAGCCGGCAATGATGCCGGCTGTCACAATTCCCAGTCCGAATAATATCGGTCTTCGATCCATAATTACTGTCTGACAATATTTTTTGCCGGGCATTTTTCTGCGCACTTACCGCAGCCCACACATTTATCATAATCAATATATGCCAGATTTCCTTCCAAATGAATTGCATCATGCTCGCACTGTTTTACACAGGCTCCGCATCCTAAACATCCTGCTGAACATACCTTTTTCACTGCTGGACCTCTGTCCTTATTGGAACACTGAACTACAAATGTTCTGTCAGCACGTACCACCTCAATGAGACCTTTCGGGCAGGCTTTTGCACACATGCCGCAGCCAACACATTTGGATGTATCCACTTTCGCCACGCCGTTTACTACATGGATTGCATCATAGGTACACACTTTTACACAGGAACCATAACCCAGACATCCAAAAGTACAGGATCCGGTGTTCAATCCTGCCAGTGCTGCTGCACGACAATCCTCGATTCCCACATAATTACATTTTGCAGAAGTATGCTCACAATCACCGGAACATTTAACCTGTGCGGTCTTTCTCTGGGCTGCTTCTGCTTCCACGCCCATAATTCCACCGATCTTAGCTACCGCATCTGCTGAACAGACCGGACAGGCATTAGCCAGAGCATCCCCTGCTGCAATCGCTGCTGCTACTGCATCACAGCCTGCATAACCACAGGCACCGCAGTTGTTTCCCGGGAGACACTCTCTGACTGCAATGGCTTTCTCATCCACTGCCACATAAAATTTCTTTCCTGCAGCTACCAGTGCAATGCCGATAATAAGACCGATCACACCGATCACTACAGTCGTAATGATAATTTCCTGCATATTCTTATCCCCCTGTTACAGACCACTAAAGCCCATGAATGCAATTGACATCAGAGCTGCGCACAGAAGCACGATCGGAGCTCCGCGGAACGGTGCCGGGATGGCTTCTTCATCCAGTCTGCCTCTGATACCTGCCAGAAGTACAATAGCGATGGTATAACCAAGGGCTGTACCAAATCCACACAGAACACTCTCAAGCAGGTTGTAACCATTCTGTACATTGGTCAGTGCCACACCGAGGACTGCACAGTTGGTAGTGATCAGCGGAAGATAGATTCCCAGTGCCTCATAGATGGCACGGGAGGTCTTTTTCAGAAACATTTCTACTAACTGTACCAGAGCTGCGATAACCAGAATGAACACGATAGTCTTCAGATAATCAAGGTTCAACGGAATCAGTACATAATCATATAAAAGGCTTGCCACTGCGGAAGCAATGGTAATAACGAAGATAACTGCGCCTCCAAGGCTGGCTGATGTCTTAATCTGCCGGGATACACCTAAGAATGAGCAGATTCCAAGGAACTGGCTGAGCACTACGTTGCTGACCAGAGCACTGCTCACCACGATCATAATCAAGGATGTCATGCTTTTTCCTCCTTCTTATCCGTGCAGGACTGAGAGCAGGCAGCACAGCAGCCGTCACAGCCTTCCACCACTTTATTGGCGCGGGTTTTCATGCCTACTGCATTCATGATCGCAACCAGGAATGCCAGTACCAGGAATGCACCCGGAGCTTTTACAAAAATACCGACCGGATTATATGCTTCCGGAGTTACCTGTATACCAAACAGAGTTCCTGCTCCCACAAGTTCTCTGACCATACCGATCAGAAGCAGGGCGATCGTGAATCCCAGACCCATGCCGACACCATCCATTACAGACAGGAACGGCGGATTCTTGGATGCATATGCCTCTGCACGTCCAAGGATGATACAGTTTACAACGATCAGCGGAATGTAGATTCCTAGAGCGCTGTAAATGGACGGGGTATAGGCTTCCATCAGAAGCTCAACCACTGTTACCAGTGAAGCCACGATTACAATGTATGCCGGAAGACGTACATCATCCGGAACGATCTTACGAACCAGTGAAATGATCAGGTTGGATACGATCAGTACCGCCATCGTGGAAAGTCCCATACCAATACCATTGGAAGCCGACGTGGTAACTGCCAGCGTCGGACACATACCAAGCATCAGTACAAAGGACGGATTTTCTTTTACAATACCATTATAGATACGTTCTACCCACGGTTTCATATTCCAGACCTCCTACTTCACATTTGCTGCATAGAAATCCAGTGCAGCATTGACTGCGTTGACAATAGCTCCTGAAGAGGTGGATGCACCGGATACAGAGTTGATATCTGTCTCAGATGTAGAATCTCCTGCCTTGTTCAATGTGAACTGATCGGTCTGTACGCCGTTGAACTGATCCTTGAAATCCGGCTCTGCACAGAGCATACCCATGCCTGCAGTCTCATTCAGTTCAGTGAAGGAGATGCCATTCACTGTACCATCTGCAGAGATTCCAACAGAGATTGTGATATTTCCTGCATATCCATCTGCGCTGGTCACGCTGAATACATAACCTGCGGTATTTCCAGATGCATCTTTTCCTACGATAACATCATTAATATATACCTTTCCGTAGGAAGTACCATATACCTCTCCACCAAGTGCTTCTACTGCTGCGCTCAATGTATCATCATGCTCAAAGGTCTCAGCCTCCGGGCATACTTCCCTGTAGGAAGCTGCACTTGCTGCCAGCTGCTGTTCTGCAATGGTCTCAGCAGTCATCTCATGCACACCACTCAAGCAGACACCTGCGATCAGGGTGATTACACAAAGGATCACAGCTGCTTTCGGAATCGGGAATCTCTTCTCTCCCTCTTCCTTCTGTTTTCTGCAGCCATACGGAACCGGTACGGAGATCTCATCGATCAGTGGAGTTACCATATTACCAATGACAACTGCGTAGCTGACGGAATCAGCAGAGCTTCCGAAGATACGGAATACACCGCACAGGATACCGATCAGAATACCATAAAGCAACTGACCGGTGGATGTTACCGGACTGGTTACGGGATCGGTTGCCATAAAGAAGGCTGCCATGATCACACCGCCGCCTGCCAGATGTGCCAGCAGGAAATTCAAATTGAATCCCTGTCCGCCGAACAGTACGACAAATGCGGTAAAGCTTACCAGGATCGCTGCAGGGATCTCAAAGGTGATGCCACCCATTGCCCACAGAATCATACCGCCGATAAATAAAGCAATCGCGGAGTTTCCTATAACACCACTGGTATTTCCAACAAACATCTGAGTGATGCTTACTGTCTCGCCTGCTGCCATCTGAGCCAGCGGAGTTGCTGAACTGTATCCGTCCACTGCATAATTTGCAACAATGCCGCTGAAGGAGATCAGCAGAAAACAACGTCCGGCCAGTGCCGGGTTCATAAAGTTATGTCCGAGACCGCCAAACAGGTTCTTTGCAACAACAATTGCAAATACAGCTCCCAGGCACGGGATATAAAGCGGTACGCTTGCCGGAAGACACAGTGCCAGAAGAAGTCCTGTCACAATGGCACTGCCATCCATCAGTGTATTTTTTCTGTGTGCTATGTAATTAAATACAAATTCTGCCAGCATGGCTGATACGATCGAAGCTGCGATCACCATCAGTGCCTGCAGTTTGAAATGCCAGATACCCATGACGGTTGCAGGCAGAAGACACAGGATCACATCATACATAACGATTCCGGTCGTCAGCTTGCTTCTTACATGCGGGCTGGAAGAAACATTGTATAATTTACTCATCTTTTTCCTCCCCCTTATCTTCTCTTAGCCGCCATGATCTCGGCTTTTGTCTGCTTGAACAGCTGCATCAGCGGACGTTTTGCCGGACAGGTGAATGTACAGGAACCGCAGGCAATACACTCCAGGCCATACAGTTTCTTCTCATAACGTGCATAATCTTTTTTCTCGGCAGCTGCCGCCATCATCTGCGGCACCAGACCGATCGGACAGACCTGACCACAGCGTCCACAACGTAAGCATGCGGTCTGTTGCTTCTCTGCCTCAGCCACCGGATCTTTTTTCAGAACAGTCAGAGCGTTGTTATTCTTATTCACTGCTGCTGACAGCCACGGCATTGCAAATCCCATCATCGGACCGCCGCACAGGATCTTCTCCGGCTCCTCACCATCCTTGAATCCACCTGCTGCTTCCAACATCTCTTCAAAGCTGGTACCGATCTTTACGATCAGATTACATGGTTTGTTGACACCGTCACCAGATACTGTAAATCCTCTTTCCATTAACGGCTCTGTTTTCGCAACTGCACGATAGATGGCGCAAACCGTTGCCACGTTATCTACCACACATCCAACATCTGCCGGGAGCATTCCTAACTTAATATGCTTGCCTGCAACCACATCCATAATGGCGCGCTCACCACCTTGCGGATACTTTACATGTACCGGGTGAACATGGATCTTGTTTTCATTGGCGCATACTTTCTGAACTGCTGCGATTGCTTCTGGTTTGTTCTCTTCGATCAACACCACGCCTTCTGCATTCGGAAAGAGCTGAAGCATGATCTTCAGACCCCCAACGATCTCGTCAGCATAGTTTCGCATCAGCTGATCATCACAGGTAATATAGGGCTCGCACTCAGCACCGTTGGCAATCACATATTTGATCGCCGCCGGATCCTTCGGTGCCAGCTTTACATGAGTTGGAAATCCTGCTCCGCCAAGTCCTACGATGCCTGCTGCTTTGACTTTTTTCAGAATCTCCTGTGTGGTCAGAGTGGTCGGGTCCACTTCTGTTCCTACGCCTTCAGACAGCGTATACTGCCCGTCGTTCACAACCACGATGGAAAGATCTGTCGTACCAAGCACATTCTCCCGTTTCTCGATTGCCTTTACGGTTCCGGAAACAGAACTGATAATGTTAGCTGATACAAAGCCATCCGCTTCTGCGATGATCTGTCCCGCCAGTACACTGTCTCCTTTTTGAACCAGTGGTTTTGCCGGCTTTCCAATATGCTGATTCAGGTGAAAAACCAGATCGCCTTTGGGAAGCCAGGTCTGAAACGGAATATCACGCGCAAATTCTTTTCCGTCATACGGATGCACGCCGCCATGAAATGTTTTCTTATACATATGGCTTTTCCTCCTTCTATACCTTACACAGCCCGCACGCAATACATTGCTGCGATACGGCTGTTAAGTATGCAAAAATTTGATCTTATTTTGCTGCCACGAGCTTAGCTGCATGACGGCCAAAGGTCATGGTACGTCCGCAGGCAAGTCCTGTGAACAGGTTCGGATAAGTGGTAGCAAACATACCACCTGTGCAGTCTCCGGTCGCATAGAGTCCCTCGATCGGCTCTCCATTGGTATCCAGTACCTGCATATCTGTATTGATGCGGCATCCGTTCAGAGTGGTCAGATGCCATGCACCCGTACGGATTCCATAGAATGGTGCAGTGTCTACCGGGGTCAGACGATGTTTTTCTTTTCCATAATCCTCATCCACACCTGCTGCACACAGTTCATTATATCGGTTTACGGTCGCCACAAAATTGTCGACCGGAATATTTAATTTTTCAGCAAGTTCTTCCAGCGTATTTGCTTTCTGAAGATATCCTGCCTCGATCAGCTCTTCATTTTTGCTCCATACATAGTCATAACCCATGTTGCTGGCAGCTCCGTTCGGGAACGGGAACAGACGGCAGCATCCCACTTCATCAAACTGCTCTGCATACTGTTTGTTGTTTGCATCAAAAATATCACAGTAGGTATGATACGGCTGCATCTCCATAGAATGAAGCATGAACTCGTAAGGGCCGGACTCATTACAGAAACGTTTTCCATTCAGATTTACTTTCAGGAACGGCTGCTCGCCAAACCAGAACCATTTGCCATTGGTCTTATAGCCTGCAGTCTCTGTCGGCAGACAGCAACAGCGGTTGAACATCATGGATGCATGGGTCGGATCCAGTCCTGCTCCTGCCCACATCATGGCTTTAATACCGGATCCATCACAGGTAGAACCCAAAGAGTAGTTGATCTTCATTTCCAGGGTCTGCGGCTGCAGTGCCTGCATCATCTCGGTGTTGCATGCATAACCACCTGCACAGATGATCACACCCTTGGAAGCATTGATACGGATATAATGCTCATCATTTCCATCCTGAGCAATGATACCGGTCACTTTTCCATTTTCATCCTGCTCCAGTTTTACAAGAGAAGTGGAAAGCTTCCACTCTACTCCCAGTTCATCACAATGCTGCTGGAAGGTGCTGTTCAGAGTGATTGCATCATCCTTAGCTGCAGCTTCTGTCTTATGCGGGCTGTGTCCGGTGGCATACGCCTTGTCTCTTCCCGGATCAGCTGTATTTCCAATACCACCTTCCAGACTCATGTAGTAATTTCCGGATTTTTCAAGAAGATCTGTCAGCCAGTCTACCATTTCGCCAGACTCATTGATCCATACACGGATCAGATCGCTGTCCACATAACCGGCACCGTAACGTACCAGTTCCTGCATGGCTTCCATTTTATCAATGGCCAGCTCCGGATTTTCCTGGATAGCTTCCTGCTGCAATTTAGAATTGATCGCTCCGATATCTTCACGGATACCGGTTGCTGTCTCTCTCTTCTCAACGACCAGAACCTTTGCACCTTCTTCAGCAGCAGTCATGGCGGTGATCCATCCACCGGTTCCACATCCGACTACCAGTACCTCAGTGTCAACGGTCTCTGTAATATCTGCCTCTGCGATCTCCGGTGCTGTTCCCAGCCAGTCGGAAGATGCCGGCTCCTGTGTCTCTTCTACAGTAACGGTCTGACCACTTGCCTGGGAAATACAGTCAGCAGCTGCCGCTTTAATGGCATCTGCAGTTACGGTTGCACCTGATACACCGTCCACGTTGCAGGACTGTGCTGCCAAGATTTTCTGACTCATCTCATCGCCGATCTTTCCACCGATATCCGGTGTTTCGCCGGATACATCGATCTGTACATCTGTGATGCTGGTCTCATTAAAAGTCATGGTGACAGTTACGTCACTGGCAATTCCCTTTGCACTTGCAGAATAGGTTCCCGGTGTATAAGACATATTTCCTGCTGGCACCGGAATGGTTCCTGCTCCGGATCCGGCATCTGAACCTTCTGCGGAATATTTCATCTCCACGCTGCCAAGCACTCCCAGTGCAGCTACACTGGCTGCTCCTGCTGCCAGACCTTTTACAAATGTTCTTCTTGAAATTTTGTTTGCCATAGTTTACTCTCTTTCGTTCTCATTTTCTTCTGGATCTTCTTTCCTATGTCCGATCTTCTCACAGACTGAGCAAAGGAAAATACTCAGTTCGTACAACAGGATCACAGGCACCGCCACTGTGATCTGCGATACAATATCCGGTGGAGTGATCAGTGCCGCAATTACAAAGATCACCACGATCACCACCCTGCGTCCTGCTTTCATCCAGGACACCTTCAAAAGTCCCAGCCGGTTTAATACGACTGATACCATCGGAAGTTCAAATACAATTCCAAATATAATCAGTACCATCAGTAAAAAAGACAGATAGTTTTGTACGCTGATATAAGCACTGACTCCGCTTCCAATACTTAAAGTGTTGAAAAAATAAAGCATAAATGGAAGCATGATCTTATATGCAAAACATGCACCTGCTCCAAAACACAACAATCCAAATATCATTGCGATCAGAAACAGAAAATTTTCGCTTTTTTTCAACCCCGGCCGGATAAATGCCCATGCCTGATAAAGCAGTACCGGAATCGTCACACAGATTCCGAACAGGAATGACACATAAAAATACTGAAGCATCAGCTCCTGCGGTGCGATGTATACGAACTCATAATCCAGACCTTCTCCCATCTGAAGGAAAACCTGTACAATCTGCGGTGCATAGTGAAGTCCCGCCAGGATAGCCACCACAAGCACGATCACACAGGCCAGGATTCGGTTCCGCAATTCCCGTAGATGTCCGGACAGACTCATCTCCCCATCCTGTTCCTGCTCTTTGGAGTGCTTAGTTGTCCTTTCTGTCGGCACTCTCTTTCTCCTTTTCTTCCGCATCTTCCATTCCATTACGGAATTCCTTTACACTTTTACCAAACATGTGGGTCAGCTTCGGGATCTGTGTAGGTCCAAATACGATCACTACAACAGCTAAAATGATCAAAAGTTCTGTTGTTCCAATTTTCATAGTTCTCCTCTTTTCTGCTTCTCGTCCTTATTTTCTTCTGCATCTGTCGTTGGTTCTTCTTCCACAGACTCTGCTTCTTCCGTACACTCTTTCTGCACTTCTTTTTCCGGTTTTTCCGGCGTCACTTTTCCGATATCAGCCAGCGATTTCTGTACATCCTTTACATTTGAACGTACTGCTTTATCCAGTTCATTCAATGGCTCCACTGCTTCCCGAAGCGGTCTTTGTGCTTCCTGCAGCGGCTCTACCACACTTTCTCTGATCTCTTTTGTAGCTTCATCTGAATATTTACGGAACTGAGCCAGCGCTTCTCCCATTTTTTTTGCATAGACTGGAAGTTTATCCGGTCCCAGTACAAACAGAGCAACAACCAGGATCACGACCAGCTCAGACATTCCGATCCTCATAATCTTTCACCTCCCGGCGGAATCTTATGCCGCTTGTTATTTGCCAAAAGTACCATGTATGCCTTTTCCTTGTCAATGGATGTTATTCCCATCTGGCATAACCATGCGGAATACCATTGCCATTTTTTTAACATAAAGAATTGCATAAAAATATCCCCGCATTTGCGGAGATACATCATTGTCATCCTTTGTGTTTTTAGCAACTTTTAACTTTTCTTTTATAATCTTACTATATTTTTTAGTATTTTTCAACAGGAAACATATAATTAAACCATATTTCATGAAAAGCCAAATAAAATAACCAGCAGTAAAACACACACTGCTGGCTACTTCTGGCAGCGGAGACGGTGGGATTCGAACCCACGTGCCGGTTACCCGACAACTTGATTTCGAGTCAAGCTCGTTATGGCCACTTCGATACGTCTCCAAAAAGGTGAGTGCATCTGCACTCACCTTTATTATTCTATCATAGGTAAAACTATTGTGCAAGTTTTTCTATTATTTGAAATATTTCACACCGGATTCGAAGATCTTCAGATCCTGCTCACCATAGATGTTCATGGCAACCGCAGTGTCACGACGCTCGGAGTGTGCCATCTTACCAAGCACACGACCATCCGGACTTGTGATACCTTCAATGGCTGCATAAGAACCATTGACGTTCCACTCTTCATCCATGCTTGCATTTCCTTCTGGATCCACATACTGGGTTGCCACCTGTCCATTGGCAAAGAGACGGTCGATCCATTCTTTTGGAGCTACGAAACGTCCTTCTCCATGGGAAGCCGGGTTCACATATACGCCACCAAGCTCGGCTCCTGCAAGCCACGGAGACTTGTTGCTGACTACCTTGGTGTATACCATCTTGGAGATGTGACGGTTAATGGTGTTGAAGGTCAGAGTCGGTGCATCCGGATTCTGTCCAATAATCTCGCCACCCGGTACAAGTCCAAGCTTGATCAGTGCCTGGAAACCATTACAGATACCAAGAGCCAGTCCATCACGCTCGTTCAGAAGCTTCATTACTGCTTCCTTGATCTTCTCATTCTGGAAAGCAGTTGCGAAGAATTTTGCAGATCCATCCGGCTCATCTCCTGCGGAGAATCCACCTGGGAACATGATGATCTGTGCATCACTGATAGCTTTTTCAAATGCATCCACGGATTCACGGATATCATTTCCGCTTAAGTTCTTGAATACCTTTGTCACAACATCTGCACCGGCACGCTCAAATGCCTTTGTGCTGTCGTACTCGCAGTTTGTACCTGGGAATACCGGGATAAACACCTTCGGTCTCGCCACTTTATGACGACATACATAGATGCTGTCTGCTTTGTAGATCGGAGTCTCAATCTTAGTTGTATCTTTAACTGCCACGGTCGGGAATACTTTCTCAAGAGTGCCCTTCCATGCAGTCAGCGCCTCATCGGAGCTGATGGATACATTTCCATAGGAGAAATCCTTCTCGGTCACTTCACCGATCACAGTGTAAGTGATAGACAGCTCGCCCACTTTGCCAGCTGGAACTTCTGCAACAATAGAACCAAATCCCGGTGCAAATGCATCTCTCGGATCCAGGTTGTGCTCCAGCTTCACACCAAGCTTATTACCAAATGCCATCTTGCTCACTGCCGGAACGATTCCATTTCCATCCAGTGCATAAGCGGACACAATCTTGCCTGCTTTTACATTTTCGAAGAATTTTCCATACTGATCACTTGCTTCCTTGTAATCCGGCAGATCATACTCGTCACGGCCAAGCTTCATCAGAACGATCTTATTGCCTGCTTTCTTGAACTCAGGTGTAATGATATGTTTATAGCTTGCAATATCTACTGCAAAGGATACCAGAGTCGGCGGTACGTCAATATCATTGAATGTACCGGACATACTGTCCTTTCCCCCGATGGACGGCAGTCCGAATCCAAGCTGTGCACTGTATGCACCAAGAAGTGCTGCAAACGGCTGACTCCAACGATGAGGATCTTCTGTCATTCTGCGGAAGTATTCCTGGAAGGTAAAACGGATCTTGCTGTAATCTCCACCGGTCGCCACGATTCTTGCCACAGACTCCAATACAGCATAAACTGCGCCGTGATACGGTGACCAGCTGGACAGATATGGATCAAATCCATAACTCATCATGGTTACGGTATCCGTCTTTCCTTTGAGTACCGGCAGTTTTGCAACCATTGCCTGGGTCTCAGTCAGCTGATATTTTCCACCGTAAGGCATCAGTACACTTCCTGCTCCAATGGATCCGTCGAACATCTCAACCAGACCTTTCTGGGAGCATACGTTCAGATCTTTCAGTACAGCCAGCCATTTCTCACGGATATCACCGACTTCTTTTCTTTCAAAATAACGCTCGTCCTCAGACGGCATATCAACTGCCACGCTTGTTTCCTGATGAGCACCGTTGGTATCCAGGAATGCACGGGAAATATTTACGATCTCTTTGCCTCTCCACTTGAGAACCAGTCTCGGATCTTCGGTCACTTCTGCCACGCAGACAGCCTCCAGGTTCTCTTCAGAAGCATATTTCATAAATTCATCAACATCTTTCGGGTCTACAACCACTGCCATACGCTCCTGAGATTCGGAGATGGCAAGCTCGGTTCCGTCAAGGCCTTCGTATTTTTTCGGTACTTTATCAAGATCTACTACCAGTCCGTCTGCCAGCTCACCGATGGCAACAGACACACCGCCTGCACCAAAGTCGTTACATTTGCGGATCAGTCTGGTCACTTCCGGACGGCGGAACAATCTCTGGATCTTGCGCTCAGTTGGTGCATTTCCTTTCTGAACCTCAGCTCCACAGGTCTCGATGGAAGCCTCCGTATGAACCTTGGAAGAGCCGGTTGCACCGCCACAGCCGTCACGTCCGGTTCTGCCTCCCAGCAAAATGATAATATCACCCGGATCAGAAGTCTCGCGGATCACATCTTTTCTCGGAGCTGCCCCCATGACAGCACCGATCTCCATACGTTTTGCCACGTAGTTCGGATGATAGATCTCTTTTACATAGCCGGTTGCAAGTCCGATCTGATTACCATAAGAACTATAACCGCTGGCAGCACCACGCACCAGTTTTTTCTGCGGAAGCTTTCCTTTCAGTGTCTCAGATACCGGAACCGTTGGATCAGCAGCGCCAGTCACACGCATTGCCTGATATACATACGTACGTCCTGACAACGGATCTCTGATGGCTCCTCCAAGACAGGTAGCAGCACCACCGAACGGCTCGATCTCTGTCGGGTGGTTGTGAGTCTCATTTTTAAAGTTGACCAGCCACTCTTCTACTTCTCCATCAATCTCTACCGGAACCACAATAGAGCATGCATTGATCTCATCAGATTCCTCCTGATCCTGAAGTTTCCCTTCTTTTTTCAGCTTTCTCATAGCCATCAGCGCCAGATCCATCAGACAGATGAACTTGTCATCACGGCCCTTAAAAATCTCCTTATGATCAGCCACATACTGCTCATAAGTCTTCTCGATCGGTGTACGATAGTAGCCGTCCTCAAAGGTTACATCCTTAAGTTCGGTAGAGAAGGTGGTATGACGGCAGTGGTCAGACCAGTAGGTATCCAGCACACGGATCTCTGTCATAGACGGATCTCTGTGCTCTTCCTTCTTAAAATAGTTCTGAATATGTAAGAAATCCTTGAATGTCATCGCAAGATTCAGGGATTTGTAAAGTGCCTCCAGATCAGCTTCTGTCATGTCTTTGAAGCCATCAAAGATCTTAACATCTGCCGGTTCTTCAAATACAGTCACCAATGTCTCTGGTTTCACCATGCCGGTCTCTCTGGAATCCACCGGGTTGATGCAGAAGGATTTGATAGCAGACAACTCTTCTGCCGTCACATTTCCTTCGATCACATAGACCGTTGCAGTACGGATCACCGGTTTTTCTGCAGCATTCAGGAACTGTACACACTGTACAGCAGAATCTGCTCTCTGATCGAACTGTCCTGGAAGGAACTCCACACCAAAGACGCTTGCATCCGGTGCAGTCTCAAACTCTTCCCGATACAGCACATCTACCGGCGGCTCTGAAAATACCGTCTGGCATGCTCTCTCGAAGGTCTCATCACCAATATTTTCCACATCGTAGCGAATCAGCACGCGGACTCCTGTCACGGTCTGAATGCCCAGATAGCTTCTGATCTCTTCTTCCAGTTCCTTTGCTTTTACTGCAAATGCCTGTTTCTTCTCAACAAAGACGCGTCTTACCATGCTATTTCCCTCCATTGTATGTATGCGTACCTTTTTGTGTCTATCATACCACAACTTTTCTGATAAGTAAATTTAATATATATAATTTATTTTATAATTTTTGCTTATATATTTATAGTAGAGAAATGAGAACGGCATTCAGTTGCTTGTTCATCTTTGGAGTCGAAATCAATACTTGCTGAAAAATTCGTTCAGCATACTTAAAATTTTCTTCATAACAGATACCTTACCTTTCTGTGGTGCGCTAAATAAATATGTTGCTTTTTACATTGCTCTGTGCTACACTTAATTTCAACAATTTATATTTATATTTCCATTCTCATTTCACTGCTCATCTCGGGCACTATCCCTGATAATGGAATCCAACTACATATTTTTTTACAAAGGAGCATGCTTATGACATCTGACTTTCCTTTTCAGCGTCCGCCTGTGATCTGGCCGGAACCAGCTGACACCACTGAAGAACTTTCCTCCCGCCTCAGGAAAAATCCAACTCTCTATGACCGCTACCAACGGCTCGATCGTAAATGGAAAGGTCGTCTATCTGATTTTCTCACTGGCCGGAAATCTCTCCCTCTCACCTATGATCCCTTTTTCAAATTTATTTTCAATCCAGACTATCATCAGGATCGACTTTCTGATTTTGTATCCAGTATTCTGGGTATTCAGATTACAATTGTTGAAGTTCTTTCCATGGAAGATACCCTGATGGATGGCGAAAGCTACCTTATCATGGATCTGGTCGCACGAACTAAAGATGGTTCCATCATCAATGTGGAAATTCAAAAACAGGGATACGATTTTCCAGGTGAACGAATGGCCTGCTACGCATCCGACCTGCTTCTTCGTCAGTACATCAAAGTCAAAAAATCACATGGCCATTCCCCTCATGATTTTTCCTATCGAGACATTAAACCGGTCTATGTGATCGTGATCTTTGAACACACCACCCCGGAACTCCGTCTTGAAAACAACAGTTACATCCACTACGGAAAGACCACTTTTGACACCGGAATGGAGTTACATATGCCTGAACGTTTCTGTATCATTTCTCTTGACGTCTTCCGTGAAATCCCTTATTCTAAACTTAAGAAATGCACACAGTCGGCATGGTTACTGCTTCTTTCTACAGAAACCTTGAAAGATGCAGAACGCCTGATTCTAGATTACCCCTGGCTGGAACCCATCTACCAGGAAATTGCCGCTCTTCGACGCAAACCAGAGGAGGTGTTCGATATGTGGTCCGAAGCACTTTTACGAATGGACGAAAATACTCTTAAATACCAGGTGGAACGGATGCAGGCTGAAGTTGATAAATTGAAACAAGATGCTATCAAATCTAAACAAGCAGCTATCGAATCAGATGCAGAAAATCAGAAGCTTCGTGAACAAGCAAAAAACGACCAGGCTCGCATTGCCGAACTGGAACGATTATTAAAAGAAGCTCATACTGTATAATCATTCTTAAAAAAATCCAACCTTTCACCAGATACATCCCGGTTCCAGACCTTTGAAAATTTCTTTCACATTTGTCCCTATTATACTCTTCCGTATGGACAAAGTTTGTCCTTATGAAATCTATGACCAAATGCAAAAAAGTGTGCAACCTTGGCATACTGCCGCAGAATTGCACACTTTTATTTATATTGTTTTATTTATATGATGCCAGGGTCAAAAGGTCTGAGCCCACATGAGCTTGCTCATAGGTGGGTGAAAGACCTTAGGACCCGCCCCGATATGAGCATAAAAGTGGGATGATAATCCCACGATATGCGAATATTGGGTAGGATTGTGGGAGTGCGTAGCACGAAGCAATCCGTAGGCATCATAGTCTGGGGTTTTTGACCCCGACATCATTTATATTGTTTTATTTATTTCGGTTCACAGGTCAGCATAACACCCAGCTTCTGGAAGGTCTTCTCATCAGCTGCACTGAGCATACGGGAACTGTGTACCTGACTGCCCCGCAGACGCGGAAGCTGTTTCAGAGCCAGATCTGCCAGTGGATTGGTCTCTGTACTTGCAGACAGAGCGATCAACACTTCCTCCATGTGAAGACGCGGATTCTTGCTTCCAAGGTAGTCTACCTTCAGTCTCTGGATCGGACGGATCACGTTCGGAGTGATCAAAAGCACATCTTCTCCGATGCCTGCCAGATGCTTCAGTGCTTTGATGAGCAAAGCTGCGCATGCTCCAAGCAACTCCCCGGTCTTGCCTGTAATGATCGTTCCGTCATCCAGCTCCATGGCAACTGCAGTATATCCGGTCTCTTCTGCACGTTTGAGAGCCGCCGGAACTACTTTACGGTCTTTTACCGATACGCCTGCTGTATTCATCAGAAGCTCGATCTTATAAGCTTCCTCTTCTTTTGATTTACCTCTGGCAATATTTACCAGGGTCTGATAGTAACGGCGGATGATCTCCTGACCGGATGCCTCCCTGCATGCCTCATCATCCACAATGCAGTTTCCTGCCATGTTCACGCCCATATCTGTAGGGGATTTGTACGGACACTCACCGTAGATCTCCATAAACATGGCACGCAGTACCGGGAAGATTTCCACATCACGGTTGTAGTTGACGGTTGTTTTTCCATATGCTTCCAGATGATACGGGTCGATCATGTTTACATCATTCAGATCTGCAGTTGCTGCCTCGTAGGCAAGATTGACCGGATGAGACAGAGGCAGATTCCAGATCGGGAAGGTCTCGTATTTTGCATAACCGGCACGAACTCCGCGTTTATGTTCGTGGTAGAGCTGAGACAGACAGGTCGCCATCTTTCCGCTTCCCGGTCCCGGTGCTGTTACAACCACCAGCGGCTTGGTTGTCTCAATATATTCATTATGACCATATCCATCCTCGCTCACGATCAGCGGAATATTGTTCGGATACCCTGGGATCAGGTAGTGACGATATACTTTCACCCCCATCTTTTCCAGACGGTTCTGGAACATCTGTGCGCTGTACTGTCCTGCATAATGGGTAATGCAGACACTTCCCACATACAGATTCTTGGACTCGAAGATGCCCTTCAGACGAAGCAGATCGGAATCATATGTGATACCAAGATCTCCACGAACTTTATTTTTCTCGATATCTTCTGCACTGATAACGATGACGATCTCCACCTGGTCTGCCAGCTGCATCAGCATACGCAGTTTGCTGTCCGGCTCAAATCCCGGAAGCACGCGGGATGCATGATAATCATCATAAAGCTTTCCACCAAACTCCAAATACAGTTTATTGTCAAACTGCTGAATCCGTTCCCGAATATGTTCTGACTGCATCGCCAGGTACTTGTCATTGTCAAAGCCTTTTCTCATGATCGTCCTCCTCGTTATCCTGTGTTGTCTTATTTATTGTGTCATCTCTGTTTGTATACGTTTCAACGCTTGTCCAGGGCATTGACTGTATTAAAAATGTATACAGTTTGTATACAATAGGCATGTAAAACGAAAAACGGGAACCGTTGATTTTTCAACGATTCCCAATTTTTTCAAAGAGCACGAGACGGGATTCGAACCCGCGACCCTCGCCTTGGCAAGGCGATACTCCACCACTGAGCCACTCGTGCAAACTGCCTGTTCTGTCACTGCATCAGCGACAATCAGTATTCTACCCGAACAAGGCAGATTTGTCAATATAAAATCCGACATTTTATTTTATATTTTTTCACTATCATTGAAAATCAATAAGGAACCTACATATACATAGTTCTGGAATTCTTTTTCCAGAATGCTGTCCAGCTTCTGGTATTCCAGATCAAACCACTGTTCTTCTGCCGTCACAAGCATATGGGAAAGTGCCACTCCCGCATCGAACAGGTTGAAATCCTGCTGCATCTGATAACCGATCTTTCCCGGTTTTTTCACAAACAGATGGATTCGGTCTTCTGATGATACAAATCTCCAAGGCTGACGGTTCATAGCTGACGGAGCCAGTCTGGCTGCTTCCAGAAGCTTTCTCTGAACTTTTCCAAAAGCTCCCCGGATCGTTACCAGCTTTTTCAGTTCAATCCTCCGAAAATCCTCATAAGAGCGCTCCAGAGGTTCTGCCGGATACCCAAATGCCATGATCATTACCAGTTCCAGATCTTTCTCAATATCCGTTTTCGGTTTTGCACCGCCCTGATAACAGCTGCCGATTCCCTTTGTGAACAAATACAGGGACAGCTGTTCCATCAGGCATCCTGCATTCTTCCGATAATCTTCACAGATTTCCGAATACAATGCCACATAATAAGGAGCATCCACCCGGAACAGTCCTTTCAGCTGGTGATCTTCCTTTCGAAAAATCTTCCATTTTACCCGAATATCCGGGCGGATGCCGACTGCATCCTCACCGAATCTTTCAATTTTCTCCAGCATTGTCGGAGAAATCTCATCATTTTTGTATTTCCGAATGGATCGTCTTCGGAAAATTGCTTCGTATGATGTCATGCTTTATGCCAGCCTTTCCATCTCATCCAGATATTCAGAGAACACTTGAAGCGCATCCTCCACCGGTTTTTTCTGTTCCATATCCACTCCTGCCAGTCTGAGAAGCTCCAGCGGATACATAGAGCTTCCTCCTTTCAGGAATTTCTTATACTGCTCTACGGCTGCTTCTCCTTCTCTCAGGATCTTCCCTGAAAGTGCAATTGCTGCGGAAAATCCAGTCGCATACTGATATACATAAAATGGGGTATAGAAATGGGGTATCCTTGCCCATTCCATCTCAATCTGCCGGTCAATACAGATATCTTCACCAAAATATGCTTTGTTAAGATCATAATAAATGCTGCACAGACGTTCAGCCGTCAATGCTTCGCCCGCCTCCTGCAGTCCGTGGGTGATCTTTTCAAATTCCGCAAACATGGTCTGTCGATACAGCGTCGTGCGGAACTGCTCCAGAAAATAATTGATCAGATATGCCTTATTCTTCGGATCTTTGGTCTTTTTCAGCAAATGATGGATCAACAGTGCCTCATTGCAGGTAGATGCCACTTCTGCGACAAAGATCCGGTAACCGGCATAAATATACGGCTGTGTCTCGTCAGAATACCAGGAGTGGAGTGCGTGCCCCATCTCATGTGCCAGGGTAAATACATCATTTAGTGTCCCCTGATAATTCAGCAGCACATATGGATGCGTGCCATATGCTCCCCAGGAATAGGCTCCGCTTCTCTTTCCCTGATTTTCATACACATCAATCCAGCCATGTTCAAATCCATCTTTCAAATGGGACAGATACTCTTCTCCCATGGGTGCCAGCCCTTCCAGAACTGTTTTCTTTGCATCTTCAAAAGAAAAATGTTCTCCGCTGTTCTCTGTCATGGGTGTATAGAGATCATACATATGCAATTCATCAAGACCCAGCAGTTTTTTACGTATTTTCACATACCGATGCATCAGCGGCAGATGCTCATGCACCACATGGATCAGATTGTCATAGACAGACACCGGAATATGGCTTCCATCCAGTGCTGCCTCCAGGTCTGATCCATATCTTCTCGCTCTCGCAAAAAATACTTCCTGCTTCACGTTCGCACGATACGTTGCTGCCAGGGTATTGCGGAATTTCTCATAAACTCCGTACAATGCCTCAAATGCATCCTTTCTCACCCTCTGATCCTTGCTCTGCAACAGAGAAATAAAACGTCCATGGGTCACTTCCACGTCCGTGCCATCTTCCCCTGTGATCTTCGGAAAACGGATATCTGCATTGTTGAACATGGAAAAAATATCTTTTGGACTTTCTGCCATTTCACCGGCAGATGCCAGAAGCTTTTCCATCTCTCCGGGCAGAACATGTGCCTTTTGTCTGATCATATTTTCAAAATACTGCCCATATACCCGAAGTTCACCGTTTTCCTGTAAATATTTCTCAATGGTTCCTTCTGGCAGCTCCATGATCTCCGGCTCAATATAAGAAGTCCGCTCGGACATCTCCACCAGAAGACTCTGTGCGCGGCTTGCCAGATTCTGATAGACGGCATTATCTGTATTTTCATGTAGTCGCTGATTGGCATAAACATACACTTTTTCTGCGAGCATATTCATTTTATCACATAATCTTTGCATGGAAAGGAGGGTCTGCGCACTCTCGCCCAGCCGACCTTCATAAGCAGACAATTCCGGCAGGTGCTCCTTCAATCGGGTAAAATCCGCCTCCCACTCATCGTCATTTTTATATAAATCTTCAATCGCCCACTTTGCCTCTGCGGGGATCTCCTCTCTTGTACACAATCCTCTATCTGCCATCGTATTCTTCCTTTCACCGTTTCTTATTTTAACGCAAAGCTCCTAGAAGTCAATGCAAGATAGAAAAAAAGACACTGTAAAATCTGCTTTTCAAAACAGGTTTCACAATGTCCCTCCTTCTTTTTACTCATTACGGATCGCTGCAAGCGGACTCAGCTTCATTGCCCGAAGTGCCGGGAAAAATCCTGCCACCATGCCTACCAGCACCGCAAATGCCAGCGATATTACCACCAGCCAGATTGGAATGTAAGAGATTCCTTCGTAGTATCCTCCTGCTGCAGATCCGGCAATCATATTGATCACGATCGATATGATGCCGCTCAGGATCAAACCGATCAGACCTCCGAAAAATCCAATAAATCCAGCTTCCAGCAGAAACATAGTTCTGATATTTCCAAGATCACAGCCCAGCACTTTGATGATACCGATCTCCTTCGTCCGTTCATAGATAGACATCATCATGGTATTTGCAATACCGATCGCTGCAACAAACAAGGATACCGCACCGATTCCTCCAAGCACCAGCTGGATCATCTTCATCTGTTCCTGGGTCTGTTCCATCCATTCCGCATTGCTGTTGGCACCATAGCCCATCTCCTGTATGGTCTTCTGTACTTCTGTTACATTTTCCATCTTATCAACCCGTACATAGACCTGTTCATAATAGAGTTCTTTATAAGGTTTCCCGGATTTTGTCGTAGGCTGTCCCGGGATCACTTTATTTTTGAAGATTTTCTTCAGCTCTGCTTTCAGTGCATCAATATCAGCATAAACACTATAGCTGTTTTCACTATATTCATCAGTCCCTCCAGCCAGCATTCCGCAAGTAGGAATAATGTATTTCTTCGGAGGAGTTGTAGGCGTACTGCGGTCTCCTCCACTTCCACCATTCTTCGACTGATAATAGGCATCCGTATCAAAGATCACAAACACCGGCTGATTCATCAAATCCACATCTATGGCTTCACTATTTTCCCAATAGCCTTCATTGGTCTTTGAATTATAAAAATTGGTGATCACCTGATTACCATAGAAGAACGAAAGCGGAGCATCTGCTTCCGGAAGTGTACCTTCACCAACTTTCATATCCATATTCTGAAGTGCTTCCTGTGTCATTCCCTGAACTGTCAGGCTGCCTTCGTAAACTCCCTGCTTCAGCAGCACATAGGTACTCAGTATCGGAGAAGCAAATTCCACATGAGGAATCTTGGAGATCGTCTCCACAACGCCATCGTCGATCCTCAGTTCTTCCTGTGATGAATCAGAATTATAATTTCCCCAGGTATTTACATTGATGGTCGTCAAACCTCCATACTGCTCGATCTGCTCCAAGGAGCTTTTCTGAAGTCCCAGACCGAGGGAAATCATAACCACGATCGACGCAGTTCCTATGACCACTCCCAGTACCGTCAGAGCTGTACGAAGCTTTCGTCTGAGCAGATTGGAACCGCTCATGCGAAGCAAATCTGAAAATTTCATAAGCTGCCCCTTCTATTCCTGATCATCTGTATCTTCTGCCTCATCTGATGTGATATTATCTCCATCTTCTTCATCCAGATCCATAATATCGTCTTCCAGATTCTGCTGCTCTTTTTTCTTTTTCCGTTTCATCACGATAACTGCACCTGCCACACCTGCTGCTATAAGAATCACTACCACAACAGCAATCTTTCCACCGATTCCCATGCCATTTCCAGTGTCACCATCAGGCATCGCGGTGTCATCATGCATACCATCATCATAAGCCGGTTCTGTTACAAAAAGCGAAATCTCTTTCTCAACGGTAGTTGGTGCTCCGGTCTCATCCTCATAAGTGATCTGCAGCTTTACTGTTCCATCGTCAGTAGTCGCTGCTTCTCCGGTCAGATACATATCCACAGAACCGGTAGCTCCAGAATCCAGGTTACCAACAAAGCTGTCTCCACCAGAGAAGAACTCACTGTCAGTCTTCACAGACACATTGTAAAGCTTGGTCTTTCCAAGATTATAGATACTAAACATCACATTGGCTTCACTGCCCACATCAATGCTGGACGGTGTCACCTCTGGCTGGCTCATGTCGATTCTTGCTTCCTGCTTCACCGGAATGGACACACTGGCCTTATTTGTATAAGCATTCACATGCTCATCCTCATAACTCATATTCACATTAATAGCATACGGCTTCTGTGCCAGATCAGACCTGGCTTCCATCTCGATCTGAATATCTCTGGTCCCATTTTTTGCCATCTTATCCACAAAAATAGTATTGGAACCTGCAGTCGGAAGGAAGGATTCATAGGTTGTCTCCGAATCTTTTCCCTCTACTGCCGCATCAAACTCAAAAATCATATTGTTGACACTGGTAGCTGTAGATGTGTTTTTCAGATGAAGTGTCAGCATAAAGCTGTCACCTGCATGTACCACTTCTGGATTTGTCTCAAAACCAGTCACGATCACCCGCGGGGTGGATGCTTTTCCATCTGCACTCACACCTGCGGTTCCGCTGGTCTGAATATACGTATCCAGGGTAGTGGTCTGACTGCTTCCGTCAGATGCAAAATATCTTACATTAAAGGAAATCTTCTGATATCCATTCCCCACATCGCTTCTGGTCTGAAGATTCCAGGTCAGTTCCCGGCGGCGGTCCATATCAGACATACCCGTATTGGTTCCCGGAAGATCCTCAATGGTCTGAGAATATCCTGACTTGGTGATCTCAAAGGGCCAGGTAGCAGTGTCCGTACTGAGCACCGGAGTCACCACAGCCTTCGTTACATTGGTCTTTCCCATATTCACGATCGGAAGTACGATGCTCACCGGTTGTCCTGCATTGGCCACCGGTGTCACCCAGTTGCCGCCGACAGTCAGGAAATGATCTGCATTGACCGGAACGGTCGTGTCATTGTCTTTGTCATCTTTGTCATCTTTGCTGTCATCCTTGGGGGGATTAACTACTGCATCCATCTGTGCTTTTGCTTTGCTCACATAGTTGGTAACACCTGTGGCTGTGGTCATATTATCAATCTGCGCCAGTGCTTTCGTAATAATTTCATCTAATTTACTGGTATATTTATTGTCCGGATCTATTAATCTCTTATAATCAGCCAATTCTTTAGGCGCACCCTCTTTTGCTTTTGCAAGAAGCTTTGTCTCATCTATTTCTGCCGCCTCCACACTTATTCCCGGCACCATAGCCACTGCCATCGGAACCATCATGCTCAGGCACAGTCCCAGCACAATTCCTTTCATTCCCCACTTATTCATTGCTCATCCTCCTTGTATTCACTTCTGTCCTCGATCTTCACGATCTTACCATCTATGATATGAAAGATGCGGTCTGCAAATCCCGCCAGATGGTTGTCATGGGTTACCATGACCATTGTCTGATTCTTCTCTGTCACAACTTTTCTCATCAATCCCAGCACCTCTGCTGATGTTTTGGAATCCAGATTACCAGTGGGCTCATCCGCAAAAATAATCTCCGGATCCAATACCAGGGCACGTGCCACACCCACACGTTGCTGCTGTCCTCCCGACATCTCATTTGGCCGGTGCTTCATGTGTTTAGGAAGTCCTACCAGCTTCAGCATCTCCACTGCCTTGGCTTCCCTTATCTTCTTATCCACTCCCCGGAATGTCAACGGCAATGCTACATTTTCAATAGCATTCATGGTTCCCAGCAGATTAAAGGACTGAAAAATAAATCCCACATGCTCCCTCCGGAACTTGACAAGCTGATTTTCATTCATTTTTTCCAGATGCTCGCCAGCCACGATCACTTCGCCTTTGGTCGGCTTTTCCAGCCCAGCAAGCATGTTCAGCATGGTAGATTTTCCAGAACCGGATGTACCGACAATCGCACAGAACTCACCTTTGTAGATAGTCAGATCCACACCGTTGAGCGCACGGACTTTTTCATTGCCTACCCGGAATATTTTATAGAGGTTCTTCACCTGAATCGCAGGTTCCCGTGTCTTTTCCACGCTTCTCCTCCTGTATTTATAGAATATTAGGGCATGGTTCCGGTTCAAAGGGAACCATGCCCTATACAAAGTATATCATAGATTAATCTATATAATTCTTAATTAATCTTAATTTTATTCTTTTTCTTATTTTTTCAAATGCTAATTTTCCTCAGTACTACAGAAAAGTTCACTTTTGAAAATAATGCAAAATCATGTCAAAACATAAGATTTAGTAACAATTTAGTAACACGATTTATGCCTGACCAATATAATTGGATGAAGTGTTGGGCAACATGCGCGGTGTAGTGAAGGTGGCTGCCCAAAATCTAGCTCGCGGGTTGCTAATTGGATGAAGTATTGAAGTGGTAAGCTAAAAGTAGACACTATCCAAAAAATTGTAAACAAGTGGTATACTTTGATCAACAAGTATATTTCTTGTTGCACAGGAGGTGTATCTATGATCCCAAAAGAACAGCGCATAGCCATTGCCAAAGAAATTGTAGACGGTTCTCTCTCTAGTCGTGAAGCTGCTGAAAAGTATGGTATTTCAAAATCATTGGCAGCTAAATATGCAACAGATTATCGTCGAGAAAACGGCTTACCCGTGAGAACATCCACTCCGCGTACCCCGGAGACGAAAGCAATTATGTTAAAATCTTCCAATGATTCGTTCCATTTGGAAGATTATCAGTCAATGACAAAAGATCAATTGATTGAAGAACTTATTAAATCAAAAATCAATGAAGCCAGGGCAAAAAAAGGGCACGAAGTGAAAGGGGATGGTCAAAACAAGGAGTTCATTTCTTTAAGCAGCAAGAATTCGAAATCGTGATGGAACTTTCAAAAGAATTTCCTGTTGCGGTTCTTTGCCGATTAATGAATGTAAATCGAAGTGGCTTTTACAAGTGGAAAAAACGCCTGGAACATCCTTCAAAACGACTGTTATCCTTTGTAAGTGATCTGGCATTATTCAAGGAATACCATGCTAAATATCCATCACATGGCTATCGCTGGCTTAATGCCAAGATTCGTTTAGATACAGGACTAAAAATGTCTGATCAGTATGCTCATAAGTGTTGTAAAACGGCAGGGATTATGAGCATATCCAAGCATTACCGCTATAAGAAGCCAGGAGATCCATTCAAGGTGTATCCGAACCTAATGGCAACCGGGTTAAATATCACCGGACCATTGCAGTGTATCACAAGTGACATGACTGCATTTCGATTAAAAGGGGGTTATTATAAATTGACCTTGTATATGGATCTTTGGAATAATGAAATCCTGTCATACTCGCTTTCAGGTCGCAAAGGAGACAGAATGACATATATAAGTGGTCTAAAAGACTTGATTTCCATCAAGCAAAAGTATCCTGGTCTGGAAATGATTCTTCATACAGATCAGGGATCGGTCTATGCATCTAAGGACTTTAATGAGCTTTTGCCTTTATATAACATCGTTCATTCTATGTCCAGAGCCGGAACCCCAACAGATAATGCAGCAATGGAGGCGATTAATGGCTGGATCAAAACAGAGATGTTTACAGATCTGCACATAACCAGCAATGAAAACATTGAGAATGAGATAAAAGAGTATATTACGTTCTTTAATGAAGAAAGACCTGCATACTCATTAAACTATTTGACACCAAAACAATATAAGGAGTACTATGCTCAGTTTTGAGTGTATAAAAAATGAAAAAAGTGTCTACTTTTTGTTGACTAGTGCACGCGGGTTGCTAATTGAATGAAGTGTTGGGCAGTAATCGCGGTGCAACGGAGGCATTCACAGTTTTTCACCGCTTCTCCCATTTCCCGGTTCGATACCTGCAATAGGAGATCAGCCAGTTAGCAGTCCAGCCTACCGGAACTGCCGCCCACACCATGAAGATACCGCATCTTGGAGCCATGGTCACCGCTACGATCACACGGATTCCAAGGTTTACCAGATTTGCCACAGTAAAGAGCTTCATATCACCAGCTCCTCTAAGCACACCGTCTGCAGTCATCTTAAAACCGATCAGACAGTAAAACCAGCCCATAAACATCATGCAGCTCACAGCTGTCTGCATAGCTGCTGGCGTGCCATCTGCTCCCAGGAACAGGTACGCAAGGCTGTCTCCCGACAGTTCCAGGGCCAGACAGATCACTGCTGCAAAGCCAAGGACCATAATCGTCACTGCACGATATCCCTCTCTGACCCGGTCTTTCTGTTCTGCTCCGATATTCTGTGCCGTATAAGAAGAAATGGCATTTCCCATGGCAGACATAGGAACAATACATATGGATTCCACACGCATGGCAGCCGAATAACCTGCCAGCATCTGAGAACCAAAGCTGTTGACCACGGATTGTACCAGCATCATACCGATGGACACTGTAGACTGCTGCAGGATCGACGGAAGTGCAATACCTGTCATAGTACGAAGTTCCGTCATACTGAAAATATGTTTCCAGACGCTTCCCGTCCCTGTTTTCAGCGCAGCATCTTGATTTCCTTTCATTCCTCGTAAAGTCCGCAGCAGCACGCTGAAAGACAGTACTGCGGAGATTCCCTGTGCAATCAGCGTGGCCCAGGCTACACCGGAAACTCCCATATGAAGAGACTTTACCATAAAAATATCCAGTCCCACATTGAAGATTGACGAAAAGACCAGAAAATACAGTGGAATCCGGGATTTGCCAAGGGCATTGAACATAGCGGACAACACATTGTACATAAACAGAAATGGCAGTCCCAGAAAATAAATATTCAGATACACCACAGACAGATCCAGCACGTCTGACGGTGTCTGCAACAGATTCATGATCCATTTTCCGCAGAGCAGCCCCACACTTCCTAGCAGGATGCTGATGACAAGAAAAGTAAGCAGTGCTGTATAGACTGCTGTCTTCATACGATCATAGGCTTTCGCACCAAAATGACGGCTCACCACTACCGATGCCCCCATGCCGCCACCAATGGCCACACAGATAAATACATTTGTCAGCGAATAAGAAGCCCCCACCGCCGCCAGTGCCTGCTCACTCACATAACGGCCGACAATGGCTGAATCCACCATCGTATAGGTCTGTTGGAACAGATTTCCGATGATCATAGGCAGCGCAAACAATGCCAGCGCATACATAGGTTTCTTTTTTATCAAATAATCCTGATTCATATTCTCACACTCTTTCTATTCCTGTTTTCCGTATCATATGATAATAAACCGGCACAAACAGCGAACACGCATGGAGTCACCCAGTACTCCTTTTTTCGCCTTTACACTATAATACACGTAGTCAGGAAACTCAAGAACCACATAAAAAGAACGGCTGCAATGAACCGTTCTTTTCTATAATATTTTTGTAACTATTCAGTTATTTACAGTCTCGCAATATCGATCAGGGTCAGATTTTTATGATCGGTATCTTCCAGAGAAGTAACCAGTGCTTTTGCTGTATCAATGGCAGTCAGCACATTTACACCTGTCTCGATGGCATGACGGCGGATCACAAATCCATCATGGCTGTGCTCCACGCCCTGAGACGGGGTATCGATGACAAGATCGATTTCATGTCCAAGGATCAGGTCCAGAATGTTCGGAGACTCCTGCTCTACTTTTCTGGTCAGACGAACCTGTACATCTGCATCCATCAACGCACGGGCAGTTCCTTTGGTTGCGTAGATGTTGTATCCCAGAGCTTCAAATCTCTTGGCGATCTCCACAGCCTCCGGCTTGTCCTCATCACGGACGGTCATGATCATGTTCTTGTATTTCGGCAGGCAGATACCAGCACCGAGGAATGCTTTGTAGAGAGCCTCGTTGAAGGTCTTGGCAATTCCCAGACACTCACCGGTAGACTTCATCTCCGGTCCAAGGCTGATATCAGCGTCACGGATCTTCTCGAAGGAGAATACCGGCATCTTCACTGCATAATAATCAGCTTCCGGCTGCAGTCCCGGTGTATAACCAAGATCTTTGATCTTATGACCAAGGATCACTTTGGTTGCCAGAGGAACGATCGGGATTCCGGTTACTTTACTGATATATGGCACGGTACGGCTGGAACGCGGGTTCACCTCGATCACATATACATCCTCGCCCACTGCGATAAACTGAATGTTGATCAGTCCGATGACATGCAGAGAACGCGCCAGTCGTTTGGTGTATTCTTCAATAGTTGCTTTCACATGGTCACTGATGCTCTTTGCCGGGTAAACAGAGATACTGTCTCCAGAATGGATACCGGCACGCTCAATGTGCTCCATAATACCCGGGATCAGGATGTCGTCGCCATCACATACTGCATCGACCTCGATCTCCTTACCCTGCAGATATTTATCTACCAGGATCGGATGATCCTGTGCGATCCGGTTGATGATGCCGATAAATTCTTCCACATCTTCATCATTGATAGCGATCTGCATACCCTGGCCGCCAAGTACATAAGACGGACGAACCAGTACCGGGTAACCAAGACGGTTGGCAACCTCTTTTGCTTCCTCTGCAGTATATACGGTTCCTCCCTTTGGTCTCGGGATCTGGCACTGCTCCAGGATCTCATCAAACAGCTCTCTGTCCTCAGCCGCATCTACATTTTCTGCGGAAGTACCAAGGATCGGAACACCCATCTTCATCAGAGCTTCGGTCAGTTTGATAGCGGTCTGTCCACCAAACTGTACTACCGCTCCATCCGGTTTTTCCAGACGGACAATGCTCTCCACATCTTCCGGTGTCAGCGGCTCAAAATACAGTTTATCTGCAATATCGAAGTCTGTACTTACGGTCTCCGGGTTGTTATTGATAATGATGGTCTCATATCCTTCTTTGGAGAATGCCCAGGTACAATGTACAGAACAGAAGTCAAACTCGATACCCTGTCCGATACGGATTGGACCGGAACCAAGCACCAGGACCTTCTTGCGGTCTTTGGTCTCAACTGCTTCATTCTCACTTCCGAATACAGAATAGTAATACGGTGTGGATGCTTCAAACTCAGCTGCACAGGTATCTACCATCTTGAATGCTGCCACGATACCATTGTCATAACGCATCTGTTTGATCTCATCCTCGGTCTTACCAGTCAGACGTGCGATCACGTTATCCGGGAATTCGATCCGTTTTGCTTCTTTCAGAAGATCAACGGTCAGTTCCTGTGTCTTCAGAGCCTGCTCCATCTCTACCAGGATTGCGATCTTGTCAATGAACCAGATATCAATCTTTGTAATATCATGGATCTCTTCATAAGAAATTCCCTGGCGGAGTGCTTCTGCAATTACCCAGATTCTACGGTCATCTACAACTGCCAGCTGCTCTAACAGTCCTTCTCTGTCCAGATGACTGAAATCATAAGACATAAGGCTGTCCACATGCTGCTCCAGAGAACGGATGGCTTTCATAAGGCCACCCTCAAAGCTGTCACAGATACTCATGACCTCTCCGGTCGCTTTCATCTGTGTGGTCAGTGTTCTTTTTGCACTGATGAATTTATCAAATGGCAGACGCGGCATCTTAACGACACAATAGTCCAGCATCGGCTCAAAGCTTGCCATAGTCTGTCCGGTAATTGCATTTTTGATCTCATCCAGTGTATATCCGATGGCGATCTTTGCAGCCACCTTTGCAATCGGATAACCAGTTGCCTTAGAAGCCAGTGCAGAAGAACGGCTTACACGCGGGTTTACCTCGATCACACAGTACTCAAAGCTCTCCGGATGAAGAGCAAACTGTACGTTACATCCTCCGGTGATCTTCAGCTCACTGATGATATTCAGTGCAGAAGTACGGAGCATCTGATATTCTTTATCCCCCAGAGTCTGGGAAGGTGCTACAACGATACTGTCACCGGTATGCACGCCGACAGGGTCGATATTTTCCATGTTGCAGACGGTGATCACATTTCCTGCTCCGTCACGCATTACCTCGTACTCGATCTCTTTCCAGCCTGCGATACAACGCTCAACCAGAACCTGGCCTACACGGGACAGACGAAGTCCATTTGCGAGGATCTCCTCCAGTTCTTCCTGATTGTGTGCGATTCCACCGCCGCTTCCACCAAGCGTATACGCCGGACGAAGCACTACCGGATAACCGATCTTATTGGAAAATGCGATACCATCCTCCAGATTCTCAACAACCAGAGACGGAGCTACCGGCTCGCCTATCTTCTCCATGGTTGCCTTGAATTCCAGACGGTCCTCTGCTTTTTTGATGGTCTGGGAAGTCGTACCGATCAGTTTTACACCAGTCTTCTCGAAGAATCCTCTCTCATCCAGCTCCATTGCCAGATTCAGTCCTGCCTGTCCTCCAAGAGTCGGCAGCACGCTGTCCGGCTTTTCTTTCAGGATCAGCTGTTCAACCACATCTACTGTCAATGGTTCAATATAAACACGGTCTGCAATGTCTTTATCCGTCATGATCGTAGCCGGGTTAGAGTTGAGAAGAACAACCTCAAGTCCCTCTTCCTTCAGAGAACGGCAGGCCTGTGTACCTGCATAGTCAAACTCGGCAGCCTGTCCGATGACGATAGGACCAGAACCGATCACCAGTACTTTTTTAATATCCGGATTCTTAGGCATTCTTCTTTTCCTCCATCATTTTCAAAAATCTGTCAAACAGGTAACTGGAATCCTGCGGTCCGGGGCATGCCTCCGGATGGTACTGAACTGTGAAAATATTTTTTCCTACATATTTCAGACCTTCGTTGGTTCCATCATTCACATTGGTAAATGCCGGCACAGCAACCTGTGGGTCAAGACTCTCAGGATCGACCGCATAACCATGGTTCTGAGAAGAGATATAAACTCTTCCAGTCTCCATATCTTTCACCGGGTGATTGCCGCCGCGGTGTCCATATTTCAATTTAAAAGTATCTGCACCTGTAGCAAGTGCCATGAGCTGATGTCCCAGACAGATTGCAAAGATCGGGATCTCTGTCTCATAGAGCTTGCGGATCTCTTTGATCACCTGCACACAGGCCTTCGGATCTCCAGGGCCGTTGGATAACATGATTCCATCCGGTCTGGATGCAATGATCTCTTCTGCAGTTGTGGAAGATGGATAAATCGTCACCTCACAACCACGCTCATTTAATGATCTGGCAATATTTTTCTTTGCACCAAGATCAAGAAGTGCTACTTTATAGCCGTCACCTGGCAGCACCTTTTTCTCACGGCAGCTCACCTTGGAAACTTCATCCCCGGTTGAATAAGCCTTCAGCTTCTTCATGACTTCATCCATATTATAATTTTCATCAGTGGTAATCATACCGTTCATGGTACCAGACTCACGTAAGATCTTGGTAAGTGCACGCGTATCTATGCCGCAGATACCAGGAATGTCATTTTTTTCAAGAAAATTCTGAATTGTATCCTCAGACCGGAAATTACTCGGCATTCTGGATAACTCACGGACAATAAAACCATCAACCCATGGTCTTTCTGACTCCATATCCTCATAACAGATTCCATAGTTACCAATTAAAGGATAAGTCATTACGACTGCCTGCCCTGCATAAGAGGGGTCCGTCAAGACTTCCAGATATCCCGTCATAGACGTATTGAACACGATCTCACTGACCGCTTCGCGGGTGGAACCGATGCTTCTGCCTGTAAAGACATGGCCATCTTCCAGAATAAGAAATGCTTTCATCTTTTCACCTTTGTCCTTTCCTGTCTTAAAAATACCCAAATTGTCGTTATTATACACAAAAAGGGGGAAGTTGGCAAGCCCCTCCCCCAATGTTTTTCAAAAAACTTTCCGTTGCTACATCTTGCTGTATCCAAATCCATTGACGATCGCATCAATTTTCTGTTTTGCCTTACACATAGGACACACTCTTGCATCATAAGAAGCATACCCCTTCATATCTTTGGCACTGAAAATGCTGTTGACCTCAACGCCTCTTGCTTTGCTGATAAAACTGAAGACAGAAGCGATTCCCTGCACATGCCCTCCGTAATATTCAACACTGTCAATTGCCTTGTCAAGTGTCACACCAGTCGTGATGGAGGTGGACAGGATCAATACATTCTTTCCCTGAACCATCAGCTTCGTGTTGTCGCGGAAGATCATCTGACCGTTGATGTCCTGTTCCGGAGCAGTCACATAAATTGTTTCATGAGCATTCATACACCGGATACCAGAACGGCTCAGCTCCTGTGCCAGGTATGCACCGATCACTTCACATCCGTTCAGACAGATGATCGTATCTACCATCGTTGTATTGGCATATTTTGCTGCCAACAGTCTTGCTGCCGCTTCTGCCTCATTCTGACGGGCTCTTAATGTAGTCATATCTATATAATGAGTGATATGAGAATGAGAAGTCACAAAGTGTCCCGGGATAACCTTCAGGGCTACTTTTTTGTCAGCAGGTGAAATAATTTTTAACATACGATCTTCCATATATCTGATCCCCCTTTATTCGGCTGGTTGCGAATCCCCTCCCCGCCGTTTTATATAGGAATATTGTACATAAAATATGGTTTTTCCGCAAGTGTTTTGTGAATTTCATTCAGAGATATGAAAATATTCAAAAAATATGTGTCAATAATTCACAGGCAAACGTGGGATATTGTCGATCCGCAGGTACTGACTGATGCATGCTACTGCAAAATCATGATCTGCCATATGATCAAGTCCCGATACGATCACGCTTCCGATCACTCCCACACCTTCCACACGAATCGGGAATGCGCCGCCTCTGGCTACGTAATCTTTTCCATTTAACCCCCTGTCTTCCAGTGTTTCCTGCTTCAGCTTAAGAAGCATATATAAACGCAGGGAACTCATCTCCATCATGCGGACGGTATTTTCTTTTCTCTTCATCCACAATTCATTACTGCAGTTGGTCCCACTGAATCCATACTGAAACACTGTGTAACCATTATTCAGACGGATGCTGACCGCCACAGGCAGATCATTTCTGGCTGCTTCTTCAACCATATAGCTACCAAGCTCCCATGCATCCTCATTCGTAAAATGAGAAAACTGAAGTATTTCCTCCTGCATGGTCAAAACTTTAACCGACTCTTCCAACATCATACGAATTTCCTCCTTCTGACTTCGGGTCAATCACCCTTTGTGCCTACCAGTATAGCACTTTTCAGTGTAAAAATCCATGCGTCTGTGCCCATAGATTATAATATCTGCATAGACTGCTCACCGGAAGCACACAAAGAAGGGTGTAGAGCACTGCTCCTGTCAGAATGCTGATTCTCGCCAGAGGAAATGTCTTCCACTGACGGATGATCCATCCCACAAATATAATCGTCAGCCACAGCATAAAGGTAAGTGACAGAATCCGGTAAGCAGTCAGCCCATAGGCACTGATGTACAGGAACATTTTTCCAATCGCTGTGGTGATCAGAAGCAGTGTCAGCACCGACAGACAGACATTCATTCCTTTCAGACACATGAACTGTTTGTCTTTCCGGCTGGTGAACAGATCTGACATGATCAAAATACAAAGGTTCCACACTGATACCTGACACAATTCAAAAAATCCCCTTCTGGCATATTCTGCATAGGTAAATGCCTCCGGCAGCTTTCCAGCCAGTGCTGAGAACAGGTATGACCCCTGCAGTCCGATAAATAATATATACACACCACAGATTAACACAAAAGTTGTGACCGCTGCCGGTACCGGCAGGATCTGAATCTGGTTTTTTGTCTTTTTCAGCATATCTTCCTTGATATAGTCTGTATGCCGTCCAGTCAGTCCTCCAAAAGTCAGACCAAACAGATAAAATGACACAGGTATTGCAAAGCACATACGAAGGGCCAATCCAAGCAGATGCGCCGTGATCCAGTCTGCCACATCTCCTGTCAGCATCTCAAATCCGGCGTCCGCACCAGACAGAAGCGGCAGCAGGATACACAGGAGAACTGCTGCTATCCCCAAACCCAGAGCCACCGCTTTCATTTCTGGCAAGGATGTTTTGTCCTGCTCCCCGTCACCGCTCTTCTGGTGAAACAACACCCGGATCAGGGCATCCATATTGGTAAATGGTACCATTCCCAATGCATTCCATCCATCGAATAAGATCCAGCCGGATGTTCGTCCCTGATCCAGCAGTCTCCCTGATACTGCGAATGTCCAGTAAGCAGCCACCAGCAGTAATGCCAGAAACCGTCCGACCATCATGCCATTGTCTATTTCCTGAGAAATTCCGAGTATCAGCAAAATCACAAACCAGAACCAGCTTTCCTTCACAGGACGGATTCCCAAAGTCCTGGCATACAACAGCACCACTGCTGCATAAAAAACGGTGTAGACAGGCAGACACCATGCAGAAGTACTGTCCGTGAACATCCAAATAAATCCATAGCCAAGCAACAGATACAGTCCGCAGAAGATCCGATCCATTCCCTTTACACGATCAAATGCATTCATCGTCCTCATCCTCCACATATTCCAGAATATCTCCTGGCTGACAGTTAAGTGCTTTGCAGATGCTGTTTAAGGTACTCAGCTTGATTGCCTTGGCCTTTCCATTTTTTAATATGGAAATATTCGCCATGGTGATCCCAACCCGTTCAGATAACTCCGTAACGCTCATTTTCCGCTTTGCAAGCATGACATCTATATTGATAATGATCGACATATGTTCGCCCTCCTAGATGGTCCAGTCGCTCTGATCCTGCAGATCAGCCGCTTTCCAAATGAGATGAGACAATGCTGCTGCCGCTACAGAAAATCCAATACCGATCAGCGTGACCACAAAGCACAAAAGCAATATTCCTGGATGATTCATACCAATCAGCCAGAACAACACATTTCCCACCAAGAGCACCACAGCATCCGCTACCGCCAGAAAGGAAATACGTCGCATGTACTCTGCATTTTCCGTAGTAAATGCATGATCCTTTTCAATATTTCCAAATATCTTCCACGCCAGATACAGAGCCCAAAAGCAAGGAATCGACAAAACCCACAGAAAGATGAGCCACGGCCAGAAGCAATAGGAAAATTCCGGATAGCTCTCCACCAGCCACTGTCCTGCCAGTGGCAGCACACCTCCTGCCAGTCCCAGTCCACAGACCGCTGCAAATAATACCAGTATCTTCAACCATTTTACCAATGTACGTTGTTCCATTTTTCTTCTCCTTTTTCCTTATTGTGGCTTCAGTATACTTGTGCTTACTTTATTTGTCAATATATTTTTATTGTTTTACGATAAACAGTAACCGTACAGCAATGTAGTGCGCATAAAAAAAGGGCAGCCACAAGGCTGCCCTGAAAGGAGGACTTAAAGCCGCCACCTGCATTGGCATTGGCTTCTATGTCAGCATTTTACTCTGTAAATACCGTCGTCTGGATTTCACCGTCTGCACAGTCAAAGATCACAGCATCAGAGTATGCGTAATTATCCATGGCGTCACGCATCTCATATACCATGGAATAGCTTCCATCCGGAAGTTCTATCTCATCAAAGCTGGTATCTGCAGTCACTGTGAAGGTATCTGCGGTGTAAGCTTCAAAATCATCATCACCGGTTGCGGTTGCTGCATACCAGATGGTTGTGATCTCATCACCTTCCTCCAGAAGCCGCAGTTCCTTGTCAGCCATACCCGTATCATCAATGCCCTGACGTGCGCCAAGGATGCTCCACTCTTCAGTAGTGAAATCATAGACAACCTGCAGATTATATTCCTCTCCATTCAGGAGAATCGGAACAGAAAACATAGTATAATCTTCGCTTTCGTCGCTCAGCTCCATGAAAACCATATTGCCATCAATGCTTCCCCAGACTCCGCGGAAATTGTCATAGAAGACTCCATTTTCCCAGTCTGCGTTCATATCATTATCGGTTCCCAGCCAGAGCATCAGGTCATCTTCTTCATCCACATAATAAAGGCTAAAGCCAATTCCAGCCAGAATATCATTGGCTTCCGGTCCCAATGTCAGATAGGAGATACCTTCATCCGTCACATCCAGCGGTGCTCCGTCCCAGTCCACAGACAGAAGATTCTTCACCTCCGGCAGCTCCTCAAACTGCATATTTTTAATATATTCCATACCCGAATCATCCAGTTCACCGGTCAGCTCATAGGCATAGAAATATTTGAACGCAGCTCCTGTGCCAATATTGGCATAGCCCCAGAAATCATCCACATCACCATTGTAGGAATAATAGCAGGAAAGTCCGGTCGCTTCTGTCCGATACTGACCTCCTACCTGATACAGAACACAGTCCTCCAGTGCATCCAGCACGTCCTGAGCAGACCCCAGCATATCAGAACTCTGTCTTGCCATATGCCCAAGATCCACCATGTTGGTATAACCCTGCTCTCTGGTATTTCCTCCATAATTCTCACTCCTTGCTGCCACACGGCCGAACTGTGAGAAGAATCCAGGATCTTCGCAGGCTGCCGCCAGTGCTTCTGAGCCAAAGGTATCATAAGCCGTCAAAAGCGGTCCCACTTTTGTCAGATCTGTAAGAGAAAGAGTGGTGTTGTCCTGGGTTCCCACTTCCTCACAGCCTGCATAATAAGCATCACAGATCACACGCCCCAGTTCTTCTCCATCCATGGAAGGATCATCCGCAAGGGCACCAACCCACTGGGAATAATACCATCCATTGGCAGGCTCTGTCTCCTCGGATGCGACCAGATAGTGCGCCAGATCAGAAAATGTATATGCCACATCCACTGTCGCCATCAGACAGGTGTCAAATCCTACCAGTTCCAGAGGCTGTTCTTCTTCCGAAGGCTCCCATACGCTGGCAAATGCTGTGTACATTTCATCCAGGGTCAATGAATCAAATCCATACAGTTCATCAAACGAAGCCCCCGACACGGAACCACCTCCATGGTTCCAGAATACCACAGCTGTCTTTTCTGCCGGATAATTGTTCTTTGCAAACTGCAGGAAATCTGCCAGAGTCTCTGCTTCTCCCATACTTGCAGAAGGCTGCTCATCCACCAGCTCCAGTCCTTCGCTGCTGTACAGCCATCTCTGCAGGTGGTCTGCATCAACCACATCATTCTGCCACTCGGAAGATCCACCCGTCTCAATGACCACATTTACATTTTCTGGAAGCTCCACCTCCATAAGCTCACTCAGATCATAGGTAGCAAATCCACCACCAGATTCCAGATCGCTTCCACAGAGATACCAATAGATCGACCAGCTTCCCTCTTCTGCTTCGGAAACAGCATCCGCAGTCTGCCCGTCTGCCGCCTCCTCTTCGTCACAGGCTGTCAAAGTACACCCCATCACCAGAATCATGAATACTGTCAGAAACCTCTTTTTCATTCGCATCCCTCCCATGTAAACTCAGATTCCCATCAGCTGCTTTTTCTTTGCTGAAAATTCTTCTTGTGTGATAACTCCTGCATCCAGAAGTTCTTTGTATTTCTTGATCTCCTCCACAGCGCTTGTTCCTGTGGCAGCAGCTGGTTTCTTATTGCCAAGCACACTCTTGACCGGCTGACCGGCTGCCGCACCTGTACTTCCCGCTGCAGACATCTGAATCTCTTTTGCCCCCAGGCTTACCATCTGGATCAGATTGACCACCAGTGTATGAAGCTGATCCACCTTATCCTCATACTCCTGCAGATAGGTATTCACACTCGGATAATACCTGTCAAATTCCGGTGCAGCCAATGGCCAGCGGATCGAACCCCAGTATGGATGTTTCATGGCAAGTTCCACATAAAAATAGCGAAACGGACCTTTCACATCAAACGTCGGCTCACTACGGTAAGTTCTCGTGGAACGTTCGTCAAATCGCCGATCATCCATCCGACGGTCTCGCTCATCCAGTCTTCTGCCGCCAAGCCGACGGTCCCGTTCATCATAGAGGCGATCCCGTTCATCCCGCATCCGTTCCATCTGTTCCACCATCTCATATTCCCGTCTCTGCGCCTCATACTGCGTGATCTGGGTGGACATGGCTCTGATCTTTGATGGCATCATACTCTTATAACATTTGATCGTGCCGCCCTGGCTTTCATACAGAGGCTTGTCATCCTCCAGCACCCTCAGACTCTTGAAATTGGATATTTCCATGATCAATGCATTTTCGTCATCCTTCAGTTTGAAGAATCCATGGGATGCATCCATCACAAATGTTCCTTTTCCGAACCCAAAATCAAAGCGGTATGTCTCTGTAAATTTGTCCCTCAGAGGCTGTTGCTGATCATGGTAGGAAATGTATTTGTTGAATTTATCCAGTGTCATTTTATCCACCAGCCCCTTAGGCAGGTCGATCTTCCGGTCACAGTCCTTACAGATGGGCATATCCTCCACCTTGGTTGCCAGAAGCCTTGGAGTCGGCTTTCCACAGACCGGACATAATTTTTTATTATTGCTGAATAATCCCATATTCATATCCTCCTAATATTCTCCCGATTCCAGATATTCTCTTTTATGAAAACCAAGAATGCCAGCGACCAGACAGGTGGGAACCATACGAATCGCCTGGTTGTATTTTGTCACAATATCATTATAGATCAATCTGCTGGTCCGCACCATTTTTTTATAACTCTCCACTGCATCCAGGCATTTTACATATCCTCTGTCTTCTTTCAGTTCCGGATATTTTCCGGAAATATCAGAAATTTCATCCATGACCTTCTGGATCACACGCTCCTGTTTCAACACATCCGAAGGCATTGATCTGGCTGTAAGGATCCGATATTCTGTCTGAATCATTTTCTTCAGCCGATTGCCATCTTTCTCTGTATAAGATTTCACCAGGTCCACCAATAGCATTGCAGCATCAAACTGGGAGGAAACCTGCACACCAAGCTGTCCCATGGCAAGGTTCACGTTCTCATCCATTACCACCAGTTTTTTCTTTGTCATAAGAATCCAGATCATCAGCAGGATCAGAAGTAAAATTACGATCACCAGGCTTTTCATCAAAGACTCCTCCATATAAAAACAGCGGATGCGGATCACCCCGCATCCGCTGTCGCGATTCAATTTTATCTGTGGATCTTACTGCATGAAATAGATTCCGTTATATCCAGTATCATCATTCATAAGTACCATGGTCACTCCGTCCTCGTCCTCAGCAAATGCACATGCATAGTTCAGTGTGCTTCCGCTGTTGTCCAGAGATACCAGTAAGGTGTACTCATCTACATACTCATAAGTACCGGTGAGGTTTCCGCCTCCCTGCTCCATGGTTGCATTGCCATCTTCATCAAATACCATATCAAGAGTTCCGCCATAATTCTGATCCAGAACGCCGGTTGCAGTCTCTGCATCAAGCTCCTCACCGTCAAGCATAGCGCCTACGAAATGCCAGGTAGTTCCTGCAACATCCGGTGCCACTGCTGCTTCGATAGAGTACAACGGTCCAAGATCCTCTTCTGTTTCTTCAGTTGCATCCTCTGCTGCTACGTCCTCTGCTTCTGCCTCATCTGCTTCTGCAGTATCATCAACAGTTTCTTCCACTGCTGTATCTGCAGCATCAGTCTCCGTATCAGATCCTCCACATGCAGTTACTGCCATCGCCAGTGTCAGGCTCATCATCATTGCAAGTACTTTTCTCTTCATATTCTTTCTCCTTCGTCACATTGTTTTGTGGTTATTAAGTTCCACCTGTTGTTTCCAGTGTACAGGAGAAAAGCAAAAAAATGGCCGGTTCGACACAAACCGACCAAAAAATGCATTGAATCGACCATCAGGCAAGCACCACCTGATCTTTACTGAATGCATATTCCAGATATTGATTTTTGATCTCTGAACATTTTCCATGAGGAACCGGAATCTCGTCCTGATTTACCATCAGAATTGCTTTGGAAGAAATAGTTTTGATGTATTCCATATTAACAAGATAAGACCTGTGCGCCCGAAGAAAGTTGTTGTATTTTGCAAGCTGTCCGCTTAGATCATCCATACTTCCCACGCTCTCCAGCCGTTCGCCGTTCTGCATATGAAAGACCAGTGTCCGTCCCTGAACCTCGCAATACAGCAGTCTGTACAGACTGATCTGGGTGATCCCGCTTTTGCATCTGAGGATCAGACTTCTTCTCTGCTCCTGCGCGCATTCCTCGAGCACAGAATCCATCAGCCGGTAAAAACTCTCCGGCCAGATAGGCTTCAACTGATAAAAATATGCATTGACCGTATAAGATTCCACTGCATACTCCGCAGAAGAGGTAAGGAAAATAATCTTCATGGCACTGTCATATTCCCGGATCTCCTGTGCCGTCTCAATTCCGTTGACCCCTGGCATCAGCACATCCAGAAACAGAATATCAAACCGCATTCCCTTCTCGATCTGCGCTATCAGCTCCAGCGGACTGTGAAATGCAGTATATGTAATTTCCTGATTTCGTTCTACCCGATAGTTATCCATCAGAACATGCAGTTCGTTCAATACAGACAAATCATCATCGCAAAACGCCGCTTTTATCATCTCTGTAATCTCTTTCTTCTGAATTTTCTAGACTTTGACTCATCATAGCATACTTTTTCCGACAATTCCACCGTTTCAATCGAACAGGATCTCTTCCACCGTTACAAATTCATACCCCTGCTTCTTCATCTCATCTACGATCATCAGAGCCGCCGTCACCGATGTGTCATAATAATCATGAAGCAGAATGATGTCCCCGTCCTCCACCTGCTGCAATACTCTTGACATCACAAGCCCCGCGTCTGGTGTACACCAGTCCAGAGGGTCCACATTCCACAACACCGGAAACATGTTCAGGTCCTGTTCCAGACTCTTATCCCAGCTTCCGTAAGGCGGCCGGATATAGGTCACATTCTCCCCGGTGATAGCTTCCAGGATCTCGTTAGTCTTCACAAGCTCTTCCCGGAATATCTCTTTATTGTCAGAAGTCAGCTGGATATGACTGTAGGTATGATTGCCGATCAGATGTCCATCCGCCTTCTCCCGTCGGATCAGATCCGGACAGGATTGCGCATTTTCACCAGTCACAAAGAACGTCGCCACTACCCCTCGCTCTTTCAGCCCGTCAAGCAGCCGTTCTGTATACAGGGGACTGGGACCGTCATCAAAGGTCAGTGCTGCCTTTTTCGTCTCCACAAAAGCAGTACTGACAGACAGCACCTTCTCTTCCTGCCACAGAGCTATCCACCCTGCCATCAGACAGATTATGATCAGTGCAGTACACCATCGCCTCATATGCCATTCTCCAGATCCTGCATCATTCCATCTTATGTCAGAGTTCATTAAGAAATGCTTCAAGGTTTCTTTATTTATTTTATAATTCTTTTAGAACATTGCCATAATTTAGACATATTTCCCTGATATGATAGTACTTGTAAGAACGACATATCCGTATTTCATTCATAACACTTGGGGGATTCGTAAGAGTCCTCCACTCCCTCAGAAAATCAAGGCTGCAAGGCCTTTTCTTTTTGTCCTCAGATCTCCGTGAAGGTATATTTCTGCGCGATCCCGGAAGTTTCCACATGATAGACAATGGTTCCATCCTCCAGGTCTTCCCGCTCGATCTTCAGTTCTCTGTCTTTGTGACGGCTCCGGATATACTGCTCCGGATCATCCAGCGCTACTTCCTCAAAAAATACATCCCGCATCTGATTGTTGGCGCATTCATTGAAGATCTCATGTACCACTTCATATTCTTTCATATTCATTTTCCCCCTTAGTTCTGTTCATCCAGCTGTTTTCTCAAATACCGTCCTACCACATGCGCAAAAGTGGACAACTCCCTGATATAAGCAAAATCCTTGCCAAAGATCTTACGCTCTGCCTGCAGATCCTGTTCCTCTCCTGCAAAGACACCCAGCACAGAGATCCCCTGACTTCTGAGACGTCGTACTTCTGATGCCGTATCCTTCACCGCATAGTCACCGGTATAGACTGCCGGATTCTTCGCATTTGGCCGGTTCACCACCAGATCATTGGGGCGTCCATCGCTTAACACGATCAACACCTTGTTCTCTTCCGGTCTTGCCAGCAGCCCATCTGCTGCCGCCCGTAATGCCAGTCCGTCCCTGTTATTGGACGAAGAGGTAAATTCCATCAGATTCCAGTCTGCTTCTGCCGGATCATCATATTCCCGGAATCTCCGCATAACTGTATAGTCCCAGAAAGAGCAGAAACTCAAGACCCGATGTGGGATCCCTGCCCGGGTAAGCGCCGCTGACAAAATATAACCCTGCAGAGCGATCATATGCTGACGGCTTCTCTGGGAACCGCTGGCATCGATCAGCACATCTACTACAAAATCCGAATTATTTTTCTTAAACTGCTTTAAAAATAATTTTGTATCACTGGTCCGTCCTACTTTCCACAGCTTCTGTGGAATCACTGTTCCATAATCAGATATCTGCGTATCGTCTTCATTCCGTGCCTGCAAGGACCGCTTCAGAATATCTCCCAGTGCAGCAATATTATGCCTGGAGATCCTCTGATTCTGCCGGTAAAACCGTTCATTCATCTCACTGGTCCGCTTCGCCAGCACATACGTATTATTTTCCCTGACACAGCCCTTTAGAATGCCCTCCGTAAAATACAGCTTACAGTCCGCATGAATTCCACGGCAGATCCGTCGATTCAGCCGTTCCTGTTCCCTTGCATCCATATAGGATGTACCAAAATGCAGTTCTATATAGGAATACATCTTTTTAATGTCTTCCTCAGTGATCAGAATCTTTCCGGCGCGATGCTTTTTCTCCTCCGCCTCTTCTTCATCCTCCGGCAATGTACTGCTGTTTGCCTGTCGCATCATCTCTTCCAATGAGGCTTCTGTGGCATTTTCATCCAGGAAATCCTGCCAGTCGAATTTTTTCAGATCTGCTTCCCTGACGGAGAGAACCTGTTCCAGCGTTCCATGTTCCTTTTCAAAATGCGGGTCTACCAGACGATTGTAAAATCCGTCCACTTTGCGGATCACATCCATCGTATCCTCTGCATTCTGGAGAGAAAATAAATCTTCCACCTGCTCCCGGACCATTTTACCAGCTGTATAGGTTCCATCAAGTCCCTGCTGGAGCATAGCGATCTTCATCCGTGCTACCGGGTCATTCCGTCTTGCCAGCCGGTCAAAATCCCGATCCAGAATGTCTCCAAAAGCTTTTTTCCGAAGAGTTGACACACCCTTACGCTCCGCTGTGATCTTCTGTAATACCGCCTGATCCACACACATCTGTGCCAGTCCTGCAAGAGATGGTTCATCCGCACCCATATAAAGCTTTTTCACCAGATACATACCAAACTCGTCCTTGGAAAAATAACGCGCAAATGCCCCTTGCTTGACCGCATCATAGAGGGTAATATACTGAGATTCCCGAAAGGAATCAAGATCCAGGTTCACATCCAGATCATAGTCCCCGCTCACTGTCCACAGCAGATTCTTCATGCGGTTTTCCAGTTCGTAACGATATTCTTCCTCGCTGTATATCTGCGATCTGTCCTGCATTAGAATACATTCTCCCTTGTCCAGTCCTCGGGAATTCTGGTCATTGCCATATCTGACACGATCTCCCGCTCAAAAATATCAAATGCTTTGTTAATAATGCCCATCTGCACAGCCTGCCAGGGCGTAAGCCCGATCTTTACTGCTCCCAGTGCGGATAACAGGCCTCGCAGATCCATACATTTGGTAGAGATCTCACTATTATCTGCCTTTTCCTGCAGATCCAGGAACAGTCCGCCAAATGCATCCAGCGCCTCTTCCTTGATCTTTGGATAGTCATGACGAATGATCCGGTAAAGATTTTCCTTGGTAAGTGCGGGCATATCGATCACCAGGAACCGGGATACCAATGCTTCATTCAACTCTCTGGTTCCCGCATACCCATAATTCATAGTTCCTATAAAACGAGTAGCCGGATGCAGATCGATCCGTTCATAGCCTGGCACATCGATCATCCGCCGATGATCCAGTGTGGCATGAAGAACGCTGGCTGCATCATTTTTTGCCATATTGATCTCATCAAAGATGCCAAATCCGCCCTCTTCCGCACAGCGGTATACGCTTCCTTTCCGGAGTTCCACCTGATTATTGCGAAACGTGTCGGTTCCGATCAACGTACTGCTGTCCGTATTGACATTAAAGGAAATATTATAAGAAGGTCTGCCGAAGATCCATGCCAGATTCTCCGCCAGAATATTTTTACCGGTCGCCTTGGCTCCTGACAACAGCAGGTTCGATCCCTGAAGCAGAGCTGCCATGGACATCTCCAGGATCTCTTTTCCATAAAATGGAATGTTTGGGCGGTTCACTCTCTGCAATGCTGCCTCATCCACCGGATATTCCTCCCGGAATGCTTCCACCTGTGCCAGAAGGGTTGGACTTATATCCTGCTCCTCCAAAAACTGTAATTCTTTCTGCATATAAACTCCTCTTATCGTACTCTCAATCCTCCAGGAACTGCGCCAGCACATAATTGCTGATATCAATTCCATACTCTGTTAAACTGATTCTGCCATTTTTCTCTTCTAAAAGCTGTTGCATTTGCAACTTTTCCAATAATTTTTCATAATGTGCCCGATATGGACCCGGATCAATGCCTTCCATCTTCCTCAAGCCTAAGAAAAATGTTTCTTCCCGGATATCCTGCTCTGAAAGTTCTTCTTCTGTTCCTCTGATCCGTCCCTGTAGATACTGCTTCAGTTCACAGGTATTGGTATAACGCCTGTTTTCCAGAAGAGATGCACTTCCCAGTCCAAATCCTTTGTATTCCCTCCTCTCCCAATAGCCAAGGTTATGTCTGCATGCATAGCCCGTCCGGGCATAATTGGAGATCTCATATCGTTCATAACCATGTTCATGAAGGATCTTCTTCGTATCATGATACATCTGCCGCTCTTCTTCCTCCGGCGGCAGCAGCTCCGGGTGATCCTCATATTTCTCATAAAAAGGTGTACCTTCCTCAATGATCAGACTGTATGCCGAAATGTGTTCCGGCTTAAGTTCCAACACTTTTTCAAGGGTCTTTCTCCAGCTGTCCACTGTCTGACCTGGAAGTGCCGACATAAGATCCACATTGATATTAGTAAATCCGGCAATCCTGGCCTGATGAAAACTATCCAGGAATTCCTCCCAGGTATGGATCCGTCCTAACTTTCGCAGTTCTTCATTGTCAGCAGACTGAAGACCAAAACTGATCCGATTGATACCGCAATCCAGATAGTTCCGCAGTTTTTCCTCATCCACCGTTCCCGGATTGGCCTCAATAGTCACCTCCGCGTCTGAATTCCAGCAGAAGACTTCCTTCAATGCCGTCATGATCCGGCGGATCTGGTCAGGCTTCAGAATACTTGGCGTACCACCTCCAAAAAATGCAGATACCACCTCATAGTTTTCGGGGTCACAGGGTGCCCACTTATTATCAGAATCCCCGACCCCTGCATGTTTGCAATGACAGATTTCCTCGATCAGACAGTTGACATAGGCCTCCCGCACCTCAAGTGTGGAAGGCCCTGAAAGGAAGTCACAATATGCACATTTTTTTACGCAAAAAGGAATGTGAATGTATAATTCCAATGGTTTTTTTGTCATGTTATTTATCATCCAGTTTCAGAACACTCATGAAGGCTTTCTGCGGGATCTCTACATTACCGATCTGACGCATTCTCTTCTTACCTTCCTTCTGTTTTTCCAGAAGCTTCTTCTTACGGGAAATATCGCCGCCGTAACATTTTGCAAGCACATCTTTTCTCATGGCTCTGACCGTCTCTCTGGCAATGATCTTGCCTCCTACAGCCGCCTGGATCGGAATCTCGAACAGATGACGCGGAATCTCATCTTTGAGCTTCTCGCACATCTTCCGTCCGCGCTCATAAGCGGAATCCTTATGCACGATGAAGGAAAGTGCATCCACCTCTTCCTTGTTGATCAGGATGTCCAGCTTCACCAGCTCTGACTGTACATAACCCTTGAACTCATAGTCAAAGGACGCATAGCCTCTGGAACGGGATTTCAGTGCATCAAAGAAATCGTAGATGATCTCGTTGAGCGGCAGGTCGTATTTCAGAAGCGCACGGGTCTCCTCAATATAGTCCATGCCATTATAAATGCCACGGCGCTCCTGACAAAGATCCATGATCGCACCGATAAACTCTGTCGTTACCATGATCTCTGCGCTGACCATTGGCTCTTCCATATATTCGATCTCTGACGGATCCGGCAGATTAGACGGATTGGTCAGCTCGATCATATCACCGTTGGTCTTGTGCACCCGGTAAATAACGCCCGGTGCCGTTGTTACCAGATCCAGATTGTACTCTCTCTCCAGACGCTCCTGAATAATCTCCAGATGAAGCAGTCCTAAGAATCCGCAGCGGAAACCAAATCCCAGTGCAATAGAAGTCTCCGGTTCAAACTGCAGGGATGCATCGTTAAGCTGCAGCTTCTCCAATGCATCTCTCAGATCCGGATATTTAGCTCCATCCGCCGGATAGAGTCCGCAATATACCATGGACTGTACCTTTTTATATCCCGGCAGCGGCTCTGCACAGGGATTGTTCTGGTCAGTGACCGTATCACCCACACGGGTGTCTTTTACATTTTTAATACTTCCGGTAATATAACCTACCATGCCGGCGCTCAGTTCCTCACAGGGAATAAACTGACCTGCTCCAAAATAACCAACTTCTACTACATCCGCATCAGCCCCGGTCGCCATCATATGGATCGGCATGCCTTTGCGGACCGTTCCTTCTTTGATTCTGCAGAAAATAATAACTCCCTTGTAGGAATCATAGACAGAGTCAAAGATCAATGCCTGCAGAGGTGCCTTCGGATCACCCTTTGGTGCCGGGATCTTCTTTACGATCTGTTCCAGTACCTGATCCACATTCTGTCCGGTCTTTGCAGAGATCCGTGGTGCGTCATGTGCCTCTATTCCGATCACATCCTCAATTTCTTCAATCACTCGCTCCGGCTCTGCACTGGGAAGATCGATCTTGTTGATGACCGGCATCACATCCAGATCATGATCCAGCGCCAGATATACATTGGCTAAAGTCTGTGCTTCAATTCCCTGCGCCGCATCTACTACCAGGATTGCTCCGTCACAGGCTGCCAGACTGCGGGATACCTCATAGTTAAAGTCCACGTGACCTGGTGTATCGATCAGGTTGAAAATATACTCCTCGCCGTCTTCTGCTTTATATACGGTACGAACTGCCTGCGCTTTGATGGTGATTCCACGCTCCCGCTCCAGTTCCATGTTGTCAAGAACCTGCGCCTGCATCTCTCTGCTGGTCAGCAGTCCTGTCATCTCAATAATACGGTCCGCCAGTGTCGACTTTCCGTGGTCAATATGCGCCACAATACAAAAATTGCGGATCTTGCTCTGATCTATTTCTGCCATTCCTTATCCTCCGTTGTATCTCTTCAAAACGTAATGTACTGCGTATATGCCTCTTACGCAGTGCATAAGCTCGATTCCGCTGACGCTCCATCTCGCTATGGGGCATTCGCCCCATATGTCTGCACGAAAACATAGTCTCTTACGTGCAAGCACGACGATCCCATGTTTTCGTGCATCCATGCACTGCTCATTGCTTGTAATATATCATACTCCGAAAACCTTCGCAAGTAACACTGACAATGGTTCCATCGTATTCAGGATCTCCTGAAGGGTATTGGTCTGCGCGCCCACCTCGATCAACAATGCCTTATCGGACAGATGCAGATTATATCGGAGGCTCTTCAGATAAATATTTCTGGAGAGGCCCGGATAATACTGATCGCACAGCAGCTTCAACTGAAGAGTCAATGCCAGATTATCTTCAATATAAGGATTGTACAGATAATCAATAGGACCATTTTTCTTCGTGCAGCTCAGACCATTAAAAAACATAAACCGAGCCATGGGCTTGCCATTGATCTCCGTCACCAGATGAGTATTTTCATTGACTCCGTCCCTGTGCAAGTCGATCACTGCCTGAATAGAAGGATATTCTTCCAAAATCTGGCTGATCTCCTTCTCTGCCCGGCTGTATGCCTCATTTCTGTCCAGTTCCCCATCCACCAGATCATAGACACTGGTCACATGCATCACTTCAAAGCCCTTCTCCCGCAGGAGCTCCGACAAATACTCCCCGGCTCCCATAATGGTGGTGGAATTATCCCCCGGCACGGAATCCACAAAACCTTCCTGGGAATGGGTGTGATAGATCAGGATCTGCGGTCCATCCACATCACAGTCAACGGTCATATCCTTATCCAGCAACTTTTCTACATTAAGCTCTGCCGCTGAAATACTGGTGTTAGATTCCACTGTATAAAAATGACTGAGCAGGAAATCAAAGTCTGACAGTTCTTCCAGATTATAAATCGTTCCGCCTTCTATAAGATCTGGCTTCGGTTCTGCCTGTGCGATATCTTCCGTCTCCTGCGGAACTTCTTCGGGTACGTACACATCTGCCTCGCTTGCTGCCTGCTCATTTTCCTTTTCAGCCAGTGTTTCCAGATTGTAAGCCTCCCCGGAAGCATCGGTCTCATTTTCATCATGCACACCGCCACTGACCAGCATCTCATAGGTAGCTGCACTCTCCAGTGCCTGACTGTTTCCTGCCGCTTTTGACAATTTTGTAAGCGGATGCATCCACAATGCCCACTCTATGTACCAGTCCTCCAAAGACTGCGTATCCGTCTCCTCATATCCAATAAAGAGCCCCGGATACAGACTGCGTGCCGCCCCTTGCCAGGCAGCACGCTCCAGTGCCTGACAGCCTTTCACCAGCAATTCCTGCACACTCCCGGTCCAGAAACGGCTGCTCCCTGCCGCCAGCAAATAAATTCCCATTCCCAGAAATATAACCCATAACAGTCGATTTACAACCTTCATGAAACGATCCATCTTCGCATCTCCACCGTTGATATTATATGCGAGACAGTTCAAAGCCATGCACATACCCATAAATATGTGGAATATGCCTGCTCACATAAAGAATCGTAACCCTCAACGTTCTCCATGTGCAAACACCATATTCAATGCCTCGGATAATGTAAAACTCAACTGTTTGATCAGTTCATCGATATTTTTCGGTGTGACAAACATTCCATTCAGATGGGGCGGCATCTGTTCACAGTTTCCCTGCGCATCATAAATAATCGCTGCTGCCTCTACGACCGTCGGTACACCAATGGCTATCACCGGTATACCAAGTGTCTCTTTCGTCAGTGCTGCCCGATGATTACCCACACCGGAACCTGGCTGGATCCCCGTATCTGTCAGCTGGATCGTCCGGCAAAGCCTGCGAGTGCTCCTGGCTGCCAGCGCATCGATCACGATCAGCAGATCCGGAGATATCTCCTGCACCACGCCTTTGATGATCTCTGACGTTTCCATACCTGTCTGTGCCATGACTCCTGGTGCCAGACCGCTGATCTCACAACAGTCTCCCACACCCATGACTTCCCGACCATACTCCCGGATCAGATGTCTTGTGATCAACAGGTTGGAAACCATCTTCGGACCCAGCGCATCCGGCGTCACATCCCGGTTGCCAAGTCCCACCACCAGAACAGACGGATTCTTCTGTCCACCCATCAATTCTTTCAAATACTCTGCCAGCTTTTCCGAGATTTCTCGATGATAATCCTCATCAGGGGAAGCCATACCGGGAGCTTCTAATGTCAGATAGGTACCGATGGGTTTTCCCATTTCCCGCGCTCCCCGCTCTGACTCGATCCTCACTCTAGTCAGACGAAGATTCTGTTCCTTGTCATACTCTTCTTCCACAACAACCCCATGTACCTCCACATCGCTTCCCGCAAAACTCTCCTTCGCCTCCAGCGCCAGATCTGTTCTTACTCTCATGCGCTCCATGTCATCTGCTCCCTTCCAAATATCATGGTATATTTCGGTATATTTTCCCCTAAAAAAGTGAAAATATGTATTGACAGAAGTCATACTTTCGATTACTATAATATCTGTGTGTTTCCACGAAAAGCCACCGTGTCTCGCTTTTAGGAACCACGACTTAAGAGAAACGATATCATAGATTCCCGGCATATTTGTCTGGGATGTAAAGTAATTTTGGAGGTGCACGAAATTGGCTAATATCAAATCCGCAAAAAAAAGAATCCTGGTAACTGAGACCAGAACTGCAAGAAACAAAGCAATCAAATCTGAAGTAAAGACCATGGTTAAGAAAGTATACGCAGCAATCGATTCCAAAGATCAGGAAGCTGCAAAAGCTGCTCTGAAAGCTGCTATCTCTACCCTGGATAAAGCTACTACCAAGGGAGTATATCACAAAAATACTACTTCCAGAAAGATTTCCCGTCTGCAGACTGCTGTTAACAAAATGGCATAAGGCTGGAATCAAAATAGCATAAATATATGAAATATAAAACGACTGGTACCGTCATGCCAGTCGTTTTTTTGTATATTTATATATCACACAGATTACAAAAGGCTAACTGAAGATCAGTGCCCTGAGTTCTTTTCCGTATACTTCATAATCAGCAGTTCTACCCCCAGCTGGTCGCCCATGCGGCCGGTCTTGACCTGTTCTTCGGTATCCACACAGTCTTCTACTGCCTGGCGAAGATCCGCCAAAGTAAATTTCCGGCACTGCGCCTGATATTTGCCAAGGGCAAAGGGCGGAATCGAAGCTTTTTTTGCCAGTTCTGAACGGTCCAGTCCTTCCGCTGACATCTGCTTCAGCAGCATAAGCTGCTGGAACTGCCGGGTGATCAGGAACAGGAGCCGCATAGGCGGCTCCTTCATGGCCAGCAGATCTGCATAGAGATCCATGGCCTTCCTGCGATTCTTTTCCGTGATTGACTGGATCATCTCGAAGATCCGGTTTTCGGTCTGTTCCGTGCAGACCGCATATACATCCTCCGTGGTGATGGTATCCTGACCCATGGTATAACAGATCAGTTTTTCCAGCTCTTTGGAAATATTTTCCATATCTGAGCCGGTTCGTCCCAGAAATGCTTTCATGGTATCTTCCGTAATATTTCTTCCTTCTTTTTTGAGCACGGTCAGTACCCAGCGCATAAGTGTCCGCTCATCCTGTCTCTCGAACTCCACCACGCGGCCTTTACTCTTGATGGCCTTATAGAGCTTTCCACGCTTGTCCACCTCCGCCTCATTTAAAATAATGCAGGTGCTCTCCGGGATCTGCGCCACATAATCCGCCAGCTCCGGGCAGGCATTCTTGGTAAATCCACTATCATCAATGAGGATCACTCTGTGCTCTGCAAAGAAAGGCATCGTCTCTGACAGATCAATGATCTCCTTGGGATCTGTGCCCTTCCCGGAGAAGATGGCTACATTCATGGTGTCGCCATCCTCCACCAGCGCTTCTTTCAGTTTCTTTCGGTACTGCATGCGCAGGTAGACTTCCTCTCCGGTCAGAAGATAAATATTTTTAAACTGCTTGTTTTTGATGTCTTCCATCAACATTTTCATAGCATGTATCCTATTTCAGAAGTTCCAGAGTACGCACGATCAGATTCCATGTACGCAATGTAGAAGAGATGGATAATCTCTCCTCTGTAGTATGGATATGATGCATCTGCGGCCCTATGGACACAGCATCCAGTCCTTCCAGTTTGGAAGCGAACAGTCCACACTCCAGACCAGCATGGATTCCTTCTACTACCGGCTCCTCTCCATACTGCTCCTTGTATGCTTCGATCATGATCTTGCGAAGTCTGGAATCCTCCAGATAATCCCATCCCGGATATGCGCCCTGTGTAGTAACACTGCCTCCCAGCAGCTTTGCCAGGGAAATGATCTTATCCAGAACATACTGCTTCTCATCTCCGGAAGAACTTCTTACTGCCCAGGAAAAGTCCACATGATCTTCCACCGTCTGCAGGACCCCAAGGTTCAGAGAAGTCTGCACCAGCCCTTCAATCTCCGGGCTCATTCTCTGAATTCCATTCGGCATATGCACCAGTGCAAGGATCACACGATTGGTACTTTCTACATCAAATACCTGAGCCGCTGTCTCTGCTGTTTCCAGCTTCATCAATGCATCCGGATCTGTCACATGACACTCTTTGCTGATGATTGCAAAGGTCTCTTTCAGGCAGTCACACACCTGCTGCTCCTGCTCTTTTACCACAAGAATCTTTGCCTCGCAGAAATTTGCAATGGCATTGTCCTTCTCACCGCCGTTGATCGTCACCAGACGCACATCTGCCTTCTTCTGTACATTCATCAGCAGTCTGCCCATGACTATATTTGCATTATATCTTCCTTTATTGATCTCCACACCGGAATGTCCGCCGCGGAAATCTTTGAGAGAAATGCGGATCACACTGCCCTCTGCATCTTCCTTCTTTCCCGGAATCGTGCAGACTGCCATCACACCACCTGCACAGCTTACAGTAAACACACCTTCATCCTCAGAGTCAATGTTCAGGAACAGACGTCCCTTCAGATCAGAAGCATCCATATAATCAGCACCAAGCATGCCGATCTCCTCATCTACGGTAAATACAGCTTCAATGGGCGGATGTGCCAGACTGTCATCATCCAGGATCGCCAGCGCATAAGCAACAGCAATTCCGTCATCACCGCCAAGAGAAGTTCCCTTTGCCTGCAGATAATCTCCATCTATCTCCAGATCCAGTCCGTCGGTCTCCAGATTCTTTTCGCAATCTGCGGTCTTCACTGCCACCATATCCATATGTCCCTGAATGATCAGCGGCTCAGATTGCTCATACCCTGTGGAACCATCCTTCCAGATGATCACATTATATTTTTCATCCTGACGATATTTAAGACCATGCTCTTTTGCAAATGATACCAGATAATTGCTGATCTTCTCTACATTTCTGGAACCATGTGGAATCGAACAGATCTTTTCAAAATACTGAAATACTTTTTCGGGTTTCTGTATAGATACCATACTCATCGTAAGTCCTCCTGTCATATAATCCTGTCTATGTTGATGGTACTCGTTTTCCGGCTTCTGGTCAATCCCTTGTTTTCCAGAATATTTCCCCAGAAAATTTCAGAGCCCATTTACATGGACTCTGAACAATCAGTGAAACTGAATATAATGCAGTCTCCGAAGCGTCTCAAAATATGCAGACAGCCGCTCATATAGCTGATTGGAAGCCCCCTCATGGGTCTGTTCCAGGATCTGTCCGATCTCATAGATGCTCTTCTCCCCATCAATCTGCTGAAATACGCAGCTTCCATATTCGTCCAGCTTAATGTAGCTGGTTCGCGGGCGGTGAAAACATTTCTGTGCGATCACATTGAAAAATCCTTTATTTTCCACCGTCACTTCCACCAGACCATCCTCCAGGACCTCCCATTTGGGGACGGAGATCCTTGGAATCTGATCCAGATAATTTACTGACTCTTTTTTCTTTTTAAGCATTCTGCTTTTTCTTTCCTTTACAGAAATACATCATACTTCCCAGTAATGCTGCAAATGCGATCACTCCAACAATTGCACCTACTGTCTCAAAGCTTCCACCATAGATACCAGAGAAGTCAAAGTTCAGTCCCACAACAGCAAATACTGCCAGAAGGATTCCAACCAGACCCTCACCTGCGATCATACCAGAAGTATACAGAACTCCACGGTCAATGAAATCTTTTCTGCTTGCATCATCTGCGAATTTCTTTTTGTTCTCCAGGAACCATCTGATCACACCACCGATGAAGATCGGGGTACTCAGGTAGATCGGCAGATACAGACCAACTGCAAATGCCATAACCGGGATTCCAAGAATCTCAACGATCACTGCTGCAAACACACCGATCAGTACCAGTGTCCACGGAAGAGTTCCTCCCATAACGCCCTCAACAACCATCTTCATCAGAGAAGCCTGCGGAGCCGGGATCGCTTCAGAACCAAATCCCCATGCTGCATGAAGCAGATACATAACACCACCGATTGCAAATGCAGCTACAACTGCACCAAGGATCTCACCGATCTGCTGCTTTTTCGGAGTTGCACCTACGATATATCCCGTCTTCAGGTCCTGAGATGCATCACCTGCGATTGCTGCGATAATACAGATAACAGTTCCCACACTGATTGCTGCAACCATTCCTTCTACACCAGTTACACCCATTGCTTTGAAAATAATGGTTGTTGCGATCAAGGTTGCGATAGCCATACCGGATACCGGGTTATTACTGCTTCCTACCAGACCAACCATACGAGAAGAAACAGATGCAAAGAAGAAACCAAATACTACAACGATCAATGCACCGGAAAGGCTGATCGGGATCTCCGGAAGAAGCCACATTACAACTGCTACTGCAATCACACCGATCAATACTGTTTTTGTGGAAATATTTACCTCAGTTCTGCTTCCGCTTTCTGCGTTTTTACCAAATCCCTTCATTGCTTTTACGAAGGTTTTGATCATAACCGGAAGAGATTTTACAAGGCTTAAAATACCGCCTGCCGCAACAGCACCTGCACCGATGTAACGAATGTAGTTGCTCCAGATCGCTCCCGGGCTCAGTGCATTGAACGCGATGGCATTTCCAGCACTGTCCATAACTACAGAGAGGCTTTCACCGCCAAAGTATACAATAGCCGGAATAAGCACCAGATAAGAAAGAACGCCACCTGCAAACATGTAGCTTGAAATCTTGATTCCACAGATATATCCAACACTGGCCAGTGCCGGAAGTACATCCATTCCAACTCCTCCGGTGTAGATAGGTGTTTTGATATCAAATGCCACCTCACTCGGGAACAGTTTCAGTCCGTCTGTGATGAATTTATAGAGAGCTGCAATTCCAAGTCCGCTGAACACAACGGTAGATTTTTCGCCACCCTCTTCTCCTGCCAGAAGTACTTCTGCACATGCCATTCCCTCCGGATACGGCAGGGTTCCATGCTCGTCTACGATCAGTGCCTGACGAAGCGGGATCATGAAAAGTACACCCAGGATTCCTCCGCACAGTGCGATCAGTGCAATAGAAAGGATACCAGGAGCATCACATTTTCCCTCTACCGCCCACATGAAAATAGCCGGCAAAGTAAAGATTGCTCCAGCTGCCAGGGACTCACCTGCAGAACCGATGGTCTGTACCATGTTGTTCTCCAGAATGGAATCCTTTTTCAGGATAATGCGGATCACTCCCATGGAGATTACAGCTGCCGGAATCGATGCAGATACAGTCATACCTACACGCAGTCCCAGATACGCGTTTGCTGCTCCAAAGAGAATTGCCAGAAGGCATCCCAGCACTGCAGCCGTCACCGAAAATTCAGGCATCACTTTGTCTGCCGGAATATACGGTTTGAAGTCTGTTTTGTTTTCCATTTGTCTTTCCTCAATTCTTCTTTTTTCTCCTGATCTTTTTCAGACCAGTGTAATATCCCTCATTATACTAAAAATTTTTCGTAAATGGAAGGCTTAAATTGAAATTATTTCACAGTTATTTCACAGTTTTCAATTTAATTACACTTCCGTCGGTCCATAAACAGATCGCGCCACAATTTTTTGTTATTCTGACTGCACTTTTTTCAGTTTGCAGACGCTCCAGGGTCTCCTGTCCTGGGTGACCATACCGGTTGGTGGCACTACAGGAGATAAGGCTGACCGCCGGAGTGGCCTGCGCCAGAAATTCCGAGCTGCTGGAATAACGTGACCCGTGATGCGCCACCTTTAAAATATCCACTGTTTCCAGTTGTCCCGTTGCCGCCAGCTGACGCTCCGCCTGTTCATCAATGTCTCCGGTCAGCAGCATACGAAATGCTCCGTATTCCACCTCCATGACCAATGACATTTTATTCCGGTCATCCATCTGTCCTTCCACAGGCGGCCACAGACACCGCATGGAATAATCTCCCTGCGTCGCCAGATCTCCACTGTTCAGACAGTGCTTCTCCACATTTGCATTTTTCAGAAGCGCTTCCATCTCCAGATAAGCATCATCTTTCCTCTGCAGTCCCGGCAGCAGTGCCTGCCCCACCTGAATGCTTCCATCCTCCAGCACTTCCTTAATACCGTTAATGTGATCCTGATCCATATGGGAGATGAGAAGATAATCGATCTTGTGCACTCCTCTTGCTTTCAAAAATGGTACAATCCGATAGGTTCCTACATCTGATACACTGGTACTGCCTCCATCTGACAAGAACGTCGTCCCTTCCGGAAGTTCCCAGAACAGGCAGTCTCCCTGCCCCACATCAAGCATACAGATCTCCATTCCACTCTGATAATGCACGCACAACAGCAGTAATGTAAAAAGTATGCTTCCCTGGCACCAGCGGAGGGTCCGCCTGGAGATCCTGAATGGTTCTTGCTTTCTCCAGTATTTCTTACGCTGTTTCTCTCTATATAAAAGGAAAAGTGCCAGTGCCAAAGTCAGGTAATAGATAAGCACTTTCCATGGATCAGGAATTCCAATAGTCAACACTGAACCAGGCAGTCTCAGGCACAGGTTCCCCATCCATTGATAGACCGACAGGATTCCATGACAGACCAGTCCCGGCAGTCTTGCCGCCTGAAGATTTAAAAGTCCTGCCGCACCACATAGGATCCCTGCAGTCATCAACACACTCATCAGTGGAATCACTAACAGATTCAAAAGAGTTGAATATAAAGCATATTCATTGAAAAACTGCAACAATACAGGAAATGTCATCAACAGCACGGACAGACTGGTCTGAAGCCCTTCTCTCCACTTTCGTTTTTTCTTCTTTTTCTCTTCCAGTGTCCATAACGGACCAAACCATGCAATTCCCAGCACCGCACCAAAGGACAGTAAGAATGCACTCTGCTTCACTGCCAGGGGATTGGTCCTGGCAATCACCAGAAGCATCACACCCATGGCAGTCAACATATCATAGGTCCTTCCCACCAGATCTGCCAGGATCGCAATGGCGCACATGCCGACAGCACGCACCGAAGATAAGGAACCACCTGTCATCCAACCATACGCCACGAGCAAAGCCATCGTTGGGATTGCCGATATGAGTCGATATCCTGTAATCCTCTTCAGCATTTTATAAAGGCCCATACCAATCAGTGAAATATGAAGTCCTGAGATCGCCAGCACATGAGAGATGCCATTTTGCTGGTAAAGCTTCTGCACCTCGCTGTCCAGTTCCGTCTTATCTCCCAGCACCATAGCTTTCAGAATGCCGTCTTCCGGCTCCTTAAGCACTGTCTCGTAGATCTGCCCGATCCGCTTCTGAAGCTGCAGCAGTTGTTCTTTCACAGGATGCACCATTCCCCCCACATGATTCACCTGATCTGCGTACAATGTATAGGATATCCCTTTTCCCGCATAATATAGTCTGCTGTTAAATTGTCCTGGATTGGTTGGTTCTTCTATTGGATAAATAGTTCCCGAAAGGGAAAGAATACTTCCCACCTCATATTCTGTGGGATCTTTCGTATAGACAAGCAGCCGGTCTTCCTGAAACTCATCTTCTCCTGTACGGATCTGACAATCTTCCAGCAACAGCTGCATCTTTTCATTTTTCCATGTACGGCGTTCCACATAACCGAGCACTTCTGCCTTACACTTTTCTGTCAGCTGCGGAGTCCTGTAAAAAAACTCCGCAGGCATCAGAAGAAGGATCAGAAACAGCAAAAACGCCGCGCATGCTATTGGTCGTTGTCTCACTATTCGATCAGCCCCTCATTCTTTTCAAAGATCGTATCAAAATTAATGCTCTCCCGGAACATCCGGTTGGTCTCACCGTTAATACTGATCTGTACTTTCTGTGCATCTGTATTTTCAATCAAAGAATTAACGATGGAATAGACCGGAATACTCTCAATCACATTGTAACCGGTTCCAAGAAATCCCTCATCCAGATTCACATAGCAGATATTGTCCTTGATGGAAATATTTAAAAGCTTGGTCTCTGATGGAATGGTCGGATAAGCACCCTCAAATGGCGGCCCTGCGATCAGCTGCTCCACGATCAGTTTTTCCAGCGAAATGTTGCTGTTATACTCCATAGCGACCCTCTGTCCTACCAGCTTATCCCCTGCTTTATTGGCAAAATAAAGGGTCAGATCCGCTGTCTTATAAGCATTGATCTCCTCACCTGCATTTTCAATAAACTGATCTTCATTCATAAGGCCGATCTCTTTTCCCTCAAGATCGGTCAGTGGCTCTCCGTTGACCTGAAAATCCACGTATTCCACACCATCGATCTGCCCCATGGTACGTACGATCGCCGCCCGGCAAAGCACTTCATAGACCTTCGGCATCTTCTTGTATTCCGGCGAGAAATCCAGATACAGCTGATTATGCTCAAAGTCAAAATCCAGAAGCGTAACATCCTCCGGGATCACTGGCTTCAGCTCATCATCTGTCGGCGTCTCCCGCATGACTTCCATCATTTCCCGGAGCAGTCCCTCTTCATTCTTGGACTGCAGTTCTTTATTTTCATATTTCAGGCAGGTCTCATTCTGGTTGATATACCAGATTCGATACCCGCTCTCATCCACCTGCTGCTGTTTTCTGCATCCCGCCATAAGCAGCGGAACTGCCAGCAGAAGAATCCATAACCATTTTCTCATAAATGATCCTTCCTATACAATATATCGAAGTGGAATACGCACCGTAAATGTTGTTCCCTCTCCCAGCTTACTCTGCACTTTGATAGCTCCCCTGTGGGCAACAACTGCACTCTTTGTGATCGCCAGTCCCAGTCCTGTACCGCCGATCTCTCTGGAATGAGACTTATCTACCCGGTAAAAACGCTCAAAAATATAATCCAGTGACTCCTGTGGGATTCCCATACCAGAATCACTCACTTTCACATAGAAGAACTTGTGGTCAGCATCCAGAGTCACCCGAACCCATCCATTTTCGTTGTTGTATTTGATGGCATTTTCCACCAGATTGGAAAATGCCAGTGATAGTCTGGACGCATCGATCTCTGCACTGACACTTCGATTACTCTCAAAGACCACTTCCACATTGGCTTTTTCCGCAATGGGACGCAGGCGCTTCAGGATCGTCTCCATAAATTCGTTCACATCTGTAACTGCTATGTTCAGTTCCTGGGTCTTTCGATCCATCTTTACCAGAGTCAGCAGATCCGAGATGATCGTATTCTCCCGGTCAATTTCTTCCGCAATATCCTGCATAAACTCCCGGTACAGCTCATTGGGCACTTCTTCCTGCATGAGAAGAGAATCCGCCAGTACCTTCATGGAAGTCAGCGGTGTCTTCAGCTCATGGGACACGTTGGATACAAATTCCTGCCTGGATTCCTCCACAAGTCTCAGCTTCGCAAGCATCAGATTGAATGTATCAGAAATATTTTCCGTCTCCGTACAATCATGAATATCCAGATCCCCATCCAATGATCCTTCTACCAGTCCTTCGATAGACCGGTTCATATGCTGCAGCGGACGCACCAGCCAATTGGCAAGAATGATCGAGAGTGCCAGCGCACAGATGATCACTACTACGATCCACATCTGTACAGAAGCCGTCAATCCCTCCATCTGCGCATGGATCGCATCTGTAGAAGCGCTTGCCAGGATCACGCCGATCACGGTCTTGGTATCCTTGTTTTCCACAATGATCGGAACGGTCATCTCAATAAAACGACCGCTCACATAATGGCTTGTATTCTCACCCTTAAAACAACGCACCACTTCTTCCGCCACCATGGTCCGTCCTTCTTCCAGCTGAGATGTATCCTCAATGATCTGAAAATTCTGATCAATAATAATGATCCTTCCATCATAAAGAGAAGCCAGCTGGGTCAGTTCTCCCTGCAGCACCTCATCTTCTGTCTTCAACAGATTCTCTCCGTCCCTGAGCTGGGTGGACAGGATCTGACACTGATTTTTCACATCATTGCTCAGCTGCGCCATAGCCTGCCGCTCATAGGACATAAGAAATACTCCGCCGATGATCAACGCCGGAACTGTTCCCATGAGCAGAAGAAAAAGTATAATGCGAAAATTCAGACTTTTGAAAAATTTTCCCTGAAACTTTATCTTATGCATTGAAATAATATCCTACTCCCCATTTGGTATGTACATATTTCGGCTCGCTTGGATTGCTCTCGATCTTCTCGCGCAGTCTACGAATATGCACATCAACGGTCCTTACATCACCCGGGTAGTCATAGCCCCATACTGCATTGAGCAGATGATCTCTGCTGTATACTTTATTGGGGTTCAGCGCCATCAGCTCCAGCAGATCAAACTCCTTGGCTGTCAGATTGATCTCTTTTCCACCAATGTAGAGTCTGCGGCTGTCACAATCCAGGTGAAGATCTCCCTTCTCCACCACGCGGCTTGGCTGCTTCTCCGGCTCTTTCTTCTTCGTCCGGCGGATGATCGCTTTGATCCGCGCTTTTACTTCCAGAATATTGAATGGTTTGGTAATATAATCGTCTGCTCCATACTCCAGACCCATGATTTTGTCCATATCATCGCCTTTGGCGGTCAGCATGATCACCGGCACATTGGAAAATTCCCGGAGCTGCTGACATACTTCAAGGCCGGTCAGTTTGGGAAGCATAATATCAAGAAGCACCATATCATACTCATTTGCTCTGAGCTTTTCCAATGCTTCTTCTCCGTCATAAGCACAATCCACTTCCATATTGTCCTGCTCCAGACTGAACCGGATTCCTTTGACGATCAGCTTTTCATCATCTACTACTAATACTCTCTGTCCCATACTCCTCACCTCAACGCACAGCAATCTGATCTTTTATCTTTGAAAACACGCCTTCCTTGATACCGGAAATATTCATAATATCCTCCGGTGTCTCAAAAGCCCCTTGTTGTTCCCGATATTCTATGATGGCCCTTGCTCTGCTCTCACCTACGCCCTTCAATGTCATCAGTTCCTCCAGCCCGGCGGTGTTGATGTTGACTTTTCCATCGGAGTACAAGGTATCTGACTGTGTTGACGTGACAGATGTATCCGCAGAAGCGGTCCCATCCCGGACTGTCTCCGATGCATCTGTCATCTGCACCTCTGTACCATCCTGCTCAGATAGTTTTCCACCATCCGCTTCTTCATCCGCCTGCATTTCCACATTCTTCTCCCCACAGACAAACGTAAGCGGTTCCCTTTTTCCCAGCGGAATTCCACAAAAAGACAGGCCGCAGCCAGACAGGCTGCCGCACAGCACACAGATCAATGCCATCATTTTCCATTTTTTCATCGAACTTTCCTTCTCCTTTTCCGAAGAAAAGTCCTGTCCATATCCATTTCTTATTGTATCGGACTTGCGCCGGAAACACAAGCACAAACTTTATTCCCATTCAAAGAGGACTACGCCTGCAATCGCCACCAGAAGTCCCATAAGTTTTCGCATGGAAAAATACGCTTTTTCTACCCCGAACATCCCGCAAAGCTCAATGAGCCAGGAGATCGTCAGCTGGGCAATCACGATCAGCATCGTTGCCTTTGCCGGTCCCAGTGCCGACATTCCCTGAATCACTGTATATGTGATAAATGCACCGATCACACCGCCAAGCAGCATGTACACAGGCGAGACTCTGGTGATCAGCATCAGATTTTTTCGGTCAAAGATTCCCCATATCACCAGGCAGGTAATGAGAGCAGAAAACTGCACCCAGGATGCGGACACCCATACGCTGCTCTGCCTGGTCACTTCTGTATTAAATACGCCCTGAATGCTCATCAGTGCACCCGATAAAAGGGCAACAAAAATTCCAATCATGTGAAAACCTCCTTTTCGGTAAGTATTTCCACAGGATTGGAATCTTATTCTGATATCTTTAGTTCAACCGCTCTGTCATAAGATCTGAAAATGCCTGCATCTTGGTCGCTGCGTCTTCCCCTCGCCAGATATCTGCCATGGTTGCTTCCAGATGAAGCCACATATCAGACAGTTCCATGATCTTTGGAACCTCTGCAGCCTTGTCATAAGCCTCACATACTGCATCCCATGCCGGAGTCGGGGCTTCTGCCAGAGACTGACATGCCGGAATCTTGCTGGTCATCTCGTAGAGACTGCCAACATTTCTCTCCGTCAGATAACGGGCTATCGCTGCAGCTGCATCACGGTTTACAGAATAGGGATTCACTGCAATTGCATTGGTCACAGACAATCCTCCTGTCTCCAGATCATTGGTCAGATCCGGCAGCGGTGCTGCTGCATAAAATGGATCAAAGTTCAGTTCTTCGGTCTGTTCTTCTCCGTTTTCATCGGTTACTGTACGTTCCGTCGGATACTCCGGAATCTCACCATTTGCAATGGCTTCATCCAGCTTTCCGATCATACTTGCATTGGCAATGGCAAATACAGTCTTACCATCAATGAAATCCTGGATGATCTCATCAGAGGTGATGGTATCCGCATCCAATGCGAAGAAGCTGTTGAGACTCTGATAATACATCATGCATTCCACAGCTTTATCAAGATCCATGGATACCTGACTCTTATCATCTCCGTCCTCTCCGCCAAGATCTGTATAGCCACCCAGAAACATATAGTTTTCAATCACGTCAGCCACGTTCCACTCAAACATATTCTCAACTTTGGCTGTCACTTCGCTGACTTCATAATTTTCTGAATAGTCCAGGATCGCATCAATAGTAGCTGGAGCCTCATCTGCATAATACCGGTTATAGAGAAGTACACTGGTCTCCACATAGAACGGATATGCCATGACTTTTCCATCATAGGTTACTGCATGGACCGCCTTTTCTGAATAAGTGTCCGCCATCTGTTTGTCGTCCAGCTGATCGGTCAGACCTGCCAGAGCAGCCTTCTCCATCTGAGAACTGCCAAGCACGTAGAGATCTGGTCCTGTCATGGTCTCTGCCACAGAACGTTCACTGATATTTTCAATGTAATCTACTTCCGATACCAGCTCTGTCTCCACCTGAACCCCATACTGGGCAGCCGCCGCTTCTGCACTTTGCTGCATATATTCCTGTATATCCGGATCTGTATACCAGATCAGCAGCGGACGCTTCTCCGCCAGTGTCACACTGTCTTTCTGATTCAGTTTACTGGCATGGATAATCTCTGCCACCAGTAATACAACTATCAGCACTGCCAGTATTTTCTGAACTGTTGATTTCATTTATCCCTCTTTCTTCACTAAAAGCAACTTTCTAATTTCTTAATCATCTCATCTACATCTGCATTGGTGATCACAAGCGGCGGAACAAAACGAAGCACATTGCTTCCTGCGGTGATGATGATCAGTCCATGCTCCAGTGCTCGGTTCACAATCTCTCCCACCGGTCTTCCTTCCACTTCCAGTCCCTGGATCAGACCTTTTCCTCTGCGTTCTTTCAGGAAATCATACTTATCCACAAGGACATTCAATTTTTCTTCCAGATATGCACCGACCTTCTGTACATGATCCACAATCTGTTCTTTTTCATAGAGATCAAATACCTTGCTGACCGCTGCGCATACGAACGGGTTGCCTCCATAAGTAGTTCCGTGATCTCCAGGTGCCAGAGAAGTCTCTGCCACTTTTTTGCCAAGTACAAATGCGCCCACCGGCACTCCACAGCCCAGTGCTTTTGCACAGGTCATCACATCCGGCATCACACCGTACTCCTGCCATGCGAACATGGAACCAGTTCGTCCCATACCACACTGAATCTCATCCAGGATCAATACCAGATCATGTTCTTCACAAAGTGCCTGGACTCCTTTTAAAAATTCTTCGGTTGCCGGATAGATACCGCCCTCACCCTGCACGGTTTCCAGAATAATACCACAGGTCTTATCTGTCAACTGACTTTTTACACTTTCCAGATCATTGTAATCTGCAAAACGCACACCGCCGATCAACGGTTCAAAGGGTTTTCTGTATTTTTCATTGCCAGTCACAGACAGAGCCCCCATACTTCTTCCATGGAAGGAATGATTCATGGCAATGATCTCATAACGGTTCTCGCCATATTTTGCATAGGAATATTTTCTGGCAACCTTCAGTGCACCTTCGATCGCTTCTGTGCCGCTGTTGGTAAAAAATACTTTCTCCATACCACTGGCTTTCTTTACTTTCTCAGCCGCTTCTGCCATAGGAACAGAATAATAGAGGTTGGAAATATGGGTCAGCTTGTCAATCTGGTCTTTCAGTGCCTGGGTATACTCCTTGTTGTTGTAGCCCAGAGACTGTACTGCAATACCTGCTGCAAAATCCAGATATTCTTTTCCATTGATGTCGTAAAGATGCACGCCCTCACCTTTATCCAGAACAATCTGATAGCGATTATATGTATGGAGGATCGCATCCTCGGCTTCTTCAATATATGGATTACTCATGATAATATTTTTCCTCCGTATCTCCCAGAATAGCGGTTCCAACACCACGGTCAGAGAAGATCTCCATCAGAATACTGTGGGGAATCCGGCCGTCAATAATATGAACTCTGGATACACCTGCCTCAATGGCATCAATACAATTGGACAACTTCGGCAGCATTCCTCCGCCGATGGTTCCTCCGGCGATCAGTTCCTTTGCTTCCTTGACCGTGATCTCAGAGATCAGGGAACTCTTATCTTCAAAATCTCTATACAGACCTTCAATGTCAGTCAGAAATGCCAGCTTATTGGCGCCTACCGCACGGGCAATAGCGCAGGCTGCATCATCTGCATTGATATTGTAAGTATTAAATTCATCATCCAGTCCAACCGGGCAGATGATCGGAAGGAAATCCTTCTCCATCAGGTCATAGAGAATCTTGGGATCTACATCTGTGATCTCGCCTACATAACCGATATCCTTGCCGTCTGCGTATTTTTTCTTTACTTTCAGAAGGCCGCCGTCTTTACCGCTGATGCCGACTGCCTTGACTCCCAGCTCTTCCACCATACTAACCAGACTCTTGTTCACACGGCCAAGCACCATCTCCGCAATCTCCATGGTCTCTTCATCAGTCACACGCAGTCCATTGATAAACTGCGCTTCCTTGCCGACTTTTCCAACCCATTTACTGATCTCCTTGCCGCCTCCATGTACAATGATCGGCTTGAATCCAACCAGCTTCAGAAGGGTCACATCACTGATTACACTTTTCTTCAGCTGTTCATCTACCATGGCGCTTCCGCCGTATTTTACAACGATCACTTTCCGGTTAAATTTCTGAATATAGGGAAGGGCCTCTACCAGGACGGCCGCTTTCTCCAGATATTTTTCATCATCTTTTCTCATTTTTCCACTCCTCTTCCCTGTAAATACGGGTTTTTCCACCTTAACTTCTGTAATCTGCGTTGATATTTACATATTCATGGGTTAGATCACAGCCCCATGCGGTGGCAGTGGCCGTTCCCATCTTCACATCTGCAATGGCAGTCACATAGTCCTCGGAAAGAATCTTTGTTGCCTCGTCCTCACTGTATCCAGTGGACACACCATTCTCGATGATCTTCAGCTTCCCTGCTTTACTCTCAAAATACAGATCCACCTTCTCCGGATCAAACTGTGCTCCGGAATATCCCATGGCACACAGGATCCGCCCCCAGTTGGCATCATGTCCGTAGATTGCTGCCTTGGTAAGGGTGGACATCACAACAGACTGGCTCAAGGTCACGGCCTGTTCCTTACTCTCGGCTCCGATCACCTTTACCTCAAACAGACAGGTTGCTCCTTCTCCATCTCCGGCGATCTTCTTCGCCAGCTCAGTATTTACATAATTCAGTGCTTTCTTAAATTCTGTATATTCCGGGCTGTCTTCTTTGTCGATGACCGGATTGCCAGCCATACCATTTGCCAGCAGGAGTACTGTATCATTGGTAGAAGTATCTCCATCTACCGACACCATATTGTAGGTATCTTTCACATCATCGGACAGTGCTTTCTGCAGAAGCTCCTTGGTGATCGCTGCATCGGTAGTCACAAATCCAAGCATGGTACACATATTCGGATGGATCATGCCAGAGCCTTTACACATACCGCCGATGGTCACGGTCTTACCGCCGATCTCAATCTCCACACCCACATATTTTGGCTTGGTGTCGGTAGTCATGATAGCTTTTGCCGCATCAAGACCTGCCTCTTCGGTATCCTCTTTTCCCTTTGCCAGCAGTTCCACACCTGCTGCGATCCGATCCATGGGAAGCTGCATACCGATCACTCCGGTGGATGCCACCAGCACGGAACTCTCCGGTACATTCAGGGCTTTCGCTGCCGCCTCAGCGGTCTGCTTACAATATCCGTATCCTTCCGCACCTGTGCAGGCATTGGCGATACCGGAATTGATGATCACTGCCTGTGCGGCTTCAGAATGATAGACCACTTCCTGATCCCATTTGACCGGAGCTGCTTTTACCACATTGGTGGTAAATGTTCCCGCTGCCACGCAGGGAACCTGGCTGTACACCAGCGCCATATCCTTCCGGTTCTGATATTTGATGCGGGCTTCCACCGAAGCTGCTTCAAATCCTTTTGCTGCGGTCACACCGCCTGTAATGATCTTCATCCTCAGTCCTCCTCAATAAATGCAGTAATATTTTTCTCATTTAACGTAAAATCATAATAATTCAGATCTTCCCGCTCTGTCCAGCCGATCTTGTTCCAGAATGCATTTCCAATATCATTTATGGTAAATGCGATCAGGGAAACTTTGTTGATCTGCTCTTTCCGCAGAGCTTCCATACATGCCACAACCATGGCCTTACCTATGCCCTGACGTCGGTAGCCTTTCCGCACACACACATGATAGAGACATCCTCGTCTTCCGTCATGTCCGCACAGGATTGCACCGATCAGTGTATCCCCGTCCCAGGCAGTAATACTGGTAGTAGGATTCCGTTTCAGAAATCTGGTCACACCCTCCCGGGAATCATCGATACTTCGGATGCCAAACCCCTTGATCGTCATCCACAACTCATAGAGCTTGTCATAATCTTCACTTTTCATCACCCGGATATCCATGGTGTTTCCTCCTTGTCTTATCGTCTATTTCCGTAAATATCTCAGACACTTACGGGAACAGCGGCGCCATCTGAAGACCTGTCTTCTCATCTAATCCAAATAACAGATTCATATTCTGTACTGCCTGTCCGGCTGCACCTTTTACCAGATTATCCATGGCACCCATCATAATGATCCGCTTTGTTCTCGGGTCAATCTTGAAGTTCACATCCACGAAGTTGCTACCTTCTACCCAACGGGTCTGCGGGCATACATCTTTGTTAAGTACACGAACAAAATACTCTTTGTCGTAATATTTATCATAAACTGCTTTTACTTCTTCATATGTCACATCTTTTTTGAGAGATGCATAAGCAGTTACCAGGATACCTCTCTGCATAGGCACCAGATGCGGGGTGAAATTGATCAGTACCGGCTCTCCTGCCGCATAACTTAACTGCTCTTCGATCTCTGGTGTATGTCTGTGTCCGGCCACACCGTAGGCTTTGATATTTTCATTGACCTCACAGAACAGATTATCAACCTTGGCTCCTCTTCCTGCTCCGGAAGTACCGGATTTGGCATCAATGATGATGGTGTTTGGATCGATCAGTCCTTCCTTCACGCAAGGATAGATAGAGAGGAAGCTGCAGGTCGGATAGCAGCCTGGATTAGCAATAAGCCTTGCCTGTTTGATCTTCTCTCTGTTGACTTCACAAAGTCCATACACTGCTTCTCCAATGTACTGGGGTGCTTTATGCTCAATGCCATACCATTTCTCATAGACGTTGACATCTTTAATACGAAAGTCCGCACTCAGATCGATGATCTTTACCTTACTTAATACATTCTCATTGACCAGAGAGGCACACAGTCCTTGCGGAGTAGCAGTAAAGATCACATCCACCTGATCTGCCATAGCTTCCATATTGTCATCCAGACATTTCTCATCCACCAGCTGGAACATATTCTGATAGATGGATGCATACGCCTGATCCACATAGCTTCTGGATCCATACCATTTGATCTCTACATCTTTATGTCCGAGAAGAAGTCTGACCAGCTCTGCTCCTGCATAACCGGTTGCTCCGATAATACCTGCTTTTATCATACTCTCTACCTCACAAATTTCACTATTTTTCTGTCGAATGGGAATATTGTAAACCTCTTTGGTTGAGTTTGCAAGTACCTTTCTATATTTTTTGCATTTTTATACACTTAAAATCCATTTATCTTCTATATTTATGCATTATATTCAATTTTTATGTATATTCCGTTGCTATCATGTATATTTTTACACTTGCAGTTTCCTGTCGGATGTTGTATATTTATTTTCAGTGAAACCACGTTACATTAGGAGGATTTTTAATATGAAAGAAAAAGTAGTTCTTGCCTATTCAGGTGGCCTGGATACCACTGCTATTATTCCATGGCTCAAAGAGCATTTCGGTTATGACGTTATCTGCTGCTGCGTAGACTGCGGACAGGGTAACGAGCTGGACGGTCTGGAAGAGCGTGCAAAAGCTTCCGGCGCAGCAAAATTATATATTGAAGATATTGTTGATGAATTTGCAGAAGATTACATCATGCCGTGTGTACAGGCTGGTGCTGTATATGAGAACAAATACCTTCTGGGAACTTCCATGGCTCGTCCGGTTATTGCTAAGAAGCTGGTTGAGATTGCAAGAAAAGAAGGTGCTTCCGCTATCTGTCACGGTGCTACCGGTAAAGGTAATGACCAGATCCGTTTTGAGCTGGCGATCAAAGCTCTGGCTCCTGACCTGAAGATCATCGCTCCGTGGAGAATGACTGATGTATGGACCATGCAGTCCCGTGATGACGAGATTGAATACTGCAAGAAACATGGTATCGACCTTCCGTTTGACCACAGCCACAGCTACAGCCGTGACCGCAACCTGTGGCACATCAGCCATGAAGGCCTGGAGCTTGAGGATCCGGCAAATGAGCCGAACTACGATCATATGCTGGTTCTTGGCGTTACTCCGGAAAAAGCACCGGATCAGGCTGAGTACGTGACTATGACCTTCGAAAAAGGAGTTCCGACTTCTGTAAATGGCAAAAAGATGAAAGTTGCTGATGTGATCAGAGAACTGAACAAGCTTGGCGGAAAACACGGTATCGGTATTGTAGATATCGTCGAGAACCGTGTAGTTGGTATGAAATCCCGTGGAGTATATGAGACTCCTGGCGGAACCATCCTGATGGAAGCTCACAAACAGCTGGAAGAGCTGGTTCTTGACCGCGCTACCATGGAAGCCAAGAAAGACATGGGCAACAAGATGTCTCAGGTTGTATACGAAGGAAAATGGTTCACTCCGCTGTGTGACGCTATCCGCGCATTCGTAGCAAGCACTCAGGAATATGTGACTGGTGAAGTAAAATTCAAGCTTTACAAAGGAAATATCATCAAAGCCGGAACCACTTCTCCGTATAGCCTCTACAATGAGTCCTTGGCTTCCTTCACAACTGGTGATATGTATGATCATCACGATGCAAGTGGATTCATCACACTGTTCGGACTGCCGCTGAAGGTTCGTGCAATGAAGCTGATGGAAGCTAAGAAAAATGAAAATGAGAAATAAATAGACTAAAAAAAGAACTGCCTGTGAAATAAAATTCATTCCATAGGCAGCTCTTTCTTTTTATTATTCTTCTGCTGTTACTTTCCGGTAAAGATTCTTGCGATTGGTGAATCTGCCGGAAGGATCAGTGTCTTATCTTTGCTGTTTTTCAAACTTTCTTTGGCAGCATCCAGGCTGCGCACAAAAGAATAGAATTCACTTCTGCTGTCATCCGCATAAGCATCAGACAAAATCTTCATATATTCTGCCTCGCCTTCTGCGATGGTCTGTTCTGCTTGTGCATTCGCCTCCGACAGCATGATCGACACTTCTTTGTCAGTTGTATTCTGTATAATCTGAGCCTGAGACGCTCCTTCTGCTGTATACTGGGCTGCTATATTTTCACGTTCCGAGATCATTCGTGTATAAACAGCCTGTTTATTGTCATCCGGCAGATCCAGTTTTTTCACTTCCACAGCCAGAATATCAATTCCATACTGTTCATAATCTCCCAGCTGCTCCATAATTTCTTCTGTGAGAGATTTTATGACAACTTCTTCTGTTTTTTCCTCCAGCACCAGATCATTGGATTCCACATCAGATTCTGTTCCTGCGGTGGTGACTGTCATTTTTCCATCTCTGCTCTTGATCACTTCGTCCTGAGTCATGCTGGATACTGTATTCTTAGTCGCATTGTATACCAGTGCATTGATCCTGTTCTCAGCATTATAGATAGAATTGGCCAGTGTCTGTGTGAATTTCAGCGGATCCGTCACTTTCCAGAGTACATAACTGTCTACGATCATCGATTTTTTATCGGATGAAATAACATCTGATGCCGGCAGATCATAAAGCAGTAATTCCTTCGGTACCGTATCTGTCGACTGGATCAATGGAATTTTAAAAGATAATCCCGATGTACTGATCACACGCTGCACTTTTCCAAACTGACGGACCAGCTTATACTCATCTTCTCTGCAAATTACCAGGCTATTGCTAAGGATGACCAGAACCGCCAGAACCAAAATATATTTAAAAACACCAAACTTTTTCTTTTCTTTATCCATCTGATCATTCCTCCGTAGCTTCTGCTGTATTAAAAGAATCCAGTGGAAGAAGCTGCTGAATCTGACTTCCATTTGCTCCTTCAATGATAACCTTCATATCAGGCAGAATATCTTCCATGGTTTCATAAAACATTCTTTGTTTTGTGATTGATGGATATTTGATATATTCCTCATACATGGAATTAAATCTGGATGCCTGTCCCTCTGCCTCGTTAATACGACTCTCTTTCTGTGCCTCTGCATCCTGCAGAATCTTATCAGCCTCTGCCTTTGCCTGAGGGATCTGCTCATTCCGGTACTTATTTGCATTATTCAAAGCCGTTTCTTTTCCCTGCTTGGCTGTTTCAACTGCTTTGAATGCTGTCATAACCTCTGTTGTGGGGGGCTGTGCATCTTGTATGGATATGCTGACCAGTTGGATACCAATGTCGTATTTTTCCAGTTTATCCATGATCATCTGCTTAATATTTGCCTGAATCTCATTCTTTCCAGTTGTCAATACTGCATCTACATTATACGAACCAATCGTAGTACGGATACAGTTCTGAGCAATATTGTCCAGAACATCAACCGGATCTTCCGATGCATATAACGCTTTCACCGGATCTGAAATCCTATATTCTGCATAAAAATCTACCTGAATAAAATTATAGTCTGAAGTGATCATCATCGCCTCATCTGTATATTCCTCGTCTGAATCATATCCGACAGCGATTCCCTGAATTGTAGTATTTACCTTTGTCACTGTCTGGATCAGGGGAAGCTTAAAATGAAGTCCCGGATCTGTCACTGCCTTCGGTGTTCCAAATGTACAGACGACCGCCTGTTCTTCCTCCTGAATCGTAAACCAGCAGGAATTCGCAAGCAACAACACCAGAACAGTTCCGAGCACGACTAGTCCTGTCTTTTTCGTCTTCTGAAACCAATGTTTTCTCTCCGGTTTCGACTTCCGTCCATTCATCCCTTGTTCTTCTGGATTCACTTCCCTGTAATTTTTTCTAAAATGTAAATTAATCATCGCCTTCTCCATTGTATAAAAGTATAAGCTCTTTCATTCCTCAATAAAGACCTCACACCTTAGGTTTCGATTTATCTTGTTACTAATCAGTCCTGAAGACTCTCACGTACCCGTTTCAGGTCACGTTCAAGTTTTTTCTTTAACTTATCATATTCTTTGTTTTCAAGCAGCTCAAGTTCATTTTCAATCCGTATCTCTTCTTTTCTCAGGTCATCCTTAAACTGAATATCTGTCGGCATATTGTACTCTTCACCTCTCATATGTTTCACCGCCCTTTCAGGCAATATTATACCATAGCGTAAAGCCTTTATTCAATTATCAAAGTCCATTCTCTCATGGTATTTTCGCGGAAAATTGCGTAGAAATTCGATGTAAGAGATTGTTGTATTTACAATAACAGATACTTCTATAAAATGCAAGGTATCTATGACATAAAATGTGATCAAAGGATCTGTGTATGAAACAAAAGCTCTCATAACCTGCAGCAGCCCCGGGCGATAGAATAAACTATCACGAACTACAACAGCCCGTGAGGTCAGCAATAAACTGCGCTGTATGACTTGGAGCGGACTGGAATGTGGTGGCGTATTGACTGACACGAACACAGTATGTGTACGTGTTCAGGCAGTACGTCAGTGCATTTCTGTCCGATACACGTCATACGAGCTTTTATGCTGACCTCACGGGCTGTTGCATATACAGGCTTTTATTTCATTCCCAGATATGCTTTCAGCTGCTCCATCTGGTCTTTGGCATCTTTATAGCCTCTGGCATAAAGATGCCCCAGCTTCTCCATATCTTTTTCCAGACGGCTGATCTTCATAGGTACAGACGGGCTGACAAGATAGATCCGTCCTTCTTTTGCCAGCTGCTCCAGTTCATCACACTGGTGATTGTAGGCCGCATCGCTCTGCTCCAGCACGTGAGCAAACTCGGGATAGGTGTGATAGATCCGATGTGCCAGAGAGGTCTCTGAGGCTTTCTTCAGATTTTTTCTATAATCTGCATGACGAGTCTTGATCACCACGATTTTCTCAAAACCCTGGTCGATTGCCCACTGATAAGGAATCTTACAGCTGCATCCACCATCCAGATAAGGCTTGCCATCGATGTCCACCATCTTGGAAATATATGGCATGGATGCCGATGCACGGATTGCGTGAAAGATATTGGTGCAATGACCTTTTTCAAAATATTCAGTCTCTCCGGTCAGGCAGTTCGTTGCCACTGCCACAAACCTCCGTTCCGGCTCAAAGAACCGTTTTCCATCAAATGGATCGGATTCTTTAAGACCATCGAACACAAAATCAAATCCGATCAGTCCTTTGTTGTGGCGAACCGCCTGGATTCCCACATAGCGGCTGTCATGACGATACCTCAGGTTCACTCTGGCAGACCGACCAATCTGACCAGCCACATAATTCATCCCGGCCATAGCTCCTGCTGATACGCCAATGGTACACTGCATATTGATGCCTGCTTTCATCATGGCATCCATGAACCCCTGACTGTACAGACCGCGAAATGCGCCACCTTCCAGTACCAGGCATCCTTCTGTCACCTTCCGGGATGCACTGCCCGAAGGAATCTTATCAATATGTGAATAAATTTTTCCGCTCATTCTGTCACTACCTCCCAGGTCATGTCTATTCACAGATTTCATCTACCATCTATTTTCTTCATGCCAGACGGCGACAATCTCCTGATAAATCTCCTGATAAGACTTTCCGCTTGCCCGACATAACTGTACAACGCTTTCATATTCTGGATAACAGCGCTGTATTGACTTTACACCATCTCTGCCAGGCATCTGACATAATTTTACTTTTGCCTCTCCCTCAGAAATCTGCACAGTGTCAAAAGTTCTCTTTAACACGCTTCTCTCCACGCGGCTTTTACGAATACCAATGGTGGTCGTCTCCTCAAAAATAATCTGCTCCAGCTTCGGAATGCTCTCCTCTGTGCAGATTACATTAAGCTGCCATGCCGGACGATTTTTCTTCATATAGACTGCACTGTAATGTACATCTCTGGCTCCGGCTTCCATCAGCCGATCCATTACATAGCCCAGATTTTCTCCGGTACAGTCATCTATATTGCTCTCAAGCTTCCAGATCTTCTCTTTCTCCTGCTCCTTCTCCTCCTCTCGGATCAGAATTGCCCGCAGGATTCCTGGTCGTTTATATTCCCGCTTTCCTCCGCCAAGACCAATCCTTTCCATCACAAAGCTCTCCGGCAGCTTATCAGATGTCCGGACAGCTGCCACGATCGCTGCACCGGTTGGTGTTACATACTCTCCGTTCTCACCGGTCAGTGCCAGACGGATCCCGTGCGCAGCCACAATATTGGATACCGCCGGTACCGGTACCGGAAGGATGCCATGCTGACAATGAATGGTTCCACCACCTTCATACAGTACTGGAACGATCACGTTATCAATATTCAGATTATCAAGGCAGACTGCTACAGATACGATATCCACGATAGAATCCACAGCTCCCACCTCATGAAAGTGCACCTGCTCCAGCGTGGTTCCATGAGCCTTCGCCTCCGCTTCTCCAAGCACTGTGAAAATGCGAAGGGCTGTCTCATAGGCCCGCGGTGTCAGGTCTGCCTGTGTCAGGATCTCACGGATCTCTTTCATGCCGCGGTGAGTATGCGGATGTATATGGTCGTGATCTCCATGGACATGATTATGTTCTTTATGATTATCCACATGCCCTTCATGCTCATGAACATGTTCTCCACCGCCATGCGTGTGTGTATGCACATGTTCCATATGATCATCTCCGTGCAGATATGCCATATCATGGTCATGATTCTCATGCTCTTCATCCAGCAACACATCAAAATCGCACACATCCAGCCCGGATTTTTTCACCCGGCTGATCTTAATGTCAAAGCCCTTCACCGGCAGGCTTGCAAGAGCATGTCGTAATACCTGCTCATCTGCCCCCAGATCCAACAGAGCCGCCACTGTCATATCTCCGCTGATACCGGAGTAACATTCCAGATATAATGTTTTCATCATCTCTCCTCCTGCTGTCCATCCACGCGCTCCGCATGGGTAGTGTCAAAACATAGCTCACAGCGCTCCCGTACCTGCATCTTTGAGAAATAATTCTCTTCCATAGGAATCCATTTTGTCCGAAAGGTCTCCGCACAGGTCATTTTTCCCAGCCGATTCTGAATCCGGTACATCTGTTCTTTCGGATCAACAGTCAGAAACACATGAAGATCATAGTAGTCATATAACTCTGGATGACAAGAATAAGACCCTTCCACGATATTGATCTCCCTTGCTTCAACCTCCACCGGCTGATCCAGTTCCCATTTCCGACAATTAAATGGTCGATACGTAAATTTTGTTCCTTTATGAAGAGGCAGAAGCACTTCTTCCAGGAACCGTTCCCGATCTACATTTCCTCCAGGCTCTTCCCTCCGCGCAGGTGTCCGCTGTTCCGGCCGCAGATAAAAATCATCCATATGTAGCAGATTACCCTGCATTTTCTGCTGAAGATATGCTCCCAATGTGGATTTTCCAGAGCCGCAGCGCCCATCAATGGCAATCAGCAGATGATCTTTTTTCGTCTTTAATTTACCTATCTCTGTTATAATCTCCGCTGCGATCTCCTTCATGCCTTTCTCTGCCTCCTACACGTTCTGACGCACATGCTCATTCTTCTTAAAGGGAACGATCTTCGCTTTGTTCAAAGCTACCATGATCATCGGGATCAGGATCAGCTGCAGCACAATACCAGGAATGGCATTGATCAGCGCGCCTGCCATAAACAGTTCCCATGAAAATGCGATACCGCTCATGCCAAGAAGTACCACACGTACTGCTCCCCAGACCAGTCTTCCGGCGATCATTGCCACAATGAGACAACGGTACAGGGATTTGATACACTGCCAGCGGGAATGACTGTACAGATATCCAATCACCAATCCATACGTTGCCATCTCAAATGCCATGCCGATTCCATTAGGAAAAAGTGCCGGCATTCCAAAGAGCATACCACGTACCAGCGGAAGGAAAAATCCTGTTGCCAGTCCATACTGCCAGCCAACGATCAATCCGCACAGCAGGACCGGAATATGCATCGGAAGAAGCATCTGTCCGACCAGCGGAATTTGCCCGATAAAAAACGGAAGAATTATACCAATAGCAAAAAACATTGCCGCCAATGTCAGTTTTTTCGTTCCAGTCTGTATCATATCTCTATCCTCTCTTTGCTGTTTTCTTTATTATATCGTCAAACCCTGCTTCAGGGTCAAGACTAAGTTTAACACAAAAAGGCTGCTTTCCTTTTTTCTTCAGGAAAACAGCCCCTTATTCCTATGATCTACTCTGCTGCTACTGTGCTGGTATATTCATCCAGTGCTGTCACATCTGCATATACAGTCTCGCTGTTTGCCTTGGCATAATAGGAATCCACTGCTGAATATCCAAGCCATGCTGCCAGCAATACAACGACCAGTCCGCAGCCACATTTTGTAAGAAATGCATTTCTCTTTTTCTTTGCTAAAATAGCCTTGCGATTCTTTTTCTGCTCTTTATAACGATCTACTTTTTCCTGACTCATGAAACGTTCTCCTTGCTGTTTCTCGCGCTGCACCTCACAACGCTTAATAGAATAAGTATATCACATTTTTCCTAAACCGCAATAATAATTCCGCCCTGTGACGCATAAAGTGTGCTGACTCCGGAACTCTCCAGCACAATAATGTCCTTTACATTTACAAGCTTCAGTAATTCCTGTTTCACATATTCCGCACGCTCCGGATTATTGCAGTGAACCAGTCCCAGCACCTTTTCTTCCGGATGCTCCAGCTCTGCTGCTATTGTCTCTGCCATCAGACGGAGTGCTTTCTGCATGCCTCTTGCCTGACCGAGCTGAGTGATCACACCCTGATCAGTGGCTCCCATAACCGGCTTAATATTCAATGCCGTAGCCACCAGTGCTTTCACTGCGCTGAGACGTCCGTTCTTTCTTAAATTATCCAGGCTCTCCAGCACAAAATACGTATGCATATGAAGGATGAAGTCATCCACCTTCTCAATAATTGCTTCAAAATCAAGACCTGCCTCTTCGCACTCAGCGATCTTCTTTGCAATCAGCGTCTCTCCCACAGATGCCGAACAGGAATTAAATACATGTACCTTTGCATCTGGATGATTCTCCAGAAAAAGGTTCATGCCAAGCACTGCACTGTTGTAAGAACCACTCAGTTCTGCAGACAGCGTGATCGCATAGAGATGCTCAGCCCCACAGTCAAATGCCGCTCTGTACACTTCCGGTGACGGGCAGCTGGACTTCGGACAGTTTGGACTCTCCTTCATCTTCACCAGAAAGTCAAGACGATCAAATGTCTCATCATCCACAAACTGTTCCCCGTCTACAGAAAGATGCAGTGCCGCATGTGCAAAATGAGGATTCTTTTTCATATCCTCCGTAAATTCCCCACAACTGTCAACAACGATCCTGTAATTTATCATATAATCCGGTCCTTTCCTTTTCATCTCTTATCATTTATCTAAAAAGATTCAAAAACGTTCTTTCGTAGTTTTTAATACCAGATAATATTACCACAAGATTGTCACATATGCAACCGATTCTTACCATCAAATAATCTGCAAACCATTTGCGTTAATCTGCTATATCTTCTATAATAGTCTTATTATCTAATGATGAGAGGATCTTTTCATGTTACTTCAGATATTGTTTTATACCCACCATCTCACTACCTTGCTGTTCGGCGTCTTTTTGTCGGCATTTTTTTTAGGAGTGAATCGAGATCGGAAAAATATCGGAATCCTGCTGCTGTCGGCACTCGCCTCCGGACTTCTGTATCTGATCTGCATTTTCTTGATCGGCACAGAATTTTCCGATGAAATCTATCCGTTTGTTGTACATCTGCCTTTGTTGTTGATCCTGGTATTTTACTACAAATTCCGCTGGCTTCAGTCACTGACTTCCATTCTGACGGCTTATCTTTGCTGTCAATACAGCAACTGGGCTGGAATCTTTGTACTCACTCTCACCCATGAGGAATGGTGCTATTACCTCTGCAGAATTCTGGTAACACTTATCGTATTTTTCCTGCTGTGCAGATATCTGTGTCCGACCACCGCCCTGCTCTTCGAAAAATCTGACCGGGAACTGATCATTATCTGCAGTATGCCTTTTGTCTATTACTTGTTTGATTATGCCACAACCAAATTTTCAACCCTGCTGTATTCCGGCAGCAAGGTCGTATCCGAATTCATGGGTTTCGCCCTTTGCCTGGCCTATCTTCTGTTTCTGCTCATTTATTTTCGAGAATATGAATTGAAGAGCCGGACTGAACAGTACAATGAACTGATCAACATGCAGCTTCGTTCGCTGCGTTCCGAGATTGAACAGGCAAAGAAAAGTGAACACAATATGTCGATCCTACGGCATGATATGCGGCACCATTTAATGATTTTACAGACCTATGTGCAGAACCAGGAGACTGACAAAGCTCTGGACTATATCCAGCAGATACACCAGACTTATGAAAATACCATCATCAGCACATTTTCACAAAATGAACTGCTCAATTCGATTCTGTCCATATACAGTTCCCGACTGCAGGAGCTTGGAATTGCATTTCATGCACAGGTCGCCGCACCCAAAGATCTTCCCTGTTCAGAGATGATCTTCTGTGCAATCCTGTCTAATATTCTGGAAAATGCCATGAATGCGGTAAAAGATCTCTCTCAGGAAAACAGACGCATTGAACTGCATATTTTTGAAAAAATGAATCATCTGATGCTGCTGGAAAAAAATCCGGCTCCTGTACCGCCTGTTTTTTCAGATGGGATTCCTGTCACCAGGAGGTCAGGGCACGGACTGGGTGTTAAAAGCATCATTTACTATGTAGAAAGTCAACAAGGACAATATCAGTTTTTCATGGAAGGCACTGATTTTGCTGTAAGGATCATTCTATAAACATTTCATTTTACAACGTATAGTAAGCGCGGATCATATCTGAAAGAGCCTGCTCATCCCGTCTGCCCATCAGCTCCCGCGCAGAATGCATGGCAAGGATCGGAACCCCCACATCTACCGTCGGCACCGGCACCATACTGGAGGCAATAGAACCAAGGGTGCTTCCGCAGCTTCCATCTGAGCGATTGAAAAACTTACTGTAAGGAATCTCTTCCTGTCTGCAGATCTGCTCGATCACTGCAATAGCCTGACTGTCCGTAGCATAAGACTGGCTGCTGGCTTCCTTGATACAGAATCCCCGGTTCAGAATGCTGTGGTTGGTAGGATCCATCTTCTCCCCATAATTAGGATGATATGCATGTCCCACATCCACTGACAGAAACATGCTGTCAGCCAGATAATGAAGGAATTGCAGACGCTCCTGTCCAAGGCCGATGCTGATCTGCTCCAGTACCATGGATAAAAACATGGAGCCTGCCCCCTGCTTCGTACGGCTTCCCACTTCCTCATGATCAAAAAATGCCGCCACATTGATTCCGTCCCGGCTGCCCTCTGTGATCCCTGTCAGAATTGCCTGCACCCCTGACAGATTGTCAATCCGCGGTGCGCTTAAGAATTCTTCATGAATCCCCACATATTCCGGCTGATCAGCATTGTAAAGTCCTATCTCATAATCCAGGATCTCTTCCGGCTGCACATGCAGCTCCTTCGCCAGTAATTCTCTGAAAAAATCTCTGAATACCACTTCTCCACCCATACCAGCCAAAGGAAGCATATCTTTCTGACGATTCAGTTCCATTCCTTTATTCACATCTCGGTTCAGATGAATCGCCAGATTGGGAATGATAAATACCGGCCGCTTCAAATCTACCAGACGCATCTGCGGATGAAACACATCATCACTTTTCAGTGCCACCCGTCCGGCAGCAGACAACGGTCTGTCCAGCCAGGTATTAAGAATCGCACCTCCATATACTTCCACATTCAGCTGCGCATAGGTCTCTCTTAAAATCTCCGCCTGCTGCTTCACCCTGAGCCCCGGAAAATCTGTATGCGATGCCGCAATCCTGAATCCTTCCGCCTGTACCTGGTCTCCAACCGTAAATGCAACAACAGCAGAACCATACTGCTCCACATAATATTTTCCGCCTGCTTCCAGCTGCCATGGCCGATTCATGACCAGTGGCTCAAAGCCCGCTGTCCGAAGCTCCTTTACAATTGCCGCTGCTGTGTGAAATGGAGAAGTTGCTTCCTTGATAAGCGTTGTTAACTTCTCTGTACTGTCTGTCTTTCTCATGCTAATGTGCCTCCAGTTCTTCTGCTATCTATCCTCTCCTGAAGATTTCTTTTCTTATCTTAACATAACACCGACAGATTTCCAACGGAAAAAGGGGGCTGCCACAAAATCATTAAAAATAGATGATTCTGTAACAGCCCCTGATTTAAATTTACAATTCTTTATTTATGTGCTTTACTTAACGCTGCCTGTGCTGCGGCCAGTCTTGCGATCGGCACGCGGAACGGTGAGCAGGATACATAATCCAGACCGATCTCATTACAGAACTCTACGGAAGACGGATCTCCACCGTGCTCTCCACAGATACCGCAGTGCAGGGTCGGACGGACTTTCTTACCTTTCTCAATTGCCATCTTCATCAGCTGACCTACACCACTCTGATCCAGTCTTGCGAACGGATCGTTCTCGATGATCTTTGCATCAAAGTATGCATCCATGAACTTACTGGAGTCATCACGGGAGAATCCATAAGTCATCTGAGTCAGGTCGTTGGTACCGAAGCAGAAGAACTCAGCCTCTTCAGCAATCTTGTCTGCAGTCAGAGCAGCTCTCGGAACCTCGATCATGGTACCTACTTCATATTCCATCTCAACGCCTGCAGCCTTGATCTCTGCATCAGCAGTCTCAACAACAATATTTTTCACATATTTCAGCTCTTTGATATCGCCTACCAGCGGGATCATGATCTCCGGAACGATCTTCCAATCCGGATGCTTCTTGCTTACATTAATTGCTGCGCGGATTACTGCTGCGGTCTGCATCTTGGCGATCTCCGGATAGGTAACTGCCAGACGGCATCCTCTGTGTCCCAGCATCGGGTTAAACTCATGCAGAGAATCAATGATTGCTTTGATATCTGCAACTGTCTTGCCTTTTGCTTCAGCCAGTTTCTTAATGTCCTCTTCCTCAGTCGGAACGAACTCATGCAGAGGCGGATCCAGGAAACGAATGGTAACCGGTTCTCCCTCCATAGCCTCGTACAGCTGTTCAAAGTCTCCCTGCTGCAGCGGAAGGATCTTGGACAGTGCTTCTTCTCTCTCTTCTACAGTGTCAGAACAGATCATCTCACGGAATGCGTCAATTCTGTCTCCCTCAAAGAACATATGCTCAGTACGGCAAAGACCAATACCCTCAGCTCCCAGCTCGCGTGCTTTCTTTGCATCTGTCGGAGTATCTGCATTGGTTCTTACTTTCATGGTTCTGTACTCATCAGCCCATCCCATGATACGATCGAAGTCACCTGCGATCTTAGCATCAACAGTCGGGATCGCACCATCATAGATGCATCCGGTGGAACCGTCAAAGGAGATCACATCTCCCTCATGATATTCTTTTCCAGCCAGAGTGAATCTCTTATTTGCTTCATCCATGATGATATCACCACATCCGGATACACAACATGCGCCCATACCACGTGCAACAACTGCTGCATGGCTGGTCATGCCGCCACGGACGGTCAGGATACCCTGAGATACTTTCATACCAGTGATATCCTCCGGAGAGGTCTCCAGACGAACCAGTACAACTTTCTCGCCTCTTGCTGCCCAGCTCTCTGCATCTTCTGCTGTAAATACAATCTTACCACAAGCTGCTCCAGGAGCTGCTCCCAGTGCTTTTGCGATTGGAGTTGCTGCCTTCAGTGCTGCTGCATCAAAGGTCGGATGAAGAAGTGCATCCAGGTTACGCGGCTCGATCATAGCCACTGCCTCTTCCGGTGTTCTCATACCTTCATCTACCAGATCGCAGGCAATCTTCAGGGCTGCTTTTGCAGTTCTCTTACCGTTACGGGTCTGCAGCATGAACAGTTTTCCATGCTCAACAGTAAACTCCATATCCTGCATATCTCTGTAATGTTTCTCCAGAGTCTCACAAACCTCTTTGAACTGTTTGAATGCCTCCGGGAACTTCTCTTCCATCTCACTGATGTGCATCGGCGTACGAACACCAGCAACTACGTCCTCGCCCTGTGCATTGGTCAGGAACTCACCGAACAGACCTTTTGCTCCGGTAGCCGGGTCACGGGTAAATGCAACACCAGTACCGCAATCATCTCCCATGTTTCCGAATGCCATAGACTGTACATTAACTGCAGTACCCCAGGAATACGGAATATCATTGTCACGACGATATACATTTGCTCGAGGGTTGTCCCAGGAACGGAAGACTGCTTTGATTGCACCCATCAACTGCTCCTTCGGATCATCCGGGAAGTCAGCACCAATCTTCTCTTTATATTCAGCTTTGAACTGATTAGCCAGTTCTTTCAGATCGTCAGCATCAAGCTCAACATCAAGCTTCACACCTTTTTTCTCTTTCATCTCATCAATGAGCTTTTCAAAATACTTTTTGCCCACTTCCATAACAACATCAGAATACATCTGGATAAATCTACGATAGCAGTCCCATGCCCAACGAGCATTGCCGGATTTCTGCGCCAGAACATCTACAACAGTCTCATTAAGACCAAGATTTAAGATAGTGTCCATCATACCCGGCATGGATGCTCTCGCACCAGAACGTACAGACACCAGAAGAGGATTTTCGGTATCCCCGAATTTCTTGCCGGTAATCTCTTCCATTTTTACAATATATTCGTTAATCTGCCCCTGGATCTCTTCGTTGATCTCACGACCATCCTCATAATACTGTGTACACGCCTCTGTTGTGATCGTGAATCCTTGCGGAACCGGAAGTCCGATATTCGTCATCTCTGCCAGATTGGCGCCTTTGCCTCCCAGCAGATTACGCATACCAGCGTCTCCCTCTGTGAAAAGATAAACCCACTTTGCCATTACATGCCCTCCTAATAATATAAAAAATATAAATCAAAAATGCGCATCGTGTAGCTGCCAGGCCTACTATGCGCACATATTTATTGTAACACATATAAATGTTTTGTCAACCGACATTTGTGCAGTTTATACAATATTATTACTTTACTACGCTAAACTTTTGACATTTTATTAACAGATGTTCAATTTATAAGGTGGTAATATGTCAAAAAAATCCTGCCGTCTTTCGACGACAGGATTTTACTGTTTTTTTACTATTATACTTATTTACCCTGCTCAAGAGCCAGAGTTCTGGTTGTGATATCGCATACCTCGGTCGGTCCATAGTACTGGATTGCTCCCGGGAATACATAAGAGGTCTCAACAGCCCACTCGTCTCTGTGTGCTTCAAAATATTTGAATGGCTTACCATCAAGCTCAACAAGTGCTTTCTTGATAACCGGCTTGTCCTCGCCATGTCTTCTCTCGATGTTCATCATCTTGGTGATCGGCATACCGCCTGCAACCCACTCTTCTGCCGGTCTGGACAGATTGGAAACCTTGGAAAGGTATCCATTGTATCCGTACTGGATCAGCATGAATGCGTTGTATCCAAGAGAGTAGCAGTAGTCAGCATCAAAGTTGGACGGGAATGCGCATCTTCCTTCATATCCGAAGAAATGAGTCTGGGTTGCGTATTTTCCAGTGTAGGTTCCTGCTGCTTTTCTTGCCTTCAGTTTGTCGCCTACCAGTGCTGCAAACAGTTTCTCGGACTCGATCAGAGATACCTGTACGTTTCCGTGCGGATCTCTCTCAAGGAACAGCTGCTGCTGAATAGCCTGCGGAAGAATTGCAAATACTTCCATAGCCTCTTTGGAAAGGCCTTTCTCGATGAATGCATATTTCTCAGCCCAGCTCTCCAGAGCGTTGAATGCATCTGCTTTGCTTCCTGCAAGAAGCTCATTGATCTCGCTGATCAGTGCAGAGAACTCCGGAACAAACTCAACAACACCCTCCGGGATTACAACAACACCAAAGTTGTTGCCATCTGCAGCTCTCTTCTCTACAGCATCTGCGATATAATCTGCGATCTCAGACAGAGACTGTTTCTTAGCCTTTACTTCCTCAGAGATCAGGCAGATGTTCGGCTGGCACTCCAGTGCACACTCAAGTGCTACGTGAGAAGCACTACGTCCCATAACTTTGATGAAATGCCAGTACTTCTTAGCAGAGTTACAGTCTCTCTCGATATTTCCGATAAGCTCGCTGTAAGTCTTGGTTGCAGTATCAAAGCCAAAGGAAATCTCGATATCCTCATTCTTAAGGTCTCCGTCGATGGTCTTCGGGCATCCGATTACCTGTACGCCGGTCTTATGTGCTGCCATGTACTCAGCAAGTACACATGCATTGGTGTTGGAATCATCACCACCGATGATAACGATTGCGGTGATACCATGTTTTTTGCAAACCTCAGTAGCGATCTTGAACTGCTCCTCAGTCTCCAGTTTGGTTCTTCCAGAACCGATGATATCGAATCCACCGGTATTTCTGTACTCGTTGATATATGCATCGTCAAATACGATGAAATTGTCTTCGATCAGTCCGCTTGGACCACCCTTGAAACCAATCAGAACATTCTCTTTATTGGTTGCCTTCAGTGCATCATACAGACCACTTACAACATTGTGTCCGCCTGGTGCCTGTCCGCCGGAAAGAATAACACCTACTACCTGTTTCTTGGATGCAGAAGTGTTCTGTCCTTTTTCAAAGGTAACCTCCGGCTCGCCATAAGTATTCGGAAACAGCTCAGCAATCTTCTCCTGATCTGCTGCACTTGTGGTCTTCTCGCCTTCTTTAACAGCGATCTCTGCAATACCGTTTCTGAGCATTCCCGGAAGCTTCGGGCTGTACTCATATCTTGCTTTCTGAAGTGGTGAAAGATTCATAATTATACTCCTTTGTTGTATATTTTATAACTATCCAGAGCCATACAGACTATGGCTCTGAACCATTACTCCAACTTATAAATTATCATTTTAACGTATTTTCGTCAACCTCTGAGCACTGATTAGAATGCAAATTTCTCATCAAAATATTTGTCAAGATCAGCAATTGCCACACGCTCCTGCTCCATGGTGTCACGGTCACGAACAGTTACGCATCCATCCGTCTCAGAGTCAAAGTCGTAGGTTACGCAGAACGGAGTTCCAATCTCATCCTGGCGACGATATCTCTTACCGATATTTCCTCTGTCATCGAACTCGCAGTTGTATTTCTTGGACAGCTCGGTAAATACTTTCTCAGCACCCTCGTTGAGCTTCTTGGACAGCGGAAGAACGCCAACTTTGACCGGAGCCAGTGCCGGATGGAAATGAAGAACTGTTCTCATATCCGTTTTTTCTTCGGTTCCGATGTTCTCCTCATCATAAGCTGCACACAAGAATGCCAGAACCACACGGTCTGCTCCCAGAGACGGCTCGATAACATACGGAATGTATTTCTCTTTGCTCTCATCATCGAAGTAGCTCATATCCTGACCGGATACCGTCTGATGCTGTGTCAGATCATAGTCGGTACGGTCTGCGATTCCCCACAGCTCGCCCCATCCGAACGGGAACAGGAACTCGATGTCGGTAGTACCTTTACTATAGAAGCAAAGTTCCTCCGGAGAGTGGTCACGAAGACGCATCTCATCCTCTTTGATACCAAGAGCCAGAAGCCAGTCACGGCAGAATGCTCTCCAGTACTGGAACCACTCCAGGTCAGTGCCCGGTTTGCAGAAGAACTCAAGCTCCATCTGCTCAAACTCACGGGTACGGAAAGTGAAGTTCCCCGGTGTGATCTCATTACGGAAGGATTTTCCGATCTGACCGATACCAAACGGAATCTTCTTTCTGGAAGTTCTCTGTACGTTCTTAAAGTTTACGAAAATACCCTGTGCAGTCTCCGGGCGAAGATAAACAGTATTTTTTGCATCCTCAGTAACACCCTGGAAGGTCTTGAACATCAGGTTGAACTGACGGATATCTGTGAAATCTTTCTTACCGCATTTCGGACAGCAGATGTCATGCTCGTCGATGTAGGATTTCATCTCTTCCTGAGACCAGCCATCAACTCCGCCTTCATGCTCGATATGATTCTCATCCATATAATCTTCGATCAGTTTGTCTGCACGAAAACGCTCTTTACAGCTCTTACAGTCCATCAGTGGATCAGAAAAGCCCCCAAGATGTCCGGAAGCAACCCATGTCTGCGGATTCATCAGGATTGCGCAGTCAACACCTACGTTGTACGGATTCTCCTGAACGAATTTTTTCCACCATGCTTTCTTTACATTATTCTTAAGCTCTACTCCAAGATTACCGTAATCCCAGGTGTTTGCAAGTCCACCATAGATCTCACTTCCTGGATATACGAATCCACGGTTCTTTGCAAGAGCTACGATTTTTTCCATTGTCTTTTCCATAACTGTTCTCCTTCATCTTTAATAAATAATATAGGCATACTCATCTTCCGCTTCAATGGGCATCACTTCCACGGTATGTGCATCCAGTATTTCCACATTGCTGCTGACGTATTTCACCGGCTTCTCCAGCTGGATCACGCCTTCTTCCTTTGCAACTGCCACAGTTTCACTCTTATTCTCTGTCACATCCGCTGCTGTATATTCACCTTCATAGTCTGCATCACGGAAAATCATGTTAAATGACAGCCCTTCTGACAGAGCGTCCTCCACAGATCCCACAAACAGATATTCTTCATTATAAAGTCTGTACGTATCCGCATCCGCATAATGCAGCTTCAGATACATCACGCTGTCTTTGACTTCTGTACTTTCGACCGTAATCTTTGTCTCTCCCAGTTTCTGGTTATAGACATCTACTTCCTTCTGTACCATAGCTGAAAACTCATCGAGACTATAGTACTCCTGAGCAAAGCTTTCCACGATCGCCTGTGTGATCTCTCCGTTTTTTTCTATGTAAAGTGAAGATACCGACGGGTTGAAGGACTTATCCTTGCCACATCCAGTCATGAAGAGAACAGCCATCAGGACACAGACAGCCGACATCCATTTCTTCATTAAACTTCCTCCTTACCTGCCACAAGGGCTTAACTATTCCACATTATAACCGCTTTACAGGCAAGTTTCAAGTATTTCCAACGATTTGAAGCGGTGCTCCACATAATGCTTTCGAAGCCATGTGACCACCCTTACAAATTCTGTGAAGACTTCCTCCGTCAGAAGAAAGGTATAGAGCTTCTCCACAGAAGCTGCCACCACGTACTGAAGGGCATATTCCGTAGATGGATTCAGGTTCCAGTCCGAAAACTGTTCAAAGGTCTGGGGACACTCACCGCTGTACGTCATGGCCTTCAGTTCATATATGTAACGGACCAGTTTTCTCGGAAGCGACGGCACCAGCAGTGCCCGCAGGGACTGATAGGCAAGCTTCAGGAAATCCGATCCATCTGCATTTTCTCTTGTATAATAGTCGGCAAATTCCAGAAAATACTGTCCGTAGCAGGCTCCCTCAAAATCCGTCATCAATTCGCCAAAATAATTCTGGATCGATGCCTGACTCATAGTATAGGAAGTCCTTCCCTCGTAAATCTGAAATTCACCGAACGCAAATGCATTTGCCGCAGCCATCAAGGCGCTTCCTGGCCTTCTGGCTCCTCTGGCAAATGCTCTGATCTTTCCGCGCTCTCTGGTCAGTAAGACCACCAGCTTGTCATAATCACCGACCGGTGCGGCAGACAATACCATGCCGGTCACGGTGTAGGTCTGACTGCTCATCTTTCTCTCCTGCTTTCTCGGACTTGCAGTTCTTTACTCTGTAATCCAGATAATCCCGTATATCTCCGGTGTGTGCAAATCGATCCCAACTGTCCATCCTTCTGCCTCCGCTTATTCGGTTCTGTATGTTCATAGAATCCCCGAAGCAGACCAAAGCTATACTTCTTTTTTGTCGTAACCAAAATTTTTAATAAGGAAGTCAGAATCACGCCAGTCCTTCTTCACTTTGACCCAAAGTTTCAAATTAATCTTTGCATCCAGCAACCGCTCGATCTCATAGCGGGCTGCAGACCCGATCTTCTTCAGCATAGCTCCGCCTTTTCCAATGATAATCCCCTTATGGGAATCCCTCTCACACACGATGGTCGCTTCAATATCCCAGATCGGCTGGTTTGGCCGTTCCTTCATAATATCAATGGAAACAGCGATTCCGTGGGGAATCTCCTCATCAAGAAGCTTCAGCGCTTTTTCACGGATCAACTCCGATACGATCTGTCGCATAGGCTGGTCCGTAACGGTATCTTCATCATAAAACATAGGCCCATACGGCAGATATTTGAAGATCACATTGATCAGTTCTGCCTCATTGGAGCCTTTCAGGGCAGATACCGGGACAATATCTGCAAAATCCATCAGTTTCCGGTAAGCCTCAATAAATCCAAATACCTGATCTTTTTTCACCATATCTATCTTATTGATGACAAGAACAACTGGCGTATTGATATTTTTCAGCTGATTGGCAATGTGCTGATCTCCTGCTCCTACACGGTCAGATGGCTCCACCAGCCACAGTACCACATCTACTTCCTTCAGCGTCTTCTCTGCCACATTGACCATATACTCGCCCAGCTTGTTTTTTGCCTTGTGGATACCTGGCGTATCTACAAACACGATCTGTCCACGATCACAGGTATAGACCGTCTGGATTTTGTTGCGGGTGGTCTGCGGACGATGGGAGGTAATAGCGATCTTCTGTCCGATCAGCCGGTTCATCAAGGTAGACTTTCCCACATTGGGTCTTCCTACCAGTGTTACAAATCCTGATTTCTTCTGTTCACTCATACTTTCTCCTCTTTATGCACCAAACAAACGGAACGTGGTGTCAAACAATTCCTTTTCTTTTTCGATCTTACTCTCATTTCCAATGGCACAGAATGCACCTTCCTCAAGAAGCTCACGGATACCATCTGAAAGTGCCCGGATATCCTCCGGCTGTGCGTCCAGCACCTCATCCCTGCATTTCTGAATATCTTCAAGGGTTGTCTGTGTCAGCCAGGATGCAAGACCACGGCTGCCTTCCATGGCTGGTGTCCGCGGAGTATCCATATCACTGATAGTTCCGATAATATATTTGGTCATATCACGCTCAGATGCATCAAACTGTTCCACATATTCCGGTGTATGCTCGAATACCTCATTGGTCTGTCCAAGATTCGGGTCACGGTAGGATACCAGATAGCTGTCTCCATAAGTACCAAATCCACTCATACAGCCATAAGCGCCGCCCTTCACACGCACCTGGATCCACAGATAATCGTAGCTTAAGATCACTTTCAGGATTCGATATGTGCCATGATACTTCTTAATGTGTCCAGCTCTCGCCACATACTGAACAGCTGACGGAGTCTTGATACCTTCCCTTTTTGCCGGACGTTTCAGAAGTTCTTCGGTTCTGGTTCTCTCTGGAACCGGTAAGGTATTCAGACATGCCTTCAGTGCCGGGAGTTCCTTCTTCACGGCTTCTAGTCCATCTGTTTCAGATGTGCAGCTTACGATCAGATTTTCCGGACGAAGCACATACTGCATCACCAGCTTCAGATTTTCCACGATCTGATCTTTCTTCTCTTCAAAATGCTTTTCCAGTTGTTCGATCAATCCGTAAAATGCAATACCACTGATCTGATCGGTCACCCAGGAAGAATCTGAAAATTCTGCCATCGCCCGCACTGCCGCTGCGGAGTGTCCGGAACCAGTCAGATACATCTGTAATCTTGATTTCACCTGTGCCACGATCTCATAGAGACGTTTGGTGTCGGTAAGCTTGGTTCGGCTTAAGATCTCACGCATCATGGCAAATCCAAAGTCTGTATCTGAAACCAGTGCCTTGCAGCGCAGCTCCACCATGATCCGGTATTTTTCCGGCTCCCTCATATTTCCGTACAGATTTACGGTAGAAGTGATGCCTCCGGTATGGCAGTTGATCTCGTTGAACAACTCACCATAGTTATAATTATCCGTATCCATATATCCCAGCACATGTTTTAACAGACCAAGATACGGAATCAGATCCGCCGGTACCTCTTTGGCATCAAACAACAGTCTGATGTAGTTGATGCCGGAGGTAAACAGATTCTGATGAAGAACGGTAGTTCCTTCCACATTCAGCTCTTCATTGATAAACGGAGCTGCCTCCCGCTTAATATCCTCTCTTGCCAGCATAGGGATCTTTTCCAGATCTGCCTGTGGTGATGGCTCATCCTGATATTCCTTCAGATCTTTTGTCTGTGCTGCCAATGCTATCAGTTCTTCTTCTGACAGACTGTCTTTGTAGGCTTTTAGCTTCTCTGCCAGTGCTTCCTGCTGCTTTGCTTCCAGACCAGGTACCGGTTTTAATACCAGAAGAGCTCCATGTGGATTATCAAGGATCCAGGTCCTGATCAAAGCTTCAAAATAGCCTTCATCCAGCTTTTCTCTCATCTTTGCAAAACGATCTAATGCGATCAGATGAAGGAACGGCTGGTTCTCATCATAGAGCCAGCTATCAAACATCTGTAATCCGTACATAAGTCCTCTTGGAAAATTCCCAAAATCTGCCTCTCTGTAACGAAATTCATAGTAGTTGATGCCAGCCAGCAGAGCCTTCCGGTCAAATCCGTTCTTCACAATTCCTTCCAGTGTCTCTCTGACCACTTTCATGAATTCGTCCTTCTGGTCTTCTCTTGCATGCTTTGCGATCACAGAAAAATACGGCTGCGCAATACCATTTTCATAAGAGCTTAAAATGTCTTTTCCAATTCCTGCATCCAGCAGAGCTTTTTTAAGCGGTGCTCCCGGTGCAGACAGCAGGGCATATTCCAGCACCTGAAATGCCAGATAAAGATCTGCGTCCAGCGAGGTTCCAACCACTGTGCTGTAAGATAAATATGCCTGTGCATCATCGGTCTCTTCCTCTGACACCGGATATTCCACGGTCTTCTCCACCGGCTTTGCAAATGGCTTCTGCAGGGCAATGCTGGAATCCATCTCCAGATACTCATAATGGCTTAAATATTTCTCATCGATCCATGTCAGCTTCTCTGCCATATCCATATCGCCATACAGATAGATGTAGCAGTTGGACGGATGATAGTATTTTCTGTGGAAATCAAGAAATGCCTCGTACGTCAGCTCCGGAATCACTTTCGGGTCTCCGCCGGACTCATGGAAATATGGCGTATCCGGGTACAGTACCCGCATGATCTCACTGTCCAACATATCTTCCGGTGAAGACAATGCACCCTTCATTTCATTATAGACCACTCCATTGTAGATCAGCGGACTGTCCGTATTTTCCAGCTCATAGTGCCAGCCTTCCTGACGGAAGATCTTCTCTTCCTTATAAATGTTCGGATGAAATACCGCATCCAGATACACATGCATCAGGTTCTGAAAATCCCGTTCATTGCAGCTTGCCACCGGATACACCGTCTTGTCCGGGTAAGTCATGGCATTCAGGAACGTATTCAAGGAACCCTTCACCAGTTCCACGAACGGATCCTTCACCGGAAAATCCGTGGAGCCGCAGAGAACGGAATGCTCCATAATATGCGGTACACCCGTACTGTCTGATGGCGGTGTGCGAAATCCTATATTAAATACTTTGTTTTCATCATCATTAGACAAAAGTGCCACCCTGGCACCTGTCTTTTTATGACGCAGCAGATATCCTACAGAATTCATCTCCGGGATCTGCTGTTTTTCTATCAGTTCATAAGCTGCTAACTGCTCTACTGTCATAAATCTTGTATGACCTCCATGTTCTTTTCTTCTGTGTAGTATATACATTCTTTATGAGTATAACACAGGATGGGTGGATTTTCCATGGAGGAAATCGCGATATTTTTCTTCACAAACACATGCAAAAAAAGTGAATTTTCACTTTTTTCAGTGAAAATTCACTTTTTATCACTTCTACGCTTCCAATGCATGTTTCACATAGATCTGTCGAACCGCTGGGTATTCACCCAATCCTTTCAAGATGCATTCTACTTCATATCCGGCTTTTTCAAATGTGCTTTTCCAGGAATCATCCTCATCGCCTGACATATCATTTATAGCATGGTCTCCTGCCACCACCATAAACGGTGCAAGAATGACTCTTTTCACATGCAACGCCTGAATCTTCTCAAGCAAAGTGTCCAAAGATGGTTCTGCTTCCACTGTTCCCATAAATACCTGTGGATATCCCAGTTTCTTCAGCCGCTGATCCAGTTCTGTATAAACACTGTTACTATCATGAGGGGTTCCATGTCCCATAAATACAACTGCTTCCTCTTTTTCGATAGTTCCAATCTCTGCCATCACTGCCTGAAGTACCTCGTCTGTATCTTCCGAAGTAGTCAGCAGCGGAGTACCAATCTGAACCTGTTCAAACTGACTGCGTCTTTCCAGGACAGCTTCTTTCAGCTGATCATATTCAATTCCTCGGATCACATGGGTTGGCTGCACGATCACATCCGTAATTCCATCTAAAAGCATCTGCTTCATGGCTTCTTCCACGGTGTTGATATGTACGTCATCTCTCTTTTCTATTTTTCGGATGATCATACCGCTGGTCCAGGCACGATAGAATGCTCTGTCTGGCATTGCCTTCTGAATATCTGCCTCTATCCGATCAATGGTTTTCTCTCTGGTTGCATTTACACTGGTTCCAAAACTCACTACTAAAATTGCTTTTTTCGCCATACGATAGATACTCCTTGATTTGATTTCTACTATTACTTAGTGTAGCCTGATTCGGCAAAAAAGTCTATAACCCGAATTGGAATAGCTCAAAGACACAGACCTTATATCCACCGCAGGCAGCATGTGCAGAGGAACCGCTCCCGCTAATTCCTCGTCCAGCGGTACTAAGCTTCGACCTTCGCCAGAGGCTCGGTCGGAAGCAAGTACCGGGACTCCGGACGTCCCCTGCACATGCAGACCTGCGGCAGCTACAAGTTCTATGCACCGTAACAGCTCGCGAATGCAGCAGAAAAGCTCCCAAAACTTGCAACAGCCCAGGGCGATAGAAATAAACTGCGCTGCTATGACTTGGAGCGAACGAAGTGAGCTCCGTGTGTCGGCTGGTGCGTACACTGCAAGTGTACGTATCCAGACGATACACAGAGCTTAGTTTGTCCGATACACGTCATACGAGCTTTTATTCTATCACCCGGGGCTACCGCAAGACTTTATCCGAGCTTTTTTGCTGCTACAATGAAGTATTTACAGCATTGACTCCGGCTTAAACAGTGATCTCACCTGTTCGATTTCTTCTCTGCTTGCTGGCGCCGCGGGCACATAATAGGATTTCTCTCTGGCGATCTGATAGATCTGCTCCTGAGCAGCCTCTGCCTTATTTCTCATCTGCTTCAGTGTCTGTTTAAGCTTCGGATCCTCGCTCTGAGAAATATACTCCGCATACATTTTCAGTTCTCCGTTGATACCGGTCAGTGTATCACTGACCATGGTCTTTTCATCCATCATGATCTGTTCCTCCTATTTCAAGAATCCCATAAGCTGCTGTTTGTTTTCTTTGGCAGACTGAGCCGCCTGCTCAAAATACTGTCGGACCTGGCTGTCAGTTGCTTCCTGCGCATATGCAGAAAATTTTGCATGACAGGTCTCGCTGCCGCCGATCAGATGACGAAGATTCTGTACATCCAGTTCTGATAACTGTGCCATAATAAAATACCTCCTTGTGAACCATACTGATTACGGCAGTAGTATGTGTTCACAGGGAGGTTTTCATAACATTTAAAATTTTCCAGAATTCCTGTACCGGACTCTGTATCATCTACATTTCATCATATAATTTTTCATATTCTTTTGCAGAATGGCTCCAGGAGAAATCTGCTTTCATGGCACGCTCTGCGATCTTATTCCAGGAACGCTTTCTGTCATAGTAGATCTCCTCCGCATAGCGGATCGCACCCAGCATCTCATGAGCATTGTAATTGGTGAAGGAGAATCCGGTTCCGGTCTCCTCATACTCATTGTACGGCTCCACGGTATCTTTCAGTCCACCGGTCTCACGAACGATCGGCAGTGTTCCATAACGCAGACTCATGAGCTGACTCAATCCACACGGTTCGAACAGAGACGGCATCAGGAATGCATCGCTGGCTGCATAGATCTTATGCGACATCTCGTTGGAATAATAGATGCAGGCTGCCACTTTGTCGCCATATTTCCATGCGAAATGACGAAACATATTCTCATAACGCTCCTCTCCGGTTCCCAGCACCACGATCTGTACTGCATCCTGGCAGAGCTCATCCATAATACAGTCGATCAGGTCAAATCCCTTCTGATCTGTCAGTCGGGATACAATACCGATCATCATGGCTTTCTTATCCTGCGCAAGTCCAAGCTCCTTCTGAAGCTCCAGCTTGTTCTTTACCTTTTCCTTACGGAAATTGTCCACGGAATAATTCTTATAAATATGTTCGTCCGTCTGTGGATTCCACTCGTCATAGTCAAGACCATTGACAATTCCGGTCAGTTGTCCGGCTCTGGCACGCATGAGCCCATCCAGATGCTCTCCGAAGAACGGAGTCTTGATCTCCTCAGCATAGGTACGGCTCACCGTCGTGATCCGGTCTGCATAGACGATGCCTCCCTTTAAGTAATTGGCATCTCCAAATGCTTCCAGCTTGTCTGCTGTAAAATAAGACATATCAAGTCCGGTCGCATCCTGCACGGTCGGGATATTCCAGACACCCTGGAATTTCAGATTATGGATGGTCATCACTGATTTCATATTGGAATAAAATCCACCTTCGTGGAAACTGTCTTTTAAGTATACCGGCACCAGACCTGTCTGCCAGTCATGACAGTGAATGATGTCCGGCTGATATCCTACTACTGGCAGGATAGACAGAGCCGCTCTGGAAAAGAATGCGAACTTTTCCACATCTTCATGGATGTAGCCATATGGTTTATCCCCATTAAAATAATATTCATTGTCGATGAAATAATAATGAATCCCCGCATATTCCATCTCCATGATTCCCACATACTGGCTTCTCCATGCCATATCCATATAAAAACTTGTTACAAACTGCATGCGTTCTTTCCATTTTGCAGGAATAAACCGATAGTTCGGAAGTATCACACGAACCTCGTATTTTTCTTTATCAAAATATTTCGGAAGTGCACCAACAACGTCTGCAAGACCCCCCGTCTTCACAAATGGAACGCATTCTGATGCAACAAAAAGTATTTTCTTCATCGCTTCCCCTCCAGTTTTTATACTCTCGTATTATTATACCGCAAAGAGAAGTTCTTTGAAAGAAGTTTTCATCCGGTTATGCTCTCTTTTTATAATCCAGTCGGATCTTGTCGGCAATCAATGCGATAAATTCTGAGTTGGTAGGCTTTCCTTTCCCAACACTGACCGTATATCCAAATAATTCATCAATGGTATCCATCTTTCCACGACTCCATGCTACTTCAATAGCATGACGGATGGCCCGTTCCACACGGCTTGGTGTAGTCTGATGATTTTTTGCAATAGTCGGATACAGAATCTTGGTAATCGAATTCAACATGTTCATATCCTCTACTGCCATCATGATGGCATCCCGCAGATAATGGTATCCTTTGATATGAGCCGGAACACCGATCTCATGGATCATATTGGTCACATCTGTCTCCAGATTCCGTTCCACATATTCTTTTTTATTTTCATAGGGAACCACTTTCCTGCTTTCTGTGCGGATCTCAGATCGCACTTTCGTTCCTGCATGCTTCAAGCTCTGGATCCGGTTCAGCAGCATCTCATGGTCAAAAGGTTTCATAATATAGTAACTTGCGCCTAACAGAAATGCATCTTCTGTGATCCGTTCCTGTCCAATGGCGGATACAACAACAAACTCCGGCTTCTTTTTAATCTTCGTATCCTGGCTGATCCGCTCCATCACAGACAGTCCGTCCAGCTTTGGCATAATGATATCCAGCAGCATAATGTCCGGCCCTTTGTCCCGGATCAGCTGACAGGCTTCCTCTCCATTGTGGGCGATTCCCACAACCTGCAGATCCTCATCCTGTTTCATGATCTCGCTTAAAATCTCTGTCATTCTTTCATTATCATCTGCAATCGCAACGCTCCATTTGCTCATATACAAACCTCCCCACTATCCTATTGGATTTCTACATCCTTATACAAAACGTATCAGCATTTACAGTCAGATTATAAAAAAGGCTGTAGTATCTGACAAGCTCATCCCGTCTACCGGTTTCGACAGTCATTTTCGACAAGCCCAATATCTCCTGTCAACTATCTTCAAACCGGTGAAAGGTCTGGTGATACAGATGCCCATTGGTAAATTCAGCCCAGCTGTAATTGGACATATATTCACCTCGATAAGCATTGACTGCTGCCACGTTTCCATCAATAAATTCATACAGATCACAACAGATCTTTGAGACATCCACAGCTGTCCTGTTCCTTGATTTGACCAGAACATCTGTCACCCCGGCCTTCCTCAGGGTCTTTCGAAGAGATGAAATGATCGTCTGTACACTTCGGATCTTGCTGTCATCGTCCCACAATGCCAGGGCGATCTCCGCCGTTGTCGCGGATGCTCCCCGCTTGTCTACCAGATATGCCATCAGCTCCCGTGCTTTTTTCCGTTCCCATACCAGCGGTTTGTTATTCACAAATACTTCAAATTCGCCAAATGTCTGCACTCTTACCACAACTCCGGACTTTTTTGACGGCTTGGTCAGAATCTGATCCAGCTGCCGCAGCACATCCCGGATGTCTCCTTCACTGACTGGCTTTAGCAAGTAACCTACTGCATGGACGGAAAATGCTTCCATAGCATAATCCGAATAAGCGGTGCAGAAGATCACCTTTGTCTCCGGGCTTCTTTCTCTGATGTCCTTGGCCAGTTCAATTCCTGACATCCCACGCAGCTTGATATCCAGAAATGCATAGGCGATGGATCCCTTCTCCTGTGCATCCAGCCATTCCATCACATCATCCACTTCATCAAATCCGCTGACTCGATATTCCGGTTTCTCAAATATGCGTTTCAGATTTTCTGTCAACTGCCACAGCATCAAAGGCTCATCATCAACTGCCAGTATATTCATGTATCTTCCTCCTCCACGGAACCTTGATCGTCACGATCGTTCCCCAGTCTTTTTTGCTGAAAAATTCAAGGCTTCCTCCTGCCATCAGCTTTACTCTCGCCTGTACATTGTGCAGTCCCACATGGGTCTTTCCATCATCCCGGATAGGAAGTTCATTCAGGTTGCGTGCATCTACACCAACTCCGTCATCTCTGATTTCTACCAAAGCACTGTCTCCTTCCCGCCGTACAGAAATCCACACGGTTCCTCCGCCTTTTTTATCTCCTACACCATATTTGATGGCATTTTCCACAATAGGCTGTAAACTCAACACAGGAATGTCAAAATCCATATCCCAGCCTTTTTCAAATTCATAACAGACCTTAAGTTTCTCTCCGAACCGGATCCTTTCCAGCGTCACATAGTTCTCCACATGAGCAAGCTCATAAGGAAACGGTACCAGATTTTCGTTGCCGATGGCATCCATATTTCCCCTTAGATAACTGGAAAAGCAGGCAACTGCTCCGGCTGCTTTCTGGGGATCCTTCAGGCAAAGCACCTGGATCGATGCCAGAATATTGTAGATAAAATGTGGCCGGATCTGCGACAGCATCATCTGTGTCCGTACTCTCTGTTCTTCTTCTGATCCTTCTGTGTACCTGTACAGCAGGATCGTAAAACGATCTCTGGACTGATTCCACGATACATAGAGTCCAACCAGCATGGCGATCAGACTGTTGGTCAGATTGATTACCATAATCTCGCCATGCTCAAACAGAAGCTCCACACAGATGGTGAGCAGATATGCATACAGAACCATCTTCAGGTGATTCTCCGGATATTCTGCGAAGATCAGTTCCATCCCGATGAAGATTGCACAGAGCATACCGTTGATCTCTCCCGGCCGCATCATAATATCGTAATATAATGCCATTCCGTAAATGGTCCAGATGAAAATCTGGGTCAATTCATGGATATGTTTCTTCAGCCTGATCCGCGATTTCAGAAGATCTTTTGTAGAACCCAACAAATACACAAATATTATGATGGCCAGCACCATGGGCCATACATTTGCCTTCTCAAATCCCAGTGCCACACTTCTTATACAAATCAGCAGGAACATAATCGGAATACCAATACACAGACAGTTGATCAGCACTTTTGCGTTATATTCCGCCAGCGAAAATTCCAAAAACCGGATTTCTTTTGCTTCAAATCCATAGTTTCTCCATATATTCAGTTTTTCTTTTATAAAGTCCATTTATTCGCCTTCATCTTCTGTTTTTTTACAGGAACAGAATACATGGCAGACTACAACAAAACAACAACAGGCAATTACGCCTGCGGCAAATCGAAAAGGAGATTACGGTTCTCCGTAATCTCCTCTCTTTTCAAAGCTTTTATACTTCTTCCAAAGGCTTTTCTGTATTTGTTTTTCTCTTCCAGAAATAATATTTCTGTCTCTTTTCCCGTCTGTCTTTCTTGCTGGTTCCATATACGATCAGATAGAATACCGGCATCAATACCAGGATCAGGATCGTAGACGCTACCAGCCCTCCGATGATGACCAGTGCCATACCCTGCATCATAACAGAACTTCTTCCGCCAAATCCAAGGGCACTTGGTGTCATGGAGATGACTGTTGTCAGTGTAGTGATCAGGATTGGACGAAGTCTGGTCTTGCCGGCTTCGATCAGGGCATCCTCCACATCCATCCGGCGGCGCATCATATTTACACCGTCAACATAGAGAATACCGTTATTTACTACCGTACCGACTAATGTCAGCACACCCATCAGACCGACCATACTGAAGGCAATTCCGCTGATAAATACCAGACCGAAGGCACCAATCAAACTGAATGGAATACTCAGCATGACCATCAGCGAATATTTTGGTGACTCAAACTGCATCGCCATTACCAGAAATACCAGAAATACTGCAGTTGCCAGGGCTTTACCCATATCGCCAAACATATCATCCTGCATGGTATCCATCAGAGTCTTAGCCTCAGATACGCTGTCTGGCAGATCCAGTGTGGTCAGTAACTGATCCATAGCATCCTGAATATCGGATTTGTCATCAGACAAACAGGACGCTGTTACCGTCACGGTATACTTGCCATCCATCTTCATAATTGTCTGCGCTGCATTGGTATATTCAACTGTTGCCAGCTCGGACAATGGAATACCTCCAATATCTGCATCCATCAGCTGACTGGCATTGTCGTAGGTTCCCTTTGGAAACTCCAGATCCACATCATATTCCTCACCGTCTGAGGTAACTGTCATGGCTGTGGTTCCGCTCAGCATGCTATAGAGACCGCCTGCCACCTGCGCCGGTGTCATACCGTGGCTCATGGCATTTAACGGATCTACCACAACACGAAGCTGTGTCGTGTTATTTCCTGCATCAGACGATACATTCAGCACACTTGGAATATTCCATGTTGCTTCCTGAATCATCTCCGAAGCTTCTTTTGCATCTTCCAGATTCACAGATCCAATGGTAATGGATGCGCCGGAACTGGAGCTTGTTCCCATTGACATGGAACTTGACATGGTGATATCAAGCTGCATATCCACAATATCACTGGTATCCTCGATCCATTTATCCACCACTTCCTGCGTGCTCATCTTTCTCTTATCTTTTAAGTTGACAGAGATGGTTGCACTACCGGAAGAAGCCGTCATCGTGTAATTCTCTACATTTTCATCAGCTGCGATCATATCTTCGATCGGAAGGATCTGCTCACTGACAGTCTCCACCTTGGTTCCGGGACGGAACGTAGCTTCTACGCTGACCATACCTTCATCCATGGTTGGCATGGCTACAATGTTAGTAAAGCTCAGTATCACGAAGGAAGCAATCAGCAGTAACACTGCTACCAGAACGCTTGTTTTCTTCCTGTGAAGAACTTTTCTCTCCATATGGTCATATTTTTCTTTGATGATATCCAGCAAATGATTGATCTTCAGATCTTCCTTCTGCTGCGGCTGATACATCTTAAAGAACAGCGGCACAAGCGTAATTGCGGAGATCAACGAAGCTACCAGTGAGAACACAATAGTCAATCCCAACTGCATAAAGATCTGTCCAGTCATTCCACCAGAGAAGCACAGCGGCAGATATACAACAACCGTTGTGATAGTGGATGCCACAATAGAGGAGATCACTTCTGTGGTACCCTGCAGTGCTGCCTCTTTGAAATCCGGCACCCGATCTCTTGCACGGAAACAGCTCTCGATCACGACACTGGAGCTGTCTACCATCATACCGATGGCGATGACCAGACCACCCAGCGTCATAATGTTCAAAGAGAAGCCCATCAAAGCCATAACGATCACCGTCATGAGCAGCGAGATCGGCATCGAGCATCCTACGATAATACTTGCTTTCCAGTCACCGAAGAAAATGAACAGAACGATCATGGAAAGGATAACACCCAAAGCCAATGTACTTCCCACAGAACTCAAGGATTCAAAGATCATTTCCGATGCATCATAGGAAGCTTCGATCACTGCATTTTCATTCTGCTCTGAAATATTTTTCATGACCTTCTTCACATCATTTACCATACCGATGGTACTGGCACTCTGATTCTTGGTCATGGAGATTGTTACGGTGTCTTCCCCGTTAAATCTTGCAATACTGTCTGCATCCTTCACAGACCAGTCAACATCTGCCACATCAGACAGATGGATCACGCTTCCAGTAGCTGTATACAACGGAATATCCCGGATTGCCTGTACGGTATCATTATCCGAAGTGCTGATGGCACTGATGGACTGACTTCCCTGCTCCAGATTTCCCAACGGGATTGTAAAATCCGTTGCCTTGATATACTGAGCTATGGAGTTCATATTCAATCCATACTGGCTCAGTGCATTTCTGTCAAGCTCTACTTTTATGTACTGTTCCTGTCCACCGGACACAGTGACCTGTGCCACGCTGCTCAGTGCTTCCAATTCCGGAACTACATCCTGATTGGCAAATGCCAGTGCATCGGTTCCATCGGAGGTACTGACAGAATAGGTAATGCTTGGCATAGAATCCATATTCATCTCTATGATCATAGGATCCTGACTGTCGTCTGGCAGATCCGATTTTACCTGATCCAATGCTGCCCGCAGATCCAGATATGCATCATTTACATTCTGATCATAATCATACTGCAGAAGTACCATGGAGACATTTTCCATGGAACTGGAAGTGATGGATTTTACACCACTTAAGCTTCCGACTTTATCCTCGATGGGCGTCGTCACCAGATCATCCACAGACTCGGAATCTGCACCCGGATATACAGTATATACGATCTTCATCGGCATCTCCATATCCGGCATAAGCTCCAGACGCAGAGTGGTCAGTGATGAGAATCCAAATACTACCAGAGCAAGTACTGCCAGCAGAGTCGTTACTGGCCGTTTTAACACTAACCTCGTCAATCTATTCATTACTCGGCAGCCTCCTCATCCGCAGATGTCTCATCCGTTGCCTGTTCCTGTGACTCTTCTGTTTCCTCAGATGTGTCTTCTGTATTGTTTACCTCATCTTCTCCGTTGAGAGTCACGATCTCTACTTCTGCACCATTTCTTAATTTGGCAGACCAGTTATCCACAACCAGACTGTCAGTTGTCAGCCCGTCTTCGATCACTGCATGTTCATCATCCATAAGACCTACTGTTACAGAAGTACGGACCAGCTTATTGTCCTCCACGCAGTACACATAAGCATCTCCACCTGAGAAATACAGCGAATCAAATGGAATCAACATCTTATTGTCTTCTTTTTCTGTGGTGGCACTTACCTTTACAGATACACCGTTTGGCAGGGCATCTCCGGCTCCTGTCACGGTTGCTTTGACACGGAACAGCTTGGTCTGCTGACCTGCCATCGTTCCGATCTCGGTGATGCTTCCGTCAAAGGTCTGTCCATTACGTTCCACTGTCACATGATCACCAATGTTCAATGTATTTTTTGCAGCCTCTGCCACATCAAAAGTCACAGTCATGGAATCCTTGTTGGAAATGATATATGCCACATTACCTGCTGCTGCCATTCCTTCTTTTTCTACATTGATTGCTTCGATCACACCACTGATCGGAGCTGTCACCGTACAATAATCCAGCTGCATCTGCGCAGACTCAATACCTACGGCTGCCTGGTTAAGCTGTGCGGCATACGTTGCATCTGTCTGCGGATATACCTCGTTCTGTGTGATGGAGTAAGCCTGTTTTGCAGTATTTAAGCTGTCTGTCAAGGTATCCTGGCTGGTCTCGATCTGATCGATGCCGGATTTGAGCTGGGATTTTGCACTGTTTAATGAAGAAAGAGTTGTATTTGCTGTTTCCAGTTCCTGCTGCGCTGCTGCTTTCTGCGATTTCAGAAGTTGTAACTCTGTTTCTTTCGCTGAAGTATCTGCAGACGGATCTGCCTTTTTTACATCCTCAATTTCTTTCTGCTTTACACCAATCTGCTCTGTCAGACTATCCACTGCCGTTTGTGCCGCCTGTTTCGCTGCACTCATTGTCTTGATGGTTTCTCTGGTGTCATCCAGATCATCTTCCATATCATCTTTACTTTCATATGTATCATTCAGATTTTTCTGAAGCTGACGGATCTGCTCCTCAGTCTGATAATTCTGGAGATCTCTGGCTCCACTGGTCGCCGCCGTAGCTCCTGCCTGTGCCGTATTGTATGCTGCCTGTGCGCTGTCCATCTGAACCTGATATGCTTCATCATCGATTTTGAACAGTACGTCGCCTTCCTTTACCGTATCTCCTACTTTATAATTGACCTGTGTAACTGTTCCGGACAGCTTCGGCATCACATATACCTGTTGCTGCGGTTCTACTATACCTATGTAAGTAGTATCACTGGTCAATTCACCCATCTGGGGATTTTCCACTTCTACTGAAACCTTGCTGACCTGGGTCGTCTCCTTATTCTTACCGCAAGCGGTCGCGGATACGCAAAGTGTTACTGCGAGTCCCATTGCCATAAGTTTCTTTGCTTTCATGTTGTCTCCTCCTGTCATTTTTTTCAATTTTTAGCCGTGTACAGATTATAACCCGATTATAAACAAAATGTAAATTTCTGTAACAAAATTTGGATCTTGGCATAAAATGAACAACTGCAAATTTTCTTTTATAAAAACCTGCAGTTGTTCCTTATCAGCGTAAGCAATTCCTCTACGTTCTAATTTTATAACCCGGAAAGTGTTCTCATTACAAGATCTACATCCTTATTTTCAAGTTCCTGAATAATATGTAGATATGTCTTCTGTGTTGTTGTCATACTCGCATGTCCCAGTCTGCGTGCAACGCTGGCAATAGATACACCCGCAAACAAAAGCAAGGATGCATGTGTGTGACGGAGTCCATGAATGGAAATCTCTGAAATACCACACGCCTTACAGTGTCTGGTCAGCACATCGTTGACTGTTGAATTATATATTTTAGTCTCTCCGACAAAGATAGGATCATTTTCAGGGAGACCTTTCGTTAGTTCAGAAAATTTTACTACAATCTGCCAGTCAATCTGTATCTTTCTCACAGAAGACTTGTTCTTTGTAGGCAGAAATCCACCCTCTCCTTTATAATCCCATGTCTTGCTGATTGACAATGTCTGTCTGGCAAAATCAAAATCCGCAGGCGTAATTGCAAGAGCTTCCGAAAAACGCATCCCTGTCTTTGCCACCAGCAGAATAAACCAGTCCCAGTTTGGCTCTTCCTTAATATTAAGATTTGCAATCAACGTATGCAATTCAAATTGATTGAGATATTTGATTTTTTTTGCCCTTGGTGTCTTTCCTTTGATAATTGCTTTTCTGGTTGGGTCTCTCTCAATTATTCCTTCATCAACAGCATCTATAATAGCACCCTTTAACTGATGATGAAAATCCAATGTGGTCTGTCTCTCATGTTCTTTTGCATAGTTGTTTAAAAGCTGCTGGTACGCCGTCCTGGTTAATTCCGAAACCCTTAATTCTGGAACCAGTTTTTCTACCCATTTCTGTGTCATCAAATACTTAGCCATCGTTGCTTCCCGAATGGCACCTCTTTTATATACTTCGATCCACTGGGCATAATATTCATAAAAAAGCATATTCATGTTTGTATCATTTGACATAAGCTACCTCCATTTCAGGAACTGCTTACACTGATGCAAACATTTCTATTGTTTTACCAGTTTCATGCAACTATGATCAGAGGTTTTATCTCTTCATCTAAGGTTTTTCTCAATTCCGCCATCAAACGTGAATAATACTTGAATTTTGGCAAAGGTTTTTCCTGCGTTTCCTTATAACTGCTGTAATCAATCGTTGCCTTGATTGCACTCTCATTCGGAATCTCACCATTTCTATAATGAATTGCTGCATACATCACATCATCCTTAGAAGCATGCCATGTAATGCAGAAATCGGCGACAACCTTCTCCACACAGTCTCTCTTCATGTTATCAAGAATATTGGTAATTGATTTTCCTCTGTATTTTGTATCATCTTCTTCAATATCCTCAATCAGATCCGACATCAAGCCTGCCACTTTTGCATTTTCTTTACGCAGCTCTTCCACGTATTGTTTAATCTCAGCAAGTTTTTTCTGCCGTTCCTCCGGTGTGATCTCTTCCTGATCCTCTTCTGGTGAAACAATATTCTGAATCAGATTGATGATATATTCATAGTCAATCTTTGTACTGCTGTATGCCATCAGCTCATAGTCCTGGTCGATCTGCTGATCCTCTGACTCACTACCTTCCTCATCTGGCTTCTCGCTTTTAATCTCTTCTATTGTATTTCTATAATGACCTACGTAGTCGTCATATTCTTCTTCTGTAATTCCATAGGTTTCCAACAGGCTGTCATCATACTTTGTAAATGACTTCAACTGAGCAAATAATCGGTCAAACTCCTGAAACATCTTTACGAAAATCTTCTTTTCTTTCATGGACATTCCCGGAATATCTGCAGGATCTGCAGCACAAACTCTTAATGCCGAAAGAGCTTTCTGAAATGCAGGTTCCACTTCTTCCCACTCTGACATAAATACTGTCCCTGTACTTCCTGCGGAATACAGCTTCACAGCATCATCTACACACTTTTTGAAAAGTACAGGTGCTTGAAACGTAACAATCTGACCAAAAGTTTTATTTTTGTCAAATATACGATTCGTTCTTGAAAATGCCTGGATCAGATCATGAGGTCCCATAGGTTGTCTGTCGATAAAAATCGTGGACATACACGGTGCATCAAAACCTGTCAACAAACGATCTACTACGATTACCAAATCTAATTGTTCACTTCTGCTCTTATATTTTGCATCCTTTCTAGTCAGACGTTTATTCAGATTGCCATTATATCCCTGGATCTGCGAAAAATCGAACTTTGTACCAAACATGCTGTTGTAATCATCCAGTGACTTCTGCATCTTCTTCTGGTTTACGTGGGAACCTTCTTCATTTTCCGTCACAGAATATGTAATGGCGAATTTAGGAAAATCCGGCAATACCTGTCTGATCTTCTCATCAATCACAAGAGAAGTCTCTCCATTCTTCACCTTTGTCAGCAATTCATAATATCGCTGCGCCATCTGGATTGAACTGGTAGTAAGAAGTCCTTCGTAGGTCTTGCCCTTTCCGTTCTGAAAGCCAAGTTTATGAAAAGACTTATTCAAAATAACATCCAGTACTTTCAGCATATGGGTCTCATTTTCATATACACTACTGTCCGTTTCATCAATTATCATCTTAGATCCATTGTGTTCCACCTGAAATCCCAGCACTGCTTTATCGTGAATCGCATTCTGGATCGTATAACGATGCAGACATTCCCCATACAATTCTTCCGTGGTTCTCGGTAAATCTCCCATCTGCGGATATGGATTCTCTGCAAACCGCGGTGTTCCGGTAAATCCAAACCATAAGGATCTTCCAAAGAATCGTTCCAATTCTCTCTTTGTCTTTGGTGTAACCGCTCTATGACACTCATCTACGACAAAGGCAATCTTCAAGTTTTTGATCTTCTGATATTCCGAGGTTCCCTCCTGCAATCTTTTATTGATCAATATCTGCAACTTCTGAATCGTTGTGACAATCACCTGTCTGTCATCTGACTTCAGTTTTCTTTTAAGGTCTGCGACATTATCCGTCTCATCCACATCCACCAGATCATTATTCGCATATGCCTGAAAAGCCATCGTTGTCTGTGTATCCAGATCCTTTCGATCAATCAGAAATATCGCTTTATCAATTGCCGGAATATCCATCAAAAGATTTCTTGTTGCTTTATAAGAGGTCAGTGTCTTACCCGAGCCGGTTGTATGCCATACAAATCCCGATTGTCCTCTTTTTGACGCTTCTCTGATGGACTCAATAGCATGAATCTGGTATGGGCGGAGCAAAATCAGCCGTTTCGCATCCTCATCCAGAACCGTATACCTGGCAATCATCTCATGGGCTTCCGGAATCCGGAGAACACTTTTCGCAAAACTCAGATAATCAGATACCGCATTATTCTCTCGATCTACCCAGCCACTCATAAATTTCGGATTCAATTCCATATCATTGGCCGCCGCAAAATATCTAGTATTCACACCATTGCTCACGACAAACATCTGAACCGCCGAAAAAATACCGGTGAATTTTCCTTCTCCAATATATTTTTTAATCTGCCAGAATCCATCCATATATGAGTGTTGTTTATTCTTCAGTTCAATATGAATCAGGGGCAGACCATTGATCATCAACGTCACATCAAATCGTCGATCTCTTGCCAGTTCTTTCCCCTCCTCATCTGACTTCAATGCACTGTACTGGTTGATCACTTCGTAGACACTACTTCCGCCCGCAATGTGTTCATGATTCATAACAACCAGATGCAGCTTCTCTGTATCCCTCTGCACATGAACCTGAACCTTTCCATTTTCACCTACCAACCACTCTCCAGCTTTATAAAACGAGGAGAACTGCAGCTGATTTTTTACCTGCTCAAATTCAGAATCCGACAGATGTTCCCCATTCAGCCTGTCCTTATTATTCTGCTCAAGAATATATCTGAAATTCGCCCACAGATCAGCTTCTGTCTTTAGATCTTCCCTGTAGGTCCACTGGGATTCTCCATAAACTAACTGTTCAATCAGCTTTTGTTCAATCATAGACTCTAATTCTGGCATATCTCTGTTCTCCTTTGACTGTTATCTCTTTTACAATCCGTTTTCTTGATAAATCCAATTCCCTCATGAATTTAGTCTGCGTTATCGCAGGATCTTCTTCCAAACGATGCAATATATCCTGTTTTTTCAGCTCCCTTTGAATTGCATTCCTGTTCTTCCCTTTTTCAAAAACGCTTTATGCACAAACATTCTTAAAATAAAAGTATTTTTCTTACTTGGTTTTACCTGTCTTTTTCTGTATTTTAACATTTTACTTGTAGAAACATGTTCTTCACCATAAATTTTTTAAGCTTTTTCAAGATTTTATACTTCTTCTGGTGAAGAGTGATGAGGTGGTCGAGCTTGTTAAAAAGACTTCCTATCTGCTTTTGTTCATCTATTGATGGAACTAAAAATGTCTCATTTAAAAAGTCATTTGCAACCAAATCATGCATCATTGTTGACGCTTTTGTACTTCTGCCAAGAATACGTTGCATTAATGTTTCATTATTGATTGCATATTTCCAAAAGTATAAATCATATTCTTGAATAGGCCTAAAAACAGCAAAAATATGGGATACTATACCGTTTCCTATATCATTCTCAACAAATCTGCCATATCGAAACTCTTTACTCTGATGTCCTTCAAATGCAATATCTCCTAAATTAAATGTATAATATGTTTTGAGATATTCAGCAGTAGAAACCTGAACATCCTCCTTGAACTGCATGGTCGCTACGGTTATATTTTTATCCATTCCTATACTACCATCATTCTTTTCACTTGATCTAACATACAATTCGGAGAACTTACGCTGTTCCCAAGCGCTGTTGATAATTTTTTTATTCCTATAATGCTTCCACTGGTGAAGAGTGATGAGTGTATTAAGGCTTTCAAAATACTGTGAAATTGCCTTTTGTTCTTCAAATTTGGGGAAATTCACAGATCCTTTTAAAGCATTTTCATCTGACACTTTCATGTCATTTTTAGCCCCTTTATTTACCAGCGGATGCATATATGAATTCATACGAGAATCTAATTCAAAATACGTCTGGACAAACTCAGAATCACAATTTTCTTTCGGCTTGTACACCGCATATAAAGTTGATACAATGCCTGATTTTCCTTTATTTGTCTTAATTATTCCGTATGGATTGGATTTTAGCGGGGACTTGGTATAAACAATATCTCCTACCTCAACTACACCATAATTTACTACTGATGCGCCTGCAAATGATCTACCTTGAAACTCTATTTGATTTACTATTCCAAATTCACCTGAAACAGATAATACATCCTCTTTTCCATAGGCTTCATTCTTGTTTTTATTCTTTGATACCTCAAGGTAATCAACTAGCTTACGCTGTTCCCACTCGTTTGCACTACAATTCCTTCATATCAAACACTCACGCTGTGCTCCTGTGATTTTCCTTCTATAAACCGTAATTAATCCAGTAACATTCCAGCTTCATAAGAACACTTTATATAATCCGGATTGCTGTAATACACGTTTGAATTAAAATCTGAGATTTCTTCACTGATAAAAGAGCTATACACTTTTTTTATCGCTTCAACTACACTTTCGTAGAGTTCCATAACCTCTAAGATCAAAGTCTGATACACACGTCCAATAGATGTTACAGAAGGCACCGTGTATCGACAAGTTGCAATATTGTCAAAGTTTCCTTCTGATATACCATATTCTTCAATCCACTCATCGCACACCTGTTCAAAAGGCAAACAATGATTTACACCCGCAGCTTTTAACTGGTGCAATAATGCCTTATCTGACAGCTTCGCAACAACATCTTTTGTCTTATTATGGGTCGCGCGCGCCACATACTCAATCATAGAACAAACATAAAATAAATCATCTTTATTCCACTGTGCTGTCATTGATTGCTTCACTCCTTTCATATTTCAAGCAATCCAACGCCCTCATACTATGAAAACTAATCTGATGAGATGGATGCTTGAATTTTGCCACTTCCCAAAATGCTTCTTTACTGATGGTCTTGTTCAAATAGTCATTTACATAATTCCAAACAGTATCATCTGCCATCGGTCCTTCTACAATATCATATTCATGTATCTTTCCAGCCCGACATTCTGCTATAAAATCTAACCATTCATCATTCAACTTATCAAATTTTTTGATTTTTAATTCAGGATTTTCAGTATACAAATACACATTCACTATTCCATGTTCATGCTTACGTTCAGCCCACCGATATGCCTGCTCATAATTATTCGTGCAATAAAATCCCCACGAAAAATCTTTTGTATACTTTGTTTTTCTAATCTCTGGAAATTCAACTATTTGTCCGCTTCCATGATATAATTCCAAGCTACGAATCCCCCTTTTCTTTCTAAATCTTCCATTCGTTTATTCACATCGTAAGTCTCGCCTTTTTGCTATACAAAATTTGCTTATTGTCTTGAATTTTCTTCTTTGGTTCTCAACATAATTTTTATACATTTTTTCTACGCAAACATGTTTTTTAACATAAATTTCTTGATATTTTGTAATTCATCACACTTCTGCTGGTGAAGAGTGATGAGGTGGTCGATGGACTCTAAATAGTCTCCTATTTTTTGCTGTTCTTCAATTGATGTATATGGAATTTCAATAGTCTTCATCCCATCAATATCTATACTTCGTCCGTCTCTTATTCCGTAAACATGCGGTACTAATTTATGCTTTATAAATTCATAGGATCGAAAGTATGGATAATAAAATCTCGAATCTGCTACATCACTGTGAAATGCATGATATGCGGGGCTTATAATGCCATCTGCTGATGATTTTTCAAGCCCTCCCTCAAAGGAACGAAGATGCACAATGAAATCGTCTTTTCTGACCATTTTATAGTTGGACAAATTAGATTTGTCATACATTAAATTTCTGTCAGAGTCTTCTCTTTTTACTGTTCCACCACCCTGAATAATAGTCAAAGCCGGAAGCTCTGTATGGTTCTTTTCAGAGTATTCTTTAAACACATCACCCAACTTACGCTGTTCCCAATCGTCGGAAAATCCTGCAAATCTAATTTTCGGGACTTTTTCCCCATTTTGTGGAAACATCTTTTGAAGCATATATTTTTTCAATTTTTTCGTTTCATCACACTTCCGCTGGTGAAGAGTGATGAGGTGGTCAAGGGTGGAGAAATACTTGCCAATTTGCACCTGCTCTTGTTGTTTTGGAACTAATAATTCTTTATTCAAAAGTTCCTCTTTTGTTATGCCTTTAATGGAAGTTCCTTGGGTTAAGTTCTTCTCTTTCTGAAGCAATCTGTAAAGCACATAGCAACCAAATTTTCCGTCAATGTTCAAATTACATAGTGATAAAAAATCTTGACTCGTAGCATACTCAAACGGCATAAATGCTAGTTTTCCAACACCCACGCGTGTAACTATTGCAATAGAGTTCTTCGGGATCAATTGTGCCGCAGAATTTTGTAATCCAGCATCCGTTATTCCCTTTTTAGGCATTGCAGATAAAACTTCATGTTCTATCAAATCCGCAGATTGGAGCCAAGGAATTCTACCATTCCAAAATGCCTCCTCTGAGGTTCTAGGTGTACCGCCACCATATGTCTTTTTAGCCACTTCGGACAACTTAAGCTGTTCCCAATCATCGGCATACCCTTTGAATCTAATTTTAGGTTTTCCCATATCTAACCCTCCATTTTATCAATCAAGTCATTTAATGATTTCATAATGGCTCCATCCGAGGATGTCAGTTCTTTTAGAAGTGACAGAAATTCTCCCTGGGTCTTTTCGAGTTCTTCATCTGTCTGCTTCATATCTGTCAAAAGCTCCTGCAGGTCAATTTCTTCCTCTTCTTCAAAATTATCAACATAACGAGGAATATTCAAATTAAAATCATTTTTCTCAATGTCTTCAAAGCTGGCAAGATAAGATTCTTTCTCTACCGTTTCTCTTCTGCCGTACAGATCCATCACTTCATCAATATGTTCGTCAGTCATCTCATTTTGCTTTTTGCCTTTATTAAATTTCTTAGAGGCATCAATAAACAATACATCCCGGCCATCTCTGTGTTTCTTCAGCACAATGATACAGGTTGGAATGGAAGTGTTGTAGAACAGATTTGCGGGTAATCCAATCACTGCATAGATATTTCCAGAACGAAGTAATTTCTCTCTGATTTTTCCTTCTGCGGCTCCACGGAACAAAACGCCATGTGGCAGTACAATCGCCATGGTTCCATTACTTTTCAGATGATATAATCCATGAAGCAGGAACGCATAGTCAGCCTTTGACTTCGGAGCCAATACCCCATAATCGCTGAATCGTTCATCCTGCAAAAATCCTGCTGCCGCACTCCATTTTGCGGAATACGGAGGATTCATAAGAACCATGTTAAAATCTGTCTCTTCATCCGTCGGCCAGTCTCCATCCAAGGTATCACCATTCCGAAGTTTCTGATTTTCAGCCACGATTCCATGAAGGAACATATTCATTCTTGCCAGATTGTAAGTGGACGTATTCAATTCCTGTCCATAATACTTAATGTATCCTGGATGTGCTGCGTATTTCTTTGCGTTCAAAAGCAGTGAACCCGATCCCATGCAAGGATCATAGACAGACAATCCTTTCTTATCCTCCTGTCCTGCAATTGCAATCTTCGTCAGAATCTTTGATACCGCCTGCGGTGTATAGAATTCTCCAGCTTTCTTGCCTGTTTCTGATGCAAACTGACCAATCAGATACTCATATGCATTTCCAAGTATCTCTGCATCTGAATTTAGAAGATCTGCTTTGTCAATTTCTTTGATTAGATTGGCAACCGTATCGCTTTGTTTCTGATCTCCCGTACCCAGACGGTTGGAATACAGGTCAATGTCTGCAAATAGATCTGCAAAGATCGGATCGCTCTGTTCAATATTGTTAAACGCCTTCTGCAGCTGCTCACGATTGAAGGAATTATTTCTTGCTGCATCGGCAAAATATGTATACGTCAACTCCGGTTCGATGACATAGTGACAATCCTCTTTCATCTGCACCCGTAACTCTTCCGCATCCTCTCCCTTTAATTCCTTTGCATACTCATTCAATGCTTCTTTCAGCGTTGATGGCTTTCCATCACAGATCATGTCATATACTTTAATCAGGAAGGAATCTGACAAATATTTGTAAAACACAATTCCCAGTAAATAATCCTTATATTCATTTGCATCCATTTTTGAACGCAAAATATCCGCTCCACTCCATAACACACTAATCAAGTCTTTGCTATTTTCTACATCAGGCATCCTGTATCCCTCCATATCTCTTTTCTTCCATTTTATCCGGCAATCATCACTCATGCAACCTTATTCCCAAAATATCTTTTTCAAATTCACACTCCGTTCACAAACGTCCTTTATGATAAATCCAATTAAGATAAATAATAATTTATATTTGAGGTGACAAGCGTATGTTTCACATTTTAGTTGTTGAAGATGATCAGGCTTTGAACAAGCTGATCTGCCGTGTATTAAATAAGAATGGTTATGAGACTGCTTCTGCCACAGACGGCGAGGAAGCATTGGCTCTGCTGGATCAGATGTATATTGACCTGATCATTACCGATCTGATGATGCCGAACATGGACGGATATGATCTTACCAAAGCACTCAGAGACAGTGGGTATCAGCTGCCGATCCTTGTGGTTACAGCCCGTGATACATTCCCAGACAAAGCCAAAGGCTTTAAGCTGGGTATTGATGACTATATGGTAAAACCTATTGATGTCAATGAACTGCTGCTTCGCGTGGAAGCGCTGCTTCGAAGAGCAAAGATCATCTATGAAAAGAAGCTGGAATTTGACCATGTGTGCCTGGACTATATCAATCTGACCGTCACAATTGACGATAATTCCCAGATCCTTCCTCAGAAAGAATTTCAGCTGCTGTACAAGCTTCTGTCCTTCCCGAACCATACCTTTACCCGTCAGCAGATCATGGACGAGCTGTGGGGATATGATTCCGAGACCGATATCCGCACCGTGGATGTGCATATCAACCGGCTGAGAGACCGGTTCCGGGATATTCCTTATTTTCAGATCCAGACCGTAAGGGGACTTGGTTATAAGGGGATGATCACCAAATGAAAATGAAAAATAGTTTTTATTCCATCTGGGCAAAAGTGGTCGTCTGCTGTTTCTGGATGATGACTTTTTCCTTTTTGATCGTAGGTCTTACGGTTCACTTGATGAACCAGCTGAATGTGTGGAATCTGCTTCCCTGGCCTCTGACCGGACTGCATTTTATCTTTGTGCTGGCGATCATCACAACGATCCTTGGGGTGTTTATCAGTATGTTTATCTTCAAGCATGCGCTTAACCCGATCACTCAGCTCTCCAGATCCATGCAGCAGGTGGCAGAAGGCAATTACAATGTGAAACTGGATGCAGATCCGCACAAGGGTGAGATCCATGATCTTCTGACCAATTTTAATCATATGGTACAGGAACTGAACAGTACTGAGACACTTCACTCTGATTTTATCTCCAGTGTCTCCCATGAATTCAAGACCCCTCTCGCCACCATCAGTGGATATGCCACCCTTCTGCAGGACGATACACTCTCTGCTGAAGAGCGAAATGAATATATCAATATCATCATCCGGACAACAAGAGAATTGTCTCATATGACCGGAAATATCTTAAGTCTGTCCCGTCTGGAGAATCAGACGATCATCACGGACCAGGAATCCTTCCATGTGGATGAACAGATCCGGCAATGCATCCTGCTGCGGGAGACGATCTGGTCCGAAAAAAATCTGGTGATCGATCCGGATCTGGATTCTATCATCTGGAAAGGCAACCGGGAACTGACTTCGCATATCTGGAATAATCTGCTGGACAATGCCATCAAATTCACCCCTGCAGGCGGCGAGATCACAATCCGTGCCTCCATGGACAAGGACTGGCTGACCGTCAGCTTCACGGATACGGGCATCGGCATGACACCAGAGGTAAAGCAACGGGTCTTTGACAAATTTTATCAGGGTGATACTTCCCACAAAAAAAAGGGAAACGGCCTGGGACTTGCGTTAGTCCGCCAGATCGTTACCCTTTACGGAGGCTCTGTGGAAGTGGAAAGTGCTCCCGACATGGGAAGCACTTTCACTGTCCGCCTTCCGGCACATACTATTTCTTCGGAGTCTTCTTCTGAGTAGAGTGCTTTACACTCTTTACCTTAAATATTCTTGCTGTAAACGGCGGCAGGTCCAGACACAGGGCCTGCTCCTTCTTTTTATATGGCTTGTTCTCCACCGACCAGTTCTGATCCTCCGGCTTTGTATTTCCACCAAATTCTTCCCAGTCTGTGTTCAAAAGCTCTGTCAGTTCATACTGTTCCGGCAAAGCTACCTGGAAATCTTTCCAGAACTGATCAGACAAGTTCATAACCGTCACGATCGTCTGACCGGATGCTTTCCGTTCCCATGCATAAGTCACATAGTCCGCAGCATCCACTTCCAGCCATCCAAAGCAGTCTGAATTATATTCTCCATCATACAATGCCGGCTCTTCCAGATAAAGATGAGAAAGCTTCGCATAAAACCGCTGGAATGCATCATGAAGCGGATATTTCAGCAGATCCCAGTCCTGTTCCCTGGTCTCATCCCACTCCCGGAACTGAGCAAACTCATTTCCCATAAAATTCAGCTTCTTGCCCGGGTGCATATACACATAAGCGTAAAATGCCTTTGCCTGCGGGAATTTGATCTCATAGTCACCAAACATTTTCTGAATGATCGTTGCTTTTCCATGTACCACTTCATCATGGGAAAAAGGAAGCAGGAACAGATCACTGTAAAAATACATCATGGAAAAGCTCAGCTTATGATAATCATATGGACGGTACACAGGTGCAGTCTGGAAAAACCGCAGGGTATCATTCATAAAGCCCATGTCCCACTTATAATCAAATCCAAGACCATCATATTCTGTCGGTGCGGTTACCTTCGGAAAGTCGGTCGAATCCTCTGCCATCAGAATCGCCGATGGATGAAGCTTATGAAGCCCCGCATTCATATTTCTTAAGAATTCCACTGCCCGTTCATTGACTCCCCTGGCCGGATCACCATTCCAGTAGATGGCACGGCTGATGGCATCCATACGGATACCGTCAAAATGAAATTCGGTCAGCCAGTAATTCGCCGCACTTTGCAGAAAGCTCCGAACTTCTCCTCTGCTGTGCATAAAGTTCATGGTTCCCCACTCACTGTAGGCTGTATCAGGATGTGGAAACTCATACAATGGTGTTCCATCAAAATCCTTCAGTCCATAATCATCCATGGCAAAATGCACGGGCACAAAATCTGTGATCACACCGATTCCCTGCTCATGACACATCTCTACCAGTCGTTTCAGCTGCTGCGGTGTTCCATAGCGGGATGTAGGTGCAAAGAATCCTGTATTCTGATATCCCCAGGAGCAGTCTGCAGGATGCTCTGACAGCGGCAGAAATTCAATATAGTTAAATCCCATTTTTTTCAGATAGGGGATCAGCTCCTCTGCCAGCTCCTCATAATCATACCAGCTGCCGTCCTCCTTCTGCTTCCAGGAACCTGCATGCAGCTCATAGATATTCATAGGATTATTGTAATTCTTTCCCAGATCCCTCTTCTGCATCCATTTCTCATCCGTAAACTTCCAGGTACGATCTACGATCCGGGATGCAAATCCAGGACGAAGTTCCATAAGCATTCCATAAGGATCACAGTGATAAACAACTCGTCCATCCGCACCTGTGATTGCATATTTATAATACATTCCGGCTTCTGCCCCTGCTATCTCAAGTTCAAAAACACCAGGATTCTGTTTCTGTTTCATGGGCAACAGCTTCCAGCCGGAAAAATCTCCCTGCACTTCCACATTAGCCGCATTCGGTGCATACACACGGAACACAGCTCCCTCTTCTGTCAGATGTGCCCCAAAATATTCATAGGCATCAAATGCCTTTCCCTGTAAGAATTTCTGAAAATCCATACATTTCCCCCGTTTAATCTTTTTCTCTATTGTATCGAAAACACGTTACGGAAACAAGATACAAAGAATGCGTTTTCGTACTATGATTCTATCTTTTTCACCAATGCGGCCGGAATCCTTTTCTTCACTTCTCCGGTCACGATGCCGATCAGAAGCCCGGTGATCACCCCCGCAGCCAGAAGCACCGGTCCATAGTAAACCAGACTTACTGTTTCCAGCACCGCCATAGCCACCAGAAGCTGCCCCATATTGTGCATGACACCACCTATCATACTGACACCTGTCATACTGAAAAGCCCACTTTTCTTTGCCAGACACATACACAGAAAACTTACCGCTGCTCCTGCCAGACTGTATAGGATCATGGAAAAATTGCCAAATAAGAAACCAGACAGAAAGATCCTCATACCGTTGATCATCAGTGCCTCCCATGGTCCCAGACTGTACAGTGCCCATACGATCACAATATTGGCAAATCCCGGCTTCACCCCCGGGATTCCCAGTGGAATCGGTATTAAGAATTCAATATAGCCTATGATCAGTCCTAGAGCAGTCAGAAGTCCCATGAGTGCCAATCGTTTTGTTTTATTTTGCATAACAAAAGCCCCTTTCTATGTTTATTCTATCATAGAAAGGGGTTCTGTGAAAACCTGATATTATTCCAAATGAGTGCTTAATTCATAAGCTTTTTTGAAGAAGAATTCTCTGTTCTGATAACAGCTGACCTGATTCATCTGTCATCCTCCATATCCAGAAAATATCCAAAGTTCATGTGTTCCATGGCCATATCTGCAAGATTCACACAGCTGTTTCCCATACGGTCCACACAGTGAAGCAGTTTGGTGAACGGTGCCGATAATTTTGCTTTGCACTTTCCTTTGTTCACCCGATCCATGTGGGCTTTCCGCATGTTGATATCCAGATCCATGACTTTTTCCCGACGATGGATCAGCTTCTCCGGTTCTTCCGGTTCTCCCTGTTCCAATGCCCGCATGGCATCCCCATACATCTTGGATATCTGTTTCAGGCTCTTTCTCAGATCCTCCATAGCTTCTTCTGAAAAACTGTATTTCCGTTCTATTTTACCTGCAATCACATCTGTCAGATCAGCGGTCAGTTCTCCCATACGTTCCACGTCTCCACACACATGCATGAGTTTGGCTGTCTGTGTTGCCTGCAATTCTGTCAGTACACCTGCAGAAAACAGCTCTGCCAGATAATCATTGATAGCTTCCATCAAGGAATGAAGCGTCTGACCCTGTTCTTTGATCTTTCCGACCAGTGCCGGATCTTCACTTTTGCTAAGCCCTGCCAGATCCTTCAGCATATTTTTTACCATTCCACTGCAGTGCAACACTTCCTTGGCCACCAGCTTCAATGCAACAGTTGGCTGACCGATAACTTTCTTATCAAGAAAAGCCGGCTGAAGCGGATTGACTTTTGCATCTTTTGCATCCGGGATCAGCCACATAACGATCTTCACCATCAATCCGAGCAGACATACCCACACTACCGTCATTGTCAGATTAAATAATGTATGCGCGTTCGCAATCTGTCTGGAGATTACTTCCACTTCCGGTCCCTTGGGAGAGATTGCCTGGATCAGTGCAGCATAAGGCTTTACAAACCAGATAAATACAAGGGAGCCGGACAGATTGAAAATGGTATGTGCAATCGCCGTCCTCTTGGCATCACGGCTCTGTCCAAGAGATGCCAGCAGTGCAGTGATGGTCGTTCCGATATTATCTCCCAGAAGAATCGGGATTGCTCCCACCAGTCCCAGAATACTCGTCACTCCATCTGCACCCGGCTGGGCTGCAAAATTCTGCAGAACTGCAATCGTCGCACTACTGCTCTGTACTACCAGCGTCATTGCCGTACCAAGCAGAAGTCCAAGCACCGGAATACCGGACACTTTTCCGATCAGATCTGTAAACACCGGACTGGATGCCAGCGGCTTCATCACATCCCCCATGGTCTCAATGCCAAGGAACAATAAGCCGAATGCAAATATAGTCTGTCCGATACTCTTGATCCGCTCTGATTTACAGACGAATGTCAGAATAAATCCAATAAAAATAAACGCATAAATATAGTCTGTGATCTTAAAGGCTATAATCTGCGCGGTCATAGTAGTACCAATATTTGCTCCGAAAATAATCGAAATTGCCTGTGGCAGACTCATAAGTCCTGCGCTGACAAAACCAATGGCCATGACCGTGGTGGCACTGCTGCTCTGCAATACAGCAGTTACCAGTGCACCTGCGATCACACCCATGATCCGGTTCTTTGTCAGAAGTGCAAGAATCGACTTCATTTTCTCTCCGGCTGCCTTCTGAAGACTTTCACTCATCAGATTCATGCCATAGATGAATACAGCAAGTCCACCCAACAGTCCAAATACAATCTGCATATTTTCTTTCATTTGTCCTCTTTCCCCATTATCTTTCTCTTTAAAACTATTTACTCGTGCGCTTTATGTTCTCCGGTGACGGAATACTCCACCCACTCGGCAATATTCACTACATGATCGGCAATACGTTCAAAATATTTTGCCACCATTACCATGTCAATGCAGATCTCACCCTGATCCGACTCTTCTGCAATAGCTGTGATCAGCTCGGATTTCACCTGATTGAACAGCTCATCCACCGCATCATCCTGCTTCATAACCTTTCTGGCCAGCAACAGATCTTTCTTTACAAATGCTTCAATACTGTCTGTCAGCATTCCCATAGCTGCCTCTGCCATCTGCTGGATATGTACATGCTGGGTCAGCTCACTATTCTCCAGATATTTGGTAATGTCCGCAATGTCGGATGCCTGATCTCCGATCCGCTCCATATCAGAGATCATCTTCAGAGCTGCGGAAATATTTCTCAGGTCTCTTGCCACCGGCTGCTGCTGGAGCAGAAGCTTCATACACAGAGACTCAATATCTCGCTCCTTGTGGTCGATCTCATATTCTGTCAGGAATGCCTTCTGTCTTGCCTGTTTATCAGAATACAGAAGAGCTGTCATGGCATCCGCCACAGCCTCTTTACAGAGGGCTCCCATACTGATCAGATCTTCGTTCAACTGCTGCAACTGTTTTTCAAACTGATTTCTCATATCATCAACCAAACCTTCCTGTAATATAATCCTCAGTTCTCCGGTCTTTCGGCATAGAGAACAGTTTCTCGGTCTTGTCATACTCGACTACTTCTCCCAGCAGGAAAAATGCGGTATTATCAGAGATACGTACTGCCTGCTGCATGTTATGAGTAACCATGATAATGGTGTAATCTTTCTTCAGCTCCAGTGCCAGGTCTTCGACTTTGGATGTGGAGATCGGGTCCAGTGCGGAAGTCGGCTCATCCATCAAGAGCACATCTGGCTGTACTGCCAGTGCTCTCGCAATGCAGAGACGCTGCTGCTGTCCACCGGACATTCCCAGTGCGCTCTTTTTCAGACGATCCTTTACTTCATCCCAGATGGCTGCTCCGCGCAAAGACTTCTCAACGATATCGTCAAGCTGGGATTTATTATGAATGCCGTGGGTTCTCGGTCCATAGGCAATATTGTCATAGATGCTCATCGGAAATGGATTCGGCTTCTGGAATACCATTCCCACCCGTTTTCTCAACAGGTTTACATCTATATTTTTATAGATATCCACACCGTCCAAAGTGATCTCCCCGGTGATCTTACATCCTTCTATCAGATCATTCATACGATTCAGGGATTTCAATAGAGTGGATTTTCCGCATCCGGAAGGTCCGATGAACGCTGTGATTTCTTTCTCCGGAAGATCCAGATTTACATTTTTCAAGGCATGGAAATCTGTGTAATAAAGATCCAGATTCGATATGTTAAATTTACCCATAATTTTCTTAGCTCCTCGTAAACTTCTTCGCAATAAATGCGGAAAGTGCATTGATCAAAAGTACCATAACAAGCAATACCACTGCAGTCGCATAAGCCTGCTCCATATAGAGACCTTCGTTCAGAAGTGCATACATATGTATTGCAAGTGTACGGCCGGATGACATCATATCAAAGATTGGCACACCAGCCAGTTTTGTAGTGGGGATACCAGGTACGGTTCCCGCCGTATAGATCAGTGCTGCTGTTTCACCTGTGATACGACCGATAGCCAGGATCACACCTGCCAGAATACCAGGAATCGCACTTGGCAAGATGACTACAAATACGGTTCTAAGTCGTCCGGCTCCCAGACCAAAGCTTCCTTCCCGATAGGAATCCGGCACTGCTTTTAATGCTTCCTCCGTGGTTCTCATAATGGATGGGAGAACCATAATAGCCAATGTCAAAGCACCGCTCAGCATAGAATAGCCCCAGTGAAATGCCACACCAAACATCAGGTAACCAAATAATCCATATACAATAGAAGGAATACCGGACAGTGTCTCTGTCGTCATACGAACCAGTTTCACCAGCTTGTTGCCGCGCTTCGCATATTCAACAAGATAAATGGCAGAGAATACACCTACTGGCACTGCAAACAGAAGAGTTACAAATGTCATTACGATCGTGTTGATGATCGCCGGCATCATAGATACGTTATCCGTATTGTATTCCCATGCAAACAGGCTTGGCTTCAGGCAGGGAACACCTTTGATCAGAATATATCCGATCAGAGATACCAGCACTGCCACTGTGATGACTGTTGCTCCCCAGACCAGTATTCTTAAAGCTGCTGCTTTCATTTTCTGAATCTTTGTATAATCTTTTTTCTTCTTAGCCATTGCTATCTCCCTTCTTGATCAGCGAGAACAGCACATTGATGATCAGAATAAATACAAACAGCACTACACCTGTAGCAATCAGTGCTTCTCTGTGAAGTCCTGCCGCATAGCCCATCTCCAGTACAATGTTGGCTGTCATGGTACGGACACCTGCCAGCACACTTCCTGGTATCACCGGCTGGTTACCTGCCACCATGATCACCGCCATGGTCTCTCCGATAGCACGACCAACTCCAAGGATCACACCTGCCATGATTCCAGACTTTGCTGCCGGAAGAACAGCACAGAACACACTGCGTTCGTGGGTATCTCCCAGTGCCAGTGCTCCTTCATAATAGCTCTCCGGAACTGCCCGAATCGCACTCTCTGAAACTCCGATGATCGTTGGCAGGATCATGATTCCCAGAAGAACAGAAGCTGTAAGTACTCCTTTTCCACTGGTTCCGGTCAATTGCTGTATGATCGGAACGATCACCACCAGTCCAAAAAATCCATATACTATGGAAGGAATTCCTGCCATCAGCTCAATGGCCGGTTTCAGGATCGGATATATTTTTTTCGGACAAAATCTTGCCATAAATACCGCACACAGGATTCCGATGGGAACTCCCACAAGAATGGCTCCTGCGGTCACATAGATGCTTCCCACGATCATAGGAAAGATACCAAAGATTTCATTCATTGGCTTCCATTTGATCCCGGTCAGAAACTTGATCGGTCCAATCTTGGCAATTGCCGGAAGTCCATTGGCAAACAAAAAGATGCAGATTAAAGCTACTGCCAGAATAGAAACACATGCTGCGATCAGGAATACTCCGTGCATGACGGTCTCTTTTACATTTTTCATATAGATTCTCCCATCTGCGTAAACAGGCAAGGGTGAAAGCATCCTGTTTTCACCCTTGCATCCTGCCCTTTGTGCAGCTGTTTTTACTGAGCGATCTCGGACCAGTCAGTGGTTACTCCGGTGTAGATGTTCAGTACATCTTCAGAAGTAAGTTCAGTGATCGGGTTCTCTTTGTTTACGATAACTGCGATACCATCCAGTGCGATCACCTGCGGAGTCAGCTGTGCAGCTTCCTCATCTTTCAGCTCTCTGGAAGCCATTCCGATATCATAGGTTCCATCAATCGTGGAAGTCATACCAGTGGTAGAATCACTCTGCTGTACCTCGATGGTTGCATTCGGATTCACTGCAATATAAGCCTCTTTCAGTTTCTCCATAACCGGTGTTACAGAAGAAGATCCACCGACTGTGATCTTGTCTTCCGGCTTGGTTCCCTCAAATGCGCCGGTATTGCCTTCGCTTACATAACCGTTCTCCTCAACAACTGCCTGCCCTTCCTCGCTTAAGATGAAATCGATGAAGTCCTTTGCAAGTCCATCCGGATCACCTTTGGTTGCGATGTTGAACGGACGGGATACTTTGTAGGTTCCGCTCTTTACATTCTCAGCAGTTGCCTCAGCTCCGTCGATCAGAACTGCTTTTACCTGGCTCTCATCCAGGGATCCAAGAGATACATAACCGATAGCTGCTTTGTTGCCTGCTACAGTAGTCATCATTACAGAAGTACTGTTGGTGATCTCTGCGCTGTCGATGGTGTTGTCTACTTTATTACCATCTGCATCTTTCTGCTCAATTCCGAACAGCTCGATGAATGCGCCTCTGGTACCGGATCCATCTTCACGGGACAGTACGGAGATTGCTCCGCTTGCTGCTCCTGCTGCGGCGGTATCTGCTGCGGTATCCTCTGCTGCATCAGCAGTATCTGCCGTGGTGTCCTCTGCTGCGGTCTCAGTTGTGGTATCTGCTGCTGTATCATTGCTTCCGCATCCTGCAACTGTGGTTGCGGTCATTGCCATTAACATCATTGCTACGATTACTTTTTTCATAATAATTCTTCTCTCCTTCATATCATGACTTTTTGTTTGGCACTTTCTGATTTAGTGCCATTTCCTTAGTACGCTTATGATATTACAGTCCCCATGTAAAATCTAAAATCGCTTTTATGTGAAATGTATGTAAAATCTGATGCCAGCGCACCGGCGTCTGTACATTTGTTGCTTGTTTAGGATAGTTGGATGTATAAATAAAGTTGAACTGATAGTTTTCTCAAAACAAGAAACAGGGCAGTCATAGCGACTGCCCTGTTTCTTCTATTATATCTTCTCACCAAATTCTTCTATCAATTTATTTCTAAAATCATCATCTCTCACCGCTCGTTCTAGGTCATTTCCACGCCCGGCATTTACAAGTTTCAAAGCCACATAAGCCATTGTCACTTCTCCTGTTTTTATGCCTTTTTCTTCAATCCGGTCTAATACATCACACATGGTTTTTAATCCTCCTTTATCATTTTTCAATTCTTCATTGTAAATATCTTCAAATCTGTGATCATCCGTCATAATACTAAGTAACTGCAGAACTTCTTTCACGTGTTTTATCTGCTGATGACTCGGTATAAAATCCTTGTGTTTCTGTTTCTGCGAAAAGAACTCCGCAACTATTCTAAAATCACTCTTAAACTTCTGAATCTGATCATCTGACAGATATGCAATCTGATATAAATTAATTTTATAATCGTTAACATAATCATCAAACCCATCTGGAATATTCAACCGATCTTTTAGTGAAATCGAATCTGTCCATGGAGTCCTATGTCCGAAATACAACACAATTGTTATAACAGGATATCTGTTATCTCTAACACTCTCTTTTCCCAGTAATTGTGCTCTATATTCCATTCCATCATATGCAATGACACGTAACGGCATATCTGGATCTGAACTTGTCTGATTTTCAACCCCTATACATGCCAACCGCAGATTCCCACACTTCCATCTTTTTGCCACATCTCTGTCAATTTCATGAAGTTTTCCATCTGCTTTATATGCGGTCCTTGTAGTCTGATCTTCCAGATCATTTTCTAATATAACCTCTTTACCGCCAAACAACAATACATTTACAATATCCGAAAATACATCATTGTAAGACAGCAATACCTTTTCTGCAATATCTTTTTCCCCCATTTAAATCCCATCCTTTGTATATTTTATAATATAAACAAACTGTTGTCACTACCATTTATTAGCAGGAATACAACTATTCGTTTATTTTTTTCATTGGAATCTTTCTCTCGACTTGAGATAGATTATACGATCTCTTGATTACGATTAGATAATATCACGTGTTGCTTGGAAATACAAGCAACATTTTTATATGAAAACATCTTGACAAACAAAATCCTCCCGATTACAATTTTTCAGCAACAATTATTTGTAACAGGGAGGATTTCTTCTATGCAGTTAAATATGACAAAAGGCAAGCCGCTGCCGGTCATTCTGATGTTCACTGTACCGCTGATCATCGGAAATGTCTTTCAGCAGCTATATAATATGGTAGATACAATTATCGTAGGCAGATATGTAGGTGCTGATGCACTGGCAGCTGTTGGCTCCACCGGAACCATCATGTTCCTGATCACCGGTTTTTCTCAGGGGATCACTGCCGGTTTTTCTGTGCGTGTTTCCCAGAAATACGGAGCGCGGGATCAAATTGCAGTAAAGCGGAATGTGGCAAATGGTATCTTACTCTCTATCATCTCTGCTGTGATCCTGACTGTATTCTCCGCATCTATTATGAAACCTTTGCTTCATATTATGAATACACCGGACAATATCTATGATATGGCATATTCCTATATTATCGTAATCTGCATCGGAATTGCCGCAAATATTTTTTATAATTTATTCTCCTCGTATCTTAGAGCAATTGGAAACAGCCAGATTCCTCTGTTTTTTCTGGTATTTTCTGCCTGTCTCAACGTTGTACTGGATCTTTTGTTTGTTGTAAAACTTCAGATGGGTGTTGCCGGAGCCGGATGGGCAACCAACCTGTCCCAGGCTATCTCTGCTGTTCTCTGTGCGCTTTACATCTGGTTTAAAACACCAGACTTAAAGCCTGAATCAGATCAGTGGAAATTGTCACCGCAGGACACAAAGCCCCAGCTGGCTGCCGGTATTCCCATGGCACTCCAGTTTGCTATCACCGCATCCGGAACCATGATCATGCAGTCTGCGATCAACCTCTTTGGCTCTGAGGCAGTGGCTGCCTACACAGCTGCCGGAAAGCTCCAGAACATTCTCACTCAGGGAATGGTAGCCATGGGGCAGACCATGGCCACATATGGCGGGCAGAATTACGGCTGTTGCAATCTGAAACGCATCCGCTTGGGTGTCCATGCAGCTCTATTTGCTGAATTTATCTATTCCATGATCGCCAGTGCTACTATGATATTACTCCTGAAACCTTGTCTCCATCTGTTCTTCTCCGGAGATGTAGATATGAATGCCATGATACCATGGGCTACCACTTACAGTTACATGTGTGCCCTCTTCTTTCTTCCGCTCTGCACGATCTTTATCTTCCGAAATATCATGCAAGGTTGCGGATATGGCTTTCTTCCCATGATGGGAGGGGTAGCTGAACTGATTGCCAGACTGGTCGTTTCTATGCTTTCCATGAAGCTTCTCAGTTATCGCCTGGCATGCTTTGCCGATCCTGCTGCCTGGATCGCTGCAGCTGTATTTACTGGTGTTTCCTATCTATATGTCATGCGGCAGATTGAGAAAGAATTTCAAACAACTTAATACTTTGTTTATAATCAGGTTTTAATCTTTACAGAGTAAAAAATCTGATGATAAATGAAGGAGAATCCATATGAAACTATTATTGACGATTTTAGTCACTTTCTTTGCGGGCATGGGCGCAGGTCTTGGTACAGGGTTTGCCGGGATGAGTGCAGCCGCTGTCATCAGTCCCATGCTCATCACATTTCTTGGCATGGAGCCTTATATGGCTGTCGGCATCGCCCTTTCCTCGGATGTACTGGCAAGTGCCGTATCCGCATCCATCTATGCAAAACACAAAAACCTGGATATTAAAAATGGACTGATCATGATGATCAGTGTTCTTACTTTCACCGTGGTCGGAAGTTATATTTCCAGTCTGTTGCCTTCCGCCACTATGGGAAGCTTTTCCGTATTTATGACGTTCCTTCTGGGCATTAAATTTATTGTAAAACCGGTCATGACTACCAAAGAGTCCATGGAGAGTGTCTCCCCGAAGAAACGTGCGATTCAGTCCGTCATCTGCGGTATGCTCATCGGATTTATCTGCGGTTTTGTAGGCGCTGGCGGTGGTATGATGATGCTGCTGATCCTTACTTCTGTTCTTGGCTATGAGCTGAAGACTGCCGTAGGAACCAGTGTATTTATCATGGCCTTTACCGCACTGACTGGAGCCGTGTCTCATTTTGCCATTGGCGGTGCACCGGACTGGACCATCTTTATCCTGTGCGTGGTATTTACTCTTCTGTGGGCGCGGATTGCTGCAAGATTTGCAAATAAAGCGACCCCGGAAACACTGAATCGCGTTACCGGAGTCATCCTTGTGATCCTTGGAATCGTTGTTATGGGATTCTCATTTTTACATTAGAAATATTTATATGCTGAAGAGTTGTTTAAGTTGCTGTATGTAATCTATATCATTACCGAGCTGGAAGCCGGTATCGTGACCGGTCTGGCTGGTCTGTCTGCCGCTGCGAGATCCGTAAGCTCAATAAAGTGGTCGGTGTTGTACTGATCCTAATACTTATTTAGCCCCAATTTACTTATCAATGCTTCCTGAAGTAGTTTGGAAACATTGATATGTGCCGCCTCGGCTTCACGATTCAACCAATTGGGAAGTGTCACATTTCTCCGGACAGCTTTGCTGTCCACGCGCCGTCGATATATCAAAAAATCAACATCTACAAGAGTAACAGACCCTTTTCCATCTTCCGCAAACGTCCCCTTTTCCGGATTTATAACAGAAATATCCGATGCATCAGGAATTGTCTTTCCTGCATCTTCAAGTGTTATTCCTTTTAATCCAATTGCATCTCTTGCCATTTCAATTGCATCCTGATAGTCTTTTCCCTCCGTCAGGATCTCCATATCCGGAACCTCAACTAAAATAATATTATCCGCAGGTGTGAGAATGACTGGATATACGCGCTTATTCTTCATACAAATGTCCTCCTGTCATAATGAATTATAATCCCCATTTTTTCAAAATTGCTCTTGCCAGATGTTCATTAATCTCCTTATGCACATACAATACACACTAAATACACACTTGTCAATGTGCCAAAATGTATTTATATATTTACAATATAACTTGGAACTTGCATAGAACCATGCAAAGATATATAGAAATATAAGTTAATAGTTATATTTAGACGGCTGGATATGAATTTATGGTAACATAATATTACCTTTTCCGCAAGAAAAAAGCCGGTGTTCCTCAATGCTAAGGTACACCGACTTATCAACTTATTTACTCTATCCTTGCTTCGCCACCTTTTTCCTGCACCAGAAAAATGCCGGGATCAGGAACACATCTGCAAACAGCCATGCCATGGGATGGGCCAGACAGATTCCGATATACCCAAGCTTCCGAGCTACGACCAGCGCAGCCAGAGTTCGTGCAATCATTTCCATAATTCCAGACAGAATCGCAAATATAGAGAATCCCATTCCCTGAATAGTAAATCTGACAGTATTTACCAAAGTCAAAAGACAATATCCACCAATACAGAATAGCAGGAACTGATACGAATATGCGATGATCTCTGTCTCATCTGCATCCACAAACAGAAGTGTTAACTGTTTTCCGAATAAAACGGCAATCAGGAAACATATAATAGATACTCCCCATCCCATCAGGACTGCACTTTTCAAGCCTTTTCCAATTCGGTCAATCTTGCCTGCTCCCATATTCTGTCCTGCATAAGGCGCCATGGTCTGTCCCAGCGATTCGATTGGGCAGGAAATGAACATATTAATCTTCTGTGCTGCTGTCACACCGGCTACTACCATCGCCCCTAGTCCATTCACAGCTGTCTGCAATACCAGTGAACCGATGGCTGTAACTGAATACTGCAATCCCATAGGAATTCCGATAAAACAAAGTTTTCCCATATAGTGAAGTTCTGGTTTCCACTCGTCACGGCTGGCATGCAGCACTGGAAATTTCCGATACATGTAGAACAGACAGATGATTCCTGAGATCCCCTGCGCCAGTACCGTTGCAATAGCTGGTCCTTCCACGCCCATGCCAAAGAGCAGCACAAAGATCAGATCCAAACCAATATTGATTGCTGAAGCAATTGCCAGAAACAGAACCGGTGTTTTACTATCCCCCAATGACCTTATAATTCCTGCCAGAATATTGTACAAAAAAGTACAGGGAATTCCGGCAAATACAATCACGATATAAATATATGCATATTCAAAGATTTCCTCCGGTGTATCCATCACTGTCAGAATTGTCCTACAGGCAAGTACTACGATCAGGGTAAGTACCACTGACAGGCCAATGCAGAGCCATGCGCCATTGGTCACATATTTACGAAGTCTGTGTTCTTCTTTTGCTCCGAACATCTGAGCCACGGGAATTGCAAACCCATTGCAGACACCCATACAGAATCCCAGCACCATAAAGTTCAAAGAAGTCGTAGAGCCTACTCCCGCCAGCGGGTTGACTCCTAAAAATTTTCCTACGATCAACGTATCCACCATGCTGTAAAACTGCTGAAACAGCAGTCCCAGAAACATGGGGATCGCAAATCCGAAGATCAGCTTTGCGGGTGAACCGCTTGTCATATCCTTTGTCATAATCCTATCCCTCTACCCTCACCAGACCATTTCATATTCTTGGATTCTATATCTGTCTCGTCGCCTCTCTCAGCCAGATCCGCTCTTCTTCCGGCAGACTTTCTGCTACGGTCTCATATACCTTTTGATGATACTCATTGAGCCACTGTCGTTCTTCTTCACTCATCTCTTCTGGAAGGATCGCATCCAGATCAAAGGGAATCATCGTCAGAATTTCAAAGCCTAAAAATGTACCATACTCATTATCTGTAAGTTTCTTACACACCAGTTCATTTTCCAGACGGATTCCAAACTTGCCGGTCAGATAAAGCCCCGGCTCATCCGTGGTCACCATGCCAGGCTCCAGCACCGCATTGGACAGGGAAGGACTCTGCTTCCAGCGAAATGCATTGGGTCCTTCATGAACATTCAGAATATATCCAACTCCGTGACCGGTTCCATGCTTAAAATCCAACCCCAGCTTCCACATAGGCTCCCGGCACAGAATATCAAGATTCAGTCCCGTGCATCCATGGAGGAACCGGGCATGAGCCAGATGAAGATTTCCCCGGCACACGGCTGTATAGAGATGCTTTTCCTCATAAGTCAGTTCACCCATGGCAAAGGTACGGGTGGTATCGGTAGTTCCTTCCAGATAATGTCCACCAGCATCCACCAGAAGAAAGCTCTTCGGATCAACAGATACATTGCTCTCCTCGGTAGCAGAATAGTGGACAATGGCTCCATGACTTCCATAAGCACAGATAGGCACAAAGCTCTGCTCCACATAGTGTTCCTGCTCTGCCCGTCTTGCCTCCAGATAATCTGCCACTGACAGCTCTGTCATATTCTCCTTACCCACAGCTGTCTTCAGCCAGTACATGAACCGGGTAAATGCTACGCTCTCTTTCCGATGGGCTTCCTTAAGATTTTTAATCTGCGTCTCATTTTTGACAGCCTTCAGAAGTTCTGACGGATTCGCCTCGTCCAGAATCTCCACCTCTGTCGGAATGCTGGTCAACAGCGCACAGTTTACATTCTTTTTATTCAGCAGCACCCTCGCTCCAGCCGGAAGTGCAGACAGATCTTCATAGATTGATTCATAAGGGCGGATCTCCACCTGGCACTCTGCCAGATAGCTCCGAACCTCCTTTGTCACCACGGAAGGACGTACATACCAGATACAGTTCTTATCCGTCATCCGAAGAAATGACAAGGTCACCGGTACGCAGGGGATATCATCGCCACGTAAATTCAGCAGCCACATAATATCACAGAGGGAGGCGATCACATGCTGGGTAGCTCCTGCCCTTTTCATAACTTCCCGCACTTTGGTAATCTTACTTTCTGAACTTTCACCACTCCAGCACTTCTCCAGAATCCATACCTTTTCATCGGGAATCTGTGGTCGATCCGGCCAGATCTCTCCCACCAGATCCTTTTCTGTATAGATGGATCCACCTTTTTCCATGGTGCTCTCCCGGAACTTATCCGCACTTACTGCGCCCATGGTCTTTCCATCAAAGCCTACACAGCCACCAGCACAAAGTTCCGTTTTTACATATTCTTCCACAGTTGGCACCCCCGGTTCCCCCATACGAAACAGATGGATACCGGTTCCTCTTAACTGATCCTCCGCCTGCAGAAAATATCTGCCATCGGTCCACAGTCCTGCCTTGTCCATAGTGATCACGGCTGTTCCCGCCGATCCGGTAAATCCGGTCATATAAGCTCTTGCCCGATAATGAGGACACACATATTCAGATTCATGACAGTCAGTGGACGGGACCACATAGACCGTGATCCCGTTCTCCTTCATCTTCTCTCTTAATGCAGTTATACGCTCGCAAACTGTTGCCATTAGTTCCACTCCGCTTTCTGAAAGGCTTTGTAACCTCTGTATGCTTCATAAATATCTGCCTTGCTGGACACTTCCCAGGGACTGTGCATGTTAAGAAGTGCCACACCGCTGTCGATCACATCCATACCATAATTGGCAGTGATGTAAGCGATGGTTCCACCGCCTCCCTGATCTACTTTCCCAAGCTCTGCAGTCTGCCAGTTCACGGACGCATCATCCATAACTTTTCGAAGTGCTCCGATATACTCAGCGCATGCATCGTTGGAACCAGATTTTCCTCTGGAACCAGTATATTTGTTGAATACCATGCCATGTCCCAGGTAAGCGATATTTTTCTTTTCAAATGCGTTTGCATAATTCGGATCAAATGCCGCACTTACATCTGAGGACAGCATATGCGAATTCTGCAGACATCTGCGCAGTGCCAGTTCAGAATACTGTCCGGTCAGGTTCATCACCTCTGCCACCACATTTTCAAAATAGCGGGACTGCATACCTGTAGCACCCATACTTCCAATCTCTTCCTTGTCAGTCAGCAGGCACACAGCCGTATATTTCGGGTTCTCTGCCTGCAGCTGGGCGGTCAGAGAAGTAAATGCGCAGATTCTGTCGTCCTGTCCATAACCCATGATCATGCTTCGGTCGATACCAAAGTCTCTTGCCGGACCTGCAGGTACTGCTTCCAGCTCCGCAGACAGAAAATCTTCCTCTTCTATCTCATATTTCTCTTTTAAAATTTCGAGCAGTGCTTTTAGGATCAGCTCTTTTTTCTCTTTGTCCTTCTTGCTCTTCAGTGGTTTGCTTCCAACAATAATATTCAGGTTCTCGCCTTCCACTACAACCGCTGCTTTTTTCTGAAGCTGTTCGCCGGACAGATGGATCAGAAGATCAGAGATACCAAGTACCGGATCTGACGGATCCTCACCGATGGCAAGCTCCACCACCGTTCCATCCTTTCTGGCAACGACTCCATGCAGTGCCAGCGGAATTGCTGCCCACTGATATTTCTTGATACCGCCATAATAATGGGTATCCAGAAGTGCCATCTCTCCATCCTCATATAATGGATTCTGTTTCAGATCCAGACGTGGGGAATCAATATGCGCACCAAGTATATTCATACCTTTCTCCAGCGGTTCTGTACCGATCTGGAATAATACCGCCAGCTTCTTTTTATGAATGGCATAGACTTTGTCTCCTGGCTTCAGGGTATCCCCGGAGGTCAGTGCTTCCTCCAGAGAAATATAGCCAGCTTCTCTTGCCATTTTCTCAGTCAGTCTGACACACTCTCGCTCCGTCTTTCCTGCAGAAATAAACTGGCGATACTGCTCTGCCAGCTTCATGACTTTCTTTTCCTGAGATTTATCATAGGTTTCCCATGCATTTTTCCGTTCCATATCTGTCACTCCTTCTATCTGTTTTCTATTCTTTTCTCCACACTGGATTTCATTCCTTATGTAGCAGATTTTAGCACAATTCAAAACGGTCTGTCCACATTTCTGCGAACAGACCGCCAGTCTTTTTAACCAAGAATCGCTTTGTCGTTAGTGAACTCCTCGCCGCTGACCTCTTCAAACTTATGAAGCAGATCTTCCACGGTAAGATGTTTCTTCTCCTCGCCACGAATATCCAGAATAATATTTCCATCCATCATCATGATCAGACGGTTACCATGGACAATGGCATCCTTCATATTATGGGTAATCATCAAGGTCGTAAGCTTATCACGGTTGACGATCATCTCTGTGGTCTCCAGAACTTTTGCTGCAGTCTTCGGATCAAGTGCAGCAGTATGCTCATCCAGAAGCAACAGCTTTGGCTTCTTCAACGTTGCCATCAGAAGAGTCAGCGCCTGTCTCTGTCCACCAGAGAGCAGACCTACTTTGGAAGTCAGTCTGTCTTCCAGTCCAAGACCAAGAGTTGCCAGCAGCCTCTTGTATACTTCCCGCTCGCTTCCTTTGATACCGGCACGAAGCGTTCTTGTCTGACCACGTCTCAGTGCCAGTGCCAGGTTTTCTTCAATTCCCATAGTCGCTGCAGTTCCGTTCATAGGATCCTGGAACACACGGCCAAGATAAGCAGCACGCTTGTGCTCAGGAAGTTTGGTTACATTTTTTCCATCAATGATGATCTCTCCCTCATCCACCGGCCATACACCGGCAATAGCATTCAGAAGAGTTGATTTTCCAGCACCGTTTCCACCGATAACTGTGACAAAATCTCCATCCTCCAGGGTCAGATTCACGCCTTTGAGCGCACGTTTTTCATTGACAGTTCCTGCATTAAATGTTTTATAAATATTCTTGATCTCCAGCATTATCTGTCACCTCCCCTTTTTACCGGTCTGGAAAAATATTTGCTCTGCCAGTACGGAATTGCCAAGAATACAGCAACAACAGCTGCGGACAGGAGCTTCAACAGATCGGTGTCGATACCAAGCCAGATCACGATCTGCAGTACAAAATAATATACGATAGAACCAAGTGCCACGCCTAACAGCCGGAAGCCAAAATTGTGGAATATTTTTCCAAAAAGTGCCTCGCCAATGATCACTGCGGCCAGACCGATAACAATCGCGCCACGACCCATGTTAATATCAGCAAAGCCCTGATACTGGCTTAACAGCGCTCCTGAAAATGCAACCAGTCCATTGGAGATCATAAGACCAAGTACCCGGTTAAAGTCTGTATTGATACCCTGTGCGCGGGACATCCGGTCATTACATCCGGTAGCACGTAAGGAACATCCAAGCTCAGTTCCAAAAAACCAGTACAAAAATGCAATCAGAACCACGATGATCACCGCTACCAGCAGAATCGTGTTTCTGTAGATCGGCACATTTTTAATATAACGAAGAGAAACCAGCAGGTCGAATTTATCAACATTGATCGCCTGATTGGATTTTCCCATAATCTTCAAATTCACAGAATACAGTCCAAGCTGTGTCAGGATTCCGGCCAAGATTGCCGGGATTCCCATAAAGGTATGCAAAAGACCTGTGACCATACCGGCCAGAAGACCTGCGATCAAAGCAACCAGAAGAGACACCCATACATTATGTCCACTCTGCATCATCATAATACATACGGCACCTCCGGTACAAAGTGTACCATCCACAGTCAGATCCGCAATGTCCAGGATACGGAAGGTGATATATACACCAATCGCCATGATTCCCCAGATTAATCCCTGTGCCACTGCACCTGGCAGCGCGTTCAGTAAACTTACAATACTCATTTTCTTATCACCTCTAAGATCCTTTGTTTTTTATATACAACGGCGACAGCGAGATAGGTGCGGCCCTGTTCTCGCTGTCGTCAATTATATCATTTATTTATTCAGATGCATATTCGCAAAATCACTTTTTAAAGATTTCCTTTTGCTCATGCATAACTCTGAATGGCTGCTGCATCTACTCAGCTTCGATTGCTACATAATCATCCGGAACGGTGATTCCAAGTGCTTCGCAACGGTCTGCATCGTACTCTTTGGTAAACTGCGGTGCATACTCAATCGGCATCTCGGAGATATTAGCTTCACCTTTCAGAACCTGTACTGCCATCTTACCGGTAGCAACTCCAAGGTCATAATAGTCAATAGAAAGAGTTGCAACTCCACACCCGCTGCAGATACCTTCCTCACCTGCGATGATCGGAACTTTCTTCGGCTCGCAGATATTGTTAACCAGCTCGGTATTGTTAGCTACTGTGTTGTCAGTCGGTACATAAAGTACATCGCTTGCATCTGCTGCTGTAGTAGCTACAGAAGACAGGTCATTGGAATCAGAGAAACCATACTGTGTACAAGTGTATCCAAGTTTTTCCAGAGCAGCCTGAACGGTGTCTACCTGATACTGGGAGTTAGCCTCTGCAGTACAGTACAGAAGACCTACATTCTTAGCATCCGGGAACAGTTCCTGCAGCATTGCTGCCTGCTCATCCAGCGGAGCCAGATCGGAAGTACCGGAGATGTTGTTTCCTACAGTTCCATTAAAATCATCAATTCCAAGTGCTACACCATACTCAGTTACAGAAGTACCAAGTACCGGGATATCGCTGGTACCTGCCTGTGCTGCCTGCAGTGCTGCAGTTGCATTTGCAAGGATCAGGTCCGTTCCTTCTGAAACAAAGCTGTTGATAATAGTAGAACAGGTATTAGAATCACCCTGTGCATTCTGCTCATCAAACTGAACTGCATCGCCGAACTCCTCGGTCAGTGCATCTTTGAATCCCTGAGTTGCTGCATCCAGTGCCGGATGCTGTACCAGCTGGCAGATACCGATCAGATAGGAAGCATCCCCATCTGCTGCTGTGGTATCAGCTGCTGCATCTGTGCTTTCAGTTGTCTCTGTTGTAGTGTCTGCCGCTGCAGTATCTGCAGAAGTAGAACTTCCACATGCAACCAGACCCATTCCCATGGTCATTGCCATAACAAGAGCGAGAATCTTTTTCATAATATTTCCTCCGTTTCCCTGCCCGTATGTTACTGATACGGACTAATTCATTAACTGTTTGCAATTATATCGCTTCAACGCGCAAAAGTCAACCATTAAAATAAAAAAGACAGGTGATATACAAAAAAGGAACCGCTCTCGCTAAGTCCTCGTCCAGCGGTACTAACCTGCAATCTGCGTCTTTGACTTGATTGCAGGAAGTACCGGGACTGCGGGACGTTCCTTTTTGCATATCACCTGTCTCTCTTAATTTCAAAACACAAAGTAATTCATCTAACATAGCAGCGCAATATACGATCTCACGTACCTTGCCTGTTATGTAAAGCTTTTTATGTCCTTTTATAATACTTTGCTTAAGAAGTCAATGGTTCTTGGTTCTTTCGGATTGTTGATGACTTCTTCCGGGGTTCCCTGCTCTACGATATAGCCGCCTTCCATGAAGATCACGCGATCAGCCACTTCTCTGGCAAAGCCGATCTCGTGGGTTACAACTACCATGGTCATACCATCACGAGCCAGTTCTTTCATAACAGCAAGTACTTCACCTACCATCTCCGGGTCAAGGGCACTGGTGGGCTCGTCAAATAACATAATATCCGGCTTCATCTCCAACGCACGAGCAATTGCCACACGCTGCTTCTGACCACCTGACAGCTGGCTCGGGAAGGCATCTGCCTTATCTGCCAGGCCTACACGTTCCAGAAGACGAAGTGCCTCTGTTCTTGCTTCTTCCTTGTTCATCAGTTTCAGATGAACCGGTGCCAGGGTCATATTGTCCAGTACGGTCAAATGATTGAACAGATTGAAATGCTGGAATACCATACCAATATTCTCACGAACCTTATTGATATCTGTATGCTTGTCAGTCACATCATGTCCATCAATGATAATTTTGCCGGAGGTTGCTGTCTCCAGCTGATTCAGGCAACGGAGAAGTGTGGATTTACCACTTCCGGAAGGGCCTAAGAGAACAACTACTTCCCCTTCCTGTACATCAACACTGATATCCTTTAATACTTCCAGTTTTCCAAAATTCTTTTTCAGATTGGTCACATGGATCTTACACTGCTTATCTTCCACGGTTTACCCTCCTCTCGATTCTCTTGGCAACCTTACTGAGCGTTACGATGACAACCATATACATGACACCAACAATCGCCCAGGTCTGCAGACTCTTCAACGTATTTCCCACGATCGTCTTACCAACATTGGTAAGCTCCGGGAAGCCAATGATCGACAGAATAGAGGTATCCTTCAAAGTGATGATAAACTGGTTAATAATAGACGGGATCATGGTCCGCACTGCCTGCGGGATCACGACCAGAGCCATGGAGGAACTATAAGACAAGCCTAAGCTTCTGGCAGCCTCCATCTGTCCGCGATCTACACTCTCAATACCGGCACGAATGATCTCTGCCATATACGCACCACAGTTCATAGAAAGGGCTGCTGTACCTGCCTGCAATGCATTCAGACGAAAACTTGCAAATCCCAGTCCCTGCATCCCCGCCGGAACACCAAAATAGATGAAATATGCCAGTACGATCAGCGGCACGCCTCGTACAGCATCTACATAAATGGTTCCGATCAGATTCAGTACCCGGTTATGTCCCACATTCATCAGTCCGAAGATCATACCGATGACCATGGCAAATAACAGGGACAGCAGTGTCAGCAACAGTGTCTGACCAAGTGCGCGGAGCAACATGCTTCCGTAAACTTCAATAATACCTATCATAGTCTCTGTCTCCTTTTTTTATCCTCTGGTTTCCTGAAAATACTTCTTACATTGTGAAAGCCTCTCACACAGGGGTTTTCACAGTGCAGGAAGCAGCCACAGTATCTGCGGCTGCTTTCCGTCACCAGAATCATACGATTCTATTATTCTTATTTGCTCTCTCCAAGATATTTTGCAAGGATCTCATCATAAGTTCCGTTTGCTTTGATATCAGCAAGACCTGCATTGAACATGTCAAGCAGCGGCTGGTTAGCCTCGTTCATGATAGCGAATCCGTAAGGAGCCGGATCACTCTCCATAGCGTCAACTGTCTTCAGTGCAAGACCTTTGCTTACGATCCAGTCCTGAATGATCGGCTTATCCTCTACACATGCAACGCTGTTGCCCTGGATAACATCCTGATACATGGTCGGTGAATCCTCAAATACAGTAGTGGTGAATCCATACTGATCTTTCAGGCTCTCTGCAAATGCTGCACCCTGAGTACCATTCTTAACAGCTACGTTCTTTCCTTTCAGATCTTCAAAGGAAGCGATATCGCTGTCTGCTGCTACTGCGAAGATCTGGCTGGAATCATAGTAAGAATCGGAGAAGATCCATCCGTTTGCTTTACGCTCATCAGTGATACTTGCTCCTGCGATCAGACCATCTGCCTGGCCGGACTGTACTGCTGCTACTGCTGCATCCCATCCAAGACTCTGGATATCGATCTTGAATCCCTGATCCTCAGCAACTGCTTTGATGATATCTACATCGATACCAACGAACTCGTTGTTCTCATCGGTGAACTCGAACGGTCTGAATACAGTATCCATTGCAATCACCCATGTTTTGTCAGAAGTATCAGCGGTATCTGCTGCTTCTGCATCCTCTGCTGCATCTGCGGTCTCAGTGCTCTCAGTGGTCTCAGTTGCTGCGGTATCTCCGGAATTGGAAGATCCACAAGCTACGGTTGCCATTGCCATGCATGCGATCATAGACATTGCGACTAACTTTTTCATAATATGTACGCTCCTTTTCCCCGGCTCTGCCGGTCCTATTACATAAGAAGGCGATGTATTATTGTATACACCGCCTTTGATGTTACTAAAAGTATAAATTTTTCTGTCCCGATTGTCAAGAGGGAAATGTTTTATTGTATACACGTATGGCTTTACATGTATTTTACGAATATACCCTGCACTTCTGTTACAGATCTTCCGCAGCAGCCAGAACCAGCTGTACTGCCTTATCAATTCCCAGCTTCTCTGTGTTCAGAGTCAGATCATAATTGCGGGAATCCCCATAAACAGTTCTTGTATAATATTCGCAGTTCTTCTTACGGGCACGGTCTGCCTGTTTTACATCAGATGCCACCTGATCCAGCGACACTCCCGGCATCATACCGGACATTCTCTTCACTCTCCACTGGAATCCTGCATGGGCGAATACATGAAGACAATGATCGAACTCATGCAGTATGTACTCACTGTTTCTTCCTACGATCACACAGCTCTCATGGTTTGCCATCTCACGGATCGCATCCCGCTGCGCCTGCCACAGCCGTTCATCCAGCGGCTTATTGTAGAAGTCAAACAGACTCTGTGCAAATCCAAAGGAACTTGGCACTCTCTCATCCCATCTGCGCACATCTTCCGGGTCCAATTTCGGATTGGCAAGGGCAGTTCTCAGGATAATATCTTTGTCATAAAACTGAATACCCAGCTCTTTTGCAACTCTTCTTCCAATCTCTCCGCCGCCTGCACCGAATTCACGGGCAATGGTAATCACTTTTCTCATGACAATTCCTCCGATTTTCTTATTTTCTTAGTTTTCCTTCTCCAGAAGCTTCCGTCCCATCAGCACACCCATGGCAGATGCCATCATCAGTCCTCTGGTCCATCCGGAAGAATCTCCCAGACAATGCAGACCACCAATGTTCGTGTTCAGATTGGTATCCATCTTGACTTTATTGGAATAGAACTTAAGCTCCGGACTGTATAACAGAGTTTCCCCACTGGCGAATCCCGGTACTACCTGATCCAGCATACGGATAAATTCAATAATATTAGTCATAGCTCTGTACGGCATAGCTGCAGTAATATCACCTGCTACTGCATCCTTCAGTGTCGGTCTTACATTGGACTGAGCCAGTTCTTTTGCCCAGGTACGCTTTCCATCAAGAATATCTCCATAACGCTGTACCATAATATGTCCGGCACCCAGCATATTGGTCAGCTCACCCACCTTCTGCGCATATGCGATGGGCTGGTTAAACGGCTCGGTAAAGTTGTGGCTTACCAGGATAGAAAGGTTGGTATTCTCACTCTTCAGATCCTTAAAGCTGTGTCCATTTACAACTGCCAGATTGTTATCATAATTCTCCTGTGCTACAAATCCACCCGGATTCTGGCAGAAGGTTCTTACTTTATTCTTCCACGGCTTCGGATATCCGATCAGCTTTCCTTCATAAAGAACCTTGTTGACCATCTCCATGATCTCATTACGGCACTCCACACGCACACCAATATCTACTGTACCAGGCTTGTGCGCAATACCGTTCTCCTGGCAGACTTTCTCCAGCCAGTCAGCGCCGCGGCGTCCTGTTGCAATGACGATCTCATCACCAAAGATTTCTCTGACACCGGATTTATCCTCAATGCGGACTCCCCTGCAGACATCATTTTCCAGAATAATATTATCACATTCCGTGTTGAAGAGCATCTCCACGCCCTTCTCCTGAAGATAATTCTGAATGTTCAGATAAAGCTGCTGTGCTTTCTCAGTTCCCAGATGACGGATCGGGCAGTTCACAAGCTGAAGTCCTGCACGGATAGCACGTTTACGGATCTCCTTGATCTCTTCACCTTCGTAGTTGCCTTCCACATGCTCGTCAGCACCGAACTCCAGATAGATCTTATCTGTATAGTTGATCAGTTCCTGAGCAAAATCTTCTCCGATCAGAGTTGGCAGATCTCCGCCTACTTCATAAGAAAGACTCAACTTTCCATCGGAGAATGCGCCTGCACCGGAGAATCCGGTAGTGATCATGCAGTTCGGCTTACAGTTCATACATTTGCCGGTCTCTGCTTTCGGGCAGTGTCTCTTATCTACCGGCTTTCCTTTTTCCACCATCAGGATCTTCTGATCCGGTTTGTGACGGATCACTTCCAGAGCAGTAAAAATACCGGCCGGTCCGGCTCCTATAATAATTACGTCATATTTCATGAGTTTTCCCCCTGTATTTTTCTCGAAGGTCCAGACGGACCGCACATCAGTATACCATAACTTTTTCACTTTGCAAGTGTTTTCACAATTCTCCATAATTATTATAGTATGTCAACGAGAAAATGTCAAAATGATTGCTCTGTTCACAGAGCCGGTCAGTTGTCACAATTCAGTGTTCAATCATATTTTCTGCAAAAATGCCATATCCTTTCGCCGGATCATTGACAAACACATGTGTCACCGCTCCTATGAGCCGACCGTTCTGCAGGATCGGTGACCCGCTCATGCCCTGGATCACACCGCCAGTCAGTGCCAGCAGATCCGGATCTGTCACATAGAAGATCATGCCTTTGTTCACATCACTCTCATTCATCCGAAGCTCCTGGATCTGGATCTCATAATCCTTCAGTTCTCCGGAAACAGAACTTCTGAGCACTGCCCTGCCGGTCCGCACCTCCTGCTTAAATGCCACCTCCACAGTCTCCGTTCCCAGCATTCGCAAAAGCCTGCCTTCTGCCTGACCGAAGATTCCTCTGGACGTATTTTCCCTGATCACACCCTCCGCATGACTGTCAGAATACGTGATCATGCCGCTCAATTCACCTGGCGTACCTCTCTGGCCACGGACGATTTTCAAAATACTGGTGTCATAGAGCATCCCTCCGGAGACCGTCAACAGTTTTCCTGTATCGGTGTCGGTGATGCCATGCCCCAGTGCCCCAAAAGCTCCCTGTCTAGTAGCATAAGTCAGAGTTCCGATTCCCTGCACATCATCTTTGACCCAGATTCCAAGTTTATAAGCTCCTTCTTCTGTCTCCACTGCCTGCAGACGCACCCGCAGAGTCTCGTCTCCACGCTTCAGTTTCAGGATCATGATCTCATCCTGAATCTCCTGCACACAGCGGATCAGCTCTTCCTTTGTATTTATCTGACATCCATTGACAGCCAGAATATAATCCCCACTTTGTACAATACTGCCTGCCGGCTCCCTTGCCAACCCCTCTTCTGTCTCCACCACGGCTGTTCCCACCACGTAGACACCATCTGTCTCCAGGTAGATCCCCACTGGAATACCGCCGGGAATCACCCGGGGTCTTTGCAGCGTCTGCACTGACACTTGTTTGAAGCCCAGATCCACCACCTGCACCTCTTCTTCTGTTCCCACACGGATCACATCAGGAACCCGGGTCTGAAGATACCATTTACAATAAAAAAACAGTGTCGCAACACTGATCACAAGGGCGCCCCACAGACAGGCTCTATAAACTTTCAGACGGTTCATGCAGCCACACCTTTCTGTCATTATTTCCTAAACATAGTGTCTGCATAAAACCGTCTGATTTTACTGGAAAATGTTGCTATTCTTCAGAGTCATGCACATGTTTAATAAATATGCGAGTTATGCTTGCATATTCGAGCATATTTTTAAACATGTATATGGCGAGAAGCCATCATGAGCAAAAATGGTGCCTCGAAGAGGCATTTTTGCGAATTGACTCTGAAGAATCACCTATGTGCTTTAAACTTCTGCGCCAGTTTCTTCATCTCTCTGGCATTATCGATCACTGCATCCGTGATCTGGGCACCGCCAAGGATCCGCGCCAGTTCTTCCACGGACTCCTGTTCATCAAGCAGCCGGATTCCTGTCTGGGTGCTTCCATCCACCGCCCGTTTTTCGATACAGTAGTGGCTGTCTGCCATGGATGCAAGCTGTGCCAGATGGGTAATACAGATGACCTGTCTGCTTCGTCCGATCAGCGCCAGCTTCTCTGATACCTTCTGTGCCGTTCTGCCGCTGATACCTGTGTCGATCTCATCAAAGATCACTGTCTCAATGGCATCCTGATCTGCCAGCACCGTCTTGATAGCCAGCATCACACGGGATAACTCACCGCCGGATGCGATCCTGCCAAGAGGCTTCAAGGATTCACCCGGATTGGTGCTGATCAGAAATTCTACATCATCTGCTCCGTCTGCCCCCGGCTCTTCCATCCGCTGTACAGCAATTTCAAATTCCACATCCAGAAAATTCAATTCTGCCAGCTGCGCTTTCATAAGCTCTGCCAGCTGACCTGCAGCATGCTCTCGGATCTCATGTGCCTGATCGCAGAGACTCATCTGCACCTCTCCTGCCTTTATAAGCTCTCGCTCCAGCTTTTCCTTATGCTCGCCAAGATTCATCAACAGGTCAAGCCGTTCATTCCGTTCCTGTGCTGCCAACTGGATCTCTTCGATGGTCTGTCCATATTTGGCTTTCAGATGATTGATCTGATTCAGACATTCTTCTGTCTCCTGGAATTCCTGCTCAGAGAACTCCAGATCCTCCATACAGCTTTCCAGCTCTCGTCCAAAATCTGAAAGCATGGCATCCAGTTCCTGAAGCTGGGAAGAGAGACTCTCCATCTCTTTTCCATAACGCTCCACACCGGATAATTCCCTGCAGGAACGACCAATGAGTTCCGTGGCACTGGGTTCGCCGTCCATGCAGAGCTGCTGCACGATGCCAAGTGCCTCCACGATCCTGCGGCTGTTGCTCATCTTGCGGAAGCGCTCTTCCAGTTCCTCATCTTCCCCGACCTTCAGATTTGCTTCCTCGATCTCCTGCACTTCAAATTCCAGTAAAGACTGTTCTCTCATCCGGTCATTTTCATCCATAGAAGCTTCTTCCAGTTCCCGGCGAAGCTTTTTTACAATATCGTACTGCTTCCGCAGCGCTTTTTTCACATCTGCCAGTGCTTCTGCGGCATATTCATCCAAAATCTCCAGATGCTTCCGCTTATTCAATAATGACTGATGCTCATGTTGTCCATGGATATCGATGAGACAGGACGCCACATCTTTGAGCACAGAAGTGCTGACGGTCTCTCCATTGAGTCTGCAGATACTGCGACCCTTAGAGATCTTCCGGGACAGGATAACCTGTTCATCCTCTGCCGGAATACCAAGTTCCTCTAATTTATGCCGGATCTCCGGCCGGTCTGCCGTGAAGACCAGTTCTGAGAGCGCGTAGTCCGCATCCTCCCGCACCATTTCCCTGGGCACTTTTCCACCAAGCGCCATGGTCATGGAACCGATCAGGATTGATTTTCCTGCTCCCGTCTCTCCGGTCAATATATTCAGGCCCTCTGAAAAATCGATCTCTGCCTCACGAATCAAGGCCAGATTCTTTACATGCAGGTGCAGCAGCATCGGTTTTTCTACCTCCTTACGATCTTCTCCAGCTCCGCCATCACGGTCTGGGCATCCTCCATCGTCCGGATCGCACACATGATGGTGTCGTCTCCGGCGATGCATCCAACAATCTCTTTCCATCCGATATTATCAAGGGCTGTGGCAACAGCCATAGCCATACCGGACACGGTCTTGATCACCAGAATATTCTGCGCCTGATCCATGGAAACAAATGCTTCCCTTAAGATTCCCACGTACTTTTCTGCCATCTGGTGATCCTGATGGTTCAGAAGCGCGTATTTCTGGCGACCATTCTTTCCCGGCACTTTGGACAGTGCCAGCTTTCTGATATCACGGGATACGGTAGCCTGCGTCACATCAAATCCTTCTTTTCGAAGTAGTTCTGCCAGTTCATCCTGAGTCTCGATATCATATTGTTCGATCAATTCAATGATTTTTTCATGACGTTTCAGTTTCATACCGCATATCCTTCCTGTCTTAATTTCTGCTCAGCTTGTTGCGGAGTACTTCCAGAAAGCTGACCTGATTGATCTTTAAGATCCGGGTCACTTCTCTGGACTTTTTGATTTCCACATAATCCCCTGTCTTCAATGGAAAAATCGCATCTCCATCAAAGGTTGCACATGCCTCATCTGTGTCTCCCCGTCTTCCCTTTCCGATCTCAATCCTGATGTGATCCTCTCCGGAAAATACAATGCTTCGGGAATTCAGTGTATGTGGGCAGATAGGTGTGAGCACCAGCATGGATGCTGTAGGGGAGATGATCGGTCCGCCCGCCGACAGACTATAACCAGTAGAACCTGTCGGTGTGGAGACGATCATACCGTCTGCCGTAAAGGAATTGAGATATTCTCCATTTACATAGACCTTATAATCTACTACACGAAGATTGCCGCTTCGATTGAGCACAATGTCATTCAGCGCAATATCACTGGCGATCTGCTGTCCATCCACACAGACACTTCCTCTGAGCATCATCCGGTCTTCCACCGTATAACTGCCTTCGATCAGTCGATCCAGTGCCGGCATAAGATTCTGCTCCTCGATCTCTGCCAGATATCCCAGATGTCCCAGATTGATCCCCAGAAATGGGATCTTTCTGCCAGCCAGTTCTCTGGCTGCCCGCAGCAGCGTTCCATCGCCGCCCAGCACAAGAATCCCGTCCACATTGCCGGAAGGGAGCTCACAGTGAGCATTTCCATGCTCCTGCTCTTGTCCGCGTACCACACAGACCTGTCCCCGCTCGGTCAGGTATCGCTTTGCCTGTTCTGCCAGCCGAAGACTCTCTTCTTTATCACTGTTTACAATAATATAAAATGTTTTCATAACCCCTTACAGCGTCTGATGCGCCTGCTCCACAATTCTTTCCGGATCTACCGGGCAGCTCTCGGGAGCCATTCCCTCTTCCTGTTTCTTCAGGTGTGCCAGATATTCAATATTTCCCTCCGGTCCTTTGATCGGGGAAAATTCCAGATTCAATACAGAGAATCCAATGCTCAGTGCATATTCCAGCACCTTTTTGATAACTTCCAGATGGACAGATTTGTCACGGACCACACCTTTCTTACCCACCTGCTCTCTTCCTGCCTCGAACTGAGGCTTGATCAGTGCCACCACTTCTCCACCCGGGCACAGAAGCTCGCGCACCGGTTCCAGCACCTTGGTCAGAGAGATAAATGCTACATCAATCGAAGCAAATTCAACAGGCTCGCCGATCTGCTCCGGTGTCACATAACGAATATTCGTCTTTTCCATGCAGACCACCCGCTCATCCTGGCGAAGCTTCCATGCCAGCTGTCCGTTTCCTACATCTACAGCAAAGACCTTCTTTGCTCCATTCTGCAGCATGCAGTCCGTAAATCCGCCGGTGGATGATCCTACATCCATACAGACCTTGTCATGAAGCTCCACATCAAAATGACTCATTGCCTTCTCAAGCTTTAATCCGCCACGGCTTACATATTTTAAAGGGCTTCCTTTTACTTCAATGACTGCTTTTTCAGGGAAGGACGCTCCTGCCTTGTCCTCTCGCTGTCCGTCTACAAATACATTTCCGGACATAATGATCGCTTTTGCCTTTTCCCTGGACTCTGCCAGTCCCCGTTCTACCATGAGAACGTCCAGTCTTGTCTTCATCGTCTATTTCTGCTCCTTTCGGCAGGTAATATATTTCTCAATGATCCGTTTGGTCACAGTCTGTGCATCAATACCTACTTCCTCATAGAGAAGTGCCACATTACCATGCTCAACATATTCATCAGGCAGAGAAATGTTCAGAAGCTTCACCGGAAGTTCCTGTTCCACTACATAATCCATGACCTTCTCACCATAACCGCCGCTTCTTACATTTTCTTCCATGGTCACCAGCAGCTTATGGTCAGCGGAAAGCATATCCAGCACCTCTGTCTCAATAGGCTTTACAAATCTTGCATTGACCAATGTACAGCTATAACCGATCTCCTTTAAGTTCTTCCGCACCTGCTCAGCGATCTTCACCATATTTCCCACAGCCAGCAGCGCGATATCCTCTTCCTCGTAGATCACTTCACTCTTGCCGTATTCGATAGGCCGACGGTACTCTTTGAGTCCATCGTAAGCCTCACCCCTCGGATACCGAAGAGCTATCGGTCCGTCAAACTCCACTGCGTATTTCAGCATATCAGACAGTTCCCATTTATTCTTCGGAGCCATAATATGCATATTGGGGATACTGGACAAATAGGACAGATCAAAGATTCCCTGATGGGTCTCCCCGTCGCTTCCTACCAGTCCTGCACGGTCGATGGCAAATACCACCGGCAGGTTCTGGATACAGACATCGTGCAGCACCTGATCATATGCTCTCTGCAAAAACGATGAATACACTGCAAAGATCGGGCGCATGCCGCCTGCTGCCAGTCCTGCTGCAAAGGTCACTGCATGACCTTCTGCGATCCCCACATCAAAAAAACGATCCGGATAAATATTCTTAAACCTCTTCAGTCCGGTTCCATCCGGCATGGCTGCTGTGATGGCTACTACTTTCTCATTTCGCTGTCCCAGCTTCACCATACAAGTGGAAAATACATCCTGGTAATTGGCTTTTTTCTTCTTATTCAGAGGTAATCCGGTCTCAATATCAAAGGGCTCTGCGCCGTGAAATCTGGCTGGATGGCGCTCTGCCGGTACATAACCATTCCCCTTCCTGGTCAGTACATGGACCAGAACGGCTCCCTTTACTTTCTTTGCTTTATTCAGAATATCCTGAAGCTTTCCAATATCATGACCATCCACCGGTCCTAAGTAGGTGATCCCCATATTTTCAAAGAGCATGCCGGGAATGAAGAGTTGTTTAATACCGCTCTTGGTCTTCTTCAGCTGGTTCGCCAGATGGCTGCCACCTGGGATCCTGCTCAGAGACTGCTCTACACCAGTCTTAAAATTCGTGTAAGCTTCATTGGTTCTAAGTCCGTTCAGATACTCGGACATACCGCCCACATTTTCCGCAATGGACATGTTGTTGTCATTGAGAATAATAATAAAATTCCGTTTCAGACGGGAAGCATTGTTCAGCGCCTCATAAGCCATGCCGCCAGTCAGCGCACCATCTCCGATTACGGATATCACATGCTCGTCACCGTCTTGCAGATCTCTGGCTGCCACCAGACCGATCCCTGCAGAGATAGAAGTCGAGCTGTGTCCCGTATCAAAACAGTCACAGTCACTTTCCTTTCTCTTGGGGAAACCACTCATACCGCCATATTTCCGAAGCTCGTCAAATCCTGACTTTCTTCCGGTCAGCAGCTTGTGCGTATAGGACTGATGTCCCACATCCCAGACTACCTTATCCTTCGGAAAATCAAAACACAGATGGAGTGCCATCGTAAGCTCTACCACACCCAGATTGGAAGCCAGATGTCCTCCACTCCGGCTGATCTTCTCTACAAGAAAATGCCGGATCTCTTCTGCCAGTGTGTCATATTCTTCCGGTGGTATCTGTTTGATATCCCCTACCTGATTGATCTTTTCCAGCACCATATCGAATCCCTCTATTTCTCTCTATACACCAGAGATTTTATCAGTTCAGTCAGAAATACATTCTTACAAGGAAGGGACGCAAGTCCTTCAATGGCTCTTGCAGAGATCTCTTCCACATCCTTTTCTGCCTGTTTAAGTCCCTTTAATGTCACATACGTCGTCTTTTCATTTTTGTCATCACTGTGGATGGGTTTACCCAGCTCTTCCAGTGTGCTGGTCACATCCAGAATATCATCCCTGATCTGGAATGCGATTCCCACATCAGAAGCTACCTTCTCGATCACAGATACTTCTTCCTCAGAAGCTCCTGCCAGCACAGCTCCCACCATCATGGCCGCCTCCAGAAGCGCTCCTGTCTTCAGCTCGTAGATAAAATCCAGCCTGTCCTGGTCGATGGCATGTCCGGAGGACTGTACATCCACCACCTGTCCGCCGATCATACCATAGATTCCTGCCTTTCTGGACAGGATCTGCAGTGCCTTTGCCGTGCGGCGCAGATCTGTACTCTTATCGAACGCCTCTGCTGCGGTCTCAAAGGCATAGTTCAGAAGTGCATCTCCTGCCAGCACACCCATGGCATGTCCGAATTTTGCATGGGTAGTCAGCTTACCACGGCGGTACTCATCATTGTCCATAGCGGGCAGATCATCATGCACCAGAGAATAGGTGTGGATCATCTCCATAGCTGCCATGAACGGCTCCACTTCCCTACCTTCTCCTCCGAACATCCGATAGGTTTCCTGCATCAGCAGCGGGCGCAGACGCTTGCCACCTGCTGTCACACTGTAATTCATGGCTTCCATGATCTCATGCTGCGTACCGCTCTCCTCCGGCAGATAACTCTCCACGATCTTCTCAACAGCTGCCGTCTTACTTTTTAGTTCCTCACGAAAATTCATGTGTCTGTCCCTCCTCATCGATCTGAAGCATCTGTTTTTCCACATGATCGATGTTCTCGTTGCAAAGTTTCAGAAGCCCCATGCCCTCCTGATAGAGACCAAAGGACTCCTCCAGTGTCACATCTTTATCCTGCAGTTTCTCCAGTAGTGCTTCGATCCGATCAAATGCCTCCTCCAGCCGAAACTGCTCCTGATCTGCTGTCTCTTTCTTCTTCGCCATATCAGCCGTTCCTTTCCAGACTGCGGATACCTTCCGTCCGCGCTACAACGGTTCCGTCCGTCACATGAATGGTCACTGCATCCCCTTCCTTCACCTGAGTGATGGAGGTCAATGCTTTTCCATCAGGGCTCTCTGTATATGAGTATCCCTGCTGAAGCTTCTTCAAAGGGGAACAGCCATCCAGCCGCTCCACATATAATGCCAGCCTGTGCCGCCGGTCTTTTACTTTATCTGAAAATGCCTGCCGCATTTTATCATTCAAATCTGCTGCATATTGCCGCTTCTCCCGAAGCTGATACTGTGGGCTTGCCTGCAAAAGCCGCGCCTGCAGGTATCTTGCCCGGTCACGGTTCCTTACTATCTTCTGCTCCACCCGGTCTGCCAGCTGATTCTTAAAGATCCGTACACTCTCCACCAGCTGACGGTAATCCACCACAGCCAGCTCCGCTGCTGCGGATGGGGTCGGTGCCCGAAGATCCGCCACATAATCTGCAATAGTGGTGTCCGTCTCATGACCCACCGCCGAGATCACCGGTGTGCGACACTCGAAGATAGCACGCGCCACGATCTCCTCATTGAATGCCCACAGATCCTCAATGGATCCTCCACCACGCCCGACGATCATCACATCCACACCGTAAGCATCCAGCGTCTGTATTCCCTTTACAATGCTCTCCGCCGCCTGTTCACCCTGCACCAGAGCCGGGTAGAGGATCAGCTGCACATAAGGATTCCGCCGTCTGCTGATATTCATAATATCACGGATCGCGGCTCCTGTTGGGGCTGTCACGATCCCGATCTTCCGATTATAAAATGGGATAGGCTGCTTATACTCCGGAGAAAACATCCCCATCTCTTCCAGCTCCCGCTTGAGCTGTTCGTACCTGCGGTACAGATCTCCTTCTCCGTCCGGCAGGATCTCTCTAGCATAGAGCTGATAACGCCCGTCCCTCTCGTAGACACTGACGCTTCCCAGCACAATCACCTTCTGCCCTTCCTGCATACGGAAGGTTAACCCTGTGCGCCGTTCTCCCGCGAACATCACACAGGCTATCGCCCCGGACTCATCCTTCAGGGAAAAATATATGTGTCCGGATGTATGATATTTGCAGTTGGATACTTCCCCTTTTACATAGATCCGGTTCAGCATGAAATCCTGTACAAACATATTTTTAATATAGGCGTTCACCTGTCTGACCGAATACACATTTTTCGCCATCTCTATGCCTCTTGCGCTTTAAGCCTCTTTACTGGAAAGTTTTGCCAGAACTGCGTTGACAAATGCAGGAGATTCATCTCCACCGAATTTTTTTGCAAGCTCCACTGCTTCGTTGATCGCCACGCGCTCTGGAATATCCTCGTCATATTTCATCTCGTATACGCCCAGACGAAGGATCGTCAGATCCACCTTGTTCATACGCGACAGCTTCCAGCCTTTGGAATACTTCTCCAGCAGCTCGTCGATCTCCGGAAGCTTCTCCACGATCTTCTTGTATTTTTCTTCAATATAGGTCTCGTCCTTTGGCTCTACGATCTCTTCTTCTTTCATATCGTCCACATACAGACTCACCTGCTCTTCCATCTCGTCCTGTCCATTAAATTCCACACGGAACAGAAGCTGGAAAATATGCTCTCTTAATTCTCTTCTCTTCATCCTTGCCTCCCATATTTATTTCCTGTACGATTAAAAAAGGATGCCTCTTGAGACATCCTTCTTACTTTGTCCAACCTTATTCCAGCACGATGCCGGCCACGCGGACATTCACTTCGGACACCTTCATGCCGGTCATGTTCTCGATTGCTGCCTTTACCTTGTCCTGCACGATGCCGGATACCTTGAGGATATTCGCTTCAAACTCCAGGTTCAGCGCCAGATCAACCTTCACGTCGGTATCTGTCACTTCTACTTTCACACCCTTGGACAGGGTCTTCATTCCCATCATGGAAACCAGTTCATTCTTAATATTGCCCGCCATGGATGCAACTCCACGTACATCAGTGGCCGCCATACCTGCGATAATGGCAACGACCTCATCTGCAATACGAACCTCTCCACGATCTCCATCTATCTTCAATACATGTGTAGCTCTGTCTATCTTCTCCATATTCCTACCTCCTGAATATCCGATGCTTTTGTATTAGTATACCAAAAACATACACCTTTGAAAAGGGGAAATTTAGCGTCCAAACTCGGAAAGAATCAGTCCTTCGTTGCGGTCCAGCGTCATGCCGATGCTCCAGCTGTTGACCCACAGAAGCAATGGTCTTCCCTTCAGATCACGGATCTTCTTCATGTCGGAGGTGCCGCTGATCTTGTCCATATCGATCTGCTCATTTTCGATCCAGCGGATGTGCTCATAAGGCAGATTTTCCAGACGGATCTCCACATTATATTCATTTTCCAGACGGTATTTCAACACATCGAACTGAAGAACACCTACCACACCTACAATAATCTCTTCCATACCGGTATTGTACTCCTGGAAGATCTGGATCGCACCTTCCTGGGCGATCTGCTCGATACCTTTGACGAACTGCTTTCTCTTCATGGTATCGATCTGACGGACTCTTGCAAAATGCTCCGGTGCGAAGGTTGGGATACCTTCATACTGTACCTTATGATTTGGCATACAGACTGTGTCTCCGATGGAGAAAATGCCCGGATCGAACAATCCGATAATATCTCCTGCATAAGCCTCATCCACGATCTTACGATCCTGCGCCATCATCTGCTGAGGCTGGGACAGGCGGATCTTCTTGCCATCCTGCACATGAAGCACTTCCATGCCTGCCTCAAACTTACCGGAACAGATTCTCATAAATGCAATACGGTCACGGTGTGCTTTATTCATATTTGCCTGGATCTTAAAGATGAATCCAGAGAAGGAATCCTCCATAGGATCGACCATGCCCACATCTGCTTTTCGCGGAAGCGGGGAGGTGGTCATCTTCAGGAAATGCTTCAGGAAGATCTCCACACCGAAGTTGGTCAGGGCAGATCCGAAGAATACCGGTGACAGTTCTCCTTTATCTACCATCTCCTGATCAAATTCTGCGCTGGCCCCATCCAGAAGATCGATCTCATCCATGAGCTTTTCCTTCTGGCCTTCCAGCAGCACGCCATCGGCCTCGTCCATGGAAAGCACCAGGTCTTCACCTTCCCTGGTACCCTTCTCCGTATCGGAAAACACATGGATCTTCTGGCTCTCACGGTCATAGACTCCCTTGAATTCCTTACCGGAACCGATGGGCCAGTTGATCGGACATGTTGCGATTCCCAGCTCTTTTTCAATATCATCCAGCAATTCAAAGGTATCCATGGCATCACGGTCCATCTTGTTGATAAAGGTAAAGATCGGGATATGTCTCATGACACAGACCTTGAACAGCTTTCTGGTCTGTGCCTCCACACCTTTGGATCCATCGATAACCATCACGGCAGAATCAGCCGCCATCAGGGTACGGTAGGTATCCTCAGAGAAATCCTGGTGTCCCGGAGTATCCAGAATGTTGATGCAGTAGTTGTCATAGTTGAACTGCAGAACAGAAGAGGTTACAGAAATACCTCTCTCCTTCTCGATCTCCATCCAGTCAGACACTGCATGTCTTGCGGTTGCTTTTCCTTTTACAGAACCAGCCAGATTGATGGCTCCTCCATATAATAAGAACTTCTCCGTCAGGGTCGTCTTACCCGCATCCGGATGCGAAATGATCGCAAATGTTCTCCTCTTTTCAATCTCTTTTCTTATATCTGCCACGATAGTTCCTCCTCATCGCATCTACATCTTTGCATATTCCGTTTTATTATAGGACAAAGGGAGGTAGGTGTCAAGGTGGGAATTTATCTAGCGAAGTCGCCCCATCTCCAGATACTTTCCAAGTTCTTCCCGGCTTCGGGTGATATACTCATAAGTCACATACAACGGATCGATCCGTTCTACCAGTTCTCTGACTCCCGTTGCGGTGAAAGGTTCATGTTTATCGATCTGGAAAATATGCTCATAGATCCAGCAGAACTGCTCCGCCGGATCTTTGGGCATCTCATGGGGCTCCTGCAGCCACTGTTTCACATAATCGCCGGTCAGAGACTGCTGAAGGTGAATTCCTTTTATATAGGAAATCATATCCCTATGCTGATCCAGCATGGCATGGAGATATGCCACACCTTCTTCCTGGGTCTGAAGATCCAGATTAGTATGCAGGAAATGTCCTGTATCCAGCATAAATCCCTTTTTCTTATAATGCACCTGCTCAAGCAGTGCCCGCGTATCTTCCGGGTGAAGAAATGTCAGTCCCGGCCACCACAGATTCTCCATCAGAAACCAGAAATCATACTTCTGTCCATCCAGCAGTTCATTGATAAAATCCGCAGCCGCATCAATCACTTCCCGGTCTGTGTGCTTTGGTTTATATGTCATTCCTTCTTCATTATCCACCTGTACCACATGGAACACCACATATTCTGCTTCCATGCGCGTGGCATAGTCAAGATCCCTGCGATAGCCCTCGATCAGCCTCTGCCGGTCTTTGTCCATCCAATCACCGCTGCAGCAGCAGTGGACACCGTTAATCATATCTGGTGTCAGAAGCGGACAAAGCTCCGGGGAAAGATAATCCCCCGGAGCCTCTGCGGATGAGTATGGAAGTGGCATCACTTCCAACCCATCCAGTCCGTGTTTTCCGTAAAAATTCTGAAGATCCTGCGCTGATGCAAAACGGATCACATCATCATATGAGGTAGTTAAGTTCATCTGAAATTTCAAATTATTATTCTTCCTTCGTCTGTTCTTCCGTCTCCTGCTGTCCCGGGAACTGTGTAACCTTTCCCTTGCTGTATGCATAGATCCAGGAGGCGTCCATACTGTCTATCATGCCATCTCCATTTACATCTGCAAGCACTTTCTGCTCTTCCGTCGCATCTTCTCTGCCTGTGGCAAACTTATATACAAGTTCCGCATCTTCATCATTCACAACGCCATCTTCATTTACATCTCCGAGAACTGTTGTACGGTCTCCCACCCGCAGCTTCAGAACAACATACGGTTCATCATACGGTACACCCGCATTACCATCTTTGTTCTGATATTTCACATACTTAAACCGGATCGTAAAGTTCACATCAGCTGCACTCAACGGATCTTTTGAATAGGTCACATAATCCGTCACATCCCTGGTCGTTCCGTTGGTATAATGAGCAGTGACCTTCATACCTGTCGGATCAAAGTAATCTCCCACAGCATACTCCATCTTTGTCGGTTCCTGATCAATGGTCAGTTTTTCGATCGTACTGCTCAGGGACATGAGTCTTGCAGAGTCATTTTTGAAATAGATCGTTCCATCCTTATCGATCACCGGAGTACACAATGCATACTGTGCATCTTCTCCTACAGGCGTGAACAGTACCGGAGCTGTCTGATAAGTTTTTTCACTTCCCTTATCATTATAAATCTCCGTAATAGTCTGTTCCGGTGCAGTCTGTCCCTTCTTATCTGTGATTACACGAAGTTTTCCAGGTGTATAGTTATCAAAGAAATAGATGTAAGCTTTTCCTTCTTTTTCTTCATATGCCGTTGTCAACACACCACTGGTCTGCGGATATCCCTGGGTGATCACCTTATAAGCGATGGAAAAGTCGTCCAGATCGATCACCGTAATATTATGACCGCTGTATGCGCCAAACTGAGATACACCAGACACTCCAATATAAGCTCTTCCATTGTAGATAGTAGGGGTGCTGGTACTCATTGCCGGAGTTCTGCTGCTGCCAGAACCATTATCAAGCAGCAATGCTGTCAGAGAATTCTGCACCATTGTACCATCCTTATTCACCTGCAGCCGATAGAAATAACCACCCTTGGTCGTAAAGTAATAGTTATTGGTTCCCTCTTCTCTGGTGATCGTGCTTCTAAGGTCTCCCACTTCTTTTAACTGTACCTGGTCGATCACTCTTCCGGTCTTCGGATCCAGTGACAGTACATTGGAATGTCCCTTATCGTATCCATCTTCTCCATCGTCTGTTCCTACCAGAATGAATTGATCACAGGCATATGCACCTGCCCAGTAGAAACCACCTTTCTGTGTATAGGTCCAGCTTGCCAGCTTCTCTTCATCCGCTCTGGATTGATCTTCATCAGTCACGGAAATACATGCAAAATTACCATCCAGCTTCTCACCGTTCCAGAAACCGGTATACAGGTAACCATCATGATAGATGATCGGGCAGTTCGGCTGTCCTCCCAGAGCGTCATGATAGATCCACAGCGGCTTCAGCGTATCTGCATTAAAGGCCTGAATATCTCCTCCGGAAAGTCCCACAAAGATCATACCGTCTGCATAAGTCGGCGGATTGATCCCAAAGCTGGAGGAATGTGCCATCGATCCCTGCGCTTTTATCTCACCGGATATCTTGTCGATCTTATAGATACTGGTATCTCCATATACATAGATCGAATCATCCACAATGATCGGGCAGCCAGTTGCATTGGATCCATATCCATCTCCCAGCTTCACAGACCAGTTCAGCACTGCTTCTTCTGCGGTCTTCGGCACTGGACTGTTGATCACACCATTATTGTTGGCATCACATCGGAAAGAAGGCCATTCCGCATCAAAATTTTTCAATGACGTATTGTCTGTTGCTTCGTCAAGCGCAACGGTCACGGTCGCTGCCTGATCCGGTGTCTTGTAGGTCTCTTTCTTTCCAACATATCCCTTACAGGTCACATGGTATTCATAGGTCTGTCCCGGGATCAGTCCATAGGTTCCATCTGCAGATGCCTTCACGGAACGTCCATTGTTACTGTTTACTACAAATGTTCTTGCATTCTCCGGAGTCGTCTTAAACGTGATCTTCACCGGATCAATCTGCGTAATATGCAGTACATAAGAGGTAGAAATACTGTTGTTATCCTTATGGCAGACCTGAATCGTAATATCTTTGCTGTTCCAGCTGTCAGGGTTATCCCCAAGATCAAGCGCAACATCCGTAAGAGAATCATAATGTTTTCCATCGATCACAGCATAGAATCCGCCGCCCCATCTGGTATCCTTATCTTCATTATAGAATTTTGCATTCAGTGTCAGATTCTGCGCACCCCGCTCGATCATTACCCAATATTCTGTCGTATCACGATCAAAGCTGACAACTTTTCCTTCCTTGTCCATCAGACTCAGTTTCCCACTGTCATCTGCCAGAGACGGTGCAACACCGCGGTCATCATTTAAATGTGCAGAACGGCGGATCGTAACTTCATAGTCCTGATACCATGTAGCCGTTTTTGCAGAATCTGTCTTTGTCAGACGCATCACAAGCTTCTGACCAAATCCTGATACAAGTAAAAACTGCCCACCAAGAGGTGTACTTTTTCCTTCATCAGATTTTACAGACTTTTCCACTTTTGTATCCAGCATATTATGCTGCACGGTGTAAAGTGCCTCGATACTGTAGCCGTCCAGACCGGCAGCAGATACATATGCCATGTTATTTGCATCCGGAATGATGCAGGACACTTTATGTGTATCTGCTGAAAATGTATTTTCCAGTTCATACGGAGCATAGATGCCTGATCTTGAATATAATGCAAAGGCCGTCATTGCATCCACTTTCACAGGTTTTTCAACTTTGACCACCAGTCCTTCTGCCGCCGTAAAAGATGCTGTCGTGTGATACCAGGTATCCAGTGTTGCCACATATGTGTATTCTGCACCAGGAATCAACGCATAAGTTCCGTCTGCTCCCGGACGGATCTCCGATCCTGCGGCATTCATCACCGCCACCGAAGTGTCCGCTGGTGTATCCAGTGTCACTGATACCGATGCTTCTTTCGTAATATGTAATGTATATTCTGATTTCTTCCCGGTTTTATCACAAACCACCCGAACCTGTACATCCGTCTGATCCTGAGCCACAGATACGGTATTGGTGTTTGTTCCATTTACCAGTACACTGCAGCCTTCCTCTGCAAAAGGAGTTCCTGCGATTGTCAGGCTATCTCCCACGGTCGTCAGACTATATTCGGTCTGCATTCCATCAAACCCTGTCAGGAGTTCTGTATCTCCATCTTTTACTGACAATGCTCTCAAGGTTGGATACCGCTCCAGAACCATCTCATAGGACTGAATCATGGTATATCCATAGTCAGCCCGGCTCTTATCCTTAACCGGATACTGCGCCTCCAGAAGAAAGGCTCGTCCCTCCAGACCCTGATTCACACAATAAGCCAGAGAGGTAGACTTACTGTTCCAGCTTCTGCTTATATCTGATGCGTCTGTTCCGTTAACCCCAACATAAATTGTTCGAAGCAGTGTTGTCTTTTGATCTGGGATTCCTTCACCAAATGCCGCATTCAAGATAATCGCTGTTGTGCCTGTCACATCCGGGATCTGATAGACTGCCCGGTGTGCTTTTGAATTCTGTACTTTGGAAAATGGTTCTTTGTTCTGATCATTCAGAAGATTGATCTCCCCAAACCATTCGCCATCCGGCAAAGTTACCGACACAGACTGCTGCCCTTTAACAACCACCTCGCCGTCTACCCGGTTGTATCCACCATCGGACACTGAGAACTGGTAGGTTCCGGCCACCACCTGAATCTGTGTACCCTTTGCAATGCTGACATTTCCATACTGATCTGTCATGGTGATTGAGAGAGCAGTCACTGTCTTACTGCCCTGTGTGGCAGAAAAATTCACCGAGTATTTTGTTCCGTTCAGGATCGCCTCATAATCTGCAACTGCTTTCTCCAGTGATTCCTGCAGTTCTGCGGCATTTTTTCCTGTACGGATTCCTTTTAATGCCGCATCATAGGCTTCTTTTGCCGGTTCATATTTCTGAATTCTGGAAAAATCTTCTCTCTCCCGGTAAGCACCAACATACCGGATCAGATCCTCCATCTCTGAAGACCATGCATTCTCCACCTCTGTAAAGCAGATCACGGTCAGCTTTTCAGGAACTTCGTCCAATGCATATTTATTGTCGTCATAAAAATACATGAAATTTCCAGAGATTCCATCAATCGAATCAATGTAACCCTTCTCTTCCAGTCCAGCAAAAACATGTCCACTTGATAACAAAATCTGCTTTACAGTCTGATCATCTGTATATGGAACAGCCTCCGGTTCAATGATCGTTCCGTTGCTGTTTGCTGCTGTCAGGTATACCTTCTTCTGCGCTGATTCTGACATCTCCGGTGCAGCAGATACCTGCAGACCAAATACCAGAAGCAGAAGCAGAAACAAGGATAGCAACAACCCTTTTTTCCTGTGATGTTGTGTTCTCTTTGTCCTCATTGTCACTTTCCTCCTGTTCCTCTATACAAGATTATCAATCCATCGATATTTCCATCGTTCCCATCGATTCCAATGTTCCAGGCAGGACTTCTTTACCTGTTCCGCATAAGCCATCATGGCTGTTTTCTGTTCTTCTGTCATAATATGGCTGCTGAACAGTGCCTCTTCATTCAGTCCGAACATGGCTTTTCGCTGTTCCTGATCTTCCATCTCTTCAGCTACATCTCCCTGTCTCAGAAGACGCACAGAATATCCATACCAAGCAGGAATTGCCTCTTTTGGCGGCAAAGCTCTCATCCATTCCAGATGTTTCCGGAAGATCCTGCGTCTGTACATCAGTATCGCCACAGCTCCCACAAGAAGCAGGATTCCCAACAGCAGAATCAAGTATGAAAATCTTACTGACCAGCCAGTCTGTTCCTGAGACACTTCTGTCTGTTCCATGGTCTCCTGCTGTTGTGTATAACTCTTGCTCTGACCGTCATAGCTCTGATCGGCACCGCTGTTTTCATCAATACCAATCTCTTCCGGATCAATATATCCAGGAGTCGTCTCAAATGGAATCCAGCCGATTCCATCCAGATAGTATTCCGCCCAGGCATGAGCACAGGTTTCATCCAGAATCAACGGTTCTCCCGGCACTGCCTGTCCGGCCTGATCTCTGGTCAGAAGATACCCCTCCACATACCGTGCCGGTACTCCATAATACCGCAGCATCAATGTCGCCGCTGTTGCATAATGAACACTGTAACCTTTTTTCTTCTGTTCCAGTGTATAAGACAGAAAATCCTGACTTCCATTGACTGTCACTGTATTTTCATCATATGCCAGATTCTGTTCCAGGCACTGGAAGATCCGGTCCTTGATCTCTGACAATGTAAGTGTTCCTCCACTGTCCGGCAGCAGTCTGTCCAGTGTCTGCTTTGCCGCATCCGTAAGTTCCAGATCCTTCTCACTGACATATTCTCTGTAGGACTCTTCCATGCGAAGATATTCTTCCGCTTCCGGTGTTGTCTGTTCCGCTGCCAGCTTCTGAAGCATTCCATACCAGACCGGGACACTGCCGGACCGATAAGACATCTTCCAGCTGGTCTGTCCTGCTGCTGACTCCCCATCACCGATCAGATCAGCCTCTAACAGTTCTGTTCCTTCCAGACCGTAGGGCAGATACATGTGTCCCTTGCAGGCTGCCAGATTCTGTACACTCATCGTATACACATTATCTTCACTATCTGTTACATCCGCAACTGAACGGATCATAGCCTGTCCATAAAAATCATTTTTATGAAGCCAGTAGAACAGATCTGATGCATCTGCCCGGTCTTCCGCCGGAAGCTCTTCCCAGGAAGATCCTGTATAGACTTCTCCCGTCATTCCCCGCAGATACAGTTTCTCATAAGAATCTGCCTGCAGCGACAATGCGGCTGTTCCTGACTTTTTCCATGTTCCCAGATTTTGCAGTCTTCCTTCCGGCATGGAAGTCGTCTTCGTATCATACACCCGCTGGTGATACCACTGTCTCCACTGTTGATAAGCGGTACTTGCTCCATCTCCGCCCAATACAACAGTTCCTGTCAGCACCAATGCCAGCACAATGCTCAAGCCTCCATAAGCAATGAGCTCTGCACGTCCCGTCTTCGTTGTCCGTTTCTGCCCCCGCTGGATCAGAAGAAGAATCAGACCGGCCACGTACAGTGCTGCTCCTGCTCCCGGCTTCAGAATCCCGCCTGCCAGTCCTGCCAGCATCAATACGATCATCATCAATTCCGGTAATAACCATCCATACCAGACAGCTTCCGCTGTCAGAAATGCCAGCAGAAATCCCACTGACCATACCGCAAAGCCTATATTTCCTGTTGACTGCACTTCATAGTGCAGATGAATCCGGCCTGTTCTGGCAGTGAGAAGTTCCAGAACATCATTAGCCAGACAAAAGATTCCATCTCTGATCCGTCCAAAACATATAATCGCATAGATGAGAAACGGGATCAGGATCAGTTCCTGCCGCTCTCTTTCTCTTGCCGCCAGAAAGAGAACGATCCAGCACAACAGAACCTCCACTACCGCTGTCAGAATAATTCCATATGAGATAGAGGGAAATACCGGTACCAGAAGCCCGGTGAGTCCCACCATCAATACAGCTGCTGTCAGCCACTGACCGACAGATCCATGATTCACACCGGTTACTTCCTGCACTTCTGTCATCACAAGTCCGGTATTACATGCTATCTTCTTCATCTACAACACCACCATCTGCAGATCTTCCCTGACCGTCTCTGCTCCATACGTGACTGTATAGATCTGACTGTCTGCCTGTGCCCCGTCACATATCAGTGCACAGACCTGTCCATCTGTAAATTCTTCTATCGTCTCTGGAAGGATTCTGCAAAAATACAATACCTTTCCATATTCTGCTCTTCCATAAGTTTCCAGCCACCAGTCCACACCACTTTTCTCCAGATCCGTACCTGACTTATACATCTGCGGAATGATCTGCAGCAATTCATCCGTTCCCGGAATCTCTTCTCTGCACAGTTCCTTTCCATTGGTCCATGCCAGCGTATAGATCATTCCATTCTGACTCAGTTCCTGACAGACAGATGCTACTGCTTCCGCCATGGCATCCATCTCGATGGGCGATGACTCTGCCGTATTCTTGTCCCACAGAACCAGCAAAGACCTGGAGACCGGCAGACTCGGATCCCGGACGATCAGCGTATCCAGCTTTCCAGACAATTTCCAGTGAATCTGACGAATCGGATCTCCCTGTACATAATCTCTAAGCTGATAGATCTCCGATAAATCATATCCTTTCCGGTCTGGTGCGTAGCTTTCTTCTTCATCTGTCTGATAAAATGGCAGTTCCAATGATACCTGTGCAGAAAATGTATCCGGCAATACAGACATTTTACCGTTTTCGGAACAACTCACCGGTAAAGGCAGAATTCCGAACCAGTCCATGATCCACAGTCTGTGGGTCTGTACTCTGAGATATCCACAGTGTTCCGAACTTATCTCGAAGTTTTCCTCTGCTCTGCCCCCTGCTGGAACTGTCATACTGATCTCCAGAAAACTACGTTCATCTGTCAGACCATTCTTTACTTCCAGCTCTCCATACAGGTGCATGACCGGTATTCTGGAGTCATTCTTTATCACAAGCGTTCCTGCTTTTTTCTGTCTCTTATCTGCGGTGACCGGAATCTGGATCTCTGCCTCCAAATGATTCCGCACATAGAAACCCAGTCCCCATGTCAGAAACACCAGTCCGACCATCAGAACTGCCGCAATCCATACCAGAACCAGATGACTGGTCCATGCAGTCACAAGCAGAAGTACTTCCGTCAGGATCCATCCTCCACATGCTTCGAACATCTTCTTTTTCATCCGATCTGAAACTCCTTCACATCCGGCTTATGAACTGTCTTTTTGATCTCTTCCAGCAATCCGGCCGCTGTATATTCATGGAGTCTTGCCTTTCCTGACAACATCAGACGATGGGCACACACCGGTTCCAGTACCTGCTCCACATCCTCCGGGATCACATAATCCCTGCCTTCCAGATAAGCACACGCTTTCGCCGTTCTGCACACAGACAGAGCACCTCGCGGACTGACTCCCAGCTGTATATATTCATTGGCTCTGGTTGCTTCTGCCAGATCCGTAATATATTCGTAGATTGCATCTGATACATATACCTGCTCTGTCTCCTGGATCAGCTTCTGCAGCTGTGGAATATCCACGATTGCCCGACACTGATCCAGAGGATTGGCATGATGCCGTTCCTTCATCAGTGCCACCTGGCCTGCCCGGTCAGGATAGCCAATACTCAGCCGGATCAGAAAACGGTCCAGCTGTGCAGAAGGAAGCATCTGTGTACCTGCTGATCCGGCCGGATTCTGGGTTGCCAGCACAACAAAAGGATCCGGCAGCGGATGTGTCACACCATCTACCGTCACCTGATGCTCCTCCATCGCCTCCAGCAGTGCCGACTGTGTCTTACTGGAAGTACGATTGATCTCATCCGCCAGCAGAAGGTTCGTCATAACAGCCCCCGGCTTGTAGGAAAGCATCTGTGTTTCCTTATCATATACAGAAAATCCGATGATATCAGAAGGCAACGTATCTGAGGTGAACTGTACTCGTCTGGAATCCAGCCCCAGTGTCCGGGCAAATGCCATGGCAAGAGTCGTCTTTCCCACTCCCGGCACATCTTCCAGGAGAACATGGCCCTGTGCCAGCACCGCCATCAACACCTTTCGGATCACATCATCTTTTCCAATAATTACTTTTCTGATTTCTTTTTGAATCTGTTCTGTCAGTTCATGCATGTGTTTTTCCTCGTTTTCTGAATATCATCCATACGCCTGCTCCTGCTGCGATGGTCAACATAGCTGCAATGACAGGAACTGCATAATTTCCAGACTGTGAAGGTCCCTTATAATCTGTAAAATCATACAGGCTTCCCTGTCCGTTCTCATATTTCTGCAATGCGACCTGCGCCATCAGCACTTGTTCGGTTGCCATAAAATTACTTTCCGAATCATCGACCGTATGTGCATATCCTCCATTATCGCGTTTAAATCGTTCGAGCCCATCCAGCAGGTTTACGCCATTCTTTGTAAACCGTTCATCTGATGCCGGATCGATCCCCAGTGCAGTCAGTGCAATCACTGCCTGCGCACAGGATTCTGCGCTCTCTGCTCCATAACTTTCAAATGAACCCGTCTCTGTCATATGTCCGGACAGCCATCCAAGTGCTTGATCTGCTGCATCCTGCACTTTTAAATCTGTATTATAATCCGGCGCCAGTGCCTGCAGTGCCATGGAAGTCAGATCCGGGTCTGAAGTCCCCGGCATCAGTCCAAAACTTCCGTCTTCATTCTGCTCTTTCAGAATCGCATCCTGTATCTGCTGTCTTGTATATCGTGCATCCTGTGGCACTTCTGCACCAGACGCATCCAGTGCGATCAGCGCGAAGATCCATCCGTTGATACCCTGCATTCCAAGATCATCCCCCTGATAATCATAGGTTCCATCTTTTACAAGGTCATAACTTCCAAAAGAAGTCGGATCTGCACCCAATGCCAATGTTGTCAGAATGATCCGATGGTATTCTGTAGCCTTTCGATCTGACAGGCTTCCTTCCTTGTCATACTGCTGTTCTACATACTCTTTTAACTGCTTCTTATACGCATCATAGTCATCCTGTTCACCGGCCAGTGCCAGCGCCAATGCCGCCCAGTCACTTAAGGAAGAACCCGCCGGAAGAAGTTCCGGCTTGTTCAGGATTGAGTCATCTTTTCCATCCAGTGTCAGTCTCAGTCCTTCTGCTGTCTGTGCGATCTGTGTCGACAGATCATCTGAACAAGACTGATTGCCTGCAGCCATAGTTTCTATTCCTGACAGCACTAATGAAACACTGAGACATATGGCTGTCAGCTGATATCTTATAGCCCGTCTCATCCTTCTCCTCCTTCTGATCCAGCGCCGGAGTCGGAGCCAGAATCTGGCTCCTCACCGCCGCTTCCCGGATCTGGATCTGGATCTTCTCCGCCTCCACCACTTCCCGGGTCTGGATCTGGCGTTTCTCCGCCTCCACCACTTCCCGGGTCTGGATCTGGCGTTTCTCCGCCTCCACCACTTCCCGGGTCTGGATCTGGTGTTCCGGGATCCGGTTTGTCTGGATCTGGTGTTCCGGGATCCGGTTTGTCTGGATCTGGTGTTCCGGGATCCGGTTTGTCTGGATCCGGTGTCCCTGGATCTGGATTGTCCGGGTCTGGCGTACCTGGGTCTGGATTCTCTGGATCTGGATTCTCCGGATCTACCGGAAGCGCATCCAACGTCTCTGTATATTCATCTCCACAGATCCGACATGTATATGTTACATATCCATTCTCTCCTGGCTTAGGATCCAGTCGATCTGTCTCTTCGTATCTATGTTCTCCGGCAATATAATTTCCATCGATCCATTTGCCACAATATCCGCTCAATGTACCATAATTACCGCCGGTGGAATCATACCCACCGATATCTTTGCCCATAGCAACTGTATAACGCACATTCAGCGTATCTCCATCATTCAACCGGTACTCTGACAGACCTTTTCCGATGTAATATGAACCATTAACCGCACACATCCAGCCTGACCAGCGGGTAAAATCAAACTCTCCCAGTTCATCTCTGCTGCATGGTGCAGTAAATGTAGCTCCATCGCGCTCCAGCAGTTCTTTCAGATGATCCGGAATCTCTGCTCCACGGAACGTATCTGCACGATACAGGCTTCTCAGATAAAATCCGACAGAAGTAGTACCCGCATAATCTGCCGTATATCCATATTCATCCAGCATCCGAAGCAGTGCATCTGCTGAAGTCTCACCCTGGATCAGCTCTACCGTTACCGGTTCTTCCAGCAAACCAAGTCCTACTGACGTAGCATCCAGCACAATCGTCACAGAGCCGATCACTGCTCCGTCATCCTGTGCATAATACTGAATATGATATTCCACATAACGGGAATTGCCTTCATCATCCCATGCCAGTACCGTGACTGTATGGTCTCCGATATCTCCATCATTCGGACGTTCAAACCACAGGACATACTCATATGTAGAATTGCCTGTCGGATTGGTGATGGTCTTGCCATCCATCGTCACACGGATATGATTTTCATATATGATCTGATTCTGCCAGGTTCTCGCTTTTACCAGGAATGTAAAATTCTGCTGAGTGATATATCCCTGCCATCCATCCAGATTTGTGGAAATGATTGGTGGATGATCTCCCATCTCCGGTGTATCCTGATCTGCCTTATCCGCCTCATATGTAATGGTGTACCGGATATTATGATCCTTTCCTGCCGAATCTGTGTAATAGACTGTAATATAATTTCGTCCCAGCTTCAGTGTTGTCTGATAGTCATGACCATTTGCACTGAGCCAGGTTCCATTGCCACTGCTGCTCTCATGCCTGTAATTAACCCGGATATCAGCATCCACCGACTCCGGATTGTAGTAAGCATAAAACTTCAATGTATCCGAGCGTAGTTCCGAAAAGAAAACAGTTCGGCTGGACAGATCCGTCACAAGTCCTTCTTCTGTTTCTTCCGGTGGGAGCACCGGCTGCTCCGGAATCTCTGTCTTACCATCTGTATTCTTGTCGCCGGTATTTCCTTTTCCATCATTTCCAGATCCGTTGCCGGAATCATTGCCTGCAGATGATCCATTGTCGGAAGCTGTCTGCTGTCCGTCTCCGCTCTCAGGAGTTCCCGTCTCTGTCTCTGTCTGATCGTCCGATGTTTCTTCCTCCTGCGTCTCATCAGACTCCTGGGATTCCTCCTGCTCTTCTTCGCCGTCCTCCTGCCCGCTGGATCCATGATCTCCACTGCCAGCGGCCATCAACATATATCCTTCGCTGACCTGATCCGTATAGGTTTCCGTCAACAGTTGATCTGCTTCGCTGACAATGGGGTCTGCCGGTTCCTGCCGTCCTGCTGACAGCAGAAATCCCGCATGACCAACTGTCAGTAAAAGCGCCAGAACAATGGCGATGATCTGGTATAACTTTCCTTTACTGCGCATTCTGTCCCTTCTTTTTCTTCATCCACATCCATACAGCAACAACTGCTGCCATAATCAGTACAGCGATCAGCCCGATCATGCCATAGGATCCAATCTCTGCAGGTTTTTCACCTTCTGCCCATTTCGCATAGAGTGTCATATTACCCCTGACGGTATCTTTGGCAAAATCCCACGGCTCATTGAGATCCATATCGGTGCACCATGCTTCCAGATAATAGCCTTCCCGTACCGGATCTTCCGGCTTCTGAAGCTTCTCACCCAGAACTGCTGTTACGTCCTCTACTGCACTTCCACCATTGGTTTCAAAATGAACCTTGCAATCCGTACTCACTACCACTGTCACATCCTGCGTTTCCACCGGATAAGATCCTGATCCATCCTGATAAGACATCAGACAGTTATCATTTTTAATTGTGGAACTTCCTTCTTCACCAGTCACTTTCAATTGAAAACTTCCTATCAGCGTGGACGGCTGCCAACTCTCACCGCCGCTCATGGACAGATAGTTCATATAGAATTTTCTCATATCGTCCCGCATGGCAAGATCTCTGGTCTCAATCCCATTGGTTACCAGCGCACTGCCTTCCACCAGTTCAAAGAACTGACTATCATATTCGATCTCATTCTGCATGGCATAGATGGTATATGCCTCATCTGCATCTGTACGCTTCAGTGTAAATGCCACCGTGATCACATCTCCCGGGTTCACATTCACTGTATCTTTTCCATCCACTGCAAGCTGGAAGAGAAAACTCTCATCTCCGCCTTCCACAGATGTCTCAGAAGTCTCTGCGGTGCTGTCTGCGGTGTTCTCCGCTGCGCAGACCGGAAGCACACTTCCTGCTGCTATAATTGCTGCTGTCAGGATAGCACCGATCCTTGCTGTCATTCTCTTTTTCATATTTCCTCCATAACGCACTATAACTTCCCATTTTTGAAGCTTTTTTCAAAAACAGAAAGTTGTGTGCTTTTTATGATTATTATTTATCCTGATACTGTCTTCTCTTGTATCCGATCAGGCAGATTCCAAGAACTGCTGCTATGATCAGAATGACCCATAGCATAGGCATGGCTGTATCACCGGTCTTCGCTGATGCTACTCCTGTTGGATTTTCTGCTGGCGCTGCTGCACCGGAACCTGATGTACCGCTGTCAGAAGAGCTGCCTCCTTTATGATGATGTCCTCCGGAGCCGCCGCTTCCCGAACCAGGCTTTTGTGGAGCCGGATTAATCGTCAGTACCGCATCCTTTGTGGTAACAGATACTTTCGGCGCATCTTTTAGTGCCGCATGTGTGTCGATATCTGCTTTCATAGATGTGATACTCACCGTTGTTGTGCCTGCCTTCTTTGCCTTGAACACCAGCTTACATACCTGTTTATCAGTCGTCAGTGAAATCGCTGCTCCATATCTTGACACATCCACCACTCCACTGGTTGTCTCTGTAAAAGAACACCCGGCTACTCCTGTAGATGACTCTTTCACAAAAGTAAGATAGTTACTGTCATAAGACACCACCATATTCAGCGAATTGTAAGTTTTCTCTGTATCTGATGCCATCTCCACTGTAAGATTCACTGTCTGTCCTGCGGTGATTGTCTGGTCTTCCTTAATCTCTGCTGTATAAACCGCAGGCGTGGCTGCTGTTGCTTTAACCGTTACCCCTGACATCTGCAGACCAGTCAGCATCATCACGGCAGCCAGCAGAAATGCACTTCGTTTTTTCCCATATTTCATTGTCTGTTTTCCTCGATCCATCTTTATTCGTTGCTGTCCTGAACAGGGAATATTTCTATTGAACCGACAAAATAATCAAAAATCATTGCCGCATCAAAATTATCTACTGTTCCATCTCCATTTACATCTGCCGCCTTCAGCTGATCTGTATCCAGCTCTGCAGATCCGACAAAGTAATCAAATACAAGTGCCGCATCAAAATTATCTATTGTACCATCTTTGTTCACATCTCCATAAGTAACATCTCCCGCCACTTCATAGCTTACTTTGGCATCATCTGTTTCCTGGAGGTTTTCCCACATATCTGTCTTTGCAAAATGAGCTCTTTCCACCTTGAAGCTATCCTGCCAGTCCTGGTTCATGCCTTCAGCAGCCTGAAATGTCAGAGACGCGATCTTACCTGCCTTCAGACTCTGTCCGTTCGCTGATGAATCTACAAAGCTGACACTGTAGCACTTCTGTCCATCGACTCTATAAGTCATGGGCTTGCTGCTGATTGTCGTATCCACACAGGCAGACCCGATACTGTTCTGTTCTTCCACATAAGTAAATTTCTCCGGATCATAATAAATCCGATACTCAAAGCAGGTCACATCTTCCAATGCCTGATCCAACGTCAATGTCACCGTGATATCTTCACCAGCCGAGACTTTGGTCTTATCAGAAGATACCTTTACTTCCGCTGCAGATGCCACAAGACCCGATGCTCCCAACATTGACAGAGACAATCCTGCGGCCATCCATCGCTTCCATTTTTTCATGATTACATTTTCCTTTCCGCCAACATCATGTATCTGGACTACTTTTTATCTGCTGTCTCTGGATTCATTACCTTGTTAATGACCGCAGCTGCATCCTTAATATCTATCACACCGTCTCCATTCATATCTGCCCGCAGAAGCTTCTGCATATCTTCCGGTTTTGTAATGTCCATAGTAAAATCCATATTATAGATTCCATATACAAACTGCGCATCGTTTACATCTGTGAGAGAGGTTCCATTGACATCTCCATCATAGGTGATCACCGGCTTTGTATCTGTCACCTCTACCTGTATGATCTGAGCTTTTGCCTCTTCTTTTATTGCATCTACAGATTTTTCAGAACAAAGCAGCCAGGTATATGCTCTATCCCGTTCTGACCAGTACATCGGTGTTGTACCATAGGCCAGTGTCTGTCCTTCTGGAAGACCGTTTGTCTCTTTTACTGTCAACCGGAATATCTGCTTCTCATTAACCTTCATATATGGTGTAACTGTGATATCAAGATCCACTTTCTGTGCTTTATCTACCATAACTGTGATACCAGTTCCAGTCAGACGGTCTTTTGCAAGCGTATAAGTACCATTCTCTCCTTTCAGCACTTCGTCACCGATCTTCACTGTGTAGAGATAACCGTCTTTTTCATCTACACTAAATACAAAATCTGCATTATTAGGAACCGTCTTTATGTATTTTGTTGTCTCATCTTCGCCGGTCAGACCCTTCACATCATCTCGGCCGGTTCCAGCAAACGTAATATTTGTGGTCTTTACCTGCTTATCCACATTGATCTCGATGTTACCAGTTACCTTGTCTGCCGCAATCGTATATGTGACTGTACCATCCTCCGCTTTTTCGCCTTTAGAAAGGGGCACATCTTTCTCTTCTGCTTTTGCAGTTACTGTATAGGTGTAATCTGTATCTTCTTTTACCTTGAAGTTATACTCTAACAAATAGGTAGCTTTGTCGCCTGTTGATAAGGTAACATCTCCACTGCCATTTCCACTCACTTTTACATCATACTGTTTTGGAACCGCAGTGCTGTTAATCACCAGTTCTCCTGTAATCAGATCAGCCGGAACTGAGTATGTTCCATCACCATTATCTTTAATCTCTATCTCTGTTCCACCGCTGGTTACTGTTACTTTATAAGTATAATGCTCTTTATCCAATCCTGCCGGTTCTGTAAATTTATAATCCTTTCCCGGTTCAGTCTTATCGTTTCCTGTATAACCTTCTTGTTTCGTTACATGATAGCCAATCTTAATTTTTACTGCCTCCGGCAGTATAGCCTCTGGTGCTTCAGGATCAACTCCGGCATAACTTTCATCTTCAAGTTTATTCCTGTCATCAATTTTAGCATGGGTCAGTTCTACACTGGCAGTTCCTGCTTTTATAATCTTGAATGGAACTGCAATCGTGTCATCACCTATAGTTGTACGTTCACCTTTCCATCGGATAGTCAGTGTTCCTGTCTCTGCATCACTCTCTGTCTCGTAAGAACCTCCGAATCCATCAAGTACCGGGCTTAATTTTTCCACATCATATAAATATGTCATCTCATATGCACTATACTGTTCCCGACCTACGCCTGAGGATGCTTTATCAATTGCTGTCTTTACCTGAACTTCATCGCCAACTGCAGTTTTAGTCGGATCAGCTTCCAAGGTTACTGCATATGCTGCATTCTTTGTAAACTCACCATACTGGGTACCTTCAAAATACTGACTAATATTTTCCAGTCCATTCTGCCGTGCTGTAAAAGTCACAGAAAAAGATGCTCCCTTTGATGTATCCAAAACCTGCTCAGCATTACCTGGTGCAAATGCATAATACTTTTTTCCAGTATTTTTATCAGTCTGCAATGATGTAATCGCCATGCTGCGACCAAAATTCTTATCATCAAGGCTACGGTTCTTATATGTAAACTTATCCGTATCTACATACAGCCGATACTGAAATGTTCTGCAAAACCGAATATTGCGATTCAAAGTAATCGTAATTTTAACGGAATCATCCTCATTCAGAGTCTCATTATCATCCACACTATAACTTACCAAAAACGGCTCTTCTGATTCTTCCACCGGGGCACCTTCTCCCCCATCTTCCTGAGGCGGCACGATCGTTGTATTATCGGAACCATTCTCATCAGATTCGCCTGCGCCAGCTTCGCCAGTCCCTGCATCACCAGTCCCTGTCTCTTTAGATTCGGTTTTTCCAGTTCCGGTTCCGGCATCACTGTTATCACCCTGATTTGTACCTGCATCTTTATCAGAGCCTTTTCCATCTTCTTTACCAGTCCCAGCAGTCTTGGTATCCCCACCGTCTGCTGACTTTGATTCTTCTTTATCTTTAGACGAATCGCCTGTCGCTCCTGCTCCTTCTTCTATCGTACTCTTTGCTTTTTCTTCTTGTGCCCCCACGTCTTCTGTCTGCTCCGCATTAGCTGCTGCCACATCAACAGGAAGGCTGCCAGCAGTCAATCCCGCCGCCAGCAGAATCGCCAATGCCGGTGCATACTTCTTGTTCCACATGCTCTGTATCCTCCTTTTTGTCTATATCCACCTCTTACAACTGTCTGTAAACGAAAAAACTGCAGGACAAAAAAGTCCTGCAGCCGTGTTTTCTGCGTGAATACTTAATATATTTGTTTTTTCATCAAGATATCTATCAGCAGCAATTCTGACTTACATCTCTATTGCCCGTTATCCTGCCTTCCCGGTCACCGGTGACTGGCTTTCGCCAACGGATATGCGTGCATCGATGCTTACAGCGGCGGTGCCATCCGGGATTCTCACCCGGTTCTCTATTATGTCTATGCCCCTGAACCGAGACTAAGACACTGATAAATACAACTATTTCTATAATAAAAAATTTTCTTTCTAAAATCAAGTACTGGATCATAAATATTCCACGGAAAAACCATATTCCTGACAGTACTGATCCACTCGTCCGTCCTTTTTACATCGAATGATACAGCTTCGGTTAATGATCCATGGCCCGATCACTTCCGGATCCTCCGGAATCTCCAGTATCTTCAGCCGGTTACAGCCATGGAAGACCCATTTCCCAAGAATTTTTACTGACCTTGGAAGACAGACATACTCCAGCTGATTACATTTGAAAAATGCGCTGTCTTCAATCTCCAGCAATCCTTCCGGAAGATCCAGAGATGTCACTCCATTTCCATAAAATGCTTCTTTTCCAATACGTTTGACACTGTCTGGAAAGATGATTCCATCCAGTTCTTTGCATCTGTAAAAAGCACCTCCCCGGATTTCTGCCAGGTGCCGTGGCAAAATGATCTGGCGCAGACGGTTGCATTCCCGGAACAGGTCAGATGACAGGACCGTGCTTCTGTTCCCCGGCTCGTAACTGATCTGACGTATCCCCTTATTTTCCATAAATGCATATTTTTCCAGATATTGCACACTTTGCGGAATCTTTAGTTCCTTCAGGTTGCTGCATCCAAAAAATGCACCCTTCTGAATGGTCCGCACACCATTAAGATAAACGTTTCGCAGATTGGTACAGCGACTGAATGCTTCTGTACCGATCTCCTTCACACTATTTCCAAGGATCAGTGTGCGCATCTTAATATTATTTTTCATAGCTTCGTTGTCGATTCGCCGGTAAGGTGACGCGATGGTCACTTCCTTATCCGACATCTGTCTTGCCGTCCTCTTATCAAACACATCATAATTTCCTGAGTCCACCCAGACTCTTGTCTTGTTTTCATATCCCATATATGTCCCTTAAACCCTCTCCCTATTGTTGTCTCGTCCTGCTGTCACCTTGACAGGGTGGCATGCTGCAGCTTTCTTCCTGCATCAGGCCAAATTTATGCTTTACCCTGAGGAGTTTCCTCACCCAGGGTTCCGCTGCGAACCACAGAACCAGTGCTGTACAGATTCCATGGCTCAGATCAAACACAAAACTGGAAGCATAGGCAGCTGCCACTGTCTTCCAGTTGATGGGATCCACCCATCCAACGATATAGTACAGATCCATGATCCAGCCATATAAAAATCCACAGAGAAATCCAAACACACATAGGCGGACTGGCTTCTTTCTCTTACCTTCTCTGTCTGCACCCTCTGTACCAACCGATCCAAGAACTCCGATTCGATACAGAATTCCTGCCAGCAGTCCCATCATCCCCCAGCTGAACATCTGCCAGGGAGTCCACGGACCCTGCCCGAATAAAAAATTACTCAAGAATCCTGCCAACGCGCCGGTCAGATACCCTGCTTCCGGTCCAAATGCCAGAGCCGTCACAATAACGATCGCTGTCACCGGCTTAAAATTCGGCAGTGGAATCAGTGCAAATGCGGCCCTTCCCACCACACAAAGTGCAGCCATCAGCGCCACCGGAACCAGATCTCTCGCCCCTGCCCTTTTCCGGTCATATATCAGCCAGAAAGGCAGTACCGCCGCCACAAGAAAAATCCCTGACAGCAACAGATCTGAATTCTGGATCAGTACATCTGTAAATGTCCATTCTGTCTTCACATGGAGTGCCGGCCGATGGTTCATAAACCATCCGTAAGACACTAACAACACCGGCATAGCCAGTACTACCAGCCATGTGAGCGTCCGTCTCTTTCCCATGCATCTATGCATCCGGCAATCACCTCCTCACAGGTCACAGCCCCTTCTATACGATCTCCGGCGATCATGGCAGCCGCCGTGGTATAGAACCGATTCCCTCTGAAAAATGCATGAGGTTCATCTTCCGACACCAAAGTTCCATCGAACAGCAGTGCACACCGACGCGCACAGTCTGCTGCAAACTCCGGATCGTGGGTCACCATCAGAATTCCCTTTCCTACTGCGGCAAGCTTCTTCAGAAGAACCGCCAGTTCCTTCTTAAGGCTTCCATCCAATCCTTTGGTAGGTTCATCCAGCAGAAGAATATCTGCCTTTCTGAGCAGAAGCTTGCCGAGGGCTGCCCGCTGCAGTTCTCCTCCGCTCAGGTCATAAGGATGAGAGGCGAGCCTGTCCGCCAGCCCCAGCATCTCTGCCATCTGCTGTGCATCTTCCGGACTGGCGGCACAGTCCAGCAGATCTTCCCACAGACTGTCATAGAGAAACAATGCCTGTGGATCCTGCGGCAGCATGGCAAGCTTTTTATCTTCCATCTTCTTCACTGATCCACGCAAAGGTCTGAGCACCCCTGCCAGGATCTTCAGCAGTGTACTTTTTCCTGCACCATTTCCGCCCAGCAACGCCAGGATCTCTCCTGCCTGCAGGGAGACCTGAAGACCTCTGAGAATGTCATCCCCTTTCTCCTCATAGCGGAACCACAGTTCTCTGCCCTCCAGCACTGAACTGCCCGCTTTTCTGAACCATCCAGCCTTCTTCGGAACCGGTCTGAACTTCTCTGTAACAGAGATCTGCCCCCGCAGGCCAGAATGCTTCAGTACCCGGCGTCCGTCCCGAATGCTGATGGGAAATTCCTTATCTCCTACAGGAATCCCTCTCCGGTTCAATTCGCCAAATATCTGTACAGCAGCCGGGAGTGCTTTCTGGATCCGCACATCTTCCAGTTCCTGTTCCAACTCTGCAGCTACTTGTCTGGGGGAACCGCTTCTGCATATCTGCCCCTTATCCATGACAATCACCCGGTCTGCATCCTGAAAGACTTCTTCCAGCCGGTGTTCGCACAGGATCACTGCCACACCAAGCTCCCGGTTGATCCGCTTTACCGCCTGCAGCAGATTTCTCGCCGCCAGCGGATCCAGCATACTTGTAGGTTCATCCAGGATCAGCACTTCCGGTGCCATAGCCATGACAGAAGCCAGATTGACCATCTGCTTCTGACCGCCGGACAGTTCTGATGTACTCTTCCGGAACCAGTCTTCCATATCGAAGAAGCTTGCCATCTCACAGACCTTTCTGCGGATCACTGATGTTGGCAACGCCATATTTTCCAGTCCGAATGCCAGCTCATGCCACACGGTATCCGTGACGATCTGATTCTCCGGGTTCTGCTGTACATAGCCGATCCGCATGGCGGTCACATCAGACGGTACAGCCTCCAATGGCTGCCCTTTATACAAAATCTGTCCCTCCCTGGCTCCAACAGGAGTCAGTTCCGGCTTTAACTGTCTTAAAAATGTGGTCTTTCCACAGCCTGATCCACCGCAGAGCACCACGTATTCTTCTTCGTCTATGGACAGGCTGATCTGATCCAATGTCCGCCTATCAGCTCCCGGATAGGCAAAGCTCAACGCATCCACTTGTATGAGCGCCATCTGACAGCCTCCTTCATCTCCAGAATTCCCGGCAGCAATGCCAGGATCAAGTACATCACAAAGAAGATAAAACTCCCCGTTCCCTGTACCACGGGATCCATCCGCGGATAGAACTCCATGCTTCCATATCCTGCCATCCTTCCTGCACACAAAATCAATGCCAGGATCAGTAATCCCATCAAAAATCTCAGATCCCTGCTGTCAAAGACAAACAGATGAAAAGTCGTCCGCCGCCGGATCCCATAACCTCTTGCCCTCATGGAATCTGCCTGTTCCACCGCATCTTCCATACTCCATCCAATCAGCGTAGACAGATGGCGAAGTCCCGCAGAGAACTTCTCCTGCAGTGTCTTCGGTTTTGTGCCCAGAAGCTGCTGGCTGATCCGGATCTGTGTCAGCTGCCGCTTCAGCTTCGGGATCATCTGAAGTGCTGTGGTGATCAACAATGCACTGCCCGGTGCCACCTGTCCAAACAGATAGAGGAACTTATCCTCTGTCATCACCACAGAATAACAGGCAAACCACAGGATCAGTGATGCCAGTGATAAGCCGGATGTGATTCCATATCCCACTGCCTCCCAGGTGATCCACTGGTGAAATACCTTTACGATCATGGAGGCTCCTCTATGGCTCATCAGCGGATTCGCCACAGCCACAAAAAGCAGCAGCGTTCCGGCAAACATAAGCCAGCCCGCTGCCTGCCTCCATCCTCTGATCATAATCAGGAAAAGAACAGCACCCATACAGGAGATCAGTCCCATCACCGGGTGAAAACACACCAGTGACAATCCGATCATGCAGACAAAATATAAGAAAATACACCCTGGATGCAGAGATTCAAAATACCGCATCCGCATTTCCAGATCATTCATGAGTCTCCTTCCATTCTGCCGCATCTTCCATGTCTGCCCCTTCCAGATCCATGCCCAGGTCGCAGGTATAATTCCATTCGATCCGGTCTCCGTCAGACACCTGACAGTCCCCACAGCCGGTACCCGGATACTCTCCGTTCACCGAATACATCCATCCGCTCCATCTTCCTCCATCATATTCATACAGGTTCTGGATTCCCTCGATGTACTCCTTTCCCGCTGTTCCGTTATACTCCATCTGGATTCCGTACTGGTCTGTCACCTGACACAGCAGGTCAAAGACCGTATCTCCTTCGCTATATTCCACCTCAGTCTCCGGCAGAATACATCCATCCTCTGGAATGATCCCTTTCCACTTGTCTTCCTCTGCCATTCCATTGGCTACCGCCGTATCACAGCGGATGGAGACCGTGGCTGTCGGACGGTCCGCGTCCTCTCCGGATCCTTCTTTTGCTGCACAGCCATTCAGCAAAAGTCCACTTAAGAATACCAGAAGCAAAATTTTCCGGATCTTTTTCCTATTTTTCATGCAAAAACTTCCTTTTTAGACGCAAAAAACACGCCTGCAATGATAGCAAACGTGTTCTTGCTTAGAAAGAATATCTCATTGTTCTAAAAAATCAAATCGTTGCAGCAGTTCTTCTGAGTTACATCGTAACGGATCTCTGCACGGCCTTCCCGGTCTCCCAGTGACTGTCTTTCGACATGTGCAGTTCCTATATGCATACAGCGGCGTCTTCCCTCCTGGATTCTCACCAGGTTCCCTATTAAGTCGGACTCCTTGTTCTGCGGATATCCAACACTGCCCAATTATTATAACGCAAACACAAGAAACACACAAGAAGTATTTGCTGCTTGTATCTCGCTGACACTTATGCTAAAATACAAACAGGAAAAGCCAGAGATTTACGGCCTACCCTATTAGTTAAAAAACTGTTTTATTTCAACAGCCGTTCACTAGTGCGAGTAGTGGGCGGCTATTTTCTTTTCCCGAAGACTGTGTAACACAGACCAACGAGAGCGACAATGAAGATACCTAAAAAAGCGGATGGAACCTTTCGGTTCCATCCGCTCAAGAAGAATGTTATGCAGGGGACTGTCTGATTATTCCGCAAGTGCTTTAACAACAGCTGCTGCATCGCTTACATTTACAGTTCCGTCTCCATTCATATCTGCTTCCAGGAATTTCTTCACATATACAGTATCGAAATCCTCGTACATTGCGTTGTACATATTGTAGACCAGCTGTGCATCGTTGATATCCAGCTTGCCTGTGCCATTGACATCGCCGTCATAAGCAAGGGTTACTTTGGGTGAGCCAGATTCCTGGATCTTTTCTTTTGCCTTAGCCTCTACCAGATCTTTCGTCACAGCCTGCTTCTGTCCATTCTGGTCAGCAATCTCATTATCATAGATTACCAGATATGCATATGCTCCCTTTCCTTCGTTGTACTTTGCAGACCAATCCATGGTGTTGGTATCATATGCCAGAGTCTTGCCATCATTAACTGCGCCTGTAGCTGTGATCAACCACATGGTCTTGCCGTTCTCGTTCTTGCTATCCCCCAGCTTCAGGTATTCTTTTGCTACGATAGTAAGCTCACCCTTCTTCTCTACGGTAACGGTCAGTGCGGTACCTGTCATTCTGAGTGCCGGAATGGTATAATTGCCATCCTCATCGGCCTGAAGTTCGATTCCGTTTTCCTTAACCGTATACTCAAAGCCTTCACTCTTATTGAGCTTGAACTGGAACGGCTTGTTATTCAATCCCTTCTGGTCGGGTCCGTTAACCACATCTGCGGATCCTTCGCCGGTAAATGTGATCTGTGTCCACTGATTGTCATCGATCTCTTTATCGACTTTGATCACAAAATTGCTTACAATGTTCGTGCCTGCAATCTTATAGGTATATGGCGTATAGGTCTTGCCGTCCTTTGTAAACGGATCACCTTCCTCTTGTGCGAGTGGAACCTCCTTGTTTGCAATGCCCTGATATACCTCCGCTTTCGCAGATACTGTGTATCCATATCCTGCTTCTTTGTTTACTGTAAAGGCGTAATCCTCACCATACGTTGCCTTTTCGGAGGAAAGTGTCAGATCAGTCCTGCCGGTACCTTTATCATCAGCAATAACGGTATAAGTCTTCGGTGTACCCTTTGTTGCAATAAACACCAGCGGACCGGTAACATTTTTTACGTAGAAATAAATGCCTCCATTACCGGATGTTACTTCTACCGATTCTCCGCCCATCGTTGCTGTAACCGTATAGTTATAATTTTTATCTAACACGGTTAAAGTATAATTCTCACCAGCTTTCACCGTGGAATTTCCTGTGAACAAAGTATTGTCAAAGGTTACCGGGTATTCATTTGTTATATTAACAAAGGCGATCGCGCTAGTAATCGCTGCGGCAGGTGCATCCTTTGCGTTGGCATTGGCCTGTTTATCGATATTGGCAGACTCAATTTTTACTTTCGCTCCGCCTGTCGCTTTTCCAACAAAAATCAGATCAATGTTGTTCGTACCAATCCTGCAATCTGCTCCATATCCAGTGATCGTCAGAGTTCCCTGTCCATCATCTGATACATTCTGTGTGGAACCCTCTACTTTCACAAGCTTCTCAAACTTCAACAGGTCAGCATCATAGGTTACCTTCAGAGCATACGCATTGTAGGTTGTCTCCTGCTTTGCTCCTACTGTCAGTGTTACTTTTACTTCGTTTGACAGATTGATCGTCTGATTCTGGGCTGCAGAGATGGTATAAGCACTCGTTGAATTCATTACTTTTCCACAAGCATCACAGTTACCATCACCATCAGTATCTTTATGAGCTGTTGCTGTCTGTCCTTTCAGTACCGGAAGCGGGCAGCTGTCCTTCCAGACATCTTCTGAAAATGCAGCAGCCACATCTTTTTCTTCTGATTGGCTGATCGGCTGTACACCCAGGACTGGAGTGATCGCATCATCTGTATTGGTATAGAAGCAATTTATGTAGTCGCTTTTCCCAGCAGAAGTTTCACTTGAAACCGGTCCCACTCCGTAAAGTTCCACTCCGTTTCCACTCGCAGAAAGCGCACCCGTATTATAACAATTCTGACAGGTAAATCTTCCCATACTTCTGTTTACATTTCCGCAGATACCTCCTACACGGGTATACGGCATCGTGCTCTGACCGGTTGCTGTTACTGATCCTACGTTATTACAGTTTGTAATACTCAGCATATTAGCCTCAGCTACAATACCACCAGTCATATAACTCTCTTCACCAGTGATCGTACCTTCATTCCAGCATTCACTGATAGAACCACTTGCAGAGCTGGCAATTCCAGCTGCATATCTTCCAGTGATCGCAGCCTTATTAGAGCAGCTGGTGATCGATCCACTGTATAGCGTTCCAGCAATTCCACCTACGCTGTCCAGTCTGCCTGTTCCTCCTGTGAGCACCACTTGATTATGGCAGTTTTCAATGGTTGTTGAGGACGCTGATCCGCAGATACCTCCAATATTAACAGAAGCGTTGTAACCGTCTGATGCTGCAGATATCGTTCCGGTAACTGTTACGTTCTTTATGGTTGCATTGTTGGTAATGCCAAAGAGTCCACCATATACAGATTCCTCACCTGTCGCCTGATAATCACCGTACAGATTCTGAACCGTATAACCAGCTCCATCAAAAGTTCCCGTATACGGATGAGCTGAACTGATTCCGATCGCAGGCCAAGACTCTCTTGCTCTTGTAGTTCCATCCAGTCCTGACAGGTCAATATTCTGGGTTAGAGTTGCATTGATAACCGTTCCTTTTACACTGGTGTTTACTTCATTCGCAAGCCATAACAGTTCTTTTGCAGTTGAGATCTGATAGATGCCCTTTGCATCCTGTGTTGGCTTGTCAGAGTCTGTAACTGTCACATGACAGGTAGCGGTCTTCTTGTTCTGAACCGTCGTAACTGTAATATCGGCCTCGCCTGCCTGATGTGCAGTCAGCACACCTTTATTTACAGAGACAATGCTGTCATCGCTGGAAGACCATTTTACAGTCTTCACTTTTGCATCTGCAGGCTGGATCGTTGCAGTCAGAGTTGCAGTAGACCAGCGTGGCATGGTAAGGTTTTTCTGATCCAGTGTGACACCGGATACCTTGCCGTCGGATGGCTTGCTTGGAGTGATGTCACCGCTTACAAAGCCAAATCCCATAAATGGCTGATATTTACCATCTTCTGCCAGTACATAGGTTCCGTTTGCATCAATATAATCTTTGGTAACCGTGATCTTCAGTGTATTTGTCTCTGCATCCACTGCCACTGTTGGTCCCGGATAGGTCATATAGTCAACTGCTCCGTTTTTATACAGATAAGCATATTTTACCAGTGTCTGTGTATCCGGATATGTGATATACACATCCAGTCCTGTATCAGCAAGACTTTCCGGAACTGTCACCTTGTATGCCGGTACATTGCTCATCTGCATGTTGCTGTCAGACAGCCCCTCCTCTTCTTTTTCAAATACCGGAAGCTGTACCTTCTTCTCTCCATCCATATAGTAGAGATCAGTGAATGGAGCATCCTTGAATGGATCTTCTGACTCATCACCGATGTTTCCGCCTACAAATGTCAGGCCCACTACAGCTTCCCAGCTACTATTCACTTCCGGCACCATATAGTCTGCCGCATCTCCAATATAGGTATCGGTCACCTTCAGTGCAATGGTGTAATTATTTCCATCGTTGGTCACTGTATAAGAATCGCTTCCATATCCTCCTCCAGTGGTTCTTGAGTAGGTGTAGATGGAACTGCTCAGTTTCTTACCGTCTTTCAGCGGGATCGTCACATATACAGTCGGTGTAGTTCCAACTAATGATTCCGGAATAGTCACCTTGTATGCCGGTAAATTTTTGAAATCCGGATAACCGCTGCTATTGAGACTGTCCTCCTGTGCGATCTTCTTCAGCTGTACCTTGGTATCTCCATCCATATAGTAGATATCGGTAAACGGCATACCTTTATACGGATCTTCCGGTTCCGGTTTGTCGCTGATATCACCGCCTACAAATGTCAGGCCCACTACAGCTTCCCAGCTACTATTCACTTCCGGCACCATATAGTCTGCCGCATCTCCAATATAGGTATCGGTCACCTTCAGTGCAATGGTGTAATTATTTCCATCGTTGGTCACTGTATAAGAATCGCTTCCATATCCTCCTCCAGTGGTTCTTGAGTAGGTGTAGATGGAACTGCTCAGTTTCTTACCGTCTTTCAGCGGGATCGTCACATATACAGTCGGTGTAGTTCCAACTAATGATTCCGGAATAGTCACCTTGTATGCCGGTAAATTTTTGAAATCCGGATAACCGCTGCTATTGAGACTGTCCTCCTGTGCGATCTTCTTCAGCTGTACCTTGGTATCTCCATCCATATAGTAGATATCGGTAAACGGCATACCTTTATACGGATCTTCCGGTTCCGGTTTGTCGCTGATATCACCGCCTACAAATGTCAGGCCCACTACAGCTTCCCAGCTACTATTCACTTCCGGCACCATATAGTCTGCCGCATCTCCAATATAGGTATCGGTCACCTTCAGTGCAATGGTGTAATTATTTCCATCGTTGGTCACTGTATAAGAATCGCTTCCATATCCTCCTCCAGTGGTTCTTGAGTAGGTGTAGATGGAACTGCTCAGTTTCTTACCGTCTTTCAGCGGGATCGTCACATATACAGTCGGTGTAGTTCCAACTAATGATTCCGGAATAGTCACCTTGTATGCCGGTAAATTTTTGAAATCCGGGTAACCGCTGCTGTTGAGGCTGTCCTCCTGTGCAATCTTCTTCAGCTGTACCTTGGTATCTCCGTCCATATAGTAGATATCCGTAAACGGCATACCTTCATATGGATTTTCTCCTTTGATATCCACCTCTGCCACTGCAGGTGCATAGCAGGCAGTATAGGAGTTCTTGGTACCAACCAGCGGATCCAGCCCCAGCAGGTAATAGGTGCCTTCTACCACCGGAAGGGCATCAATATAATATTCACCATCAACTCCGTCAATATTCACATCGGATACTTTTTCCCAGTCTGCATTATAGAGACCGATGTTCAGCTTATCCATCTTTGTGAAAGTTCCTGCGCCGCCATCGGACGGAGAAACAGTGTCATATTTCAGGGTGCTGAACGTCATATCAGCTCCCGGTGCTGCGGTATAGACTTCCTTGTCAAACTTGTTGAATGAACCTCTCTGATAGAAGGTCCAGTCTGTGAACAGTGCGATATCCAGCACATCATCATCAGACAGCAGGATATAGTCTGCAGTTGCACCCCATCCTGCATCCATCAGCGGGTATACATGATTTCTCAGATACATGAAGTTCATGTCATGTCCCCACAGGTTATTGATCAGCATAGATGTCGCTGTTGCAGTTCCGTCCTTCAACTCAAATGCGCCAAGTCCGTTGCTTGTATAGGCTTTCTCACCGAAAATTGTATTGACGGTTGTGGTATCTGTATTTTCAAACACCCCTGAAGTTCCTTTTCCACATCGTTCTTCCGGAAGACCCAGGTAATACCGCTCGGTCAGCCAGATCAGCAGATGAAAATACGTCGGTCTCTCGACAGCCACCGTATCTATGTACGCTCCCTTGTGTCCCATGTTCGGATCTACAGCAGTATGGCATCTCTTGAATCTGTCCAGTCTATATTTTCCAAGGTCAAAGTAAGGTACAGTCACTTTTACATGAGAAAGCTTAGTGTTGCCATCATCGTTTCCCATCAGCGGTACACCATCATTAGACATGGTCACCCATACAGTCACTTTATCCGCATCGGTCTCGTTATAGTTATACTGATCCTTTGTACCTTCCTCTGCAGCTTTTACCGTCATCTTCAGTGTATATAACGCTGACTTCCCGCTGGAACAGGTCGCTTTTACTTTCACCTCATAATCGCCTGCTTTATTTTCTGTAAAATACAGAATTCCGTCCTTGATCTGGGTATATCCTCCCAGGTCTGTGCTTTCCAGCGTATAAGTCAGAGAATGATTGTCACTGTCTGTGAAGATCTTCGACAGTTCCACTTCATACTTGGCTCCTGCTACGGTCTCGCCCGTTGTCTTGGCGGTACTGCTCACGGTCACACAGTCTGTACTCTCTGCTGCTGCCATAGATGACATGGGCAGGCAGGTGGTAAGCACCAGTGCAAACGCCAGCAGCAGTGAGAGAAGTTTGTACTTCTTCTTGCTTTTGGTTCCCATCTTTTTCCTCCTGAATCCTTTTATTTTTATGCAAAAAAAAGACGGCTGCAGAGTTTTTCTGCAACCGTCTTATTGTGCTCTTAAAAATATAAAATTCTGTTATCAGCTATATGCTGTGTCAGCCTCCCAGCAGATGTCTGAGTCATATCATCTCTGATACATACAGCGTCGTACCCCCCCCGATTCTCACAGGGTTCTCTTTTACCTGTTCTTTTCACGAAAAAAAGAACAGACTGCGGACTGATCATTATTAATATAACACATCCGCCACGGGGAATGCAATACACTTTTTATCTCAATTAGTAACCTTTATAATCAGATTCACAACAAAAATATCGCGGACACCAATTGGTATCCGCGATATTTTTGTTACTGCTTATTTCTCTTGATCATCTCCTGTACTGCCTGTCTTGCATCCAGTACATTGACCTTGCGGTCATTGTTCACATCTGCATTCAGGAATTTTTCCATGGTAGCCATGTCAAAATTCTCATACATAGCATTGTACATATTGTAGATGAGCTGGACATCATTGATATCCACTATTTTAGTACCGTTCACGTCATAGTCATATGCAAGGGTCTGCTTTGTTCCGGCAGATTCCTGTACCTTACCAGCTGCTTCTGTATCTACTTCACTCTTGCTCTTATCAGAGATCAGCAGGTATGCATATGCCTGGTAGTTCGTGGACCAGTACATGCTGTGCGTGTCATAGGTCAGGATATTTCCATCGTCCACTGCACCAGAAGCCGTTACCAACCAGATCGCCTTCTCGCCTCCCAGATCCAGGTACTTGCTCACCTTCTGTGTAATGATACCTTTCCGTTCAGCGGTAACGTTCAGTTCTTCACCAGTCACTTTTAAAGCCGGGATCTTGTAGGTCTTTCCGTCTGCCTCCGCAGTCAGGACTATTCCGTCTGCCAGCTTCAGGGTGTACTCATACACATCCGTTGCTGTCATCTCAAAGCTAAATTCCTGATTTCTCATAGCCAGCTGGGTCGTGCCACCTGCCACGTTACCGGAACCTTTGCCTGTGAAGTTGATCTTCGTTCTGGTAGACATGTCGACCTCTTTGTTCACAGTGATCTGGATATCACCAGTCACATTGGTTCCTGCGATGGTATAGGTCTTCTGGTCTGCATCCATGCTTACCGGGCAGTCTTCTCCATTTTTCTTCACGGTCACAAGGTAGGTGTAACCATATTTCTTATCTACCGTAAATGTGTAAGCCTGAAGATAAGTAGCAGATCCTGCTGCTGTCAGATCTTCTTTTCCGGTTCCATCTGTAGTTATCGTATAGGTCTTCGGTGTTCTGGTTGCTGTCACATCCAGATCACCGGTTACATTGCCGATACTGTAATAAACATCTCCGCTGGCATCTGTCTTCTTCTCCGCTGTCACAGTCTGTCCATTCATCTTGGCCGTGATCTCATAATCATAATGCTGGTCGTTCAGATCAATCCGGTATTCCGTTCCGTCTTTTACCGTGGAGGCACCATGGATCTCTCCTGTCAGAGTCACTCTATGGATATTTTCCACCGTCACATTACAGGAAGCATTCAGAATCTGTGCATCCGGTGCATCTGCGGTAGCATGGGCACTCTTATCGATCTTTGCTGCTGTGACAGTGATATTACTCTCACCTGCTGCTTTTCCGGTAAATGTCAATAAGATATTATCGATACCAACGGTACGGTCTTCTCCATAGCCAGTGATCTTCAGTATTCCAGATTCATCGTCTGTCACCTTCAGATTGGAAACATTGGCATCATTGATTCCCTTATAAGTCAGTACCGCAGGATTATAGGTCACTGTCAGATCATATGCATTGTACGTGTTCTCAACCTTACTCTTCACTGTAATCTTTGCCTGTACATCATCTCCAATCGGAAGGCTTGCACTGCCTCCTGATACAGAGAGTGCATATCCTTGATCCGGAAGCTGCTCTGCCCCTGGCTTTACCGTCACTTTACAGATGGCCGGAGCACTCACATCCGTTCCTTCCACCATCAGATACATCAGATACTGGATTCCTTCATCTGGGAATCTGCAGATAAAGCTTCCATCTTTTCCTGTCGTACCCATCTCGGTCCACTGCTCTTTTGGCAATGACGGATCTGTTGTATAGTATACCTTTGCACCGGCAACCGTCACATCTGTCGGCTCACCTATGTTCATATTCGCACCGCCACGGCGAAGCACTACTTTCCTGGGTTCGCTTGCTGTCATCTCCATCTGCTCTGCTGACGCACCGTCTGTCAAAGTGAAATACGGGAATCCGGCATTGGCATCTGTGTAGAAATTCTTATTACTGTACATGGCAACATCAATTACATCACCATCTTCCAGGGTCATATAATCTGCCGTAGCACCCATACCCGGCTTCATCAGCGGATACCGATGATTCAGGAAATAGGTCAGATTGGAATCATGTCCCCAGAATTTCTGGAAATACATATGACCAAATTCACCGGTGACTGTCATTGCATCGGTATTATTGGCCACCTTTGACCCTCTCAGATGATATTTTTCCAGCATCTGGATCATCAGATGCAGTACCGTCGGCTGCTCCACCGGTGCGCCATTTTCAGTTATCATATACTTCTGCAGATCATATGCAGAGAGGTCAAAATATTCCACATCCACCGGAACCATTGCCAGTAATGTGCTGTCTGCATCATTTCCAGTTACATACTTTCCATCAAGTGAAAGTGAAAAATACACGGTCTTTTTGCTCTGTTCTCCAGTTGACGGACGAATCAGTGTCCAGTGCGCATAGAGAACGGTATCTGCGTTGAATTTCGTCTCAGTTGTAATGGCTTTTCCACCATCTTTTTCTGTAAACCAGCCGTCAAACTTATAATTCCATCGATATGGAGTCGGAAGTTCATTGAGAGAACCATTCACTGCTACATTCACATCTCTGATATCACAGTCGCCGCCGTTCGCATCAAATGTAACCTGGAATCCATCTACTTCCCATGTCAGAATCGGATATCCATTGTTCTTATTATGCGTGTCTTTTGTATAACAGGTCACATATGCCTCCGCATTCAGTGCCGATACGAAGGAGTCTTTCTTCATCTCCTCCGCATACTTCATCTTGGCGCCATTTGCCTTGTATGCTCCCGAGAGCGGTCCCTGATAGAAGCTTCCGTTTTTGATCGTGATATAATCATCTCCGCCGAAGCTTCCCACTGCGCCGCCGCAACGTATACCACTACTTACTGATCCCACATTATAACAGCCCAGCGGCATGGATGCCACATAGACATTACCTGCGATTCCACCGATATAATCTGCTCCCTTGACCTCTCCGGTATTATAAGAGGCGATCAGTTCTGCATAGTTCTGATGGGCTCCGACAATTCCTCCAACCTGTTTTGCCGAATCATTTCCAACTGTTCCTGTATTACGGCAATAACGGATATTTCCATAAGAGTTCGCTCCGGCGATTCCACCGATCAACTCTTTTCCAGTAACTGCCGCCGTATTGCTGCAGCGCTCCACATTGTTGTGGAGACCCACACAGCCCACGATTCCTCCAACCTGGATATTGCCGCTGACACTTCCTGAGAAGCTGCAGTCTGTGATATTTGAAGCTTTCTCTACATCTTCCATAGCACCGGCAATTCCACCGGTCTGGGATACCTCACCGGTAACTGTGACAGTACCTGACAGATTCAGGCTCTTAACTTTTCCTCCGCCTGCGATCAATCCGAAGAATCCGGTCTCATCTTTCGTAGATGTGATCTTCAGATTCGTAATATGTTGTCCATTGCCATCAAAGGTACCTGCATATGCATGACCACTACGGCCAATGGGATACCAGTTGTCTGTAGTAAGTTCAATATCTTTCAGCAGCTTACCGCTGATCGCCGTATTGCCTCCATTCACCTCGCTGGCAAACCAGTGCAGTTCCATCTCAGTCCCGATCATGTAGACACCGCCTACATTGGCAGGCTCAGTGCACTGATCACTTCCCCACATGTCAGCATCTGCTGCTGTGGTGACTGTCTTTGTGGAGGCCTCGAGCATGCCTGCCACTTGATCGCTGGTAACGCGAACAGTCAGGACTTTACCCTCATCTGCCGCTTTCACGGTATAAGTCTCGCCGGTCGCTCCTTCGATCAAGGTCTTGCCCTGATACCACTGATACTTAACAGGTGTACTGTCAGAAGACTTAAATACTGCTGTCAGTGTTCTTCCGACTACCGGTGCTCCTTCGATCTTCAGAGAACCAGTCAGACCTTTCACTGCACTTTCTGTCTCTGCCTTCAGCACTCCTGATGCATCTGCACAGAGTGCTTTGACCCGAAGCTTTCTTCCTGCCATATTCTGCGGAATCTTGTACTCCGGTTTCTCTGTGATCGACAGAACTACATCATCGTTTTCATCATAGCTGTAGTACCAGATGTAGATCAGATCAGTCTGATCTCCGGTGTACTGAGCAGTCACTGTCTCCTCTACTTCAGCAGTTCCATTGATGGAAAGGGTTCCACTGATGGCTTCTTTACTGCCAAGACGTGTGAGCACCTCGTTCATCTGATTTTTTGCCTGGGCAAGTTCTGATTCAGAGCTTACCTGATTGTCGGTCGGATAACCTTCATCTTCAAAGTCTCCGCCGGTCACATCTCCGATGTTGTACAGATTGCTCTTCTCCGCTTTCGTAACATTCAGTCCGAGGGTACCGCCTACACAGCCGCCCATGCTCTCCACACTGCCGCTGTTGTACAGCTTGTCCACTTTTCCGTTGTTACGGCCCACACAGCCACCGGTGTAACTGCGCATGATGGCTGCTGTGCAGATAATGTGACCGCTGTTGGCTGAAGTTTCCACCAGAGCGGAGCTGAAATCATCGCTGTAAGTCTCATTATTTCCAGCAATACCGCCCACCATATGTCCGGTTGCACGGATCATACCTGTATTGATGCAGCCGGAGATCTTTGCCTTGCTGGTCTTCGTTGCTTTATTTTCACCGGCGATACCTGCCACATACTGTCCTCCGCGGACAGTTCCCTGGTTGGTACAGTCTGTGATCGTTCCATAGTTCTCACCGGCAATACCGGCTGTATCATTTCCACCTGTCACAGCAGCATCTGCTGTACACTTCTCGATGGTTCCCAGGTTGCGGGCTGCGATAGCTGCCGTGTCATCCCCACCCAGGATGGTTCCTGTCACTTTCAGGTCACAGATCGTGCCTTTATTCCATGCGAACAGTCCGGCTGCCCCATTGGTCTTGCAGTACAGGTTCTTCACCGTATTGCTTGCGCCATCCAGCGTTCCGGCAAATGCGCTGTCTGCTGTGGTTCCGCCGATCGGTGTCCATGCCCGATGATTAAGATCTACATCAGCTGTCAATGTGCCTTTGATATCTGTTGTCTTCTTTGCTGCATCTGCAAACCATTTAAGTTCTGCTGCGGAAGAGATCTGATAGATGCCCTCCTCCTGCTTCGGCTGTGTGGCTGTACGACCATCCCAGCCAGCCGGGTCTACGGTCGGCTGATCCGGATCCGGTTCGTCGCTTCCCGCCTGCCACTTGAGGATCGGATAGCCTTGATTACTATTCTCGCTGTCTTCTGCGAACTTGTCTCCCAGAGTGGATGCCAGTGCTTTTAACTCTTCTGTTGTCTTCTGTTGTGCATCCCCGTTCTGGATCGTACATTTGTCGAGATTGCCGACGGTGTTCAGATCACTCTGCGGAACATATACATTTTCCAGAGACTTCGCTCCGTTTTTAAAGTCCAGCTTTCCTGCCACGCTTCCTGCGTTGGTGGCTGTGGGAAGGGTACTGGTATATACATTTTTAATGCTTCCATACCTGTAGAGTCCGACGATTCCTCCGGCTACACCGGATACTGCGGTCACGGTACCTGTATTATAGCTGTCGCTGATAGTTCCGCCCATGTAGAGGCTTCCAGCCAGTCCGCCCACCTGATTGGCTCCGGTGACTGCACCGCTGTTATAACACTGGGTCATGGCTGTACTGCCGCTTCCATATACACAGCCTGCCACACCGCCTGCATAGTTGCTGGATGCCGTTACCTTTCCTTCATTGGATGAAGTCTGGATTGAACCATCCACATAGCCTGCCACACCGCCCGCATATTTCTGTGCAGATACAGTTACAGAATCTGTCACATGGCAGTTTTCCATGTCATAGGCTTCTCCGGCCACAGCACCTGCATAGTCACCGGATGCACTGACCACACTGTCGGAGATAGTCAGGTTGCTGATCTTACTTCCCTTTCCTGCATATCCGAACAGTCCGGCATATTTTGCTGTAGACACAGAACCGGTCACTGCCACATATAACCCGGAGATGGTATGTCCGTCTCCATCAAAGGTTCCAGCGTATCTGGACGCAGATGTTCCCACCGGTTTCCATTTATAAAGCCCGGATGCTTCTGCATTCACATCTTCATTGATCGTAATATCAGCCGTCAACACTGCAGCATCAGACATCTCTGCGTTCTTGCCAAACCACATGAGTTCATCCGGGGAACCGATCTGGTATGCTCCGCTCTCATCCTTCAGTGGTACTGTATACGTCTCTCCGTCCCATGCAGTCTGCACCTCCAGGGTATATGCCGGGATCTGTACTGCCTGATTCTCTACGGTAAAGCTATCCTTGACAGATTTATATCCAGAGCAGGAGATGACATAATTATAAGTTCCTGCCGGAAGAGAGAAGCTTCCGTCTGCCGCTGCCTGGATCTTTTCACCCGGCCATTCCGGGCAGGTCACTGCGATTACCGGTGTGATCGCTTTTTGATCTGCCGCTGTAACTGCACCAAATGTGACGGTCTGCTTTGGCAGCTCCGTCATGGTGATCTTCTGTGCATCGGTCTTCACATTACCGGTAACTGTAAAGCTACCTGTCTTCTCTTCATATCCAAACGCTTTCAGTGTGTAGCTGTAAGGACTCCCGGATTTCGGTAAACGGTAGGTTCGTCCATCTGCCTCCGGAGTCCGTCCAGCCACCGTCAGCTCCGCATCTCCTGGAACCGTCGTAAACGCCACATCATAGAGTGCTTCTTTTAATGCGACCGTGATTGTCTGCCCGCCATAAGCAACGGTAAAGCTGCTGGTCTCAGTCTGACATTCCGGTGCTGACACTTCGTATGTATAGGTACCATTTTTCAGAGCATAGCTTCCGTCTGACTCCGGAGATACCACCGTATCATTCTGCTTGACGGTCAGCTGTGCAGTCGCCGGATTGATAACGAATTTTACCGTATACTTCGCATCCGGATCCTGCCATCCCAGGATCGGGTATTGATCCGTCCGAGAAATATAAGAACCACCCAGCAGACCCGCCATGTCAGATGCTTTTAACTCATCTGCTGTCTTCGCAGTGATGCCTGACGCACCTGCATTGGCACCATCACCGTTCAGTCCATCTGCGGATAAATAGTAGCAGTTTTGGGCTGTGATGAGGTTTTTGGTCTCGACTCCCTTATAATTCTTTGCCGAGCTGCTTCCCACGACTCCACCAAGAACAATTTCTTCCGTGACAGAGTCATTATTTACAATACTTCCCGCATTGTAGCAATTCTCCAGAACAGAATCCTTATAGGATGTGGAACTCGGATCACCTACGATACCGCCTACGCCCTTTGCATTCGTGTCTGAGAGTGTTGCTGTCGGTGCATTACAGCTTACATCTCCCCAGTTATAGCAATCCGTGATCTTCGTACTGCTGGAAGCAATACTTCCTGCAATTCCTCCAGTGGAGTAGATTCCGTTGATCTTTCCTGTATTGAAACAGGACTTTACAGTACCCGATACACCGCCTGCGATACCACCGGTACGTTTGATCGTGCTGCTGATATCACCGGTATTTCCACTGCGTTCGATCACAGAGGTCGCTCCGCTGATATTTCCTGCGATACCACCTATACAATAGGGGTATGATCCCGACTCTTTCGTACTCGTAATGCTTCCACTGTTCAGACAGTTTTTAATGGTCGTGCCACTGCTTGAACCTGAACCTACGATACCACCTATGTAACCACCATTCCCACAAATCTCTCCCTGGTTACTGCATCCATTGATACTGCTTCCAGTACTGCCCGTACAAGCTACCACTCCGGCTACAGAGCCATTTGCTGTTGCAGTCACATCTGCCCGGTTCACGCAGTTTTCCATTGTTACAGGAGATCCATATCCGACAATTCCTGCTGCATATGCAGACGAAGATGTGGATGTAGACACCGTTCCGTCTACGGTCAGGTTCTTAATCGTACCGCCCTTCACATAACCGAATAATCCCTGATACGCAGTAGTGGCATTGATAGAAAGACCAGTGATCGTATGACCGTCTCCATCAAAAGTACCGCCATATGCCACATTTTCACTATAGCCCTTATATTGTCCGATAGGCGTCCATTCCTGCCCACCAAGATTAATATTGGCTGTCAGTTTTACACACAGCGGGGATGTTGACTTATTCGCTGATGCATTGACCTCATCTCTGAAATCCACCAGATCCTGTGCGGTGGCGATCAGATACGGATCGTCTTTGGTTCCGCTTCCACTGGATGCCGGACTTGCCTGTACCGTTGCCGGCATAAGACTCAGCACCATCAGCAGTACCAAAAACATAGATGTAATACGCTTTTTCATCTCTTCCTCCTTGTTATATAGATTTGTATCTCATATTTATGTGATGGCACAAAAAAAGGATGCAAGTAAGTCTCCTTACCTGCACCCGTCTTATCGTGCTCTTAAAGAATATATAATTGTTATTCCAATGTTCCGCAGCAGATGTCTGAGTTACATGATGCGAACATTTTATAAATTACTTTCCCATGTCCGTAACATGCTTACAGCGTCGTACCCCCCCCCGATTCTCACGGGGTTCTCCTTTACCTGCTCTGTTAATACGCAGACTGCAAATCATAGTTATCAATATAACATATTCAGCCTGTGCAATCAAGAGGCTGACTGCTTTTTAATTGGACAATCAGAAAGAAAAAACTCCATGCGCACAGACAAGGCTATTGTAGACATCTTTTACTTTCTATCCCAATACTTCTTTATGTATCTGTCTGCCGCCTGTTCTGACAACTGGAACTTACTTTTCAGATGAAATTTTGCGTCATCTTCACAGTAGCCTAATTCCTGTAATAGCTCCAGCATACTGGAGATTCCATATTCCTTCCCGATTGTAATTCCACGTTTCTCGCCGATTGTAATTCCTCGTTCTTCACCACGTTTCTCGCCGATTGCAACTCCATCCTCATATATCTCACCTAAAGCGGATCTCATATCAATCTTTCCCCCTTTTGTCTCCCATGTTTTCTTTATCTTAAGTACCTGCGGATCTTCCATATAATTCAGGAGCGTGCTGACTGTATCATTTTCCAGCTCAGAAAATCCCAAGGAACTATGTACAAGTTCTGCCAGCTTTTTCTTGTTTTTTGCGTATTTAATAAACAAAAACATGCTGGCGATATCGTTCGGAAATTCCATCAGTCGTTCATCTGGTGTATGGCAGATGTCCAGTACATGTACTTTATAATTCTGAATATATTCTTTCCACTCATCTGTAACATTGGAAAAATCCAGAATCTCATGAAGATTGTCTGCTGCATCCCATGGTTCTTCTCCCATATACAGCACAAGTGTAATCGCAGGAATCAGACGGTCTTCTTTCGCAAGCGGTGACATGGATAGCTTGGTGGCTTTCTTCGACTTCCGTCTGTTTTTTATAATGGATATCTGGCGCTTGTACTCAACTGCATCATAATCCATCCCGCGGACTGGCATAGAATAATCCACATAGGACTGAATCTCTGTTCCTACTACCAGAACAACCCGAATATTCTTCACCCGCTTGGCAATGTCCCTGTACCTTGTCCGGTACTTTCGATTTGTCTCTGTCGTATATCGGCTGTCTGTCTCCTGAATCTGTTCTGCCGTCAGTTTCTTTTCTCCACGGTAGATCCAGCCATTCATAAGATCCGCAAAATGTCCCGGATCATTATAATAGGCTATCATTGGTTCTTCTTTTCTCCCCATAAATACCCCTTTTCAGGATATACGTCTGCAAAGAAAAGGGCATCTTCCGGCTGCTCTGTCTCTTTTCGGAAGTCCTTTTCCCCACTCATCCCATATCCAGTTGTGTTCATTGTCGGGAATGTTGCTCGATCTGAGCTTCCGAAAATGAGAATTGATTTTGTAACTTATGTTTGGATAATAACATACAGTTGTTTGTTTTGCAACTTATTTTATAAACTTTTTAGAAATAAATGAATGTTTTGGCTTGGCTTCACAATAGCGCAATGCGAACATTTTTTCTTGCTTTCCGTTCTGTTATATGCTATTCTATTCCTAATCTGTATGTATCATTGTTCTATATTCAGATATCCAGTCCGTCGAAAGTAACTATCCATTTTAATTTTCAGTTTTTGCATCATTCTTTGCTCGTTCCAGTTGTAAAATTTCATAAATTCTTTGCAACGCAAAGCCAATGCAGATACAACAAAGGAGTACTAAAGATTCATAACCATGTCAGGCAGGTAAAAGCCAGTGAAGAGATTGGAGTGAAATTTATGCAGAGATGGGAAGAAGAAGCTATGTGGAAACGCGAAGGCAGAGAGGCTGGCCTTGCTGATATGTTTCCTACATAGCAACACAGTTGGGTACCTTTCGTCACAATTTCAATTAACTTCACATTTTTTTTAGAATTCTTAGGGTTTCCTGCTATTGTTTTCTTTTTTTGCATATGCTATGATACCGAAAAACAGGAATAATGACTGATGGTGCGTATTTTGCAAGACGCAGGAGGTTTCATATGCTTGCACGGTTCAAAGGATTGAAAGAGAAATATCCGTATTACTGGGTCTCTCTCTATTTTGTATTTTATATGATCTGGTTCGCATGGGTAGAAAGCCGGGCCAATCTCCCCTATCATGTGATCCATTTTCCACTGGATGATTACATTCCGTTCTGCGAATATTTTGTAATTCCATATATATTATGGTTCGGTTATATTGCAGTAGTATATCTGTGGCTGTTCTTTCACGACAAGTCCGCATTTTTTAAATACATTGCGGTGATCTATACGGGAATGACACTGTTTCTGATCATTTCCACCATTTATCCCAATGGACACCTGCTACGGCCGACAGAATTTTCCAGAAACAACATTTTTATCCGGCTGGTGTGCTTCATCTACTGGGCAGATACTTCTACAAATATTCTTCCAAGCATTCATGTGTTCAATTCCATCGCCGCGCATGTGGCAGTCATGAATGCGCCGGGACTGAAAAATAAAAAGTGGGCAGTCCGCGGATCGCTGATCTTATGCGTATCCATCATTCTGTCCACCATGTTCATCAAGCAGCACTCCTGCATAGATGTGATGCTCGGTATCCTGCTTGGTATTCTTATGAATTATGCGGTGTACCGTACCTCGTTCTTAGTTAAAGCCCATGACTTTATTGGCAAGCTTGTACGCGATAACCGAGACCTTTCGCCCTCCCTTTCCAGGGATGTTCATAGCACGGCCAAAGATGCCGAAATATAATTTGTAATAAAGACCTGCGTCCTTCTTTTTGAGGTACTGCCACAGGTCTTTTTTCTTGTCCAGACTTTCCTGTGTTCCTGAACGGATCAGCATGATAGAAGAAACGGTCATCATAATATCCAGATAACTGGTCATATATTTTCTAAGCTTTGGATTCTGGATCGTGCGAAGGTCATACTGATCGATCATGATCTTATTTACCTTGATCTGCTGATCCACACGTCCGATCATCACCTGCTCGTTGACAGACTGATCTGATCTTCCGATGAAGTAATGATACAGATCCAGATTCATATAGTATAGATTTTTCACATAGGGCAGTGGATAATAAACGAAAATGTTATCCACATAGAAGGTATGCTGTGGCAGCTCCAGTCCACAGTTTTTCAACATCTGTGTACGGTAAATAACGGAGTGCATCAGAATATACTGTCCCAGATGAAAATGCTTTGCATCCTTCCAGGTAAACACCTGCTCCTGCGGAAATACATTTGCATAACGGATCACTTTCTTATGTTTTGCGCCCTGCTTATCGTAAATGTAGTTACAGAGCATCATATCTACATTCTGTCCCTCTCTCACCAGTTCGGCAAGTTTATCCAGCACCTTCGGATAATTTTCCTTGTCCAGCCAGTCATCACTGTCTACAACCTTGAAATAGAGGCCGGTTGCATGTTTAAGACCGGTGTTGACCGCCTGGCCATGTCCTCCATTTTCCTGATGGACTGCCTTAACGATTCCCGGATATTTTGCTGCATACTCATCAGCGATCTCAGCCGTACGGTCTTTGGTAGATCCATCATCTACAATGATGATCTCCACTTCGTCTCCGCCCGGAAGCAAGGATTCGATACAGTTTCTCATATATCCTTCTGAATTATAACAGGGGACTGCGATTGACAAAAGCTTCATATTACACCTCTTTATCCTTTTTTATCTTGTCTGTCAGTTCCAGTGCTTTGAGCACCATAGCATCAATATTGTAATATTTATATTCTGCAAGCCGGCCAAGCAGCCATACATTCGGGATATGCTCTACCAGCCCGCGGTACTGCTCATACAGCTTCTGGTTTGCCTCATTTGCAATGGAATAATATGGGATCTCGCCCTCTGCTCCTGTATATGCAAACGGGTACTCTTTCACAATCGTAGTTCCCTCTGCCTTCTGTCCGGTCAGATATTTGAACTCAGTAATACGGGTGAAATCTTCACTGACCGTATAATTTACCACACTGTGTCCCTGATAATCCGGCTTGTCATAATATTCAAAATCGAACCGCAGGGAACGGTACGGCAGCCGTCCGAAGCGGCAGTCAAACAGTTCATCCAGCGGACCTGTATAGATCACATCACCGGTAAATGCCTGTCCGTCAAGAGATACACTTCCTTCTGAAAATGTCACACAGCTTCTGGCATCCACGCCGGTCTCCACAGTGATATTCTCATGATCCAGCATTTTTTCAAACATCGGTGTATATCCATGAAGAGGCATGCCCTGCCACGGTTCCTGGAAATACCGGTTGTCATGGGAAATCAGCACCGGCACACGGCCTGTCACAGCCGGATCGATCTGCTCCGGCGTCTGTCCCCACTGCTTCATAGTATAATGAAGAAAAATATTTTCATAAACATAATCTGCGATCTCACGGATCTCAGGGTCTTCATGTTCCCGAAGCTTCAGGATCGGCACACGGCTCTCTAGACCAAATGCATCGATGAGCTTCTTCTCCAGTGCATCCGCCTTCTCCTGCTCATATACCATATGAAGGGTGTTCAGGTTGAAGGGCACCGGGATCAGCTTGCCATGGATATTTGCCACAACCTCATGTCCAAATGCATACCAGTCCGTAAAACGGGAGAGATAGTCATACGCTTTCTGCTCCTTTGTATGGAAAATGTGCGGTCCATACTTGTGGATCAGGATTCCATGTTCATCCTTCTCGTCATAGCAGTTGCCGCCGATATGGTCTCTCTGCTCCAGTATCAGCACCTTTCTTCCAGATTCTGCCAGATCCCTGGCTGCCACACAGCCAGCCACACCAGCACCAATGATCACACTATCAAACATATCCTACTTACCTTCCTTGTACTTTTCCTGTCCCAGAGAAATGTTAAGATACTCTGCATATGCTGCAAATGCGGCAGGAATCGGATAATGCTCCTCCGTCTCCTTCACATCCACAAACAGCAACCCTTCCTGGTCCATGTTTTCTGTCTCTTCCAGACTGATCGCATAACCGGTCATGTGCCATTCCACATGGCTGAAAATATGCTTTGCTCCCGTTAAAGGCAGAATACGAAGCGGTGCATATCCCCATGCCTTCACCTGGGCAAGAACTTCTTCCTCACTTAAATGTCCCTCTAATCCTGGCAGTTCGTATAAGCCTGCCAGCAGTCCTTTGGAAGGACGCTTGCGGATACCGACCCGGTCTCCTTCCTTCAGGATCAGGATCGTCCGGTCTTCGATCCTACGCTCTCTTTTCACCTTTTTCTTCGGAAGTTCATCCACGATTCCCTTCTTATATGCCTCACACAAAAATGCCAGCGGACAGATCTCACATTTTGCCTTTCCATTAGGCACACACACGATGGCTCCGATCTCGATCAGGGCCTGATTAAAATCTCCTGCCCGATCTGCCGGAATGATCTTCTTCACTTCTGCTTCCATGGCAGTCTTTACCGACTGCTTCAGCACATCCTCATAGCTGGCTGTCACACGGGACAACACTCGTAATACATTCCCGTCCACCGCAGGCATGGGTATTCCAAATGCGATAGAGCTGACTGCTCCTGCTGTGTAGTGTCCAAGCCCCGGCAGGCTTAAAAGCTTCTCATAGTCCGCCGGAAAATCACCGCCATATTCGGACACGATCACCCTGGCTGCTTTCTGCATGTTGCGGACCCGGTTATAATATCCCAGTCCTTCCCATAGCTTCAGAAGCTCGTCCTCCGGTGCCTCTGAGAGTGCCTGCACATCCGGCAGTGCTTTGATGAACCGCTCAAAAAATGGTTTGACTGCTTCTACGCGAGTCTGCTGCAGCATGATCTCAGATACCCACACCCGATAGGCTGCAGTATCTTCTCTCCACGGAAGCACCCGCGCATGCTTATCATACCATGAAAGAAGCGGCGTTACAATCTGTTCAAGCACGATATCTACTCCTTAACTTCTTAAGTTTTCTAAAGATGGATCAGGATACCCCCTTAGAATAAGAAAAGCTGATTCGTCATGCTTGCATGTAAGAAGAAGATTTTCTTATTCGTAAGGTGGCTTTCCTGAAACCACCGCCCCATAATGAGCAAAATTAGCTGCGTAGCAGCGAAAAAGCACGATTTATCGTGCGAATTTTGCGAATGTATGGGTGGGGGTATCCATCGATCCTCATTTTTCTTACAGCCGAACCTCCACCATCTGATCTGCTCTGATGGATTCCGGTGTCACCTGACAATCCACTGCCAGCACCTGCACGCCTGCTTTTTCTGCCCTTCGGAGTGCTTCTCCAAATGCTGGATGCGTCCGGTCGTTGGGTTCCAGATAACGGATTCCTTTCATCTGGATTACAAATAAGATCCCTGCCTCATAGCCATCTTCCATGCAATGGATCAGTTCCTCCACATGCTTCACACCCCGTTCGGTCGGTGCATCAGGAAATCTTGCAACTCCGTCTTCCTCCAGAGTCACACCCTTGACTTCCAGAAACAGACGATGTTCTCCCTGCTCCAGATAAAAGTCAAACCGGGAATTGCCGTATCGGGTCTCCGAACGGATTGATGTGGTCATGTCGTAGCATTCTAATGCATCTGCTGCCCATCCTTTAACAGCTGATGCCTGTCCGGCACGCGCCAGACCGCCACCTCGGATCCATTCTTCTGCGACTCTGTTCGGTATCTGAGAATCCATATTGATGATGGTTCCTGCCTTATCCACAGCGATCAGATCCAGTGCCGTCTTACGATTCGGGTTTTCATTTCGCTGCACCCAGATCTTTGCCTCGGGTACCAGAAGTTCCCGGCAGCGCCCCGTATTTTTTACGTGACAGATCTCAATCCCCCGGGAAGTTTCCACCTGTGCTATGAACCGATTAGGTCTTGATTTAAATATTGCTTCTTCTATTCTCTCGTAAATCATGGAGTTAGTATAGCACAAATGCTTGATTTCTCTCAATGTTTTTATTAGAATGATGCCAGGCAGGATTGTGCGAGTGCGCAGCACGGAACAATCCGTAGGGCTTCATCCACTTTGTGAATGATGCTCTGAATCATTATTTCGATGGAACCCGCCGTAGGGCATCATTCATTTTATCAAACAAAAGGAGATTTTTCATGAAAACTGATGGAATTATTTTAGATATAGACGGAACCCTGTGGGATTCCACACCGATCGTGGCAAAAGCCTGGAATGAAGTCATTGCCCAAAGAAAAGATGTGCCAGTCCGTCTGACCGCCAAACAGCTGACCGGTCTCTTCGGCCGCACATTGGAGGTGATCGCAGATATGATCTTCCCCTTTTTAGAAAAAGAAGATCGTTATACCCTTATCAATTCCTGTTGCGACCGGGAACATGAACTGCTCTACGAATGCGACGATGACATTCTCTATCCCGGTGTAGCTGACATCATCCGTTCCCTGTCCGCAAAAGTGCCTCTGTTTATCGTAAGCAACTGCCAGAGCGGATATATTGAGCTGTTTCTTAAAAAGACCGATCTTAGTTCCTTCATCACAGACTTTGAGTGTGCAGGAAATACCGGACATCCCAAGGGATACAATATCCGCCTGGTCGCAGACAGAAATCATCTGGAACATCCGGTCTATGTGGGCGATATCGACGGAGACCGCGTGGCATCCGAAGAAGCTGGCGTTCCATTCTGTCACGCCTCTTACGGATTCGGTGAAGTCGATCACGCAGATTATGTGATCAAAAATTTTTCTGAATTAAAAAGCATATTTGAATAAAACTCAATACCTGAATCATCAGTGTAAAATACTATAAGACTTCTATTTTACATTGATGATTCTTCTTTTTTTTGTCATAGCCAATTCCAACTGCAAGAATTCGACCCGTATATGGATCATCAGTTCCAATCTTTCCCTTGAATTTTAAAGCATATCTTTTTTCTTTAATTTGTTGAATAGCTTCTTCTGGTGTATGATCTACCTTTAATTCCAAAATCAGGCAATCTGCTTTCTTATCCTCTGGATAGAAAATAAAATCCACATATCCAGTTCCTGCTTTTTCTTCCCGTTCAATACGATATTGATCCCTTGCCGACAAATAAACCAAATTCACGATTGCTGATAACTCAGTCTCATGATTGTAAGATAAAATAGGAATTTCTGTATCATGAACATATCCAAGGATTTCTTCCATCGTTTTGGTATCTCCAGCCAATGTTGCAGCAAGCATCTTGTCTGATTCTTTCGCAAGTCGATATACATAACCCAAAGATGGCTCCTTTAGCAGCATTTCATCAAATTTTTCCATCAACTCCCGGTTTGGTATGCTGACTTTTCCATCTCCATAACTCAAAAATCCATACACAACCATAGCAGAAAAAATTTCATCCTTGGTAGCCAGATTCATGGAAGTAGATGCATACTCCTGCACTTTTGCTGGTACAGCTTCTCCAGCTGCCATCAATGCAAGGTCATCTCTCACATCCGCCACATTATGCTCAATATAATAGAAAATTTCATCATAAGGGCCTGCACTGGTCCAGTAATTTCCAAGATTATTAAATTGTAATGCAAATACAACAGACCTTGGATTGTACACTCGTACCCCAGATTTCGTCTGATAACCATTGTACCACTGCCTTAAGCCATCTCTGGTAACACATGGCAATAATTTCTGCTGTTTGCAATTCTCGATATATTTATCAAAAAGCCTGTCAACTTCCTCATCCGTAAAGCCAAAATACTGGCTGAACATAGATTGATTGACCATAGTAAATTCCGCGAACATATTCAGTTCAGATCCGCTGGAATACTTCGCAATTGGAAGAATACCTGTCATATAGGTGAACTGTACATAAGGTTGATCCTTAAGCAGTGTATTTAAAAAAGAAATATAACGGTGCTTATCCGTATCCGTAATATATTTCTTATGAAAAATACAATCCCACTCATCCAACACAAAAATAAAACGATCCCCTGTCTGATTAAAAATTCTGGTAAAATCTTCTGTAACAGAGCCTTTTTCCCTGAATACAATCTGTGAATATGCCTGATGCAGATCTTCTCTGAGCAGTTCCTTGATCGTATCAATATATTCCTGATAGCTATCGCTGTCCTCATTATTTTTGCTGAAATCTATATAAATCATATTATAATGATTTAAGTTTTCTGCATAACCAAAAACTTCTGAAATATTCAATGAGTCAAAAATGTTTCCTGCCTCATTGCCTTTTCCGAAAAATGCTCCTATCATATTTGCCGCCATCGTTTTTCCAAATCGACGAGGTCTTGTAATACAGATGTGTGAATTTCCTGCAGCCACCATAGGAAACAATTCCTTCAAAAGCATGGTTTTATCCACAAAATACGGTTTCTTTATCTCACTTTTATATAAAGAAAATGCCGATGTACTATTCAAATAGAATCCCATGTTCACACACCCCGCTTTCATTTCTTCTATGATAACAAATGCCAGATAAAACCGTCAACTCTGATTTCTCCTACATTTTCACAATGAAAATAAATCCCTCACCTGCATCTCGGTCTTCTCAAGTACATCATCCACCACACCTGCAGACCGCAGATATTGGTATTCATCTCTGGTTCCAGTGCCATGCGGGACAAGATATGCTCCCGCATCACTGCCCAGTCCGATATGCGCCCCCAGCTTCGCCGCCTTTTTTACATTTTTCATCTGAAGATCCAGATTTTTCTGGATCTCTTCGTCCGGAAACCGACCACAGCCCAACAGATTTCCTACTGGTGCAAAGGTTGGGAACCAGGCCGTTCCACGCTCTACCAGAAGCGACAGCGTCTCATCTTCCATGAAAAATCCATGTTCCAGACTGTCCACACCTGCTTCCAATGTTTCATAACAGGTCCGGTCACCGTTGCAGTGCGCCATTACTGCCATTCCGGCTTCATGAGCCGTATCAATCATGAATCGGATCCATTCCCGGTCAAGTCCAGGTTCTGTCAAAGTTCCTGCATGAGCAAAATCCAGAATCCCGCTGACCATGATTTTGATAAAATCTGCGCCTTCTTCTTTGGCCCGCTTTACCAGTTGTACATATTCTGCCCGGTCTGCGAACGGGTGTCCCACGATTCCACCATAATGCCCTTTCAGATGAATGGCAAACACCGGTGTCCGATAGTCAATGCCATATTCCGCTGCCACGGATCTAGCATAGCGCGAAGCTCCCCAGGCATCTCCCCCATCTCTCACAAATGTGATCCCTGCTTTCTGATATGCCTCCAGATGGGTTCTCACTGCCTCCTGACATACTCCATTCTTATGCAGTGCTACTGCCGCTTTATAATTCATTCCGTCCATGATCACATGGGCATGACATTCTCCAAACATGTGGTTCATCTCCTTCTCTGTCGTTCATTTTACCATGTTTTCTGTCATTTTTCCATGTCTGACATCCCAACATGTCTTTTTACGGATACATGGAAAAATCCAGTGTCCGCTCATATTTTTCTGCCGCCGGGTCTTTCATTTCATAGATGCGTCTCCACTCCTTTGTCTCGTCATTTCTGGCTGTCTCGGACTGATTTTGATAGAGGAATCCCATAATCTGATAGCAGTCGATCCAGATCTCATTGTCACTATCCTTCTGGGATTCATCAAAGATGAGCTGCATGCCAACATGCAGATGTGTCTGGTCAATGTTGTTGACATCTTCTTTGGTGCTGTAACCGGTATGTCCCATGTAACCGATCACATCCCCGGCCAGCACTACCGACCCTTCCTTCAATTCCGGCTGATAGGGAAATCCTTGCCGCAGATGGGCATAGTAATAATACCGTTTCTTATCAAAACTGCGGATCCCAATGCGCCAGCCTCCATACTGATTCCAACCAAGCGCCTCCACATATCCAGATTCCACACAGACCACCGGTGTTCCCACCTGACCCATCATATCGTGTCCCAGATGTTCCCTCCGATAACCGTAGCTGCGTGATGCACCAAAATCATCATAATCCGTATAGGGAAATCCCTTTGCAATGGGATGAAATGCTTTCAGCCCATAACGCTTCTGTGTAACCTTTCTTCCCTGTGCGTCCGGCTCCTCAATCTCATATTCACCTACCATTCCTCCCAGTACCGTCTCATAAACTTCTCTGTAATATGGAAAATATTCAAGATCCTCCGTCAGTTCTTCCAGCTTCTTCCCGAATTCCACTTCCGTCTCCAGTTCTTCCATGCATTTACAGACCGTCCGGTCATCTCCAAACTTTCCACCTGTATGTGCCGCTGTCCATGCCAGCAGATCGATCCAGCTGATATGCCGATTCGTTCCGTATGTATCCCGATCATACTCATAGCTCTCTGTCAGAGCAAACTTGGAGACCGTAAAGTCCACCCACTTGATATAGTCTTTTGTTGTATTCTCTTCACTTGCTTTGTCTGCATTTTCGCTCATCTGTGTTTCCCCAATCTGACCATTTTTCTTTGCCAGATTACTGGAAGTCAGTACCAGAATCTCTTCGTCTTCAGAAGTCTGCTCCGTCAGAATCTTATCTACTAAAGCAGTTAGTCTATCCTTCTTCACAGACCAGAAACAAGTGCTTCCAAACACCGCCAGAATCAATAAATCAGTGATAATAACCTTCTTCAAAACTGCTGTATTCCCATCCTTTTTTCATCATTCTATGTGTAAAAAAAGGGTTTCATGTCCACCTAATTTTTATTTGACACCCCCCGTAAACTGTGGTAGTCTAATCATGTGCCGTTTGGCACGATTTATTTTAAGGAGGTACCATGATGAACAAAGGTACAGTAAAGTGGTTCAACAATCAGAAAGGATACGGATTTATCTCTGATGAGCAGGGAAATGATGTATTCGTTCATTACTCAGGTCTGAACATGGATGGATTCAAATCCCTCGAAGAAGGCCAGGCTGTTGAATTCGAAGTAGTTAACGGAGCAAAAGGACCGCAGGCTACTAACGTAACCAAACTCTAATCTGAACATTTACAGATTCTTATGTTAAAATAAATATAAGCACACTGTTCTTATATGTGTTTGAATTTGAGAATTATGCAGAATGCTGGGACTGGAAAAAACAGAAACCCCTCAGAGTTGCCGCTCTGAGGGGTTTCGTTTGTTTTTTGAACCATTATGGAACTGTTTTCTCTCTTGCCTATTGGCAATTGTAGCATATGCCTTTTTCCATTGCAATATTCTTTTTATCTTCCAAAATACCGGTCAATGCCATCTGCGATTCCTGCTGCCATCAGATTCTGATAATCCTCAGTAGCCATCTTCAGATCTTCATCTGGATTGGTCATATAACCCATCTCGATAATAGTCACCGGCACACTTGCCCAGTTGATACCGCTCATGGTGTCAGTTTCCCACACACGTTCTCTCTTTGCACCGGTCTTTTCCACGAAGCAGTCAAGTACATCTGTGGACAGCTTGTAGCTCTGATCGTGCAGATTTCCATTGTAGGGATTCGAGGCAGTCTGGCAGATAGTCATGGCTCCATGGACACTGCTGCTGTCTGATCCGTTGGCATGGATCCGAATAAAAGCACCTGCTCCTGCCTGATTGGCAATGGCTGCACGCTCGCTGTTGCTTATATTCACATCATTGGTAGTCCGACACATGAGTACATCATACCCGCGGTTCACAAGCTCCGTCTGAAGCTTCAGTGCCACCGCCAGTGTCAATTCATATTCCTTCAGACCGCTGGCTTTACCGGAAGTTCCGCCTGCCACCTTTGCCTTGGTCTGGGATGCACCTGGTCCAATCGGTTCTTTCTCAGAATTGCCTTTCTGCTGATGTCCTGCATCGATCACCACCAGATTGCCGTTCGGTTCGCCGGGGACAGCTGCCTGTGCTGTGTCCGCAGCGGTTTCCTTCTTTTTTTCCGTTGTCAGATATGCACTGGCAACATAGTATACTTGTCCGTCCATGATCACCGTGCTCCATTCTCCATCATCTGCCACTCGTTGTGCAGACTGACCTGCGCCTAGATTTGATATAATTTCACTGTCCATGGATGGCTGGTTACGTACTCTTACTTTTGTGGTTGCCCAGACCGTCTCTGCCTCGGACAAATCAAAATCATCTGCGGTGACTGTATCTGTCGCATCCGCCTCTGGCATGTCTACAACTACCGGATTCTGCATGGCATCTTCTGTATCTGTTTCATTACCAGCATCTTCTCCTTCTGCATTCTCGTCGTCTGTCTCTGCTTCGGCCTGTGATTCATCTGCTATCTCTGTCGGTTCCTGTACTCCCACATCCGCACTGCTGCTTCCGCAGCCAGTCAGTCCAAGAACTCCTACAGTCAATAATAGTACTGCCAGATATTTGATTCGTTTCATATGGTTTCACTCCTCCTGTTCGTACCAGACTTACTATTTGTTTTCAGATTTGTTTCCACCAAGGTTCATCATGCTCATTCGCTCTTTCATCAGTTCCATAATAAGATTTCGCACTGTCCAGTCCTTATTGTGAAGCGTCACGATTGCTTTTAAAGGAGTCGGTTCTATTTTCTGCTGACGATATTCCTTCAGAAACTGATCAAGCAACACTTCTGGCAGACCTGAAAAGATTAAATATTCCGGCAGATCCAGCATCACAAATGGAACTTCCTTTTTCGCACCCATTGCTGTCAGTGGATCAATCCCCGCCAGAACACCTACTTTTTCATCTGCATCCTTTGTCTGTATTTCCTTTGTATGAACACCCAGCTTTTTACACAACGCGGTGATCTGCTGTGCTTTCTTCTCATCCTTAATAGAATATAACACCAATGGTGTATATGTCATGTTTTTCCCTCCTGACTCAGAATCTTTATACTTTTTAGAAAACCTTTATTTCGTGACCACACTTTCGTCACATTTTTTTATTATGATAATACTCGTAACAGGAACACATCAGTATTTCATTCATAACACTTTAGGGGACTCAAATATGAGTCCCCACTCCCTCGAAAGTTCAGGACTCTGTGATCAGAGTCCTTTTTTATTGTTCTCGTACTCCTTCAGGCAATTGGATGCCTTGCCGGACAGTTTCAGGATTGCTGCCATGTTGAAGATCGTCATCAATCCGATTCCCACATCTCCCAGTTCCCACACAAAGGTATAGGCTGCCAGTCCTCCGATGAACAGCATCACCAGTGCCAGTACTTTATAGGATGTCTGAGACACCCAGTTGTCTCCAAAGAGATATGCCACATTGGATCTTGCATAAAAAAGAATTCCAATAAATGTGGAAAAACTGAACAACCACAGGGTTGCTGCAATAAATATGGTTCCGAAGGATCCCAGATGATACTGCATCGCAGTCTGAAGCAAGGACATACCTTCCAGTCCCTGAAGCATATCAGACGGAGCCAGCAGCATGATCATCGCTGTACAGCTGCAGATCACGATGGTATCAATAAACACTCCAAAGGCCTGTAACAATCCTGCCTTTGCCGGATGTCCCACATCGGCTGCCGCTGCCGCACAGGGTGCAGAACCGGAACCAGCCTCATTGGAGAACAGACCTCTCTTTACACCGTTCATCAGGATCGCACCGAATCCACCTGCCACCGCCTGACGGATTCCAAAAGCTTCCTCAAAAATTCTGGCAAATACAGATGGCAGCAGTGTCACATTTTTGAAAATAATAAATAAGGTAATCGCAAAATAACAGGTTGCCATAATAGGAACCAGGATATCCAGGACTTTTACTGTTGCATTTTTACGCAATACGATCACAGCCGCCAGTATTACAAGAACGATCGTTGTATATAATGCCGGAATATGAAATGCATTTTCAAATGCACTGGACACAGAGTTACTGATAACCTGGCTGATTCCACACCAGCAGATCAATCCGGAAATCGCAAACAAAACAGCAATGATCGATTTCTTTCCTTTTCTGCCAAAACAGTCCTGAATGTAATAAGCCGGCGTTCCACGAAATCCACCGTACAGCGGATCTTTTTCTCTATATAGCTGTGCCAGCGTTGCCTCCACAAAAGCGGTAGCCGATCCAAGTATTGCAGTGATCCACATCCAGAACACTGCACCTGCACCTCCTGCCGAGATTGCTGCCACTACTCCAACCAGATTTCCCATTCCAACTCTGGTAGCAGTTGCGATGATCAGTGTCTGAAATCCGGAAATAGAACCTTTTACTGAATGATCATTCTTTTCTGTCACTGCGCGGATCATATCCGGAAACAGACGGATCTGCGGAAAACGAAGCCGAACTGTAAAAAAGATCCCTGCCGGGATCAGAAGCAGAACCAACAACGAAATGCCCACTGTTCCACCTCCTGGAAGTGGGATCGCGATCAGATCTCCCCACAAAAATTCATAGATTCCATTCACTATATGTATGAATCCGTTGACAATGTCCATATTACTTAATCCCCCTGACTTTTTTGCTTCAACGCTTTTACTCGTTAATAAGTATCTTAACACATGAGGCATTTTCCTGCAACCGGATACCCATGGTAAAAAAGTAAACAACATAAAAAAAGCGCCTTGATCACTCAAGACGCTGTTATTGTTAGTCGAGGTGCGGTGTCCGCTTGCGCGCTTACAGAGCACCGCCCTCATTTTAGAAAGTCCCCAAGGCCTTTCGCCTACTTCATATTTTCTCTAAGAGAAAAGCTCCGGTAGAACTTATAATTATACTTTAGCAGAAAGATATGTCCAAAATATGGGTAAACACTAAACAAAGTATAAACTTTCTTAAATTCACCCTATTTATTTGATATGTTCCGAAGCTCGTTCAGAAGCTCCAGATCCGACGGCTTCACTTTCAGATTTGTGGTCATCTTTTCCCCGTCTGGTTTTGTCACAGTCAGCTCCAGGATCGTTCCTTCCTGCAGGCCACTTCCGAAGGCGGCCTTGAAAAAGGCTCCGACCTTCGGATGATTGGCATTAAATTTATTCTTGGCGCTCATCAATTTCATCAGGGCCATAGGATTCATAGGAAAACTCCTTTTCTACAAAAGCTCTTTCAGAATCTGATTTACCATTCCTGGATTTGCTTTTCCTTTCATAGCTTTCATGGTCTGGCCAACCAGGAACCCGATTGCTTTTTCTTTTCCGTTATGATAGTCCTCTACAGACTGTGGATTGTCAGCAATGACTTTCTCGATGGTGCTGCGCAGTGCGCCTTCATCGTTGACCGTCTTCAGTCCGTGCTCTTCCACGTACTTATCAGGATCAATGTCTTCCAGGAAGATTTTCTCAAATACTTCTTTTGCCACAGAGCTGTTGATGGTTCCTGCATCTGCAAGCTCGATCAGTTTTGCCAGATTTTCCGGTGAGAATTTCAGGTCATCAGCTTCCATCTCGTGCTCTTTCATCAGTCGCATGGTCTCTACCATCAGCCAGTTGGATACCTTCTTCGGCTTCTTGCAGATTGCCGTAGTAGCCTCGAAAATATCAGCCAGTTTCTTAGCGGAGGTGATGATCTGTGCATCATAATCCGGAATATCAAAATCTTTCTTATAACGGATCAGTTTCTCCGTTCGCAGCTCCGGCTGACGTGCTTTGATGGTTGCAAGCCACTCGTCACTGATAATGATCGGCACCAGGTCTGGTTCCGGGAAATAACGGTAGTCCTGTGCATCCTCTTTGGAACGCATTGCATGGGAAGACTCTTTATTGTCGTCCCATCTTCTGGTCTCCTGAATAACCGGGCGGCCCATCTCCAGCAGCTCGATCTGACGCTCACGCTCACCTTCGATAGCATGTGCAATTGCCTTGAAAGAGTTGAGGTTCTTCATCTCGGTACGGGTACCGAACTTCTCTGCTCCCATTTCACGAACAGACAGGTTGACGTCCGCACGCATGGAACCTTCCTGCAGCTTACAATCAGATGCTCCAAGATACTGAATGATCAGACGCAGTTTCTCAAGATAAGCGATAACCTCATCTGCATTTCTCATATCCGGCTCGGATACGATCTCGATCAGCGGTACACCGGAACGGTTATAGTCTACTAAAGAGCAGTCTTCCCACTCGTCATGAACCAGCTTACCAGCATCCTCCTCCATATGGATCTCATGGATACCGATCTTCTTCGGACCTGCAGGAGTCTCAATCTCCACATATCCATTGCGGCAGATCGGATAGTACAACTGAGAGATCTGATAGTTCTGTGGGTTATCCGGATAAAAATAGTTTTTACGGTCAAATTTACAATTCTGAGTAATGGTACAGTTCGTAGCAAGTCCTACGGCAGCTGCATACTCAACGACCTGCTTATTCAGCACTGGCAGAGAACCAGGCATACCGGTACAAACCGGGCAGGTATGGGTGTTGGGTGCTCCTCCAAATTCTGTACTGCAGGAGCAGAAGATCTTGGTCTTAGTTGCAAGTTCTACATGAACCTCCAGACCGATGACGGTCTCATACTGTTTGCTCATCTTCGATTCTCCTCCTTAATCCTGCTCTTTTGCTGCTTCACAACGCTCATAGGTTCTGGTCTGCTCATAAGCATAAGCAGCACGGATGATGTTGTTCTCTTTGAAGCAGTCGCCGATCAGCTGCATACCGATCGGCAGTCCCTTGCTGTCCACACCACACGGTACAGAGATACCAGGCAGTCCTGCCAGATTGACAGAAATAGTGTAGATATCGCCCAGGTACATTTTGATCGGATCACTTAAGGAATTGCCAAGCTTCGGCGCGGTGGTCGGAGCTGCCGGTCCAAGGATCACATCATATTTTTCAAATGCACGGTCAAATGCTTTCTTGATCAGTGCTTTTGTCTTCAGTGCTTTGATGTAGTAAGCATCATAATATCCGGAACTGAGCACGAAAGAACCAAGCATGATACGACGTTTTACCTCCGGGCCAAAGCCTTCGCTTCTGGTCTTCTTATACATATTGTGAAGACCATTGTACTCTTCGGTCCGATAACCATATTTCACACCGTCAAAACGTGCCAGGTTGGAGCTTGCCTCTGCGGAAGCGATGATATAGTAAGCCGGGATCGCATATTCTACCAGGCTAAGATCAAATTCTTCCACGATCGCACCTTTCTCTTCCAGCACTTTGGCAGCTTTCAGAATGCTGTCTTTCACTTCCGGATCGAGACCCTCTCCAAAATAATCTCTCGGAATACCGATCCTCAGACCTTTGACATCATCCTTCAGTGCAGATGTAAAGTCATAAGACTCTCTCTTAACGGAAGTGCTGTCCTTCGGATCATAGGAAGCGATTGCTTCCAGAACCGTTGCACAGTCAGTCACATCTTTACAAACCGGTCCGATCTGATCCAGAGAAGAACCATAAGCGATCAGTCCGTAACGGGACACAGTTCCGTAAGTCGGTTTGATACCGGTAACACCGCAGAAGGAACTTGGCTGACGGATGGATCCGCCGGTATCAGAACCCAGTGCAAATGAGCACTCTTCAGCAGCAACTGCCGCACAGCTTCCGCCTGAAGAACCTCCTGGTACATGTTCTGCATTCCACGGATTCTTGGTCGGTCCGAAATGAGAGGTCTCTGTGGTACTTCCCATGGCGAACTCGTCCATGTTGGTCTTACCGATCACAACTGCACCTGCTTTTTTCAGGTTCAGCACTGCTTCTGCAGAATAGGTCGGTTTGAAATTGTACAGAATCTTGGAACTGCAGGTGGTCAGCATTCCCTCTGTACACATATTGTCTTTGATCGCAACCGGAACACCTGCCAGCGGTCCTGTCAGTTCTCCTGCTTCGATCTTCTTCTGGACTTCAAAAGCCTCTGCAAGTGCTGCTTCTTCGTCTACAGTTACATAACAGTTGTATGTTCCATCCAGCTTCTTGATCTGCTCCAGTGCCGCTTTGGTAGCGTCCACTGCAGTCACTTCACCGGATTTGATCTTTTTGCCGAGCTCTACGGCAGTCAGACTCATCAGATTCATATTGGTGTCCTCCTATTCTACCGTCTTAGGCACTTTAAATGCATTGTCTTTCTTTGCCGGTGCATTTGCCAGTGTCTTTTCATGCTCATCACCATTTACAACTACATCCTCGCGGAATACGTTGTGTACCGGAAATACATGGGACATAGGTTCCACGCCCTCTGTATCCAGTTCATTCAGCATATCGATATAGTCCAGCATATTGCCCATATCTTTTTTAGCCTGTTCCTTCTCCTCAGGAGAAAGCTCCAGCTTTGCAAGGATACCGACATATTCAATTGTTTCATCAGAAATAATATTTGCCATCGTATTTCTCCTCTTTTATTAATCTGCTTATGGCTCCAGTCTGGACAGGTCACGCGGATACAAAGTGGTCTCACGCACATTATCCTCGCCGACCAGCTTCATAGTCAGACGCTCCAGACCGATTCCCAGTCCACCGTGAGGTGGCATACCATAACGGAAAGTATCCAGATACTGCTCAAGGCCTTCCTGATCCATTCCTTTTGCTGCGATCTTCTCGATCAGCATGTTGTAATCATGGATACGCTGACCACCGGTAGTGATCTCCAGACCATGATACAGAAGGTCAAAGCTTAACGTATAACGGTTATCCTCCGGATCATCCATCGCATAGAACGGACGCTTTTTGGACGGATAATGAGTTACAAATACAAAATCTGCATCGTACTCTTCTTTGAAATACTGTCCGATCAGGGTCTCCTCTTCCGGTTCCAGATCGAACGGATTACGGATCTTACGGTTGTATTTCTCTGCTACCAGCTCTTTTGCCTTGTCAAAACGAACAGCCGGGATCTTGTCTACCTTCGGAAGAGTGATGTTCAGGATCTTCAGCTCCTTTGCATACTCTTTTTCCAGAAGCTGCATGGTATACTGCAGGAATCCGGTCTCCATTGCCATGATATCTTCAAAGCTGTCGATGTATCCCATCTCAAAGTCCAGAGAAGTGTACTCATTCAGATGTCTCTTGGTGTTGTGTTTCTCTGCACGGAATACCGGTGCCGTCTCGAATACACGATCAAATACTCCTACCATCATCTGTTTGTAGAGCTGCGGAGACTGCTGCAGCACTGCCGGACGATGGAAATACTCCAGTTTGAACAGGTTTGCTCCACCCTCAGCACTCTTTGCACCGATCTTTGGAGTATGGATCTCAGTAAAGCCTTCCTGATACAGGAAATCACGGAAGCCTCTTACAATACCTTCCTGAATCTTGAATTTTGCACGCTCTTTGATATTTCTCAGAGATACAGAACGCATGTTGAGCTTTGCATCCAGAGAAGTGTTCAGTTTCCATTTTGCAATCGGAAGCGGCATGGGTGCACTCGGAGCGGAGAGGGTCTTGATGCCTCTGATCCGTACTTCAATTCCACCGGGAGCACGCTGCTCTTCATTAAGAATGCCCTCTACTTCTACAGTACAAGCCTCTTTCAGATCTTTCAGATCAAATCCGGACTTTCCTTCCTCGTATACGCACTGCAGAAGTCCGTCTCTCTTACGAAGTACCACGAATGCCACATCACCCATATCACGGATGGTATGAACAGCTCCGTTTACCTTGACTGTCTGACCGATCAGCTCTTTGTTCTGCAGCTTGGCAAGTTCGAGCAGGTCTGTCGTCTTAACACCTGTCATAAATTCCATGTTTCATTTCCTCCTGAATCTGTTGTCCGGGTACGGGTATAACGCAAAATGTCCCGTCCCGGAATATTTAGTTACAATACTCCGGGACGGGACGATCCATTCAATCTCCCGCGGTACCACCCGCATTGAGCAGTCATCCTGCTCCTCTCTTTCCTGCATGTAACGTATGCCTCGGGTATGGCCTACTAGATTTCGACCATCCAGCTCCCAGGTGTTCCCTTTGTCTGCTCCTCCAAATGACGCTCTCAGTCGGTGACGTCATATTCCTGTCGGTCTCTGCATGATAAGAGTCCTGTTCTTCGCCTTTTCATATCAAATCCAATCCTAGCATAAAACATACGTAAATGCAAGGGGTTTTGCTTTCTAATTTTCCTTTAATTTTCCGCATACACAGCAAAAGCCAGATCCACGTTTTCCACTTCTTCCGGTGCATACAGTGCACCGTCTGCATAGAGATCCCATGCACTCTGATAATAGAGGAAATCTGTCCGGATCACACAATCCGGATTGCGCAAGGTCACTTCTATGGTATAGGTCTGTGTCTGCTCCGGCACAATTCTGTCAAATGCAATCGTATACGCAGACATGCATGGAGCTTCTGCGCCTATAACCTGACCGGAAGCCACTGCCACGCCACTTTCATCCCACACCGTCACATCATAAACGGAATCATTAGCTGCTCCATCCCAGTTTGCCACCCACAAAGCAATGTGGTCAAATGCTTTTCCAGTTGTAAATGTCTGTGAAAAGTGTTCCTGCAGCGTCAGTTCATTGCTGCTCTCCTGATCCTGTAATACCGAATAGCTTCGCACCGGTTCTCCGCTTCGATGCACCACTGCTGCAGTTCCAAGGAACACCACCAGTGCCGTTACACCACAGGCTGCCAGCGCTGTCCGGGCTGAAGGAAGCGACTTGATGAAGCGATGGACATCTGCTTCCAGCAGACACATACCGTCCGCCGCTTCTGCGAGGATCAGGAGCATAAATGGGATACTGTATGCCTGATCCACTTCCCAGATCAGATAGAACAGATACGCTCCACACAGATTGATTGAGAAGATGTCAAGGAAACTTCTCTGCCGCTTCAACGCACGCCAGATCAGTGCCAGCAGCAGAAGTCCTGTCAACATTCCATGATAGCTGTGCAGATACAGCGCCAGATAATCTGCGCGCCCGCCATTCAAATATTTCTGTAACGGTGACGTACTCTGCATCGTCCGGAACAATGCATAATAATCATCCGTTCCATCAGAAAATGCCACACGCATCTTATTGCGGAACAGGGTCAGCATCCCAGCTGGTCCCATATCAGCAATCCGTTCTTTCAGACGTTCTACATCTGCTGCAGTCCGTTCTTCCCTGGTAGAGAAAGAGCCCGTATAAGCATCATCTGCACTGTTGTACTGACCGTCTCCCTGGGTGCTCATCATGATCCAGTGGACTGTTGGATAGCCCGTCTCTGATGGATCAAATCCTGCATAGTGATCGCGGACCCTGCCATATGCGGCAAATACCAGCAAAAGTCCTGCCACAAAGCACACAACTGAGATGACTGACTGCTGAACTGCCCGTCGAAAATGTTTCCCACACTCTGAGGCTGTACTTCCATCCAAATCTGTGGACACAATACCAAAATAACTGATTTCCTCTTTTACACCGCCGATCTGCAGCACCGTATACATCACAATCGAGCACACAGTCAGGATCACCGTTGCCCGGATCTCATACCCCACTGCCAGCAATGCTCCGGTCAGCAGATACTGGATCCATTTTTTCCATAATAGTTTCTGCCTTCTGGCTTTATCATACAGCCAGACTGCTCCCATGGAAAATGTAAGGGAGATCGTGGAAGTATAATACATCTGTCCCAGCAGATACCACAGAGGATTCCCAATAGTCAGCAGCAGAAAGCAGATAGCCCGGCGCCTGGAGCGATATCGGGTGATCAGCCGGAAGGTACAGTAAAATCCCACATTCATAAACAGAATGTTTACAATCTTCACCGCATCCATCCACCAGATTCTGGGAACCCCAGCTAATTCCACTGCCTTCAGCCACACGCAGGTAAACAGACACATAGGAATGTTGTTGGGATATTTCATAAAATAATTTTTAAAATGAGTCTGCCCAATTGTGCCACCCTGCTCCACCAATGCCACTGCTGCATCAAAGATCTTCAGATGATCCTGACGAAGAGAGCTTCTGACCGTCAACACAAACAGCACCTGCACCGCAAACATCGCGATCACCAGCAGTGGGACTGCCCTCCGCCAGTGCTTCTCGATCCATGGTTCTGCGATCCTGAACAGTTCCAGATACAACACGCAAAACAAAAAAGAGGTTCCCAGCAAAAAAGCGGGAACCATTTTTCCATGCAGGATTCCCTGGAGTACAGCGGCATTATTTAATGTATCCACAGCACCATAAAAAACATAGGCACTGACAGGGATCAATATGGCAAAGAGCACCAGATAGACTGCTCTTTTACATCCGTTCCAGAAATCCGTCATTATTCCAGACCCTCCGGCAAAGTGATCTCACCGTCGAATACGGTCGTTGCCGGGCCTGTCATGTATACACATCCATCTTCTTCGTTCCACTCAATCTCCAGGTCTCCGCCCAGCAGATGAACCAGAACCCTTCGGTCACACAGCCCATTCAGCACAGCAGCCACAGCTGTTGCACAGGTTCCCGTTCCACAGGCAAGGGTCTCTGCGGAACCACGCTCCCAGACTCTCATCTCCATGGTCTTGCGATCCAGCACTCTGACGAATTCCGTATTGGTACGCTTCGGAAAACGTTCATGACTCTCAAACAGCGGTCCGTAAGTCTCCAGCGGGAACTCCTTCACCGGTGTATCAATGAAGATCACTGCATGAGGATTCCCCATGGATACGCAGGTCATCTTCCATTCCCTGCCTCCAGCCTCGATTGCTTCTGCAACTACAGGCTCTTTCTCTGCTTTTACCGGGATCTCACTGGCTTTCAGGATCGGTTTACCCATATTGACACGAACCTTGGACACTTTTCCATTTTCTATGGTTAATTTCAGATATTTGATACCGGCAAGGGTATCCACACTGATCTCATCCTTGTCTGTCAGACCATAATCATACACATATTTTGCCACACAGCGGATCCCGTTTCCACACATCTCTGCCTGAGAACCATCTGCATTATAAATATTCATCCGAAAATCCGCACGATCCGAACTTCCGATCAGAATCAATCCGTCAGATCCGATTCCAAAATGACGGTCACTGACGATCTTTGAGATCTCTGCCGGATCTTTCAGTTCCTTTTTCGTACAGTCCACATATACATAATCGTTGCCGATTCCATGCATTTTTGTAAATTTCATAATGAAACCTCCTGCTATCACTATCTTTTACTATACCAAAAAGGCCGCTTTCATACAAGCTATATCTTTGTCATACTAATGACCATCTCTGCGGTCTCAGTCAACGATGTACCGCTGTCCATACTGCATTTCTGAATATATCGATGGGCTTCTTCCTCCGTCATATGATTTCGCTCCATCAGAATGGATTTTGCTTCCCACAGAACCTTTTTCTCTGCTTCTGAGCGCTGCTTTGGCTTTGCTCTCAGTTTTTTTCTGCGTCGCGTCTGGTTCATGCACATCATTTCCAGTGTGTTCATCAGATCATGAACCTTCAGCGGCATGGATACACAGACAATATCACGGTCACCGCACTCCGAACAGACCCTCTGGGTCGCCAGCAAAAGCATATCAAATCCCTCAGGCAGCGAATTTTTCAGATCAAAATAATACATATCTGAGAATTTATATCCACTTATAATGATCCCGTCATTCATCATATCTATGTAATTGAGCACCTGCGACCCCTGGGTGCAGACAGCCGTCACATCATACCCGTGCCGCGACAGCAGATTGCGGATACTCTTTCCATCCTCTGGTTTGGGAAGGACCACAATTATACTGTTCAAACTTCAACTCCCCTTTCTGTTTTTGTATGGTAAAAACAAAAAGGTCCGCCTAAACTCTCAGCAGATAACTGTCGATCTCCCACTGGCTTACCTGGGCATTATATTCTTCCCATTCCTTCTTCTTGGCATCTGCGATCTTCGCACACATCTCTTCACCCAGTGCCTCTTTCATCAGCGGATCTGCCTCAAATTCCTGGATTGCCTCTCCCAGATCTCTTGGAAGGATTTCCACGCCGTTTGCTTCCAGCTCTTCCAGTGTCATGGCATTCATATTGGCATCCATACACTCCGGTGGCAGAATCTGATTCTTAATTCCGTCCAGCCCCGCATGAAGGCATACAGCCAGCGCCAGATACGGATTGCAGGCAGGATCCGGGGAGCGAAGCTCAATTCTGGTATCCTCTCCTCTGGTACCAGGAATCCGCACCAGCGGTGTCCTGTTCTTTGCCGACCATGCAATATAGGTCGGTGCCTCAAAGCCCGGGATCAGGCGCTTATAAGAATTAACGATGGGATTCAGGATCAGCGTCATGGCTTTAATATGTTTGAAAATACCACCCAGGAAATAATATGCCTCCTGGCTTAATCCATATTTATCCCTGGGATCCTGGAAAATATTTTTGCCATCTTTGGACAGAGACATGTTAATGTGCATGCCGGATCCATCCACACCATTTTTCGGCTTCGGCATAAACGTAGCATGGAGACCATGACGTTTGGCAATGGTCTTCACCACCAGCTTAAAGGTCATAATGTTGTCTGCTGTTGTCAGTGCATCCGCATACTTAAAATCAATCTCATGCTGTGCCGGAGAATTCTCATGATGAGAAGCCTCCACTGCAAATCCCATGTCCTCCAGCGTGAGGATCATGTCTCTTCTTGCATTTTCACCAAAATCCAGCGGGCTCATATCAAAATAGCCTGCCTGCTCGTGGGTGATCGTTGTCGGCATTCCGTCATCGTCCACATGATACAGGAAGAATTCGCATTCCGGTCCTACATTGAACGTGTATCCCATGGATTCTGCCTCGCTTATGATCTTCTTCAGCACATAACGGGGATCTCCCTCATAACAGCTTCCATCCGGGCGGTACACATCACAGATCAGACGCGCCACCTTGCCCTGCTGGGGTCTCCACGGAAATGTAGCAAAAGTGCTGTAATCCGGGTACAGATACATATCACTCTCTTCCACCCGCACAAATCCTTCCACTGAGGAACCGTCAAACATTACTTTGTTATCCAGAGCATTTTTCAGATGACTGGAAGTGATCGCAAGGTTCTTCATATTTCCAAACAAGTCGGTAAACTGGAGTCTGATAAACTCCACATCTTCGTCTTCCACCATTTCCAGAATATCTTTTTTCGTGTATTTACTCATCTCGGCTGCTCCTTTTCTCGCATATATTGTGCGACAATTCCTTCTGTATCAATAAATTGTCAATCATCTATATTTACAGAAAAAGGGCGTACTTCCTTACGAAAACGCCCTTGTTTCTAAAGGAAAATATAACAGCCGGAAGGCTCTTTGTCAATAACTGGATTTCTACATAGAATATAACAGAAAGGAGTTGAAAATATGAATAATTATATCTGGATTCTGCTGTTGCTCATCCTCTTTGGCGGCTCTGGCAATGGCTGTAACTGTGACTGTGGAGGCAATCGGCCACGTTGCAATGACAGACCATCTGGAAAACCCTGTGGTCCGGGGTCAGGTCCTGGCTTCCCACCTCCACCGCCTGCCCCCTGCGACTGTGGATGCCGAAAGGAAGAGCCTTCCTGCCCAGGTCCTTCTTCCTGCCCAGGTCCTTCTCCCTGCCCGAGTCCTTCTCCCTGCCCAGGTCCTTCTCCCTGTCCGGGACCTTCTCCACGTCCGCTTCCACCGCCACCTCCGCCACGTCCTCCCTATGACAACGGATGCGGCTGTACCCGCTGATGTCTTCAGTCTGAGACATTCCAGACCGCTGTCATGCCAAAGTGTTAATCTCAAAATGCAGAGTCACCGCCAGATGACGGTGACTTGTATTTTGTATGCAAAACTTCAGGCTTCTTTCTTCCACATGGTAAATAACAGGATCGGGCAAGCTGCCATCAGCGGATAGCCATAGCGAAGCAATGCCGCCGGTCCCAGAAGACTGGTACCCAGATACATCCAGAGCGGAAGGATCCATAGTAATTTCTCATATTCTTTCTGATAGATCAGATACAGACTTGCCAGCACCAACAGCCAGAAATAGAATCCCATGGACAACAGCTCCCGCACAATGGGAATCTGACGGAAGGATGCATCCGTTCCAATGGCAGTGTAATATCGGTTCAGCCATTCGCTCTTTGGCTCCATCTGCACATGAGGATAATGGGGATCATCTTTCTGAATGTCAAAGCAGACAAATTCCAGATATTCATCCTCCACATCCGGATACCAGAATCCAAGGGTGGTATTTAAAAATGCATCAATATAAATCTTCTTATTTCTACATCCAACCTGGAACCAGGTCTTCAGAAATTCTGCCTTTTCTTCCTCAAATGCGTCTGTATGAAACTGATTTTTCACCGGATCAGACAGATTGGGTGTATACAATGCCATAGTCTCTTCATCCATCACCGGTCGGATCACATCCATCTCTTCTGGACGGATATCCCCGCCTGCCACATACGTGCGGCTCAAAGTCTGGATCACAATATTGTACATCTCTCTGGCATTTCCCGGCTCTGCACCGATCACGTTCAGAAACGGACCATTATAGACACCGTAGACAAGCACCAGTCCAAGTGCCAGCACCAGCAGCTTTTTCCGGTATTTCCACAGATAGATCAGCAGAAATGGAACACACGCCAACATCGTATGAAAACCATTGTTTCGCAAAAGCAACAGCAGCGAAAAAGTAATTCCTGCAAATATGGTATGCCTCCAGCCCTTAAAATATTCCTCAGGGGTGCTGCACATACAGATCACCTGCAGAAGGCACAGCACCAGTACACCGGAAAACACAGTATCCTTGGTCGTATAGACGGCCATCATACCATGAAACGGAAACAGGCAGAAAAATAGTACCGTTCCGATCCGGAGCCATTGGGGCGCCTGCTTCTTTTTGAGAAAACAGCTGATCCATGCAAAGATTCCGGCCAGAATGATCATCTGCAGCACATTACAGAGTGCCGCAGCCGTATTGTCACTCCATCCAAAAGCTCTGGTCATACTGAAAATACCGCATAAAATGCCCGTATGGAGCAGCGGATGATGAGCCGTCAGCCAGCCGGAGAAGGTCCAGCCGATCTGATTGGGCGCATCTGCCGCAAACAGACCCGGGTAGCCTCCCAGAAATGCCGGCAAGAAGCTTACAAAATACAGAAGCCAGTATTTTATGAAGGCAGGGATGTTTTGTGTTGCACTACATAATGCCAAAGACTTTGCCATGGCAGTCTGTGGCGCTGTGCTGCCCTGCGATTCTCTCTTCGGCAAACCAGCACCAGAATCTGTGCTCCGCCCCCTTAGCCAGTTCAGCAGCAAAAAGCTTATCAACACTCCCGCCGTAAACAACGGGACCCGGATCAGAATCCTGTGAAAGATCGTCTTATGCAGCGGATTTTCTGAAATTGCCCACAAAGTCCCATAATGCTGAATCATATATCCACAACGATCAAAGGCGGCAAATACTATGCCGCCCAATAATGCAAATATCCAGATACGAAGGTTCTTCCCATGCAGCTTATCTGTCATTCTCTTTAAGCTCCTTATAATGCATGTCTACTTTGATCAGATTCATCTCAAACTCCTGACGGCTTCTCTGCGCCCCTGCTGAGAGGACCAGACCTGCAAATACAGACTGGATCGCTGCCATCATGGCAAATCCACAGGCGATCAGGGTCGGGAATTTGGGTACAAGCCCGGTTGCAATATACTCCATCAGCACCGGGATAAAGAATCCTATGCTCATCACCGCCAGAACAAGTGCCAGAAGTCCGAAGAAATTCATGGGCTTGTAGTTTCTGTATAACTTTGCAATGCTCATCAGCACTTTTGCACCGTCTGAATACGTGTTCAGCTTGGACTCGCTTCCCTCCGGGCGGTCACGGTACTCGATGATCACATTGTCCACCTGCATATTCTTATCTGCTGCATGGATCGTCATCTCAGTCTCGATCTCGAATCCTTTGGACAGCACCGGGAAGGTCTTTACAAACTGATAACTGAATGCACGGTAACCCGTCATAATGTCCTTGATCTCGGTATGGAACAGCCGATTGATGGTTCCTCTTACCAGAGAATTACCAAAATTGTGGAATGGACGCTTATTCTCTGTAAAATAAGTGGAAGACAGACGATCTCCCACAACCATATCTGCCTGATGCTCCAATACCTTGTCCACCATCTCTCTGGCGAACTCTGCCGGATAGGTATCATCTCCATCCGTCATCACATAGACTTCCGCATCAATCTCGCGGAACATGCGGCGGATCACATTTCCCTTTCCCTGCATATACTCATGGCGGACCACAGCTCCGGCCTTCTCTGCCAGCTCTACCGTCCGATCAGATGAATTATTATCATATACATAGATCACGGCTTCCGGCAGTACCGCTTTAAAATCACGAACTACCTTCTCCACAGTCTTTTCCTCGTTATAACACGGGATCAAAACAGCAATTTTATCCAAGGTTTTTGTCTCCCTTTTACTAATTTTCTTCGATTTATTGATTGTATCATATCCTTATATGAAAAGCAAAGAATTTGATGGTCTATAACGCAATAATTCTTTGACTTCTATTTTCGTATATAGTAAAATGAGACTGTATTGGAGGAAAATATGGATATAAATGAACTTTTCAAAAAAGATAAACGTGAATCTGCTGTTGACATTGTAGTCAATAATATTAAACAGCTTTTAATTGAAAGAAAATTGAAGCCAGGAGACCGCCTTCCAAGTGAGCTTGAGATTTCTGAAGGCATGGGAGTCAGCCGTGGTTCTGTCCGTGAGGCCATGAAGATTCTTACTGCATTTGGTCTTGTGGATATTCGGGTGGGGAATGGTACTTATATCTGCGATACCCCTGGCACCAAGCTGATGGATTCCTTACTTTTCAGTTTCTTCATTGCCAATCCGGATACGAAGAATCTCTATGAGCTCCGTAAAGCACTGGAGATCGATGTTCTTCAGCTGATCCTTGCGCATTATGATGAAAATGAGGACGACCGCATTGCACTAGAGGAAAATCTGGAAGAGCTCTCCCAGCTGATTGCCAAAGGAGCCACCCCGGAAAAGCTTCAGGAAAATGATCTGGCTTTCCATCATCTTCTTGGAAGCTGCACGACCAATCCTTTGTTAGAACAGATCTACAACATTGTAATTGACTTTATGGAACCCTCCATTACAGCCACTCATAAGAGACAGCATGGTGAATATGTTTATAAGGTTCACCATGATATGGTAGATGTAATCAGAACCCGGAACGGCGAGCGGATCTCCGAAGCAGTTGCCTCTTCCGTTGATACCTGGTCATCTCTGCAGGATTTATAAAAATATACAAAATTCTTACGTTCTTTCAAAATCCGCGGGATAACTGCTGTTGTCCTGCGGATCTGTTTTTTCAGCCTTCAGCCTGTCGCATCGACCAGGTGTCTACAGAGGATGTGATGACCTCTTCGATCCGGCTGTAATCCCTGGTACGGATCACTTCCAGTATCTGCATATGTTCTTTATACACGATCTCTCCATGCTGATTTTTTAATGTTTCCGCAATGGATGCTTCCATAAAATCAATCACGATTCCATAGATCCGTTCCATTAATACATTTTTGGTACAGATCCCCATCAGACAATGAAAGGAAATATCATTTTCTCTCAACCAGTCGGTATCTGGATTCTTTGTGAGCAATTCTCTCAGCTCATCTACATTTTCCTCCAGCATCCGGCGTTCTTCTTCATTTTCATCATAATGATCCAGGACAGACTCCAGAATGTCGATCTCGATCAGCCTGCGAAATTCATATAATTTTCCAATATTGGGATTATTGACAAAGAAGCTGAACAGCAGAGAATCAGCCAATGTTCTTCCTGGTTTCTGACAAATATAGGTACCTGTCCCTACTCTTGACTCCACCAGACCAAATGCAGTCAGAATTCTGAGAGCTTCCCGTACTGATCCACGACTTACGTTCATCGCTTCAGAGATCTCCACCTCGTTAGGAAGCCGGTCTCCTGGTTTTAACTTTTGTTCGACCAGCAGCTTTTTAATGTTGTTTACCACAAAATCCACTGCCGATTCTCTTTTGTTCGCTCTGAACAGTTCTTGTACAGCCATAGTTCTCCTTTTTCTGATACAAAAATTCCCCGCCAGGCATGGCATCCTGGCAGGGAGATGTTAGAGGAATTGTATCATATTACAAGTGTTATTTTCTCGATGACAGTTTTGTCAGCACTTTTAATCTCAGTTTCTGTATGGGCCATACTTTTGTCTTCTGGCTACACAGAAATCTGACAAATTCATTTTCGTCTTGCAGCATGGAGCGGAACACAAATATAAGCTCGCCCTTTTTGCTGACTAACAGGAAGAGATCCGGTCTTAATACCATCTCAACGATCTCTGCATACGGGATAGACTGTCTGCTGTTGGTTGTATGGTTCACCGCCTGAATCTCCTGTTTATTAAATTTACTGGAGTAGCGGATCTGTGCACTTCCGGATAGCTCTTTCAGCTGAAGCAGGGTTGCTTCCATACAACGTTTCTGTGCTTTGCCTCTCGCTCTGACGAAGAATATGGCGATCGCCAGCATAATAGCGGCAGGCAGAAGCTTCAACACGCATATAAATCCAAAAAACAAGATTACAAATAGATTAATACACACCCGGAATACCATTCTGCTTTGGTAGGGGATAAAATATCCCCCAATCTGAGTGAGCAAATCACGGTTCACAAATCCGCTTGTCTGATACATTTAGATGCTGATTCCAAAGATGATCGGAACATACATGTACAGCAGCAGGATGCAGAACTCCAGGATCAGGTACTTAACAATCTTCTTCGATACAGCACCGATTGTCGTCTTACATACACCGGTTGCAACGAACAGGTTGACGGCCATAGGCGGTGTGATCATACCGATAGAAGTATTTACAATAATGATAAGACCAAGTGCGATCGGGCTTACACCAAGTGCAGTAGCGATCGGCAGCAGGATCGGTGTTACCAGAAGGATGATGGACTGTGTCTCAAGGAAGCATCCCAGGAACAGAAGCAGCAGGTTCATTACGAACAGGATGACAAACTTGTTGGTGAAGATTGCCATGATCGTAGTGGACAGGATCGTCGGAATGTTCTCAGTGGTCATAAACCAGCCAAACGGTGCGGACATGGATACGACGAACAGTACAACTGCAGAGCTTACGCAGGAATCAGCGAAAATCTTGTAAAGTGTCTTCAGGTTCACCTCTCTGAATACAAATACAGAGATGATCAGTGCATAGATGCAGGCAACGGATGCGGACTCAGTCGGAGTGAAGATACCAGCATAGATACCACCCAGGATGATGATCGGCATCAGCAGTGCCAGGATTGCTTTTACAAAACGATCAACATATACTTTCACCGGATATTTGGTCTTGTCCACAGAGTCACAGTGTTTGTACCAGAACATATTTCCGATACACAGACCAATGATCAGCATAATACCTGGAATCCATCCTGCCTCGAACATGGCAGTAACGGATACAGAAGCAGTGACAGCGTAGGTAACCATCGGGATCGAAGGCGGAATAACAACACCCAGGGTTCCAGAGGAAGCAGCGATAGCAGCAGCATCTTCACGGGAATATCCTTTTTCTATCATCTTCGGTGCACAGATACCACCGATAGCAGCAACTGTTGCAGGGTTAGATCCGGAGATTGCTCCGAAGAAACCAGAAGCAACAACACAGATACAGGACAGACGTCCCGGCAGTCTCTTGAGCAGCAGCTCAAAGAAGGAAATCAGACGGTCAGAGATACCACCCTCTGCCATGATATTACCAGCCAGGATGAAGAACGGTACAGCCATCAGTGTAAAGCTGTCCAGCTGTGTAAACATTCTGGTCGGAATAGATGCCAGATACTGTGCGTTGTTGGTGAGCATCATTGTCAGAGAAGCAGCAACTCCAAGGGAGATTGCGATCGGAACACCAATGAACAAACTAAGAAACAGTATACCAAATAAAATACCAGCCATGCCCATGATTAGTTCTCCTCCTTCTCTTCAGTGTTGTCGCGGAATTTAGAAACCGCACTGATTGTATAAAATACAGCCATAAGGATGATACCTACCGGAATGATCATATAGACAGCTCCCAGCGGGATTCTCATCATCGGGCTTTGTTTTCCCTGTACAAGCATTTTTGTGCAGACTTTCCATCCCTGGCTACCAAGGAAGATTGCAAATGCGTCTACAATAATGGCATTGATCAGGCCAAAGATCTTAACAATCTTCGGTTTTTTTGCAAAAATCAACGGAATGATCTCTACCACAAAGTGTGAATCGGTTCTGGATGCAAGCATCAGACCTAAATATACAATACCGACCATACAGTATCTTGCGAACTCCTCGCTCCATGCGATGGTGTACAGCTGGCTGTAACGACCAACTGTTGCAAGAAATACTACGGCCATCATGGCAACCATCATGATTACCAGCAAGACTTCTACTACTTTAGAAAATCCGTCAAGTACTTTCTTCATCGTTAACCCTCTCAAATAATCTCTGTTTTGCTCCTCCCCGTTTTTTAGGGAAAAGACCGGCAGCATCCGGGATCTAATCCATCTGACTGCCGGCCTTTCCATGGGGCATATATTACAAATTGTAAAGGTAATTACTTATTTACCGGTCTCTGCTTTAATCTTAGCCAGCAGATCCTGGTCGATCTTCAGGGAAGCATCATCATATACACTCTGTACTGCTGCAACCCATTCGTCTTTGTTCACATCAGTGAATACAACACCTTCAGCTTCCATGGTTGCACGTGCAGAGGAAGCAAGCTCCTGAGAGATCTGACGCTCTGCAACTTTTCCATCCTCAGCTGCCTTATCGAAAGCTTCTTTCTGCTCATCCGTGAAGTTGTTATAGATGTCTTCATTGATCATCAGTACACACGGGCTGTAGAACAGGTCAATCATGGTGATATATTTCTGAACCTCATATACTTTAGCAGTCAGAATAATTGCCAGCGGGTTCTCCTGTCCATCTACAGTACCCTGCTGCAGTGCGGAGAAGATCTCGCCCCAAGCCATAGCAGTCGGAGTTGCACCCAGTGCAGTGTAAGTAGCCATATGTACGGCATTCTCCATAGTACGGATCTTCATACCAGCCAGATCAGCCGGAGTAGCAACCTCTTTGGTGTTGTTGGTCAGCTCACGGAATCCATTCTCCCAGAATCCGATTGCTTTGATACCAGATCCCTGGAACTCGTCCAGAAGGCTCTGTCCAATCTCACCGTCAAGAACTTTGTATGCATCCTCTGCAGTCTCAAACAGATACGGCAGATCCAGTGTTGCCCAGTTATCAGTTGCGGAAGAGAAATCCGGGATCGGACCTGTGGAAGACAGAACCATATCCTGAGTTCCCATGGAAACAGCATCCATCATATCAGACTCGCCGCCAAGTGCAGAGTTCGGATAGATATCCAGGGTCATCTCGCCGTTAGAATATTCTTCCAGCTTCTTCTGCATCTCTACCAGACCTAATACATAATGTCCATCCGGAGCAGTAGTTGTTCCGACTTTCAGATGGATGGTAGCATCAGCAGATCCAAGAAGATCTGAAGATTCGCTGTCATCAGCAGTATCAGTTGCTGTAGAGGTGGATGTTGTAGTATCAGCTGCAGTATCAGATCCAGATCCACAAGCTACAAGTCCCATAGCCATTACACCGGCAAGCAGAACAGCTGTTACACGTTTTAATTTCATATTTCTATACTCCTGTTAAATCGTTATATACTTTTGTTTATACCTTATATTGCATTGTTTGGCAAACAATTTGCGTCAGATGACTCTTATTTCTGCGGTTTTACGTCAAAACCAAGGTTCTCCTGAGAGGTCTCCGGATGAAGCATAGTTGCGATTACTTTACGAAGCAGCTCGTCATCCCAGATCTTCTTCCAGTCGTCACGAAGTACCAGATGATTACCGATCTCAAGTGCAACCTTGCAAGCATCTGATACAGGCGGGTTGCCCGGCAGATATCCAAGGAAGTTAGCAGTCAGGTTGAATACATGTCCTGTCAGGAAGGAAACAGCAGCCTCACGGTCGATTCCTCTTTTAACAGCTTCATTTACGGTCTCAGCCATTGCATAGCAGCAGGTAGCTCCAAGAGTCTCTACCAGAGTCGGCTCCAGGAATGCGATCTGCTCGGAAGTCATAACGAATGCTTTGTCTGCACGATACATGCAGCGAGCGGTCTCCTGAGCCAGTTTGAATTTCTCCTCATCGCCCTGGATGCAGCTCATTACGATATCCTGATGTCCGCCTTCACCGCCGAAACGATCCTGATATGCTTCTTCTTCTTTCTGCCATTTGAAGTAGGACGGATGGCACGGATGTGCTACACCGAATGTACAGTCATCACGCAGAGTCAGCTCTTTTGCAACAGCTGCAGCCGGATCAAGGATCAGGAATACGGTGCCCGGTTTCAGCATCGGAACATACTCAGCAGACAGTTTTTTGATTAAAGTATCCGGAACTGCGAAGATAACTACATCTGCAAATGCAAGTGCCTCATCTACCGGAGTAACTTTTAATCCACGCTCTTTTTCGATACGCTCTACTGCAGGCGGGAAAGTCTCAACTAATTTGACATCAAATTTGTCCGGGAATTTTGTTACCAGGTTGTTAGATGTACGGGTACCCATTTTTCCGCCAGCACCAATGACTGCTACTTTGATCTTTTCCATTTTTATGCCTCTTTCTTTTAATAAGATATTATTTGATAGGAATTACTTTCCTAAAGTTTCTTTTACAGTTGCTGCGATCTTCTCCGGAGCATATCCGTAAGCATCAGCAAGCTCTTTTGCCGGACCGGACTCTGCGAAGTCAGTCAGTGCGATTCTCTTAACCTTAACCGGCTGATTCTCAGTTGCCAGGCGGCTGATGTAAGAACCAAGTCCACCATTGATGTTGTGATCTTCAACAGTTACGATCTGGCTGGTCTTAGCCATAACATCAAGGATCTTGGACGGATCTTTGCCGTACAGGATATTGATATCTGCAACAGTTACATTGATTCCCTGCTCTTTCAGCAGATCTGCTGCTGCAAGTACACGATCAAGTACATAACCATTAGAGAACAGTACTGCATCTGTGCCATACTCTTTCCAAACGGTGATACCATCTTTGGAGAATGGAGCATCTTTTCCATATACATCAACTTCACGTCCGCTGCCGCCACGGATATATACCGGACCCTGGATCTCTGCTGCATATTTAACAGCCTCATATAACTGCTCCGGATCTGCCGGGGTCAGAACAGTGAAGTTCGGGATGCTGGTTACAAATGCCAGATCCTCGTAGAACTGATGGGTAACACCCTCACGCTCTCCACCAAGGATACCTGCGTTAACACCGATGAATTTTACATTCAGATCAGTATAACCAACGAATGTACGCATCTGCTCTCCAGCTCTCATGGTAAGGAATCCACAATAGGTTCCAACGAACGGAAGCATTCCTGCGGAAGCAAGTCCTGCAGCTACATCAACTGCGCACTGCTCTGCGATACCACACTCGATGTAACGATCCGGATAAGTCTCTCCAAAAGGAACTGCTCTCATAGCTTTCAGTGAATCCGGGAATACTCCAACTACTTTATCATTCTCTGCTGCCATCTCGTACAGTGCTGCAGCAAAAGCTTCTCTCGTACCCTTAAACTCTGCCATTATTCCTCACCTCCAAGTTCTTTCTTGGCAATCTCCCACTGCTCATCAGTCGGAACACCTTTATGCCATGCATTGTTGTTCTCCATAAAGCTCAGGCCTTTACCTTTGATACAATCACAAACGATTGCGTGTGGTTTTCCTTTGTAGCCCTTAGCGATTGCTACTGCTGCTTTGATTCCATCAATGTCATGTCCGCTGATTTCCTGTGTATGCCATCCGAAAGCTCTGAAGCGATCTGCAATGTTGTTCTGTCCTACAGTGAAATCTACGCTCTTGTAAGACTGCCATCCGTTACGGTCAACAAATACTACCAGATTGTCAAGCTTACGGCCAGTTGCCATATTCACGCCTTCCCAGCAAACACCTTCCTGAAGCTCTCCATCACCACAGATAACATAGGTGAAATAATCTTTTTTCTGGATCTTGGCTGCTGCTGCCATTCCTGCTCCGATTGCAATTCCGTTTCCAAGAGAACCAGATGTCATATCGATTCCTTTGGTGCTGTGCATTGACGGATGTCCCTGGAATGTAGAACCAAGTGCGCGAAGATGGAAGTGCTCTACCTTCGGCTCAAAGTATCCTTTCTCATTCAATGCTGCGTACCAGATCGGGCAAGCATGTCCTTTGGAAAGGATGAAGCGGTCACGATCTTCCCACTCCGGATTTTTCGGATCAACGTTCATAGCGTCAAAGTAAAGTGTTGCAACGATGTCTGCGATGGATAATGCCGGACCCGGATGACCGTCTTTTCCTTCATACACCATACGCACTGCTTCGAGACGAAGCTTGTTGGCAAGTTTTTGTAACTCCTGTGTGTTCACTTTCTCTTCCTCCTTTAGAATAATTTAATTATTAAATTTTCTATTTTTCACATCATCATTCAACAGTCAACTTATGTCTTTTGTTTTAAGTTTGTTGTTAAACATCTGATGTTTCCTGTTGATGCTAATATACACCATGCTGTCCAATATGTCAATTATTTTTCTAATCATTTTTTCGTTTTAGATGTTTTGCACAATTTACGCATACCTTTTTTATACAGAATGCCGTTTAGATTCTGTTAAGACGAAAAAAAGACGCATTTCCATGCGTCTTTTCTTCTTATCATATATTACACAAACTTATTAAGCTCCAAATCATATTCGTAATCAATCGAACGTAGCTTTTTGCAGATTTCCTCCTGATCCAGTCCATTGTCCTTACAAAAGCTGGTCAGATCTGGATAAAAATCCCGAAGCTGCGTGTTCACATAGCTCAATAATATCATAGGATCTGTTGGTAACATATTTTTTCTCTCCTTACAGTTTCAGATCAAAGATTCTGACTGCATTCTTCCACATTACCTTCTCCAGATCATCTTCATTTTTTATGATTTGTCTGTATTTTGCCAGTTCTACCGGAATCTGGTCAAAATTATCAGATGAGAAGAGGATCTTGTCGCATCCTACTTCCTCAATCATATGTTTTACTGCATTTGTTCCACACCAACTTGGCTCCAGGAACACATTATCCAGCTTTGCAGCCAGAATCCTCGCCTGTTGGTTAAAAGACTCAGAACCTGCATGTGCGAGAATAACCGGCACATCCGGATGATCTGCTGCTCCCTTATACACGCTGGTCGGATCCGCAAACGGGATTCCATTGCCTGTGTGGATCATCAACGGAACTTTCAGATCCCGGCAAACCTCATATACATAGTACGCATCTTTAGATGACGGATGGCATGCATGTGCGATGGGTGTGATCTTCAAAGCAACAAATCCTAAGTCTTTTACGCAGCGTTTTGCTTCATCATAATAATCTTCTGGATAGAAATGCGGATTGATGGAAGCCATTCCAAAAAATTTCTTTCTCGGCCACTGTTCTTTACAAAATTTTGCGATTCTGTCATGAATCTTTCTATGGTCTTCCAGATACGGTCTCGGAATAAATGGCTGAATAATACCTCCATCAATATCGAATTCATCATAATACTTGATCAGTTCTTCTTCTGTATTTACCTCGTCAAATACAACATCTTCTCCCAGATGTACATGAGCATCAATGATCATAAGATCCTCCTTCTCGCCTTATGCGGCGCTGTCTGCACTTTTACGGTATTTCTTTTCTCGCTTCTTGCTGTTGTCAGATGCACCGATCAACAATACTACAATGATCAGCGCTCCTTTTACAACACTCTGCATTCCTGCGTCTGCACCCATCAGCTGCATGCAGGAAATGATCAGATACAAGAACAAAGATCCCACAAGTGTTCCGGCTGTATTGGCACGTCCACCTGACATCAGAGTTCCTCCAATGACGATACATGCGATACTCTCCATCTGATAGTTATCGCCCATACCAAGATATGCACCTGTTACGCGGGCAGAAATCAGTGCTCCAGCCAGACCAGCCAAAGCCGCTGCTGCCATGTAAGTCACCATCTCTACTTTTACAACCCGGACGCCTGCCAGCCTTGCAGCTTCCTTATTCTGTCCAAGAGCCAGAAGACTCTTTCCATAAGTAGTAGCAGTCAGCAGGAAATTCACCAGAACTGCCAGTAAAATGACCAGAACAACTATGATCGGAACCGTAGCAATACGATACGTTGTCAGTGTTTCCAGGAAAGACGGAATAGTAAATACATTAAAATTATGGTCGATCAGCATCGTACCAGTAACTATAATATAGTTCATAGCCATTGTAGCAATAATCGCCGGAATCTTCAACCATATAACCATCGCACTGTTCAACGCACCAATGACCAGTCCTTCCAGCAATACGACCAGCAGTGCCGGAATAATCATTGCATTTGAACCATTACAGATGCCCATGCTGGTATATGCGCCCAATGTGATCATACCTGGAATAGACAGATCAATTGCACCACGTCCTGTAGTCACGACCAGCATCTGCGCAATTCCTGCAATTGCCAGGAAAGATGCCGTATAGGCATTATCGATCAACGATATCAGGCTGACTCCGCCGCTTCCAAAAAGTCCCATCAGGATCCACAACACAATACAGCCAACGCTGGCAAACAACCAGCTTCCGTTACGTCCAACAAATGCTTTTACCTTTGGATTATTCATGCCTTTTTCCCCTTTCCTTTCAGAAGTCTCAGTGACAGGATCAAGATCAGAACCAGTCCCTGAATTGATGCCGTGTAATCTGTACTGACCTTAAACAGTCCCAGAAGCACACTGATCATCGTAAGGCTGACTGCACCACAGACTGCACCGAAATGGGTGACGACACCGCCGGAAAAATAACCTCCACCGATGATAACGGATGCAACTGCCAGCATCGTATAGGTACTGGAGGCCGATGCATCTGATGCATTGTTGATAGCTGATGTACAGAATCCAGCCAGCATTGCAAAAATTCCTGCAAGAAGGTAAATTGCCATATATGCTTTCTTTCTGGACCAGCCAGAATTGATCATGGCACTTTCATTATTACCAAATCCACGAAGAACCGTTCCATAACGGCTGCGATACACAAGGATTGCCACGATCAGAAGCACGATCAGCCAGAAACAGATCACATTCAAAAATGGAGTCTCTGTATACAGTAGAGATCTCATCCATCCAGGGCAGGTTCCTCCTGGCATGGACTGCAGAGATAGCGCAAGACCATTCCACACAAAGGATGCTCCAAGTGTCACAATAATTGCCGGGACATTTCTTTTCTGGATCACATAACCCATAAGTGGATAAGCTGCCAGAACTGCCGCCAGAGCGATCATACCGACCAGCGGTTTATCAAAGAGCAAGGTACAGCATAATACGTTGACCAGACCACAGAAGTTACCAACTCCCAGATCCACATGGCTCAGACCGATGATAAATGTCTGTGACAATGCACAAAGCATCAACGCTGCAAATCCTGTAACCATCAACTGTACTCCATAAGAACTCAGTAAAAGTGGGGAACGGGAAGCACAGATTCCATAGATCACGATCATTGCAATCAATGCAAAGGTATATAACGGAGCCTGGAATTTCTTCTTTTCTTGCGTACTATTCTTTTTATCTTCCAGATTTTCAAAGGCAAGACTCATGATCTTCTCATGCTCTACTTTTCCACCTTCAAACTCACCCATAATCTGACCACTGTTGAGAACCAGCAGGTTGGTACAGAACTCAAGCTCCGCATCATCTGATGTCCTCCAGATTACCAGTTTACCTGCAGAAGCTGCCTCGCGGAGTACTTCGTACAACGCATTTTTCGTTGGCTGGTCAACGCCTCTGGTCGGATCATCCAGAAGAATGATGTCAGCATCTGCCACCAATGCTCTGGCAATCAGAACCTTCTGCTGATTACCACCGGAAAGACTGGTGATCAGCGCATCCTTACTGTCACTCTTGATATGAAGTTTGTCATACCAGTAGCCAACAGATTCCGCCAGCCATTCTTTGCTCAGATGTTTCAAAAGGCCGCTTCTTGCTGCTTTTGTAATAACCTGATTATCTTCGATAGACCAAAGAGGAAAAATGCCTTCTTTTTTACGGTCTCCTGCCACATAAGCAACTTTTCCAGTTATATGAAGTCCTGCAACCTTTTTCTCTGCCTTCTGGAAAATATCCTGTAAAAGATCCAGCTGACCATTTCCTTCCAGACCTGTCAGTCCTAAAATCTGTCCACCGTATGCAGAAAATTTGATATTTTTCAGTTTTTTTGTTGTATATTCATCAAAAGCAACACAGATGTCTTTGTTGATTGGAGGTGCTTTGAACTCGGAACATTTTTCAATGGTATCTTCACCATTTCCGATTCCTTCTCCCATCATCTTCACCATGTGTTCTTCACTGGTTTCATGAATGGCTCCTTTCCATTTTTCATTTCCGTTCTGCATGATATACACACGATTTGCAATGGTCATGATCTCATTCAGGCGGTGAGAAATATAGATATAAGTCATTCCTTCTTTTGCTGTCTTCATCAGGTAATCCTGCAGCTGTTCTGTCTGCTCCATCGGAAGAGAGGATGTCGGCTCGTCAAGGATCATTAATTTCATATTCTTGTCACTGGTAGCTCTGGCAATCTCAACCATCTGCTGCTGTGCAATCGACAATTTCTCCAGCCCAAGATTTACATCAATGTCATTTCCAGGAAACACATTATCCAGTGCCTCTCTTGCCATCTGTCTGGCTTTCTTACGCCATCCAAGTCCACCTTTCATACTTTGAGACTGCTCTACATAAAAATTCTCGTATACTGTCAGGTTCTTGCACAAAGACAATTCCTGATGAACCACTCTGATACCCAGATCTCGTGCCACTGCAGGACTGTAGTTTGACAAATCGACCTGTTTCCCATCAAAAAACAATTCCCCACTATCGCAGTTGATGACTCCTGACAGAGCTTTCGTCAATGTACTTTTTCCTGCTCCATTTGCTCCTACCAGTGCCAGAATGTCTCCTTTGTTGATCGATATACTGATGTCAGCCACCGCTACGGTCGGAAAATATACCTTTCTGAAATGTTCTGCCCGGATCAGGGGCACCTGCGCTGTCTGATTCTCCGGCTTTCCCACTGTTGTACTCAATCGCTTCACCTCATATTCTTCCAATTTTTGCAGATACCGCTGCTACCTGCAAATAAAATAATGGCTGCTGTCCAGCTACGAACCAGACAGCAGCCAGCCAATATACTTACTGTGCTTTGAAAATGTTATCTACTACATAATCATATGTCATGTACGGACTTGCAATCTCACCTGCCTGCAGATCACTGTATGCAGCGATCTCATTCTGGTTGATGTAGATAAACGGAAGATACATATTCTGCGGAACAGATTTTCCATTCAATACTGCAACTGCTGTCCAAAGTGCACCTGCTCCACAGGATGGAGTAGAGTTAACAGAAAGAGTCTCATAACCATCTTTGGACTGAGCATCCCACCACTTGATGAATTCTGCTGTGTTGTCTCCGATAGTCAGCGGAACATCTTTGCCCATGGACTTGAATGCATTTACAACACCCATGGAATCTGCTCCACAGTGAGTGATGACTGCATCAATCTCCGGAAGAGATGAGATGATATTCAGGATACCCTCCTGTGTAACGGTTGCATCAGCCTCTCCAAGAACCTCTGCTGCAATTTTAACATCCGGATATTTATTAAGGACATTGGTAATTCCTTCGTAAATTCCTTCATCAGGTGCTGCTCCTGACGGTCCACGAACAATCAGGACATTTCCTTTTCCACCAATCTTATCCATTACGAACTGCGTCTTTTTCTCACCCATGCTTACCCAGTCATAGTCCATAGTATAAGCACCATCCAGATCAATGATAGAGTCAAATGCGATGATCTTGATTCCCTGCTTCATAGCCTGTTGGATAACATCATTCAGGGCAGTAGAAGAAGCTGCATTGATACAGATTGCATCCACGCCTTCCAGGATGAAGGAGTTGATCTGCGCAATCTGTGTATTCACGGTTCCATCACCATTCTGAATCTCAAAATCAGCAATGTATCCTGCCTTCTTTGCTTCCTCGGCTGCTTCAGTGAAAGACTCAACCATCTGTTTTCTCCAGGTATTGCCATAGAAAGAGTTGGAAAGACCGATCACATAATCACCTTTTTCCAATGCATAGTCTGCATCTGCTGCATCTGCTGCAGCTGCATCGCCAGTTGTCTCTGCTGCTTCCGTGCTCTCTGCTGCATCTGTTTCCTCAGTTGCTGCCGGTGTCTCTGCTGCACTGGTATCTGCAGTTTCTGATGAACCACAAGCTGCAAGACTCATTGCCATTGCTCCAGCCAGTAATAATGCAAGTGCTTTCTTTTTCATGTTGTTCCTCCCTGTTTCTTTTTAGATTTTAATTTCCGGTTTCGACATCAACCATGTGACGTCCGATGTTTTACATATATCATTTATTGTATGATTTGTCAACATTTTAAATATCTTTTTGTTCTTAAGAGTGCATTTTATCTTTTTTATACAAAGATTTACTATGTATTATTGTATATATTGTACAAATCATTTTTTATCGATTATATAAAATATTTGACATCATACCTTCCAGCATGCTAATATGTAACATATTAGCAGTTCCATGCGAATGCTATTGATTGGGAAAAGGGGTATATTTTATGGAGGTGCAAAAATTATTCAAAGCAAACAAGCGGGAATCAGCCGTTGATATTGTTGTCAATAATATTAAACATCTGTTGATGGAACGCAAATTAAAGCCGGGAGACCGACTACCAAGTGAATCCGAGATTTCTGAGGGAATGGGTGTCAGCCGTGGTTCCGTCCGGGAAGCCATGAAGATTCTCTCCGCATTTGGACTTGTAAATGTCAAAGTCGGCAATGGAACTTATGTATGTGAGAAGCCAGGATCCACCCTGATGGATTCTCTTCTTCTGAGTTTTTTTGTCACTAATCCGGATCCGGAAAAGCTGTATGAACTCAGACAGGTGATTGAGATTGATGTTCTGGAAATGATACTAAGACATTATGATGAAAATACTGCTGAGCGGAAAGCACTGAGAGAAAATCTGAATTTACTTCAAAAACTGATAGACAAAAATCTGTCACTGGAACAGTTGAAAACCATAGATCTGGAATTCCACCATCTGATGGGAAGCTGTACAAAGAATGTTCTGATGGAGCGGATCTACAGTATTGTTCTTGATTTTATGGAACCGACGATCACCGCCACCTTAAAAAATCAACATGGTGAGATCACTTACCAGGAGCATCAGAAGATCCTGGAAGTTATTGAAACGCAGGATTATGATCGCATCCATGATGTCATCACGGATTCTGTGAACACCTGGTCAACACGCCAACAAGTTTCTAATCTTTAACCCTATAAAAATCCCGTGAACTGCACTCGGCATTCACGGGATTTTGCTTTTCTCATATTAATCTTTGATCACTCTGACTGCTTTCACTGGACTACGATAACTTACACCAGAGATCGTGATACCCACACGCGGGTTGCTGGCATGTACAACCTGTCCGCCACCCACATAGATTGCCACGTGGTTGATACCTGAACGGTTACCATAGAATACCAGGTCTCCCGGCTTCAGCTCAGACAGACTGATCTTGGTTCCGCAGTTCGCCTGTGCACGGGATGAATGTGGAAGGCTGATACCATAATTCCGGAATACAGAAAGTACAAATCCGGAACAATCTGCTCCCTTAGTCAGACTGGTTCCTCCCCATACATATGGATTACCAATATACTGTTTTGCAAAGTTACTGAGTGCCATCCGCACATCAGATACACCTGCTCCATACATGACTTCAGAAATCGTCAGTGCTTCATCAAGCTTAGCACCTACATTTACATAATCTTTGAAAAGATATCCTTCCTCACCGTCCAGATCAATCTTGACCCACTCATCCAGATCTTCCAGAACATCAAAGCTCTGACCACTTCCTACAATATCCAGCACTTCGCTGTCAGTGCTCGGCTGGGTGCGAACTTTCAGGCCTTCTGTGTTCACATCTGCTACTGTCTTCAGCAGAGAACCTGCTTTCTCCAGTGCTTCGCTTCCGGTGAGCACATATTCTGCCTTAATGTATCCTTCTACTTTTCCGGATTTGATCTGCAGCCACTCGCCCTCTTCTCCAAGCACGTCACAGCCTGCATTATTACCGATCTTTCCAACGATCTTTCCATCTGTTGAGGCACTGTCTCGAATGTTTACTTTTCCTTCAGATACGGTCACGATTCCCAGATTGCTGTATCCGTCCAGGTGAAAGGCATCCAGAACGGTCTGATTCATTGCATTTTCAACATCCGTAGTCTCTGCCGCATCCATATCTGCAGAAAGTCCGATCTGTGAACTGATCCCCAGTGCAGCAGATGCCTGTGCATCCATAGGTGCTGCAGTGAATGCCACAGCTCCAGCCAGTACCAGTGCAAATCCTCCTGTTATAATCTTATGGTAAATGTTATTCATATTGATTCTCCTATACTATCATCACATCATTCAGAGTCCATTCACAAAATCACCTTTTCGAGGATTTTCTTTTGCTCACATATAGTTCTGAATTATTACAGAATTGTTACATTTCGAATACGATTCTATAACAAATACGAGGATTTGTCAAGTAAAGCCGGCATTTCTGCCGGCTTTTCAGATTTTAGATTTTATTTGCTCATTTTATCGACTACGGACATGAGCTCGTCGATTTTTTCATCTCCATTGCCCTCCAGGATTGCTGTTTTCAGGCAGCCTTTCATGTGAGCACGGATAACTTCGTTATTTACCTTTTTCAGAATGGCTTCAGTGGCAGTCACCTGGGCGGAAATATCCATACAATAACGGTCTTCCTCCACCATCCGGAGGATTCCGTCAATCTGCCCTCTTGCTGTCTTCAGCAGCCGTTCAATTTTCTTTCTGTCAGCCTGCATGCATATACCTCCCTGTGACCCCAGCAGATTACTCGATTCCGGTAACTTCGTATCCGGCGTCAACCACTGCCTTTTTCAGTTCTTCATCAGTCACTGCACCGTCTACTGTCACATAAGCAGCCTTATCTTCCAGGCTGACAGTTGCAGTCACACCATCCAGTGCGTTCAGTGCCTTGTCTACTCTTCCTGTACAATGAGAGCACATCATTCCTTCGATTTTAATTGTTTTTTTCATGGTTGTTGTATCTCCTTTCTTTTCTGCCTGCTCAGCAGTCTGCTGCGGGGCAGTTGTTTCTGCTTTGATCTGTATATCTTCTGTACGATCTGTCTCTTTTCTGCTTTCCTGTCCTCTGTGTTTCTTACGGAAGCCTGGCTGAAATCCTTTTAATCGCAGTGCGTTGCACACGACAAATACAGAACTGAAGCTCATGGCTGCGCTTCCGAACATCGGACTTAACTGCCAGTTCAGCAACGGATAAAATACACCTGCTGCCAGCGGAATACCGATGGCATTGTAGCAAAATGCCCAGAACAGATTCTCTTTGATGTTGCGGATCACTGCACGACTCAGCTGTACAGCGGTCACCGCATCCAGCAGATCACTCTTCATCAGAACAATATCTGCGGACTCAATGGCCACATCTGTTCCTGCTCCGATGGCAATACCAACATCCGCTCTGGCCAGTGCCGGTGCATCGTTGATACCATCACCTACCATGGCAACTTTATGGCCTTCCTCCTGCAATCTGCGGACTTCCCTTTCCTTATCCTGCGGAAGTACCTGTGCGATCACGCGGCTGATGCCAAGCTGCTTTTGAATGGCTCTTGCCGTCGTCTCATGATCACCGGTCAGCATGACCACGTCAAGTCCCATCTGCTCCATCTCGCGGATTGCTTCTGCACTGGTCTTCTTCACCGGATCTGCCACTGCAATCATACCGAGAAGCTTCTGATCCGCTGCAATGTACAGCACTGTCCTGCCTTCCTCTGATAATTTTCCTGCTTCTGCATCCATTCCGTCAAGTGTAACTTTCTGCGCATCCATCATTTTCTGATTTCCTGCCAGCACTTTTCTTCCGGATACCATTCCTGAGACGCCCTGCCCCGCTTCTGCGGCAAATTCCGTTGCCTGAGAAACTTCAACTCCTGCTTCCTCTGCATATCTTACAATAGCCTCTGCTAACGGATGCTCACTTGCTTTTTCCAGAGATGCTGCCAATCCTAAAAGCTCTGCTTCGGTCACACCCGGAGCCATTCTCACTGCTGCCACTGCCGGATGACCTTCGGTAATGGTTCCTGTCTTATCCAGCACCACGGTATCTACCAGATGCGCAGTCTCCAGACTTTCACCTGACTTGATGAGGATTCCCTGCTCTGCTCCCCGACCGGTTCCAACCATAATGGCTGTCGGGGTTGCCAGACCCAGTGCACACGGACAGGAGATCACAAGCACTGCAATACCAGATGCCAGTGCAAAACTGAAGGTTGCTCCTGACAGCAGCCAGACTATGATCGTAATCACTGCAATAGTAATAACTACCGGAACGAAAATACCGCTGACCTTATCTGCCAGTTTGGCAATGGGCGCTTTACTTCCACCAGCTTCCTCCACCAATCGAATGATCTGCGACAATGTGGTATCCTCACCGATCCGGTCTGCCTCCATCTGAAAATAACCGGCCCGGTTAACGGTTGCGCCGGTTACCCGGTCTCCGACCTTCTTCTCTACCGGAATGCTCTCACCAGTGATTGCTGACTCATCCACTGTTCCGGTTCCCTCCAGGATCACCCCATCCACAGGGATCCCTTGTCCTGGTTTTACGATAACCGTCTCGCCTACCTGTACCTGATCCGCAGGAATCTCTGTCTCCCGACCATTTCGTACCACCAGTGCCGTCTTCGGAGCCAGATCCACCAGCTTGGTGATAGCATCAGAAGTCCGGTTCTTGGAGCGGGATTCCATATATTTTCCAATGGTGACCAATGTCAGGATCATGGCTGCAGATTCAAAATAAAGATTCATGGCTGCCATATGTGCCATATCCGTCTCGCCGCGCCCCATGGCATATCCCATCACATACAGGCGGCTGACACTGTAGACAAATGCTGCCGTAGAACCCATAGCCACCAGAGTGTCCATATTCGGTGCTCCGTGGAACAGCGACTTAAATCCGTTCTCATAGTATTTCCGGTTCAGATACATGATCGGAAGTGTCAGTAACAGCTGAGTCAGTGCAAATATCATCATATTCTCATGTCCAAGCAGAATGCCCGGCAATGGCCATCCCAGCATATGTCCCATGGAAATGTACATGAGTACAATCAAAAATACAATAGACCAGCCCAGACGATGCTTCATCTTTTTGGCTTCTTCTGCTGTCCGCTTCTGCAGATCATTCTCTGCCTTTTTCGCCGGCTCATGGGCATCCTTGACAGATGCACCATATCCTGCATCCTCCACTGCATGAATGATCGCTGCCGTATCGGTGGCTTCATCTTCGTATTCCACCACCATGGAATTCTGCAGCAGATTGACCTGCACCTGATCCACGCCCGGAACCCGGCTCACAGCCTTCTCCACATGGGCACTGCATGCACTGCAGCTCATGCCGGTCACATCAAACTTTTGCTTCATCTCATCTATATCTCCTCTCTCAGTCTTTATTGATATTTGTTATCATAACACCCCTCCTGGGTGTCCTGTTAGATTCGTTATAACATGAAGCAAATCATATGTCAAGGATGCAATCTTACTTTTTATTTTTCAAAGCCCGGGACAATAGCATTCCATGAACTACAAACAGCTCCGAAGGATAGCAATAAACTGCGCTGCTATGACTTGGAGCGAACAGAGTGAGCTTTCGTGTATCGGCTGGTGCGTACACTAAAAGTGTACGTATCCAGACGATACACGAAACTTACTTTGTCCGATACACGTCATACGAGCTTTTATGCTATCCTTCGGAGCTGTTTATAATTCTAAAGTATTCTATTATATCTGGCGTGCCACACTCTTGCCCCAGTTCATATCAGACAGAATATGCGCCTTCAATTCATCCAGTGACTGAAACTTCTGCTCAGGTCTGCGGAATTCAATGAATTCTACCATGAGATCCTGTCCATACAGATCTCCATCAAAATCAAAGAGATAGGTCTCCACTCCTCTGCGGGTCTCGCCGCCGACCGTAGGCTTATACCCCACATTGGTGATACCGTAATACTCATCCTCTTTCACAAATGTGCGGGTCAGGTACACTCCATCTTTTGGCAGCAGTTTTTCCTGCGGTGGAAGCAGATTAGTAGTCGGCATTCCAATGGTACGACCGATCTGTCTGCCGTGGAGCACAATACCGCTCACATAATACCGATATCCAAGCAGCTCATTGGCAAGCTTCACATTACCGTCATGAAGGGCTTCCCGGATATAGGTACTGCTGATATCTCTTCCGTGGCTTTGTTCCTTCTCTACCACTTCCACGGTGTATCCATATTTGGGTGCCAGCTTCTGAAGCATTGCATGATCTCCTCGCCGCTGATATCCAAAATGAAAATCTGTTCCCACAGCTGCGAACTTCATCTTCAGCTGTCCCACCAAAACATCTTCAATAAAACGTTCCGGCTCCATGTGGGCAATCTCCGGCACAAAGGGGCACTCCAGCAGATTGTCAACACCTGCTTTGGAAAGCATCTCCCGACGTTCTTCATTGGTCAGAATATTCTGTGCAGACAAACCTGACAGCATACGGGTCGGATTGCTGGCAAAGGTAAAGATCGTTGCCTCCAGACCATTCTTTTTCTGCTCCAGGATGTGCTGCAGCAGCTTCTGATGCCCTCTGTGGAGTCCATCAAATTTTCCAAGGCTGACTGCCGAAGGTGCCATCACTCCAAAGCTGGTCTTTCCTGTAATATAATTCATGGTAATTCTCTTCGTTTCCTTCTATCTACTCATAGCCATCCCATATGCGGCATGTACATGGCTCTGAATTATTATTTCTCATAAAACATTTTCAAAAGTCTGAAATGCTGTCTGTCCCGTTCTTTCTCATACTGATAAAGTCCTACAAATGCACCATCTGCATCATAGACTCTGATTTTCTGACCGGCTGCAGGCTTTGATTCCGATACCCCCAGGGGGAGTGCATTTCCATTATGAGCTGCCTTTGACAGTTCTTCATTCAGATGGACTGCAGGCTCTTCATCAAACATCCGGTCGATGGGAATGATGATCTCCTCCAGGCGTTCTTCGTCCCGGATGGTCTCGATCTGTGATAAAGTCAGGCTGTCTTCGACACAGAACCGTTCTACCCTGGTACGGAGAAGCTTGTCCATGCAGCCATGGCAGCCCAGCTTTTCGCCAATATCATGACACAGAGTTCTAATATAAGTTCCGCTGGAGCAGTGTACCCGCATCTTCACTCTGGGCAGATCCATCTCAAGGATTGTGATCTCATGGATCACCACCGGGCGGGCTTTCCGCTCCACTTCTTTTCCAGCTCTCGCCAAATCACAGAGCTTCTGTCCATTGACTTTCAGCGCGGAATACATGGGCGGTATCTGCTCATAAGGTCCCTCAAAGGAGAGGACCGCTTCCCGCACTTCCTCTTCTGATGCAGTGACCGTTGCAGATTCCAGCACAGTTCCTGTGGTATCCTGAGTATCTGTAGACTGTCCCAGAAGCATCACTGCCTCATAAACTTTATCATGTCCGGCCAGCAGGTCACACAGCTTCGTTGCTTTTCCCAGACATACAGGAAGAACTCCCTCCGCTTCCGGATCGAGAGTTCCTGTGTGTCCGATCTTTTTCTGTTTTAAAATACCACGCAGCTTCGCCACTACATCATGTGACGTATAGCCGCGCTCTTTATATACATTGATGATACCGTTCACTATTCCTCCTGATGCAGCATCTGGCGCTCAATATGCAGTGTCAGATTGTTGATGATGTCATGGAAGGTTCCTTTCATGGTCACTCCGGCTGCACGCACATGTCCGCCGCCTCCAAAATAGGAAGCGACTTTGCTCACATCTACCTGTTCCTTAGAACGAAGAGAAACCTTGAATTCCATATTTCCCACTTCATACAGGAAAATAGCAACTTCCACACCCTCTGTCAGCTTCAGCTGGCTGACGATTCCATCCAGATCTGTGGTTGTAACGCCGAAGAAATCCATTTCCCGCTTTCTCATGACACTGATAATGATCTTTCCATCCATGAGCCGCATGCTCTCCAGCAGTGCTTTTCCCATAACCTGATTCTGACGGTAGGTCTTTTTGTAGTATGTCTCTTCCAGAATATATGTATGCGGAACACCCTTTTCCATCAGCATGGCTGCCACCCGCATGGTATCCGGAGAGGTACAGCTGTACTGAAAGACGCCTGTATCATGGGCAATTCCCATATACAGTGCACAGGCTGCCTGTTTGTTGATCTTTTCCGGATCCATCAGGCTACACAATACTTCACATGCGGAACTTGCATCTGGCAGAATCACATTTTCATCGGCAAATCCATGATTGCTCACATGATGATCCACGCAGAAAGTACGCTTTGCCTTCTGAAAATACGGCAATGCATCACCCAGACGATCCAGAGCTGCACAATCCACACTGATAAACAGATCATAAGTCCGATCCTGTCCGTCCGGCTGCTTCAATTCTTCATATCCTTCTATGATGGAAAACTTGTTATCTGGCTGTTCCAGCCAGATATCTGCTTTGATCTGCGGATAATTATCTCTCAGATACTGCCAGAGACCAATACATGATCCAACGCTGTCACCATCCGGATGAATATGTCCGGCAATGGCAACATTGGAGACATCCTGCAATTCTTTCTCAAGCTGCGTCATACTTCCTCATCCTCTTCTTCATCATCACTGATATCTTTGGTAACTTCGTCAATAAGTTTCGACATATTTACACCATATGCAATGGACTGATCCAGAATAAATGTGATCTGCGGCGTATTTCTCAGGTTCAGCTCATGAGCAAGCTGTCTGCGGATATATCCTTCCGCACTCTTCAACCCTTTCATGGTGCTCTGCTGGGAGGCTTCGTCTCCCAGCACGCTGATATATGCTTTACAGGTCTTTAAGTCGGGCGCAACTTCCACTGTGACTACAGAAGTCATAGGATTGATGCGCGGGTCTTTGATTTCCTTACGGATGATCTCAGACAGAACTTTCTGGACTTCACCGTTGATACGGGTATTTTTAATACTGTTTTTTCTCATATTCTATCTTGGCACCTCTACCATGATGTAGGCTTCTACCATATCAAGCTCCTGGATCTCGTTGAACTTGTCAAATACAAGACCACATTCAAATCCGGCTTTTACTTCCTTCACATCGTCCTTGAAACGCTTCAGGGAAGCCAGCTCGCCCTCGTAGATCTGTTTTCCTTCACGAGAAATACGAACCTTGCATCCACGCTGGAACATACCGTCAAGCACATAAGAACCTGCGATATTTCCTACGCCGGAAGCCTTGAAGATCTGACGGATCTCTGCATGACCGATAACTTTCTCCTCAAATACCGGATCCAGCATACCCTTCATAGCACGCTCTACATCTTCAATTGCACTATAAATGACACGGTACAGACGAACATCTACTTTTTCTCTGTCCGCAGTTTCTTTTGCTGTTGCATCCATTTTTACGTTAAATCCGATGATGATTGCTGAAGATGCACTTGCCAGAGTCACATCAGACTCATTGATGGCACCAACACCACCGTGGATACATTTTACAACGACTTCTTCATTGGAGAGCTTAAGCAGGGACTGCTTTACAGCCTCTACAGAACCAGCTACATCGGCTTTGATGATCAGGTTCAGTTCTTTTAAGTTTCCAGACTGGATCTGGGAATACAGATCGTCCAGAGACATACGAAGCTTGGTATCCTCCAGCATCTTCTCACGGCTCTCTTTGATAAAGGTCTCGGCGAATGTCTTAGCCTCTTTGTCACTTTCCGGAGAAATGAAGATCTCACCTGCCATCGGCACATCGTTAAGACCAAGGATCTCAACCGGAGTAGATGGACCTGCCTCTTTCACACGACGTCCCTTATCATCCATCATCGCACGAACTTTACCATAAGAAGATCCTGCAGCGATGAAATCTCCGACATGCAGCGTACCTTTCTGTACCAGAACAGTTGCTACCGGTCCTTTTCCTTTATCAAGCTCTGCCTCGATGACCAGACCTCTTGCCTGACGCTTCGGATTTGCCTTCAGCTCCAGAACATCTGCGGTCAGCAGAACCATTTCCAGAAGATCTTCAATACCCTCTCTGGATTTTGCAGATACCGGTACACAGATGGTGCTTCCGCCCCAGTCCTCTGCGATCAGACCATACTCAGTCAGTTCCTGTTTTACACGTTCAATATTTGCACCTGGCTTATCGATCTTGTTGATCGCAACAATCACCTCTACACCGGCCGCTTTCGCATGATTGATCGCTTCGACAGTCTGCGGTTTCACACCGTCGTCTGCTGCAACTACAAGGATTGCAATATCGGTAGAATTAGCACCTCTCATACGCATAGCTGTGAATGCTTCATGTCCCGGAGTATCCAGGAATGTGATCTTTCTGCCAGATACCGTTACCATATATGCACCAATGTGCTGGGTAATACCGCCAGCCTCACGGTCTGTTACATTTGTATGGCGGATCGCATCCAGAAGAGAGGTCTTACCATGGTCTACATGACCCATAACACATACGACAGGTGCTCTCTGTACCAGAGTGTCTTCCGGATCTTCCGTATCCTCCAGAAGCTTTCCGATTACATCCTCTTTTACTTCCGGTTCCGGATCAAAATTATATTCCAGTGCGATCTCTCCTGCTGCCTCGAAGTCCAGCTCAGAGTTCACAGTCAGCATCTTTCCTTCCAGGAACAGCTTCTTGATGATCGCAGACGGCTGGATCTTCATGCGGTCTGCCAGATCAGAGATGCTGATCATCTCCGGAAGCTGCAGTTTCCTCGGCTCGGAAGAATCCTTCTTCACTACCGGCTGCGGTTCTGGTTTGATGAACCGTCCCGGTTTGTTCTTCAGCTTGCTGATATCCTCATCTTTGTACTGCTTTTCCTGCTTCTGATGATTACGGTTATCGTATCTTCTGTTCTCCGGCTTGGTCTCCACCGGTGTATCGAAGGAACGGTTCATCTGACGGCCTGCACCACCTCTTGCGCCCTGTCCTCCACGGCTGTCGCGTCCACCATTCTGCGGACGATCTCCACCTCGTCCCTGTCCATCACGGTTGTATCCCGGTCTATCTCCGCGTCCCTGTCCGTCACGGTTGTATCCCGGTCTGTCTCCACGTCCCTGTCCATCACGGTTACCCTGCGGACGGTCGCCTCTGTTATATCCTGGTCTGTCTCCGCGTCCCTGTCCGTCGCGGTTGCCCTGCGGACGGTCGCCTCTGTTGTATCCCGGTCTGTCTCCGCGTCCCTGTCCGTCGCGGTTGCCCTGCGGACGGTCGCCTCTGTTGTATCCCGGTCTGTCTCCGCGTCCCTGTCCGTCACGGTTACCCTGCGGACGGTCGCCATAGCTTCTGCGCTCACCATTTGCAGGACGATCAGCTGCCGGTCTTGCCGGTCTTGCTGCAGGTGCTGCTGTGCCTTCGCGTTTCGGTGCTGCTGTTGATGCTACAGGTGCTGCCGCTGTCCCTGCAGACGCTGTTGTTCCAGCTGGTGCTGCTGCCGGCTTTGCCGCTGCCGGTCTTGCCGCTGCCGGTCTTGCCACAGGTTTTGCTGCGCTTTTCTGAGTCTGCGGACGACGCTCCGGACTCTTCTTGTCTCTGCTGTTCTCCGGATTGTGTACTACTACGAATTTTTTCTTCTTTGCCGGAGCTGCTCCTTCTTTTTTAGCTTCCTGCTGCCCGGAACCTACTGCTCCGCGCACCAGTTCTGCCTGATTATCTTCAAGTGTTGCCATATGTGTTGTCACCTCAATATTCTTCTCTGCCAGTACGGCCATGATTTCTTTGCTTGTTTTGTTCAGTTCCTTTGCGAGTTCATAAACTCTGATATGCTTGTTTGGCATGATTTTCAATGCCCCCATTCCCTGTATTTACTCTAATACCCGGATCGCCGCAGCGGCCAGTCCTTCGTCTTCCACTGCTACAGACATTCGGAATTCCTTCCCACATGCTGATCCCAGTTCTGCGCTGCTGCACGCTACATACAGCGGTACTTTGTAATACTCGCAGAGACTGCGGATCTTCTTCTTTGTATTTTCAGAGGCTTCCTCTGATACCACAACCAGCTTCGCTTTGCCCTTGCGGACAGAATTCTCCACAGAAAATTCACCGCTGACACTTTTGCGTGCTCTGGTCGCCAGCCCGATATAAGAGAGAACTTTAGCTTTCTGCAATTGCTTCCATCTCCTTTTCCAGGGCTTCGTATACTTCTGCCGGGATCTGTGCCTTCAGGGATCTCTCCAATCCTCTGGATTTTACTGCTTTCTGGAAGCATTCCCTGCTTCTGCACAGATATGCGCCGCGACCGTTTTTCCGGCCAGTGGCGTCCAGCACGATTTCATTCTCTGTTGTGCGTAAGATGCGTACCATATCTTTCTTGTTCTTCATCTCACCACAGCCGGTGCACTGACGCATCGGTACTTTTTTCACTGTTCCCAAACTGTCCGCTCCTATTCCTCTGCGTTCTCGTCTTCTACAGTACCTTCCGCATACTCATTTTCATCGTATGCTTCCTCTTCGTCCTCATCTTCATCGTAGAATCCTTCGTAGAATCCCTCGATGGCATTTGCCTGACTCTCGCTCTTGATATCGATCTTGAAGCCAGTCAGACGTGCTGCCAGACGTGCATTCTGTCCCTCTTTACCAATGGCAAGGGAGAGCTGATAATCCGGAACAACAACTTTTGCAGTCTTCTCTTCCACATCTGCCAGAACCACAACAACCTTTGCCGGGCTCAGTGCATTCTCGATCAGAAGTGCCGGGTTCTCATTCCAGTTGATGATATCGATCTTCTCACCACGAAGCTCATTGACGATAGAGTTGACTCTTGCGCCGTTCATACCAACACATGCTCCTACCGGGTCAACATCCGGATCGTTGGACCATACAGCGATCTTGGTTCTGGAACCTGCTTCTCTGGCGATGCTCTTGATCTCTACGATGCCGTCTCTTACTTCAGTAACCTCAGATTCGAACAGTCTCTTTACCAGCTCCGGATGGGTACGGGATACCAGGATCCGCGGTCCCTTTGTGGTATCCTTAACTTCCAGAATATAAACCTTGATACGCTCAGTCGGAGTATATACCTCTCCTTTTACCATTTCGTTCTCATTGAGCATGGCATCTACTTTACCAAGATTTACGCTGACATTTCTTCCAATATAACGCTGTACCACACCGGTAACCACGTCTTTTTCTTTTGCATAATACTGATTGAACAGAACTTTACGCTCTTCCTCACGGATCTTCTGAAGAATCACGTTTCTTGCATTCTGTGTGGTGATACGGCCAAACTCTTTGGATTTGATCTCCTCACGGACGATATCTCCCAGCTCGTACTTCTTATCCAGAAGCTTCGCTTCTGCCAGGCTGATCTGAGTATCCGGATCTTCCACCTGCTCCACAACAGTCTTCTCTGCATATACATGGAAATCACAGGTATCTCTGTTGATCTCTACACGGAAATTCTCTTTTTCTTTTCCGAAATGGCTCTGACATGCAGTGATCAGAGAATTCTCGATGGCATCCAGCATAACATCCTTGCTGATATCTTTCTCTTTTTCCAGAATCTCCAGTGCCGTTTTCAGTTCAGTGTTCATTTTTTGTTCTTTCCTCCTTAAAAATCAAACGCCAGCCGGATCAGCGCGATGTTCGACCGCTCGATCACCAGTGTGGCTTCATCCTCAAACTCCAGTGTTACTGTATCTTTATCCCATGCTTTTAAGATACCGGTGAATTCCTTCTGTCTGTCGATTGCACGGAACAGCCTCACATCTACGGACTCTCCAATACTTCTCTCAAGATCTTTGTCTTTCTTCAGCGGTCTTCCAAGCCCTGGGGAACTTACCTCAAGAATATAGCTTTCCTCAATAAAATCCTGTTCATCCAGAAGATCTGACAGTCGTCTGCTGACGGTCTCGCAGTCATCCACGCCAATTCCACCCGGCTTATCAATGTAAGCTCTTAAGAACCAGTTGCCGGCTTCCTTTACAAATTCCACATCCACCAGTTCAAACTGATGCTCTTCCATGATCGGAAGCAGGAGCTGCTCTGTCTTCTGTTCATATGTCCCTCTCTTAGTCAATCTTATCCTCCTTCTGAAAATCTCCTATACAACTAAGAAGGAGTGGACTTTTGTCCACCCCTTTCTTCAGTCTACGTATCATGTTATTCTCAGTATAACACAACATCCACTAAAATCAAGCCTTTTCGCAAAAAAAGTTACTATTCACAGCGAAACTGGAGCCTCTTAACAGAGGCGACGAGTGCGCATGTGGATGGAGTTCTGTGAATATTCTTTAAATCCTTGCTACAGTCTTGCTACTCCGGTCTTTCTTGCGGCATCTGCAACGGCAGCAGCCACTGCCTTGCCCACTCTCGGATCAAATGCTTTCGGAATGATGTAATCTTCGCTGAGTTCTTCATCTGTGATCAGCTCTGCCAATGCGCGGGAAGCTGCCAGCTTCATCTCATCATTGATATCTTTGGCACGTACATCGAAAGCCCCACGGAAGATACCCGGGAAAGCCAGCACATTGTTGATCTGGTTCGGAAAATCGCTGCGGCCAGTGGCAACCACTCTTGCACCACCTGCTTTTGCATCATCCGGGAAGATCTCCGGTGTAGGATTCGCACATGCGAACAGGATTGCATCCTGATTCATGGTCTTCACCATCTCAGTTGTTACCACACCCGGTGCGCTGACTCCGATAAATACGTCTGCACCAACCAGCATATCTGCCAGGCTTCCGCTGCGTTTCTCCAGATTGGTCATTTTTGCCATCTCTTCCTTTATTGGATTCATACCTTCCGTACGTCCCTCATAGATAGCACCTTTCCGGTCACACAGTGTGATATGTTTCACGCCCGCAGTCAAAAGCAGCCTGGTAATAGAGATTGCTGCCGCACCTGCCCCATTGACAACCACTTTTACTTCCTCTTTCTTCTTGCCAACCAGTCGAAGAGCATTGGTCAGTCCCGCCAGTGTGATAATGGCAGTTCCATGCTGATCATCGTGGAAGATCGGAATATCGCATTTTTCTTTCAGCTTTCTCTCGATCTCAAAGCAGCGGGGTGCAGAAATATCTTCCAGGTTCACACCTGCAAAGCTGCCGGAGATCAGATAAATGGTATTGACGATCTCATCCACATCATGGCTCTTGATGCACAGCGGAAATGCGTCCACATCGCCAAATGCCTTGAACAGTACACACTTTCCTTCCATAACCGGCATACCCGCCTCTGGTCCGATATCTCCAAGACCAAGGACCGCACTTCCATCGGTCACTACCAGGCAAAGATTGTGACGACGAGTCAGTTCATAGCTCTTCTCCACATTCTTTTGAATCTCCAGACAAGGCTGTGCCACACCCGGCGTATAAGCCAAAGACAGATCATCCTTTGTGGCAACCGGAACTGTTGCAACAACTTCGATCTTACCTTTCCATTCCCCATGAAGTCTCAGTGATTCTTTTGCATAATCCATATAAATATATCCTCCTATAGTTCTTCAGTTAATCATCAGCGGGAATTTGCCAGGGCAAATACCGCCAGCACCCCCACACCGGTATGCGCACCAATAACCGGTCCCACATACTCGATCTGCACATTTTCCATTCCGTAATCTGTGATCAGCTTCTGCTTGATGGCCTCTGCTTCCTCCAGGCAGTCCCCATGACTGATAAATACGGTCTTCTCTCCGTCCCTGATCCGTTCCATCAAATCTTTGATAATTGTCTGAATCGCTTTTTTTCTGCCGCGAACCTTTCCGATCACTTCCAGTTTTCCTTCTTCATTGACCCGAATGATTGGCTTGATCCCCACCATAGAACCAAGTACTGCACTGCTTCTTGACACTCTGCCTCCACGATAAAGATGAAACAGATCATCCACTGTCACATAAGAAGCAATGTAGTCTTTATTTTTCTCACACCAGTCAGCCACTTCATCCATAGAAGCACCCTGTTCTTTCATCTGTACTGCTTTATATACAAGAAGTCCCTGACCCAAAGCCGCCAGCAGCGTATCGATCACGACAATTTTACGCTCCGGATACTCATCCTTCAGCTCCTCCGCTGCGATCCGGGCACTCTGACAGCTTCCACTTAAGCCTGAAGAAAATGCCAGATGCAGAATATCTTTTCCTTCTTTCAGCAATGGTTCAAATGCTGCTTTTGCCTGCTCCGGATTCACCTGAGATGTTGTTGGCATGGCTCCTTCCCGAATATTGTCATACAACTGTTTTGGTGTGATCGGGTTCTCCGAATTGTAAGTCTCTCCGTTTAAGATGCAGCTCAAAGAAATCATGGTTATCTGATGCTCTTTCAGATAAGCTTCTGAAAGGTCTGCACTGCTGTCGGTACTGATTACATAAGATCTCATGGTTTCTGTCCTCCTCCATATATATGCAATTAATAGTTTCCAAGAATCTTAAAATTAACAGCCTCTTCCATAATACCGCGGATCGCATTTTTCACCGCACTGTCATCCAGATTGCCTTCAAAATCCACAAAGAAATGGTATTCCCAGTTTCTCTCCGGAATCGGTCTGGACTCAATCTTACACATATTAAGATCGTTATAAATAATATGAGACAAAATATTATAGAGACTTCCACTGGTATGGGGCAATTCAAAACAGATGCTCACCTTCTTCGCATCCGTCTCATACATTTTCCGATTGGTAACGATGATGAAACGGGTGGAATTGAAGCGGTTATGGTTGATCGGCATCTCAAGCACTTCCAGACCGTGATAACCGGCTGCTGCCGGGCTTCCGATAGCTACCTGGCTTCTGTTCTTGTCTTCTGCCACTTTCTTGGCCGCCATGGCCGTATTGGAAAGGCTGATCCGCTGCCAGTCAGAATGCTTATCCAGATAGACAGAACACTGCATCAGTGCCTGCGGGTGGGAATAGACCGTTCGGATCTCATCCAGAGATGTTCCCGGCAGTCCCAACAGGGCATGATTGATCTTCAGGATCTGTTCTCCTACAATGTAATTGTCATATTCTTCCAGCAGATCATAGATATCATTGACTTCTCCTGCTGATGAATTCTCGATAGGAAGCACAGCATAATCTGCCACACCTTCCTTAATAGCCTCCATGCAGTCCCGCCAGGTCGGAACATGAAACGCATTGGCATCTTTGCCAAAATACTGCAGGGTCGCTTCATGTGCATAAGCACCTTCCACACCCTGATACACCACACGACAGTGCTTTCTGTCAATATGGTCGATCCTTGTAAATGGAAGGTTTCCGGAGACTCCTTCCTCTGCCAGCAACTGATATTGAAGCTTCCTGCTCATAGCCATGATCTGCTGAAACAGTTCCTGGATTCCATGACGGTTGAAGCTGTCATTGGTAAGATTTCCCAGAGTTTCCAGCTTCTCCAGTTCTCTCGCCCGGTCCAGCACCTTCTTTCCATTAGCAATCTTATATTCTGCCACCTGATGGCTGACACCCATTCGTTCCTCAAAGAGCTCTACGATTTGCCGGTCGATCCGATCAATATCCTGCCGAAGCTTGCTTAAATCTTCCATTTTACCCCTCTCTGCCCGTCTTCTTCCGTACCAGACGGGTCATCTCGCCCAGATAGGATAACGAACCGAATGCCACAATGGCATCCTCTTTTTCTGCTTTCTCATACGCCAGATCCACAGCTGCTGCAAGGCTTTCTGCCGCCTGCACATGAGAGTTGTATTTCTTCACCGTATTAGCCAGCTCTTCTGCAGGCAACGCCCTCGGATTGTCCGGTGTCATAACTGTGATCACCTCTGCTGCCAGCGATACTGTCTGCCGGACCACCTCTTCATATTCCTTATCTGCCAGCACACCCATGATAAAGATTAGCCTCTTGCCCGGCAGATCCCGCTCTACACTGTCACGGAATACCCTTGCCGCATCCCGGTTGTGGGCGCCATCCACAATAAATAACGGATCTGTGGAAATGACACTGAACCGTCCCAGCCAGACCGTCTTCTTCATACCGGCTTTCAGTGCTTCCTCAGATATCTCATAGCCTTTTCGCTTCAGCTCATCCAGCACCTCCAGTGCCAGCGCCCCGTTCAGAAACTGATATTCTCCTGCAAGGGCGATCTCCACCTGCGCATGTTCTTTGTAACTGAAGATCTGACCTTCCAGTCCACGCTTCTCAATCTTTATCTTCTCTGGCTCTACACAGATCAGCTCACAGCCTTCCTGCTCTGCTTTTTTCCGAACAGACACAGCTGCTTCCGGCTGCTGACTTGCACTGACCACTGTACATCCAGACTTTATGATCCCTGCCTTATGCTCAGCAATCTCTCCAAGCGTATTTCCAAGGAATCCCATATGATCCATACTGATGGATGCCAGTACAGCCACCTTCGTATTCCTGATCACATTTGTCGCATCCAGTCTGCCACCCATGCCGACTTCCAGTACCACCAGATCACAGTTCTGTTCCGCAAAATAAAGAAATGCAATGGCAGTCTCCATCTCGAACATGGTCGGATGCTGTCTGCCTTCTGCCAGAAGCTGGTCTCCCGCAGCCTTCACCTTCTCTGTCAGCCGGATCAGATCTTCTCTGGAAATATAGGATTCATTAACCTGGATCCGTTCCCGGTAACTGAAGATCGTTGGCGAAATATATCTTCCTACTTTATATCCGGCTTCCTTCAGAACCGTCGATACATAAGCCAGCACGGAACCCTTCCCATTGGTTCCTGCAATATGCACAAAAGTCAACTGATCCTGTGGATTTCCAAGCAGGCTCAACAGATTCCGGATCGGTTCTACACTGAATTCACCAGAATACTGATTGCAGTCTGCAAGATATGTTTTTGCTTCTTCATATGTCATGTCTGTCACACTTTCATCCGTTTACTATCAAATAATCCAGAACCTCATTCGCAAAAGCCCGGATCACTATCAGTATAGTATAATCTGTCACATATTTCAAATACTACGGACATGATGAAACGAAATTTTTTATTATGTGGACTTCTTGGATGGTCCCTTGAAATCTTCTGGACCGGTCTTCATTCTCTGTTTAAAAGAGACAGACAGCTCATGGGCCACTCTTCCCTGTGGATGTTTCCCATCTACGGAAGTGCCGCTTTCCTGGCTCCTCTCATGCGCAGACTCCAGAAGAACTGCATCTGGAAAAGAGGCCTTATCTATATGTTATGCATCTATCTGGGTGAATATATCAGTGGAAGACTGTTAAAAAACAAAGATATGTGTCCCTGGGATTACAGCGACTGTCCTCTCCAGTATCAAGGTGTGATCCGCTTTGATTTTGCACCGCTGTGGTTTCTGACAGGGCTTCTGTTTGAGCGGGTGATCCTGTGCAGATCAGGCGATCAGAATTCTGAATTTTCGCAAAATTAGGTCTTGCTTTTTAAGATGTGATAGTGTATTCTCTTGGGTTAGGGAGATTTGGAGAATACACTCCCACATCTCAAAAACACACTTAGGAGGTATCTATGAGACATCTGATGAGTCCTCTGGATTTCAGTGTCGAAGAACTGGATCAGTTATTGAATCTGGCTCATGATATTGAATTACACCCAGAGAAATACGCCCATGCCTGTGACGGCAAAAAGCTCGCCACACTGTTTTATGAACCGAGTACCCGTACACGTCTTAGTTTTGAAGCTGCCATGTTAAATCTTGGAGGCAGTGTTTTAGGTTTTTCTTCTGCGGCAAGCAGTTCCGCTTCCAAAGGTGAAAGTGTTTCCGATACCATTCGTATGATTTCCTGTTACGCCGATATATGTGCTATGCGTCACCCAAAGGAAGGTGCTCCGATGGTAGCAAGCATGGCTTCTTCTATTCCGGTCATCAATGCCGGAGACGGTGGTCACCAGCATCCCACGCAGACATTAACCGATCTTCTTACGATCCGTTCCTTAAAAGGACGGCTTGATCACTTTACCATTGGTCTGTGCGGAGACTTGAAATTCGGTCGTACTGTTCACTCTCTGGTACGTGCACTGTCCCGCTATGAAGGTGTAAACTTTATCTTCATCTCTCCGGAAGAATTAAAAGTACCGGATTATATTAAAGAAGATGTATTGGAAGCAAATAACATTCCATACCAGGAAGTAGAACGTATCGAAGACGTAATGCCGGAGCTTGATGTTCTTTATATGACCCGTGTGCAGAAAGAACGTTTCTTCAACGAAGAAGACTATGTACGTCTGAAAGATTTCTACATATTGAATAACCAGAAGATGAAGCTGGCCAAAGACGATATGATCGTTATGCATCCGCTTCCAAGAGTGAATGAGATCTCTGTGGAGGTGGACAAAGATCCACGTGCTGCTTATTTCCGTCAGGTACAGTACGGTGTCTACGCACGTATGGCTCTGATTCTCACATTGCTGGAGGTAAAAGTATGTTAAATATTGGCGGACTTCACGAAGGCTTTGTACTTGACCATATCGAAGCCGGTAAAAGTATGGAGATTTATAAATATCTGAACCTGGACAAATTTGACTGCTGTGTAGCGATCATTAAAAATGCCCGCAGCAACAAGATGGGCAGAAAGGACATCATCAAGATTGAATGCCCGATCGACCAGATTGACCTGGATGCTCTTGGTTTTATTGATCACAATATTACGATCAATATCATCAAAGATGATAAAATTGTGGAGAAAAAGACCTTATCCCTTCCGAAAGAGATCCACAACGTAGTCAGCTGCAAAAACCCGAGATGTATCTCCTCTATTGAGCAGGAGCTGGAACAGGTATTTGTTCTGACAGATCCGGTAAAAGGGATCTACCGCTGCAAATACTGCGAAGAGCAGTATCACAGACATAAGAAAATTACCAAATAAATACTACGAAAGCCAGTGTCTACCTGTATGGCAGACACTGGCTTTTGTAGTATCTACCCTTTCGCCAGCGGAAGTTCCATCTCAATGGTAAAGGTATTTTTCTGTGTATCAGTTCTCCACGCAAAGGTTCCTCCATGATTTTCAATGATTCTTCTGCATGTCTTAAGACCGATCTGAGTGCTCTCTATCTGGTTCTTTTGCTCAAGAACATGGTTCTTGAGCAGGATGTGCAGCATATCCTGGTGCTCGTCGATCTGAATCTGTAATGGATACGCGGGATCTCCATATTTTTTCAGATTGGACAACAGATTGTCCATGACACGCTGCATATATTCACTGTCCACCTGAACTGCTCCTGGCAGTTCACCAATCTGACAATCGATCGCTCCACCCCGATCCTGCCAGTCAAAGAACTGCCCATTACACAGATCCTCTGCCATCTCCTCACAGGGAATTGTCTGCAGCTGCAGTTCTTTTTCTTCTTTTCCATAGACCAGAAAATATTCAAAGAGCCGGTCAGAGACTTTCTTGATCTGAAATGCTTTCTTTCTGCAATATTCCAGATACTTCTGAAGCTGCTCCTCATTTTCATAGCGATGCATATTAAGGAGCTCCAGATAACCGATCAGCGAAGTCAACGGTGTCCTCAGATCGTGAGACATGGCTGTCACCAGCTCCATATTGGCCTTCTCCGCCTCCGCCTTCATCTGCTGCTCTTCCAGAAATCCATTTTTCAGTGCCGTAATTCCTTCTGCCAGACTGGTGATCTCATCGTTTCCTTTGATCGTGATCGGATATTCCAGATTGCCTCCGCCTAATATCTTAAGTTCACTCTCCAGCCGATTGATATAACGGATCTTATGATGGATCATCAGCAACAGCAATAACAGAAAGACGATTCCTCCGGTCACATACATGGCAACATCTGCCCAGTACATATAATTCATATCCAGATAAACTTCCAGCTGAACCTTTATAGGCGTTCCATCATAAAGGTTGATTGTATAATACATAGATTCATATTCCGTATCTACTTCATAAGGCTCATCCCCGGAGTTCGCCATAAATGGTCCCAGCAGTTCGTCAATATCCCGGTAAAAGGTCACATACACATTTTTCTGTTTCCGGACCCAGTTTACCAGCTGCTTAATATTATCCTCTGTCACCTGCTCTTCCTGCACATAATCCTGCAGGCTCTGCAGCATATCTGTTATATCCTGCTCATATTTTTCATCGGAATATACCGCATTATAGATCCAGTCGACAGCAATATTCCGTGCAAGATTCGCGGCGGCAATCGCAATTAGCAACGCTGCCGCACACATACCAAGCAGTTCCAGCGTCAGTCGGTTTTTCCAGATATTTTTCTTCTTAGTTGACACAGTAACCCCTTCCCCAGATATTCTGGATATAAGATTCTCCCTTCTTCTCCAGCTTCCGGCGGATGTTACGGATATGCACCATCACCGTATTACCGGAATTAGGCAAAAATTCTTCCTTCCATACCAGTTCATAGATCTCTTTGACGGAAAATACTTTTCTCGGATGAGAGATCAGCAAAAGCAGGATCTGATATTCCATCTCCGTGAGAGCGATCTTCTCTCCCGCCGTCTGCACCGTCTGCAGATCCGGATCAATCGTAATATCTCGATAACACACCAGCTCTTCTTCCTTCTCTTCCTGCTTCTGATACACTTTATAGCGGCGGATCAGCGCTTTCACTCTGGACAACAGTTCCATATAAGAAAATGGCTTTACCAGATAGTCATCGCCTCCTGCAGAAAAACCAAGTACTTTATCATGTTCTCCTGATTTTGCAGTCAGAAACAGGATCGGCACATTATTTTTCTCACGAATCTTCGTACATGCAGCGATTCCCGATTCTCCGGGCATCATAATATCAAGGATCACCAGATCCTTTCCAGACGCTTTTTCTACTGCTTCCTGCGCATTACAGGCTTCTGTGATCTCATAGCCCTCACTGGACAGCATCATCTGCAGCACTTCCCGGATCTCCGGTTCATCATCAACCACAAGAATTTTCTGTTTTTCTGCCATCTGTGCACGCTCCTCTCCTCACATTTTTTCCAGTGTAACATGTATCTCACCTGCAAATAAAGACCTTTGAAACATAATTAAGATTAATTAAGAAAATGGAGCATCAGACTTCTGATGCTCCATTGCCGGTCTCCATAATGTAGAACTCAGCAGTTCTGCCAGTTCTCTCTTTGTAATGTGATCCTACCCTGGACACAAATTCATTCACTGCATCGTTCTCCACAATACTGATGGTACAACCTCCAAATCCAGCTCCCATCATACGGGATCCCAGGACTCCCTCGATCTCCCAGGCTTCCTCCACCAGAATATCCAGCTCCTCACAGGACACTTCAAAATCCTCTTTCAATGATAGATGCGATGCATTCATCAGCTGTCCGAATTCCCGTATATCTCCTTTATTCAGTGCTTCTACCGCCTGGATCGTCCGCTGATTCTCTGTCACTGCATGTCTGGCCCTCCGCAGACACACCGGACGGCGAATCATCTCCTGCACCTGTTCAAACACATCTGCGGTCAGCTCACTTAGATTCTGAATGGCGATCACCGTCTGCAGATCATGAAGAGCTTCCTGACACTGTGCCTGCCGCTCCTGATAGCGTTCATCCACCGCAAGACGCGCTTTCTGACTGTTTGTTACAATAATCTTCTGATGCGGCAGCTCCAGCGGTGCATATTCATAAGAAAGATCACTGGTATCCAGCAGGATCGCATGATCCTTCTTACCCATGGCAATGGCAAAAGGATCCATAATCCCACTGCTCATGCCAATATATTCATTCTCTGCAAGTCTTGCAAACAATGCCAGATCGATCATGCTCAGATCTTTGATCTCCATCAGGTCTCTGATGATCAGTCCGGTCACCACTTCCAACGAAGCAGAGGAGCCAATCCCCAGACCTTTTGGAATATCTCCATAATACAGCAGATCCATTCCGCAGGCCACTGGCACCCCTTTCTTCATCAATGTACAGATCATTCCCTTTGGATAATTGGCCCATCCATGTTCCCTCTTCCAGTCCAGCTCCCACACTGGCAGCTCCAGGACTCCCTGATCCGGATAATTCAGGGAACAAAAACGAAACCGGTTGTCTGTCCTTTTTCTTACAAGTGCATAGGTTCCCATGGTGATCGCACAGGGAAATACATGACCTCCATTATAATCGGTATGTTCCCCGATCAGATTTACCCGGCCGGGTGCAAAATAGATGCCCGTCACTGCACCGTCCCCATAAATCTGTTGAAATTTGTCCACAAGTTGTTGTTTCATTGCACTCTCCTCACCGCTTGTTTTGTCTATGGGCGTATCATATCATATTTTGTCACTTTTGTTAATATGCCCATCGCATTGACTTTTTCATCTTAGGTGATACAATGGAAAAAAATATTTTATTAAGGAGTATTCTCAAATGTTAGAATTTTTAAAAGTAATTCTTCTGGGAATCGTTGAGGGAATCACAGAGTGGCTCCCCATCTCCAGTACCGGACACATGATTCTTGTGGAACAGTTTGTAAAACTGAATGTTACAGAGGAATTTCTGGAAATGTTCCGTGTTGTGATCCAGCTTGGTGCGATTCTGGCAGTCGTCGTTCTCTATTTTCCGAAGCTGTGGCCATTCTGCAGCCAGAGAGACGGATGGATCAAAAAAGATACCTGGATTCTCTGGTTCAAGGTGCTGGTAGCCGCACTGCCTGCAGCCATCATCGGACTTCCTTTTGATGATCTGCTGGATAAACTGTTTTACAATTACCAGACAGTAGCTGTCACCCTGATCCTCTACGGTGTTCTGTTCATAGTCGTTGAAAACTATAACAAGAATCGTCGCCCGCGAACCAGAAAGCTGGAAGCACTTCCCTGGTCCACCGCTTTATTGATCGGTGTCTTTCAGGTACTTGCCCTGATTCCTGGTACTTCCAGATCCGGTTCCACGATCCTCGGTGCGATCCTGCTTGGCTGCTCCCGTTCTGTAGCTGCTGAGTTCAGCTTTTTCCTTTCCATTCCGGTCATGTTCGGAGCCAGCCTTTTAAAACTGTTGAAATTCGGACTTCACTTTACCGGATACGAAGCAGCAATCCTTCTTGTCGGCATGGTAACCGCCTTCGTAGTATCCATTCTGGCAATCAAATTCCTGATGGGATACATCAAGAAAAATAACTTCAAACCGTTCGGATATTACCGGATCGCTCTTGGAGTTCTTGTTCTTGCATACTTCATTTTCCTCGGCTGATGCCGTCCATAGTACATACAATGGAACCTAAGAGCCGCAAACAGCGGCTCTTTTTTATATCACAAACACATAGGAGCGACCTCACATGTACAAAGAAATAGCAAAACTTATTTTATACCGCGACCTTGGCGAGGACAGCATTTTGTTGAAGCTGGGTGGAATCTTTGAAGATTTTGAACTGAACCGGGCCGGAAAGGCAGAACTGACCAAACGAATCTATGAACAGATGAAAGCACTCTTAGACCTGTCCACCAAATATGGATTTGACAAGAACCTGTGGCACAACTATCTGACCTTTATCCTTCTGACCAACGAAAACTCTTTCAGCATGACCAGTGAAAAAGTCGGCGCCAACGATGGAACTGTCAACCATTTTGCAAAAGCAGATTTTGGCGTATTTAAGAAGCTGTTTGATTTTGATTTCGGACCGATTGAAGAGGCTCTTGGTATCGATTGCTTCACTACTGTATGCAACTACAAAGCGATCCAGAAAAAAGAGCATATGTACAACCGGAATGTAAGTGAAAAAGTGCAGGCTGTCAGTCAGCAGATTGAGAACGCTGCCAACGAAGAAGACATTTTCCGCATCATCACTGATTTTTATGAGGCATATGGCGTTGGTATGTTCGGTCTGAACCGGGCTTTCCGTATCCGTCATCTGGACAATGACGTAGAATTTATCCCCATCAATAACACCGAGCGTGTGATGCTTGATGATCTGATCGGTTATGAGATCCAGAAGAAGAAACTGGTAGATAATACCGAAGCATTTATCAAAGGGCTGCCTGCCAACAACGTGCTGCTGTGCGGTGACGCCGGTACCGGTAAATCCACCAGCATCAAAGCCCTGCTCAACGAATATTACGATCAGGGTCTGCGTATGATCGAGATCTACAAGCATCAGTTTCAGGATCTGTCCAATATCATCAGTCAGATCAAAAACCGGAACTATCGCTTTATCATCTACATGGACGACCTTTCTTTCGAGGAATTCGAGATTGAGTACAAATTCCTCAAAGCAGTCATCGAAGGCGGTATGGAGACCCGCCCGGACAACGTGCTGATCTATGCCACCTCCAACCGCCGTCACCTGATCAAGGAGACATGGAATGACAGAGATGACATGGAGACCGATAACGGCATGCACCGTTCCGATACCATGCAGGAGAAGCTTTCCCTGGTTGCCCGCTTCGGCGTGACCATCTACTATGGAAAACCAACCCCGAAAGAGTTCTTTACCATCGTCAAAGAACTCCGGAAACGCTACCCGGAGATCACCATGAGCGACGAAGAGCTCTGCGCAGAAGCCAATAAATGGGAACTGAACCACGGTGGTGTCTCTGGAAGAACTGCACAGCAGTTTATCAATTATATTGCCGGAAAATCTGCGGAAGAAGCATAATAAATTCCAGCAGCCCTGCGAATTCCCTGGCGAGGGCGGATGATGTAATAGCGCTGTATGAATTGAAAAAAGACATCATGTGCTGTGTGTACGCGAGAGATGGATATCAAATCCATCTCATGCGAACAGACAGTGCATGATGTCTTTTGATCTTCATACGAGCATTACTCATCCGCCATTGTCAGGGGATTTGTATATATAATTTATTTTGTCTCCAGCAGCTTCTCCACGCTTGCGAGTTTTACGCACAGAGTGAAAAGTTCTGCGGTGATCTTCAGTTCTTCCAGTGTTGGATAGGACGGAGCGATACGGATATTGGTGTCATGCGGATCCTTTTTGTAAGGATAGGTTGCACCAACAGTAGTCAGTGTAACTCCAGCCTCTTTACATTTGTTGTAAATGGCTTTTGCACAGCCTTCCATGGAATCGAAGGAGATGAAATATCCGCCCAACGGTTTGGTCCAGGTTCCGATACCCAGTCCGCCCAGTTCGCGTTCCAGAGTCTCCAGAACCAGCTCAAATTTCGGACGCATGATATCTGCATGTTTTCTCATCTGCTCTTTAATACCGTCCAGGTTCTTGAAGTAACGTACATGACGAAGCTGGTTGATCTTGTCATGGCTGATGATCTGGATAGTCATGGATTTCTTCACCCAGTCAAGATTTGCCTTGGAGGCTGCCAGACAGCTGATACCTGCACCTGCAAAGCTGATCTTGGAAGTAGAAGCAAATTCCAGAACCATATCCTCTTTGCCGTTTGCCTTACACATACCAAGGATTTCCGGCAAAGTGTCCTGTTTGTCCTCATAAAGATGATGTACGCAATATGCATTATCCCAGTATATTCTGAAATCCTCTGCTGCAGGACTTAAGTCTGCCATACGGCGGCATACTTCCTCAGAGTAAGTGATTCCCATAGGGTTCGTATACATCGGTACACACCAGATACCTTTGACTGCCGGATCTTTTACATACTCTTCCACCAGATCCATATCCGGTCCTTCCATGGTCATCGGAATGTTGATCATCTCGATACCAAAGTGCTCGGTAATAGAGAAATGACGGTCATATCCCGGAGCCGGACATAAGAATTTCACTTTTTCCAGACGGCACCACGGAGTACTTCCCATAATACCATGTGTGTATGCACGGGAAATACTGTCATACATGACATTCAGGCTGGCCGTACCAAATACGATCACATGCTCCGGATCCACGCCCAGCATATCTCCAAGAAGTTTTCTGGCACTGTGAATACCTTCCAGACATCCGTAGTTTCTGGTATCTACACCCTGATCATCCTTCATATCGCAATGACTGTTGAAAATATCCATCATAGGCATTGTCATATCAAGCTGATCCGTGGAAGGCTTTCCTCTGGACATGTCAAGCTTCAGGCCTTTGCCCTTTGCATCCTCATATTTCTGAGTCAGTTCCTTTTTCAGTTCCAGCAATTCTTCTCTTCCAAGTTCACAATATGGTGTCATCTTATGTCCTCCTCTTTATAAAAATGGGGCTGTACATACAGCCCCCTAAATGCAATCCTCATGAAATACTCTGCGAATCAGTCGATCATATTCCTGCCAGGCCGGATATTCTTCCAATTCCCGCAAAACTTCTGCTGTCTGACGATAAAGCCAGCCATGCATCTTCTTGTCTTTCTGGTGAAACCGTTCCCATACCTGATCACCAATACTGATCACATCCCTCTCAATTGCTCTGAGGTTGGAAAGCTTGTCCGCCAATGCCAGTATTCTGGCATTCCGATCTGCCTTCTCTCTCAGAAATGTAAGCATCTCCTGTTTACGAACCAGCCAGGTTTCCTCTGCCGGCAGATCCCGGCGCTTATCCTCGGTCTCATAACCTACATAGGCGGCGATCCGTTCTCCGAAATACTGTTCCACATCTTCCAGCGTAACAGGTGTGTCCTCCACTACATCATGAAGCACCGCCGCTGCGATCAGTTCTTCATCATCTGTCAGTTCAGATACGATCGCTGCTGCTTCAATCGGATGCGAAAGATATGGAATCCGACTTCCTTTTCTATGTGCTCCCTGATGAGCAATCGCTGCAAATACTACAGCCTTCTCATATAATGGCAGCCCGCTGTCCGAAAGCATCTGATTCATCTGTTCTGACATTTCTGTTGTCATTCCTCTAACACCCGTTACCCTTCAAACCCCAATTTCGTACCTAAATATATCACAGGTGTTTTCAAATGGCAACCCTATTTTTCGGATAAATGCCTGTATATCCTTGTTATTCTTATTTTTCAGACAAATGACCGTAAAAAGAGATCAGATATAAGCCACAGATTCCCACCAGTCCATAAATGATCCTGGACAGCCAGGTCATATTTCCAAACAGCCAGGCAACCAGATCAAAACTGAAGAACCCGATCAGTCCCCAGTTGATCGCCCCAATGATCGTAATGGTAAGTGCAAAACAGTCCAGACCTTTATTCATAACAGTCTACCTCCTTTTGCACCTAGTATATCCAGACCACTTTATCTTATGCGTGACTCCACTCCAGACTTATTGTGCTTCTGCCATGGCAGTGGTGCCACATTTGATCTCTTTCAGTACAAAATATGTTTTTGTATTGGATACGCCTTTAATGCTTTTAATGATCCGATGAAGCTGCTCCAGTGTCTCCGAAGATTTTGTCTGGATCTTCAGCATAAAATCATAGTCACCGGTGAGATAATCGCAGGCTACGATGCTCGGATTATCATGCATGACTTTTGTAAATTCATCGTAATACTTTGGATGTTCCAGCGAAACTTCCATGAGTGCTGTCACATCATTACCTATTTTATGCTGATCTGCAACAACTGTATACTGTCTGATGATTCCATTCCGCTCCAGTTTTCGGATTCGCTCGATCACAGCAGCCACTGAAAGATGCACTGTCTGACTGATCTCCGTTGCAGACTGTCTTGAATTCTCACTGAGACATTTTAAAATACTACGATCCATGCTATCCATATTCATTCCTCCTGCACTAAAATCAATGCAAAAAGGGCATGGAAAACCAGTCATTTCCATGCCCATTCATGTACATTTTTTAATTTTTATCTACTATACAATAATTTTTTCTGTTATGCAAGAGATATTTTCCACAATTTTCAAAAAAATGATAGATTATCCTCTATGAAACAACGAAAATCCCTTCTTTTCATAAGGTTCCGTCTTCATATCCAGCACATCGTAACCGGAAGCCTCAATAACTGCTTTCAGCTTGTCCGCATCAAGCTCCGTCTCTGAGATGATCTCCGTTCTTCCTTTACTATGGGAAGATGTTACTTTTTTCACCTGGAATGCTTTTCTTACTGCATCATTTACATGAGCCTCACACATTCCGCATGCCATTCCATCTACATCTAATGTGATCTTATACATCATATGCCTCCTCATAAGCCGACTTTATTCAGTAAGTCTACTCTAACACTTTCCAGTTCTCTCGTCAATCAGCTTTTCTTTGGAAGTTCATCGATCAGTTTCTCGATTACCTGCTTCTTCACATACACATCAAAGCTCAGCAGACAGATAAAGGAAAAGATTCGAAGAAACTCCTGGTCCTCCGCTTCTGCTTCCGGGAAGATGCGGGACGCAGTCTCATACTTCTCCGTCACGTCCTGCTTCATCTTCTCCACCTGTTCTTTTTCCAGACTGAAGACTTCCTCATAGATGGACTGCATGTTCATCTCTCCATCCTTATGGAAATACCGCTGGGTCAACGGTTCCAGCAAACTCTGGATATCGCCGATGGACAGAATGGATTTGTAATAATAAATATAGATCAGAAGCAGCAGATGCTCCTTGGAATATTTCTTCTTGTCTGGTGCCGGCAGCAGATGATTCTTCGCATAATTATTGATCATGGTCTTGGTCAGAATCTTATCATCCGGATACCGCTTGGATGACTGCAGGTGCTCTTCCATAAAAGTCGTCACCTGATCCATGTAAAGATCGATGTTCGGAATCTCCGTCGGTTTAATATAATCAATCCTCTCAAGGCTTGAGAGGATACTGTTTAAGATATTTTCAGAATCAATGGTCATTTTTTCTCTCACCTCATGATTCATTATATAGTATTCAAAACTACATAACAAGTTTTTTTTGTAATTTGTGAGTTTTTTCCATCAGGATCATGTATATCTTTCCATCTGACGGGTATACTGTAAATGTACCAAAGAGAAGTTGAATACTTATCCTCCCCTTTGAAAAGATCCGCCTGCTGTGCTCTCACACAACAGGCGGATCTTACGTTGTCTATTCTTTTGTATCTTTTTGTTCTTCTGCTTCCATTCTCCGGAACACCATGTCATATCCATCATTGCCATAATTCAATGATCGGTTCACACGGCTGATCGTGGCGGTGGATGCACCTGTCCGCTCTGCAATCTCCAGATAAGTCTTCTTCTCTCTCAGGAGTCTGGCCACTTCAAATCTCTGTGCCAGTGACTGGATCTCATTGATCGTGCACACATCTTCAAAAAATGTGTAGCACTCATCCATATCCTGAAGACTTAGGATCGCCTGAAACAAACCATCCGTAGATTCGTTACGAATATTTTTACTCATGCCCTGCCTCCTGACTTTATTACCTGACTATGTCATTTTAGCACAGTAAAATCATAAAGTCCAGCAGTTTTTCTATACTTTCTGATACTTATTGATAAATGGATACAGTTTCTCCCGGTCTGTATTGACCACCAGTTCTTCCGGGAACTCCGTCTCTTTGATCACATCAAGAGCAAGCTCATGATTCAGGATATCCTCATAATAATGAGCATCGCTTCCCATGACAATGGGCACCTGATATTTCTTGCAGAGACGCAGCATCTCCATATCGTTTTCCCTGGCATTCTGACGGGTACAGCGGGGATTCAGCGAGTTATTGTTAAGCTCCAGCAGTGTATGATATTCCTTTGCCGCCTGAACGACTGCTTCCATGTCAACCATATATCTTCCATCATCCGGATGTCCGATAATATTGATATGTGGATTTTTCATAGCGCTGATCAGGCACTGAGTATTATAATCCCGGCTTCCCGGCTGAATACATGGTTTGTGAAGGCTGGCGATCGTCACATCCATATCTCCCAGATGTGGTTCTTCCAGATCCACCGTTCCATATTCATCCAGAATATTCAGTTCCACGCCAAGCAGCAGTTCCAGATCGCCATGCTTCCTTGGAACCACCTTCAGATTATGAAAATAAAAATCTGTGCAGGTTCCCTTCATGCGCGGTGCATGCTCTGTGATTCCATATACATCCAGTCCCTTATTCTGTGCCTCATGAATCATCTCCATCATGGTATTGTACGCATGACCACTGGCGATGGTATGAGTATGCAGGTCTAATACATCTCTCATCTTCTGTGTCCTTTACAATAAAGTCTCCAGTTCTTTCTTCGCCTGCTCCTGGCTTGTCACAACAATGCCCGCAATACCAAGAGCCTGCGCTGCCTCTACATTTCGCACTGTATCATCCAGGAATACACACTCCTCTGCCTTCAGTCCATACCGGTCCAGCAGCGTCTGATAGATGGCCGGATCCGGCTTTGCCAGATGAACCGTATAGGACATGATGCCGCCGTCCATATGCGACAGGAAGGACAGTTCCTTTGATGCTTCCCTGCGGATCCGTTCACCATAGTTGGACAGATAATAGGTGTGATAGTCTCTGGCTTTCAGAGACTCGATCCAGTCCACAGAACCTTCATATTCGCGGACGATCGTGCTTAAGTCGCTGAATACCAGGCGGATCTCCTGCTCCAGCTCCGGCGTATGCGCCACAAACTGTTCCAGAATATCCTCATCGCTTTCCAGCCCCAGGTCAAGCTTTGGCCAGATGGGACCAAGCATCATCGCCTGGGCGATGCGGTCTGCTTTTTCCCCCTGGAAGCCAAATCTTGCAATGTGATCCTTCCAGCAAAAATCAAGAAGCACGTTTCCAATATCGAAAATCACATTTTTGATCATAAGATGATCCTCTGCTTATTTATTTCTGTAGATAATATCGTCACGTCCCGGTCCATTGGAGATCATCGTGATCGGGCACTCGATCTGTTTCTCGATAAACTCGATATATTTACGGCAGTTCTCCGGCAGATCCTCATATTTCTTGATGCCGCGGATATCGCATTTCCATCCCGGAAGAGTCTCGTATACCGGTTTTGCTTTCTCCAGCAGATAGGTGGTCGGGAAATCTGTCGTTACTTCGCCATCAATGTCGTATCCGACACATACCGGGATCTCATCCAGATAACCCAGTACATCCAGTACGGTAAATGCTACGTCAGTTGCTCCCTGCAGACGGCATCCGTATTTGGAAGCCACACAGTCAAACCATCCCATTCTTCTCGGACGTCCGGTAGTTGCACCGAACTCTCCGCCGTCTCCACCGCGGCGTCTCAGCTCATCAGCCTCGTCACCAAAGATCTCGCTGACAAATGCACCTGCTCCAACTGCACTAGAGTAAGCCTTGCAGACTGTGATGATCTGTTTGATCTCATATGGCGGGATGCCTGCTCCGATGGCACCATAAGCTGCCAGAGTGGAAGAGGAAGTAACCATCGGATAGATTCCATGATCCGGATCCTTCATGGTTCCCAGCTGGCCTTCCAGCAGGATGTTCTTGCCTTCTTTGATCGCTTTCCACAGATAAGCGGATACGTCACATACATACGGCTCTACCATCTTCTTGTATTCCATCAGCTCTTCGTAGATATCCTCTGCCTTCAGAGCCGGTGCATGGTACAGATGCTCCAGAATGACATTTTTCTGAGCCAGTACACTGTTGATCTTCTCCATCAGATCTTCTTTGCTTCTGAACAGCTCGCTCACCTGGAAGCCGATCTTTGCATATTTGTCTGAATAGAACGGTGCGATACCGGACTTGGTGGATCCGAAGGATCTTCCTGCCAGACGCTCCTCTTCCAGTTTATCAAAAAGGATATGATAAGACATTACCATCTGAGCACGATCGGAGATCAGAATCTTCGGTGCCGGTACTCCTCTGTCCACAATGCCTTTTAACTCATTGAAAAACACCGGAATGTTCAGTGCCACACCATTTCCAATGACGCTGGTGGTGTGTCCGTAAAAGATTCCTGAAGGAAGTGTATGCAGTGCAAATTTACCATAGTTGTTGACAATGGTATGTCCCGCATTTGCTCCACCCTGGAACCGGACAATGATATCAGACTCCTGACCAAGCATATCTGTGATCTTGCCTTTGCCTTCGTCTCCCCAGTTTGCTCCTACTACTGCTCTTACCATAATATAATGTTCCTCCATTTCGCAGGTTTTTCCTGCTTTGTACATACTAAAGTGGGAAATCTGCCTGTTTTTTCCCACACACTGCTAAGTATAGCTTAAAAATATTTATAAGTAAAGTGCTATATCGTGAACAAATCATGCAAAATCAAATAAAGAAAGTTGGTTGGATTCGGGCAATCCATCCAAAAGTCCCAGATCTCCCATCAGATCGATGACTGTCTTACTTAATTTGCTTCTCTGTCTTAGATCATCTCTGGAAAGAAATGGTCCCTCTGCCGCCGCTGTGACAAATGCATCGGCTGCCTTGTCTCCCAGCCCATCGATGGTGGACAGAGACGGCATCAGTTTTCCATCAATGATCTGAAACTCATGGGCATTTGCCCGGTAAATATCGATCTTCATGAATTCAAAGCCTCTGGCATACATCTCCTGCACGCTCTTCATATCCTTCAGAGTCTCTTGTTCCTTCTGTGACAAGGTATCGCTCCTGCGCTTGTAATCATCCATATAACGTTCCAGCCGCTCTCGTCCCTGACACATAAGCTCATAATTAAAGGCATCCGCACGAATGGAAAAATATGCCGCATAATAGGCCAGCGGATAATTGATCTTGCACCAAGCGATGCGCCATGCCATCATAACATAGGCTGCCGCATGTGCTTTCGGGAACATGTACTTGATCTTCTCGCAGGACCAGATATACCAGTCCGGCACATTGTGGGCGATCATCTCTTCCTTCCATTTCGGCCAGTTATCACATTTTCCTTTCGCAACCGTTCCCTTACGTACTGCCTCCATGATCTTGAAGGACATCTCACTCTCCAGCCCCATACCGATCAGATAGGTCATAATATCATCTCTGGTACAGATGGCTGTGGAAATGGTTGCTTTCCCTTCCTGGATCAAGGTCTGTGCATTACCCAGCCATACGTCTGTTCCATGTGCCAGACCTGCGATTCTGACCAGATCGGAGAAATGAGTTGGATGGGTATCAATAAGCATCTGCATAGCGAACTCTGTACCGAACTCCGGGATTCCAAGGGAACCCAGCCTTGTGCCGCCGATATCCTCCGGCTTCACACCCAGCGCCTCTGTACTCTGGAACAGACTCATCACCTGCGGATCATCCAGCGGAATCGTGGTGGCATCCACACCTGTCAGGTCCTCCAGCATACGGATCATAGTCGGATCATCGTGTCCAAGAATATCCAGCTTCAACAGGTTGTGATCGATGGAATGATAATCAAAATGGGTAGTTACAATATCCGTAGTCATATCATTTGCCGGATGCTGTACCGGTGTAAAGGAATAGATGGTCTCTCCCAGCGGAAGAACGATGATACCGCCCGGATGCTGTCCGGTGGTCCGGCGCACTCCGGTACACCCCATAACGATCCGGTCGATCTCGCAGTTCCGTTTGCTGGTTCCCCGTTCTTCGTAGTATTTTTTTACATAGCCAAATGCAGTCTTGTCTGCCAGTGTACCAATAGTCCCTGCACGGAAGGTCTGACCTGCGCCGAAGATAACTTCCGTATATTTATGCGCCTTGGACTGGTAATCACCGGAGAAATTCAGGTCGATATCCGGCTCCTTGTTTCCCTTGAAACCAAGGAACGTCTCGAACGGAATATCAAATCCTTCCTTATTTAACTTGTGCCCACACTTGGGACAGTCCTTATCCGGCATATCGCAGCCCGCCATGCCGGCAAATTTCCGCACATCTTCCGAATCAAAGTCACTGTAATGACACGCCGGGCAGATATAATGAGGCCGCAGCGGATTTACTTCAGTGATTCCTGCCATGGTCGCTACAAAAGAAGATCCAACAGAACCTCGGGATCCTACCAGATAGCCGTCATCATTGGACTTCCACACCAGCTTCTGAGCGATAATATACATAACGGCAAATCCATTACCAATGATAGACTTCAGTTCTCGCTCCAGACGCTCGGTCACCACCTCCGGCAGATTCTCTCCGTAGATCTCATGAGCTTTGTTGTAACAAATCTCACGCAGGGTCTTATCAGAATCCGGAATGACCGGCGGACATTTATCCGGACGCACCGGTGACAGATGTTCACACATGTCGGCAATCATATTGGTGTTGGTGATGACCACCTCTTCCGCTTTCTCCGTTCCTAAAAATGCAAATTCCTCCAGCATTTCCTCCGTGGTCCGCAGGAACAGCGGTGCCTGTTCGTCCGCATCGGAGAAGCCTTTTCCTGCCATGATGATCCGTCGGTAGATCTCGTCCTGCGGGTCGATAAAATGCACATCACAGGTGGCAACAACAGGCTTGTGGAACTCTTCCCCCAGCCGGACGATCTTTCGTACATTTTCCCGAAGGTCTTCCTCTGAGTTCACTGGATTTTTGGAATCCCTCAGCATAAACGCATTATTTCCAAGAGGCTGGATCTCCAGATAATCATAGAATTCCACGATCCGTGCGACCTCCTGATCCGGCGCGCCTCTTAAGATCGCCTGATAAAGCTCTCCCGCCTCACAGGCAGAACCCACAATCAGACCTTCCCGGTACTGATTGAGCTCACTCTTGGGAATACGTGGTCTTCTGGCAAAATGATTCAGATGGGACAAAGAGACCAGCCGGTACAGATTCACCCGGCCAATATCATTTTTCGCCAGAATGATCACATGATAAGTAGGCATCTTGCGGATGGCACTCTCATTGGATTTTCCCATCTCGTTGACCTGATCAAGATCAAAGGCATCCTTATCTTTGAACATCTGAATAAATTTCACGAAGATCTCTGCGGTACAGGCCGCATCGTCCACCGCCCGGTGATGATGATCCAGGGAAATGTTTAGTGCTTTTGCCACGGTATCCAGCTTGAATTTATTGAGGGCAGGCAGCAGGATACGCGCCATGGCAACGGTGTCTCCCACCGTGAAATCTGTGTCGATTCCCATGCGCCTGCAGTTTTCCTGGATGAATCCTGCATCAAAAGAAGCGTTGTGGGCGATCAGCACACAGCCTTCACAGAACTCCAGGAATTTCGGCAAAATATCTTCGATCACCGGCGCATCAATGACCATCTCATCGCTGATACTGGTGAGCTGTTCGATTTCAAATGGAATGGGCTCCCTTGGGTTTACAAAGGTGCTGAACCGATCCACGATCTTACCTTCAATGACTTTGACTGCACCGATCTCAATGATCCGGTTGTTGACCGCCGACAGACCGGTGGTCTCCAGGTCAAACACCACATATGCACCGTCCATGCTCTGACCTTTGGAGTTTTCCACAACTTCCTTCAGGTCATCCACCAGATATCCTTCCACTCCATAGATGACCTTAAAGTTCTCATCCTTGGAAATGGTATGGCTGGCCTCGGTAAATGCCTGCACGCAGCCATGATCTGTGATCGCCAGTGCCGGCATTCCCCAGGATTTTGCACGGTTCAGAAGGACAGCCGCATCGGTCACTCCATCCATATCGCTCATCTTCGTATGGCAATGCAGTTCCACTCGCTTCTTATAAGAATAGTCCATGCGATGAGTGGTAAAATCTGTAATCTTTTTGATTCCCACCACGGAGCTGATGGTCAGCTCATGGTCAAACCGGTCAAGAGTCGTCATACCCTTTAATTTTACAAAGGCTCCGGCCTTGATCTTGCCCCTGATATCCTCCAGGAACTCATTTTTCACAAACATTTTCACATGAATGGTATCGGTAAAATCGGACAACGTCATTGTAATGATCGTACGCTCTCCACGGATCTCCCGTTCTTCCACATTGAAGATCTTGCCTTTGACAGTGACTTCTCCCATCTCTTCCTGCACTTGTTCCAGCGGGATCGGTTCATCTTCAAAATCTCTTCCATAGAGTACATCCGGGTTATCGCTTCTGCGGTAGCTTCCGCCAGAACCGAAGGATCCTCCCTTGCGGCCTCCGCCAAAGCCTCCACCATTGCCGGAAGAGCCGCCCTTCTGTCCGCCACCAGCTTCTGCAGCCGGTGCGCTCTTTCCTGCTGCGGCTGCTTCCGCCTTCTTCTCTTCTCTGGCGGCTTTTGCCTCTGCCTTCGCTTCTGCTTTGGCGGCCTTCTCTTTCCGCAGATTCTCACTTAAGAAGCTGATCCTCTGCTGCAGCTCTGCCTCGCTCTTCTCCATGGAGACGCTTTCCTTCGGCTCCCGATATTCCACATCAACCTTTACCCGAAAGCCACAACGCTCGTTGAATACCCGGTCCAGAATGCGGATAATATCCTCCACTGCATCTTTGTCATAGACCTTACTGGAGATACCTACCAGCACATTTTCTTCATCAGGAAATTCCACGGCTGCATTTTTCAAAATGCTTCGTTTGTATGGGCTGTACGCTTCCAGTTCCGTCAGAACACTGTCCTCATACAGAGACCACAACTTCTGCGGTGTATACTGACTGGAGAGCTGAAACTTTTCAAAGATCAGCACCTGTACTTTCCGATATCCGAAAATCTGTCTCTGAATCTGTTTTGCCAAGTGAAAAAGCTGATTTTTTGCAATCAGCTTTTTACTCGTAATATAGACCCGCAGCACATCCTGAGAAGGAGATGTGGACACTCGTGTCACCACCACCTGCTCGAACAATGCCCGTGTCTGGTTATCTACTTCCAGTGTGCGAAATACCTCAAAAAACGGTTTTTCAGTCATTCCAGTTCTCCAGTTCATGCCGGAGTGCATCAAGGAGCTGATCTTCCGGCAACTTCTGTACGATCTCGCCATGCTTGATCAGAAGACCGATGCCGTCTCCTCCGGCAATTCCGATGTCTGCTTCCTTTGCCTCTCCAGGTCCGTTTACCACACATCCCATAACAGCCACCTTAATATCCAGTGGGAAGCCGGATACCATGGTCTCTACTTTATTTGCCAGACCGATCAGATCGATCTTCGTACGTCCACAGGTCGGACAGGATACCACCTCGATCCCACCTTTGCGAAGTCCCAGAGTACGAAGGATCAGTTTTGCGGACTTGATCTCTTCAACTGGATCACCAGTCAGGGAGACACGGATCGTATCACCGATCCCCTGGCTTAAGATGATGCCAAGACCCACAGCAGATTTGATATTTCCGGAAAACAGAGTCCCTGCTTCGGTAATGCCTACATGAAGTGGATGATCGGTCTTGTCTGCGATCAGCTGATGCGCCTTCGCACACATCATAACATCTGAAGATTTAATGCTGATGACCAGATTGTCATAGCCCAGGTCCTCAATGATCTTTACTTTATCAAGCGCACTTTCCACAATGCCTTCTGCAGTCACACCATGGTATTTCTCCACCAGCTCTTTTTCCAGAGAACCGCTGTTCACTCCCACACGGATAGGGATATTGCGCTCCCTTGCAGTGTCTACCACTGCTTTGATTCGGTCAAGGCTTCCGATATTTCCTGGATTGATGCGGATCTTGTCTGCTCCATTTTCCATGGCTGCAATGGCCATCTTATAGTCAAAATGAATGTCTGCCACCAACGGAATGGTGATCTGCTTTTTGATCTCCTTGATCGCCTCTGCCGCCTCCTTGGTGGGTACGGTACAACGGATGATCTCACAACCTGCTTCCGTCAGTCTGTGGATCTGCTCTACCGTCGCTTTTACATCTTCTGTTCTTGTATTTGTCATGGACTGGATCAGGATCGGATTCCCTCCGCCGATGACCCGGTCTCCAATCTTCACTACTTTTGTATGATCTCGATACATCTTAAACTTCTCCTTCCCTTATCATTTTTATAAATGAGCTTCCCTGGCTTCATCCAGGCGCTTCTGAATACTGTATTTATTAACGCTTAGCACCAGCCCGATCTCCATCAGCAAAAATACGGATGCCGAACCTCCGTAACTGAAGAATGGCAAGGTAACTCCTGTAGTCGGAAACAACCCTGTCACGACCAGCAGGTTCAGGATTACCTGCAATGCAATGTGGGAAAATACACCAATAGTGAGCATTCTTCCCAGCATATCCTCTGCAGTCTGTGAAATGGTATAGATCCGGTACAACAAAAAGATGAACAGTAAGATTACCAGACCTGCGCCGAAGATTCCCAGTTCCTCGCAGATAATAGAAAATATGTAATCATTGTAAGGTTCCGGGATCTTACCCAGCTTCTGGATGCTGTTTCCCAGACCCTTGCCCCATAATCCACCGCTTCCGATGGCATAGAGTCCCTGCAGCGCCTGCATGGCTTTCCCGGTCTCATATTCATAAGGATCCAGCCATGCGCGGATACGCTCAAAACGGAAGCTCTCTGCTGCCTGTGCCGGGTCCATGCTGGCCACATAGTAGACAATAGCCGTCACTCCAACGCCGACAATCAGAATCGCCACAATGAATTTCCAGTATTCCGGATGTACCACAAACATCATAAATGCTGCTGTCCCTAGAATGATCACAGCAGAACTCATGTTATCGCTGACTTTCCAGATCAACACTGCAATAATGCCTGCTGGAATCATGATCTTGATCATGGACAGCCAGCTCTTGATATGTCTCCCTTTTGCTGTCAGCAATGTTGCCATAAAGACGATCATCAATATTTTGACAGGCTCTGCCACCTGTACCTGTACTGGTCCCAGCTGTACCCACCTGGTCGCCTCATTTGCCGTAATTGCCAATGGCGTGAACAACAACGCCACGAACCCAAAGCAGGCAAGATAGCCCACACCTGCAAACCGGCAGATCCAGTGATAGTTAACGCCAGCCACCACCAGCATGGCCAACACTCCCACCATACTGAATACCACCTGTCGTTTCAGGAAGTACATGGAATCGTTGTTAAAAGCAGAACTCATTCCTGCTTTATAATAACTGGCACTATAGATCATGATAAAGCCAAATACCATGATAAAAAAAAGCACAACCAGAAGGTTCGTATCCATCCCTAACGGGCCGAACTGAAAGATCCGGTTCCTTCTTTTACGAGCCATCTATCAGGCCTCCCGTCTCTCATACCGGCAAAAACGGAATTCCAGATCAAAATAAGTCTTCTCTTCACTTTCACCGGTCAGTACCCAGGCCGGATCCTCTTCCAGATTCGGGAACCAGGCATCTGCATCATAGACATGATCCGTTCTTGTCACATGTGCCACGTCACAGTACGGAAGAAATTCCTTATAAATAGAATCTCCGCCGATGATGTACACGTCTTCGCTGTTATATTTTTTCAGTTCTTCCAGAACTTCCTCTACGGAGTGGCAGATAATGGCACCCTTCACCTGATAGTTTGGATTTCTGGTCAGAATAATGTTCGTACGGTTCTTAAGCGGCTGTCCGCCCGGGAAGGTATCCAGTGTCTTTCTTCCCAGCACCACTACTTTTCCGGTAGTCTCAGAACGGAAGAATTTCATATCCTCCGGTATGCTCACCAAAAGTTTTCCTCTATAGCCAATGGCCCAGTTACTGTCCACATTTACAATCAGATTCATCTTTTATCCTCCTGAATATCTCTCTGTTATGCCGCGGTTATTATACTGCGATCGGAATATTTTTCACCTGCGGTCCTGCCTGATAGTCTTCCACGATCAGATCCGCAGTAGTAAATGCATAAAAATCTTTAACTTCCGGGTTCAGGGATACCTTTGGCGCCGGGTAAGTCTCTCTGCCTATCAGCTCTTTTACCACATCCACGTGACGGTCATAAATATGTGCGTCCGCGATCACATGAAGCAGTTCGCCCGGAATCATATTGCAGGACTGTGCCACCATCATAAGCAGGATCGCATACTGACATACGTTCCAGTTATTTGCTGCCAGCACATCCTGAGAGCGCTGGTTCAACACCATATTTAAGGTAAGTCTGTCCTCTCCCGGTGTCTGTGTCACATTCCATGTGGTGCTGTAGGCACAGGGATACAGATGCATCTCGCTTAAGTCCGCATGCACATAGGTGTTCGTCATGATCCGGCGGCTGAACGGATTATTTTTCAGATCATACAGGACCCGGTCCATCTGATCAAACATGCCTTCTTTGTATTTGCTCTTTACGCCGATCTGATAGCCATAAGCTTTTCCGATGGAACCGGTCTCATCTGCCCACTCATCCCATACATGGCTGTTCAGGTCATGAATATTGGCTGATTTTTTCTGATAGATCCACAGGATCTCATCCATACAGCTCTTCAGTGCTGTCTTTCTCAGTGTGATCGCCGGAAATTCCTTTCTCAGGTCATAACGGTTCACTACTCCGAATCGTTTGATTGTATATGCAAAGCTTCCGTCTTCCCATTTAGGACGAACCTTTTCTCCTTCCGTACTGGTCCCATGTTCCAGAATATCGTGACACATATTGATAAAAAGCTGGTCTGCGTAACTCATGGATCGTGATCCTCTCTTTCTTCTATGACAATTAAGTACAATTATATCGCATCCCCCGGAGGCTTGCAAGAGTTGTCGTTTGGAGTATGAGAGGGAGAGGCACTAGTTGCTGACAGTTGTGCAGAGGGACCGCTTCCGCTAAGTCCTCGTCCAATGGTACTAACCTTCGACTATCGCCAAAGGCTCAGTCTCAGGAAGTACCAGGACTGCGGGACGTCCCCTGTACAATCTGTCAGCAACCATCCCTCCCTCTCTCATTTACAAATCTTCGCCACGCATGAATTGTCCAAAGTCTTTCACCTGACTTTTAGAGGAGGAAAAATCCGGCAGGGCTTTGACACGATATGCGCAGGAGCGGTGCAGGCACAGACAGATTGTAAAGGGGACGTCCGCAGTCCCGGTACTTCCTGAAATCAAGCGGGTAGCGCAGATTGAAGGTTAGTACCGCTGGATCGAGGACCTAGCGAGAGCGGTCCCTCTGAACAACTGTCTGTGCCTGAACTGCTTCTACGCACGCAAAAAAGAAGCCCTGCCACGCAGATGTTTCATCTACAAAGCAGGGTTCCATATTCTCAGGAGACTTACTCTCCCAGCACTTCTTTCATAAATTGCGCGATATATTCTGCCAGTGCCATACGGACATTGCACATGCAATGATCGCAGTCGAAAGTGATCTGCTTCTGCACAGCCACTGTATCGTGTTCTTTCAGGCGGTTCCACAAAGGCATTATCATATGTTTGCCAGGTGCGATATCATCTCCACCTCCAACTACGATACACATATTCCGATCCTTCACATCTTCAAAGGCATCTGCAAAGCAATACGCTTCTTTATGTGCATCCGCATCCTTGTAGATGGCTTCCAATCCGTCACTTTGAAGAACACTTCCTTCCTCTATCAGTCCCCGGAACCGTTCCCCCTGCCCATGAAGCAGATAATAGGAAGGATCATAGGGGGTCATCAGGATGATTCCTTTTACCCACGGCAGACGTCTGCCGCTCTGAAGTGCGGTATTGCCGCCCATACTATGTCCGCACAGGAAAATACTGTCAGGATCGATCTTCCATTTTTCACAGATTTCAGGACTTCTGACCCATTCTGCAATGTGCACCATATCTTCCACGCAGTTAGAGATCAGATATTTTCCTTCTGAGCCCCAGGCTCCCCGATGATGGGGTGTCAGTACCACACATCCGATACGGCGTAATGCCTGTGCCAGATCATCATTGCGTGCCGTCCCCGGAAATCCGTGGATCAATATCACGCAGGGTCTTAAAGCTTCATAACTGCCATCCGGGATCAGTACTGATCCATACAGATGACTTCCCTCGCTGATGATGTCAAGAGCATCCGCTCCAGCAGCCTCCACGCCCGGTTCATTAGGCTTATCCTTGCCTAAATATTCCAGTCTCAGCCGCTTTTTAACATTTGCACTCATGGTTATGATGCTGCTCCCTTCTTATGTGTTCTATCATATTCGTCGAAGAATTCCTTTGCATCTTTTACTACAACACCACCGAACAGGAACAGAGACAATAAGTTCGGCAATGCCATAAGACCATTTGCCACATCTGCTGCATTCCACATGATAGATACGCTGACCAGTGCTCCCAGGGAACAGATCACACAATGCATCACGCGGAACACGATCACACTTTTTGCTCCGAAGAGGAATGCAAATGCAGATTCACCATATGTATACCATCCGAACATGGTAGAGAAGCAGAACAGTAAGAGGCTGATCATCATGATCACATTACCGAAGCTTCCAAAGTTCATCTGAAATGCCATGGATGCCAGTGCAGTTCCATCAGTCACACCGGAGTTCCATACGCCAGTAGTCAGGATCAGTAAAGAGGTAACTGTACAGATCACCATCGTATCGAAAAACACCTCAATGATACCGTACAGAGACTGTCTGGTAGGCTTATCAACGATTGCAGTTGCATGCACGATTGCAGAAGAACCGATACCTGCCTCGTTGGAGAATACACCACGGGATACACCTTTCTGGATGGCAAACGCCATGGTTGCACCAGCCACACCGCCAACTGCTGCATCACCGGTAAATGCAGATTTTACTACATAATAGATGGCAGTCGGGATCATATTTGCATGAAGGATAATAATGATCAAACTGAATCCAATATAGATCAGTGCCATAACCGGAGTCAGGACAGTCGTTACATTTGCGATCTTTTTCAGACCACCACAGACTACCAGTCCATCCAGTACCAGAACAACAATTGCAACTACCCACAGCGGGATACCGATTCCAGTCTCACCATTCAGAGAATTTGCAATGGTATTTGCCTGAAGTGCTCCACAGGAAATGAAAGATACCATGACGGTAAATACAGCAAATGCGCCTCCCAGAATCTTACCTAAGGTCTTGTTCTTCATTCCTCTGGAAAGAATGTACATAACACCGCCTCGGAAGTTGCCTGCCTCATCCTGAATTCTGTAATGCATGGCAAGACAGATCTCAGAGAACTTCGTTGCCATACCAAGAAGAGATGCAACCCACATCCAGAAGATCGCGCCCGGTCCACCGATGGCAATCGCTGCAGCGATTCCTACAATATTACCATTTCCTACGCAGGAAGAAAGCGCGGTTGCCAGTGCTTTGAAGGACTTGATCTGTCCTACCTCTTTGCCGTTCTCATCCTTGCCACCAATGTTTCCCACACATTCACGGAATGCCATCCCAAATCTGCGGAACTGCACACCTCGCAGGCGAATGGTCATCATGATACCAACTCCAAAATACACACATAACATGATAGGACCAAACAGGAAATTGATCAATGTTACCAATACTCCATTAATTGCTTCTGTCATACACTACCTCCAGTTTTTCGTCCGTTTAGCAGATACAATCGTCCGCTCTTCGGGAACAATTTTAGTTTAGTATAGTACAATATTACAGTATCAGCAACCCTAATTTTCCATTTCCTTAAATTTTTTCGACCATATTCGATCTTATTTTTCCAGTTCAGAGGTACAGAACAGGCAGCGGATCGCACTTTTGTGTTGTTCTCCTCGTAATATTTTTATCGATTTACCGAATATGCCATCCGGCGGTATGCATGTCTGGCTCCACGGATCGCTTTGGAATAAGCCAGAATGTTTTCCGGCAGTGCCATGCCGGTGTAGCCGGAATCTCCCAGATGATGGATATCTGTTCCTGCCATCTTGCACATAAGAGCGATCTGGCGGATGGTCTCCGTATCAGCTCCCTCCTGAGAGGTTCCGATAGAAGTCATGGTCAGCACGCCTCTGCTGTGGGCTTCTTTGACCAGGCTTCTTACATATTCCATGGCGATGCCTGGAACTGTACCAGGAGCCGGGAACAGGACAATATCTGCCCCTGCGCCGATAAATTCTTCCACATCCCGCGCTGTGATAATATGCTCACCAGCCTCCGACGGGATACCCGATGCATGCATCTTGCCTGCTGCCAGGATCATCTTATCTCCCACTGCCGCTTTCAGCCTACGCAAAGTATCAGTAATCGCTCCGTTAGAGACGCCGTTACCGGGATTTCCGGTAAGCAGGATCATGTCCACACCCATCTCACAGGCTTTCACTGCATTTTCCACTGTCGCCCGGCGTCCCGGTGACATTTTCCACATGTTGTCCGGATCTTCTCCACCGGCGTTATCCTCCACCGGTTCCAGATTGATACCGACCATGCGGCCGGTCAATCGCTTCAGCTCCCGGACACAGTCTTCCGGCTTCACCTTTGGCAGACCCTGAATCACCGGATCCTGCACATCAAAGATGTTGAGCAGCAGAATATCTGCTCCCATGGATGCCGTAAACTCCGCATTGGTAATATTTCCAAGCATGGGAAGCACGGTTCCGATGCTCTCACAGGCGATCACTCGCCCCTCGCTTCCACTGATACTGGACAGCCAGTCCTCTTTTTTGAAGGTCACAAAATCTGATGTGACACAATCCAACATTCTCTTTGCCATAGTTACCCCTTTCTCTCCCTGCTCTTTGCCTCTTCCCAGATGGTGCACGCTGCACTGTTGGGACATTTCTCCGGATTGCAGTCAAATTCCGTCAGCGTCACGCTTCCATCATCCCCCTGCTCATATTCACAGCAGATGGTCCGCGTCTCGTTGCTGGTCCGGCAGAAACCGCTGATAAATTCTTCCAGGATCTCACCCATACTTTTTCCTCCTGTTCCATAGTTCCTCTTTTCTGTGTATACTATACCATGAAACCATGTTACAATGAACAGGCAATCCTGAAAAAAAGAAAGGCAATTTTTATCTATGGAACATCTTTTTTATTATTATCTGATCGTGATCAATGTTCTCGCATTTGCGCTGATGGGCATTGACAAATCCAAGGCAAAACGGCATCTGTGGCGGATCCCGGAGAAGACTTTATTCCTGTCCGCACTGCTTGGAGGCGGCGCCGGGGCCATTATCGGCATGTACTTTTTCCATCACAAGACTCGTCACTGGTACTTTGTGATGGGCATGCCAATGATCTTAATCGCAGAAGTTGCTATTTATTTGTATTTTATCCGCTGAATCGCTTGAAAAAAGCAGTGGTATCTATTATTATCATTACTAAGAATACATAATTTTCATAAGGAAGACTAATAAAATGGATATCAACTACGAACTCTATAAGGTATTTTACTATGTGGCGATCTCACTGAGCTTTTCGGAGGCGTCCAAAAAATTATACATTTCCCAGTCTGCAGTCAGCCAGTCTATCAAAGTACTGGAGAAAAAGCTGAATCAGCCTCTGTTCATCCGAAGCACCAAAAAGGTGCAGCTGACTCCGGAAGGCGAGACTCTGCTCCGTCATGTGGAACCAGCCATGAACCTGATCCGCAGAGGGGAAGCACAGATCCTGGAGGCAAATACTCTGGGTGGCGGACAGCTCCGTATCGGTGCATCCGACACCATCTGCCGCTATTTTCTGGTGCCCTACTTAAGCCGTTTCCACAAGGAATACCCGAACATTCACATCAAAGTAACCAACCAGACTTCCATTGGATGTGTGGATCTTCTGGAAAATGGCAGCGTGGATCTGATCTTTACCAATTATCCCAATTCCCGGCTTGGGAACGGAAAACAGGTACAACATATCAAGGATTTTCAGGACTGCTTTATTGCCAGCCGCAAATACTATGGTGAACTGGAACATCAGCCTTTATCTTTCAAGGAACTTTTAAATTATCCGATCCTGATGCTGGACCGGAACAGCACCACGAGCGAATTTCTCCATACCCTGTTCCAACAGCATCAGCTGGATCTTGTCCCTGAGATCGAACTAAGTTCCAATGACCTGTTGCTGGACCTGGCAGATATCGGTCTTGGCATTGCCTTTGTTCCGGACTTCTGCCTGGCGAGGGCTGGCGGCGATCTGTTCCAGATCCCCTTAAAAGCAACATTGCCGACCAGACAGCTTGCACTGGCTTACAGTGACAAGATGCCGATCAGCAACGCAGCCAAACAGTTTATTCAATATTTCAGCCAGAATTCCTGAAGCTGTCCTGCCAGCGAATCCACCTGACAATAAGCGTGCTGTTCCCATTCTCTCGGGAACAGCCGCTGATATGAGATCGTGGCAAACCGATCATCCATCAAAAGGATCATTCCTCTGTCCGCTTCTGTCCGGATCACTCTCCCCGCCGCCTGCAGTACCTTATTCATCCCCGGATACTGATAAGCATAGGCAAATCCGTCCATTCCTTTTTTATCAAAATATTCTTTCACGATCTCCCGTTCTCTGCACACCTGCGGCAAACCAGTTCCAATGATCAGTGCACCGATCAGCCGGTCCTCTGTCAGATCGATTCCTTCTGAGAAAATACCTCCCATAACACAAAATCCAACCAGAGAATGGTTTCGTTCTTTTTCAAATTCTTTCAGAAATGCTTCCCGTTCTTCTTCCGCCATACCTGATTCCTGTCGGATACATTCCATATCTTCATAAGCCACGCAGCGATCTGCTACCTGCTCCATCACCTGATAGGAAGGGGCAAACACCAGATAATTGCCAGTTTTCACCGTGACTGTCTCGTGAATATACCGGGCCATCCGCTCATATTCCGATGCTACTCGCCTGGAATACCGGCTGCTCACATCCGTTCCTACCAGCAGTAAGCGATTGGCAGGATCAAAGGGAGACTTTGCATAGACCGCATAATCCTCCAGATTTCCAGTGAGCAGATCCTTATAATAATTGACCGGCAGAAGGGTTGCTGAGAAAAAGATGGTTGCTGTACCACAGTCCAGACACTGGCGCAGATTTTCCGCCGGGCGCACGCAATACAGATGCAACCAAAAGTGTCCTTCTTCCGAAAAGTCTGTATAGATCACATAATTGTCATCCAGCCGATCACAGATTCCCAGAAAGTTCCATACTGAAAAATAGAACTCCATGACCTGTTCCCGGATCTCTTCCGGCACCGGCTGCTCCAGATATTTATCCAGTTCTGCACTGAGTCTTTGCAGCTGCAGTTCAAAGCCGCCCACCTGAGGCAATACCTGAAATCCACTCTCGCATTCTCTCTTCAAGGTTAAGAGGTATCGATTACAACCATCCAGTGCTTTGGTAAGTCCTTCCCGTTTTCCGCGCAGCAGCTTTTTCATCTGCAGAAATGCTTCCTTCTCCAGCGAAGCACTATACATCTCTCTGCCACGCTCCACCAGATTGTGCGCCTCGTCGATCAGGAACAGATAATCTTCCTTTACACCATCTGCAAAAAAGCGTTTTAAGCTGACATTGGGATCAAAGACATAATTATAATCGCAGATCAGTGTATCCACCCAGACTGCCAGATCCAGACTCAGCTCGAACGGACAGACCTGATATCTTTCCGCTGACTCAAGAATCACCTCTCTGGTATAGGCATCCGGTCCCGTAGTCCATAATTCATAGACCGCCTGATTGATCCGGTCAAAATGTCCCTTTGCTCTTGGACAGTGATCCGGGTCGCATTCTGGCTTTTCACAGACACATAACTTCTCCTTTGCAGTCAGAACCACTGTCTTAAGTTCCATGCCCTGCTGCCGCAGCAGATCCAATGCGTCCACCGCCACTGTCCGCGTGATCGTTCTCGCTGTCAGATAAAAGATGCGGCTCGCCAGCCCTTCTCCCATAGCTTTCAGTGCCGGAAACAGAACCGAAAGTGTCTTTCCCACACCCGTCGGAGCCTGGATAAACAGCCTCTTCTTTCTTGCGATCGTCCGGTAGACACTGACTGCCAGATCCTTCTGCCCTTCCCGATAATCAAAGGGAAAGATCAGCTTCTTCAGACTCTCTGCACGTCGTTCCTGCCATAGAGATTCAAAGGACACCCATTTCCCATATTCTGCCATAAGATCCCGGAACCATTCGGAAAGCTCTTCCATCGTATAAGTCTCTTCAAAATAGCGCAGTTCCTCCGTCTCCAGATCCACATAGATCATCCGGACTCCCATACGCATCTGCCCATGCTGCTGTCCGTAAATATAGGCATAACACTTTGCCTGTGCCAGATGGATCTCCACCGGTGCTTCCATCCGGGACAGATCCCGATAAGTTCCTTTGATCTCATCAATCACGATTAATGGCTCTTCGCCCCTCTTATCTGTCCAGATGCCATCGGCACGTCCTTCCACGGACACCGGAATGTCCTCCAGCAGGATCTGATATTTTAATGTCACTTCTGCCTGATAACCGGAACCCATCTGCTTCTGTAATTTTCTGTGAATGCGGCTTCCCGCCTGCATGGCCTGTGCATCCCGCCTCCCGCTGCTCTGCCGTCGGTCCAGATCACCGCTTCGCAGCAAGAATTCCACCAGATCCCGGACGGAGATTCGTTGTGTTGTTCTCACGTATTGTTACTCCCATTCTTCTTTTTCGCATCTCCTGTCATTATATCATGAAGCATAGCTTCATGATCGACATTCGCCGTTCGTCAAGAGTGAGCAAGCTCCCTCTGTCTCTCTTGCGCTCATTATAACGCAAAAAGAGTCATTGCTCCACTGATTCCTCTCAGTAGTGCAATGACTCCTTTCCGATCTTATGATCTTCTCTTATGCAACTTTATGTTTTTCCAGAAAGCTGTCAAAGTCGCTGTTCTCGCCATGACATTTAACAATCAGGATCTGACCCAGATCCATACTGAGCACACCCAGAATGGATTTTGCATCAACAAGAAAACGATTGTATCTTACATCAATATCAAAATCACATTTTGTTGCAGCTTTAACAAAATCATGCACATCATCCATATTCAGTCTGATCCTTGTCTCTTTCATCTCTTTCACTCCTCAATGACACATCCTTTTATAGATGGTCTTTTTCTGCCTTTTACAGATACATTTTCTTATTTTTACGATTATTATACTCACAGATTTTCCTTTGTCAAATTCACCACGGTTCAGATTTTTCTTTTTTTCTTTGTTAAATATGTATAATTTTGTTGCTGATTTTCAGGCAAAATAACCATACTTTTCTACGAGAATGCGTATTCATGGACTATTCCTGTGATATCTGTTTTTCGTATTCTTGTTTCGTTTCCTTGTTTTGACATTTTTCACAATCTTCACGCAAACTCTCATTCTGAAATTCTTTCATAAAATCCCGGTATTTCAAGGGAATTAACGAAGTTTGCAGCTTTTGATTAACTCTTGCTTCAATCGTAAGAGTCTTAAAAAAGCACTTCCACAGCTCCCCATACCAGGCTTCCTCATGCGACATCTCCGCCTCCAGTACAGATCGCTCATCTACTTCTTCTACCAGGAACCATCCTTTTCCTGCCGGATGAATCACTGCCTTCTGCCTCCTGCGGTCATAGATCATCCAGTTCTCCAGTGGCAGACGATTGGAAAAATGTGGTGCGATCAATGCCAGCACATCTGCCTCAGGATCGATCAATGCCAGCAGCGCACCGGAATCCAGTTCCTGAAACCGGATGATCTCGATATAGCGCATGGCAATATTTCCTGCTTTCCTACCTAGTTCAAACATCCGCTGCATCACAGGGTCTCCCAGCATCCCTGTAATCCGGTGTCCATCTTTCAGATGGAGCCCCAGGACGATCATCCGATAAATCAGATCTGCCTTGTCCTTATCGGGGCAGGCTGCTGCCCGTGCAATCATGACAGCGGCGTCTTCTCCCATCCGTTCCCGGATCGTCCGCAATACCTTCCCGGCCTTATCTGTATCCGCCATCACTTCTTCATACTCGCAGAACAGTTCCATGTTGCCCTGGTCCAGAATCGCCAGCCGCACATGAGAATGCCCCAGACGGCTGGCCCATCCATCATATACACCCGTCAGTATCCCTGTCAGACTATCCTCACACTGAAAAACGCGGATCATCAAATAATGACAGCTGCTCATAAGAGGGAACCTTCACCCCCGTAGGCAGCATCTCCTTTCCATCCATAATATTCCGTAAAATATAATCTTCCTGAAGCTTTGTCGGGTACATCTGTCTGCCACCGCAGGTGATAAAGTAAATAGCCCGCTTCAGCACCACGCCCATCTTCTTTAATGCTGCATAATCAAGACTTCCAAGTCTTCTTGCCTTCACGATACGGGACGCAGACTTATATCCGATTCCCGGCACTTTCAGAAGCGTCTCATAATCCGCCCTCATGACCTCCACCGGAAACTGCTCCAGATGCCGCAGCGCCCAGTCACACTTGGGATCTACAAACACATTGAAATCCGGCTTGTCTTCCGACAACAGATCCTCTGTACGGAATCCGTAATAGCGCAACAGCCAGTCTGCCTGATAAAGCCTGTGTTCCCGCAGAAGTGGCGGTCCCCCAGGCAGGGCTGGCAGGAGACTATCCTCATTTACCCGAATAAAGGCTGAATAGAATACACGTTTCATCTCATATCGATCGTACATGTGCTGCGCTACCTTCATGATCTGATAATCACTTTCCCCGGTTGCACCGATGATCATCTGCGTAGACTGTCCTGCTGGTACAAACTTCGGTGCATGACGGTACAGCGCAATCTCATGCTTATTAACCGTCCGCATGGTCTGTACCTGCCGGATCGGTGCCAGCATACCTGCACGCTTCTTCTGAGGTGCCAGTACTCTCAGCCCCTCCGCCGTGGGCAGCTCCAGATTCACACTCATACGATCTGCCAGATATCCCACCTTCTCGATCAGTTCCGGTGATGCTCCCGGAATGGCTTTCACATGAATATATCCCTGAAAATGATACTCGGTTCTCAGCTTATACAGGGTCTGATATAAGAGTTCCATGGTAATATCCGGGCTCTTGACCACACCGGAGCTCAAAAATAATCCTTCAATATAATTTCTCCGATAAAACTGTATCGTCAGCGTGCAGATCTCTTCCGGTGTAAAAGTTGTCCGCGGCACATCGTTGCTTCTCCGGTTGATGCAGTATTTGCAATCGTAGATGCATTCATTGGTCATCAATATTTTCAATAGAGAGATACATCTGCCATCTCCGGCAAAGGTATGGCAGATCCCTGCTTTCAGGCAGTTGCCGATCCCGGTACCATCATTGGATCTGTCTACCCCGCTGGATGTGCAGGCCACATCATATTTTGCCGCATCTGCCAGGATTGCAAGCTTCTGCATCAGGTCCATGGGCTGTTCTATCTGGTAATTCATAGTTCGCCTCCAATTTTGTTGCTTTCAAGAAAAAGAACGTATGTTTGCTCTTATTGTAGCAAACATACGTTCTTTTGTAAAGTATCATCTATCAAGATCCAGTATTTTCTAATTCATTACTTTCTCTGCCAGTTCCTGTGCTCCGCGTTCTTTCATCAATTTACATACCCGATCCAGTGTTGGCAGAGACGGCATGGCTCCCATGCCGGATACGGTGATCGCCGCCGTATAAGCTGCCATCTGAAGTGCCTCTTTCTCCGAAAGACCACCTGCAATCCCGGTACAGAATGCACCCACAAAGGAATCTCCTGCTGCTGTGGGATCTTTTACCTCCGTCATATGCACACAGGGAATCTGAATCCAATCCCTCTCGTCGCACAGAACTGCACCATTGCTTCCCAATGTGATCATAAGTTTTTTGATTCCTCTGGAACACAGATTCTGAACTACCGCAGCCAGATCCTTCTGATCCACGCCATGTTCGTCTGCTTTCAGTGAAAGTCCGCTCAACAATGCCGCCTCATGTTCATTAGGGGACACATACGTCAGGCAGGATAACAGCTCATCACTGAGCGCTGCGACCGGAGCAGGATTCAACATCACCGGTACGCCTGCCTCATGGGCGATCCTGGCTGCCGTCGTGATGGTATCCATCCGAAGTTCCAGCTGAAGCATCAGAAGATCATACTCCCTGATCTTTTCTTTCAGCCATTCCAGGTCTTCCGGCATCAGATCATAGTTGGATCCCGGGACCACAAGAATCCGGTTCTGAACACCAGTCTCTTTTACTTCCAGCTGAATATGCCCAACACCACTGGAACTCTTCTCACTGATCCTCACATGAGATACATCCACCCCGGCATCCTTCAGCGCCTGACACATCTCCTGTCCAAATGCATCGGCTCCTACACAACCAACCATCGTCACATCTGAGCCCAGACGCGCACACTGCAATGCCTGATTGGCACCTTTTCCTCCCGGTGCGGTCTGAAAGGACGTTCCGATCACAGTCTCTCCCAAATTTGGTACCCGGGGTGCCGAAGCGATCAGATCCATCATAAAACTTCCTACTACCAGAATCTTTGCTTTTTTCATCGTGTCTTCAGATACTCCATAAAATTCACTTTATTTTCCATAGCTGTTGTGGTTGGACGCCCCAGATCCTCTCTGGCTCCGATGGCACATTTTACTTCGATCAGACTCAGTGCATTTCGCTTTTTAGCCGCTTTCAGTTCCCGGTCAAGGTCATCAAAATTATCAACACTCACGGCATAAGGATAACCGCATGCCTCAGCAACAGCCGGAATATTCATATCTGCTGCTACAGTAGGCATACCGCCTACTGTCTCATGGGCTCCATTGTTGATCACCACATGCACCAGATTTTCCGGATGATTTGCTCCCAGAACAGCCATAGAACCCATATGCATGAGCACTGCTCCATCTCCGTCAATACACCAGATCTTCATCTCCGGCTTCTGGGATGCGATTCCCAGTGCGATGGATGAACTGTGTCCCATGGAACCAACGGTCAGGAAATCATATTTATGACTCTTTCCGGCGGCTGTCCGAAGCTCGAACAGCTCACGGCTGGCTTTACCTGTCGTGGACACGATGGGATCCTCGCCGGATACTTCCACAATATGACGGATGATCTCTTCTCTGGACATGGTATGATCATTTTTATAAACTACTTTTTCGTCATAGGAAAGAGCGCCTTTTCGGATCACAAATGCCACATCTTTTCCTGCTTCCAGCACTTCCCGGAACTGCTTCATGGTATCTGCCAGTTCTTCTTCTGTGGTATCTTTTCCCACTACAAATGTGCGGATATCCATGTCCTCCAGAAGCTTCACGGTCACTTCACCCTGGTAAATATGCTGGGGTTCATCATGGATGCCAGGTTCTCCTCTCCATCCGACCACAAAGATCACAGGTATTCCGTAAACCTTGTCGTTCAGAAGTGATGCCGCCGGATTGATGATATTTCCCTCACCGGAATTCTGCATATAGACCACCGGCACTTTCCCTGTTGCCAGATGATAACCTGCCGCCAGTGCCGCACAGTTTCCTTCATTGGCTCCGATCACATGATGCTTCGGATCAATGCCGTAGGTATTCATCAGATAATTGCACAATGCTTTCAACTGAGAATCCGGGACTCCCGTATAAAAATCAGATCCAAGGATCTGTACAAATGATTCAACTTTCATCGTTGCTGGTTCTTCTCCTTCTATTTCCTAATGCCAGGCACACTCTCACAGATTTTTTCCATGTATGTGCCACTGCATACCTGTTACTACATCTACTGTAGTATCTATCGATACCGATGTTACTACATCTGCTGCAGTATCTGCCGGTACAGACTTTCCAGCGTCTCTTCGGTAAGCTGCACCGGATTATTTTTCAGTCTCACCGGATTGACCGAATGTGTCAGAAGATCAAGCTGTCCTGCATTCTGAAGAGTGGGTCTTTCCAGATCAAGAGCTGCAAACCAGTTCTGATATTTCTCAATGGATGCTTCCACACTGTCACATCCGCAGACTTTCGCCAGTTCCTCAAACATAGTCTTCAGATAAGCTTCTCCGCGCGGATCAATGCAGTTCTCCGTATGAGCTGCCATATAGGGCCACAGGCTGTCCACAACCAGGGCTACTGCATGTCCATGAGATAAACCATAGAGAGTCGTAATCTTGTATGCCATTGCATGACCGGCAGTGGTCTGGGTCACATTGATGGCTTTACCTGCAATATTGGCCGCCCGCAGCATCTGTGCATTGCCGTCCTTTTCATTGGCAAGATAGCTGTCTGCGTATTTTAATACCAGCCGGATAGCTTCTGCAGCATCCTCCCGGCTGTCTTCTGTAGAATTCACAGACCAGAATGACTCTGCCGCATGACAGAACGCATCCAGCATGGTGGCTTTCCGCTGGTACACAGGAAGACTCTCTAAGAGTTCCGGCTCCATCAGTACCCAGCCCGGCACACAGCTTGGATGTGCCACGGACTGCTTATTTCCCTGATAGTAGATCACTGCAAAACGGGTTGCCTCGCTTCCGGTTCCGGCCGTAGTCGGAATCGCCAGCAATGGCAATGCATTTTCCACGATCTCCTGCTCCAGACAATTCTTTGACAGATCCATCTCAGAAAAAAGTTTGATACACTTTGCCACATCCATGGCACTGCCGCCGCCTGCAGCGATGATAAAGTCACAGTGATGCGCACGAAGTGCTTCAATACCAGCCACCACAGACTCATATTTCGGATTGGGCTGAAAATCTGAGAACTCTGTACAGCCCACACCTGCATTCTTCATCAGCTCCTGAAGCCTTCCGTACAGCTTCTGTTTTCTGAAAGAAGCTCCCAGCACAAATAATACCTGACGAGTGCAGTGCTGCTCAAATACTTCTTTTAGCTGTATCTCCATGGTCGTTGCATCAATAATTGTCTGCTCCATATCACTCTTCCTCCGGAATGAGATTGATGATTTCCTTGAACGGCATACACATGGCATCGCACTCCTTCGCACGGTGATGCTCCAGAATCGTTCTGGCCGCATTCTGCATAGCAGGAAAACCGGTTCTGGTCAGCTGATTTGCATAAATCACAAGATTCACGCCCCTGGCCTTGAATTCTTCCTCTGTTACCTGATTAAAGGAAGTCGGAACCACCACTAATGGTGTCACAGAATCCTGCGCACGGAACTTCTCTACAAACTCAAAGATCTCATCTGGTTCAGGTCGCCTGCTGTGGATCATGATGCCATCTGCACCTGCCTTGACAAATGCGAATGCTCTCTCAAGCGCATCGTCCATTCCGCGCTCCAGGATCAGGCTCTCGATCCTGGCAATGATCATGAACTCTTTGGTCTTCTGTGCACGTTTTCCGGCAGCGATCTTCTCTGAAAAATGCTCAATAGAATCCTGGGTCTGCACAACCTCTGTTCCGAACAGCGAATTTTTCTTAAGTCCGGTCTTATCCTCAATGATCACTGCAGATACACCCATACGCTCCAGAGAACGGACCGTATATACAAAATGCTCGGTCATTCCGCCAGTATCTCCGTCAAATACGATCGGTTTGGTCGTTACTTCCATAATATCATCGATGGTACGGAAGCGGGAAGTCATGTCTACCAGCTCGATATCCGGCTTTCCTTTTGCGGTGGAATCACACAGAGAGCTGACCCACATGGCATCAAACTGTCTTGCCTCTCCATTCTGGTAGACAACGGTATTTTCCACGATCAGACCAGTCAGACCGCTATGTGCCTCCATGGCTGTGATCGTGCCTTTCATCTCAATGGCTTTGCGGAGCCTTCCACGGCGCATATCCGGCAGAGACAGATCTGCTCTTGCCCGGCGCTCCAGACTCTTGTATTTCTCATCGCTGGAGTATGGGAACTCCACCAGCTTTCCGCCATACTCAGCCAGTACTGCCAGCACTTCTTCTCTCACCGGCTTCTGGAATCCAGTCACCCAGTCATCTCCATGAACCACAAAATCTGGTCTTATTTTCTCCAGATTTTCCTTATAGCTCAGGGTCTTCTGCTCTACCACACGACTCACGCCACGAATATTTTCAAACAATGCCTTTCGCTCCGCAAAAGGCAAAAGCGGATATCGTTTATAGCTGATCACCGCTTCATCAGACAGCACACCGATGATCAGACGTCCCAGGCGGGCTGCTTTCCGGATAATGGAAATGTGACCGCTGTGCAGCATATCTGCGGAAAAGCTCATATAGACTGTGCGGTTCTCCACTTCTGCCAGCTTCTCAGATACTACTTTCAAATCCTCAGGATTGTCGATCTCTGCACAAAGCTGATCTTTCACATCCAACGGACGGATCACGCATTTGTCAGAAACTTCGTTCAATGCATTTTCTGCATAACATTTCACCTGATCCGCCTCACAAAATGCCACGATCCGGTCAAGCCAGATCTTCCAGTCCTCTTTCTTCAGATGATAAAGGGGTTGTGCAGCCAAGGCATCCTCAAAAAATTCAATGCCTACTTTTTCAATCTGATTATCATGAACCACTGCTTTAAAATCCTTCTCAGGAAGCGGAAGTGTGGTGCTGACCGTCATACAGCTCTCTTTACTTTCAATCACCTGATCCAGAACCATATTTTCAAACACCAGATCCCCATGCATCAGCAGAATGTCATCCTCTGCCAGTGCTTCCCTTGCACAGTAGATGGAATAGATATAATTGGTCTTATCATAGACCGGATTTTTCACAAAAGTGTAAGTAAGCGGCAGATCCAGGCTCTTACAGTACTCTGTCAGTACCTGATCATGCCGTCCGGTGGTCATGACCACTTCTTCGATCCCCTGATCAGCAATCTGGCTGATCTGACGACTTAAAATGGTCTCCCTGCCGGAGATCTCAGTCATGCATTTGGGATGTTCAGAAGTCAGAACTCCCATGCGGGAACCCATTCCGGAATTTAATATCAAAGCTTTCATGGATAAAAATCCTCCTGATTCTTTCAAAATTCGCTTATAATCCAAGTTTTATTTTACCATTGTGTATGAGAGTTGTCGAGATGGAGTTTTTATGCTGTTTGCTTGTGAAGCTTTCACCAGTTGTAAATTTTTATAAAGCCCCTTGCAACGCAAAGCTAATGCAGATACAATAAAGGAGAAATCTATTGAAAACATTAAATGAATTAACTTTGCTTGACAAATCATCTGCACTGCCAGAATCAATTTCAAACCAGAAGGGAGAGTCTCTTGCATATCATATGTTTTACCGCAGGCATTGTCTGCGCCCTGTATTTTATCATTTTACTGATATACAGCGGATTTACCTCCGCTTTTTATCTGGTATGGCCTGCCATGGCAGTCTGTTTTCTGCTGCTTGGCTGGTTATTCCATATTCACTTTTTTGCACAGCTTCCGCCAAGCGTCCGGGGAATTCTGCTTGCTTTTGTCGCAATAGGCATTTTGGTCTTTGTCGGCGTGGAAGGTATGATTCTTCGTGCCGCCACTTTGGATCCTGCTTCTGGTCTTGATTATGTCATCGTCCTTGGCGCCCACGTGCGTTCCACCGGTCCAAGCCGGGCTCTGGCTCTCCGGCTGGATGCAGCCCTTGATTATGCTGCTGATAACCCGGATACCATCTTCATCGTTTCCGGCGGACAAGGCTCCAATGAACCTTGCACCGAAGCAGATGCCATGAAGACCTATCTGGAAACCCACGGCCTTTCCTCCGACCGAATCCTGACAGAAGACCAGTCCACCAACACCCGGGAAAACCTGATCTTCTCCGCGGAACTCATCCCGGAGGGCGCAACTGTCGGTATCATCACCAATGGATTCCATGTCTGCCGCTCCCTTCACCTGGCAGATGCTCTTGGCTACGAGCATGCTTATGGCATCCCCGCAAAAGGAGACCTGATCACCCAGCCAGCCAATCTCTTTCGTGAATTCTTCGCAGTGATAAAAGATTATGTGCTGGTGCGGTAAGCAATGGTTACGCTGTATGTAGTGTATCGTACAAAGAAGGAGTCCGTGTCTGACTGAGATAGACATTTCAATGTCTAAGCTCAGACGGACACGGGCTCCTTTTTGTACGATACACTACATACGAGGTTCACACTCAATGCTGCTTTCCGTATGTTATATAATCTTTAGCCCTCCAGAGCGATCAGCAGACTCTCCGCAGCAGCCAGATATTCGTTATTAGCTTTTGCAAACTCTCCACTTGCCAGTTCAGCAAGCTTCGGATCGATCGGCATCCGTCCAAGGATCGGCAGATCCAGTTCTTCTGCCAACTTGTCAAGGCCGCTCTCACCGAAGATCTTAAACTCTTTGCCACAATCCGGGCAGATCACATAGCTATAATTCTCTACCAGACCAATTACCGGGATTTCCATGCTCTTTGCCATATTCAGGGCCTTCTTTACGATCAGGCTTACCAGATCCTGTGGAGACGTCACAGTGATGATTCCATCCACCGGAATAGACTGGAAGACCGTCAGTGGCACATCACCGGTTCCTGGCGGCATATCTACGAAAAGATAATCGATCTCTCCCCACACAATATCTGTCCAGAACTGTTTTACCATATTTGCCAGGATCGGTCCTCTCCAGATAACCGGAGATTCCTCATCCGGAAGCAGCAGATTGATAGACATGACCGGAATACCATTTTCTGTAACTACTGGTTTGATATAATCGCCATCCATCTCTGCCGGGCCGTGAAGACCATACATCTTCGGGATGGACGGACCTGTAATATCCGCATCCAGGATTCCTACGGAATATCCCTGCTCTTTCATAAGGTTTGCTAAAGATGCTGTTACCAGTGATTTTCCAACACCACCTTTTCCACTGACAACACCGATCACTTTATGAATATGTGACTTCGGATTCGCCGGTGCCAGCATGCTCTGCGGCTTCTGTGCACCTTTTGCACTTGGACATCCTGCACAGCTTTCTTTGGTGCAGCCTGTGCTGCTGCATGACTTTTCTGTCATTTGTTCTTCTCCTTTATGCTTCGTTTCTTTATGTTCTCCCTGTTTCTAACGAAACCGGTTCGTACATTCAAAATGTTTCATCATAGACAGACAGTTCATGATCTCATCATAGGTCTCCTGCAGTCCTTTCTTATCCACCACCAGATCCAGTGAGATAGCAATGCTGTTGAGAAGTGCCTCATCCATCTGATTGCGGTAAAATGTCATGATGTGCATCTTCTCCTCCAGAGTGTCTGCATCGAGAAATTCCAACAGGATCGGATTGATTCCGTCTGCCTGTGGTTCCTGCTCAGGTGGTTCCTGCTCAGATGGTTCCTTCGCAGGTGGTTCCTTCGCAGACATTTCTACCGGATCCAGTATCTGAACTGGAGATTTCATCGACTGTACATTCTCCACTTCTTCCAGATCTGGAATCTCCAACTGCTCACTGTCCACATTTGTCAGTTCCAGTGCACTCTCCACTTCCACCCGGGCATTTTCTTCCTCTGGATGTACCTGCGTAAATCGATACACCTGTTTTACCTGTGGATATTTTTCATGATCCACTTCACTGGCGAACATATCATAGGGACGTACATAGATTCCATAATCTCCATATAATGCCTGATAAACCACCATCTTTTCCTTTGTTTCCGAATGCGTGGCGATTGCCATGACCTGGTAAAGGCCACCCTTAAAATGTCTGTAAAACTGTCCTTGTCTGATCTCACGCATTTCATTCACTTCCTTTCAAAGTTAGCCCGCCGGCTGAGCTGCCGGATCAGTCGCTGGCTGAGCTGCCGGATCGGTCGCTGGCTGGGTTGCCGGATCAGTCGCTGGCTGGGCCGCCGGATCAGTCGCTGGCTGAGTCGCCGGATCAGTCACTGGCTGAGTCGCCGGGTCGGTTGCTGGCTGAGTCGCCGGTGTCTGCATTTTCACTGTCGTTTTCTTTGTCCGGTCCCGTTCTCTTGTCATCTCATTGTCGTCAATAGCAGGATTCTTCTGTGCTGCCTGATGAGTTGCCTCCGCCAGCCAGTTATAATAAAGCTTCTGCACTTTTACTTCTTCGATTGCTTTATTGACTGCATCAAGAAATACTTTCTGATCTTTGACCACTCCGCCAACCACTCCAGCTGCCTCATATTCCAGCTCCAGAGCTGACAATGCCAGATCATCATCTTCCTTCATCAGATCTTCCGCCACCGCTTCATCCAGTGCCACTGCATCTGCTTTGCCTGATCGAAGCATCTCGATTCCATCTGAAACCACATCGACCAGCGTCATATAAGTCTCCGGCATCTGCTCCATCACCAGCTGTGCCTGCAAGGTTCCATACTGAGCCACCACCGTTTTCCCGGTAAATGCGTCCAGATCCTTGTATTTTTTCTGTTTTTCCTCTGTGACCAGCAATACCTGTTTCCCTGGTTTATAATATTCCTCTGTAAAATCCACCGATGCCTTACGATCGTTCTTGGGCAGCATTCCAAGAAGCACCAGATCCACAGTCCCTTCCTTCGCCGCTTTCAGACAATCATCAAACTCCATCTCCACGAACAAAGGCTCCACACCTAACTGCTTTGCAATGTATTCGCCAAGCTGCACATCACTGCCTACACATGTGGACGTATCATCTGTCTGTGCGGTGTTATCCGCCGCAGATGTCTTTGTTGTATCGGTCTCCTTATCTGCCGCAGATATTTTTGTCGTATCTTTACTGTCCTCCATAAACGCAAATGGCGCATAATCCGGTGAAATACCGATCAACAGTTTTCCTGATTCTGTCACCTGCTCCAGTCTGTCATCCTTCAAATTCCGTTCTGGAAGTTTATCTTCTGCCTCTCCAATATCTTCCACCACAATATTTCCTGTATCCGGTTCTTGCGCATTTACTCCACATGCTGTTGTCTGTACGGCCAGCAGTGCCACCAGTCCCAGGCATACCAGTTTTTTCATACAATCTATTTCCTTTCTGTTATAAGCATTTAAGATAAGAAAAAGGCTCCGGAAATCTGTTATTTCCGAAGCCTAGCAGGGACAGAAGGACTCGAACCCTCGACATTTGGTTTTGGAGACCAACGTTCTACCAACTGAACTATATCCCTGTGTATCACTGACACCATGAAACTATACCACGATTCGACTTTTGTGTCAATGAAAACTTGCGAAAATATTGAAAATATTGTAACTATTCAGAGCCACATTCACAAAATCGCCTCTGCGAGGCTTTTCTTTTGCTCATAATGGTTTCTCGCCATATACATATTTAAAAATATGCTCGATCATGCAGGCATGGCTCGCATAATTATTAAATATGTGCATGGCTCTGAGTAGTTACAAAATATTTTATAAGCACTTCATAGCATCCCACACAGCAGACACGCCAATCAGTTCAATGCCTTTGATGTCCTTCACCTGATCCATAGAGCTCTTAGGAAGGATCACTTTCGTGAAGCCTAATCGTTTGGCTTCCTGTACCCGCTGCTTTGCCATACTGACTGCACGGACTTCACCGCTTAATCCCACCTCACCAAATACGATGGTCTTGTCAGAGACTGGCACATCTTTGTAACTGGAGATCACCGCAAGCACCAGCGCCAGATCCATAGCCGGTTCACTTAAGCGCACACCACCTGCAATATTTACATAAGCATCATAGCCTGACAGCGGCAGATTCAACCGCTTCTCCAGTACCGCCATAAGAAGATTCAGCCGATTATAATCGGTTCCTGCCGCAGTTCTCCTGGGCAGTCCGAAATTGGTCCGGCATACCAACGCCTGTACTTCCAGAAGCATAGGCCTGGTGCCTTCCATGGTGCATGCCACCACTGACCCGGAAGCCCCCTCTGGCTTTCCACTTAACATATACTCTGAAGGATTGCTCACTTCCCTGAGCCCTTTGTCTGTCATCTCAAAGACACCGATCTCATTGGTAGAACCAAAACGGTTCTTTACACTTCTTAAGATTCGATAGGATGCATACCGGTCACCTTCAAAATACAATACCGTGTCCACCATGTGTTCCAACACACGTGGTCCTGCCACAGTTCCTTCTTTTGTTACATGTCCTACAATAAAAATTGTAATATTATTTTCCTTTGCCAGACGCATAAGTACTCCTGTTGCCTCCCTCACCTGGGATACACTTCCAGGTGCAGAAGATACATTTTCCTGATACATGGTCTGGATTGAATCAATGATCACTGCCTGCGGCTTTTTCTTCAGAACAATGGACTCAATATCATCCAGATTGGTCTCACACAGCAAGGTCATGGCATCAGAGAACTCTCCAATCCGCACCGCACGAAGCTTGATCTGCTGCAGTGATTCCTCACCGGAGATATATAAGATGCTGTCAAGCCGCTCTGCCAGATTACGACATACCTGCAGGAGCAGTGTGGATTTACCGATTCCCGGATCTCCGCCTACCAATACAAGGGAACCCGGCACAATTCCTCCACCCAGTACCTGGTCAAGTTCCGACATTCCCGTGGAGATCCGTCCTTCTGAATCAGCCTCAATGCCTTTTAAGGTAACTGGTTCCCGGACTTCTCTGGTACTTCTTCGGCTGCTTCCGCCCTTGGTCTTTGGTGCTGCCGGTTCTTCCGCAAACGTATTCCACTCCCGGCAGGCCGGGCACTGGCCCGACCATTTTGCCGACTCATATCCACAATTCTGACAGAAAAAGATCGTTCCGCCTTTTTTCTCTTTATTTTTGTACATTGATTTTCAGTTTTCCTCCGACCACTTTCACATCCACATGATCGCCTGCCTTGATCTTTCCATCCAGCATCTCATCTGCCAGACGATCCTCGATCCGGTTCTGGACCGCACGTTTTAACGGGCGGGCACCATATTTCGCATCATAACTGGTCTCAGCCAGCCATTTCTTCACAGAATCTGTAAAATGCACCTGAATGGAAAGCTGATTTTTACAGCGTTTCTCCAGCTCCTGCAGCAGAAGTCCTGTAATCTGCGTGATCTCATCCTTCTGGAGCATATGGAATACGATCGTCTCATCAATTCGGTTCAGAAACTCCGGCCGGAAGATCTGTTTCACCTCATTCATCACGCTGTTCTTCATGAACTCATAATCCTGCTTTGCGTTTTCTGACGATGCAAAGCCCAGCTTCTTCGGATTGACGATGGAACCTGCCCCCGCATTAGAAGTCATGATGATCACGGTATTTTTAAAATCCACCTGTCGTCCCTGGGAATCTGTAATATGCCCATCATCCAGCACCTGCAGCAAAATATTAAATACATCCGGATGAGCCTTCTCGATCTCATCAAACAGAATCACTGCATAAGGATTTCTGCGGACCTTTTCACTGAGCTGTCCGCCGTCATCATGTCCTACATATCCTGGCGGAGAGCCTATCATCTTGGCCACACTGTGTTTCTCCATGTATTCAGACATGTCAACACGGATCATGGCATCTTCTTTTCCAAACAGCACCTCTGCCAGTGCCTTGGAAAGCTCCGTCTTACCCACACCAGTAGGTCCAAGGAATAAAAATGATCCGATTGGACGTTTCGGGTCTTTCAGTCCTACTCTTCCTCGCTTCACAGCCTTTGCAACCGCCTGCACCGCTTCATCCTGTCCGATGACTCTCTTATGAAGTGTCTTCTCCAGACGCCGAAGCTTCTGGGACTCTGCCTCTGCGATCCGCTGTACCGGGATTTTGGTCCATTTGGCCACCGCTTCCGCTATCTGCTCTTCTGTCACGATGTTGGAACTCTTCCGCCCGCGCCGATTCTCTTTTTTCTCCAGCAGATGTTCCAACCGTTCCACTTCCTCTTTGCAATTATGAGCTTTCTCCAGATCTGACTCCATCAGTGCCTGATCAAGTGCCGCTCTTGCATCCAACAGCTCCTGGATCGTATCTGTGGAACCTGCCTGTTTACTACCGAACTGTCCCAATCTCAGTCCTGCTGCCGCTTCATCCATCAGATCAATGGCCTTATCCGGCAGAAAACGGTCATTCACATAACGATCTGACAGTCTTGCTGCTGCCTCCAGCGCCTCATCCGAGATCTGTACCTGATGATGAGCCTCATAATAAGGACGTAATCCTTTAAGGATCTTAACCGTCTGTTCCACCGATGCCGGTTCTACCGTCACTGGCTGAAATCTTCGTTCCAGAGCTGCATCCTTCTCAATATGCTTCCGGTACTCTTCCAGAGTGGTAGCACCAATGATCTGAATCTCGCCTCTTGCCATGGCAGGTTTCAAAATATTAGAGGCATCCATGGCTCCCTCGGCACCGCCTGCACCAATGATCGTATGAAGTTCATCAATAAACAGAAGAATATTTCCGTCCTCACGAACCTCATCGATCACATTTTTAATACGCTCCTCAAATTCACCGCGATATTTGGACCCGGCTACCATAGCAGTCAGATCCAGTATACATAGCCGTCTGCCGCGGATAGAATCCGGTACTTTTCCTGCTGCGATCCGGGCTGCCAGCCCTTCCACAATAGCAGTCTTACCGACCCCGGGCTCCCCGATCAGACAAGGATTATTCTTGGTTCGGCGGCTTAATACCTGAATGACCCGCCGGATCTCTTCTTCCCTTCCGATCACCGGATCCAGCCGTCCTTCAGTTGCCATAGCAGTCAGGTCACGGCTGTACTGTTCCAGTGTCTGGGTCCCTTTGGATCTGGATTCATCCTTGCTGTACTCAGATGCTTTCTCACCCATGGAGTTGACCAGATCCACATAGATATCCCGTACCCGGACACCCATGGTAGTCAGCAGACGGGAGCCTACGCACTCACCATCCTTAAATATTGCGATCAGAATATGCTCGGTTCCCACCAGTCTCTCATGAAACCGATGTGCTTCCATCTGCGCATCATCCAGAATCTTTCTTGCCCTCGGAGTAAAGCTTCTGCCTTCCTCAGGAAGCATCCCGCCTTCCGGCGCGATCAGCTGACTGATCATGTCTGTAAGTCCCGCCTCTGTCACGCCTGCATTTATGAGCACCTGTCCGGCTGTGCTTTCCTGCTCCCTTAATAGTCCCAGCAAAATATGCTCGGTTCCTGTATAGGGATGTTTCATCTGTCCTGATATTCTCTTTGCCTGTCGGAGCGCGGCCTGTGCCGCATCCGTATAGATCTGCATATGTCTCCTCCTTATGCCCCGTATTCTTCGTAGATCTCATCTATTAACTGATGCACTTCTTCTCTGGTAATGTTTTTACAGCTTCCCTTTGCCAGAAGAACCAGAAGTCCCTGCTTCATGTCCTCCATCGCTTTGAGCTTATCTGCATCCACTGCGATCACTGCACCATATCTTCTGTCCAGCCGGATATAGCCCTCCTGCTTCAAAAGGGAATAGGCTTTGTTTACCGTGTGCATATTGATGCCCACCTCATCTGCCAGCTGACGGACACTGGGGAGGGTATCTCCCTCCTGCAGTCTGGAAGTCGCGATGCCAATAATGATCTGATGATATAACTGCACATAGAATGCTTCATCACTGTTAAAATCAATTTCTAAATACATGATCATGTCCTCTTACGTTATTGATAATTCAGAGCCACATCCGCACGGCTCTAATATATCCATCATTTGTTATATAGGCAGTATAACAGCATCTCATTTTCCGGTCAACACTTTCCTGTCTTTGCAAAAGCTTTCCAAACAGAAATGAGCGAAGCTCGCAGTTTACTTATCCCCGCAGGTTTCGCTCATTCTTTATTGTCTGTCAGACTATTATTTTCTTTTGTTTATTGCTTCCTCTGATCAGTCTTCGTCATCGTCGGATGCATTGTCCAGATCAATGATCTCCAGTTCATCCTCTTCCGGGTCATGGAAATCAGACTCATTTTCCTCCAGACTGCCGGTTACATAGGAGCTGCTCTTGGGAGTATGATCCTCTTCTTCCTCATCATCCTCTTTTTCCGGGAGCATCTGCATCTTCTTCATTCGCAGAGTCAGGATCACAACCGCATTAAGCAGAATAATGATGATCAGCGTCATGACCAGAATGATCATCAGACGACGTCCCATATCAGTGGTATAGCGGTTCTGCTGATAGTCTGCCTCTGTACGAAGGGCTGCATCCTGATCCTCAAGCTCGGTAATATAATTCTGCTCACCCTGGTAAGCCACATCATCAAATAACTGCAGGGAATCCTTATCATAGTCATAGCTGTACCACGCTTTTTCGCCATCCTGGTTGACACCATAGACCAGATAACGGTTAGTATCATCAAAGATCTCGTCCACACCATCGATGATCACATGCTTATATGCCGGTACAGTGTATTTTGCTCCCCATGGCATATCTACATAAGAATAACGGATCGGCACATATCCGCCCTCTTCCGGCTCAATAAAGGTCACTGTATCTGTTCCGCTCTGCTTTTCAATATAAGGAACAATATTACCGGTATCCGGATTATATACAAAGTAATCACGGTAGCTTCCGTTATCGCTGAACAGATAGACAAGATAGACATCTGTTACAGCGTTATGCAGAACGCGGACCTGCTTTCCCTGGATCTCTATCTTTTCAGCATCATATCCATCTATCCCCGGAATATGATGAGTCAGGAAGGTTCTTCCGTCGATGACCCAGGTCGCACGATCTGCATCATCTTCTTCCTCTTCTTCATCTTCTGCAGAGGCATCTGCTTTTTCTTCCTCTTCTTCCTCCAGAGATACACCGCTTAAGGCATCAATTTCTTTTCCATTTACCGTGATGGTGCAGGAAGATACCGTCACTTCAGAAGTACCATCTGTCAGACCTTTGAATTTTACTCCAAATGTAGCAGCCTTGCTTCCTGGATTGCTTGACAACTCCACCAGACCATTTCCACCGCTACCGGAGAAATTATCTCCACCACTTCCGGACATATAGGTCAGATCACTCTTATCATAAGATAAAGTCAGTTTTACACTCTCAATGGAATCATCATTGGTGATCTTATAAGATGCAGATACGATTTTATCCTTCTGTACTGTCAGTTCTGTATCCCCGGTTACGGAAGGCGCCGCCAATACTGTCATGCCAAAGCACAGCACCAAAGCTGCAATCAGACCCATCGTCTTTCCAAACAGTTTCTTTTTATTCTTCATATAACTCTCTCTTTCCGGATTTTTAAAATATATTCAGAGCCACATTCGCATGGCTCTGAATAGTTACATATTACCATATCTTGTATCCGCAGGAAAGTCAACAGATTTCATAAAAATTTCATACCTCGTCAATGGCTTTTCCAATGTCATGACGATAATATTTGTTATCAAAATCCACCAGTTCTACTGCTTTATATGCATTGGCTCTTGCTTCTTTCAAAGTACTTCCAAGCGCTGTCACGCCAAGCACACGGCCGCCATTTGTCACGATCTGACCATCTTTTAACTTACTTCCTGCATGGAATACAAATTTATCCTTGCAGCCCTTGAAATGTTCAAGACCATGGATTGGGAATCCTTTTTCGTATTTTACCGGATAACCATCGGATGCCAGTACCACGCAGACTGCCGCATTGTCCTCAAACTCCAGATCAATCTGGTCAAGGGTGCCATCCACGCATGCCTCAAAGATATCCACGATATCATTTTTCATACGTGGGAGAACTACCTGCGTCTCCGGATCACCGAATCTGGCATTGTATTCCAGTACCTTCGGTCCCTTTGGTGTCAGCATCAGTCCAAAGAAAATCACTCCTTTGAACTCTCTGCCCTCAGCTGCCATGGCATCCACAGTCTTCTGATAAATATATTTTTTACAGAATTCGTCCACTTCATTCGTATAGAACGGGCTCGGAGAAAATGTTCCCATACCGCCGGTATTGAGTCCCTGGTCTCCATCCATGGCGCGCTTGTGATCCTGGGAAGAAGTCATGATCCTGATATTCTTTCCATCCACAAAGCTTAACACGGATACTTCGCGGCCAGTCATGAACTCTTCAATGACCATCTTGTTGCCTGCGGTACCGAACTTTTTATCCATCATAATGGACTGTACGCCCTCGCGCGCCTCTTCCAGTGTATTGCAGATCAGCACACCTTTGCCAAGTGCCAGTCCATCTGCCTTCAGTACGATAGGCATATCAGCGGTCTCCAGATACTCCAGTGCTTTCTGCGGATCGTCAAAATTCTCATAAGCTGCCGTCGGAATATCATATTTTTTCATCAGATCTTTTGAAAATGCTTTGGATCCCTCCAGGATCGCAGCGTTCTTTCTCGGTCCAAATACGCGAAGACCTTCTGCCTCAAACGCATCCACGATACCGCCTACCAGCGGATCATCCATACCTACGACTGTCAGATCGATCTGCTTTTCTTTTGCAAATGCGACCAGTTTGTCAAATTCCATTGCTCCGATATCCACGCACTCTGCATATTCAGAGATTCCTGCATTACCCGGCGCACAGTAGATCTTGTCTACCTTCGGACTCTGTGCCACTTTCCATGCGATGGCATGCTCTCTTCCGCCGCTTCCCACGATCAAAATCTTCATCTGTATTTCCTCCGCGCTTGTTCTACTGTTCGATCAGGACTTTTCCATCCTGAACTTTTACTTTTCCATTGGCGATCAGATCAATTGCCTTTGGCATGATCACCCACTCTGCCTGCTCCATCACTCTCTGCTGAAGACTCTTCGGTGTATCATCCGGAAGAACTTCCACTGCTTTCTGAAGAATGATCGGACCGGTATCTGTCCCTTTATCCACAAAATGTACCGTTGCACCGGTAAGTTTTACACCTCTGGCCAGTGCTCCTTCGTGGACTTTCAGTCCATAATACTCCGTTCCACAGAATGACGGGATCAGAGACGGATGGATATTGATGATCCGATTCGGGAACCTGTCAATGATCATTTCCGGGATCACTACCAGACATCCTGCCAGCACGATCAGATCCGCTTCTGACTCCACCAGTGCCTTAAGAAGTGCTTCGTGAAATGCCTCACGGTCGGCATAGTCCTTCGGGCTGATGCACGACGCCGGAATCCCCGCCTGCTCTGCCCGGGTCAGCGCATAGGCATTTTTATTATTGCTGATTACAGTCACGATCTTTGCATTGGTGATGGAACCAGATGCGATCCCATCCATGATCGCCTGTAGATTGGTGCCGCCTCCTGATACCAGAACTGCCAGCTTTAGCATAAGGTCACACCTTTCTCGCCTGCTTCCACAGAACCTACTACATACGGCGTATCGCCTGCTGCTTTGATTGCTTCCATCGTCTTATCCACATCTGCCGGATCTACCGCAACGATCATTCCAAGACCCATGTTAAAGGTATTATACATCATCTCTTCTGCAATATTTCCTTCTTTCTGAAGCATACGGAAGATCGGAAGTACCGGATAACTGTCTTTCTTCACGACTGCACGCACACCCTCCGGCAGCATTCTCGGAATATTCTCATAGAATCCGCCTCCGGTGATATGGCTGCATCCTTTCAGGGTCACACCTGCTTCTTTTACATTTTTCAGAGCTTTCACATAGATTCTGGTCGGACGGATCAACGCCTCTCCAAGAGTCTCACCCAGACAGTCATAATATGTATTCAGTGCTTCCGTTGTCATATGGAACACTTTTCTTACCAGAGAAAATCCATTGCTGTGTACACCGGTACTTGCGATTCCGATCAGGGTATCGCCCGGTTTGATATTCTCTCCGGTGATCAGATCTTTTCTGTCAACTACGCCCACTGCAAATCCAGCCAGATCGTACTCATCCTCCGGCATCAGCCCCGGATGCTCTGCAGTTTCGCCACCGATCAGAGCAGCTCCGGACTGTTTACAGCCCTCTGCCACACCACTTACGATAGTTGCGATCTTCTCCGGATAATTCTTTCCGCAGGCAATATAGTCAAGGAAGAACAGCGGTTCACCGCCTGCACATGCCACATCGTTCACACACATGGCAACTGCATCAATACCGATGGTATCATGTTTATCCAGAAGAAATGCGAGCTTTACTTTGGTTCCACATCCGTCGGTTCCGGACAGCAGTACCGGATCTTCCATATCCTTAATAGCTTTCAGTGAAAATGCACCAGAGAACCCGCCAAGACCTCCCAGTACTTCCGGTCTCATCGTCCCTTTTACAAATTTTTTCATCAGTTCCACGGACTCATATCCAGCTTCAATATCCACACCTGCGTTTTTATAATCCATAGCCATCTTACGTCTTCCTCCCTCTTTATTTCATCTGTGCCTGGTAGGCTTTGTATCCAATCTCATCAAGCTTTGCAGCTTTTGCTTCCACTTCCTCTTTCATCTCCTGAGAATATACTTTCAGTCTCTCCAGAAGATCTGCGTCAGAGGTTGCCAGGATCTTTGCTGCCAGGATGCCGGCATTGGCACCGCCATTGATGGCAACGGTGGCAACTGGAATACCAGTCGGCATCTGCACAATAGAATACAGAGAATCCACGCCGCCCAGATCAGAAGTCTTCATGGGAATTCCGATCACCGGCATAGGAAAGATCGCTGCACACATGCCAGGCAGATGAGCTGCTTTTCCGGCACCTGCAATGATCACTTTGAAACCTTTTGCTTCTGCACTCTTAGCATATTCAAAGAATACATCCGGTTCCCGGTGTGCAGAGATGATCGTCATCTCAAAATCTACACCTAACTTTGCCAGTACATCTGCTGCTTTGCTCATAACGGGCATATCTGAATCGCTGCCCATGACAATTCCTACTTTTGCCATTGCTTTTCTCCTTTTGCTTATGATAGTTATAAGTTTTTTTAATAAAACACCTGTTACTTATAAGTTATCTTACCGTTACCTCTGCATCTTGTCAAGCCTTACTTCCACTCATCCAGAGGTACATTCAATTCTTCTGTTCCTGGAAGTACAAATCGTCCCTTCTGAATGATCGGGACTTTCGTTCCATCTTTTTGGATCACAGCGATCTCATCCAACTCCTCATAAGGAATTGTGATATCTGTGTGACAGTTAAAATAAGCTTTTCCCGGATCCTTACGACGAAGGGCAGAGCACTCATTTTCCTTTGCTATGATCTTCTTTCCATCCGGATTATGTGTTACCACATCTTCCTCCCAGGAATAACAGGTATCTCCTACTGCAAAATGTGGTCCGGTCTTCTCAGCGATCAGGATCGGCATCAATGCTTCAATGCCATATTTTCTGGCTGCCACATAAGCAGTGGTATTGGTTCCGATGGCAAATTCTCCCATAGGCAGTGTATCATGATGATACAGTACATTTTCCCTGATATACCGGCGGTTCTCGTCTGTATTTTCATAATTGCCACAGTCGTAATCTGTAACCATACCATCTGTAAAAGATAACACCAGATCTTTATAGAACAGTCCATCCAGATAGACGCCGCTCACATGGAGAAGTCCGGTGGTTCCGGTAAGTTTCGGTGAAGTAAATACTTCTCCTACCGGAATATTCACGTCTGCCACGCAGTTCTCAAAGACCGTTTCATGAGCCGGATCCTTGACAGATGCAAGTGCCACATAAAGGTCTGTCCGGTTTTCCCCGCTTCCTGTAATGTGTACTTTTTCTCCTGTATCCAGCACATCGATCATGCACTGCTGGATCCGCTGCCAGGTCCGATAATCCAGAGTATTAATTTTCACTGTCTCCCGGAATATCTCTTCAAATTTGTCTCCAATGTCCGGTACTGGGAAGGCAATAATGGTAAAGCTTCTCTCTTCACCTTTTATATACTCATTGGTCATCTGACCGGATTTGCTATAGAGAAGCACCTGATTCTCCTGCTGACGGTCTGCCAGCTTGTAAGCCTCCGGGCAGGCAGCCGGTTCAAACGGAGTCTCTCCAAAGATCTCCATCACAGCCGGACCTCCATGGACAGCTGCCAGTTCCTTGTACTGCTCATAGGTAGTTCTCATAACACCAAGCTTTCGCTCCACAAAGGCTTTATCCAGAAACAGTGCTGCATCACCCTTGTGATCGTAATCGTACTGGCGGTTCGGGGAAGAGCTGTAATATCCTATTTTATTAGCTTCTCTCATATTAACCCTGCTCACTGCTGCACGGTAAATGATGCTCTCAAGTCCCATTTCTTCAAAATTCTTTACCGCCTGGCGGATGATCCGCTCGAATCCCAGGCAATAACGGATATTGACGGTTCTTTTCTTCTTCAGATCCTTTTCGTTCACCTCAAATCCGATCCGGTATCCTTCCGTAAATACAGATGCGATCCGCTCGATCTCTGCTTCCGAAAGACAGTTCAGAAATTCGCTCATGCGGATCTCCCGGTCTGTGATATACTCGCCGAACTGATAAAGGTAGGACGGATCCGTAAGATCTGCCTTCATAATAATATCTCTTGCAAAAGACAGGGTCGGATCCAGCTGCTCCCTGATCCGGTAACTTACCAGTACATCACTGTAATCGCTGACAAACCAGTACACATCCTGCCCAAGCTGCCGTTTTGTGGGCAGATCTCCTTCTGCAAATTCACTGTGGATCTGTAAAAACAGTTCCAGATGGATCAGAAGCTCCTCATCCCGCTTCTCAAATGCATAGACGATCATACCCCGCAGTTCCGTATATACAAAAGAGAGGACGTTTCCATATTCCTCTCCCAGCTCTGCAACTGCATAAGCCGGATTAGCATAACTTGTCTCATAAGCATTTCCGGCAATATCCTCATATAGTTTTTCGTTCCATGCTTTTAATTCATCAACTGACGCTTTTGCAAAATAATCCTCTTCAGCCAGCTCTCTCGCCCTCAGTATCAACAGGGCAAACTTCCCAGTCTTTTGAAAATAATCGCCAACGGCTCCATTGATCTCAGGATCTGCCGCAATCTGACGGATCCTCTCATATGCAAGCTGCTGGCGTTCTCTCAAAGTCTCATTCATTTCCATTGATGTCACCATCCCATTATATAAATCATCACAAATCCGACCAGAAGCAGTCCATTGATACCGATTCCAAGATCTGGAAACAGCCGGTAAGAATCCTCTTCCCGTCTTCCAAGCACGCCGTACCATGCACCTGCGCATGCTACAAAGAATGCCAGAAGTCCCAGAACCGCCACCGCTTTTCCCGCCTGCCCGGACGTCAGATAAGCCGCCGCCAGCAGACAGAACAAGAGCCCTGCAGACACCGCTCCCAGGATCGTAGACAGAATTCCATTTCTGGAATGCTTCTTATCCGTGAATTTAATTTTTCTCTTTTTCATGTTTTCCTCCAGATACTACCAGGCGGTGCAGTGCATAACCCAGACATCCTCCCAGAGTATTCAGCATCAGATCATCCACATCACAGCTTCCTGCCTGCAGCACAAGCTGTGAAAGTTCGATGAACAGGCTGAGTTCCAGACTGAAAAGCGCTGTCCTCCAGAACCCTGCAGGCTTCTCCTTCAGGGCTGGAAGCAACGCTCCAAACGGCATAAAACCAACTACATTTCCTGCAAGATTCAGAAACACCCGCCATGATCCGATGGTCCCGCGATATTTCAGATAGCGTCGAATCTCCCGAAACGGAACCAGATTATAACGGTAGTCTCCCCCTAAGATCGACCGGCCCCATTCCTCTGAGAAAAACATCAGATAGATCAGCAGAAGAATGTACCCTGCAAAGAAGACTCTGCATAACAGCCGGACTTTTTTTCCCGTCTCCTTTTTCAAGTCTGATCCCCTTTTAGAACAACAAGTCTGATTTTCCCTTGAGCAGTCTGGCTCCTCCGACGATCATCAGAATACCGGACACAATACCGGCTACCAGGACTACGATTCCCAGAGCCAGATTGCCTGCTCCAATCACAGACATTAATTTATATGTTTTTTCGTTGTTCATGAAACTTACTCCTTTTCAGAACTTACTGTTTTGCACCATACTGTTCATAGTATGCATCGATAGCAGCCTTTAATGTATCATCAATGATAACTTTTCCCTTATACGGACGGTTGTAGAGATATTCTACCACATCAGCCATGGTCACGATCGCATTAGTCTCAAATCCGTACAGATCATGTACTTCATCAAGTGCGCATTTTACACCGCCCTTTCCAACTTCCATACGGTCCAGAGATACCATAAGGCCCACGATCGTCACATCTGCTGCACCCTTTACCTTCGGAACGGTCTCTTCCATGGATTTACCGGAAGTAGTTACATCCTCGATCATGACTACACGGTCACCGTCTTTTAATTTGCTGCCAAGGAAGCTTCCCTTGTCTGCACCGTGGTCTTTCTCCTCTTTTCTGTCTGAGCAGTAGCGGATCTCTTTTCCGTACAGCTCGCTGTATGCGATTGCAGTCACAACACTCAGCGGAATTCCCTTGTAAGCCGGTCCGAATAATACATCAAAATCATCACCATATCTGTCATGAATCGCTTTTGCGTAGTACTCGCCCAGTCTCTTCAACTGAGAACCGGTCACATAAGCTCCTGCATTCATGAAAAACGGGGATTTTCTTCCGCTTTTCAGCGTAAACTCTCCAAATTTCAGCACATCACTGTCTACCATAAATTCTATAAATTCCTGTTTATACTGTTCCATCTTCCTGTAACCTCCTTATCTCACAGCACCGATCAGGTCGCGGATATCCTCCACCTGATACCGTCTCATATAATTCTCGATTCCTTCTGCCACTTCTTTCGCCGCATAAGGATTTGCAAAATTCGCTGTTCCTACAGATACTGCCGTGGCTCCTGCCAGAATAAACTCCAGTGCATCGTCCGCATTGGTGATACCACCCATTCCGATGATCGGGATATTTACCGCCTGGGCTGTCTGATAGACCATCCGGACAGCCACCGGCTTCACAGCAGGACCGGACATGCCGCCGGTCTTGTTGGCAATGGCAAATGTCCTTCTATGGATATCGATCTTCATACCGGTCAGTGTATTGATCATGGAGAGAGCATCGGCTCCACCAGCTTCTGCTGCCTTTGCCATAACAGTAATATCTGTTACATTGGGACTTAATTTCATGATCACCGGCTGTTTTGCACGTTTTTTCACCTGCTCTGTAATATGCTGCAGTGCTTTAGGATCCTGGCCAAATGCGATACCGCCTTCTTTGACGTTGGGGCAGGATACATTAATCTCCAGCATATCCACCGGCTCATCTGCCAGACGCTCCACAACCTCGCAGTAATCCTCTTCACTCTTGCCACACACATTGACAATAATCTTTGTATCATATTTTTTCAGAAACGGAATATCTCTCTTTACAAACACATCAATTCCCGGATTCTGGAGACCGATGGCATTGAGCATGCCACTTCTGGTCTCTGCGATCCTCGGAGTCGGATTGCCCGGCCACGGCACATTGGCAACTCCCTTGGTCACCACTGCACCAAGAGCTCCCAGATCGTAAAATTCACTGAATTCTGCACCGGATCCAAAGGTACCTGAAGCTGTCATAACCGGATTCTTCAGTTCCACTCCGGCAATCGTCACTTTTGTATTCATTACAGCTCCACCTCCGTACTTAAAAATACCGGTCCATCTTTGCAGACACGTTTATTGTGTACCTGAGAATGTTCATCCTTCTCTTTGGACTGACAAACACAGGCAAGACAAGCACCGATTCCACAGGCCATACGCTCTTCCATGGAAAGATAGCACTCGATTCCCTTTTCCTCTGCATAGGCTTTGATGGCACGAAGCATAGGCTTTGGCCCGCAGGCATAGATCACATCGGCTTCGATTCCCTGCTCACGAACAGCATCCAATACATTTCCCTTTGTTCCCGCACTGCCATCTTCTGTTGCCACATAAAAAGCTCCAGAAGCACCCAGCTCCTCTGTCAGGAACAGTTCATCTCTGTATCCTGCTATTGTCTGCACCTGCGTACAACCATTCGCTTTCAATGTCTTTCCCAGCTGTACCATAGGTGGCACACCGATTCCTCCACCCATAAGAAGGGGCTTTTCCCCTTTCAGTGGAAATCCATTTCCCATAGGTCCAATGATCTCCAGCTGGTCTCCTTTTGTCAGATGTGAAAATTCATCCGTTCCTTCTCCTACTACACGGTAGACCAGACGAAGCTTTCCGTTCTCTTTATCTGCTTCACAGATACTGATCGGGCGTGGAAGCATACGGCTCTTGTCCTTACTGTACACAGATACGAACTGACCTGGAACTGCCTCCTTCGCAATGCTCTCTGTCTCCAGCCAGAGACTGAAGATTCCTGAAGCGATCTCTGTCTGTTCAGCTACAACTGCAAATTCTCTGCTCTTCATATCTGTCCTCTCTTCTGAAGTTTATTTCGCTGCGGTCAGCGCACCCTGAATATCTGCGATCATTGCCTCTACTGCTGCACGGGAAGCATCTCCGAAGTTCTCTGCGCCAAATTTTGCATAAGCCTCCTGCTTGTAAGCAGCAATGATTCCTCTGGAAGAGTTTACGATAGCTCCCAGTCCATCTTCATTGAAGAAATGAACCAGATCCTTGCCTTTTCCGCCCTGTGCACCATAACCCGGCACCAGAATAAAGGATTTTGGCATAACTTTACGAAGGATCTCTCCCTGCTCCGGATAGGTTGCTCCTACTACAGCTCCAACATAACTGTATCCACTCTCTCCCATATGCTCTTCTCCCCACTGGGCTACCTTCTCTCCCACCAGCTCATAGAGCGGCTTTCCATCGATCTTCTGATCCTGGAACTCTCCACTGGACGGATTGGAGGTCTTCACAAGGATGAAAAGACCTTTGTTCTCCTGCTTGCATACATCGATAAACGGCTTCACACCGTCAGATCCCAGATACGGATTGACGGTTGCAAAATCCTCGTCAAATCCTGCATAAGTCTTGCTTCCTACCTGTACTTTTCCCAGATGTCCCACTGCATAAGCTGCTGATGTAGATCCGATATCACCTCTTTTAATATCTCCGATCACCACAAGATCCTTGGATTTACAGTAATCTACAGTCTTCTTATATGCCTTCAGTCCCTCGATACCGAACTGCTCGTACATGGCGATCTGCGGCTTTACTGCCGGGATCAGATCATAGGTCTTGTCTACGATTTCTTTATTAAACTGCCAGATAGCCTCTGCCGCCCCTTCCAGAGTCTCGCCATACTCTGCGAATGCCTTTTTCTGGATGTGCTCCGGCACATAGGAAAGCATCGGATCAAGTCCTACAACAATCGGTGCTTTTGTCTTCTGAATCTTGTTGATCAGCTTATTAATCATGAGATATCTCCTTTTTCTGCTTGTTTTCTGGGCTTTGCCCATTTTCTGGGTATAAGTTTAGCATATGTGGACAGGTATTTCAACGTAATCACGTTCTAAAAACTTAAGTTTTGCTTAAGATGTCCGGCAAAAATTGACATGAAATATACAGTCAGCTATACTGAATCTATCAATTACCAATGGAGGGAAAGAGTATGAGTTATGCAAATGCTATTATTGGACTGGGAGTTGGAATTGCAGCAGTTATCCTTATTATTGCAATCGCCTGCTATGTGATTTTTTCTTACGCACACATGAAAGCATTGAAGGCATTGGGATATGATAAGGCATGGCTTGCATGGATTCCGTATGGCTGCACTTTTGCATGTGCAGATGCGGCAGCAAAAGATGAAGACCCGGTAGAATTGTTCGGAAGCTTCACTGTCCCGGCACTTCTGTTCAAACTGTGGTGGATCCTGCTTCTGGTACTTGGATTCCTGCCGTTCCCGGGATGGCTTTCCAATGTCCTGAGTATTGCATTGAATATTGTATTTATGGGATCGATTTACGCAAAGATGTTTGCAGAGCTGGATGGCAAGACGGAAAGCGAAGAGCAGGTGCTTGGATGTGGGTCCGGATTCCTGCCGATCGTTGCAGTATTCAAATTCTTATGCATGAAATAAATCATTACCAGATGAAAGGAGCTGTCGTAAGATGTGATTACGGCAGCTCCTTTTTTCTGTGTTATTTTTCCGAACACAAAAATTCCAGGCCGGACAACCTGGAATCTTTGCGTTGAAATGTATATAACTACTAAGGGGATAGAGAAAAGCAAAACGAAAAAAAGACAGTACCGGGCTTCGGTGCTATCTCCATTGATAACTTTTCGTTTTAGGCTTCCAGGAGTTTTCCTCCTGTTGAGTCCTATTATACGTTTTAAGGCTTGAAAGTCAACGTTTTTTCAAATTTCCATATTTCTTTTATCAACTCTGATTTTCGCCAAAAAAATTTTAGATATCTGTGCAAAAAAGGAGCCCTCCTGCAACTGGAAGGGCCTTAAAAAGGGAGGATGCCGAGTGCTGCTCACTCGGCATATTATGAAAAAGTTTTATTTAAAGTATTTAACTAGCTGTCTTTCTTTTGATGATTTTATTATATGCAACAATCGTGAAGGAATCATGATAAGTTCGTTAACCTTTTTTGAAAGATAAATGAACAAATTATGAACAGCCTAAAACCTTCTCCAACTCCTCTACCACAATCCGCAATGCCTTGATCCGGGCATATTTTTTGTCTGTGGATTCCAGAATATGCCACGGAGCATAGACTGTGCTGGTCTTCTGGATCATCTCATTGACTGCGGTCTCGTACTGATCCCACTTGTCTCGGTTTCTCCAGTCTTCGTCCGTGATCTTCCACTGTTTTTCCGGTGTATTCTGGCGATCTGTAAAGCGGGCAAGCTGCGTTTCCTTATCAATCTGCACCCAGAATTTGATCAGCACAGCACCCCAATCCTGCAATTCCTTTTCGAATTCGTTGATCTCGTTGTACGCACGCATCCAGTCATTTTCACTGCAGAATCCCTCCAGCCGTTCCACCATCACCCGACCGTACCAGGTACGGTCAAAGATTGCAATATGCCCGGTCTTAGGAAGTCTTGTCCAGAATCTCCACAGATAATGTCTTGCCTTCTCATGAGGCTCCGGACTGGCAATTGGATACACTTCATATCCACGCGGATCCAAAGCACCGGTGATTCTCTTGATATTTCCTCCCTTGCCTGCTGCATCCCAGCCTTCATAGGCGATGATCACGGGAACTTTCTTGCGATACAGACGGTTATGCAGTTCTCCCAGCCGTGCCTGCAGCCGATCCAGTTCTTCCTTATAAGTATTGTCATCCAGTTCCTTATCAAGCGGGATCTCTGAAAGCTTCGGCATCTGCGTCATAGGAAATACATTCTGAAGAAGCGGCACCGCCAGTGCCTGATTGCTCAGTGCAATGTCGATCCCCTGAGTCAGATATTCCAGCACCTGCAGCTCTGTCCATTTTCTGGACTCCGCATCGATCATATACCAGGGTGCTGATGACAGACTGGTGTCTTTCATAAATGATAAATAAGCTTCCTGACATTTTTTATAATGTTTATGCTGCCATACATCCCGTTTGCTGATCCGCCAGGAAGTATCTGCTTTTTTCTCCAGGACTTCCATCCGTTTTTCCTGCTCTTTTTCTGAAATATGCAGGAAGAATTTCATGACCAGATATCCGTTATCTGTAAGCTGACGTTCAAATCTGCGAACACTTTCGATCCGGTCTGCATATGTCTTTTCCCTCAGATCACCAGAGAGCTTCTCCTGTACAGTCTCATCCATCCAGCCTGAATCAAAAAATGCGAACTTTCCAGCTTCCGGAAGTCTCTTAAAATACCGGTAGAGAAATGGCTTTCTTTTTTCCTCTTCGGTCTTCTTTTCCAATGACTCCACATTGAAAAAGCGGGGATCTATGTTCTGGATCACACGGCCAATGCAGTTTCCTTTTCCTGCAGTTCCCCATCCTTCCATCAACACCAGAACCGGAAGCTTCTTCTCTTTGAGCAGCATCTGCTGACGAGCCAGCTTCTCCCGCGCCGTCTGCAGACGATCTTTCAGTTCTTCCGTTCCAGGACATTCTGTCGGTTCCCACATTTTCATTTTAATACCCCCTTACTCTTTTATTCTTTCACGTTGATCTATTTTCCATACCTGATCTTTTTCGCTTTTTCCAAACAGTAAGAATCTCAACGGTTTCACACAATCAATGATATAGATCAATGCCCCTGTGATCACACTCATAGCCACAAATGCTGCTGCCGTATATAAAAGCCCTTCTACGCTCCAGAACGCATATGCGGTCTTGTCCGGATTCAACACTGTCGCAAACTGATAATGAATCACATAGATCTCCAGTGTATAAGTACCAAGCTTTGAAAGCTTTCTCTTAAGCTCACAGGTTTTCCAGTCCAGTACCATACGGATCAGCCAGAAACAGCCCAGAAACGAAGCAGCCGTCTGCACTCCCAGCATCCCAATTCCGGTCACAGTCACCAGATCAAGCATCACGACCATCACCAGAAATACAACAGCGCAAAGTCCTGCGATCCACCTCTGCATGGAAGCCGGTGCATATGTTTCCACAAATTCCCGGTGTCTTCCCACAAAATATGCTACCGTATAATAAGGCAGATAAATGATCAGAATAGAAGGACTTAAAAATGTGACTCCAGCAAGATAAGACACTAATATCACACAGCAGCCTGTCAGCCAGACAGCCCAGAAGGCAATCTCTTTTTCCGTAACTGCCTCCAGAAGCTGTGCCGTATAACACAGCACAGTAAACAAAAATAATGCCATCAGAAACCATAAGCCATAGTCCAGCTGAAACAGGACTGTACGTAATGCCTGGGGCACATATGTCATATGCTGCACCACCAGCCAGGAGAAGAACGGAAGCAGATAAGCCACTGCCCGTCTGCCGATCTTTTTTCTATATTGTTCCAGATTGGTAATCTTCTTTCCTGTTCCTGCCAGATACCCGCTGATCAGGAAAAACATTGGCATCTGAATGGATTTTATTACATCATAAAGGTACGGATCTGTCATATGATTGTGTACCTGCACATGGCCGAACATGACCAGCAGGATCGCAATTCCTTTCAGACAATCCAGGGATTCATTTCTCTCTTTCATACAATCTCCATTTACATATCATTCTGTTTTTAGTTTAGCACACCAATTGTCACGGGGCAAGGAATGTGTTACACTGTAACCGCTTGTTGAGACCATACTTTCAAGAAATGGAGATTACCTATGATAAACTTTTTACGACGTACCCCGTTATATCCTGTGCTGGCCGGTATCTATCCCCGCCTCCACAATTTCTATATCTGGCTGGTGTGGCAGATCTGCTATCTGCTGCCTGTGGATCAGCACAAAATCGTATTCAGTAATTTCAACGGCGGTGGATTTGGCGATAATGCCCGCTACATTGCGGAGGAATGCATCCGCAGGAAGATACCTTATAAGATGTACTGGGTCTGCAGTAATCCTGCACTTCCTTTTCCAAAGGAACTGAACCTTGTTCCTCCGAACACAGCAGCTTTTGTATACCATATGGCAACTTCCGGTTGCTGGGTAGATACTACCAGAAAGCTCTACTATTTTAAGAAGAAAAAGAATCAGACCTACATCCACACCTGGCACGCAGGTCCTGGTCTTAAAAAGATCGAACGTGATGCTGGAAGCGGACTTACAGATAAGTATGTACGCTATGCGCAGCGTGATTCCAAAGCCATCGACCTTCTGTTATCCAACTGCCGCTTCTGGACCCAGTGCTTCCGCAGCTGCTTCTGGTATGACGGTCCGATCATGGAGAAAGGTCTTCCGAAAAATGACCTGTATTTTCAAGATCAGGAGCCACTCCGACGCATGATTCGGGAATATTATGGCCTTCCCATGGATGCAAAGATCGTGCTCTATGTGCCGACCTGGAGAGAAAACAGGAAATTACATGTGTATCATCTTGATTTTGAAAAATGTCTGGAAGCCTTCACCACTCGCTTCGGCGGTGACTGGTATATGCTGGTCCGCATGCATCCCAATGTAAATGCAGCGGATTTTGATATTCATTATACAGACCGTATCCTGAATGCATCTCCCTATCCCAACTCTCAGGAGCTTCTGGCTGCCGGTGATGTGGTCATCACCGACTACTCTTCCTGTGGCTTTGATTATATCCAGCTGGATCGCCCCTCTTTCCTGTATGCAGAGGATTACGATCAGATGAAGCGTGACAAAGGTTACTACTTGGAATTATCCGATCTACCTACACCGATCGCATTTAACAATGCTCAGATGCTCAAAAATATTCTGGACTATTCAGAGGAAGAATATGAACAGAAACGAGAAGTGTTCATGCAGAAAATGCAATATTATGATGATGGCCATGCCTCAGAGGCTGTTGTCGATTATATTCTGGAACATACGAAATGATGGAAATCTTCAGACATCAAATTCTCCAATATCAAAACCCCGGTATCCATCTGGATCACCGGGGTATTTTTTAATCATATTGAAATAACATTATACATGCGTTATTGTTCTTCCATCCATTCTCTTTCTATGGCATATTTTTCCAACAATCGTCAGCACTCCCATGCTTCCAAACACCATCAGCGCTTTTTGCAGCACTTCAGGCAGTCCCAGCACCATCGCTCCTGCCTGGATAAACATGTAGACAAACATATGAAGGCACAGAATCGGAAGCGTCTGCTGTCCAACCAGGCTGATCAGATGGGATACCTTTGGAAGCTTCACTTCCACCAGTGCACCCAGCATGAGGATCACGATGGATCCTGAGATTCCAACCAACAGATATGCCAGCATGCTGACACCATAGTTACCGCAGGATAAGTTCACACTGCCGCATACAAAGCCCAGCAGCAGAAATACATTAAAAGAACCGATCCACAACCGCTTATCCTGATCCAGCTTCTGTGCTCCGTCTCTCTGTCGGAATGCTTCGCCTGCTGCAAAGAAGCAGGAAAAATAAGGAACTGCTTCCAGACTCCAGGGCAATAAGAGAGGTGTGACATAATGCCAGATCACTGATGCCATGAGTCCTGCCATCAGCAACTGATACTTTCGTCTGCTCTTACTGATCAGTCCATACCAGGCATAGACTAGAAAAAGAGCTGTCAGAAACCACAATGGAGAATTCAGAAGATTCAAGAGCACTGGATTCTCTCCTGTATAGCTGCTCTGCCACATCTGATTCCGTGAATAGAGGATTCCTAGGAGAGACTGTATCTTCAGATCTCCTGGATTGCCGCTCAGCACGGAATCCTTCAGATAAAAAAACAGCCATAGAAAAGCACTGGTTCCAAAGTATGGGATCAGAAGACGCTTTGCTTTTTTCCAGAGAAAAGCGCCATAACTCTCCCCTTCTTTTCTACGAAAAGTGTAGCCCGCCGCGAAGAAAAAGATGGGCATATAGAACATACCGCCATAATAGGTGAGGGCTCCCAGCGAGCAGCCTGCATGGACAGCCAGCACCACCAGAATTCCCATGGCTTTTCCAAAATCCAGCCATTCCAATCGTTTCTTTTGTTCTGCATTTCTACTCATCACTGAAAGCAACTCCTCTTTCTTTTTCACCCATCTTACGCAGCAGGATCTGCAACAGAACTTACTGCTTATCTAATAATGCTGTCAGCTTCCCACTCAAGGGCTCCACATACCGAACAGACAGTTCTGACAATCCCACGGTAATGACACTGATCAGTACCAGATCGATCAGACAAGTCAGATTATATCCAAGCAAAGGCTCCACAGTCAGCAAAAACCAGGATCCAAATGTGGCAATCACCAGAAAATGAATCAAGTACAGGGAATAGGAAATCCGTCCCATATACAAAAAAATCTTCTTTGATAAGAACCCCTGCACCGACTTCAGGTTTAACACTGCAAATACGAAGCAAAGCACGCCAAAGATATGATAATAATTCACGAATACGAAAGGAAGGATTCCCCACAGAGTTCCTTCGTAGCCAAAACCTGCAGACGGATAGCACATAAAATAAAGTCCCACTGCAAACATGAGCCAGTTTAAGATCCGGTTACCACACAACCACTGCTTCCAATTCCAGTCCGTGCACATAAAGTCACACAGCACGTAACCAAGAAAAATACCAAGAAAATCTGTCCGCAACAATACAACCGCAACAATCGCATACACGATCCAACGGAAACGTCTGCCACCGGTCAGCGCCGCCAGCGCATAGTCAATGTACGCTCCTAAAAACAGAATCTGCAGAGTCCACAGCACGCCATTATAATCATTCGTTCCAAACAGGAAACATCCGTACAAGGATTCTTTGAGCATGCTCAAAAATGATGGTGAAAAACTGTTAAATCCGGCAAACCATTCTTCTGAACCTGCCAGTACCGCTGCAGCCGTATTCTGATAGAGTCCAAGCTTCATTGCCAGATAGATCAGGATATTGATCACCAGAACCGTCGGCATCAGACGAAGATATCTCTTTTTCGCACTTGCAGCCAGTCTCTTTTTATCTCCGGTTATCATGAAACTTCTGCACAGCAGAAAGCCACTCAGGATCAGGAACAGCCGAACCGCTGTATTTCCATTAAAAAATACATTCAGAGGGGATTTTCCGATGACAATATCTATCTTTCCCGGCAGATGACAGCTCGCCGGGTCATAATGATACATTCCATAATAAAACGCATAGACGAAATGGGTCAGGAATACGGCCACACAGCCGATTCCTTTGAGCCCGTCTAAATATTCCAGTTTTTCCGTACGCACAGATCCACCACCTTCGCTTCCTTCAGAAGCTTCACACCCAGATACATAAGTACCAGAAGCTGCAATACTGCAAATACCCACATAGGCATCATAGACTCGCCATTCACGCACTCCTGATAACCGGCAAACGTTACGATCTGCAGTGCAGCCGCAAGAAGAAATTCCTTCGGCTCCACCAACACCAGAAGCACTGCCAGCACACAGAACAGATAACCGTAAGCCTGATCCATATAAGGCAAAAAATACCCGGCCGCCAGTCCAAAGAACAGAAGCAGACGAAGCACCGACAACATCTGGATCTCTGCCCCATTTCTTCTGGCAGATACATCTCCTGAAGTCTCATCCACTGTCTGGGTCAGTTTCCACTCGCCTTGGCAGAACACCCACACGCCAAGCAGCAGAATTCCCACTGCCACGAAGCAACCAACCGTTGCCACCGGATCAAAGAGCTGTCCCTGCATGGCTTCCCGGCCGACGATTTCATAGATGTTAGGCCAGTGAAAGGTCGTCAATGTATAACCGGCTCCGAACCAGGCATGAAAGCTATAGACAAATCTGGCTGTTCCGGTCACAAGCAGTACTGCCAGCTGTTCAAAACGAAGTCCTTTGTTTTTCCACAAAACCATTGCCACAAGAGCAAGGCCTATATATTTGACATTCCACAGCAACAGTGCACCTGCCAGGATCGTGAACATCCACGTAGTTCCACTTTCCAGATAAAACAATGCACAGATACATATAAGTGCGCCGATACTGGCATTGCTTCCCATGATCGTCCCATCCATAACGATGGTCGGAAGGATCATCAGGATTCCATAGGCATAGAGTCCTCTTCTGACACGTCCGGTCATACGCTTCACCAGCACGCCTGCGCAGACTGCCAGATACCATTCTGCCATGAGCATCCGCATATCAGGCATCCCACTGTCCGGGAATGCGGTTCGAAGAGCGAATCCCACACCTGTGATACACACAGCAAGAAGCGCTTCCATAAAATCAAATTTTACTTTCCCAACACAGAACTTCCGAAAGAGAAGTGTTCGCAGGAAATCATCAAAACCTGTCATAATCCTGCCCTCCCTTCTGTCCGTTCACTCTCAATTCTGTCAGATTCCAAAGTTCCACCCTCCAGCACATTTGCCGGATCATGCAGATACCAGTAAATATCAAGACTGATCAGCACCAGCAGTGCCAGCTGGATAAATGCAAGTGCCCCATAAGACACCAGCGGTGCCTGCTTGGTCAGATACTGCCCATATCCCACCACAGTCAGGAAGGAGGCTGTCACAAACAGTGGGAATCTTCTGACATGGATCAAGGTATAGATCAGCAGAAATGCATCGGTCAGATACAGATACCGCTCATGCATATGCGGGATAAAATAGGTGGTCAGCATTCCGAAGAACACTACCAGCAGGATCACAAACTCCTTCGTTATCCGAACCTTTTGATAGGCCATATAGCACATGACAAGCATAAGTATTCCCAGGATCAGAAGCATGCCTGCCTTCACATACTCATCCAGGAAGAAATTATTTCCAATGATCTGGTAAATATTCGGGAATTTGATGGATAAAGACCAACGGTCTTTGCCTCCCTGGAACGCATAGATTCCCAACAGTTCCATAAAGGGTCTTCCTGCCAGCCATGCCGGAAAGATTCCAACCAGATACATGATCGGGATCGTCACAAAATGCTTCAGATCCACTTTCCGCCGTACCCAGAGGATCACCAGGAACGGGAAGATAAACAGGGTCTGAAGTTTCACCGCAAAAGCAGCTCCATAGAACCACATACCTGCCCATTTCTTATTTTTCATCAGACAGTTTACACATTCCAGGATCAACAATGTATAGATAATATCACACTGAGACCAGACTGCCGCATTGAGGATCACCGTCGGAAGAAACAAGAATACACCATATGCCAGCATCCCCCGCTTCTTGCTTCCGGTACAGTCTGTCACCATATTTCCTATCAGACCTGCTCCCACAAAATCAAGCATACAGCAAAAAGCTTTAAATGCTGTCATAGAATTGATGGGGAGAAGTGTGATCAGATACAGAAGATACATGACTGGAGGTGCATAATCATAGAAGTTCCCTGCCAGGGCTTTGAAGCCGCCAGCTCTTAACTCCTCAAGCCACAGGCTCCAATAGTCGGTCCAGTCCTGGGCCACAAAAGAACGGACGGCTGTGCGCACCCACACAGCCAGTACCGTAATCGCCGCCAGAAGCAATACGTCTGACACGTTCAGCTCCTGGCCGCCTAATTTCATTTTTTTATTTAGAAGGTTTCTCACAGACTGATCCATGTAAAATCTCCCTTATCTCAAAACTTTTTCAATGATATATCTCGGACGCTCTTTGGTCTCCAGATAAATCTTGCCAATATACTCTCCGATCACACCGATGGCCAGAAGCTGCAACCCTCCAATAGCCCAGATGGATACGATCAGGGATGTCCAGCCAATGCTTGTATTTCCAAGGAAATGCTGTACCAGGGAATAGATCAGCATCAGAATACTGCACATGAAGATCATAAAGCCCAGGAACACGATGAAACGAATCGGTTTGATGGACAGAGACGTAATACCATCCACTGCCAGTGCCAGCATCTTCTTCAGCGGATATTTAGACTCTCCTGCCAGACGCTCATGTCTCTCATAAGTAACCACATCGGTCTTGAAGCCGATCATTGGCACGATACCACGCAGGAACAGGTTGACTTCCTTGTAGTTTGCCAGTTCATTCAGGGCACGCTTGCTCATGAGACGATAATCTGCATGATTGAATACCACTTCGCCGCCCATCAGATTGATGATCTTATAAAATCCTTCTGCAGTAAACCGTTTGAAGAAAGTATCGGTAGTTCTGGCACTGCGGACACCATAGACAATGTCACAGCCCTCATAGTATTTCTCTACGAACTGATCGATCACATCAATATCATCCTGCAGGTCCGCATCCAGTGATATCACCATGTCTGCGTATTCCTTTGCAGTCATAAGTCCACCCAGCAATGCATTCTGATGTCCTCTGTTACGGGACAGCTTCACACCCTGATAGAGCGGATCCTGATCATGCAGCTCCTCGATCATCTCCCAGGTACGGTCTTTGGAACCATCATTGACAAACATGATCTTGCTGTCACGGGAGATCATATTCCGATCCATCAGACTTTCCATTTTTTCCTTGAGACGTCTTGATGTCTCTGGAAGTACCTCCTGCTCGTTGTAGCAGGGAATGACAAGATACAAGATCTGATTCTTTTCTCTCTCCATAATCCTCTTCCTTACATTCCTTTGATGTACTCTTCAATTGCATCATGCCAGTCAGCAAATCTGTGTTCACCGGTCAGGCGGAACATCATGTTATCCAGAATGGAATATGCCGGACGGTTCGCAGATGCCGGATTATTTTTTACATACTCTTCCGTCGTAATATGATTTACTTTGGTTTTCTTTCCGGCCAGACGGAAGATCTCATCAGTAAAATCTGCCCAGTTGGTATCACCCTCGCAGGTACCATGGAAGATACCATAGTTCGCGGTTGGAAGCAGCCATGCCATAGCTCTTGCCAGTTCTGCAGCACTGGTCGGAGTTCCCAGCTGATCCTTTACAACGCTTACCTCGTCATGTGTCTCAGACAGCTTCAGCATTGTCTTTACAAAATTGTTGCCATCGCCGTAGAGCCATGCAGTACGGATGATGAAGAACTCTTTTGCAAACTGCTGAACAAATTTCTCACCGGCAAGCTTGGTCACACCATAAGCACTCTTCGGATCCGGAGTATCGAACTCGGTGTACGGTCTGGTTCCATTTCCATTAAATACATAATCTGTGGAAATGTGCATCATCTTGGCACCGGTCTCAGTTGCCGCAATACTTAAGTTGCGCGGTCCCAGTGCATTGATCTTCCATACGATATCTCCTGCGGTCTCACAGCCATTTACATTGGTAAATGCGGCACAGTTCAGGATCGCATACGGTTTTACCTCCCGCGCCATCTCCATTACTTTATCAATATCGGTAATATCCAGTTCAGCCACATCGGTATTTACCAGCTCATAATCTTCATTACCTGCCAGCTGCTTGTTGATTGCTCTTCCCAGCTGTCCGTTACATCCTGTGATGATCAGTTTCTTCTTCATGTTTTGCTTTCTCCTTTTTCAACTCTTGTTCCAGGTCCTGTAATCTCTTCTCATTGAGTGCCACCATCTGATCCAGGGTACGCACACTGTTGGACAGGCGGGACAATGCCACCGTCAGTGAAAAGATAATGAGCAGAGAAAAACAGAATCCCAGGAAAAATATCATATTTACCGGTGCGTAGATTCCAAGGAATCCAGACACCACATTTAACAAAGCCGGGGCGCAGTCAAATACAAACAATGCTGTCAGAACCAGCATCCAGACCAACGCATATTTCAGTTCCAGACTTCTGCGGCGGATCATATTGATCAGGATCGCCAATATAAATAAAATAGCCAGACCGACCACGATCTGCAGTTTTACTGTCATCATGGCAATTACCTCCTAAGTCCTTCCATCAGAATTGCCAGCGTCACCTTGATCATATAATAAGCTGACTTAAATCCTGCGATAGAAGAGCTGCCCTCTTCCCTTTCTCTCATAACTACCGGAAGCTCCGTGACTTTCTTGCCCATTCTGAGGATCGCCATCACACTCTCCGGCTCCGGATAATCCTTCGGATAATTCTGTGCGTAGATTTCCATAACCTGACGGTTCACCATACGCATACCGGAAGTGGGATCTGTCACCAGCTTTCCTGTCATCAGTTTGATCAGAACTGAGAAATAGCGGATTCCCACACGGCGCAGTCCCGATGACTGAAATCCTTCCTTTTCAATAAAACGGGAACCAATGACCATATCACTGCCTGTCCGTTCCAGTTCCTCTGCCATCTGTTCCAGATAAGACGCATCGTGCTGTCCGTCTCCATCAAACTGAACCGCCAGATCATAGCCGTTCTGGCATCCATACAGATAGCCTGTCTGCACAGCACCACCGATTCCCAGGTTAACAGACAGATTTACATGTTTGATTCCATTTTTCCGACATACTTCCAATGTATCATCGGTGGAACAATCGTTGATTACTATATAATCAAATCCCGGCGCATTCTGCCGGATATCGTCAACTGCCCGCTCAATACTTGCACTTTCATTAAAAGCGGGAATAATGACCAGTTTTTTCATAAAAACAGTTCTCCTGATATCATGCTTCTTTTAAGCATACCACATTTTGACTTGTTTGTCACTCTCCGCGGGCGGTCACAAACTGAGACAGCACCCGGAATACTCTGCAAAGATCCGTAAACCATGCAAAATGCACACCATTTTCCTTCAATGCCCGGTGTCCTTCCAACATGGATTCCACATAGGCTCCCAGACTGTTGGTGCTGGTTCCGCCATGAGACATGTACACCAGCACTTCCGGAATGTAAGATAATTTTACTTTATCTTTGTATAAAATTCGTACCATAAATTCATAATCCCCGGAAATCCGATAATCAGTCCGGTAATATCCGTACGAATCATAGACTTCTTTTCTAAGATACAGAGTCGGGTGTCCCGGCATCCAGCCACTCCTGATATGTCCCTGACCCTGGTGCCACTTCCGCACCACCCGGTCACCGTCCATATAGCACAGATCACCGTGCACACCGTCTGTTCCTTCCCGCTCCATGATCTCCACCATGCGCGCCAGCACAGTCTCATCTGCAAAATGATCAAAGCAGGTGCCGATAATATCACCGGTACACAGCTTCAACCCCTTGTTGATTGCATCATAGATCCCATCGTCCGGCTCCGAAATCCAGCGGAAAGCTCCCGGCTGTTCCTCTGATAATCGGGTCAGCATCTCCACGGTTCCGTCCGTGGAACCGCCGTCCACGATAATATGCTCAATATTTTTATACGTCTGTTTCCGCACTTCTTCCATAATGTGGCAAAGATTGTCCATGTCGTTGTATGTGGTCGTCACCACCGACACTTTTGGCATTGTACTCATCTATTCCCCCTGACCGGTCAGTCTGTGATACAGTTTCACATAGTCCATAAACCGATCCTGTTTCTTATAATATGCTGCTCTTTGTAAGCAGTCTTCTGTAGTCCTTGGACAGGCTGCCTCTTCTCTGATTGCCTGCTCCAGTGCCGCTTCATCGCCCTTTGGCACAATCCGACCGCACTTCTCATCGAGACTCTCCGGACTTCCGCCAGTCTCATAGGTGATCACCGGTGTTCCGCAGGACAATGCCTCCAGATTGGTGGTCGGAAAATTATCCTCCAGAGTAGCATTCACAAATACATCCGCCATGGAATAATAGTCTGCAAGATCCTGTGCACTCTCCGTACGCTCCAGCCCCATCACATTGGATGGCAGATTCTTCAATTGCTTTTTACTGAGTCCAATCAGGATGATCTGCATGGATGCCGGCAGCTTTTCTGCCAGTTTTAAAAATGCAGGCAGTCCTTTTCTGCGCTCCCACACATTGGCAACACCCAGAATCACATACTTTCCTTCCAGTCCAAGCTTCTGCCTCAGGGCAGTTCCGTCCGTCGGATGAAATACACTCTGATCAATACCGTTCGGAATCACTACCACCGGATAGTCCTTGAGGAACGACTGCTCCACCTGACCTTTCAGCCACTGGGAAGGTGTTACAATAGTCAGATTCTTCACGCCGGTAAATGCAGCCTTCTTTCGCACATAATTCTGCTCCGTATGATTGCAGAACAGCGCATATGGGTAGGTCTTCCGATATTCCCGACAATGTTTACAGCCTGTCTTCCACTGGTCGCAGCCTGTATAATCATAAAATGCACAGTGTCCCGTATAGGGCCAGCAATCGTGCAAGGTCCACACCACTGGCTTACCTGCCTGCTTCAGATAAGAAAACAATTCTTCCACCTGCAGGATAAATCCATGTATATTGTGAAGATGGATCACATCTGGATCCCATTCTCTGATCTTCTCAATGAGCTTTCTGGTCTGCCCTGTGGATGCAAAGCCATGCTCTCCGCGGAAAAAGGTAGACAATACATGAAATCCCATATCAAGATCCGATCCAAACCGGAATGCCTCCACGCCTTCTGGTGCCTGTCGTCTTCCATAGGCGATCAGCCCTTCATCACCGCAGCTTTTCAGTGTATGGTAAATATCCACCGTGATACGTCCCACGCTTCCGCTTCCGCACACTGTACTGATCTGCAATACCTTCATGTTCTCTCCTTTGCCGCATTGCCCGCTTTTCAAATCTATGCTATACTTTTTCACAAGTATAGTATAAGCGAGGTAATTCAATGATAATCATACAACCTTCCGGCGGTTTATGCAATAGAATGCGGGTGATTAATTCCGGCTGGAAACTGGCACGTGAACGCCATGACCAGTTCAAAGTCCTCTGGAATTGTAACGCAGAGCTTAACTGTCCGTTTGAATCTCTGTTTCAGCCTGTGAAAGAGTTTAAGATCACCAGCATCCACTCCGTGGCAGATCCGCGGAAACTGTTTCACCAGAAGACGGCCCGTCACTATCTGACCAACGATGAGATCCTAGCACACCGCAATGCAGATGGTATCCTGGATCCAGCCTATGTGGCTACACTCACAGGCAAGACCTATATCTTCACCTGGGAGTGGTTCTATCCATCCGAAGACTATCATCTGTTTGTCCCAACAGACCGGCTGCAGGCGCGGATCGATGCCATGACTGCAAAGTTTGGATCTTCCTGTGTGGGTGTCCACATCCGCCGGACGGACAATCAGCCAGCTATTGGAAAAAGCTCTACGGATGCCTTTATCACTTCTATGAAGAAAGAATTGGAAGCGGACCCTGACACCATGTTCTATCTTGCCACTGATGACAAACAGGAAGAATCTGCTCTGCGAGAGGTATTTCCGGATCGTATCCTCTCTAACGAAGACCGATGTCTGCGTCGAGACAGTGTAGATGGCATGCATGATGCTTTACTGGATCTTTACTGTCTGGCTTCCACCAGAAAGATCATCGGAAGTTATTTCAGTTCATTCACGGATATTGCTGCAGATATGCATAAGATTCCAAAAGTGATCGCTGGAGAATAATCCTAAGCGGTACGCCGCCGGGCGCACGCATAATCGAGTAGGAGGCTAACCATTAGTTGATTAGCCGACCTCTCACACCACCGTGCG
>QUJQ01000004.1 GCA_003480725.1 Clostridiaceae bacterium AM27-36LB
AGGGTGGATTAGGGACTTTCACCCATTAGAAACGTGCGCCGCAAGGCGCACACAAAAACCGCTGCCCACACATGCAGCGGTTTTCATTATAGGAGTTATGTACGTTATATGGGATGTGGAGAGCCTTTTACGGTAGATTCCTATACACAAAAAATACAAACAGAACTACTAAAAAAATATACATTCCTGCTTTTTCCCATGTCCTAAGCCGCAGATCTTTATCCGTTATATATGCATATAAAGATTTTAACACAAGCCATAGTAAAAATGGTCCCCACAAAAGCAGAACAGGATGAGCATTATATGCCTCGCGAAAATTTCCGTGCAGCAATTCTAAAAGCATATGTGTGACTCCACAACCAGGGCATTGCAAATGTGTAAAATACCGGAACAGGCAAGGAAATCCTGTTCCGGTATTGCTTACAAACACTGTATAAATGCCCAACATCAGGCATATCAGAAAAACATTTTCTATACGCTTATGATTCATGCCTCATCCTGTTCAATCAGTTTGTTAAGCTCATGCTGAATCAATGCATATGCAATCACGCCTCCAAAGATATATAAAATCAAATAGAGCACTCCCCCGTTAGAAGCCGGCGTTCCTCTGTTAGCCTTTGCCTTATCAATCTTCTCTCCACAGCAATATGCCCAGTAGAGACCATAAATGCCACAGGTGATCAATGTGAAGATCAATGCCATGACTCCTGTGGTTTTCTGTTCACCAGCCGCCTGATTCGTTTCATCTGTCAGGCATACAAACCAGTATAAGCCATAGATTCCACAAGTAATCAGCGTAAAAATAATACTCAGTGCAATATTTCTTTTCTTCATAACACACTTCTCCTTTGTGTTTATTTTTATTGATTATATCACTTATAAGACTTTTAGACAATGTAAATCAGACTTTCATATATAAAAATCCTATACTTAAATCATCTTCACTAATCTTCTGAAAGTGCTCGGCAAAGTTCTCTAAAAGCAGTTCCTCCACTTCCTTTTCCTCATATTTCACCAGCCATCCATTGATTCTGGCAACTGAGGACGACGATCTGCAGAAAGTTGCCAGGTTTGGGAAAAAATTTTATTTTTTGCATAAAAATACCACCGGTCACTCAACCAGTGGCATCAATCATCTTTATTGTTTTACCAAAGAATTATTGGTGGATGTGCCCCTTCCCACATTTCTTTTGGCCTGATAGGCGTGTAGCAGCACAATCTCTACTTCAATAATTCTTTAAGTAATTTTTCATGCGGAACGTGGGACTTGAACCCACACGCCTTGCGGCACAAGAACCTAAATCTTGCATGTCTGCCAATTTCATCAGTTCCGCTCAATGAATTTATCTTATCATCTGTGACTGAAAAAGTCAATTCAAAAGGCATTGCTCACCGCAATGCCTTTTTCACATAATTACAGTTCATCTGCACCATTCGCAGAATCGCGCTTACAGCGCTTTTCCCTGCTACGTGGCTGCCTGCCTTACTGCTCCAGCACCAGTTTTGCCGAGCCATACATACCGGCATCATTACCAAGTGTTGCCAGCACAAACTTTGCGCCGCGGCAGCCGCGGAAGGTATATTTAAGATAGTATTTCTTTATGTAGTCCAGGATGACCGGGCCTGCTTTGGACACGCCGCCACCGATGACAAATACTTCCGGATCAACGGTAGATGCCACATTGGCAAGTGCCAGCCCCAGATATTTTCCGAAACGTTCTGCCACATCTTTGGCAAATGCATCGTCTGCTTTTACTGCATCCCAGATATCTTTGGCAGTCATGGTCTCTGGCTGAAGAGTTGTTCCCTTAGTATCAGCGCCCTGACGAATCATCCATTTTGCAAGAGTCACCATTCCGTTGGCAGATGCCAGCTGCTCCAGGCATCCCTGGTTGCCACAGCCGCAATTCCAGTCCACAGCATCTTCCACATGAATGTGTCCGATCTCGCCGCCTGCGCCGTTGGCTCCGGTAATGATCTTTCCATCAATGATGATTCCACCGCCAACACCGGTTCCCAATGTTACCATGACACCGCTCTTATGTCCGGCTGCGGCACCTTTCCACATCTCTCCCAGAGCTGCCACATTGGCATCATTGCCGCCCTTGCTCACAAGTCCGGTCAGTTCGGTCAGTTCTCTGGTGACCTCTTTATAGCCCCAGCCAAGGTTTGCGGTATGCGGCACAATGCCCTCTGCATTGATCGGTCCCGGAACTCCGATACCGATACCAGTCACTGAATCCTTCTCAATTCCACGCTCTTCCAGCTTCTTCTGTACTGCTTCTGCAATATCCGGCAGAATGGCTTTTCCCTCATTCTCGGTTCTGCTGGGAATCTCCCATTTTTCCAACAGCTCACCATCCACACGGAACAGTCCCATCTTCACAGTGGTTCCGCCCACATCAATTCCAAAACAGTATTCTTTCATCCCTTTATCCCCCATGGTCTTATTTTTTATTGCGGTTAATACTTTCCTGCACTCTGCGATACAGCTCCTGAGCTGCATTATAGCCCATCTTCTTCTGTCTGTGATTAACAGCCGCAGACTCTACGATGATCGCCAGGTTCCGGCCCGGACGGATCGGAATCGAATGACAAGTCACTTTATTACCAAGGAACTCGGTGTATTCCTCATTGAGTCCCAGACGGTCGTACTCTTTGTCCTTGTCCCACTCTTCCAGTTTGATGACCAGATCAATGCTCTGGGTCTCACGGACGCTTTCAACACCATACAGAGTCTTCACATCAATAATACCGATACCGCGAAGCTCGATGAAATGTCTGGTGATCTCCGGTGAGGTTCCTACCAGCGTATCATCGCTGACTTTGTGGATCTCAACCACGTCATCGGTAATCAGACGGTGACCACGCTTAATCAGCTCCAGAGCCGCCTCACTCTTACCAATACCACTCTCGCCCATGATCAGGATACCTTCACCATAAACATCCATCAGAACACCATGGATAGAAATACATGGTGCCAGTTCCACGCCAAGCCAGCGGATAACTTCTGCCATCAGGTCAGATGTGATGCGATGGCTGGAAAGCAGCGGCTTGTGATATTTCTTTGCCAGTTCGATCATATCCTCATCCGGTTCTGTCCGGGTGGAATAGATCACACACGGAATATCGCTGGATAAAAACTGCTCATAATTGGCCAGCTTTACATCTCTGTCCAGACTCTTCAGATAGGTATACTCTACATATCCAATAATCTGTACACGCTCACTTGCAAAATGCTCAAAATATCCGGCAAGCTGCAGAGCCGGACGGTTGATCTCCGGGCTGCTGATCTCGATCTCATCGGTGGATACTTCCGGCACCAGATTTACAAGCTGCAACTTCTCGATCATCTTATTTAACTTTACGGATGACATATTCTGTACTCCTTTTCTTCACACGGCTGAACCGTTTCCAGCCTTCATATAGTAAAAGTTTAACACGTTTAATTCTGCTTCGCAACATGGAAAAACTCGTAGACCTGACGGGCTGACAGACTGTTCATCCCCTCCACCTGCGCCAGTTCTTCCTCGCTGGCTGCCTTCAGATCATCCAGAGTCTGGAATGCCTTCATCAATGCCCTCCTTCTTGCCGGACCAATACCTTTGATATCGTCAAGCACCGAATGCACCTGCTCCTTGCTTCTAAGAGAACGGTGATATTCAATGGCAAACCGGTGGGCCTCATCCTGAATACGTGTCACCAGACGGAAGCCCTCACTGTCCCGGTCAATAGGGATCTCCACATTGTTAAAATAGATACCTCTGGTCCTGTGGTGGTCATCCTTTACCATCCCACATACAGGAACATGCACGCCAACCGCATCCATAACCTTCAGCGCGATGTTCACCTGCCCGCGGCCTCCATCCATCATGATCAGATCCGGATAAGTCTCATAATGAGAGAGTCTTCTGGTCAGCATCTCTTCCATACTGGCATAATCATCAGCCCCCTGTACCCCACGGATCCGAAACTTTCTGTAATCAGACCGCTTCGGTTTTCCTTTTTCAAATACGACCATAGAGCCGACTGTCTGGAAACCGCTGATATTGGATATGTCGTATGCTTCCACTCTGGATATCTCCGGCAGATTCAAAAGTCCTGCGATCTCCTTCATGGCACCGATGGTTCTCCCTTCTTCGCGGCGGATCCGCTCTTTATCCTGATCCAGCACCATCTTCGCATTTTTCTGGGCAAGTTCCACCAACTTCTCCTTCTCACCCTTCTTAGGCACACAAATATGCACCTTCTGACCTTTCCGCTCGCTCAGCCAGCTCTCGATAACTTCTGCTTCCCCGATCTCATACTGCATCATGATCTCTCTGGGAATATACGGAGTTCCTGCATAAAACTGCTTCACAAATGCTACCAGGATCTCTTCTTTCTTATCATCTGCCGCAATGTGCAGACAAAAATGATCTCGTCCGATGAGACGTCCATCCCGGATAAAGAACACCTGCACTACCGCATCTTCCCGGTCTTTCGCCATGGCGATCACATCTTTATCTTCCATATCGCTGTTCGTGATCTTCTGCTTCTGCGCGATCTTCTTCACACTTCCCAGCAGTTCCCGATATTCGATGGCTTTCTCAAACTCCATCTCTTCTGCCGCCTGCTGCATCTTCTCTTCCAGTTCTTTCAAAATGGGAGCATAATTTCCATTGAGAAAATGTAATGCTTTTTTCACGGATTCTCCGTATTCTTCTTTGGAAATGTAGCCCTGACAGGGGGCTGGACACTGATGAATGTGATAGTTCAGACAGGGCCGTTCCTTTCCCTGCATCTTCGGAAGCTGCCGGTTACAGGTGCGGATTCCATACAGCTTGTGGATCAGATCAATGGTATCCTTTACCGCAGCTGCGCTGGTATACGGTCCATAGTATTTTGCTTTGTCTTTGTACATCTGTCTGGCAAACAGCACTCTTGGGAAATCCTCCTGAACCGTTACCTTGATGAACGGATATGCCTTATCATCCATGAGCATGGTATTGTATTTAGGCCGATGCTCCTTGATCAGATTGCACTCCAGAACCAGAGCCTCAAGCTCTGAATCCGTGATAATATACTCAAAGCGCGCAATATGGGTGACCATCTGCTCGATCTTCACCCCTTTATTGCGGCTGGACTGAAAATACTGCCGTACACGGTTCTTAAGCGAAATGGCCTTGCCCACATAGATGATCGCATCCCGCTCATCATGCATCAGATATACGCCCGGCTTGGACGGCAGTTTTTTCAGTTCTTCCTCAATATTAAATGCCATAATTATTTACTCTGCAAAAATCAATTCTTCCTGGTGATATTCATTTGCTTCATCTCTCACCTTATGGAAGATCTCCATAAATTCTTTACCGGTAATGGTCTCCTTTTCGATCAGAAATACAGAGATCTGATCCAGACACTCACGGTTCTCTGTGAGCAGACGTTTTGCTTCCTCATAAGCTTCCTTCAGAATCCGCATAACTTCTTCATCCACATGGGATGCCGTCTCATCACTGCAATTCAGGACACTTCCATTGTCCAGATACATGCTCTCTCTGGATTCCAGTCCCATAAGACCGAACTTCTCGGACATACCATACTGGGTCACCATGGCTCTCGCCAGATTAGTCGCCTGCTGGATATCATTGGATGCTCCGGTGGTAACAGAATCAAATACTACTTCCTCTGCTGCACGGCCTCCCATGCATACGACCAGACGGGCAAGAATCTCTTTCTTGGACAGAAGGAACTTCTCTTCCTCCGGTGTCTGCAGTACATAGCCAAGAGCTCCGCTGGTACGCGGAATGATCGTGATCTTCTGTACCGGCTCAGCATCCTTCTGAAGTGCACTGGTCAATGCATGACCAACCTCATGATAGGATACCACTTTCCGTTCTTCTTCACTTAAGATCTTATTCTTCTTCTCTTTACCCATCATGACCACTTCCATGGCGTCAAACAGGTCTTTCTGGCAGATGGCTTTTCTGCCATTCTTGACAGCCATGATAGCTGCCTCGTTGATCATATTTGCAAGATCTGCACCTACTGCCCCACTGGTCGCCAGTGCAACAGCTGCCAGATCCACCGTCTCATCCAGCTTCACATTTTTCACATGAACCTTCAGAATATCCTCACGACCTTTGAGATCCGGGCGCTCCACAATGATCCGGCGGTCAAAACGGCCCGGACGCAGAAGGGCCTGATCCAGCACCTCCGGACGGTTGGTTGCCGCCAGAATGATGCAGGCCTGATTACTCTCAAATCCATCCATCTCAGCCAGCAGCTGGTTCAGGGTCTGTTCCCGCTCATCGTTGCCTCCCATACGGGAATCACGGCTCTTGCCGATGGCATCGATCTCATCAATAAATACAATACAAGGTGCATTTTTCTTAGCTTCTTCAAACAGGTCACGGACACGGGATGCGCCCACACCTACGAACATTTCCACAAAATCAGACCCTGCCAGAGAGAAGAACGGCACATGTGCTTCTCCTGCCACAGCCTTTGCCAGCAATGTCTTACCAGTTCCGGGAGGGCCTACAAGCAGTGCACCTTTCGGAAGCTTTGCACCGATCTCGGTATATTTTTCCGGATTATGAAGGAAGTCAACCACTTCCACAAGAGATTCCTTTGCCTCTTCCTCACCAGCCACATCCTTAAATGTGACACCTGTCTCTTTCTCAATATAAACCTTGGCTTTGCTCTTACCGACGCCCATGACGCCTCCGCCTCCGCCCATACGGCGCATAAATCCGCTGAACAGAACCCACAGAAGAATCATCGGTACCACAATGGACAGAATATTCAGCGCAATGCTGATCATAGCATCATTCTGGATATATGGCTGGATCTCCACATTCTTCTCCCTCATCAAAGGCAGAAGCTCTGTATCATTCGCCATCTTACCTGTATAATAAGTAAGCGTTACTCCACCTTTATCTTTTTCCTTCGGTGTGATCTTCCATGTAGAACCCGTATCCTCCACAGAAGCTACCTCATCTGCCTCCAGCATATCCAGGAATTTATCATATGTAATCTCCTGGGATGTTGCCTGTGTGTACTGATTGTTAAACAGTGCCCACACCAGGATCGCAGCTATTACAAAGACAGCAAACATCAACATATTCTGTGTGTTTTTCGGTGCTTTGCCGCCATTGTTATTTCCATTCCCTTTATTGTTTGGGGGTGTATTGTTATTCATCTTTCTCCTCCTTGTGCGTAACACTTCTTATTATAGTGAACCTTCTTTTATAAATCAATACACCTGTTCGCAAAAAATCCGTACTTTTTATAAAATAAGTATAAAAAAACAAAAATTTTTAAGTGGTATTTTTATTTTAGAAGCGATATAATATAAAATGTTTTTTTAATTACATTCAGGAGGATTTAACCAATGCCAGTAAAATACGTATTTGTAACAGGTGGCGTTGTATCCGGTCTTGGAAAAGGCATCACTGCCGCTTCCCTCGGACGACTGTTAAAAGCGCGCGGTTACAAAGTAACCATGCAGAAATTTGACCCTTATATCAACATTGACCCAGGTACCATGAACCCCGTACAGCATGGTGAGGTATTCGTGACCGATGACGGCACCGAAACCGATCTGGATCTTGGACATTACGAGCGTTTTATCGACGAAAATCTTGATAAGAATTCCAATGTGACCACCGGAAAAGTATACTGGTCCGTTCTTCAGAAGGAGCGTCGCGGCGATTACGGCGGCGGTACCGTTCAGGTCATTCCTCACATTACCAACGAAATCAAAAGCCGATTTTATCGGAATTACACATCCGAAGATATGCATATCGCCATCATAGAGACCGGCGGTACAGTCGGTGATATTGAAGGTCAGCCGTTCCTGGAAGCGATCCGTCAGTTCCAGCATGAAGTCGGTCATGAAAATGCGATCCTGATCCATGTCACACTGATCCCTTATCTGAAAGCATCCGGTGAAATGAAGACCAAACCAACCCAGGCTTCTGTCAAAGAGCTGCAGGGTATGGGAATCCAGCCGGATATTATTGTATGCCGTACCGAGCTTCCGCTGGAAAAAGGCATCAAGGACAAGATTGCTCTGTTCTGTAATGTTCCGAAAGAGCATGTTCTTCAGAACCTGGATGTGGAATATCTGTATGAAGCACCGCTTGCCATGGAACAGGAGCATCTGGCGCAGGCTGCCTGCGAATGTCTGAACCTGCCGTGTCCGGAACCGGATCTGTCCGACTGGACCAATATGGTAGATAAGCTTCGTCATCCGACCACAGAGGTCAACATTGCACTGGTTGGAAAATATATTCAGCTTCATGACGCTTACATCTCCGTGGTAGAAGCACTGAAGCACGGCGGTATCGACAATCGTGCTGTTGTAAATATCAAATGGATCGATTCCGAGACCGTTACTGAAGAAAATGCAGATGAGCTGTTTGGTGATGTGACCGGTATTCTGGTTCCCGGCGGATTCGGAAGCCGTGGTATCGACGGCAAGATCACCGCTATCAAATATGCCCGTGAACATAAAATCCCGTTCCTTGGCCTGTGTCTTGGCATGCAGCTGTCCATCGTGGAATATGCAAGAAACGTAGCCGGACTGGACGGTGCCCACAGCATCGAGCTGGATCCGAACACCCAGTACCCGGTGATCGCACTGATGCCGGATCAGAACGGTGTGGAGGATATCGGCGGAACCTTACGTCTTGGCTCCTTCCCATGTGTGCTGGATAAGACTTCCAAAGCTTACGAACTGTATGGCGAGGAACTGATCCATGAACGTCACCGCCATCGTTACGAGGTCAATAATGATTTCCGTACAGTCCTGACCAGCCATGGCATGGTTCTCTCCGGTCTGTCCCCGGATGGACGTATCGTGGAGATGGTCGAACTGAAGGATCACCCGTTCTTCATCGCAACCCAGGCTCATCCGGAGCTGAAATCCAGACCGAACCGCCCACATCCGCTGTTCAAAGGATTTGTGGAAGCTGCTTTGAAAGCAAAAAAATAAATCATAACAAAAAAGCTGCCGTCCGCCGGTTCTCCCGGCTGACGGCAGCTTTTCTTATGCACTTATGCGAACAGTTTCTCAATCTCACTTCTGGAACCTTTCAAGGATCCCTGTACCATCTCCGGCTTTCCACCGCCTTTTCCGCTGAATGCCTCATTAAGTTTTTTCGCAAACTCTCTGACATCGGTGGAACTGCTTCCGATAATATAGCGGTAACCAGTCTCATCTGTTCCTACGAATGCAGCGCAGATTCCCTGGCAGCGTTCGCAGGCATCATTTACAAAATTCCGCACAGCGATGTTGTCCAGTTCTTCTTCAAACAGGCAGACAAATTTATCATCCGCCTTGATCTCTTCCAGCTTGCCTGCCAGGTAGGAAGCCTGCATCTGATTAAGCTTCATACGGATCTGGTCCATCTGCTCTTTCATATGAAGAACCGCATCCCCGATTTTCTCCGGCGGTGCTGACAGAGCTACAGACACTGCGCTCACACCCTTCTGCTTCTTCCGGTAATCTTCCAGTGCCCGGTCACCGCACTGAATAGTCATACGACAGCCGCCTCTGTGGCGGTCACAGCTGATCACTTTGATCATACCCACTTCACCGGTGCGGCTTACATGAGGTGCACAGCAGGCACACATGTCCACATCCCCGATACGGACGATTCGCACCTGTCCTTCGATCTCGATCTTGCTCCGATAATCCATGGAAGCCAGTTCTTCCTTAGTTGGATACAGAATCTCCACCGGAATATTATCCCAGACTGCCTGATTGGCCAGTGTCTCCACTTCCCGCACCTGCTCCGATGTCAGTTCTCCGTTAAAATCCATGGTGGTCTCGGCTGCTCCCAGATGAAATCCTACATTGTCATATCCATACAGACAATGAATGATGCCTGACAGCATATGCTCTCCTGTGTGCTGCTGCATTCTGGAAAAACGTTCCTTATAGTCCAGTTCCCCTTTTACTTCTGTTCCCACGGCAACCGGGGCTTCTGTCTCATGATAGATCACTCCATTTTTCTCATGGGTATCTGTCACTTTGATTCCATCGATCCAGCCCTGATCCCCGAACTGTCCGCCTCCTTCCGGGAAAAATAAGGTGCGATCCAGAACTACCCGGTATCCTTCCTTTTTCCCCTTGGCAGTAACCTTCTCCTCACAGGACAATACCGTGGCAGTAAATTCTCTGCTGTGACTGTCGTGATAATATAATTTTTCTGTGGCATCACTGCCGGATGCCAGATGTTTTTCTTCCATAATATATGTCTCCTCTACCTGTACCAATGCCTGTCACTGCTTTTTTCTCTATTCCCTTGTATTTATTTTAACAGCCGATCCAGTGTCGGCTCCAGTCCGAATTCTTTTTCAATGGCATCGATCTCTGCCCGTGCCTGCTTTTTCGCAGAACCCGGAATCACCGCACGCACCGCACGGATCAACAGATTCTTCGGTGTGTGGGACAGATCCACAAACTCCAGCAGCTATGTCCGGTAGCCGCTCTCTGTCAGCAGATTTGCACGGATCGCATCGGTCATCAATGCCGCTGTCCGCTCTTTTACAATTCCGTATCTGGTCAGGATCGACAGATTCTCACTCTTCATCTGCCCATTCAGCTCATGCTGACAACAGGGCACAGAAAAGATCAGCTTTGCTTTCCAGCGGATCGCATGATACAGGGCATAATCCGTAGCCGTATCACAGGCGTGAAGAGATACCACCATATCAATAGGCTCATCACTCTCATAACCACCAATATCGCCGACCTCAAAGGTCAGCCGGTCATATCCATACTTCTTCGCTGCTTTGTTGCAGTTGGCGATCACATCTGCCTTCAGATCCAGTCCGGTGATCTTCACATCCCGCTTCTTCAGTTCCACCAGATAATAATACAGGATGAAGGTAAGATAAGATTTTCCGCATCCAAAATCCACGATCCGTATGGTCTGATCTGTGGGAAGAGCATCGATCTCATCATCGATCAGTTCCACAAAACGGTTGATCTGACGGTATTTGTCATACATGGTGCGGACGATCTTGCCTTCTGCCGTAAAGATTCCCATATCCACCAGCGGCGGAATGATGGTTCCTTCCTCCAGCAGATAATGTTTCTTCCGGTTGTTTTCTGTCTGTGCCTTAGGTGCCTGGGTGGCTGCCACCCGCTTTTTACTGCCGGTAACTTTTCCCTTTTTAGAAATGCGGATCGTGTGCTCCCACTCTCCATCCCAACCACTGCACTGACGAAATGCCTGTTCCAGCGCCTGTTCCACAAATGGTCTCACCTGATCGGCTTTCAGATTTTCGTGAAATACCTGCTTCTCCGTATATTGCTCCGCCTGCCAGCCATTGGTCTTTCGGTTCAGCACAACTTTCCGGTAGGCAGCTCCCTCCGACTCTTTTTTTATAGCATTACTTAAAATAATTTTATATAAGCCATCACCCCAGAGGTTCTGAAGCGCACTCTCAAGCTCTGTCATCTGTACTTCCATCCATTCACTCCTTATGCCCATCTCCTGACGGACGCTTTTGTGTCAGTATAGCACAGTTTTTTCCATCATCCAAGAACTACATCCAATGCAAGCATTAAAGTAAATCCAAATGCGAACAACAAAGTACCAATATCCGAATGAGGTTCCTCTGACATTTCCGGGATCAGTTCCTCCACCACCACATACATCATGGCTCCCGCTGCGAAGCTTAACAGATAAGGAAGTGCCGGTATGATCAGTCCTGCTGCAAGTATGGTGAGAAATGCCCCGATGGGTTCCACCGCACCAGACAGGACACCATAGACAAATGCCTTCCCCTCCTTCATGCCTTCTGCTTTTAATGGAAGGGAAATGATCGCTCCCTCTGGAAAATTCTGAATGGCAATTCCCACTGACAGTGCCAGAGCTCCAAGAGCTGTGATGCTGGTCTCCCCGGACATCCATCCAGCATAGACCACGCCCACTGCCATTCCTTCCGGGATATTGTGAAGGGTCACAGCCAGCACCAGCATGGTCGTACGCTGTAATTTTGTCCTTGCGCTTTCCGGCCCTTCTGCTTCTTCGCTGTTCATATGCAGATGCGGGATCGCATGATCGAGCAACAGCAAAAATAAAATGCCAAACCAGAATCCCGCTACTGCAGGAATTACCTTTGCAATACTGTCTGATGTCATCTGTTCCATGGCCGGTATCAGCAGACTCCAGATTGATGCCGCCACCATAACTCCTGATGCAAATCCAATTAATGCCCGTTGTACCAACGGATGAATCTTCCCTCTCATAAAGAATACACATCCCGCTCCTGCCGACGTCCCAAGGAACGGAATGAGAATACCTTTGATCACCTCTACCGTCATCTATCTTTCTCCCATCTTATTGTTAGCCTATGCTAACCTACTTGTCTTAGTTACTTTGAATTTCTTGTTAGAATTTATCCGCTAGATCCTATGATCACTTGCATGCAAGCATGCGTGGTTAAGGATCTGCGGCTCTGGTATCATCATATAATATAATCGTGATTCTGTTCCTGGCTCCAGTCCACCAGATCCTGCAGAGTCACATGATCCACCACCCCACGGATGGCATCATCAAGCTTTCTCCAGAGCAGGATGGTGGTACAGCTGTCCACACGATTGCACACCGGTGCGCCTTCCTCCAGACAGTCTACCGGGCTTAAACTTCCTTCTGTCAACCGAAGAATCATACCTACCGTATATTCTTCCGGCTTTTTCGTCAGGAAATAGCCTCCCTGAGGTCCTCTGACACTTCTCACAAAACCAGCTTTGTTCAGAATGGACATGATCTGTTCCATATATTTCTCAGATATCTCCTGACGCTCTGCGATCTCTTTGACTCTCACCGGTTTGTCTGAATCCGACAAGACCATATCAAGCATCATGCGAAGAGCATATCTGCCTCTTGTTGATATTTTCATCCTCTGTCTCCTTACTGTTTTTCCAGAATTTTCCGCACCTGCGGCAGCATCTGGGTGCTGCGTTTCAAAATGCCCCGCATATGGGCGATGGCAATCCCATAATTGGTGATGGGCACTCCCTGATCTTGCGCACATTTCATACGGAAACGTACTTCCCTCTCATTAAGCATGCATCCACCGCAGTGGATCACCATGGCATAGGGGGACAGATCTTCCGGAAATCCCATACCGGAGCTGGTCTCAATGTTCAGCTCTTTACCTGTATAGCTTCTCAGCAGACGCGGTAATTTGACTGTTCCGATGTCGTCGCACTGCCGATGATGCGTACAGCCTTCCGAGATCAGCACTGTATCGCCATCCTTCAGCCGATCAATGGCTGTCACGCCCTGAACAGCCTCCTCCAGAAGTCCTTTATAGCGGGCCATCAGAATGGAAAATGATGTAAGAGGGATCTCTTCCGGCACCACTTCAGACACCTGGGCGAATACCTGGCTGTCTGTGATCACCATAGCCGGCGGCTCCTGAAATGCCTGCAAGGTCTGTGCCAGTTCATGGTCCCGCACACAGACTGCCGCTCCTCCTCCATCCAGAATATCCCGGATCACCTGCTGCTGAGGAAGGATCAGACGCCCTTTAGGAGCTGCCTTGTCGATGGGAATCACCAGTATGATCCGATCCAGCGGTCTGATCAGATCCCGTACCAGAGCCTTTTTTCCGCTGTCTTCCTGACCCAGATGAGCAATACACTCCTTCAGTTCCTGAATGCCTGTCTTCTGCAAGGCGCTGACGCAGATACCTGCTGTCGGAATTGATCCGTCAGAATCTGTCCGCAGAAGTTTTTCTTCTGCATTTTCATCCAGCAGATCACATTTGTTCCAGGCGATCAGATATGGAATCTCTTTTTTTCGAAACAGTTCCAGCAGCTCCTTATCGCAGGGTTTCAGTTCTTCGGTACTGTCTGCCACAAGCACTGCCACATCGGTCCGGTTAAGCACCTGTCTGGTCTTCCTGATCCGCAGTTCTCCCAGAGATCCTTCGTCATCAAATCCTGGTGTGTCAATGATCACCACCGGTCCCATAGGCAACAGCTCCATAGCCTTTGTCACCGGATCGGTCGTCGTGCCACGCACATCGGACACCACTGCCAGATCCTGACCGGTCACTGCGTTGACCAGACTGGATTTTCCTGCATTTCTCCGTCCAAAGAATCCAACGTGGATCCGTTCTCCGAAAGGAGTTTCATTCATCCCCATCCAGTATCCCTCCTTTTCATATATCTATTATAGGGAATTTCTATCCATAATACAATCGGAAAGTTTTCACTTTCCTATTGTGATTTTCCTTTTCATATTGTATCTTATAAAAGACAGCAGGTTCATTATTCAGAGTAATAAGTTCTGTTGTCATGTTGATATGTTGATACCATCAAGAGGAAAGGATTGGATTATGGAAAATACGCATTCGATCATGGATATTTTTGGCACCAATGTCTTCAATGACAAGGCTATGCGCCAGTATCTTCCGAAGAGCATCTACTATGAGCTCCGCAAGACTATTGAAGGAAGAAAAGACCTGGATCCGGCCATCGCTGATGTGGTAGCCGCAGCCATCAAGAAATGGGCAATTGAAAAGGGAGCTACACATTATACACACTGGTTCCAGCCGCTGACTGGCTTCACCGCCGAGAAACATGACGCTTTTATCACCTCGCCAAAGGAAGATGGATCTGTTCTGATGGAATTTTCAGGAAAAGATCTGATCAAGGGAGAACCGGACGCTTCCTCCTTCCCGTCAGGCGGACTTCGTGCAACCTTTGAGGCCAGAGGCTATACTACCTGGGACTGCACTTCCCCTGCATTTATCCGCGAGGATGCTGCTGGAGCGATTCTTTGTATCCCCACCGCATTCTGCTCCTTCACCGGAGAAGCACTGGACCAGAAGACGCCTCTTCTTCGTTCCATGGAAGCTGTTCAGGAACAGTCACTCCGTCTGCTCCGTCTCTTTGGAAACACCACCTCTCAGAAAGTGGTTCCATCCATCGGTGCTGAGCAGGAATATTTCCTGATCGACCGCAATAAATATCTCCAGAGAAAGGATCTGATCTATACCGGCCGTACCCTGTTTGGTGCTATGCCTCCAAAGGGTCAGGAGCTGGACGATCACTATTTTGGTACACTTCGCCAGCGCGTTGGTGGTTATATGCGCCAGGTCAATGAAGAGCTCTGGAAGATGGGTGTACCTGCCAAGACACAGCATAACGAAGTTGCTCCGGCACAGCATGAGCTTGCTCCAATCTATGCTGAGGCAAATGTGGCAGCTGATCACAACCAGATCATGATGCAGACTCTGAAACGTGTGGCTTCCCAGCAGGGTCTGGTCTGCCTGCTTCACGAAAAACCATTTGCCGGTGTCAATGGTTCCGGCAAACATAACAACTGGTCTCTGACCACTGATGATGGCATCAATCTGCTTGATCCGGGCAAACGGCCACATGAGAACAAACAGTTCCTGCTGATCCTTGCCTGCCTGTTAAAAGCAGTGGATATCCACGCAGACCTGCTCCGCGAATCTGCAGCCAATGTAGGAAATGATCATCGTCTTGGTGCTCACGAAGCTCCGCCTGCCATCATCTCTGTCTTCCTTGGTGAGCAGCTGGATGATGTGCTGGATCAGCTCTTAAGCACCGGAAATGCAACCCACAGTCTGCGTGGTCACAAACTCCACACTGGTGTTAAGACCCTTCCGGACTTTACCAAAGATGCGACTGACCGTAACCGTACTTCACCGTTTGCATTTACCAATAATAAATTTGAATTCCGTATGGTAGGTTCCCGCGATTCTATCGCCCATTCTACTGTTGTGATCAACACCATTGCTGCAGAAGCTTTCGCAGATGCCTGCGATATTCTGGAAAAAGCAGATGATTTTGAGACTGCACTTCATGACCTGACCATTCAGTATATCTCTGAGCACCGCAAGATCATCTTCGGCGGAAACGGATATTCTGAGGAGTGGGTAGAAGAAGCAGCCCGCCGTGGTCTCCCAAATCTGCGCTCCATGGTTGATGCGATCCCGGCACTGACGACTGAGAAATCCATCCGCATGTTTGAGCGGTTCCACGTATTTAATGAAGCAGAGCTTCATTCCCGTGCAGAGATCAAATATGAGACCTACAATAAGGCGATCAACATCGAAGCACTGACCATGATCGACATGACGGTAAAACAGATCCTTCCGGCTGTGATCAACTACACCGGTACCCTGTCCAATATTGTTCAGTCCCTCAACGCAGTTGGCGTATCTCCGTCTGTGCAGTCTGATCTGCTCAGGGATATCACCTCCCTGCTTAACGAGGCCAATGCTGCGGTCCGTGTCCTTCGCAAGATGAGTACAGAAGCATCCGGCATCGAAGACAATAAAGAGCGTGCTCATTTCTACCATGATCACGTAATGCCTGCTATGGAGGACCTTCGTGCTCCGATAGACAAGCTGGAAATGCTGGTTGATAAAGAAGTATGGCCAATGCCTTCCTATGGTGATCTGATATTTGAAGTGTAAAAAAAACCGGCTGTGAAATTCAGGTTCAGATTTCACAGCCGGTTTTTTATTTATCTTCTATCCAAACAATTTTTCAAACCGTTCCATAGCTTCCACGGTCTTTTCATAGTTACCGAAGGAAGTCAGACGGAAGTAGTTCTTACCATTCTTACCGAATCCAGCACCTGGCGTTCCAACCACCTGGATATTTTTCAGAAGGTAATCAAAGCACTCCCAGGATTCCATTCCATTAGGGCACTCGAACCAGATATACGGAGAGTTGATGCCACCGAAGAAACGGATACCAAGCTTGGTCATGGTGTCAGCGATCACTTTAGCATTTCTCTTGTAATAGTTAATATTTTCCTGACACTCTCTGATGCCTTCCTCAGAAAATACAACCTCTGCACCCTTCTGCACGATATAGGAGGTACCGTTGAATTTGGTGCACTGACGACGGTTCCACATGGCATTCAGAGACATTTCCTCGCCATTAGAAGCCTTGAATACCAGCTCCTTCGGAACAACAGTGTAGCCGCAGCGGGTTCCGGTAAATCCGGCTGTCTTGGAGAGCGAGCAGAATTCGATGGCGCATTTCTTAGCACCCTCAATCGCAAAAATACTTCTCGGCAGTTCCGGGTCTGTGATAAATGCTTCATAAGCAGAGTCAAACAGAATCACTGCTTCATTTGCCAGTGCATAATCAACCCATTCTTTCAACTGCTCTTTGTTATAGCAAGCTCCGGTTGGGTTATTCGGAGAGCACAGATAGATCACATCTGCGTGCTGCTCTTTGTTCGGCATGGGAAGGAAGCCATTCTCTGCATTTCCAGCCATATAAGTAACTTTATTTCCAGCCATGATATTGGTGTCTACATAGACCGGATAAACAGGATCCGGAACCAGTACCACATTGTCGTGTCCGAACAGATCAGTAATATTTCCGGTATCACTCTTGGCTCCGTCAGATACAAAGATATCTCCGGCATCCACATCAACACCGTTTCTCTTATAGTAAGCGGCAATGGCATCTCTGGTCTCCTGATATCCCTGCTCCGGGCCGTATCCTTTGAAAGTCTCTGCAGAAGCCATGGCCTCTACTCCCTGATGCAGTGCATCGATGACCACTTTTCCAAGCGGAAGTGTCACATCGCCGATTCCCAGACGGATGATCTTCGCGCCCTCCTCCGGATTCTGCTCTTTGTATGCAGCCGTGCGGTGTGCAATCTCAGAAAAGAGATAGCTTGCCTTCAGATTCAGATAATTTTCATTTAATTTTGGCATGTCTCAGATCCTTCTTTCTATGATAAAATATGTTTGAGCGATCATATATGGACAAGTTGTCCATAACGAACTCATTGTACCAAATAAAAACGGAACGTGTCAATAAATGCATAGGCAAGCTGAAAATATTATGAAAAAAATAAAATACAGTAAAATATTTTGAAAGGAATAAAATAATGAATACAGAAAAACACATTCGTCTTGCGGCACTGGATCTGGACGGAACCACTCTTCACAGCGATAAATCACTCTCAGAATATACGATCGAGACATTGAAGAACGCTCATGAGCATGGCATGCACATTGTTGTTGCCAGCGGTCGTTCTTTTGCGTCATTACCGGAACAGGTGATCCAGTTTCCATGGGCAGAATATGCCATCACCTCCAATGGTGCGGCGGTCTATGAAGTACATACAGGAAAACGCCTGCGGGAGTGTCGGCTGAAGCCTGAAGTTGTGGAAAAGCTGCTTTCCATTGCAGAAGAGAATCATGTCATGGTGGAAGGCTTTGTGGACGGAGTTCCCTATTCAGCCCGTGCCTATGTGGAAAATCCTGTTTTATTCGGAGCCAGCCTCTATTCTGTATCCTACGTAAAAAGTACCCGCCGCCCGGTGGAAGATATTTTTGCATTTCTGCTGGAGCACAAAGAAGAACTGGACAGTCTGGATATTGTTGTGGGAGATGAACGGACCAAAGCAACACTACGAAGAATCATATCTGAGCAGGTAGAGGGGATCTATCTGACTTCTTCCGTGCCAACCTTGCTGGAAATATCTGATGAAAAAGCAGGGAAAGCGACCGCCCTTGCTTTTCTGGCAGACTATCTGCAGATTCCACAGGAGGCAACCGTTGCTTTTGGAAATGCAGAAAATGACATCGATATGATCTGCTGGGCAGGCATCGGTGTTGCTGTAGAAAATTCTCCGGAAGAAGTGCGCCGCGCAGCCGATGAGATTACCAGGACCAATGACGCAGATGGCGTGGCCAGATGGATTGAGAGGAAACAATTAGCAGATTCCCCTATATAACAGAAAAAAAGAATCTGGGCAGTGGGAAATTGCCCAGATTCCTTTTTTCTCGAAGCATTGGGAAACGCACTTCCGTCATTTCTGTTGCCATTGGTAAGAAAACTTGTTTATAAATTCATTAAATTCATTACCAGCTTAATCATTATATCCTTCTCTTCAGGCTTCGATTCAGCAATCATTAATGTAATGGCTACCAATGTACCATCACTAAATCGCTTAGCATTATTTAAGAATAAAACATTATTTTTATCTAAGAATTCCAAGAAAAAAGATGCCGCTATTCTTTTACAACCATCCGCATATGGATGATCCTTAATCATAAAATATAGTAGATTCGCTGCTTTCTCCTCTACTGTTAGATATGCATCTTCCCCAAAAACACTTTGGTATACCGCTGCTATTATACCAGCTACTTTTCCGGTTTCTTTTTCCACGCCAAATACATCCGTATCAAAAGATTTTTTCATTTTCTCCACCATTTTAACGCATTCTTCGTAAGTAATACGATATATTGGCTTATTTCCATCGGGCGTACATAATGCTTAATGATCATATTGATCAAGTAGCATCAATGCATTTGTATATTCATTTACAGCTCTAAGCACATCAGACTCCTCAATATCAAGTACATCAGCAAGCATTCTAGTTTGAATATCAATCGTTTTTTCTAATGCTTCCAGACGCTTCTCATTAATAGCATAGCCTTTCACAATAAATTGTTTAAGAACATTATTTGCCCATTTTCTGAAAGCTATACCTCTTTTGGAATTAACTCGATACCCTACAGACAAAATCATATCCAAATTATAAATTTTAGGTTTTCTTCCCCCTGTACTTTTGTCGGAAAAACCGACAGAAGTTTCATCCAACTCCCCCGAAGCAAGGATATTTGAAATGTGTTCACTTACTGTAGCATGCTTAACATCAAATAACACTTCTATTTGTTTTTGAGTCAACCAAACTGTCTCCTGTTCAGGACTAATTTGAACTTCTATGTTAATATCACCATCTGTAAATAATACAATTTCATTTTTCATTCTCTAATCCCCTTTCTCCCCTTACAAGGATTTCCTTATCGAACGACTATATCTTAATCTGAACACATCTTACTTAATATTTTTCTAAAAGTCACTGGTGTTTACAATTTGTTCAAAATTTTTGTAAAATATTACCATAACAAAAAGAAGCTGTACATTGTTCACCCAACATACAGCTTCTCTCCGTTTATTCTCTATAATTTTTATATAAGATTGCATAATAAATAATACACGCAAGCATTCCCAGTATGCCCAAGACAGAAGCAATAACTTCCAGGTGGTTGTCTCCTCTTATTTGCAGTATCGTCGGAAGCATGATCAGCAAGAGCAGACATAGAAGAATCAGTATCTGAGAAATTTTTCGCAATATCCTGTAACGTTTTGAGGACATCCCCTCCGGAACACAGCTTTCAGGATGCATCAATTCTGCCCGAATGACCATTCCTAAGCGCCCACAAATACGATACGCATGGTATTCTTTTCCATCGATTGTAAATTCCGGGCATAAGCCTTCCTTTGTGATGACCAGATCAAGATGATTCCGCTGTGCATACCGGAACAGCTGCTCTGTCATCTGTCTGGGTGTGGTACAAAAATCATCCGGCGAAAAACTGAAGGTTCGAATACTTTCACTTTCCACAACCTTTTTATAATCATCCAAAATATCAGCAAATTTATTTCCCTGTTTTTCTTCTGCTTCCATTTTCTGCAGATAGAGATCCACATTCAGGTCTGTAAGTTCTGTTTCCTGTATTTCCCCACAAAAGGAAAGTGCTGCCTCTTTGATCGTCACCATACCGTATGGCCTCCTTTAATTTTGCCTTGATTTTAAAGGATGAAGTAACTATAAGGTCAACTGTTTTTTTGCATTTTTCAGTCTTTCATAGAATTCCGTGTAAAAATCAGCCGTCGAATCATATGGTGTCAGATAAAATTTCTGCAGCACATCCATGCTGATGCCCTTCATCTGTTCCGGATGTGCTTCTATCCTTGTTTTCAGATCTCTCAGGTAATAATGCCAATCACATATATAGGTCTCATAACGCTTCAGATCCGGTGTATCCAGCCATTTTTTAATCTTCACCTTAGTCTTATTGGGCTTTGGACATTCATGTACCTGCAGAAAATATTTAAAAGATCCATTTTCATAAAATCTTCCCAGTGGGAACAGACGGCAGATGCCCGGCCGAAATGCATGGATGCTGCAGCGTCCTTCCGGGTTCAGAAACGAACAGGCTTCTGTATTTCCTGATGCCATTTTCAGATTTGGCAGGATCACACTGTCAACGATCTGTAATTCGATCTTATCCACCATCAGTCCATTAAAATCCGTATGTAATCCACAGCAAAGACGGTGGATATCCAGAGGATCCAGCACAATGGACTCCCCCATTCCCTGACAACAGGCAGAGCAACCCTCACATCCACCACAGTCTGCCTTTACCAGATCATTGGACGTGTACAGTCTTCCATCTGACACTTCCTTCATATCTATATTTCTTTCCATTCCTGTACCTCTTTTTATTTCTTCGACTTATGGGATCCGAACTCCGTCTCGCCCATCCGTACTTCCTGCAGATGTTTTGCCAGTTCCTCTGGCACATAATCAAACAAATAATTTTTACTTCCCGGAAATTGTTCTACATAATCCCGGCGGATCTCCTGATTGATCCGTTCAATCTCTTCCTTCAATTCTCTGGCAGACATCATGGCGCAGCCCTGACCTCGGATGATCACCTGCTCCAGTCCATCAGAAGTTGCTACTGTCACCTGATATTTCCGTCCGATCTGATGAGCCGTCCGCTCGATAAAGCTGTCCGCAGTTTCCGCCTCTTTGGTGTAGACCACATGAATATTGTGGTATGGGATGATCTCTTCCTCATGGCCTTCTACCCGATAAGCATCAAATACAAGGATCAAATTGCATTTCCGAAATCCCTGATAATTGCACATAATATCCTGCAGCTTCTCTCTGGCTCCCGCCACACTGACTTTTGCAAGCTCACTTAATTCTTCCCAGGCAAAGATCACATTGTAACCGTCCACCAACAGATATTCCGGAGTCTGTACTTTGGGCTTGTATTCGCTTTTCCGTAATGTTTTATTCGATTCTCCGTAAACTCTATGGTTTTCTATTTCGGTATTCCGAAATCTCTTCGGTTCTCCGAATGTGCGGCGGAAAATCTCTTCCAATTCCTCTGTATCTGCTGTCATCTGGGCATAATCCGGTTCTCTTCTCGTATTTCCTGCACGTTGACGCAGTCTCTCTGCTGCCTCAATCATCTCTGTGTCCGAGAGTTCACCGTCCTTGCGGCCGCCCTCTCCGGTCAGCACACTTTCCAGATGCATATGTTCCGGTACTTCATACCATGGAATGACGGTTCCTGCTCCGTGATAACAGAAGACAGAAGAAGATGGATAGGCCAGATCTGCCTCCGGATCATAATCATTGGCTTCCAGCACATCCTCTTCATTATGACAGGGACCATACCCATGGAAGACACAGGTCAGTCTGCCACGCCCTTTGGTATACGAAGTCACATCCTTCTGATAATTTTTAATACATTCTACCGGGACGCTTCCGGTCAGCAAAGACATCTCCCCTTCCTGCTCCGGCAAACCCATGGTGGCTCCCATACGTTCCAGATCTGACATGGCACGTCCTACATTTTCTGCGGGAATCTCCAGCCGGAAATCATACCATGGCTCCAGCAGACGGCTCTCTACCTGCATCAGTCCCTGGCGGACTGCTCGATAAGTCGCCTGTCGGAAATCACCGCCCTCCGTATGCTTCTGGTGCGCTTTTCCACTCATCAAAGTGATCCGAACATCCGTCAGCTCTGCACCGATCAGCACACCCCTGTGCTGACGCTCTTCCAGATGGGTCAGGATCAGCCGCTGCCAGTTGCGGTCCAACACATCCTCTGAACAGGCAGATGCAAACTGCATACCACTGCCTTCTTCGCCCGGTTCCAGCAGCAGATGTACTTCCGCATAATGACGAAGAGGCTCAAAATGACCGATTCCTTCCACTGTATTGGTGATAGTCTCTTTATAGACGATATTTCCCTCATCAAAATCAACGGACACACCAAAACGTTCCCGTATCAGTGTCTTCAGTATCTCAATCTGAACTTCTCCCATGAGCTGCACTTCAATCTCCCGCAATACCTCATTCCAGTGAATATGAAGCTCTGGCTCCTCGTCCTCCAGGATTCGCAGGTTTCCAAGCAGCTGTACTGGATCACAGTCTCCTGGCAATGTCAGTTTATAATTCAGTACCGGTTCCAGTACCGGCACATTGATCTGATGCTCCCTGCCGAGCCCCTCTCCGGCCTTCGTCTTTGTGAGTCCGGTAACCGCACAGACCACACCGGTCTCCGCTTCATTGACCATCTCATATTTTGTTCCGGAATAGACGCGGATCTGATTCACCTTTTCCTGCCAGCTTTCTCCATCCGAAGTTCCATCCAGCAGATCTTTTACCTTGAGCACGCCGCCTGTCACTCTAAGCCATGTCAGACGATTGCCCTGCTCATCCCGGCTTATTTTGAATACACGCGCGCCAAATTCCTGCTCAGACTTTTTTACATAAGCATACTGTTCCAGACCTTTCAACAGTTTATCCACCCGGTCAAGCTTCAGTGCCGATCCAAAATAACACGGAAATACATGTCGGTCATGAATCAGCTCCCGTACAGTCTGCTCAGAAACAGTTCCATGCTCAAGATAGTATTCCAGCGCCTGTTCCTCACAGACTGCTACATTTTCCAGAAATTCCCCTGAGTCTGAAGCACAGTCAAAGTCCACACACCGGTCATCCAGTTCTTTCTTCAAATGCTCCATCAGTAGCTCTTTGTCCGTTCCATTCTGGTCCATTTTATTAACAAACAAAAACACCGGGATGCCATAGCGTTTGAGTAGCCTCCAGAGAGTTCTTGTATGTCCCTGTACTCCGTCCGCACCGCTGATCACCAGCACTGCATAGTCCAGCACCTGAAGAGTACGCTCCATCTCTGCCGAAAAATCCGCATGTCCCGGCGTATCCAGCAGAGTTACTTTCTTATCACCAAGGGCGAATTCCGCCTGTTTGGAAAATATTGTAATTCCTCTGGCCCGTTCCAGCTCATGAGTGTCGAGAAATGCATCCTTATTGTCCACTCTTCCTAGCTTTCGGATCGTACCACTCTCATACAACATGGCCTCCGACAGCGTCGTCTTTCCCGCATCCACATGCGCCAGTACTGCCATACAAAGATGTTTCAATGCAAAATGCCCCCTTCTTATATATCCATTTATTTTAACACATAGAAAGAGGCTTTGTCTATTTTACGCAGAAAGTCCGGAAAGCTTCTCAGCCTCCCGGACTCTTCTGTCATTTATTCGCAAACACTCTACAATATAGGTTAACTTCGCATTAAGCACATACAGTTGAAAAACTGTTGTAATACTCCTTAAAAAATTCATTCAGTATACTTAAAATTTTCTTCATAACAGACACCTTTACCTTTCTGTGAGCTGTGTTGTCTTCCACAGTATGTTCAGTTACGATTGGATTTTCAGATCTGATTTCCTTTTGTTAAGTATAATGTACCACAACCTTATTAAAATGTGAAATACATATAGTGGAAGAGTCGCGATACTTTTTAAGTATTAACTACTGTCTGCATTTTTCTATAAACTCTTTCAGGATCTCCCTCGCCTGTTCGGCCGCACCGCTTGCTTCTTCATGAAGCAGATCGTGACGGGCATGAGGAATCAGCTCTATCTGCACGTGGGTAAGTCCTGCTTTCCTGAACAGTGCTGCCACTGCCTGTACCCCTTTCCCTGCATCTCCCACCGGATCATCCGCTCCGGACAGTAGCAGGATCGGCAGGTCTTTTGAATATCTACCACAGAGCTCCGGCTTTCCTGTCCGCTGCATGGAATCCAGCAACTGCCAGAATAGCCCAGAGGAAATATTTTCACGTCGGCGCGGATCAGTCATATAGACTTCCAGTTCTTCGTTGTCAGCACAGAGCCAGTCAAAATCTGTCCGGTTGGGCGCAAATTTCTGATTATATGTACCAAATGATAATTTCTGAACCAACGGTGTCGTGTGATTAAATCCTTCTTTTTTGATCTGTCCTTCCACAACCTTTTTAATCATGGAAAGAACTACGAAAGGCTGTGTCCCGGTTCCCATGATCACCGCTCCTGCAGGCATACAATTTTTCTGCTTGTCGTTAACATTCATCTCTGGAAGCGCACCCAGATATTCTCTGACTAAAAACGATCCCAGAGAAAATCCAAGCAATACCAACGGCAGGTTCTGGTAACGCTTCTTCAACAATTGGGAAAAGGCATGCATATCTGCAAGGGTCTGTTTCCATCCGGACTCTCCAAATGAGGCGCAATCAGGCCGACCTGGATTTCTTCCATGTCCCGGCAGATCAAAGCCCGCTGTCACAACTCCCTGTGCCGCCAGTTCTTCCGCCAGCTTTTCATAGCGTCCCATATGTTCGGTCATCCCATGGGTAACTTGCAGAATCACTTTCGGCTCGTTGTCAGGACTCCAGATATATGCTTCCAATGCATTTCCGGCTGTACCGGAAAATGAAAATCTATCTATTTTCATATTGATCACTTCTTTCAAAAAATTATTATATACGTTCTTGTACCCGATTGTAAAGAATGCTATATTGACAATAACAACAATAAAACTTGAAAAAAGGAGTATTTTCATTGAATTTCAGACCGTAATTGAGAAAAGAAGAAGTATCAGAAATTTTGATCCAGGAAAGGAAGTCAGCCGCGAGCAGATCGAGACACTGATACGTGCCGCCTCCCTGGCTCCATCCTGGAAGAATCAGCAGACATCCCGCTATTACTGTATCCAGTCCCCCTCTCGGATCGAGGAGTTCCGTCAGAAATGCCTCTCGGAATCTAATCAGAAAAATTGCGCCGGTGCACCGGCACTGATCATCACCACCTTCAAAAAAGGAATCGTGGGATTTGACAAAGCTACCGGTTCCCCGGTCAATGAAGCAGGCGACGGCTGGGGCTACTACGATCTGGGACTTCAGAATGAAAATCTTGTCCTCAAAGCCGCTGAACTTGATCTTGGCACTCTCATTATGGGCATCCGCGACGAGCCAGCAATCCGGGAATATCTCAAGATTCCGGAGACCGAAATCATTGTCGCTGTAATCGCCGTCGGTTATCCGGCAGCCGAACCTTCCATGCCCAAGCGAAAAGCAGTGGAAGAGATTGCAACATTTTTATAGATTCTGACATAAAAAAGGCTCCCGAAACCTGACAGTTCCGAGAGCCTGTATTTTATTTGTGTTAACGAAGTTTTCCAAAAGTTCTCTGTACTTTTTTGCCTTTATTTGCATTTCTGATGGTTGGAATTGCTCCCAACAGAAGGAACGCATATACCAGAACCAGGTTTGCTGCATAAGAACCAAAATCAATGATATCTTCAGACAGAAGTAATGGGAAGTAACGATAACCTGTGGCGATATCCACTTCCAGCTCTCTTGCTATCATAATAGCCCAATCCAGGCGGTCTCCTACATAGGTCATGACAAGCATCAGGATCACGCTGATTACGATTCCTCGTTTGCTGAGCTTTCCGCTTCCAATCTCATAACCTTTCAAAGTGCAGACAGCCATGACCACACCGGAAAGAGCAGCCACATAACCAAGCTGGCTTAAGATCACGATACATGCCACACCGAGCAGGGATCCTACCAGTGCACCGACGATACCACCGATCATATTTTCTTTCTTTTCATTTTCCTGATTCTGTGCCAGCGTAATGTTCTGCGCCAGAGAGGCTGCGCACTCCTCACAGAGTCCGATGTGATTACCGGATACCAGGTAGCCTTCGGTCTCTGTCTCGCGTCCACAGTACTGGCAGCACGGCACGTAGCCTTTTCCGCGAAGAAATGCAGTCAGTTCCCGAATGGCTTCCTGCGCATTGGCACGGAGCTTTTTCTGATTGAGATAGCTTTTCAGTACCATAGTTACCGTATGTCCTTCATTTACCAGTCCAGACACAGTCTTATGTGCTTTCACGAACTCTTTGATTTCATCCTTTGTCAGGGTTTTTCCCTGATTATCAGCCCCCAGGCAAATGTTCAGCATATAATAAACTTTACCATTTACCTCATTTGGTCCCACGATCAGTTCAAAGCCATCTTTCTGTCCATGCAGCACTTCCTGTTCTTCATCAAACCGGAGTCCCAGATACTGCCCAAGCTGTTCATAGTTGCTTTTTACTTTTTTGTTCATGTTACACTTTTCCCCTTTTGTATATTTTCATAGAGAAGTATAACATAACCCTCTCACAAAAGAAAGAGACACCCTCGCGGATGTCTCTTTTTATTATCTTTTATGTATTTACTTATGCAGTTGCTTTTTTCGGGTTCTTCAAAGTCTGAACACCTTCAATAACAAGCACGATAGCAAGAACGATCAGCAGAACTCCAAGGATCGTCTGTGCCCACGGACCCCAGTCTGCACCGCCAGCCATGATCATACCAACCTGATTCTTAACGGTCAGTGCCAAAGAGCAGATAGTTACAACGATCATGAATCCCATAGGGAGCAGGAACATCTTGTTGTTCTTTCCGAGGTTACCAAGCCAGGTAGCTACAGCCAGAAGGCCGATACCTGCCAGCAGCTGGTTTGCTGCTCCGAACAGACCCCAGATCTTGCCGTATCCGTTCATACCAAGGAGAATACCAAGTACAACTGTCAGGATGGTTGCAAAGTACGGATTAACCATAACTTTCTTCCAGCCCTCTTTTACATCTGCTGCAGTTTCACCAGGCTCCAGCCAGAACTCCTGGAACATGAAACGTGCAAGACGAGTTGCAGTGTCCAGTGATGTCAGACAGAATGCAGAGTAGGTCAGTACCAGCAGAGAGTTCAGGATGGTGTAGCTTCCCGGAATGATATCGTCGATCATATGAGCAATACCACCACCGAAGATAGCGGTTGCTCCAACCAGAGCGCTATCCGGGTTAGCTGCGTTCCATTTGTAAGCATATCCAATTGCACACAGAGTCAGCACTGCAAGTACACACTCCAGAAGCATTCCGCCGTAAGCGATCGGTCTTGCATCCGTTTCTTTGTCAAGCTGTTTGGACGTGGTACCAGAGGAAACCAGTGAATGGAATCCGGAGATCGCACCACAGGCAACTGTTGTAAACAGTACCGGGAACAGATACTGCATTCCGTTTCCGTTGTCAACCGCAAATCCGGCGAATGCCGGGAAGCTGCTGTCAAAGGTCGGATGAGCTACGATAACACCAAAAGCTGCTACTGCCAGCATCGCGTACAGCAGGAAGGAGCTTAAATAGTCACGCGGCTGAAGAAGGATCCATACCGGTGTCACAGATGCAACTGCAATATAGATACCTACGATCCACATCCAAGTCTTGGTGGACAGATAGATCGGATGGAAATTCATACCAACTGCCATAATAAGAATGATGGCAAGTACTCCAACAACAGAAGCAATGCCCATTGGCATATTACGACGATATACGCAGAAACCAAATACGATAGCGATCAGAATAAACAGCAAGGAAATCATTGCCACCGTAGCTGGAGTTGCGGATTTAGCCATATCAAGTGCGCCGCTTTCATCATATACTGCTCCAAATGTAGAAGCTACGATAGAAGCAAATGCTGCTACTACCAGGATCAGAGTCAGGTAAGAGAAGATGATAAACAGCTGTTTTGCACGTTTGCTCATGTTAGCGGAGATGATCTCTCCGATAGACTGTCCTTTGTTACGAACAGAAGCGAACAGTGCACCAAAATCGTGAACGCCGCCGAAGAAGATTCCTCCGATCAGGATCCACAGAGTTACAGGCAGCCAGCCGAACATAGCTGCGCCGATCGGTCCGGTAATCGGGCCTGCGCCTGCGATAGATGAGAAATGATGTCCCATCAGAACCGGTGCTTTTGCCGGTACATAGTCCACGCCATCTTCCATGGTGTGAGCCGGTGTCTCAGTTTTGCTTTCACCTACGCCCCACTGCTTGCAGAGCCATCCGCCGTAGCAGATATATCCAGCTGCAAGAATAGCAACACAGATGATGAGAAGTACTAATGAATTCATGTTAACTTTCTCCCTTCAATGTTTGCGAATATAGTACCTTTTTCAAAATTTTCGCGGTATGGCGTCCCCCAAGGTTTCCGTCGATCTGTCCTGTCGACAGTTCCACCAGTGCGGTATGGTGATCCATCCAGCCATGCAGTGAAAAATGAAAACTTTTGTAAATGCGGCATTTTTTTAATGCCTTTCTTGCCGCTTCATCACAGGTATCGCAGATGAAGATCGGTGTAATATAAGAAGCCATATGTCCTGGTCCCACATGGATGCGCTCCATGGCCTCCGCCTGCACATGATCTCTCCACTGCTCGTAAAGCTCCAGTGTCAGATGCGGAATACTTAAAACATATAGAAATTCTTCATTGTCTGCCGACCACAGTTCTGCTTTTTTCGATATGACATACTGCCCCGAATGTTCAAAAAAATCACAGCGGGCTGTGATTGGGGTCTGGTCATCCTCGACCAATTGAATATTATAGCAGGAACTGAAGCTTCGCAGCAGCCGCTCGATAGCTGCTTCTCTTGTATAATGCATTTCCAGTATCCATTCCAAAAATTAAATTTTTATAAAGTTTCTAAAAACTTTTTTCATTATAATACTCAATTGGTATTTTCGCAATACTTTTTAGGTTGTTTACAATACTTTTTTGATATTGATTTTCATCTTTGCATATTCATACAGTATTCTCAATGATTCTGCCTGCGCTCCCGCTTCTGTCAGATCTACCGTACACAGCACCTCTTCACACTGATCGACCAGTGCTTTTGCCCTGTTCAGGGATGCTTCATCCATCTCGCAGAACGCTTTCACACTGACTACTTCGGATGCCAGTGCTTTTGCTGCCGGGTAATCCAGGTCATTTTCCCATAAAATACCTGCCGCAAACGGAATTCCATCTCTCTGAAGCTTCCGAAATACTGCCGTACCGGTTCCATTTCCAGCCAGCACAAATACTTTCGGATCACCCTCTACCTTCGGCAGCTCCAGATCACCCGTACGCTCTTCATAAGACCCAACTGTCATACCATAGAGCTTCGGTATGTAGCCGTCTGTAAAAATCTCCTCCGGTGTGCCAAAACGATCCACCCGGTCTCCATGAACACAAGCAATCTTGTCAGAAATCCTTCCTGCAAGATCCAGCTCATGCAGAGACATGATAACAGACAGATGTCTGGTACGGGACATGTTCTGGATGATCGATAAAAATTCCAGCTTATAGCGAATATCCAGAAAAGACGTAGGCTCATCCAGCACAATGATATCCGGCTGCTGACATAGAGCTCTCGCCAGCATAACTCGCTGCTTCTGTCCGTCACTGGTCTTGGAGAAATCCCGCTCTGCCAGTTCTTCGATATGCACCAGTTCCATGGATTCCTGTACGATAGCCCAGTCTTTCTCAGACAGGATGCCAAATTTTCCAGTATAAGGATAACGGCCTGTTGCCACTACATCCTTGCAGGTCATCATCTCCGGGCGCACCCGCTCCGTCAGCACCACCGACAGCTTCTGTGACAGTTCTTTGCCGGTCAGCTTTTCCATGAAGGATCCATCCAGACAGGCCACACCGCCCAGCGGTTTTAACTGGCGGATAATGCTTTTTAAAATCGTCGTCTTTCCTGCCCCATTAGGTCCGATCAAGGTCATGATCTCACCTTTTTTCAGACAGAGCTCAATATCTTTGATCAGCGGAACGCCATGGTATCCAACTGTCAGTCCCTTGGTATAAAAATAAAACTCTTCCATGATTTATTCCGCCTTTTCTTTCTTCCGATGAATCATAATATAGATAACAACCGGAGCGCCAAATACTGCAGTTACAGTACTGATGGATAATTCCGTCGGTGCAAACAAGGTTCTTGCCAGCAGGTCGCAGAACAGACAGAAGGATGCTCCTCCCAGAAAACAGGCTGGAATCATCAGGATCGGCTTTGCTGTCTGGAACAGGCTCTTCACCAGATGCGGCACTGCAATTCCCACGAAGGAAACCGGTCCTGCAAACGCGGTAACACATGCGGACAGCACACTGGAAAGCATAACAAGAACTACACGGAACATCTGCACATTGAGTCCCATATTTTTCGCATAAGATTCTCCCATCTGATAAGCACTGATGGGCTTGGACAGAAGAAAGATCCCTACGGTGGTGATGCCAGTTACAATGGTCATCAACACCACATTTTCCCATGTGATACCGGAAAAGCTTCCCTTTGACCAGTTATGTAAATTCACGATATTGGCATCATCTGCAAAAGTCACTACAAAATCAGTAATTGCTGAACAGATATATCCAATCATAACACCACTGACGATCAGCATGGACATATTATCCATAACTCTGGACATAAGAATCACGAATCCCATACAGATCATAGCTCCCACAAATGCCGCCAGAATCATAACCCAGGAGCTTACACTCCAGGTGTAACCTAAGGATGCTACCATAATCAGCGCTACCACCAGCTTGGCTCCGGAAGAAATTCCAAGAGTAAATGGACTGGCAATCGGGTTGTGGAAAAAGGTCTGAAGCAGATAGCCAGACAGAGCCAGTGCTCCTCCCAGGATTGCTGCTGCCAGCGCACGTGGAAAACGGATTCCCATAACAATGTCTGAAAATGTCTCATCTGCTCCATGGCCGCTTAAGATCTTCGGAATCTCCTCCACCGGAACATTCACCGTTCCGATACATACATTCATGGCCAGAAAGATCACCAGCAGGATCAGCAGGATCAAAAATGCCACTCCATATCTGATATTTTCTCTTCCAGCATGTGCTGTTTTCTTTTGCCCGTTTGGCATCTTTATCTCCTGCCTTTCCTGTTTTATGCTCTAAGATGATCCAAAAATATTCGCATGTTACTGAATCAGTTCAACTTGTATAAATAGGTCAGTCCACTCTCATCACCGGTCAGCATACCATGAATATCTGATGTGATCGTTCCCAGTTCCATGGTAGACTGATAGAGGTTTTTCGTGGTGCAATACACATTTCCATCCTGTACAGCCTTGAATTTTTCCAACAGCGGACTCTTGGCGATCAGGTCATCCACAGATGCCAGTTCACCATCAATGGTGCTGTTGTAGATGATGTAATCCGCATCCTTGGCTCCTGCATAGAACTCTTCCATCTGCATACTCAGAGTGGAAGCCGCATCATCCTCGTCGCCCAGATCCTTGAAAATGTAAGTACCTCCCGCCAGTTCGATCATCTTAGGCAGATAATCGGCACTCTTACGAACATTGGCTTCCCCGGTACTGGTAATATAGAAAAATGCCACTGTCTTTCCCGTCGGTTCTTCCTGGCTCACCGCCTCGAAGGCACCTGCCTCCGCTTCAAATGCCTGCTCTGCCTCTTCTTCATGACCAGTCAGCAGTCCATACAGCTTGACCCACTCGGTTCTTCCCAGCGGATTCTTCTCATAGCTGGAATAATCCACCATCACCGGAATATTGAATTTTTCCAATTGCTCCTTGACTTCCGGTGTGTGATAGATCATGGTATTTTCAATAGCAAGTCCACAACCTTCTGACAGGATCTGCTCATAGTCCGGTGCAGAATATTTACCAGCATAGATGATATTTCCTGCTTCCATCTCCTGTTTTGCTGCTTCTATATACCATCCGTCTTCCTTCTGAGAGCTGAAACGAATGGAATCCAATGCATCAATAGATACAAACATATCCATCACTGCCGATGCCACCAGATAAATATTGGTCAGCGGCTGCTTGAGCACTATAATATCCTTTGCCAGATCATCCGGTGCTTTTTTTCCTTCCGGAACGATCAGGTAACGACCATCATCTGCGACGGTGGCCAATGCATATCCATCATTATAATAGTCCACAGAAAACTCTTCTGCATATGTTAATTCCATACTGTGATCGTAGGTCAGCTCCGAACTGATATTGGTATCTTTCTCTTTTCCTGCACCTGATCCGCTTCCGCAGGCTGTCAGGGAAACTGCCATTACGACACTCAGCAGCATAGCTGTTATTTTCTTCTTCATACTTCTTTACTCTTTTTCTTCTTTGTAAGGATCACGACTACCACACCTGCTGCAACTACCACTGCAAGATATATGATCTGCTGTCCTGGTGCTGCCTGTTTGCCGCTGGTAATGGAGTCGGATGCAAATGTCAGGGTATATTCAATCTCATGAGGAACACTCATGGCGGTAGTGTCTGCGATCACATCCATAGGCTTATCCATAACAGTGACCGGAAGTTCAAATACAGAATTTCCATCTGTATTAATGGGGTCATAAGTAGTCTCTCCCACTTTCATATAGTCATAATGAGAACTACTCCATTCGATCTGTGCATATGCACATCCCTCTTTTACGACCAGAGTTGCCGGAGATGTGATGGTTGCACGACCACTTCCTCCTCCAAGAACTACATCGATCTTGTAAGTTCCATCGCTCATGTCCACTTTCATGGGCTGAGCTTCTGCAGCTCCTGCCAGATCCACGTTAGCCAGGTCAGTCTGTTCTTCTGTACTCTCCGCCGCATAGCTTGTCATGGAAATACCTGTCACTCCTGTTACAAGCAGTGCTGCTGTCAGAATTCCTGTCAATTTCATCCAGATTTTTCTTTTCATCTTTGTCCTCTCTTTCCATAGCACAACGACCCGGGCAAATTGCCCGGGCCGTCCATGCGACAGATCTTTCATCACTGGCTTATTCTGCCTTCACCGGATTGGTCACGCTGACTTTGTGATCATACCAGGTTCCTTTTTCACCGATCAGTGCCACATCAAACTCTTTGTCCAGAGCCGGTACCGGAATATCAAATCCGTATACTTCCTCAGATTCTCCATCACTATAAGTAACGGTATCTGTAGTCGGCTCCAGAAGTTCTGCTCCATCCTTCTGTGCATCTTCTGCAAGACCCGGATAGAGGTTCACGATCTTCTTGGAGGCAAGTGACACATGAATGGTCATCTTGCCGTTCTCTACTGTCAGGACACCTTTTCCATCGTCTGCTTCATTTACATGAAACATTCCGCTGTCAGTGTCAAACTCTGCAGTGTAGACACCATCTTCCAGCGGTGCTGCAGTCTCTTCTGCTTCCTCAGTTGTCGCTTCTGCTTCTTCTGTGTCAGCTTCCTTAGTCTCCTCTGCAGCATCAGCCTTCGTAGTATCTGCTTCAGCAGTCTCTTCTGTCTCCTGTGCAGGCGCCTCGGTCTGTGCGTCTTTGCTTCCACATCCTGTCATGATGGCACAGCTTAATGCTGCCACCCCCAGCAATGTAACGATCTTTCTTTTCATGTTCTGTCTCTTCCTTTACTTTCCGATGACAGCTGCGGTGTGTGCTACATAGAGATCCTGAATAGCCGGGATCTCACCAAGACCAGCGATCTGAGTATCGACGCTGTCAAAGCTTCCAGAAGCCTTGAACTGGCTTAACCAGGAATCAGCATCCTCACCTGCCATGTCGTTATTTGCATGATCTCCAGCCACTACCATCAGCGGACGAAGAACAACTTTCTTGTAACCTGCATCAGCAACTGCTTTGATCACATTCTCGCATGCGGTCTCTTCCGGCTTACCCTCTACAGTTCCGATGAATACGTTCTTATATCCAAGCTCGTCCATCTGTGCCTGCATCTGGCTGTAGGAAACTTTTGCGGTATGGGAAGTACCATGTCCCATGAATACAAATGCGGTTCCGTCCTCTGCTGCAGCGTCTGTACTGTCATATCCAGCAGTCTTAACTGCCTCAGCGGTGATTGCTTCTGCAACTGCCTTCTTATCATCATTTACAGCAGAAGCGTCTGCTCCAACCTCACCAAGCAGCGGCTCAGCGATCTTAACAGACTCAAATTTATCCTCGTAGTTTGCAACTGCCTCACAAAGCTCATCATACTCAGCACCATGCATCAGATGGGTCGGCTGTACAACCAGGTTCTTAACACCATTATCTACAGCTCTCTCAAGTGCCTGATCCATGTTGTCAATGTGCTCATCATCACGAGCCTGGATATGGTTGATAATGATCTGTGCGGTAAATGCACGTCTTACAGACCAGTCCGGATTAGCCTCTGCAAGAGCATCCTCAATGCCTTTGATATCAGCTACACGGCTGTCGTTGAAAGAAGTACCAAAGCTTACTACCAGAAGCTCGTTCTCTCCGATCTCATCCTGGTTACGCGGATCATCCTTGGAAGCATCTCCGGTGTCGCGTCCGAAGTAATCCGGATCAGCTTCTTCACCTTCAACCAGCTCTTTCTGAGCATCAGTCAGAGCATCCCATGCTTCTTTTGCTGCTTTACAATCCTCATCGGTAGTCTCAGTTCTTTCCTGAACGTAGATCTTATCGATCAGAGCTGCAACCTCGTCTGCTGCTGCCTGGTCAGCATCTGCATCTTCTGCTGCATCCTCAGCCGGAGCTTCTGTTGTCTCCTCAGTGGTCTCTTCGGTAGTCTCTGCCGGAGCTTCTGTTGTTGTCTTACTTCCGCAGCCTGCAACTAATGTTGCGGTCATAGCTGCTGCACAAAGAACTGCTACAACTTTCTTCTTCATGTTTTTTCTCTCCCTTAAAGAAATATTTTGCAATGATACTGAAGCCGCTAAATAAAAGGGATGCGAAAAAGACAAAAACCAACATGCGTGCGCAGTCGGTTTATCGAAATCTATCTTTCGGTACAACCAAACCTCGTGATCTGGAATATGTATTTCCCGTACCACAGCTGGCAGGTCTCCTGACTCGCAGTTCCACATAGTCTGTCTGCCTTCCCAAGTCTCCTCAGTGGCATCATCGACAGCTACTCGCTGCATACAGTGACGAGATCGCACAGGCCTCTCACCTGTTTCCCTATTCTCCGCAAAATGCGGCACCAACTGTTTCTTATTTAGTTTTCAGAACTCATTACGTGTGTAAGTATAACACTGTCTTCTCCATAGGGCAAGTGTTAAAAGAAATATTATGAAACTTCCCAGAGAGCATTTACCCTTTTCTGCTGCCTTGCAATGTGCTTTGATCTTTGATATAGTTAGGAATCATATTTTACCGTGAGGAGCACCCATGTTATTACAGATTCAGGACGGCACGCTCAGCATTGGAGCACAGACTGTCCTTGCACATTTTGATTTTGAGATCCGTGGAAATGAGAAGATTGCCATCGTGGGCAGAAATGGCTGTGGAAAGACAACACTCCTTCGACTTCTGGCGGGAGAACTTTCCCTTGACCGTGATGATCATTCCAAAGCACAGGGAATCCTTACTTCCCGATCCCTGACCACCGGCCTGCTCTGTCAGCAGGCTTTTTCTGACACCACCATTACTGTGGAAGAAGAACTTCTCAAATCCTGTCCATGTCCTGACAAGTGGGATCGGGAGCGTTTCACCTGGGAACAGGAATATGACCGTCTCTTCACTGGTTTCGGATTTTCCAAAGCAGATAAAAGGAAAAGGCTGTCGCAGTTCTCTGGCGGCGAGCAGACGAAGATTGCCCTGATCCGTCTTCTTCTTGCTCATCCTGATATTCTGCTGCTGGATGAACCTACCAACCATCTAGACGTGGAAACAACCGAATGGTTAGAAGAGTATCTGCATCAATATGCCGGTGCCGTGGTCATGGTCTCTCATGACCGGTTCTTTCTGGACCGGACGGCTGATACGGTCTGTGAATTCCGGCAGCAGAAACTGCTCCGCTATGCCGGCAACTATACTTCTTATAAAGAACAAAAATCCAGAGACCTGGCAATTCAGGAACGGTCTTACCGTCACCAGCAGGAAGAGATCAAACGGCTGGAGGAACTGATCGAACGATTCAAGAACAAGCCTAAAAAAGCAGCATTTGCCAGATCCAGAAAAAAGATCCTGGAGCGAATGCCAAAGACAGAAAAACCTCCAGTGGAAGATTATCACATGTTCACCGGTGCACTGAAACCATCCGTGCGCAGTGCCAAGTGGGTATTGGAGGCAGAACATTTACAGATTGGTTATGACAAGACACTGCTGGAACTGTCTCTTCGGGTCCGCCGAGGTCAGAAGATCGGTATCATCGGTCCCAACGGAGCCGGAAAATCCACATTTCTGAAGACCGCTGCAGGACTGATCCCACCTGTCAAGGGAACTCTGACCCTTGGCCAACAGGTGCTGATGGGCTATTTTGACCAACAGACCGCAGCTCTGCAGTCAGATCTGACCGTGGTGGAACATTTTCATGAACAGTTCCCGTCCCTGACAGACAAGGAAGTACGACAGACTCTTGGTGCCTTCTTATTCACAGGGAAGGATACAACGAAGAAAGTCTCTTCCTTGTCCGGCGGTGAAAAATCCCGTCTGGTCCTGGCAGAGCTCTTCAAAAGCTGTCCCAACTTCTTTGTGCTGGATGAGCCCACCAACCACATGGACATTCCTGCTAAAGAGACGCTGGAGTCTGCATTTCGTGCTTACACAGGCACCTTATTGTTCGTCTCCCATGACCGGTATTTTATCCGTCAGGTGGCAGAATCCCTGCTGATCTTTGATGACCAGTCCGTATTCTATTATCCGTTTGGATATGAACATTATCTGGCTCATCGAAACCAGGGTTCCGGCGAAGAGCTGGCAGCCAGTCTCCGGGCAGAAGAACAGGCATTGTTAAGTGGACTTCAAAGTGTCCCCATGCCGGAGCGCCATCGCCTCAGAGAGTACAGTACTGAGCAGTCATACGAAGACTGGCAGCTCAGACTTCTGACAGAACCCATGGAGCAGACCCGTATGGAACTGGAACAGTTCTGGAATGCCAGAGATGAGATCCAAGAATGGACAGATCCCGCTTATGCTGAAGATTGCCTCCTCAAAGAGACAGCCCTTACCGATGCTTATACAAAGTGCTGTCTTGCCTGGTACGACAAGTGGGCAGAATTTCATCCCGAGCCGGACAAAGAGACCGGGCTGCTCCCATCTTAACTACCATCCATAACCGAAATACGCATGCATCCATGCCCCGGCTGCTCTTCCAAGCGCCATGCTCAAGATCAGCCAGGGCATACCTGTCTTCAGGCGGATCCTTCTGCTGAACACCGGCACTGCATCCACGATCTCCGTCAGTGCCATGGCCCAGGTTCCTGTAAATACACCCGAAAACAGGCCAAACGCGATCACTCCCGGAAGTCCGATGGGTAACCTAAACTGATAGACACTGAACAGATTTCCGAGGATACCGCCTAAAGCCGCCGCATTTTCATAATGGATCACATAGGCGGCTGTGTGGGTCTTGCCTGCAAATCTGGAGATCACTCCCAGAGCGATCAGCAGGGCAAACATTCCTCCTGCCACCGCCAGTCCGCTGGCAAAACCCAGAAGGCCTGCAAATAATTCTCTAATCCACATCAATACTCGTCTCCTTCCGGTTGCAGCCCTCCACCAGCGTGGTGTTGACGTCATCCTCGTAGAGACGCATCTGTACTTCGATGGGTGTCGGATCTTTTGTGATCCGTTTTCCACCGAAATGATTATAAAAGACGATAATACCCACAGCGATCCCCACAGAATACATGATCTCCATCACCGTAAATCCATTGCTTTCTTCTCCTGTGACCAGTTCATAGGTTCGGGCAAATACCTCATGCACCCCCACATCATTATTAAATACCATTATCGAAAATGCGGAACCAAAGAAGATCAGCACACAGAGAATACTGACCTTCAGCCACGCCAGCCGGTCATGCGTATACTCCGGCGATTCATATTCAATAATAAAATCGGTCTCTCCCAGGTTCTGGATCTCAAGATCCGGATAGATCTGATGGATCAGCTCCACCACTTTCATGATAGAAAAAATGTACCGGTCACTTTTCTCTGCCTGTATTTTCAACAGCTTCAGGGTTTTCAGCCGGTTTTTCTTGTTAAGATCCGTGCATTCCAGTTTTGCAACATCTCCCAGTCTCACATCCACATGATCTACCTGATGATTCCGGTCAATCTTCAAATACAGGATCTCACTCATGGTTTTCACACCTCCACTTTCCGACTTTCTGTGTCATCTCCATGTATCTCCTTCTCTGTGATCCATGTTTCCCACAGTATGCCCGGAATTATGCGGGATTATCCACAGGAGCCAGCTGGATTACCCACCTTCCAGCCGTTCCCTCATTGTTTTCAGGATCCGTTTCTCCATGCGGCTCACCTGTACCTGAGAGATTCCCATACGTTCAGCCACTTTCGTCTGTGTCTGTTCCTGCAGATACCTCCAGATGATCAGCTTTCGTTCTGACTCCGGCAATTCCTCCAACAGCTGTTCCAATACTACCCTGTTAAGAAGATCCTCTTTTTCCCGATCTCCGGCAGATACACGCTCCCCGGCATTTCGACTGTCGATCCGATCCAGCAATGAGATCTCGCTTCCGTCTTCCTGACTGTAAGTCCGGTCAATAGACTCCACCTCCAGCCCTGCATCCAGCGATTCCACGATCTCTTCTCTGGACAGTGCAGTAGCTTCTGCCAGTTCCTCCAAGGTAGGCTCCCTCCCCCACCGATTCCGATAGTTCTCGGTCTCCCGCCGGATCTTCCATCCATTTTCCTTTAATGTACGACTGACCTTCACCAGACCATCGTCCCTCAGAAAACGCTTGATCTCCCCCATGATCATAGGCACGGCATAGGTAGAGAATCGCACCTCAAAGGAACAGTCAAATTTATCGATTGCTTTCATAAGCCCGATAGCTCCGATCTGGAACAGATCCTCGTTCTCTGTACCTCTGCCGGAGAAGCGGCGGACAATGCTCCACACCAGTCCCATATTCTGCTCAACAAGCTGTGCTCTCGCTCTCTCATCCCCATGGTGTGCTCTGTCGATCAGACCCATCACATCATCCATAGAGACTACCTACTCTTCTGCATTTCCAAGAGTTTTCCGCATGGTCACTGTAGTTCCCAGCCCCGGCTCTGACTCCACCTGTACTTCATCCATGAAGGCTTCCATAAACATAAATCCCATACCAGAACGCTCCTGCTTGGGACGGCTGGTATAGAGAGGTTCCATAGCCTGATGAATATCGGCGATCCCCACGCCTTCATCAATGACCTGCACCTGTACGGTCTGATCTTCTGTCCGGCAGCGGACGATCACGGTATGTATCCCATCTGGATAACCATGGATAATGGCATTGGTCACCGCCTCTGATACTGCGGTCTTAATATCCGCCACCTCCTCCAGTGTAGGGTTCAACTGCGTCACAAAGGCCGCCACCGCCACCCTTGCAAATGCTTCATTCTCTGAAATACTGTCAAATGCCAGCGTCATTTCATTTTTCATCTGTCTTCCTCCTTGTCCAGCGAAATATACTGTTCAATGCCGGACAGTTCCAGCACCCTCTGGATCCGGCGGCTCATATGACTTATGATCACTTTTCCGCCCAGTGCCTCCATCATCTGACTTCTGCCGATCAGAAGCCCGATCCCTGCACTGTCCATAAACATCGTTCTTGAAAAATCAAACTCCACTTCCGTGACTGGTTCTTTCCGGATCATCTGGTCCACCTGGATCCGTATCGACTCTGTCTTATGGTGATCCACCTCCTGGGGAAGCCGCACCACCAGACGCGCACCCTCTCTTATTAAAAATCCCATAACTGTTCTCCTTTCTTGCCCACCAGCATCCCATGCAAATATTCCCCGGCTTTTTTCACATAAAAAGGGACGTTGTATTTCTACAACGTCCCTCACTTCAGGGTTCTTCTTTTGTATATTACAGATTGTCCAAGAGACCTTGAGCATCTGTTGCTTTTCTCGTATTCGGGAATTCATCCACAACTTTCTGATAGTAGATCTTTGCATTCTCTGTATCGCCGGATTTCTGATAAGATCTGGCAAGGAAATACAGAGCATCTCCCTGGCTGTTATCCAGTTCATAGCATTTCTTCAGATCCGTAATCGCTGTGGCATAGTCACCACTCTCATAAGCTGCATATCCGGTTCTGTAAAGAGACTGTACCGCACTGGTTCCCACCTCTTTGAATACAGCATCATAGAGAACTCTTGCATCAGCGGACAGGCTTTCCTGATCTACTGACTGGAGCTGCTCCAGCGCTCCGGCTGCATCTCCATCTGCATGGGCTTTATATGCTGCCAGCAGTGCTTCCTGACTCTTCAGCTTGTTTTCTGCATCTTTTGCAGTCTCCTCAGCCGCCTGCGTCTTCTCCTGGAGAGTTGTCATCTCTGCCTGAAGACTTTCCAGCGCTGCAGTCTTGGACTCTACCTGATCGCTGTACTCAGCCACTGCCTTGTTGAGCCCGTCATTATTTAACCGGTGCTGTGCAGGCAGGATCAGAAACCACATAACCGCAACACCGATCACCAGTCCGATCACCATATTAAGCACTGCATGAAAATTACTGTTATCCTTCACTCCTACTGGCTGAATGATGGTCTCATTCCCGCTGGTGTACGCAATAGAATCTTTTTTATGGGCAATGACCGCTTCCTTTTCTGCCTGTTTTCCACCAGCCGCATCCACTTCCTTCATATACCGGAGGGCACGGGTATTGGTCCGGTCGATGGCCAGCACTCTGCGCAGCTCATTTCTGGCACGTCCATAATTATCCGCATGTATATAGAGCAATGCCAGCAGCAGATGACCTTTCAGAAGATTCATATTCGTTGAAAGGATCTTCTTCAGCTGAATGATCGCCAGATCATAGCTCTGCTGTTCACAGTATACCAGTGACTGGTTGTATTTCCGGATCGTCGTATTGATCATCTCCAGCTTGGCCGGATTGCTCTGAATAGACTCAATATAATCATCCGCCAGGTTCTTCTCCGGCTGGAAGCTGCGGCTGATGATCCACTGTGACAGGGCATCCACCACTTCTCCCATCTCAAAATATACCAGTCCCAGAAGGTTTCTCGCATCCGTGTTCTTCTTGTTGAACTTCAGGCTCTGACGCAGAGACATGACCGCACCGGTCAGGTCACGCACCTTCGCCTTTGCAAGACCTTCATTGTAATAAGCATTGGACAACTGGAGCATTCTTCTGTAAAGCTTCACATCTGCCCCACAGTGGCTGCAGTAGTCTGTTGTTTTCAGAACTGCTCCGCAGTTAAAACACTTCATATATCCACCTTTTCTACTGACGGTTCTTAATCTCTTTGAGCATCTCGTCCAGCAGATCCGTCACATCTGCCAGATTATTTTTGTACACGTTATCCTCCACCTGATCAATCTCAGGGCTTGGACGGAATTTTTTCAGTTCCTCTTCAAAATCAAGCATTCTTTCTGCTCCTTATCAGACTTTTCAGGCTTCCTACCAGATACAGGGATCCCACGCAGAAGAGCACACCGTCTCCCTTTCTCTTCATCGCCTCATCAAATGCATCATCAATGAAAGATATCTCTTCCACCGGACGGGTCGTATATTTGCGGAAGATCTGAGCCAGCTCCTCTGACGGAACCTGCCGGTAAGAATCAATCTGTGTCACCACGACACTTTCAAAATCTAGGCTCTCACAGATGGTTCGGATCATCCCATCATAATCCTTTTCCTTTACGCAGGAAAATAACAGCGTCAGCTTCGTGTCCTTCTGGAATTTGCGGGCAGTCTTTACAAACTCTTCCACACCGGAGTCATTGTGGGCTCCATCCAGGATCACACCGGGAAGGACCGTTTCCATTCTTCCCTGCCAGTGCATGCGCTCCATGCCCCGATGAATATCTTCCTCGGTCAGCCCGATATCCATCACCTCTGCAGCAGTCACAGCTTCCATAGCATTCATGATCTGATATTCTGCCACGCTGTCGATTGACACGTCCATAGGTTCATAATACCCAGTATCCATGGAAAAATCAATCGTTTTATGGGTGTTCATCAAAATTTTATACATCTCCGGGCGTATCGCATAAGCCCTGGAATGCATCTGGGCGGCATAGGCCTCGATCACCTCAGAGACATCCTCTCTGGTGCCATCATAGACCACCGGACAACCCTCTTTGATGATACCCGCTTTTTCTCCTGCAATCTTGGCACAGGTGTCACCCAGATACTCGGTGTGCTCCAGACTGATGGAAGTGATCACCGAGATCAACGGATGCTCGATTACATTGGTGGCATCAAACCGTCCGCCAAGCCCGGTCTCCAGTACCACATATTCCATATTCGCTTTGTCGAAAATGTAGATACCCATAAGGAACAAAAGTTCAAAAAAGGTCGGGTGTGCAAAGGTATCCGGCTGTTCCTTCAGAAGAGTATGGACTATATCCATCACTGCCTCAAAGGCTTCCAGGAACAGTTCATTGGATACATTTTCCTGATTGATCTGGAACCGCTCATTGATATCCACCAGATGCGGGGATGTAAACAGCCCCGTCTGCTTTCCTGCCGTTGTCAGAATGGATGACAGATAGGCGCAGACAGAGCCTTTGCCGTTGGAGCCGGCCACATGAATCAGCTTCATGCGGCGCTCCGGGTGTCCCATTTTCTCCAGTACGGCTTTTGTATTTTCCAATGTATTTTTTGTTGTGAATCTGGGCGTATCATTGATATACGCCTCTGCTTCTTGGTAAGTCATCTTACGCTCCACTTATTCTCCCAGCTGTGCCAGACGCTCTTTTACCTGGTTCATCATCTGGGTGTATTTTTCCCTCTTGTCACGTTCTTCCTGAATCTTTGCTTCCGGTGCACGGCTGACGAATTTCTCATTGTTCAGCATACCATTTACACGGGCAAGCTCGCCTTCCAGACGTTTAACCTCTTTCTGAAGACGCGCTCTCTCCTTCTCGATATCTACCAGTTCTGCCAGCGGCATGTAGATGGCTGCTTCTGGAAGAAGGGCAGATACAGCATCCTCTGCAATACCGGTCTTGTCTGCCTGCACGAGCACTTCACTTGCAAATCCAAGGGCTGCAAAGAATACCTTTCCATGCTCAAAGATATCGCGGATCTCTGCATTATCAGATACCACATAAACCGTTGCTTTCTTACTGTTCGGTACGTTCATGCTGGTACGAACAGTACGGATACCACGGACAGCCTCTTTAATAGTTTCGATGGCCTTCTCCTCTGCTGCGAAATTCCACTCTTCTTTATACTCTGGCCAGGAGGAGATCATGATAGATTCCTCATCAGACAGGTTACAGAAGATCTCCTCTGTGATAAATGGCATATACGGATGCAGCATCTTCAGTGCATTAATCAGTACATGCTTCAGAGTCCACAGAGCAGCTCCCTTGGTTGCATCGTCATCATTCCACAGACGTGGTTTTACCATCTCAATATACCAGTCACAGAATTCTTCCCAGATAAAGTCATAGATCTTCTGAACTGCAATACCAAGATCGAAGTTATCCATGTTGGCAGTTACTTCTTTTGCAAGGCTGTTAACCTTGGACAGGATCCAGCGGTCAGCATCCGTCAGAGTATTCAGATCGATCTGCTCCGGAATCTCAGCTTTCTCCATATTCATCATAATGAAACGGGAAGCATTCCATACTTTATTTGCAAAGTTTCTGCTGGCTTCTACACGCTCCATATAGAAACGCATATCATTTCCCGGTGCATTGCCCGTTACCAGAGTCAGACGCAGAGCGTCAGCACCATATTTATCAATGATCTCCAGCGGATCAATACCATTTCCAAGAGATTTACTCATCTTACGTCCCAGAGAGTCACGTACCAGACCGTGAATCAGTACATGATGGAACGGGCATTTTCCAGTCTGCTCATAGCCGGAGAATACCATACGGATTACCCAGAAGAAGATAATATCATATCCGGTTACCAGTACATCAGTCGGATAGAAATACTCCAGATCCTCTGTGTTCTTCGGCCAGCCCAGGGTCGAGAACGGCCACAGTGCAGAGGAGAACCAGGTGTCCAGCGTATCCGGATCCTGCGTCAGATGCTTGCATCCGCATTTCGGGCAAACCTCCGGTGCTGTCTTGGATACAACGATCTCACCGCAGTCATCACAGTAGTAAGCCGGTATCCGATGTCCCCACCAGAGCTGTCTGGAAATACACCAATCACGGATGTTCTCCAGCCAGTGCAGGTAAATCTTGTCAAAACGCTCCGGAACAAAGGTCAGATCACCATTTTTGATCGCTTCGATCGCCGGCTTTGCCATCTCTTCCATCTTCACGAACCACTGCTGTTTGATCATCGGCTCTACGGTAGTGCCGCAGCGGTCATGAGTTCCTACATTATGAACATGGTCTACCACTTTTACCAGCAGTCCCTGTGCATCAAGATCAGCTACCATAGCTTTTCTTGCCTCATAACGATCCATGCCGTCATATTTGCTGCCCGGGCAGTTGATGGTGGCATCATCATGCATGATATTGATCTCAGCCAGGTTATGACGTCTTCCTACCTCGAAATCGTTCGGGTCATGAGCCGGCGTGATCTTTACGCAGCCGGTTCCGAACTCTTTGTCTACATACGGGTCAGCGATCACCGGGATTTCTCTGTCTGTCAATGGAAGCTTCAGAGTCTTTCCGATGAGGTGTTTGTATCTGTCATCATCCGGATTGACTGCCACTGCCGTATCACCAAGCAAAGTCTCCGGACGGGTGGTTGCGATCTCCACATAACCACTTCCGTCAGCGATCGGATAATTGATGTGCCAAAAATGTCCAGCCTGCTCCTCATGCTCTACCTCTGCATCAGAGATGGACGTATGACATACCGGACACCAGTTAATGATTCTGGAACCTTTGTAGATGTATCCTTTCTCATAGAGACGGGTAAATACTTCCAGAACTGCCTCAGAGCATCCTTCATCCATGGTGAAACGCTCTCTGTCCCAGTCACAGGAGGAACCAATCTTCTTTAACTGCTCTACGATGGTGCGGCCATACTCTTCACGCCACTCCCAGGTTCTCTTCAGGAACCCTTCACGGCCCAGTTCATTCTTGTCGATGCCTTCTTCTTTCAGCTTGTTGATCACCTTTACCTCAGTGGAAATACTGGCATGATCAGTTCCCGGAACCCACAGTGCTGCATAACCCTGCATTCTCTTGTAACGGATCAGAATATCCTGAAGAGTATTGTCCAGTGCATGTCCCATGTGCAGCTTACCGGTAATATTTGGCGGCGGCATCACGATAGTAAACGGTTTTTTGCTTCTGTCTACTTCTGTGTGAAAATATTTTCTTCCCATCCATTTGGCATAGGTCCGATCCTCAATGCTGGACGGATCATAAGTCTTTGCAAGTTCTTTCATAATCTTTCTCCTTGTTTCCTTTCTATTCTATAACCAGCTGTATATCCAGCGTATCCTCTGTATAGCTGTCATTCAGCAAAAGTTCTTCTGTGTCTACCCGGGTGCCATTCACTAACCAGTAGTACTGTTCCGGCACTTTTCCATCGTCCCCCGGCTGTACCGTAAGAGTCAGCGGATAATTGTGATAGTACATGCCGCTGTAGCTCTCACCAACATCCAGTCGGATCCGGCTGAATGCGATCTGCCCCTGTTCCGGTGCTTCCACCGTCAGCTCGTAAGGATCGGCTGCCCCCAGATGCTGCTGCAGACCTGCATGGACTTCCACACAGCTCTCCGCTGCGGCTTCCTTCATCTCTTCCACAGCTGCCTGTTGTCTGGTACGATCCGCATCACTATAATAGATCTCCATGGAATGAGCAATCTTCGCATTTTCCTCATCGATCACTTCCAGTACATTGTCAGCTGCAAAAACCGTACCGGTCAGATCGCAGACCATGTTGACAAATTCTGTCCGATATTTATCTGACTGCATCAAGAGCGTCAGTGTATCCGTCATATCTTCAATAGGCTCATCCATGAGGTAATCAAATATGTTCTTTGTCTCCAGATCTGTTGTGTCCTGATAGACTGCATCCAGATCATAGAGGAAAAACCGCACTCTTCCATCCCCATAAGCACTGCTGCTGGTCTCTGCACATTTCCATGACAGAAAATTATGGAATGGCCAGTCTACATTATTCATAATAATATTAACTGCATAATGCCGCAGCATATCCGGCATATCCACCGATTCTTCCAGCTTCGCCTGCCGTTCAGGATCATTAAGATCCGCATGTAGTCGATTGTAATATTCTCCAAACCGGGAACTATTCACTTCGTTGGGCTCATATTTTTCAATGTCACTCTTCTGCGCTCCAATGGCAGATGCCACATTGTACCGGGTGTATTTTTCCTGAAGCTGAATGATTCCGTAATACTCTCCGTTCAGGAACAGAATACCCGGTCTTGCTCCTGCACAGATGATGCCTGCTTCCTTCGCCAGTCGGCTGACCACATTCCATTTGATCATTGTCCCTTCATGATCGGAGCCACCATTTCTGAGAACCAGACGATTGTAGGTCTGCCCTGTGGCATTTCCCGCCATATCAGTTTCAAAGAAATCATACTCAAACGTCGGATGCTCACTGTCATACTGTGAGGAAGAGGTCAGTTTAATACTCTTCTGGTCATAAATTCTGGAACCATGCCCGGATACTGTGATCCCGGTTCCCTGTTTCAGCATCAGTGCCCCGTCTGAATCATAAAATTCAATATAGGCCGGTCTGGTCCACTCTCCGTTCTCTCCAACCTCTTCATAATTACAAAGAATTCCAGTCTCCGGATCGTAAAGCGCTGACTGATCCGCACTTAAGGATACCAGCATCACATCAAACAGATTTTCCACATCAGCACCTACAAAATAGGTCTGTGTGTAAGTCTTCCCAAGCCCGCCGCCTTCCAGCACGGCCGCCCTCACAACCGTCACCTTCTCCGGCAGTCCCTCTTCCACATGGATCGGTCCGGTATAGACATCCGAATCCAGCGTGGGCTCATCGCCATTCAATGTGTAATAGATCTTCGTCCCAGGAATTCTGGCAGACAGCTTCAGATCAAAGGCTTCTGTCTGAAATGCGTCCTTTTCTGAAAACCGCACTTCCGGCTGCTCTACCCACAATCGAAGGACACCTATTGACACCGTGATCAGCAACAGCAAAATCAGGATCGCGCCTGCATATTTTTTTTTCATATTTTGTTCCTTTTCCTGTGGTAAGAATAAAAAAGCCCTCTGCACAGATCTGTGCAAAGGGCGAATCATCGCGGTACCACCTTTGTTCGTATGTGTTCACATACCTCATTTCCCATAACGCAGGGCCAGGCGGAAATGACTACATTCTGGAATCCCTTCCGGCTTTCTCATCATCTCAGCTCCGAAGCTACCTTCTGCCTGTCCGTTACCAAGCCATCTTCCAGCCTGTGGATGACTCTCTCTGAGGTCGGTGCCAGCATACTCCTCTTCTTCCTCGCTTTTCCTATATACGGTACTAAGTTTAGATGGAAACAAAGGCTTTGTCAAGGGGTACACAACTTATCTTTTCTTAACTTTTTATAACACACTCATTCCATATACTACGATCATGGCATACAAAATGACTGTGACCAGCGTATGTGCCGACAAACTGGTCGATACATACTCACCATCTTTTCCTACATCTGAGAAAATAGGAATAATAAATGGTGCCGGCAGTGCATAAAGAACCATCAACGCAATCTCCAGTTCTCTGTCGAACGGGAACAGATGGAAAATGATCATATTTGCCAGAACGAGCAGTCCGGCCATGATGATCAGACGAAGAACAATAGTCTTCAGAACCGGTCCCATCAGCTCTTTTTTCAGGTTCAGCTCATATCCTACCATCAGAAGTACCACCGCACTGATCGGTGCTGTGATCGTACTGATCAGCTGGCTGACGATTCCACCTGCGAAGGAATTCATCACAAGGTCTCCGATACCGGTTGCACCCAGCAGGATACCCAGAGCCATTCCCAGGAAACATTTGTTGGAAAACATATTTTTCAACAATGCTTTTGCATCTACTTTTTCTCCATCTACAGAAGTCAGGCATCCAAGCCAGACCGTGTAAGCGAATACGGTCTGTCCCAGATCCACCGCTGCAAATCCGGACTGGCTGCCTACGATCAAACCATACAGTGCATACCCTAACATTCCGCCTTCCGCGCTGGCAAGCAGGAATGGAAGATATTTTCCATAAGGTTTCACTGCAGATCTCAAAACATAACCAAGGGCAATTGCAATGCCATATCCTATAAATACGACCAGGAATACGACAACTACCCGAACAGAATAAGCGGCCGTGAAAAAAGCGTTGAAAAGCATTACAGGGAGCATAATATCTCCCAGTAATGCTTTCAAACCTTTCAGGCCGTTCATATCAAAGATCTGCTTCCGGTTACAGAAATAACCAATTCCGATCATCACCAGTACCGGAAGCACCATACGGATCACATCAAGTTCCATTTAGTTTATTCCTTTATGAAAATTAGTGGATCATATCCTGATAGAATTCGTAAGCCTCTTTGTCAGTAAATCCTTCATGTACAACTTTGGCAACTGCCTGTGCCATCTCTACCGGATGCTGGCTCTGGAAGATATTTCTACCCATATCAACTCCACGGGCACCTTTGGAGATTACTTCGTAAGCAAGAGTCAAAGCTTCGTCTTCCGGAAGTTTCTTACCACCAGCTACAACGATCGGTACTGGGCAAGCTGCAACGATCTCTTCGAAGTTCTCGCAGTTGTAAGTTTTAACAAGCTGTACACCCATCTCAGCAACGATACGGGTAGCCAGTTTGAAGAAACGATCTGTTCTTTCCATCTGTTTACCAACAGCAACAACACCCATGGTCGGGATGCTGTAACGCATACCTGCATTGATTGTCTTGGAAAGGTTATCGATACTGCTCAGCTGTCCATCAGCTCCGATAAATGTCTGAACTGCCATACAGTCTGCATTCATACGGATTGCTTCTTCGATATCAACTGCAACAACCTCATGAGAAAGGTCATCGTTCAGCATAGAAGAACCGGAACTTACACGAAGTGCGATTCCTTTTGTAATTTCAGGCGGTACACAGGTTCTGATTGCTCCTCTGGTTCCCATGAATACGTCTACGTACGGTGCCAGTTTCGGAAGCAGCAGATCCAGTCTCTCCAGTCCTGCAGTAGATCCCATGAAATATCCATGGTCAAAAGCGAACATTACAGAATTTCCGCTCTTGGTATTGAAAATATTGGAAAGGTGTTTTTTCATACCCCAATCCAGGCTGTTAGCACCTTTTACATAAAATCCTTCCTGATTTGCAAAAGGAACTCCTACATGGTAGTCTTTTGCTACTTTGAATCCGTCTTTATCTGCCATTTTTGTTGTCCTCTCTTCCTGTTAATCATCCGGCATTTGCCGGCCGGCGGTAGGCCCGCCTCTCACCAACGCAAGGCGGAGTAGATCACCCCGCCCTGCGCCATTGCAGTGTCGGTATGCGGTTAACCGCAGGCCGGACATTTTTCATTACTTAAATTTGATACAACTTAGAAGTTGTAGTTGTCCATGTTGCTCTCGTCGAATACTGCTCTCTCCGGAAGAAGTACAACACCGTTGTTGATATCGCCAGTGGTTGCACCTTCAGCGATGCTGTCGTTCGGCTCAACAGTTACATCACCGATGCCCGGGATGGAGATAGTATCACCAACTTTAACATCGTTTCCAGCAGCCAGGTATGCAGCTACATAGCAGCCCATAGCACCCTGAATCTGGCAATCCCACAGACCCCACTCATACAGAACGCCTGCTTTGCAGTACTCTTTGATGGAGTTCGGGGAAGCGAAACCAGTGATGGTGATATCGTCTTTGGTCAGGCCAGCGTTCTGAGCTGCTTTCAACTGTCCCGGAAGTGCGGTAGAGTCGTTGCAGATGATCAGATCGATGTCGCTGTGGTTTGCAAGTACGGAAGCACCTACGGTAACAGCTTTCTCAGCATCCTGCTCGCTGTAGTAGTTGTCTGTAGCTACGTTAACCCAGTTCGGATAGTTCTCTTTGATGTAAGCTTCACCAGCTACCTGCCAGGAGTTCTGGTCAGTTACAGTTGCCTGTGAATAGTGCCAGCAGTATTTGATCTCGTCAGTTGCCGGGTCTTTGCCTCTCTTCTCGAGTCCGTCTACACCCATGTCAACCAGCATTTTACCAAGAGTCTCCGGAGTTCCCTGAGATACCATCAGCGCACGGTCTTCAACGTTTGCGTCAGAGTCCCAAGTACAAACAGTGATACCAGCATCCTGTGCGCTCTTCAGTGCATCAGATACACCAGCAGCATCTACAGTAGAGATACAGATTGCATCTACACCAGAGTTAACAGCCTGGTTGATAACCTCAACCTGCTCAGCTGCACCTGCAGTAGCATTTCCCATGTACTCAACGTTGATTCCCCACTGTTTTGCATATTCCTGAGCACCGTCATTAGCGGACTCGAAGAATGCATTACCGGTAACCTTCGGGATGAATGCTACGGTCATTCCTTCGATGGAATTTCCTGCTGCATCTGTAGTTGCTGCATCATCAGCTGCATCTGCAGTATCCTCAGTTGCTGCATCCTCAGTTGCTGCAGTATCTGTGGTAGCTGCTGCATCCTTGCTGGATCCACAACCTGCCAGTCCCATTACCATGGTAGCTGCTAATAAAACAGCCAAAGCCTTTCTTTTCATAAATCTTTCCTCCTTTTTTTGATCAGCTTTGATTTATATTCAGGGCGGATCCCTTCCGCCCTAAACATCACATATGAAATAATAAATATTTTATGCTTCTTTTTTCTTCAGTTTTGCGAAGAAACCAGCCATTGCCGGATTTGCTGCCATTGCTCTTCCTACGACTACTGCCAGAAGCAGGATACCTACCGGAATATCCAGGTACTGGGTTCCGATCTTGAAGCAGAGCGGAAGGCCAAAACGAAGAAGTCCGATTACCAAAGAAGCAAGTGCGGTTCCAATCACATTTCCTTTACCACCAGTACTTAATGTACCACCAAGTACAACTGCGGTGATGATATTCAATGTAAAGTTAGAACCAAGGTCGCATTTTGCACTTCCAAGATAAGCAGTCAGGACGATACCTGCGATTGCTGCACTTGCTGCGGAAAGCATATATGTACTCATGATGACCAGTCTGCTGTTGATTCCTGAATACTCAGCTGCCTGCTGATTGACACCAACCAGGAAGATTCTTCTTCCGTATTTTGATCTGTGAAGCAACAGATACGCAATAATGACCAGTACAATGAAGATCAGTAACTGACTAGGGATCAGTCCAAACAGTTTGTATTTGGACAGGATCTTGAAGTTATCCGGGAAACCGCTGATACCCTGATAGCTTTCTGTAGAAGCCATATTGGATACAAGAAGTGCGATTCCTGAATAAAGGAAGCTGCCGCCCAACGTAACGACCATGGCCTGCACGCCACAATATGCTACGAAGAATCCGGACAATGCACCACAGATTACTGCGATCAGAAGTGCAAATCCTGCTGCAGCCCAGATATTGAATCCGAAATCCTGCCAGGTAACACCAATAATAATAGAAGTAAGTCCTACAATGGAGCCCGCCTGAATATCAATTCCGCCTGTGATCATAACAAATGTTACAAACAGAGAGATAATACAGATGGACATAAAGTCGTTCATACTGTTGAAGAGCATTGCCGGACGAAGGAATTTATCATTCGCCGCTCCGAAGATTACAAACTCTGCAACCAAAATGCAGATCAGTACCATTTCCCAGCTCTTCAGGAAGCCTTTTAATTTCTGAGAGAAGGATTGATTCATGATTCAGCTCCTCCTTTCTCATTTGCAGTTCCTGCTGTTCTTGCTGCAAGTCTCTGACGACGGTTCATTTCAGCTGATCTGCGCTGCATCAGTGCATCAGCAACTACAATCACGATCAGCATGATACCTGTGATCGCATTATCATAAGTAGAACCAAATCCCATGAATACAAGCAGACGACTGATACTTGCCATGATAATTGCACCGACGGAAGATCCGATCACACTTCCCACACCACCAGAAAGGCTGATACCACCAAGTACACAGGCTGCTACTGCTTTCATCTCATATCCATTACCGGAAGTGGCTGTTACGAATCCGATACGGGATGAGAATACGATTCCTGCGATAGCTGCGCAGATACCACAGATCACGTATGCAGCGATCTTGGTCTGCAGTGCCGGAATACCTACCAGAGTTGCTCCGGATGGGTTATCACCGACTGCGATAAAATATTTACCATGTTTCGTATGTTTCAGGATCAGATGAATGATGATGATACATACGGCTGTTACTGCAAAGCAGATACTTAAAGATCCAATCAGTGTTGCAGTATACATATGGCTGAATGCAGGTGGCAGGTTCTCTACCCAGGCACCGCCTGTATAAACATACATCATACCTCTCATAACACCGTTGGTACCGAGTGTAAAGATCAGGGACGGAACGCCCATCACCGCAACACCCCAGCCATTAAACAGACCAATCAGAGCACCGATCACAATACCAGTGATAAATGCTACCGCCCAGTTCTGTCCATCACGGAGCATACTGGACACTACTGTTGCAACAAATCCAAGGTTCGCACCTACGGATACATCGATCTCACCAATAAATATCGCGAATGCCATTCCTGCGGATATGATAATATAAACAACACTTTCATTAAAGCAGGCGATGATATTATCTGCAGACAGGAATGCCGGATTGATAATTCCTACGATTGCAAACAGAGCAATCAGGAAAAGAAAACTGCTGAATTCTCTGGCTTTAACTATCTTTTTCATGCTTCCACCTCCGTATTTTTTGTGATACCGAAGGAAGCTGCCATCAGGTTATCCTGATTGATGTCCTCACCTGTGAATTCTCCGTTGATACGTCCCTGACATACTGTCATGACACGGTCGGAAAGCTCTACGATTTCCTCCATATCGGATGAAATAAGCAGCACCGATACACCCTGATTACGAAGCTGGTGGATAATGGAATATACATCTCCACGGGCACCTGCATCGATTCCACGGGTCGGCTCATCCAGGATCACCAGTTTCGGTGAAGTGGAAAGGCTTCGTCCGATAACAACTTTCTGTTGATTTCCTCCGGATAGACTTCCTGTGAGCTGAGTCTGTCCAGTTACCTTGGTACGGAAATCATCTACATATTTCTGAGTCATGCGATATTCTTCTTTTTTATTAAGGAAGAAAGAACCCATAGACTTGTCTCCCAGCATTGCACTGGTGGTATTTGCTGCCACATCACTGATCTTAAACAGACCATGCAGATGTCTGTCCTCCGGTACATAGTTGATACCTGCTTCCAGAACTTTCTTTGTTGACAGTCCAGTTACATCTTTACCATCCAGAATTGCTTTACCGCCGAGCACTTTATCTCTTCCGAATACAGTCGTTGCGATCTCGGTTCTTCCTGCTCCGATCACGCCCGCCAGTCCCAGGATCTCTCCCGGATATACTTTCAGGGAAATGTTGCTAAATCCATAACCGCTGTAGTTCTGAAGTTCAAATACCGGTTTGGCCTTCTCATAATCGATTGCTTTCTGTGTGGTTTCTGCAGATGCCTGCTGATTCTGGCTTCCCGGCGGGAGCAGACCTTTTACGAGCATCTCTCTGGTAAACTCTGTTACCTTACCTATAATAGGAACGATACCATCTCTCATGATCGCTACATCTGTTGCGATCTGGAATACCTCTGCCATACGGTGGGTAATGTAAATAATACCGATTCCTTTAGCTTTCAGATCTTCTACACATTTGAAGAGGCTCTCTGTCTCATCAAATGCAAGTGCACTGGTCGGTTCATCCAGAATCAGGATGCTGGCACGGCGGAGCAGTCCTCTTAAGATCTCTACCATCTGCTGTTCTGCAATCGAAAGGCTGCTTGCTTTTCTGGTAAGATCCAGATTCCATCCAACCTCTTTCATTACATCAAGAAGTTCTTTATGAAGTTCTGATGCCTTTTTGTCAAATCCAATAACGATATTCTCTTCAACCGTCATATTTGGAAACAGCAACGGTTCCTGCGGTACCATGTAGATACCATTGGCAAGAGCTGCACTTGTTTTATTAGAAGTAACCTTTTCCCCTCTAACATAAATCTCGCCGCTGTCCTGATGGTAAATTCCCATGATGATCTTCATCAGGGTACTCTTTCCGGCTCCATTTCCACCGATCAGAGCTAATACCTCTCCTTCACCAAGCTTTAAGCTGATGCCCTTCAGGACTGCGTTCATGCCGAATGACTTATGAATATCTCTGATGTCCAGTAATAACTTTTCCGGCAAGTAACTTCCTCCCTTCAAACTATTTAACAAATGTTCAACAGTCAAAATTATGTTTGTCTATAATATACGCTCCTTTCCTATGTTTGTCAACACCTAAAACTGTTTATTTGGTACAAACGGGACTTTTTATCAAATTTATTTTTGTATATTTTAGTTCATATAGATAAAAATGAGTGATGTTTTCTAAAGAATTTGCCAGTTGCAGGAATCTTATTGACACAATTCTTTATTCGTGATACACTTTCACTGTAATTAGAACATTTGATTTTATTTTTAACATTTGTTTATTTCATTAAAAGGAGGGGAAGAATTCTGGACAACGAATTTTCATATGAAGATAAACTTCTGACAAAAGTCGCCTGGTATTATTATATAGAAGGATATACGCAGCAGGAAATTGGAGAATATCTCAGTATTCCCCGATTGCGAGTCAATCGTCTCCTTGATAAAGCACGAAAAGCTGGCATTATCCAATTTTCTGTACGCGAAGGTGATTCCAAGCGAATGATTGTCGAGAGAGAGCTGATCACCCAGTTTGGTCTGAAAGATGCTTTTGTAGTTCCTTCTCCATTGAACGAACAGGATATCAATGAAAGTGTTGCCCAGGCAGCTGCCATGTATATTCATGAGCGCCTGGAAAAAACCGGTTATATTAACATGGGATATGGAGATACTTCCAGTCGAATCCTGAATCATCTGGCAAACATCTGTGAATTTCCGGTTAATGTGGTTTCCTTGACCGGTGGTGTAAATTATTACCTGCCAAATACCAGATCCAATATTTTCAACGCTAAGCTGTATCTGACTCCGGCACCGCTTCTCATGGCCTCGGAAGATATTGTCAAAGCCATGGAACAGGAACCAAGCGTTAAGCAGATCCGGCATATGGCAACATTGGCTCAGATGTCTATTGTAGGTATTGGCGGTGTAGACTCCAATGCAACGCTTCTCACAAACGGAACTCTGAATCACAGCGATGTTCTTCTGCTTTCCATGCAAGGTGCCGTGGGTGATATGTTGTGTCATTTTATTGATAAAGATGGAAATGTGATCCAGTCTTCCCTGGAACGCAGACTGATGAGCACACCATTGGAGCAGTTAAAGGAAATGAACAACTCCATCGGAGTTGCCGGCGGCAGCACCAAATCCGAAGCGATCCTCGCCGCACTGAAAGGTAATTATCTGGATGTGCTGATCACTGACGAAACAACTGCCACCAATGTATTGCGGCTGAAAAATCAAGAATAGAGGTTTCATTATAATAAGGAGGGTTATTATGTCACAACAGTATTTAATGGCAATCGACGCCGGTACCGGCAGTGTCCGCGCCGTGATCTTCTCTCTGGACGGTGAACAGACCGGATGTGTACAGAGAGAATGGGAGCACAAAGAAGATCCCCGCTATCCAGGCAGTATGGATTTTGACTGGGTACATAACTGGGATCTTGCAAGAGAATGTGTACAGGGTGTACTGAAAGAGACCGACATTGATCCGGCACAGATCGCCGCTGTATCCACTACCTGTATGCGAGAGGGTATCGTCCTCTATGATAAGGATGGTAATGAAATCTGGGCATGTGCCAATGTAGATGCCAGAAGTGACGATGAGGTAGGTCGTCTGATCCGTATGTATCCGGGTCTCGAAGAAGAGATCTATCAGAAGAGCGGTCAGACCTATGCTCTGGGCGCATTGCCCCGTCTTCTCTGGGTCAAAGATAAAATGCCGGAAGTATATGAAAAAACAGCAGAGATCGGCATGTTCAATGACTGGCTGATTCGCAAGCTGACCGGTGTAGAAGCCATCGAGCCAAGTAATGGTTCTACCACAGGTATCTTCGATCTACAGAGCAGAGCATGGGATCCGAGCATCGCCGAAAAATGCGGCCTGCGCGGAGATATCTTCCCACCGGTAGCCGAGCCTGGAACGATCATTGCAAAAGTAAGTGCCAAAGGTGCTGCAGATACTGGTCTGAAAGAAGGTACTCCAGTTGTCGTTGGTGGCGGTGACTGCCAGCTTGGTACCATCGGTGTTGGCGCCACACAGCCGGGTCAGGCTGCTGTCTTCGGCGGAAGTTTCTGGCAGTATGAATTCAATACCGCCAATGGTGCAACCGATCCGCAGTGCCGGGTACGTGTAAACTGTCACGCTGTACCAGGTGTATGGCAGTATGAAGCACTGGCTTTCAAACCAGGTCTTGTTATGAGATGGTTCCGTGATGGTTTCTGCCAGTACGAAAAAGAAAAGGCTGCTGTCGAGGGAACAGATCCTTATAACCTGATGAACAAGGAAGCAGAAAAGATCCCGGCCGGAAGCTATGGTATGGTCTGTGCATTCAGTGATATCATGAACTTCATCAACTGGAAGCATGCTGCTCCTACCTTTACGAATTTTGAACTTGATCCGACAAAATTCAACCGTTATACCTTCTATCGTGCAATTCTTGAGAATACCGCATTGTTAGTAAAAGGTCATATGGAACTGGTAAAAGAAGCAACCGGAAATATGCCGTCCGAGATTATCTTTGCAGGCGGTGCTTCCAAGAGTCCTCTGTGGTCCCAGATCCTTGCTGATGTCCTCGGTATGCCGGTTCGTGTTCCGGTCGTGAAAGAAGCAACCGCTCTGGGTGCTGCCATCATCGCCGGATACGGTGTAGGTCTTTACAGCAGCATCGAAGAAGGTGCAAAACGTACCGTAAAATGGGATAAAGTATTTACCCCAAATACAGATAATCGCAAAGTATATGATGACCTGTATGAGACATGGAAAAAAGTCTATGCAGCACAGCTCAAACTTGTTAACGATGGTGTTACCAAACCAATGTGGGTTGCACCTGGATTATAAATCTAAGTTTTAAAGTGTAAGGATGAAAGGAGAGTAACAACATGTATATTGTTGATGAAAAAGACAGGGAGTATAGATTTGGTGACAGTGGTCCTAAATATCTTATGAAAGGACCGCGCATGAATTTTGCACTTGTTCAGTTTATGCCTGGACAGGATTTCAAAGCTCATTATCATAATGTAATGGAAGAAAATTTCTACATTCTGGAAGGCGAGATTGATATTGTTGTTGACGGTGTAGTTAATCATATGTATCCAGGGCAGATGATCCATATCGAGCCAGGTGAAGTACATTACTGCAAAAACAGTTATGACAAACCGATCAAGATGATTTCTACGCTGGCACCATTCCAGGAAGTTGATAAAGTTGAAGTAGAAAATTATACTTATTAATTCTGCCATTTTTAATTTTTCCAAAGCAAGAGCCGGACTCTTTTATGAGCCTGGCTCTTACTTTTTTCTTCACATATAAAGGCGGTCTGTGAATCATCTCACAGACCGCCTCTGTTATTTTCTGTTATGAGTATCGCTCCATTGCATTTTAAATATTCAGATTAGCACACTCCCTGAGCAAGCATTGCATTTGCAACTTTCTCAAATCCTGCAATATTCGCTCCGGCAACATAGTTTCCTTCCATGCCATAACGTTTTGCAGCATCATCAATGTTGTGATAAATGTTGATCATAATCTGCTCAAGTTTCTCATTTACCTCATCGAAGGTCCAGCTCAGACGCTCGCTGTTCTGGGTCATCTCCAGTGCAGAAGTAGCTACACCACCTGCATTGGATGCTTTACCGCATACAAACAGTACGCCATTGTCCTGCAGATATTTGGTAGCTTCCAGGGTAGTAGGCATATTAGCACCCTCACAAACAGCGGTAACACCGTTGGCAACCAGTGCTTTTGCATCATCGATCAGCAGCTCGTTCTGTGTTGCACACGGAAGAGCGATATCACATTTGATCTGCCATACGCCACGACCCTCATGATACTGAGCACTCGGTCTTGCAGCTGCATACTCGGTCAGACGAGCACGTTTTACTTCTTTTACTTCTTTCAGAAGTGCCACATCGATTCCTTCCGGATCATAGATCCAGCCTGTAGAATCAGATACGGTAACAACTTTTGCACCCATCTGCTGTGCTTTCTCTACTGCATAAATTGCTACGTTACCAGATCCGGATACGCAACAGATCTTATCTTTCATATCCATGCCGTGGCATTTCATCAGCTCACGGGTCAGGTACAGAAGTCCGTAACCAGTTGCCTCAGTTCTTGCAAGAGATCCACCGTAGGTCAGACCTTTTCCGGTCAGAACACCTTCATACAGTCCGGTGATTCTCTTGTACTGTCCGTACATATAACCGATCTCACGAGCGCCAGTTCCGATATCTCCAGCCGGAACATCAACGTCTGCTCCAATATATTTGTAAAGCTCTGTAATAAAGCTCTGGCAGAATGCCATGATCTCTCTGTCGGATTTACCCTTCGGATCAAAGTCAGAACCACCTTTACCACCACCGATTGGAAGTCCGGTCAGGGAATTCTTGAATACCTGCTCAAATCCAAGGAATTTGATAATTCCGATATTTACTGACGGATGAAGTCTCAGTCCTCCCTTGTACGGTCCAATTGCATTGTTGAACTGTACACGGTAACCGGTGTTCACCTGTACCTGTCCATTGTCGTCTACCCACGGTACACGGAATTTGATCTGACGATCCGGTTCAGTCAGTCTCTCAAGCAGTGCCTCTTTTTTGTACTGCTCCTCATGTGCCTCGATCACTGGTCTTAAAGACTCCAGTACCTCTTCAACAGCCTGCAGAAATTCTGGTTCAGATGCATTCTTAGCTTTTACTCTTGCGAGCACTTCATCAACATAACTCATTTTCTTCGATCTCCTCTGTCGTATTTTGCGTTTGCATTTCAACGGTAATAATTTTATTACGATTTTTCAGGTTTTGCAATATTTTTTAGACAGATAACGAAAAAATGAAAAATTTTTAGTCTGGATTATTCTGTAAGTTGCAAATAACTGCTGACGCAATACAGGATCTGACCATTATATTCCACTCTCGACCAGCCCACATCAGAAACACCAGTCCGTACCACAACCTCACCATTGTGAAGCTGTGCGATTACTTCTGAAGGTTCTTCCACGCTTGGACGATTCCTCAGATTAGTCACATCCTTGGCGGTTACATTTTCACTGACTCTGGTAAATTGCGTTTTAAATCCATCATCCGGTTCTTTCACTGGTGTCTGATAAGCCAGATCTGCAGTCAGATAGCTGGATACTGCATACAGTTTTTCTCCGTTGTATTCTACACGGGACCAGCCATTATTACCAATTCCAGTACGCAATGCGGTCTCCCCATTCTTCAAGGTCGCCACCACATTGCTGTCATCTCCCTGATCCATGGTACTGCGAAGATTCGTAGTGTCTTTGGAAGTCACCTGCTCACTGACCTCATCGAACTTCACTCCTACTTCCGGATCAGCCTCCACATGCTGAGCACTTCCTTCCTCCTGTGCCTCTGCGGTCTCACTATAGCCAAAATAAGCTACATCCAGATCCACATAGGTGGAAATGCCTGGTACGCTTCCCTGATTGGTATACTGCCACATGGCGAAATTCCCCGGATATTCCGGCACATCCGTCTGCGCACTGCCATACTGTGCTACCCAGATACGGTATGCCAGCTCCAATGCATCTGTATTCCAAAGAGTATTGTTCACCAGCTCATTTCTGGCTGCATAGAACATTCCTGTGTAACCATTTGCCTCTGCTTTCTTCAGAAATGCATCTGCGATAGCCGAGCGTTCGTCAACAGAGAGCCCATACTGCCGACTGGAGCTGTTCTGAAAGCCTTCACAGTTATATGCCACCGGATAGGTAATCGGATATCCTGCCAGCAAATCACTCATCCACTGTGCTTCTTCCTCCGCTTCTGCTGTGGTTACGGCTGTAGAGAAAAAGTACGCACCCAGTTGAATTCCATTGGCATTCGCTTCCTGCAGGTTATACCGTGCGCAGGCATCTTCCAGGATCTCTCCACTGCCAAGCGACCGATAACCACAACGGATCATAGCGAATTCCACACCCGAATCCGCCACCTGTTTCCAGTCAATCGTTCCCTGAAATTCTGACACATCAATACCAACGGTTCTCTTATCAGTCTCACTGGCAATCTGCTTTACCGTACTGACGGCTACTTTTTCTCCGTCCTCCTCCGGTTCATATAAGCTCTCCGGATCTTCCTCATTCACATCTGTTTCCTGATCAGCCTGCTCACTCTCCGTTCCCGACGATACTGCTTTGCCGCCAATCAGAAGATACGCTGCCAATGCCAGGATCAGCAATGCCAGTACGGTAATGCCCATCGCAGACAACATAATCTTAAGATTTCTGCTCCCCCGTTTCTTTCTGCCCGGCATCTGTATATCACTCCCGTTTTTCTCTCAGGTACTTCATATAATCAAATACCATCATGGCTATCTTAAAGGTCATGGCATCCTCAAACTGACGGATATCAAGGCCTATGGTCTTCTGAAGTTTTTCCAGACGATAAACCAGTGTATTTCGATGCACAAAGAGTTGACGACTGGTCTCAGACAGATTCAGATCATTTTCCATGAACTGATATACTGTTGTCAGGATCTCCTCATCCAGCGTAGACGGGTCATAATCGCCAAACACTTCCTTAATAAACATCTCACACAATGGAATCGGAAGCTGATAGATCAGACGTCCAATTCCCAGTTCCTCGTAAGCAATGACATTTTCATCTGCATAGAAGATCTCTGCCACGTCCAGAGCCATTCTCGCTTCCTTATAAGAACGGGATACCTCTCTCAAAGAAGTAGCCAGCGTTCCGTAGGATGTACGAATCCTTTTTTTCAGTTCTCTCTGTACAGCATTGGTCAGCACTTCTGCAAATACATGGCTGTACTGTTCTCCATCCTTATCCTCCAGACGGCGGATCACTGCTACACAATCTTCTTCCATCGATGCGATAAAGTCAGTGTTTCTGATCTCCGGCACAGACTTCAGAATATTCTGGATATCAAATGCTTCGCACTCTTTTCCTTCTACTAAAAATACACCCCAGCGACATTCTGGACCAATGTGCATCTGTCTTGCATAATTGGCAATATCCACCGGCATCAGATTATCCAGCAAAAGATTATGAATGAACTGATTCCGGTCTTCTCTGCTGTAACCGATCTCCAGGATTCTCTCCAGCTGACGAACCGCCAGTCTTCCCATCGGATATGTGTCCTTCTCATCTCCACTTACCGATAAAATGTATCCACTCTCACCATCTCCAACGCGGAACAAATACCGGTTGCCCAGTGCCTGCATATCTGCAGACGAATTACAAAATGTCTGAAACACTTCCTTTTCAGGAGCCATGTTCTCAGCTCCTGCTACACAAGTACAATTCCGGTCGTACAATGCCATAGGCAGACGCACGATCTCTTTAAAATCTTCCAGGCTCTCCTGGAGTAAACGGTTGGAAATCATCTTTTTCCTCCTAACATTTTATCACTTTGCACAAACTTTGTGCTAACAATCCAACTTTATTATAGTAATATTTGAAAACCAAGTCAATTGACAAAATGAAATCTCTCTTCCATAATAAAATGAAACATTTTAAGAAAAGCAGGTATTTATATGAATAAAAAAGAAACCCTTGAGATCAGAAAACAGTTCACCAATGAGAACTGTGCCATCACCCGTATCTGTGGATGCTACGTGGATGCCGAAAAGCAGATCCGCACGGAATTAAAAGAAGCATTTCTGTCTCTTCCCGAAGAAGAAATCTTCAAATATTATGAGATTTTCAAAAAAACTCTGTCTGGAACGGTGGGAAAAAATCTTCTGAATATGGAATTTCCCATTGCTCAGGAAATGCCTGACGGAACACAGGCCTGGCTTCTGAAACTTCGTGACAGCAAGCTCCAGGACGAGATCCTTCTGGAAGAATTTTATGAAAAGATCATTAAAAATTATGCTTACGGGGAAAACTACTATATCATCCTGATCCACGCGTCCTATGACATTCCGAAAAAAGCAGAGGACGGCATGGAGATGTTCGATGCTTCCGATGATGTATATGAATATCTCATGTGCAGTATCTGCCCGGTCAAGCTGGACAAGGCAAGTCTCTGCTACAATGCTGAGAAAAATAATATTGAAGACCGGGAACGCAGCTGGATCGTACAGGCACCGGATGCCGGCTTTCTGTTTCCCGCATTCAATGACCGCAACACCGATCTTCACAGCATGCTCTACTATACCCGCAACCCGGAGGTACTGCAGCCTGCTCTGATGGAAGAAGTCTTCGGTTGTCAGACACCGTTGTCTGCCAAAGGACAGAAAGAGACCTTTCAGGAACTGGTCACGGAAACTCTCGGAAATGCCTGTGATTATGAAACCGTTGTGAGCATCCACGAAAATCTGAACGAGATCATTGAAGAGAAAAAAGATCAGCCTGAACCGCCGACACTGACCAAACCCGAGGTAAAAAATCTGCTGGCCATCAGCGGTGCTCCAGAAGAAGTACTGGATCATTTTGAAGAGCAGTTTGATGCAACTGCAGGAAATAAAACGGAATTTCTGGCCACCAACCTGACCAGCACCAAAGCCCTGGAAGTAAAGACCCCTGATGTGATCGTCAAAGTCAGCCCGGAAAAGGCAGCTTTACTGGAGACCCGCGTCATCAACGGCCGCTCTTACCTGCTGATCCAGATTGATGACCAGGTGGAAGTCAATGGTGTTCCAATCCGGCCTGTCACATTTTCCGAACCAGATTCCGAATCAGAAGAATGATGTACAATCTGCCAACTGATGCCTCCTGCTGTCGTCAAACTGTCAAATATTGTTTCTGACTTTGATAAATATTTGTCACATAAATGCTTGATACTTTTTTAACAATAGTATATACTAACCAACAGATAAAAGCTGAGCATCACATTTCAAGGAGGTATCTGTAATGAAAATTATTTTCTTTGATTCCAAAAGTTATGATAAAGAGTCTTTTACCAAAGAGCTGGTAAATTACCCTGACATCGAAGTAAAGTTTCTGAAAACTGAGCTGACACCGTTTACTGCTGAGCTTGCTCATGGCTATGATGCTGTATGTGCATTCGTAAGTGCAGATATCAGCAACGATACCATTGAAGTTCTGAACATGTGCGGTGTTAAACTGATCCTTCTCCGCTGTGCAGGATTCAACAATGTAGAGATGGAGACCGCAAAACGTTTCGGCATCCGTGTATTCCGTGTTCCGGGCTATTCTCCGGAAGCAGTTGCTGAGCACGCAATGGCTCTGGCACTGGCAGTTAACCGTCATCTTCACAAAGCTTATGTAAAGGTTCGTGAGAATGACTTCAGCCTTGGCGGACTGATGGGTATCAACTTCCACGGCAAAACTGCAGGTATCATCGGTACTGGTAAGATCGGTGCTGCTATGGCAAAAATCTGCCACGGCTTTGGTATGAACATCATCGCCTATGATGTGTTTGAGAATCCATCCATCAAAGATTTCGTTACTTACGTAACGCTGGACGAACTGCTGGCACAGAGTGATCTGATCTCCCTGCACTGCCCGCTGATGGACAACACCTATCACCTGATCAACCGCGAGACCATCCAGAAGATGAAAGACGGCGTGATCCTGGTCAACACCTCCAGAGGTGCTCTGGTTAAGACTGACGATCTGATCGAAGGTATCCGTGCTCACAAATTCTTCGGCGTAGGTCTTGACGTATACGAGGAGGAGACACCGAACGTATTCGAGGATCGTTCCGATGAGATCCTGGAGCATTCTGTTACCGCAAGACTCCTGTCCTTCCCGAACGTGATGATCACCTCTCACCAGGGATTCTTCACCCACGAGGCACTGAGCGCTATCGCACAGACCACTCTGGAAAATGTTCGTGTATTTGAGAAAAACGGAGAGTCTCCTAACGAAGTGAAATAAAGATTCTTATTAAAAAAGAAGTTCACACTGCTACACGGGTGTGAACTTCTTTTTTTGTGTTAAATCTTCTTCTGCACAATTTTATATTTCTAAAACCATCCCTCAGCTTACATCACTGCCAACAACAGTGTTCCCACTGTCATACACAGTAATCCAGCCGCCGCCTTTTTAGTAAGCTTCTCATGAAATACGATTCTTGAAAATGCGATGGTTACCAGAATACTGAGTTTATCGATCGGTACAACCACACGGTCCTCCCTGCAATGCCTTGCAGTAGCACATCCAGGACGCTCCTGTTGCAAGTCCGGACAGTACCAAAATCTGAATCTGTTCTCCGAATTCCACATTTTGCGAGAATCGCTGTGATTCCCGCAAAAAATGAAGATCCAATAGCATATACTATCCACATATTATTTTACTGCAATCGCCTCTACTTCACAAAGAACTCCTTTTGGAAGATCTTTTACTGCCACGCAGCTTCTTGCCGGTTTGGATGTGAAATATTTTGCATATACTTCGTTAAATGCAGCAAAATCAGCGATCTCAGCCAGGAAACAGGTCGTCTTTACAACTTTATCATAACCACTTCCTGCTGCTTCCAGAATAGCTCCTACATTTTTGCAGCTCTGCTCAGCCTGTGCTGCAATTCCTTCTGCAATATTACCTGTTGCCGGATCCACCGGAATCTGACCAGAGGTGTAGATTACTCCGTTTACTTCATAGGCCTGAGAATACGGTCCGATTGCGCCTGGTGCTTTTTCTGTTGCGATAATGTTCATTGGAAAATTCCTCCTTCTGTCCTATGGATGTAGCTTTATTTTACTCCCTCACTGTCTTTTCTGCAAGAACCGTCTTGCATCCATTCTTGACTTTTACTATACTGAATCTATATTGAGTTGAATCAAGAGGAGATGTTACATACGAAAGAGATCAAAAATGTTTCCATTATTGGCATGGGTGCCTTAGGTGTCATGTACGGAAGTCACCTGGCACACCACATGGGCTTTGATCATGTAACCTATATAATGGATGAAAAACGTTATGAAAAATGTAAGGGAAGCACCGTCACCTGCAATGGAGAAAAACTGTCCTTCACCTGTGTGCCTGCCTCCCAGGCTGTCCCTGCTGATCTGGTCATTGTGGCAGTCAAATCCACAGGACTCACCGAAGCACTGGACACCATGAAAAATTGTATCGGTCCGGATACCGTGATCCTGTCCGTTATGAACGGCATTTCCAGTGAAGAAATCATTGGCGAGCGCTACGGAGCAGAGCATATGATCTATGCTGTAGCCCAGGGCATGGATGCCATGAAATTCGGTGCAGAACTTACCTATTCCAAGATGGGTGTTCTCTGTATCGGTGCCCGCCTGGAAAGTCAGCAGGAAGGTCTTGACCGCGTCTGCTGCCTTTTTGATAGAACAGAGCTTCCTTATGTACGGGAAAAGAATATCCTTCACCGACTCTGGAGCAAATTCATGTTAAATGTCGGTGTGAACCAAACCTGTATGGTATATTCCTGCACTTACGGAGATGTATGGCGTCCCGACAAGGAACGTGATACCATGATTGGCGCTATGCGCGAGGTAATCGCTGTCGCCAATGCAGAGGGCATTGATTTGTCCGAATCCGACCTGGAAGAATACGACCGGATCATCCGCACGCTCCGTGCAGACGGAACACCATCCATGGGACAGGACCGCATTGCCAGACGACACTCTGAAGTAGAAATGTTTGCAGGCACAGTCATCCGCCGGGGCCAGAAAGCAGGAATTCCCACACCGGTCAATCAGTGGCTCTATGACCAGGTGCAGGAAATCGAGAAATCATATTAATTATTTACCATCTCTCCCGGAATTCTCTCTCATCTTTCAACGGGATTTTCTGTTCCTGCATCTCATCAATTCGGATAAACCTCTGGTGATACAGATGCAGGATCAATTCATTGATCTGATCCGGGCTTCCCTGTACTTCCATTTCCACACTGCCATCCTCCAGATTTCTGACCCAGCCGGTGAGTCCCAGCAGACTGGCTTTATAGGTGGCATGGTACCGGAATCCTACCCCCTGTACACGTCCATAGAACAAAATATGTTTTCGGATCATTTCACTCATCTGCGAGACCTCCTTCTGCCGCTGCTATCTCTTCCATAACAATTATCACATACCTGGAATGGCGAACCGAGCGGAAGCAGCTTTCCACAATATCTGCATCTGGCAATATAGGTCTGCTTTCCCTTTGTCAGATACTTCATAATCTGCATCTCAGTCTTTGCCCTCTGATCCCCCAGCCAGTCTTCATCAATGACCTTCTGCATCCGATGAGAAAACTGATAATACAGATCCAGCTGCTTATAATAAGTCTCATACTGCTGGATCCCTCCCTTTTTCTCACGGTGAAGAACGGGTTTTTCCAGTGAAACATCTGCTGTGTAGGTGCAGCAGTACTGAAGCCACAGCTCTACCACTTTCTTATCCTTAACATCAATGGGACAGGTGACCATCTTATATAAGATGTGCTTGTCCTGGAATCCATCGATCATCTGCTTACAGCTTTTTGCCTGATCATAAAGATACAATGCTTCATCAATATTTTCCTTGATAAATGGCTCCGTCGGTGTCACTTCGTGCCAGATACGTAAGAGTTCATCCAATGGCGCATCAATATCCAGCAGAATCTGCGGAAAGCCAAGGTTTACCTGCGTCAGCGGATCTTCCTCGGCTGCATAATGATTCCTGACATGAGCAAGCTCTGCTTCCCCCATGGCGGTTACATAGCCTGTATCATAGATGCCAAAACGCCCTGCTCTTCCGGCAATCTGTTTAACCTCCTGGGTCTTCAGAGGTCTGCGGCTGATACCGTCGAATTTTTCTGCCTGCAGAAATACGATCCGTCTCACCGGCAGGTTAAGTCCCATACCGATGGCATCCGTGGCAACCACTACTTTGGTCTTTCCCTTATGGAACAGATGCATCTGCCGACGGCGGATCTCCGGTGGCAGACTTCCATAGATCACACTGGCATTGATTCCTGCCTCCTCCAGTCGTCCAGCTACATCCAAAACGGATTTTTTAGAAAATGCAATCAGCGCATCGCCTTTCTGTACATCATCCGGAAATACAAAGGGATGCTCCTCGCAGACTAGATCCGTCTTGCGTTCATACCGTTCTGCCTCATAATCATCCCCACACAGCTCGATCAGATGACAGATAGCCTGTTCTGCTGCCGGGCTCATACAGATATGGATCTCCGGTGCCCGAAGTCCAAGGATTGCTTTGGTCCATGAATGGCCTCTGTCATGATCTGCCACCAACTGTGCCTCGTCGATCACAGCGATATCATAATTTTCATCAAAATCCGCCATTTCTATGGTAGATGCCATAACACGGCTTCCTTCTTCCTCCAGACATTCCTGTCCGGTACGCATCGTACAAGGCACTTTATATTTTTTCATCTGCTCATACACTTCCAGCGCGAGCAGACGAAGCGGTCCCAGATAAACACCATTTCTGGCCAGCTTCAGACGTTCCAGGGAACGATAGGTTTTTCCGCTGTTGGTCGGTCCTATGTGCAGAATAAAATGCCGGTGCATCTGACGTACCTCCGGGAATTCCATCTCCGGTCTGGTGGGCACCAGTTCATAGATCTGCCCCTGTACCATATGCTGTCTATATTCTGGATACAGTGTAAACAACGTCTCCTGACAGATGGCTCCCGGATGATTCTCCTGCAGCCAGGAAAGGAATGTCTCATCCATCCCTTCCTTCTGTTCTTCCAGAAGAATTCCAAGATCCAGTGATACCAGCTTCGGAAGCACTTCCTCCTGAAGTTTTTTCAAAATATCCGCACGGTTTTTCCTGTGCGCATAAACAGAAATATTTTTCAACTGCCTGTGATAGTCCTCCAGCAGACGCACATTCACTCTGCCAGGCTTTGCACTTCGAAGTGTCCGAAATAACGTCTGTACTCTCTTCTGCATCTCAGCTGTACTGATGGAACGCTTTGGCCTTTTCTTTCCTGCCTGCTCATACTGCTCCAGATAAAACTGTACCAGCTTTTTCTTCTGTATCATTCAAATTTACTCCCTCTTAAATTTTCCCAAGTTCCCAGAAGGCTACTGCACTGGCTGCTGCCACATTCAAAGAATCCACCCCATGGCTCATGGGGATCTTTACCGTATAATCGCAGCTGGCAATGGTCTGTGACGCCAGCCCTTCTCCCTCAGTTCCCAACACGATCGCCAATTTTTCTTCCTTGTGAAGTCCCGGGTCATCAATGTTGACCGTGTCATCCCGAAGTGCCATGGCAACCGTCTGAAAGCCCTGCTCTTTTAAAAATGCCTGTCCTTCCATCGGCCATGTGATCTGCTTATCAAAATAAGTCCATGGAATCTGAAATGCTGTCCCCATGCTGACCCGCAAAGACCTTCGATACAGCGGATCACTGCAGTCTGATGTCAATAGAATGCCATCCATATTAAGTGCTGCAGCTGAGCGGAAGATAGCCCCCACGTTGGTAGGATTGACCACGCTCTCCAGCACCGCAATTCTGCGTGCTCCCTGACACACTTCCTCCGGTGTCCGAAGCCTTGGACGATACATGGCACAGAGCATGCCTCTGGTCAGCTTATATCCAGTCAGCTGCGTCAGAACATCAAAGGATGCTACATAAGCCGGAATCTCCCCACACCTCTCCAGGATCTCTTTTGCCTCTTTTTCAATATGACGGTCCTCCGACAGGAATGATACCGGTACACAACCTGCATCCAGTGCCCGTTCAATAACTCTTGGACTTTCTGCAATGAACATTCCCTTCTCCGGCTCCGCCCGGTTCAAAAGCTGCCCCTCTGATAATCTGGCATATACATCCAGCTCCGGTGCAGTAAAATCTGTAATCTCTATCACATTTGCCATTCTGACTACTCCTTGCCTAAACTGTTCAGAACCACATTCGCATGATTCTGAACAGATACAGTATAACAAAAAAACAGGTCTGGCGGATAGTTTTTTCCGTCAAACCTGTCATCATCTATTCTGCCGGATTCACATGTACCATACAGTGCTTAACATCCGGAAAAGTATGCTCAATCGCATGATGTACATGCTCTGCGATCTGATGAGCTTCATCCAATGTCTGTGTTCCATCTGCTGCAATCTCCAGATCCACATAGATTTTTGAGCCAAACAACCTGGTCTGTAAAAGATCAACCCTTTTCACGCCTTCTACTGACAACACCGTTCTCCGAATAGATTCCTCTGTCTGTCTGTCGCAGGAACGATCCACCATTTTGTCCACTGCATCTCTGAATATATCAATCGATGCTTTCCCGATCAGAAGGCAGATCACCACACTGGCAATTGGATCCAGAATGGGATATCCCATCCTTGCTCCAAAAATACCGACAAACGCTCCTACTGAAGACATGGCGTCCGAACGATGATGCCACGCATCTGCCATCAAAGCACCGGAATTGATCTTCTTAGCTGCTCCTCTTGTATACCAGAACATCCACTCCTTGACAACAATGGAAACAACTGCTGCGATCAGTGCCAGCATTCCCGGTATCTCGATCGCTTTTCCTGATGTACTTTTTACGATATTCTCCAGACCGCTGATTCCAATACCAATTCCTGTGGCCAGCAAAAGACCAGATAGAATGATAGACGAGACACATTCCATCCGCTCATGTCCATATGGGTGCTCCTGATCTGACTGTTTTCCTGAAAGACGTACTCCCACGATCACGATCAGTGTGCTTCCTACATCCGATGCAGAATGAATCGCATCGGACACCATGGCTCCAGAATGCGCAACGATTCCGGCAATCAGCTTCAAGACCGACAAAATCAGATTTATTGCAATGCTTACAGCTGATACTTTCATTGCAATCTGATTATTGTCCATGGATTCTTGTTTTTTGTTTTCTGTGTGTTCCATAACCAGGACCTCCTTAAACTTTCACCTCAGGTTCTTCTTATGTCACATACATTGTTCGCGTAGTGCGATCTTATCCGCTGTTCTTTTCGTAATGGAATGCCAAACCCGTTCATATGGCTTTGCATTATAACAAAAAAACATACCCGCGGAACATACACTGTCCCGCGGATATGTTTGTATGATCCATATCCGCTGCCGCTTATGCAGCCCGGCCTTATGCTAAATACGGAAATCTGCCTGTTACCTTATGATCTCCGCTGCCATCGCCTGCTCAGTTTGTACTGTTGATCTCGCATCCTGTTTGAATGTAATGCAGTGCAAAGAGAATGATTTCTTAGTTGTATGGGTATCTTACTTCATACTATGCAGGTTAGTCAAGCGTAATGCTAAAATATTATTCCTTCAACGTAAAATACAGTTTTTCATAGCCCAGCATACTGCACAGCCTGGTCAGATAAGGCTGGTCGATCCGCGCTTCCTTAAGTACTTCGCTCTGTGCAAAGATCATCTCCTTTGTGCCGTCAGCCAGCACTTTTCCATGGGCCATGACGATCACACGCTCAAAATTCTCTGCCACAAAATCCATATCATGAAGAATAGAAAGCACCATCTTGCCCTGTTTCCGAAGATTGCGGATAATCTGCTGAAGGATCTTCCGACCATTCCAGTCCTGCGCGATCGTTGGCTCGTCAAGGATCAACACTTTGGTATCCATGGCCAGCACCGATGCAATCGCAACCAGTTTGCGTTCGGACAATTCCAGATCATAAGGATTTTCATTTACCAGCTTTTCCAGTCCCACTTCTGTCAGTGCGGCAACAGCATGTTTCTTCGCTTCTTCCGCACTCATACCAATATTTAATGGTCCAAACATTACTTCATCGATCACGTGATATTTGAAAATCTGATCATCAGGATTCTGGAACACATATCCTACTTCACCAGCCAGCATGGCAACTGTCTTACCGGAAATATCTTCCCCACCATAATACACATTACCGCTCACCGGCTTCAAGAGGCCTTTCAACAGCTTGACCAGCGTCGTCTTACCAGCTCCATTCTGTCCGATAACAGCAGTGGAACGTCCGTCCAGCAGCAGATTCAGATCTTTCAGCACCGGCGTATTTTCCAGATACTCAAAGTTCAGATGTTCCATGCGGAAGACTTCTTTGCCACTGACTCTCTGATCCAGCTCTTCGATCTCCTCTGTGCAGGCTTTTCCAAATATCTCTTCCTGCGGAAACTGATCTTTTTGCGCCAATGTATCCTTCAGAGACGCAGGATAACAGCCATTGGCTTTTCTGATCCCGAAGGTCTGACATATTCTTGTGTAAGCCGGTGGGTTCACTCCACAGGATTTCAGGTCTTCTCTTGAAAATATCTTATCCGGTGTATCAAATGCGATCTGATGTCCTTCATGAAGCAACAGGATCTTATCACAGTACTCTGCCAGCTTCTCCAGCTTCTGCTCCACCATAATGATCGTGATACCGGATTTTGCCAGCTTGTCAACCGCTGCAAACACCTCTTCACTTCCAGCTGGATCCAGCTGCGAAGTAGGCTCGTCCAATACGATCACATCTGGTTTCATGGCAAGAATACCTGCCAGTGCTACTCTCTGCATCTGTCCTCCTGACAGATCAAAAGGATTTCTCCGCTTATATTCTGCAATATCAAGAAGCTCCATTACTTCATTGACTCTTTTGATCATCTCATCTGCCGGAACTCCGAAGTTCTGAAGACCAAAAGCGATCTCTTCAAACACGGTCTCCTTGGCACCAGACAGCTGATTAAACGGGTTCTGAAATACCAGCCCGACTTTCTGGCAAAGTCTGGATACAGGTACTTTTGCAGTTTCTTCCCCGTCAATGATCACGCGTCCGCCATATGCTCCTTTGAAGAAACCTGGCACCAGTCCGTTAAATGCCTGACAGAGCGTACTCTTTCCAGCTCCGTTCGCTCCCGCAATTCCGATGAAGGAGCCCTTTTCAATTTCAAAATTCAGATCATCCAGTGCCAGTTTCTTGGTATTTGGATAACGGTATTTGAGATTTTCTACTTTGATATACGCCATCTTATCACCCCAGCACTTTCTATAACAAGATCCGGATCGCAATCGCCGCAATGATCAGAAGCAGCAGGATCACGCACCAGATCCGGTCCGAATTCTTCATCTTATCTTCCCGCAGATAGGTTTTCTTCTGTCCGGCCTCAAAACCACGGATCTCCAGTGCAATTGCACGCTCTCTGGTATTGATCAGAGAACTCATAACCACCGGTGAGATCAGTGGCAGAAAGGATTTTGCCCGGGTCAGCAGAGAGCCTTCTGTCTCAAGACCACGGCTTCTCTGTGCATCCATAATAGTGTTCATGGTTCCGCTCATCTGAGGGACAATCTGGAATACAGAGCTGACCACATATCCAATCTTCGGCGAGAATCCGATCCTCTCCAGATCTTCCACCAGCTCAACTGGACGGGTAGTCAGGACAAATACCGCAAATGCCAGCAGCATGTTCAGCACATTCAAGCTGATACGCAGAGCATACAACATTCCTTCCTGATAAAATTTTAATGGACCGGCTGCAAAGAGCAGCGTGGCATTTTCATGATTAAATAATCCGTGGATCAAAAATATGGTGATCAGAATTGTAAATGAAAACGCAATCAGTGGAAAAACCTTGCGAATGATTTTTCCACTGATCAGCATTACAAGACTGATTCCGATGAAAGCTGCGAATGCCCACAGTTTACCCGCCACAAGAGATGCCACAATCGCTGTAAATATGTAGCACAGTTTGGTAAAGGGATGCATTCTGGTCAGATAGGTATCTTTGTCCACATACAGGCTGATACTTTTCATGGAATCGCTCCTATTGTTATTCGTTTTTAGTCAAGACTCTCGACACTGTCATTCACATCATAAAGAGCCGTCAGCTTCTTCGGAAGTCCTTTGAGGATTGCATATACCACCAGGATCGTAATGATCTTATCCGGCACATCCACAACGACTTCATCCAGGAAGGAACCTAAGAGAACCGGCATATTGGAAGCCTGAGTTGCTGCGAATACTGCATCGCCCCATACATTTCCGGTAGTACCGCCCCAGAAGATCACATTCAGAGGTGTGGAAATACATACAGCTACCAGACCTGCGATCACAGAAGTGATCAGTGCACCGCTGATCTTCTCCATATTTCCAAGACGGGCCATGATACCAACTGCAAGACCAATACCAAGGCTGGTCAGCGCATATACCAGAGTGATGGAATCACCAGTAGTAAATCCATAGATCAGATTGTTGGCCGCACCACAGATCGCACCGATGATCGGTCCTCCAAGAGCGCCTCCGATACAGGTTCCGATGGAGTCAAGCCACAGCGGCAGCCTCAGTACGGAAGCAAAGAGTTTACCAAGGTAGTTGATGCCGATACATGCCGGAATCAATACCAGACTTGCGGTACTTAATTTGGTTTTGAATACGTTTTTCATAACAAAGTCCCCTTTCTCTTGTGCAGCGGTTATTCCGCTGAAGATACAATGTAACAGGCCTCCAGTGCAGTATGGATCTCATTCCACTCTCCCTGCATGGTTCTGGATGCACCGTCTGCGTAGTTGTTGATGTTCTGTTCCAGATCATCTTTGTACTCCACAACGGTATTTAAAATGGAAGCTGTATGAACACCGCGGAGCCGGCCCACAACGAACAGGGCTGCCGTCTCCATGTCTGAGACCATTATACCACTTTTCGTCCATTTTGTCCGCATCTCTTCTTCCTGATCCGTATAAAAACTGTCATGACTTCTGCACAGTCCTACGTGATACGGCAGCTGCTCCTGACGAGCAGCTGTTACGCAGGCGGTCAGCAGATCAAAGTCTGGCACCGCCGGATAAACAGGGTCTATATACATCTTCGATGCACCGTCACTTCTGACTGCTCCCTGCACCATCACCAGATCTCCCAGATGTATGCCGGGCTGCAGTGCGCCGCCGCTTCCGATCCGGATCATATGCGTCACTCCGGCTCTTGCCAGCTCTTCCACCGCTATACAGGCAGACGGTCCGCCAATTCCCGTGGACACTGCCAGCACAGGAATTCCTTTATAAAGTCCGCGGATACTCTTGAACTCTCTGTTGTACGCCAGTTCCTCCACATCCGTCAACTGTTCTGCAATTCGGTCTACCCGCGCCGGATCTCCCGGCAGTATCGCATAATGAACTCCCAGATCATCTCTGATCTGCAGATGAGGCATAATCTCCATAATAACTTCCTTCTTTCGTCTGTTATCTAATAAAATAACACTCACAGTCTGTCTTGTCAACCGACATGACAACTATATCACAGTAAATACTCCATATCGTGCCACTTTTCCCCGCCCCATACAGAACCGGAGATTCCAAGATCTTTGTAGCCCATTTTCTCATACATCTTTACCTTCTCATCCAGACAGGTAAGTACCACACGCCTGCGTCCGCACTCCTTCTCCCGTTTCAGATACCGCTCCATGATCTCCCGGGCCAGTCCCTGTCCGCGATACTCTGGCAGAACATCCAGTCCAAGTATCATAATATTTTTCCCTTTTATATTGTGAAGCCTGATATCTGTAAAGAATTCATCCCGGAATACTTCCTCATCGGTGGCGATTCCATTCAGAAATCCTGCGATCTTACCAGTCTCCTTATCGACTGCCACCAGAAATGTCTCCTGTGCCTGTGAAGCCCGCTCTGTCATAGATTTTGGTGAACAGGCTTCATTTGGCGGGAAACAAATATTCTCGATTGCAATAGTCTGATCCGCTTCTTCCGCCCTCACATCGCGGAACTCAAACCGTTCCTGTAACTCTGCCTTTGTCATACTATCACTTCCTCCTTTATTAGAACTCATATTTTGTGATCGAACAGTTTTTTACACCAAATGCTGCGAATTCTTCATTGGTCATCTCGTAAAAATATGAATGCACCACACGAGAGATTCCATTGTGCGCCACCAGAATGTACGTCTTCTCTGAGGCTGTCACTTCATCCAGAAGATTATAGATCCGCTGTGCCAGATGAAGCATAGATTCTCCACCATGATATCGGATCACAAACTGCGCTTTGTCCCGCAAGAAATCTTTCCCATCTCTTGGTGTGGATTCATAGCTTCCAAAATTCTGCTCCGTCAGCCGTGGTTCTTCTCTTGCCGGAATCCCTGTGATCTCCGAAATATGAAGTGCTGTATCCCTCGCCCTGATCAATGGTGAATACAGGATCTCATCTGCCCGTATGCCTTCTTCCAGTATTTTCTTTCCTGTCTCGATGGCTTGCTCATGACCAGTCTTCGTCAACGCAATATCTGTCGCTCCGCAGATCTTATTTTCTACATTCCAGATGGTCTGCCCGTGTCTTACAAAATATACACATCCCATGTCTCTCATTCCTCTGTCACTTCTTCTGTATTCTTCACTGAATAGATCCTCTGATTTCCATTATACCTTATATAAGTGGTTTTCTCAATTCATGTTTGGAATCCGATATTATTTTGAAACGCAAAAAATCCCCGGAGAACGGGGATATTGTTATCGCTCTCCGGGGATCCATATCATCTACTTGTCCGGCTCCATAATACCGTAGGTTCCGCCTTTTCTCTTATAAACCACACAGATATCATCGGTCTCTGCGTTGACAAATGCGAAAAAGTTATGTCCCAGAAGTTCCATCTGGATACATGCATCTTCAGGATACATGGGCTTGATATCAAACTTCTTGGTACGGATGATATTAACTTCCTGATCATCTGCCTCTTTCTCAAGGAACTCTTTCTGGAAGTTGCCGCCACCCTGCTGTCTTGCCACAAGTTTGTTCTTATACTTGCGGAGCTGACGCTCGATAACTTCTTCAACCAGGTCAATAGATACGTACATGTCTGTGCTGGACTGTTCAGAACGGATAATATTTCCTTTGACTGGAATTGTAACCTCAATTTTCTGACGTTCCTTTTCCACACTCAAAGTCACATGAACTTCGGTATCAGGAGTAAAATACCTCTCCAGCTTTCCAAGCTTGTCAGTTACCGCCGAACGAAGGCCCTCGGTAATGTCCAGATTTTTGCCGCTAATGATGTAACGCATAAAATCACTCCTTTACTAAGTTGTTACCTAGATTATACCATTCTTCACATTATTTCGCAATGAATTTCACAGTCTCTTCATAGTTCATAGGACCGCCGAATAAGTCCAGTGCACTGCCGATCGTCACATTCAGTCTGTTCTGTCCAAGCTCCTTGAGCTTCCGCAGATCATCAAAGCTTCCTACACCGCCTGCATAAGTCACAGGGATTCCATCCCAGCTTCCAAGCATACGAACCAGCGGTTCCTCAATGCCTCTTGCCTTTCCTTCCACATCCACCGCATGAACCAGAAATTCTGCACAATGATCCGCAAGCTCGTCCAGTACAGAAGGTGTCAGCACCACATCCGTAAACTTCTGCCAGCGGTCTGTGACAATATAATAATCGTCCCCTTTTCTTCTGCAGCTTACATCGAGAACCAGATGATCTGCTCCCACTGCCGCTTCCAGTTTCTTCAGATTTTCCCAGTTCATCTGTCCATCCCTGAACACATAAGAAGTCACGATTACAGCGCTGGCTCCTGCATTCAGATAGTCGGCTGCATTATCATCCCGGATTCCTCCGCCGATCTGTAAACCACCCGGATAAGCCCGAAGTGCTGACAGCGCCTGCTGTCTGGTAATCTCAAAGTATTCTGTTCCTTCTTTGTTCAACAGGATCACATGACCACCGTGGATGCCCTGCCTCTGGTAAAGTTCCGCATAAAATGCTGCATTCTGTTCAGACACAAAATTTTCTCTTGCCTGACTGCCCTCATCCCGCAGACTTCCACCTACGATCTGCTTCACCTTACCATTATGTATATCAATACAGGGTCTGAATTCCATTGCTTTTCTCCTTTATATATAAAAATGCACCGGATCGCCAGTCAACCTGAATCCGGTGCTTCTTATTTTACTTTTTTACGGAGTCACTGCTCCGCCCTCACCATCAAGTCCGCCATCCATGCCCTCGTCCAGTGCGTCATCCATACCGTCCACCAGAGAGTCACCGGCACCGGTCACGTCATTGACCACATCATTGGCATCCATGCCGATCTCTTCCAGCAGTCCATCACCATCCACATCCGTATGATCGTAGACACCATCACCATCTGTATCAAACAAAATGTCGTTAATATCTACATTTTCATTGGTCTGGTTACTGTCTTCCGTGGTTCCTGCCATATTGTCATCAGCAGTGGTTCCATTGTTCGTGTTATTCCGTCCACAGGCTGCTGTCAGCAGCAGAATAGCTGCCAGAAGCATATAAAGTCCATACTTTTTCAACTGTCTCATAATAGTCTCTCCTTTTTTCTGAGTTTTCTGTTACTAATATGGACAGTTCTTTTTGTTTTATACGCTTATTTATCTAAAATACACTCTTAGACCTGTGCATTTATCACATCACTCATGTGATAGAAGCCTGCCGGTTTGCCAGCCAGATATTTTGCAGCCTGGATCGCGCCTTTTCCAAAAATTGCGCGGGAATAAGCCGTGTGGCTGAAGGTGATCACTTCATCTGTTCCGGCAAAGATCACGTCGTGATCTCCTACAATAGTTCCTCCACGTACCGCAGAGATACCAATCTCTTTTTTCTCACGTTTCTTGTGATCCTGACTTCTGTCATATTTATATTCATATTCACCGCCAAGCACGCCATCATTGATGGCATCTGCCAGAGCAAGTGCTGTTCCACTGGGTGCATCCAGCTTGCGGTTGTGATGCTTCTCCACAATCTCAATATCAAATCCGGCCGGTACAAGAATCTTTGCTGCGTCCTGAAGAATCTTCATGAGCATGTTGATACCAAGGGACATGTTAGCAGAACGAAGGACTGCCACCTGACTGCTGGCTTCCTCCAGGCTCTTTAACTGCTCCTCGCTTAAACCGGTAGTACACAGTACAACCGGAACTTTTTTTTCTGCACTGTACGCGATCAGTCCATCCACTGCCTTCGCGGAAGTGAAATCAATGATCACATCTGCTTCTACCGTACATTTATCAATAGAAGGAAATACCAGATAACCGTTGTCACGGCAGTCTACCGGATCTACTCCTGCTACAATCTCGATCTCCGGGTCATCCTTGATCAGCCCTGTGATCACCTGACCCATATGGCCGTTACAGCCATGCATAATTGCTCTGACCATCTTAGTTTTCTCCTTTTGCTTTTATGCCAAATGCTGCCATGGCTTCCTTTAACTGTGCCTGATGCTCTGGCTCCATCTCTGTCAGCGGCATACGTAAAGGTCCTGCTTCCCAGCCCAGCATGTTGAGAGCTGCTTTTACCGGGATCGGGTTCACTTCACAGAACAGTTTCTCAATAACCGGAAGTGCTTTTAACTGAAGTTCACGACTGCCTGCCACGTCACCTGCCATGAATTTGGCTACGATGTCATGAGTCTCTCTCGGAGCCACGTTGGACAGTACAGAGATCACACCTTTTCCGCCAAGAGACAGAATCGGAACGATCTGGTCATCATTACCGGAATAAATATCACAGCTGTCACCACAGAGCTGTGCCACTTTGGCGATCTGGGAAATATTTCCACTTGCTTCTTTCACCGCTACAATGTTCTCTACATGTTTTGTCAGATAAGCAATCGTCTCAGGCGTCATATTTACACCGGTACGTCCCTGAATATTATAAAGGATGATCGGAATCTTTACAGAATTGGCAATGGCTGTAAAATGTGCGATCAGACCTTTCTGGGTTGCTTTATTATAATAAGGAGATACCAGTAGCAGACCATCTGCGCCGTATTTTTCCGCTTCCTGAGACAGATAGATCGCAGTCTGAGTACAATTAGAACCAGTACCTGCGATGACAGGGATTCTTCCAGCTACTTTCTCAATCGTAAAACGGATGGCTTCCAGATGCTCCTCATGAGTCAGCGTGGAAGACTCACCAGTAGTTCCACAGATGATGATCGCATCTGTTCCATTCTCGATCTGATAATTCAGAAGTTCTTCCAGCTTCGGATAATTCACCTCGCCATTTGCTTTCATAGGTGTTACAATTGCTACTCCTGCGCCTGTAAAAATAGACATATCTTCTCCTCCTGCTATTTTCTTTTTTGATATAAATGAAAAGAAGAGAGGCGTGCCAGTATACGCCTCTCCAGATTCTTACTACTTATCTTGATTGTCCGGATAGCGCTCCATCTGTTCCAGATGACAGTCATATGGTTATTGACCACATGCCCAAGATCCGGACTTGCAGAATATCCGGCCTTTCGGCGCTTACCCCTTTCGGCTGTCTTCCAGTGCCTCTGCTGCATCTGACCGTCTACTGATGATTCACGCGACCTCTATCTCTTTTGTTCAATTTTCTTCAATATAGCATCTTCCAGATGCTTTGTCAACAAGCCCTTAAGATTCCTTCAAGGCAGTGATCTGATAGACATCATCCGCCCAGTCCATCATCTCAGGACACAGCTTAATGCCTGTAAATATCAGCTCTGTAGTGTCGGAAGCCTCCCCCAGAAGCTCATGCACTTCCTCTGCTGATACAATCCCCTGCTCCACCAGTCCCAGGACCTCATCCAGGATCAGCACATCGCATTCTCCCGTAGCCAGCACCTTCTTTGCAAAGTTCAGACCATTCTTCATATTCATGATCTCTTCCTGCTGCTCTTCAGGTGCCAGATCTTCAAAAGCCGCCTCTCTCCGCTGAAAACGGAATAACTTGATCTCCGGTTCCAGCCGCTGGATAAAGCTGATCTCCTCATCTGCCTTCCGGCATTTCATAAACTGAACGATAAACACAGAACGCCCGAGACTGGCTTCTTTGATGGCCTGCCCCAACGCTGCCGTCGTCTTTCCTTTTCCACTTCCGCAATATATCTGAAGTTTACCCTCTCTCATAGTACCCTCTCTATTCCTGACTCCAAACAATTAGCTGTTTTCGTCTATCTTACACCAGGTATATAAGAAATGCAAGTATTACTCCAGGTACTCAAGCTTGCTTACAGACACCTCATAGGCGATCCTGCGCTCGCTCTCTGTCTCATCTATTTTCTTCATATATTCCCTGCTCTGGATCCGTCCCCAGATCTGCGTGTGGCCTCCCACTTCAAAACCTGAAGCAAATCTTGCATTTCTTCCCCAGCAGATACACGGAATGTAGTCCGATTTTCCATAAGGACGGTTCACCGCCAGCAGAATATCCGCAATTTCTCTTCCAAGCGGTGTCTTCCGATAAACCGGCGCCTTGCAGATGTATCCATCCAGGAAGATCTGGTTGGTCTTGGAATTCTCTACTTCCTCATCCATGAATTCCAGTTCCCGCACAAAGACTGACAGCACCAGCCGGTTTTTCTTCTCTTCATGCCTGTTGTAAGACCGGAACTGTCCGGCCGCCCGGATGCAGGCACCCCTGTAATCTGCATTCACATCAATGAGTCTTTCTGAAATCATCAGTGGTATCACATCACAGGAGTCGCTGAGTCTTCTGACCGATACATCCAGCATATAGAAGCCTTCCCCAAAGACTTCATGACTGAACACAAATCCCGACACAACCTCCCCGATAATGGACACCTGGTTGTTTTCAATAATCTTATCCGACATATTTTTGTTCTCCCTTCCTTTTGACGAAGTGTCTCTCGTACTTTTGTCTGTAAAATATATTCATGGTCCTTACCAAATATTCCAACTATTTCAAAAAATATACATTTCAAAAAATTTCACGGAACTGCAAGAAAAAGCTCATACACAAGCATAAAGGTACAAGAAAACGCTTACACTTTTCACGCTGGTATGTTACAGTCTGCATATGAGCAATTGTTCATATGTTTAAATATAACTGTAAAACTTTACAACTGTTTCTGGAGGACATAAATATGGGAAAAATTTTTCTGACAATACGGAAACACCAGCACGATGATGGATGCGGATGTTGACATGATCATGAGCATCATCATGAACATGGCGATACCTGCGGCTGCGGGCACGATCATCACCACGAAGGCGTCAATGCTCACGGAAAACGTGTGTACATTCTGGAAAATTTAGGATGTTCCAACTGTGCGGCAAAAATCGAACGAAAGATTAATGAGCTGGATGAAGTAAGTGAAGCAGTTCTTACCTCAGGATAAGTTAAACGAACTTCAGAAAATCCGTTCCCAGCATGAGCATGTGATGTTCGTCGGCAATGGTATCAACGATGCTCCGGTATTGGCAGATGCCGATGTCGGAGCAGCTATGGGAAGCGGTGCTGATGCAGCCATTGAAGCCGCAGACGTTGTCCACATGACATCCAGCATGACTGCAATTCCGGATTCCATGCGTATCGCAAAATCTGCTGTCAGCATCTCCTGGCAGAACATCGTATTTGCACTTGCTATCAAGATTCTGGTCATGATTCTCGGTCTGTGCGGATTCGCTTCCATGTGGATGGCTGTGTTTGCAGACACCGGTGTGGCCATGCTGTGTGTACTGAACTCCATCCGGGTATTATATAAGAAATAGACAATTTCTGTTCTACTCCCCCTCAAAATTGAGGGGGAGAATTTTTCTGATCTGAAACTTTCCTATAAAGCAAACAACCTTTCAACATCTATAAGTGATTCTGCAATCATTTCTGCTGTTTCCGCAACTTCTTTTCCCGGATAGTTAATATCCGGAACAATAATATATGGTATTCCTGCTGTTTTTGCTGCTTTAGCCCCAGGTTCTGAATCCTCAAGAACCAGGCTTCTTTCCGGTGGAATCTGTGCCGTTTTACATGCTAATAAAAAAATATCTGGTGCAGGTTTTCCTTTTTTCACATCTTCTGTACTGATAACAAATGAAAATTCTTTTTCAATCCCGACACGTTCTAAGAGCTTTTTCGCTATTGATTTTGGCGTAGATGTTGCAACAACTTTTAATATTTTCCTTTCATTTAAAGTATTTAGCAACTTATGCAATCCTTTCTTTGTTGCTACGCCCTCCTCGCACAACTCTATTCTTCTGTTTTCTACATATTGGCACACCATTTTTTCTACCACATCATCAGGATAATTACTTTTATTAAATTTTTTCATATCAATTGCCCCAGAAGTTCCAATTACGGCGCGGTATACACTCATATCTACTTTTATTTTCTTTTTTTCACACATTTCTTTCACGCCATAATAATAGCATTGTTCAGTATCCAGCATTAAACCGTCCATATCAAATATAACCAACTTAACATTCTTAATATCCATAAACTTCTCCTTCAAAAAATAAAAAAGGTGTTCGAAATAGCTGTATTTTAAACAAATACTCCTATATCAAACACCCTTCTCTTCTATAAGTTTCTGTAAGTCATTCCGCCAAATTCTGCTTTTCCTTTTATTGTCAAAGTTCCATAATCACAGGGAATGAAAATCGTTTCACCCTTTTTAATTACAGTCCCGTTAATTTCTGCTTCTCCATCAATACAGAATAAAAACATGAATTCTTTTCGCTCAAAAGTTCCATTTTCATCTACTCTGATTCGAAAAGCAGTAAAGATTCCTGGCTTATCAATAAAATAAGCAACTTTACAACCGTTGACATCTTTTTCAACAATATCTACTCCCATATTTTGGTTATCAGGAATATTAACCGTGTCAATTACCTTTTCAACATGGAGCGGTCGATCCGGCATATTTCGTCCCCAGTCATAGAGCCTGTATGTAATATCTGAATTTGTTTCAAATCCAAGCTCCACCATATCTTTTTCTTCTTCTGTCGGTGCATATGGAGAACCATGAAGAGTTCCCTGGGGACCATATGTATACTGTCCTTTTTTAATTGTTACTACACGAAACAGCTTATCCCACTGTTCTGTTTCTACCAATTTACGAAATTCTTCTCTCGTTTTAGCATTATGTCCGCGTATTGCCAGATGATCTCTGTCTCCCTGGACAAAAATTCCACATTCAAATTTTCCTTTTTCCCCTTCATGCTGCAAGCAATACTCATCATTAGGGTGTAACTGTACAGATATCTGTTTTACTTTATTTCCTGATCCCATACGTATCGGAAAATCCTCTCTGTTACAGCCAAACAGCTCTTTGTGATTCCTGTAAAATTCAGATAATTTTTCTCCGGTTTCCTTTACTGTATTGTCCAGATTATGCTGAGGAAGTGCTATTACATGATATGCAATCGCAATATTGGGCAAATCAGGAGTATATCCATATCTTTCCTTTAAGGCCTGTCCACCCCAGTATTTTGCTTCAAACACAGGTTCTATAAAATAAATCTTCTTTTCCATACTGATTTCTCCTTTTTTATACAATAATTCCAAGACCGCCAAGAACTAAGCTGACTGCCAAAATAATAAATACTGCCAGTGTATAATTTCGTTTTATCTTATCAAGCATTGCGTAAACTCCTGCAACAGTCACAAACGGTAAAAGTCCTGGAACAATGCTGTCAAATACATCTGTCTGCAGATTAAATACCGCACTTCCGGTATCAATTACAAGCGGAGTTGAAACTGAGACAAAACCTGCTGCAAGTCCGCCCATCATGAACATTCCCAGAACACCTGCTGCAGTAATTATTTTATTCAGCCACCCGGAACTTAACAATTTTGTTGCTGATTTTGCACCAAGTCTATATCCAAAGTGATAGGTATTATAACCTACAAAACATGTAACTCCGGCAAATATAAACAGTGGTGCTATTCCTGCTATCCAATTACCGCTTTCAGCCACCGGGATAAAAAATCCCAAAAGAATCGGAAGAAACGTTGCCCAGTTAATGGTATCTCCAATTCCAGCAAATGGTCCCATCAAGCCTGTCTTTACACTGTTGATTGCTTCATCCGGTATTTGCTTTCCCATTGCTTTCTGTTCTTCCATTGCCACTGCAACTCCTAGGGTAATAGCTCCCCATGTACTTTCTGTATTAAAGAATTGCAGGTGTCTCTTTAAGCCCTCTCGAAAATCGTCTTCTTTTTTATAGAGCTTCCTTAAAATAGGAATCATAGAAATACAACATGCCAAAGCCTGCAGTCTTTCAAAAGAGTTCGAAACCTCAACACTTAACCACCATAACCACCATGACTTTGTAACATCTCTTTTTGTCAGAATTCTCTCTTCGTTCTCAAGACTCTCTTTTTTTACTTCCAGTGTACTATTTTCTCTAGTTTGCAGTTCCATTCGTAATTTCCTCCCCAGAGTCTTTATTCGTAAACATAATATGTAAGTAAGCGGCGATTACGCCGAAAATTGAAAGCGGCAATATTCCTATTCCAGACAGCTTCAAGATAAAGTATCCAGCCACAAAATACGGCAGCAATTCCTTTTTTCCGATAATTTTTATAACAATTGCAAATCCTAATGCAGGCAGCATGCCTCCGGCAACAGTAAGTCCATTCATCAGCCAGTCAGGAATCACTGCCAGTACTTTGTCAATATTCGCCGCTCCAAAATATACAGCTACTGCTACTGGTGTTACTGTAATAGGAATACGTGCAAGAGATGGATAAAGCAGACCTGCGAGATAGATGCCTCGCGTATTACCCTCTTCTGCATATTTATCTGCCATATGAACCCATGTTGTATTAATCAAACGGATAAGGCTTAAAATCTGTGCTCCGAGAATTCCAACCGGAACTGCAATAGCAAACGCTGTCTCCACCGGCATTCCTGATTTCAAAACAATAGCGGTCGACACCAAAGTTGCCAGTACCGGATCCTGCGGCAAATTTCCTCCTGGCCCAAGAATTCCTAAATAAATGAGCTGCACTGATGCACCAATTATCATTGCATTCGGCACATCGCCTAAAACAATACCCACAAATAATGCGGCTGTCAGACATGAATTAGATATGAAGCAGGTAAATGTCTGTCCATAATAATTTGTCTTAAACCACCAGAAAAATCCTAATAATAATGCTTGCACAATAGTAACCGAAGCGCCTTCCATATTTTTACCTCCCTGTCTTATTGTATTAATTTTTCTTAATATGTTTAAAATGTTTTCCTAATACTGTTTCTAATGAAATCTCTTTTTCTCCAGGCATTGACTGAAAATATACATTCACACCATATTCACTAAGAAAGTTTAAATCAATTGCGTCCTGTTCTGAAAGACCAATAGCCTTAACAACTGGTTTTCTTTCCGGACCGGAAGCCAATCCCCCTATTTGAACACTGTCAAAATGTAATCCCTGTTCATACAGCCGTTTTAAAACATCAACTTTTTTCAACAGAATGAGCACCTGTTCACCATTAAATTCATTAAGCTTCCATTCCTGCACTGCCTGATCTACTTTTGCTACTTCCACAGGAATTCCACGTGGAGCTGCTGCTGCGAAGACATCTTTCAGGAACTCATTCTCATAGAGTTCATCATCAATAATAATGATTTTTTTGCTTCCTGTTTGTGTGATCCATGAAGTAACAACCTGTCCATGAATCAATCTGTCATCAACCCTGATTAATTTGATATTTTTCATTCTTTTTTCTCCTGTCATTTTCCTTATTTTTTTCAGAAATCATTTTTTCGATATCAATTATCCCTTCCTTTCCTGTTTTTAAACATTGTTCAGCCAGCTGTTCGATTTCAAGAGGTTCACTTTCTCTGAGCATCAATGCATCTAACAGCATTGGCAGATTCATTCCGGAAATACACTTGAAATCATGATTTTTTAAATTAGCAGCAACAATATTTGAAGGCGTCCCTCCAAACATATCTGTTAATATTAGTATTTTTTCATTTTTTAATTCTTCTATTTTTTTACTTATTGTTTCTCCAAAAGTTTCAATATCCTCCCCTCTTTTCAGTGAATATGTATATACATGATTCTGAATTCCTAATATTAACTCCGCACTTCGCAATAAAGATACACTAACATCCTCATGTGAAATCAAAAAAATCTCTACCATTTTTGCTCCTTTTCTAATACATTCTTCAAATTTTATATTTTTCAATCACTGTAGCTTCTTCATTTGGGAATTCCTGTACCATTACTTTCACATTTTGCTCCAGTAATCGGTTGATCGCAATTTTATTTTCCAGCGATGCATTCCTTTTCTTTGGCATATATTTCTTTTCAGCCAATACGATCTCTGGTATGTGAACTCCATATTCTATCAGTTTCTCATAAATAACCGGTGTCCGTGCCAGCAAAAATATTTTTTCTCCATTTTTTTCTTCTCTGCTGTTTAAAAAGATTGCAGTATCTCTGGGGCTTAAAATATGAACCTCCACCCAGAACGGTGCCATTGCCCTGTAAATATTTGCCATAAACAAATCTGTTAACAACTCATAGTCTATAATGATTAAATGAGTCGGTCTTACTTTTAATATCCACTCATTTACAATCTGACCATGAATCAATCTTTCATCAACCCGTGCTATTACAACGCTAATCTTTTTTCTCTCCCTTCAATATGTCATTCAAATATAACGTCTGCTCTTTTGCCCTCTCCAGTGCCCTTCGGCACAAATCTTCTGCATGCATATGTGAATTATCCTTTTGAAGTAAAAATGTCAACATCTGCATACTCATACCTGTCAGATGGAAAATATGATATTTTTCCATCAACATTGCTGCCGCATTAAACGGTGTTGCTAAAGGCATATCACTAATAATAATCACTTTATCAGTTCTTCCTCTCACACGTAATATAAGTTGTTCCAGGCGACATTTAAAGTCTTCCAGAGACTCTTCCTCTTTCAATTCAAGACAGTATACTTCGTCTCTCATTTCTATAATTAATTTTGTAGTTTCTTTTATTGAACTGGCCAAAGAGCCATGAGATATCATAATAACAGGTACCATTTTGTTCCCCTTTTTTTCTTGACAAATGTGCATTTCTACTATATCATTTGCTATGATTGTAGCATATCATATGTTCATATTGAATAAAAGTACGCACTTTAGAGTAAGTATCTTGTACCTGTTCACCATCTTTATGATTTTTCATATCATAAATATTGTTTTTAATAAAACATGGTTACTTGCTATAAAGCTACACCAAATATAAAACAAAATGTGAGGTTAATGCTATGGCAGGAATCGTAAATGATCTGACTTCATCTTTTGAGATTGTCCGTCGGCTTTGCGGTGATAAATGGAAATTCTTAATTATCTGTTATTTATTCAACGGAGCTAAACGATATGGAGAACTACAATATCATCTTGATTCAATCAAGCCCAAAGTACTAACAGAAAATTTAAAAGAATTGGAAGATTTAGGAATTATCCAAAGAACCTCATATGAAGGCAATACTCTTCATGTGGAATATTGTCTGACACATTTAGGTGATACTTTACAGCCTATTTTTCAGGAATTGATCATGTGGGGATTAAACTATTCCCAGGAAAGGCGAAAACAGTCACAAACCTAAAATCCAACAAACAGTCAAATAATAAAAACCTTGCTGTTTTTCACATTTGAAAACTGCAAGGTTTTTATAAGTCTTATGAAAATTTCTTCTCACCGCCGGTCTTGAAGACTCCGATCATCTCTCTGCTCAGACTGACACCGTCATCCTCTACCGGAATATTGTCACGATCAAACCATTCTCCCACAGATAATTCTTCTGTATCCAGTGTAATCTCTGTATCACCGCCTACTTCACAGAAAAATCCGCAGAGCAATGTGGAGGAAAATGACTAGGGCTGACTCTTATAGTAGCGAATATTTTTAACTTTGAGACCTACCTCCTCCATAACTTCACGCTGCACCGTTTCTTCCAGAGTTTCTCCGATCTCTGTAAATCCTGCAATCAAAGCGTAGTTTGCAGTTCTCCCAGGTGTCTGTGCATATTTGGTAAGCAGGACTTTATTTTCGTTAGTTACCGCTACTATGACTCCCAGACAGATCTTCGGATAAACCATATTACCGCAGCATTCCCAGTGAACCATTCTTTCCTTATGATCTGGAACCATAGGTTTACCGCAGCGGCCACAGAATCTGTTAGACCGATACCAGTCAAAAAGCTGCATACCTGTAATTCCCGCAAATCCACGGTACTGTGGTCTTGCATTTCGGAAGATTACCGGTTTTTCCCAGCCATAACCTTCCATTTCCCACTCAATCCCGTTTTTCAGGAGGAAAAAACGTTCCTCGCTGATGGTGAAAAGATAAGTTACTTCCTGCTCTTCCTGACTGATTTCCTTTACTTTCGGAAAAATTTCACGGAACTGCAAGAAAAAGCTTGTTTTCTGGGGAATTTGTGTTACACTATTAAATTTGTAGGATTTAAACAGGACAGAAACGTTATAAGATACAAAGAAGAGGTTAAATATGAAGAGAGAAGATGTAAGAAATATTGCCATCATCGCTCATGTAGACCATGGTAAAACCACTCTGGTCGATGAGCTTCTGAAACAGAGCGGTGTGTTCCGTGCCAATCAGGAAGTAGCTGAGAGAGTCATGGACTCCAACGACATTGAGAGAGAAAGAGGAATCACCATTCTCTCCAAAAATACCGCTGTTTTTTATAAGGATACAAAAATCAATATCATCGACACCCCAGGTCATGCAGACTTCGGCGGCGAGGTTGAGCGTGTACTGAAAATGGTAAACGGTGTTATCCTTGTTGTGGATGCTTTTGAAGGCTCCATGCCGCAGACCAAATTCGTATTGAAGAAAGCACTGGAACTAAACCTGCCGGTTATCGTATGTATTAACAAGATCGACCGTCCAGAGGCTCGTCCTGCTGAAGTAGTAGACGAAGTTCTGGAACTTCTGATGGACCTTGAGGCCAGCGATGAGCAGCTTGACTGCCCGTTTGTCTATGCTTCCGCAAAAGCTGGTTATGCTTCCCTTGATCCAGAGGTGCAGGGCAAAGACATGACTCCGCTGTTCGATACCATTCTGGATTACATTCCGGCTCCAGAAGGGGATGCTGAGGCACCGACCCAGGTACTGATCAGCACCATTGACTACAACGAGTACGTTGGCCGTATTGGTGTTGGTAAAGTAGACCGTGGAACCATCAGCGTGAACCAGGATGTAGTGATCGTTAACCATCATGATCCGGATAAGATGCGCAAAGTAAAAGTCAGCCGTCTCTATGAATTTGATGGCTTAAATAAAGTAGAAGTACAGAGTGCAACCATCGGTTCCATCGTTGCCATCTCCGGTATTTCTGATCTGCACATTGGTGATACCCTCTGCTCCCCGGAAGCTCCGGATGCGATCCCGTTCCAGAAGATCTCCGAGCCGACCATCTCCATGCAGTTCAACGTCAATGACAGTCCGCTGGCTGGTACCGAAGGAAAATTTGTAACCTCCCGTCACTTAAGAGATCGTCTGTTCAGAGAGTTGAACACCGATGTCAGCCTTCGTGTGGAAGAGACCGACAGCACCGACAGCTTCAAAGTATCCGGTCGTGGTGAGCTTCATCTGTCCGTTCTGATCGAGAACATGCGCCGTGAGGGCTACGAGTTCTCCGTCAGCAAGGCAGAGGTTCTCTATCACTATGATGAGAACGGTAAGAAGCTGGAACCAATGGAGCTTGCTTACATCGATGTGGATGATGAATTCTCCGGAAATGTTATCCAGAAGCTTGGCGAGAGAAAAGGTGAGCTTCGCAACATGCACACCAACAGCAATGGATCCACCCGTCTGGAATTCTCCATTCCGGCAAGAGGACTGATTGGATACCGTGGTGAGTTCATGACTGACACCAAGGGTACCGGCGTTCTGAACACCATTTTCAATGGTTACGAGCCGTACAAGGGAGATATTCAGTACCGGAAGCAGGGATCCCTGATCGCTTTCGAATCTGGCGAGTCCATCACTTACGGACTCTTCAATGCGCAGGAGCGTGGCGCTCTGTTCATCGGACCTGGCGTAAAAGTATATGCTGGTATGGTCATCGGACAGACTGGTAAGGCAGAGGATATTGAGATCAATGTCTGCAAGACTAAGAAGCTGACCAATACCCGTTCCTCCAGTGCAGATGAGGCACTGAAGCTGACTCCGCCAAGAATCTTAAGCCTGGAGCAGGCACTGGAATTCATTGATACTGATGAGCTTCTGGAGATCACTCCGAAGTCCCTTCGTATCCGTAAGAAGATTCTTGATCCGACCCTGAGAAAGAGAGCATCTTTTCGGAAATAAACATGAATGATCAATAAATACAGGCAGATAAACTGTGAAAAGGAACCGCTTTCGCTAAGTCCTCGATCCAGCGGTACTAACCTTCGACCTTCGCCGCCGGCTCGGTCTTAGGAAGTACCGGGACTGCGGACGTTCCTTTCACATGTTTACCTGCCTCTTTTTTACATACAATTCATTTTATTTCCGTCAAATTGACAGTTTTATCGTTTCTGTCAGTTGCTTCTTTGTGCATATATTGGTACAATAATGATAACAAAGACGCAAAGGGGGATTTTGCATGAAACTTGGATTTGTAGGTGCCGACCATGAAGTTACCGGCAGTTGTCACTATCTGGAAGCCTGCGGAAAACAGATTCTGATCGACTGCGGAATGGAACAAGGCAAAGATATTTATGTAAATCAGGATATTCCTATACCGATCAACCAGATTGATTATGTTCTACTGACACACGCACATATCGATCATTCGGGTCGTCTGCCACTTCTGTATAAAAATGGTTTCAAAGGCAGCATTATCTCTACCTTTGCCACCAGTGACCTGTGCAGCATTATGCTCCGCGACAGTGCTCATATTCAGGAATTTGAGGCAGAATGGCGTAACCGTAAAGCAAGACGTGCCGGCAGCGAGGAATATGTACCGCTCTACACTACAGAGGATGCACTGGGAGCCATCTCTTTGTTCCATCCCTGTGATTATGAACAGACCATCGAATTAAGTGAAGGCATCAACATTCGTTTCCGAGATGTGGGCCATCTGCTCGGTTCCGCTTCCATTGAAATATGGATCACTGAAAACGGAATTTCCAGAAAACTGGTCTTCTCCGGCGATATTGGAAATATCAATCAACCATTGATCAAAGACCCACAGACTACCAGCTCCGCAGATTACGTGATCATGGAATCCACCTACGGCGACCGCCTTCACAAGGCTCCACCGGATTATGCAATGGAACTGGCAAATGTGATCAACCGTACCTTACGTCGGGGAGGCAATCTGGTTATTCCTGCATTTGCAGTGGGCCGCACGCAGGAAATGCTGTATTTTATCAGGGAGATCAAAGAACGAAAGCTGGTAGAGTTTGATTTTCCGGTATACGTGGACAGTCCGCTTGCTATAGAGGCTACATCCATTTTTAATAAGAATTTCCAGTCCTGTTTTGACGAAGAAGCTATGGCACTGATCCAGTCCGGTATCAGCCCCATCCGTTTTCCAAATCTCCACCTGGCCATCTCCAGCGACGAGTCGAAAGCTATCAACTTTGACTCCACACCGAAGGTGATCATCTCTGCTTCCGGTATGTGCGAAGCCGGTCGTATCAAGCATCACCTGAAACACAATCTGTGGAGGCCGGAGTGTACTGTCCTCTTCGTAGGTTATCAGGCTTATGGAACACTGGGACGCGCTCTGACGGAGGGAGCTGAATATGTGAAGCTCTTTGGTGAGACCATCGAAGTAAAAGCCGAGCTGGCACAGCTGGACGGCGTCAGTGGTCACGCAGACAAGAACGGCCTGCTTCACTGGGTGGAAGCCTTCTCTCCGAAGCCGCAGATGGTATTTGTAGTCCACGGCGAGGATGAGACTTGTGATCATTTTGCAGAATGCCTGACAGATGAGCATCAGATTCCTGCCTGTGCACCATTCTCAGGCGCACTGTTTGATCTTGCCACCGGCGAATGGATCAAAGAAGGACTGAAGATCCCTGTAGCAGCCGAAAAACCTGCTGCAAAACGCAAATCCGATATTTATGCTCGTCTGATCGAGGCCGGAAAACGATTGATGCAGGTTATCTACCACAACGAAGGCGGAGCCAACAAGGATCTTGCCAAATTTATCAGCCAGATCAACTCCCTCTGCGACAAATGGGACAGATAAGCATAAGAGCCGCGTTTTTGCGCGGCTCTTTCTCGTTACAGATTAAAGATTATTTTAATAAACAGAAGTGCAAGCACTACCAGAATAATGGGACGGATAACTTTCGTCCCATTTTTTAATACCATACCAGCGCCCACATAATGTCCTGCAATGCTGAACACCGATGCAGTCAGTCCCAGAAGTAACAGGATATGCCCGCCCAGCAAGAATGTCACCATCGAACACACATTGGAGCTTAGATTCAGAATCTTCGTATAGGCAGCCGACTCCATGGATGTCAGATGTGCCAGCCCCATGAACATGATCAGCAGGAATGTGCCGGTTCCCGGTCCGTAGAATCCGTCATATGTACCGATGATCAATGCACTGGTCCAGACGATCAGCTGCTCCTTTTTCGCTTCCAGGCGCTCCGTTTTTTCTGATATCAGTGAATTTTTCCGAAGTACGAAAAATGCTACCACTGGAAGCACAATCAACAGCACCTGACGCAGAATCTTCTCATCTGTCAGAATACTCAGTCTGGTTCCCAGATATGATCCGATCAATGCCATCACTACGGCCGGAGCAATCAGTTTCCAACGGATCTTTACCGACTTTCCGATCCTTATCGTCGAGATCAGCGTACCGGTAGCTGATGACAGTTTATTGGTTGCGATCGCATGATGGATGGGCACCCCCGCCAGATAATAGGCCGGAAGCGAGATCAGTCCTCCGCCACCACCGATGGCATCCACAAAACCCGCAAGGAACACCAGCGGACATACGATCAAAAAAGTTGTCATATGTAATTCCATTCTCAATCTCCTCATTTGTATCCAATTTTTTCAACTTGTCCATTATACCGGTTTTCTTCCGGAATGTACAGCCTTTACACCTTTCTGTCCATATTGTATGATAAAAACAACCTATGAGAAGAGGAGACAACCATTATGAGAATCCTGATTGCAGAAGACGAAAAAGATCTGAACCACATTCTTGTACAAAAGCTTACACAGGACGGATACAGCGTAGACAACTGCTATGACGGACAGGAAGCTATGGATATTCTGACCTATACAAAATATGATGCTGTCATTCTGGATATTATGATGCCAAAAGCAGATGGATTTGCTGTTCTATCTTTCATCCGACAAAGGAATGATGACACACCTGTCCTGTTTCTGACTGCAAAAGATTCCGTTTCTGACCGGGTCAAGGGACTTGATAGTGGAGCGAATGATTATCTGATCAAACCATTTTCGCTGGAAGAGCTCTGTGCCCGCCTGCGTTCCATGCTGCGCACTTCGCATGGTCAGATCTCAAATATTCTTTCCGTTGGAGATCTGACTTTGGACTGCTCTACACACCATGTTGCCCGTGCGGGCAAAGAGATCACTCTTTCCTCAAAGGAATATGCATTGCTGGAATACCTTATGCACAATCAAGGACTGATTCTTTCCCGGGAAAAAATTGAAAATCATATCTGGAACTTTGATTACGAAGGTGGAACAAATGTGGTCGATGTCTATATCAGTTATCTCCGACGAAAAATTGACTCCGGACATGAGCGGCACCTGATCCACACTGTCAGAGGACGCGGCTACGTCCTCCGGGAGGATACTGATTCATGAAAAAATGGTCAATTCGCACGAAAATCACTTTGCTCTTCACAGTTGCCCTGACACTGATGGCTACGCTTTCCTGTCTCATCGTTTTTTCTGTCAGCCACCAGGTCATTCAAAAGACTGTTCGTGATAACCTGATTGAAAATGTAGAGCGAAATGTAGATGAAATAGAATATTATGAGACATTGGATGAAATCCAACCGGATCCTGATTTTACTAATCATGTGGATCTGTTGTTTCCCTATAAATCAGGATTTCTGGAAGTTGATGATGATTTTTTAAAACAGATCAATGGCGTATTCACATCTCTCTACAACCAGGATCAGGAACTGATCTACGGCGAGAATCCCATTGCTGTTGCCAGTCAGTCTGTTGAATTCAAGAATTCGGTAATACAAACGGTCAATGCAGATCATACAAAATATTATATTTTTGACCGGATGTTAAAAACAAGTTCCCAGGATCTATGGCTTCGCGGAGTCGTATCAAAAGATCAAGGTCATGCCGAACTCTCATCCATTACCAGACTGTCACTGATCCTTATGCCGTTGCTGATCCTTCTATCTGTTCTCATCAGTTATCTTTTTTCCGGACAGATTCTAAAACCTATCCGACAGATTTCAGATACTGCACTTCATATTTCCACTGGAAATGACCTGAAGCAACGTATCGAACTGAACCGCGGCGAAGATGAACTCCATCAGCTTGCAGACCAGTTTAATCATATGTTCCAACGTCTGGACCAGGCATTCGAGACCGAACAACAATTTACCTCTGATGCTTCCCATGAGCTTCGGACTCCTATGTCTGTAATTCTCGCTCAATGCGAGCTATCTCTGAGTGATCCTGAGACTTCTGTATCCAGCCGCACTGCATTCCTGACTATTCAGCGTCAGGGAAAACGTATGTCCCGGCTGATTAATGACATGCTGGATTATACCCGTCTGGAAATGCGCCCGGACCGGTATCCGAAGCAGAATGTAGATCTGTCAGCACTGACTACCTCTCTCTGCGATGATATGGCATTGATCCGTCAGCAAGGAATACAGTTAACTGCAGATATCCAGCCTGAGATCAATATTTATGGTAATCCCCAGTTGCTCAGTCGTCTTGTAACCAATCTGATCTCCAATGCATACAGGTACGGAAAAGAAAACGGCCATATCCTGGTTCGTTTGCATTCGAATGACACCGGTGCATCTGAACGCAGATCGCTCTCTCTTTCTGTGGAAGATGACGGCATTGGCATTTCCAAAGAAGAGCAGAAACATATTTTCCAGCGTTTTTATCAGGTTGATCCATCCCGCTCCGGAGCAGGCACCGGTCTTGGTCTGTCCATGATTCAACAGATCGCCGAATTTCATAATGGAACAGTAACTGTAAAGAGCGCTCCTGGCGATGGAAGTATTTTTACCGTTCTAATGTTTCTCTAATCTTTCTGTAGTATGCTGTTATTACAAACAAAACAAGCCCGGCGAACAGCTATTTACAGTTCCCGACAGAAAGGAGATCTTTATGTTACAGATCAGACAGTTTTTTAATACTCGAAAGCGAGCACTTACCTCTTCTGCAGTTGCTGTCGCTATTCTTGCCCTGGCAGGTACCGGCACTGCTTTTGCCACAGAGACCGTTGCACGAAATACTTCCATTGGTTCCGGAAATGCACAGAATTTCGCATTTGCCGATGCCGGTGTTGATCCAACTTCCGCCACAGGTATTCGCACTGAATTTGATTTTGAGCAGGGACAATTCATCTATGAAGTCGAGTTTCTTGCTAATGGAACAGAATACGAATATTGGATCAAGGCTTCCGATGGAAGTATCGTAAAAAAAGAGCAGGATCTGATTGATCCAACGATCTCTTCAGCTCAAAAAACAACAACACCATCGACACCACAGGACACACAGCAATCTACCCCAGCTCAGACTCAGCAATCTGTCCCAGCTCAGGCTCAGCAATCTACTCCTGCTCAGACTCAGCAGTCTACTCCTGCTCAGGCTCAGCAATCTGCCCCAGCTCAGGCTCAGCAATCTGCCCCAGCTCAGGCTCAGCAATCTGCTCCAGCTCAGGCTCAGCAGATCAGTATCGACACTGCAAAGGCAACCGCTGTCAGCCATGCGGGCTTTCAGACAGCTGATGTCACTTTCTCCAAGGCGAAGCTGGATCATGAGGATGGCCGTACCATCTATGAAATTGAATTTTTCAATAATCATGTGGAATATGAATATGAGATTGATGCCATAACCGGATCCGTCCTGAAATCTGATTCAGACTATGATGATTATGATGATTACGATGATCATGACGACCATGATGATCATGATGATTACGATGATTACGACGATTACGACGATCATGATGATCATGATGATTACGATGATTACGATGATTGATTTTACAGTTCGTTTCGTAGTATAATTTAGACAGCTATATAGAAAAAACTTCTATATAGCTGTCATTTTTATGTTATCACACAGGAGGGTATGATATTGGAAAAATCAACTGTCTATTTTACTAACTTCCGATGTCCGGTAGGCACCAGCCAGATTGACAAGCTGAAAAAGCTCTGCATTGCTGCCGGTATCCGCAATATTGACATGGATGGAAAGTTCGTAGCTATCAAAATGCATTTCGGTGAGCTGGGCAATCTGGCCTTCCTGCGCCCCAACTATGCAAAAGCAGTGGCAGATCTATGTAAGGAACAGGGGGGACTGCCGTTCCTGACTGACTGTAATACACTATATCCGGGCAGCCGCAAGAATGCGCTGGAACACCTGGACTGTGCGAACCTGAACGGATTCAACACCATCAGCACTGGCTGTCAGATTCTGATCGGCGATGGACTTCGCGGAACAGACGAGATCGAAGTTCCCGTTGTAAACGGTGAGTATTGCAAAACTGCAAAGATCGGCCGCGCTATCATGGATGCAGATATCTTCATCAGTCTGACCCATTTCAAAGGTCATGAAGCTACCGGTTTTGGTGGTACAGTTAAGAATATCGGTATGGGCTGTGGAAGTCGTGCCGGTAAAATGGAACAGCACAAGAGTGGAAAACCGGCTATTGATGAAAATCTGTGCCGTGGCTGCAAACGCTGTGCCAAAGAATGCGGAAGTGATGCTATCTCTTATCCGAATAAAAAAGCCGTTATTGATTATGATAAATGCAAAGGCTGTGGCCGTTGTATTGGAGCCTGCAGCTTTGACGCAGTCTACAATCCGAATGACAGCGCTAACGAGCTTCTGGACCGCAAGATGGCAGAATATGCACAAGCTGTCTGTCACGACCGTCCTTGCTTCCATATCTCTCTGGTTCAGGACATCAGCCCTAACTGTGACTGTCACGGTGAAAATGACGCGCCGATCCTGCCGGATATCGGAATGTTCGCAAGCTTTGACCCGATCGCGCTGGATCAGGCCTGTGCTGATGCCTGCCTGAAGGCAACTCCAATCGCCAACAGCCAGCTCGGCGAAAATCTGGCAAAACCCGGCTGGGTCTGCCACCACAATCATTTCAAGGATTCCAATCCGAATGTAGAGTGGGAAGCTACCCTGGATCAGGGTGAGAAGATCGGCCTTGGAAGCCGTTCCTATGAATTGAAAGAGATCTGATAAAGTCTAACAGCATCGATGTCATCCTGAAGGTGTACATCGATGCTTTTTTATTGAGCTTTCCTTTTTCCAAAATCTGTACAACGTAAAAAAGAGCTTTCCTTCTCAGGAAAGCTCTCAAGTAGCAGGGCTACAAGGATTCGAACCTTGAAATGACGGAGTCAGAGTCCGTTGCCTTACCGTTTGGCGATAGCCCTATGTGTCTGTGTTGTTGTGTTTTGTCAACCAACGAATGTTATTATACGGCATAATTCCAGAAAATGCAAGCACTTTTTTCAAATTTTTTCAAATTTTTTTCAAAAAGTTTTCAGACCCCTGAAAAACCTTGTAATCTCAAGGTTTTCAGGGATCCATCACCTTTACTGTTCCATCTGTTTTCCAAGGAATCCTGCTGCACTGGATGCCAGCTTAAGCTCTGTCTCTCCCATTTTCTGCTTTTCATCCCGGGAAAGGAAGATCACAGATCCCACCGCATCTCCTTCACTGATGATGGGACAGATTGTTTCAGAAGCAATCCCTTCCGGTCCATCCTGCAAAACAGGAACAAATCGCTTTTCCCCTGCCGTTGCCTGGAGACACTCCCTGTCCTGGATCATCTGCTCCAGTTCCTGGCTGATCGCTTTTCCGATGCATTCCTTCTTCCCGGTTCCCGCAGCTGCGATCATAGTGTCTTTATCCGCCACACACACAATATAGCCCGTTGTCTGCGCAAGACTTTCTGCATAATCCGCCGCATAAGCTCCCAGCTCTCCAATGGGAGAATACTTTTTCAAAATGATCTCACCTTCCCGATCTGTAAAGATCTCCAGCGGATCTCCCACCCGGATGCGAAGCGTGCGGCGGATTTCCTTAGGGATCACGACCCTTCCCAGATCATCGATCCGTCGTACAATTCCTGTCGCCTTCATAACATATTTCCTCCTGCATGTTCCGTTTCATATATCTCATTTCTGCAACATATGGCTAGTATGTGGAAATGCAGGAAAAATATACATCACTGTTCTCTCATGTCTTATTCTTCCGGATGCATTTTATTCAAAAGATCCGTCTTCATCTTATACAGGCGGTCTGAAAGATCCACATAGACCTCATGCGGATTCACCAGACGTCTGGTCTCGTCCCACAAGGTAGCCTGCTCATTGATACAATGCTCACGGATATCCATAACCGACGGAGATGTGTAGACACACTTTCCTTTGTCAAATACTTGCACCATCAATTCCTTCATGGTGTAAGTGCCACCCTTCAGATGGGTCTTTTTCCAGGTCTCCTGTGGATCAAAGATCACCAGGTCCTTGGATTCATCAAATTTATCATCCACCAGTGCAATCAGATCTGCTTTCAGTTTTCCATTTGATTTTTCATAAATACGGTAAACTGTCTTATTGCCCGGGTTTGTGATCTTCTCCGTATTCTCAGACAGTTTGATCTTCGGTACAAATTCTCCATCCCCCTGTTTTACTGCTGCCAGCTTGTATACACCACCGAATGCCGGGCAGTCCTTGGAAGTGATCAGGTTTGTTCCAACACCCCAGGAAGTGATCTTTGCACCCTGGGTCTTCAGACTGTCGATCAGATACTCATCCAGATCGCTGGAAGCCGAGATCACTGCATCATAAAATCCTGCTGCATCCAGCATCTTTCTTGCCTCTTTGGAAAGATATGCCAGGTCTCCACTGTCCAGACGGATTCCGTAACGTCCGTTCAGGACCTTGTCCTTACGCATTTCTTTAAACACACGGATCGCATTTGGCACACCGGATTTCAATGTATCATAAGTATCTACCAGCAGCGTGCATGCATCCGGATACATTTTTGCATATGTCTTGAATGCAGTATATTCGTCCGGGAAACTCATGATCCAGCTATGTGCATGGGTTCCAAGCACTGGCACATCAAACAGCTGTCCGGTCAGCACATTGGACGTACCGATACAGCCACCGATCATAGCTGCTCGTGCTCCGTAGGTGCCCGCATCCGGTCCCTGAGCACGGCGCAGTCCAAACTCCATGATGCCATCTCCTCTGGCCGCATTGACTACTCTTGCCGCCTTGGTGGCGATCAGACTCTGATGGTTGATCATGGTAAGAATTGCGGTCTCTACCAGCTGTGCCTCCATGATCGGTGCGATAACTTTCACCAGCGGTTCTCTCGGAAATACCACAGTTCCTTCCGGAATCGCATAAATATCACCGGTAAAATGGAACCCTCTCAAGTATTCCAGGAAATCCTTTTCAAAGATTCCCAGGCTGTCAAGATACGCTACATCTTCATCTGAAAAATGCAGATTTTTGATATAGTCGATCACCTGATCCAGTCCTGCTGCGATCGCAAATCCATTTCCGCAGGGATTCACACGATAAAATGCATCAAAGATCACGGTCTCCTGCACCGGATTTTTGAAATATCCCTGCATCATTGTCAGTTCATACAAATCTGTAAGTAATGTCAGATTCTGTGCTGTAACACTCATTGGAAAATCCTCCCGTCTCCTGTTATAATATTTAATCCTGCGATGCCGGGAATCCCATCGATTGATCCCTGCGCAGTATATTGCCATATCTGATAGGTTCCAGACCAGGTAACACTGCTGTTCTCCTGTGCAACCCAGATCTGTTCCTGGGTCAATGCAGTCATATCAAGACTGCTGGAAAGCCATCCTGCTTCTCCGCCGATCATCGGCATCATTCCGTCTTCATGTACTTTCCGGCAAAATGCTTTTGTAAATGTCGTCCGTTCTTCCGGGCTCACTCCTTCTGCGCGCCCGGCCAGATCCACAGTATATCCACCTGTAATGACAAGCGGAGCTGTCACATGACAGGTCCTGGCAGCCTGTACTATGAATTCTGCTTCTTCTGTGGCTTCTTCCTCTGTTACTGCCTGGGAATAGAAATACAGACCTACTGATAAGCCAGCAGCCCTGGCACCTGCTACATTGGCTGTACAGGCCGCATCTTCAAACAGCTCGCCCGTAGATGCACCTCTGTAACCACAGCGGATCAACGCAAAAGATATCCCAGACTCTTTTACTTTCTTCCAGTCGATCGTTCCGCTCTTTGAAGAGACATCTACTCCGGCCTGACTGATCAGCTTCCCATCTTCATCAAATACATAGCGGATACCCTGAATCACCTGTGCTCCTGACACTTTCTCGCCATGCTCATCATAATAGTATACAGAACCTTCCTGCTCCTGCCAGCCATAATAGGTATATGCTCCGGTTGGCACTATTTTCTCAACTTCCACCGGGACTTTCGTCTCCACCATCTGCTTCTGTGTAGTAGTCTCTGTACGTTTTCTGCTGACTATCAGACCCGTAGTATCTGATGGTTCTCCCTCCAGGGTCAGCTCATTTCTGTATATAACATGAAATGCATATCCGGCATTGGTTCCTGTCAGTGCTTCACAGTTCACGGAATATACCTCACCCTCACTGTCACCCATCATCTCCAGAAGCATCAATGCCAGTTCTTCATTATCCTCATCCAATGTAATGTCACTGCTGCTGTATTCATACTCATACCAGTGACCGTCATTCCACACATATCTCGGAAAACCCTTTTCGTCCTGATACTCACATGGAATCTCATTCTGTACTTCCACCGCTTCTTCCTTACGGACGATCTGGTAAGTGGATGGATCATTCTCATCGACTACAGACAGACGTTTCTCTGTTCTGGTGATCTCTTTTCTGGAAGATTCTACATATTTCACAGTATCCGTCAAGGTGACTGAATATGCAGAACGGGAAACAGCCTTTCCATCCTCTGGTACAGGTGCCGCTTCCCGTTCTGTTTCTTCTTCATCCAAGGGCACTTCATCCAGATCTTTGTTCTCCGGCAGAGAAGTTTTAATCTCCTCCTCTGTCGCAGAATTCTCTTTTGATAAAATCAGTTCTTCACTGGTTCTCGTGCAGCCAGTCAACAGACCGGCCGCTGCCAGAAGACCGATCAAACAAAGACAAAGTGTCTTCTTTTTCACCCTTATTCCTCTGCCGCAGTATCTTCTGCTGCTTCCCCTTCTGTCGTTGCATCGTCAGCAGTGCCGTCTTCAACCGCTGTCTCGTCTGTAGTTGCCTCATCTGTAACTGTCTCGTCTGCAGTTGCCTCATCTGTAACTGTCTCATCTGCAGTTGCCTCATCGGCTGCTTTCACCGTATAGATCCGGTCAAATGTCAGTTTTTCTACATTTTTATCATTTACTGTGATCTCTGCGCCCTCTTTCAGCGGATCCAGCCATGCGGAATAAGCTTCATTGGTACGATCACTTAAAATACTGTCAATCTTGGTCTGCGTAGCATCTGCATCGGAAGTACTCTCCATATATACAACATAATAGCCATTATCAGACTCGATTACATCTGAATACTCACCGTCAGACAACTGCTCTGCTGCAGCATAGACATCTGCATTCAGTGTCTCGTCATCTTTTCCATAGGTAGCAGGAACTACACTCAGACTGTAGTTTTCTGCTGCTGCGCTTAGATCTCCGCTCTCTTTTGCTTCTGCCAGAAGAGCTTCCATATCTGCTTTCTTCTGCTCCTTCTCTGCTTCGGACAGAACAACGGTATTACCTGCATCATCCGTGGTATCTTCTGTACTGTTCAGTACATAGGAGATCTTCTTCTGATTTGCCTCTTCCGGATCTACTTCGGTATCAATGGTTGTCCCAAAATACTCATGTACTCTCTGCTGAAGAGTGATAAGTTTCAGCACATGCGTAACAGTTGCCTCATCAGCTGTCATGGCATCCAGCGTCTTGCTGTCATTGGCTGCCAGGAATGCCTGTACAGTATCCGCAATCTTGCTCTCATCCTCATCGGTCAAGGATATGCCCAGTTCCTCTGCATTTGCCTCAACCAGATAATATTCTTCCAGGGTCTCAAGAGAAGAATCTCTCATAGTAACACCATATACAGAACCGCTTCCGCTAATATCTGTATTCATAAAGTTCTCACCAAACAGTCCGCCGTATGCATTCTGCATATAGATCTGCTGATAACGCAGATAAAAATTCAGTTCTCCAAGCGGAACAGAAGTTCCATTCACACTGACAGCTTCTGCACTTCCATTTACCGTATGTGGGGCACTGCATCCAGTCAGAGCAATTGCTCCCATTAACAGAACGGCCAGCAAAGTGGTCGCTTTTTTCTTCATCATAATAACAAAATCCTCCTGCAAATCCGTATATTTCTTTTGATTATATGCTCTTTTTATATTCAAAGCAACTCTTTTAATACATCTTTCACAATTACAGAATCCATGATTTCTTCATTCTGCACGATCTGTGCATCTGCTCTCCACTGTTCATAGATTTCCTGTGCATAACTCTGCTGCGCCTGCTCTGTCAGATATTCCTTCCAGTATACGGTTCCGCTCTCATCATAATCACTGGTATGCTGTACCAGAAACCAGCCTTCCTCTGTCTCAATAGGATCGGACACTTCCCCAACTGCCAGTGCCCTGGCTGCATCCAGCATCAGTGGTTCCTGTCCGTCTCCCTCATTGCTGCGTCCCATACTGGATTCAATCGGTCTTAGGCCGGCCTCTTCTGCCACACTCTTCAGATCCCCTGTTTTCTTTGCTTTCTGACTGAGTTCCTTCGCCATCTGTGTGCGCTCCTGAACTTCTTCATCAGAAAACGGTGTGAGATTCCCATCCGCATCCCGAAGTCCGGTAGTAGAGATCAGCACATAACAGATTCCCTCTCTCTGATAGTCTTCTTCAGCAATATCCGGCTCATATTCTTTGCCTGCCAGTTCTTCTACTTTTGTGGACAGCTCCGTGGCAGACAATTGTTCTGTGACAAACTCTTCATCCGCTCCTGCAAAATCCAGAAGTGCTGCATGATAGGCACTCATGAAGCTCTCTGCCCGTTCAGACACTGCTGCTTTTTCTTCCGCTGTCAGTTCTGCGTTGTATTCTTGTGCATGCTGATTCAGGATATGAGTCTTACAGATCACTTCCATGACTTCCTTTTTTAATCCATCTGCCATGGTAGCCCCGCTGTCATCTGTCTCCACAGACCACATATCATCCCCGTAGTCCTCCAGATATTGCTTTTCCCATTGCATCTGATTCATCCGCAGATAAAAATTCCATTCCCGCAGGGAAACAGGCTCACCGTTGATCTCGAAAGCAGTCTTGTCCCAGTCCGCTTCTGAGACCCCCTGTTCTCCCACATCCACAGCAGATCCTGTCTCCTGTACATCCGTCTCTTCCTCGCCGACCGGTCCAGTAGCTCCGCAACCGGCCAGACCGGTCAGCAGAAAGGCCGTCAATGCTCCTGCCGCCATCTGCCGTATCATTTTTCTCATCTTTGTATATCTCATGGTGCATCCTCCAATAATACTTCCATCTCTTCCAGAATCCGCTCTGTGGTCTCCAGAAGCTTTCCTGAGAAATCCTGACGACTGCTCCTGGAAGTGTAAGCAAACTGTACGGGCTCCGTCTTCCGGAAAGTGAGTGCTCCATCCATCCGCGCCAGCAGATCCGGGATCTTCGCTGCATTGATCTGCGCTTTCTCGTACATCGTAAATGTAATCTGATCCGGTCTTCCCTTCACTTCCTTGATATACAGTCTGCGGGCCATGCTCTTTACCTTGGTGATCTCCAGCAGGTTCATAACTGATTTCGGCGGCTCCCCGAACCGGTCGATCAGCTCTTCCAGCATATCACTTCGCTCTTCCTCATTCTCCACCGCTGCGATCCTCCGGTAAATATCCAGCTTCAGTGCCTCATTTTTAATATAGCTGTCTGGAATAAACGCATCGATCTGAATATCTGCAACCGTCTCAAAATCATCCAGATCCGGTTTCTGCCCGCCCTTCATGCGGGCAACTGCCTCACTCAACATCTTGCAATACAGGTTATAGCCTACTGCCTGCATATGTCCGTGCTGCCGCTGTCCCAGCAGCGTTCCTACCCCACGGATCTCCATATCCCTCATGGCGATCTTGAAGCCGCTTCCCAGATCCGAGTATTCCCGGATCGCATGAAGACGCTTCTCTGCCACCTCTTTGAGCATCTTGTCTTTTTTATATAGAAGAAATGCATAAGCTGTCCGGTTCGACCTGCCTACACGACCGCGCAGCTGATAGAGCTGGGACAGTCCCATCCGGTCCGCATCATGAATAATGATCGTATTTACATTGGAAATATCCATACCCGTCTCGATGATCGTAGTGGAGACAAGCACATCAATCTCCCCTTCAATAAAGGCATACATAATCTTTTCCAGCTCATGTTCCTTCATCTGTCCATGGGCAAATGCCACATTTGCCTCCGGTACCAGTTCCTGGATCCGATGTGCCACCTCTGCGATGGTCTCTACCCTGTTATAGACATAGTAGACCTGTCCCTCTCTTGCCAGTTCCCTGCTGATGGCAGCGCGGATCATCTCTTCATCATATTCACATACATAGGTCTGGATCGGCATACGATCAATAGGCGGTTCTTCCAGCACGCTCATGTCGCGGATCCCTGTCAGACTCATATGAAGCGTTCTTGGAATAGGCGTCGCACTTAAGGATAACACATCAATGTTGGTCTTCAGCTTCTTGATCTTCTCCTTGTCCGCCACACCAAAGCGCTGCTCCTCATCAATGATCAGAAGCCCCAGATCCTTGTATTCCACATCCTTGGACAGCACTCTGTGAGTTCCGATCACAATGTCCACCAGCCCTTTCCGAAGATCTTCCACTGTCTTCTTCTGCTGGGCAGGCGTGCGGAACCGGCACAACAGATCGATCCGCACCGGAAATTCCTTCATTCGCTGAACAAAGGTATTGTAATGCTGCTGGGCAAGGATCGTAGTCGGCACCAGATATACTACCTGCCGGCTCTCCTGTACTGCCTTAAATGCTGCACGAAGTGCCACCTCTGTCTTGCCATATCCAACGTCTCCGCAGATCAGACGATCCATGATCTTACCGCTCTCCATATCATGTTTGGTATCCATGATTGCTTTCTGCTGATCTTCTGTCTCCTCATAAGGGAACAGTTCCTCAAATTCCTTCTGCCAGACTGTATCTGGTCCGTATACATAGCCTTTCTCCGACTGACGGGCCGCATATAATTCCACCAGATCCTTTGCCACCAGCTGTACAGCGCTTCGCACTCTGGTCTTAGTCTTCTTCCAGTCCTGTCCGCCCAGAGAATTCAGCTTCGGTACCTTCTCCCCGTCGGCACTGCTGTATTTCTGGATCGCGTCCAGCTGGGTCGCCAGAATATAGAGGCAGGATCCCTTGCTGTACTCGATCTTCATATAATCTTTGACCGTCTTATCCACCGTAATTTTCTCAATACCACGGTAGATACCAAGTCCATGATTTTCATGCACCACATAGTCGCCCACGTTCAGATCACTGAAGCTTCCGATCCTGGTACCTTCATAAGAGCGCTGTTTCCGGTGCTTTTTCTTCTTTTCTTTTCCAAATACATCCGTTTCCGAGATCACTGCAAAACGGATCATGGGATATTCGTAGCCACGGTACACATTTCCATGGGTAACCATAATCTCACCAGGCTGTGTTATCCGGGTCTCATCCTCGCTGTAAAATGCACTTAGATCTTCTGCCAGCAGATCTTCCGCCAGACGGCGCCCACGGGTTCTGGACGCGCACATGAGAACCACTCTGTATTTTTCTTTTTTCCATCTCTTCAGGTCTTTGACCAGAAGTTCAAAATGATTGTTGTAAGACTGAATGGATCTGGTATCTAACCGATACCGGTTATGAATCTCCAATCGGCGGTCCGTAGCCTCCAGCGTGCTAAGTGCCGCTCCCCGCATCTGATTTAACTTGTGCCAGATCACTTCACAGGCAATAATCTCCTCCGGCTGATCTTTTGCGATCTGTCCCTTTTCCATCCGGTTTTCAAAACTTTGTCTGTATTCTTTTTCTACCGTTTCCCCGCGCTCCAGCAGACGGTTACTTTCATCCAGAAATACCAGGGATCGGAATTCTTTGATATAATCCAGCAGACTTTCCCCTTTGTATCCCTGCTGATCTGGCGAAAGCTCGGCCGCTGGATATAACGTGATCTCCTCCAGATTTTCCATGGAACGCTGACTCTGGGCATCAAAGCTTCGGATGGAATCCACCTCATCATCCCACAGTTCGATCCGGACCGGATACTCCTCTGTCAGCGGATAAATATCAAGGATGCCTCCACGGATTGCAAATTGTCCCGGCAGCTCCACCTGCCCGGTCCGCTCATAGCCCATCTGAACAAGTCTTTTTCCACAGGCATCCATCTCCAGAATACTTCCAACCCCAATAGTCACCATCAATTCCCGCCATTTTTTTAACGGCAGCAGAGGGTCCATACAGCCATCCAAAGTGGTAATGATCACCGACTTTTCTCCAGACAAAAGGCTGCTTACTGCAGATACCCGCTGGCGCAGCAGTTCATTTCCCTGAATATCTGCCTGAAAGAACAGGAAATCCCTGGCAGGATAGTAATACACATCCTCCCCGAGTGCCTCATATTCTTCATAGATTTCCTTCGCCTTCAGTTCACTATAAGTAAGGATCAATTTCACAGGCCAGTCTCTTCCCAGACTGTACATCAGATGAGTCTTCTGAGAATCCACACAGCCCGTGATCAGCTGAAGTCCTTCTTCTTTTTTCAACTGCTCCCGTATCTGACCAAATGCTTCCAGTTCCAGCAACGGTTCATAAAAGGTGTCCATAACTTCTCCTAATTAAAATCATTCATTGCCTTATCCGGCCCGTCCGTCAAGATCTCGGCTACTGCGGCCGCTGCCCGGTCGTAAGCTTCTTCCATCAGTTTCTTTTCATCCCCCTGAAAATGTCCCAGCACATAATCTGCCAAATCATATCCTTCGGGCTTCTCTCCCACGCCTACACGGACCCTCGGAAATACCTGGGTTCCCAGATGGAGGATAATATTCTTGATTCCATTATGTCCGCCGGCACTTCCCTTCTTGCGAATTCTTAAGTGTCCCGGTGCCAGCGAAATATCATCATAAATCACCAGAAATTCTGTCTCCGAATCAACTTTATAAAAATCAACTGCTTCCCTGATACTCTCTCCACTTAAGTTCATGAAGGTCTGAGGTTTCACCAGCAGCACCTTCACACCCTCGATCACACCGGTTCCGCAGATGGCCTTGTGTTTTTTTGTATTCATATCTATATGATATTTGGAAGCCAGACGGTCAATAACCTGAAATCCCACATTGTGTCTTGTTTTTTCATATTTACTGCCCGGATTTCCCAGACCTGCAATCACATACATCGTATATCTCCTATCTCGTTCATTTTTGTCACTAAACAGTGCAGTTCGATTATACTTCACTGCACCTTAGCTTTGCAAGGAGATCCTTCTTCAGTACAGTTGTCAGCTTGGCAGTCTATTTTTTCTCAATTAAATATGCCCACATCCCTCCGTCAATTCTGAAACCACAATTCTATCTACTTGCAACTCATCCAGACATATGGCAGTTCCAACAATATCCACAATAGAATCCACAGCACCTACCTCATGAAAATGTACTTCATCTATAGATTTACCGTGTACTTTAGCCTCTGCTTCTGCCACTGTATGGAACATCTGAAGCGATAAATCTTTCACTCGCGGTTTCAGATCTGCCTCCAACAACATTTTCTCAATCCCAGCCCAACTACGATGCACATGAGGATGCATATGATCATGACTATGTGTCGGAATTTCCTGCTCCAGGATCACATCGAAATCAGTAACCTTCAGCCCATCCTTCGCGATTTTTTTATTACAAACTCATAACCTTTTACCGGTAACGTTGCCAAAGATGTTCTAAGATTTTCTTCCGTAGCTCCTAAATCTAACAAAGCTGCCACTGTCATATCACCACTGATTCCAGAACGACATTCCAGATATAAGGTATTTCCATTACTCATTTGTCTTTTCCTCCTGTTCTTTTTGTCTCAACGACAATCGGTTTATCTGTGTGGCTACATATGCTGCTCCATATCCATTATCAATATTGACTACAGTGATTCCATTTGCACAAGAATTTAACATAGTAAGTAAAGCAGACACACCACCAAAATTTGCTCCATATCCTACAGAGGTTGGTACTGCAATAACCGGGACATCAACCAGCCCTGCTACCACTCCTGCCAATGCCCCCTCCATGCCAGCCACTGCTACCACACAACTGGCGTCTTCAAAAGTTGACATATTCGACAGAAGTCGATGTATTCCTGCTACTCCTACATCGTATAGACGAGTAACTTTTGTCCCAAAAAACTCTGCTACCTGAGCTGCTTCCTCCGCTACCGGTACATCTGCCGTTCCACCAGTGCATACTACAATACAGCCCTTTTGTTCCTTTTTCTTCTTTTCCACTTTTAGAATACGAGATACCGAATCCCACTGTGCATTTGGCAAAACAGTTTTTACAGCCTTATATTGATCTTCTACAGCTCGAGTTCCTAATACATCGATTCCTTCTCCAAATAATGTCTGATAGATTTTCACTAAATGCTCTGTAGTTTTCCCCTGACAATACACCACTTCCTCGAAACTCTGACGAACCTTACGATGATGATCCAACTTGGCAAATCCGAGATCCTCATATGGTAGATTTTTCAGTTCTGCTTCCGCCTTTTCTATGCTTATCTCATTATTTTTTACCTGTGTTAAAAGTCTTGTCACGTCCATAAAGCTGTCTCCTTTACCGTTTATTTTATCTCTTTACTTTTTGGTCAACACCTCATTCATGCTGCCCATACGATAACCTCTCAAATCCAAAGTAACATATATGTATCCTAATTTCTTCAAGGTTTTGTCAATTTCTTCCTGTAACCCTGACAAAAAAAGCTTCTTTATATCTTCTTCAGTCAGTTCCAGTCTGGCCAGATTTCCATGCACCCTTACCCTTAGTTGACCAAATCCTAGTCCACGGAGATATTCTTCCGCTTTTTCCACCTGTCTTAACTTCTCTACGGTAATCACTTCTCCATAGGCAAAACGTGAAGCAAGACAAGCTGCGGACTGCTTTTCCCAGGTAGGAAGTCCCCACTCCTTTGACAGTTCCCGAATCTCTGCCTTGGTAAGTCCTGCCTTTTTAAGCGGGCTCTTTACCTTCTGTTCCTTTACCGCACGCATGCCGGGACGGTAATCGCTCTCATCATCCGCGTTGCTTCCTTCTACAATCTCCGCTATGCCTTCCTGCTTCGCCACTTCCCACATTCTCCGCAAGATGACTGTTTTACAATAGTAGCAGCGATCCGGCGGGTTCTGCGCGAACTCTTTTAAGTCACACTCTGGGAAATCAAACATCACGTGTCGGATTCCTTCCGCTTTCGCCAGCTCCTCCGCCTCTTTCCACTCTCTCTCAGAAATGGCGTGGGAACGTGCCGTAACGGCTACCGCCTTGTCTCCCAGTGCCTTGTGCGCTGCTTTCATTAAAAAGGTAGAATCCACGCCACCAGAAAATGCCACTGCTACACTACCCATGGCTTTTATATTTTCCATTAGTAAAGCAAGCTTCTCATGTAAAATATCCATCGTATCATTGCTCCCTTTTACTATAATAGTCTCTCGGAATCTCTAAGCCTGTGTTTATGCGGCTTCTGAGATTCCATTTTTATTACCCGTCTTTCCGCGAAAGACACCAATGTGTCATGAAACGTTCGGTTTCCTTTCGCTATCTATTATGGTTTCCTTCTGATATTATTTACCTATAAGACTGACACACTACAGAACACATGGAGGTGAGTGGCGGGGCTGTATAGCGGCGACCTCGTATTTTTATATGTTGTCGGTCATCCGTTAAGGCATCAATGAATGGCGCATAACAGTAGCCCGTAAACTTATCTCTTCCGAAGTCGACTCGATCTCGCCGGATGACCAGTCACTGTTAGTCTTATAACTATAAAATCAGGAGGTAGTTACTTGTCTTTTAAAATTTTAAAATTTAATTGTTGCGGACTTGACGTCCACAAAACTTGGATCTATGCCTGTATCTTCCTTTCCCGCCCCATATTGTTTACATAACTCCATAAAGGCATTCATATTTCCCGTCAGATATTTGCTCTTATGGTAAATTATGTTCAGATTCCGTTCGATGGGCTCTGCCAGCGGAACCTGCTCCACAACGCCCTCCTCGATATCCCGTCTGACCAGCAGATAGGGCAGCACGGCTACTCCCAACCCTTCCGACACGCCCTTTACGATCGCCTGTGTACTGACGCTCTCCATAACCGGATGGATCTTTTTCTGCAGGAGCTCAAAGGCTGCGTCCAAGATTTCTCTGCCTGCGCTCCCCTTTTCCCGCATCAGGAACGGTGCTTCTGCCAGCTGCTCCAGAGTTACTTTTTTCCGTTTGCCCAGCAGATGTCCCGGAGGAACGATCGCGCAAAGCTCATCCTGCATAAAGGCGGCCGCATGGATATCTCCATGCTCCGGCTGATTTTCAATCAGACCGATGTCAATGGTATTATCCAGTACCCGCTGTTCTATAATGGAGGAATTATTGATTTCTGTCTCAATCCGCACTTCCGGAAACTGCTTTTGAAAACGGTGCAGCAAGTCCGGCAGAATATGCGTACCGATGGTGATGCTGGTACCGATGCGCAGCGTCCCAATCTTATCCCAGTTCTTAATACGCGTCTCCATCTCGTCGAAAAGCGACGCAATATGCAGAGCATAACCGTAGAATTCCCGCCCTGCCTCGGTGGGCAGAATCCGCCGTCCCCGCCGTTCAAAAAGCTGTACGCCGTAATACTCCTCCAGCTCCTTTACCGCCAGGCTCACCGACGGCTGCGCCAAATGAAGCTCCCCAGCCGCGTGGGTAATGTTACAATGCTGAAATACCGTTACATAGATTTTCATATGTCTGAGCGTCATGATTTCATTCCTTTATAATAAATTTATTATAATAATTATAAAGTAATACTATTTTACATATATGTCAAGAATCCTTATACTGGTTGTGTGGGAGGTTTTTATGAAAACGAAAAAGAATGTCTTATGGAAAATATTTATTTCAACTCTTTATCTGAGTGCCTTTACCTTCGGCGGCGGGTATGTGATCGTGACGCTGATGAAGAAAAAATTTGTAGATGAATATCACTGGATCGAAGAGGACGAAATGCTGGATCTGGTGGCTATCGCCCAATCCGCGCCGGGACCCATCGCGGTAAACGGCGCCATCGTCGTAGGCTTTAAGCTGGTTGGACTGATTGGCGCATTGGTGGCTATTCTGGGAACGATTATCCCACCCTTTCTGATTATCTCGATGATTTCCGTATTTTATCAGGCCTTCCGTGATAATGCCGTCATCAGTCAGCTGCTTCAGGGTATGCAGGCCGGAGTAGGCGCCGTCATTGCCTCCGTGGTCTATGATATGGGCTCCGGTATCGTACATAGTAAAAGCATCGTATCGCTGCTGATTATGCTGGGCGCTTTTCTCGCTTCCTGTGTATTTGGCGTTAATGTAGTCTACATTATTCTGGCCTGCGGTCTGTTTGGAGCGCTGCGTACGCTGCTGATCGTGAAAAAGGAGGACTCGGGGAAATGATTTTACTGGAACTTTTTTTCAGCTTTCTGCAAATCGGAGCCTTCAGCTTCGGCGGCGGCTATGCCGCCATGCCTCTGATTCAGGCTCAGGTAGTAACAAAGTACCACTGGCTTTCTATGACAGAATTTACGGATCTTATTACCATTTCCCAGATGACGCCGGGGCCTATCGCAGTCAATTCCGCCACCTTTGTTGGCACGAAAATTGCCGGTGTGCCGGGAGCCCTTGTGGCGACCATGGGGTGTACCCTGCCCTCCTGTATCATCGTTACGCTGATTGCGGCTCTTTATCTGAAGTACCGGAATCTGTCCCTGCTGCAGGGTATCTTAGGCTCTCTTCGGCCCGCGGTGGTGGCCCTGATTGCCTCCGCCGGAATCTCTATTCTGATCACGGCTTTCTGGGGAAGCAGTTCTGCCGTTTCGCTAGCCGGAACCAACTGGGATCTGGTCCTTATCTTTTTGATTTGCGTGGTACTGCTTCAGAAGTGTAAGCTGAATCCGATTCTAGTGATGGTGCTGGCCGGCGTGATGAAGGTATTCGTAGACGCGATCGCCGGATTTTGCTAAAAACCCACAGGATTTTTCCCGTGGGTTCCGTAGGTTTCTCTATTTTTCTTCAATCAGCATGGCCCGGAGGATATTCGTAGTCTTATATTCCCGCTTTCCTGCTCCCATACCAATTTTCTTCACACAATAAGCACCGGGACACTGTCCTTCGGACAGCGCTGCGATGGCTGCTCCGGTGGGCGTCACCATCTCTCCCTCCTGATCCATCTGGTGCAGGGTCAGGTGATGAGCTGCCGCAATCTCCAGAACCGCCGGTACCGGTACCGGCAGCTCGCCGTGTTGGCAATGGACATGTCCGCACCCTTCCGTCAGCTCGGATACCAGAACCTTATCCACATTTAGTTCATCCAGGCAGGCTGCCGTACCCACAATATCCACAATAGAATCCACGGCACCCACCTCATGAAAATGTACTTCTGCTATAGAACGGCCATGTACATGTGCCTCTGCTTCTGCTACAGTCCGAAACATCTGCAGGGACAGAGCCTTTACCCGGGGCTTCAGGTCTGATTCCAGAAGCATCTTTTCGATATCGGCCCAACTGCGATGGACGTGGGTATGCATGTGATCATGCGTATGCGCCGGAGCCTCATGCTCCAGTATCACATCAAAATCGCTGACCTGTAGGCCGCTTTTCACCACTTTTTTCACCTGAATCTCATAACCGTCCACCGGCAGCTTCCGAAGCTCTTCCCGCAGATGCTCTTCGGTCGCTCCCAGATCCAGAAGGGCCGCCACCGTCATGTCCCCGCTGATACCGGAACGGCATTCCAGGTATAATGTATTTTCATCATGCATTCGTCTCTTCCTCCACTGTTTTTTCTCCGGAACACCTGCTTTTGCAGACCAGTCGGTTAATCTGGGTCGCAACGTAAGCCGCTCCGTAACCGTTATCGATGTTCACGGTAGTAATTCCGTTGGCACAGGAATTCAGCATGGTTAAAAGTGCCGACAAACCACCAAAATTCGCGCCGAAGCCCACGGAAGTAGGAACTGCGATAACCGGCACATCCACCAGTCCCGCCACCACTCCGGCCAGCGCTCCTTCCATACCGGCTACTGCTATGACGCAGCTCGCCCCCTCGAAAGCAGACAGATTGGAAAGGAGCCTGTGGATACCGGCCGCACCCACATCATAGAGGCGCGTAACCCTGGTGCCGAAAAACTCTGCCACCTGGGCTGCTTCCTCCGCCACCGGAATATCCGCTGTTCCACCGGTACAGACTACAATCTGCCCCATCATCTCTTTTTTACGTGTCTCGACCTTCAAGACACGGGAGACTTCATCCCAGACTGTCCCGGGCAACACCGCCTTCACAGCCTCATACTGTTCTCTTATGGCTCTTGTACCCAATACGTCGATGCCTTCTCCGCTCAGTGTCTGATAGATTTTTACCAGATGATCTGTCGTCTTGCCCTGGCAAAACACCACTTCTTCAAACCCCTGCCGGACTTTGCGGTGGTGATCCAGCTTAGCAAAACCCAAATCCTCGTAAGGAAGTTTTTTCAGTTCGGCCTCCGCCTGCTCTATCGTAATTTCGTTGTTTTTTACCTGAGTTAAAAGCTTTGTTACATCCATGTCCGTATTCCTCTGTTCATTTTTTTAATCAGTGAAATATATAAATATTATAAATAGTTCTCATAGCAATAACAAGTATAAATCCTATCATCCATTTCTTATATAAAGCACTTCACTACTAACACTCCGCCGGATAATAACAACAGACAGTTAGAACACTTACGAAATAGTGTCTCATCCAATCTTCTCTGAAGACGATCTCCCAAAGCAATTCCAAGCACCGCTGGGGGAATTCCTAACCACACGTAATACAAATTTTCTTTGCAATATAATCCCTGTATTGTAAATAGAAGTAGCATTCCTCCATTTAATATCAACCAGATAACGGATAGTGTAGAACGCTGTACATCCTTTTTCTCAAAATGCTCCATCGCGTAAATCAACAAAAAGGAACCTCCTGACAAGAAAGCTCCATGTATCAGTCCTGCCATCAATAAAATTACGTTGTCCACAGTTCCTGGCAGTTGACTAGGTTTTGTCTGTCTGAAATTTCGAACTGCCACACCTATAACTAAAAGCCCATATGCTACTAAAATCAACGTCCCATACATATATTTCAGAACCACCTGTGCAATCAGAATCCCTACACTCATATAAATTCCGATCTTTCGCACTTCTTTCCAGTCAATCGAACTGTGGCAGCTCAAAATAGGATAAATACAACTCAGAATTCCCACAGCTGTCAATACCAGCCTGGCCTGCTCTGCCCCCAGAAGTAAAATTGCAAAAGGCATAGCCAACATGGTGCCTGCAAATGCACCAATTGTTTGAATCAGATTAAAACTAAATACAAGAATAATAAATAAAGTTATTTTCATCTCCTAATTGGTAAACAGGGCACCGCCCGATTCTGCGGTGCCTCTGTTATCATAAGTTATACATTTGACAAATCATCATCTTTCATGCACAGATGAACTGCTCCCACCTTAAAGGTTTTTGGCAATGCAAGAATATTCGGATTCTCTCCCACATATTTCTTTTTCGCATCCTCTAACGCCTCTTCAAATGTTGCCCGGGTTTTTAATCCCATACTTCTTGCGATACCCGGCTCCTGCGCACCGACGATATAAATCGCACTTGTATTCATTTCAGCAATATGCGCGCTACTCATCATAGAAAAACCATGGAATGGATGGAATGCATTCGCAAAGCGATATTTGCGGATATATTCCTCATTAGTCGCAAAGTATTCACCATAACGATTCATATCCGGCAATACATTCATATAATCATGCTGAAACATCTCGTACAACTCCCTCAGATACGGCCATCTCTCATCATGGAAATATCCGTTGCAGATGGAAGAGCAGATAATAACGCAATTGTCTTTCATAACCCGTTTATGACGAACTACCTGCGCTGAAAGGGCTTGCATCAACTGAATGGGATTGGTTCCCATACCATCGCCATAATGAAAATTCTGAGGCATACCAAATACCATAATGTCGTATTTCTCCTCCGCAAAAGGTACATAGGTACGCTTATTGGCCATAATCCAGGACTTAGGCTGCATCACCTTCGCATAACCAGAATTAATCTCTATCTGACGGGAATAAGTATCCAGTACTGCATCACAGCAAAAGAAAGGATGTCCCATCTTTTCCTCCATCAGCATTCCAATTTCATTAAATTTCGTCCGCATCATACTGTGACCAGAAACCGGAGTGAAATCTGCTCCATGCATCACTTCCGGAACATGATGAGTCGCTATAGAACGCCAGTGTGTAATACCCGTTGCACAATGCTTATAACCGCCGGAATAACCGCCATAGGGATTACCCTGGGTGTGCCCAATTAAGATCGGAATATCGCAGTCATAGACATATTTGTTCATTAGCACCCGATCGCCACGCTCCGTACAACCCAAATCTACCAGATGTTCGTAATCCTCTGAATCATGGCTTGTAATCTGATGGGACCAATAAAATTCATCAAACAGCTCCTTACCCAGAATCTGTTTCGCCTCATTTACTGTGGTTCTTGGATGCAGACCATTGGAAAACAGCAGAAGAATATCTTTTTTCTCTACGCCTGCGGCATACAACTCATTCACAATCAAACGAATAGAAACTTTTCTGTGAGAGGTCGGCTGACAGCCACCCTTTACGATATCCGGGATTACAATCACAGCAGTACTTCCTTTATGCGCCAGTTCGGACAGAGGCTTCATGCCCATGGGATTCCGGATAGATTCCAGCGTCTTAGCTACGATCTGATCCTCTGGAATACAGGGTGGATCCGGAACAGTCTCTCCCGGAATAAATACATCTGTAGTATCTGGGAGTTCTGCTGTCATTGTGCCATGTCCATATTCAAAATCAAGTTTCATCTTTTTATCCTCACTTTCCCAGATATAGTTTGATGATTTCCAGATACTCATCCGGATAGAAGCCGATCTCGCCGCTAAACCGGGTCAAGCCAATCAGTCCGCCATCAATCTCGTCGATGGAAGCCAGCATTTCCGCATTATCTTTCTTCAAGCCGCCTCCGTAGACCATATCGCAACCGCCTGTTACTTCTTTCACAAATCGGGCAATCTTGGTGATATATTCCTTATCTGCCGGTGTTTTACCCGGTCCGATAGACCAGATAGGCTCATATCCAATCACAATTTTTGATTTATCTACACCGTCCAGACCTACCCGGAGCTGCTCGCCCAGAACCTCCTGCCAACGTTCCTGCTCCTCGCTTTTCTCACCAATACAATACAAAACCTTCATGCCTCTTTCCTGAGCCAGTTTTATTTCTTCATTCAGGATTCGGTTAACTGCCGCTGTATCTTCTGCACCTGCCGCCTTCATAATGCCAAGCTTATCTGCCCGCTCTTCGCAGTGACCGATTATAACCGTATTCACGCCCATCACTGACATAGATGCCGCCGGGCAGTTAGTAGTAAATGCACCGAAGCCGTCCCGTCCGGCGTCCATCCGATATACGCCCTGTCCTCCGATTTTAACCGGACTGCCCTCACATCTGGCCTCCGATGCCTTCAGTATCTGGGATTCCGGATAAACCTGAACGAACTCCACTTTCTGCGGATCATATTTTTTCAACTCTTCCTGTGTATGTGTTACGATGTATTCGCCCCATTTGGATACCGGCGCAAGCCGATTTAAGCCTCCCAGCTCAACTGGGATCTCAAAGCGCTTCAAGTTTACATAAATATGCTTCATATGCCCCTCCGTAAGTCTTTTTATTTGTTATGTACCATTCCGTGTCCGTGATCGTCATTGGTAAAATAAGCATTTGCGCCGTGTTTACGGTAAAAATGCTTGTCGCTCATGACCTTTGGAATAGCCTGCCAGCCCGGTTCGATGGCCAGCATGTGAACCGCCATTTTACAGATTTCTTCCAATACTACCGCCTTGTGGACTGCATCCCAACAATCCTCTCCCCAGGTGAATGGACCATGATTAATAGATAAAGCTGCTGGTACCTCCGCCGGATGAATCTGATGTTCTTGGAAATATTTCACAATCGCCATGCCTGTATTCCATTCGTAGTCCTGAATAATTTCTTCATCCGAAAGAGCATCCACACAGGGAACTGCTCCTGCAAAATAGTCTGCATGAGTCGTTCCAAAACATGGAACATCTCTGTGAAGCTGTGCCATAACCGTTGCATAGGTAGAGTGCGTATGTACAATTGCATTACATTCCGGGAAATTTTCATACAAAGCTCTGTGAATATCCAGATCTACCGACGGATTCAGAGGATTTTTTTCTCCACTCACCTTTTTCCCCTGTAAATCTACAACGCTTACATTCTCCGTAGTCAGATCGTCGTAGGGAATACCTACAGGCTTAATCACAATAATTCCTTTCTCCCGATCAATGGCGCTTACATTTCCCCAGGAATACAGCACCATATGACGCTTCGGTAACTCTTTATTTGCCTCAACTACGATATCTTTTAATTCTTGTACTGTCACTTTATCCCTCCGTTCTCTAAGGCCAAACGATAAGCTCTGTACTTATCTGGAAGCGAATACGCGCTGTCAAACAGATTGAAGTATCCGCCTACGATTACATCTGCTCCGTTCTCAATACATTTCATGGATATGGGAATATCGGCTCCTCCGTCGATCTCGATCCGCACCAGTCTGTCGCCTGCCATTTCCCGGAGTTTCCGTATCTTTTTATAAGTATGCTGAAGGAATTTCTGACCGGAAAATCCCGGTTCTATGGACATCAGGGTCACACAGGACAGATCCGGAAGCAGATCCTCCAGCAGTTCTACCGGTGTGGATGGATTCAACGCGATGGCGGCCTTCATGCCATTTTTCTCTATCTCCTGACACACTCGGAAGGGATTCACGGTAGCCTCATAATGAAAACAGTAATAATCCACTCCCAGCTCCGCAAAGGGTTTTATAAACTCCATCGGCCTTGTACACATCATATGCGCGTACAAGGGATCTTTCGCCTCCTTGCGAATAGCCCGGATACAGTCGGTCCCAAAGGCGAAATTCGGTACAAAATTGCCGTCCATCACGTCGATATGCAACCAGTCCACACCCAGCTTTTCCACCTCGGCGATAGTCTGCTTCAGTTCCATCTGATCTGCACAGAGCAAAGAAGGTGAAATATGATACATGCTATCCCTCCCCGTTGTATTCCAGAACTACTTTCATATTGACGCCACGCTTTTCCAGCGCGAATTTCATCATACTCTGTGCCTCGTCAAAGGGGAATTTTGCGGAAATAAATCCATCGGTATATACTTTTCCGCTCACCATGAGGTCGACTGCCTTCTGAAAGTCTTCCGCCGTATACGTAATATTACCAAATATATTTAGCTCATTTCTCTGGATGGTCGCCACATCAATCAGTACCGGCTCCGAATAATTTCCTACGATTACTACCGCAGTTGTCTTTCCCGCCAACTCCAGAATCTGCGGCAAAATCACCTTCGCGCCTACGCAATCGATGATAACATCTGGAAAAGTTCCGTAAATCTCATAAGTTACATCCTTTAGGATTCGTCCCGCGCTGCTTATGCAGTGCCGGATACCAGAACGCTTCGCCATCTCAATCTTGTCATCGCTCAGGTCGCAGACTGCCACCTCCGCCGCTCCCAAAAGTTGGCAGGCCTGTGCTGTAAAATTACCAATAGTGCCTGCTCCTATCACCAGAACGCGCTTATCCTTCACCTGTCCCCGAAGGGCCGCATGGATTCCCACCGCAAAGGGCTCAATAAGCACTGCTTCATCTGGCGGGCAGCTTTCCGGAATCGGATAAACATATTCCCTGTCGATAACAAAATATTCCGCTCCGAGACCGTCTGACTGGACGCCCAAACAATTAAAGTTTTCACATGCGTTTTCATGGCCGTGAAGACAGGAATAACAGGTTCCGCAACTGATAATCGGACGTATTACTACTCTGTCTCCGGCTTTTACGTGTGTTACGTCTGCTCCGACCTTTACTACCCGTGCGATTCCTTCATGGAATGGCACCACCGGAAATTTCATATACCGATTTCTTCCGGCAAATACCTGAATATCCGTTCCGCACACGCCGATTTGTTCGACCTTCAGCAGAACCTGATTATCTCGATAGCCCGGTATGGCCGTTTCCTGTATCTCTGCATGCAAAGCGGATGTAAATACAATTTTCTTCATATGCCTATTTCCTCTGCATACACTTTTTCGCTGCTTCCACAATCTTCTCCGCTGTCAATCCGTAATATTCCGCCAGATCTGCCGGGCTTCCGGAACGTCCGAACTGATCCTGAAGTCCTACCATCTCCTGGGGCACAGGCTGATGCTTCGCAAGTACCTCGCTAACCGCTCCGCCAAGTCCGCCCATAACATTGTGATCCTCTGCTGTTACGATACAGCCAGTCTTCTTCGCATATTCAATCACAAGCGCCTCGTCGATGGGCTTTACAGACGCCATATCGATAACTGCTGCAGAAATTTTCTCTTCTTTGAGTTTCTTTGCTGCCTCTGCCGCACGGCTTACCATATCTCCCACTGCAATGAGTGTTACATCTGTTCCATCCTCTACCACAGTTCCTTTTCCGATTTCAAAGGTACAGTTTTTTCCGTTTTCATAGATCTCCGGAGTTCCCATCCTGCCAAAACGCAGATAGACGGGGCCGTCATACAGGATAGCTGCCTCTACGCAACGTCTGGTCTCCTCCGCATCCGCCGGGCACAAAACCACCATTCCGGGGATGGCGCGCATCAGGGCCAGATCCTCCACACACTGATGGGATCCGCCGTCCGCTCCGATCAGCACACCGCCGTGAGTCGCTGCGATCTTTACATTCAGATGGGGATATGCCACACTGTTACGAATTTGATCATATGCTCTTCCTGCTGCGAATTCTGCGAAAGTGCTGGCAAATACAGTTGCTCCGCAAGCCGCGTATCCTGCTGCGTATCCTATCATATTTGATTCCGCAATTCCCATATTAGTAAATCGTTCTGGGAACTTTTTCGCAAAATGAACAGTCTGTGTGGCCTTTGACAGATCTGCGTCAAACACATAAATAGGATATTTCTCACCCAATTCAGCCAGAACTTGTCCATACGCTTCTCTCGTTGAATTCATACTGTTCACCCCTTTAACTCTTTCATTGCAATTTCATACTGTTCATCATTAATTGCTCCACCGTGCCAGCCCACCTGATTTTCCATAAAGGAAACGCCTTTTCCTTTCACAGTTTTGCACCAGATCAGGGTCGGTTTTCCTTCGCAGGCCTTCGCCTTTGCTACAGCTTCTGCCAGGTCATCCACATCATGTCCGTCGGCCTCTACCACATTCCAGCCAAAGGCTTCGAATTTTTCCCGAATCGGATATACCGACATTTCCGTACTCACATGGCCGTCGATCTGTAAATCGTTGTTATCCAGAAACGCCGTCAGGTTATCCAGCTTAAAGTGGCCTGCACTCATAACTGCTTCCCATACCTGACCTTCCTGAACCTCACCGTCTCCCAGAATGCTGTATACACGGAAGCTTTTTCCGGCCTGTTTCGCAAAGCGGGCCATACCTGCTGCCGCAGAGATTCCCTGTCCCAGCGAACCCGTGGACATATCTACACCCGGAACCTTCTTCATATCCGGATGTCCTTGTAAAATACTGTCAATATGGCGCAGGGTTTTCAATACCTCTTTATCAAAATAGCCTCGCTCTGCAAGCGCCGCATAATAAGCGGGAGCCGCATGACCTTTGGAAAGCACGAACCGATCCCTGTCCTCCCATTTCGGATTTTTCTCATCCACATCCATCTCGCGGAAATACAATACTGCCATCATTTCCGCTATGGACAGAGAGCCGCCCGGATGTCCGGAACCGCCGCAGTGGATACTCTCCACGATATCGATTCGAATATCATTGGCGGTCTTTTTCAATTCTTCTGAAGAATAGGCTAATTTCATAATCCTACTTCCCTCCTTATTTAATCAAGTCCATGGCCGGCATACCCAGCGCGCTCCAGCCACCGTCTACAAATAATGTCTGTCCTGTGATATAGCTGGACTCATCAGAGCCAAGGAATACGACCGCATCTGCAATCTCGGATGGGTTTGCCAGACGTTTGAATGGAACAGCTGCCAGAATCTGATTCTCAGATACGACACCCAATCGATAGCCGTCCTGTACCATATTGGTCAGAATCCAGCCCGGCGCTACTGCATTGACACGGATAGCCTTTTTACCGTTTCTGTCCTCTGCCCACTCCGAAGCAAGCACTGCCGTCATAGCATTCACGCCGCCTTTGGAGATAACATAAGGCGCACGTCCCGGTGTTGTCTGCGTAGATGTTCCGGAGGAGATATTAACAATGGCTCCGCCGTTGTCGCCCATCAGGAGCGCTGCCTGCTGACAGCAGAAGAATACACCCTTCAGATTCACATTCATCAGCTTATCCCAGTTTTCCTCTGTGAATTCCTTAGACGGACAGCGAATCTGAATCCCCGCGCAGTTGACCTGTACATCCAGTTTTCCGAAGCGCTCTTTCACCTTTGCAAATGCAGCCTTGATATTCTCTACGCTGGTAACATCCATCTGGAACGCATAGGTCTCTACACCGAATTCCTTCTGAATCTTCTCTGCTGATTCCATAGCCAGCGCTTCCTGAATATCACCAATCACAATTTTTGCGCCCTCCGCCGCGAATTTTTCTGCCATAGCATAACCCAGTCCACGTGCACCGCCTGTAATAAATACAACCTTATCCTTCAGATTCTTCATAACTGCTCCTTTCTACCACCACTTAATCATATCGGTAATTTCTTTTCGGATTTCAATAAATTTCGGTTCCGCGATCTGTCGCGGTCTGGGCAGATCCACATCAATACTCGTCTTAATTTTCGCAGGTTTGTTAGTCAGTATCAGTACACGCTCTGCCAGATAAGTCGCCTCTTCCAGATTATGCGTGATAAAGAGTACGGTGCTTCCCGTCGCCTGCCAGAGTCTGATAACCTCGTCTTCCAGATAATATCGCATCTTGATATCCATCTGTCCGTAGGGCTCGTCCATCAGAAGCAGATCCGGGTTCAAGGCAAACGCCCGTCCGATCACCACTCGTTGCTCCATACTTACAGACATTTCATGAGGATATGCGTCCCTGTATTTTTCCAGGCCTAACAGACCGATAATTTTCTCACGTTGTGAGACAATTTCCTGCTCCGGCTTTTTCTTGATTCTCAGTCCATACTCTATATTCTGCTGTGCTGTCAACCACGGAAATGCCGATGGCTCCTGAAATACAAATGATATACTATGTTTCTTTGGATCAGCACGCTCGCCATCAATTAAAATTTCTCCTTCTGTAGGCTCCAGAAGGCCTGTCAGAAGATTTAAAAATGTGGTCTTGCCACAGCCGGTAGGTCCTACGATACAAACAAATTCCCCTTTTTTGATCTCGAATGAAATATCGTCTAATACCAGCAAATCACCAAAGCGCTTTGTCAGATGATTTACCTGGACTTTTACTTCACGTTCTTCCATGATATAACCTCCTGTCTATAACGCTAAATCTGTATTTGCCTCAATCGCCTCTCGGATCTTCAAAAATTCTATATCCACATAATCTCTTGGTCTGGGCAGTTTGATATCATATATCTCTTTTACCGTTGCCGGACATGCGCTTAACACAATAATGCGATCTGCCAGATATACTGCTTCTTCAATATTGTTGGTGACAAAAATAACTGTTCTCTTCTCCTGTTCCCAGATTCTAAGAATTTCTTCTTCCATCTGGTATCTTGTCTGTGCATCCAACGCACCGAAAGGCTCATCCATCAACAATACCTGTGGATTATTGCAGTAGGCTCTTGCAATTCCTACTCTCTGTTTCATTCCTCCGGAAAGCTGCTTGGGAAGCGCGTTTTCAAATCCATGCAATCCTACCAGGTCAATCAGATATTGCGCCCGCTCTCTGCGTTCCTTTTTCGGAACACCTTTTAGTTCCAATGGCATTTCTACATTTTCCATAACTGTCTTCCATGGAAACACTGCTGTTTTCTGAAATACAAACCCCAAATCTGTCTTATCACTGTCGATAAATTCTACTTTTCCTTCTGTCGGTGTTTCCAGCCCGCTAACCATATTCAAAAGAACCGTTTTACCACACTGTCCCGGTCCCAATAAAACCAAAAACTCGTTTTTGTATACATCAATGCTTACATGATTAACAGCTTCGAAAATTGTCTTTCTGGATACAAAGGAGCGGGATATATTTTCCAGTCGAACCTGTACTATTCTTTGCTCATCCATCCGCATAATTTCCTTTCAATAAATGTAAATACCGCGCTTAACAGGGCTCCCACAACGCCAATCAGTATCATAGCCACCATAATCAGTGCTACATCATAACTATCTCGTCCACGATTAATCAGAAATCCCAGACCCGATTTACTGGACAACATCTCTGCTGCTACCACTACCATCCAGCCTGAGCTGATAGCAATTTTGATGCCTGCCAGAATTGCTGGCATCGCCGCTGGAAATATCACATGTCTGAGCATCTGCCAGGTGTTAGCCTTATAAATCTTTCCTACCTTCAGATACATATCATCAACCAACGAAACCCCCGACATTGTATTCATAACGATAGGGAAGAAAGAACCAATAAACACTAACAATACCTTTGGAAATTCTCCAATACCAAACAGCAGAATAATCAACGGAATCCACGCAATTGGTGGAATCGGACGAAGCGCCATCAAAATAGGGTTAATTGCTGCCCTTACTTTTTTGTTCCAACCCATAACTAATCCAATCCCAACTCCCAGGATAATAGATGCAATTAAAGCAAGCATAACTCTCTTTAGACTGGCAAAAATATGTCCCAGAATTGAAATTTTCATAACCGGTTTCTCAATCAGTTTTATGAAACGTTCAATTGTTGCCATCGGTGTCGGGAAAAAATCAGGTTTACTGTTTGACACGAGAAACCATACAACAACTAATCCAAGGATGGACAGAGTGGAAAGCATAATATCTCTTGCCTGCGAACGATTCTTTTTCATCCTCTGCTCCTCCATTTCACAACATGATTTTCAAGTTTTGACAATAGCGTCGTCAAAATTGCTCCTATAACACCAATAGTAAGCATTCCTACAATGATAATATCGGGTCTTACCAACGAACGCCCCTGCTGAATCATATAGCCCAAACCTGCCGTAGCCGCCAATAACTCAGATGCAACCAGAGTTGACCAAGCATTTCCAAGAGCTACCTGTACACCCGTAAATGCCAGCGGCATTGCATAATTTTTACTGACAGTCCAGAAAATTTCCCATCTGCTGGCTCCTGATGTCTTTGCTACGTTCAGATATACTGCCGGTGTAAGCTTAATACCTGTATGAGAATTAATAACACAGGGAACAAATGCTGCCAAAAATATGATGAATGCTTTTGCGGTCGTTCCGACTCCCAACCAGATAATTGACAACGGAATCCACGCAATCGGTGGAATTGGGCGTACAATTTCAAAAATAGGAGATACCAGTTTATCAAAAGTATGATAATATCCCATAATCATTCCCAGTGGAACGCCTACGATAACTGCGCTGCAGTACCCTACCAGAACCAATTTCAAACTCGTGATAATATGAACTCCCAATACGGCTCCATCCGGCTTCGGATCGGACAATTTCTGTATAAATGTTTTTACTACTGTAGTGGGCGCACACAAATATTTGCTGTCGATCCAGCCAACTCGCACCGCTAATTCCCAGATTCCCAGAAAAACCAGCACACTGATGGTAGAAATCAGAAGAAGCTGGCGGTTTTCTTTTCTTTTTGCCTTTGCCTCAATTAAAATGGAATTGGCGACCTCGGCTGAAACTTCTTTCGGTTTATCGCTCATATACCTCTCCCCATTATGTGTAAAAATTAGAAGAAGGGCAGTACAAACTGCCGTCTTTACTCCCCTTCCTCACTTCTGTCATGTTGCATTCTTCAAGTCGTATTCTATTTTCCGCTCATATACGCTTCCATGAAGCTAGTGTCTACCATTCCATTCTCTCGAAGATTATTCAGGTCATCCTGGGAAATCTTGCCCTGGCCCTCGAAGAACTCTGCGAATACCAGTAAGATATCATTTGCCTCGCATCCGCCGTCATCTCTTACGGTAAAGAGCTCTTCATTTCTCTCGATAGACGCAAACGGTCTGTTCTCTACTTCCTTCACGGCTGCTGTCTCGCTTAAGCTGATGCCCTGCTCCTCTTCAAAGTCATACAGCATCTGTGCAGTTCCTTCCGGATCTGCGTTCAGCTCAGTCGCTGCCTTTAAGTAAGCCTTCAGGTAAGCATATACTCCATCCCAATCCTTTTTGATAGCATCTTCTGTAGCTACAATTACACAGGGCTGATTAATCCCAAGTCCTACCGCATTAGCTACCTTTACCCAATCCGTGTCTTCTTCTGCCTGAAAACCAAACGGTGACCATAATGCAACCACGTCTCCTGTACCAGCCTTAAATGCTGCGTATGAATCTGCAACAGAAGTATCAATCAGATTAATATCATCTTCTGTCAGACCCAGATGCTCCAAAAGACCAATCAGTAACATGTGGCAAGATGTACCTGTCGCGCAAAGTACAGTCAGACCCTTCCAGTCTTCTGCTGTTCCATATACACCCATTTCATCCGGGGTACACTTTGCAAGCGGGCTATCCGGTCTTACCCAGAGATCTACTGTATTTTCATCTGGTGCAGTAAATCCGATAGCTTTCAAATTATAACCTACGGCTCCTAATACAATGCCACCCGTACCTGTGGTTCCCACATCCCATGCGCCAGATGCAATAGCTTCATTCTGGACCGGGCCGCCTGCATACATATCTACCGTGGTATCCTCACATTTGAAATATCCCTGCTCAATTGCGTACACACTCGGCAGTGCGTGAATATACGGATGTCCACTCACCTTGATATCATAAACCGTATCATCCACATCAGAGCTTTCCCCCTGCTCTGTTGCGGTTGTATCTGTGGCTTCTGACTCCTTAGTTTCACCTCCGCATGCTGTCAGACTGACAATCATGGTTGCCGTAAGTAACAGTGCAACTAACCTTTTCATTTCTTTTCCTCCTTGTGCATTTTATAGTTTTTACACCTCTCTGTTTTTTTATTTTAGTCTATATTGTCACAACAATCAACAAGGTTTTACGCAAACGTTTGTGTATTTTACCTTTTATTCTACTCTTTCCGTTGACTTTCTCATTTGTTTTGTATATCATTTACTTAACACTTCTCTTTTCAACTTAGACGCGCCTTATCTTTCATCGGGGAAGTTTGAGTTTTTAGCATTATTGACATTATAAAAGAGGAGATTTTTATGACATTAAAAGAAATTGCTCAGGAAGCAGGCGTTTCCATCTCAACTGTCTCCCGTGTTATCAATCAGGGTAATTCTAACGTCGCAAGTAAAGAAGTTCAGGATCGAATTTGGGAAATCGTACGCCGTACTGGATATATTCCCAATTCCAATGCAAGAAATCTGAAAAACGGCATGACTTCTGTTACGATAGAACCTTCCCGTTCCATCGCCTGTCTTTTTGCCAGAACTCCAGACGCCATTACAGATCCGTTTTTTTCCCATCTGGCCCACAGTATCGAGAAAGAGGCTTTCAAGCAGAATTATATTTTGAAGTATTCTTTTACTTCTATTGATATTCAGGATCCGACTACCTTTCATCTAATCACGAACAATCAGGTAGACGGCGTGGCGGTTCTCGGACGGTGTGACAAACCTATGCTGAGCTTCCTAAAGAAGTATTTTAATTATGTAATTTATGCTGGATTAAACAGTTTAAACGCGAAATATGATCAGGTACTTTGCGAAAGCCTCCAGGCTACGGAGGCTGCTCTGGAATACCTGATTGGACTGGGGCATACCAAAATCGCTTATGTGGGGGAGACGAAAAATGAAGAGCGTTATACCGGATATCTTGCCACCTTACACAAGCACAATATTCCGATCCGAAATGATTTTATTTCTCATGTTATGCTTTCTTCCGAAGGGGGCTATAACGGAACGAAAACTCTGCTCCGCCGCACACAGGATATGACCGCTATTTTCTGCCCAAATGATCTAACTGCCATCGGCGCTATGCGGGCTTTACAGGAATCCGGGTTTAAAATTCCTGCGGATGTATCTGTGATTAGTATCGACGATATTGATACCGCTCAGTACCTCTCACCGATGCTTACTACGATTCATGTGCCATTGGATGAAATGGGACAAACTGCCGCCAAGATTTTAATTGACCGCATTCATGGAGGGCATCATCTCCCCATGAAAATTTCACTTCCCTTTTATCTGGCCGTCCGTGAAAGTTGTGCTGCGCCCAGGAAATAGGATTGTATTCAAAAAGAGGGTGTTGCAAAATCATTAACCTAGATGATGGTGCGATGCCCTCGCTCCATGATTCACAAAAATCCAGACCGGATCACCGTCTTCATGGATCCAGCCTGGATTTTTTGCGTACTTTAAGAAAGCCTTTACTTTCTCTCTATGCTCACCACCGTTCATGTTCCTATGACAGAAATGGAAACTATTGCCGCCAAAATCCTCATTGACCGTATCAACGGGGGCCATACTTTACCTATGCAGATCAAACTGCCCTTCTATCTGGCCAAACGCGAAAGTTGTGCTCCACCGAGAAAATTGGAGTAAGCTTAAAGTTTTTATTTCAATTCAAAAAAAGAAAAGGAGTTGCGTACTAACCAATTAGTGCACCGCTCCTCTTCTTTTTTCTTGTCCTTATAAATTGATGTCGGTGTCAAAAGCCCCGGCATCATAAATTTTAATTATGTAACTTTTTATTCTATTTCTGCCGCTTCAATGGTACTCTGATATTTTTCAAGGATCAGAGACTGAATGCAGTCACGTGTGGAAGAATTGATCGGGTGTGCAATATCTCGATACTCTCCATCAGACGCTTTACGGCTTGGCATTGCGATAAACAGTCCTTTCTCTCCTTCAATCACTTTAATATCATGAACGACGAACTCTTCATCTATGGTGATAGATACCACCGCCTTCATCTTGCCTTCTCTGGCAACTTTTCTTATCCGTACATCTGTAATTTTCATAAGACACCCCTGTATATTGTATTTTTATGTTTTTGTATATACGATATTGAAGCAAACAATGTTTTGCAACAACTGATACCGGATTGTTCCGTGCTTCGCACTCCCACAATCCTCAAAAACATTCGTAATTCGCTCATTTTTTTACAAAAATGGCTGCTTACTCATGTTTTTGGCGGGTCTCAAGTTCATAAATCCTCCTGCAAGCAAGCTTGCATCGGATTTCCGACCTTTCTACCCTGGTATCATCACATGATATATCTTTCATTTTTTTCTATCACCACTTTTACACCGTCTTCCCCTACGTAGCGGGAATTGGCCCGAATGGTATCTCTGCTCTCCACGATGCAGTTTTCGATGCAGGTGTTGTCACCCAGATATACATCATTGAGAATAATGGAATTTCTGATCACGCAGTTATTTCCAACGAATACTTTCTTAAACAATACAGAATTCTCCACCGTGCCATTGATGATACAGCCGCTGGCAACCAGACTGTTCTTCACATTAGCTCCTGCATTATATTTTGCAGGCGGAAGATCCTGAACCTTGGAATAAATATCCGGGTAATCGTGCAGAAAATGCTTTCGCACATCTGCTTTCAGGAAATCCATGTTGGTCTGGTAATATGCATCCACAGATGCGATACTGTTCCAGTAAGTATCCATCTTATATGCGTAGATTCGTTTCACATTCTTATAACGAATCAGAATGTCTCTTACAAAATCGTACCGATCCTCTTCCGCACATTTCTCAATCAGTTCGATCAGCTGTCTGCGTCGGATAATATAGATTCCACAGGAAACCAGATGGGCATCTGTCGCCATCGGCTTTTCTTCAAAATCCATGACTCTGCCGGTCTCGTCCGCTTTGATCACACCAAAGCGGCTCATGTCCGTATCCTGTGGCATCTCCTTGCACACAACCGTAATATCTGCTTTTTTGTCAATATGATATTCCAGCACTTTATTGTAGTCCATCTTGTAGACGCCATCGCCGGATGCGATCACCACATATGGTTCATGGCTTTGCTTTAACCAGTCAATGTTCTGCCAGATGGCATCTGCCGTTCCTCTGTACCAGTAGCTGTTCTCCGCTGTCACAGTCGGTGTGAAAATATATAAGCCGCCCTGCTTTCTTCCGAAATCCCACCATTTGGATGAACTGAGGTGTTCATTTAAGGACCGTGAATTGTACTGCGTCAGCACTGCAACCTTCTGTACATGAGAGTTGGACATGTTGCTCAATGAAAAATCAATGCTTCGGTAGCTTCCTGCCACCGGCATGGCCGCAATGGCACGCTTGCTGGACAGTTCTTTCATTCTGTGATTGTTGCCGCCCGCTAAAATGATTCCTATTGCTCTCATGTTCTATCACCCGCCTTAATCAAAGTCTCGCCGCTTGCAAGTATTCCGTCCGGATAGTCCGCTTCTTCCGTCTTACCGGAAATCGCAGTGTTAAGACCGATCTGAACATTTGCCGGAATCTCTGTCTTCTCTCCAATCGTTACCAGACCATAGGAGTATACCTTTGGATTTACTTTGTTCGGAATATTTTCTCCCACACCCAGCTTACAGTTCTCACCGATCACGACTTCTTCTGCAATGATGGACTTGTCCACCGTACAGCCAGGTCCGATCACAGTGTCTTTCATAATGATCGAGTCACGTACCACTGCTCCCTTTCCAATGGTAACACCTGCTCCGATCACAGATCCTATCACCGTTCCTTCAATCGTAGAATTGCCGCAGACAATACTGCGCTCAATAAATCCATCCTCCGATACGTAAAGGGGCGGTAACGCATCACTCTTGGTATAGATCTTCCAGAATTCTTCATACAGGTTAAATTCCGGTATGATATCGATCAGCTCCATGTTGGCTTCCCAGTAAGATCCAAGAGTTCCTACATCTTTCCAGTATCCGTTGTACTCATAAGCAAACAACCGCTCGCCCCGTTCCAGGCAGTCTGGCAGGATATGCTTTCCGAAATCACATCCCGGCACGTCCTTCATGCGGATCAGTGCTTCTCTCAATACTTTCCACGTAAAAATATAGATTCCCATGGATGCCAGATTACTTCTCGGCTTCTCCGGCTTCTCTTCAAATTCATTGATCTGTCCGTTCTCATCTGTGATGACTACACCAAATCTGCCCGCCTCTTCCCACGGAACCGGCATGCAGGCAATCGTCACTGCTGCGTTATTCTCTTTGTGATAATCCAGCATCACTTCATAATCCATCTTATAAATATGGTCACCTGACAAAATCAGGACATATTCTGGATTATATGTATCAATATAGTCAATGTTCTGGTAAATGGCATTGGCTGTGCCGGAATACCAGTCACTTCCGGCGCTTCTCTCATATGGTGAGAGAATAGTTACTCCTCCATTGTTACGATCCAGATCCCACGGCATTCCGATCCCGATGTGTGTGTTCAACCGCAGAGGCTGGTACTGAGTAAGTACACCAACCGTATCGATCCCGGAATTGATGCAGTTGCTCAATGGAAAGTCAATGATCCGGTACTTGCCGCCAAAGGCAACTGCAGGTTTTGCAACCTTTGCAGTAAGCACGCCCAATCTGCTTCCCTGACCGCCGGCTAACAACATGGCTATCATTTCTTTTTTAATCACGCTATCACCTCTTGATGCAAACATTATAATGCTTTGATGTCTGTATTATAGCACACCTTTTGTAAATAGTGAACATTTACAGAGAAAAACATTCATCGTTTTTTAACATTTTTCGACAGTTTTTTCTTGTTTTTGATAAATTTTCATCTTGTTTTCGTCATTTTTGCTATATGATTTCATGCTTTTTTGTTCAAAATGATATTACCCGGTCTTTCCTGACAGAAGTGCGTTGATTTTTCTTCTGAAGACGATATAATAATAGGAAAAAACAGAAATGAGGATTTCTTATGTATCAGATAAATTTTGACTCACCGGTACATGTACATTTCATCGGTATCGGAGGCATCAGTATGAGCGGTCTGGCTGAAGTTCTGCTTCAGGAAGGCTTTACCATCTCAGGTTCTGACAGTCAGCGGTCCGAACTGACCAGACATCTGGAAGAGAAAGGAGCAACTGTCTTCTACGGACAGACTGCAGACAATATCAAACCAGGCATCGATGTGGTCGTCTACACTGCCGCCATCCATCCGGATAATGCCGAGTTTGCCGCTGCCAGATCCGCCGGCATTCCCATGCTGACCAGAGCTGAACTGCTGGGTGAGATCATGCGTAACTACAAGACGGCCATCGCTGTTGCCGGTACTCACGGAAAGACTACTACCACTTCCATGATCTCCATGATCCTTCTGGAAGCACAGGCAGATCCTACCATCTCCGTGGGTGGTATCCTGCCGGAGATCGGTGGAAATATCCGCGTCGGCAGATCAGATCTGTTTCTGACCGAAGCATGTGAGTACACCAACAGCTTCCTGTCCTTTTTCCCGACTGTGGACGTGATCCTGAACATCGAGGAAGACCACCTGGATTTCTTCAAGGATCTTGCTGATATCCGCCACTCCTTCCATCGGTTTGCAGAACTGCTCCCGGCACACGGGCTGCTGGTAATGAATGGAGAAATCAAGAACATAGACGAGATTACCAATGGTGTGGATGCTGATCTGGTCACATACAAAGTGTCCGGCGAGGCAGATTACACCGCTTCCGATATTACCTATGACAGACAGGGCTGCGCATCCTTCACACTGGTTCACAAGGGAACCCCTGTAGGACCGGTAGAGCTTCATGTACCAGGTATCCACAACGTATCCAATGCATTGGCTGCCCTGGCGACCACCATGGAACTTGGCTTTGATTTCAAGACTGCTTCCGAAGGTCTGGCTATGTTCCACGGAACAGACCGTCGTTTCCAGTACAAAGGAGAAGTGAACGGTGTCACCATTATCGATGATTATGCCCATCATCCGTCCGAGATCCGGGCAACCCTGAAGGCTGCTGCCAATTATCCGCATCGTGAGATCTGGTGTGTGTTCCAGCCTCACACCTATACCCGTACCCGCGCATTCATGCACGAATTTGCGGAAGCACTTTCCCTTGCCGACCATGTAGTACTGGCAGAGATCTACCCGGCCAGGGAAACTGACAACCTGGGAATCAGCTCCAGAACTCTGCAGGCAGAACTGCATAAAATAGGAAAAGACTGCGATTACTTTTCCACATTCGAAGAGATTGAAGAATTTTTATTAAAAAATTGTATGCACGGTGATCTGTTGATAACTATGGGTGCCGGAGATGTGCTGAAAATCGGGGAAAATCTACTTCAAAGATAAAGTTATCCACATTATCCACATGTTTATCAACATAATATGCTGCATAAACATGTGGATTTTTTCGTGGAAAACAGATTTACATAACACATTTCGACACTATTCGACAAATTCTTGAAAATCCTTGTATTTCTGGTCATTTTTTGTCGAAACAGGTTTCCCATAAATGTAACTATCCACCAAGTTATCCACATTATCCACATTCCCTCAAAAGTATCCACAGAGGAAAGTGTGGGCTATTTCTTTTTTGGATAAGCTGTGCTATACTCCGTAATAGGTGGAGGATACTGATTTATGAGTCATTTTACGTTAACAACCGGCACTTCTGTCGGTACTACTTCTATTTCCAATATTTTCCTGGATGAATATATGCCGGGAGCTAATGGTGAATATGTGAAGGTCTATCTGTACCTGCTTCGTTCGCTTGGTGACAGCACCAGAGAGCTGTCTGTGATCGGTCTGGCAGATGTACTGGACTGTACGGAAAGTGACATTCTCCGCGCGTTTAAATACTGGGAAAAGCAGGGACTGTTGAAGCTGGAGTGCAATGCCTCCAATATGCTTCTTGGCATCTATCTTTGTGAGCCGTCCCACTTACGAACTACTGGTCAGCCCGACAGACATGCCTCTGTCACCACCCCCGGTTCTTCTCCTGTCGTTCCTTCTGTTGCTTCTGCATCTGCCGTACCGGAACGTAAGGCATACAGCCGGGATCAGTTACGCGAGTTCACTTCTCAGTCTGACTGCAGACAGCTTTTATTTGTCTGCGAACAGTATATGAAAAAGACGCTGACGCCATCCGAGATTGAGACATTGCTCTACTTCTACGACCAGCTCCATTTTTCTGTGGATCTGGTGGAGTATCTGGTAGAGTATTGTGTCTGCAAGGGAAGCAGCAGCATTCATTATATCGAAAAGGTAGGTCTTGCCTGGGCAGAGGCAGGAATCACCACCGTCTCTCAGGCAAAGGAACGGACTACCACTTACCGGCGCAATACTTTCGCTATTATGAAGGCCTTCGGCATCAACGACCGTAATCCGGTCCAGCCGGAGCTTGACTATATCGAAAAATGGCTGGGAACTTATGATTTCACCCTGGATCTGGTTCTGGAAGCCTGCCGCCGGACCATGGATCGTCTGCACAAACCGAATTTTGACTATGCAGACAAGATCTTACAGAGCTGGTCCGAAAAGAAAGTACATACGCTGGCAGATGTGGAACGACTGGATCAGGAACACCAGAAAAAGAACAGCACCCGGAAAAAGCCATCCGCTGCCAGGGCAACCGGATTCACCAATTTCCAGCAGCGTGACTATGATTTTGACAAGCTGGAAGAGATGCTGCTTCAAAGCCAGAAATAACAGGAGGATCACATGCCGCTTACCAATAAACAGTACGATACGATCATGCGGGAATATGACCGCCGCCAATATCAGGATTACCGGCTTCAATGTACCCGGATCGATCAGATCTACGAACAGATCCCCAGGATCCGTGAGATCGACTCAGAGATCTCTGCCTGCAGTCTTCGTCAGGCGGAGCGGATGATCGACCAGGAACCAGGGGCCATGAAGTCCTTAAAGGACGAGCTGACACTGCTCAAAGCTGAGAAGGAAGGACTTCTTCTATCCGCCGGTTATCCTGCTGACTATCTTAAGATGCATTATACCTGTCCGGAGTGCAAAGACACCGGTTATATCGGCCGCAAAAAGTGCCATTGCTTTTTACAGCAGGAGATCCGTCTGCTCTATTCTTCTTCCCATCTGGATCAGATTCTGGCAGAAGAGAACTTTTCCCATCTGTCTTATGATGTCTATGATGAGGAGCAGAAGCAGATCATGCCGGAGATCATCCGTACCTGCCATCAGTTTGTAAATGGATTTGATCAGGAATTTAAGAATATTCTGTTCTATGGTTCCGTAGGAACCGGAAAGACCTTTTTATCCAACTGTATCGCCAAAGAGCTTCTGGATACGGGACATTCCGTAATCTATTTTACATCCTTTCAGCTCTTCGAGCTTCTGTCCATCGGAGCACCTGCAGATAAGTGGAATCTGCACCAGCAATATGAAGCTCTGCTGGACAGCGATCTGCTGATCCTGGATGATTGCGGAACGGAAGTTTCCAATACGTTTACTGTGTCCAGGCTGTTCCAGCTTCTAAATGAACGGGCACTGTTGAGAAAGTCAACGATCATCTCCACGAACCTGTCCATCCGGGAATTCCGTGATGTGTACAGTGAACGTATTTTTTCCAGGATCACCAGTTCGTACACTTTGCTTAAACTGACCGGCAGTGATATCCGGATTCGCCGGAAAATCAACCGAACTTTGTGAAATTCCTTGACTCTGTATCACAGGAAATGTTATAACCATTGAAGTAGATCTATATAGGTATTTACATATTCGGAGCTATTCATGAGGCAGGCTCTGAATATACGATTATTTTTATACATTTTGGAGGGCATATTATGATTCAGCAGCGCAGTGAACGTGTTCTTGAGACGATCCCGGTAGGATCCCTTGGCATCATTCCTCTTCCCAGTTGTAAAGAGCTGGGTGATAAGGTCAATGATTATCTGGTGCAGTGGCGGAAAGAAAGCGCCAACGAGCACAAGGATAACATTGCATTCCAGGGCTATGAGCAGGAATCTTTCCTGGTAGGAGCAAAGATTCCCCGTTTTGGTTCCGGTGAAGCAAAAGGAATTGTTCAGGAATCTGTCCGCGGACGTGATCTTTATCTGATGGTAGATGTATGTAACCACAGTCTGACTTACAGCCTTGCAGGCCATACCAATCACATGTCACCTGATGACCATTATCAGGATTTGAAACGTATTATCGCTGCCTGTGGAGGAAAAGCAAGACGTATTACTGTTATCATGCCATTTCTCTATGAGAGCCGTCAGCATAAACGTTCTGCCCGTGAGTCACTGGACTGTGCACTGGCTCTGCAGGAGCTGGTATCTATGGGTGTGGACAATATCATCACCTTTGATGCGCATGACCCGCGTGTACAGAATGCAATCCCGCTGTCTGGTTTTGAGACCGTACAGCCTGCTTACCAGTTTATCAAGGCACTGCTCTCCAACGTAAATGACATTCAGGTAGACAGTGAGCATCTGATGGTCATCAGCCCTGATGAGGGTGGTACCAGCCGTGCAGTTTATCTGGCAAATGTGCTGGGTGTAGACATGGGTATGTTCTACAAACGCCGTGATTACACGAAAGTAGTCAATGGACGCAATCCAATCGTTGCCCATGAGTTTCTGGGAAGCAATGTAGAAGGAAAAGATGTTCTGGTCATTGATGACATGATCTCCTCCGGTGAGAGCATGATTGATGTAGCAAGAAAGCTGAAAGCCCTTCATGCGAAACGAATCTTCCTGTATTCCACCTTTGGTCTGTTCACCAATGGTATGGAAAAATTCGATGAGGCTTACAAAGAAGGATTGTTCTATCGCGTACTGACTACCAACCTGGTATACCAGACCCCGGAGCTTCTGTCCCGCGAATATTACATCAGCTGCGACATGAGCAAATACATCGCTCTTCTGATCGATACGCTGAACCATGATGCATCTGTCAGTGATCTTCTTGACCCCTACGAAAGAATCCACCGTTTCCTTGATCGGTACAAGAACGGACAGGTATAATAAAGGGACTGCCGCAAATGCAGGATGCATTTTGCGGCAGTCTTTTTTGAATCATATAGAAAACGACTGTTTTTGCGTCGTGAAAGGAATTATATGCCCAATTTTATCTTCATTTCCCCGGCCTTTCCCGGCAATTATGAAAATTTCTGTGTTGCCCTGAGGGCAAACGGTGTCAATGTCCTCGGCATCGGAGACACCCCTTATGACGGTCTGTCTCCGCGCCTGAAGAGCGCGTTGACCGAATATTACCGGGTAGAAAATATGGAAAACTATGACGAGATGTTCCGTGCTGTTGCATTTTTATCCTTCCACCATGGAAAGATCGATTACCTGGAGAGCAACAACGAATACTGGCTGACCCAGGATGCAAGACTTCGGGAAGATTTTCATATTACTACCGGTCTTCAGCCCAAAGATATGGACCTGATCAAATACAAATCAAAGATGAAAGCCGGTTACGAAAAAGCCGGCATTCCCTGTGCACGTTACCATCTGATCTCTGACCTTACATCGGCACAGAACTTCATCAGGGAAGTCGGATACCCTGTGATCGTAAAACCAGACTGCGGTGTCGGTGCCAATGACACCTGGAAACTCACCTGCGAAGCGGAGCTTCTTGACTTTTTCCGCCATCTTCCATCCATTCCTTATATTATGGAAGAATATGTTCCCGGAGAGATCTGCTCTTATGATGCGATTGTAAACAGCAAGGGAACTCCTCTTTTCGAAACCGGCAATATCACACCGATCTCCATTATGGACTGTGTGAACGACCATAACTCCATTAAATTCTATATTGTAGATCAGCTGGCCGAAGACCTGAAAGCCTGCGGACGTGCCTGCCTGAAGGCTTTTAAAGTGCACAGACGCTTCGTGCATCTGGAGTTTTTCCGTCTATTGGAAGACCATCCGTACCTTGGCAAAAAAGGCCAGGTTGTAGGTCTGGAAGTCAATATGCGTCCTTCCGGCGGACCTACCCCGGATATGATCAATTTTGCCTATAACATCAACTGCTATCAGTACTATGCGGATATGATGATCTATGATAAACTGCGCCATAAGACCAAGACTTCGCCTGCCTTCTGCGTCTATGTAGGCCGCTGGAAAGAGCATCCTTATGCACATACTCACCAGGAGATTCTTGAACACTGGGACAAATATCTGAAGGTTGCCGAGGAACTTCCGGAAGTACTTGCACATGGCATGGGCAATTATATGTATCTGGCAAGATTTAAATCCAAAGAGCAGATGGACACCTTCTGTCAATATGCGTTGGAGATCAAAGAGCCGGAAATTTTACCGGAAATACCGGTAAAGAAGACAACTCGAGTCCGTAAAACTGCAGGTGCGAAACGATCTTCTAAAATTTCGCAGAAAGGATCTGAAAATTCATGATAGAAATACAGGAAACAAGCTGGTACAGTGACCGGCTTGGGCGGGAGATGCCCGTAAAACGTTATGGAACCAAAGGAAAACCCTGTCTGGTCATTCCTTCTCAGGACGGCAAACATAATGACTTTGAGAGCTTTGGCATGGTAGAAGCCTGCAGACCTTTTATCGAAAATGGAAGACTTCAGTTATTCTGCGTGGACACTATTGATGCAGAGACCTGGTCCTGCACCTGGAAAAATCCCAGAGACCGGATCTTCCTGCATGAGAAATGGATGCAATATCTGTTCTGCGAAGTACTTCCCTTTATGAAACAGGCTGCTCCCGGACAATTATCCATGACCATGGGATGCAGCATGGGCGCATTTCATGCAGCTAATCTGTTTTTCCGTTTTCCTGACCAGTTTGATGCAACCATCTGTTTAAGCGGTGTCTATGACGCTGCCAACATTCTGGGCGGCTATATGGATAATCTGGTGTACCTGAACTCTCCATACCATTGTCTCCAGCACATGCCGGAAGATCACCCGTATATGGCTCTGTACCGCAGAAGCCACATGTATTTCTGCGTAGGCCAGGGCGCCTGGGAGGACGAACTGCTGACAGATACCCACAAGCTGGACAACGTACTGAAAGCAAAAGGCATCCCTGCATTTGTGGATTACTGGGGATATGATGTAAGCCATGACTGGTGCTGGTGGCAGAAACAGGCTGCTTATTTTCTTGGAAAGATCTTGTAATGTTCACAGAATCTACATTTGACTTTCGATCTGATGAATCTTAGAATGAAACATATGTAGAATAGCGAAAGGAATAATGAAAATCATGAAAAAAATAACTGTATGGCTTCTGACTCTGGCACTTGCTGCGACAATGCTGGCCGGATGCGGAAGCAAAACTGATACCACGGACACTACCGAGACTACTGAAGAGACCCCTGCAGCTGACGAGACTAGTGATGGAACCGCTGACACAGCAGACGCTTCTGAAGGCGAAGAGCTGCTCACCGGTCTTCATCATGTGACCATCGATGTGCAAGACTATGGCACTATCTCTCTGGAACTGGATGCAGATACTGCCCCGATCTCTGTAACCAACTTTATCAATCTGGCAAATGAAGGCTTCTACGATGGTCTGACTTTCCATCGTATCATCTCCGGATTCATGATCCAGGGCGGTGATCCCAATGGAAACGGAACTGGCGGTTCTGAGAAGACCATTAAAGGCGAGTTCTCTGCAAACGGTGTAGAAAATGATATTTCTCATGTGAGAGGTGTCATCTCCATGGCACGTGCCAATGACCCGGACAGCGGATCCTCTCAGTTCTTCATCGTCCATGAGGACAGTACCTTCCTGGATGGCCAGTATGCAGCCTTTGGGCATGTAACAGACGGCATGGATGTAGTCGACGCCATCTGCAAAGCTGTTCCCGTACAGGATAATAATGGAACCGTTGCTGCAGCAGATCAGCCGGTGATCACCGCTGTTACGGTGGTTGATTAAGATAATAAAAGCTACTCACGAGTTGTATACTTATGAGTAGCTTTTTTATGTACTATGAATATTCGATAAAAATTGTGCAAATATTGTTCTACACAACACCCATGGCACTGCTGACCGCGGCACCGCAGGCTGCCTCTTCCTGGTAGATCGCCAGTGACAGTTCTGCGCCGAACATCTCACTGCTGATCTCCTGAAGCACTTGATTCTTTCTGAGTCCATTACCGGATGCAACCAGATGGTTAACTTCAATGCCTGTAGCCTTATAGATGATCTGATACATATCGTACAGCTCTTTGATCATGCCATGAAGCACCCCATAGGTCAGTCCTTCCGGAGTAAAATTCTCTTCACTTAAGTTCGTGATACCACCGCGGATATTCGGATTGATTCTGGTTCCATTAAACCGTGTGGACACTTCCATCTTATCACTCTGCTCTTTTCCCTCACGAGCCATCTCTTCCAGAAGTCCATATAATGGCTCGTCATTTCCAGTAGCTCTCTTCATAAATCTACGGAAAAATTTCTCAAGAGTGGCATACGCTCTTCCACCGCACAGAGAAGCACCAACCAAAAGATATTTTCCATTTACAAATGGTCTTGCCTCGATTCCCTCTCCTGAGAACAGCTGATCAGACAGCACAGAGATCTGTCCACCAGTTCCCATATTCAGAAGGATGGTATTCTCTCTGAATCCCACAGATCCAAGAAAGCTTGCCTGATTGTCTCCCAGTGCAGCAGTTACCGGGATTCCCTTATACTTACCAAGCACTGCCACATCACCGGTCACTTCCGGGAGAATGGATGTATCCATTCCCAGCTGTTCCAGCACTGCTTTGCGGAACTCTCCTTTTTCGCTGTCAAACAGATTCAGGCCAAAGCTTCCTGCATTGCTGGCATGCACCAGCGGAGTTTTTCTTCCGGTCAGCTTCATGCCAAGGTAATCTCCAATAGAACAGAAGGTCGCTGCTCCTTCTGACACGATCCCTTTTCTGTAGTGATACAGATGGGTCACCAATCCAAAGCCTGTGGACACGGTAAGTCCTGTTTTTTCGTATACTTCCTGAACAATGCTCTTACCGTCAAATTCCGGCTGCGCACCTCTTCCATCCTGCCAGGTATATAATGGGCTGACGCACTCCCCCTCGTTGTCCAAATACACGATTCCATGCATCTGGCCAGTCAGTCCGATCGTCTCAACATCTTTATGAGCTGCCAGCAACTCATTCAACACACCTACTGTTTTTTCAATGATCTTTACAGGCTCCTGGATCCGCTCCCAGGCATTTCCGGTCTCTATAAAAGTTCCGTTAGAAATGGTCCTGGATTCCAGGACCATCTTTTTCTCTGTATCCAGTACAACCAGGCTGATCGTTGTTGTACCAATATCAATTCCTATTGATTTCATGTCTGTTCTCCTGATTATGTGGTCTCACGAACCACAAGATTCACGGGTATTCTTTGTCTCTGTATCTCTACGTCTTTTCCATTGATCATATCCACAATACGTTCAGCAGCCAAACGACCATATTCCTGCACTGGCTGATGAATAGTCGTCAACTTAGGATAGATCATTCTACTCATGGAAATATCATCAAACCCCACAACTTTTACCTGATCTGGCACTTTGATGTTATGGTTCACCAGATAACTGAGACCACCTACCGCCAAAATATCTGTCATAAAGAAGATCCCATCTGCTCCTCCAAGATTTTCCATGATATACTGTGCTGCACGGCTACCCTCTTCCAGTGATACTTCATTTACATAAATTCCATATTTCGGATTAATTTCTATTTCATACTCCGCAAGTGCTTCTTTAAATCCCTGAAGACGTTTTTTGATAGTAGATAATGTTCCTCCATAACAAACGTACGCAATTTTTTTAGCACCCTTACAGGCCAGTTCCTGACCCGCAAGATAGCCTCCCTGAATGTTATCGCATTCAATCATTGCATAGTTTTCTTCTGATCCCGGCTTTTCTTCCCGTTTCATGTCTCTTGGATCACGGTCAATATAAACGGTCGGAATATGGAGTGATTCTGTAATATCCTCACCGCCGATATAGATAATGCCTCCCACCTTCTGACTGAGGAGCATCTGTAACTGTTCTTTGGCTTCCATCACATTTTCATTGGTGCTACAGATCAATGTCATATAATTCTGGGTCAATAAATGTTTTTGAACTTCCTTTGTAATGCTGGCAAAAATTCATTTGTAATATCCGAAACCAGAATGCCAATCACCTGTGTATGATTAACACGAAGTCCCCTTGCCAGCTGGTTGGGCTGATAATCATATTTCTCAATAATCTCTTTTACCCTTTTTTTCTGTATCCTTTGAAAATCTACCATTCTGATTGATGACCCTTGAAACCGTAGCAGCAGACGTTCCTGCCATTTCTGCGATTTCTTTTACCGATAATTTCTTTTGCACCATATAACACCTTCAACCAATCTTGCATCCATTATGTTATGATTTCATCACTCCATAATTTCGCTGTTTGTCATGAGAGAGCTTACTCTCTCATGACTCTCTTGCGTTCATTATATCATATCCATTATCATCTGCCACTTTTTTTAATTCAAGAAGCTGCGCATCTGTCATGTACTTTTCTACCAACGCTGCACAGGAGATTTCCAGTACATCAAATCCCAGCTTCTTAACTTTCGGGATAAAATATTCATAATCCAAAGTCCATTCGTGTGTCCAATATGGAGCATAAATTCCGTATTTCACGATTGTCTCCTCCTTTTTTTCTATCTGTTTCTTATTTTTGGATTTCATTTGGCCTCTTGAGTAATCCTTTACTCATTTGTGCAATTTCCCGGTTTGAATATTTAGGAATTATATAGTTTGATAAATTTGGAATTACAATTTTTGTTCAGAATAACAAAAAAGAAAAATGCGCAAAACAGATATTTTATCTGTTCCACGCACTTATTCAATATGAAGATCCTCCTGCAGTATCCGAAAACTTCAGGTTCTCTTCCCAATCGTTAAAACTGATGATGTCTCCCAACATTTCTTTCTCTATGTCAGGTGTTTTTTAAGGCTTATTCTCATAGGCCAGAATCTTCTGGTAAATATCCTCATAACTGATCGTACTAAAATCCGTTACATCCACCGGAATGTCCAGTCCCAGATCAATATTATACTGTTTATGAGCAATAGCCGCTGTAAATTCTTCAAAACCAGGTGCTATGCGGGATACAGAGTGTAGCATTTCCGGCTTAAAGGTTTCCTTATGATAACAGGTCAGCAGATGTCCAGGATGTCTATCATCCTCTTCATCCCGTCTTGCCCCCCGCTGATAGACCGTTTCCAGATCAGTATACAGATACACAGTCACCGCGTCATAACCGGATTCCTGAATCAGTTCTTCCAACTTCGGCTTATGCCGCTGATAGAAAGGATATTCAATTAAAATTGTCCTGTTCTCCCACATTCGCTTCTGAATGGTCAGATAAAACTCTTCCAGACTCCACCAGTTTAAGCGATCCTTCTGCTTTTCATTATCAAATCCGAAGATATCCCAGTTCTTTTCTTTTATCTCATCATAACTGATTTTCACAATGTCTTCATTTCCCAGGTATTCCAGGAAGCGACGAGCGGTACCGCTCTTACCAGTCCCTGGTCCACCTGTAAAAATAAGCAATGTTCGTTTATTTGGGAACTCTCTCTTCATAGTCATTCCTCAAAACTGAAAGGTTCCATCACGCATAGCCTGAACATTTTCTGGACTGATTTTACCTTCCATAGGCCCAAACGCAGCTACATTCAATGCACCTGCTGCTGCAGCTATCTCGGCACACTCTTTCAGTTCTTTTCCTTCCAGAAGCGAACAAAGGAATGCACCAATAGAAGTATCTCCTGCTCCAGTAGGGTCTACACATTTTACTTTATAAAGACCCTGCTCTACCACCAAACCGTCACGGGTATAGATCTTGGATCCCTTGTCCCCGTTCTTCAGCATCAGAATCTCCAGATTCGGATTCTCAAAGCATTTCTTCACTGCCGCGTCCACATCATCCAGACCGGTAAGAAGCTTCAGCTCGTCCAGACCCGGCGCAAAAAGATTGGTAAGTTCCAGAACCGCATTGATAATCTCAAAGGATTCCTTGCTCTTCTTCGGATTGGTCAGATGTTCCACACGCACATTAGGATCAAAGCTGATCTTGGTTCCCTGAGCCTTCATAGCTCTGGCCGTCTTGACAATCTCCCATCCATAACTAAGGCGTGCTGTCAACGCACATCCCATGATATGAAGATACTTCGCTTCTTTTAAGGAAGGTTCTGTCACATCCGGCATAACCGCCTTTGTGGCCGGAGTATCATCCCAATGGAACAGATATCTGCGGTCACCTTTATTATCATAGGCCACAAACGCACATGCTGTAGATCCATCCGGATCCACCAGAACTTTAGATACATCCACTCCATCCTTCCTCAGACGGTTCAGCATGCATTCACCGAAACCATCCTTACCCACACCAGAAATGATTCCACAACTATGTCCCATACGAGCCACTGTAGAAATCATAATTGCCGAAGACCCTGATGGATAAGGACCGGAAAACAATGCAGTTTCATTCAGAGGTTTGTCTACCTCGGTTCTCATAATTTCAACCAGGGTCTCTCCCATTGTCCAGATTTCAGCCAAGTGCTTTCACCGCCTTTTCCTTTTCTTCTTCTGATGAAAATTTCTGAATAAACTCAACAATCTCATGATTTGGCCCAAGAATCGTCACATATTCCACGCCATGCTCCCAATAAGGCAAAAATGCCGGACCTTCATTAATATAGTATCCAGCTTCCCGTATCTCTTTCACACAGGCTACAATATCTGTACAGTTCAGCGCAACATGATCGATTGCACCAGTCGCATTAGAAGCACCACCATCTTTTTCATATGTCTCAATGAGAATATTTCCATGCTCAAAGAATTTTACCGGATGTCCCCCATATACAGTCTCCCATTTCAGCTTGAAGCCAAGACCCAGATAAAATTCCGATGTTTTTTTGATATCATCTGTTGGGATTCCAATGTGCTGATACCCCTCTACATAGTTAGTAAGCATAATACCCCTCCTTACACTCTTAGGGCAGATACTTTTTTCAAAATACCTGCCCTATTTTACATTTCAAAACCTATTTGTAAATACTTCTTAATACAGCCGGAGCCTTTCCACTGCAGTTAAACAGATCACTCTTGCTTGCGATCTCAGCTGCAATTGCTTTACGTCCCGGTCCTACAATCTTACGTGGGTCGTACTCAGTCTCCGGAAGTGTCTTGATTGCTTCTCTGACAGCATCGGTATAGACTTTCTTTAATCCAGTACCAACATTAATCTTGCTCATACCCATGGCAACACATTTACGGAAGTCTTCATCCGGTACTCCTGTACCACCATGTAATACCAGAGCAATATCTGTCTGCTTACGAATCTCTTCCAGGAGATCAAATTTAATCTTCGGAGCTGCTTTATAAAAGCCATGTGCTGTTCCAATAGCAACTGCCAGTGCATCAATACCGGTTCTGTCTACAAACTCTTTTACAAGCGCCGGGTCTGTATAAGCTTTTCCAGATTCTTCTACATGAACATTCTCCTCATGGCCAGCCAGCATACCAAGCTCTGCCTCTACAGAGCAGCCATCGATGCCGTACGGGCTATGATTATGTGCAAAATCAGCAATCTCCTTGGATTTTGCAATATTTGTTTCAAAATCCTCCTGGGAAGCATCGATCATAACATTAGTAAAACCTGCTACAACAGCCTGTTTAATCTGCTCCATATTTGTTGCATGATCCAGATGCAGACAGAACGGAACTTCCGGATAAGTCTTTGCGATTCCTTTTGCAGCTTCTGCAACCAGTTCCAGGGAACCAATGTATTTAACTGCTCCTATAGAAGCCATCAGAATAACCGGTGCATTTTTTTCACGGGCACCTTCTACGAGACCTACCATCTCCGGAATCGTACTGAAGTTAAATGCACCTACTGCATATCTGTCCTTAGGATCTGCATCAGTAGTAGCAAGTCTTACAGAATCGGCCATAATCTGTTTAATTGTAAGTAACGGCATAATTATTCTCCTCTTTTCTTAGAATCTTATATTACAGGCTTTTTTCAACTGCCTTTTTTACCATAACATAAGCGCCATAAGCAACCACTTTATCGTTCAACTCTGAAACACGAATTCTGTCTTCCTCAAATGGGAAACATGCATGTCTTCGTATTTCATCCATCATGCTATATCGGAAATACGGATATGCTTTCGCCATTCCGCCAGCCAGCACGATTACATCCGGATCAAGAAGATTGATCAAATTTGAAAGTCCCACACCAATATAGTAGCCCTCCTGACGCAGCATGTCAATCGCATACGCATCACCTTCGGCAGCCGCTTCGGTCAGAAACTTTCCATTTACTTTTTCAGGATCATACTCGATACCTTCGAAAGCCTTGGACTTGATTCCACACCGGATATCTCTTTTCATTCGACGGTTAACTGCAGTCCCGGAAGCATACAATTCAAAGCAACCGCTTCCGCCGCAGCCACAGGAAGGCCCAGCAAAATTAATGGTCATATGACCAAATTCACCAGCGAAGCCTGAGCGTCCATGATAAATCTCGCCATTAATAGCAATGCCGCCTCCGCAACCGGTACTGATAGTCTGATATAATACTACATTTTCACCTTTGGCTACACCTACATTTGCTTCAGCAAGTGCTCCAAGATTTCCATCATTTTCTACATATACCGGTACATCAAATTCTTCTTTCAAACGATCGCCAAGAGGAAAATTCTTCCACCCCATCATTGGCACATCAATAATAAGACCTGTCCGATAATCCAATGGACCAGGTGCCGCAACACCGACACCCGCTAAATCTTTCTTTGTCTTACCTGCTTCTTTCAGAACCTCATAGGCAAGCTCAACAGTGTTCTGAAAAACTGCATCCTCACCTTCATAGGTTCTGGATTTTTTTACCTTGAATTCTGTAATCGGCTCCCCCTGATCATTGAATACTGCAGAGGTTGTTTTTGTCCCGCCGATATCAATAATCAAATAGTACTTCATCCTTACTCTTCTTTGCCTTTCTGTGCCATATCAAGCATAACTGCCAGTATGATAATAGCACCGATTACGACTTTCTGCCAATATGCAGAAATCTCCATCAGGGTCATACCATTGTTGATAACTGCGATGATCGCACATCCAAACATAGCTCTTGCAACAGATCCAGAACCACCTGCCAGGGAAGTTCCTCCCAGAACGGTTGCTGCGATAGCAAACATCTCATATCCATCACCCGTTGCCGGATGTCCGTTGTTTACCTTGGAAGCTGCAACGATACCCGCAAGACCTGCTGTGATACCACAGATCATATGACATTTCAGGGTTACCATCTTAGTATTGATACCACACATATGAGCTACAGACGGATTGGATCCAACTGCGAATACGTGACGGCCAAATACTGTTTTAGTCAGAATGATATGGAAAATGAATACTACAGCAATCGTAAACAGTACGATAACCGGGATAATACCAGTCTTAAAGCTCTCTGTCTGGATCAGACGTCCTGCACCAAGTACAGAGAAACCGTTCGGAAGACCATAAACCGGGCCACCTCCGGAAATGATATAAGCCAAACCTCTGAATGCCTGCATCAAAGCCAATGTACAGATCATGGGAACCAAACCTCTGTAGGCTACCAACCATCCAATAAACAGACCAATGAGTGCTCCGCCTACCAGACCAACAAGAATCTGAATTAACATAATCACCGGAGTAGCCTGCATGTTCATTGCCAGAACAACCTGTGCTGCTAAGATACCTGTAATTGCCATTGAAGAACCAACACTGATATCAATACCACCCAGGATAATTACATAAGTCAGACCAGTTGCCAGGATTGCATTCAGACACATCTGTCCAAACAAGTTGATGACATTTGCTGTCTTCAGGAAAGTAGGATTTCCAATAGAGAATCCAACCACAAGAAGAATCAGTACTACAATTACAATATTATCAGTGATTAACTGTTTAATATTTTTCTCTTTCATTTTATTTTCCTCTCTCTACGAATAAGATTTGTACCGCTTTCCGGTGTATCTGTTTACTGAGCCTGTTTATCCGATCCGTCAGTAACCGGATTCGCAAGAGAAATCAGATTGATTTCTGTAATCTCTTCACGAGTCAGTTCTCCTGTCAGACGACCCTCTGACATAACGTAAGCACGGTCTGCCACCTTGATAACCTCCGGCATATCGGAAGAAATCATGATAATACATCCACCGTCTTCTACAAACTGATTCATCAATGCATAGAACTCAGCTCTCGCATTTACGTCGATACCTTTGGTAGGCTCGTCCAGAATCAGAAGTTTTACACCGGCTGCCAGCCATTTCGAAAGGATAACCTTCTGCTGATTACCACCTGACAGATTTCCGCACAGTGCGTTGATATTTGGTGCTTTAATCTTCAGCTTGTCCATGTAGTCATTACTTGTCTCGATCTCCCATGGCACATTGACAAATCCGTTCTTTGCATGGAACGGCAGGTTCGGCAGCGCAATATTTTCTTCGATTGATTTTTTCAGAAGAAGTCCGGTACGGCGACGATCCTCTGTAGCCAATCCCACTTTTCTGCGGATCGCATCTGCTGGATTCTTAATATGAACTTCTTCACCATACAGAAATACTTTACCAGAAGTGATCTTGGTTGCTCCAAAGATTGCCTCCATAACCTCTGTACGTCCTGCTCCAACAAGACCAGAGAACGCTACGATCTCACCAGCGTTGGCATGGAAACTAACATTTTCAAATACACCTTTTCGAGAAAGGTTTTCAACGCGAAGTACCTCTTCCTTCGCGGTATGTTCCGGTTTTACATAAGCGCCCAGCTCACGTCCTACCATACTATTGACAATGGTCTGCTCACTTACTTCATTTACTTTATACTCAGCAACTTTCAATCCATCGCGGAAGATAGAACATCTCTCGCAAATGATCGGAAGCTCTGCCATACGATGTGTTACATAAATCATGGTAGTATTAGCTGCCTTCATCTTCTTGACCTGCTCAAAAAGAGAATCAATCTCTTTCTCAGAAAGTGAGGAAGTCGGCTCATCAAGAACTACTACCTTTGCGTGTTTGGAAATAACCTTTGCAATTTCTACCATCTGCAGCTGTGCAGCTGTCAGTTTGGAACAAAGTGTGTGTGCATCTACATCCAGACCCATCTCGTCCAGAACGGCCTGCGCATCGGCCTCCATTTTTTTACGATCCAGTAATCCGTTTGCCTTTTTCGGTTCGCATCCAAGATACATGTTCTCAGCCACGGTCAGATGAGGAGCAATTGCTGTCTCCTGTTCAATAACTGCGATACCTGCATCCAAAGCATCCTTTGGAGTTTTAAAGTTACATACTTTTCCGTCCAGAATGACTTCGCCCCTTGTGGGCTTATAAATTGAAGCAATAATTTTAATCAGCGTAGATTTTCCGGCTCCGTTTTCACCGACCAGAGCATGGCATTCACCCGGATAAAAATCAATGCTGATATCCTCCAACGCTTTTACGCCCGGAAATTCTTTGGCAATATTTTTTACCTGTAAGAGCGGTTCCATATCTGTCCTCCATTTCCCTTTTATTAGAAAGTGCCCAGAACCGATGGCCTGGGCACTTTAGACCAGTAATTACTTAGTCTTATTTCTTATAAGAATTATTTCAGGTAATCTGCAACATTCTCAGCAGTTACAAGTTTACACTCGATAAGGTCTTTCTGATCTCCTGCAATAGCACCAGTTGTGAAGTACTCAGCGATCTTGTCAACGATACCAGAACCGATACCAACCGGATCCTGTGCAACTTCTGCTTCCCAGATCTTTCCAACTTCCGGATCAGCAATGTACTGGCAAGCGGTCTCACCTGCATCGAAACCAACGATCTTGGTGTTTGCTCCTGCAGCCTGGATAGAAGACAGAGCGCCGTAACCAGTCGGGTCACCTACTACGAAGATGTAGGAAAGGTCATCACCATACTTGGTGATCAGGTTCTGCATGATATCAGCAGCTTTTGCCTGATCGTTATCAGCATCCTGAGACTCGATAAGAGTCAGATCCTTGCCGCCATCAATAGCAGCCTGGATGGTCTCCTCGAAACCAGCCTGACGGTCCTGAGTAGACTGTGCGGAAGCATATGTAATACAACCTACGATAGATCCTTCCGGTGCATGCTCTGCAACATACTCACCTGCAGTAACACCACCAGCTTTGTTGTTGGAACCTACGAATGCAAGATACTGATCCAGATACTGGTCATCCAGTGTACAGTCAAAGGTAAACATCTTAACGCCTTCTGCGTTAGCTGCCTGAACTGCCGGCATAGTTCCTGCCGGGTCATTAGCAGAGAATGCGATTGCGTCATATCCTGCTGCAACATAGTTGTTGATCAGGTCGGAACACTTGTTTCCGTCAAGTTCCTGGTCACCAAGTGTCGGAGCCGGAATACCAAGTTTTTCACACTCAGCTTTGATACCTTCCTCAACGCTCTGATAGAAAGCATCGTTCTCTGTACCAACGATAAATGCCAGTTTCAGATCTGCAAGATCTTTTGTTTCACCAGCTGCTGCAGTATCTTCTGCTGCGGTGTCTTCTGCTGCCGCATCAGTAGTTCCCTCTGTTGTGGTGTCTGCTGCCGCGTCAGTAGTGGTCTCACCCTTGGAACCACAAGCGGTCAGAGATGCAACCATCATTGTTGCGAGCAGTGCTGCTAAAACTTTTTTCTTCATCTTTTTCACCCTCCTAGTTTTGAAAAGATTTATTTGAGTGTATTTTAATACTCCCACTCAGGAAGTATACACTTTCTTAATTTTATACCGGCTCTTATTTTGCTGCCGGATACTCTGTACAGAGCAGTCTGTAAGGTGCTTCGTCTTCCTCTATAGTCGGATATCTGCCAAGCGGATTCTTAAAGCGGTTATCTGTATTGTCATCATTGGTCATGGAAACCTCTCCAATCAGAGATGGACCACCTTCCGGAATGATGAACTCATGATACAGATACGGATACAGAGTCATGCTTTCACCCGGATGCAGGGTTACCTTGCTTCCTGCTGGCATAGTATATTGTCTTCCGTCCTGACAAATCAATACATCGGTATCAAGGAACTCACCGGTCTCCGGATCTGCATTGTAGAATGTAAAGATGATATTGTTTCCACCACGGTTGATGATATCCTCCATCTTATTCCAGTGGAAATGCATCGGAGATACCTGACCGGAATCACACATCATGATCTTCTCTGCATAGGGTTTTTTATATTTTGGATTATGTACATTACCGTTACGGATGGTAATCAGAGCAAGTCCCAATGTATCGAAATGTCCCTCGCCATAATCCGTTACATCCCAACCAAGTGCGTTGTCACGAATCTCATCGTACTCATGACCTTTTTCTGCCCACTCTTCCGGAGTGAAGCTCAGATATGGCGGAAGTGCAAATTTGTACTCTGCCAGTAATGCTTCAAATTTCTTAATAACCGCATTAATTTCTGATCTTTTCATAATTCATGCTCCTTCTTATGCTTTGATTGCATTAATTTTCTCAATTGCCGCATTTATTTTATCTTTTCCCTCGATAACAGAGAACCGTAATACATTGGTCTCTTTTGCAAAAGGTTCCAGATAATGTACTGTATGATTTTCAATATGATGAAGCTTCCCATACACACTGGAGTTGGACGGTTCCAGTCCCAGAACATAATCTCCGGAAGCCATGGACTTCCATTCCATAAAATAAGGAAGATTCTTCTGATTGAATTCAATGGTCAGGCCGATATTCAATTCATGATTGGCTACCAAGACCATAGTGTTCAGATTTTCATCGGACTGTATGTCATGTATAAATACATACTCACCTTCATTATCAATAGGTGTCTCCATTTTATTCCAACGATCCACATGGTTCTCAGAGAACTCTTCTCTACCAACCACTTTTCTGGATGGAACATAAAGTTCACAACTCTCATTCAGGAACGGATAACCCATATTGCAATGATACAGAAGCATCAGTGGTTCTGGACGAAATGCCTGATTTTCAATCTCGTCTGTAACAGTGATACTGTTCTCTCCAAATACACTTTCTATTTTTCTACGCAGAATCATGTTCTCACCAAACAGTTCTGCTTCCCTCATCTCACCGGAAATAACCAGCTTGCATGTATCTCCCTCAGTAATCACATCGGTACATACATGTTCTGCCGGTGTGGTTCTCATCCGTCCATGCATCGGGTAATCCTTGCCTTCTACAGTACAAGGAGCACAGATATTTTCCAGACCACAGGTGAAAAACAATCCACCCATGATACTTCTGAGAGCTTCCTCTCCATTGGTATCATACTGATTTCTTCCTTCCAGTCCAGGTTTTGCAAGGAACGTCATGTTCATTCCTTTGTAGGAAAGATCTGTGATATCTAACGCTTTATCTGCTGCAGAGTGGAAGAAAATATCGCCACATTTCGCTTCAATGGCATTCATGTGTTCCGCACGTCCTTCTTTGTAAGTAATCGGGCGGGCATATACCATTTGCTGAAGGCTTCCGCAATATTTCATCAATTTCTTATCCATTGATTGTCTCTCCTGTTCTGCTTACTCAAGATTTGCATGATATCTCCAGAGACTCTTCATATCAATCTGACGCTCGTCAATGATCATTTTTGCAACTACATCTCCGAAAAGCAGAAGACTCTGTTCAAACAAGGAAGTCATCGGCTGTACGGAATCAATTTCATCTTCCAGATAATTCTTGGTTCTTACCGGAATTCGTACCATGAATTCACACAAATCCTTCATTTCGCTGTTCGGATTAGAACCGATATGTACGATCTTTGCTCCGATTCCATGCGCTTTCTTTGCGATACCCAGTGGAAAAAGAGAGCCGCCGCTTCCAGAACCAACTACCAGAAGATCTTTGTCTGTAATAGCCGGTTCGGTAATTTCTCCAACATAGTGGGTCTTAATTCCAAGATGTGCAAGTCTCTTACAGATAGCCTGGAGAGAAAGAAGTACTCTTCCGACTCCTACAAAATATACCTGATCCGCTTCAAGAACTGCTTTTACAAATTTTTCAGCAGTTTCTGGATTCACTGCCCCGAGAGCCTTATCCAGCTCACCAAGAACCTCTTTTACTGTCTGATTGTAATTCTCACTGTAATATCCCATTTCTATACCTCTTGGCTCTATACTCTCCTGCTGTTGATCTCATCTTCCATAGCCTTCAGTATCTGCAGGCTTCCGATCTGATCATCTTTCTTAATGCAGGTACTTCCTGCCACAAAAATATCAGCTTCACCGGACACTCCATAAGTATTGATATTCTCTGGTGAAATTCTTCCATCAAGAATCACTTTTGTGTCCAGGCCTCTTGTCTTTATCATCTCATGTAAATCATGAATCTTCCTTGCAGAATATGCTGTCTGTGACTCTCCCTTCATCTGAGCGAAACCCGGATTGATCAGCATCAGCAATACCGCATCACATTTATCCAAAATGTACTCAAGCTCGTACAACGGGGTTGCCGGCTTTAAAGCAACACCGGCCCGGATGCCTTTGCTGTGAATGTAATTCAGCATACCATCCACATGATCACAGGTTTCAATATGAAACACAATTTGAGAAGCACCAGCCTCAATCAGCTCATCAACAAAGAACTGCGGTTCTGTCACCATAACGTGTGCTTCAAATTCCAGTTTTGTTTTCTTTCGAAGCTGCTTTACAGTATCCAGACCCAGCGGCATACTCGGGCTGAAGTGTCCGTCAAGTATATCTACATGAATCATCTCCAGTCCAGCTTCCTCTACCATCCGGCATTGCTGTTCCAGGTTACACATATCCAGTGTAATCATAGATGGAGAGATATGACAGGATTTTGCCCAAATTTCCTCGTTCATTTATCATTTTCTCCTACATATTGTATATTAGTGCATTGACCTTACTAACTTACTATGGACAAATAATACACCAATATCCCTTTTCTGTCAATCCAGCAATTCACATTTTTATGTTTTTCACAAAACAGTATTTTTTTTTTGTGTAAGTTACACAAAAAAAGAGAAACAAAGATATTTTTCGTCAAATAGCTTTGCTTCTCTTTAGTACATTGACTTTATTTTAACATTTATTCCAGCATTTCGCCTTCAAAGGTTTTGCTCACAGCATTACACACTGCTCCAAGAACTGGCATCTTTTCCATGAACTTAACTTTTTTGACCAGCGTACGGACTTTCTTGTTGGCAAATTTTCGCTCATTGATAATATCTTCCAATCGCTTCAGATACTTTTCTTTCCAGTAAATACTATCCATTCCAAGCAGAATAATTTCAAAGTTCATAATATTCTGCATACTGATAATGGCACAGGATAAGTCATTAATAACTTCCTGCATGATTCGATCTGCTTCTGGATCTTCCATCTGACAAAATTCACGATAATCAATATGTCTTCCAAAGGCTGCCTCTATTTTTTCCTCCACAGCCCCGGATCCAATATATGCCTCCAGACAGCCAATATTACCGCATACACACTTCCGTCCATGGTGGTTGATGGAAACATGTCCCATCTCTGGCGGATAGCCGGAATTGCTCTGATATCTGTGACCGCCAACCATGATGCCGCTACCGACACCCTCTTCAATACCAAGCACCAGCACCTCCTGGTAATCACGACCATTGCCATAAAGTTGTTCCACAAGTGCTGCACTCTGAATGTCATGATCCAGGAAAACCGGAATGCCATAACGCTTCTCTATAGGTTCTGTTACATCCAGATTACGGATCTCATGAAAATGGCCCGGATTGATGATCCGACCCTTTTTCACATCTACTGGTCCCGGCGTAGCCACGCCGATAGCAATAATTTTCTCTTCCCGCTCCAGCAGACGATCAATGAGGCAAAATGCCACATTCATCATCTCCGCTCCATTTTCCCAGTCCCGTTCCACCCGTTCATAAGCAACGATTTTTAAATCCAGACTGCAAATAGCTGCTTCCAGACAGCCACGTCCAAACAAAATTCCCAGATATTTGGGTGCCTTCGGGCTCACCTCCAGCTTTATGGGGGTTCTTCCAAGCTTTGCCTTTGTGGTGACCGCTGTCTCTTTCAGATACTGCTGATCGATCAGTTCATTTACAATTGCTGAGATCGCTGTCTTTGTAAGATGCAGCTCCTTTGCAAGTTCAATACGAGAAGAACATTTGCCCGTTGCTATAAGCTGGAGTACCAGCCCTCTGTTTCTTTTTTTCAAATATTCTTTATTTACACCAAGTCTAGCCATATCACATTTTTTTAGTTCTCTGCAAGAAATTTCTCAACTTTCTCTCTTGTTGGCAGAGATGAGATCGCTCCCTTCTCCTGTACGGCCAGGGATCCACTCACATTACCGTATTTTACCGCTTCCTGCAGCATCTCAGCATTCAGCTGTTCCACAGAAGATACACCGTGATTCAAAACGCAGGAAAGAAAGCCACCCCAGAATGCATCTCCGGCTCCAGTTGTATCGGCCACATGGGACACTTTGAATCCCGGTACCACGTAGGATTTTCCATCATAGAAGACCTCTGCACCGGCACCACCCAGAGTCAGCACTGCAACCGCGATATCATACTCCTTCATCACATTCAACAGGTTATCATGACCGCCTACCATATCAATTTCCTCATCAGAAAGCTTCAGGAAATCTACATACTTCAGAATAGACAATACCTTTTTCGTGCAGGCATCCTTATCATCCTTCCACATCAAATTGCGGTAATTGATATCAAATCCTACCAGCTTACCCAGTTCTTTTGCTCTGGCCATCGCATATTCTGTAGCCTCTACTGCCGGCCCTGCAGAAAGGCTGCAGGATCCAGCCTGTACGATACGACAATCTTCCAGATCCTCATCCTTGATCTCACGTTTGTCCAGCAACATGTCTGCACCTGGTTTTCTCGCAAAAGTAAAACTTCTGTCATTGTTCTCATTCAGTGATACAAATGCCATCGTTGTAGTAGCATCATCTGTCATTTCCGGAGCCAGCGGGGTTACATGATTCTCACGTAAAGTTTCCAGAAGAAATTTTCCAAAATCATCATTTCCAACCTTGCAGTACATACCAGCCTGAAGTCCGTTTCTTGCCGCACTGATCGCTACATTTGCGGGTGCACCCCCTGCATTACGGATATAGCTTGCCTCTTCCTGACCAGGAAGGAAATCAATCACCATCTCACCAATTGTAATAAAATCCATACATTCTCCTACCTTTCCCATCCTTGCATCTTGTGTACATCTTTAAAGCCTTTGATACTGAAATCATAACAATAAACAAAAAAAAGTCAATCCCTATTTTACAACAGCTCCTTCAACTCCATCAGATTCAGGATCGTATCATCCGCATACTCCATTCCCGGGACTAATACACCAGCGGCACTTTTTTTCTTCCGATCATACCAGCAGGTATGCATACCCGCCTGTCTGCCGCCTGCCATATCCGCAGTAAGTGAATCACCGACCATCATAGTCTCCTGTGGCAGGATTCCCGGCAGCTCTGTAAAGCAGCCGTCAAAAAACTTCTGAGACGGTTTCTCCGCGCCCAACTGCTCAGATACAAAACAATGAGTAAAATAACTGAGCATGCCCGCTTTTTCCAGGCGGTTAAGCTGTTGACGGTAGGGACCATTGCTGGCTGCGCAGAGCATGTATTTCTCATGAAGATACGAAAGGATCTCAAGGGCACCTTCTACCGGAACTGCGCTGGTATGAAGGCGGGATTTGAATTCCTTCTCCATTGCTTCCCCGTCTGCCTGAAGGCCCAGCTTTGGCAGGATTGTCTGCCAGCGAACATGAGGAAGATCTGCGATTGAAAGCTCTTTTTTCTCTATCCTTTGCCAGATCTTGTCATTTTCCTCATTGAAAATGCTCATCATCTCCGGGTGAAAAGACAAGCCAAATTTATGGAAGCTTTCTTCCATAGACTGCTGTGCAGCCGCATCAAAATCAAGCAACGTATTATCAATATCTAAAAATATAGATTTTAATTCCATTATCATTTCCTCTCTTTTTATTCCTGCAAATAATAGCAGTTCCCACTGCATCCACCTGAAAACAGTTCCTGCCTCATCTTCTTTTTGAATAGTTCTTCCGACTCTGCCTGTCCCAGAATCTTCAGTGCTTTTCTTAGATTCCTGATATCCTGCTCCATGCTGTTCACATAGTTACCCCGTCCCACCAGCTTTACGTGGGTAATTCCGGCTTTCTGAAGGGCGTATAACTCACATAACCCACAGCCAGACTGACCGCAGATGTAGTCGGCTTCTGCATCTTCGTCTATACTGTCAGACTCTCCACTCTCAGAGCAGCCCTCCGATTCCGGACTCTGTTGGCTCGATTCTCCATACGCTCCTGTACATCTCTCGCGCTGATTGTCACTGACCTCACCCATCCAGTACGGCACCCGGCACAGATGTCCAAGTTCATCACAGTGCAGAGAATTGCAAAAGGATCCGCTGAACTGGCACAATTCATTGAGAACAAATGCCTCATACTCCATCTGACCTGCCTTGCTACACTGATTTCGTTCCACGGCTTCAATTACCGCCTGCATATCTGCAGTACTGTTCTTCCTGTGGAAAATGATACGCTTCAGCTTCATTTCCGCAAAAGTCTCCGCCACACCGCTGTTCATCTCTCCCAGCTCCCCACTCAAGTGGATCTCACAGTTGATTCCTTGCTCATGCAAATATAATATCAGTGCCGGATCCGCAATGATGTAGCTTCTGAATCCCATCTCAAGGCAGTTGGAAATCATCTGTCCGATCAGGGGATACTGCTCCGGCAAATAGTATAGCGAATTGAAGGTCAGATGCACTGGTTTCTGATACACACGTATCATGGAAGCCAGGATTTCCAGTTCCTCTTCACCACCGATCTGTACATTACAGCAGAGTACTTCCCGACGATTCAGTGCTATCATGGTTCCATATTTTTTTGTCCATTTATACGGTACATACCCACAGAAAAATTCATCTGCTCCGGCTTCACAATACCGAATATACTCATCTACAGAGCCTAATCCTGCTACTATTTTCATACTCATTTCCTGTCTATTATAAAAGATTCACAACGAGACGGTCAATTCCAGATTTCATCAACTGTTCCACCTGTTCCGGCATGCGCAGCAACGTATCATCCAACGCAAACAATGAATTGTAACGTCCCACCATTTTCAGATGATCCGGGTATAACAACACCTTGTCCTGGCAGTACTGCGGACAGTTTGCCGGCTCTTTTTGTCTGCCGCGCTCACCTGTGGTACAGCAGGCATACAGGGGACAATATTGCGATGTATTTGTTTGATAAAAAGGAAAATAAAGACTGTTATGTCCTTGCGGATATTCCTGCTCATGTCCGCAGCATTCCCATTCATAGCGATGAATTGCAAACTCATCCTGAAGATATTTACGATAATTCTCAAGTCCAAGAGGATTCTCTTTCAGGAGCATTTGATCCCCTTGTTTAAAACCTATGCGCGGATCTTTCTTATACTTGTTCAAAAGAATCCCCAGAATCGGAATCAGATGCGAAGTCATCCGTCCGACCAGACCTGCAAGGCCCCAGTCATTGACGATCACCTCCAGCTCCCGGTCATGCCCGTCACACCACTGATCCAGCTTCTGCAATAATTGTTCCATTGACTTCAACACGGATTCCTTCTGACACGTAAAGACCACGGTTACCTGTAACGATTCCCTCTGCGCTTTCTGAAGCAGAGCAAACAACATTTCATCTGCAGGAAACAGATGCGGACAGAACTGATTGCCAATGTACAGGCGATCCGGTCTTCTCTGCGCCAACGGGTATTTTCCCAGGTGTTGCTTCTTCCAATAATATTTTATAAAATCTTCCAGTGATCGGTGACTGTATTGTTCATATAGTTCCGGGCGATCAATGGCAATTGCAAATTCGGGGAATTCCATTTCTGATACTATGCACCTTTCCATTCGCATGTTTTTTGTATGCAGATCTGCATTTTCCGTATGCTCTCCATCCGACTTTTTGGCTTTCTGCATTTCTGCAAACCACATCTGCTTCTGCTCTTCCCAGTCCTTTGCATGAACTTGATCCAGCTTTGCAGGATAACCAGTCAGTGCCTCCGCCACGCCACTATCATCCTCCGTCAATTTCAACTGAATATAATGGCTGTACTGCCCCAGCAGTTTCCGAACCAGTTCCTGATACTGCTCCCTTTCCCCGACCTGTTCCATCCATACAATATAATTCTGAAAAAACGGCTCTGGGTCTCCTTCTTCGATCTCCGGAGTTTGAATCGTCAATTCCTCGTAATCCGTCTTTTTCAGATCATAAAAACAAAGCCGGATCTTCTCCGGCCCTGGTATCTTCTTTGCTGTCCGAAATGCAAACCCCTCTTCCGAAAGCTCTGTGATCCGCACTTCCTTCTTGCCCACAAATCCCGCCAGCAATCCAAACGGAATCATGGGCACACCATATAGTTTTCTTTGTTTCATATTTTCAGATTTCACTTGAGCTTCCTTTTATACAATCTTCCTTCCAACACCACCACAGTATCTCCTTCTTCAATCTGCAGATCATAGAGCCACTGATCTTCCTGTCTTAATACTGTCTCATTTCCTTCGGAATCGGTCAAAAGAGCGAGGACCGTCACCGCCTGACCGGCGGGACGTTCCTCGCATCCATAGTCATCTTCCAGGATCTGAGTCAGAATATATGTCTTCTCGTTCATTCTGCCAGACCTCATTTCTTTTCAATTCGATTATCGCTCTTCGCGGAAGTATGCCAGTCCCAGGCTTGCAGGCGGCTGACTCTCACGCTTGCTTCGGATACTGGTTACAACCAGAACCACAAGTGTTACCACATACGGAATCATTTTGTAAAGCTCCTGATACTCCATATGATCCATTCCGGTCGGAATATAGAGATACAGAATGTACAGACCGCCAAACAGGAAGGAAGCCAGCACACTCAGATTCGGTCTCCATATGGTAAAGATTACCAGTGCAATAGCAAGCCATCCTCTGTCACCAAATGCATCGTTGGACCAGACACCGCATGCATAGTCCATTACATAATAGAGTCCGCCAAGTCCGGCGATCATACAGCCTATGCATGTTGTCACATATTTATATTTTGCTACATTGATACCAGCAGCATCAGCGGTACTTGGATTTTCTCCCACCGCACGCAGATGAAGACCGATTCTGGTATGATTCAGAATATAGGAAGCTGCCAGTGCAACGGCAACTGCCAGGTAAGTCAGGAACCCATACGATAAGAACAGTTTTCCAAACCATCCAAGCTTTGCTGCAAATGGAAAAGATTTACTGAAAAATCCACTGGTTGCACTCAGGGCGATCGATGGCACATCACTGTTGACCAGTTTGATCAGGGATCCACCAAAGAAATTACCAAAGCCAACACCGAAAGTAGTCATTGCAAGACCGGTCACATTCTGATTGGCCCGAAGAGTTACGGTCAAAAAGCAGTACAGGATTCCCATCAGGAGGGAACCAAGCAGACAGCACACCATCGGGATCAGGATCGCCAGCACACCATTCATGGATGCACCTTCCGGGATCGAATGTTCATAGAAAAAGGATCCAATCACACCACAGATTGCTCCTACATACATAACACCCGGAATTCCCAGATTCAGGTTACCTGACTTCTCCGTCACGATCTCACCGGTACTTCCATAGAGAAGCGGAATTCCCTGTACGATTGCTCTTGGAATAAATGCAAGTAAAAAATTCCACATGATTACTGTACCTCCTTCGCTGCTTTTTTGCGGGACTGAAGCTGATATGCAATAAAGAACTCACATCCGATGATAAAGAACAGGATGATACCTGTCAGAATATCGGAAAATGACTGATTCAGTCCAAAGTTTGTAGATATCTCACTGGCTCCACGATTCATGAATATGATCAGGAAACTGGAGAATACCATCGTCAGCGGGTTAAATTTTGACATCCAGGATACCATAACAGCGGTAAATCCTTGTCCTCCTGCGATTGTTGTCGTGATCGTGTGATTGATGCCGCCCACAAGCAGAAGTCCTACCAGACCGCAGACAGCACCGGAGAGTGCCATGGTTCTCATAATTACCTTTTCCACTTTGATTCCAACGTATTTCGCTGTATTTTCGCTCTCTCCCACAACAGAGATCTCATAACCATGCTTGCTGTATTTCAGATAAATATACATAAATACTGTTATCAGCACTGCTACCAGGATGCTCAGCAGATATTTTGATCCAAATGCCTGCGGAAGCCAGCCAACGTTGGAATTCTGATTGATGATACCAATCTTTCCCGATCCTTTTGGCACCTCCCATACAATTGTGAAGAATGCAACCAGCTGTGTTGCAATATAGTTCATCATCAATGTGGAAAGTGTCTCATTGGTGTTCCATTTTGCTTTGAAAAATGCCGGGATAAATGCCCAGAAAGCGCCTGCCGCAATACTGGTCACAATCATGCACACAACAACCAGTGCTGCCGGAAGTTTCTCAGCCAGGCAGATCATGCATGCTGCGGAGGCAAGACCTCCAATCAGTACCTGTCCTTCCCCACCGATGTTCCAGAATTTCATCTTAAAAGCCGGAGTCAGTGCCAGCGAGATCAACAGAAGGATCGCAATATTTTGAAATGTGATCCATGTCTTTCTGGCAGAGCCAAAGGCTCCTGCGATGATCGACTGAAATACCTGGATCGGGTTGGTTCCTGTCAGGATCATTGTTACAACTGCGCAGACAATCAATGCCAGCACAATGGCAATCGCACGGATGCCTACTGACTGATACCAGGGAAGCGCATCCCGTTTTACTATATGAAAAAGAGGTTCTTTTTTCTTATCATTCATGATCTTCGGTTCCTCCCATTCTGGTCATCATCATTCCGACCTCATTCTTATCTGTGGTTCTTGCATCTACAATACCGCTGACCTGTCCTCCGCAAAGTACCATGATCCGGTCAGACAGTTCCACCAGTACATCCAGATCTTCTCCGACAAAGATAACTGCCACGCCCTTTTTCTTCTGCTCATTGAGCAGATCATAGATTGTATAGGACGAATTGATATCCAGTCCGCGGACTGCATAAGCGGTCAGAAGCACGGTCGGCGAGGAAGCAATCTCACGCCCCAGCAATACCTTCTGTACATTTCCTCCAGAAAGTCTGCGGACCGGAGTAGTGATACCCGGTGTCACAACTGCCAGATCCTTTACCACACTTTCTGCCAGCTTTCTGGACGGTTTCCGATTTACAAACGGAGTCTTTCCTTTTCGGAAGGAGCGAAGCATCATGTTATCAGTCAGATCCATATTTCCTACAAGTCCCATGCCAAGACGATCCTCAGGAACGAAGGAAAGGGAAACTCCCATCTCTGCGATCTTCAATGGATCTTTTCCGATCAGCATCTCTTTACTTCCGTCCGGCTCGATATAATTGATGGTTCCAGACTCTATAGGCTGAAGTCCTGCAATCGCTTCCAGCAGTTCCTTCTGACCACAGCCGGAGATACCTGCAATACCGAGGATTTCGCCACTGTTGGCAGTAAATGATACATCTTTCAGTTTTACAATACCTTCTTCATTCCGAATCGTAAGACCCTCTACCTCGATCCTTGGTTTTGGATCGACTGGATCCGGTCTTTCAATATTCAGCTGTACAGCATGGCCTACCATCATATCTGTCATGGTATTTACATCTGTATCTTTTGTCACCAGGCTTCCAATATAACGGCCTCCTCTGAGAACTGCCACACGGTCAGACAGAGATTTCACCTCATGCATCTTATGCGTAATGATGACAATGGCTTTTCCATCATCTCGCATTTTACGAAGCACACGGAACAGTTTTTCTGTCTCCTGCGGGGTCAGCACGGCGGTCGGCTCATCAAGGATCAGAATATCTGCTCCACGATACAGTACCTTCACAATTTCAACCGTCTGTTTCTGTGACACAGACATGTCGTAGATCTTCTGTTTCGGATCAACTTCAAATCCATATTTATTACAAATATTTTCAATCTTTTTGGCAGCTTCTTTTATGTTCAGCTTTCCTTCCAGACCAAGAATAATATTTTCAGTGGCCGATAATACGTCTACCAGCTTAAAATGCTGATGTACCATACCGATTCCCAGATTCAGCGCGTCCTTTGGTGATGCGATCACCACATTCTGCCCATTGATCATGATCTGTCCCTGATCCGGGAAATAAATACCTGAAAGCATATTCATCAACGTGGTCTTGCCACTTCCATTCTCGCCAAGGAGTGCCAGGATCTCGCCTTTATAGATATCCAGATCCACATCTTCATTTGCAATGACTGCACCAAAGGTCTTCGTCACTCCACGCATTGAAACTGCAGCTACTTTTGTCTCCATCTTTTGTCCCCTTTCCTCTTATGGACCGTCCGTCCCTTTTCTGTAAGGATGATATTCACTCTCACAGAAAAAGGGCGGCGCGGCGTAAAACGCTGTGCCGCCCTGTATCTACTGCAAGGCTGTTGTTCAGATTAGAATACAGTGTTCAGAAGGTTGATTCCATCGATCTGTACATTGAAGTACGGAGCGGAACGATACTCTGACTCATGGAAGTATCCATCGCTTACAACCTCATGATCCGGTGCGTAATCTGCATCGGTATCGACATCTGCTTCGTAGCTGGTCAGCTCTGCACCCTCTACGGTGAAGGTTGTGGTATCAAATACATGAAGGGTACCCGCTTTGATTGCCTCTGCTGCTGCATCAATTGCTTCCTTAGTTCCCTCTGCTACATTGGTTCCCAGTTCGCTCAGCTCAACAGATCCAGTCTCAAGAGTTCCGGTCCAGTCAGCATCGATCTGAGTTCCTTCTGCTACACAGTTGATCGCATACTCGAAGTACGGCTCCCAGTTCACTCTGGAAGATACAAGGAAGGTGTTCGGGCAAGCACTTGCGGTGCTTCCGTTATAGGATACGTTCGGTACACCAGCAGTCTCGCATGCGGTCGGAGCTCCCATGGAGTCTGCATGCTGGCTGATCAGTACACAACCATCTTCGATCAGTTTGTTAGCGCCCTCTTTCTCAGCAGTCTCATCATACCAGGAACCGGTAAAGGTTACTTCCATGGTAGCGCTCGGGCAAACAGAACGTGCGCCAAGGAAATAAGAAGTATATCCGGAGATAACCTCTGCATAGGTGTAAGCTCCAACATATCCCATCTTAGCCTGATCCTCGGTGATCTCACCGTTCTCAATCATCTCATTCAGTTTCATACCTGCTGCGATACCAGCAAGATAACGTCCATCATAGATAGAAGCGAATGCATTGTGGAAGTTGTCCAGACCCTCGGTATGAGCCTTGGTTCCGGTTGCATGGCTGAACTGTACTTCCGGATACTCTTTTGCAGCCTCGATCACATAATCCTCATGTCCAAAGCTGTCTGCAAAAATGAAATCACATCCTGCATCTGCAAGCTCGCAGGCTGCATCGTAGCACTCCTGTCCTTCCGGAATATTGGTTTTTGCCACATACTCAACACCCATTTTCTCACAAGCAGCTTTTGCTGCGTTCATGAAGTTCAGGTCATAAGTAGAGTTCTCATCATGCAGGAAAATGAAACCAGCTTTCAATCCAGCGGTGGATGCCTCTGCGGTATCAGTATCTCCTGCCTCTTCGGTTGCTGCTGCGTCAGTGCTGTCTGCGGTATCAGCTGCAGTATCAGAACTGCTGGATCCACATCCTGCCAGTGTGGTGGCAGCCAGTGCCATAACGGTAAGCAGACTTACGATTTTCTTCTTCATACGTTCTCCTCCTGTTTTTCCTCATCTGAGGCTCTTATGAGGTTAGCTTATAACGTAACGGGCTATTTTGTCAAGAGAAGGTGAAAAATTCTTAAATTTTGTGCAAATTTTCGCCGTTTCTATAATATACTCTGAATTTTATTATAAAGTGCAGCTTATAAATACTTGTTTTCCGACAGATCAGGGTCTGACCGATGAGTTTCTATGATCTGATGCAGGGTCTTCATCATGGATACAACATCCACCGGTTTTGTGATATAGGCATCCATTCCCGCGGCAAATGCCTTCTGCTTATCTTCTTCAAATGCATTGGCTGTCATGGCAATGATCGAAACTGCCGCATGAGGTGTGGTCAGTTGCCGGATCGCTCTGGCCGCATCATAGCCGTTCATCACCGGCATCTGAATATCCATCAGAACTGCATCATAATAATCAGCCGTCTGCGCTTTCAGCATCTCTACACATTCCTCGCCATTGACAGCACGCTCCACCTGTACGCCATGTTCCTGAAGAATTGTCATAGCGATCTCCGCATTAAGATCATTATCCTCCGCCAGCAGGATCCGGCATCCATTCAGATTTTTAGCCAGTTCTTCGATCTGGTTCTCTTTTTTCTCATGGATTTGCTGCTCTGATGCGATCGGCAGTTCCAGTTCAATGGTAAATCGGGTTCCATGTCCTTCTTCGCTCTCTACCTGGACTGTTCCGCCCATCAGATCCACCAGTGCCTTCACAATGGGCATGCCAAGGCCTGCTCCCGCCACCTTGCTCTCCGTACTGGTCCGTTCTCTGGTAAACTCTTCAAAAATATGGGGCAGATAATCCTTACTCATTCCAATTCCGGTATCTTCCACCACGATCCGGTAGCATGCCCGACCGGACATCTCTGTCTCCTGTTCTTCCAGCTTCACAGATACAGCTCCGCCATCCGGCGTGTACTTGATGGCATTGCTGATAATATTGAAAATAACCTCTCTGAGCTTCGTTCTGTCAGCGATGACATAGTCATGTCCGATCTGCATCTGACAGTTATAGGTGAGGTGCTTCTTCTGAATGGTAGGTTCAAAAATAATTCTGAGCGAATCCATCAGTTCTGTAAAGCATCCTACTTCTTCTTTTAATGTAATCTTACCACTCTCAATACGCGTCATCTCCAGCACGTAATTGATCAGGGACAGCAACAGATTGCTGGATGATCTGATCTTTCCTATATAATCAGAGACCTTCTCAGGTTCATCTGCGTGTTGATCCAGCAGATCCGAATATCCGATGATCGCATTCATCGGTGTCCGCATATCGTGACTCATATTGAACAGGAAGCGGGTCTTAGCTTCATTGGCCTGCTTTTCCTTTCTGGCAGCCATTCCAAGCTTCTCCGCATAGACAACTTCCCGATGTCTGCGCCATGCGCTCTGCCAGTAACCCATGGTGAGCAGTGTGGCCAATACAAATGCAAAAATAACACTGAAGAACTGCTGCGTTCTGGAAATCCAGCCATTTTTCGGGACGATCTCAAAATACCAGGTATCATTGGGAACTTCGCAGACTACTTCCAGCGGATTGTCCAACACCGGATTATCACACTGGGCAATTGTCACCTTTTCTCCTGTAGACATACTGCGTCTCCAGATCTGATAATGGTACGAAGCATTCTCAAGGCTCTGAAGTTCCATATCCTCAATGAAGTTCTCCCAGTTCAGTACCATTACAGAAAATCCCCAGAAAGACTGCTCTCCCTGTTCGTCTGTGGTATAGATCGGATCAAACAGAAGGACACCCATTCCTCCCTGTCTGAGTTCAAATGGACCTGCAATGGTGTACTGCCCGCTCTGCATAGCCAGATTTGCTTCTTTTTCTCTGGCCGGATCCGCAAAAAAATCCAAGCCCACTGCTTTTTCATTTCCCGCAAGCGGATAGACCTGTGTGATGATTCCGTCCTGTGCAAGTTCGATGGCTTCAATAATATGTGTATCATCCTGCATCACCTGAGCCAGCACCTTAAACTGTTCATCATTCAGTTCATGTCCGTCCTCCACCAGATTTTTCAGCACATCTGCCTTGGTCAGATACTGACTGAGCTGGGCTTCCACACGGCTTACGGTTGCCTCTGCCATATAGGTGGCTTTTAATTTTTCTTCCTGTTCCTGCTCCTGGTTCACCAGGTACATCAATGTCAATGCAAAAAGGAATACCAGCACAAATACCAGTGCGGCATAAGTCTTGATATTCCTTTTTTCTTCTTTTCCGGTCATATTCTTTCTCTGTCCATCTTCTCCAGTGTTTCCTGCTTCATGGCTTCCCTCAGTTCCCTGAGATAGGGAGAAAATGACGCTTTGTCCACGCCATAGGTCAGATTCAGTTCATATTCATGATCTGCCCAGGTCTTAATATCCGCCTCGTTATGTTGAATGACTGCTTCCATATTATCAAGTGCTTTGTAGATCTTCGCCTCTACCGTCTGACGAGCCTCCATCTCCTGATAAAGTGCAGTCATCTCTTCCCTGAACGGAGCGGGCAGAGTATCCACCCACTCCTGCAGGAGACTTTTTTCCTGCTCCTCATCAGCCTTTGTCTTATCAAAGGTTGGAATGTCGCCGGTAAAACATTCGCCAAGATCATGGATCAGGCACATCTTGATCACCTTATTCATATCCGCTTCCGGAAATTCATCGCTGATCCAGTATGCCATTAGTGACACCCTCCAGCTGTGTTCTGCAACACTCTCCCGCCGTCCGCCGGAAGTATCACAATGCCTTGTGGTATCTTTTAATCGTTCTGCAACGTGCAGTGCTTTTATCAAGTCCCGTGTATTCATGTCTGTTCCTTATATCTTTCTGCTCATTTATAATTCTGTACCTCAGCAAGTACCGGAATCGATGGAGCTGCCCCTTTTCTGGTAACCGCAATGGCAGAGGCTTTCGATGCCTGATCCATCGCTTCCTTTGCGGAAAGTCCACCAAGGATTCCTCCTATAAAGTAACCCGAAAAAGTATCTCCAGCAGCAGTGGTATCAACCGCCTGTACTTTATAGATAGACTGACATACCGTTTCTTTCTGATTTTTAAATACAGATCCTTCGCTTCCCATGGTCAGTACGATCGTTGCCTGTGGGAATTTTTTCAGAAGATCATCTGCAATCTGCTCCCAGGACTCTTCGCCCTTATCTTCTTTTCCAAGGATCTGTGCAGCTTCCACTTCATTCAGGATAAAGTAGTTGATCACATCCAGCGGAAGTGCAAGAATTTTTTCATTCATCGGTGAAGGGTTCAATACAATGATCATTCCCTTCTCATGTGCTTTTTCTACGATATAGCCCAGCTCATTGATCTCGTTCTGAAGAACAAGATAATCTCCGGACTCAAAGTGTGACATTACTTCATCTACCTGCTCACGGGTGATCGCCTGATTGGCTCCTCCATAGAGAATGATGCAGTTATCGCCACTCTTGTCATTCTGGATAATTGCATTACCGGTTCTGACCGTATCCAGAATCTTCACAAAATCTGTATTTGCCCCCGCATCCTTCAGCATGTCCAGCAGGAACCTGCCATCCTGTCCAATGGAACCTGCATGATACACTTCTGTACCTGCCTTTGCCAACGCAACTGACTGGTTCAGTCCTTTTCCTCCTCCGAAGACCTGAAGTCTTTCAGATGCAAGAGTTTCCCCCTTTTTTACAAAATGTGGAACCTTATATGTATAATCAATATTCAATGATCCAAAACAAAGTACCTTCATCCCCATATACCTCTCTTATATTTTATAAAAGCTGCCGCACCACTGAATTTCTTCAGCTCATGCGGCAGCTCCTTTTTATGTCATACAGACATCTATTGCTATTTAAGCTTTTCCGTTAGATCCAAGAACGTTAACGATCTTATGAGCAACCATATCTTTAACAGCCTGACGAGCCGGTTTCAGATACTGTCTCGGGTCAAAATGATCCGGATGCTCAGCCATGTATTTTCTGATGTTACCAGTCATAGCAAGACGAATATCGGAGTCGATGTTGATCTTACATACAGCAAGCTCAGCTGCTTTTCTCAGCTGCTCTTCCGGAATACCAACTGCATCCGGCATATTTCCGCCGTACTGGTTAACCATCTTTACGAACTCCTGCGGTACAGAAGAAGATCCGTGAAGAACGATCGGGAACTCCGGCAGTCTCTTCATGCACTCTTCAAGTACGTCAAAACGCAGTGGTGGCGGAACAAGGATTCCGTCAGCATTTCTTGTACACTGATCCGGAGTGAATTTGTAAGCACCGTGAGAGGTTCCGATTGCAATTGCAAGAGAGTCGCATCCAGTTCTGTCAACGAACTCCTCAACCTCTTCCGGACGAGTGTAGCTCTCATGACCAGATTCAACAACAACCTCATCCTCGATACCAGCCAGAGTACCAAGCTCAGCCTCTACTACTACGCCGTGAGCATGTGCATACTCAACAACCTGTTTTGTCAGAGCGATGTTGTCCTCGAAAGATTTGGAGGAAGCATCGATCATAACGGAAGTGAATCCGCCATCGATACAGGATTTGCAAAGCTCGAAGCTGTCACCATGATCCAGGTGAAGTGCGATCGGGATCTCCGGGTTCTCAATAACTGCTGCCTCTACCAGTTTTACAAGATAGGTATGGTTAGCATAAGCTCTAGCTCCTTTGGATACCTGAAGGATAACCGGGCTCTTCAGCTCTCCAGCTGCTTCAGTGATTCCCTGAACGATTTCCATGTTGTTTACGTTGAACGCACCAACTGCATAACCGCCATGATAAGCCTTTTTAAACATCTCAGTGGTTGTAACTAATGCCATTGTTTTGTCTTCCTTTCTTTGACATTTTTTTGACACAAAGTGCCTATATTCGTATATTACTACATTTCTGTAAAATCAACAAGCAGATTTTCTAAAATTATTCAGGTTGTACCGCATTCTCCTCGATCAGGCTGATTACTTTCTCTTGGACGATTTCTTCACGGATCATTTCTTCGCTGTACAGACTCACAATATCATCGGTATTTTCATAGTTGTACTGCTTGGCCAGTTCATTCAGACGATCCTCATATTCCTGATCACTGACGGTGATTCCTTCCTGCTGTGCGATCTCATGGAACACCAGTGTCATCTTTACGCGGAACTCAGCAGTTGTACGGAAAAATTCTCTAAGCTGTGCCTCCGTGGTTCCCAAATATGTGCTCAGGTAATCGTCCAGTTCCATATTGGCTGCTGCAGCATAGCTCTCATATTCCGACATCATCTGATCTACGTACAGATCTTTATCACTCTCTTCGATCTGGAATTCACTTCCATTCAGAACCTCCTGGATCAGATCATACTCCCAGTTGGAAGTTGCATCTGACTGTGCAGTGCTCTCCAGATCATTACGGATGGAATTTTCCATGTCTTCCTGACTCTCATAATCAGTGTTCTGCTTCACATACTCGTCATTCCAGACAGAAGTATCATATGCCTGTACTTTGCTTACATGAACTTCAAAACGAGCCTCTTTTCCAGCTACTTCCTCATAATATTCATCCGGAAATACCACATTGACTTCCACATCATCCTCTGCATTTACCCCGATCAACTGATCTTCAAATCCAGGAATGAAAGTTCCGCTTCCCAGCTCCAGCTGCGTGTCTGTTCCTTTCAGATTATCAGAGCTCTCTCCATCCACATACCCGGTAAAATCAATGGTAAGCACATCTCCCTCTTCTGCCGGACGATCCACGTCTTTCAGCTCCAGATACTGTTTCTCGTTATCCCATACCTCTTTGGCCACATCTTCGTCTGTCACTTCTGCCGTATCACGGCTCACTTCCAGACCTTTGTACTGTCCAAGAGATATAAGCTTGCTGCTCAGATCCTCATAGAGCACCGGCTCGTAGCTGACCGTTGCTTCCGCTTCTTCCTGTCCGTCATCTGTTTTTGCAGCTTCGTTTTTATTTCCGCAGCCTGCCAGGGCCAGAGCTGCAGCTATACACATTGCAAGTATTACTTTTTTCTTCATTCTTTATACCTCATTTTTCAAACATATATTTACTCATTCTATCTGTCACAATGTCCTTTGTCAAGCTGACACAATCCCCGTTTCTTCCTTGCATTTTAGCTAAAACAATGCTACAATGAAACGAGAAATTGTTGCAGGAGGGAACGAAAGACACAATGGTATGGAAAGTATTACTGGTCATTGCTGTCATTCTGGTTATTGTTCTGGTTGCTCTGTATTATTTCGGACGTAAGCTCGAAAAAAGACAGGCCGAAGGACAGGCACAGTTAGATGCTGCTGCCCAGACAGTCAGTATGTTGATCATTGACAAGAAAAAACTTCGCATGAAAGAATCCGGTCTTCCGCAGATGGTGATCGATCAGACACCATGGTATCTGCGCAGATCCAAGATGCCGATCGTAAAGGCCAAGATTGGTCCGAAGATTATGACCCTTGTAGCTGACGGAGCTGTATATGATCTGCTTCCGGTGAAAAAGGAAGTTAAAGTCGTAGTCAGCGGCATCTACATCACCGCCATTAAAAGTGCCAGAGGCGGACTTGAAAAGCCACAGCCGAAAAAAGGCTTCTTCAAAAGACTTTTCAACAAATAAGACACGAACCCTATAGGAAAGGCTGCAGGAGCTTACGAAACGTAAACCTGCAGCCTTTCTTTTCCTTATTATACTTTGAACCGGTAGCCTACTCCCCAGATTGTTTCGATATACTGAGGCTTGGCTGTATTGAACTCAATCTTCTCACGGATCTTCTTAATATGCACCGTTACGGTCGCAATATCTCCAATAGACTCCATATCCCAGATCTTGCTGAACAGTTCTTCCTTTGTAAATACATGATTCGGATTCTGTGCAAGAAATGTGAGCAGGTCAAACTCTTTAGAGGTAAATGCTTTCTCTTCGCCATTGACCCACACCCGTCTGGCCGTCTTATCAATCTTGATGCCGCGGATCTCAATGATCTCATTTTCCTGCACACCGCTTCCTACCAGACGCTCATACCGGGCCATATGCGCCTTTACACGCGCTACCAGTTCACTGGGACTGAAGGGCTTTGTCATATAATCGTCTGCTCCAAGACCAAGACCTCGAATCTTGTCAATATCGTCCTTCTTAGCTGATACCATGATTACCGGAATATTTTTCTCCTGGCGGATCTGGCGACAGATCTCGAATCCATCCACTCCTGGCAACATCAGATCCAGAATGATCAGGTCAAAATCCTCTGCCAGTGCTCTGGTAAGTCCGGTATCTCCTCGCTCTTCTATCTCCACGGTGAAGCCGCTCAGTTCCAGATAATCTTTCTCAAGATCTGCAATCGCCTCTTCATCTTCAATAATCAAAATTTTACTCATTTACGGGTACCTCCTGAAATTTTCTAAGCACAAAATACATGGTCGTTCCCAATCCTTCCCGGCTGGTCGCCCACACTTTTCCACCATGGTCTTCCATGATCTTGTGAACGATTGACAGTCCAATGCCGCTTCCTCCTTTGGAAGAATTTCTGGATGTATCTGTCCTGTAAAAACGGTCGAAAATGTACGGCAGATCTTTTGCCGAGATTCCGCGTCCGTTATCTTCGATCTCAACCTGGACAAAATCCCCCACATCCAATACCCGGATCTGAATGGATTTTTCCGGCTTATCCATATATTTCACAGAATTTCCTACAATATTATTGACTACACGCTTGATCTGCTCCGCATCGGCGATCACCATCACCGTGTCATCCACCTTATTCTCATATTTAAGGTCGATCTGCTGCTGACTCAGCTCCAGACCAATATCCTCAAAGCAGTCATCAAAATAATCCTTCACATTGATCTTATTAAATGTATACGGAATCCGGTTCGTATCGATCTTACAGTAAAATGTCAGCTCATTGATCAGCCTATCCATATCATTTGCCTTATTATAAATGGTCCGCAAATATTTCTGCTGCTTTTCCGGTGTGTCTGCCACTCCGTCCAGCAGGCCTTCCACATATCCTTTGACCGCTGTGATTGGTGTCTTCAGGTCATGGGAAATATTACTGATCAGCTCTTTATTCTGACTGTCAAAAGAGACTTTTTCTTCTGTAGATTCCTTCAATCGGAGACGCATCTCCTCAAAGTCTGCACACAACTCACCGATCTCATCGTTGTCTTCAATCTCCACCTCAAAATCCAGATTACCATCACGGATATTCTGCGTTGCTTTCTTCAATGTCTCAATCGGACTTAAAATACTCCGGTAGATCCATGCCATCAGAAAGCTGCAGGTCATAGCCATGATCAAGATGACCGAGATCAGCATCTCCCCTAAAAATTCCTTCGTCTGCGGGGTCACCACCTCTGCAGGCTGTAAACTCATAAAACCGACAAATACAATGGAAATCAAGAATAGCGGCACTGCGATCACCACTGCAAATGTAACGATCAATTTTGTCTTCAGATTCACTGTTTTTCCTCCATATACTGAACCAGCTAAAAGAAATTATACCATATATCGTGAGCATTATTTATAAACTTTTTGTAAAAGAGATGAATTTATCAGAAACCCCTTGACATTTCCAGCATTACAGTGTAGGTTATAGTCCGTAGAAAAGTCCATATAGAAGATTTCTCTTATTCAGAGCGGTGGAGATACATAGGATCTGTGAAACCCGGCAACCCCTGTATAGCAGGAAGGTGCTAACCTGAGCGAGCATTCGAACAATAAGAGGATTTGAACCATAACTTCAAGTCCGCTTACAAGAGCGGACTTTTCTAATGTAATCATTTCACACTTACACATTTTTGAAAGGAGCTACTAATGGCAAAAGAGAAAATTCTTTTTACTTCTGAATCTGTAACCGAAGGACATCCGGACAAGATCTGTGACCAGATTTCCGATGCTATCCTTGACGCTCTTATGGCACAGGACCCCATGAGCCGTGTTGCATGCGAGACAAGCACTACCACCGGTCTGGTACTTGTTATGGGTGAGATCACCACCCAGGGATATGTAGATATCCAGAAGATCGTCCGTGACACCATCCGCGAGATCGGATATACCAGAGGAAAATATGGCTTTGATGCTGACAACTGTGCAGTGATCACCGCAATCGATGAGCAGTCCACAGACATTGCTATGGGTGTTGACAAGGCCCTGGAAGCTAAAGAGCATCTGATGGATGACAGCCAGCTGGAAGCAATTGGTGCTGGAGACCAGGGTATGATGTTTGGTTACGCAACCAACGAGACTCCGGAGCTGATGCCGTATGCCATCTCTCTGGCTCACAAACTGGCCAAGAGACTGACCGACGTTCGTAAAGATGGTACTCTTCCGTATCTTCGTCCGGACGGAAAGACTCAGGTTACTGTTGAATATGATGAGAACGGCAAACCGATCCGTCTGGAGGCAGTTGTTCTGTCCACTCAGCATAGTGAAGAAGTATCTCAGGAACAGATCCATGAGGATATCAAGAAATATGTCTTCGATCCGATCCTTCCAGCTGACATGGTAGATGCAGACACCAAGTTCTTCATCAACCCGACTGGCCGTTTCGTTATCGGAGGACCGCACGGAGACAGTGGTCTGACCGGACGTAAGATCATCGTAGACACCTATGGTGGATATGCCCGTCACGGCGGCGGAGCATTCTCCGGAAAAGACTGCACCAAGGTAGATCGTTCTGCAGCTTATGCAGCACGTTACGCAGCAAAGAACATCGTTGCAGCAGGACTTGCTGACAAGTGTGAGATCCAGCTCTCCTATGCTATCGGTGTTGCAAGACCGACTTCCGTCAGAGTTGATACCTTCGGAACCGGCAAGCTGTCCGATACTGAACTGGTAGAGATTGTTCGCGAAAACTTCGATCTGCGACCAGCAGGAATCATCAAGATGCTTGATCTGCGCCGTCCGATCTACAAACAGACCGCAGCTTACGGACACTTTGGCCGCACCGATGTAGAGCTTCCGTGGGAGAATACCGACAAGGCTGAAGACCTGAAGAAATATCTGAAATAAATTCATATAATATAGGAGGGAAGCTGTTCGCAGCTTCCCCTTTTTGATGCCTTTTCCTGGTAATTTTCCACATTTTCTTGTCTTATCCCCCTACTTCCGTTATACTAGATAAAAGTGTACTAAAAATATCTACATTATTAAGGGGATTTGTCACATGAAAAAATTACTCAACAGTCTTCCTTTCCGTCTGCTGGCCGGTGTGATCATCGGTATTCTGGTCGGACTGGTTGCAAACGAAACTTTTATGAACATTGTTGTTACGGCAAAGCAGCTGCTCGGTGAGCTGATCACCTTCTGTGTTCCGCTGATCGTGATCGGATTTATCGCACCATCCATCACGCGCCTTGGAAAAAATGCTTCCCGCATGCTGATGGTCGCGCTGATCCTTGCCTACGTATCTTCTGTAGGTGCCGCTCTCGTGAGCATGGTTGCCGGATTCAACATCATTCCGCACCTTTCCATCGTATCCACTGCTGAAGGATTGAAGGAACTGCCGGAAGTAATCTTTGAACTGAGTATTCCGCAGATCATGAGTGTTATGAGTGCACTGGTCTTCTCTGTTTTGATAGGCCTTGCTGTTACATGGACCAAAGCAGACCGCACTGCTGAACTGCTGGAAGAATTCCAGAAGATCGTATTAGAGATCGTGACCCGCGTGATCATTCCGATCCTGCCGGTATTTATCGCCTGCACTTTCTGTGCTCTTTCTTATGAAGGAACCATTACCAGACAGCTTCCGGTCTTCCTGAAAGTTATCATCATCGTTATGATCGGACATTACCTGTGGATGACCCTGCTGTATCTGATTGCCGGTGCATATTCTGGAAAGAATCCGCTGGAGGTTGTGAAACACTATGGTCCGGCTTATATTACTGCTGTTGGAACCATGTCTTCTGCAGCAACTCTTGCAGTTGCCCTTCGCTGTGCGAGAAAATCTTCTGTATTGAGAAAAGATATGGTTGACTTTGGCATTCCGCTGTTTGCAAATGTGCATCTGTGCGGATCTGTTCTGACTGAAGTATTCTTCGTTATGACGGTATCTCAGATTCTGTACGGCTCCATGCCGTCACTGGGAACCATGATCCTGTTCTGTGTACTGCTTGGCATCTTTGCCATCGGAGCTCCAGGTGTTCCAGGTGGAACGGTTATGGCCTCTCTGGGACTGATCACTGGTATCCTGTTGTTCAACGACACCGGTACCGCTCTGATGCTGACCATCTTCGCTCTGCAGGACAGCTTCGGTACTGCATGTAACGTGACCGGAGATGGTGCTCTGACCCTGATTCTGACCGGATACGCAGACCGCCATGGCATCACTGAGAAATCCAAAAACGAGTAATCTACATAAAAAACCCATACAGTCAGCTCTTTTAATGCTGTCTGTATGGGTTTTTTTACTGTATGATTATTTCTGCAGCTCCATCCGCTTGATCTCTTTCATTGCCTGCCCCTGTGTATATCCCATGTACTCCATCTCATGCCGCAGACATTCTTCTTTGGACGCATACAAATACACAGAGATCGCATTCGCATGATTTCTGAGGATATAATCTACACATCTTCCTACCACTACATAGGATTCCCGCTCTGATAATTCCTTCAGCACTTTCGCCTGATAGTTGAACAGGTTCTGATCGGATACAAAGTTGCCACTCTCCAGAGGGATCAGTTCTCCTTTATATACTTTTCGTGATACTTTATATAGGAAAGAATTTTTCACATCTTCATCAGCCTGTGCAAACATTGCTTCACTGATTCCACTGTCATTCCCTGCTCATGCACTTCCTTATCATTCCTCCTCTTCCTCAGTTGTTACTCCCGCATGGTCTTTTTATTTCTTGTAGTTTTTTACTTTACCATAAGTATCTTGTCAAGTAATAAAAAGAAGAGCTCCAACCGCTGTATCTCTCATCGGTTGAAACCCCTTCGTTTCCATTTCGGAATGTAACTTTTTTCTGATGTCATTTATTTTTTTCTGTTTAGCATGAATTTTGCAATATATTTTCTGTTCCCGTCAACCAACCTTCAGACGGAACTTCTGAATCTCTTTTTCACTTGCTACCTTCTCGATCTTTGCACCCAGACCACGCAGCTTTTCATCCAGATTCTCATATCCACGCTCAATATAATAGATATCGTCCACAATAGTGATGCCTTCTGCAGCCAGTCCTGCGATCACCAGTGCCGCACCTGCACGCAGATCCGGTGCGCTGACTCTTGCGCCCGTGAACTTCTCCACACCACTGATCACTGCCACATTACCTTCTACCTTAATAGAAGCTCCCATACGTGCCAACTCATCTACATAACGAAATCTATTTTCAAAAATACTCTCTGTCACGATGCTGGTTCCCTCAGCCAGTGCCAGTGTTACCGCAATCTGCGGCTGCATATCTGTCGGGAATCCCGGATATGGCATGGTCTTTACGTGAGTTCCCTGCAGCTTGCCGACTGCTCTTACACGAACCGCATCATCATACTCGGTGACTTCACATCCAAGCTCTGCCAGCTTTGCACTGGTTGCTTCCAGATGCTTCGGGATCACATTATGAAGGACAATATCCCCTCCAGTTACTGCTGCAGCGAACATAAAGGTTCCTGCCTCAATCTGATCCGGAATAATCGAATATTCGGTCTTGTGAAGGGATTTTACACCACGGATACGGATCACATCTGTACCCGCTCCCTTGATACTTGCTCCCATACTGTTCAGGAAGTTTGCCACGTCTACCACATGAGGCTCTTTTGCCGCATTTTCAATGATCGTATTGCCATCTGCCATCGCTGCCGCCATCATAATATTGATGGTTGCACCTACACTGACCATATCAAGAAAAATGTGTGCTCCGTGAAGCTCTTCAGCCTCTGCAATGATAAATCCATGCTCAATTCTGGTCACTGCACCCATGGCCTTAAAGCCTTTCAGATGCTGATCGATGGGACGGCTTCCAATATTACAGCCTCCCGGCAGCGGCACTTCCGCACGCTTATATTTTCCAAGCAGTGCACCCAGCAGATAATAGGATGCACGGATCTTCTTCATGCTTTCATTTTCTACAATACAATTTTCCACACCAGATCCATTGATCTCCACCGCATGACGGTTTACACGCTTGACATGCGCACCGATTCCATCCAGTGCTTCCAATAATGCATTGATATCACGCACATCCGGAAGATTATCTATATATACTGTCTCATCTGTCATACTTGCAGCCGCAAGAATAGCCAGAGCCGCATTCTTTGCGCCTCCGATCTCCACATCTCCAACCAGGGGAATACCGCCTTTTATAACATACTGTTCCACGTTTACACCTCGTTCACAACGATTCAAAAGTCATTATCTCATTCTATTAACAGATTGCTCCGAAAGAGCTTATCTTATTCTCGTTTTCATAAAACATGCCGATTCCTGCATATCTAAGCTATTATAGCTTATAGCCACCGAAAAAGCAACTAACACAATGTCAAAAAAGCATTGACTTTAGCGTCCTTTACAGGCAATTTTTTATTTCAAAGCATTGCTTGATAATCACTCTCTGTAAAACGATGATAAATAGTATGTCCCATCTCCATATGGATACAATAATAATATTCGTCTATGGACGGATCTTTGAAGTGGATCGCGTAATCAAAATCGGATCCCTCCGGCATCTTCTCGCACACGTATTCATGGCCATGGTTTTCAAACACCTGGCAGATCTCTTCCAATGTGCATGCGTGATGCTCCTGAAATAACTGAATCAGGTCTTTTAGAAATGTAGGTGTCTCCACTTGCTCATGCACCCACTGGGAACCTTCCGGCGGAATGCTGATCTCCACACGGCCCCCATGGCTGTGAAAATGAAGTTCTCCAAGAGATGACTTCTCTTCAAATGCCTTCCGCAGAAGTGTCAGCATCTCCTGATCATCCTTTGCATTACTTCCAAGGATCGTATTCAGGGAATCCACCGGATAGTAGAGACGAACGGTCTCTTTTGCATATCCCAGCTTCAGCTGTGCCTCTTTCACCTGATCTGTCATATTTTTTAAAAGTTTTTCTCTGTTCATCGACTTCATACTCCTATTTTCCGCTGGTTTAATTATGAAGGATGGAGGAGTAAATGTCAAATACTACGTCCGGATCAGAGAGTTTTATTGAGGACATCCATCGTCCCTCTGATGGTGCCGGGCTCCGTCATATGAAATGGATCCAGAATGCTGTCCATCTGCTCTTTATCCAACAGGTTTTCCTGCAGAATCAGATCCCGGACGGAGGCACCGGTCTTTATGGCCTTCTTTGCAATATCGGCAGCTTTCTGATAGCCGACATACGGGCAGATGGCTGTGATGATGCCCACACTGTTTTCAACCAGATAGCGGCAGCGTGTCTCATTTGCCGTAATGCCTGTAACACAGTTTTCCACAAAAGTATGCACCGCATAAGCCAATGTATCAATCGACTGAAACATACAATAAAACACGATAGGTTCAAATGCATTCAGTTCCAGCTGCCCTGCCTCTGCTGCCATAGTAATCGTCACATCGTTGCCTATGATATTAAAAGCGACCTGATTAACTACTTCAGGAATAACAGGATTTATTTTTCCAGGCATAATGGACGACCCGTTTTGTTTCGCAGGAAGATTAATCTCTGCCAGACCAGCCCGTGGTCCAGAAGACATTAGACGCAGGTCATTTGCAATTTTTGAAAGTGTCACAGCACATGCTTTCACGGCACCTGATACCGCTACAAAGACATCCAGATTCTGCGTAGCATCGATCAGGTCATATGCCTGCGCCAGGTCCATATCGGACACTTCAGACAGAATTGGAACAATCCGATGCAGGTAAGCCTCATCTGCATTCAGACCAGTTCCCACTGCAGTTCCTCCCAGATTTAATGTACGCATTTCTCCCATGGCCTTTTCCATCCGGTGAATATCCCGCATGATGGCAACAGAATATGCACGAAATTCCTGTCCCAGACGAATAGGAACCGCATCCTGAAGTTGCGTACGACCCATTTTAATGACATCGTTAAATTCCTCTGCTTTTTTGCACAAAGCACCGTGCAGCTGTAAAAGTTCACGTTTCAGATTTTTCAGAAGACGTAACGAAGTCATCTTGCCTGCCGTAGGAATCACATCGTTTGTCGATTGACTGCAGTTTACATCATCATTTGGATTGATAATGCTGTAATCACCTTTGTTTCCACCCAGGAGTTCAATGGCACGGTTGGCAATGACTTCATTGGCATTCATATTAAGGGATGTCCCAGCACCACCCTGGATCGGGTCCACGATGAAATCTTCCCGGAATTTACCTGCCAGAATCTCATCGCAAGCCTGCACAATCGCCTGAGCTTTTCTCTTTTCCAGCATTCCAACTTCACAGTTGGTGATAGCGGCAGCTTTCTTAATATAAGCCAGACTGTTAATGATCTCTGGATGCATTCTCAGTCCGGTAATATGAAAATTCTCTGCGGCACGCAGGGACTGCACACCATAATAAACATCACCTGGAATATCCCTTGTTCCAATGGAATCCTTTTCAATCCTATAGTCTTCGACTTTTGTTTCTTTCATTGCCAATTCCTCTCTTTATTTTAAAAATTTATTCCTGCACTGGAAGAATCCTTCCTTATTGCATTCAGTATACCTACGTGCTACTATATAATCAAATACATATATTTATATAGAATATATAGTTTTCAAACTATACTTTAGGAGCGTGATAAAGATGTTTCAAGGAATGGAATATGTTTACGAGGTATATAAAGAACGAAGTTTTTCCAAGGCAGCCGCAAACCTGTTTATTTCCCAGCCATCTTTAAGTGCCAATGTAAAACGGATCGAGAAAAAAATTGGTTATCCAATCTTTGACCGGAGCACAAAACCATTGGGGCTTACGGAATGTGGACAGCATTACATTGATGCCGTGGAACACATTATGCAGGTAGAAAACGGATTTCATGATTTTGTAAGTGATTGGAGCAATCTGAAAACCGGACAGCTGATCTTAGGTGGCAGCAGCTTCTTTTCCTCTTGGGTGCTTCCACCACTGATCGGAGAATTTTCAAGAAAATATCCTTTGGTCAAACCCCTTTTACTGGAAGAAAACACGGCAACATTGGCTCAATATCTTCAAAGTGGACGTATGGATTTTTTATTGGACAATTGTGAACTTGATCCTTCTATTTTTGACCGCTATATCTATCAGAAGGAGCATCTGTTGCTGGCTGTTCCTGAATCTCTTCCCGTGAATGAATCCTTACGTGCGTATCAGGTTCCAACTTCCAGTATAAAGAACAGAACCTTTTTAAAGATGAATATCCCTGCAGTTTCTTTGCAGGCTTTCTCCAATGAGACATTTATTTTTATGAAGCAGGAAAATGACACAGGAAAGCGAGCTGCCCGCATATGTCAGGAACATCATTTTCACCCGCGAGTCCTGTTTGAATTAGACCAGCAAATGACTTCATACAATGTCACCTGTTCAGGCATGGGAATTTCCTTTATAGGTGATCTGCTGATCTCCCTGGTTCCGCCAAATCCGAATGTAGTTTATTATCGACTGGATGAAAAAGACAGCTTGCGTAATATTTATTTTTACTGGAAAAAAGGACGTTACATAAGCCATACGATGAGTGCATTTTTAGATTTATTATCCTCTTTTGATAATTTGATCTGATTTTTGTAACATATGCTACATCTGATTTCTTTTTATGTGGTATAATACAGACAAATAAAAACGCACAACCGGAAAGGAGCTATTCTTATGAAAATCACAAACGATATCAGATATGTAGGTGTCAATGACCATCAGGTCGATCTGTTTGAGGGACAGTATGTTGTACCTAATGGCATGTCCTATAATTCTTATGTGATTCTTGATGAAAAGGTCGCTGTTATGGATACCGTCGATGCTCATTTTACCCATGAGTGGCTGGACAACATCACATCCGTACTTGGTGACCGTCATCCGGATTATCTGATCATCCAGCATATGGAGCCGGACCACGCAGCAAATATCGCCAACTTCATGGACGTATATAGAGATACTACCATCGTATCCAGTAAAAAAGCATTTGCTATGATGGCACAGTTCTTCGGAACCGATTACCCGGATCGCCAGATCATTGTAAAAGAAGGAGATTCTTTAACTCTTGGCAAGCATACTCTGGCGTTTGTGGAAGCTCCGATGGTACACTGGCCGGAAGTAATCGTTACTTATGATACCTGTGATAAAGTACTGTTCTCTGCAGATGGATTTGGAAAATTCGGCGCGCTTGACGTAGAGGAGCCGTGGGATGATGAATCCCGTCGTTACTTCATCGGTATTGTTGGAAAATACGGCAAACAGGTGCAGAATCTGCTGAAAAAAGCAGCAACTCTGGATATTCAGACCATCTGTCCTCTGCACGGACCAGTACTAACAGAAAACCTTGGACATTACTTAAGCCTGTACAATACCTGGTCCTCCTACCAGCCGGAATCTGAGGGAATCGTGATTGCTTACACTTCTGTATATGGTCACACCAAGCAGGCCGTGGAAGCACTGGCTGACCAGTTCCGTTCCAAAGGATGCCCGAAAGTTGTTGTTCATGATCTGGCAAGATGCGACATGTCTCTGGCAATCGCAGATGCTTTCCGCTACAACAAGCTGGTACTGGCAACCACAACCTACAACGCAGACATTTATCCGTTCATGCGCGATTACATTCATCGCCTGACTGAGCGCAATTTCCAGAACCGTAAAGTTGCCTTGATTGAAAATGGATCCTGGGCTCCGCTGGCTGCAAAAGTCATGAAAAATATGTTTGAAGGCAGCAAACAGATCGCCTGGGCAAATACCACCGTTCATATCAAATCTGCTCTCAGCGATGAAAGCCGCGCAGAGCTGAACGCACTGGTAGAAGAATTCTGTCAGGATTACATTGCTCAACACAGTGAGACTGCCAACAAAAATGACTTAAGCGCTCTGTTCAACATTGGTTACGGACTTTATGTGGTAACTTCTAACGATGGACGCCGTGACAACGGTCTGATCGTAAACACCGTATCTCAGGTAACCAACACTCCGAACCGGATCGCAGTGACCATCAACAAGGCAAACTACTCCCACCATGTGATCAAGCAGACCGGTATCATGAACCTGAACTGCCTGTCCACGGAAGCACCGTTTGACATCTTCCAGACCTTTGGATTCCAGAGTGGAAGAACCGTTGATAAGTTTGCCGGTGCCGGCATCCAGCCGCTGTACTCTGACAACGGACTTGCTTTCCTGCCAAAATACATTAACTCCTTCATGTCTCTGAAAGTAGAGCAGTACATTGACATGGACACCCACGGAATGTTCATCTGCAGCATTACCGAGTCCCGTGTGATCTCCAAAGTCGAGACCATGACCTACAACTACTATCAGAACAATGTAAAACCAAAGCCGGAAACGGAAGGCAAGAAAGGATTCGTATGCAAGGTGTGCGGATATATTTACGAGGGTGATGAACTTCCGGAAGATTTCATCTGCCCGCTCTGCAAACATGGTGTGGCCGACTTTGAACCGATTGAGGGCTAGATCTATCCTGTTGTAATTTTTTCAGATTTTGCCCGTATAATTTTCTCATCTTTGTGCAGTATTTTCTGTATTAAGTGTTATAATGCAGTTGTAACAAATAAAAGACCTACTTAACGGACACATTTTCATATGCCTGCTAAGCTGATCAGTTTTTTGGAGGAATAGATAAATGGATACTTTAAAAGCTGAAAAGAGAAGCATGGAAACAAAAGCAAAAAGACTGAGAAGAGAAGGATATGTAACCGGTAATGTCTTCGGACATGACATCGAAGGTTCCATTCCTGTTAAGATCACAAAGGCCGAAGCTGATCGTCTTCTGAAGAAGAAAAAGAAAGGCAGTCAGATTATGCTGGATCTGGAAGGACAGCAATACGATGTACTGATCAAGGAGATCGACTTTGATACTCTGAAGGGTCAGGCAATCGAGATGGATTTCCAGGCACTGGTCAAAGGTGAAAAAGTTCACTCTGTTGCAGAGGTCGTACTTGTAAACCATGAGAAAGTCCAGTCCGGTGTAGTTGAACAGAAGCTGGAAGAGATCGCATATAAAGCACTGCCGGAAGCTCTGGTTGAAACCGTTGAAGTTGACTTAAGCGGACTCAAAGCCGGTGATGTTGTTAAGGTTAAAGATCTTGCAATCGCTGCTGATAAAGATGTGGTACTTGTTACCGATCCGGAAGCAGTCGTTGTAACTGTAACCGTTCCGCATAACGCTCCGATCCCGGAGACCGATGCAGAGGAAGCTGAAGAGGCTGAAAAATAAATATGGTCTGAAGTTGAAGAGGCTGTCGCGATTGCGACAGCCTCTTTTGGGTTGGTATTAAATATAGTATTGGGCTAATATTGTAAATATTTTAGCTTATCTGCATATCCATTTTTTATAAATTTTTCTATATGTTCCTGAAAGACTGATCCCTACAGCAATTCCAAGTGCATACTTCAATGTCAGAACTCCCTGCGCAATTGCTTCATGCATATTTTCCTGTACAATCGCACTCATGGTGTAGTACAATCCTCCACCTGGAATTAATGGAAATACAAGAAGTGTTATATAAATGCCAGGCATGCTCTTTCGTTTTTTTGACATAAATTCTGCATATATTTCTATAAATACAGAGGCTGCTACGCAGGAAATAAACATATAACCAGTCTCATATAACAGCAATCTGTAAATAATCCAGACAATTTCACTGCCCACACATATATCCAAAATTAATTTTTTTTGCAATCTAAATACAAAAGAAAAACCTAAAACACCAAAGAAAATTCCTGTCAATTCCTGTGCCATCTTCATATGCCAGTCAACCATATGGCAGCCATAAACCCACAAGCCAGGGCGCCAGCCCACCAAATACTTTCTATCAATCTTAGCAGACCTGAAATTGTATCTCCCACAATCATATCTCGCATAGCACTGGTGACTGTCAATCCCGGAATCAATAACATGATATCACCTATCATGATTTTATCTGCCGCAAAACCAGGAATTTCTTGTGTAATCAGGCAAATCCCGATTCCACTTAAAAAGGAAATCGTCAGGTTAAAAACAACCTGATTCAAACACCAGACAGACAACTTTTTCTGAAAGAAACATATAAATATACCAAAAGCAGCAGAAACAATCGCATCTTTTATGTTTCCACCAAAAAACACAGTAAAACCAGCTGCACCCAACATACTTCCCGGATATTCAAAAGGATTTTCTTTCACCTTATCCAATTCTGCCAGTTCTGACCAGAGCTGTTCCATTGACAGATTTCCTTCGCAGACTTGTTTAATCAGTCTTCCTATTCGCTCTCGCGATTCCAAATTATTTCCTGTATGTCTGTTTATTCTCCGCGCATGAGTTACCAGCTGGCCATCGGCCAGCTCCAGTGTCACAGAAATAGAAGAGGTGATCACAAATACATTAGTATGCAAAATTCCGTATGCATGGCCAAGCCGCTGCAGCATATCCTCTATCCGGCTCACCTCAGCGCCCGCAACCAGCATACGTTCTCCCACATCCAACATCAGACAAGGCAATAGCTTTACCGTTTTATCGGACGTCTCACATTCCATTTTTACCATTTATCTAATTGAGTGTTATTCCATTGTATTGACGCAATGCAAGTTCCTTGTCTCTGTAAATCGCTCCGCCCATGACTGCTGCGTAAATATTTCTATCTTCCAGTTCTTTCCATATTTCGTAGGTTACATTTCCATCCAGCCACACCGGAACCCCATAGGTATCCGCGATTTCTTCCGCTGTCTTTTCCATGGAATATTGAAATCTGCGCTCTGGGTCTCCGACCCGGTTTGTAACCACGACTACCTGTCCGGAAAGCTTTAGCAACTTTTTCAACGTTTCCGGATCCCGATCCAGATCCAGATTGGAAATGGAGATACCTGTCGGAATGCCCTCCGCCAGATACGCTTCCAGCACCTCACAGGGATGTTCCAGATGATTTAAGGCCAGAAAGACAATATCTGCCTTACATTTTTTCACCCGTTCCAGATACTTTAACGGCTCCAGCACGCTCAGATGAAGCGACCGATACGCGTCCTTCCATCTTTCGCAGACTTCCTGGCATACCTTCATTCCCATTGTAATATTGGGAACAATGGTGCCGTCTTCAATATCAATATGAATCTGCCCGAAATGGTGGGCCGCAAAAACCGTTTCTTCTTCCAGATGTAACAAGTCCGAGGATGCAATCGAAGGACTAATCAGCACTATTTATCACCTCTCGCTGCCTTTGCGCGCTCCATCAGTGCCTTTACACGCTCCGGATCTACCGCGTTAAAGAACTTTCCATCGTATTTTACGCTGGTTGCCACAATTGCTCCGTCTGCCACAGAGAGAATCTCTTCTACAGTCTCTGCCTTTACGCCGTTGGAAGCAAATACCGGTGTGTCCGTCACCTCTTTGATGGTACTTACCTGCTCTACATCAATAGAAGAGCCCGGCGTAGTACTATATACCAGCATGGTATCCGGATTCAGGTTAAAGGCCAGTGTCTTGGCAACCTCTTTAAGCGGACGCTCTGCCAGCTGTCTGGTTCCCTCCGGAATAACTGCTGTCATTGTTTTGCAGTTCATCAGGCCAAGCTCCGCGCGATGACGCTCAATCGCCCCCGGATCCAGATTGCTGATTCCATAAACTCCTGCATGTGCTCCATGCAAAATTTCACGGATAAAATCTGCCTCCACTGCTGCGGCAAGATCAAAGCCCTTCATAGCATCAGAAGCTACGCAGACACCCATTGGTACTTTGATTTCTGACTTCAATTCCCCAATAATACGAGCCATGCATGCAATTGTTACCGGCTTTACATCTGATGTATAGGGAATGCTGAACTCATTGCAGAACAGAATTCCGTCAATTCCGCCCTCCTGATATGCCTTCAGATCCGCGCGGGCTGCTTCCAGGACTCCCTGGACACCTGTAGCAGCATCAAACTTCGGATCTGTCGGGAGTGCATGCATATGTAACACACCAATGATCGGTTTATCTGTTCCAAAAACATCTTTCATCCACATAGTTAATCTTCTCCTTTAGCTGTCAAAAATTTATTTTTTAAAAGTTTTTCCAAATCCTCCTTAGATGCCGCATCCATTTCTTTCAGCGCACTGTCATCTTTCAGATAGCGAATCACTCTTGCTATAATTTCAACATGCTCACTGTCATCCAGTAAGGCCAAATTTAATACGTATTTTACTTCTACCTGCTCATCCGGATCATCCATACGCTGAAACATGACCGGATGCCGCAAACGCAGCGCGCAGATAGCCTGCTTTATTACATGATCCTTTGTCGTATGCGGAATTGCCACCGGACAGTTTTCTGTCAGTCCTGTCGGGTATTCTTCTTCACGCTTTTTACAGCACTCATAAAAATCATCCTTTACACAGCCTTCCTGCTGCAGTCTGTCTGCTGTTAAACGCAGGGCCTCCTGCCAGTTTTCAGCCTCTCCCTCTATTACAAATAACTCACTCATTTGCTGTGATCCCTTTCTGTTCCAAACTTTCTTCTTTCACCTTTGTCGTCTGGATCATTCTGATCTTTTTTCTTTTTATCTGCTGCAGAAGCTCCGCTTTATCTTCTTCTGAAAAGATATTCGGTATCTGAGCCACACATCGTTTCACTCCTTTATAATAAAACTTAATCGCTGTCTCCGGGCTCCATTCCACCCGTTCCAGTTTTTGAAACAAAATGTGTTTTTCATTGAGAAGGCCATCATGAAATTCTATCTCCTGCCCTGTGACAATCAGTCTGCAAAAACGGGAACGAAAAAGATTACACACAGCAAGTCCCGCCACAAAAACATATATCAGGATATCATACAGCGGATTCGCGTAATGCCAGGGTTTTACCACCAGAACCGCGGCAAACACCAGCACATAGAAAATACCCACCGCCTTATATGTGCGCTTTTTCTTTTCGCTCATCTGATAAATTTTCATCTGACCTTCTCCTTTTTTTACGTTATTACCAAACTTTCAGGAACTTTCCAAGTATTCCTACCAGCACGCAGTTAAACTCGGCTGCATTACTTCCAGAAACCATCGTAGCAGTTGAGGAAATAAATCCGGCTCCAAACGCAAGTTCCGTTACAATCGGAGCCATCCAGGTATTGATATAGGTTTTGTATACAACAACCGCAATGGAAGCTATCAGAGCTTTGAACATATCGCCGTTCGCATACATTGCGCAGGCACAGGTGATATAGACCATAGAGCCCAGAGTTGACAGCGGGAACATATGTACACCTGGCAGGAATGCAATCAGGATGGCAATCGGAATCATAATACCTACCAGCTGGATACCCATCTCATCGCCCAGGCAGAGTGCCTCATCCATACCGATGTAAATCTCGTAATCGTCGCCCAGCTTCTTCTTGAAGTACTTTCTGGCATCCTTGGACAGCGGCAGAAGTCCTTCCATCAGAAGTCCTACTACCTTCGGCATCAGAATAATAGCTGCTGCCAGAGTTACGGAAAGTGTCAGTGTTCCGGAAACGCTCTGCTTGGTCAGTACAGACAGAATCAGACCTACCGTAAATGCCATAATAGAGGACTCACCAAAGGAACCGAACTTCTCAGAAAACCAGTTTACATTCAGATGAATCTTATTGATACCGGGAATCTTATCCAGAACCTTGCATACCACCCAGTCAATAGCCAGAAGATAAATCATATCATGGTTACAGCAGGTAGTACCCGGAAGATTATAAACCTCCTGCCATTTTGCCGCAATTTTATCTGCAAATACCAGTACAACCACAACGGTAAGAAGTCCGAATACGGTCGCAATGATGTAAGCCGGTACCTTTGCCATTCCCGCAATGGTCAATACATAGTACAGCATAGACGCGCCCAGTACCATATGGAAATAGTTCCACACATCAATATCCATGGTCTTGGTGAACCGTACCTTAATCAGGACATAGTTCAGAATCATTCCAAGCGGCACAATCAGAAGCGCAAAGGATGTGGACCACGCAACAGCCGCAAGTCCTTCCCATCCAATATCTACGATTGTGAATCCAGCTCCGTCTCCATACTGCGCATAATAATCAATCGCCGGCTGCAGACCGGAAATCAGCATGTTCAAAATAACATTGATACCAAGGAATCCAGCGCCTACACGAAGACCATTTCTTAAAGCATCAAACGGTTTCTGTTTGAAGATAATTCCAAGAATTAAGATTGTAAACGGCAAAAACACACCGCCACCCAAATCCATAACAAACTGGACAATTGCATTGATAATACTCATTTTTCTCCCCCTTACTCTACACTTAGTGCTTTTAGTTTTTCTACAATCAGGTCAATTGTTTCATCTTCCCCAATACCTGTAATCAGCCCATTGACTCCGACAATTTCTGTTCCAACTTCTTTCGAAAACTTTGTTGTTGTAAAACAGATGTCAAAATCTTTAGCAATGGCCTCCACATCCTGCAATGGAGATTTTGAAATGCTTACCGGAATCTTATGCTCCTTCGCAATTTTCGCAATCTCTGTCGCTGCAAATGTTGATGTGGCAATACCTCCTCCACAGGCAACCAGAACTCTCAGCTCTTTCATAATCATTCTCTCCTTTCTTCTGTTATTTTCCGCGTTTCAGCTTATGCCTATTATAAGCACATGAATATCCAATAAAAAGTCAAAAATCTTTCGGTTTCGTGAAATGATTTGTACTTGCATTTCATGTATTCCTTTATTATCTTATTAATATACAAGGAGGCAAAATTATGGATTCACTTACAAATACTATGTTAAAGCAGATCATTCAGCTGAATAAATCCTTTATCCCGGCTGAAGATCTTATCTCTTTTCTGTCTGTAAGCGATCGGACTGTTTATAATTACTGGAAAAAAATCGAAAAATTTCTTCAGGATTATCATATTGAACATTTTCTTTCCTATGACGGGAAAGGTTTTGTATTCTCCAGAAATAACAGGCAATGCAAGACGATTGCAACTATTATTTCCCATATGGATTTCTATGAATATCACCTGAACTCTGAAGAACGTCCTTGGGTAATCCTTGTCTATCTCTGTGCAGCAAACGAACCTATCACAATCAAAAACCTGGAAGATATCCTGTCCATGAGCCGCACCACCATAATCAATGCCTTACATTCCGTTCGCGGTCTTATTGAGGAAACTGACTTGGTCTTTGAGGAAAACACTCATTATGGAGTTTCCCTAACCGGTACTGAATACGAACGTCGTGAACTGATTTTCCGAACTGCAGAAGCCTTGCATGTCATGGATGACTGGCATCTGAAAGAACAATCTTTCAATCCTTTCGTCAACCTGTTTTCAGAACTTTTTCATATGAATCGCTACGAAAACAAAGTACGTACCGCCATTCGGCATATGACAGATGAACTGAACCTGCAGCTCAGCGACAGTAAATTTTATCGCTTGCAGTTTATCCTCTGTGTTCTTCTTGACCGGATTGAAAACTATCCCGTATTTATCCCTAACGAGATAGAAGAGCCTGTCCAGCAAAAAATGCTGGCTGGCACGCTGCTTCAACAGTTCAAAAATCATATCACACCAGACATCCAGGAGACCTGCTATCTGGCCTACAGACTTCAGCAGCTTCACATCTCTAATCTGGATATTTCCGGTGAGATCAATGAAACATATATTAATATGGTGGTTATCCACCTGTTGCAATGTCTGGAAGTACACTATAAAACTACTCTCACTTCGGATTCCATGCTGACACAGTATCTCTGCGCCCACATTACCGCTTGTTATCGGCGTTTAAAACAGTCAGAGCATATCAGCAATCCTCTTCTGACAGATATGCAGCAAAACTATAGAAAGGACTTCGATATCTTAAAAGAACATATTTTTATTCTGGAAAATTCTCTGAATATTGCGTTGAACAACGATGAAATCGCCTATATTCTGATGCATATCCTTGCAGCCTTGGAACGTCAGAAAACCGATTCCTATATTCCGGTTCTTGTAGTCGCCTGCAATTCCGGTATGGCCACCGGAAATCTTCTGGCAGCATTGATTCGAAAACATTTTCATGTACGGATTGCTGCCATATGTCAGATGCAGAATCTAGAAGAAACGGTAGCAGCCCATCATGCCGATCTGGTTGTCACTACTATTTCAACTACGTTTCATGCTGTGCGCACGCTGGTCGTAAACGCAATCCCCACTAAGGAGGATCTGACAGATTTACAGAATGCCATTACCCTTCTGCAGGAGACTCATATGAATACCGCTTTTCCAGAACAGACTTTCTTAGAAGTCAAAGACAGCGCTGATTCTGTACCTTTATCTTCACTGATTGATGAGGATTCCATCCTTCTTGACAGCAGTGCTGGCACTTGGAAAGAAGCAATTATCGCAGCCGGTGAGTTGCTTCTCTGGAAACGATGTATTACGGTTAATTATCTGAATAGCATGCTAAATCTGATTAACCAGTACGGACCATACATTGTCATCACAAAAGGAATTGCCTTGGCTCATGCTACTCCATCAGACGGTCATCTAAAAGCTGGTTTTTCCATGGTGCGTCTAAAAAAACCTGTTATTTTTGGTCATGCTGACAACGATCCTGTATCTGTAGTCTTCAGTTTTACTGTACCGGATAAACCTGCCTACACCTCCACCATCCTCCATTTCATGCATGCGATCCGAAACCCTGATTTTCTCACTCGCATTATGAAATGTAAGACTCCCGATGAAACGTTGAATGAAATCCTTACCTGCTGTCAGGATTCCTGAACTCAAAAAGGTACTTGGATCCGACTGTCAACTGCTCTAATCCTGCCCACTGGTCGTTAGACCTATTTTCAGTGGAATCTTAAAAGGCAGTACTTTGAAATCAAAGCTTCTGAAAAAGTATGTTTTGTAATTGTACTTAAAAAGGTGATACTGCTAAATCACTTATTTTATGATTTAGCAGCATCATCTTTTCCTTGCTCACTAACTCAAGCGATAAAATTGTTTCAAGTTTTTCCGTCAATATACTAATTTCGCGATCATCAAATAACAATGAAAATACATAGGATTCTTTGTAATCATAATAAGACCTCCATGTATCGCAATACTGCTTTTGTCACTTCTTCTGCCGTAATCGTACCATCTATGGATTCTTTCAGTAATTGTTCAATTCGTTCTTTCTGCGTCACTTTTTCCCCCAGCCTGACATTCACACATTATATTATATTGTATTAAAATAATGTGTGAATATCAAACATAAAAGACTATCGCACCAAGCAATAGTCTTTTATAACTCTTATATCAACCCATGTTCCACACAGTAATAATAGATTCCATCTTCCGCCACATGTCCGCAATGGTCTGTGGCAATTGCTTTCAGTTTTTCTGATGCATTTTCCATGGCGACGCCAGTGCTCACTGCCTGGAACATCTCAACGTCATTATTCCCATCCCCGAATGCCAGTGCCTGAGATCGGTCGAATCCATAATACTTCAACACCTTTGCAATACCCGTTCCTTTCCCGCCGGTGGCAGGAATAATATCAACTGCCCTGTCCCACCAGGAAGTGATCTTGGCTCCATGAACACCATCCAGGATCGTTGAAAAATCCGACTCTCTGCAGCTCATCAGCAGCTGATAAACAGTTCCCTGCGATACACGATCAAAGTCATCCGAAATAATCACCGTCTGCTTGCCAAATGCATAATATTGATCCAGATCCTCATCGGTTCCATTGGAAATCAACTGATCTTTGGTGGCAACCGATACCGGGCGCCCCAGCGCCGCCGCATTCTGAATCATTTTCTGCACATCATCCTGCTCCAACGGATTGCTGTAGATAATCTCCTTCTGGTTGAAGCAGTAGGATCCATTGTATGTAAGGATTGCATCAAAATCAACCCCTTCGAAAGTCGGCACTGCCATAGGTGCTCTTCCTGTGGCAATACAGATAATGATTCCTTTATCCTTTAGCCGCCTTAACGTCTCCAGCATCTTCGGTGTGACCTTTTTCGTATCTACGTCAATCAATGTTCCATCTATGTCAAAAAATATGATTTTAATATTTTTCATGTTTGTTTTCCTCCTGCTTAAGATCTCGGCGGCTGTTGATCTGTTGTATGCTCACCGATCAGCTTCTCCATCCAGACCATGTCATACCATCTGTAAAACTTATAGCCGCATTGGTGGAACCGTCCCACCATGCGGTATCCCAGATGGGCATGGAACTCCACACTGTTCCGTGTCAGGTATTCATCCTCCTGCGCCGGATAGGCAATGCAGGCATTCATATTCAAAAAGCCTCGATTCCTCAATTCTTCTTCCAGTGCTTCATGAAGTTTTTTACCAATCCCCATGCGTTTTTTATTCTGATCTACATAGATGGAAGTCTCCACCGCCCAGTCATAAGCCGGGCGGTCATGGAACGGTCCCACGTAAGCATAGCCTACTGGCTCTCCAGTCTGTTCTGCCACCAAATAAGGATACTTTTTCAACGTATTGTGAATCCGTTCACGGAATTCCTCCACGATCGGAACTTCATACTCAAATGTGATGGCTGTCTGCTCCACATAAGGCGCATAGATTGCCAATAATTTCTCTGCATCTTCTGGCTTCGCAGGACGAATCCTGATCTTTAAATCCATTTTTGTTATCCTTTTCTGCTTTTTCCTTGACTATCATTATCTCTATGGTATAATTTGCGGATATGGTCCTGATTCATCCTCTCACTTTCATAAAGGAGTTTATCATATGAGTACATCCATCAGCCGCAATTTTTCCCCTTGGGATCTGTTAAAATTCGCGGCACCTTCCATCATCATGATGGTATTCATGTCCCTGTATACCATTGTGGACGGTATGTTCATCTCCCGTTTTGTGGGGAGCAATGCTTTGTCCTCTCTTAACATTGTATTTCCTGTGATCAATGTTGCAATTGCCATCTCCACCATGCTCGGTACCGGTGGCAATGCGATCATCAGCAAATATTTAGGCGAATGCAGAGACGAAGATGCCAGGAAAGCTCTGACCCAGTTCACTGTCCTGTGTCTTGGCTTCAGCTTTCTTCTGATGCTGCTGTCCCTGCCAAACCTTACACTGATCTCCCGTTTTCTTGGTTCCAGTGAAATTCTGCTGGCAGACTGCCGGGTCTATCTTGGTGTGTCCATGCTCTTTGCACCGGCTGCCATGCTGCAGGGATTATTTCAGTCCTACTTTGTGACGGCTGGAAAACCCAGCCTTGGGCTTTGGCTTATGGTCAGTGCCGGTATTTTCAACGTGGTTTTTGATTATGTACTGATCGTTCCCTGTCAGATGGGGATCGCAGGTGCTGCCCTTGCCACCGGAATCGGTCAGTGTATCCCGGCACTTTTCGGACTTTTTTTCTTCCTGTGTTCCAAAGACGAGCTGCATTTTTGCAAGTTTACTTTTCATATGAAAGAAATATTATCTGCCTGCTACAATGGTTCGTCGGAAATGGTCTCTCAGCTGGCCAATGCGATCATTACTTATCTGTTCAACATCATCATGATGCAGCTGGTAGGTGAACATGGTGTTGCTGCCATCACTATTTTACTCTATGGACAGTTTCTGTTCAATGCATTTTATCTTGGATTTACCATCGGGATCAGTCCGATCGTCGGATTCCAGTATGGTGCCGGAGACAAACAGAAGCTTCGCAACATTTACCATACCTCTTTCTTATTTGTTGCTGTCTCTTCGGTGTTCATGGCGGTGATCGCCATTGTTCTGTCTCCGACCATTGTTACAATCTTTACTGATGATCCGGCAACTTATGAACTGGCTGCTGCAGGCTTCCGCCTGTTCGCCATCAATTTCCTGTTCAGCGGCATCAGCATTACATCTTCCGGATTCTTTACAGCTCTGTCCAACGGAACCATCTCCGCCGTGATCTCTTTTTGCAGGACCTTAGGATTTATCGTTCTGTCGCTTCTGATCCTGCCGAAGTTCTTAGGGATCACAGGCGCGTGGATCGCCATTCCAGTGGCAGAGTTCTGTACCCTGCTGGTAACCGGTGTCATGCACTTTGTGTACTTCTGGAAACCGGGCATTCGAAACTATCTGCGGTGATCCGCATGATTGCCATCAGAATCGCATACTGTTATAATGAATGGTGCCGAGAGCAATCGCCCTGCGGCATCATCTTTTTTCAAAAGGAGCTGATTTTCTATGAGCATTATGAATACATATACCGGGAAGAAATTTGATCCTCTTCAGATGAAGCCTGAAGATGTGGATCTGGTAGATATTGCCCACGCATTAAGCCTTCTGTGCCGGGGTGGCGGACACATTGACCGCTTCTATACCGTTGCTCTTCATTCCATTAACTGCGCCAACGAAGCAAAGGCCCGCGGCTGGGAACGAAAGCTCATTCTTGCATGTCTCTTGCATGATGCCAGCGAGGCTTATATTGCAGATATTATCCGCCCGGTAAAGCCGTATCTTACCAATTATCTGGAGATCGAAGATCAGATCATGTCTGTGATCTGGCAGCATTTTCAGCTTGAACTGACACCGGAAGAACATAAAAAATGGAAGAAGATCGATGACGAGATCCTGGATTCCGAGTTAAAAGAAATGTTTTCCGGAGAAGCAGAAAGGATTCCTGTTCCACTCAGATCCACGCCGGATTTCAGCGAACGTCCACATGGGGAAGTGGAAGAAGAATTTATCAGAATTGCTGAAGAACTGCTGAATTGATCCCCCCGAACCGCCCAAAAGGGGCTATCGGGAAATAACGATTTATGCCCCTGATAGGTAAGAAGGAGACAGTCCCTTAGAAATTCAGGCTTTTTCAAGACCCTGGATTTTTACCGGACTGTCTCCTCCTTTTTTCCTTCATATTTTTCGATCTCAATGATGGTATTGTTCGCGATTTTCTTATGCTTTGTCAGCCATCTTTTTTCTTTTTAATGGATGAATTTCAGGGGCAGGTGAGATCCGCATGGATCACACCTGCCCCTGCTTAGAACTATCTATTTCCCGATAGCCCCCTTTTCCATAAAAACATTTCCGAACCGCTTATTTCAGACGTGGAATCTTTTCCACATCCACATCTTGGTTTCTAACAAATTCCTTGTTATACGGATAACGCGCAACTTTCACGCGGATTGGCATCTGAGGATTCCCCGGGGTTCCCCAGATTAGTGTCAGATCCGTTCCCTCAACCGCATATTTCTTTTCGATAAAGCCAAGAGAAATCATCGCATTATAGTAATAACTCACCACACGACCACTGCTGATACCGATATCTTTTCCATCAGCCTGCACCCGGTCAGCCTTGTAAATGAAACAATTGTTCTTCACATTTTCCACGAATTCCATCTCATTGGTTCCAGATATATCATCTGTCGGCTGCCCACCGGGACGGAACATAGTTGAAAAGACTGCTCCCACATCCTCAGCATTCCATTCCAGCGTAACAACGGTACGTCTGCTGGAATCATTCTTCATCTTCATAAGAGCATCTCTTCCCGGGAATTCGTGATCAAAACGAATCACGCTGTCACAGCCGGTCTCATACGGATTAACGAAACGGCTCTCAAGATCATCACCGACACTTCCCCGAAGAACTCTGCAGAGATTGTTAAATGAGATGGTCGGATTCTGCTGCATGAATTTTGCCATGTCCTCTCCGGACTCCAGCCACGGAAGAGGGTAATGAAGATTGATATTCGGGAATCCGCACTCCGTGTGATTGTGGAAACTGTAATTGTGAAGTCCCAGCCTGGTTGCACCGAATTTTTGTCCCGCCTCCCAGATTTTTCCATATATTTCATCAAATTCCTCAATATCTCCGTGTACCTCATAGCCGAGATTTCCGGACATACTCAGACGGATGACTTCAACCTTTTTCCCGTCCACATCAATCTGACGATGAGTGGCAAAGCGAATGTCATGAAGATCCTGATTAAAAGCATTTTCCAGAATTTCCAGTGACTTTTCACCATCTACCTGGATAAAATATTCCCTGCCTGTCATGTCCTCACCGTGAACATCTAGATCCGTGACAGACATGTAATAGTTGATGACCGGTGTAAGCCAATAAGTACGGTAGCGGTCTTCGGCAATCCTGATGCAGACACCGTCCGTCAGAATCTGTCCCTTGTCATTGCAGAGAATAGCGTGGCGCATTCCTTTTGTTGTCAGCTTTGTAAAATCATTGACACAGATGGAATTCAGAAATTTCACTGCATCCGGACCAATAACATCATACACCGGAGATGTCGTCAGACAGGTGTTGATCCATGCGGAAGTACGGTATCCGGAAATATCCTTTTTAGCACCTTCAAATTCAAATGCCTGCAGAAATGTACCTCCGAAATTGATGAGTAAAGACGCATCCTTCAGCTCAGTGTTGTAATTAAAAGCCATTATAAAACCTCCTTTTTTGATGTTTTATATGATTGTATGTCCAATCAGTTGGAATGCGCCAGGTACCCAAGGACTGCGGAAATTGCCATGCAGGCAGCTGCCAGTATAAACAAAGTATTAAAATTGCCACTCGCGATGGGAATAAGTACATACGAGGGAAGCACAACTGCTCCGATCAGCTGAATCGTAGCAACAAGACCGCTGGCAGTGCCCACATACTCCGGACCAATGCCCTTGAAGTTAATGATATCACCCATTGCCAGCGGTATATTTCCGCCAATCGCGATTCCGGTCAGGATCATCATGACTCCGCAGAGAATCGGATTGGAAATCTTCCAGGAGAAAATCAAACCGACCACAGCAACAATACCGAAGATCAGAATGACTTTCCGGATACTGCGGAGTTTCCCTGCCAATATCGGCCCCAGGAAACAACTAATAAAGTTACCTACTGTATACAGCGAGCCCATATATCCTGCGGTTGTAGCAGCCATGCCTACAGACTGTAGGGCTGTGGGTGCCCATGAGGACATGACCACCTGACCTGCAAGCACGCAAAAGAGTGAAAATGCCATTAACCAGACCTGGCGGGAACTGGCAGAGGCTTTCATCAGCTCTCCAAAGGATTTTTGAACAGGTTCCGCATGCGCCTCATTTGTCTCGGGATTTTTTCCGAAAAGGAACCAGCTGATTGCTGCCGCTGCCATAAATACGGCAGCAACCAGAAATGCTGTGCTTACGGAACTGAAATAAGCTGTCGTTGCCATTGTGATAATCATGGCTGCCGTACTGGACGCATTGATTAATCCAATCTTACTCTGTATCTGCTCCAGCGGATAGAATCCGGCAACGATTTTTGCCTGTCCGGCGTTAATAAAGGCCGCCGAAAAACCTGTCATCAGAGTCCCAACAAATAACGCCGTATACCCTCCGCCTGTGTAGAGTCGTACAAAGCCGCCGATTGCTGCAATCAGTACACCGAACCGCATTACCTTCACCGGACCAAGCTTATCGAAAAGCAGACCTACAATCAACGAAAACAGGATTGCTGGGATCATCGGTGATGTAAACAGGGAGGAATATTGCTCCATGCTTATTTTATAGGTTTCCATAACCTGCATGGCAATCGGTGATATCTGATACTGCAGATAATTGGGAGCCGCATTATTCAGGCACAATGCCATCAGCACTAGCCCGGCACCTGCTACTGATTTTTTGGCTGTACTCATCTAGATTCCCCCTATCTGTTGCCGTTCGGCACAGTGCTTAAATCATAATTGCGATTATCCTGTACATCATTCTTATAACGAACATACGAGGACGGCCGTACGATTGCGCGCAAATCCTTCTGAACGCCGCCGAAATCACCCCACTTTACAATGACCTCGTCACCAATCTCAGCACCATGAATATCCATAGTGCAATGGGAAATCATCACATGATAATGACTGGAATAAGTAGGAACGCTTGACCAGCCGATTTCAACGCCATCTTTCAGTACAACATCCTGATGTCCGCCGCACTGCTGAGGTTCTGCACAGGGCATATCCATAAATTTATACGGATGATCCGTAAACTGAGAAGCATAAACGTCGATGATATCCTCCTGATTAAACTCAAGAGTCACTAGCTTTCTGGTCGGATTCTGCATTTCCTTTTCAAGAGCCGCCCGTCCTTTGAAATCATGATTAAATTTGGCCATCCATTCCCAGTTTACTTCTACTGGAGTACGATGACGAGCACGGCGATTCGCTGGATCAACACTGCCAGTGCAATGCATCGCTGTTCTGGCTACCTTCATAAATTCCGGATCCTCAAAAAGTGCCATTTCCCAATGTACTGTCTGCTGCGGGAATCCGCCAAAGGTATGATTGACCGTATAATCTCTCCAGCCAAGCCGTTTGATTCCATATTCTGCGCCCGCAACCAGGCATGCATTATAGACATCCGCTCCCCAGGCTTCTTCGCCCCGGATTTCATAGGCCAGCGTGCCGCTCATACCAATCCGGCACACCTCGAAGCTCCCGTCAAAGCCGGGAATCTGAACCGGACGAAATTCCAGGAACTTCAGATCATGAAGGTCTGTCTGTGTGACCTTTTCAATGACCGTCAATGATCTTGGTCCGCTGAACTGAAATACGAAAGTTTTTTTCTGGGTGATATTCACATCATATTTCCCGCTGGCTGCATTTACTTGCGGATAAAAGAATACTCCAGCAGTTGTACGATACTGATCATCGGAATCCTTCATATAGAGCACATGATCATCAATCAGCCCTTCCTCATTGAGAAATACAAGATGTTTACAAGTTCCGCTCCTCCACTTATATACATCGTTCATGACCAACTCGCTCAGAAGTTTTGCTGCATCCGGTCCGGAAATAGTCTGTTCATATCCGCTGATTCCAGAATGGATGTAGGTACTTTCAAACCAGGATTTATCCGTCTCGTAGAACGGATCACCCTCCCAATAGCATAAAAAGCTTGCGCAGTCGAACCAGTGTGTTGAGTCAGAATATACCGGAAGGAACCCCCTGCGTGGACCTTCCCATCTTTTGTTTTCCATAGTTGCTCTCCTTTCTTTACAGCCTTGTTTTTTGCTCGGTTTACTTGTATAATTCATTATAAGCTTTCAATCTTTGTTTAAAATGGTTATTTACACCGATTATTTCGATATATTTTCTACATTTTTAACCAAATATATCAGGTAGTCTCAGACAAGGATGAATTATACCAGAACTGCCAAAAGGAGGTTTGGACATGCTGCTGAGTTATGACATGATCATTGATGAAACATACAGCATTTCTTATACTGGAATTGCTCCTGTAGATGAGGACACTCGTTTTTCTGGAGTACAGATTGACCGTTTCAGAGAGCCGGATGCAAACTTGATCTACATCACCACCGGAGAACCGGGTCCGGATGCAGCCTGCGGCCTTTATGTAAAGGATGAGACCGATGCTTTATATCTTCTCGTTGAGGTACAGCAAGTGTTTATCCGCTACAACAACTGGTATAATGAAGTTCTATCTACTGCGTTGGACGGACATCATCCGCAGGAAGTACTGAATCTGGCTGTGAAAATGCTGGATAACCCAGTTGCCATCATCGACACCAGTTCACGGACGTTGATGTATGCTGGAGAATTTCATGGTTCCATAGAAGGAAGTATATGGCAATCTGTTCTGAAAAATGGTTTCTCCCGATACGAGGCATATCCTGCGAAATTCCGTAAAGAAATCAGGGAAAAGCATGAGCAGGGGCAGCTGTTGACCTTTCAGTCCCCATTTCCTAACAATGAAAACCACATTTCCGCTCCTCTTCTGTACGATGGAATTTTGTTTGCCGGACTCGGCATGACGGATATCAATAAGCCTTTTACACGATCCGAGGTTCAGCTTGCCAAAATCATCGCCGATATTCTCAGCATGTCTTTTGCCGTCGGTGGAAAAATACCTCATTTTTCATCGGAGCGCACCTACTATATTGACGCAATCCTTCAGGGAAAGACTGTGGATCCGGTGCTTCATGACCAGTATCTGAGGCAGCTGCACTGGAAACAGGAGGATCGTTATCAGCTGCTGTGTATTCGTTTTCCAGATGAACGGGAATTTAACCGAGATGAACGGGAGCCGGTACTGTTCCGATTAGGACTCCTTTTTCCAGACAGCTTAGGTACTTATGTCAACCATACAGTGGTTTTGGTGATTCGCAATCCTATGCGAAAGCTGATCCCGTCCTATTCCACCAATCTGACTTCTTATTTGGCCGGGCAGGGCATGATCGCTGGCTGCAGTACAATCGTGAACAACCTGACAGATATCCGCTATGCTTATACACAGGGGGTTCTTGCACTTCAGGGTAAAGATGAAAGCGGCATTTATTATTTCCTGGATGATTATAAAAATGTGATTATAGAGTCATTGTATTCTTTGGGAGATATACGGTCTTTTTGTCATCCTGGTATCCTGAATCTGTATACACAGGACAAAGCAAACGGGATCCGTATAATTCAGACAATTTATGCCTTTATGAACTGTGGCGAAAGCATTGCTACTGCTGCAAAGGAACTGAATATCCATCGCAATACACTGATCTATCGGCTGGAAAGGCTGGAAGCTACCTACGGCATCCATTTGAAGAATTTGGATTCAGAGCTTCGCTTCTATCTGATCATTACCTGTCAGATTATTTTTTATCTGGATCGGAAAGAACATGTGGCAAAGGGGCTATCGGAAAATAACGATTTATGCCCCTGATAGGTAAGAAGGAGACAGTCCCTTAGAAATTCAGGCTTTTTCAAGACCCTGGATTTTTACCGGACTGTCTCCTCCTTTTTTCCTTCATATTTTTCGATCTCAATGATGGTATTGTTCGCGATTTTCTTATGCTTTGTCAGCTTCCGCCTCCTGTTTTCTTCAATCACTTTCCTGACCTTTTTCATCCCCTCGATCACGAACATCCGGGCTTCTCCAAGGTCTTATTCCGGTCCATATCCATTTTCATACAGGAATGCGTTGTACTTTGCGTAAAGAGCATCTATGGTGTCCAGCAGACCGGCAAGATGATAGTTTATGCTTCCCCGCCAGACAAACGTGTATCTGTTTGCGTTCGCTTCAATCTTTGTCCCATCGATGTAGAGTTCTTTCAGTGTAATGAGTCCTTCCTTTTGCAGGCGGCGCATAAACTGGTAGTTCAATTCATCCAGGATTTCGCCCGTCAGTTTTTTCCCTTTAAAGTCATAAAAAGCATCCCTCTGGGGCTTCTGCCCTTTCGTCAGCCATCTTTTTTCTTTTTAATGGATAAATTTCAGGGGCAGGTGAGATCCGCATGGATCACACCTGCCCCTGCTTAGAACTATCTATTTCCCGATAGCCCCTTGTTTCAATGTTTATTTATCCTCATCAAGAAATGCGAGTAAAAACTCAGCTGCCAGACTGTTGGGCCGGATATTTTTTCTGGCCTCCTCTCTGGAAAACCAATGATAGGAATCAATTTCACTATTTGGATTCAGTTCACTGGCATCCTTTACATACGCAGTAAAATTGCACATGAGCGTATTGGACGGCTCATAGAACCTGGTCCGGTTGAAATGGATCCTGTACGCGGTCATGCCGGTCTCTTCTTTAATTTCCCGGTTCACTGCCTGTTCTTCCTGCTCTCCACGATTCAGATAACCAGCGACCAGAATGTAAAATGGTTTTCCATACTGCTGGATCAGCAGGATCTCATCAGTCTGCTCATTAATCACGATCATGCTAACTGCCACATTGAATTTTGGGAAACGGTAATCATTGCAGGTCGGACAGAAGGGAATGATTCCTTCTCCTTCCAGTGGTTTTTCTATTAGTTTACTTCCACATTCCGGACAAAATCCCTGTTTTGGATCTATCATCTCTTAATGCTCCTTTACATATCCCTTCGGAGGATGGCTCTTTCGGAACAGATCATCCTGAAATCTCCACAGTAAGAATAAAATCACCACAACAGCCACAACAATTCCAATGAGCAGCCACTGCATAGAGGAAAGCATGCTGATGTTAAAGCAGCGGATATTAATCCACATCTGATTGATGTTGGCATTTCCTTCATCATCAAAATACAGCATAACCGCACTTCGGTCGATCTCTTCCTGGGACGGATACTGAGCAGACAGCTGGCGATGAGCCTGCTCCGCTGGAGCGGTGATTACATAATCTTCATTCTCGTTATCCCCAACAAAGAAATAACCCAGCGGATATTTAATGGTATCTTCCTCATCATCCTCTGCACCATAAGTCCAGTCCGCATATTCAAAGACCAGCGGACTGTCTCCGCCTGCAATAGCCGATGTATAGCCGATGTAATACATATTTCTGACTGCGCTGTCCGGACGAGACAGGAAATTGATAAATGCTTCTGCTGCCTGCTTCTTGGCCGCATCTTCACCGATGCCGCTCTTTAACATCACCCATCCGTCAAACCACAGGTTCGTGCACTCTTCCGGTACGGCCCAGTCCAGATAATAATCATCCTCCTCAGCCTGATCCATGGTGTACACACCATCTCCGGACCACTGCAGATTGGCAACCACTTTTCCAGTGATCATATCTGCTTTTCCACTGTCAGTCTCGAAGGAATACACATTCTGACGAATTTCTTTCAGCTTCTGTTCTGACTCATCAATGGTCTCCTTACGGGTGTCATTCATAATCGCGGACAACTGTTCGTGATAATCACTTCTGTTTCTGAGTCCGGTACTGTTCAGCAGATTTTTATTGAGAATTGCCAGCGTTGGGAAGTAAGCATCTCGCACATTATCCTTGATGGTTACCTGACGGTAGAATTTCTCATTTTCCAGAATGCTCCAGGTAGAAGCCTCCTCTTCCGTCACCTCCTCCGGGTTGTACACCATACCGGTGATTCCCCACATATAACCAGCCGCATAATCAGACCACGGCTCTCCATCGATCTCATTTTCATGAAACACACCGTCAATATAAGGAGACACACCCTTTACATAGTAATTATTTTCATTGGAGTCATCAAAAAACTCATCGGATAAGGGCTCCAGCTTATTTTCTTTCATAAGCTTCATGATCATGTAGTCCGACGGGCACACCAGATCATACTCATTTCCAAGATTTAACTGGCTGTACAGCTCTTCATTGGTTCCGAAGGTAGAATACTCTACTTTCACAGGAACTCCATAAGTCTCGTAATACCACTCTTCAAAATCGGATACCAGTGAATTTTCTCCGAAGATATCTTCGCTTGGAAGATCAATCAGTTCATCATCCTCCCAGCCGCCTTCATCAATGTATTCCTCCCAGTTGCATACCCGGAGAACAACAGGTTTTTCCATATCTTTTGCAGCTGCCATTGTGGTCAGCGGAGCTGCAAACGTTCCAACGATTACGGAAAGCCCAGTCCCCGCTGCGAACGCACGGACCGTCAGATTCTTATAACGTCTATCTCTCATTTTCCGCACCTGCCTTTCTGTCAGCCAGAAGATTCCATGCAAGCACGCCTGCTACGATCACTACAAAGATCAGTGTCGACAATGCCCACAGTGCAGTCTTGATCTCTGTGTGAGCACCCTTGGTGGCATTTACCACATAAGTACTGATCGTATCGAAGGTAGATGGCTTGGTATAAGTCGTAATAAAATAATCATCCAGTGACAGGGTCACGGACAACATAAATCCGGACACGATCCCCGGGATCAGCTGCGGGATCACTACTTTGCGAAGGGCCAGGCCGGCACTTGCGCCCAGATCCAGAGCCGCCTCATAGATGCTGTTATCCATCTGCTTCAGCTTCGGAAGCACAGACAGATATACAAAGGGTGCTTCCAGTACCACATGACCCACGATCAGCGGAAAGAAGGAATCCTTGCTCAGTCCCAGTACTACGATCAGTAATACACAGATAGAGAATCCGGTCACTACTTCCGCATTGACAACCGGGATCTGATTGGCAAAATCCATAAATCCGCGAGGGCCTTTTTTACTGTAAAATGCTCCGATGGCTCCGATAGTTCCCAGGATCGTTGCGATCAGCGCAGAGCCAAATGCCAGCGCAAACGTTCCGCCGATCATGCTCAGCAGTTCGCCGGTCGTAAACAATGTTTTATAATTCTGCAGCGAAAAATGCCCACTGGTTCCGATGGTTGCTGTATCGGTAAAGCTGTATACTGCCAGGATCACAACCGGCAGATACATAAATAACAGCACCAGTGCCAGCCAGGAGGAACGTACTATTTTTTTCATCATAAGAATGCCCCCCGTGTCGTCTCTTCTTCACTGAATCCATTGGTTGCCCACGTCACCAGGAAAATGATGGCCAGAAGCACAATGGAGATCATAGAACCGCTGTTCCAATCGTATGCATGGAAGTAGCTTCCAATCAGACTTCCCATAATATAGGTGCTGTTATACAGCATATCCAGAATGACATAGTTGGTCATGGACGGCAGGAATACCATGGTGACACCACTGATCAGTCCCGGCATACTAAGAGGTAATGTTACCTTTATAAATGTAATCACCGGACTGGCTCCCAGATCCGCAGCCGCCTCCAGATAGCTTTTATCCAGCTTCTCTAATGTGGTGTACAGCGGAAGGATCATAAACGGCAGGAAATCATAGGTCATACCAAGCACCGTATTCAAAAACGGATGATATGCCAGGTTTCCTTCCACCATGGTCAGCACTTCTTTTAATGCGACCACACGAAGGGTAAAATTGATCCACATGGGTGCGATAAAAAGTACCAGCAGTACATTCTTTTTCTTAATATCGCTGCGTGCCAGGATGTAAGCTACCGGATAGGCTACCAGTGTACAGCAGGCAGTCACAGTCACCGCCGTCACAAGACTGTATGCCAGTGTACCAATGGTATTTTCACTGGTGAAAAAGCTTACAAAATTCTGAACTGTAAACTGTCCCTGCCCATTGGTAAATGCATAATAAAGTACCACCAGAAGCGGTGCGATGACAAAACATATCAGGAACACTGCATAGGGGATACCAAGCTGTTTTCTTGAAAAACGCATCAGTCACACTCCTTTCAGTTTTCATCTGCCAGAGAAAGTTCAATGCTGTCTTTCGGAATCAGCAGTCTGACATAGTCATTTTCATTCCACAGATATTCATCATGAAGATGGAAATCAAACTCATCCTTCGTTCTGACAATGTAATGATAATGGTCACCTTTATAAATAAGAGAAATAATATTTCCGCAGATGCCCTCTCCATTCTCTGTATCATCACTCATTGTGATAGATTCAACCGGAACTTTCACTTTTACCTTCACGCCAGCTGTCTGGATCTCATCTCCGGATGCATCCACCAGGACACCCTCCGCATTGATGGTAGATCCCGGATACAGTCTGGTCACATCGCAGTCATACTCGCCGCCTGCAAATTCCACCATGTAATTCTTCGTCAGTTCGCCTTCATAAATATTCTGGTTCGTATCTGCCAGGATTACATGGATACCATCCGGCTCCAGACACATCCCGATGGTTTCTCCAACTTTTGCTCCTCTGGTTCCCTGGATCACCACTTCATTATCTCCGGATTCTACAATGATCTCATAATGCATTCCCTTAAAGATCACAGACTGCACCACGCCGGTGATTGTTCCTTTTTCCGGTTCCGTCATGATCACGTCCTCCGGCCGGACGATCACATCAACCTTAGCCCCTGTCGGCAGATCATCCAGACACTCAAACTCGGCACCACAGAAATTAACTTTTCTGATACCGCTCATATGGCCGGTATAAATATTGCTCTCGCCGATAAAGTCTGCCACGAATACAGTATTGGGCTCGTTGTAGATCTCTTCCGGTGTACCAATCTGCTGGATCTTTCCGTCAGACATAACGACCACCTTGTCTGACATGGTCAGAGCCTCTTCCTGATCATGTGTTACATAGATAAAGGTGATTCCCAGTTCCTTATGCATAGCCTTCAATTCCAGCTGCATCTCTTTTCTCATCTTCAGATCCAAAGCTCCCAGCGGCTCGTCAAGCAGAAGGATCTCCGGCTCATTAACAATGGCACGGGCAATGGCAATACGCTGCTGCTGACCGCCGGACAGAGTTGCAATGCTCCTCTTCTCAAAGCCTTCCAGGTCAACGATCTGGAGTGCATGACTTACCTTCTCACGGATCTCTTCCTTGGTCAGCTTCTCCTGACGGGTCAGAGTCTCCCCCGCTGCATTCTGATAAGTAACGGTCTTAGTTTTCAGCTTCAGTCCAAACGCAATATTGTCAAATATATTCAGATGTGGAAATAACGCGTATCGCTGAAATACCGTATTGATCGGCCGCTTATTAGGCGGCAGCTGACTGATCTCTTTTCCATTCAAAAGTATCTGTCCCTCTGTCGGAATATCAAATCCGGCGATCATTCGCAATGTTGTGGTCTTTCCGCATCCGGAAGGACCCAGAAATGTCACAAACTCTCCCTTTTTCACCTGGAGATTAAAGTCCTTTACCGCTTCAAAATTATCCTCAAAGCGCTTCTTGATCCCTTTCAGTTCAATAATGTTTTCAACTGACATCATGTGGCACCCAAATCCTTTCATTTGTTATTTACAGTGATATTTGCACACAATAAAAGCAGAGATATCAAGATGACTTTTCGTTTCTTGACGTCTCTGCCTTTTCGTTCCTATGCCAGTATCACTATCACAAATCCTAGCGGAAAATGATAAAAATGTCAATAAAATATTACTGATTTTGCAAGGATTTTACGTGAAGTTCAGGTTGCTTAAACATTTCTGTTTTTCGTCAAAAATTCCTGTTTTACATTTTCAATTTTCAGTTTTCATGTTTTCTGACTTTTTAAGATTTCACAGAAAGTTCACAAAAAATTAGCACTCGCCTATTGACAGTGCTAATAATAAGTGTTATAGTACGGATAGAACAAATGAAGAGGGATACAAGAAAGAACTTAGATCCCGAACCCGAAAGGAGATATGACTTATGTTGATGCCTAGCATTTTTACAAATACTTATTTTAATGATTTCTTTGAGGATCCGTTTAAGAGTTTGGATTATAACACCTCTGGTCTGATGACCACAGATGTGAAGGATACCAAGGATGGTTATGAGATGACCATGAACCTGCCAGGAGTGAAGAAAGAAGACATTCAGGCTGAGTTGAAAGATGGTTACCTTACCATCAATGCAGTGTCCAATTCCAACAAGGATGAGAAAGACAAAGATGGCAAGTACATCCGTAAGGAACGTTACAGTGGCTCCTGCACCAGAACCTTCTACGTAGGCGACAGTGTAAAACAGGATGACATTAAAGCCAAATTCGAAGATGGTACTTTGAAGCTTACCATTCCGAAAGAGACTGCGAAACCTGCCGTTGAAGAAAAGAAATATGTCAGCATTGAAGGCTGACATGTAATCTGTGCCTGATGGCACACCAGAACAGCTGACCCGTAGCGGTGTCGAAAGGCACCGCCACCCTAAATAAATTATAGTAAATAATTTTAATTCCACAAGGAGGAATGACTTATGTTGATGCCGAGTATTTTTAATGATAACTTATTTGATAACTTTTTTGATTTTCCGTTCTATGATGACAGAGCAGAGCGTCAGGCTGAAAAGAAACTGTATGGACATCGTGCAGCAAATCTGATGAAGACGGATATCAAGGAGAAAAAAGATGGCTATGATCTGGAGATGGATCTGCCGGGATTCAAGAAAGACGAAGTTAAGGTTGAACTGAACAATGGTTATCTGACCGTCAGTGCAGCTAAAGGTCTTGATGAAGATGACAAGGACAAAGAGACCGGTAAATATATCCGTCGTGAGCGTTACACCGGTTCCTGCCAGAGAAGCTTCTATGTTGGCGATGATATTACCGAAGAGGATATCAAGGGCGAGTTCAAGCATGGTATCCTGAAACTGTTCGTGCCGAAGAAAGAAGCAAAACCGGCTGTAGAACAGAAGAAATACATTACCATTGAAGGTTAATGAGAATATCCCAAAGTAATTTACATTACTTTTCCCTATAGCATCATTCCATACAAAATACCGGAGGGCTTGCCCCTCCGGTATTTTTCATATATTTATTCTATTTTCAGCATCCGATAACCGATACCAATATGCGTCTGTATATATTGAACTTCCTTTTTATCCGCTTCCAGCTTCTTCCTGAGTGTTGCCATGAACACACGAAGAGATGCAACATCATTTTCTGAGCTTCTTCCCCACACTTGTTGCGTAATGTAAGTGTGAGTCAACACCTTTCCCATATTACGTGATAAAAGGCACAAAAGTTTATACTCAATAGGGGTCAGATGAAGTTCTTCTCCTCTTAAGAAAACACAGCCTGCTGTATAGTCAATTTTCAATTCTCCATTGGTAAAAACTGCGCTTTCCTTTCCATCGATCCCCTGGTTGACAGACAACCTGCGTTGTGCTACTCGTATCCGCGCAAGCAACTCTTCTACAGAAAATGGCTTGGTAATATAATCATCCGCCCCGGCATCCAATGCCTCTATTTTGTCTGTATCTTCACTTCTGGCGCTGACTACAATAATAGGAAGATTCGACCATGTCCGAATCTTTTTTATTACTTCAACCCCCTCCATATCTGGAAGTCCAAGGTCAAGCAACACAATATCCGGATTGTGAGAAGACGCTTCCATAATCGCTGATGCGCCGTTTTCTGCGGTTAAATATTTATAGTCATGAGTTTTCAACGTAGTTACGATCAGATTTCTGATCGGGCGGTCATCTTCTACTACAAGAATAAGAGCTTTATTCATTCAATATCACCTCACTTAATGGTAATGCAAACGAGAAGATACAGCCATGTGGATCATTGTCTTCTAATTCCATTTTTCCCCCGTGTGCTTCCACAATGGACTGACACAATGCAAGTCCCAATCCAAGACTTCGTTGACTATCCGCAATATTGTTCCCTCCTGTAAAAAACATTTCGAAGATATGCGGTTTTATCTCATCTGAAATTCCAGGTCCATTATCTTCCACACTGATCCACGCTTTTTCATTTTTCTTCAGAGCTCTTATTGTAATTGTCGAACCAGAAGGGGTATATTTTATTGCATTGTCCACCAGATTAACAAGAACCTGAATAATAAGTCTTACATCCATTCTCGCAAGAAGCAGGTCTTCACATTCTGTGATGATCTTGTAATCATCATGCTTTCGGCTGATATGACGCAAAGCTTCCGCAATCACTTCGTCCATAAGCTGATCCGTAAACTTAAACTTTAATCTCCCGTCATTCAGTCTTGTAATAGACAACAGATTCTCAACTACACCTGTGAGCCACTCTGCGTCATCATAAATATCCGTATAGATCTGCCGTCTTGTTCCTTCATCCAGATATTTTCCATTACTGAGCAGCATATCCGCATTCCCTGATATTGAGCACAACGGTGTTCGCAGATCATGTGATATGGCACGCAGCAGATCAGCCCGAAGCTGTTCATTTTTTGCGATCACTGCATTTTTTTCTTTTTCTTCTGCGTTTCTGGCATTATCCATGGCAAGAGCGCATCCGTTAAGCACAGACAGCAAAATACTGTATTCAAACGAATCCAATACATTTTTCTGAGCAGGAACACCAATAACTCCATATACTTGGTCTCCAATACGAATCGCCAGATACAGGCATTTCGAATTTTTATAATAATGCGTTGTTGCTCCTGCTCGCTTTTTGTTCGTATATACCCATCTGGCAATCTGCTGCTCATCCAATGTCAGATAGGACTGGTCTTCCGCTTTTTCTTTTTCGGAAAACAGATGTCCTTCTGCCAGTCTCCCATTTACTGCAGCATACGCTACAATGCTGCGGTCAAACAGACGTGCCAGCTGTGTACATGTAATCTCAAGTATCTCCTTCTGGCTCCTCGCCTTTTGCAGCAGACGATCCGTGTCAAACAGAATCTGCGTGCGAAATGCCAGCTGTGCTGATAGTCTGGCATGCATTTTCAATTTTGCAGCCAGTGTCCCTGTCAGCACAGATGATATCAGCATGATCACAAATGTCACCGGATATCCCACTGCATAGGTCTGAAATGACATCCTTGGCTCGGTGAGAAAAAAGCAAAAAAGAAAGACACTCATGACAGAACCCGCAACACTGCATAGATATCCATCTGTCAAAATTGAGGTAAGCAATACCCCAAGAATATAAATGGTCACAACATTGGCTTCTGAAAAATGAAATTTCTGAAACACAAGTCCTATGAATGTACAGATGACAAAGATAAGAACCGTCAGAAAACACTCTTTTATCGATGGCTTCTCCACATGCAGGGGCAAATGTCCTTTTCTGTAATTTTCTGCTTTCACCGTATCAGGTATAATATGAATATCGATATCAGGGACAATATCGATCAGCTTTTCAGTCAATGTTTTTCTGCTGAAAAAATAATTTCTCTTCATACTGCTCTGGCCGATCACAATTTCAGTAACATTGGACAGCTGTGCATACTCTGATATCTGCAATGGAACATTTTCCCCATGTGTCATTACAATCTCTGCTCCTAGTTCCTCTGCAAAACGAATATTCTCATCCAGCCTTTCTTTATCTTCTGACTGGATCCTTGCTCCTGTCTGCACATATAAAGCAGTAAATTGTGCCTGCAATGCATTTGCCATTTTGGAAGCGGTAAAGATAATATTCTTATTTGATGGAGAGGATGACAAACATACCAGAATATGTTCATTCTCTGTATTTACATTCATGTTCTCTTCCGCCTTTTCCGGATATTGAACAAATTATAACATGTTATAAAAGTCTCTTCAAATATGAAAATACTTACGGATCGCTTTATATTCACCAAGAACCAACAACGTGATATGCTCCGTGAACATCGTGTCTGCGGATATATTGATGCTTATTTTCCCATTGCTTTTCATAGCAAATATATTAATGTTATACTTCTTCCTGATATCAAGCTCGCCGATCGTTTTTCCCACCCATTGCTCCGGGACTTCCACTTCAAAGATGGCATGTGATGCGTCTACCTCCATATAATCCAGGATATAATCGTCGGCATATCGGATAGATGCCCATTTTGCCACCTGCTTTTCTGGATAGATCACGCTGTCGGCTCCATTTCTCAGAAGGAATTTTTCCTGAACATCGCGTTCTGCTCTTGCAACTACCAGCTTCGCACCAAGTTCTTTTAATAAAGAGGTCGTTTCAAGTGAATTCTGGAAGCTTCCACCAATTGCTACAAAACAGATATCATAATTTCTGATTCCCAATGATCTCAGATAATCTGCATCTGTGCAGTCACCAATCTGCGCATTTGTGACAAATGGCAAGACCTTTTCTACCCGTTCTTCATTCAGATCCACTGCCATGATTTCATGTCCCATCTGGTTCAGTTGTTCTGCCATATGTCTCCCAAAACGTCCAAGTCCAATCAACAAAATATTTTTCATAATCTCATTCCTCATCTTTCTAGCCCACTGTTATCTTTTCTGTCGGCAATTTCGCATTTTTTCTGTTTTTGTCCGAAAACATTGCATAAATTAATGTAAGACCTCCTACCCTGCCAAGGTACATGAGCAGGATTAATATACTTTGGGATATTATATGCAGATCCGGTGTGATCCCAAGTGTCAGTCCAACTGTGCCAACCGCAGACGCCGCTTCAAAGAGGCAATTTAAAAGAGGCTGGTTTTCACAGATACTGATGGCAATTCCCCCACAGAGGAATAGCAAAATATACATCATAGCTACCGTTGACGCATTTTTTATTGTCTGGCACTCAATTCTGCGACCGTAAACTCCAGCATCTTCTTTATTACGGAATGTAGCAAATGCATTCAATACTAATACTGCAAATGTTGTCGTCTTCATTCCTCCTGCTGTTGATCCCGGAGACCCTCCGATCAGCATCAGTAATATCATAATTGCTTTCGAAGGCTCTGTCATAGCAGCCAGATCTGCCGTATTAAATCCGGCTGTTCTCGGAGTAACTGACTGAAAGACAGACATCAGAAGTCGTTTCCCCATCGGTAATTCGCTGAAATCTTGAAAGAAAAAAAAGATTGCAGGAAGAAGGATCAGCCAGACAGTCGTAGTAAGAATGACTTTACTTTGCATCCGATAACGCTTCAGCTTCCATTTGTTTATATAAATATCATCCCAGGTCACGAAACCGATTCCTCCCACTATGATCAACAGCATAATTACTATATTGATCAATGGGTCTCCCATATACCCTGTCAGAGATATAAATGTGTGATCTTTGGTTCCCAATATATCAAATCCCGCATTGCAAAATGCAGATATTGAATGAAATATAGCCATCCAGATTCCTTTGAAACCAAATGTTTTACAAAAATCCGGTAGTAAAAGCAGCGCACCTGTCGCCTCAGACAACAATGTTCCCAGTAAAATGAATCTGGTGAGCCTGACAATCCCTCCCACTTTGGGAGCTGAAATCGCATCCTGCATAGTGCTTCGCTGCATAAGGGAGATTTTTCTTCCCGATAAAATGACAACGGCAGCTGCAACTGTCACAACACCAAGACCACCAATCTGAATCAGCGCAAGAATGACTGTCTGTCCAAAAAATGACCAATAACTGCCCGTATCCTGTACAACGAGTCCTGTAACACATACTGCTGATGTTGATGTAAACAATGCCTCATGAAAGGATGTTGCCACTCCTTCTGCAGATGCGACCGGAAGCATCAGCAGAAACGCCCCCAGCAGAATCACTCCTGCAAATCCCAGAATAATCACCTGAGATGATGTCAGGTGTTTTTTTCTATATATACCTTCTGTCATAATGAGTGTTATCTCCTGTATCTGTAATATCTCCTCATTATAACGATTACAATTCAAAGATTGTGTTAGTATCTTTCCTGTCGTATTAAGATTGTATAAAGAAAAAATGCTGAAGGAGCTCACTCCTTCAGCATTCTTATATTCCTATCTCTTATCCCACTGCAAATGTCATCTCAGCAGTCACAGCCACTTTTCCATCTACGGTTGCTTTCGCAGTTCCCATACCGATGGGGCCTTTCTGCTTGATGATCTCAAGTTCCAGAGTCAGTACATCGCCCGGAACTACTTTCCGTTTGAATTTTGCTTTATCGATGCCGCCAAAGTAGACGGTCTTTCCTTTGTTTTCCGGCTGGCTTAAGATGGCCACTGCACCAGTCTGTGCCAGTGCTTCCAGGATCAGAACACCCGGCATTACCGGTTCCTGCGGAAAATGTCCATTAAAAAATGGCTCATTGTAGGAGACACATTTTTTACCTACAGCACGTTTTCCCGGCTCCAGTTCCTCGATCCGGTCGATCAGCAGAAACGGCTGACGATGAGGGATCGTCTCCATGATTTCTTTAATATCCATTACCATACGTATCTATACTTCCTTTCCAGATCGCATTCTGTCCGTCACTACCTGCCGTCTACTCTGCGTACTTCTTGATCAGAATACTTGCATTGTGTCCGCCGAAGCCAAGAGAGTTGGACAGCGCATACTCAAGCTCCATCTCTACACCATGACCCTGTACATAATCCAGATCCAGTTCTTCATCCGGGTTTTCCAGACCTCTGGTCACATGGACGAAGCTCTCCTCCATCTCTTTCACACAGGTAATAAATTCCACTGCTCCTGCTGCTCCAAGCAGATGACCGATCATAGACTTTGTGGAGTTGATCTTCATATCCTTTGCATGCTCACCAAATGCCAGTTTGATAGCACGTGTCTCGAACAGATCATTGTGATGGGTACTGGTTCCGTGTGCATTGATGTACATAATGTCTTCCATAGCTGCACCTGATTCCTGAACTGCCCACTTCATGGCATTGGCCGCACCCATACCATCTTCCGCCGGGGAAGTGATGTGATAAGCATCGCTGGTAGCACCATAACCAACCACTTCGGCCAGGATCTTGGCGCCTCTCGCCTGAGCATGCTCAAGTGTTTCCAGAACAACCACGCCTGCACCTTCACCCATGACAAATCCGTCACGGTCTTTATCGAACGGAATGGAACAACGCTCCGGGTCTTCACTTCCGGACAGAGCTGTCAATGCTGCAAAGCCAGCTACACCGATCGGACAGATACAACTCTCGGTTCCGCCTGCCAGCATCACATCAGCATCTCCCACCTGAATGCTTCTGTAAGCTTCTCCGATCGAATGGGTTCCGGTCGCACATGCAGTCACCACATTGAGACTCTTACCTTTCAGACCATAAGCGATGGACACATTTCCTGCTGCCATATTAGAGATCATCATAGGAACCATCAGCGGATTCACACGATTAGGTCCTTTTTCCACCAGTTTGGTGTACTCTTTTTCCACTACCTGAAGACTTCCGATACCTGAACCGATAGAACAGCCCACACGATAAGGATCTTCTTTGCTCATATCAAGACCGCTCTGATCCATAGCCTCTTTTGCTGCGGCTACGGCATACTGGGAAAATGTTTCCATTCTCTTGGCTGCCTTGAAATCCATAAACTCCTTTGCTACAAATCCTTTTACTTCTGCAGCCACGTGTGCTTTGTATTCTGCAGCATCAAACTTGGAAATGATTCCAAATCCATGATTTCCAGCTTTAATATTATCAAAATACTCTTTTACATTTAATCCTAAGGGGGTGATCGCACCCATACCGGTAACTACTACTCTTCTCATCCGATTGCCATGCCTCCGTCTACGCTAATGATCTGTCCTGTAATATAGGACGCTTTTTCTGATGCCAGATAAACTGCCATGTTTGCAATATCCTCCGGCTGGCCGAAACGACCCAGCGGGATCTGTGCAGTCGCTGCCTCACGCACCTGCTCCGGCAGTACCTTTGTCATATCGGTATCTACAAAACCCGGGGCAATTCCATTGACCGTGATTCCACGGCTGGCAAGCTCACGGGCCATAGTTCTGGTAAGACCGATGATTCCTGCTTTGGATGCAGAATAATTGGCCTGTCCTGCATTTCCAAGGATACCGGATACAGAAGTAATATTGATGATCCGGCCGGAACGCTGTCTGAGCATCTGACGGCTCACTGCCTTGATGGTATTAAAGCAGCCTTTCAGGTTTGCGTTGATGACTGCATCAAAATCTTCTTCCGACATCTTCATGATCAGATTGTCTCTGGTGATTCCGGCGTTATTTACCAGAATATCCAGATGTCCATAAGTCTTGATGATCTCTTTGATCATGGCATCCGTATCTGCAGTGTCTGCTACATTACACTGATACACGCAGCCGTCTGCTCCCAGTGCTTTTACCTCTTCCAGAACCTGCTCAGCCCGTTCTTTCGAGCCATTATAGTTGATCACAACAGTCGCTTTCTCTGCTGCCATTGACAGTGCGATGGCGCGACCGATTCCTTTTGCCGCACCGGTGATCAGTGCAACCTTTCCTTCCAGCATCCTTATTCTCCCTTCACTGCGGCCACAACTTTTTCAAAGTCAGCCATATTTTCAATATTGTACATGGTTACATTGCGGCTGATCTTTCTCATAAATCCAGAAAGTGTCTTACCAGGTCCCATCTCGATAAATGTATCCACTCCGTCTGCAATCATTTTCTCCACAGACTGCTGCCAGCAGACACTGGAGGATACCTGTCTGGCAAGCAGTTCTTTGATGTTCTCTGTGGATGTCACATAGTCAGCAGTTACATTGGTAAGATAAGGAACCTTTACCTCATGAAGCTCCACATTTTTTAATTCTTCTGCCAGTTTCTCACCTGCTCCGGCAAGCATCTTTGAATGGAAGGGACCGCTCACATTCAGTTTGACAGTACGCTTTGCACCTGCTTCTTTCAACTTTTCTGCCGCAGCATCTACTGCCTTCTCTTCTCCGGTGATCACGATCTGACCCGGGCAGTTGTAATTGGCAACGGACACGATTCCTTCTACTTCCTCGCAGACTTTCTCAATGATCTTGGCATCAAGACCAAGAACCGCTGTCATAGCTCCACCTGTAGGAACTGCTTCCTGCATATAGATACCTCTCTGTCTGACTACCCGAAATGCATCTTCCAGACTCATCACACCGGAGGCGATCACAGCACCATACTCCCCAAGGCTTAAACCTGCATTCACATCAGACTGAATCCCCTGTGTCTCCACTGCTTTCAGGATCGCAGCCTCCACAGCCAGCATACAGATCTGGGTATACTCTGTCTGGTTCAGTTTATCATTTTCTTCAAAGCAAAGTGCCGGGATGTCAAGGCCGGATGCCTTGGAAGCTTCCTCAAACACTTCACGGCATACCGGAAATGCCTCATAAAAATCTTTTCCCATGCCAACATACTGAGCACCCTGTCCCGGAAATAAAAAAGCAATTTTACTCATATCCTACCATCCTATATTTTGAATTTCAAACTATTATTCTTTGAGAAAGGCCGCAGCGCATACTCTGGTGCACAGCGGCCCTTGTCTCGGCAGCTGTCTGAATCCTGTTTATGATCTGACAGCTCTTATTTTATTTTCAGCAGTCTTTCTGCCTGATCCATCACTTCATCCACGATCTCCTGACAGCTCTGTCTCTTTGTGATCATTCCGGCAATCTGTCCGGCAAGTACAGAACCATTATCTGTATCACCTTCCACAACTGCCTTGCGAAGACCTCCAAGAGTCAGGTTTTCCAGCTGCTCAAAAGATGCTCCCTCTGCTTCCAGTTTCAGATACTCGCGGGTCATCTTATTTCTTAATCCCCGAACTGGATGTCCATGACTTCTTCCAGTTACCTCAGAATCGATATCCTTTGCTTTCAGGATACGATCCTTGTACTTGTCATGGATCACACACTCATCAGCTACACAAAAACGTGTACCCATCTGAACGGCCTCTGCACCCAACATGAATGCAGCCGCCATTCCACGGCCATCCCCAATACCTCCGGCTGCAATCACCGGAATCTGTACTGCATCAACCACCTGCGGAACCAACGTCATGGTTGTTGCCTGACCGATGTGTCCACCGGATTCAGTTCCCTCTGCAACAACTGCGTCTGCGCCCACACGCTCCATCCGTTTTGCGAGAGCTACAGATGCAATTACCGGAATCACCTTGATACCTGCAGCTTTCCACTGCGCCATATATTTCTCCGGGTTTCCTGCTCCGGTCGTAACCGCTGCGACCTTCTCCTCTGTCACAAGCTGTGCGATATCTTCTGCAAACGGACTCATCAGCATGATATTTACACCAAAAGGCTTGTCCGTCAGTTCTCTTGCCTCGTGGATGTAATTTCTGACCACATCTGCCGGTGCATTGGCTGCTCCGATGAGACCGAACCCGCCTGCGTTGGATACTGCAGCTGCCAGGTGAGATTCAGCAACCCAGGCCATACCACCCTGGATAATCGGTTTTTCAATTCCCAGAAGTTCTGTTACTCTCGTCTTCATATCTGTTTCGCTCCGCCTGTTCTTACTCTTCTACACCTTTGGATTTCAGATAATCCATAACTGCACCTACAGTTGTCAGTTTCTCAAGATCCTCAGACGGGATCTCTACATTGTACTCTTCCTCAAGAGCCATTACCAGCTCGAACAGATCCAGGGAATCAGCTCCCAGATCATCTTTGAAGGAAGTCTCTGCAGTAATCTCTGCTGCATCTACATTTAACTGATCTGCTACCATTTCTTTCATCTTCTCTAACATGTTCGTATTCTCCTTAATCTTTCATTTTCATTTTAATCATCTTAAAGGCATTCCTGAGGATCGCCTCATTTAGTTTGATATTCAAAGTATATGTTCCGCATCTACATTTGTCAAGCATATTTTTTGATTATCAAAGTATTTATATTACAGTTCACTCGTGTGTTCTGACGGACAGATTTCATGCTCGCATGAAAATCTGTTCGCGGAAACACACGAAGAGAGCGCCTGCTTATGAGCAAAAGTAGCAGCGTAGCAGCGGAAAGCGCTGCAAGCGCGATTTTGCGAATGGCGCGGGTGAACTGTACGCACTACCATCTCAACACACAAGCGCCCCAGGTAAGACCTGCTCCAAAACCAGACAGTACCAGTGTATCGCCTCTGTTCAGTTTTCCCTGCTCATCAAGCTGTGCCATCAGGATTGGCAGACTGGCGGCGGATGTATTTCCGCACTCATTCAGGTTCATCGGAAATTTTTCTTCCGGCTGTCCCAGTCGCTTCGCCACCGACTGAATAATACGGCAGTTCGCCTGATGCAGCAGATACAGATCCACTTCCTCCGGCTTCAGTGCTGCTTTTTCGAGTGCTGCGTCAATGCACTGCGGAACTTTCCGTACCGCAAACTTAAATACTTCCTGACCGTTCATCTGCAAAAAGCCTTCCTGACCTTCTGCCTTGCAGACTGGATTGCCGTTAGGTCTTCCCTCACAGGAAAGTACTTCCCATCTGGATCCATCACTGCCAACCTCATGTGCCAGAATTCCGGCTTCTTCCGTAGCTTCCACGAATGCCGCGCCTGCCCCATCTCCAAATAAGATGCAAGTTCCACGATCATTCCAGTCAACCAGTTTGGACAAGGTCTCCGCTCCGATCAGTAATGCATTCTTATACATGCCGCTTTTTACACATGCATCTGCCATATGAAGAGCATATAAGAATCCTGAGCAGGCCGCATTGATGTCAAATGCCACTGCCTTGTCTGCTCCGATCAGTGCCTGTACCCGGCATGCCGTACTTGGTGTCACTGTATCGCCGCTGATAGTTGCCACGATCAGAAGTTCTACTTCTGAAGGCTCTGCACCTGCCCGTTTCAATGCTTTCTCTGCAGCAGCCGCTGCCATGGATACGGTCGTTTCTTCTCCTGCCAGATGACGGGCACGGATTCCAGTTCTCTCCGTGATCCATTCGTCACTGGTCTCTACCAGTGTTGCAAGATAATCATTGTCCGCCCGAAAAGCAGGCAGACTGTATCCTGTTCCTGTTATTCTTGTATTCATGTCGTTCCTCACAAATTTATTTTGATTATCAAACTATTCGACTAGAGTATAGATGGAGAAACAAGATTTGTCAATGAGAAAAATATTAAAACTTGCTGAACTCTACTGAGAAATAATACACATAATCATTATCTGAGACATATGACTCATTTGTAACATCATCTATGGCGAATCCCCTGATACCATCTTTTCCATAGATAAATGCTGCCACGCCTTGTTCTGTATCATACTGAACTGGTGTCATCTCTTTAATCTGTGTTGCTGAACGTCCATAGTATTCCCGTTCCAACACATCCTCCAGAATCGGCACATAGGCTGTACATTTTGAATCAGAATCCGTCAGAACCATCCTGATCTCAAAATTGTCAAAATCCGGTATGAGTGCTATGATTCCTTCCGGTGAAGTCTCCATCTCATCATACGTAATCCCGAAAATTGCTTCTTTTGATATCAGTTTTCCGAACTGATATTCTGACGCATATATGGTCAGTTTCCTGCATGTATCTTTTGTCGAGTACCGGAACAGATAAGCTCCGTCCACACCTGATAAAATCTCAGCTGTCTTCATCTCTGTGCTGTTCCGGTCAACTGGCATCATATAATTTCGCGGCTGACTTAAGCGCCGGAATATCATGCTTCCAAGAACAGACACCGTAAGGACTGTGATCAGAACCATCACAGCAATAATCACCTTCAGATTTTTCTGTTTCGCCTTACTGTCCTTCGCCACCTGAATCAGATTGTCCTCTGTTATTTTTACAATATTTTCTTCGCTGATATCTTCTCCTGCAAGAAATTCATTCATGCTGATCCCCAGTATCCCACACAATTCCATATAGACAGATACATCCGGCAGGCAGATTCCCCTCTCCCATTTGGAGACAGACTTATCACTCATCCCCAGCTGTTCCGCAAGCTGCTTCTGAGTCAGTCCCAACGCTTTTCTTTTTTCCGCAATATATTTCCCAATTTTTATAAGATCCATAGAATTACCTCCCTTAACTAAGGCAAGTATATCCGTTTAAGGCTAAAAGGAACACCTCCCGAGAGTAGAATATAGGAAATTTATCCTTCAAATATGGGATATTTCTTCTTATCCTCCTCTGTGATCTTCCGCATGACTTTGCAAGGATTTCCAACAGCGATAACGCCCCCCGGAATATCTTTATTTACCACACTTCCTGCACCGATGATCGTATTACTTCCAATAGTCACACCTGGCAGCACTGACACATTAGCTCCGATCCACACATTGTCTCCCACTGTGATCGGCAGTGCAATCTCCAGTCCACGACCTCTCTGTTCACTGTCGATGGCATGACCCGCAGTAGAAAACACACAGTTTGGTGCAATAAAAACATTATCTCCAAACGTCACTTTCGTGCAGTCCAGGATCGTTACATTATGATTAGTATAGAAATTCCTTCCTACAGAAGTATTTATGCCATAATCACAGTAAAATGGTGCCGTAATCACCGGCATTCCTTCCATCTTTCCAAGTATCTTCTTCAAGAGTTCCTGCTGCTTTTCGATATCCGATGGTCTCAGATTATTGAATTCATAGCATAGATCCGCACAGCGTGTTCTCGATTCAACGATCTCCTTGTCATAATTTGCATCATACAAATACCCTTTTTGTGCCTTTTCCCATTCTGTCATAATACTGTTCCTCCGTACATTTTATCTTCTACAAGCTTTCGCCCCTTCTGATATTCCAATGGTTCCTTTTCTTGCCTGTTCTGAAATTATCTTCTCATATATATCGCATTTCTTCAAGCTTTGGATAATTTGTGGTCTGATTCCGCGGTGACTGTCCAATTCCCGACAGACATCTTTCACAGCTCGCCTGTTTTTGAGCATTTTCATAACCATAATGTCTTCTGCTGCCCAATTCTCTCTTAAATAGCTTCTCGCGTGGAAGATTTTGGACAGCCAACTTCTTCTCCGCGCTTGAGCTGCCCAATTCCCGACAGACATCTTTCACAGTTCGCCTGTTTTTGGGCATTTTCATGGCCATAATGTCTTCTGCTGTCCAATTCCCTCTTAAATAGCTTCACGCGTGGAAGATTTTGGGCAGCCGACATCTTCTCCGCGCCTGAGCTGCCCAATCTATGACAGACATCTTTCACAGCTCGCCTGTTTTTGGGCATTTTCATATCCATAATGTCTTCTGCTGCCCAATTCCCTCTTAAATAGCTTCTCGCGTGGAGGATTCTGGGCAGCCAACATCTTCTCCGCGCTTCAGCTGCCCAATCTCCGACAGATTTCTTTCACAACTCGCCTGCTTTTGGGCATTTTCATGGCCATAATGTCTTATGCTGCCCAATTCCCTCTTAAATAACTTCACGCGAAGAAGATTTTGGACAGCCAACATCTTCTCCGCGCCTGAGCTGCCCAATCTCCGACAGATTTCTTTCACAACTCGCCTGTTTTTGGGCATTTTCATGGCCATAATGTCTTCTGCTGCCCAATCTATGACAGATATGTCCAAAAAGAAAAGGCTGCCCGCTCATTTGAGCGGACAGCCTCTAATGAATAACACTTGAAGTCATATACATGCTCCAAAGTGTTACTGCAAATATTTCAGTGGATTCACCTGAGTTCCATTCACAAGGATCTCAAAATGTACATGAGGTCCGGTGCTTCGACCAGTGTTTCCACTCAATGCGATCTTCTGGTTCTGCTCGACTTTCTGGCCTGCGGATACCAGAATCTTGCTCAGATGGCCATAACGGGTCATCTTACCATCCGGATGACGGATGGTGATACAGTTACCGTATCCTCCAGACCAGCCGGCACTGACAACGGTACCTCCGCAGGAGGCACGGACTGCAGTTCCCTTCGGCACTGCCCAGTCAATTCCTTTATGCATACGTCCCCAACGCCACTTAAAAGTGGATGTCATGGTTCCTCCCGTAATCGGCTTGATATAAGTCGGAGGTGTCTGTGTACCTTTCTCCACAATCTTCGGCACTGGCTCCACCATGACATTTTCTGCGATCATTTCCTGAGCACTCTGCGTATCATTCTTGTATGTGGTCAGCATGGTCACCTCATGATGTCCTGCCACCTCTTCCTGCAGAACTTGTGTCTGTGTGGTGTACCAGCTGTCATTATCTACATACTGAGTCTCTGCGTAATAATCTTCCTCATAGGTTGTCTGCACCTGTCTCATCACAGACAGCTCTGGTTCCGGCACGCTGATAATAATCTCATCGCCCAGATGCAAAGTTGCGTCTCTGGTAAGTCCAGGGTTCAGTGCCAGCACTTCATCCACATAATAGCCGCGGCTGTTGGCGATCACAGAAAGCGTATCTCCAGACTGCACCTCATAAGTCTGATTCTTCTCTTTTTCCTTGGTCACTTCGTCAATAGCCGCATCCAGAGAGGTCAGCTGATCCGCATCAATATAAGCTTCCGAAATCTCGACTTTTTCAGCAAAATCCAGTGCCTTCAGGCCATCACCGTCCGCAATCTCTTCCTTCGGTGTCACCTGCACTGTAAATGCGTTTAACTCGCGGCTGGTATCCGATACCACCTGTACCTGAAACAATCCATCTGGATCATTTGCCGTCAGTGCTGCTTCCAGAAGCTGCTGTACCTCGTCCATGCTTGCCAGATTGATGGTAAATTCGTTGACCTTCACCATGTAATATTTCTGTTTTGCAGTCTTTACTTTTTCCTGCAGCAGATCATAGATCACCTGCTCCAGCTGCTCTTCCTTCAGAGTGCTTCCGAACAGCTTCGATACCCGCTGAAAGCTGCACTCCACATTGGCCAGTACCAGTCCCTCAGTCTCCCTGGCGATCTTTGCTCTGGCATTCAAGAATGCCTGATCCACTTCCTCCGGATCAGCCACTGCACCAATGACTTCTCCATCCAGCAATACCTCACTATAGGTGGTCTCATTCCCCAGCGTATTCCCCAGGATCGGTACACAGAATAACATCAGCATACAGCATCCGATGCCCCAGCCTGCCAGATTTATCTCGAATTTCCTTCCGAATAATTTTTTGTATTTTTTCCTTTTCCGCATGTACTTCTTTTCTTTCCCTTGTTCTTTTGGCCGGAAGACTTCTTCCGGACAGAATATCCAAAACTTCCTGCTTTTTCTCCTAATGTAAAGTACTCTCCATGAGAGTAAGTGATAAGCCCTGCCTGATTCAGCTCAAATTTACCCTGTTTGTTCAGATACTTATCTTCAATCGTCACATTGGTCGCTTCTGCCAGGAACAGGTCATGACTTCCCAGTTCTTTGATCTCTGTCACTTTACATTCAATGTTTACCGGACTCTCAGCGATTCCAGGTGCTGCAATAGTTCTGGATGGAAATGGAGTCAGATGCATCTCTGCAAATTTGTCCACATCTCTTCCGGAACGAACACCGCAGTAGTCTGCCGCACGCACCAGATCCTTCGTAACCAGATTGATCACAAACTCACCGGATTCTTTTAAAATATGATGAGAGTATCTTTCTTTTCTCACAGAGATAGATACCATGGTCGGTGAAGAACAGACGGTTCCTGCCCACGCGATTGTAATGATATTAGGTTTTTCATCCGGAAGTCCGCAGCTTACCATTACTGCCGGTACCGGATACAGCATATTCCCTGGTCTCCAATACTGTTTTGCCATGTTTTGATACTCCTGTTCTGATTCTGTCCTGATTTTTTGACAACATTTTTATTTTAAGCACTGAAAGCCCATTTGACAAGGAAAATCACGGTTTTTTTACACTTTTTTCATAAAAAAATCCCCCATCTGGAAATCTTTCATTCCGGATGGGAGATTTCTTATGATAAAGGATTCTTTGTGGCCTTAAGCAACATACTCTTTCAGAATATTTTCCAGTGCGGATCCGCTGCTTGTGTGACAGCGTACCACCTGCACATTATTCTTCTTCGCCTCATCCACTGCCGTTTTCACCATTTTGTGAGATACAGTGTTGGTAAAGAGGATGAACAGATCCGGTGATCCCATCTGTTTATCCATGCTGGCTGACATCTGCGTGAATACTTTTGCCTTACATTTATAGTTTTTACAGATTTTCATATACTGACATACCATACGGTCATGTCCACCCACGATAACAACACTCATGAAACGGTTCCTCCTATTCTACTAGCACGCGGCTAATTGTTTTCCAAGTTCCATTAATTTTGCTTCTGTTTCATCATCCGGTGCATCTGCACAGATGGCATCCTCGCCTCCGATCACATCAGCGCCTGCATTTTTCATCTGGTCAACCCAGTTCCGCATCCACTCACCGTCTCCCCATCCGTAGGAACCAAACAATGCAATCTTCTTGCCGGATGCGAATTTCTCTACTTCAGCAACAAATGGTTCCATAGTGCTCTCTTCCAGCACTTCGTCACCCATTGCCGGACAACCAAGTGCAAATGCGCTCTCGCCTTTGAGCTCCTCTGCGTTGAAACCATCAACCGGAACAACCTTTGCAGTGGCACCTGCCGCCTCTACTCCTTTTGCTACCATGTTTGCCATTGCCTCAGTATTACCTGTCTCGCTGTAATAAACAATTACGATCTGTCCCATTTTAAGAATCCTCCTGTCTTTAATATGCCTGGCAACTGATCTCACACAGACTGCTGCCTGCGCTCAGCATCTGCAGTACCATGTTCCGAACTGCCTGATAGAGCTGAAATGTCTTTTTGGCTCCTGTCTCATCACTGTATACTTTCCAGTAGCCAGAGCAGAGAAAGTCTTTTCCTTCGTGCTCAATGAATCCTTTCACATCACTTAACGGATATCCAAGAAATGCACCCATCTCATGCGGAAATTCAGCTCTTCCTTCTTTGTATTCCGTAAACCGTTCCGCCAGCCTTGTAAGCATCTGGTCAAGTGTACTCTCTTCTGTCTGATAACCATAAGATTTCAGAAATTCTCCTGTCCCCGGCCAGAGAAGCAATGCTTCCAGTCTGTCCTTCCGGTACAGAAGCCAGATGCTTTTCTGTTCTCCCCGATGGAGACAGATCCCCCATATTCCAGGAATGTCTTCCATCTCCAGAAACCGCTCTTCTTCCTCTCTTGTAAGAATCAGAAGATTGGATGGCTTCACATCCATAAGAACCGGCGAACACTGATTCGCAATACTGTTTCCAATCATTGTCTCTATCATCTCTTCCTCCGATCCTTATTTTGGTTAGTTTATTCTAATTAGTTGCCGCTAACTTATAGTAGCAGATTCCATAAAAAAAAGCAACTATGCAGCTGATAGATTTTATCAACTACATAGCTGCCATGATTTAGTTTCCCAGATTTTCACAGATATATGCAAGAAATTTCTCTGCTTCAGCTGTTAATTCATCCCTCTTTCGCTTCACATATCCAAGTACGATCCGATCCTTCTCTCCTTTGATAGGAATCTGCCGGATTCGTCTGCCCATCTCCTGCCTGTTGTCTCCCCAGACGGAAATGCTGCACAAATCAGTTTTGCTGACTAACTCAAGCAGCACATCCCTGCTATTAGTCATCAATGTCTTTCCATGAGCTCTGTGATACTGATAGTCTTCCTTCCCATGCACCAGTTGAATCGAAAACATATCCTGGTCTGCATCCATCTGAATCAGTTTGATCTCCCGCAGTTCTTTGTTGCTCACCGACTCTGCCCCATATAACGGGCTCTCCGGTCCTGCCAGTAATACAGTCGAACGTTTCCCGATCTCCGTAAATTCCAGCCGCTTGTGCGCCAGCATCTGCAGAAGTGCCGTCTTCTGGTTCTGATCCACCAGAAGGAATCCAATGTCCACTCGATGGTGATGGACCATACGCAGAAGTTCTTCTGCATTACGCTCCATATATTCCACATGAAGTCCTTCTTTTACTTCCTGTGCAAAAAATGTCCGAAACAGATGATTCAGCTCATCATCCGGTGTCACTGCAATCTTCAGCATCCGGATATCCTTTTCTTCCCGCACATGTTGAATCTTGCCGGAATCCACCAGGATCCGGCAGGCATATTCGTATACCTTGCGTCCCTCTTCTGTAGCTTCCACACCTCTTGCGTTTCGCTTGAGAAGCTGCATGCCAAGCTCTACCTCCAGAGATTTGATCGTTTTGCTGATATGCGGCTGCGTTGTATATAAGAGCTCTGACGCCTTCTTAAAACTTCCATTGTCAATGCTGACAACCAGATACTGAAGCTGCTTAATATCCATATTTCTCCCCCCGTTCTCCACGTTATACAATAAAAGACCTGCGCATACGCGCAGGTCTGATCTCTTTTCTATACACGGACAAAGACGAGATGCAGGATGGCTGCTCTCGTTTATTGATATGTCTATGTAAGAGTTCTTATCTGCCGTAAGAAGCACTTATTCCCTGCAAGCAGTTCTCCTGACTCCAGTTCACAACCATTACAGTCCTTCCCAGACCTCTCCGGTCCAGTGGATCATCTATAACGGCTCCCTGTCACAGTGGCGGGACCGCACCGGATTCACACCGGTTTCTCTATAAATCCTTTCGGAACTTGCAGTACCCGGAATCTATCATGAATTCCGTCGTTTTCTTTATTTCAACTATATAGAAGTTTCTCCGGATTGTCCACCTTTTTTTCCTGTCTTTGTGTAAAAAAGAGACCATGGATCACCCATAGTCTCTCTTTGCGCATTATTTATTTCAGAATCACCTGGTCTATGTCCTGTACATTATGATAGCCCTTCTGGCGCAATGCATAAGTCAGTACCCGGTTCCATTCCTCAGCATCAAAATCTACTTCATGATGATTTTTCAGAATCACACGGCAGCCATTGATCGGATTCTGCGCAGATCGCCCAGTCAGACGATATGGAACATTCGTCTGAAATACGCCAAGCTCTGTCAGAGCATTTACCATCCGGTATACCGTTGCAATTCCAATATTCTTATCACGTTTAGAAGCCTGATAATAGATTTCTTTGCAGCTGGTGCAGTCCTGTTCAAATACAATGTCAAGAATCAGCCTGCGCTGCTTCGTGATCCGCATGCCACGGTTTCGAAATTTCTCCAGGATCATATCCTTTTCACGTGTAATCCGAATCAGTTTTTCGTCTTGCACTTGGAGCATCCTCCGCATCCTCCTCCGCAGCTTCCACAGCTCTTTCCATTTTTCTTATCTTTCCAGATACTGCGTGCAGCTGCTACAACTATTGCCAATACAACAAGTCCTACAACCAGTGTTCCCATTTTTTATGCCCTTGCCTTTACTTTTACATTCAGAGTTGTTGCTTCTTTATACGGACGAACCAACAGCCAGATGAACAATACGATCAGTGCAATTGCAACGATCAGCCATGGAGTATATACACCATAGAAGATAGCGCTTCCAACCTGATTGATCACCAGAGATACACAGTAAGCAAGCAGACACTGATATCCGATTGCAAACCAGGTCCATTTTGCATTGTTCATCTCTCTCTTGATAGCTCCGATCGCTGCGAAGCATGGTGCACACAGCAGGTTGAATACCAGGTATGCATATGCTGCAACTGCGGTATAATCCTTGGCAATACTGCCCCAGAACTCTGCGCCATCCTCAGCAACTTCCTCTAATCCATACAGAACGCCGAAGGTACCTACTACGTTCTCTTTCGCTACCAGACCGGTAATTGCTGCTACAGTAGCTTTTGCATTTCCGAATCCCTGCGGAACGAAGATCCAGGAGATCGCATTACCAATCGTTCCAAGGAAGCTGTCTGCAAAATCTTCTACTGCACAGTAAGTGCCGTTCTCAAATCCATAAGTAGAAGTATACCAGATAAAGATGGTGGATAAAAGAATAACCGTACCAGCTTTCTTAATAAAGGACCATCCACGCTCCCACATGCTTCTCAATACATTGAGAACCGTCGGCATATGATAAGCCGGAAGCTCCATAACGAACGGAGCCGGATCACCAGCAAACATCTTGGTTTTCTTCAGGATGATACCGGAGCAGATAATTGCTGCGATACCAACAAAATATGCACTTGGTGCAACCCACGGAGCACCGCCAAAGATAGCACCTGCGAACAGAGCGATGATCGGAAGCTTAGCTCCACAAGGAATAAATGTTGTCGTCATGATGGTCATACGACGGTCACGCTCGTTCTCGATGGTTCTGGAAGCCATAACACCAGGAACGCCGCATCCTGTACCGATCAGCATCGGAATGAAGGATTTACCGGACAGACCAAATTTACGGAAGATACGATCCATGATAAATGCAACACGAGCCATGTATCCACAGTCCTCAAGGATAGCCAGGAAGATGAACAGTACCAGCATCTGCGGTACGAATCCAAGGACAGCTCCGACACCGGCAACAATACCATCAAGGATCAGGCTCTGCAGCCATCCAGCACAGCCAACGCTGGTCAGAAATCCTTCTACTGCAGGAGGTACGATCTCTCCGAACAGTACATCATTGGTCCAATCTGTTACACAGGTACCAACCGTCGTTACAGACACATAATATACCAACCACATGATCGCTGCAAAAATCGGAAGAGCAAAGATACGATTGGTAACGATCCGATCGATCTTATCAGATGTGGTCATCTGTCCTGCTTTTGCTTTCTTGCAACATTTTCCAATAATAGAAGAAATGTATACATAACGCTCATTGGTAATAATACTCTCTGCGTCATCATCCATTGCTTTCTCTACGCCATCTACAATACTGTCAACATCTGGAGCACTCTTCATCTGCTCTTTGATCTTGTCATCGCGCTCAAACAGTTTGATAGCGAAGAAACGCTTCTGTTCTTCTGTAACCTCGCTGCCGATCCTAGCCTCGATTGCAGTCAGAGCCTCTTCAACTTTTTTATCAAAGGTATGTACGATCTGCTGTGCTTTGTTAGCCTGTGCAGCCTGAACTGCCGCTTCAGCAGCCTCTTTTACTCCAGTACCTTTCAGTGCGGAGATCTCAACGACCTTGCATCCAAGTACTTCGCTGAGTTTGTCAATGAAGATCTGGTCGCCGTTTTTCTTAACAACGTCCATCATGTTGATCGCCATGACAACCGGGATTCCAAGCTCCAGCAGCTGTGTGGACAGATACAGGTTTCTCTCAAGGTTAGTTCCGTCTATAATGTTCAGGATCGCATCTGGACGCTCAGATACCAGATATCCTCTGGCTACAACCTCCTCCAAAGTATATGGAGACAGGGAGTAGATTCCTGGAAGGTCCATGATCACTACATCAGAATGTCCCTTTAATTTTCCTTCTTTTTTCTCAACCGTAACACCAGGCCAGTTACCAACGAACTGATTTGCGCCGGTCAGTGCATTGAACAGAGTGGTTTTACCACAGTTCGGATTACCGGCAAGTGCAATCTTTAAAGCCATTTTTTCCTCCTCATGGTTAGCAGATTCTAACCTATATTTTTAAAAATAAGCTGCTTTACGCAGCCTTCATCTGCAGTTTTTTCCTTACTGTACTTCGATCATCTGAGCGTCAGCTTTTCTTAAGGACAGCTCATATCCGCGGACAGTTACTTCAACCGGATCTCCAAGCGGCGCTACTTTACGGACAAACACCTGAGTTCCTTTGGTAATTCCCATATCCATGATCCGACGTTTCACAGCGCCTTCTCCATGAAGTTTGACAACGGAAACAGTTTTTCCAACCGCCACATCTTTTAATGTCTGCATCTTGTTTCTCCTTCCTTCTGCCGTTCTCGTCAGGCAACCATGATCTTGGACGCAAGTCCTCTGTCCAATGCGATACGAACACCCTTAACGATCAGAATCATTCCACCAGGTGTCTCTCCGACACATTCAACTTCTGCGCCCGGGGCAAATCCCAGATCCTGCAGATGACGAAGTGTTTCATCTTTTCCGCGAAGACTCTGCACAGTGCGCTTTTCACCGATACTCATAAGTGCTAATGCCATCATGCTCCCTCTTTTCTTCATTTTAGTATGTGTATTGAAAACGACTTATCATTTACTTTTCCATATTATATAGTTATGCCTAATTATTGTCAACTAACTTTTGAAAATTTTTCTCATTTTGTTGATATTTTTTCTCAACATCCGAGAAACGCAAGAAAAACAGGCTATCCAGAGGATAGCCTGTTTTGAAATTTTCTTATCTACATCTGTTGAAGTACAGTTACAATGCTTGGAATTAGCTGTTTCTTACGGGACACAAGACCCTTCAGAACGATATCTTCCATATCCGAAGGAAGCTGGAATGCACTCAGGATCACTTCTCTTGCTTTCTCGCCAAAACAAAGCAGTTCTGTGTCTTCCTTTACAATATTGGTCAGCATGACGTAGCACATCTCCACGCCAAGACCATCGAACTTTTCTTCCAGATATGGGATGAGCTTCTCCTTGATCTCCTCCAGCTCGATAGCATTCATGCTGTTGATCTGAGATACCATAAACCCGTGGTCACCCACCTGGAATTTCTTCTTATCCTGGTTGAAGATCTCCTTCGGTGTACGGGAACTCATATCACTGCCTGCGCTGAACATGTCGATGGCAAACTCTTCAATCTCCACACCGCAGATCTCTGACAGCTTCTCTGCAGCCGCCCGGTCAATCGATGTACAGGTTGGGGAACGGAACATCAACGTATCGGAAATGATCGCTGCCATCAGAAGACCTGCAATATTCTTCGGAATCTGCACTCTGTTTTCCTGATACATCTGATATACGATTGTTGCCGTACAGCCTACCGGCTGATTTCGGAAATAAACCGGTTCCAATGTCTCCAGCGTTCCGATCCGGTGATGATCGATAATCTCCAGAATATCTGCATAAGCAATACCGTCAACCGTCTGGCTTGCCTCGTTGTGATCTACCAGAATCACCCGTTTTTTACGCAGATTCAACAGGTTCCGGCGGGAGATCATACCGATATAATTGCCATCCTGATCCAGGATTGGGAAATCGCGGTACCGTTTCTGTCCCATGATGCCGCGGATATCTTCTGTCTTCTCTGTTACCTTAAACGTAACCAGTCCATCTTTTTTCATGAAATGAGAGATCGGCATACTCTGGTTGATCATACGTGCAATAGTAAATGTATCATGCGGTGTCACAATGATACTGCAGTTATGCTCCTGCGCCAGCTTCTGGATCGTCTTAGATACCTTTGCTCCCATGCAGACAATGATGCAGGCAGCATTCATCTCGATGGCACAAAGCTGGGATTCGTAACGATTTCCAAGAATGACCATATCTCCTTGATGGATGTAATCCTCCATTACGTCCGGGTTGGCTGCTGCAATGACCACTTCGCCCTTATCAAATACTGCATCCGGTTCACCGATCAGTAACTCTGCATCCAGTGTCTCCAGAATGTTTTTGTACGGAGTCTTCGCTACAGAAAGAATACAGTTGTCGTACACATCCATGTACGCATTTGCAATATCACCGATGGTGATCAATCCCTGCAATCTCTGATTATCTGTGATCGGCAGGGTAACAACTCCCAGTGCCCGCATCATATTCCATGCTTTTTTCAGGGAAATCTGACCGGACACACCCTGCGTCTTACGAATCTCAATATCGCTGACATCCGTCATCACATCCGATACATAGATAGGCGGCTGTGTCTGAAAGAAGTTCATGACATACTGAGTTTCCTGGTTGATCTGACCTGCACGGGCCGCCACATATCCACCCCCATGCAGCAAATTTTTCAGTTCTGCATACGCGATCGCAGAACAGATGGAATCCGTATCCGGATTCTTATGGCCAATCACATAGATTGGTGCTGTGTCTGTTGACATAATCCACTATTCTCCTATTATATTTATCCTATACCAAATATACTGACTTTATTTTAGCACGTTCCTGTTTTATTTACAACCAAACGACATATGTATTATGTATTTTGCACATTTGTTATCTTTGATTCCGTAATTTTTTATGCAGTTTCACATAATATTAAAATTTTATTCATAATTTATTCATAATTGATTGGTATACTTTAGATAAATCAAAGGAAACAAACAATTAACAAACGACATACAGATAATTTTTTTCATAATAGCCCCGGCATCCGTATTGCCGGGGCACTCCTCATTTTTATAGTATATTTTAACAGGGTTTATATATGGGTGGGAATACAAAAGACAGCGCTGTCAGTTTTACCTGATCTGCGCTGTCTTTTGATCTACAGCCCCGGATCTCCTTCGATCCGCTTCATTGCTTCATTCAATGTCATCATCTTGGCATCCAGCCGGGAGATGATCGATGAGCACTCCTGCAGCTCCCGTTCAAAATAATCCGGTGCATTTCCTTCATATTTGTAGTAGATCTTATGCTCCAGACTTGCCCAGAAATCCATGGCCATGGTTCGGATCTGAAGTTCTACTTTGGTTGGAACCTTGGCGTCTCCTAATGCAACCGGAATGGACAAAAGCATATGATAACTCTTGTAGCCGCTTTCCTTTGGCTGGCTGATATAATCCTTAATGCTGATCACTTCCAGATTATCCTGCCGTGCGATCATATCTGCCACAAAATAGATTTCTGAGAAAAACGAACAGGTAATGCGGATTCCTGCAATATCATTGACATACTCGATCATATCCTCAATATTCAGATTATGTCCATTTTTCCGCAGCTTTTTCATAATGCTTTCCGGTGTCTTCAGGCGGCTCTTCACATACTCAATCGGATTGTATGAGTGCATATGGTTCAGTTCGCTGTTCAGCACCTCAATCCGGCTTCCCATCTGCGTCAACGCTGACTGATAGATAAACATGGCTGTCTCGAACCCATCTCTGTCCGAGCGTTCTCTTATGTATTCCTGAATACTCATTTCTACTGCCATATTATGATTTCTCCCCTGATATTATTTTCCTTCTCTTACCGTCTCACAATACTTTATTATATCATATGTTATCTGCTTTTTTTGTCATTTTTTGTAAGTTATTCATAAATTTTTCATTTTATCAATGGAATTTTATTAGTTATTCTTATGAAAATCATTTCTTTACTTTCCAGCCAGAAACCCTTATACTGAAAAACAAAAACGCCAACGACAGCACGCAGGAGGACATATATGTTTCGCGTATGGGGAAAAATTTTTAAAGATAATCATATGTTAAGAGATACTGTTGTCTGTGATGACAGTGATGATACAAGAACTCATAAGGTTATGCGGGCATTGGAAGAGATGTGTTACACCTTTGACCTTGGAAAGCCTATCTGGCTGGAATCCAACATCCGGGATTTTCAACGTCACGCCAAGACCCGATTTCACCAGGACAGCTTTGTGGAAGAGATTGATTTCGACTATCTGGAATTTCAGGTAATTGAAGAAGATTAACCTGAGCCCTGTCAAGAAAAGGACTGCAATGCAGTCCTTTTCTTATACATTCATTTACCTATCGGTTCAAAAAGCTCTGGATCAGTTCCCAGATGGAAGATACGAAGTTCGTAATGAAATTTCCTACTTTTTCCTTATCTACAGTGATTCCCAGAGATTCCAGCTTATTATAAAGCTCCTTTGCCTGCTTCGCCAGCTTGTCCGGATCAATATCCAGCTTGCTCAGCTTCAAAAGCAGATCTACGATCTGGGATACCTGCTCATCTGTCAGAGTAATTCCCATCTCCTTAGCTGCCTGACGCACCAGATCTGCCAGCTTGTCCGGGTCATCCAGATGGTTCTCTGCGATCTGCTGCTTCAGATATGCGATCAGATCAGAGATCTTCTCGGAATCCAGATCCTCACTAAGCTGACCAGTCAACACCAGCTCATCAGCCGCAGTCTCCAGCACAGAATCGCTGACGGTTGTACCGCTGTAAGTCTCATACGCTTTTACCGCACCAACAAGTGCTGCCGTGCCACTCATAGGACTTGGTGCTGCCACGATCACCTTGGCATCTTCCACACCTGCAGTCAGCAACGCATTCCGATACATGGAGATCGTGCAGTAGTTAATGTTATGCGTCTCTACGTTGAGTCCTGCACCACTCTCCTGCGGGATCAGCAGTACAGAAGACAGAGAATGAGTTCCAACCACCGATGCTCCCAGAGATGCATCCAGATACTGATGCTCCATATCATTGGTTATATAGATTGTCTGATAAGAAGCAGCCTGTTCTGCCGTGATCCCCATCTGTGCATAGACTTCTGCTTTCTGTGAATCTGACAGATTCGCCCCCAGTGCCAGCACACCAGTCTCAGCTGCGGACACCTGCATACATCCTGCCATCAGAAGCATGGACATCAGCAGCATTCCAAACCATTTTCTCATGTTTACCTCCTGTTTCTTCGTTCAATGGTATCACACCAATGTTCGATATCATGTAAGACCTGTTCCTTATCAAGGTCATTGAGCAGTTCATGTCTTGCATGCGGGTATAGCATGCAGGTGACATTCTTCATACCTGCTCTTTTTAACATTTTTTCAAAACGACGGACACCTTTTCCATTGCCACCTACCGGATCTTCATCTCCTGACAGGATCAGAATCGGCAGATCCCGCGGCATCTTCACCACCCGTCTTGAATCCGTTGCTTCTTCGATCGTACGCAGAAGCGCCTCGTAAGCATTCAATGTAAATCCAAAATTCATCAGCGGATCCTGAAGTGTGTGGATCAGCACCTGCGGATCCCGGCTGACCCAGCTTCCTGTCTTCCGGTTATCCGGGAATTTCCGGACAAACCCTGAACAGGTCATCTGATCCAGAAACTTGCTATGCCCTTTGGGACCGATCCGCATCATATCAAGATATGTGACAAGAAGCCCTGTCTTCACCAGCAGCGGATTCTGCTGGCCAGTCCCCATAATCACTGCTCCATCTACCCGGTTGCCATGATAGATCAGATATCTGCGCACCAGATAAGATCCCATGCTGTGTCCCAGCATAATGTAAGGAACCTTCGGTGCATAGGAGACTGCCATACGACGGATCTGTTCCATATCCCGAAGCCACAGAACTGCTCCCTGTTCTCCTACATACCCAAGTTCTTCGGAATCTTTCACGGAATCTCCATGTCCAAGATGATCGTGTCCGATCACAAAGTAACCATTCTCTGCCATGGCCCTGGCAAACTCATCATATCTCTCAATATATTCCAGCATTCCGTGTACAACCTGGATCACACCCTTGTAAGCCTTATCTGTATTGTACCAACGGAAACCGTGTATCATATGAATTTCATCTACTGAATCAACATAAAATTCTTCCCTTGTTACCATTCTCTTCCCTTCATTTCTGCATGTTTTACCTAAAAAGTATATCACACATTTTCCGTGAAAAGACGGACTTCACAGAATTTTAAGGATTCTTTAGCTTTTTATAACTGTGTGGTTACAAAAATATCGTAAATAGCCTTGATCGCTTTTTCAAAATCTTCGTTACGTACACCGACAATAACGTTCCACTCACTGGATCCCTGGTCGATCATCTTTACGTTCACATTGGCATGTGCCAGCGCTGCGAAGATACGTGCAGCCGTTCCACGATTGGATTTCATGGCACGTCCTACAACTGCTACCAGTGCCAGATCACCTTCTACTTCCAGCACATCCGGATGAACAGCTCTCTGAATGCCAGCCAGCACTTTCTGCTCATGCTCTTCGAACTCGTCCTGGTGAACAATGATACTCATAGTATCGATACCCGACGGCATATGTTCAAAAGAAATGCCCTGTTTTTCAAACTCTTCCAGAACTTTGCGGCCAAAGCCGATCTCGGAGTTCATCATATCTTTTTCAATATTGACAGCTACAAAGCCTTTTTTACCTGCAATACCAGTAATGGTATAGACCGGTTTGTGGCAGGTGCTTGCCACGATCATGGTTCCTTTATCTTCCGGCTTGTTGGTATTACGGATGTTGATCGGAATACCCGCTTTGCGTACCGGGAAGATCGCATCCTCATGAAGAACAGTAGCTCCCATATAGGAAAGCTCACGAAGCTCACGGTATGTAATTACATCAATGGTCTCCGGGTTCTCGATCAGACGCGGGTCGGTCACCAGAAATCCTGATACATCTGTCCAGTTCTCATAGAGATCTGCTTTTACTGCTTTTGCAACGATGGAACCGGTAATATCAGATCCACCTCTGGAAAATGTCTTGATCTTGCCATCTGCATAAGCACCATAGAATCCCGGAATAACTGCCTTTTCCAGCTCTGCAAGCTTTTTCTCCATCAGCTTGTTAGTGGTGTCTGCGTCAAATTCACCGTGTTTATCAAAGCGGATCACCTCTGCGGAATCCACAAACGGGAATCCCAGATAATTTGCCATAATAATGCCATTCAAGTACTCACCACGGGATGCTGCGTAATCACTTCCTGCTTTTTCCTCAAACTGCTTTGCGATCACTTCAAATTCATGATCCAGTGAAAGTTTCAGATTCAGACCGCCGATGATCTCATTGTAGCGAGCCTTAATCTGCTTGAGCTGGCCGCTGAAATCCTCGCCGTTTGCTGCAGAATAATAGCAACGATACAGCATATCCGTCACCTTCGTGTCTCCGTTGAAACGTTTTCCAGGCGCGGACGGTACCACATAGCGCCGAGTCTCATCTGCACGGATAATATCGCCAACCTTCTGGAACTGACTTGCGCTTGCCAGAGAGCTTCCTCCAAATTTCACAACTTTTTTCATCACTCTATCTCCTCGTTTGTTTATCAATTTACGCACGACTATCTTTTGATTATACGTGCAATATCATTGGAAAACAACTGTTTTTTGCAATTAAATTGAAAAATCAGATTTCATCAAAACTGCCGGTTCCTTTAGAACCGGCAGCCATGCATACATAATTAAATTTTTTTTTCGTACTTACGATAAACACGAAATACTCTTACCCCATGTCGTTCGTAAAATCTTCGTCCCGGATCGTCTGTACTGACAAAAAAGAGATGATAGATTCCTTTACTACACATTTCCTGTTGCTTCACTTCAAAAAGAATTCCACCGATGCCTGCATCTCGAAACTTGCGTCCTACGCCAATCGGACCAAACCGCATTACATTTCCATCGATCTTTCTCATTGCAAACCCGACAATATGGTCTTGATATTTCACAACCGTCACAACATCTTCTGCCTCACCTACCCGCATTGCCATTAACAGATTTCTCTTCCATCCACCGCCAAATTCATTTTTTGCAAACTCCAGGATTTCAAGTGCATCTTTTCCTTCAAAGCTCCCAAACCGAAATCCGGTTTTTTCGGCCTCTTCTTTTTTTGAAATCCAGGTTTCTGGCATATGATAATCATGTAGATCCTTGCTCATGGAATAGGAGCTTTCTATGCCTTCATATCCCATATGTTCAAAAAAGAATATAGCTTCCGGATATCCTTCTACATCAATCCCCGGGAAGAAATAATTAGGTGAATATGCTGCAAGTGTGATTCTTTTGACTCCCAATGCGCATAAACGATGTTCTATTTCCTCAACCATCATTTTTGCAATTCCCTGTCTGCGATTTGCTTTTCTCACAAACATCAGATTGATCCAGCCTCTGTCCGGCTCTAACCCACGTTCCAGATATGGAAATTTCCGCTTCATTCCCAAAATGAATCCGACTAATTGATGATCTTCAATTGCCAGCAAGCACAGGGATTTGTCAAAATTTTCATCATATAAGACTTGCTTACGAAATTTTTCTATGCTTATTTGATCATGAATCATGCAATAATTCCACAGTTCTATCAATTCCGTCTCATATTTCTGATCAAATTCAAGGAATTTCATCTCTTCACCTCTGTTTATTCTTCCGGATCATCAAAGCCTAACAGCATACAGAAAACAAAACCTGCTGCATAGGAAATTGCGATACCGATCAGATATTTTATTGGAGCATTGGTGATCAATGCCAGCTGCAGGCCGGATAATTCCGGAATCAATGCTGCCACTTTCATCATAGCAACTGCACTTCCACCAACTGCGCCACCAAGACATGAGGCAATAAATGGTTTTCCAAGAGGAACTGTAACACCCCACATCAGCGGTTCACCAATTCCAAGCATACCAACCGGCAAACCATTCAGGCAAATTCTTTTCAACTTCTTATTCTTTGTTTTCAAGAATACATAAAATGCTGCGCCAACCTGTCCTGCTCCAGCCATACAGGTAACTGGAAGTAAATAGGTAACACCATATTCGGCAATCAGTGCCGCATTTACTGCAATCAGACCATGATGCATTCCACTAAGTACTAGTGGAAGATATACAAGAGTTGCCAGTCCTGCCAGTGCCGGTACATTTTCAATCACATAACTCACACCGCTTCCAATAGTTTCTGAAATAAATCCACCAATTGGCTGGAAAATCAGAAGTCCAGCGAATGACATTACAAATATTGTAATAAGTGGAGTCAGGAAGGTATCAAGCATATCTGGTACAAATTTACGAATCCATTTTTCAAAATGTGCTGCCAGAATACTTACGATCAATACTGAAAATACACCACCGCGGCCTGCAAGGAATTCAATCCCAAGTAGGTTAACTCCTGTAATGGAAGATGATGTCAATACTGCAGCAAGAATCGCTCCCAGAATCGCATCTCCACCAAATTCTTTTACTGCATTATAACCTACAATAACCGGCAGAACATTAAATACCGAATATGCAATTGCCGATAAAATGTGACCAAACGCAGTATCACTGAATCCCGGGCAGAATACACATGCCGCCTCATAGATTGCAACCATCAGACCGCATCCAACAAATGCCGGAATGATTGGAACAAAGATATTCGCAATTCGTTTCAGAAGCCTCTTAAATGGTGTATTATTCTTTGCTTTATTGGCTTCTTTCCGCGCCTGCGCATCACTTTCATCTGCATACACTTCATTCTTTAAGCCAGTCAAATAAGAAAGCTCTTGCGCAATCTTTACACTCTTACCAGGTCCGACTACAATCTGAATCTGATTTCCTTCTGTTACAACTCCCAGCGTAGATTCCTGTTTCTTAATTCCTTCCAGATCGACCTTGGAAAGATCTGAAACAGTAACACGTACTCTTGTATAACAGTTGCCATGGGCTCTTATATTCTCCTTTCCTCCTAGGAGTTCCAGCATCTTTTTTGCGATTTCTTCATTTTTCATCATTTTGTCTCCCTTCTCTCTTTTTCTGCCGCCTTGATAGCCTCACGCACATGCCCTTTCGACTGTTCCAGCAGTCTTTTTGCCTCATCCACACTACACTCTGTCAGAATCATGACGACTGCAAATTTTACACTGCCTTCTGCCTGATCGATTACCGCTCTTGCAGTCTCTCTGTCTACCCCCGTTGCATCCATCACGATATTTTCCGCCCTTGTGCAGAGTTTTTGATTTGACTGAACAACATTTACCATCAGATTCTGATAAGCTTTTCCTGTCCGTACCATTGCCCCCGTGGATATCATGTTCAGGACCAGCTTCTGCGCTGTTCCAGCCTTTAATCTGGTCGATCCCGTCAACACTTCCGGTCCCACTTCGATTTCTACCGGAATATCAGATTCCGCTGCAATGCGACTCCCTTTGTTGCATACGACGGATGCTGTTATACATCCCCTTGCTTTTGCAAACTGTAATCCCCCAATTACATAAGGAGTACGCCCGGATGCAGCCAGGCCTACTACCACATCCCTATCTGTAAGATGTATGTTCTTCAGATCTTCCTGTCCAAGCTCCATACTGTCTTCAGCACCTTCCACAGGACTTCTAAGAGCAACATCTCCACCGGCTATCAATCCAACAACCTGGTCTTCCGAAATGCCAAACGTCGGTGGACACTCTGATGCATCTAAAACACCAAGCCTTCCGCTTGTACCTGCTCCCATATAGATCAGCCTTCCACCGTTTAGAAAAGCCTTTTCAACTGCACTTATTATTTTCGCGATCTGCGGCAACTGTGGTGTGATTGCCTCCGGAACTTTTGCATCGTTCTTATTCATCACTTCAGCAATTTCCATTGGTGACATCTCATCCAGATTCCATGTCCCGACATTTCTGGTCTCCGTTGTCAGTTCCCTTAGTTCCATATTCCCCCCTCCTTTCTTTTTGTTGAACTCATCATAAGCATCGCAAAACAATATGTCAATAAATATCCTTTTTTGTGAAACACTTTTTCGCACCAATGACCTATATTGGTTATTCCGTCTATATTTTGTTTTATTATTTTTATTTTTCCAGCACTATACACAAATCAAATTCAGGCTTTGTGAATATGAGTTCTGGAAATCTGCTGTATACACTCTTCATAATGGCGACTGATATAAGATTCATATAAAATATCCAGCACATCCAGCTGTGCAAGTCTTGAAGAAGCCGCACCGCTTCGAAAAACCGGTTCAATCGCTGCAATATTCAAAACATAATCAGCCATCTTTTCAGCAGGCGAAGAAGCCAGTCGGGTGACAACCACAACTTTTGTCCCATTATTTTTAAGTTCTTTGATGCATTCGATCATCTCAACCGTCTGTCCAGAATAAGAAAATATGATTGCCAGATCATTTTTTCCGGAATTTTTTGCCTGTAATAATTGTGAATGCCAGTCGTCATTACTGATACATAATTTATTGACCCGTAAAAATTTCAGGTAAGCGTCTCTTGCCACGCACAAAGAAGCACCTATACCAAACAATAAAATCTTTTCGGATTTTTCTATCAAATCTACACATTCAGACAGTGTATTTTCATCCAGAAGATACTGCGTGTTCACAAGGCATTGAATATTTCTCTGTGTTACCCTTCGGATAATATCTCCCATGGAAGCATTCGCCGGGATAGAAGTATTTTCTGTTGTATCATCATTTTTCAATGTGACAAGTTCAATCATCAGCTGCTGCCGAAATTCCTTATACCCCTCGAATCCTGCCGCACGACAAAATCGCACAACACTGGACGGAGACGAAAACGTAGCATTTGCCAGCTGTCGTGCCGTCATACGAGAGGCTTCTTCCGGATTATCACTGATATACTGTGCAATACACGCGATCGTACTGCTCATGTCATCCTTTAATTCCCTTAACCGAAGCAATATATTTTTCATCCTGTTTCCTCCCTGTCTAAATCTTTCCATTTTTCGGAATATTACAAAATATTGTACCATATTTTTTCTTAATTATTGCAATTTAGTTTTATTTCTCTTATAGTATTCTCATATTTTGGAAGAATTCTATTTTATATAGAAAGGCTGGTATGTGATCATGTTCAAGAAATTTTTTTCAGGCACAAAAAATTCTGTTCCTTCCCTGGCAGTTGCCATTGCCGAAGGAAATCTTATTCCTATGCAGCAAATTCCGGATCCGATCTTTGCTCAGGGCATTTTAGGAATTTGTTCCGGCATCAATCCATCAACCGGATTCATCTACTCACCAGCTGACGGCATTATTTCAGATGTGGCAGATTCTCTTCATGCCATCGGGATCACCTGCGATAACGGCCTGGAACTTCTCATTCATCTTGGAATTGACACGGTTAAATTAAAAGGCTCTGGATTTTCCTGTTTTATAAAAAATGGACAACGTGTAAAACAGGGACAAAGACTTATGAAAATGGATCTGCAGCTTATAAAAGAGGCGGGATATTCTCCTATGGCAATTACCTGTATTTTAAATGCAGATCAATTCCCAGGTACTCATTTTTCAGAAAAAGATTATGTAAAAGTCGGCGATCCATTATTTCTCTAATATCCAAAACATTATGTTGGAAGGACTTTTTATGAATATTTCATCAGTAAAAGCGATTGTATGTGATATGGACGGCACTCTTTTGACAGCCAGAGGGACCATTCATCCATTGGATATTCAATCTATTCACACGCTTCACGAAAGAGGAATTCATTTTTTTATTGCAACAGGAAGACATCTTAATTTCGTACTCCCCTATATCAAACTGATCGGTTCCCAGTACATTGACGCTGTCATTACCCTAAGTGGGGCTGCCATTTATGCGGGATCGGATCTTACTCTGCTACACAAAACCCCTATGTTTCCAGCTCTTTCTTCTGATTTTATTTCATATCTAAATGAAACCGGCAGCAACGGATGTATTTACTCAGAATTTATTCCGTTTTTTAAACGAGCCCCTAAAAAAGGAGACGCTCTCCCTTCCGAGTTTTTTGCAGATCAGACGCTTTTATATACCTATCAGAAAGATTACTTACATCTGGAAGATTATTCTCCTTTCATCGGTGGAGATATCTTAAAATGTACGATCACCCGACAGCCTGAATCATTTTTTAATCGGTTCCGGACTCGTTTTTCCACGCTTTCAAAGTGTATCTATCACAACTCAGACCAGACTTTTTCCTGCGAGGCCATGGATTCCAGTGTAACCAAAACAAGCGGAATCGCAATTGCTGCAACTTATTTTCAGTTAGATCTTTCTGATCTGCTTGTGATCGGAGACAGCAACAACGACCTGGATATGCTGGAATCCGCAAAATATGCCGCTACACCGCGAGACTCTAAAATTCTTGCTGATGGCACATTAACTTTGGTTGACCATTCTTTTGCCATGTATCATTCTCATCCAGTACTTATTACCAATGATCATAATTCCGGCATCCTGCAAAATATTTTAAGTCAAATAGTCTAATTCATGGTACAATGAACGCAAATAGTGAAATAATTTAAGGAGTGATTCACATGAATCGTGAAGTAGAAATCAGAAAATACGAACCGACAGACATTCCTTCCATGGTTCAAATCTGGAATGAAGTAGTTGAAGAAGGTGTTGCTTTTCCCCAGGAAGACGGTCTGACAGAGGAAAGTGGTACTTCTTTCTTTGTTGCGCAGACGTACTGCGGTGTTGCTGAAGACCGTTCCACAAAAGAGGTGCTGGGACTTTATATTCTGCATCCCAATAATATCGGCAGATGCGGGCACCTTTCCAATGCAAGCTATGCAGTTGCATCCTCTGCCCGCGGACTGCACATTGGCGAAAAACTGGTAAAAGACTGTATTGCACAGGCTCATATTGCCGGTTACAAGATTCTCCAGTTTAACGCCGTCGTCAGATCCAATATTCATGCCAGACATCTGTACGAGCGCATCGGCTTCCACCTGCTCGGAACTGTACCGGGTGGTTTCCGCCTGAAAAATGGTCAGTACGAAGATATCTGCCTCTATTATATAGAAGTATAAGCGGATGCTCCGCAAGATCCTGCCAGCTGTTTTACAAATTCAGTGGCAGGATTTTTTATGATTTCTTCTGGTGCCGCATATTGCTGGATCACTCCATGATCCAGAACAAGCACACGACTTCCAAGCTTCAATGCCTCTTCTATATCATGGGTCACAAAGAGGATCGTGATTCCACGGTCTTCATGAATCCGACGGATCTCCTGCTGAAGCTGTCCGCGGGTGATCTCATCCACAGCGCCAAAGGGTTCATCCATCAGAAGGATCTCCGGTCTCGCTGCCAGTGCTCTGGCAATGCCGACGCGCTGACGCTGTCCACCGGACAACGCTCTTGGATAACGGTCTGCAAGTATTGGATCCAATCCCACCTGCGCCAACAGTTCTTCCGCCAGCTTCCGGCGATTCTTCCCCTTCCATTGGTCCATACCGGAAATAGACGGCACATAGGCAATATTTTTCTCTACGGTCATATGCGGAAACAATCCCACACTTTGAATAGCATAGCCAATCCGACGCCGCAGGGCAATGGGATCTGTCTGCGCCACGTCCTGTCCTCGAACCATCACACTCCCCTGATCCGGCGTGATCAGACGATTGATCAAACGGAGAAGTGTAGTTTTTCCACAGCCAGAACGACCAATGACGGTCACAAACTCTCCCGCCTCAATATTCAGCGAAAGATCCCGAAGAACCAGCTGACCGTCAAATGCTTTTAAAATATGCTTAAACTGAATGATCGGCTGTCCCATCACTCTGCCTCCAGCAATCCTTTCTCTGTCAGGTATGCACGAGCTACATCCTGCTCGTCTTTTCCTTCTACTTCCACCTGATAGTTAAGCTGTGCCATCTCAGTATCACTCAAGATGCCATCCATCTGCATGAGTACCTCTTCCAATCCCGGAAAACGCTCCAGCGCATCATTTCTTACAACAGTAGAGCAAAAATAGTTTACCTGAAGATGCTTATCATCCTCCAGTGTCACTACGTTGTTGCCCGGATTAGCAAGCTGTGCATCTGTAGTAAATGCATTGGTCACATCGATATCTCCGCTGGCAAGCGCCTGATATTTCAGTCCGATATCAATGTCCATAACCTTCTTGAAGTTCAGTCCATAAGTCTCGCAAAGAATCGGGAATCCATCCTGTCTCTCGATATAATCCGGGTTTCCGCCAAAGGTCAGATCCTCTGCCACTGCTGCCAGATCGCTGGTAGTCTTCAAATTGTATTTGTCAGCCACATCACCGCGGACAGCCACGGTAAAGGTATTGTTAAATCCATATTTTCCGATCCAGGTCATATCGAAGTTCTCTTCGTATTCTTTCTTAAGATCTTCAAACATTGCATCATCATCCACACCTTCTGCCTCGTGATTCAGCACCAGCACCCATCCGCTGGAGGTGTACTCCGAATAAAGATCAAACTCACCGTTCTCTATGGCAGGCTGAATGTTATTGGTTCCACCACCCACGCCTTTTGTAATCTCAGTCTTGTATCCTGCCTGCTCGATAAGCATGGAAAGCATCTCTCCTAAGATAAACTGTTCAGTCATGGGCTTAGTCGCAATATGAACGACTCCTGTATCCGCAGTTGTGGCTGTAGCTGCATCTGAAGTCTCAGTTGCGGACTCTATATTCTCGGCTACCGTCTTATCGGTTTTATTGTTGGTTGCACAGCCAGTCAGGGAACCAATCATAACCACCATCAGTCCTGCTGCAAGTAAACGTTTATACTGTTTCATTTTTCAGCTTCCTTTCTTCTTTTCATATTGTTCCAATGCCCCAAGGGCAAGATCACAGATGATCGCCAGCAATGCGATCAGAATACTTCCTGCTGCTGTCATAGCCGGATTATAGATCGTGATTCCGCGGTAGATCGCCACACCAAGGCCTCCCGCTCCCACAAAAGAGGCAATTCCGGCCACAGAGATGGTCATGACTACCATATTTCTCACACCTGCCACAATCACGCCTGCCGCCATAGGCAATTTCACTCGCAGAAGCGTCTGTAATTTTGTGCTTCCCATTCCCATCGCCGCCTCAATGATATCAGGATCCAACGAGGTTAATCCGGCATAGGTATTTCGCACCATCGGCATGATGCCGTAAAGTACCAGCGCAATGACTGCAGTTCGGTTTCCGATTCCTGTAAATGGAATCAGGATTCCCAGCAGGGAAATGGACGGGATCGTGTAGAGCACATTACAGATTCCCATGATCGGCGATGCGATCCGCTGATGTTCCGAGATTAGAACACCGATCAGAAGTCCAATGGTCCCGGACAACGCAATAGCCGTCAGTGCCAGCGCAATATGTCCCAGCAGAAGCTCCGCGAACCAGTCTGCCCGCTCCACATATAAAGTTATGATTTCTTTAATCACTCTCATGGCATCACTTATGCAGGCGTTTTACCGCATCTGCCGGGCAAACCTTTGCGCACAAACCACATTGCAGGCAATGATTCCATGCGATCATATATGGCTGACCTTCTGTAATGCACTTCTGCGGACAGGCTGCTGCACAATTTCCACATCCGATACAATTTTCAGTGATCTCAAAGCCATTATGTTCCTCTTCATCTCCACCATAGGAAAATGTCTCCCGGCTGATTGGATAATTCAGCAGATCAAACCATTCGCCATGGCCTTCATAAATGTGAAATGCATCCAGAATATAGCGACTCTCGCCCGGATATACCTCATTCATGCCTGGGTTCTGTTCAAATACTTTATCTACCCATTTTTTATCTACAATCTTCAGCTTACCGTTAAATTTCAAGGACTGGCAATCCGGACACATGGCTGCCAGTGCAATCTCTCCGGTCTCCACCAGCTGTTTATAAAATGGCTTACCTTTAGATGTCACAATGTACATGCCATCATCTTCTGCCAGCATCACATTGATGATACGAGCCTGCGGGTGTCCCTCTTCATCTACTGTCGCTGCAGTCGCAATCTTTACTTTCCGGAATAAATCAATATATTTACGTGCTTTCTCATTCATTTTGCTTTTCCTTTCTCAGCTCTTCCAGGCTGTTTTCATAGACATCTGCCAGTGTCCATTTACTAAGTTCTACTTCAAAGTTCTTCTGAATCTCTTCCAGTGCCCCATCAAGGCTCTTGTGAATCGTTCTGCCGATCGGACAGAGCGGATTGGGATTCTCATGGAAACGGAACAGCACTTCCTCGCTGTTGGTCTCCACTGCTTTATAAATATCCAGAAACGAAATATCTGTGAGCTTTTTCTCCAACGTGACACCGCCTGGTCCACGCTTAATATCAATCAACCCCGCTTCCTTTAACTGTCCCATAATATTACGGATGATCACCGGATTGCTTCCGATGCTTCCAGCAAGGAAATCACTGGTCACCTTCTGGCTCTCTGAAAAATACGCCACTGCAGTCAGCAGATGAACGGCAATGGTAAATTTTGTTGAAATCTGCACAAAAACCTCCTTCTTATTGCTCCGGGCTTATGCCCTCACACTATATGAATGCATTCTTGTTCTCTTCGTGTTGTAATATAATACATTACAATTATAGTTGTCAATAGTTTCGTTACAACAAATGCAAAAGACAGAATTCCAGTGAGTATTTCAGATTTGCTGAGTGTGCTGAGTTTTGATTTGGCTTGCTCCAGTGCCGGATACGCATCTGGTAAAGATAAAATTGCACCATCCACGAAAATGAACTGGGCTGGTGCAATAAGATTTCTTAGATATGTGGTTCTGGGAATGCTATAACATCATTTGGCGTGCAATCAAGAAAGAAGTCGATACTGGAAAATATTTTTCTTTTTCATGGTTACCCATAAGGGACTATAATCTATGATTGGAATTACCACCTTATGGGTTCATTTTTTAACAGTAATAGTTGATGTAAAACAAACATTTTGTTATAATACACACATGGGTGCTACCAGAAACGGTAGGCGGTTTGCCCCTCGCTTCAGAGGGCATTGTGACCCTCTGAGTATACATACAACCTTATTTATGTTAAGGATCAAGTACAAAGGAGGGGATGCCAATGAGTATTGCAGATTTACTTAGCGTACTGAGCTTCGGCTTGGCTTGCTTTAGTATCGGATATGCATTCGGTAAAGATGAACGCATAAAAAAATAACCGCCCAGTCTCCAAACAAAGCGGTTATTTTTAATAATTAGCTTAGAGGGACAAACCGTCTATCGGTAGCACCCTTTCTAATTGTTATATTAGCACACAGTTCTCAATCTGTCAATTTTTCCACGAACCCTATATTTTAAACATTCTAGCGTATCCTTTTTCTTTGAAAGCAAAAAAAGACCGCTGTTCTTATTAACTCAAGAACAACGGCGCCCCTGCCAAGGAGTCGATGCGACAGGATTTAAACCTGCGACCTCTGCACTCAGCACTTTCTTAATTAGTTGAGGTTCCCAAATCTGTATGGTATACTGGACATGTTGCCACTCCCAGACAGGCACAGAAGGGAGGGTTGACTTACGGAAGATATACTCACTGCTTTTATTATCTCTGTTTTGGCTGGTGTAGTTTGCCACTACATCTGCAAATGGTTGGACAAAGATACAAACAAAGGCAACCAGCCTAAGGATTAAGCCACCTTGCCTAAACGGAATAAAAATCCCCAATAGCTGCAACTATTGGGGATTTTGTTGTCCTTACGGACTACTCACTACTTTTTGCCTACACATATATTAGCATATGCATAAGACAATTTCAAGTGTTCCATTTTTTTATTTTTTTATACAGACTCCAGTATTTTCATTTACTTTTCTTGCTGTATTAGGCAACAGATGCGCTATCACCGCAACACAATCTCTCAGAGAATAAAAAAAAGACCGAAACCCTTATTATCTCAAGGATTCCGGCGCCCCTGCCAAGGAGTCGATGCGACAGGATTTGAACCTGCGACCTCTGCGTCCCGAACGCAATTCTTGCATGGGTACTTAAGAATACCAGTAACTCTCATTATTGCTGGAATGCCCTAAATTTCAAGGTTTTTTTAGGGCTTATTAAAAATTCCTTGAAACCACGCTATTACTAACATTGGCGCATTTTACGTAACATTTTACGTAACGCCCGCCATAGTCACACAAGCAGCCATAACCAATATGTTAATTAGACGCTCCTAATGTGGGCGTCTTTTTTATCACCAAAAGGAGAAGACAATATGCCAATTATAAGAACCGTTAAAGATAAAAACAATCCATATACAATATCTGATAATAGATTCCGGCGCGACTTACGATTGTCCTTGCAGGGGCGTGGATTACTTGGGACAATCCTCTCTCTACCTCCTAACTGGATATTTAGTGTACGCGGGTTAACCAGTATCTGCCTTGAAGGAGAGTGCTGTATCCGTTCAACCTTAAAAGAGCTTGAACGACTTGGATATTTAACACGTACACGCACACGCAAAAAAAATGGGCAGCTCGGAACCATCGAATATACTTTCTATGAAAAATCCCTTCATATTATTAATAATGACCCAGATGTCGGAAATCCAGATGTGGATTCTCCAGTCGAGGATAATGCCCCTCAATTAATTAATAATGTATTAAATACTAATGTTATTAATAATCCATCCATCTATCCGGATGGAGTGATGGACAGAGATATATGTATAGATATGGTGCGTACAAATATAGATTATGCCTCTCTGGTGACCCGAAATCCCTATTGCATTGACCAGATTAACGAGATGATTGCAATTATGGCAGATGTGATGATGATGCCGGATAACGCCATGATTACTGTGAGTGGCAATCAGTTGCCTGCAAAAACTGTCAAGGAGCATTGGGGGAAATTAACTAGTAGCCATATGGAGTACGTGTTAGATAGCTTGTCAGAGACTACGACACCTATCCACAATATACACGGTTATCTGCTTACAGCCCTGTATCGTGCACCGCTGACAATGCATAATCACTATGCTACACAGGTAGCTTGTGATGCTGTGGCAGTCACACACGAGGACACTATATCATGATCGCAAGAATCCGTAGGTTGTGTAACACAATCACCTACACCGGTATCTGGATCCAGCCAATCATGATGGTGGCATTGCACCGCGTCCTGCGCCTGATCTACTGGCGCAGGGGCATTAGCTGGCAGGCATGGCTGGTTGCATTGGGTATCTCTTGTATCCCCAGTATCTATGTGTGGGGTGGAAATAAAATCGCAAAGAAAAATGGAAAGAAAAAATATGGATTAATGGACGTGATATTAAATAAAGCAACACCATATTACGATACCGGCAAAGCGGAAGCTATGTATCCGGATGTGCCATCAGAACTACTGTATCAGGATCCAACCGGTATTGTACTGGGACGGTGGCATCGAAAATATGTCTGCCACAACCTCGATAATGACGGTCATGTCTTGGTAATCGGCGGCTCCGGAACAGGAAAAAGCTCTGCTTTGGCAATCCCCACATTGCTGTGTAACCCGGATATTCCCATTTTGGCATTGGACATTAAGGGTGAGCTGCATCGGAAGGCGGCAAAATTAGGTGATCCTCATATCCGGATTGTGGATCCGGGAGACCGGAACAGTTATGGATATGATCCACTTTATGGCATTGATCGAAACAGCTCAAGTCAGGAAATGCTAGAAGCGGTGTTATTGATTGTCCACTCACTTATTCCGCTTCCGGCGAACACCAAAGATCCCTTTTGGATTAATTCCGCTCGGAACTTATTAACAGGTCTTTTGCTCTATCACGTGAAGCAGGGTAAAAATTTTATAGACTGCATGGATGAAATCTTGGGAAAACCGATAAAAAGCAGCATTGACGAGGCTGTTCAAAAATTGTGTTCAATAAATGCCGCCTATCGGTATTTGATTCAATTTTGTGACATGTCAGAGATTACTTTGAGTGGTATTTTCGCGGAACTGGCAAACCACATTACCATTTTTGCCAATGACGCTGATATCCGCTACTGTTTCCGCGAAAATCGCTACAAAGTTTCTCCGGCGGATCTGGAGGCAGGGAACAGCATCTATCTGGCTATCCGCGAGGACAAGCTGAGTGCCTACTATGATGTATTGCAACTGATTTTTAATCAAACACTAGCCTATCTTGAAAAACGCCCGGAGAAATCTAAAAGAATCTTAATTTTAATTGATGAGCTGCCACGTATTCTATCATCTGGAAAACTGGAAAAATTGCTGGATGGTATCAAAACACTGCGGAGCCGGAACGTGACACTTCTATTAGTGACACAGTCACTGGAAGCACTGATGGCAGCATACAGTGAAAATGAGGTGGCAGATCTAGTAAGTAACTGTCAATACATATCCGTCTTGTCAGCAACATCGACCAAGACACAGAAAGCCATATGCGATTGGTGCGGCAAATTCCGTGAACGGAAAAACAATTATAACGAAGGTGCACCTAAAAGGATGTCTATATCCTATGACTATCATAATATTGTGGAGCCAGCAGACCTCATGACATTGGCACAGACTGGGGAATCCATACTGATAAGCCCTTATGGATATTCACGGATTGAGAAGGCTCCTTACTATAAGGATGCAAAGATTAGAAAATTATACGAAAAAGTAGAAACCTACAATAACACCATTAGAGAAACGGAGAATTAAATTATGGAATATGAAAAATTTGTGGATTATCTGAAAAGCCAGTTAGAGCTGGATATGTGCGATCAGAATGTAACAGCAGAAAGGACGATGATTAATAAGCTTAATCAGGATCGGGATGTGCTGGCACTTCGCAATCCGGACTCCTGTATCACACCAGTTGTATATCTGGACGATGCCTACTACTGCTATCAGCATGGAGACTCTGTGGTGGCAATCTCGCGGGATATTGCAGAAGGCATCAGGCAGACAACTCCGGATGTACCTGATTTCACAGCGGCAGAAGCCAAAGAACACTTGTATTGTATGGTAATCAATGCGGAGGATAATGCCGAATGGTTAAGTCACTCTCCGCATGAGCAGATGCAGGATCTGGCAGTGATTGCCTATTATCGTCTGGATGATTCTGCAACGATCCGGGTTACGGATGAGATGTGCCCGTATCTGAAGATGACCGGTGAGGAGGTGTTAGAAAATGCACATAAAAATACCAACAAACAGGAATACCGGTTGGAAACACTGGAGGATGTGCTGGATCGGATGATCCCATACAATATTGAGGAACCATCCGAAATGGAGGAAAAGGCTTATGTCCTGACCAATCAGAAAAATGCATTTGGGGCTGCGCTCATTACCAATCCGGATGTCATGGATCATGCCAGAGAAGTTATTGGCGAGGATTACTATATTGCGCCCAGCAGTATCCATGAGACGATTCTTGTCCCCAAAAGTATGGTTGATGATCCGAAAGAGTTGGAAGATATTATTAAGTCCGTAAATAAGAGTGCTGTCCGCAGAGAGGAACAGTTGTCAGATCATGCTTATTACTATAACAGCCAGGACAAAAAAATTGAGATGGCAGTGAAACCCGAACAGGAAAAAAGCGAATATCAGAGACAGAGTAATGATCGCGATAGATGAAAGGAGATAAAAAACATGGCTAACAGCAGAGAATTAACAGATCAGTATCTTTCCTATATGAGATATCGGGAGATGCATTTTCAAACCGAATACATCTTTGCCACATGCAAGGAGGTAAAAAAAGAACCGTCGGAAGAGAAAGAAAAGAAATTATATATCCGGATCAGATAGTAATGATACATAGTGAGGGCTTGTTTTCCTCATAGGTGCAAAAAATATGCTTTCCGGGATCTGTCAAGGACACTGCCGCTATGCGGTGTGAATGCATCCTTGACAGATACCGGAAATCATATAAGATGCGCCCGGAGGAAAACACCTGTGAAAGGAGTCAATGCATGGAAACGAAAAATTTAACACCTGAGCAGTTAAGGAATCAGCAGAAATTAAAGGAAAACAGAGATAAATTAAAGGAGCGTAAAAACCGTACACACAAACTGATTGTCCGTGGAGCAATTGCGGAAGCAGCTATTCCTGGAGCAATCGACATGACGGACGAAGAATTTCAAAGGGCACTTTTTGACGCAATCGGAAGATGCGGCGATGCAGTGCCATGCTCTCCGCAGGAGTCCCGCGGAAGCGACCCTCGGTAGAGCGCACCATCACGCCGAAGCGTGGTGTATAAGTGCGCCCTTACTGATAAACAGACGGGATCTTAGAACAAACAAAACTACATAAAAGAAAAAGAAGGTGGCAGCATGGCAATCTATCATGCATCCGTAAAAATGATTTCCAGAAGTGCCGGAAGATCTTCCGTAGCTGCTGCGGCATACAGAAGTGGAACCTGTCTTGAAAATGACTACGATGGAAGAAAACATGATTTCCAGAAAAAACAATGGGTTTCCTATGCAAAAATTATATTGCCGGAACATGCTCCGTCAGAATATCAGGATCGATCTGTGCTATGGAATGCCGTAGAGAAATCTGAAAAAGCATCCAACGCACAATTGGCCAGAGAGGTAGAACTGGCTCTGCCGAAAGAACTGACATTGAATCAGCAGATCCAGATGGTGCAGGATTATGTACAGAGAAATTTTGTCAATCAAGGGATGTGTGCAGACATTGCGATCCATAGTCCGCCAAGGACTAATGACCGGCACCAGCCGATTGACAGCACCGGGCACAGGACAAATGATAAAGATAAAATGATCTTTGAAAATCCACATGCCCATATTATGCTGACTGTCCGTCCGATAGATGAATCCGGAAAATGGGAAGCAAAATCACAAAAAGTTTATCTGTGTAAAAGAGGAGATGCCGAAAAAGGTTTTACCGCCACTGAATATAATGAAGCAAATAAAAATGGCTGGGAAAAGCAATATCAATTTCAATCTGGCAAAACCAAAGTCTGGTGTACCATGCAGGAAGGACAGGAAAAGAATCTTGAACGGATCAACAGATCACCGAAAACCGAACGATTTGGACGGAAAAATCCGGTCACAGAATATTGGAACAGCAAAGACCGGATCATAGAATGGCGCAAAGACTGGGAAATAACCGTAAATAAGGAGCTTGAACGGATCGGATCAGATGAGAGAATTGACAGCCGTTCCTTCATGGATCAGGGCAGAGAACAGGAATTGCCTACGATCCACATGGGTGTTGCTGCTTCCAACATCGAAAAGAGAGCTGCGAGGGAAGCACTGGAAGGGATTTCACTTGAGAAAATCAAGCATTCTGATATTGGTACTTACAATTCTGAGGTACAAACTTATAATTCTCTGTTCCGCCAGTGGAAAGAAAAGATTGCGGAGGCATGGGAAAATGCAAAGTCAGGCTTCCGGAAACTTGCAGAAGAATTGGAAGAATTGCGCGGACAGTTCCTGAAATCTTCTTATGAACTTGCTGAATACCAGCAGCATCATAGTCACAAAGAACTGGAATATCAGCAGAGGCAGGCAGAATTTTCTAAAATGGATCACCTGCTGGATAGTATCCATCAGAAAAATGCAGAATCCAGACAACGAATCTCTGAAGCGGAGCAACGGCTTAAAGAATGCTCTATCTGGGATTTCAGGGAAAAACATGTCCTCCATACTGCGATAGATACGGAAAAAGCAGCCATATCTACCAGAAATGAATATGTAAGTCATGGATTACATCGTCTGGGATACCAGAATCCAGATCAATACCAGAAGTCCAGACAAGTTTACAAGATGGAAGAATCTGACCATAAAAAGTATGTGGATACAGTGGCATCCATGCAGAAAAGACAGGAAAGTTTGCGTTCAGAGATTCATGATAAGCTACAGAATGTTCCGCCGGAAGAACAAAAAGAGCTTGCAAAAGCAAATGCTGAACTTGGCAGCAGCAAAGAAAAATCTATCCGGGAGAAACTGATAAATGCAAGAAATCATATTGACGAACGGATATATCAGGATGCAGCAAAGCTGGCAGATGCAGAAATGGGCGAAGTTGCAGCGAAAAGCACAGAAAAACAGAAAAAACAAGACAAAGAACAGGAGAGACAATAATGAGAAGAAATAAAATGATGTTACAGGTAATCGGTGGTCTTATGATGATAATTTTGACACCGGCAATAATTTTAACAGTACATACAAATGCGTTCCGATACAATGGATTATCCGGATCCGCACAGAATATAGCCAATGAATTGTTAAAAATCAACGGGTACAGTCTTCTGCTGGCAATGGGATTGCTGGTACTGCTCATGATTCAAGCCAAGACAAAGTTTCATAGAAAAAACCGGGTATCTGAAAACACCGGTGAAATCTATTTTCCGCAGATCGGTCTGACCTGCAAGGCTATTTTGCAGATTGGACTGGTGGTAAGTATTTATATTTTACAGTATCACGCATATCTGTATCCTTTTTTATCCTACATTGAAAAGGGGCAGATTACACTGGCAATGACTTATTACAACATGTCATTAGTGTATAAGATTGCGGTATTTGCATGGGTGGAAGTATCTATTGGAAAAAATCTTTTGATGGAGAACTACAGAAAAAACCGGTATGCTCTAAAATAAAAAAAGCGCGCCACCCCACGAAAATAAACTGGGCTGGCGCGATAAAATTTCTTAGAGGTGCGGTTCTGGAAATGCTACCACATCATTTGGTGTGCAATCAAGAATAGAACACAGCTTTTCAAGGGTAAGCAGGGTAATATTTTGATTTTTCTTTAATGTATCCAGTGTTTTGTTATCAATTCCGCTTTTAAGAAGCCGATACTGGGAAATATTTTTCTCTTTCATGGTTGCCCATAAGGGACTGTAATCTATGATTGGAATCACCACCTTATTGGTTCATTATATTTTGAATATTTGAAACACAATATTGTGGGGAACTCCACAATGTTGTATAATCGAAAGAAAGAGAAAACCAAAACAAATGAAAATTTGGGGAGGAAATGCTTATGAAAAAGAAACAGATTTATGCACTGATTACGGCAACGGTGCTGATGGCAACTTCCATCACCGGTTGCTCCGGCAAGACCACCGAGGAAACTGCAGTTGAGGAAACTGCTGAAACCGAGGAAGCTCCGGAAGAGGAAGCAGTCGAGGAACCGGTCTACGAGACCAGACAGTACACTGTTGAGGTGGCAACTGCCAACGAGGATGGCACTTTCACAGCTTACGACACTGATGGAAAGCAGTACATTTTGACTCTCGCAACTGAGCTGAGTGATGATGAAAAAGCACTGGTCGTTCCGGAAGCTTGCTTGATTGTGAGTACCGAGGTGCAGGTTGGCACGAAACTGGTCGTAAATGGCGAGGAAGTTTCCACAACTGAGGAAGATGCGGAAGAAAATGCTGATACAGAAGTCGCAACTGAGGAAAACACCGAAGAATCCGCTGATTCTGCAGACGAAAACCTCGCAACTGGGGAAGATGCAGAGAAATCTGAGGGAGAAGAAGTCGCAACTGAGGAACCGATCACGATCACGGTGACTGCAGTTGAAGCACTGGATGATGAAGTACAGGCAGCAACTCTTGCCACCGTAACGTTCAAAGCCATCAACGGATTCAGTGTCGAGGACCTTGGTGACACCACCATGTATGCAAAACAGAGTGTAAATGTCAGAAAAGGACCGAGTTCTGACTACGAACAGCTTGGATCCCTTTCTTCCGGACAGGAAGTTACCGTGACTGGTATTGCAGATTCCGGTTGGTATCGCATCAAATACAATGACGAAGATGGCTACTGCTCAAACAACTATCTGCAGACCGAGAAGCCGGCCCCGAAAGCTGCAGCATCTTCCAACAGCGGAAGTGCAAGCTCTGCCGGAACTCAGGTGGCACAGGCTGACACGGGAGCATCTGCACCGGCGGCAGCTTCCGGAAGAGATTTCAAAGCTGAGTACGATGCAGCAATGAGAGCTGGTGACATTGACAGAGCAGCCCAGATTATGCAGGAAATTGACGGAATTTCTGTAGGTGGTGGTATTTCCGGAGGCGGAAGTAGTTCTGGTTCTTCCTCTTCTGGTGGAAGCAGTTCATCTTCCAGTTCCGAGAGAAGCGTATCTACCTCTGCTGATTTCGTAAATTATCTGAATCAGAAGAGAGCAGAAGAAGGTCTAGGAGAACTTAGCTGGAGTGACAGCATGGCAAGTACAGCAACTGAGAGAGCTTCTGAAATCGTGGATAACTTCTCACATAGCGGAATGAGAAATTGTAATGCAGAAATTATTCTGCAGAGTGGAAGTGGAAGTGCTTCTTCTTGGTATAATCAGTTCTACAACTCTTCGGGACATAGAGCGAATATGATGGACGATCTATGGGGATCTGCAGCAGCCGCTTATTGCAAGGTTGGTAATAAATACTATGTAATTGTTATGTTTGATTTATAGGTGGTAACAGAAAAAAGGCTCTGGAAGATTTCAATTTTCCAGAGTCTTTTTGTCTGTTCTGACTTTGATAATGATGGTTGAAGTGAACTAAATGTTTTGTTATAATACACACATGGGTGCTACCAGAAACGGTAGGCGGTTTGTCCCTCGCTTCAGAGGGCATTGTGACCCTCTGAGTATACATATGACCTTATATCAAGGATCAAGTACAAAGGAGGGGATGCCAATGAGTATTTCTGACTTACTGAGCGTGCTGAGTTTTGGCTTGGCTTGCTTCAGTGCCGGATATGCATTCGGCAAAGATAAAAACACAAAAAAATAACCGCCCCGTGTCCAAACAAAGCAGTTATTTTTAATAATTGACTTATAGGGACAAGCCGTCTATCGGTAGCACCCTTTCTAATTGTTATATTAGCACACGGTTCTCAATCTGTCAAATTTTCCATGAATCCATTTTTAGATAAATCCAAATACAACAAAAGCCTTTTTTCGGACGTTTTTTGCACAAATGCATCATAGTGCATAGTTGTGCATTGTAGTGCATTATTGTGCATTCTGACTTTGAAAAAATACGAAAAACCTTGAAATATCAAGGGAAAATGGTTGTAGCATGTATCCAGATGTGGTATAGTATATACAGATCGTTAAGCGATCTCATTGGAGCAGGATTAGCCCTAGAGAGGCAATAATAGATGCATCGCTAGTAGGCAATAACGAAAATTATCAAAGGGGATATTATGTCCCTCTATATATGACGTAGGGCTACGAGAGATATCTATACACCACGAGCGTATATCTCTCGTTATTTATTGCCTTGCAGCATGTTGGCAACAGAAGAATTATATATCATTATCTATATCTGTAGGATTATCATGGACAATCGTCCACATTAACCCATATATCAACTCATTAACCCCACATTATACGCTGCAATAATGTTATATCCCCTAATTAGGAGTGGGGGCGCAGCATCGCTGTAATACGCTCATATAGCCGATCTGTGAAACATGACAACATGTCAAAATATACCGATAATGATTTCAGCCATTTTTTAAAAAATGGACGAAAAAGTCAAAATTGCACACAAACACTATTAGCTAATCTTTTAGGATATTCTGAGGCAACCATTAGCAAAATCGAAAACGGGAAACAGTCCATTAGTATACCAGGTTTTTTCAATTATTTGGACACTTTGAATTGCAAAGCACAGTTAACGGTTGCCACTCCTGTTATTTCTCCTCTGTCTGGGCGAATCACTGAGTATAATTATACGTCTTTTGGTTCACTGCCCTCAATAAATAGTCTTTCCAAATTGGAAAGTTTTAATAAAAAACTTTCCGATCATGACCGAAAATTGCTCTCAGAATACCTTACAATATTATCAAGATCAATCGATACACATTGATCCTGGCACATACGCGTATGCACAAGGTGTGTCGCAGATACACCACTACATAACATAGCATGAGGCACACCGCCTACATTGCCAATTATCCCATGTACGGATACACAGATTTGCACCTTGACAACTACATATATGCGTCTAATTATAGCAGGCACGCCAATGTGCCTGCTACCCAAGGAGGATTACTTATTATGCTCGATAACTATCAGGATGTCCTGACACTAGATGAGGTCTGCCAGATCCTGCGTATTAATCGTAAGACCTTGCGATACTTAATCAATAGCGGTCAACTTCCTTACCGAAAAATCGGCAGAATATACAGGATCAGCAGAGATGCTGTAAGCCAGTATATTGATGCATCGCTTGTTAACTCGTAGTCCACGCAAGACATTCCTAGTCCAATATGTTATAATAATATTATACATATTGGTTAGACTGCCATGAAAGGAGTTATTAATGACAGTCACAATAAAAGAAAAAAGAACAAAAGCCGGAAAAACATATTTGTATTTACAAATAGCTTTTAAAGATCCCTTAACGGGAAAATGGAGGCACACAGACAAAGCCACGGGATTATTAGTCAAAGGCAACCGGCGTCAGGCGGAAAAACTGCGAAAGGAGGCAGAAGAAAAATACAAATATCTTGAAGAACCTCTATATGCGACCGATCAATTATACCCGGACATGTCAGTAACGGATTATTTTAATTATTGTTTGGAGAAAAAAAGAGGATCCATTACAGAGAATACATACGACACATACAGAGGCAGACTTAACAGTATCAACAAGTATTTTGATGAAAGGAATTATCTTTTACAGGATATTACCCCTAAAGTCCTTAATGACTTCTGGGCTTATGCGCTCCTCTACGGCAAAACAAGTCAGAAAGACGGCAGCCGCGGACCTTTATCCGCAAGGAGCGTCCAGAGTTACAAAAGCCTCCTATACCCGATGTTTAAGGATGCTGTTATCAACGGACTTATTTCCGCTAATCCTAGTATAGATACTACTGTTACCAACGTGTCAAAGGATGAGTTGAAAGAACAAATGTTATTTTTGACACAGGACGAAATTGTCGAAATGTTGGCATACCTCAAAGCTAAAAAACCATTTCTCGTCCCTTTTGCATTTTTTGGTGCTTATTATGGCATGCGACGCGGCGAAGTCTGCGGTCTTAAATGGTCTGCCATCGACTTTCATAACAGGCGACTTACCATCCGTCATACTGTAACTGGTAGCCGAAAGTTATATAAAAAAGATCGTACAAAGACATATTCCGGATATCGCACGCTCAATCTTTTTTCTACCGCGGAAAAATGCTTGATGAAAATGCAGGCTGATCAGACCACAGATAAGCTGTATTACAAGAGTAACTATCAAAATGCAGATAACTATATATTTGTGCAGCCTGATGGTCAACTGTATAACCCTGACCATGTCACAAAAACATTTTCAAAAGCGATGGACAATTGGGGTCGACCAGAAATCACTTTCCATAAATTGCGTTATACTTGTGTTTCGCTTCTTATCGATAAAGGTTGGGATCTCAAAAAAATCCAGTACTGGATTGGTGATAAAGATGCGGCTACTGTACTTAACATCTATGCTCAGTACATTAAGCATAAATCTAATATCGCCGAAAATGATCTGGAACAGATGTCTCAGGCTTCCGCATTTTTATTCTAACCCATTTTACGTAACGTTTTACGTCACACGCCAAAATATCTGTTTCAACATTTTATTTTTTTAAGGGCAAAAAAAGACCGGAACCCTTATTATCTCAAGGATTCCGGCGCCCCTGCCAAGGAGTCGATGCGACAGGATTTGAACCTGCGACCTCTGCGTCCCGAACGCAGCGCTCTACCAAGCTGAGCCACGCATCGATGTGTTTTGTTTTTGTATCGTTCGCATCGAACTCGTTTAGTATATCGCACCTTTTCACTTTTGTCAACAATAAATTTCATTTTTTTTAAAAAATTTCGTTTTTTCAATTTTTTCCTGCACAAAAAATCCACCCCATAGAATTTACTTCCACAAGGTGGAATTTAGTCTTACAAAATAGTACTAGCTTTTACAATTGACCTTATCATTTCTCTCCAATCGTCAATGCTTTAAAACCGTCCCCGTGTACTTCATTTGACTCCCAGATAATCATAAAGGATTCCGGATCCAGCCTTTTTACCAACTTCGTAATCTCAAACATCTGTTTATTATTGCAGACGCAGAGCACCGCGTATTTTTTCTCCTGCTGGTATCCGCCCATAACAGGAATAATCGTAGAACCTCTGTGGCAACAATCCTCGATTCCATCCGAAATCTTTTTGCCATCCTTTGTGATAATCATGGTCATTTTCCCAGCATTTCTTCCGTACATGGTCTTATTGATCACTGCTCCGGCCAGATAATTGATAATCAGTCCGTAGATAACGCCTTCTGTATCCCCGAAGATCAGCCAGGTAGCGCCAATGACGCTGACCGCGAAAAGGAAGGTAATATTGCCCAAAGGCAGATATGGTTTCTTCGCCTTCAATGCCATAATCAGAAAGTCCGCACCACCGGTCGAGGAATTCTGCATATAAATCAGCGCGTATCCTACCCCGCCCAAAACGCCGGTACATATCGCAGCCAGCATCCGATTTCCCGTAAAAACAGGAAGCATGGGAGCCACGTAGTCCATCAGCAACGAGGAAATCACCATACAGCGCACAGACCGCAGAAAGAAACCTTTTCCCAGCATCCGAAAGCAGAGAATCACCACCGGAATATTCAAAAGCACATTGGACAAACCCAGTGGAATCCGGAACAACCGATACAGAATCAATGCGATTCCGGAGAAACCGGTCATGGGAAATTCTGCGGCCACCGCAAAATTATAAATACTCACGGCGACCAGCAGACTACCCAGTACCTCCAGAAAAAAGGATTCCCAGTTCAGCTTTTTCCCAAACATACCCTTATTTCAGCTCCGGCCAATATCCTTTATTAGCTTCAATCAGTTCATCCAGAATCTGCTTTGCCACAGTAGTGCTGGGTACGGTTTTGGATAAGGTCAGCGCCTGCCACAGCTTATGGTAGGAGCCGGTAATCCATGCGTCTACTACCAGTTTTTCCACCGATACCTGCTGCTCCATCAGCCCCTTCTGGAACTGGGGAATCTCACCCATGGCCAGCGGCTCGATACCGTTCTTTCCTACCAGACAGGGCACTTCCACCATAGCTGTCGGATCAAAGTTTGCAATAGCCCCCTTATTTTCCGTAATCAGCAGCATTCTTTCATGGGTATTATTGGCAATTCCGGTTGCCAGATCCACAATGAAGGTTGCGTGATTATCCACATCAAACAAATCATCATGGCAGTGACCGTCCTCCGCCACCTTCCGGCATGCTGTAAATACATCTTTTTCACGGCCATCCATAACCTCGTTCGTACGGGTATAATTCTTATCCGAATGCTTCACCACATAATCCTGGAACAGGTAATATTTCAGATAAGTATTCGGCAGATACGCGTCGTCCAGTTCCAGAATATCCCGGGCCTTCTGATAAGTTGCGTGCCAGCTGTCACGCTTTGGGTCTGTATACAGAGATTCATCTTCCACGTAGCCGTACTTCCGCACATGCTCTTTCAGACGGGGCATCAGATCGTTTCCTGCCTTATCATGAATCTCCGTCCACCATCCAAAGTGATTCAGTCCAAAATACCGCACATCCATCTCTTTTCTGGATTTCAGACCCAGTATGGTCGCCATGTGATTTTCCAGCTCGATGGGCATATCACAGATATTGATAATTTTGGAATTGGGGCGCAGCCGTCTGGTCGCCTCAGCCACAATCGCCGCCGGGTTAGAGTAGTTCAGCATCCAGGCATTCGGAGAATATTTCTCCATATAGTCCAGATTCTCCAGAATTCCACCAATAGAACGCATGCCGTAAGCGATACCGCCCGGGCCGCAGGTTTCCTGTCCTACCACGTCGTATTTCAGCGGAATCTTCTCATCCAGCTCGCGCATAGCGTATTTTCCTACACGAATCTGCGCCATGGCAAAATCGATATCTGTATACGCCTCCTCCGGATTGGTGGATGCCAGAAATTCAATATCCGGCGCTTTCTCATGGATAATGATTTCGCATGCTCTGGCAATCACTTCCTGGCGCTCTGGATCATTGTCATAAAGCTTGATTTTCCGTAACGGGAAACGATCCAGCTGGCTTAACAACATCAGAACCATACCCGGCGTATAAGTACTTCCGCCGCCTACAATCAATACTGAATATTTATTCATAATATATTTCCTCCTATTTCTTTAATTGTTTTCTGACAGATTCTTTAATAATACCTACTGTCGTTCCGTAAATAATCTGAATGTTCCGATCATCAATGACGCGAATGGCTGTGCAGCCTGTTTTATTCAGAATATCCTTGTCAACCAGAGAACCATCCCTTAATACCACACGCAGACGGGACATACAGGAATCTACCTCCTCAATATTGTCCTTTCCACCCAGACCCTTGATGATAGTCAGTGCTTTCAGTGTTTTCGGGTCCGTCGCTGCATCCACGCTGCTACCTTCCTCTGAATCATTCGCCTCCTGCAGTGCTTCCAGAGATGCGTCATAATCTCCTCCGCGCCCCGGAGTCTTCACGTTGAATTTCAGGATAAACCAGCGGAAAATTGCATAGTTGGCAATAAATTCGCCAATGGTTACAAAAACACATACCCACCAGTGAGAGTCTGAACGTAAAAGTCCAAATACAACAAATTCAATGATTCCGGAACCGTAACCAATCTGATTTCCGAATAGATACATAAATACCCAGCTTAATCCATAAAGGACTGCATAAATCACATACAGAACCGGAGCCGTAAACAGGAAGATAAATTCCAGCGGTTCTGAGATACCTGCAATCATGGCTGTGGTCACACCTGCCAGAATCAGCGGCTTTACTGCTTTTTTCTTATCCGCGTCCGCACACTGGTAAATTGCAAGTCCGATAGCCGGAAGCGCGCCCAGCATCATCGGAATCTGCGGTCCATAGGAGAATTTCACCATTTCACGCAGAGTGGTATTCAATGGAAGTCCCTCTGCCAGATACTGCATGAAGGCCGGTCTCTGACCCTCTACAATACCGGAAGCAAACTCAAATATACCGGACACAGAAGTATCACGTACAACAGAAATCCAGATCTGATGGAGACCGGTGGGAATCAACAGTCGCTCTACAAAACCGTACAGCCACAGGCCAAAGACGCCCATCTGATTCAGAATGGTTGCCAGTCCATTGATACCGCGGGAAATAAACACCCATACGAAGGGGAACAGATTTCCCAGAATCATAAAGCTGAACACACTGATAATCGGCACAAACCGTACTCCCTGAAAGAAGGAGAACGCCATCGGGAATTTTACCGTATGGAATTTTTTGTGCAGCACACTGGTCAGAATACCTACCAGAATACCTCCCAGCATACCGGCATTTACGGTACTGATACCCAGCACTGTGGTCAGGCCGTTGCCCGGGAACATGGCTGCGATATTCGGAAAATTATCCACCAGCATTCCCATTCCCGTCAGAAATGACAGATATCCCACAAAGCCCGCGAAGGCTGCGTATTCCTTATCCTCATCCACCAACGCAAAGGGCAACGCCACTGCGTACAGCGCCGCGAAATTGCTGACTACGATGCTTCCCATCTGAAGCAGTACCTTAAAGATGTACTGAACCATGGTGTTACCCAAAAAGGGAGCTGCCGCAATAATATCCCCCGATGTAAAAAACGATGCGACTCCCATTAACAGTGACGCTGACGCAATCAGCGACAGCGGCGTCAGAAATGCTTTTGACAATTTCTGAAAAAATACCATTGTATTTCCTTTCTTCATTTCTTTCCCTCCTGATAAACAAAAAGACCTTCTGTCCTGAAACATACAGCCTGAATCCCTGTATTTTCAAGATAGACGGTCTTGCCTCCTGTGAGTAACAATCCTACTGACCTCTGATTCGAAGAATATGCATGGCCAGATAGGCCGATTCCTCTTCTGATATGTCATAATCAAAGGTCTCACTTATGAAATTTTTAATTTTTTCGATAGTCTCTTCCAGCTTTGGTTCCCTGGCCAACAGCCCCGGATACAGGTCTTCCATAATGCCAAACTGAACCTGTTCCTGATTAAAAATACGTCTTGCCAAAAATTTCAGATGTGTAAGGAATCTGCTGTACTCGAAATCATCTTCCCGGCAACAAATACCAAGCTCTTCCTCCAGAATTTTCAGAATTCCGTTTGTCAACACTAGAATGTTGTTTACATCTACGGATGCCTCCCCTGTCCTGGAATTGACGATATGCAGGGCAAAATATCCCGCCTCATCCTCCGGAAGTGCCACATGCATTTCCTGTTCCACCAATTGTTTTCCGTATTTTCCTATCTGATACTCCTTATGATAGAGAAGCTTAATCTCTTGGAGCATCAGGTTCGGCATCGGCTCCTGGTTCTTCTGACGCTCTACCGCGTAAGAAATGTGGTCTGCCAGCGCAAATATAAACTGTGGACTTAAAGTACATTGCAAGGCATCTTCTGCATACTTTTGTATCTGCTCCACCAACTTAAAAACCATCGGTTCAATATGTCTGAATATCTGTTCATATTTCTGAAAAAAACGATCTCGAATCTGATATACCTTTTCGATTCGGTTTACCTCTACCGCATCTCCCGGTTTTTTCTGAAATCCAATTCCGGATCCCATTAAAATAATCTCTTTCTTATTGGCGATGGTTGCAATTGTATTATTATTAATAATTCTTGTAATCTTCATACTCTTCCCCTCTTACACAACTTAAAATGCAAGCACCGCACTTTTTCCTGCACATACCTCCCCCTTTTTCAAAAATTGCAGGGATCCGAAACTATCAATCTCCGGTACCAGTACCATGGTTACCAGATTGTATCCCTTCTTATAGAGGGCTTCCCGATCCACCAGCACTGCCGGCGTACCGGCTTTCACTGGCTGATGCGCTTTTACCTGCACCTGAAATCCTTCCCCCTTTTCATTCACCGTGTCGATCCCGATGTGAACCAAAATCTCCGGTCCATCCGGCACTCTGACTCCGAAGGCATGACCTGTCTCCATTACAAAGCTTATCTCACCGTCCACAGGAACTACTATCTGATCTTTTTCCGGAATCACTGCTATGCCGTCACCGACCAGTTTTTCCGAAAAGACACCGTCGCCGACTTCCTCCAGAGAAATCGCCCGGCCATCTACCGGAGCGTAAATCTCCGTTTGCTGTTTCTTTTTCTTTAAAAATCCAAACATAGAACCTCCGGGTTATCATTGTCTAAAAACAAAAATGGCATGAGTGAAAAATCACTCATGCCTGCAATTCAGTAACACGTGTTATGTACATAATATACAATGTCATTTCATGTTTGTCAAGTACTTTTTATATTTTGCCCAATCTGTCCTGCCCCCATTCAAACATCACTCTTTACTATAGCTGGTCCAGTAATAATAGAAGATATGATCTTTAATAATATAATATGGCACGCCGCCTGCTTCCAGATTGGTGATCAGGGACGGCACAGGAGCCCATGTACGGAAGAACAGGCAATCGCCTACGTTGCTGGTTCCGTTTACAACAGCCTGTGCTGCATTCCAGCAGGATTCGGTGACAATATTTGGGATATCATCATCCTGCTCCGCCTGCAGGACCAGATCAAATCTTCCGGAGCCTGCCGGTTCAAACTGTCTGGACTGACGTAGTACACTCTCCAGAGAATTGGGATACAATGCACTTCGTACACGGTTCATAATTACATAGCCAACAGCCAGCTGACCTTCGCTTCCCTGGTTGCCTGCCTCACAGTAGATCATGGTCGCAAGAAGAAGCATCTCATAATCACTTAATGAAATCTCTCCACGGGAGATCTTCGGGTCACCGGCAATGATGGTCACCCCTTCCATATCAGCCGCCGCTTCCTGAGCTGCCCTGATCCGGGCCGCTTTCTCCTCCGCTGCTGCTTTCGCGATCAATTCATTCAAAAGCTGTGTCTTTTCCTTCACCAGCTCATTCATATCACTGATCTCGCCCTCTTTCTGCGCGATCATATCATTGTAACTGCTGAGCTTGGAACCCGCTGCTTTCTGCTGAGAAGCTACTTGCTGCTTCTTCTTTTCCGTCTCCTGCTTCATCAGATCCAGAGCCTCTTTTTCATCGGACAGCTGGGCATACTGTTCCTCCAGCGCAGCCTTACTCTCCTGAAAATCCTGCAGGCGCTGTCTGTCATAGCTCATCACGTCTGCCGAGAATTCCATCTGGTTCAGCATTTCTGACATACCGCCAGACAGTGCTGCCGTCAGATACAATGTCACGGAAACTGCCATAGAATCCTGTCCATTCTCATACATGTACTGAATTCTCTTCTTCATATCTTCATATTGCTTATCAAGCTCCGCCTGAGCCGCTTCTACTTCCGCCTGCTTATTTTCAACCTCAGCTTCTTTATCTTTAATATCATTATTCAATACAGAAATCTGTTCATTCAGGCTTCCTGTCTGCTTTTCCAGATTCTTAAGATAACTCTGTGTCTCCGCCTTTGCATTATTCAGATCATTCTTTGCCTTCTCTGCATCACTCTTCGCTTTTTCGGCGTCTTCCTTTTCCTTTTTGGTCTGATCGATCTGATTCTGCGTCTCCTCGCTGACTGCGTAAGCAATGCAGGTCGAAGAGCCCACGACCAGCGCAAGCAGCATACACACTATTCTTTTGCTCATGGTTGGCAGCAGCCTCTTCTTCATCGTAACATTTCCTCTTCTACTTAATCCCAGTCGTAATTTCTCAGATGTCCGGTCAGTTCCATATTGGAAAATCCGTTCTGACGCAGTGCCTCATAAACTACGATTGCCACAGAGTTTGACAGGTTCAGAGAACGGGTTCCCGGAAGCATGGGAATTCTCATGGAAGTTTCCTTGTTGTCATGCAGGATCTCCTCCGGGATTCCAGCACTCTCTTTTCCAAACATCAGATAACAATCCGGTTCAAAATGAACCTCCGTATAAGCTCTCGGTCCTTTGGTCGTTGCCATATAAATCTTTGCTCCAGGATTCTTCTCCAGGAACTCTTCATAATCAGCATATCTGGTCACATCCAGCTGATCCCAGTAATCCATTCCGGCACGTCGTAATTCTTTTTCTCCAAGGCGAAATCCCAGCGGTTCGATCAGATGGAGTCTTGTACCTGTTGCCATACAGGTACGACCAATATTTCCTGTATTTGCCGGAATCTCCGGCTCATAAAGCACTACATTCAAAGCCATGTTATTTATCCTTTTGTTCTTCTCTCAGACGGTCAATAAATTTCTGCATTCTTCCCAGTGCCTCTTTCAGATTCTCCAGGGAGTATGCATAGGAAATACGCAAGAACCCTTCTCCGCAATCTCCGAATGCAGTTCCTGGAACCACTGCCACCTTCTCTTCCATCAGAAAACGAGAAGCAAATTCTTCAGAAGTCATCCCAAACTCTTTGATACACGGGAAAATATAAAATGCGCCATAAGGCTCAAAGCACTCCAGTCCCATCTCTTTGAAGGCATGTACCAGATACCGTCTTCTCTGGTTGTAAGCTTCTCTCATCATTGCCACATCGTCGTCACCGTTCCGAAGTGCTTCTACTGCCGCATACTGGCTGGTGGTCGGCGCACACATGATCGCATACTGATGAAGCTTCGTCATCTGCTCAATGATCTTTCTCGGACCACAGGCATAACCAAGTCTCCAGCCAGTCATGGCATAAGCCTTGGAAAATCCATTGATCAGGATGGTGCGTTCCTGCATGTCAGGAATGGATGCAATACTGACATGGTCTTCTTTATAGGTCAACTCACTGTAGATCTCATCAGACAATACATACAGGTCTTTCTCAATAATCACCTTTGCAATCGCTTCCAGATCTTTCTGCTCCATGATTGCGCCGGTCGGATTGTTCGGAAACGGCAATACCAGCAGTTTTGTCTTGTCTGTAATATGTTCCAGCAGCTCTTCCGGTGTCAGACGGAACTCATTTTCCGCTTTCAGTTCAATGATCACCGGTTTACCGCCTGCCATAATGGTACACGGTTCATAGGACACATAACTCGGCTGCGGGATCAGGACTTCCTCGCCTGGATTCAGCATCACACGCATAGCCATATCGATGGCTTCACTGCCGCCTACAGTCACCAGAATCTCATGTCTGTCATCATAGTCCACATGAACTCTGCGTCGAAGATAATTGGCGATCTCCTCTTTTAACTCCTTCAAACCTGCATTGGACGTATAAAAGGTACGGCCTCTCTCCAGAGAGTAGATACCCTCATCGCGGATATGCCACGGTGTATCAAAGTCCGGCTCGCCAACTCCCAGAGAAATCGCATCCTTCATCTCACTGACCAGATCAAAAAATTTACGGATTCCTGAAGGTTTAATATTTACAATCGTATCAGCTAACGGATTTCTCATGGGGTCACCAACATCCTTTCATCTTTGGTCGGATTTACCATGACAGAACCATGATCTTTATATTTTTTCAGAATGAAATGAGTCGCTGTACTTAAGACGGACTCCTGGGTAGACAGCTTCTCAGATACGAACTGAGCCACACCGCGCATGGTCTTTCCTTCAATCATAACCATAAAGTCAAATCCACCAGAGATCAGGTAGACACAGTCTACCTCCGGGTAGTTGTAGATACGCTCAGCAATCTTATCAAATCCAAGTCCTCTCTGCGGAGTTACTTTTACCTCAATCAGTGCGGTCACCTTCTCAGAACTGGTCTTATCCCAGTCGATCAGCGTGTGATATCCACAGATCACACCTTCTTTTTCCATCTGTGCGATCTCATTTGCAATAGTTGCCTCGTCCGTTCCCAGCATAATAGCCAGATCTTTTAAATCTACACGGCTGTTGCGCTCAATATATGTCAAAATCTTCTCTCTCATTTTGGTTCCCCTCTCTTTAATCATTCAGAATCACATGTCCACGGCTCTGAATGATTACTCATATATCTTATATAATTCATCGGTCTTTGGTCTTTCCAGGAAGGCAGTATCCTCCCCGTTCAGGATTTTTTTCGCTTTTCCTTCTACAAAACGACCGATCACGGCCGCATGAATCCCTTCTTTTTCCAGCTCTCTGACCAGCCCGTGTCCGTCGGGCGCAGCCATCAGCATACAACCACTGGAAATCAGCAGATATGGATTCAGTCGAAAAGCTTCGCATAATTCTACGGTTTCCTGACGGATGGGAATGGATTTCAGATCCACTTCCAGACCGATGCCGGATGCCTCTGCCATCTCCCAGAGTGCTCCGTAGATACCGCCTTCTGTCACATCATGCATGGCGCTGACGCCATGCTTCACCGCGACTGCAGCCTCCGGAACTACTGACAGGTATTGATCAAAGGATTTTACCGTCTCCACAAAAGATCTGGAAAAACGGTTCAGCAGCTCCTCTTCTTTTTCTCTGGCAACAATAGAAGTTCCCTCGATACCGATCCATTTCGTCGCAATGATATCATCGCCCACATGGGCTCCCCCAGTAGTCACCAGTTTGTCTTTCTGAACTTTTCCAACGCCTGTCACAGAGATGACCGGCTGATTCACGACCGCTGTGATCTCCGTATGTCCGCCCATAATCTGAATATTCAGCTTACCACAAGCTTCATCCACTTCCTGCATCAGGGTACGGATCAGCGGTTCGTCCGCGCTTGGCGGCAGCAACACAGTCAACAGCATTGCCACTGGCTCTGCACCGGCACTTGCCAGGTCATTTGCCGTGATCTGGACTGCAAGTGACCCCATATTTTTCTCTGTACCGGTGATCGGGTCTGTGGAAAATACGAACACTTCTCCAGGTGCCAGTTCCATAGCCGCGCAGTCCTCGCCCACGCCGGCTCCTACCAGTACCTCCGGTCTCTTCGTATGAATCTGTTTGAAAATGGAGCGTTTCAGTACGCTCTCCGGTACTTTACCAATTTCCATATTACGATCTCCTATTGTGCAGGTACTGCCGCTGCTATATTGGCATCTGCCAGAGCTTCATCCTGTGCGGCAATCGCTGCACGCAGATTCTCCGATAAAGTCGGATCTCCTGCTGTTCCGTAAGTCACCACTCGATTAGTGCCCTTATAAGTACTCTTATTAACTTTTATACGGTCTGTCTCCACACCATTTACTTTCACGATCTTATAAAGCTCTGCCACATATCCGGAGCTTCCCTTACTGCTGACCGCCTTGTATCCGATTCCCTGTCCGGCATCTTCCTGAAGGATCGTTGTCGCCGGAGTCTCGCTGACCATCTGGCTCTCAAACGAAATGGTCCGGTTCTTGTCACGGGTCTCTTTCCCGTAAATATTAAAGGTGATCTTCTTATCGGATGTGGTATATCCCTCAATATAGATCGGGTATTCTGTCGAATTCACAAACTTAAAATCCTTATAGGTTCCGGCGATTGCCGCATCTTCTGACAGATCTACATAATGGACCGTCATGGAATGCGGAGAACGCTCTGTCACATTCAGTTCTGCACGCAGAACAGCATTATACAGAGTCGTGGATACCTGACAGATACCACCGCCCATACTGTCAACAACTTCACCGTTCAGATAGGAACCTGCCATAGCATAACCATTAGCCTCAGTAAATGGTGAGACTGTCTCATAAGCAGAGAACTCTTCTCCCGGATACAGAACGGTTCCATTGATATGACTGGCACCGCTGCTCACATTTTTACAACGATTAGAACCTGAAGTAGAAAAGCTGGTCGTAAAGCTTCCCAGCAGATCTTTAATATTTGCCAGTTCTTCTGCGCTTCCCTCCGGTTTTGTGACCTGAGTCTCGAGATTCAGCACTTCCGTATTGTCAGAAGTCCAGCTGTTTTCCAGATAATCGGAAATGGTTCTGACTGCGGAATCCACATTCAGTTCCAGTCCTTCCGTTCCTGCCACAAAATTAAAAGCTCCGTTTTCACGGGTCAGGGACGCATTCTGTGCTTTCTTGTCGTATTTTGTGCAGTTGTTCTCCACATAGGTGCGGACCGTATCCTCATTAGTCTGCCAGCTCAACGGAAATGTCTTGCCGGAATGCTGCAGATCCTTCTGATCTTTGTAACGCTTCACAATATTTCCTGCATGACCGACTCCGATAGCCTCATCCACCAGATCCTCATTGTCAAATGTTACGCCAAGATCAGACAGCTTTGCTTCTATCACATTGTCGCCGATCCCAAGCTTGATGGACTGTCCGCCCAGATTTTTTTCATAAGATTCCAGTGCCGCCAGTGCTTCTTCCCTGGTCATGCCAGACACATCCAGCTTGTCAATGCTGACGCCTTTCAAAATCGTCTCTCCTGCAGCGCAGACTGTCATGGAGCTTGTCATGGCAAGCAGACAGATGGCCAGGAGAAGGCTCCCTTTCCATTTTTTCATAATCTCTCCTCCTCATCCTACATAGCGTAGGTAAAAAGCGGAAGAATCATCGCAATAATCACAATTGCAATAATGACTGCCGCAATTTTCCTTCTGTTTTTATGATCGTAAAAATTCATCATATCCTCTTCTCTCTTTCCTTTCGCTCTCTCCCCGGGATCCTTCCATATTGAAGGATGATCTTATCGATCATACGGGAAGCCTCACTTCGCGTCATATCCTCAATGCGGATATTCGTTTCTATTCTATGATATTTCAGCAAATCATTCAAGTAGGCTTTTTGTGATTTCGCAATAGGACTCTGCTTCTTAGCCGAATACACCAGCGGATAAAGGGTAAATTCTTCCGGAGCTGTCTCTTTGAACGCTTCCCACATATGCCACAGCAGAAAATGTGTGGATAGCGCATCATCCAATGCCCGGTGGGAATTGCCAGGATCTACCTGATAATAAGCACACAGATCCGGCAGTCTCCGTGACGGAAGATCTGGCAGCAGCTTTCTTGCAATCTTCAGTGTATCCAGAGCTTCCCGTTCAAAAGTCAGACCCTGATTCACCGCTGCCTGCTTCAAAAATCCAAAATCAAAGGACACATTATGTCCAAGAATCGGTAACTCCCCACAAAATTCCAGGAATTCCGGGATTGCCTGCTCTGGCCGCTTACCGCTTAATCGCATCTCATCGGTGATCCCTGTCAGTTCTGTGATCCGCTCCGGAACTTCCACACCGGCATCAATAAAGGTCTGGTAGGTCTCTTCTACTTTTCCATTGAGGATCCGTGCAGCTCCGATCTCCAGCAATCGGTCTCTGGCCGGATTAAGACCCGTGGTCTCCACGTCCACTGCAATATAATCTCTGATCATCCCAGCACCTCCACATGTGCATCGTTGGTCAGCGGATTTCTTCTGGCATAATCAAACAGCACAAACACCGGCTGACTATCCCTTGTGAAAATCTCAATATGCACCTGCTTTCCGTAAATCTTTTCATATTCCCGCAGCTGTTCTTTATAAGGCGACCGATCCGCTGCAAATGCCGGACGGCTCTTCAGACGTTCTCTGGCATACAGATCAAAAATCATACATTGGTCATAGACCGGATCTGCCCAGTCCTTTTCAGAAATGAACTCTCGCAGGATCTCATACCGTGCCATCCGTGAATGGCTGATCTTGCTGTAACCTTTTCGATCATAAAATTCCGCCAGTTCCACAAAAAATGCAAATGGCGATCCATAATTTTTCAAAATTTCTTCCAGAGTCTTCTCATATTGATGGCTGTTGTAGTAAAGCTCTACCATCTCTTCCACCCCTTTGAGGAGCAACAGATCTTTATAGGGAAGCCAGGGCGTTGACAACACCTCATAAGGTGCCTTGTCATGGCAGATGATACCATATTGCTGTGCCATACGATGGATCTTGGTTCCCCGAAGCACTTTTAAAAACCCCAGCTGAAGCTGCTCTGGCTCCATGGCAAATACATCATCAAATGATTTATGAAAGCTATCCAGATCTTCCCCTGGAAGTCCTGCGATCAAATCCAGATGCTGGTGAATATTTCCAAAGCTCTTCACCTTCGCAGTCACATTTCTGACCAGATCAAGATCCATCACGCGGTCGATCTCATGAACCGTCTCCATATTCGTAGACTGCACACCAATCTCCAGCTGGATCAACCCTGGCCGCATCTGCTCCATGATCGCCAGTTCTTCTTCCGTGATCAGATCCGCTGCAATTTCAAAATGGAAGTTCGTGATTCCATTATCGTGATCCAGGATCCACTGCCACAGATCCACAGTCCGCCTGGGATTACAGTTAAAAGTTCGATCCAGGAATTTCACCTGAGGCACCTTTGCCTGCAGGAAAAATCCCAGTTCCTTCTTCACCAGATCAAGGCTTCGGAATCGAAGCTTCTTCTCCAGAGAAGACAGACAGTACGCGCAGCGGAACGGACAACCTCTGCTGGACTCGTAATAGATAATCTTATGAGAGAAATCTTCCAGGTGATCATAGACAAAAGGAAGTTCATCCATATTGGCCGGAGCACCATCCTCATTGATCTGAAGTTCTCCATGATCATTCCGGTAAGTGATACCGGCAATCGTCTGAAAGGAACCTGTTCCTTCTATATATAGTGACGCAAGTGCCGGAAATACCGTCTCACCCTCTCCCCTCATGACACCGCGCACTTTCGGATATTCCATAAGAAATGCTTCCGCATCATAGGACACTTCCGGACCGCCCGCCCAGATCTCTGCCAGAGGCAATACTTTGGGCAGTTCCTCAATCAGTTCGCCCACCATGCGCCGATTCCAGATATAAGTAGAAAAGGCAATCACATCCGGCTGTTTTTTATAAATATCTGCCAGGATCTCATCCGGCTGCTGATTGATCGTGTACTCGGCGATCTCGATCTGATCTCCGTACTTGGCCGTCACTGCCTTAAGATTATAGACTGCCAGATTGGAATGAATGTATTTTGCATTGATTGCTGTAAGTAAAATCCTCATAATTTATTTCTTTCTTCTTAATGATTTTTATAAATCCTTTATTTGTACGCCACAATTTGGTCACATTTTCCTGTTACTATAATACTCGTAACAGGAACACATCAGTATTTCATTCATAACACTTTAGGGGACTTGAGAAAGTCCCCACTCCCTCGAAAATTTAAGCCCGCCAGGGCTTTTTCTTTTTTTCCGGATAATTTTCAAAGCTGTCTCGATGCGCTCTCTATGACATATATAACCCGAAACAGTATGATAACATAAAAAAAGAGATTCCGCTATAGCAAAATCTCTTTCTTAACTCAGAGCACGAGACGGGATTCGAACCCGCGACCCTCGCCTTGGCAAGGCGATACTCCACCACTGAGCCACTCGTGCATATATGTAAACCCTTTCGGGATTACTTTCTATATATAAAAACCCTTTCGGGTTGTTTACTGTATGTAAACGCCTTTCGGCGTAAAGCGGGTGATGGGAATCGAACCCACGTATCTAGCTTGGAAGGCTAGTGTTCTACCATTGAACTACACCCGCATATATGTGAACCCTTTCGGGTTATTGTCGCTTTCGTTTCGCAACAATGAGTATTCTACTACGGGTCTTTTGAAAAGTCAAGCGCTTTTTTTAAGTTTTTTAAAAAATTTTTTCAAACTGATTTTACACGGTTATAGCAAAAGCACAAGCGCCTGACAGCTCTGAAGTTCTACCTGGCTCTTTTCATCGATTCGGAACGCTTTCTGATTATTGAGCAGCACTTCTTTTACAGCATTCTCCAGTGAAACCTTCACGGTCTGCTCGCTCCAGTTCCCAAGCACCAGAATCTTCTGCTGCTCATCCTCCCGAAGATAAGCCAGCACCTGCTCCGGAATCCGTTCCCGTACTGGCACAAACCGTCCATAGGTAAATGTCTGCACATATCTTGGATCTTTGCGAAGGGCAGTCAGCTTTCTATAATAATTGAGCACAGAGTCAGGATCGCTCTCCTGCACCTGCACATTGATCTTCGTATAATCAGGATTAACCTTCAGCCAGGGCGTTCCTGTGGTAAATCCCGCATTGTCTTCTGCTTTCCACTGCATAGGTCTTCTGGCATTGTCACGGCTCATGCGATTACAGCAGGTAAGTGCCTCCTGCTCTGTGCAGCCCATCCGAAGTGCCAGTTCATACTGATCCTTTGTGTTCAGATCGTCAAACTCCTCAATGGACCGAGCCTTAAAGTTTCGCATGCCGATCTCCTGTCCCTGATAGATAAATGGCACGCCCCGAAGCAGAAGACTGGCTGTTGCCAGCATTTTCACTCCATCGTCATTCTGTGCATAGTCTGGCAGGAATGTGCTGGCACCTCTCGGTTCGTCATGATTTTCAATAATATTTGAAAGAAATCCCACAGATGCAGCCTTTTCCTGGGCCGTAAATAATGCATCCCTCCAGGCTTCAAAGCAGAACGGTCTCTGCTCATACCAGCCATGTTCTCCTGCAGTCAGCAGGTGCTGGGAAAAATCAAACATCGTAGAGAAATGCCCATGTTCTCCGATAAATTCCTGAAGTTCTTCTTCCTTCATGTTAAATACTTCACCTACGGTGAACACATCATATTTCTGGAAGGTATGCACCTTTAGCTCCTCCAGCATCTCACCGATGCCAGACGCACGGGAAACCACGGTATCCGCAGAACATAAGCCATCCGGCCCATCCGCCGGATAATCAGGAAATGTGGTATCCTTCTGAATATTGATGATGGCATCAATACGAAATCCGGCAACTCCTTTTTCCAGCCACCAGTTGATCATCTCATAGATCTTATCCCGCAGTTCCGGGCAGTACCAGTTCAGATCCGGCTGTTCTTTGGCAAATGCATGGTAATAGTACAGGTCTTCTCTCCCAAGCACCGGTTCCCACATACTTCCGCCAAAATAGGAGCGATAATTGGATGGCGCATGACCATCCTTCCCTTTTCGGAAATAAAAATATTTCCCATAAGGACCTTCCGGATCACGGATGGCTTCCTGAAACCACTTATGTTCGCTAGAACAGTGATTCACCACCAGATCCATAACCAGATACATGCCACGCTTCTTCATCTCTGCAAGCAGCGTGTCAAAATCCTCCATGGTTCCAAACTCCGGCGCGATCTCATAATAATCAGAGATGTCATATCCCTGATCTACAAACGGTGAACGATAGACCGGTGACAGCCAGACAATATCAATGCCCAATGCTTTCAGATAATCAAGTTTAGAGATAATTCCCTGGAGATCTCCAATTCCATCTCCATTGGAATCATAATAACTTTTCGGATAGATCTGACAGGCAATCTTGCCATGCCACCATTTTTTCTCCATCGTTTCACCTTCTCTCCACTTTGAATGTTACAGGGAGCTTACTTTACAATGTTTTCAATATCATTGAACAGACTGGCGGAAGCTTCAGATACAGAATCCCATTCCGCACTCCATAGACCGCATCGTTGGTGCTGAATCCATTTTCCAGAGTCAGCATCAGACGTTCCATGGTACAAAACGGCGGAACGGATGCTTTCCACACCGGAATGTTCACTTCCCGCTCTTCTCTGGAATTGTTGACTACCACTACGATCTGATTTTCCTCATCAAACCGGCCATAGCTTAAGAGCTGATGCTCCAGTGACAAGAAACAAGTGGAACCATACGTCAGTACTGGATTGTCTTTATGGATACAGATTGCTTCCTTGTGGAAGGACAGCAGCTCCTGATCCTCTTTTCCCCATGGATAGGTCCGACGGTTATCCGGGTCTGTGAATCCGCACACGCCAGCCTCATCTCCATAATAAACAGTCGGTGCTCCCACCCATGTCATCTGCATGACAACAGCCTCTCTCATGACACCTTTATCAATCCCCTGAGATGCCGCATCAGAACCCAATGTATTCATTCTTCCCACCCGGCGGTTGGTTCTGGTCAGGAACCGGGAATGATCGTGGTTGGACAACTCATTCATGGCTGTCTGCAGGGACGGTCCCGGCATATGAGCCATATTGTAGATCATGGAGTTCTTGAATGCTTCTGCATTTCCATAGAGGTCATCTCTGCGGGAATCGCTGTGCTTCTCCATGCCAGTCAAAAACCAGGTAATCGGCTCCATGAACGCATCATAATTCATAACTGTATCCCATTCATCTCCACCCAGCCAACGGCTGGTATCTCCGTAATGCTCTGCAAGGATCAGCGCATCTGGCCGTTCTGCTTTCACAGCTGCCCGGAATTCCTTCCAGAATTTGTGATTGTATTCTTCTGTAAAACCAAGATCAGCTGCCACGTCAAGACGCCATCCATCTACATTGTAAGGCTCTCTGACCCATTTTCGTCCGATATTAAGAATGTATTCCTTCAGTTCCGGGGACTGCTCATAATTGAGCTTCGGCAGAGTGTTGTGTCCCCACCAGCCTTCATAGAACTCATTATAGGGCCATTCATGCTCATTATTGAACCGGAAAAAACTGCGATACGGACTGTCTGCGGAGACATACGCACCTTTTTCATAATCCTCAGACTGTTCATAGATCCGTTCTTTATCCAGCCACTTATTGAAAGAGCCACAATGATTGAACACGCCATCCAGAATGATCTTCATTCCCCTGTTGTGTACTTCCTGGACAAATTTTGCAAAAAATTCATTGCTGGCTTCCAGATTTTTCTTATTTACCACCCGCTGCTGATACTTGGTCGCATGGGTGTTATCCTTGTCACCTTCTGCCAGACACTCCCCACCATCTTCCACGATCACACCAAGATGCGGATCTACATAATCGTAGTCCTGGCTGTCGTATTTATGGTTGGAAGGAGATACAAAGATCGGATTCAGATAGAGAACTTCCACGCCCAGATTCTGCAAGTAGTCAAGCTTATTCCAGATTCCCTGAAGATCACCGCCATAGAAGCGCCATACATCCATAGATTCCGGCAGAGTTTCCCAGTCCTTCACCTGATGAACCGGCTCATTCAGATATATATATTCCCGATCCTCTACGTCATTGGTCAGATCACCGTTGCAGAAACGATCGGTATAGATCTGGTACATGACTGCACCCTTCGCCCATTCCGGAGTGGAAAATCCCGGAATCAGCTTGAAGGAATACACATTCTGAAGATCTGTAGTCACTCCCAATGTATTATAAAAACATCTTTCATTGTCTTTATCAATTTCAAAATAATAACGGACTGTACTCATCAAAGGTGCGGTCCGATAGGTGTAGTAATCAAATAATCCCCGGGATGCTGTCTTCTTCATCACATTACGGCTGCTTCCGCTGATAAAATAGACTTCATCCACATTATCTTTTGCTGTACGGAGTGTTACGGTCACCCGGTCTCCGCAATGCGGTTCAAAGGGGCTCTGATAATATTTGCTCTGATCACTGAACAGTGCCTCCCTGTTCAATGTCTGCTGTGTCATTTCCATAGTTGATGGTCCCTTTCCCATGTTCTCTTATTACTTATGATATACCCACTACCCACTTAAAACAACCATTTTCCAAAAAAGGACAGCAAAAAAGACAGCGGGGGTGTGCTGTCTTTTTTAGGAGAAGGTATTTCTTGTTTCTTATGGGGTGTAGCAAAACTATATAATGTATTGGGGGTTTTTACAGTAATTATAATATCACAATTCCCCGCCGAAGTCTGCACAAAGTTCACAAAAATGATGGTTGTTTTTTATTCATCTTGCACAAAAAGTGCTTCGAATTCTTCTCGAGTGATCTTTTCCTTTTCCAGTAAAAGTGCGGCACAAGAATCCAGTACCGGGCGATATTCGCTGATGATCTTTCTGGCATTTGCATAACACTCATCCACGATCCGTTTCACTTCGCTGTCGATCTCACCGGCCACGGTCTCGCCGTAGGATCTGGTGTGTGCCAGGTCACGTCCGATAAATACTTCATCCTCATCATTTCCATAATTGATCAGACCCAACTTCTCGGACATACCATACTGAGTCACCATGGCTCTTGCAAGCGCAGTCGCCTGCTTGATATCCTGAGATGCACCTGTCGTAATATCTCCAAAGATCAGTTCCTCTGCCACACGTCCACCAAGATCTACCGTAATATCCTGCAGCATCTTCCCTTTGGTGCTGAACATATCATCCCGCTCCGGAAGCGGCATGGTATATCCGGCAGCTCCCATACCCGTCGGAATAATGGATACCGTGTAGACCGGTCCCACATCCGGCAGCACATGGAACAGGATCGCATGTCCTGCCTCATGATATGCTGTGATCTTCTTTTCTTTTTCAGAGATCACACGGCTCTTCTTCTCTGCGCCGATACCCACTTTAATAAATGCCTTACGGATATCCTCCTGCTTGATATACGCTCTGGTGTCCTTTGCTGCAACAATGGCAGCCTCGTTTAACAGATTTTCCAGATCCGCTCCGGTGAATCCGGCTGTGGTCTGAGCAATCTGATGCAGATCCACATCATCTCCAAGCGGCTTATTCTTTGCATGAACCTTCAGAATCTCTTCGCGGCCTTTCACATCCGGACGACTTACCGGAATCTTCCGGTCAAAACGTCCCGGTCTTAGGATCGCCGGATCCAGAATATCCACACGGTTGGTTGCTGCCATAACGATAATGCCTTCGTTAACACCAAATCCGTCCATTTCCACAAGGAGCTGGTTCAACGTCTGCTCACGTTCATCATGCCCGCCGCCCATACCAGTACCGCGACGTCTCGCTACTGCATCGATCTCATCAATAAATACGATACAGGGCGCATTTTTCTTGGCTGTAGTAAACAGATCTCTTACACGGGATGCTCCCACGCCGACAAACATTTCCACAAAGTCAGATCCGGAAATGCTGAAGAACGGCACGCCTGCTTCACCGGCAACAGCCTTTGCGATCAGGGTCTTACCAGTTCCCGGAGGGCCTACTAACAGTACTCCTTTTGGAATACGCGCCCCTACCTTCGTATAGCGTCCCGGGTTCCGAAGGAAGTCCACGATCTCCTCCAGTTCACCTTTCTCTTCTTCCAGACCTGCCACATCCTGAAAGCCTTTCTTCACATCATCACCGGCAGTCATCTGTGCACGGCTCTTTCCAAAATCCAGCATTCTGGCATTCCCGCCACCGCTGTTTCTGCTCATGGTCATGACAATATAGAACAGCATGATACCGCCTAAAAGCAATGTTGTTCCATAAGTCTCAAAAAATCCCGGCTGCTTTACTTCCGCAATATCATAAGCAACACCAGCGTCATCCAGAAGCTCGCTGGTCTTCTCTGTATCCAGGATCTGAGTCACCTTCTGGGTACCGTCCTTTAACTGGTAAGTTACCGTACCTGTCGGTGTCTCCTGGTTGGGCTGAATACTGGCACTTTGAATCTGGTCTTCCTCCACCGCTTTGGTAAACTGCGGATAGGTGTATGATGCACTGTTCTGTCTCTGCTCGTCAAAAAAAGCCAACAGCATGCAGACCAGTGCCAAAACCATCAGATAAGTACCGATTCCTCTCCACTGTCTGTTCAAGTCTCCTTATCCTCCTGTCAGTCAAATTCCACCACACCAATGTATGGCAGATTGCGGTACTGCTGGTCATAATCCAGTCCGTAGCCGACTACAAATTTATCTTCGATCTGAAATCCTACATACTCCACATCCACATCTACGACTCTGCGCTCCGGTTTGTCAAGAAGCGTACAGATCTTAAGACTTGCCGGATTCCTCTGACCGAGAAGCTTCTTCAGATGACTCAGAGTACGGCCGGAATCAATGATATCCTCGATAATGATCACTTCTTTTCCTTCAATGTTCTCATCCAGATCTTTGACAATACGAACGATCCCACTGGACTTGGTGTCTCCGCTATAGCTGGAACACTGCATGAAATCCATGGTTACCGGTACAGTAATTCTTTTTGCCAGTTCGCAGGTAAAATATACACTTCCCTTTAAAATGCAGATCAGATGTACACTCTTTCCAGCATATTCTCTGCTGATCTGCTCACCAATCTCACGGATTCTTGCGTCAACTTTCTCTTCCGGAAGCATTACTTCAATATGATGTTTCTCCATCCTTTATTCCTCCATCTCTTATCTGTTGTATTTTCAATACTATTTTGGTCTGTTCTGTGATCTTATATTCTTCACTGATTCTCATACCGACGACCCACAAAATATGATTTCCGTCTGCCAGAACGGTCAGCCCGTCTCTGCTCTCTCTTGGAACTTTATTGTCGATCAGATAATCCTTCAGCTTCTTATGCGCCCCAGGTCCGGTTGACAGATAGTCTCCAGGGCGTCTTGTCCGCAGAACAACTTCTTGTCTGATTTTATCATAATCAAACCACTTCGTATAGCAATTTACAGGAATTTCCTGATTTTTGTCCCTGTTTTCCACGGTCACTTCATATCGTGCTCCCTGGAATTCATAAGTTCCTGTCCTTCCGCAGAAAATAATACCGTCATCCCGGTTGATGCCGTATCCTTGCTTCAGTACAATACCGTCATATTCCAGCACTGCTGTGTTCTTCCATGGCAGCAATATCCTGCTCCCCCGTTTTCCATATGCCAGCAGGCAGATCTGCTCCACATGAAATGCCTCCACATCCCGAAGGCCTCCAGGCAGATGTTCCAGTGCGCGCCGCACCAGCATCTTCTGCATGGCCGGATGCAGCTCGTCAAATGCCTCCAGCCGAATTCGGATACAGTCCTTCTCCATCTGCAGATACTGTTCTTCTGCTTTGTGAAGTTCCTGTTCCAGATACGATTCCACTTCCGACAATCTTGCTGCTGTTCCTGCCATGCGGGCCACACAGCCGGGCATGACCCGTTCCATAGGCGCAAGTAATCCATGCCGGATCTGATTTCTCGTATAATCCAGCTCCTGATTGGTGCCGTCCTCCACCCAGCGGATCCCCTCTTCCAACAGGTACTGCTCAATCTGCGGCCGATCCACGCACAGAAGCGGCCGGATATAGTTTCCATTGACCGGACGCATACCGCACAATCCCCGAAGTCCTGTCCCACGCATAAGACGGAACAGCATGGTCTCTGCCTGATCTCGCTGATGATGCGCCAGCGCGATCACCGATGCCTGGCATTTCTCAGCGAGATGCTCAAACACCCGCCGTCTTGCATTTCGCCCGGCTTCCTCAAGACTTAAGCCTTCTCTGGCTGCCTGGGCAGGCACATCCTCCTGCACCACAGTAAACGAAATATTTCTTTCCTGACAGAACTGCTCACAAAACTGTTGATCCCGCAGTGCCTCTGCCCCACGGATCCCATGATTTACATGAACTGCTTCCAGTTGAAGCGGAACCTGCTTCCCATAGTTCCACAATAATTGCAAAAGTGCTGTTGAGTCCGCACCGCCGGAAAATCCCACCAGAACAGTGTCCCCGGGCTTAACCATATTCCATTGTCTCAGATAGGCAAATACTTTCTCCTGCATGTGACTAAACTCCTGTATTTTCTATGCTCATTGCTTTGCGGGCATGTGCATGGCTCTGAATATTATCACAAATTCCACGCAAAAAAGCAAGCCGCACTACCGCTTCCAGATTCCGACCACCAGAATGGTCATATCATCCGCTGCCTTTCCATATGTCTGTACCTGTTCCATGAGCCGTGCCGCCATCTCAGAAGGGGTTCCCGGCGGAAGATTCCAGATCAGATCCTTCATGACCGCCTCTTCCTGCCCTTCAGGCAATGCGCCCAGCACCCCGTCCGTCATGAGAAACAACAGATTTCCATCATAGATCCGTACCCGATAAGGATCTAAGGGCAGTTCACTGCTGATCCCTGCCGGCAGACCTGTCCCACGGATACATTCCACATTCCGTTCCCGCCGGATAAAGCTGGCGGCAGATCCAATCTTCAGAAATTCGCAGATTCCTGTATAAAGATCAATGGAAGCCAGATCCACTGTGGAAAATATATGTGGTTCCGGCTGCAGCACAATGGACGAATTGATCATCCGCACTGCTGTCTCTCTGGAAAATCCCGCCTCCAGAAACTGTTCCATCAGATCCAGCACGGTCTCACTCTGCCCGCAGGCCTGAAGTCCTGACCCCATCCCATCAGAGAGTCCTGCCACAAACCGTCCTTCCGGCAACCAGAATACGGAGAAATTATCCCCGGAGACTGCCTCTCCCGGTTTCGTCACTTTCTTGATTCCGTACAACACCTGATAAGCAGTGGCCTCCACAAACAATACCGTCACTTTCTCCTGACTGACAAATGTCCGGCTGTCTCTGGCAGGCATCATCTCACAGTCCGTCAGTTCTGACAATACCGCCGCCACTTTCTTTACCGGCACGCAGATCTTACGCTTCGTATGCATGGTCACATAGACTTGTCGCTTTCGTCCGCCAGGACTGTAAAAAAATACCTGGATCAATGTTATTCCCATAAAGCGAAGCCGCTTTCCAATCTCCTGCTCCAGCGGCACATCTTCTTTTGTCCCATAGATCCGTTCCATGGCTCCTTCCAGTATGGAACCCATTTCCCGGATTTGCCCGGCTGCTGCGATCCGGTTTTCTGCCAGCCTCCGCTGAAACAATAACTCTCCTCTGTCTGTCACCGGCGTCATCTGGGGTGTCATGCAAAAGCTGCGGGAAAGCTGAGCAAAACTCTCCTGATACTCTTCGATCCATTGTCGGACCGGATGCACCGGTTCCTGCTCATTGTCTTCTCTTTTATGGCTGCGGATCCATTCCCACCCATAACCTGCCAGCACGATCAACGAAAACAGTGCCAGACTCTTCATCACACTGGAAGCCATGACCCACAGTTCCTTGTGGTACATATATTCCACCGTCAGCTCCATGGCTGCCAGACTTCCACCCACCGCCAGTCCAAAGATCCACTTGTCTCTTCCTTCGTCTCTCCTGCCAAACAGGATCAGCATACACACTCCCAGCGTACACGCCAACACATACTTTGTCCATTCCATGACAACTCTCCTCCATATCCTTATTCCGCCGCATGCAGAACAAACGCTGCGGTTTGTGTAGATACTATAAGAATCTGTCTTTGCGAGCTTTGTCATTTGGAATCGGCTCGAAAAAATAATTTTTCGACATAAAAAAGCTCCTGTCTGAGCAGGAGCTTCATGTCTTATTTACCTGATGCCTTGAAAAGGATCTCATCCTCATAAACCAGTCCGAGCTTTTCTTTGGCTACATCTTCCACATATTTCTTTGTCTTTGTATAGGTCTCAAGATCTTCGATCTCTTTGCTTCGTTCCGTCTCATCGGCGATCTGCTTTTCCAGTGCCGCCTCTCTGTTCTGATAAGTCTGATTCTTCTGTTTCAGCTGAAGACTTCCAATTGCAGTCACACAAAAAACAGCCATGACAATCAATAAAATACCCATGGCTCTCAGGTGCTTTCTCTGATCTCGAATACGTCTGCTTCTTGTCTTCGCTGTCATCCGTCTTTCCTCCTATGAGAATAAAATAATTATAAACTCTCTGAGTTTATTTTTCAATTTGTTTTTATAGAAATGTCCTGTGATTTTCCCGACTTGTACTACTTTACGAGCCACCGTTCCAGCAGGCTTCAGGAAAAATCCCAACACCGTCTTCAAAATGCCTGATATGGGTTCCACGATCCATCTTCCTATTAGATAGTAATAGATGATCATGCCCACCGCCACCGCAAATAATGCATACCCGCGGACTGCTCCGTCATTTTCCTGATACAATAGTGCGAAAATTAAAAATGCAGTGCAGATCCAGTACAGAAGATCCTGAACTGCTATCAGCCAGACGCCATGGGGAATCAGCCTTCGAGTGATCCTGATCAGGTCGTACAATACCAGGATCAACGCACCTCGCAGCATAGCCAGTCCAAAAAACTGCAGCTCTCTGACAATTCCGTCACTCCCCATAGGCTTACCGGAACAGACGGTTCAATAATGTCTCTCCGCCTTTTTTGAAGTCTGACACTTCCGAATACTGGATGCTGTCGATCCTTCCCTCCAGATCGATCTCTCCTTTTTCCAGCGTCAGCCGATTCACATGAAGGTCTGCTCCCTGGATCTTGAGCATGCCCATATCTGTCTCCAGCAGCACTTCCGATATATCAAAAGAGATCACGTCCGACACACCAGTGATACCAGCTGTCCGCCGATTCGAAAGCGTCAGCTTGTGCGCTCCTTTTGCCTGTGTGTGATCTTCCACAGTTCCCATCTTTACCATACAAAAAGACCTCCCATATATTCTCTTAAAATATATTAGGAGGTCCTAAGATTTATACCTTATAAATATCTGTAAAGCTCTTTTGCTTCATCCTTTTTGACGGTCTCCTGCACGTCCAGCACTTCCACCTTTACAGCTCTTGTACCGAACTGGATCTCGATCACATCCCCTTCCTTCACGTTCAGGGAAGCTTTCGCCGTCTTATCGTTTACCAGAACACGTCCTGCATCACAGGCCTCATTGGCAACTGTCCGACGCTTGATCAGTCTGGAAACTTTCAGAAACTTATCTAATCTCATGCTCTGTCGTATTAGTTCAGGGCATCTTTCAGTGCTTTACCAGCTTTGAACTTCGGAGCTTTGGAAGCTGCGATCGGCATCGGCTCACCAGTATGCGGGTTTCTTCCCTCTCTTGCTGCTCTCTCAGCTACCTCGAAGGTACCGAATCCAACAACCTGAACTTTCTCACCTTTCTTTAATTCATCAGTAACAACCTCGATAAATGCTTTTACAGCTTTCTCTGCATCTTTCTTTGTAAGCTCAGCGTTCTCTGCAACTGCTGCGATCAGTTCTGCTTTGTTCATGATTTTATTTTCCTCCTGGAATATTTTCATTTATTGTGTACAACACGTATCATAGTTATACCGGTTTTCCTACTGTTTGTCAAGCGGTTTCCCTTGAAGTTCCGCGGTTTTTCGATTCCGCTTTGCCTCCTTTTCCTGCCGCTTGATTTCCTCCCAGCGAGCCTGATTCTGCTCGTCGGAACCATATTCTTCGTCGCCAAATACATGTGGATGACGGCGGATCATCTTCTCCGCCAGACCATTTATCACATCATCCATCGTAAAGAGACCTTCCTCTTTGGCGATCTGTGCATGAAGCAGTACCTGCAGCAATACGTCCCCCAGCTCTTCGCAGAGATTCTCCGGATCCTTCTGCTCAATAGCCTCCACAACTTCTTCACATTCATTTCTAAGACAGGAGATCATGCTCTCATGGGTCTGAGCCTTGTCCCATGGACAGCCATGGTCACTGCGCAGTTCAGCGATGATCCCCACCAGTTCTTCGTAACTGTACATCTTCTTACAGCATCTTCTGGATCATCGCCAGTACTTCTTCTCCCATTGCAGCACTCTTCTTGTCTGCATCCTCCAGAGAAGTACCTTTGACACCATAGTAGAATTTTACCTTCGGCTCTGTACCTGACGGTCTTACGCACAGCCATGCGCCATCGTTCAGATCATAGTAAAGTACATTGGATGCCGGAAGGCCGGTCGGTTTTACTTCACCAGTCTTCATATCTTTGATCGTATCCAGCTTGTAGTCTCTTGCAGATACTACATGATAGTCACCAATTCTGACCGGCGTATTATTTCTCAGAGTCTCAAGGATCTCCTGAATCTTTGCAAGTCCTTCAATCCCTTTGAGTTCGATAGATTTCACTGCGTCTTTGTAGTAGCCGTATTTCTCATAGAGAGCAACCATAGCATCCCACAGCGTCATATTTTTAGTCTTGTAGTAAGCCGCTGCCTCGCAGAGAGCAACCGTTGCGGAGATGGCATCCTTGTCTCTTGCGTATGTACCGATCAGACAGCCGTAGGACTCTTCCATTCCGAACAGATACGTTCCTTTTCCGGTCTGCTCATCTTTCAGGATCTGCTGTCCGATGTATTTGAATCCCGTCAGAACCTCTATCAGTTCACAGTCATAGGATGCTGCGATCGCATCTACCAGATTGGTGGTTACGATGGATTTAACAACCTGTCCATCTGCAGGGATCTTACCTGCAGCCTTCTTCTGGCTCAGCACATAGTCGCAGAGCAGAGAACCTGACATATTACCGGTCAGCGGAATATATTCTCCTGATTTTGTATCTTTCACATAGACTCCAAGACGGTCTGCATCCGGGTCAGTTGCCAGCACCAGATCTGCATCCACTTCCTTTGCAAGCTTCAGTCCCAACGTAAATGCTTCTGCCGCCTCCGGGTTCGGATAGCTGACAGTCGGGAAATCCCCGTCAGGAAGCTCCTGTTCTTTTACAACATATACATTTTCAAATCCAAGCTCTTTAAGCGCACGTCTTGCCGGGATATTTCCGGTACCATGAAGAGGGGTATAAACGATGCGGATGTCTTTCTGCATTTTATCAATCGCATCCTGATTGACTACCTGCGCTTTTACATGTGCAATGAATTTATCATCGATTGCCTGTCCGATGATCTCATATTTGCCTGCTGCAATTGCAGCCTCACGGCTCATAGTCTTCACCGTAGACAGATCAGTAATCGCCAGTACCTCTGCGGTAACGCCTTTATCATGAGGCGGAGTAAACTGTGCTCCATCCTCCCAGTATACTTTGTATCCATTGTACTCTGGCGGATTGTGGCTGGCAGTGATATTAAGACCTGCAATACAGCCAAGCTCACGCACTGCAAATGACAGCTCCGGTGTTGGTCTTAAAGACTCGAATTTGTATGCTTTAATTCCATTTGCTGCCAGTGTCAGAGCCGCTTCCTCAGCAAATTCCGGGGACATATGACGGGAATCGTAAGCAATTGCTACGCCTTTGCCCTGTCCTCCCTGCTTGATAATATAATTTGCAAGTCCCTGGGTCGCTCTGCGTACTACATAGATATTCATACGGTTAATACCTGCGCCGATAATTCCGCGTAAACCCGCCGTTCCAAATTCCAGATCTTTGTAGAAGCGTTCCTTTATCTCTTTGTCATCATCTGCGATCGCACGCAGTTCATCTTTTGTGGCCTCGTCAAAATACGGATTGGAAAGCCATTCCTCATAGATTGCTTTATAGTCCATTTTGCACAACTACCTCCCTGATTTTTCGTAATTTCTGGGATTATTATATAATAATTCATATGAAAAAGAAACTCTTTTTTCCCTTTGTGCAAGGAATTTCTCAAGTTTCTCCATATGCTTGCCCGGAATCCATGCTTTGTTGGTATTATAGTAGTAATTTGCCAGTTTCCAGAATTTTTCCGGATACAGCAGACGGATTCCCAGGTATTCCCGTTCTTCCTCTCTGAGTGGCCGGACCTCGCTATATGTTTTCAGCATTTTCCGGCCAAGTCTGGCATCATAGTTCTGCTTTTCCAATACCTTTCTCATGAACAGGTAGAGGTCGTTCATCTGCACATCCACAGAAAATTTTTCAAAATTGATCACAGTCATATGCCCGCCTGCCACCAGCAGGTTGTGATGAATATATTCGCCATGGCAGATCTGCCCTTCTTCCAATGCCTGCCTGCGCAGAGCCTCATAAGAAGTCTCTTTCAGCAGACGTTCTGCCCTCTCTGCTTCCTCACGAATGGATGAAAAGCACTGGATATAGGCTGCCTCAAATTCATTTTTGCGGTTCTTCCTGCGGACAAACGTATAGATCTTCCGAAGCTCCTGATTATGCCGCGCCAGCTCTTCTCTGGCGTCGATTCCTGCAAGACGCTCCACATCCTTCCGCTCGAATCCCGGCACCTGTTTCATATCCCGATGGAGCGCTGCCAGCAGTGACACCGCCGCCAGAATCTCGCTCTCACTACGAGTATCACATTCCCGTCCCTCCGGCGATTCTTTGACAAGATAATTCAGATATTCCCGGTAAACCGTCACCAGCCTTCCTTCAGCATCGGCAATAATCTGATCTGTCCGATGACCGCATGCCTTCAGATGCGCCAGAAGCTGCTGCTCTTTCTCTACTTTGGCGGCACTGCCGGAGAACTCCCGGATCAGCAGACGCCCCTCGCTGCTATCCAGCAAAAATGCACCGCGCACCCGCCAGCTTGCATTTACAGAAAACGGATATTGCTCCAGAACCTGCAGATCTCTCTCATTCATAGAAGTCCCCCCATATATCGGCATTTCGTACCTTCTATCTTATGAAGGAAAGGATGGGGTTATGCAGGTTTTTCCAAAAAAGCATGCAACACCTCCGTCACCCGCCTCAGACAGCTTGTTCAGAGGGACCACTTGCGCTAAGTCCTCGATCCAGCGGTACTAATTTTCAATCTGCGCCTGACGGCTTGATTTCAAAAAGTACCGGGACTGCGGACGTCCCCTTCACAAGCTGATCTGTGGCGAATGCAGGAAGGCAATGCAACGTGTTCTGGATCAACATCGAAAAAATCAACACACATTTTTCCAGAACAAAAGCTGACACACCTTCACAGCATGTCAGCTTCATTTTTATAAATTTATATTCTCTTGATAAATTTCCAGCGCCCGGCTCATAAGCCACTCACGCTCATTTTTCTCGGGTTCTTCCAGCACTTCTTCCAGAAGTTTTTCGAGAATCTCACCCAGGCGGGGGCCTGCAGGGATTCCTTCAGCAATCAGATCACGGCCAGTCACAGCAAGCTGCTTCAATGTAAAGCACTGCTGCTTTTCCAGAATCTGCTCATAGATTGATTCGATCTCAGATAAGTTCTGAAGCTTCGGTTCCTGTGTTTCTTTGGTCTGTGCCAAGATATCTGCCCGGCACACGTTCAGATACAGCGGAAACAGATCCGCTCCGATCCGATTGGCAGCGCGGCGCACGCTGGATGACGTGGTGGCTGGCCGGTCATCGTGATGAAGCACCAGTCTTCTCACATTACGGATGGTATCATTATCAAACTTCAGGCGGCGCAGAATCTTTGCTGTCAATTCTTCACCAATCTGAGCATGCCCATAAAAATGATCGATTCCATTGGCATCTGTAGTCTTCGTCTGCGGTTTTCCTATATCATGGAGTAACATGCTCAGACGCAGTACCTTGTCCGGTTCCACATATTGCAGAGCGTTTGCAATATGCTCACCCACCGTATCCATATGATGAGGATTGTTCTGCATACATGCCATACATGCATCAAACTCCGGCAGCATTACACCGGTGATACCCAGCTCCCAGGCTTCCAGGATCCGGTCAGGATGTGGGGACACCAGCATCTTCACCAGCTCTGTCTGGATCCGCTCAGCACTGACTTTTCGAAGATTTTCACACAGTTTTTTTACAGCTTCTCTGGTATGTTCTTCCAGTTCAAATCCAAGCTGAGCACCAAACCGTACCGCACGCATCATGCGCAGCGCATCTTCTCCAAAACGTGCTTCCGCATCACCCACGCAGCGAATGATCCCACGTTTCAGATCCCCTGCTCCGTCAAACTCATCAATCAATCCTTCTGCAGGATTGTAGGCCATGGCATTGATCGTAAAATCCCGGCGCTTCAGATCCTCCAGCAGGCTCTTGGTAAACTGCACTTCCTTTGGATGACGGCAATCCTCATACTCTCCATCCACCCGGTAAGTGGTCACCTCGAATCCTTCTTTTCCAAGCATGACTGTCACCGTTCCATGCTGGATCCCGGTATCGATGGTTCTAGAAAACAATGCCTTTACCTCATAGGGAGATGCGGATGTGGTAATATCCCAGTCTGCAGGTTCTCTTCCCAGCAGTGCATCGCGCACACAGCCGCCGACTGCATAGGCTTCATGCCCTGCCGCAGTCAAAGTATCTATAATATGTTCAACTTTTTCCGGAACGTCAATTCTATACATTCTGACTCCTTGTAATCATATTCCGTTTATTTTCAATATTCACAATTTCACGCATCTGCGTATTTCCCTGTGAACAAAACATCCCGGCTTCCTTCTCAGAAGCCGGGACGTAAATTACAGTTTTACAGGCATCGACTTAGTATGCTTTGCCCCAATATACCATTTTTTTCGCCGGTCTTCCACAGCAGACACATTTATCAGACAGCTGATGCTGCTCAAACGGCATGCAACGGCTGGTAGCGGTGGTATCTTCCTTGATCTTATCCTCACAGGCCTGATCTCCACACCACATAGCTCTTACAAATCCCGGTTTGTTATTGATAGTCTCTACGAACTCTTCATAAGTAGTTGCATCATACGTATGAGAATCTCTGTGTGCTCTTGCCTTCTCCAGCATATCATGCTGCATAGTCTCAAGAATCTCACCCAGCTTGGTCTCGATCTCATCTAAGGATACCACGATCTTCTCTCTGGTATCACGGCGAACGATCACGGCCTGATTTGCCTCAATATCCTTCGGACCGATCTCAATACGGGTCGGGATTCCTTTAATCTCCTGCTCTGCGAATTTCCATCCCGGAGATTTCTCGGAATCATCAACTTTTACCTTAAACTGACGAGCCAGCTTATCTCTCAGCTCATATGCTTTGTCAAGAACACCTTCCTTGTGCTGTGCAACCGGAATGATCATAGTCTGTACCGGAGCGATCCGCGGCGGCAGCACCAGACCGGAATCATCACCATGAACCATGATGATTGCACCGATCAGACGGGTAGTCACACCCCAGGAAGTCTGATGTACATACTTCAGCTGATTATCTTTATCCGTAAACTGAATGCCAAATGCACGTGCAAATCCATCACCGAAGTTATGGCTGGTACCTGACTGCAGTGCTTTTCCGTCATGCATCAGTGCCTCGATCGTATAGGTTGCAGTTGCTCCTGCAAATTTTTCCTTATCCGTCTTGCGGCCTTTGATCACCGGCATTGCAAGCACCTGCTCGCAAAAATCAGCATATACATTCAGCATCTGCTGAGTACGTGCCTCTGCATCTTCCTCCGTTGCATGAACCGTATGTCCTTCCTGCCACAGGAACTCTCTGGAACGAAGGAACGGTCTGGTCGTCTTCTCCCAACGAAGTACAGAACACCACTGATTATATACTTTCGGAAGATCTCTGTAGGAATGAACCTCTTTCTGATAAAAATCACAGAACAGAGTCTCAGAAGTCGGACGGATACACATACGCTCCTGCAGCGGCTCCAGTCCACCATGAGTTACCCATGCAACCTCCGGTGCAAAACCTTCTACATGATCTTTCTCTTTCTGAAGCAGACTCTCCGGGATCAGCATCGGCAGATATACATTCTCTACCCCTGTCTCCTTGAATCTGCGGTCAAGCTCTTTCTGAATATTTTCCCAGATCGCATAGCCAGCCGGTTTGATCACCATGCATCCCTTTACGCTGGTATAATCACACAGCTCCGCTTTCTTCACGACATCGGTGTACCACTGGGCGAAATCCACGTCCATGGAAGTGATGCCTTCTACTAACTTCTTGTCTTTTGCCATTGTTTGCAATCTCCTTTTCCTTAGCCGCCGCGCCTTCTCGTCGGCAGCCGTTTTTCATGCAAGTATAAACTCCATTATCTTCTAATAATAAAAAGGAATCCCGTGTTTGTCAACCGGGATTCCCTGTCTTTCCTCACATTTCCCGTTCCAGCCGGTTAATATTTTCAATTTTTCCGATCACCACGATCACATCCTCCGGCTCAAACTGATAATCCGGTGAGATCTCGATCATGGTATTATGGCCCTTCTGGATCGCGATAATATTCAACCCGTACTTTTTACGGAAATTACTGTTCATGATCGTCTCTCCGCACAGTTTATTCGGCACCAGGATCTGACGGATCTCCACACTATTATCCAGCATAATATAATCCAGGAAATTGCTGCTGATCAGACGTTTTCCAAGGCGGATCGCCATATCCTTTTCCGGATAAACGACTTCCGCTCCGATTTTGCGGAGGACTGCTCCCTGTTCCGGGCTCATGGCCTTGGAGATGACCTTGGGCACTCCAAGCTCGAGCACGCTCATGGTGATCAGAATGCTTGCGTCGATCTGCTCACCTATGCACACCGCCACCACATCACAGTTCTGGATCCCTGTCTCCTTCAGGCTTTCCATATTGATGGTTTCTGCCACAAATGCATAATCCGTGTACTGGCGGATCGCCTTTACTTTATCTTCGTCCCGGTCAATGGCGATCACATCCTTGCCCGCCTCTGACAAAGTGATTGCCAGTGCGGTACCAAAACGGCCAAGGCCGATCACTCCAAAAGAACCTGCTGTCTGTTTATTTTTCATTTTCATCTTCTCCTCTATCCAATCATTACGGATTCCTCCGTATAACGTGTCTGCCGTTCCGGTCTGGTCACCCAGATCGTTACCATCGTCATCACACCCAGACGGCCAGTAAACATGATCAGGATCAATACCACTTTCGCCGCAAATCCAAGTTCCGGTGTGATCCCTGTGGAAAGTCCTGCCGTACTGAAAGCAGACACGACTTCAAACATGATCTGAACAAAATCAAACTGAGGTGCAAGCGCGCACATCAGAAATGTGCCAATACATACCAGCGCCATGGATGTGATTACCAGCATTCCTGCCCGGAAGACATTTTCTCTGGGAATGCTCCTGTGAAATGCGCCCGTCCTCCGCTTGGAAAATTCGCTGCGGATCGCCTGCAGCAACACAAAGAAGGTACTGGTCTTCACGCCACCTCCGGTAGAACCTGAAGATGCTCCGATAAACATAAGGATCATAATGACAAATAATCCTGCATTGGAAAACTCTCCCAGGGAGCAGGTGGAAAAGCCTGCCGTTCTGGCTGACATACTGTGAAAAAATGCCTGCATCCAGGTAAGATGGTCTGTCAACTTCAAAAGTAGTGTTCCGCTCAGTAAAAGTCCTCCACTGGTCACCAGAACCACCTTCGAATGCAGTGTTAATTTCTTAAAACTGCGGTTTCTGGCTACATCCAGAATCACCGGAAATCCAATACCACCTACGATGACCAGCGCACTGGTCACAATGTTCAAGAACACATCATCCCCATAGGGTATCAGATTCTGAAGCCCGCCCAAGATATCAAGTCCTGCATTGTTAAAGGATGCCACTGAATGAAATACACTGATCCCCACCGCATGCAGAAATGGATAATCTCTCGAAAAAACCAGAAAGCTCAAAAGTGCACCAGCCAGCTCAAATCCAAGCGTCATACAAAACACCGCTTTCACCAGCTTCACCACACCTTTGTAATTGTCTACATTCAATGCTTCCTTGGCCATAGTACGACTCTTGAAGCTGACCTTTTTACCCGCTGCGATCACAAGACCTACGCCCACAGATGATACTCCCAGACCTCCGATCTGGATCAGCAGTCCCATGATTGCCTGCCCAAACGCAGTAAAATGATCCGCCGTATCAATGGTCACAAGCCCCGTCACACATACCGCACTGGTAGCTGAAAATAATGCATCCACCGGCTTCACCGTAACACCCTGACGCACAGACCAGGGCGTCAGCAACAGGCAGGTTCCTATCAAGATCACCATAGCAAAGCCCATAGCGATCAATCGCCCTGGAGGCTGTTTTTTTATAAATGTTTTCATCATTTTGAATCCTCTTTTCTCTCTGTTGAAACCATAACATTCCACCATATGTTTGTCAACGAATGAAAATCTGAAGTTTTTATATTCATTTCCAACTCTTCTCAGACATAGTTTCTTCTCCATGGCAGATACTTTTCATATAGCAAATGCGATAACGCAGAGTCCACACATTTTATACAACGTAAAATCTCAAGGAGGCCACGCCTATGGATCACCGGATAAAACTTTATATAGAAAAGACCGGCATTCTGCTGGCTGTCTATCTATTGCTGAAATACCTGCTTCCGCTGGTATTTCCTTTTTTTCTTGCCTGGCTGACAGTTTCATTACTGGCATCTGCTTCCCGGCATTTTCACAGAAAACTGCTGCCCTTTACTGCTTCCGTCGTCGCCATGTTTTTCTTTTTCACAGCTGCCACACTCAAACTCACCGGATGGCTTCTGCTGGAGCCATGTAAAGACCTGATTCCGGAGCTTCAGACGCAGTTACAGACATGGATCAATGAATATGCTGATCTGGCAGACTGGATTCCTTCCTCTCTGTCTCTTCATCTGTCCACCGCCGTACCGCCTGTGTTATCCTGTGCATTTGGCATCTTTTTATATTTTATGGCTGTGATTCTCTTCGCCCACGACTGGACGGCCTTTCAACGCCTGCTGACACACCTTCCCTTTGCCGGGCCGCTTGAACACGCAGGTAAACGAATCGCCCAGTCCTTAAAGGGCTGGGCGCATGCACAGATTCGTATTATGTTTGTCATTGTCCTGGAATGCGCTGTCGGATACTGGCTCTTGCACATTCCCGGTGCAGGGCTGTGGGCGGTGCTTACCGGTATGGTGGATGCACTTCCTGTCTTCGGCACTGGTACCATCTTCGTCCCCTGGCTGATCCTTGTCTTCTGTCAGAAAGACTACACCTTTTTTGTATGGCTTCTCCTTCTTTACGGAATCACATGGCTGACACGGGAACTGTTGGAACCAAAACTCTTAGGTGATGGTTTGGGACTTTTACCCGTCTGTTTTCTGATCTCCGTGATCGTCGGGTTAAAATTATTCGGTGCTGCCGGCCTGTTCACAGGACCCTTTGGCATCCTCTTTGTCAAAGAGCTGTGGACGGAACTGGAAATGTGGGATTCACTTCAAACTCCATCCGCTTTCCGGTGCGGGGATGAGAAAAGATAACCTTATACGCACACAGACAAAGCGGTCCACCTGCTTTTCCATATTTGGCATCTCCACAGATAGGCAGACCCGCATGTGACAACTGTACCCGGATCTGATGGTGCCGCCCCGTCAGAAGACGGATCCTCAGAAGTGTCTTCTCTCCATCTGATGCGAGCACCTCATAGTGAAGTTCGCTTCGTTTGCTGCCCGGGGTTCCTTCTTTGACCACTTTGGATGTATTGGTTCGACTGTCCTTCAACAAATAATCCACAAGTGTATCTTCTCTCTGCTCCGGTTTTCCACAGACCACCGTCTGATACCACTTTTCCATGTGGATATGATCCGTCACCTGACGGCTTAGATCTGCCGCTGCCTTTTCATTTTTCCCGATCAGAACGATTCCTTCCACAGGCTGATCCAGCCGGTTCACCAGACCAAGATAAGGCTTTTTCTCTCCTCGCTCCAGCATCTCGTTGCGAAGAAGGCTCATCAGATCCGGTGTGGACACACGGGCACTTTGCACTGCAAGTCCCGCAAACTTACAGACGACCAGGAGATCCTGGTCGTCGTATATGATCTTATATTTTTTCATTCTTACAGTCTCTTCAGAAGTTCTTCTCTCTGAGCCTCATAACCTGGTTTTCCAAGCAGAGCAAACATATTTTTCTTGTAGCTCTCAACACCCGGCTGGTTGAACGGATTCACACCCAGCATGTATCCGCTGACACCGCATGCGAACTCGAAGAAATAGAACAGCTGTCCAAGGGAGAACTCGTCCTGTGCCGGAATCTTCACCAGAAGGTTCGGTACGTTTCCGTCTGTATGAGCCAGAATAGTACCGTTCATAGCACTCTTATTTACAAAATCAACGTTCTTTCCTGCCAGATAGTTCAGTCCGTCAAGATCAACAGCTTCCTCGCCCATCACGATCTCATCCTCACAGGTCTCTACTTCCAGAACGGTCTCATACATGATTCTGGAACCATCCTGAATGAACTGACCCATAGAATGAAGGTCTGCTGTCAGATCTACTGATGCCGGGAAAATACCCTTCTGATCTTTACCTTCAGACTCGCCGTAGAGCTGTTTCCACCACTCAGATACATAATGAAGACTCGGCTCATAGTTTGCCAGAACTTCCACTGCTTTGCCCTTCTGATGAAGAATGTTGCGGATCACTGCATATTTCACAGCGTCATTCTCCTCAAACGGAGTATTCAGTGCCAGCTCACGGCCACTTGCTGCACCTTCCATCAACTTGGTAATATCAGCACCGCTGACTGCAATCGGCAGAAGACCTACTGCGGTCAGAACGGAGAAACGTCCTCCTACATCATCCGGCACTACGAAGGTCTCATAGCCTTCCTCGTCAGCTACGTGTTTCAGAGCTCCTCTTGCTTTATCAGTGGTTGCATAGATTCTCTTTGCAGCCTCAGCTTTGCCGTATTTCTTCTCCAGCATTTCCTTAAATACGCGGAATGCGATTGCCGGCTCTGTTGTAGTTCCGGATTTGGAGATCATATTGATGGAAAAATCACGATCACCGATCACATCCATCAGATCTTTGATATAGCGGGTGGAAAGGCTGTTTCCTACAAAATAGATCTCCGGAGTCTTACGAACTTCTTTGGATACACTGTTGTAGAAGCTGTGTCTTAAAAATTCGATAGCTGCGCGTGCTCCCAGATAAGATCCGCCGATACCGATCACCAGAAGCACCTCAGAATCACTCTGGATCTTAGCTGCTGCTTTCTGGATTCTTGCAAACTCTTCCTTATCATAATCTACCGGAAGATCGATCCAGCCAAGGAAATCATTTCCTGCTCCGGTCTTTTCAACCAGTACTTTTTTTGCTGCCTCTGCCAGAACTTTGCTGTTCTCGACTTCTTCTTTGCTGATGAACTGTGCGGTTCTGGAATAGTCAAATGTTACTTTTGCCATGTTATTTCTCCTCTTCAACAATACTATATTTTTGCTACATCCTATTGCTGTCAACACATGTCTATATTATCATTCTCTAAGTTTGAAAACAAGTAGTTCGGTACATATTTCGTTACTGTTCACTCGTACCTCGTTCCAGTAACGATTCGCAGGCTCATTTAAAGTTTTGCTTCGCAAAAGGAGCCTGCTCACTCCTGAATCATGTTTTTACGCAGCCTGACAGCAAGTGTCTGGCTGCTGTGTGAACAGTAAATAAATCCCTGTTGACGAACATATGTTCTTATTCTATAATATTAAAAAAGCTTTTGACTCTAAAGCTATGATTAACCGGCCACGCGCACCCTGAAAAAATGGGGGTGCTGTTCCCAGCACCCCCATTTTTTTTCTGTATTTTTTCAACCGTTCTGTCGTCTATAATTGAAACTTGATGATCATTTTGGTCTCTGTTTTCTATTCATTTAAAAGGACACTAACCCGATATTTTCCCGGCACAGAAGCTGCGGCAAAGGCATCCTGTATTCTGTCCAGAGGAAACTTTTCAGGCTCCACCAGCTTGGACATATCCACCGCTCCTGTATTCAGAAGGCGGGCAGCCTCAAAAAAGTCTTTCATATCTGCTCCAAAGGTTCCGATAAGCTCTATTCGGCGATAATGAAGCTCATTGGAATCCGTTTCAATCCGCGGCGCCGGATAGCCTGCTGCAAAAAGCAATACTCTTCCGTCCACTTTCTTCAACATCTGAACCGCCTGCGTATTGGCACCTGTATTTCCCACTGCCACAATGACCGCATCTACTCCCTTACCGTCTGTAAGCTTTTTCACCTGTTCCACCGGATCTCCAGCGGATACATCCACAACCTCAAAGCCCATGGCCCGCGCTGTCTGAATCTTCTTTTCCATAAGCTCTGTTACAATTACTCTACAGTTTCTTGCCTTGGCAGCCTGTGCATTTACAAGACCCATCGTTCCCGCTCCAATGACTACCACTGTTTCAAACGGCTGCAGTCTCAGCTTATCGACGCCCTTGCATACAGTTGCCAGAGGCTCCAGAAAAGCTGCCTCGCTGGGATCCAGATCCGGGTTCATTTTTACCAGCGTTCTTGCCTGACGCACGTTGTAATTTGCGAAACCAAATTTTCCCCTGTATCCGTCTTCTGAAAGATTCTTATAATCCGCTCCGGTACACATGCTTTCCTGTCCTCTCCGGCAGGCTTCGCATTTTCCGCAGGAATCATAGGCAACTGCCACATGATCTCCGGGCTTCAGATCCTTTACATCTTCTCCTATGGCCATGACAATTCCGGACTCCTCATGACCTCCGGCCATAGGATAACCCTGATGCTCCCGCAGACCCAGCCACTGTCCATAATCTGTGGTACAAATATTGCATGCCAGCTGTTTTACCAGTACATCATCCGGACCCATTTCCGGAAGATTTCTTTCACGTACCTCTGCATGACCCTTTTCTGTTAAAACAGAAAATTTCATTTTTTTAATTTCTTCCATAACAATTCCTCCCTTACTCCAGACATGCTCTGTAAATAGCCAGAACATCTTCCTTATAAAGCTGCTTGAAGCCTCCTACCGGACCGTTCTTACAACATTTTTCTGCCATTTCTTCCAGACGGCTTCCATCAATTCCTGCTTCCTTTAACGTAACCGGAACATGAACAGAACGGAAAAATTCCTTCGTTTTTTCAATGCCGTATAATGCCAGCTCCTCTTTTTCAAGAGCAGGATCTGCATCCCAGACACGCACTGCATATTGAGCAAAGCGATCTACATTTTCTTTATATACATAGGTCATCCACTGCGGAATAATAATGGAGAGGGTTGCTCCATGTGCTGTATTGTAAATACCGCTGATTTCATGACCCATCATATGGCTTCCCCAGTCCTCGATTCTTCCTGTACCTAACAGTCCATTCTGTGCCCAGGGAGCTGCAAGCATGATTTCTGCGCGGGCTGCATAATTTTTTCCATTCTCCATTACCTTCGGCAGATTCTCAATGACTGTTTTCATGGTAGCTTCACACAGTCTGTCTGTATAATCTACATCCGGCTCCTGTGTAAAATAACGCTCTACCACATGTGAAAAAATGTCCACGCCGCCTACAGCTGTCTGATAGGGCGGAAGTGTATAAGTAAGCTCCGGATTCAGGATTGCAAAGGACGGACGCAAAATAATATCTGCAATATGCCGCTTAATCTGACCGTCGTCATTTGTCATAACGGAGGTATCACTGGCTTCACTGCCTGTAGCCGGAATTGTTGAGATAACGCCCAGCGGAAGCATCTGTGTGATCGGTGTTTTATGTTCAAAGAAATCCCAGACATCTCCGTCATATAAAGCTCCCAGACCAATTGCCTTAGCGGAATCCATAACACTTCCGCCTCCTACTGCCAGGATACAGTCAATGCCCTCCTTCTTACAGATCTCCACGCCCTTTCTTACCAGGCCAACCTCCGGATTCGGCTTTACACCTGTTAATTCAATCACTTCCAGGCCTGCTTCCTTCAGAGAATCCATAATCACATCATAAAGACCGCACTCTTTAATGTATCCCTCTCCGTAATGATGAAAAAGGACCTTATTTCCCAGTCTCTTCATATTTTCACCAACGGTTTTTTCTGTCCCTTTTCCAAAAATCAGTCTCGTTTTACAATCAAAAATAAAATTCTGCATATTTCTTCTTTCTTCCTTTCACTGTTTTTTCATCAAACACGGTTTGCTCCGCCAAATAACTGTACATAATGGGCCAGAGTAGCCTTCCATCCGGCTGTTCCTTCTACAATTGCGTCATAGAGATTTGCATTCTTATTTCCAAATTCTCCTAAGGCCGCATCTTTTTGAATGCTGTCAAAATCTACGCCCAGGTATTTTCGTAACGTATCAATGCCTCCTGCGCTTAAATCTGTAAAGAGATTAACTTTCTGAATGCCCGTCTCTACCGCCCGTTTTAAATTGTCATCACCGGTGCCTGATCCACCGTGCAGAACCAGCGGAATTTCAATACTTCTATGTAAATCCGCAAGCAAGTCAAACTCCAGATGAGGTGTTCCTTTGTATACTCCATGAGAAGTTCCTACTGCAACAGCCAGGCAGTCAATCCCGGTCTCAGCGATATAGCTTAAAGCCTCTTCCTTTTTTGTCAGACCGGAGTCTCTCGTCTCTTCATACTCAAAGCCAAAGCCCACATGTCCCAGCTCTGCCTCTACAGATACTCCCACCGCATGAGCAATTTTTACAACCTCCTTGACCTCTCTCACATTTTCCTCATAAGGAAGCGTGGACCGATCAATCATAACGGAACTGAATCCATTGCGAATAGCCAGCATAACCTCTTCAAAGGGTCCACCATGATCCAGATTAAGTGCTGCCACTACATTAGGATATTTTTTTTCATAAAAACGGGCAATATATCCAATTTCTTCAATCCCGTGACAGCCTGCTCCATCCAGAATAATGGGTGCTTTTAATTCATCCGCAACCTGAAATGCCGCTTCAATAGTTTTGTCGTTAAATACATTGGGCGCTGCTACGCCATATCCTTCTTTTTTTGCTCTGCGTAAAAGTTCTCCCATAGGAATAATCATTTTTCTACAACCTCCTCTATACCAATTCTGTTAAAACAGTCCTATTAAAGATCCTACCATACTGAGTCCCAACAGGAAAAATACCACTCTTCCAAATTTCCATCCTTTTTTGCGGAAGAAAGTGTAAATACCAAGCACTAATGTCAGCGGCAGAAGACCAGGAAGAATACTGTCCAGAATCGCCTGAACAGACGTCTCCGTTCCTCCCATCGTAAACGCAATGGGAATCTCTAGCGCCACATTGCTTGCGGAAAGCGCTCCCACCATGAACAGACCGAGAATGGAGGATCCCATAATAAGTTGCTTAATCCATCCGCCCTCCAGCAGCTTGGAAATAGCCTCACGACCTAGACGATAGCCCAGCTTAGAAAGATACCATCCTTCAAGAAATGGTACTAACGCAAACAGGAAGCAGATAAAAAATCCTGCAATTCCACCCTGAGTACTGAAGGAAGCTGCAATAGAGAAGAATAACGGCTTCCAGGTTCCCCAGTCAATCGTGTCTCCGATGCCTGCCATAGGTCCCATCAGACCTGTTTTTACATTAATAATCGTTTCATCTGAAATATCCTTTCCGATTGCCTTTTCTTCCTCCAAAGCCATAGCAACACCCAAAAGTGAAGATCCCCAGATACCCTGACTGTTAAAAAAATTCAAATGTCTCTGAAGGGCTGCCACATAGTCCTCTTTCTTCGGATACAGTTTTTTCAGAACACTGCTAATCGCATAGCAAAAAGAAACTGTTTGCATACGTTCATAAGAATTTGAAATTTCGCAACAATTGTACCAGCGCATATACGCCTTTTTAATATCCTTTTCTGTCAGAACAGATTCTCTTACTTCATTCTGCAACATTTCTGCCATTCCTCTCTCCTCCTTTTATCACTCATCATCATCGTCATCATCATCGTCCCTGGTTGTACCAACCCTTACAGCCTGCAGAATATCATTCTTGTTCTGATTGCTGAGTAGCACAACAAGAACTGCGATACATACGCCGAATACTGCCGCTGCCATGGTATTGATACCCAGATATTTCACTGCGAAAAATCCAATAAAGAAGAAGGGAAGCAGCATCTTCTGTCCGATTACAAAGAGCAGAATTGCAAAGCCAAGAGCCGGAAGTACGCCACCGGTAACAGAAATTCCATGCATTACCCATTCAGGAAGGTATCCAAGCAGGGACTCCAGCGCATTTGCTCCAAAATAAACTGCCACGAACACTACCGGGAATCTCATAACAAAGCCTGCTGCCAGCGGATAGGTAAATGCGCAGCGGAACAATCCCTTTTCATCACCCTCAGCCGCATACTTGTCAGCCAGATGTGCCCATCTTGCATTAACCGTTCTTCGCAGCTGATCAAGGAATGTTCCCAAAAGGCCAAACGGAACTGCCAGAACCACGGCTGTCTCCGGTTTAGCCCCTGCAAGAAGTGCCAGCGGAATGGAAATAACACCTGCAAAGCATTCATCTGCCGGAATATTGGCTCCCGGAGAAATCATACCCACATACACCAGCTCAATCGTTGCACCGATAATCATAGCCGTAGGGATATCTCCCATTAAGATACCAAAAGGCAGTGCCATTACCAACGGCTGCTTCAATACATAGTGAAATGTGTACCCCCAGCAGCCAGAGGCGAACCAAAACCATAACCCCGCAAAAATTGCTACTACTAAATTCATACTTCAAACCTCCTTTATTTTTCTTTGTATTTTTTGACAATTTCCTCATATGAAAGTTTTGTATCCTCTGGAACGATCTGAATGGCCACCTCACATCCATTCTGATGGAATTTCCCCAGAAGTTCCATTTCACTTTCATTCAGTGAAACCGCCTGAAGTATCACTTTACGGTCTGCCGTCTTCGCCACACCACCAATCTGAATATAATTCATAGGTACACCCTGCTCATACAATTTGTAGCATGTGGGAATATCCTTAAAGAGAAGCAATACCCTTCCCTCTGTTCCAAACTGATTTTTATCCCACAGACGCTTTGCTTTCTCAACCCCATACACCTTTACCTTGACGCCTGCAGGGGCAGCGGCCTCGTACATCCGAATCATAAATTCATCGTTTGCCAGACTGTCATCTACGACAACAATCTTTGTAATATTAAAAATCTTTCTCCATTTTGTAATTACCTGTCCATGAATCAAACGGCTATCCACACGAATCAAGCTAATTTCTGCCATACCCTACTCCTTTCCCAATACAGTTTCCATATCTGTTATTTTGTTTTTTGTACCCTCTATAAGAAGCGGAATGATTTCTCCAACTGAATATTCCTGACGAAGTTCATCTGCCAATATCAGCATATCCATACTGAGTCCGCTGACAGCCCGAATCTTTTCTGTTCTGCTCAATATTCCGGCTGTATAAAAGGTAGAACCTCCTCGAATATCTGTAATCAGAAGAAACTCCTCTTCCTTTCTCTGCTCCATATAAGCCTGCGTCTCTCTGATATATTCCTTAAGCGGACAGTCCGGATGCAGTGGGAAGCACTTGACATTTTTTAAAGGGCCCACAATCAGCTCCGCGGATTTTACTAATTCTGCTCCCCATTCTCCATGTGTCAAAAGTACAATTTCCATGCTGTCTCCTGCTTTCTTATAAAATGTCCTTTAAATAAATAGCATCACTGTCCGGCACCATCTGAATTCGAAGATCTATACCATGATTCAGTAAAATTCCAAGCTTTTTTCTTTCTTCTCCGGATACAAATACATGATCATAAATCTTCTCCTTTCCCATCTCGCAGGGAAGTCTGGAGATACTGACTCTTTTTAACTGAATTCCATTTTCATAAAGTTTAAAGAGTGTATCTACGTCCGGTACGAGCAGCAGAGTGGTTCCTTCCTGTTCATAAACCCCATTGATTCCCTCATCTACGCTCCAAATCTTCAGCAGTATTTCATCCGGAATTGTCTTCTCCAATAGGGTCTTCAGGATTGGGTCGGAAGCAAGAGCGTCACTTAAAACATCTACCCGCTTCACCTTCAAAAGCTTGATCCATTTCATAAGCACCTGTCCATGAAGCAAACGATCGTCTACACGAATCATCTCATATTTCAGCATCCCTTCCGTCTCCCTTCCCCTTTAATCTTCGCTGTCTTCTGAACAGCCGGAAAACAATTCTCTGGCACTTACTACGCCTTCCACTGCCGCTTTCATGCATATCTGCTTTAATTCCTGCAGTGCGCAAGTCTCTCTGCTTTCAATAGCCTCCAGCAGCATTGGCATATTTAATCCGGCTACGCATTCCACAGCTTCCTTTTTCGTACAGATCGAAGAAACATTCCAGGGGCTTCCTCCCAGAAGGTCCACCAGTACCAGTACACCTTCGCCCTGATCCAGCTCCTCCGTCTTTTTCTCTACCTCCTCCCTAAGCTTGTTTACATCGTCGCCTTCCTCCAGTGTCAATGCTTCTACTGTTTTCTGATGGCCGATAATTAACTCAATACTTTTTATCAGCTCTCTGCTGAATCTTCCATGTGTTACAACTAACAGGCCTACCAAAATATTCACCCCTAACTTTTTTATTGATACTTATATATAGAGCAAGTTTCATGCCAGTTTTTTGTGCCACAAAAAAAGGAGCATTTTTCAAGAAAATACTCCTTTTTTCGCACAGTGTGCCAATTATTTTCTATTGTGCCATTTCTGCTAAAAATAATTCCACTAAATAGGAAATTTCTTCCGGAGGAACGGTTACCCCAAATTTATACTGTATGAACACGAATTTATCCTCTATGGCCGAAAATACCTTTTCTTCTCTTTTTTTCAGATCCTCCCAGCCACGATATGGAAGGGTTTCTCCTTTCATCAGACGTTCTATCATGCAGCAGACATGAATAATAAATCTTGTAGCTGTTTTCTGATCCGGCTTAATCCCTACTTCTTCTATAATATCATCATAAATACCTGATACCAGTGCTTCTGTTTTTTCCGCATCCAGAAATTCCAGGAATTGCTTTAACGGCTCTACTAAAAACCTTCTGTCTGAGGAAATGATATCTTCCGTCTGCCTTTTTCCTAATTCTGAATGCACCAGAAGTTCCTCCAGATAAGAAAGACCGCTTCCCATAATCAGCGATTCTATCGATATGTAGGGAACATTGCTCAATTTTAAATCCACGGTTCCGACAACGGCAATGACATCCGTGATCCCCTGCTTCCGAAGCTCTGTCTGTGCGCATGCTACGTCTGTTATATCCATATTTTTTATAACTACATTTTCTATCTTTCTTTCCAGAAGAACTCTCTGAATCATCTCCTTAATTTTTTTCGCTGTTCCCATTCCTGAGATACAGGTTGTGATCACGGTTCTGGGTTCCTCATCCTGGGCTCCTTCGTCTTGAATCAGACGTAATCTTCTTATTTTGTTTAAATCCGCCTGCAGTTCTTCTATCTCTGTTCCTCTCAAAAGTGCCTTTCGAACAGCCTCAACTACTGTAATAGTTGTAACCATATCTACCGTCAGAACATTCTGACCATTTTCCTCACTGATAATTTTGCCAAAGCTACTTAATGAACCCATGTCTGTTAAAAGAAGAATGCCCTTTCCCTCATCTAACTCCTTGCAAAGCTTCGTAACCTTATCCAGTGTTTCCTCTATAGAGCTGTTCAGAGGCATATCAACAGCCTTGCAAATCTCTGTGTCAAACAGTGTATTTGCCACATCTGCCATGCTGCTGGCCGTACTGTTTCCATGAGCCAGCACGATTAAACCAATTTTTCTGAAATCCTCCTCTTCATCTCTTTCGCATAGGAAAATAGTCAGAATCCAAAGTTCTTCGTCAGGAATCAAAAATCCCAACCCTTCCTCCAAAAGTTTCCGCATAAGCTTTGCCGTCTGAAGTTCTTTTGGATAGCCAATAGCAATATCCTTCAGACTTTCCGTTTTCGCAGGTTCCTGTACCTCTAAACGCTCCATCATATAATTTATATGGAGCTTCAGCCCCAGCTTCATTCTCTCAGAGAGCTTTCTTCCCAGCTTCAGTTCTGCAAAATACAGGGCATCCTCCACAGCATCATTTACCTTCGGATCAATGCTTTTCAAAATATGATTTTTCCCGTTCTGTATCTGTACATCCTGATATTTTTTTATCAAGTTCCCCGTATAATTCTGAAGATAATTTCCTATACTATCTTTAATTTCTCCTCCTTTTCCCTGTTTCTGAAACTCGTTGTATTTCTGTATAATTTCAGAGAATACGCTTTCCCCGTCTCCCTTTGTTTTCTCCTCCGGGCTTCCTGTAATCACATGATAGTCGTCATAATGTTTTAAAAGCTCTACCAGATAATTCTGGCCGGTTTTAATGTCTGACATCAAAATATTTTCATTTAAGGCCTCCCGGCGTATCTCCAGCCGTTCCCAGCCGCGTACCTTATATTCCAGAAATCCCCTGGCGCAAATCATCTGAATATCCGCACGAAGCTGTCCGATATTCCCGGGGCAGCTATATTGCAGAAGCCTTACCAGAACCTCCTTGGATATATACATGGGAATTCCGATATTTTTCTGCTCCAGCCGGAAGAAATACTCGATAAGCTCCAATCTTTCTTCTATAGGGCGCTCCTCCAGCGAAGGAAGTGTCACTACTACAGGCATTCTTCGCAAGAAGGTCTGCAGGAGTGTCTCTTCAATATTTTCTGTGGTTGCGCCCATAATCAGTACATTGGCTCTTCTCTCCCGATCCGGTTCTCCCAATCTTCGATACACGCCCCGATCCATAAGCATAAACAGCATTTCCTGACCATCCGGGGGCAGCCGGTGAATCTCATCCAGAAACAGGACTCCTCCATCTGCCTTTTCTACCAATCCCTCACTGTCTCTGTCCGCACCCGTAAAGGCTCCTTTTTTATAACCAAAAAGCTGAGCCAGAATCAATTGAGGGTTCTCAGCGTATTCCGCACAGTTAAACACAATCAGTCTGGCTTTTTCATCTAAAGCCTTTACAGATTTTCCATATTCATAAATTCGTTCCACAAGCATTGTTTTTCCTGTACCTGTAGGTCCAAGGAAAAGCGTCCGAAGTCCTCTTGGTGGATACAAAATGGCTGCCTTGGCCTGCTCGATCTGTTTTTTCAGGGAACCCTCCTGCCCAATCATAAAGAAAAATGAAGGTTCTTTTTTTTCTTTCTCCTGACACTTGTCATATACTTCTCGCTCCATATACCGTACAGGACGTCCAGATAGCTTTATGACTCTTCCCTCCCTTTCCAGCTCGTTCAGCTTCCGACTGACGTTTGCCCTGTCAATACCTGTAAGCTCTGCCAACTGCTGTGCATCCAGACCTTCTGCTTCCCCGCTCCTCGAATAGGATTTCAGTTCTTCATAAATTTTTTCTTTCCTGTCCATAAGTCCTCCTGTTTTCAGTCTGTTTAGAACAAAATATTGCAAAAAGCGACTGGTTTTCCAGCCGCTTTTTCCTGTACGATACAAGTGTTTTATCTAAATGTAAGAATTCCTTTGATATAATCTGTTGGGTTCTTTTCCAGTAACCGGAACGCCTCATCAATTTGTTCAAATGGTATTCTGTGAGAAATCAACTCGTCTGTAGGAAAAACACCATTTTTGTATGCCTCGATCCCCTGTTCCAATGTAGTCATATAGTCTTCACTGTACCACGGATGTGTCACATGGATAATAGGAGAACGATACATCATATTGTATGCCATTTCCTCTGTAAAAACCTCTTGCTTTGTATACATGGACGGTGCGCAAATTTTTCCTCTGCCTGCTATTTTTACAATTGATAATGCAGAAGCCAACCCTTTCAAGCTTCCTGTTATTTCTATAACAATATCAAACCCTTTTCCATTTGTCAAATCATACATGACATCTTCAAGATTTTCTTTTGCCGGATTGATTGTATGTGTAGCGCCATACTTTTTTGCGAGCTCCAGCTTTTCGTCAACAAAATCTATAGCTGTCAAACTTCCCAGATTATCTGCCTTCAGTCCTGCGATGCACATAAGTCCCATAAAGCCGCAGCCGATCACCGCCACCTTGTCTCCTAATCTGGGCGCAGCCGCCTGCACAATATTCGCCACGCACATCATAGGCTCTCCCAGGCAGGCCTCAGTCGGCTTATTCATAGAGGGAATTACAGTCCACCGGTCTGTTTCTGACGCAATGATATGTGTGGAGAAACAGCCTGCCGCCACGCCTGTAACGAAATCTCCCTCCCGAAAACGTGTAACGCTTTTTCCTGTTTTGATTACTTTTCCAACAGGTTCATGACCCAGGCCCATGGGATATGAAATCTCTTTTTCCATAGCCTCATAGCCATTTCTGTGGAATCCCATACAGCTTGTTCCGAAGTATGCCGGAATATCTGAGTGACACAGACCCACACTGATGGTTTCTATTAAAATTTCATGATCTTTTAATTCGGGAATTTCCTCTTCAAAAAAAGTAAATGTTTTCTTTCCTGTTAATTTTGCTGTCTTTCTTACCATGTCAGCCTCTCTTTCTGGCGATAGCCGCCCGGGCTTTTCCGCAAATATCATCTGCTGTCAGATGGAAACGCTTCATCAGGTATGGAATATCTCCTACCTCTCCAAAGCAATCCTGCACGCCTACTCTTTCCACAGGAACAAGGCAATTCTCTGTCACTACCTCGCAAACTGCGCTTCCAAGACCATTTATGATATTATGATTTTCTGCTGTTACAATAGCGCCTGTCGCTCTTGCGCAATTTATAATCATTTCTTTATCAATCGGCTTAATGGTAAACATGTCCACAACTCTGGCTGAAATTTTCTCTTTTTCAAGAAGCTCTGCCGCTGCCAGCGCCTCTGCAACCATAATTCCGGACGCAATAATGGTTACATCTCTTCCCTCGCGGATTATGTTTGCCTTTCCTATCTGAAAATCAGAACCATCCTTGTAGATTTTCTTCATCATCTTGCGGGCAGTCCGCAGATAATACACTCCCTTTTTTTCCGTCAGCTGTTCCATCAGATCCGTCAGCATGGTATTATCGGACGGCTCCAGAATCGTAATCTCCGGAAACGCACGCAATACGGCCACATCCTCAAAGGGCATGTGAGTTCCTCCGTTATACGCAGCCATTACTCCCGGATCTGATCCTACCAACCGGATATTCGCACCGGAATAGCAGCCGGAAATAAAGATCTGATCATTGGCTCTTCTGGTTATAAATGGAGCGAAGGAATGCAGGAACGGGATCTTTCCTGTCATGGATAACCCGCAGGCTACTCCCACCATATTTGCTTCCTGAATACCACAGTTTACCAGCTGACCGGGGTGTCTTTTGGCAATATCCTTCATGCCCGGTCCCATCAGGCAGACGCCCAAATCAGCCTCCAGCTCCATCACATCTTTATTTTTTCCCATCATCTGATCCATTTTCGCCGCATATGCCGCTGCCATGGTCTTTTTTTCTTCCTCGAATCTATCCATTACCTGAATCATTGCTCTGCCCCCTTACTTTTCCAAAATTGCAATTGCTTCATTTGCCTGTTCTTCTGACACGCTAACATGGTGATTCCACATTTCTTCCGCAAACTTGCAACCTTTTCCCTTTATCGTATGAAGCACAATGACCGATGGCTTTCCTTTTTCTGACTTTGCCTTATCGATTGCCGCGTCTATTGCTTCATAATCATGACCATCTATTTCCTGTACATCCCAATGGAAGCTCTTAAATTTTTCACTATAGGATTCCATATTTTCTATAGCTGCCGTCATATCATCCAATTGCATTTTATTGTCATCCAAAAACAGAATCAGATTATCCAGCTTTTGCTGCGCGGCAAACATAATTGCCTCCCAGTTTTGTCCCTCCTGGCTTTCTCCATCCCCAATAAAGCAGTAAATGGTATTTTCTTCGTGATTCTGTTTTTTCCCCAGCGCAATTCCACAAGCCACAGACAATCCCTGTCCCAATGATCCCGTTGTAACATCAATTCCCGGTGTCTTTTTTCTGTCGCAGTGACTGGGAAGATTGGTTCCCGGCTGATTCAGGGTATCCAGCCATTCCATCGGGAAAAATCCCTTCAAAGCCAATGCCGCATAGATAGCCGGTCCTGCATGTCCTTTTGAGCAGACAATCCAGTCTCTGTCCTCCATGGCAGGATTTTTCGGATCGTATTTCAGCTGTTTTCCGTACAGAACACTTAATACGTCCACAATACTCATTGCTCCTCCGATGTGTCCAAAGCCCCGAACCTTCATCTGATGAATGGTTTTTATTCTGATTTGTTTTGCGAAGCTCTGCAGCATATTTACCTGTTCCTTGTCTAACATAAAATTGCCTCCTTTATCATTTATTTTTACCTCTATTAAGAAGCAATTTTCATGCCAGTTAGTGTGCCACATACCTTCTCTGTCACTTATTCAAAAATCCTTCTTTTACCCTTTTCCGGAATTCCTAATTCCTCTCTATATTTTGCCACTGTTCTGCGGCTGATCTCGATTCCTTTTCCTTTCAAAAGCTGTACCAGCTTCTGATCGCTTGCCGGTGAGCGTTTATCCTCCTGTTCAATAAGCTTTTTCAATTGCTCTTTTGCGAACATTGCCGTAGAATCCACACTCTTTCCCTGTTTAATTTTTCTGCAGAAGAAATAGCTCATGGGGTAAATTCCCCAGGTACACTGCAGATATTTATCCTTCACTGCCCGGCTGACCGTAGATTCATGTATCCCTAATATATCTGCAACCTCCTGCATGGAAAGCGGAAGCAAATACCCTTTTCCATAGGTAAAAAATCCCTCCTGCTGCTCCACCAGAATTTTAGACACAGCGCTCAGGGTTTCATTTCTCTGCAGAACACACTGAATCGTCCAGCGAGCCTGGTTCAGCTTTTCTCTGATGTACGTTTTTGTTTTATCATCCACATCCATTTTTAACATCCGGCTGTAATAGGCATTGATTGATACCTGTTCACCTGCTTCATTTAGCATAATCTCAAATCTGTCCGCGAATTTTACAACTGTAACATCCGGCTTCAGATACTTTAAATGCTCTCTGTAGGAAAACCCGTTTCCCGGCTTGGGATTCAATTCCTGAATAACCTTAAAGTTTTCCAATAACTCCTTCATCGTTATATCCAGTTTTTTTGCCAGAACAGATAATTGATTTTTTCCAAGCAAATCCAGGTACTCCAGGATTATTTTCCGGGCAACAGGCGCCTTCCAGCCTTTTCTGTCCAGCTGCAGCAACAGACATTCCTGCAAATTTTCCGCCCCGATCCCTGCCGGTTCCGCCGTTTTAAGAAGCGCCAGCATATCCTCTACCATTTTCTTCTGTGTCTTAAGTACCTCTGCTGTTTCCTCGACACTCTCTGTAAAATATCCCCGCTCATCCAGACTGAGGATCAAATACTCCAGAACATCCTTTTGTTTTTCATCCAGCGGGTATGTATAAAACTGCGAAAAAAGGTATTCCTCCAATCCCTCGTTTTCTTCCGTTCCTACACTGGCAAATATATCGCCCTCCTGGTTTGCGTAATCCTGTTTGTAATACTGGATGTTCTGCTTGTCTGTTTCCTCCAGCCATTCTATTCTTTCCACTATGTCATGCTCTTCGTAAGTTTCCTTCCGGGTTTCATCATATTCCAGCAAAGGATTTTCCAAAACCGCCTGACTTAAAAACGTATCCAGCTCCATTCTGCCCATTTGCAAAATAGATGCTGCCTGCTGTTGACGGGCAGAAATTTTCTGTCTCTGCTCTACTGTAAATTTCATCTCCATATACTTATAATCCCCTATGCGTTTGCTATCACCTTTCAAGATATTTCATTCTCTCTGAGAGCTTTATAAAAATATCTTTCGTGCCTCCTTCCTATAACTAAAAAAACAGTCAGCATATTTTACCAACTGTAAATTCACTTCTGCTCTCATCGTATGCAGTGCTTCTCAATACTTTGTGATTTTTCTTTCATTATCTTACCACAGAAATGCCCATATACACAAGCTTCATTAAACTATAATGACCGAGGAGAAAGGGAATCACAAAACACTATACCATCAAGACCAACTCTCGATAAGAGATAATCAATTAACCGAAAATGTGAGGAACGCCGCCTTCAGACTGCCATGCTGGTCATCAAAGACCGGTATGGAAAAAATGCGATCCTGCGAGGTACAGATCTGGAAGAACGGGCTGCCCAGTTCTCCCCATTTTCCGCACTCACCGGCTATGAAGCAGCCATTGATAAGACACGAAGAAAAGCACAGCAGGAGCTGGAAGAGGACCCCTTTACCAGAAGGCCCTATCACTAAAAAACCGCCACTCCAGGAGTCTTCTGGAATGACGGGTGTCATTTTTGATTATGATATCTCTGATTTTACCAGTTGATTTTTTGTAGTTGCTGTATTTACAATGACAAGTGCTGTCAGCACACACAACATTCCAACTGCTGAGTTGAACGTCAACTTTTCGTGAAACAGGAAAATTCCAAACAATGTCGCCGCCACAGGTTCTGTTGCTGCCATAATTGCTGCACGTCCACCTTCTACATGTTCCAAAGCATTGGTGTATAAAAAGTAGGGGAGGACCGTGCTTACAAGTGCGAACGCTGCCGCCAGTAAAAACAGTTTTCCGTCTGAAGTCAGCGTACTTACCACATGATCTGCATTACACAGTGGAATGATTCCAAGTCCGGAAGTGATAAATGTGTACGCAACAATCGTCAACGGATGATAACCTCTTTCCAGTCCAAACCGACTGAAAATCGTATATAGTGCATAGGCAAATCCGGCGCCGAGACCAGTGAGCAATCCCTGTGGTGTAAGCGTTCCGCCGCTTCCAATCACCCCTGATACCATCACACATCCAAAGAAGCAGATGACCAGCGCTGCCAGCTTGGACACTGTCAGTTTTTCCTTAAAGATAACAGCCGACAGAAGCATAACTACAATGGGAGATGTATATTCCAGCACCGCTGCCACAGCCATAGATGTCATGGTAATCGTCTTAAAGTAACAGAAGTTAAAACACAGAACACTTAAGATTCCACTTCCTAGAAAAATCCACAAATCTTTCAGTTTAATTTTTAAAAGTTTTCGGTTCCATACAAAGAGCGCAATGGTAAGGATCACACCAGCTCCGAAGGAACGGATACCGGAGATCTCCATCGATGCTAATCCATACTGATTAAATTGTCTTACGAAGATCCCCATACTTCCCCAGAAGATTCCAGAGAGAATAATCAGAAAAGAGCTGATATTTTTCATAATCCGTCCTTAAATAATTGTCAGTTAATTAATATTTTTCCGGGAAGAACAGTTTTCCGGTCTTATCATCAATTGGTTTGCCCATGTTGCTTCCTACGATGAACAGGATCAACGCAACGCTAATACCAATAATAATGTTATGGAAGGAACCAATCTTAATTCCCAGTGCCATGGTAACACAGTAAGCAGCCAGACCTCCGATTACACTCATCAATGCACCGGTAGAGTTTGCTTTCTTCCAGAACAGTCCAAGAAGCATGGTCCAGAAGAAGGTGGTCTGCAGACCGCCAAATGCGAACATGTTGATCCATACGATCAGGTCAGGCGGGTTGATAGCCATAACTACTGCAGCGATACCCATGACAGCAGTTACTGCGAAGGAAATCTTTGCAACGAATTTCTGGTTGATCTCTTCGTGTTTCTCTTCTTTATAATGCAGATACATATCTTTTACAATTGCAGAAGAACCAGCAATCAAGAGAGAAGAGATTGTAGACATAGTAGCAGCCAGCGGTCCAATGATGGTAACACCACCAAGGATCGGCATCATGTATTTAACGATTACAATCGGAATCAGAGTATCAGTAGATCCGTCGATACTGGTAAGAACACCTCTGGAAAGAGTACCTACCAGATGGATACCGATCATCATGAATCCAACAACGATAGTTCCGTAGATCATAGCACGATGTACAGATTTAGTATCCTTGTAGCCCAGACATCTAACCTGAGACTGCGGAAGACCAACAGTAGTAATACCACACAGCATCCACTGAGTCAGATACAGCTGGAACGGAATTCCGCCGCTTGCTCTTGGGTCAAGAAGATTATATCCCTCTCCAGAAGCAACTGCCTGTACAGATGCAGCATTGATGTTTGCCATAATATTGCTGATTCCGCCGCCGTTATGGATTACAGAAATGGTAAGTAAAATCGTACCAATAATCATTACGATCGCGCAGGCGGTATCGGTAATTGCTACCGCATTGAAACCGCCTACGGTCGTATAGAGGATAACGACAACAGAGAATATAATCAGTCCTGCTACATAACTTACACCAGTACACTGGGAGAAAAGCTGTGCTCCACCGATAAACTGGCTTAACATAGATGTAGTAAAAAATACCAGGATAACAAGTGCACAGATGTTTGCAAGCAAATTGGATTTGTATCTTGCTCTCAATACATCAATAACGGTAACTGCCTGTGTCTTACGACCGATAACTGCCATCTTCTTACCAAGTACACCAAGTACCAGGAATGCAGCCACGATTTGAGAAGTTGCATAGTATACCCAGCCGAAACCGGTTTCCCATGCTTTTCCAGCACCGCTTAAGAAAGAACTTACAGAGCTGTAAGTAGCAACCAGAGTCATTGCGAGTACGAAACCACCAAGGCTACGACCACCGATAAAGTACTCATTTGAAAAGTCTTTTGCTGCTGCATCCGCAGACCGTTTCTGAATCCAGAAGCCCATTCCCATCAATACAACGAAGAATATAACTACTGGAACCATTCTCATTATCGCATCACTCATTAGTTCGTTCCCTCCTCTTCATCATCGTCATCAAGATCAAAATCCACAAATACATTTTTTACCAGGTAAGCAACACCGATGATTGCTACAAACCAGGAACCAAAGCTTCCCAGGACAAACCACGCCGGCATCTTTAAGATAGTCCAGCTGCTGCCCACCAACAGGTACGTGCCAAATCCACCGGCTAACCATACCAGGAAACAGATTGCGGCCAGAATCCACGTTGCTTTCGCTTCACGGTTCATCTGAATAAATTTTTCTTTGTAACTTAGCTTTTTCATGAAACCCTTTCCCCCTTAGTTTCTTTTTATGCATTCGCATTAATGTTCACGCTCATAACAGATTTTCCCATCAATAATGGTGTAATCTACATTTACATTTACGATATTCATCGGATCCATATTCAGGATATCCTGTGAGAAGATCGTAAAGTCTGCCAGTTTGCCGACCTCAATACTTCCTTTAATATCGTCCTCAAAGCTTGCATAAGCACCGTTCAGAGTGTAGCAGCGGATTGCTTCCAGCATGCTGATTCTCTGACACGGACCAACAACTTCTCCGGTCTTTCTGTCGATACGATTCACTGCTCCATCCAGACCTCTGACTGCCTCACAGCTTGCTGTCGGTGCATCACAACCAATGGTCGGACGAAGTCCTGCATCCAGATAACTTCTCATTGCGAAGAAATGATTGATTCTGTCGCCGAAATATCTATGATAATCGCTTCCATTTAATGGTAGAAAATGACAGTTAGAGACAGGAATAATCCCCATCTTCGCCATTCTCCGAACCAGATCGTCATCGGTGATTACGCAATGCTCAATCCGGTGACGATGTTCTTCCGGCTTACGATAGTGATGTGCAAGTGCTTTTTCATATCCTTCAACCATGAACTCAACTGCAAGGTCACCCTCTGCATGAGCAGTTGCCTGACAATCGTGCTCATTAATCTCATCAATATAATCTGCAACCTCTTCTCTGGTCCAAGAGAGAATTCTTGGAAGCGTCGGATCGTGACTATACGGCTCTCTGGTCGCCATAGTCGGTCCACTGCTACCACCGTCTACCATGAATTTACAGCTTCCAATTCGGAACTTCTCATCTCCAAGTCCTGTATGGAATCCCAATTTCATGAAGTGGTCATTGTCTTCCTTGGAAAATGGTTTTCCAAAAATACTGTGAAGCATTACGAACTGACGCGGTTTGAACCATCCTTCCTTTGCTGCTTTATACATCATGCTGTAGCCAGGTGCATCGCAGGCACCACAGTCATGAACCGATGTGATACCACCCTGAAGCAGTTCATCATTGGATTTCTTCAATGCTCTGCGGATCTCGTCGTCAGTGTATTTTACCTTACTCCACAGATAGAATGCGGTCAGATCTCTGGTCATACCTGTCAGCTTTCCATCAACAACTTCCAGTTCACCTTCTCCAAATCGAGAAGCGTCTTCCGGAGAATGAATGCCTCCTGCTGCCAGTCCCAGTGTATTGTAGATGCAGACATGTCCGCAAGTTCTCATACACTGTACCGGATGATCCGGCGCTGCTTCATCCAGATCTTCAATGGTCACATGACGGTGCTCTTTCAGCTTGTTATTGTCATAGCCCCACAGTTTGATCCATCCACCCTTAGGTGTGGTCTTCGCTGCTTCACGAACCAGATTTTTCACGTCCTCAATGCTCTGGCATCCCGGATAAGTTGCATCCAGAATTGCGTCTCCCATGAATCCGCCTAAGATGGAATGGAAATGGCTGTCAATAAATCCCGGGCACATGGTGCGTCCGCCAAGATCAATCACTTTGGTCTCCGGTGTGAGCAACTGTTTAATCTCTTCGTTACTTCCCACGTACACGATTTTATTTTTCTTGATACCCACAGCCTCGCAGATCTCGTCTTTTTCGTTGACCGTGACTACCTGACCATTAATGAATGCCATGTCCAGATAAGAAAAATCAAAATCCATTCATAAACCCCCTTTGTAATAATGTTCTCCTGTTTTTTCTGCAACTAATATATCACAGTCATAATGCTATGCAAATGGTCATTTCTATAATATTTTTTGTGCAACTGCACATTGACATTGTAAAACATCCTACATTTTTGTTTGCCACCTTAAATAAATAATGCTATAATATTAGTAAAATCTATACATTTTGCACGCAAACGAGGAGTCAAAAATGGCAATTACATTACGAACTTTATTGATTGAGACATCAAATACATATCATATGGATATTCTTGCTGGCAGTAACGGACTTGACCACTCCGTTTCCTGGGTTCATATCATTGAAGACAAGAGCATTAGTTCATTTCTTATGGGGCGGGAACTGGTCTTTTCCACCGGAATCCGTCAAAAAGACAACAGCTGGATGCTCCCATTCTGTAAGGAACTGCAAAAAGTCGGCTGTAGCGGTGTGGTGTTTAATATGGGCCCATATATTCAAAAAATCCCACAAGAAGTCATTGATTTCTGCAATCAGGCTGATTTTCCACTGATTACTACACCATGGGAAAGCCGTCTGGTGGAGATTACCCAGGAACTGGGTTGTATGATTATGGAAAATAGAAATAAAGAAACTACCATCCATAATATTTTCAAGGAATTGATTTTCAATGAATCCTACTACGAATATGGGATATCTGCTCTACAGCAGAACGGATATTCCATCGATCAGAAGTATACAGTTCTGTGTATGCAGATTCTGCAAGACAATTCAGATGAGGTTCTCATGCGACAACTATCTGTCCGCATTGAGGCAAGAGTTCGTCACGCCTTTTCTGGAAATAAATCTGCGTTTTTTCAGCTTGACAATCAGTTTGTGCTAATTTTACCTGTAAAACTCTGGAGCGATGATAAGAATTTTGTAGAGAAGTTGCTCCATATTATGGAAAATGAATTCAACTTGAAGGTTTCCATTGGTTCTGGTCCAGAGGGGCTCCCAGCTTCTAAATTAAGTCGAAGCTATCAGCTGGCTCTCAAATCCGCCCGATTGGCAGAGCGCCTTGGGAAAGGATACATGTTTTATGAAGAGACCGATGTCTACGGATTACTGGCAGAGATTCCCTATGAATCGGTTCTGAAGAATTTCTACAATCGGCATTTTCAACCATTAATTGAATATGACCGACATCACAACACCGATTATGCGATGTTTTTAAGGGAATATGTGATGGCTGGATTCAGCATCAAAGAACTGGCAAAAAATACGTTTCTGCACCGAAATACAGTGTATTATAAGCTGGAAAAGATTCAGGAAATCATGGGTGACAATTACGATCTGAATCTCTGGAAAGAGAAAATGGATCTTATGCTCTGCATGTATATTGAAGATCTCTTATAACACTTGTTACTTATCCGGCGTGAGTTGAACAATTCTTGTTTCTGACAGGTGACAATTACCCCTTTGCCTGCCCATCGGAGAAATACAACTCAAATACAACATGAATTGTCCAATCACCCGTCCGGCTGTCGATCACACCCCATTTTATCCCAGAAAATCTGACAGAACTTCCTGAAATAATTTTTCTTCTTCTTTTTTGAGAGTTAATGGAATAGCTGTGGCATTCTTTTGGGCAGTTTTCTGTGCCTCATCATTGACCTGCCCATCTGCCGGTTTCTCTTTTTCACCGCACTGTCCCTTGATTCCTTTCGCAAAGGAGTTCGCCGCATCTGTCTCTTTCTCAAATGCTTCGTACACATGGATCTGCCTCGGATACAGCGTGTTGGATACATAGTCCAGCAGCAAAATGTGGATCTGCTCCCACAGGCTGTCTACTTCCAGCAAAAGCGACAGTCCCAATACAGCTGCTGCAGATCCCAGTGCCATCGTCCCCCGCTGCCACGTAAGTCCCTGTCCATATCCCAGCCAGTCCAGCAGTGCCACCTCGACTGCTCCCACACAAAGAATGATTCCTGCAAGGCGCTCTGGAAGATATCTCCATCTGGGCAGCGACACCCTCATCCGCTTTTCCTGACAGATATATTTCCGCACAAAAGTATCCCGGTCGCTGATCTCCACATGCACTTCATAGCTTTTCTGGAATTTCAGCGTCATCGCCCGAAGCATGCGCCCCTTCTCGCCTCCCTCAAGTGCCGCCTCCCGGCATACACTTCGAAATACTCTGCGTCTACATACTGCCAACAGGATTCCCCAGATCCCCAGCAGTATAAATTCGCCTCCGTTCTGTAATAATTCAAGAGCAGATACGACCACTCCCATTGAAAAAAATTCTCGCATAAAAAACGCCTCCCCTGACTTTTCAGATCTGGCTCTATTATACCAGACACCGATCAGCCGGGAAGGCGATGTTATCGACGGATTCTGACAGGACTTCTGCCCCGTCGCCCCTCAGTCATCTTATTCTAAATATACTGCCCCATTACAGCCGTGCTACAAAATTCTCCACCAGTGCCACACTATGCGCAATCGCCTGGCGCTCAAAGGTCGGATAGTCTACGGTTGCACTGTCATCTGCTTTATCAGAGATAGCACGGATGATCACAAAAGGAATGGAGTTCAGATATGCTGCCTGTGCAATGGCTGCTCCTTCCATCTCCGTGCACATACCACCAAACTGTGCTGTGATGCGGTTCTTCACCTGACGGTCAGAGATGAACTGATCTCCGCTGACGATTCTTCCTGCAAATACGCCAACCTCTGGTACAGCTTCCTTGCATGCATCCTCTGCTGCTTTCACCAATCTCTTGTCTGCCTCAAAGCAGCTCACCGGCATCCGCGGGATCACACCCGGCTCATAACCAAATCCGGTCGCGTCCATATCATGCTGAATTGCATCGGTAGACACTACGATATCTCCAATGTTGATCTCTGCTTTCAGAGAACCTGCAATACCTGTATTGATCACTGCATCCACCTGAAACAGATCTGCCAGGATCTGGGTACAGATACCCGCATTGACCTTACCGATTCCGCTGCGGACGATCACAACTTCTTTATTACCCATCTTTCCTGCATAAAAATCCATAGACGCACGGCTGGTCGTCTTCACATAAGTCAGCTTTCCACGAAGTGCCTCCACTTCTTCCTCCATTGCTCCGATAATACCGATTTTCTTTATCATTTTATTTTCTTTCTCCTTTGTAACAAAATAACCAGTTATTATGATGATTCTGATTAAGAATATAACACAAATTCAGAGTTGGGGGAATAGGAATTTTATGCTTGCTTTACCTACACTTTCTGTGTTATTTTTATTACAGATTTAATGTTTCACATATCAGTATATCTTGTTTCCATTCGAAACAAATATTTCCAACAAGCAGAGATACAGAGAGGATATTATGTGTAATTTAAGTCAGGGAATCAGAGAGGAAGAGCGTACAAATATCATTCTCACGATGCTGAAAAATGGATTTTCAGTTGAACAGATTGCCAGGGCAATCGATATGAATATCAAAGATGTGGCAGCTATTGTTGCCGGAAAGGTTCCTTCGAATGTTTAAGCACTTATAAATATCACAGTGTGGTCATTTTGACACATATCTGCTATACTATGTCCGTAGTTCTATTTTACAAGGAGGAATTCTGATGATTTACAAAACAAAGGGTGTCTGTTCACAGGCAATTGAAGTAGAAGTTGACGGCGATACGGTAAAATCTGTTCAGTTCGTGGGCGGATGCAATGGAAATACCAAAGGAATCGCGCAGCTGGTAGCTGGCATGAAAGTGGACGATGTGATTGCCAGACTGGAAGGAACCACCTGTGGCTTCAAGCCAACTTCCTGTCCGGATCAGCTTGCCAAAGCGCTGAAAGAGATCAAAGCGCAGCAGTAGTCCTGACCGCAGCTTAACTGGATCGACTGGTCATAATCTGAGCATGATGTGACGACGTAAAGAGAGAGAGGATATTCCGACGCTTGCTGAAGGCGCCGGTATCCTCTCTCAATTTGTTTGCCTGTAAATGTTTTGTATTTGGATGATTTTACTTTTACGTTATTCTATTGTTTTCTTTATTCAGTTGTCACGAACGCACATCAAAGCGGGCTGCGTCCGCGGTGCCTAGGCTGATGCTAAGTTCTCCTCCGGCTCGCGCGTCTTCCATGGGAGTTCTCATATCTGCCGGTCTACGAGTGACTGATCTCTCACCGACCCATCTGTCCGTCTGCCTGCACATTCGGGGAAATACACCAGCAAACGAACATTCACTGCTGCGTGTAGGCGGTTGCAACAACGAGTTTATGGGTGGTTGAGAATCTTTTCAATTTGTTTGTGGTGCTTAATTAATTGGGACTGCACTGGTACAAGTAGCCGTTGTTTCTACAATATCATCCTGAAATACAGAATGGGCACCTTTTACCCGATAATAGTCTCCCTTAGTAATCTTATAATCACCACTACTAACTGTTACCATAGACTCATTATATGCATTAGCTGTCCAATAATTCAAAGTCCCCCATCCGTCTGTTCCATTTGCACTTTCATCCAGATAAATCCGAACATATAACCGATCACAAGCAAAATGAGCCAAAGTGGTTCCTGAAGCTCTGGCATAACCTGATTGTGTTCCCTTTTTTACTTTGGCTATTCCTGCCTGAATGTAATCGCCTCTGGCAATCCCATACCATGTATCGGTGGCTTCCTCTTCCTGAACATCATACACATGATAGCCTGCCGGTTCATATTCTTCTGCTGATACCGGAGTACTGATGCCAACAGTCAATATACTGATGCCTGCAAGAAGTATCGCAAGTTGTCTCTTAATCAATGGTCTCCTCCTTTCCTTCTCTTTTTGTAGGCCTACATATATATAACGAGATTACTTTTCTTTTTTGACACCTTTATGCATTTTTTATAATAATATTCTCAATTATTTTTATAAATTCACTTTCTTCAATCATAGCTGAAACCGAATAATAGGTATTTAAATATTCAAAAGAGGTTTGAAAATACATATTTCCATCTGAATCTTGATATTGATAAACAGGGATTGTCATCGACATGGATTCTATCTGAATAGCATTTTCTTCTTCACCATCTATCTTAAAATTAATACTTGATTCTGTACTGTCTTTACTAATATAAACATATATTTGTTTTTCATTGTAAACATACTGTAGTGTCGCTTCCTTATCATCCTTTTTTATCCAATATTTCTGAAGAACCATCCCTTGAGGCTGATATCCAAACCTAACAGGCAACACTCCTAACTGATCTTCTATTTCCTGACAGACTTCTTCCTCGTCATATCCACCATAAATATTTTCCTCGCTATTATCCACAATGATAGTACTTCCGTCACCGTTCTCCTTCTGGCTCACCACCGGCAGATACACTTTCTTACCGGAGCCGACCATACCAACTCCCAGTGCAAGAATTGCCACCAGAGCTGCAGCAAGGGCAGCGCGCAGGCGAATACGTGGACGACGGGCGGTTTTCGTATGATTCGATGCTGTAGATGTCTCAGTTGCACGGATCTCCACCACGTTACCCGCATCGTTACCCTCAGCATCGGATGCCACATCTTCTGCTTTTGCAGCAGCTACTTCACTCGTAGTCGATTCCTCAGAAGCCGCCTTCACATGGCTATGAGCTGGCACTTCCGGCGTCAGTTCCTTGGCAATCTCCATGTCATGTTCGTCTTCTGCATCGACAAGTCCCAGTCGTTTTCGAATACTCTGCAGCTGGTCCATGGTTGCTTCTATATCTTTTAACTCTTCTGATTCCATGAGTTCTTTTATTCGTTTATCGGCCATACGGTCCACGTCTTCGCTGATCCGGTCATCCAGCCATTTTTCGCTGTCGTGATTCATCGTATATCTCCCATCGCGCTATTCTTGACTTTTCCCACCCATCACATATAATAATTACAGACTTCTGATATTTCCTACACAGGGAGGGTATTTTTATGAAACGAATTATTCTTACCGGAGGCGGCACTGCTGGTCACGTGACCCCGAATATTGCGCTGCTCCCCCGTCTGAAAGATGCTGGCTACGAAGTTTTCTACATCGGTTCCATTGATGGAATGGAGAAAAAGCTGATCGAAGCCCAGGGCATCCCTTACTATGGTATTGCCACCGGCAAGCTCCGGCGGTATTTTGATTTAAAAAATTTCACGGATCCATTCCGTGTGATCAAAGGTTTCACCCAGGCAATGCACCTGATGAAACAGTTAAAACCTGATGTTGTATTTTCCAAAGGCGGCTTCGTATCCGTTCCTGTGGTGATCGCTGCCGGACGCAAGCATATTCCGGTCATCTGCCATGAATCCGACTTAACGCCGGGTCTTGCCAACAAGCTGACCATGCCGTCTGCTGCCAAGGTATGCTGCAACTTCCCGGAGACTCTGCAATATCTTCCACCGAAGAAAGCAGTCCTCACCGGTTGTCCCATCCGTAAAGAGCTTTCTGAAGGAAGCCGCGAAGCAGCCCTGAAGCTCACTGGATTTTCCGCTGACAGACCAGTTCTGATGGTTATGGGCGGAAGTCTTGGTGCTACTGCAGTGAACAAAGCGGTCCGCGATGCACTGCCTGAACTTCTGAAAGACTGGCAGATCATCCATCTGTGCGGCAAGGGAAAGCTGGACGAATCTCTGAAAGGCACTCCAGGCTATCTTCAGTTCGAATATGTGCAGAAAGAGCTGCCTGATCTCTTTGCCCTGTGCGATCTGGTCATCTCCAGAGCCGGAGCCAATGCGATCTGCGAGCTTCTGGCATTGAAGAAGCCGACTCTTCTGATCCCGCTCTCTGCCAAGGCAAGCCGCGGCGATCAGATCCTGAATGCCCGTTCCTTCGAACGTCAGGGCTTCTCCATGGTTCTGGAGGAAGAAGAACTGACAACAGAGAGTCTTCTCCATGCAGTCTCTGAGCTGAATGCTCACCGGGCAGATTATATTCATGCCATGGAAGCATCCCCGCAGTCCGATGCCATTGGAAAGATCTTACAGCTTCTTGAGGAAGTTACCGCTTAAGGTAACTTCCCTTTTTATTTTATCCATTTGGGTACTGTTCCTTGTACCGCTTTCGCAGCCATGTTCTGGTCTTCTCTTCAGGAACCTTCTCATAGTTTTCACCAAATTTATAAAAAGTTTCCTGAAGAACATCCTCTGCCTCATGCTTATCTTTCAGGTAGTCACAGCAATGCTTTAAGATCACTGTACCATATTTTACAAAGGATTCCGTAAGACGCCGATCCTTTTCATTCTTATACACGCTACTAATATCCCCGTTACTCTCCGTCCACCAGACGTTTTACTTCAGCCATGTCCTCTGGCGTGGTCTCGCCCGGCTCCCACAGAATACCAGCGTTGTCATTCTCATAACGCGGGATCAAATGCATATGGAAATGAAATACAGTCTGACCGGCAGCCTCTCCGTTGTTCTGTACCAGATTAAATCCGTCTGCTCCCAGCGCAGCCTTCATCTTGCCAGCCATTTTCTTTGCCACCAGAATTGCCTTCTGTGCAGTCTCATCATCCAGCTCAAACAGATTTGCAAAATGATTCTTCGGCAGCAGAAGCGCATGTCCTCTTGTAGCCGGACCCAGATCCAGGATCACACGAAAGTCCTCATCCTCATAAAGTGTGGTGGACGGAATCTCACCATTGGCGATCTTACAAAAAATACAATTACAGTCTTTCATTTCCTAACATCCTTTCTATTCTTTCTAAAGAAATTTTATAATTTCTTTTCTATATAAAATGGCATTGTTTGTCGACATTTGTCGAACGAATTTTATTGCCATTTTTTGACATGTCTGCTATATTCTGATTCAGGGAGTGATACTATGATGACATACGAAGAACAGGAAAAAATTGAACGTCTGGTCGCCAAAGATGAAAATGCGCAGAAACTGATCACCGCGCTTCGCGACGATTACCACATGGCTCTGTCGCAGATCTCTCATGAGATCCGCAATCCGCTGACCTATATCGACAGTTCGGTACAGTGGATCCAGAAAATGCATCCGGAAGTAGAGCATTTTGAATTCTGGGACCAGATAAAAAATGACCTGCAATATATGCGGGTCCTTCTCGATGATATCTCTGCGTTTAATAACGGAGACAAACTGAATATCTGCAAGATCGACCCTGTGGAATTTGCCTGTGACCTGAAGGATACGCTCCTTCCCGAGCTGCTGGCTCACCACATTCCACTGCTGTTGAAGCTTGATAACACTTACCCTGATTTTTATGCAGATCCTGTCCGCCTGAAACAGGTATTTATCAATCTGCTCACCAACGCCATCGACTCCATTGAGGAACGGGGCCGGATCACATTGAAGATCTTCACCCACAACAAACGGATGCTGCTGGCAGTCCGTGACAATGGCTGTGGCATCCCTCCTGAGGATCAGGAATCCATCTTCCAGCCCTTCGTCACACACAAGGAACATGGAACCGGTCTGGGTCTTGCCATTGTGCGCCGTATCGTTGTGGCTCATGGCGGTACGATCCATCTGAATTCCACTGTCGGAAAAGGAAGCGAATTCCAGATCTATCTGCCGTTACTTCCTGCTCCGAGATTCTATTGACCGATAAACATCTCCAGCTTCCAGTCGGGGTGCGGCCGGCATTTTTCTGAGTCTGCATCTTCCAGAGAAATGTATTCCAAAAGCCGCTCCGGCTGCTGCAGGAGTTCTAATTTCCGCTCTCTGCCCAGTCGCTTGATCCGATATTCAATTCTCGCCGCCAGCGGCCAGTCCTCTGTCTCCCATACCATCTCTAAAGTCTGGATCTGTCGGCTCTTCGTGTATTTTGCACCGTTTTTCTTCTTATAATAGTGCTCGTTCATCCGATGCCCCAGGTCCTTCGCAATCCCGGTATACAACGAATCGTCCTTACATCGCACCATATATACATATGCCATTCGGTGCTTCACCACGCTTCCTGCTATGTTTTCCTCGCAAGTATACGTTTATATTAGTCTACCTGCTGTAAAAAATCCAGTGTTTTTTTATAGTTGCGTGCTACGATTCTAAACCTGCACCTTACCTATTCAGAGCCACATTCGCAAAATCGCCTCTTCGAGGCTTTACTTTTGCTCATGTATGGCTTCTCGCCATATACATGCCCGTAAATATGTGCCATCATGCAAGCATGAGGCGCATATTTACGGGCATGTGCATGGCTCTGAATAGGTAGCAAAAAAAAGAACACCGCCCCCGGGCTCTACATCCCAAAAACAGTGCTCTGCAATGCGCCTCCAGGGGCTCGAACCCTGGACACCCTGATTAAGAGTCAGGTGCTCTACCAACTGAGCTAGAAGCGCATACGGTATAAATTTGTGTTGTTCAGCGAACAAAACATATTATACGGTATGGTTGCAAAAAATGCAACCCTTTTTTTATATTTTTTTTACTTTTTCTTCAGATTTCTTATCTGACAGCAATCAGCTTATGGATCGGATTGCCTTTAGAAGAGAATTTCTCCTCATATTCTGTCATAACATTTCCCTGACACAGTTCCTCATCATGATGAAGGTCGTAGGTTACCGCATCCAGCTTCCAACCAGCCTCCTTCACAGATTCCACTGAGAAATCGAACAGGGGACGGTTGTCCGTCTTGAATTCCACTCTGCCATCTGCTTTCAGGATCACATTGTATCTTGCAAAGAACTCCTTGCTGGTCAATCTTCTCTTGGCATGGCGATCCTTCGGCCACGGATCGGAGAAATTCAGATAGATCCGGTCTACCTCTCCTGCCCCGAATACCTTTGTGATGGCTTCTGCGTCCATTCGCACAAAACGGATATTGGCAAGCGGTGTCTCCATCTCCAACATCTTCTCCAGTGCACGGATCAGCACACTTGAGTATTTCTCAATTCCGACATAATTGATATCCGGGTTCTTTGCCGCCAGTTCCATCAGAAAACGACCCTTCCCCATTCCTATCTCTATATGAATCGGATGATCGTTTCCGAATATGTCATGCCAGCTTCCTGCACGCGTCTCTTCTTCATGTACCACATAGATACTTTCCTGAATCGCCTCACGGGATCCCTTTACATTTCTAAGGCGCATATGTTCCTCCCTTTCCTCTTTTCAGTCTTTTTCAAACAGCATTTATTGTACACGATTGTAACGTGTCTGAAAAGGATTTTTTTCACAAAAATATTATATTTATCTGAAAATATCTACATATTTTTGATATTTTAAGTGTCAAGCATTTTACACAACTTTTTCCGAAACCTGTCTGTTTTATCAATAAATTACAAAACATCTGTTTTGTTTGCCTCTTTTTAGAGACCCTCCATTTTCCCCAAAAAATGTGGATAATGTGGATAACTTTGTGAATAACTCGATTTTACCTTATTTTTCAGGGTGCAAAATGTGGATATTATTGTGGGAAGTGTGGGGAAATCAGGAATAAGTTTTTTGTTCTTTCATTTTTTTGTGCATAATGTCTATCCATGAATTTGTCAATTCTTTTTTCATAAAAATATATTTGCAGATAATTTACATGAATTTTACGTCAATTCTTCCATCCACCATTCATCCATGTAAGTCGAGTTACAACGCCGTCGAAAAAAGGGCTGCCGCATGACTGCGACAACCCTTTATATAGGAAGCTATTTTCTTATTATCGTTTTGGATTAACCGAAGTATCTCTTCAGAAGACCCTCGAATGCTTTTCCGTGACGAGCCTCGTCTTTTGCCATCTCATGAACAGTATCATGAATTGCATCCAGGTTAGCTGCTTTTGCACGTTTTGCAAGATCAAATTTACCTTCGGTTGCACCATGCTCTGCTGCAACTCTCAGCTCCAGGTTCTTCTTGGTGCTGTCGGTAACAACCTCGCCCAGAAGCTCTGCAAATTTAGCTGCATGCTCAGCCTCTTCGTAAGCTGCTTTCTCCCAGTACAGACCGATCTCCGGATATCCCTCTCTATGAGCTACACGAGCCATTGCCAGATACATACCAACCTCAGAACATTCGCCGTTGAAGTTTGCTCTCAGATCCTCAAGGATGTCCTCGCTAACGCCCTTTGCAACACCTACAACATGCTCTGCTGCCCAGGTCATTCCCTCTTCCTGCTTTTTAAACTTGCTTGCCGGAACTCCGCACTGTGGACATTTCTCCGGTGCCTGCTCTCCTTCATAAATGTAACCGCATACTGTACATACCCATTTTGCCATGATTTTGTTCTCCTTTTCTTTTTTTGATTTATATTGCTTTATTGTTTTCTTTCTTAACAGTAATCATTACTGTTACCGTTATTATACCTAGTTGATTGCCTTTTGTCAATAGGTATTTTTTAATTCTCTGTTTTTTTACAATCCTTGCAGATTCCATAGAATTCCATCCTGCATTCGTGGATCTCTCCGCCATCCCACAGCTTGTTCGCTTCAGCGACCGGGCTATCCACCGGTACCATCATATCCATGACCCGTCCACATCTGCGGCAGACAAAATGATTGTGCGGTGTGACCCTGGCATCGAACCGGTCCGCTCCGTCTGTCGTGATCTTCTGAATCTCACCGATCTCTACTAATAAAGAAAGATTCCGATATATTGTTCCCAGACTGATATTCGGATATTCCTCACGGATGCTGGTGTAGATCATATCCGCAGTCGGATGATCCTCACGTCCGCACAGGTAGTTCTTAATGGATTCCCGCTGTTTGCTGTATCTCAGAACTGCCATTTGCATCCCTCCTTTAACGATATCAATAATTGTTACTGACATTATTATAGTATTTACCATTATAAATGTCAAGAAAATTAGTAATCATTTTCATAAATCCGCATGGCTATCTATTTCAAACTATTTCAAACTATTTCAAACGTTCAGAGCCATTCATAACATAGCCATCCCTTTAGGGCTGTCTATGTTATTCATTTAGGGCTCTCGCCCTATGGATTTATAAAAGAAGCAGCCTGCAAGCAAGCTTTCATCTGCTTCTTTTTATAAATCCGCATGGCTCTGAACGTTTGAAATATTAACATTTCGTAAACAAATCCCCGTTTAGTTGACAAATTACTACAACCTTGTTATACTTACCCTAGTTTTTGTAATAATTTTGTAATATTTTGAATAGAATTGTAAAATCTTGTATCAGGGGGTCTATTATGGCATTCAAGAAATCACTCTTACTTCTGGCAGTTGCCGGTGTATTTCTGGTTCATCCTATGACAGCGGATGCATCTTCTATTTCACTGGCACTTGCAGGCGGAATCTCATCTTCACTAGATGATTCATCTGCTACAGATGAAGATGTAGAAGCAGTTGTCGCACAGACGGCAAAAGAAAATTATACCGGCCTTTGCATTGCTCAGGTCAATGATTATGTTAATGTCCGCAGCGAAGCCAGCGAAGAGGGGGAGATCGTTGGTAAACTGTTCAACAATTCTGTCGGTGATGTAGAGGCATCCGAAGACGGTTGGTATTTGATCAATTCCGGTAATGTACACGGTTATGTAAAAAGCGAATATGTAGTGACCGGTGATGATGCTGAGGCACTGGCTGAGCAGGTAGGCACCAGAGTTGCTACGGTTACTACCGAGACTTTAAGAGTTCGTCAGGAAGCTACCACAGATTCTTCTATCCTGGGTCTCATTCCCATGGGTGAGGAGCTGACAGTTCTGGATGAACAGGATGGTTTCGTAAAGGTATCCATCGAAGAAGGTGATGGTTGGGTATCCACAGATTTTGTAGATCTGAGAACAGATTATGTATATGCAGAATCCAAGGAAGAAGAGGAAGCTCGTCTTGCCAAGGAAAAAGCAGAGCGTGAAGCAGCACAGAAAGCAGCTGCCGCCGCAGCAGCCAAGAAGAGCAAGAACTCCAAGAAGGAGTCTTCTTCCGAGTCTGTCGTGATCGGTGGAGGCAGTGGAAGTGCAGGTGGCAGTTCCGTTGCAAGCTTTGCCTCCCAGTTCGTTGGTAATCCGTATGTATATGGCGGTACAAGCCTTACAAACGGTGCTGACTGCTCCGGATTCGTTATGAGTGTATATGCAAACTTCGGTATCGGTCTTCCGCACAGCTCCAGTGCTATGAGAAGCGTTGGATATGGTGTGAGCCTTGCAGATGCACAGCCGGGCGACATCATCTGCTACAGTGGTCACGTTGCTATCTATGTTGGTGGAAACACCATCGTACATGCCAGCACCGCTTCTACCGGAATCAAGTTCACTTCTCCGGTAAACTACAAGAATGTCCTTGCAGTACGTAGAATCTTCTAATTACATAAAAGTATAATAGAAGGCAGTTTCCGAAAGGGAACTGCCTTTTTGTTACTGTTCCGTAATATCTTTTTTAAATTCCTCTTGCATTTTCTTTTTTATGGGTTATAATATGAATAAATCAAGACATAGTTTTTAATACTACATATTGTAATATAGATTAACAAGGAGGAATTTATTATGACATTATCTATTAAAGATCCTGGAAGCGCATTGACTCATTTTATTGGTATGATCCTGGCCGGCTTGGCAGCTACACCTCTTCTGGTTCTGGCAGCCAAGGACGGCGGCCGATATGCGGTACCTGCTCTGGCAATCTTTGCCGCAAGCATGATTCTTCTCTACGGCGCCAGCACTACTTATCATACCTTTAATATTTCTGAAAAAGTAAATAAAGTATTACGTAAGATCGATCATATGATGATCTTTATTCTGATCGCTGGAAGCTACACCCCTATTTGTGTGATCCCGCTGAGAGACACCGTAGGAATCCCTCTTCTAATCCTTGTGTGGGCTGTTGCCATTGCAGGCATGCTGATCAAGGCATTCTGGATCACCTGTCCAAAATGGTTCTCTTCCACCATCTACATTGCCATGGGCTGGCTGTGTGTGCTTGCTATGGTTCCACTGGTACAGACCCTTCCCACCGCCGCTTTTATATGGCTGGTGGCTGGTGGCGTGATCTACACCATCGGCGGTGTGATCTACGCACTGAAGCTTCCTCTGTTCAATGCAAAGCATCAGTATTTTGGATCTCATGAGATCTTCCACGTATTTGTCATGGCTGGCAGCCTGTGTCATTATGTGACCATGTTCTATATTGCTACCATGTAGTGATACCAGAAGAAAAAGCTATGAATCCCGCGATGTGCTTGCACATGAGCGAATTCATAGCTTTATTCTTCTGGTGTCATTTTTATTTCGTTACTTACTCCAGAAAATCCATCGGATTCACCGGATCATCATCTTTCAGAAGCTGAAAATACAGGTTACTGCCTTCTAACGTATAGTATTTCGTTGGTTCTCCCACATAGCCGATCAGCGTACCGGCTTCAATGGTATCCCCTTCCTCAACAGTCAGGTCTGCAAGCTGTCCGTAGATAGCTTCGTATCCATTTCCCAGTTCCATAGTCAGCGTGGTTCCGGTCTCTTCATCATTCCGGATCTGGCTTACCTTTCCTCTTGCTGCGCTTCGCACTTCACTTCCAAGCTCCGCTGCGATCACCACTGCCGGGTGATATTTGTACTGATTCAGCGTGGAGAAATAGATGCTTTTATCCATGCTGTAGTTCAGAAGTACATCTCCATCCACTGGCCATCGCAGGTGATTATCTGCTGAAAATGTCAGTGCCTTGCCTTCTACCAGATCAGAACCTGCAGCCACGGATTCTTCCTCCGCTGCCAGTTCCCCTCCATCGGCCAGTTCATCAGAGGACTGCACTTCCTCTGCCTGACCATTTTCAATCTGTGCAATCTCGATCTGCGTATCTTCCTGCTCTGTCTCTGCCAGTTCTGTCTGACCGATCTGCTCCACATCCTCTTCGGTTTCAATTTTTGCTTCTGTCTGTCCTGCTGCACCTCTGGAATTTGCTGTTTCCTTCTGATCCTGCTCAAGCTGAGCGGACTGTTCCTCCGGTGTCGGAGCCGCACTCTTCTGGTACTGATACACCCCATAGATCCCGGATAAGGAAAGCATGCAAAGGCACAGTGCGATCAGAAAACCTTTCTGATTTTTTTTACGCATACCATCACCTCTGGTCATATTTTTACCAGTTCAGGGAATGGTTATACACTGTGCATTTTTATAAAAACAAGAAAAAATATCCTGCCAGGGCGTTCCTTCCCGGATCCGGCGGTCTGCCGTATAGAGACTGATTCCAAATCCATGTCCCACACCTTTGATGGTGATTGTAATCCTGTTGTCGGTATTGCCGACCGCTCCCGCTTTATCCGTCTTCGTTGTACCATCTGCCTTCATCCAGAAGCAGCTGGACGGAAAATGCAACAAAGACCGGAAAGCTTCCCCGGTCCAGGTCTGATCACCCAGGCTTACGGATTCTACATAGCCTTCCGAATCCCGCTGAAACTCAAAATCGTCTAAGGTGATTTCCTGCTGCTTCGCCTGCCTATCCGCGTCGTCTTTCCCAGCAATATCTTTGTCTGCCATTTCTGTGTAATCCATGCCCAGTGCCCGCAGTATTTCCTCCATACTCAGGGTGCAGATCTGCACATAATCAGAGGCTTCTTTATCTTCCCTGCACTCCACAGAGAGCACATAGTCATAGCTGTCTCCAAGAAGCTTCCCATCTCTTGTATGTCCAACACTTAACTTATGAAATGGAAGTTCCCGATATTCTCCATCAATGGTCACTGCCATTCCTGATGTGCTCTCTATTGCCTGATAGATTCGCCCATATGGTTCTCCATAAAGTTCAGACAATGAGAGCTGTTCTATAGCCGACGATTCCCCCACACAAAACGCTTCCGTCCGATACAGCACTGCCAGCAATTTCAATGTATCATCACTCATCCAGGACAGATCTTCTGTGAGCATCTGCTGCAGCACCTGATAATCCACCGGATCCAGCTGTTTTTCCTTATGGATTCCCTGTCTGCCATTGAGCAGAAGCACCATGGTAAATGGAAATGCTGTTGCCAGAAATATTCCTGCCAGAAACATTTTTACATAATTTTTCATACAAAAAGCACCTCTTCCCATTGTATGAAAAGAGGTGCCTGCATATACAGACGAATCTGTTGTTATTTATTTTGCTTCTTCCGGTAACTCAACTGTCATTTTGTCAAGCTTCCAGATATCATCTACATACTCCTGGATAGTACGGTCTGAGGTGAATTTTCCAGCATGTGCCACATTGAGCATTGCCATTCTTGCCCAGCCCTTCTCATCGCGGTATGCAGCTTCTACACGCTTCTGTGCCTCTGCATAGGAACGGAAGTCCTTCAGGATGAAATATGGATCCGGACGGTTGTATCCACCGTCTACCAGCAGAGCATTGTACAGCTCGCGGAAACGCTCCGGATCATTCGGTGAGTACTCACCGTTGATCAGCTGCATCAGTACATGACGGATATCCTGATCGGTATTGAACAGCTGAGACGGATCATAGCCGCCCTGATTCTCCAGTGCGATAACTTCCTCTGCACTCATACCAAAGATAAATGCGTTTTCTTCGCCAACTTCTTCAACGATCTCAACGTTTGCTCCATCCATGGTTCCCAGAGTCACAGCACCGTTCAGCATGAACTTCATGTTACCGGTTCCAGAAGCTTCTTTGGAAGCTGTGGAGATCTGCTCAGATACATCTGCTGCTGCAAAGATCCACTCTGCGTTGGATACACGATAATCTTCGATAAATACTACTTTCAGTTTTCCATTGATAGAAGCATCATTATTGATCACATCAGCCACAGAGTTGATCAGCTTGATGGTCAGCTTTGCTCTCATATATCCGGCAGCTGCTTTTGCACCGAAGATAAAGGTTCTCGGATAGAAATCCATATCCGGATGCTCTTTGATCTGGTTATACAGGTACATTACATGAAGGATATTCATCAGCTGTCTCTTATACTCATGAAGTCTCTTAACCTGTACATCAAAGATGGAACGCGGATCGACATCAATGTTGTTGTGCTCTTTGATATATTTTGCCAGACGCACTTTGTTCTGGTATTTGATATTCATGAACTCATGCTGTGCTTTCTCATCATCCACATACAGAGTCAGCTCTTTGATCTTCGGCAGATCAGTGATCCACTCGTCACCAACATGAGCAGTTACCCATTTTGCCAGCAGCGGATTGCCGTGAAGCAGGAAACGTCTCTGGGTAATACCATTGGTCTTGTTGTTGAACTTCTGCGGCATCATCTCGTAGAAATCTTTCAGTTCCTGTTTCTTCAGGATCTCTGTATGAAGTCTTGCAACACCATTTACAGAATATCCTGCGACAATTGCAAGATGAGCCATCTTAACCTGACCGTCCATGATAATCGCCATCTTCTTGACTTTCTCATAGTTGCCCGGATACTGCTCCTGAATCTGGTTTACAAATCTGCGGTTGATCTCCTCTACGATCTGGTAAATACGCGGAAGCAGTCTTGAGAACAGCTCGATCGGCCATTTCTCCAGTGCCTCTGCCATGATCGTATGGTTAGTATATGCACAGGTCTTAGTCGTTACATCCCATGCCTCATCCCATTCCAGACCTTCCTCATCCATCAGGATTCTCATAAGCTCTGCGACAGCCACGGTCGGGTGGGTATCGTTCAGCTGGAAGGTTGCCTTCTCATAGAACTTACGGATATCGGAATGTTTCTTCTTATATTTTGCGATCGCTTCCTGAACACTTGCAGATACGAAGAAATACTGCTGTTTCAGACGAAGCTCTTTACCTGCCATATGGTTGTCATTCGGGTACAGCACCTCTACCAGGTTACGTGCCAGGTTCTCCTGCTCAACAGCCTTCTCATACTCACCCTTGTCAAAACGGTCAAGCTCGAAGGAATTGATTGCCTCTGCATCCCAGATTCTTAAGGTGTTGATTACGTTGTTGCCATATCCGACAATCGGCAGGTCAACCGGAACTGCAAGTACGGACTGATAACCTTCCTGGATGAACATGTTTCTGCCATTGCGGTTCTCCACACGAACATATCCGCCAAATTTTACAGTCTTTGCATACTCCGGACGGCGAAGCTCAAACGGGTTGCCGTTCTTCAGCCACATATCCGGTACTTCTACCTGATATCCGTCAACGATCTGCTGTTTGAACATACCATAACGGTAACGGATACCGCAGCCATAAGCTGCGTATCCCAATGTTGCCAGAGAATCAAGGAAACATGCTGCCAGTCTTCCCAGACCACCATTACCAAGTGCTGCGTCCGGCTCCTGATCCTCGATGGTATTGAGATCCAGTCCGATCTCTTCAAGTGCTTCCTTTACTTCATCATAGAAAGTAAGATTGATCAGGTTGTTGCCCAGCGCACGTCCCATAAGGAACTCCATGGACATGTAGTATACGATCTTCGGATCGGATTTCTCATATTCCTTCTGCGTTGCGATCCATGCATCCATGATCGCATCTTTTACAGCGTATCCGACTGCCTGAAAGATCTGCTGTTCGGTTGCTTCTTCGATCTCTTTACGGAAAAGTGTACGAACATTGTACTTCACGCTTCTGATGAAGAACTCTTTGTTAAAAAGTCTTTTGGCCATGTTATGCCTCCCATGTTAATTACTGTTTTTCCACTCCAAGTGTTACGGATTCACCATTGATGCTCCACTCTTTTGTATATCCTTTTACCTCGTCAAAACGGATATCTGATGCCATAACATCGCTTAAGATTTCCTCACGGTATTCCTTCATGTAGCCTTCAATCTTCTGATTGCCCATGCTGTATACCACAATCTTGTCCATCACTTCAAATCCAGCTTCTTTACGCATGGTCTGGATTTTACTGATGATCTCTCTTACAAATCCCTCCTCAATGAGTTCATCACTCAGATTCGTATCAAGAACGACTGTTACAGTGCTGTCTTCCTCTGTCACGTACCCCTCCATCTGTGCGGTATCAATGAGCAGATCCTCTTTTGATAATACCACGTTCTGTCCGTCAATGTCAAATGACAGGCTTCCGCTGTTGTCCAGCTCCTTCATAGCCTCACGGCCATTGATCTCAGCCAGGTGTGCACGGATACCATTGAGAAGTTTTCCGTATTTCGGTCCGACAGTCTTCAGCTGCGGTTTGAAGGTGTAGCTGGTGAAATCACTTAAGTCCTCTTTGAACTCTACCTTCTTCACATTCAGCTCATCTGCGACAACCTCCTGGAACATTGCATCCAGCGGACGCTCTGCACGTACATACATGGTTCCGATCGGCTGACGGTTCTTGATGTTAGCGGTATTTCTTGCAGCACGGCCCATAACAACGATATCCAGAACTTCTTCCATAGAAGCCTCCAGCTCTTTGTCGATCATCTCAGCATCTACTGTCGGGAAATCACACAGGTGGATGCTCTCCGGAGCGGTCTTATCGATGCTGCATACCAGGTTGCGGTAGATCTCCTCTGTCATGAACGGGATCATCGGAGCTGCTGCTTTACAGATGGTTACCAGCGCAGTATACAGAGTCATATAAGCATTGATCTTATCCTGCTCCATTCCCTTTGCCCAGAAACGTTCACGGCTTCTTCTTACATACCAGTTACTTAAATCATCTACAAACTCCTGCAGTGCTTTTGCAGCTTCCGGAATGCGGTAATTTGCCAGATTGTCATCAACTGCTCCAACGGTGGAATTCAGTTTGGACAGGATCCAACGATCCATAACCGTCAGAGATTTCTTATCTAAGGTATATTTGGTTGCATCAAAATTATCAATATTTGCATACAGTACAAAGAATGCATAGGTATTCCACAGAGTACCCATGAATTTTCTCTGACCTTCCTGTACAGCTTTGCCATGGAAGCGGTTCGGCAGCCACGGTGCACTGTTGATGTAGAAGTACCAACGGATCGCATCAGCACCGTAGGTCTGCAATGCATCAAACGGATCCACTGCATTTCCTTTGGATTTGCTCATCTTCTGGCCATTCTCATCCTGAACATGTCCAAGCACGATAACATTCTCATACGGACTCTTGTTGAAGAGCAGTGTAGATTCTGCCATCAGAGAATAGAACCATCCACGGGTCTGGTCAACAGCCTCGGAAATAAACTGAGCAGGGAACTGCTGCTCAAACAGGTCTTTGTTCTCAAACGGATAATGATGCTGAGCAAATGGCATTGCTCCTGAGTCAAACCAGCAGTCGATAACCTCCGGTACTCTCTTCATAGTCTTGCCGCACTTCGGGCAAGTGCAGGTGATCTCATCAATGTACGGACGATGGAGCTCAACCGTCAGAGCTTTCTCATTGCCACTCATCTCTTTTAACTGCTCACGGGAGCCGATTGCTTCCTGATGTCCGCAGTCTTCACACTGCCATACGTTCAGCGGAGTTCCCCAGTAACGGTTACGGGATACACCCCAGTCCTGAATGTTCTCCAGCCAGTTTCCAAAGCGGCCTTTACCAATGCTCTGTGGGATCCAGTTTACAGTCTCGTTGTTGCGTACCAGATCATCGCGCACTGCCGTCATCTTGATGAACCAGGATTCACGTGCATAGTAGATCAGCGGAGTATCACATCTCCAGCAGTGCGGATAGCTATGCTCAAATTTTGGAGCATCGAACAGAAGTCCCTTTGCATCCAGATCTTTGAGCACCTCCGGATCTGCTTTCTTTACAAACAGACCTGCAAACGGAGTCTCTTTTGTCATATCACCTTTTTCATCTACGAACTGTACAAACGGAAGATCATATTTACGGCCAACCTGAGCATCGTCTTCACCAAATGCCGGAGCAATATGAACAACACCAGTACCATCGGTCAGAGTTACGTAAGTATCACATACTACATAATGACCTTTCTTGTGCTGCTTTTCAGCCAGATCTGCTGCACACTGATACAGTGCCTCATATTCTTTGCCTTCCAGATCCTTACCTTTGTAGGTCTCCAGTACTTCGTAAGCAGCCTCACCGTCTTTTGCCAGTTTGCCAAGTACGGTATCCAGAAGTGCGGATGCCATATAATATACATATCCGTCAGCAGCTTTTACTTTTGCATACTCCTCGTTCGGGTTTACACAAAGTGCCACGTTGGACGGCAGAGTCCACGGTGTAGTGGTCCATGCCAGGATATATGCATCCTCACCTTTTACTTTGAAACGTACCACTGCGGAACGCTCTTTTACATCTTTGTATCCCTGTGCCACCTCATGGGAAGACAGAGGAGTTCCACAACGCGGGCAGTACGGAACGATCTTGAATCCTTTGTACAGAAGTCCTTTGTCCCAGATCGTCTTCAGTGCCCACCACTCGGACTCGATGAAGTTGTCATCATAGGTAACATACGGATTATCCATATCAGCCCAGAAACCAACGGTACCGGAGAAATCCTCCCACATTCCCTTGTATTCCCAGACACTCTCTTTACATTTGGTGATGAACGGATCCAGACCATACTGCTCGATCTGCTCTTTTCCATCCAGACCCAGAAGTTTCTCAACCTCCAGCTCTACCGGCAGTCCGTGGGTATCCCATCCTGCTTTTCTCGGAACATAGTAGCCTTTCATAGTACGGTATCTCGGAATCATATCCTTGATAACACGGGTCAGTACGTGACCGATATGCGGCTTACCATTTGCGGTAGGCGGTCCGTCATAAAAGGTATATGTCGGGCAGCCTTCTCTCTGCTCCATACTTTTCTTAAATGTGTTGTCTTCTTTCCAGAACTCTTCAACTTCTTTTTCGCGCTCTACAAAGTTCATGTCGGTGTTTACTTTGCTGTACATGCTTTTGTTACCTCCTTGTCTTCCAAACAAAAAAGCCCCGTCCTGCAACAGGACGGAGCCTAATAGCCCGTTTATAAACCACCTCTTACAACATACTGTCATATGTGTTCCCGATAACGGAGGGAATACCGTCGAAGCCTACTTTCTTCTTCCTATATAATATAGAAGAAACTCCTCTTCAGCCCGAGGCTCGGAAGTGATCTTCGGAAATCCCTGTACTCTCACCGGGCTCACACCCACCCCGGTTCGCTGCGCATTTCCAGTGGTTCCTACTGTCTTCGTCATAGCCGTTTACACAAGTGCAATTATAAGTGCGGTTGACAGCATTTGTCAAGGCTTTCACTGATATTCCGGGGATTTTTTAGTATTTATTCCTGATGATGTTTGGTCACTTTTTTGTCGATGGTCAGCACTTCCCCTTCCGGTTTGTAGGAGATCTTCACATAAGTATGCATAGCCGGACAACCTGCCTTCGCGGCAACCAGCTGGCAGTTCTTCACGATCTCCATCAACTGATCATAATCACCTTCGATGGAGGTCTCACATGGTCCTACATAATAAGAAAGTCCTGTGGATTTAATATAATCGATCACCGCATCTACGATGCGGATCACTTCCTCGTCATCTGTTACAGTGGGCAGTACCTGAATTGCTACGCTTGCGTTCATTACCTTCTCCTCCTTTAAAAAACGCATCTGCCACAAGACAGATGCGTATATCGCTCTAAACACCATTATACAAAGGTTTCTATTATTGTCAATGTAAGTTTTCCCGCCTGAATTGTGAACTTTTCCACTGTTCCCTTGCACAGCTTATGTAAATCAACTATAATATTGAATGATTCAGAGTTTTGCAAGCCTCACAGGAGTGTTTTGTAATATCTCTGCATCGTCAAATAAAAATATAACGAGGTAACACATGAAATTTTTTAATAGATTTGCTGTATCCCTTCTGGCATCTGTGCTCTGTGCAAGCACCCTGTTCGCCATGCCGGTAGATGCAAAAAAAACAACCAAACGGCGGCAGCCGACACAGGCAGAGCTTGCCGCAGCTGCAGCACTTCAGGCTGCGATTGACGAACGCTATAACAAAGAAATAGAATCTAACTCATGGGAGAATTGGCCAGCCGGTCCACAGGTCTATGCTGAATCTGCCATTGTCATGGAAGCATCCACCGGAACGATCCTGTATTCCAAAGCCATTGATGAACAACATTACCCGGCAAGTATCACCAAGATCATGACTGTTCTGCTGGCACTGGAAAACTGTGACATGGATGAAGAAGTCACCTTTTCTCACAATGCGGTCTATTCCATTGATTATGGAAGCAGCAGCATTGCCCGTGATGAAGATGAGGTGCTTACGGTCGAAGAATGTCTTTATGCTATCATGCTTGAATCCGCTAACGAGTGTGCCAATGCCATTGCTGAGCACATCTCCGGTTCCACCGAAGCATTTGCAGACCTTATGAACCAGCGTGCTGCTGAGCTTGGCTGCACAAACACGCATTTTGTCAACCCCAGTGGTCTGCCAAATGAAGAACATTACACATCTGCCCATGATATGGCACTGATCACACGGGCAGCTGTCAGTCACGAAGAATTTCGTAAGATCAGCGGCACTTCCCGTTATGTCTTACGTGCCACCAACAAGAAGTCCGAAGAACTGCTGATGAATAATCATCATTACATGATCTCCGGCTACAAAACCTCCAAATATCTGGATGATACGGTATTTGCCGGTAAGACTGGTTACACAGAGGCAGCATTGAACACCCTTGTCACCTGCGCCACCCGAAACGGCATGGATCTGATCGTGGTCACTATGAAGAGTCAGGGAACCGGCGAAAAAGGTGTCCCCATTTACCCCGATACGACCAATCTTCTGAATTATGCTACGGAGAATTTTCAGAAGGTAAATATTTCAGAAAATGAAGCCAACTTCTCCATTGGACAGGGACAGCTCTTTGACACAGGCACCTCCATCTTCGGAAGCACCACTCCGATGATCGAGATGGATACGGATGGGTATGTAGTCCTTCCTAACAGTGTTGATTTTTCTGCTGCATCTCCAAGCCTGGAGTTTGTAGATTCTCCAGATTCTGATGTAGTCGCTGTCCTTCGCTATCAGTTCGATGGTCAGACTATCGGTTCTACAGATCTGACACTGGCAGAACCTGCTGTTCAGGATTTCCAGTTTCAGAAGACCGGTGAGGAAGACGAAGAACAGGCACAGGCTGAAGCAAAACCATCCACACGGCTGATCAAGATCAATCTTCGAATCCTGATCTATATAGTTTCCAGTGTTGCCGCTTTACTTCTGCTGTTCGTGTTATTTAAGAGACTTAGCAAAGCTTATCATTTTGACATTAGTTTTCTTACCCGCTGGAGACGGAACCGGGCTGACCGCAATTCCTTCTCCAATGCAAATCGAAAACGTTATAAGAGTCGGAAGAGAAGAAAAAAAGATAACTGGTTAAAATAATTTTGATAAATATAACAAGATGACAGGGCTGCTGCTCCATAGATGTGTGAATCATCAACTATGGAACAGCAGCCCCGTTTTATTTACTGACTTTATTTTGTTCTAAACAATGAAAGGATACCGATAATGAGCAGGATCGGAAATGCCAGATATAAAAGTCCGCCAAATACCATTCCCAGCAGGATCACCGGAAGAAATACTATCGTGATCAGCAACTTGGAAATGCTCCACGCTGCCCGCATACCGAAGAAAAATAATTTTCCAAAAATACCAAACAGAAAAATAAAAAATAATAACTCTAACACCTTTCGCAACTCCTCTTGTGCACATTTCTCTTGTTGTCCAAATCATCATACTCAATATTACGGCGATTATCAATAGGTTTCTTTCTGAATTTATATGGGAAACCCCTGAAGAACTTGATCTGAAACTGGCAAAACGAGTACGAAATATCAGAAAACGCCGCTCCATTTCACAGCAAAAAATCTCTGAAATGAGCGGCGTCAGCTACGGCTCTATCAAGCGATTTGAGTCTGCAGGACAGATCTCACTGCTTGCACTCACACGGATCGCTACAGCATTAGATCTTGCCGATGAACTCCGAAACCTTTTTACACAGGTTCCTTATAAAGAGATTTCAGAAGTGATTCGGGAGTCGCGGTAATACCGCACTCCCTTTTATAATCCTCTCAGCTGTGGATACAGTTTCACAAACTTTCTATATACTTCATTGTAAATCTCATGCGTATCATTTGAAGCTCTGTAAGTAATGCATGCATCTTCATCCTGAAGAGTCTTTACAAAATCTCCATAATCTGCAATCTCTCCATTTGCCAGAAGAACTGCAGATGCAAGTGCTTTTGCCGGAAGGATATCAGCATTTTTGTATACTTTCACATCTTTCCCAAGTACATCTGCAAGAATCTGACACCAGACAGCGACTCTTGCGCCTCCTCCAATCAGAGAAACACTTTTCACTTCGCAGTCAATAAGTTCCAGTCCCTGACGAACAGAAAATGCAACACCTTCCAGGCATGCTCTTGTAAGATCCTCCGCTGATGTATCCGGTGTAATTCCATAGTAAGCACCTCTAATATCCGGATCAATCACAGGAAAACGCTCCCCTGTAATATACGGCAGAAACAGCACTCCATGGCATCCCGGCACACTGCTTTCCAGTAATTTTGTAGATTTCTCATAATCCAGCGAATCACCTTCTGAAAAAACTTTCGTGATCCATTTATGGACATTTCCTGCATTAAAGAACGGTACCACATTAATATAGGTTTTTTCTGAAAAACCAGCAAGATTGAAGACCCTTCCATGCAGATCCAGCGGGCTATCACTTATGGTCGCTACCCATCCAGATGTTCCAATATTTACATTGAATTCTCCAAAAGAAGCAATTCCACTGGCAAGTGTCGTCGCTCCCGCATCGCCAATTCCTGCATAAACCACTGTATTCTGATCATATCCACATAAATCCTGCATCTCTTCTACAACTGTACCCACCACTTCATGTGGATATTTGATTGGTGGAAACAATTCCAAATTTAGTGTTGCTGCCGTAATCAGCTCTTCATCCCATGTCATCTGCTTCAGATTCATGGCTCCCGCTGTCGCACACGCAGTTGCATCCCCACAGGCAATTCCTGTCAGGCAACGAATGATGTAATCTTTGGAACTGATCAGCACCTGCCTGGTCTTTGCATAGATTTCCGGCTCATGCTCTTTTACCCACAGGAGTTTTGCCAGGGGCATAGAACCATCAAAATGGTTACAGGTGATTGCTTCCAGTTTATCCTCTGTTACCATCTCCTGAATCTTTGCCGCTTCCAGACCTGCCCTCGCGTCCGAATAGAGAATTGCATTGCGCAGTGGTCTCCCCGCTTCATCAACCAGAATCAGATCCTGCATCTGTCCGCTCATAATAACTGCTTTGATTTTATCTGCTCCCACATGGGAAGTGAATTTTTTTCCAATCTGACAAAATGCATCAAACCAGTCATCTGGCTTTTGTTCCTTATAATCCTGTTGAAAATAAGTTTTGATTTGAACCAATTCTGAAGTCTTAATCTCGCCATCTGAGCTTACAAGTACACCCTTTACTGCAGTTGTCCCCACATCATACGTCGCAATATAATACATTCTTATACCTCTTCGATTGCCGTTTCCATATTTTTCAGGAAAGTCATCAGTTCCTCAACTGAAGCATTTAACTTCTTCATAATTGCTGTTCCTATGATAACTCCATCAAATCCATCCTGCAACAGCTGTGTTGCCCGTTCAACAGTTCCAATTCCAAATCCTGCCAGAAGATGACCGCTGGACTGTTCTTTTGCTGAATGGAACAATCGTTTATAAGTGTCTGTATTATTGACACAGCCTGTCGGTCCTGAGTATAGCTGTTGATAAATAATCGGAAACAGTTCACAGGTCTCGTAATTATTTTCCCACTCCATCCGGTCTCCGATAAATCCCAGCGTATCAACTCCAAATGTTTTCAGTTCTTTCAAAATTTCCAGTCTCTGCTCAATCTCCAGATCCGGAATCACAAATGCATCGATTACTCCATTTTTTGCAAGCTTTTTATAGATTCCTGTATCTATAAGATCTTTCTTATAACCCATAATCCAGATAGGATTCTCCACCGTATTTCTGAGTCTTTTCCAGAAATCCATATCCTCGCGGATCCCATGATCCACTACTTCATAGCTTTTACGAATAATTTCTCCATCTGCATAGGGATCATCTGTGGGAAATCCAATCTCAAAGATACCCATTCCACAGCTTTCTGCATCCTTCATATATGTAAAAAACTGCTCTTTATCAGGATATCCTGCCGTAAAAAAACCAACGAATGAGTGTTTATGCTTTTGAAAATATGCTTCATTTCTTTTATTAAAACATTGTAGTTTTGCCATTATTTTGCGTCTCCACGTCCAAGTTTCTGTGCAATTACTGCGAATATAATGATTCCACCTGTAATGATGTCCTGCATATAGGTCGGTATCTGAAGCATGGTAAGACCGTTTGCAAGAATACCAAGAATTGCAGCACCAATCAACGTTCCGATCACGTTCGGAACACCTTTCTTTGATGCGGTACATCCAATAAATACGGCTGCATACGACTGAAGAAAATATCCATCACCAGCAGTTGTATTCGCAGATCCTACTCTGGATGCGATCAGCATGCCTGTGATACATGCCATAACTGCACAAAGTGCAAATGCAATATTCTTATACTTTTTAACATTAATACCTGAAATTTTAGATGTTTCCTCATTACCACCGATTGCATACAATTTTCTTCCCAATGCGGTATGTCTCATCAGATACCAGAAGATTACAACAGCCACAACCATCATAATGGAAAGCAAAGGGATTCTTCCGATCTTGGTCATTCCCAGCCAGGAAAAACTCTTCGGAATATTTTCAAAAATCGTAGCTCCACCTGACAGACGATAAATAATACCTGACAGAACTGTACTCATGCCGAGTGTTGTAATGAAAGACAGCACTTTGAATTTTGCTACGATCCAGCCATTGATCCAGCCAATTACAAAGCTGACAATGATCGGTATGATAAAGCACACAACAATGGGCAGTCCTTTTACTGCAAGAATTGCTGCAATGATTCCGCCAAGGCTAGCCATAGAACCTACCGACAGGTCAAATTCATTGATACTCATAACCAGCGTTGCACCAAGTGAAATCATAACCAGTAATGAAATCTGTCTGGTGATGTTGATAAAGTTTGTCAGTGTAAAAAATGAAGTCGGACTGATAATACTAAACAGAATAATAATCAATGCCAGCGCCAGTATGGTTCCATATGATTGCAAAATATACTTCACAGTTGGTTTTTTCGTTTTTAATTCAGACATAATGCTCTCCTCTTCCTTATTCGTAGCAGTACGATAATACTTCCGTTGTCGTCAGGTTTTCATTTACCAAAAGCTGCCTTGTCTCTCCCTGTACAACCAACTGTATGGTATCTGCTACTTCCAGTATTTCCTTCAGATCAGAAGAGACATATACGACTGCGTTGCCAGCATCTGCCTTCTCCCGAAGCAATTTGTGAATCTCATTTCTCGTCATGATATCTACGGCCTGTGTGGGTTCATCACACAAGAATACTTTCGGATTCGTCATAAGAGCCTTCGCAAATACTGCCTTTTGCTGATTTCCACCAGAAAGCTCAATAATTCTCTGATCAAGTCCCGTCATTCTTATCTTTAATGCTTCTGCCTTTTCTGAAACATCCTGTTTTTCTTTTTTCTCATCCAGATAACCATGCTTTGCATAGCGATCAATACAGGAAAGCAATACATTTTCCTTGATGGAAAGATTTCCAACCAGTGCCTTTCCTCTTCGGTCCTCTGAGATAAGAACCATTCCTTTTTTAATGGAGTTGGCCGGAGACAGCATATTCTGCTGTTCTCCGTCAATCGTAACCGTTCCTTCTGTAATTGGACGATATCCATAGATTCCTTCCAGAAGTTCTGTTCGTCCGCTTCCTCCAAGGCCAAATACACCCAGAATTTCTTTTTCACGAACTTTGAGAGAACCCTTTTTCATAACACCGTCTTTGGTCCTGATTCCCTGTACTTCCAGCAGAACTTTTCCAAAGTTCGTATTATGTACAATATACGAGCCCTTCCACTCATCCGTCATCATGGATACAAGCTTATCTTTATCTACCTCGCTGGTCTTTACGCAGGAAACCATGGAACCATTTTTGAATACGGTGATCCGATCTGTCAGTCTGAAAATCTCATCCATTCGATGGGATACATATAGGACAGAAGTTCCTTTCTTCTTCAGTTTTCCAATGATGTCAAATAAAATCTCTGACTCTTTATCTGTCAGCGATGCTGTCGGCTCATCCAGAATCAACAGTTTGCAGTCATTCATCATTGCACGAATAATTTCCAGACAGGTCTTTTGCGGCGGTGACAGTTCGATCGCCATTTTTGAAAGATCCAGTTCGATTCCCAGTTCATCTCTGGTCTTCTCCACGGTCTCCCACATGATCTTCCAATCTACCTGCATTCCTTTATGCGGATATTCACGACCCAGATATGCATTTTCTACACCGTCAAATGTAGGGATTAATGTTCTGTCCTGGTGCACAACATTGATGCCAAGTGTCCGACTCTGTGAAGGATTCGGAATCTTAACCGGCTGATCTTCCCAGAAAACAGTACCTTCATCAATACTGTAAACACCTGTCAGCATTTTGATCAATGTGGATTTCCCCGCTCCATTTTCGCCGACAAGTCCATGTACCTCTCCTGCTTCTACTTCAAAATTGATATTTGATAACGCATATACCCCATTAAAACTTTTGCTGAGTTTTTCTGTCCTTAAAAGCAATTGCCTACCTCCATTGGATCATTCCAATTATTCTGCATTCTCCTGAGTAATCAGAGTAGCATCTGCATACATGTCGCCTTTCTCAATCTCCTTGCCAGTATAGAGAAGTTTCATCTGCTCCAGTACAATGTCAGCCATTCCATCAAAGTTCTGTTTTACAGTTGCTTTTAAGTTTGTGCCCTGTTTGATCAGATCAACAGCCTGCTCATTTCCATCTACACCAACAACAAGGATTTCATCTCTGCCTGCTTCCATACATGCCTGTGTTGCACCAATTGCCGGCTCATCCCATCCACACCAGATTGCTGTGATAGATCCTTTTTCCGGATTGGAAAGCAGCAGGTTCTCTACGGTATCCTGTGCATCATTAATCGGCTGCTCTGCCGGAATATGCTGCTCTGTGATTAGTGAAATCTTATCGTTTTCCGCAATTGCATCATCAAATGCTTCACATCTCTTAACTACACCCGGATGCGGTCTGTGCGTAAGGGCAATCACATTACCTTCACCGCCCATGAGATCGTTAAACAGATAATCTGTAATCAACTGACCCATCTGGTAGTTATCGCTAGTTGCATTTACCTGCATTCCTTCAATGAATCCACTGTCGCATCCAAATACCGGAATGTTTGCATCAAATGCTTCCTGCAGCTGATTCTCAAGCTGTGACGGATCAGCACTTACCAGAATGATTCCATCCGTCTGTGCGGTGACCACATCTTCGATTCTGCTTGCCAGCTTGGAAAAATCGTTTGCGGTATCAATGACAGTGACTTCAGCCCCCTCTTTTTCAAGTCCTGCCTGCAGATTTTCTACCATCTGATTCGTAGTTACTGATGACAGATATGGAGTCATAATAGAAATATTTTTCCCTTCCAGTCCGTCTGCTGTGCTCTTTGCTCCACCACCACATGCTGTAAGTCCAAGTCCTGCAAGTGCCGCTGCCAATACTACCATCGCTTTTTTTACCTTCATAAGAAAAACCCTCCCTGATATTTTTAATGTAGCTTTATTTTATGAAATGTTGTATAATATTTCAATAGTTGAAATATATTTCAAAAGGAGGAAAATTCATGTCTATTCTGGATAATACACGCCTCATGGTAAAGGTCTGCAAACTATGCTATGAAGAAAATATGAGCCAGGCAGAAGTCTCTGAGAAGCTTCACATCTCCAAACCGCAGGTCTCCAGGATTATCAATGCAGCAAGAGAAAAAGGAGTCCTGAATATTTATATATCCAATCCTTTTGCGGAAGAATTAGAACTTGAAAAAATTTTTATGGAAAAGTACGGACTTGACCAGGTATTTATTGCCGATGCAGGAGACGGTCCTTCTGAAACACAATTCACTTCTTTTACCAGACAATGTGCACAGCAGTTGGAAAGCATTATGCCAGACAATGCAAATATTGGTGTCATGAGTGGAAAAACCATTAGTGCGGTGGCAAAGCAGTTTCCATCTGCCAGAAAAAAACATCTTCATTTTATTCCATTGGTAGGTGCTATGGGAAATTCCGGAAATGACTGGAATGCCAATTCCATCGCCAGAATTCTGGCATTTAAGACAGACAGTTCTTATAGCGTACTGAATGCGCCTGTTCTGACCCAAAGTCAGAAGGCAAGAGATTATTTTGTACAGGAACCAGATATTGCAAGTGTCCTGAAAGAAGGAGAACGCTGCGATATGGCTTTAGTCGGGATTGGTCAGATTAGTACCCATTCTACTGCTTACTTAAGTGGTGCTTATCAGGATGAGGACCTGGCTGCATTAGAAGAAGCTGGTGCTGTCGCTTCTGTTTCTATCTCCTATATTGATAAAAATGGAAGCATCATTGAGACCAGCCTTTCCAACCGTTCCATTGCATGGCCGCTGAAGAAATATCCAAAGACCAACGTAGTTCTGATAGCCACCGGCCTTAGTAAAGCTGAAGGCTTAAAAGCCGTATTAAAAGGCGGATATATCAATACCTTAATGATTTCCTTAAAACTTGCTAAAGCGATACTTGAAACAGAATGATCCGCTCCCGTGGATCATTTCCATTAAAAAGATCTTGGCAACTGATCTCATCGTAAAACATCAGTTCATCCACCGTCATCAGATACGATATATATTCGTCCGACGGATAATAGAAAAACAACTTTATCTCCCGTGGATGTTCATAATAAGAATCCAGGATCCGTGAAACTGCTTTTTGCAGAATTTCCAACGAAAACGGATTAAAGAAATAGATACAGTCGGCTGCCTCCGGTACAGAGTATTCTTCTGCATTTACCAGCGCAAAGGATACTCTCCCGCCAGACACAGCCGTCTCTTTATTTTCCATCGCCTTTGCATGAATCCGGTCATCATATTCCACACCAATGGAATAACACCGGGTCTGATAAGATAAAAAGAAATCCACCCGTCCTTTTCCACAGCCATAATCCAGCAACGTATTTCCTTTTCGAATATAGCCGGTATTTGCCAGCCGTTCCAGCACGGAATAGGGCGTTGGCTCATACGGATACCGATACTGATCTGAACGGGAATCGTCCCTGCCCATAGTATGGATGTGCAGCAGCTTGTCCCAGTTTTGCTCGTTCTTATCTACTTTCATGATCTTTTTCCCCTATTTTTCTCACCACCCAATAAAAGGCACATACAAATATAACTCCTTTTATCACAGACGTGAGAGTCAGGGCCCACCAGACACCCAGAAGCTTCAAGGAGGTTGCCGTCAGCAGAATCGCCAGTGGGATTCTGGCACTGGTCAGAAGGATACTGATCACGCTGCACAGATGTGTCTTTCCAAGACCAGACAAGGCACCGACTGTCATCAATTCTACACATAAGAACGGTTCACTGAAACCAACGATAATCAAATATCCGACCGATGTAGCAATCGCTGATGGCTCATGGAAGAACACACCGGAGATTGGTTCCGGCAGGAATACAAAGACCAACATGATCAGACAACCCCAGATTCCAACAGTCCACAGAGATGCCCGATATCCTTTTTTTACTCGATCCAGCTTCTCTGCGCCATAATTCTGAGCTGTAAATGCATTCAATGCAGAAGCAAATCCATCTGCAGTATTCCATGAAATGGACTCAATCTGTCCACCGACCCGCTGGGTAGCGATCGCTTCCGCACCAAATCCAGACACCATTCTTGTCAATACCATGGAGATCATACAATATGCCATTCCCTGCAGAGCTGTCGGAATTCCGATCCTGCAGATCCCTCTCAGGGAATCCCAGGAAATTGCTGCAAATATATGCGTTCCTTTTAATACATTTTCTTTTTTTCGAATCATGATTCCGCCGACGAGAATACTCATAACGATAAACTGTGCTGTCACAGTTGCAATCGCTGCTCCTGTCACTCCCAGGGAAGGAATCGGTCCTGCTCCCAGGATCAGCAACGGATCCAGAATCATATTTGTTGCCAGTCCGATCAGATTTGCTACAAAGGGTGTTCTGGAATCCCCCTGCGCAGTGTAGATTCCCGTCAACGTAAATGTCACAAAAGAGAATACGATCAGTCCACAGGCGATTTTCGTGTAAGAAAATGCGGCTTCCAATGCTTCTGGATCCGTCAGCTGGAAAAATCCAACCAGCGGTTTAATAAAGATCAGAACTATTGTCGCAAATAAAAGCCCGGAAAAGACAGACAACTGTACCGCTGTCTGCGCATACTGATGTGCTCTCTTTGGTTCACCACGACCAATATACTGTGCCACCTGCACCTGTCCGCCCATACGTGCCATGGATGCAAGCCCCTGGGACAGCCAGGTAAACATTCCTCCTACACCGACTCCTGCCACTGCTTTTGCTCCAAGCAATCCGATCCATGCCATATCTGTAATATTATATAAAGTTCCTAAAAACGAAGATGCCATAATTGGAATCGCCAGCTTCGTCAATGATTTCAAAATAGGTCCTTTTGTTAAATTCCCTTCCACAAATACCTTCTCCTACATTTTCCTGTCACAACGCACCGTAACTCTGTTTTTCCCGTCCACAGTACAAGTAAACAGACTCAAGGGCTACTCGTTTAATTTCTACTCATTGATACTGCCTTAAGAAAAATCACGATTCCAATGCAGAATAAAATTGCGATCATTCCGACACCCATACTGATATTTCCGGTAAGCTGGGATACTATGCTGACAATGGTTGTCCCGACGAACGACGCACCTTTCCCACATATATCCATGAGGCCAAAATATTCACCCGAATGCTCCTCCGGAATGATCTTGGTAAAATATGATCTTGAAAGTGCCTGGATCCCTCCCTGAAACATTCCTACGAGAATTGCAAGGATCCAGAACTGGAGCTGTGTCTTCAGAAAGACTGCAAAAATGGCAATCCCCAGATAGGCAAAGATACACACAATAATCAGCTTCTCTGTTCTGATCCTATATGACAAATTACCGAAAATAATTGCACAGGGAAACGCTACGATCTGTGTTACCAGCAGTGCAAGAAGCAGCCCTGTGCTGTCAAGTCCTAATGCCGATCCATAGGCAGTCGCCATATCAATGATCGTATATACACCATCAATATAAAAGAAAAAGGCAAGCAAAAACATAAATACCTGCTTTTCTTCTTTCATATTTTTAAAAGTTTCTCCTAATCTCTTAAAGCTCTGCGCAATCGCATGGGGCTTTTTCTCTACATAGTATTTCTGTTCATAATTTTTGAGCAATGGCAGCGACATGAGCAACCACCATACCGCCACGAGCACAAAGGCTATTCCCATAGCTGTTTCCATACGGATCCCAAGCGTATCTGAACCTAACACGATCACCAGGCACAGCACAAAGGGCACACAGCTTCCAATATATCCCCACGCATATCCTTGCGACGATACATAATCCATACGTTCTTCATCTGTGATATCGCTGAGCATGGAATCGTAAAAGATCAGACTCGCTGAAAATCCCACCTTAGCGATCAGAAACACGATTAGAAACGCCATCCACTGAGCCATCAGTCCCAGAAGAGAACAGGCGATCGTACCTATCAATATAGAAATCATAAATATCGGTTTTTTATAACCCTTCGTATCCGCAATCGTTCCCAGGATCGGCCCTAATATGGCAACGATCACAGTACATATGGAAGCCGCATATCCCCAATAAGCGAGATAATCAACGTCCGATAGTCCTGCCTTACCTGCCAGATAATTAAAATATATAGGAATGATCGTAGCTACCAGCAGAACAAATGCCGAGTTTCCTACGTCATACAAGATCCATCTTTTCTCTTTTCCATTCAGCTTCATTTTTTAATATCTTCTATCTGCCTTTCTTTTATTTTCATGCTATAACCCTAATGCTATCTATTATAAAGTAAAATAGCAGACAGTCAATTCCTTCCTGGAAAAACGCTCGATGAGCGGACAAATGGATGCCATTCACAGACTATAGTAGAAACCAAGGCAGCCCATATATGGGCTGCCTTCATTTGTTATGCTTACTACTTTTCGACTTTTCGTTCAAACACATACTCCGTCTCCGATGACAGATTTCCTCTGAAAGTATATCCAAGTCTATCAAACTTTTGTATATCTACAGGATTTTCAATATTATTCTCTGCCATGAATCTAACCATTTCACCGCGGGCCATCTTCGCATAGGTCCCTTTTGTCACCAATTTATCACCTGACAATTCGCAGAATGTAATCGTGATGTAATTGTCTTTATCCGATAGATATCTTTCTATGCATTTTGCATATTCTTTAGATGCCAGATTTATGATCGTCCTGCTGTCATCAATTACTGAATGATATAACCGGTCCCCCCAGTAATCATATAGATTTGTTGTTTCTTCAATCTCAGCCTTTGCCTGCATTTCGAGACGATAAGGAGTCACTCCATCCATCGGTTTTAAAACGCCATAAAACGCAGACAGGATTCTTAAATGATTTTGCAGATACTCAAACTGCTGGATTTCAAACACAGATGGTGCCATATATTGAAATGCAATCCCTTCATATGCTAAGACAGCCGGAGTGAGTCTGTTATATAGATCCATATTTTCCAATCTGTTAAAGTTCTGCTCTGCAATCTTGTCATTACATTTCCAAATAGCTTTCAGTTCCTCTTTTGATTTACTTTTCATCCAGCTCAATATCTCTGCTGTCTTATCGATAAAGACTGGCAGTTCAACCGGCGCTATGTTATCTGTATCTACAATCATCTTTTTTGCAGGTGATAAAATAATCTTCATTATGACAGTTCCTTGAGCATGTTTTCAGGATCATCTGCCGCCTTTACTTTATCATTGGCTTTAATAATAATCCCTTGCTCATCAATAAGATATGTAGTTCTTACCACACCCATAGAAACCTTGCCATAATTTTTCTTTTCTTTCCATACATCATATGCTTCGATCACTTTACGCTCTGGATCTGCCAAAAGTGTAAATGCCAATCCATATTTTTCCTCAAATTTCTTGTGAGAGGCTACAGAATCCTTGCTCACCCCAAGAATAACTGCTCCTTTCTCGGTGAATTGAGGATAACGCTCGGAAAAACCACATGCCTGTTTTGTACAGCCTGCCGTGTTATCCTTTGGGTAAAAATATAAAATCACTTTTTTCCCTGCATAATCACTTAATTTATGTATTTTCCCATTCTGATCCGGCAATTCAAAATCCGGTGCTTTGGTTCCTGTTTCTAACATTTATGATTCCTCCGCTTCTGCATTTTCTACCTGTTTTCTTGTTCTCTTATTACCTGAAATCATTTTATGTCCAGTGTACATGGACATGATCATACATATAAGAGTGCTACACGCAAAATACCTATGGCTTGTTTTAGATCCTTTATATCCAGTATAAAAAGTTCCAATCATATTAATTAACGCTCCGACTGACCAATACTTATGTGCTTTCATTATATACCTCCAAATTGATTAAACTGTTTCCAAAGTAAATATCTCTGAATCATCAACCATATTATACCTTCCATTCCTCACTTTCTACAAGCAGGAAAAGAAGAATACTCAATAATATAAAAGGATGTATCACGATAATTCTTCCATTACCTTGACACATCCTTTCGTATTATTATTTTTTGCTATTCTTCTTAATGACAGCTATGGCTTCCACATCCGTGCTCACCACATGTATGTCCTTCCCCGTGGCTGTGCTCATGGTGAGAACACTTCACATCTGGATTATAATCAAGTGTATCATTGATAAAAGCTTCTACTGCTTTATCCGCATCTCCTGAAACTCCGCCAAAAAGCTTAATGCCTGCTGCCGCTAACGCAGTCTGAGCACCTCCTCCAATTCCGCCGCAGATCAAAACATCGGCATTTAATGCATTAAGAACTCCTGCCAATGCACCATGTCCGCTTCCATTCGTATCCACTACTTCTGAATGTACTACTTTTCCTTCCTCTACATCGTAGATCTTAAATGTCTCTGTGTGTCCAAAGTGCTGAAAAATCTGTCCATCTTCATATGTTACTGCTATTCTCATGATACCTTCTCCTTTTTCCACTGCATATTTTTGATAAAGTTCCTGCTCGTAACAGCCTCCAAGGCTGCAGTTACTGCTCTGACCATCACAGATTCTGAAATCCCCGCCCTCGATTCTGAGCGGATGTCCATCTATGAGTGCATCTGCTATTTTCTTCCTGGCAATCTCGTAAATCCGCTGAACCGTTGTTCTTGCGATCTGCATAGATGCTGCACACTGCTCCTGGCTATAACCGTTCTTGTCCATAAGACGAATTGTCTCGTACTCATCTACCGTCAGAACAATGGGTGTCTTTTTCTCAGTATCATCTGCCGGAAGAAATTCTAAAACATTCGGGAAATGACAGACTTTTCTGCATTTTACAGGTCTTGGCATAAACTGCTCCTTTCTCGCTTTTCTTATATATTACCCCTATAAAAGACATATGTCAATTACATTTATGGCATATGTCAATTACGCGATTGACGCATCTTAAAAAAGCAAGTATACTATGTTCATAAAGGAGATAACTGTTATGAGCTTCGAAAATTATTTTCCACTATGGAATGACTTGAATACAGCACAGAAAAAACTGATTTCAGACAGCTTGCTCACACAGCATGTGAAAAAAGGAACCATCATTCACAACGGAAACCTGGATTGTACCGGATTATTACTGGTAAAATCCGGGCAGCTTCGAACTTACATACTTTCAGATGAAGGACGGGAGATTACACTTTACCGTCTGTTCGATATGGATATATGTCTTTTATCCGCCTCATGTATCATGCGATCTATCCAGTTTGAAGTAACGATTGAAGCAGAAAAAGATACTGCTCTTTGGATCATCCCTGCTGATATCTATAAGGGCATCATGAAGGAATCTGCTCCCGTGGCAAACTATACCAATGAGTTAATGGCTACCCGTTTTTCTGATGTCATGTGGCTGATTGAACAAATCATGTGGAAGAGTCTGGATAAGCGTGTTGCTTCATTTCTTTTAGAAGAAACCTCTATTGAAGGAACAAATGAACTGAAAATCACTCACGAAACCATCGCCAACCATCTTGGTTCCCACAGGGAAGTTATCACTCGAATGCTCCGATATTTTCAAAGTGAGGGGCTTGTCCAACTCTCCCGCGGCAAAATTGCCATCCTTGATTCGGAAAGACTGAAAACACTACAAGGATCATAAAAATGTTTTGTTTATTTCTGATAATCCATGCCACATGCATATGCCCTTTCGATCAGCGCACGATCATTGACCACTGCATCATAGAAGCGGAATCCGCCGGAAAAGTTGTATGTTTCATAGCCGTTTCCCTCCAGAATACGGCTCGCAATATAACTGCGCAGCCCACTCTGGCATATCAGATACACAGGCTTTCCTTTCTCAATTTCATTGATGCGTTCCCTCAGTTCATCTACAGGAATATTTTTAAATCCATCCACATGGCCCCTGTTAAATTCACCTACAGTTCTCACATCCAGCAATACCACGTCTTTATCTTTAGAAATCTTGTCCATATCTTCCAGATGCCATTGTTTTAAGGTACCTTTTGCTATATTGTCTATCATGAATCCGGCCATATTTACAGGATCCTTGGCAGAGGAATAAGGCGGTGCATATGCAAGATCCAGATCTTTCAGCCGGGGTGCCTTCAGCCCTGCATGAATTGCTGTTGCCAGCACATCAATACGTTTATCAACTCCTTCATATCCAATAATCTGAGCACCAAGCAAACGATACGTCTCTTTTTCAAAAACCACCTTCATGGTCATCACTTTTCCACCAGGATAGTAACCGGCATGACTCATAGGAGAAAGGATTACTGTATCTACCTCTAATCCTGACTTTTTAGCATTGGTTTCATTGATACCAGTAGTGGCTGCTGTCATATCAAACACTTTGATAACGGAGCTTCCCTGACTGCCCAGGTAACGACTATCACCGCCACAAATATTATCAGCAATAATCCTTCCCTGTTTATTGGCAGGTCCCGCTAAGGAGATTAACGCATCATTGCCAGTAACATAATGTTTTACCTGAACTGCATCACCTGCCGCATAAATATCCGGTACAGAAGTTTCCATTCTGTCATTCACTACGATACTTCCCTTGATGCCAAGTTCCAGACCAGCTTCTTTTGCTAATGCTGTGTCTGGTGTAACTCCGATTGCCAGCACCACCATATCAGCCTGAAGAGATGGTTTATCTTTCAATAAGACCTCCACTCCGTTGTCTTTTTCTTTAAATCCTTCTACCGTATAGCCCAATACCAGTTTTATTCCATGCTTTCTCATTTCATTATGGATCATGGATGCCATATCCGGATCAAAAGGATTCATCAGCTGCTTAGGCCGCTGGACAATCGTAACATCCATGCCAAGCTCCCTCAAATTTTCTGCCAGTTCCAGACCAATAAAGCCACCACCTGCCAATACAGCCGATTTTGGATGATTCTTATTTATATATTCTTTTATCCGAAAAGTGTCTTCTACCGTACGAAGTGTAAAAAGTTTATCAATGCCTATTCCAGGAAGTCTCGGCTGTGTTGGCTTTGCACCTGGAGAAAGAATCAGCTTATCATAGTTTTCTTCAAATATTTCACCTTTTTCCAAATTTTTAACGGAAACCGTTTTACGGTCCGGATGTATGGAAATAACTTCATGATGTATCTTCATATTAATACGAAATCGTTGAAAGAAACTCTCTGGTGTCTGCAGGGTAAGCTCTTCCGGATCTGTGATCACATCTCCAATATAATATGGAAGTCCACAGTTTGCATACGATATATATCCGGATCTTTCAAATACAGTGATTTCAGCTTGTTCATCCAATCTGCGTATTCTTGCTGCGGCTGTAGCTCCTCCGGCTACACCGCCTACGATTACTACCTTCATCTTATCTTTCTACCTTTCCTGTGTGAGCAGCAGTGTCATTGAAAAGCATTCTCAGAATTGCATCCTTAGGTCTCGCACCTGAAACCTGTTGAACAATCTTCCCGTTCTTCATGACCACTAAAGTTGGGATACTCATAATACCAAATTTACTTGCCAGTTCAGGCTGCTCATCCACATTGATCTTTCCAACTTTGATATCCTCACGTTCACTTGCAATCTCCTCTATGATCGGAACTACCATACGGCAAGGAGCACACCAAGAAGCCCAAAAATCCAAAAGAACAGGTTTATCGGCATTCATTACTTCATTTTGAAAATTATTTTTATTGATATTCATTACAGGCATTTTACAATTCCTCCTATCTTTTCTTTGTGGCTTTATTATAGTCTGAATTTCATTTCTTTTCTGTGATAATATCACCATACCACTCATTAATGCCACCGAACTCTATCATGCTGGTAACCCTTTTCCCTATATCACAATCCCCACTTTCAGGTGAAAATATCCACCTCAAATACAAAAAAGCAGCAATGACTTTTTCAATCATTACTGCTTAAAATGAGCATCCCCATAAAGGGAACTATAAATGTTACAAACTGGAAGTTATATATGTCTTTGCAAATATACCATATCTATTAGTTGTACACCGCCCTCATAAATTAGGTGGTCATAATTATCGGTAAAGAAATTAGGAATCTTGTGAGAACGAACAAATCCACATTTTTCATAAAATGGTATCGTCAATGGACTGTCACCTGTTCCAACTTGCAAAACAGAATATTCATCTGCATATTTACCGGCAAGAAAATCAATTAGTGCTTTGCCATAGCCCTTTCCCTGATTTTCCGGATCGACTGCGATATTCTTAATTTCAAGTATTTCGTTACCTTCATCGGTGACAACACATTCAGCTTTTACATCATTGTCTTCAAGCACATACATAGTTCCTTTTTCAAGATACCGATCAACCATGCTCGCCTGTTCATCAGCTAATAACAATAATGATATAAACTGCTTTTTATTCTCATTCACTTCTCGGATTTTCATATCCATTACTCCGTCAAACTGGAAGTTATATTTTTCCTAATGGCAATGCTATTAAATTTCCCAATAATGCAATAACAGCATATCCAACTACATAAACCCATGCACTTGAGTTATAAAATATAAATATAGATGGCGCAAACATTATTGCTACAATCAAAATATACCAGAAGTTAAAACCATTCCTAATCCCATAAAAAACAGAGGTTATTAAACATATTAGAGGAATAATTACTAACATAACAATCATTGCACTTCCTGTGTTTTTTATAAACCAAGGAACGATATAAAAATCTATCAGCAACAGTATGTAGAAAACCATGTTCTCTTTTAATTTATCCATCATATCATCATCCTTTCAAATTCCGATTTGTGCATCAAAAGTTCCGCATCCACACCTGGAACAGCCACCGTGTTTGCTGTCTGATCAGCTTCTGGCTTCTTATTGCAGATTTTTTCTGACTTATTCACCTATAGAAGCAAACAGATGACTGATAAATTCAAATGCCTGAATTGCTTTTTCAAAGCTCTGGCGATTGGATGTGTAGAGCAGATCTTCATGAAGAGTTTCATATCTTCCACGAATTTCATCGTTGAAATACTGTTTCCAGTTTTCAAAGGCATACGCCCCCAACGGATCATAATCTTCAGAAATATTACGTTTCTGAAGATAGAAGCTGTCCGTTTCTTTTGTGAGCTTTAGAAGCTGCTTCAGCCGTTCGGTATCATTCAGGAAATCCTGAATGTCACTGCGATCCAAAAGTACCGTAACATCATATATGTGACGCACTTTTCTTGGAAGAGTTCCGCAGATTGCATGCCTCTTGACTGACATTACCTTATCCAGGAACGTTCGTGTGATCTCAAGTGTATTTACCTTGACTTCCTGCAGATCAAATTCGGTCACGACATCCTGCATGCCTTTCTCTTCGAGATATTCCTGAATATAAGTTTTCATGCTTCTTTTTGAAAAAGGATCCGGTCTTACACTGGAACCAATCTCCAGTTTTACACGGCAGGTTTCCTTGCTTTCATTTTCAGGCCAAACAAATGCACTTTTGTTTCGGTCATTACGTTCATCTTCAATTTTCTCCATCAAAAAACCGGCTGAGATAGTATCTTCAACTCGTTTCAAAGCCTTGCTGTATTTCTTATTAGTCATATCTTCTACAGGTATGAATGTCAGGTCGATATCTTCGGAAAAACGATTGATAGATCCTGGATAACATTTGCTGAGAGAAGTTCCTCCCTTAAACACACAGGCTTCGGCGTATTCACTGTTTTGAAGGTTTTGCATCATTTGAACAATATAGTAATCCCTGCGAACCGCATCAACAGGAACTCCTATATAATCTGCTACAATGGCAATCAGTTCTTCAAATTCTTCTTTATGCTCGTGCAGGTTCATAGAATTCCTCCATTTCTGGAATTGCATACGATGAGAGAGCTGATAAAAACTGGTGTAATGTGTTTTCAACACCAAGATAATTCAGAAAGCGCTCCAGAAATGCAATCGTAGATTTCTTATACTTCCGATTTTTCAGGACAAACACCGCCGCAGTATCAGAGTATTCCGTCGCAAATTCTCTCATATATGCTGCTAATGCAGATTTTCTGATATCTTCAATGGACTTATAGTTCTGAAGAATCTCCATAGTTTCAATTACCGGAATCGTCTCCTGCGTCAAATCAATCCCACTGTTTGTCACACAAACATTTTGGATATTTTTCTTTTGTTCTGTAACAGCAGAAGAAAGAACCTCAACCCGTTTGCTTATTTGTGTTGTTAAGCCCTTTTGATTGTAAAGTCTGTAGCCAATTACAATTCCCCGGCCATTGTTCGTATAGTGACCAATAATCTCTTTTTCACTGATTGGAATTGTTCCAAAGCGAGATTTCTTTGGTCTGTAATACAGACCCTTGGTAAGATGTACAAGGGAACCTTGTTTGCTCATTCTTTCCAATGTTTTATAGTAGGTCATTTCAGGAACAGTGCCGAACGATTTTTGATATAAAATACTTGCTTCCAAAAGCTTGTTCTCAGGCTCCTGTTCGATCACAGTTTCAATATACTTTGCATAGCTATTCATACGACACCTCCTCAATCTCATTATATGTCAACTTCCCGATATGTCAAGTAGAATTCAATTTTACTTGAGCGTTAGCAACTGTAATAATATCTTACCAAGTTGATAGCTAATTTATACAGCATCATGAATTCCGCCACTAATGCAGAATCGAATCTCTGACCTGCTTTTAATTTAAGCTCTTCGCCAGACTCGTCAGCAAAGCCGACATCTCCGGATTTCCAAAACCATCATCAAATTCCTTTTTGACATCGACTAAAATCTGTGCCACAAATTTTAGAATATATACCTTTCGCTTTCCTGCAAAAACCCCCTTGGAGCCTTGCGGTTCTCCAAGGGGGTTTTTAGGGTGTCAAAGAAAAAAGAGAGGGTAGAATCTCTTTTTTCAGGTATTGGCGATGTTTTTCAAATAGTACGTTTGACTTAATCCCGATTGCCCAGCTGCTGAAGGTGCTTCATGGAGCCATAGAGCTTATTCATTCGGGCATCATCCTGGACGTCATAAAAGCTGATCTTGCCGGCTGTAAAGTCCTTGGCCACCTCCAGAACAAAGCGAGCTGCCTCCTCGATGTCCTCCATGTGGGAGCAGCCGGTGCCGCAGCCGGGAACCATCATCTCGGTGGTGATGGCCACGCCCACTACCGGAGCATCCGTGCAGGTGCAAGGCTGCATGATGCTGTTGATGTGATGAACATCATTGCCGTAAGGGGTGATATCCTGCATATTCACCGGGAACACATAGGGAAGCTTGCCGGTGGTGCGCTGCATGATATCCAAAAGATCCTCCGAAGCCCGGAGAATGTAGCCCTGCTTCACCGTCTGGGAGATAGCAAAGCCCCGGGTGTTGATGATGCGATTACCCTTAGTGGTGTCGATGGAGAGGATAGCGTCCAGCTCCGGGGATACCTCCTCCTCATTGACCTGATGCATCTCAACGGGAGATCCCATGAATGGCACCGGATGATGAGGCTGTGTGGGAGCATCGGGGCAGATGTGAGTGGAAATGAACACATCGCCCTTGAGACAGTCGCCCTTCTTACGCATATCGATGAGTTTGGCGGCCACCGCCAGAGCGGCCAGGGCGCCATCACCATCAGACACATAGCCCACCACTTCCGGTCTTGCGCCCAGACCTCCTAAGCGGCCCAGAATGCCAATGGTAGGATAGCTGCCGCCAACGGTCTTTCCCTCAGTGCCGGGGATGCGGACCTTTACCATGTCGGTTTTCCCCTGAGGACCCTCCAGGGCATAGGTCTCTACGGAGGCCTCCGGATCAATGGCCTGCAAGAAGGCCTTTACGATCTGGCCGTTGGCCTTGGGATCGTCTAAAAGCTCAAAAATATCAATAATCTGCTTATTTAGCATGGTGTATTTCCCCTTTCATCAATTCTGCAGCCTCTGCACGTCGCAGGGCGAAAAGCGTCATCAGGCCCTCGCAGAGCACCGGATCCATCACCGGGATGCCCAGAGCCTCCTCCAGAGAAGGTGCGATGCCGATGGTGGACATTCCTGTGCAGCTCAGAGCAATGACATCTGCCCCGGCAGCCTTTTGCTCCCGACCCTTTTCTACGGTTTTTGCGAAGCCCTCCTCCGTCATGAGATCCAGGGTACTTTGGATGCCCTGGCCCCTTTCGCAGGACACCATCTTATCCCCGAACAGCCGCCGATAGGCCTTTGGGGCTGCATCCAAAATACCAAGAACTGCCGGTCTTTCACCGAAGAACAACGAAAGTGTGGCCACACTCTCCCCTGCGCCCACCACTGGGATGGGCAGCAGTTTGCGGGCCTCCTCTACGCCGGGGTCGCCGGCACAGCTCACGATCACAGCGTCAAAACCCACGCGGTACATCTCCTCCGCCAGAGCCACCACCTTGGGGATGGACTGGCGTTCCGTCTCCTCGTCATGCACCCCTTCAAACTGCTCCGGAATGCACCGGGAGGTCACCTGAAACATGGGGTAATAGCGCTCCAGCAGCTTGCCGTGGCGGTTGAGTACCGTCTCATCCTCCGTGGTAAGCACCCGGATCACACCCACTTTGTACGTCTTCACAGCTTAATTCCTCCATAAATTATGATTAAATGTAACTATGATTTTTGTGTCAAATAAGGTATTCCCCGTCTCGCATGACCAGCACATCATCTAAATAGAGGGTGGGATTTTTTATAATACCGTCCATATGGCAGGTGGCCTTGTTGGTGCCTCCGAAATCATCATTGGTACCAAAGGCCACATGGATGGTGTGGTAGGCCTTTTCATCCTCCAGGAGAATACCCCTGAGCCGGGCGGCATAGTTGGCACCGATGCCCAGCTCGCAGAGGGTGGCATTGGCCTCGCTCTCTCGTAGAACACTCAGCTTGTCGGCGTCCTGACCCTGGATGTCCACCAGCTTGCCGTCTCGCACGGTGAGCTGGATGGGGGAGCCAAGAAGGCCGATGTCGCCAAAGGAGCCATCTACCACCACAGAGCCGTTGCTGCCGTTTTCTACCGGAGCAATGTACGCCTCTCCAGAAGGAAGATTGCCGCTGTTGCCCTTGTGGCGGAAAACGCCGGTGCTGGCCACGCCCCGGCGGCCCTTCAGATCCAGTGTCAGGGTATGGCCGTCCTTTTGGATGGTGGCACTATCAGCCCGGGAGAGCATCTCCGTAAGCCGCAGAGTGAACTGCTCCACCTGCTCATAGTCGGCGGTCATGGCCCCGGTGAGGAGCATCTCATCGGTGATGCCGGGCATGGTAGCCACCCGACACCCGTTGGCTGAGGCCTGCAGCCGGGCATTGGTGTGGGTGATAGACACGCTCATGGGGCACACGGCGGCATCACTTTGCATCAGCGCGTCGCAGACAATCTGAGGAGGCTCTTCCCCGGACACCTGCATAGGCTCGATGCAGACCAACGTGGAGTGCGCGCCCAAGGCTGCGGCGGCACAGTGAAAGTCTCGACCAATGTCCAGCTTATTCGTATCAGTGATTACGGCAAAGCGCTCGCCCTTTTTCAGATGCAGGGATGAACGCAAAACCGATTGCAAAAGTTCGATCCTGTTCATATTCCAATACCTCTCACAACTCTTGAGCCCTATCTGCAAGGAGATAGGGCTCAAGACAATAAGATTTTTTCAAGCAGCTCAGCCCTTGGCAGCGCGTTTGTTGAGCAGTGGATAGAGCACCATGTTGCACACAAAAGCCACGATCACGCCAACGATTGGGGTAGGCACCACGCCAGCCAGCTTCACCAGGGCGGGCACTCCCAGGCCAGTGGGAGCAGCAGTCATGCACAGACCCATGAAGATGGCCAGGAACCAGGAGATGATACCGCTCCAGTTCCAGTCAGCCAGCTTCTTCTTCTCGATGAGTTCAAACTCATAGCCGTTCTTGTTCAGGAAGAAGAAGTCAGAGATAACCACACCGGCCATAGCGGGGATAGTAGCGGTGAGGATGGAGAGGAAGGACAAGTAGTGATCAACCAAACCAATGGCGGAGAAGGCGATGCTGATAATGCCCACGATGAGGGTCAGCAGCCATCTTTTATACTTGATCCTGGTGCCAGCCAGCACATTGGCCACGCCCAGCACGGAGGAATAGAGGTTGTTGTCGTTGGTGGTCCACTGGGCCAGAATGAGCACGATGGCCGCCACAATACCCAGGTTCAGCTCGCCGAGCATAACCTCCACAATGTTCCAGTTATTGAAGGAGTAGGTAAAGATGGCACCCATGAGCAAAATAGGCACATAGCCAAAGAAGTAGCCCAGGATGCAGCCGCGGATGGCGTCCTTGCGTGTCTTGGAATAGCGGGTAAAGTCAGAGACGATCACCACGCTGACTGCATTGTTGCCCACTACAGAAGCGATACCCATCGTCAGGGGGATTGCAGCGCCCACAGGACCCTTTGAGGTGATGGAGGCGAAGGGAACCCGTGCCAGGGTGATGCCAAGAGCCGCCATAGCAAGTACAAACAACAGCGGAACAGCCACATTGGAAAGAGCCTTGATGCCCTTGTAGCCCACGATGGCGGTGATCATCATGGCGGTGCCACCGATGATGGTCCACACTACCTGAGGTGCAGTGTGGATGCCCAGGTATCCCTCCAAAAGGGTCACCACCGTTTGTCCGAACATATCGGCCTGAAACCCGAACCAGCCGAACAGCGAAAAGGCCACCACGATACCGAATATCTTAGAGCCCTTGATGCCCAGGGAAAAACGTGAGTTCATAGCGGAGGCCAGATGGGTCTGGGCACCCACGATTCCCATGAAAATAGCCAAAACAGTAAGAATAGCGGAGCCCACAAGGATAGCGATGATGCTCTGGCCAAAGCTCAGGCCGTTAGCCAGGATGCCGCCGGTCTGAATGGCTGCCAGACAAAAACTCGCACCAATCCAGACCGCGCCCTGGCTGAGCCAGGACATATGCTCCGAGTCAGGTACCGGCGTTGCCTCATAGTCGTTGAGGACTTCTTTTTCTTTTACAGGTGTAATATTCTTTTCCACAGTTGGTTCCTTCCTTTCAGAGTTTCTTAGCGATAAGTTGATAACTGTCTGGTCTGCGGTCCTTCAGGTAATCGATCTCCTGACGGTTTTTGGCAGTGGAGGCCAGATCCAGGTCCGCATAGACGATCTCCTCTTTTTCCCCGGTACATTCTGCCACCGTGGTACCACGGCTGTTAGCTACCTTAGTGCCGCCGAAGAGATAGGTCTCCCCCTCCTGGCCAAAGCGGTTCACCGCCGCCACATAGCACAGGTTCTCCAGAGCTCTTTGTGCCACATTGATATCCCAAATATCTTTGTCCTGTACCCGCCAGGCGCTTGGCATAAAGATTACCTCTGCGCCCTGAAGCATCAGGAGTCGTGCCACCTCAGGGAAGCCCGCGTCATAGCAGATCATGATGCCTATCTTGCCGTACTTCGTGTCGAACACAGGGATGTCGTTGCCCATGCGGAAGTGGAAGCGCTCCAGGCTGTACAGATGGTGCTTATCGTAGCAGCCGGTCACATGGCCTTCATCGTCAATGAGGACCGCCGAGTTGAAATACACGCCCTTGACCTCTCTTTCTGTGGCCACCGGGGCAATGACATAGCAGCCGTTCTCCTTGGCAGCCTGACAAAGCTTAGCGATACGGGGACCATCCAGGCGCTCGGCGGTCTCCGGAAGCCTGGGTCCCACGATATCCAGATTGTAGCCGGTGCTGAAAAGCTCCGGGAAGCAAACGATCTTAGCTCCCTGGCTTGCCGCTTGGGCAATCATGCCGCAGGCTTTTTCCACGTTTTCATCCGGGCAGTTCAGCTTGCTTTGGAACTGCACCAACGCGATTTTTACATTGTTGTCCATTTCTACCCTCCATGTTATGCAAGATGCACACAAAACAAATCCTGTCCATTGTTGGAAGACTTTATTTCTGTTAAAAAAATGATATACGATTTTCCCAGTCGCCGTCAATGTTCAATCCTGCGCAAAATTGCCCTCCTCATTGTGCATCAAGCACAACGAAAAGGGCAATTCGACTTTACTATGGTTCTTAGAAAAAACGGCTGATATGAAAGACCATGTGCAGGAATAGAATCGTCTCCGGGTCGTCTAAGTTCAGGCCCAGAAGGGCCTCTATCCGCCGCAGGCGGAAGGAAAGTGTGTTGCGGTGCAGACCCATCGTCTCCGCCGCCTTGGTCTTGATACCCAGGCAGGAGGTATAGACCTCCAGGGTCTCGGTGAGGCTGGCGTCATTTTCCGCATCGTAGCGACGCAGGATCTCCAGAGTGTCCTGATAATAGCTCCTGATATAGGGGTTATCGACACAATAGCGGTAGGCCTGCTCCTTTATGAGGTCCCCAGCGAAGAAGATCTGCCCGCTTTTGCCGATGATCCGGGCGATGTCCACCATGCTCCGTTCCTCGGTGTAGGCATCCGCCAGATCCAGATAGTCCGAGATATGGTTGATGACGCTGATAGTGAATGAGAAGCCCGTCAGCTCCTTAATTTGGCTACAGCTGGTATTGATGGCGTTAAGCACCTCCTTTGGCTGCGCATATTCCGGGAAGATACACACGAAGCTGTCACTTTGCGACACCACCACGCTCTGTGGCATATAAGTCCTGAGGCACTCGGAAACCAGAAACTTTTTCTCCAAGATATCCTGCTCGGAGAGTCCAGCGATGGCCTTCTTGAAGCTGCATATGTCCATGCAGATCATGGCCAGGGGCGGCCGGGGCCAGTTGAGTTCCTCGGTTCGGTAGGTCAGCTCCTTGTGGGTGGAGATGTTGCGCAGTACCAGATCCAGAAAAAGAGCCGTGTTGAGCTGGTTGACATTGTCACGGATGCTGTCCCGTTTGGAGAATTCCAGGGCCGCTGCCGTGACGGAGTGGTCCAGAATGATCATCTGCATCTCGTTGAGGGCAGCCACCGGGCAAAATACCAGAATGTAGCCCCTTACCGCCTCGCGGACGGTCACCGACCGGCTGAACACGGTGTATCCCCTGGTCTCCCGGGGACAGCGCTCCGCCGCACTGCCCTGTCCCAGCACCTCCTGGAGGATGTAATCCTCTAAGTCCTCGAAGTTGTCTGGTATATGGCTGGCAGCCAGGATCTCCCCTGCGCCATCGACGATGGCCGCTGGCATCTGCAACAACTTGGAAAGCACGGCGGCGATCTTTCCGAAACCGCCATCGGAGAGCTCGATTTCCGTAAAGCGCTTGTGTATCTTTTCGGAAAATTCCATGATCTCCACCTGGCGGTTGGTCAGCATCCGCACCACAGGCATCACCATCTCTGTTGTGGGCATATCCGAGGGCATCTCGAACAGAGGCAGCCCCAGACGCTGGGCCAGAGCAATGTCAGTGTCCTTGAGCTCACCCAAAAACCGGGTCTTGATAGCCAAGGCGGCGGCCTTGCCCTTGGTCAGGGTCTCCAGCAGGTAGGGGATGGCATTTTCATCGTCCCGCAGGGCATAGCCGGTGGTGATGAGCAGCTCGCCGCTGCGCAGCCAGGGCTCAATGTTCGGCACCTCCATGCAGTCCACGCAGGTAATGGCGTTGTCAAGCCCCGCCTCCCCTGCCAGAAGCCGGCATTTGCTCAGGCCGCCGGTTTTCATCGCTTCACGAACAGTCAGCATTGTTGTCTCCTACTTTCTTGCAATCTTTGCTCTGATTTTACGATACCCACCTCTAAATTGCAAATAATAACGATAACATTTTTTACTCCTTCTGAAACACATTCTGATATGTGTCTTTCATTTTTTCTGTTATAATAAACATATCCGAGTAACACTATGAATTATTACTAAAGGTAAAGGAGGCAGTAGTAATATGAGAATTGAAAACTTACAAAATGAAAACAGAAAATTTGCAAAAAGTATTGGAAACTTCCATGTACTTGAATATGTACAGGATGCCAGTGTATCACCGATGAATGCAATGAACGAATATTTTATGAGCAAAATGGGGGTCAGAAGAAGACAAGTTGTTATTGATATTGATAAAGACCATTCTGCTATTATCCAGGCCGGTGCCATGCAATGGATGAGCGGAAATGTACAAGCTACATCTGGCGTAAAAGGCATCGGAGATCTCCTTGGAAAAGCAATCAAAGGTGCCGTTACAAAAGAAACCGCAGTTAAACCGGAATATGTTGGTGAAGGCTGCCTGGTATTAGAACCGACATACAAATATATTATCCTTGCAGACATTGGCAAATGGGGACCAGCCGGAATGACAATTGAGGATGGCATGTTTCTAGCTTGTGATGCAAATGTAAATAGTAAAGTTGTAGCCAGAAAGAACCTTTCATCAGCCGTATTAGGTGGCGAAGGGCTATTTAATCTGAGTTTACAGGGCAATGGTATAGCTGCACTGGAATCTAATGTTCCTGAAGATGAATTGATTGAAGTCATATTGGAAAATGATGAACTGAAAATTGATGGAAATCTTGCTGTATGCTGGTCATCAAATCTTGAATTCACCGTAGAAAGATCTACGAAAACACTTGTAGGATCTGCAGTTAGCGGTGAGGGTCTGGTAAATGTTTATCGTGGAACAGGACGAGTACTGATGTGTCCGGTCGCACCGACAACTTCCTTGTTTGAGTCCACCAACACCATGGCAGCTAAATCAGCAGCTAAATCCAGCAATACATTTGGAAAGTAAGCGTAAAACTCATTCTCTCGTAACCAACAAACGCCGGTATAGGATTATAAAAATCCTGTATCGGCGTTATTAATTGCTTTATTGATTGTGGTCATTTTATTTTCTTCATTCAAATGAACTGCTTATCATCAATGCAAACTTGAAATTTACAAATCATTTCATCTTTAACTGCTCAAAATGATAACGCGATTTTCCTATGCCTGCTATGTAATTTAAGATTAAGCTACACATCCAACAACTCGATTAACTTATCAAGAAATGCCTCTTCCCCTAATGTATTAATTTTGAAAAATACAGCTTGGCTTCCTCCCGCTGTAATTGCGGAAAGTTGTACTGGATCTTTGTCATTTTGAAAAAGTGTAATATTAAGACTCACTCTGTTTCCTCCAGCATAGCTGTAACGCTCAAAAACACGAACGCTGCAACGCGCAGTTCCACTTCGAAAGTCACTGGCATCTTCTAGCGTTGCTGACATACTGCCATTTATTATTCCGCTTTCAATTTTAGAAAGCAACTGATCAAAATCTTCATTTATATATCTTTCTATTTTTGCCATGCACAACACTCTCCTCTCAACTATTTACACTGAATTTTATCAAGATCTCTTATATCAAGCTTATTGATGAGTACGTCTGTATCAGGATACCTCCATTATTTTTAATTCAATTCTAACTCGTTTTTAACTCGTTTCTTTTTGAGTTAAAATGAGTTAAGAATTAACAACTTTGTACTTAGAATATTTTCCCCCACATAACAATTTCAAACGACCTTCTCCTTGAAGTTTTTTTATAACTGTATATGCCTGTGAAGGAGATACTTTCAACAATTCAATTACATCTTGCTTTGTGATAATTCCGTTCTGAGTATTTGCCAGTTTCATTACTAATTCAGGATACCTAATACTGTCTATGTCTGTCTGTCGAACATACTGTATTGCTTTTTTGTTCTCTCGATAAATCTTTTTTCCAAGAATACAAGTGCGGTTTTTCCCTTTTCCAGATGCTTCAATCAATCCAGATTCAATCATAAACTCAATTGCCGATCTGATCTTATTTTCTCCAAGATTTGTCAACTCAACAATCCGTTCAACAGTACATCTTCTTTCATTATTAAGAACTGATAAAATCATTAACACATATATTGATAGCGGTTTCCCCTGTCTGTTTTGCTCATCCGCAACAAATTTTGCAAACGGTAAATCTGCTTTTGCTCTTTGAATAAATAATTTAACAGATCTACTGGTGGACTCAGAATAGTCTGGCCAAGGTCTTCCAAAAATGATAGATCCTTCATAAATTCTATCAATTCCTCTTCCTGTTTTCTCCGCTAAGCCAATTCGTTTCATTGCATCTGCAAGTGCCGGATTACGTCCATGTGGTTCTACTGTGAGCAGATTTTTCAGATTAACTCCATCTATAAATCCGCCAGGATTACTAATAGTCATTCCTTCATCATCTATCAAAACCCTTACTGAGCCAAGCATAGTATAATCCCTATGGCAAAATGCATTTACCAAACCTTCTCGAAAAGCAGCCCAGTCAAACTCCGGGATTGGAATTCTAAATAAGCCATACTCGGTCTCTCTTTCCGGATTCCATGCTTTGACATATGTCTCATAGCTCTCGAACAATTCAAGAAGAGGTTTATTACTATCCTCATTTACACGGACAGCTGTTCCCTCTAAAACCTGAAATGCAGCTTTCGCTGTTGGTATCAACTCTGCAATGCGTTCCTCCTTACCAATTAATAGCATACCTGTAACTGTTGGAACATAGTTACCAGCAACATTTGTAACAAGACGCAATGCAATATCCAATTCCTCATCCGATAAAGAAAGTAAAGTTTTTTCGCCTCCAGATCTATTCTGGATGATTCGCCGAAGTCTTACTCTCTGATTTGGGTCCAAGTCATCTAAAGTAGCTCCTGCTAAAGGCTGAGCGGAATAATCAAGCATCCCAAGCTCTGCAAGACGAGATGGGATCTCATATGAATACATTGGTATTACTTCCGGGCTTCCATCCAGCTTATTCCGCCTTCTCAATATTTTTCCTGATGCAGTAGATATAACCCCTCGACTTCTTGGCACTTCAATTTTCAGAACATCCTTATCTTCTTCAGTAATTATCTCTGCCCTCACAGCTATAGGTGGAACAGTGCTATTGGCAATCAGCGCAGTTACTCCTATAGGGTCTCTATGTTTTTTATGAACACCGGTAATTGTTCCATCATCTTCAACGCCAAGGAATAAACATCCCCCAGCCGTATTTGTCATTCCAACAATTTCTTCAATAAGATCGTGATTCGAGTAACATTTTAAATCACTCTTGAATTCGATATCTAAGCTTTCCTCTTTAGGAATTGTACGCATCTCAATCCCTCCTATCTTTTAACTCAAATATAGTCTAACTCATTTTAACTCATTTGTCGAGTTAAAATTTTTTCCAACTCATTTTTGCGAATTAAAACGAATTAGGTACGAAGATCATGTTGATAAAAAATCATTCTACAAATTTGGGCGTGGAAACCTTGCTGAATATTCTTGCTGACCGGAATATTCACTTGCTGATGTTATGATTACAATTGTCTTAAATGCTAGAATCCTCACACCTTTATTTGACCGTCCGATCAAAGTACCTAAGCATTACAAAAATCTAGAATTACAGTATTAAAGGCAACCAAGCAAGGTTGCCTTTTTCCCAAAGTTCTTATATCTGTTCAGCAACACTATGTAGAATTCCCCATCCTAATTCAATTGATTTTTCTTCTAAGCAACGTACATTTTCTGCTGATATCATTTTCTTTATATTTTCTATGGAACACTCTTTCCCAAAAGCCTTGAGTGTTTCTTTTACATCTTCCTCTGACCATTCAATCGTTAAAAATCCCATATAAAACTTCTTTTGCAAAAATTTGAGTATGCGGAGGATGCAGGCGCAGAGGCGTTCCGCAAGGATATTGCCATCATGGAGTCCGTCCTGAAAAGGAGCTAAATGCCGTCGAACAGCTACAGCGTGCTTACGGGGATAAGTACCGCCCGCTTGCTATGCTCGACAGCAAACGAAAGGCATCCGGGTTGCTTCACGAATATGCAGACGAACAGGCCGTACAAAAGCTGAAACGAGCGCAACAGCAGAAAATTCAGTCCGAACACACTCCCCCAAAATCAAAGAAAAAACGAATCGACTTTGAACGTTAAGCTACGATTAGATGCAACATTTTTTACGGACAAGAGAAATCGTCATAACACAATTAGCGAGGCCGGCCATGTGCGAACACTGGCCGACCTCATATCATTAATTTACTTTTATCATACGATAGCCAACACCAATATGTGTTTGGATGTATTGCGGAGACTCCTCTGTTGGCTCCAGCTTTTTCCGCAGTGTTGCCATAAATACCCGCAGGGAAGCCACATCGTTATCCCAACTGCGGCCCCAAATATTTTGTGTGATAAAGGTATGGGTCAGTACCTTGCCGACATTCTTGGACAGCAGACACAACAGCTTATACTCAATGGGTGTCAGGTGAAGTTCGTTTTCATCCAGATAAGCGCATCCCCCGGCATAATCCACTTTCAACTTACCATTCACAAATACAGAACTGGCAGTAAACATCTCTGCCGTCATCAGAGAGAGTCTTCGCTGCGTCACCCGAAGTCGAGCCAATAATTCTTCAACAGAAAAAGGTTTTGTCAGATAATCGTCAGCTCCGGCATCCAATGCATGAATCTTGTCATTATCTTCACTTCTGGCGCTAATTACAATGATGGGGGCATTGGACCAGGAGCGTAACGTTTGAATGACTTGAACGCCATCCATATCCGGCAAGCCCAAATCCAGCAAGATGATTTCAGGATTGTGCGATGTGGCCTCCATAATGGCTGTTGAGCCATTGGGCGCTACCACATAACGATAATCATTTGTTTTCAATGTGGTTGTAATGAGATTTCGTACAGATGTGTCATCCTCAACCACTAATATCAAAGGTTTATTCATGAAGTTCTACCTCCCCGGCGGGTAATGTAAATGTGAACACAGTGCCATTTGGCTGATTGTCTGATACGGAAATCGTGCCGCCGTGGGCGGTCACAATGGACTTACAGAGGGACAGCCCCAATCCAAGGCTTCTGCGGCTGTCGACCACTTTATTGGCCCCACTATAAAACATATCGAAAATACGGGGTTTCTGCTCATCGGGAATCCCAGGGCCGTTGTCGGAAACGGAAACCGTGACCCATTGCTCTTTTTGATCGGTATGTATTTCAATTACTGAACCGACAGGGGTATATTTGATGGCGTTGTCAACCAAATTGATAATCACCTGAACGATCAGCTTCGCATCAATGTGGGCAAGGATAAAGTCTTTACCGCTGATCACACGAATGGTGTGTTCTTTACTCTTTCTGTTGATGTGCTTCAGTGCTTCAGAAACGACCTCATCCATGAGTTCGATACTCCGAGTTAGATTGACCTGTCCGCCCTCAATTCGTGTGACTGCCAACAGGTTTTCAACGAGATTAATCAGCCACATGGAATCGTCATAAATATCGGTAAAGGTCTGCTCCCGCAATGCATCATCCATCTTTTTATAATTTGCAAGCAAATTGCCTGCGCTGCCAGAAATCGCTGTCAAAGGGGTTCGAAGATCATGAGAGATTGCCCGCAGCAGGTTAGCACGAAGCTGTTCATTTTGCGCCAGAACAGCCGCTTCCTCTTTTTCTTTGGCGTTTTTGATGTTTTCAAGTGCCAAAGCGCACTCGCCCAGAATAGAGAGGAGTACGCTGTTTTCGAAAGAGTCCAGCGGAATACCGTTTACCGCAATACCAGCCACTCCATATACATGCTGGTTGACCCGAATCGCAAGGTATAAACACTTTGCACTGGATAATGTATCTGTTGTGGCACCGGCGTGTTTATTGTTTCGGAAGACCCAATCGGCGACTGCTTTCTCGTTCTCAGAAATTAAATCTTCCTGAATGCTATTAACAGCACGAAAAACGTTAGGGGTGGTAAGTTCTTTACCATCAAACAGGTAGACGACAATATCTTTTTTCAGCAGCTTCATGAGCTGCCCTGCCGTAGCGGTGATTACCGCATTCTCATCCTGCTCTTTTTGCAGAAGCTGGTTGGTTTCAAAAAGAATCTTTGTACGGTAAGCTGTATGGGCAGATTGTTTCGCATTTTCTTTCAGCCGGGTAGCGAGAGATCCGGAAAGCAGTGTTACTATAAACATAATGGTAAAGGTAACAATATAGTTCGGATCGTCAAAATGGAATGTCAGTCTCGGAGTGGTAAAAAAGAAATTGAAAACCAGCACACTGACAACCGAGGTCAGAATCCCGCACAGTCGGTTGATTGTGATTACAGCGGTCACAAGTACGCCTAATATGTAAACTGCGATAATATTACTCTCCGTGAACCCAAGAGCGTCAAAGCCACAGCCAATCAGTGTAGCTATCAGCAATACGACTATACTCTTCAGAACATCACGCAGGGGCATCGCATCTACCTGCGCCTTACTCTTTTTTTCCTGATAGCTGGTTCCTGTGCTGGCATCCGGTATCACATGAATATCCAGATTAGGTACGCTGGAAATCAGGCGTTCCGTCAAGGTGGGCTTGCTGAAAATATTCTTTCGTGCAATGGTACTTCGTCCAATTACGATTTTTGAGATGCCGGAAAGACGGGCAAATTCCGCAATCTGATAAGGCACGTCATCGCCATAACTTGTCTCAATCGCAGCGCCAAGTTGCTGGGCCAGACGCTTATTATCCTGCAAACGCTTTTTATCATCGTCACTCATCGCCGCTGTATTTGGCGTTTCCACATAAAGAGCGGTAAATGTTCCCCGAAAGGCTCTTGCCATCCTTGCAGCTGTCCGAATGATTTTTGCGTTGGATGGCGACGAGGAAAGACATGCCAGAATGCGCTCGTCTGTATGGTAATCGCCTCGGCTCTGTACTCTGGCGCTTTCCGTCAGCAAGTTCACCCGGTCGGCGCACCGACGGAGGGCGATTTCCCGCAATGCGGTGAGATTTTCCAGCGTGAAGAAATTAACTGTTGCCCGCTGCGCCTGATCTTCCCGGTACACATTTCCACTTGCCAGTCGTTCCAGCAACTCCGCAGGCTCAATATCCACCAGTTCTACCTGATCTGCTTGATCAAAGGTGGAATCCGGAATGCGCTCCCGCACAAGAATTCCGGTGATAGAGGCTACTGTATCGTTGAGACTCTCGATATGTTGGACATTTACAGTCGTATAGACATCAATTCCAGTATTTAGCAGTTCCTGAACATCCTGATACCGCTTCGTGTGCCGACTGCTTTCGGCGTTGGTATGGGCCAACTCATCCACCAGTATGAGCTGGGGATTTCGCTTAAGCGCAGCATCAATATCAAACTCACGAAGGGTCATTCCTTCGTAAGCAACTTGTTTCACAGGAAGCTGCTCCAAGCCGTCCAGAAGTGCCATCGTCTGGGGTCGGGCATGGGGTTCTATGTATCCAGCAACCACATCGATGCCACGCTCCTTAGCCTGATGAGCCGCCTGAAGCATGGCATAGGTCTTTCCGACACCTGCGGCATAACCGAAAAAGATTTTGAGTTTTCCACTTTTCTTAGTGGATGCATCGTTACGGATCGCACGAAGAAGCTGATCCGGATCTTGTCTTGGCAGTTCCATTTTAACCCTCCTATCTGTCGCTCAAGTAAAAGCGATTCCCTTTATCAATATTATTTCACACAACGTCAAAACCTACATCTGTGACTGATCCATGGCAAATTTGTTCAGGCATCCAATGAAAAAATCGACGACAGGTGATTTTTTGGAATCCCTCCATAGTGCTATTTGTGTGATTTGATTCTGGGTAATCGGCTCAATGGGCAAGTCAGCATATTCCATCACAACTGGGGCGCAACGAAGAAGCACCATCCGTGCATTATAATGAGTTTTTTTTGATATGTCTGTATTCTCTGGTAAAAAAATTATGTCCAATTTGTGTGTTTCCAGTTCTCTGCACAATTCACTTTCTTCTCCGCTGAAAATATGGATAGAGACATCTGGATGCTGCTTTCCGTAAGTCTCGAAAGCATCTGCGAGACCGCCTTCCATTAATGGGTTGGAAAAACCAATTCGCAAGCTGTTTTCGCCGTAAGTCAGAGCAGTTTCTTGTCTATTCCAATTGTTTTCCAGAAAAACATCCAGTTTTTTCATCAGAAAATACCCAAAAATAAATATGGCTGATGTACTTACAAGTAAAATAACATCCTGCATGGATTCACCCCCCAATTCCTTTGATTTTTCTTAAAATCAAGTATAAAAGCACTTTTGCAAATTTCTGTTACTTCCCAACGCCAACATGGTATGATTTTCATCCAGTTCTATGTAATCGAGAATGTGATCCGCACTGTAACGGATTATCCTACTGTTATTTTTTCCTTTGGTAGTTTTGAAACTTTCTTTTGTGCACTGGACAAGGCCGCAAAAATTAATGTAAGGCCACCGACTCGTCCAAAAAACATCAGCAGAATCAAAACACTCCGTGAAAGCAGATTCAGTTCCGGCGTAATTCCCAGGGACAGGCCGACTGTGCCAACAGCCGAGGCAGTTTCAAAAAGGCAGGTAAGCATGGGAAGTCCTTCGGAAACGCTGATGATAAGGCCACCGGTACAACATAGCGTGATATACATAAGCGAAATTGTCGCTGCATTTTTTACGACATCATCATCGATGCGACGTCCAAAGAGATTTGCATTTTCTCTGCGCCAAAAGGTGGAAATTGCAGTAGTAAGCAAAACAGCAATGGTTGTTGTTTTCAAACCGCCTGCGGTAGACCCGGGACTACCGCCGATCAGCATCAGCGCAATGGTGATAAATTGTCCCGCCTCACTTAAATCCGTTAATTCCACCGTATTAAAACCCGCCGTTCGTGGTGTCACGGCTTGAAAAAGAGAAGATAAAAGCCGTTCCTTTCGCGTGAGATCATCAAACTCAAAAAAATAAAAGTACATTGCCGGAGCGATCAATAAAACCGCTGTGGTACAAAGAATCACCTTGCTCTGCATCCGGTATTTGCGCAAATGCAATCGATTTGTCCGAATATCATCCCAAGTCAGAAAGCCGATGCCGCCAAACACAATTAAGAACATAATAGTAAAGTTTATGACTGGATTTGCTGCATAGCTGGTCAGGGAGGAAAAGGGAGTGCGCACACCCAATAGATCAAAGCCTGCGTTACAAAAAGCGGACACGGAATGAAACAGTGCCATCCAAAGGCCAATTTTCCCGAAATCACGGCAAAACACCGGTGCCATCACGGCTGCACACAGCAGTTCCGTCACCAGTGTCACCCTGACGATAAAGCCGGTCAGGCGAACGATTCCTCCTACCTTTGGCGCTGAAATCGCCTCCTGCATGGTACAACGCTGCATCAAAGAAATCTTCCGACCGAAAATCATTGCAAAGGATGCGGCTATGGTAATAACCCCCATGCCTCCGATCTGAATCAGCAGTAAAATGACAAACTGGCCGAAGGCCGACCAGTATGTTGCCGTATCATGTATAATGAGTCCAGTTACACAAACTGCTGAGGTAGAAGTAAACAATGCATCCGAGAAAGGCGTTGCCAGTCCGCTTCGGCTGGAAAACGGCAACATTAAAAGGAAGGTGCCGAAAAGGATCACACCGGAAAACCCGAGGATGATAATTTGAAACGAAGTCAACTTCCTTTTTAACAACACTGCCCTCATAACTGCAATCCTCCTTTATATTCCTTTACGTGTCCTTAATCATAAATCAAAAGGAGTAAAGAAGGTATAAGAGAATGCGTATCTGTATTAAGGCCGTCTAAAGATGCAGGACTTATTCTTTTTTATCACGAGCTTGTGCCAGAAATTCAATCAGCCGTTTCCTTGTCAGAATCCCGCATAAGACATCACAATTTTTGCTATGTTCATTTCACCCCTCCAGAATACCGTCCAGCATCAGATTGACTTCCAGCACATTGACGGTCTCTTCACCAAAGATGCCAAGGAATCGTCCGTCGGTGCAGTTTTGGATGATCTCACGCACTTCATCTTCGGTCATATCATTTGCCTTTGCAATGCGTGCTACCTGATATTCCGCTGCTGCCGGGGAAATATGGGGATCAAGCCCACTGCCGGAACAAGTAACAAGATCCACCGGAACAGCTGTTTCATCCATATCCGGGTCGGCAGCCCGGAGCTTTTCCACCCGCTCTGCCACGAGCTGTGCATACTCCTCGCTTGCCGGAGAGATGTTAGATGGGGTAGCATACATCAGCGCCTTTCCGTTTTCATCTGTATAGGTAGAAACATCGATATTCATAATGCGCCCCCACATATGGGACTCATCCGTATATTGCTGCCCCAGCAACTCACAGCCGTATTTTTTCCCATCTACTTCAATGATACTTCCATTGGCATTATCCGAGAAAATAAGCTGAGCAATTCCTGTGACAACACCCGTATAGATCACGCCGCACAGCAGAGTAAAGATTAAAAAGATCATACCTGCCTTTGGTAATACACTTTTTATTGTTTTCATGATATATCCCCTCCTTATACCAGGCCGGTAAACACCAGCAGAACATCAATCAGTTTCACAAAGATAAAGGGAGCCGCCAGACCGCCCAGACCATAAACCAGCAGGTTCCGTGACAGCAGCTTTCCAGCAGCAACTTCACGATATTTCACACCTTTTAGCGCCAACGGAATGAGCGCAATAATGATGAGTGCATTATAAATAATCGCAGAGAGGACAGCGCTTTGCGGGGAATGTAGCCCCATAATATTCAGAGCAGACAGTCCCGGATAAAGTCCCATAAACAGCGCCGGAATAATGGCAAAGTATTTTGCCACATCGTTGGCAATGGAGAAGGTAGTCAGGCTGCCTCGTGTCATCAAAAGCTGTTTGCCGATGCGAACAATATCGATCAGTTTTGTGGGCGAAGAGTCCAAATCCACCATGTTGCCTGCTTCTTTTGCTGCTTGTGTGCCGCTGTTCATGGCAACTGCAACATCTGCTTGTGCCAAAGCCGGAGCGTCGTTGGTGCCGTCGCCTGTCATGGCGACCAAATGACCCTTGGCCTGAAAATCACGAATCATTGCCAGCTTTCCTTCCGGCGTTGCTTCCGCAAGGAAGTCATCCACACCGGCCTCGGCAGCAATGGCCGCAGCAGTAATCGGATTGTCGCCGGTGATCATAATGGTCTTGATGCCCATTTTCCGCAGATCTGAGAATTTCTCCTTCACACCCTGCTTGATAATATCCTTCAAATAGATAACGCCGAGAATCTTGTGGTTCTTAGCCACAACCAGAGGTGTGCCGCCCTTGGACGCAATAGACTTGACAACTCGATCACAGTCTGGAGAATACATTCCGCCTGCATGGGTCACATAACTCTGCATGGCATCTGCTGCGCCTTTTCGGATTTCGTTGCCGTCAAAGTCGACGCCGCTCATACGAGTCACGGCAGTAAATGGGACAAAGTGCATATTCTTGTCCTGAAGGCTTCTGCCACGAATTTCAAACTGCTCCTTTGCCAGCACAACAACGCTTCTGCCCTCGGGGGTTTCATCGGCCAGAGAAGAAAGCTGAGCGGCGTCCGCCAGTTCCTGAATATCAACACCATCTACCGGAATGAACTCCGATGCCTGTCGATTGCCCAGGGTGATTGTTCCGGTTTTGTCAAGCATCAGAATGTCTACATCACCGGCGGCTTCAATGGCACGACCACTCATGGCCAGAACATTTGCCTGGTTCAGTCGGGACATACCGGCAATACCGATGGCGGAAAGCAAGGCACCAATGGTAGTAGGAGCAAGGCATACCAGCAGCGCTACCAAAGTTGTTACAGAGGTGGGATTCTCAATTCCCGCCAGCTTTGCAGAAAAAATGGAATAAGTGTAGAGGGAGACTGTCACCAAGATAAAGATAATGGACAAGGCTACCAGAAAAATCTGCAAAGCAATTTCGTTGGGCGTCTTCTTTCGGGCAGCACCTTCTACCATCGCAATCATCTTGTCCAGAAAGCTTTCTCCGGCTTCGTTGGTCACTCTGACAACAATCCAGTCCGACAGTACAGTGGTGCCGCCGGTTACAGCGCTGCGGTCGCCGCCTGCCTCACGAATTACAGGAGCGGATTCGCCGGTTATGGCGCTTTCATCCACAGATGCCGCACCTTCTATGACTTCACCGTCTGCCGGAATCTGCTCTCCGGCTTTGACAATCACCAGTTCCCCCTTTTTCAGCAGGGCGGATGGAACCACAGTCACACTGTCCTTCTGCGATACGGAGGGAATTTTATGTGCGTCCACATCTTTTCGGGATGCCCGGAGAGAATCTGCCTGTGCTTTGCCACGGCCTTCTGCAATGGCCTCGGCAAAGTTGGCAAATAGCACGGTAAACCAAAGGATAATGGCAATCGCCAGTGTATATCCACTTGGAGCGTCTTTTAACCCGAACAGGGATACCACCCAAAGGATACTGGTCAAGATCGCAGACACAAAAACCAGAAACATGACCGGGTTTTTTGCCTGTGTTTTCGGACTTAATTTCACAAAAGAATCTTTCATTGCCCTGCCGAGCATTTTCCGGTCGGCAAAAGCACTTTTCTGTTTTGTACTCATATCTGTAAACCTCCTTTACGCAATGCTGCCAAAGAACTCAGCAAGCGGACCAAGGGCAAGCGCCGGGAAGAAGCTCAGCGCACCGATCAGCAATACCACAACAATCAGCAGGAAAACAAACATTCCATTTGTGGTAGACAAGGTGCCCGCAGTCGTGGCAATTTTCTTTTTCCCAGCCAGCCTGCCTGCGATTGCAAGTGTGCCGATGATGGGCAGGAACCGGGCAAAGAGCATCATCAGCCCCAAGCTTACATTCAGAAATACGGTATTCGCATTGAAACCGGCAAAGGCAGAGCCGTTATTGCCGCCACAGGATGAGTAGGCATACAGCATTTCAGAGAAACCGTGGGCACCGCCGTTATTCAGGCTATCCATGACAGAGGGTACTACAGCGGCAAGGCCGCTGCCGACCAGAATTGCGATGAGTGTTGCAAGGCAAACCAGTACCGACCATTTCATCTCATAAGGCTCAATTTTCTTGCCAAGGAATTCCGGAGTGCGGCCTACCATCAGGCCAGCAATAAACACTGCCAGAATAGCAAAAGCAAGCATACCGTAAAGGCCGCAGCCCACGCCGCCGAAAATAACCTCGCCGAGCTGCATCAGCAGCATAGTCACCATACCGGCAAGCGGCGTGTAGCTGTCATGCATGGAATTTACAGAGCCGTTAGAAGCTGCTGTGGTGAAGGCTGCCCAGGTAGAGGACGCTGCAATGCCGAAGCGAGTCTCCTTACCCTCCATATTGCCGCCCGCCTGTTCTGCCATTGACATATTGACTGCGCCGTTTTGTGCAAGCTGGGATGTGCCAGCCTGTTCAGTGACGGCGATGCAGCCCAAGGCAACAACCAGGCAGAGAAACATTGCCATAAAGATTGCAATACCCTGCTTCTTGTTCTTTACCGCAGAACCGAATGTGAAACACAGTGCCGCCGGAATCAGCAGAATGGAAATCATTTCGATCAGATTGGTAAAGGCATTGGGATTTTCCAAAGGATGTGCGGAGTTGACGCCCATATAACCGCCGCCGTTGGTGCCGGTCTGTTTGATTGCGACCTGGCTGGCCGCAGGACCCATCGGTACGAACTGCTCGGTGACGATCTGTGCATTCGAAACGATTTCGCCATCTACAGTGACGGTTTCGGTGTCTAAGTCAATTACCGCATCCTCAAGGATTTCGCCTTCTGCACTGACGGCAATCGGCTCTACAAGGGATACTGTTTCTGCACTTTTCAGGTTCTGAATCACGCCGCCGCCTACCAGCAACAGAGAAATGACCAGATTCAGCGGGAGCAGGATGTGAACCACAATGCGGGTCAAGTCCACCCAAAAGCTTCCCAACCCGGAGGATTTCACCTTGATAAAGCCACGGATCAATGCAAATAGAACGGCGATACCTGTAGCTGCGGAAACAAAGTTTTGAACAGTCAGACCTAAAGCCTGAGTGAGATAACTCAATGTGGATTCACCGGAATATGCCTGCCAGTTTGTATTGGTAATGAAACTTGCAGAAGTGTTAAATGCCAAATCCCATTTCACACCGGAAAGATTCTGCGAGTTTCCGGGAAGAACTCCCTGCAGAAGTTGAAGCAGGAACAGAAAAACAAGCCCGATACCAGAAAAAATCATTACACTTACCGCATATTTTTTCCATGTCATCTGTTCTTCTCTGTCTACACGCATAACCTTGTAAATCAGGTTTTCGCACGGTGTCAGAACTTTGGACAAAAAAGTTTTCTCGCCGCTCATGACGTTTTTTATGTATGCGCCCAGCGGAATTGCCAAAACAACCAGAATGGCAAGGTATAAAACATACTGAATCATGGTACTCATGCCTGATCATCTCCCTTCATTAAAATATAGACATACCACAGCAGCATTGCTGCCGCACATACACCTATGAGTGCAATTAGCATTTGCATAAGATTCATCCTCCTTTTTTGCTGTCCCCAATATCATAAAATCTTTCCTCTAAAAATGGCATTAGTAATCTTTTGTGCGTTTAAAGATGAAATAAAGATTACAACCAACCCAAAAGCCATGCCATAGGAAAGGCGATAACGATCGTACTGATACAGACACACGCCAAAACCAGTAAGGGCATTCCAACAAAGATGGAGATGAAGCCAAGTAGCGGATGATGCCAAATAAAGCGCTCCGCTTTTGCGTCAAATCTCTGTTCAAATCTTCTCGCCGTATTTGTAATGCTCATAATTGTTCACCTCATTTCTTTCTTGCAAGGCCATAATACCGCTTAAAGTATTAAGTGGGGATAAGGGTCCTGCAATCGAAACTAAGACTGTATAAGTCTTTAAGAAAAAAGAGTCAGACCCGGAAGAGGACTGACTCATTCATATAATGATTTTGAAATTGTATTTTCGAGAAGAGAATACCCTTGACAAATCTCGTCTCAATTGGAACTTCTCGTACTTTTGCCGCCATGTTATTGCTAACAATCTCAACTTTATTGGGAACCTGCGTTGAAATTCCCAGCTGATTAGCAAATGTATTACCCAAATAGAAACCATCTACTTTTCCACCTCTGGAAACATATTTGTATCTGGCAACCGTATCTGCATTTACGCCCACATTTGTTTTTAGTCGTGATTTCTTAGGCAAATAATAAATGCCATTCTCATATTTTTGTAGTTTTCCCTCATCGCACAGCTTTTTTAGCTGCTGATTTACTACAGATTTTGTAATTCCCTTAATCACTATATCAGAAAAGAATATAGGCTCTGCTTCCTTATAATTGTCTTTCAAAAATTCATATAACATAAAAAAAGATCTGTCACCCTTAGGATTCTTCCCAAAGCCAACAGATCTTACATTTTCCCTTACATCTTTATACTCTTTGCCAGACTCGTCAGCAAAGCTGCCATCTCCGGATTAACCTTTTTTCTTTCTAACCCACGTTATTTTGCAGCCACGGTTACCACTGTTTCCTTTTTTTTCGACATAAGCCAATAAAACATAGAACAAAATATTAATGCAAATACAACGCCAAAAACATTCTGAATCACTCTAAGACCAACTGCTCCTTTTAGTCCATAACTCTCTGTAGCAATGGCCAAAGCACCAAATGTGTTAAATACTGCCTGCCAGCCATATTTTGCAGAAAGTCCTACACCAATTCCGCCAAGGATTCCTATGTATGTATAGATGGATGACGGAAGCAGAAAATATAGTACTGTAAAGCATATTACACCTGCAATATTTCCGACAATCCTTTTGCGGACTCTGTATTGCATGTCCTCCATAAATGGTAAGATTGCTGACATTGCCGCAATTCCAGCCCACATTGCCCGTGGCATATTGCAAAGTTCCGCAATGCAGAGTACTGCCGGTACGCATATGATCTGACATAACTGCCACTTTGTTCTGGAAGAAGATATATCAAATTCCTGTACCAAATCATTCAAATTTCTTTTATACGTTCTGTTTTTATGATTTCGATAAAATACGAAGCAGGTAAGTGCTGCACCTAATGCCATTCCGGTTAATCGCATCTGATAACTTTTTCCTGTTACATCATATCCATACAATAACAGATAACCAAGAACCAATGTGGATTGGTTAAACATGAATGGGTTATGACATCCGAACAGAATCAGCACTGCCAGTGCAGCAATGTTTAACAGCATTCCAAGTACCGGTGAAATCTGGTTTGCTAAATGCGGACATACAGTCATAATTACAAAGAACAAAGCCAAAAGCATCGTAGATTGTCCGGTGTGGATCCCCAGATCCGCATTCCGAAATACCATAAGGCATAATAAAACTACTACACCCACAATACTATTCTCATTTCCAAATAAGATACTGAAAATAGTAACAAATAAAAAACAAAATGCCATTGTAACAGCTATCTTTACCAAATATACCAGTATATGATATGATTTTTCTTTCACTGTTTCACTCTTTTTCAACAGATTTTTAGAACCTGCCTGATTTAACTGCAATTCCTGATAAAATGTCATGTAATTCCTCCTCTATCTGTTTTTCTTAAACTTATATGGCCTCATCTTTCTGTATTGGAAGCTCTACAACAAATCTGCATCCACCATATTCCCGGTTTTCTGCCTTGATTGTCCCGCCAGCACTATCTACGATCCGTTTCACAAGTGCAAGGCCGAGACCATTTCCTTCTGCTTTGTGAGAACCGTCTGCCTGATAAAATTTATCAAATATTCTGGTTTTCACATCATCCTCTATTCCCGGTCCTTCATCTTCCAGAATAAACATTACAGAATCCTTTTCCTGCTTCAGAAACATCATAATTGTCCCCTTTGCAGGACTGAACTTAATCGCATTATCTAAAAGATTCATCCATATATGCATAAAAAGTCCTTCATTCCCAGTATATTTAACTTCCTCCAGCTCTACCTGGAAACCAATTTCTTTTTCTGTCCATTTTGTCTCCAGGGAAAGAAATGCCTGACGGATCTGTTCATCCAAACGATATTCTGTTTTTTTCATTGGTATGTTCTGATTCTCTAACTTGGATAACAGCAAAATATTTCCAACCAATCCGGAAAGCCTTTGGGTATTAAACAGGATTTTTTCTACATATTCCTCTTGCTCCTGAGACAGTTCTTCTCCCTGAAGAAGCATTGTATACCCTTCAATGGCATTGATCGGGGTCTTAAACTCATGAGAAACATTGGAGACAAAATCCATCTGCAGTACTTCTGTTGCACGAAGCTCTTTTGTCATCACATTAAAACTCTGGTAAGATTCTCCAACTTCTGCGATACGGCTGTTCGTTTCCAAGTGCTGTTCAAAATCTCCCTGCGAAACTTCCTTCATTGCTTTACTGAGTCTGGTAATTGGTTCCAGCAACCTTGCATTGATAAAAGAAGTAATCAGCCCTGCAATCAATGTATTAAAAATCAAAAGCCAGCCAAGCGCAGGTATGCTACCAGGCAGATTAAAAAAATGATTCAAAAAAGCAAATAATAACGCAGATATGACTGTTGAAAATACAAGTGCCAGCCAGATTGCACCAGTCAGACAGGATCGGATCCGCAATCCTTTTTCTTTCTTTTGTTCCATTATTTTTTCACCACCTTGTATCCAATTCCACGCATTGTTACGATTTCAAAATCAGGGTTATCTTTCAAACGCTCCCTGATTCTTCCTATATGTACCTCTATCGTATGTGGGTCTGCCTCCGTCTCGTATCCCCATACTTCATCCATCAACTGTTGTTTTGTAAATATTCTGCCTGGCGAAGCTGCAAGCTTATATAAAAGCAGGAATTCTTTTTTAGGCAAAACAAGACTTTCCTTATCAGTTGTAACCGTCATTGCATCATAATCAAACTCTGTTGAACCGATCACAATTTTGTGTTCATTCAATATCTGTGCACGGCGAAGCAGTGCTCCGACTCTTAAAACCATTTCATTCACATTTACCGGTTTTACCATATAATCGTCACTTCCCGAAAGAAATCCCTGGCGCATATCATCAAAGGAACCTTTCGCAGTGATCATAAGTACCGGTATCTGATATCCTGCTGAACGGAGTTCCGACACCAGTTCATAACCATCCATAACCGGCATCATAATATCGGAAATGATCAGATCAATATACTCTTTATCCAATATTTCTAATGCCAGTGCTCCATCCGATGCACTTTTGACCTGATATCCATTCTTCTCAAGCACTTTTTGGAATAGCTGGCTTAATTCTTTATCATCTTCTACAATTAATATTTGAAACACGATCTTCTTCCTCCTTTATCAGAACAGATATCAATTCCTGTTTTCATCTTATGTCTATACAATACAAAGTCAACCTCAATTTTACCTCAACAGAATTAATTTTATCCATGTAAATTTCCTGTACCGGCAATCAGACATAATCGAGTAGGAGGCTAACCATTAGTTGATTAGCCGACCTCTCACACCACCGTGCG
>QUJQ01000005.1:0-81161 GCA_003480725.1 Clostridiaceae bacterium AM27-36LB
CTCTTAAAATCTTTTTCTTTACAAACATGGAAATTAACTCTGCTACAATTCCTAAGAGCAAATATCCAAACGCATATAAAATAAATGCTTTTTCTCCAATACTAAAGAACAGCCATGTCCCAAGCAAAAAGAATAGTGCTGTAATAATTGGTAGTGGCCAAAATATTTTTATGTCCTTGCCAGCGTATGCTCCGGAACAAATTGCATAAATAGGATTCACTGCAAAAAACAGAATGAAACAAACTGCCATGCCGCCATCACCTTTTATGAATGTAACCGCAAGCCATGGAAACACCAACATAATTACTGCTGTCGCTAACATCCAAGGTATAATTTTTTTCATGTAATCCACCCCCCTTGAGCATATATCGATTTATCTATTTGCATAATCAATCAAAATCTTCTTACAACTACTACAACGATAAGCTTCACAATGAGGGATTCCTCCTGAACCTTTACTCAATTCCAGATCGTCCGATTTTTTAATACGAAAAACTTTTGTCAGATTATCAACTGCAAAAGTAATGTCTCGTGAACTCATTAGGTATCCTCTAATCATTTCATCACCACAATATGGACATTTCATGCAGATTCACCTCCTATAAATCCTGATTTCTCCAGTTCTACAAACTGAAATTTTTAGTTCTGTTTCTAAGCAAAACAGCCTTAAAGATAATCGCATGAATTACTCTAAACCAAGTGTTACATATTGAGCTAATATTACATTTATACTTTCTTTCTCTTCAGCCGTTACAGGTAAGTTCTGATTGTTCTCTTTGTCATTGAATGTTCCACATTCCGAATGATAATAATATGTTCTTTCATCAATTATAAGTTTGCAATCATTGGCACATTCGGCAGTCCCTTCTGTATTCCAAGTGCCCTTTTCAATAATGTCTGCGATTATTTTTACTTCTTCTTCGGTCAAATCATAAATTTTATCTTCATCTATACGAGTAATTGTTCCACTTATACTTTCAGCAATCGCCTGCTGTGTCTGCTCTGTTTCACCAGAAACATTTATATCAATCTCAGACACATCTGAACCCCCACCATCTATTACAGGTTCTTCACTGCTAGTTGCTTTATCACAAGCAACTATTGACAACATACAAATCAATACCAAAAATAATGCCAATACCCTTTTCATAGGCATACCTCCTGAAATTCAAAGTTTCACCTGTTCACCACATTTCGGTTTATCCCACTCATTTACAAAACAGCATATCATATAAAAATACGATTCACAATGCATAATACTTATTTGTTTCTGATTACAGGATATTGCTTTGTCTTAATCAATACGGTTCCATCTATTCTGTAAATCGCACCTGCATCACTGGCAAGTTCAAAAAGTTTCTTATGAGAAATAGCTTAATTGCGGTCTATTTAGCTTGTTTCTTGACTACTCAGGAAAAATATTTCTACCCTCGCCCCACCTGTATTTTCAGAATTTGAAAGTTTAATACCTCCACCATATTTTTCAGCCACAGTTTTTGCAAAAAATAGTCCCATCCCATAATGGGCTTCGCCATTTCTACTTGTGTCATCCATAAAAAACTGCTCTGTGCCATGCAATAATGCTTCTTTTGTAAATCCTGATCCGCTATCCTCCACAATGAATGTCAGCCGGCCATCCTGCTCCTTTGCGTCAATATAAATGATTTCATTTTCTTTTGTATGCTCCACTGCATTCTGAATCACATTCATTACGGCTCGAAACATTGGATCATAAGCAATCGTTACCTTTTTATCACTTTGTTCCGCCTTCCAATCTATCTTCTGGTGATAGATTTCTACCAGTCCGAGTGCCTGTTCCTTTATATCTGCGAAAAAATCTTCTAACCTTACCGTTGTATAGGTAACATCACTGCAATTCCATGATTTTGTGACATCTATCAACTGTTTTACATAACTTTGTATCTGTGTTGTGCCGTTCAAAACATAAGTGATATTTTTCTTCTGTTCTGTGGTCAGTTCAGTCTCTGAAAGTAGTTCTGCATTTCCCCGTACAATCGTAAGAGGTGTTTTAATATCATGTGCCAAAGCAGACATCTGTTGTTTCTTTTCCTGCTCTGTTTTCCACTGCTTTTCTAAAGATTCTCGCAATGCATCTCGCATATCATCGATTGCCGATAAACAGTCATCAAACTCTTTGATACCGGAACAGGATGTCTCATATTCCAGATTTTGATCCTTTATTTGTCTGATTGCGTCTAATACAGGCTGCATCTGCTTTTTGATTCTTTTTCCAAAACGTATGGACGGAATGATGATAATCGCTACCGCTCCAATCACTGACATAATACTCATCACATTCTGTGGTCCTATAAAATGCTCCCTCAAAAAAGCTGAATGATATTGAGGTGTCAGGCGATATTGCAATACAACATATTCATTTTCCCTTACAATTACTTTATAAAAATATTTCCCGGATGCGTTTCCGTACTTTGCAACATTCCATGCTATCTGTTCGTATTGTTCTGACAGATCTCCACCTATTTTCTCTCCATTCTCTGAAAAGATTACATAATCACAAAGTGCAGGAATCATCTCAGCAGTTACTTTATCCGCACGTAAAATCGTATCATATGCTTCATTAATCTTTTGCTCTGCATAATTCGCCGGATAGATACAGCCCACACTAATCAAAATGGACAGCAGCAGCCAAGCAACAATCACCAAACCTACTAATGATCCAAGCATGACCAGTACATATCTCATAAAAATCCAGCTGAGTGCATTGCTTCTCTTTACTCTTCCCATTTATATCCAATCCCCCAGACTGTTTTTATCGGTGTATAATCATAATCCGCAAATTTTGCTCTTATATTTTTGATATGCGTGATAATGGTACTGTCATTACTCTCACTGTCAAAACCAAAGACCTCTTCTAAAATCTGTTCCTTCGAGAAAACCTGTCCTCTGTTTTTAGCCAGAAATTCACAGATTTCGTACTCTGCTTTCGTAAACGGAAGTTCTTTATCATCAACCAATAGTTTCTTTTGAGACATCTGAATGCAGACTCTCCCTAAAACCATCCGGACAGAATGTTCCCTGTGCTCTCTTCTAAGATGTGCATTGATCCTTGCCCGAAGTTCCATCACTCCAAATGGCTTTGAAATATAATCATCTGCTCCTAAAGAAAGTCCGTTTACCAGACTGTTTTCCTCCGTTTTTGCCGTAAGAAACAAAATCGGACAATCCACAAGTATCCTGATTCTTTTGCATAATTCGAAGCCATCAATTCCAGGCATCATAATGTCCAGTAAAATCAGGTCATAACGATATAATTCTTCCATATTAATTTTTAGTGGATTGCTTACTTTGGTAACCAGATGTCCATCCTTATTCAAAATGCTTTCTATCATTTCCAAAATTGCCGGTTCATCATCAACTGCCAGTATTTTTGCCATAGTTTCCCTCGATTCTATTCCGATATTCTGTTTCCTTCCCAGTGGTTTACCCACCAAAAATAGTATACCATACTAATCCCTGTAAATATTAAGCAACCTGGTATGAATGACAACCATTCACCTACACTAGTTTCTCCCAATACAGATTGCAGATAAGTATATGGTACTCTACCCGTCCAGCAGACAAATACATATTTCCACACATAATCTCCAAGTCCGGTAAGCATCAATGCACTAATTAGTCCTGATATAATCCCTGCTCCAATGGATACCCCTTTTCCAAACTGAAAAGCCAGAATCAGCTGCCACAGATAAAGTGGAACACTGCTTCCCCACAGCAGCAATGCTGCAAATATACATCCTTTCATGATTTCGATATCGCTTGATGCGATTCTTCCAAATCCAATTCCGAATATGATTGCTGTCAATAGGATAGAGCACAGACACAAAACCAGTAGCATCAACAGTTTCGATAAAAATGCTGCAGGTTTATCCGGTAAAGACAACAGATTTTGAAAATCACCTGCATTTTGTTCCTGTTCCATCACACTTGCTGTAAAAATTCCAATAAGTACCGGAAGTCCTGCTCCTATTGCCTGATAAAATGCAATCACTTTCATATTTTCATTCCATGGTGAAAAAAAGTAATATATTAAAAATATAACGCTGGTTATAATCGGAATCAGTAAGTGTGCCAGAATCACAGATGTTCCTTTCATCTTTCGCAAGTCTGCATTAAGAGATCTTCCAATCATCTTATTTCACCTCTCTTCTCTCAAACCATTTCAAAAACAGAACCGTTACAAAAACAAACCAGATGATTGAGAGACACATTCCCGGAACAATGACTCCCATATCCAAAAGAGGATTCCCTGCTTCTGCGGCAAGTCCATTTGGTAAAACATGAAGCAACGGGCACATCATTCGCATAGGGATTGCAGAAACAAGTACATACCAGATTCTGGTTTGTGATATTACCACACCACTGACGGTAATAAACAGGCAGACGAACAGGTTTACAATCATTCCAAATCGTTCACTTAAAAATAAAGCTACCGGAATCTCCCATAACTCAGAAACCGTCAGAAACAATACTGCAATCAACGCTCCTCCAACTGGAACATGTGTCGTTAGAAGAAAGCCCCCAAGCGTTGCTCCTGCAAACACAATCACATTAGAAAACAAAATCATGTACCCAATATAAATAATTTTCCCCAGCAACAATTTTCTTCTGTCTGTGGGAATAGTCATTAAATGATAGTATTTTATCTTTTTCTCCTGCGCCACAGAAAGATAACAAAATAGAGCAATCATCCCCGGCAGCAAAAGTGTATACCACCAGTTCCAAACACTTTCTGCATAAGCATTTGTCATCCCAAGAGTAAATATAAATGCCATGGCAAATGTAAGAAGAGGAAATCCCCAGATAAACTTTTTTCGCATGGTTCTTTTGGCTTTTTGATGTTCTGCTTTTATAATATTAACCATGGATTTCACCTGCTTTCTGGTTTTTTCTTACCACATTCATAAACAAATCTTCAAGATTATCTCCCTGCTTTAATGCTCCTTCGTATCCTAAGATTCCACCTGAAATAATCCCGACTTTATCTGCAAGTAACTGTACCTCTGAGAGAATATGACTGGAGAGAATTACAGTGATTCCCTGTTCCGGAAAAGACCGGATCAGCTCTCGTAATTCCTCGATGCCTATTGGATCTAATCCATTCGTAGGTTCATCCAATATCAAAAGTTCCGGTTCTCCAAGCAATGCCATTGCAATGCCTAGTCTTTGCTTCATCCCCAAAGAAAACTGTCCTGCTTTCTTCTTTCCGGTGTTTGTAAGTGATACAATCTGCAAGACCTCATCAATTCTGTTTTCATCTGTACCAAGCAATAATTGTCTTACCTTCAAATTCTCTCTGGCGGAAAGATTTTCATAAATAGGCGGATTTTCAATTAACGCTCCTATTTTTGATAAATCTTTCCTATCCAAAAGTTTTCCATCAAAGTAAATCTTTCCTGCAGTTGGTTTCATCATACCAGTCAACATTTTCAATGTGGTAGATTTTCCCGCACCATTCGGTCCAAGCAGTCCATAAATCTGTCCCTTTTCGATATTAAGTGAAACATTATTTACCGCTTTCTGTTTTCTAAAATATTTACATAGATTTTGTGTCTGTAACATCATTTCCATCTTTACTATCCTTCCTTCTATATTTCATTTCTTACTGAAATATAATCTATCAGGGAAAAATAAAGATTTGATGAAGATTTATTCCCGTATGGAATAAACCATCAATTGAATATCATTATCAGAACTCGGCTTTCCACTGAAGTCAGCAAAGCTGTTACAAATACGAAGTCCTAATTTACCGAATATCTCCGTGATTTCATCCAAACTATATAACCTTATAGGATTTCCTTCTTTCATTTCAGGCTTATAAAGTGCTTCTCCATACATATAGTCTACCTGCCCATATATCAGCGTTTTTCTATCCTTCTCCCATTCAAAAGCAGATAATGTAAGTCCCTTTTCTCCTGCATCCCATAACTTGCAACGCTATATCCATTGCCTCATCTTGTGTTACATCTAATAAAGCCATTACCTCATCAATACGAATAAATCTTGGTTTTACAGTTTCTTTTCTATAGGCACAAACTGAACCACTCAATGTATTTACCATAACATCACCTACTTATAAAACTCAGAATCTGTAATATGAAAAGTTTCAAGATACTTATCCAATATTTCTGTATTAACAAGTACAAGCTGACCAATTTTATAACAAGCCTTGGCATCCTTAGCCACTTCTTGAAATTTTGTCATTCCCATACTGTACATTTTTGCACCATCTGAATATCTTACAAACTTTTTTGCATCCTCATATCTATCTTTCTTCTTTGATTCATTCATTACTGTGCTCCTTTCACTTTGACTTCATAACAAATGACGTATTTTCTCCATAACGCAAAAAAGAGGACATCTTCTAAATTTCTTTAGAAAATGTCCTCTTAGTAGTTCATATTTGATTGAATCTTTTTCTTTTCAGATTGTGTACTCTTTCATACTGATGTAAATGACTATGTCAAAATGCGTCTTTTAATGCGTCCTTTGACGTACTCAAATGCCTCAAACCCGCATAAACACTGGATTTATTTATCTAACGACTTCATTGTCGGGAATTTTTTTGATTGCTAAGCTAACTCTTGTATATCCTTGCAAACCCTTCAATGACAAGTTCTTCTCCGACCACTCAGACGCAATTTCAGGGTGTGTTGTCTGCAAATCGTTAAACCCTTTCAGGAATATGTACCCACTGCAATACGGGCATTTGCTCCCACCGGAACGGGTAGAAATAAGGGTGTTCCACTCTCTGCCGCAATCCTTACACTTCCACCAAGCCTTACGATTGGCAAAGACCGTAACCTGAGTTGGAAGTAACGGATAATTTCTGTCCGACCACTCGGCTGCTATATCCGGCAGAAGTGTTGCAAGGTCATTAAATCCTGCCAACACTTTATTATGGGAGCAATACGGGCAACCTGTTTTATTTATTGTTCTGCTCTTAACGGCAACTTCCCACTCGTGTCCTTTCTCACATCTCCAAATCACTTTCTTATGAGAACCAATAGAAACCTCTGTCGGTTTTATCTTATTCTTTTTCGACCACTGCTTTTCCAGTAGCGGCTCTAATGTCGCCAAATCGTTAATGCCTGCAATCACTCTTGCACCGGAACATATCGGGCATTTTTCTCCATTGGAACGAGCCTTAACGCTTGTCTGCCATTCGTGACCGCAAGCACCTTTCCACCATACCTTTTTATTCGAGCCGAAAGTTATGCTGTCCGGTGTCAGTGGCAAATTCTTTTCCGACCACTCGGCAACCAATTCCGGATGTACTGCCGCTAAGCTGTTACTCATATCAAATCCTCTCCTTCCTTTGGCTTTATTATATGAAGAAAAGGTACTTGCCCCAAGTTTGCGAATATGCGGATAAATTAAAAAAGCCCTTTGAGAAAGGGTATTCCTCTCTCAAAGGGAGTTAATCAAACTGAAATTTGTCGCTTTAATACCCGTGGTCAACATGTTCCCAATTCCCACTGTCATTCCTAATTAGAATCCATTTCCAATCATCATATGTTGAATCCGGATTAAGCGAACCATCCCCGCCTGATGAGTCTACATCGAAAGATGATAATATTACGATTGCTTCATCCGCGTCATATTGTTCAGCCCATTCATCAAATTCATCGGCGTATGTATCTCCGGGATAGGACAGTTTTGTCAGTGTGCAGCCGTCAAATTCGTTGCCGAAATAGTCTTTTACTGTTTGGAAAGCCGCCTCAATATCACTGTCTGAATATATTTCCGATGGTTTCCAATCAGGAATTTGAACATTGTCAATATTCCCACCACTATTCTTTCCACTACAGCCGGCAAGAACAAAAATCATTATCAAAGCTGTCAGAAAACAGAATAAAGTTTTCCTATTCATTTTTCGATACCTCCTACGAATTCAAATTTTCATCCCTACAGACTGAAATTTATTTTTTCCTTGTGGTTATACGAAGTAACAAGCATCCTATCAAAAATCCAACGAGAGTCCCACAAGTATTCATAATCACATCATCTAACTGTGCAAACCTTCCAATAAATGTTTGCAAAAATTCTATACCAATCGAAAATACTGCTCCAAGTATAACGCCATTCCACCAATGCTTGTGGATATTCTTAAAAATAAATACTGGCAAAAATCCATATGGAATGAATAGACATATATTCAAAATAGTTGCCGCATTAAATCCATCCTCAAATAATTTAAAACTAATATAACTATCAAGTGGTGAGGATATTCCAAAACTACCACCAATAATTCCTGTAATTTTTAATATTGATACAACTATTAGAATCCATAAGAATTGACATAACCAATTTAAAATCTTAACTTCAATTTTCTTCTTCTGGATAAATTCAATACCCACTTCGATAATCATAACACCTGCAAAAATAATAAGTGCCATTGGAAATAATCTCACTAATATCCATATTCCAGTCCATATTTCCATTGTAATATAACTCACTATCATTCCTCCATAACTTCAAATTTGTCGTTTTCTTTTATCCCCATTATAACTGTTCTCCATAACCACTGCAATGAAAACCTAATCGGTGATTTACATTTCTCTCTCTTCTAAAAATGGGCAATCCCATTAAGGACTGCCCATTCATTCTGCTTATTATGCGATTTTTTCTTGCTTGCACCGATTTCTGCATCAAATGATGTAAGTTTGATGTAAATCGCTGTTTTTTCAGTTTTTTATCAAATGAAGTACGTTCCGTTTATTTGGTAAAACGGTACATCTTTACATCATCTTAATAGAGCTTTGCACCTGCCGGAATGTGGTCATCAACCATCAGAAGATGAAGCTTTTCTTCGCCTTCTTCTTCGTGAATAGCACTGAGGAGCATACCGCAAGAGTCAATGCCCATCATAGCTCTCGGTGGAAGATTTGTGATAGCGATAAGAGTCTTTCCAACCAGTTCTTCCGGCTCGTAATAAGCGTGAATACCGCTTAAAATGGTTCTGTCTGTGCCTGTTCCGTCATCAAGAGTGAACTGTAACAGTTTCTTTGACTTCGGTACTGCAACACACTCTTTAACCTTTACTGCACGGAAATCTGACTTGCTGAATGTATCAAAGTCTACCATTTCCTCAAACAAAGGCTCAATCTTTACCTTAGAAAAATCAATCTTTTCAGGCTCTGCTTTCACTTCTTCAGTAGCCTTAGATTTTACATCATTTTTCTTATTTACATCATTCAGGGTCTTCATTGTCGGGAATAAAATTTTGCTCTCTCCATCCTGCCCCATGCCGCTCTGTAAGGGTTCAAAACTCGCACAATACTCGATTCGTGAAACTTTTTTCATTCGTCTTGTGTCCTCTTGTGCCGTCCTTTTCGCCTCAAAAGTTGTAGAAAAATTGTAGAAAGTTGTAGTGCGTCTGTTATGGCATATTACTGGCACAGGAATGGCAGCATTCTGCTATGCTATCCCAGTATGCCGTATCCACCATAATCTCTACATGAAGAACGGCTTGTTTGTTTAATCGCAGACGCATACATATTATATGATAACCTCCAAGCCCATCCAAGTCAACGGTTTTTATTGAAACATTTTATGACTTTTATTTCCCTACCTTTAATAATTAGTAAAGAGGAGACTGCCATGCCTGAATACCAACTTCAAATTAAACAAGTGGTAGATTACCCACGATGCCGGATTTATCGTGAGTTCATCCACAAACTGATCAACGACCGGAGCATCCGCATAAACGGAGGCTCCGGCCTTTTTCATTTTACTGTACTTTGCAGCTATGCAAACTTCCGCACCTCATATCGCCGTATTGACGGGATCAGTTATACAGTCTCGCCCGGCGAATGGGTTTGCACCGTCAAGGAACTGTCTTGCTGGTTCCGCACCCGCTTTCATCGGCAGGCGCTGTCCATGCTGGATACCCTTCAGAAGCAGCACTTGATTTCCTATACACTGCTGGGCCGTGGCAATGTAGTCAAATATAAAATCCTCCACTGGGCCCGCCACAATTCCGCACTGGAGTACAATGCCCCATGCCAAAAGGATACCGGTTTTTTCTTCCTGCCAGTCTCTGTTGCCCTGGAACTGGTCAGCTCTGCCCGCTGCTCTGAAATGGACATCGTTCTGGATCTGTGGGTATCCGCTGTCTACAACGATACGCAGGTGCAGGGGTCAGAGGTCGGTCCGGTAGCCTATTTTCGCAATGGTACAGGAAACCCGTTGGTCAGTTATACCGAACTCTCCTGCCGCTGGGGGCTGTCACGCGCTACCGTATGCCGGATACTGAAAAAGCTGGACGGTCTTGGGTATATCTCTATCATGTCGTTTCCCGGCCGGCATGGAAGCGTGATCTACCTGCAGAACTACCTGTCCACCATGTTTGAGATTTCCGATGTTTTAATCGACAAGGAGGAAGTTGCCATGACCTTAAACATTCATCTGGAGCTTCCGGAAACTGCTGAAACCGAAGAGAGCCATTCCATCTCTGAGCATGAGGTCATTGTTTCGGATGCACTTTCCAGCGTTTCAAAATCGCACATTGAAACGATACTCCGCAAGATGGCTGACATCCTATCTACGCAAGGGATTTCCTGCTTTTCTTGCCCGCTCTCCCGCTATAAGTTATATCCCTTATCGGACGACTGCTGGGAAGAGTTGATTCCGCGTGCGCGAGGGAAATCCACGGCCCACTTTGGTCTGACCATCCTCTGCGGCACAAACACTTCAATCGCCACTTTTGAACTTACACTCACTCCCTCTGAGGAGCACGAAAATAGGAGGAACCTGAAATGAGAAAATTTGTTGAACCTGATGTTGCTGATAATCCCCTGTACCATGATACCTGGAAACTGCTGAAAAAATACCGAGATGTTGTGTGGAGCCTGGAGCTTTCTGTCCAGCATGTCCGCACCAAGTTTGAGATTGAGTATGGTACCTCCATTGAGGATTTTCTGGATTCAGTCTATCTGGCTGGCGCTGATTTGGCCGGAAGCGACATCGAGCATCATGCCAAATGCATTGAACGCAGCCACAAAATGCTCAAGCTGCTGGATTCCGCAATCGAATTGCTGCGTACCAAGCACAAAAACGGTGAGGCATATTACTGGCTGCTGTACTACTCCTTCCTCTCGCCGCAGCAGCTCAAAAATGTTGAGGAAATCATCGAGACCCTACGACCGCATATTCGTGACATCAGTTTCAGAACCTACTACCGCAAACGCCGGGAAGCTATTGAAGCCCTCAGTTCCGTCCTTTGGGGCTATACCTCCAAGGACAGTTTAGACATGCTGGAACAGTTCTTTCCAGAGACAAAATCACCTTCCGGACAATCGGGCAAATAATTGGCACAATTCGGGGACAAAATTGGCATGGTTCTGCTCTTTCAGTGTAAATACCGATGTGTTAAACTGAATATGCTCAAACTTGCACCCAAAACCGAACAGGACAGTAACGGCACCTTTCATCAGGGTGCTTTTTTGCTGCCCAGATGGCCGCCCGGCCATTTGAAAGCCCACATTTGTTTTGACAGGTGTGGGTTTTTCTGTTCCCTATTGAGCATCAAAAAATCATTCAGAATTGGAGGATCGCAAATTGAAGAAAACGAAAACCCCTCAAACTCCGCAGCTTCAGGAGCCGGATACCCAGTCCAAGCGCAGGCTTTCGCTGCCCAAAGTAGCTTACAGCGCCTTCCTGTGTGTGATGATGTCCATGATGTTCTGCCAGCCGGCTTATGCGGCAACAGATGTATGGACCAAGGCCAAAGAGATCATGCAGGATGTATACACCCAAATCCTTGCCATCTCCACTATCGCCGCCATCGTCACTGCTTCGGTAGCCTTGCTGCTCATGAACTTCTCCCGTTCCGGACGGACGGTGGATGAAAGCCGCGCCTGGCTCAAACGAATCTGTATCACCTGGGCTATCCTCAATGGCTTGGGCTTTATCATGGCGTATGTGACGCCGCTCTTTAGTGGCGGACAATGGACAGGCTGATTGACCGTCTGACTGCTCGCCGGAAAGGAGGCTTGCATTTATGGGCATTTTAGACGGCATAGTGGAATGGATCGCAGAACAGGTAATGGCCGGTCTTGATCTGGTGACCACATCGGTTTTGGGTGCGCTGGGCTGTGATATGGCTGTATTTCTGCGTTATTTTCCCGCAGCAGAGACTATGTACTCTGTTTTCGTGGCTCTGGCAATCGGGATCATCCTGCTCAACTGGGTCTGGCAGTTATTCAAAAACTTCGGTCTTGGCGCAGGTGTGGAAGCAGAAGACCCGGTAAAGCTGAGTATCCGTTCCGTTATTTTTATCCTGCTGACGCTCTTTTCAGATGAGATCGTCAATATTGTTCTTACCATCGGCGGCACCCCCTACCACTGGATCATGGAGTCCGACCTTCCTGCATTAAGCTTTGCAGATTTCAATTCCGTGATGCTGGTCATCATCGGTGTGTGTGCCAATGGGGCTGTGGCGCTGATTACCTTGATTTTGGTTCTCATCCTGGCCTGGAACTACCTAAAACTTCTGTTCGAGGCAGCCGAACGGTATGTGCTGCTCGGTGTACTGGTCTACACGGCTCCTGTGGCTTTTTCTATGGGCGCCAGCCAGACCACAGCAAACATCTGGAAATCCTGGTGCCGGATGCTTGGCGGTCAAATTTTCCTATTGGTCATGAACGCCTGGTGCCTGCGCCTGTTCACAAGCATGGTGGGGTCCTTCCTTGCGAACCCGCTTTCGTTGTAAGGAGGTCTTATCCTTGAAGAAACTCAAAAAATTTTTGTTTGCGGCCTTTACAGTCGCAATTCTCTCCTGCCTGCTCTGCCAGCCGGCTTTTGCCGCTATCTCCGAAAGCGATGTGCAGGCTCAGGTAGACGCTGTGGGAAAAGAAGCCGTTTCCGGCAATGTGTTTATCTGGTTTCTCTGTGCTATCGGCTTTCTCAAAGTCGGCCAGAAAATCGATTCCTTCCTCTCCAGTCTTGGTGTCAATGTAGGACATACCGGCGGCAGCATGCTGGCTGAGGCTATGATTGCTGCCAGAGGCATCGGCGGCATCAAGAACTTTTCCAGTCACCACTTTGGCGGCGGGAGAAACAGCAGTTCCACCAATGTCAACGCAAACGGTGGTAAAGGCAGCGGCGGCTTTGGGGCAGGGTTTGCCAGCGGCGGTCTTGCTGGAGTGGTGAGCCGAAAAGTCACAAACAGCGCCATCAAGACAGCCACCACAACTCCCGGCTCCAAGCCTTCTGGTCTTGGCAGTCTTTTAGGCGATGCTGCAGCCGGAGGGATCGGCGGCCATATGTACGCTTCTTCCGTCAGTAAGGGCGGCAATTTTGCCAACAATGTAATCGGCAGCGTAGCCACGGGTAGTATCAGCCAGATGGGTTCCATTTCCGGTGAAAAAGCCGCCGAAGCCCTGCACTCTTACATGGGATATGCGGCACTGGAATCCGGAGCTGAAAATGTTCCGACCTTCCAAAATGTCGAAATTGGCGGCGGCCGCATCACCGGCACAGAAGTGACTGCGGAACATCCCGAAGGCATCTCCTTTGGTATGTACCACGCAGACCAATATGTTGCCCCGGAAGGCCAGTACACCACCGTTCATGCCGTGGATGGCACAGCATGGTATAAGCAGTACGCTGTGGATGCTGTTGACAAATCGCCCTATATGGCTCCTGACGGTTCTATCGCCTTCAACGAATCCATTGTCAAAAAGCTGCCTCCAGCCCCGAGGAGAAAGGACAAGATATAAATGCCAGAAGATCAAAAAAGCAGTTTTTCCGAAGCTGTGGAGACCGGCGCCTCCGCAGCGCATACCATCCGCGGCGCAATCAAAACCGGAAAAGCTATTTCCTCCGCTGCCAAAGGCGCTGCCGCAGGCGGTCCTTACGGTGCAGTTGCAGGCGCAGTGTGGGCAGGTCGGAAGCATATCGGAAAAATCATTGTGGCAGTCATTGCCCTGCTTATGCTGCCGGTATTATTTGTTCTCATGCTCCCCGGGCTTATTTTCGGCGGACTGACCAATGCTTTTTCGCCATCTGACCCCGAAATTCCGATTTTGAATAGCGAAACAGCGATTATTGAGAACGCCAACGAGATCACCTTTACCCTCAACGGCATCTTGGGCGAGGCACTGGATGATGTACTTGCCCGGATCGAAGCTGACTTTGCGGCATCGGGAGCCGACCATATGGAGGTCAAAAATGCCTATTCCGGCGGTCCCATTTATAACGCCAACCTGTTTATCTCTCAGTATTGTGCGGCCAAAGACAAGGATTTTGAAAGCATTTCTCTGAATGACCTTGCCGCCACCCTGCGGGAAAACAAGCAGCATCTATATTCCTACACCAGCAAGCAAGAGATTCGTGAGAGCACCGTGACTGTTCCGGAGACTGGGGAAGAAACAACGGTGTCCGAAACATGGATGGTCTATACTGTCCGTTACAACGGTGAGTCCTATTTTTCTGATGTTGTATTCCAGCTTACCGATGACCAAAAGGAGCTTGCATCTGATTACGCTTCCAACCTAAGCCTGTTCTTGGGCGATGGTCTGCTGCAAAATCTGGAAGCGTGGACCGGAAACAGCATCACCGCTCTGGGCGATGTTACTTTCACCGACGGGATCACACCTGTTGTTTACTACAATCAACTGGATGAACGCTATGCCGGTAAAGCATATGGTACGGACAATATTGGCGGTTATGGCTGCGGCCCTACCGCTATGGCAATCGTGGTGTCCTCTCTGACGGACGATATGGTTAACCCTGTGGAGATGGCCGAGTGGTCTTACAACAACGGCTACTGGTGTAAAAGCAGTGGTTCTTACCATGCGCTGATACCTGCCGCCGCTGGGGAATGGGGGCTTCCGGTTTCCGGCTGTACCACTGCGGAACCACAGCGCATCACAGACGCACTGGCTAATGGTAAACTGGTAGTAGCAATCATGTCTGAAGGCCACTTTACCTCTTCCGGTCACTTCATTGTCCTGCGTGGCGTAAAAGACGGCAAGATCATGGTGGCTGACCCTGCCAGTTACACACGGAGCGAACAGCTCTGGGATCTGTCCATTATCTTAAATGAGGCCAGCCGGCGCGCTGGAGCTGGCGGTCCGTTCTGGATTATCGGCTGATGTGCCCGCCCGGCTTCGGAAACGAGGTTAATCATGAATCATAAAATCGACCGAGATACCTACATAATACCACCGAATTTCATCGAGTCAGGCACCTTCTTCGGTGGTATGTTCAAAGCCCGCAATGTGATTGAAGCCGGCATCCTGGCATTTGCCATTGGTGTGCCGGTTTTTTCATTGCTCCCTCTTGGCCTGACTGCCCGTATCATCGCTTTGTGCCTGACCGCACTGCCAGCAGCATTGGTGGCGCTTATCGGAGTTTCCGGTGAGAGCCTTTCCTCTTTTCTGCTGATTTTCATAAAGTACCTGCGAAATCGCCGCATTGTAGGCGGTAACAGCGCAGAAGATGCGGTTCCTGCGGCAGAGCATGGCGGCAAGCATATCAAAAAGAAGGTACACAAGCCCGATAAGGCTCCCAGGCGGTCACGGCGCTCCGGCAGAGAGGATTTCCCAGCGGAGTTTGATGAAGTTCGTGGCTACGAGATCCGCCAAAAACTCCGTCCTGTGAAAAAGCAGAAGCCTGCCAAAGAGAAGAAAACCGCCAAGCAAAAAAAGAAGGTCTCCAAGGAGCGCAAAGTAAAACGCCCTATCCGCACTCAGGAGCCGAAGCCCGCCTGCCTTAACCCGGTAGCAGATTATCTGCCGATTTCCAAAATTGAAAACGGCATCATCTACACGAAAGACCACCGCTATGTCAAGGTCGTCGAGGTAGTACCCATCAATTTTATGCTGCGCAGCGCCCAGGAACAGCGGAACATCATCTATTCCTTTGTATCCTACTTGAAAATCAGCCCCATCAAGCTGCAAATCAAGGTACTGACACGCCGGGCAGAGATCAACCGCCATCTGGATACCGTTCGGAAGGAGATGGAACAGGAGACCAATGAACAGTGTCTGCTCATGCAGGAAGACTACCTCCAGTTCGTTCAGCAGATCGGTTCCCGTGAGGCAATTACCCGACGTTTCTTCCTGATTTTTGAATATGAGCCGTGGAGCAACACCAAGCGCTCTGATGAAGAAGGCGAGGCAATCAATGCCCTGCAAAGTGCAGTCCATACTGCTACCAACTACCTCCGTCAGTGCGGTAACGAGGTCATCGTTCCGGAAAACTGGGATGAGTTTACGGTAGATGTCCTCTATAACCTGCTCTGCAGAAATGAAAGTGCTGTAAAGCCGCTCTCCGTCCGGGCACAGGAGGTTGTGGCTGAGTACCTTGCCAAAGGGCGCGACAGTGAGATCGACCATATCCCTGCCACCGAATTCTGTGCGCCAAAAAGCATTGACTTCACGCATGGTCACCATATCTGCATTGACGGTCTGTATTATGCTTATTTGCTGGTGCCCTCTGATGGCTACAAAACGCAGGTTCCAGCCGGCTGGCTCAGTCTTATCGTCAATGCCGGTGACGGGATCGATATGGATATGTTCCTCTCCCGTCAGCCCAAAGAAACCATCATCCAGAAAGTCGGACAGCAGCTGCGTATCAACCGTTCCAAAATCAAGGACGCCAGCGACACCAACACCGACTTTGATGACATTGATGGCGCTATCCGAAGCGGGTACTTTCTCAAAGAGGGCCTTGCCAACAACGAGGACTTCTACTACTTGAATCTGCTGATTACCATTACTGCCTCCAACGAGGAAGACTTGGAATGGAAGGTCAGCGAAATGAAGAAGCTCCTGCTCTCACAAGACATGAACGCCTGCACCTGCCATTTTCGGGAGGAACAGGCGTTTTTATCTGCCCTGCCATTGGTGGCAATGGAAAAGAAACTGTATGAGCGGGGTAAGCGCAACCTGCTGACAGGCGGTGCCGCAAGCTGTTATCCCTTTACATCCTATGAGATGTGTGATGATAACGGTATCCTGCTGGGTGTCAACAAGTACAACAGTTCCCTTATCATCGTGGACATCTTCAATTCTGCGGTCTATAAGAACGCCAATATGTCGATCCTTGGCACGAGCGGAGCCGGCAAAACCTTTACCATGCAGTTGATGGCGCTGCGAATGAGGCGGAAAAATATCCCCATTTTCATTGTTGCGCCCCTAAAAGGCCATGAATTCCATCGCGCCTGCTCCAATGTGGGCGGCTCCTTTATCCAGATTTCACCGGCCAGTCCCCACTGCATCAATGTCATGGAGATTCGGCGGGTAGACCGCTCGGTGAATGAACTTCTGGACGGTCCAGGCATCCAGTTATCTGAACTTGCAGCAAAGATCCAGCAGCTCCACATATTTTTCAGTCTGCTGATCCCCGATATGTCTCACGAGGAACGACAGCTTTTGGACGAAGCCCTTGTTCGTACCTATAACACAAAAGGCATCACTCATGATAACGCCTCTTTGGAAGACCCTGCACAGCCCGGCCAGTACCGTGAGATGCCGGTGCTTGGTGACCTGTACGAAATTTTGAAAACCTCCAAGGAAACGATGCGCATGGCCCACATCCTAAACCGTCTGGTAAACGGAAGCGCCAGCACCTTCAATAAGCAGACCAATGTTCGGCTCGACAACAAGTACACTGTTTTGGATATTTCCTCCCTCACCGGAGACCTGCTCACCGTAGGTATGTTTGTGGCGCTGGACTTTGTTTGGGACAGAGCCAAAGCCGACCGTACAGAAGAAAAAGCCATCTTCATTGATGAGTGTTGGCAGCTTCTATCCGGTGCCGGTGCTGCTGGTGTAAGATTGGCCGGCGATTTTCTTTTGGAAATTGCCAAAACCATACGCGGTTACGGCGGCGCCTCGATTTTTGCAAGCCAGGATCTTGCCGATTTCTTTGACCTTGACGGCGGCAGATTTGGTAAGGGCATCATCAACAACTCCAAGACCAAGATTATTCTGAATCTGGAGGACGACGAAGCCCAGCGGGTACAGGAAGCCCTGCACCTGTCCGATGCTGAAACAATGGAGATCACTCACTTTGAAAGAGGTCACGGTCTGATTTCTACCAATAACAACAATATTATGGTGGAGTTCAAAGCCAGCCCCCTGGAAAAGGATCTGATCACTACCGACCGCCGCGAGCTGCGTGAAATCGTAGAGCGAAAACGCCGTGAACAATCCACATCTGCCGAACAGCAGATATAACAATTTGAAAGGCGAGGTGATTCCCATGTGCAACTTTCCTGCCAGACGCCGCTATGCGTCTGCTTTGCGTCTGTATTACGCCTAAAAGCCAGTTTTGCCAGCCAGATCATCCTTTGGGCTTACACTGACTGGCTTTCCTTCCTATTTAATGCGTCTTGAATACGCCTATATTACGCCATTGGAGGTGATACCCATGAAGACCAGGGCTGAAATCTATGGAAATGAAGCTGCGGCTCTGCTGCGGATCGTCACGATGTATCCCGGTCTCAATATGCAGCAGCTTCTTTGCTTTCACCCTGGCAAAGAAGAAATCATCAAGACCCTGCTCTCCCATCTGCAAAAGCAGGGCCGTATTTTTCAAACTGATACAGGCGGTTACTTTCCGTCTGGTTGGGCAGCAAAATCGGACAGCTCCCTGATACGGGCTGCCTGGGTACTCTTGGATTTTATCGGGCAGGTGGAATACCATGCTCCCGGTGATTTTCCGGTCAAGCTTATCTTCTTTGCAAACGGTGAACTATACGAAATCGTCTACGCAGCTTCCGGCCAGGAGGCCCTAATCAACCATGCGCTTCGGGATGACCGCAGCGGTGGACGCCGCATCATTTTGATCGATAATCCGGAAGACATTCGCCGCATTGACTGCCCTGGCATTTCCGGTTTCTGCACCGTGGATGCAGCGGGCCAGGTGCATTACTTTAAAAAAACAGGAGGAACTTGATTGGAACGAAAAATCATCTCACACCGGATTGGAAGCATTCTTGATGATATATCCCGTTTGAGCAATGCTCTTTACGCGATGGATACCACGGATATTCAGCGCTATCCGGACAACTATGAAGTCTTATCCACTGATGCCGCCCTGCGAGCAGAGAAAATTGCCTGCAGGCTGCGGCATTTGATATATTCCAGCACCACCATCCGCAAAGGCGATTACCTGACATCCGCCGGTATTGTACACGGAATTGAGGTTGTCTATGAGGACGGTGTACTGGATGTCACCCTGCCTGGCCTGCTCCCAAAACGCAAGCAGAGGCAAAACACTGAGTTTCTGCTCGACCCGTTCTACTTCTCATTGGAGCAATACGCCAAAGAGCATCCCATGCCCCACTTCAGCGATTGTGTGGTGTGCTTTACGCAGGTTTATGACCAGTGCCTTCCCACCCGGCGTATCCGTGACTACGACAATCTGGAAGAAAAGCAGCTTCTGGATGTCCTCTCCACCTTCGTCATGGCTGACGATACCGGCCTGCTCTGCGATGCCTACAACACCGCTGCGCTGGGCGAAAAGGACTGTACCAGAATCAGTGTCATGGAAAAAAAGCGGTTTCCCGCCTGGCTTGCTGAGCATGAAAACACCCTAAAATCCATCTCGGATTTTTGAGCATTTTCAGCCATTGCTTGTCCGACCTGCCGCAACATCGTATTTCGCCCCGGATTTCGGGGCTTTTTTCTGTCGTTACACCACGGATTTTTACCGAAGTTCCTTGCAGTCTCGGTAAAAGCCACACACCACAAGGAGGTGATCACTTGGGAAATTCCCACAGCCAGACACGATGGCGTACAAGCTTCTCTCTCTGACTGCCATCTCCGGCGAGTTCCCCACAGACCAGCTTAACAGACTTCCCGGCAGTCCATATTATCTGGAGTCTGTTGTCACTGCACTGAAAAAAGACGGGCTGCTGCGTACCTATTACCGGGATAAACTGCGCGGCTACCGTCTGGGGCCGCGAGCCAAAGCCACTCTGCTGGAAAGCCGACCGGACAGGTTTGCCAGCTACCTGACGGGAGATACCGACACCAACCGTTTGAAATGCGAAATTGACCGAAGACTCCGGCTACACCGCCTGGCAGAAACCTATGTGACCATGGATAATGCGGGTGTATGTGTGTATCGGGATGAAAAACCGGCAATTTTTGCGCCGGAGGGTTACGCTGGCGGCAGGATTGTCTATCCTGCTTTTTTCAGTTCCAGAGAAGTGAAAGAAATGGGGATCGACACCACGAAGATCCGCAGTTCCCGCTCCACTGGAATACTCCTTGCGCCCTCCGGCATCTTCGTGACCTACAACAGCAGCAGCGCCCTGATGAAGTGGCGCTACAAATCGGAAATGCGGGTCAAGGCATTGATTTGGAGCGTAATCTGCCAACAGCGCCTGTCCCCACAGTTTCGCCATGAGGATGTTCATGGACTGATTCTGGGCAACAGCATGGATCTGGCTTACCAGATTTTGACCAGCACCGGAGGACGCAAACATGATTTCTTCATGCTGGATGGCAGCTATGAGCATTTTCTTTATCTTACCAACGACCATCAGGGGGAGGTGATACTTGCACTGTTGTGCGACCCTGGGAAAACTGCGGAGCTGGATCGCATTCTGCTCCAAGGTCTTACTGCGAGGCAGCCCGGACTGGCTATTGAGCATGACGGCATTTCACCGGATGGCTCACCAGTCCTGTTTGGCTATTTCTGCGATCTGCCCCGTATCGCACGCTTTAACACCTCTCTCGAACTATCCGAGCGCCCGGGCACACTGATCTGCTTTGACTTCCAGGCAGAGGTACTTCGCAGCTACTGTGGTTCCCAAGTGCGCTTCCAGACCATCGACTTCACAAAATTCGAGGGGAGGTTGTTCCCATAAACAAGAAAAAACTGATTGTGAGCCTGATTGCAGCGCCCTTTGCCACTCTTACAATCCTATACGCAGGCGGCTTTCTGGCGCAGCTTTTGGGTAACTATGCAACCTGGAAACAGGGCGGCGGTATTCCCGGCGATGGTACTTCACCGCTGGCCGCTTCGCCCGACTTCCTTCTCTGCCTTTCCTCTGTGCTCCGACCGCCTTATGGCGTGTATGGCATCTTGATCTGCATTGGCTTGTTAGCAGTGCTGCTCATCATGGTCATGCGCATGGGATATGGTGATGCCGGCGAGTATGATGAAGACCGTAATTTCTCCTACTCCGCCAAAGGCACTTATGGCACCTCCGGCTGGATGTCCCGCAAAGAGATGTCCGGCGTACTGGATCTGGTGCCCGATCTGCGAAAACACAAGGGTGTTGTACTGGGTATGCTGGATGGCAAAGCAGTCTGCATACCGGAAGATACCAGAATCAACGGCAATCTGGCAGTCTACGGCGCCAGTGGTTCCATGAAAACCCGTTCGTTTTGTATGAACCGTATCCTTCAGGCCACTGTCCGAGGCGAAAATGGCGCCAGAGAATCATTGATCATCTGCGATCCCAAATCGGAATTGTACGAGAAGTCAAGCGAATTTCTCCGCAGCCGGGGCTATTGTGTCAAGGTATTCAACCTCGTTTCGCCTGAAAACTCAGATTCCTGGTGTTGCCTTGCCGAAGTTGAGGGACAGGAACTAATGGCCCAGCTTTTTGTAGATGTCATCATCAAGAACACCACAAACAACGGCAAGAGCGACCATTTCTGGGATGCCTGCGAGATGAATCTGCTCAAGGCCTTGGTACTGTATGTGGATCAAGGCTATGCGGAAGAAAACCGCAACATTGGCGAAGTCTACCAGCTGCTGACCCTCAATGGAGAATCCCAACTTGACACATTGTTCGAGGCGCTTCCTTCCACGCACCCTGCCAAAGCACCCTACAGCCTGTTCAAGCAGGCCAGCGACACAGTGCGAAGCGGCGTGATTATCGGTCTGGGCAGCCGCCTGCAGGTATTCCAGTCTGAACTGATCAAAAAAATTACCGCTAAGAATGAGATCGATCTGGAGCTTCCGGGGCAGCAGCCCTGTGCCTACTTCCTCGTTACCAGCGACCAGGACAGCACCTTTGATTTTCTGGCCTCGCTGTTTCTATCTTTCTGCTTCATCAAACTGGTGCGATATGCAGACCACAACTGCGAGGGCGGCAAACTGCCTGTGCCTGTCCATATCCTTGGGGAAGAACTGACAGCGTGCGGCACGATCCCAGACCTCTCCCGCCGGCTCAGCGTAATACGCTCCCGGAATATCTCCATGTCCTGTGTGTTCCAAAATCTCGCAGGATTGCAGAACAGATACCCGCAGAATTTGTGGCAGGAAATCATTGGAAACTGTGACGCGCAGTTGTTTTTAGGCTGTACAGACCAGCTTACTGCCGAATTTATTTCTGCCAGGACAGGGCTTGCCTCTGTAGCAGTATCCAGTAAATCCAAACAGCTAGGCACCTGGCGTATCTCCAACTATACACCGGAGTTTCGTGAGACCTCCGGTGTTGGAAAACGCCCTGTACTTACTCCTGATGAAGTCCTGCGGCTCCCTCTGGATCAGGCGCTCATCATCATCCGCGGCAAGAAGGTTCTGCAGGTAGACAAAATGGATTACTCCAAACACCCGGAAGCCAAGTACCTGCGTTCCTGCAAAGCATCTGCCCATGTACCGGAATGGCGCCGCTTGGAAGAAGAAGCCGCCAAAACACCGCAGCCCGCTCCGAAACCGGCTCCGGCAGCAAAGAAACAGGCAAAGCGCAAAGCCACAAAGCCGGCATCCCCCACAGATAAATCACCCAAAGAGGCTCCGGCTCCCAAATCTGCTGGTACGCCGGAAGGCATTATTACCACAGACAAGGATTCCATCCTGTCTTGAACAAAACTATCAAATTCATAGGAGGTTTTAATCTATGGCAACCAAGAAAAAAGAACTTCTGGAACAGGACGCTCCTGTTACCGAAACCGTTATGTCGGAAGACGAAACTCTGCCGGCCGATACCGCTCAACCTGAATCCCTTCCTGCAGACGCTGGCGATGGTCTGGATTTGAACGAACTGCTGGGGCAGATGGATCAGCCCCAGGAGGACACATCTGCCGAAGATATGGCTGAGGATCCCCTTCCTGAACTTACCGAGGAGGAAATGTTCGGGGATACACCTGCTGAAACAGACGATCAAAGCGCTGCTCCCACTGATATGCCGGAAGACTCTGATGTGCAGCCGCCTGATGTTTACGAAGATAACGCCGACGCTGTGCAGGAACCCCCTGCACCTCCCAAGCCCAAGCGTACCAGCCGAAAGAAGAAAGAAGCTGCTGCTCCTGAAGAAACTTTTACAGAGGAAGTTCCTGCCGAAACAACAGAGTCGCCGGATACAGCCGAAACCATTTCTGTTGCGGAGGAACCTGCTGTGGAGCCTGACGTTCCTGCCGTGGAGGAAGCTGCCGCTCCTGCACCCACTCCTCCTCCCCGGCGTCAGCCCCGCCCCCAGCGCGGCGAGGCCCCCGTCCTTACCATCCGCAGCCGGGATGATGTTGAGACTGCCGAAGACCGTGATGATGTAATCTGGCATGAAATCCATAATGCCTACCGCACCCGCAAGATCATCACCGGCAAGCTGGGCGGCATTGAACAGCTGGACAACCGCAAGACGGTGGCAGTTGTGGATTACAAGGGGTTCCGTGTCATTATCCCTATCAAGGAAATGATGATCAATCTGGGTCGCAGCCCTTCCGGTCAGGAATACGCTGACCTTATGCTGCGCCAAAATAAGATCCTTGGCAACATGCTCGGTGCTGACATTGACTTCATCGTGCGTGGTATCGACTCCAAGACCCGCAGCGTAGTTGCCAGCCGCAAGGAGGCCATGCTGCGCAAACGCCAGATTTTCTATTTGGATACGGATGCTGCCGGTATGTACCGTGTCTATGAGGGGCGCATCGTCCAGGCGCGTGTGATTGCAGTGGCCGAAAAGGTTGTGCGCGTGGAAGTCTTCGGCGTTGAAACCTCCATCCTTGCCCGTGACCTTGCCTGGGACTGGATCGGTGACGCCCATGAGCGTTTTTCCGTAGGCGATGAGGTTCTGGTCCGTATTCTCAGTGTGCGGCGCAACAGTCTGGAGGACTTGGGCATCAAGGCTGACATCAAGAGTATTTCCGAGAACACCGACAGGGACAACCTGCAGAAGTGCCGTATCCAGGGCAAGTATGCCGGCCGTGTCACAGATGTCCACAAGGGCGTTGTCTATGTGCGCCTCTCCAATGGCGTCAATGCGGTAGCCCACTCCTGCTATGACTACCGGATGCCCGGCAAAAAGGACGATGTATCTTTTGCCGTCACCCGTCTGGATATGGAGCGGGGTGTGGCCGTAGGTATTATCACTCGGATCATCCGCCAAAACCTGTAAGCAAAAGAGCCTGGGGAGCAAAATAAACTGCTTCCCAGGCTGCCTTCTATCATTGGCTCGCCACTTTCTTTATATTAGATTTTTGACAGCCGCACATTACTTATGTGTAATTTAATGTGTGGTTGTCATTTTTGATTGACAACCACATATCCTCTCCACACGACTATCCTCTTAACCCCTCTATATAGATTTTTATTTTTCATTTGCGTTGATTTTTCACAAAAACGCGGATATAATATATTATAGCAAGGATTTAGGAGGTTGGTTTTATGCTGATTCAATTTAGTGTAGAGAACTTTCTCTCTATCAAAGATAATGTCGTGTTATCCCTGCTTGCCAGTAAGGATAACGAACATCCGGAGCACCTGATTGTGGACGGAAACAAAAAGCATTTGAAGTCTGCCGTGATTTACGGCGCCAATGCTTCCGGAAAGTCCAATGTCTTGAATGCGTTTTGGTTCATGGTAAATTATGTGCTGACTTCGCATAACCAGCAGCTCCACAAAACCATTGAGCGTTCGCCGTTCAAGTTTGACCGGGAAACACCCTCTCGCCCCAGCAGCTTTGAGGTCATCTTCACCACAAATGGCATCCGATATGCGTATGGCTTTTCTGTAACAGACAAAGCTGTTATCGAAGAATATCTGTATTACTATCCCAATGGCAGGCAGGCACTCATTTTTGAGCGAAAAGACACAAAAGATTTTCGCTTTACCGTTGATGTCGATGAACAAAACACTCTCAAGGATCGCACTTCGGCCAACAAGCTCTATCTGTCTGTCGCATCAAACTGGAGCTATTCCAAAGTGATTCCGGTTCTGGAATGGTTTGCTTCCTGCCAGATCATCACGAAAAATTCTGTTGCAGATGCCTACGGCCTTGAAGCAGAACAACTCAAAGATGATGATTACCGGCATGTGATCGCCTCTATGCTGCGTGTTGCAGATTTTGGCATACAGTCCCTTCAGATGCGTGATGCAGAACCCGCTCCTTCTCAGCACAATGATATCTTTACCAATATTGAGGCCATTCACACGGTACAGGATACAGAGGGAAATACTTCTTCCTACGCGCTGAACATGGCAGAGGAATCTGATGGCACCAACAGTTATTTCAAACTGATCGGTGTTGTAAAAAAGGTGCTAGATGAAGGAACCCTTCTTGTCGCTGACGAGATGGACGCTCATCTGCATCCTCTTCTGACAAAGCATCTGGTCTCGCTTTTTAACAGCGTGGAGTTCAATCCAAATGGAGCCCAGTTGATTTTCACATCACACAACACCAATCTTCTTGACCTGGATGTACTGAGGAGAGATCAGATTTGGTTTACCGAAAAAGACGAGCAAACAGCGGCTACCGATCTGTTCTCCCTTTACGATTTTTCCATCCGCAAGGATGCCAAGGTGGAGAAGGGCTATCTGATTGGCCGTTATGGTGCGATCCCCTTTATCAAGGGAGGGCTGTAAAATGGCACGTGGAAAAATTGAAAAGCGTGGACAGCGACGCAGAAAAATAAAGCCTGTCATTCTGATTGTAACGGAGGGTTCTCAAACTGAGCCTAAGTATTTTGAACACTACCGCAACCGTCAGACAAACATTGATATTCGTGTGGTCGGCAGCCGCACCAGCGGAGGTGAAACTGATTACCTCAGCCTGATCAGGAAAGCCGTGGAATATCAGAACAAAAATCAGATTTCCGTATCAGAGGGAGACTCTGTATGGGTAGTTGCAGATGGAGATGTGAACTACAACAACCCTGACCCCATCACTGCAAAGGACAGTCTGCTCTCCAAGGCAAGGAAAATGGCAGATGCGAAGGGGATTCAGATTGCACTCTCCAATCCCTGCTTTGAATTTTGGTATCTGTTGCATTTCCAGTACACCACCAAATTTTTCAAAGACTATCCCGCAGTGAAAAACGCATTGACCACTTATCTCCCTGATTATGAGAAAGCTGGCGATGTATATAACCAGTTAGCAGAGCATACAGCCATTGCGATTCAGAACGCCAAACGTGTAGAGCAATACCATCTTCAAAATGACAGCAGCAAACCGTTTGGAATTGCTGTCAATCCATTTACCGACATCTATCAGCTGGTGGAATCACTGCTGTAATGTTTCAAAGAAACATGGTTGGCACAAAATTGTCTCTACATTGGCACAGTCCTGCCCTTTCGCCGTAAATCCATATCTGTTATACTTGATACAGTCAAAACTTTGCATAGCAGCCGCTCCGGTTTGGAGCGGCTGTTTTCAATTTCAGTAAAGGTGGTGGTTTCTATTCTCTTTCAAAAAGCCCGGAAAATGCTGAACAACGAGCGGGGCGAGGCCAACTATTTCAGTACGGTGGTCTTTATCTTCATCGCTGTCCTGCTGCTGGCCTTCATTATCGACCTGTTCAGCATCATTTCCACCAAGCAGGAACTTGACCATGCCGCCGATCAGATGGTCAAACAAATCCAGCTTTCCGGCGGCGTCAACGGCGAGACCGATGAGCTGTTTGAATTTTTGAGTTCTCAGATCGAAGGAGCCGAAAATATTTCCTACTCCATTGACGCTACCTACACATCACCCAGGCCATCCGGTATGACAAATGCCATCCAGTTGGGCACCCCCTTCTTCATTACTATCGAGGGAGATGCCAAACTGGGCGGGTTCTGGAATTTTGACCTGGTAAACATCACAGTGGTTGCCCGTGGCAGCGGCGTCAGTGAGCACTACTGGAAGTGAGGTGACCTATGAAACGTATATTCCTGCGGCTGAAACAGCCGCTGCGAAACGAACGGGGCGAGATCACCTTTTTCGCCTGCTTTTTTGTGGTAGGTATCGTGATGCTGATTTCCTTCCTGCTCCTGTACGCTTCCATCCGGATCACCTGCATCAACATCCGCAACGGCGCTAAAATGGAGTTAAATAACCTCAGCGGCACGATTTATGCAGACACCTACCGCTCCCAGCGTGAAACCAACTTTGAAGAGTACCTAAATACCCTTTACTCCAGCAGTGACTATACCGACATGCTGGAGGCTACAGTGGCAGGCGGCCTGGACTCCAAGATTCCGCTTTCAACGGAGGATTACAAGGTTTCCAACATCAGTCTGGAGTTCAATGTAGAGGATGGACGGGTTGAGTACATCTTTTACTGTGATGTGGAGTTCTATGTGCAGATGTTCGGTCACAGTTATCCGGCTATCACCCAACGGGTGGAGCTGACAGGCTACCACAACACAAAATTCTAACAATACTGTTGAAAGCCCGGCACATTCTACCGTATAGGCTTTATATAACAGCAAAAAAGGAGTGTATGTAAAATATGAAGGAGTTTTTCCAATCCAAAGGCTTTATTGTTTCCTCGCTGGCTCTCCTCTGTGTCACTATTCTGGGTGTCTGCTGGTTCGTAAGCCGCGACCGTACCGGAGATTTTAGACCGGATGAATCCCCACCCAGCAGCGTCACCGGCGCTTGGTCAGATGGCGGCACACAGACAGATGGTGATAATGGAGCAGATGCTTATGCTCCCGGCCAGTCCACAGATGCCGAAGAAGAATATCCCAAAGTAACCTCCCAAACGGAGGATGAGGTTGTGATCGACTTCACCGATACTGAAAAGCTTGAAGAAACGCCTCCTCCGGTGCCGGAAGGTAAGACCGAAATCAAAGATCCTGGTCAGGAGCATACCGTCAATCCCGACCCGTCAGTTCCGGAGGTCACTGCCCCGCCCGCCGAGCAAGCGCCGCCCAGCAATGAGCCGGTTCCAGGCTCCAGCAACGGAAATGGAGCTGTATATGATCCGGTGTTTGGCTGGGTTGTTCCCGGCAATGTACAGCAGTCCACCGGTGACAGCGATGGAGATCTGAACAAACAGGTCGGCAATATGGGCTGATTTACTACAACTGAATATGGCACTACTTGGCCGTCACAGGATTGTGGCGGCCTTCCTATTTTCAAAAGGAATGGAGCGTGATGTATTTGAAACGACTTCTCGCCTTCCTATGCTGCTTTACCCTTGTTTTCTGTCTATTCCCCTCCTCTGCCTTTGCAACGGGCGGAAACGGAAACATAGATGGCGGCGGTGGCAGCATGGGTCACGGCACAAGCAGCAACTTCTGGAATTCAGGCAACGATGGCGTCCGTATTACTGTTGTTGACGCATCCAGCGGAACTGCCGTATCTTCTCCGCTGGACTTTTCAAACCGGACACAGAAGACCAATCTTCTCCATTTTGGGAAAGTCAACAAACTGCAATACCTGGGCGGCGCCGGTCTCTCCCTCCAGTCCGGCGTTGCCTATTCCTGCATTAGACCTACACAGTCTATGCCCACAATCGTCAGCAGTAAGGGGCAGAGCAACATCGAAGCCATCAAACGGTATTTCTGTTCTGAATATGCGTGCATGATGGTCGCTCAGGCAGCCGGAGTCGATTATGAGCGGATGATTGCCGGCGAGTACAAGCTGCTGATCGAGCCCATTGCCTATTTCACACACAACGGCCAGTACTACTGTATGACAGCTACTGAAGCCGGCCTGTATGATCAGATGTCCGGCGGCAATCTGCGGAAAACCATGACCTCGCTTACCCATAAAAATCTGCCGCTGTCAATGTTCCTGGAATTCAGCGACCTTGGCATCTCCGCCTGGACAGGCAGCACCACTGGAAAGCAGAACAATTCCGACATCATCAGCACCCTTGGCGTTGGTATCGTCTGGTTTGATGAAGCTCCGCCGGAAGGAGAAATTGAGGCCCCTGATGTCGAATACCGAGTAGATACGGATGTGATCACCGCCGTCACACTGCGGACAGATCAGGATCTGACGCCGGATAATCCGGCATCGGTTACCTTCCATATCCTCGGCATCACCTACCGGGTCAATGATATAGTGATCCCAGCCGGTGACAGTCAGGTAGTCTGGGTCAAATGGCATACCCCCTCCACCCCACAGACCGTGACCATTACAGTATCTGTCAGCGGCGCCTATACCGCTCAGGATACCTTTGTCGCAAAGATCGTGGATCTGAATGAGCACATTCCGCCTGACCCTGTGGCAACCGACACGAATCCCGGCTACTCTGTGCCGCCCCTCCCCAGTGAAACGCAGAAGCTCACTGCCAACTGGGGCGTCTGGAGCTGCTACTGGGTGCCTGTATGGGTATGGTGCGACCACGGTGAAGATGGCGGGCACTGGGTTGATGAAGGATATTGGGAATACGAATATACGGGCTACTCCGCTTCCATCAGCGGCGAGATGTCCCTAATGCCAGACGATATTGTACCCACAGCATCCGGCAAGACGATGAAAAGCGGGTACGGCGTTAAAACCGAAGTGCGGGCAACGCTGTCCACAGATGCCCCGACCAGCCACATTACTTATCCTCAAACCGCTTTTTCCGTATTTCCTGAGTTCCAGTATCAGACCTATCTGCGGCTTCTGCAGCGTTCCGGCGGCCAAAGTGCAAAATTCATCTTCAAGCCCAACGAGTTTTCTACCTATGACCGGACAGTGCATTTCACACCGCTGTGGTTCCCCGATGCCACCGACTACACCATCTATACACAGGTGTGGGATACCTGGACTCCTGACGGCATGTTATCCATCAACCTAAATGACTATGTTTCGATCCAAGGGAGCCTTTATGATGACTGGTATACCAATCGAGAATAACCTCTGGACAGCTTACCTGCTTACCATATTTTTTGTGGTGGCCGGCTTTGCTGTCTACGATGTGCTTTACAGACGGGTGCCTGACCGGGCACTCGTCTTTTTTATCCCCTTAGCTGCCTTGGCGCCGGTCCTGCAGGGGTATTTCCTGTTAAATCATGGGCTCCCGCCGCTCTTCCTCTGGCCGGTCGCTACCCATGCCCTGGTAGGCGCCCTGCTCGGCTTTTGTATTCCATTGGCAGCTGCACTGGCAACAAACGGCACTGGCCTGGGCGGCGGGGATATCAAGTTCTGCGGGATATTAGGGCTGGTCTATGGCCCTTCCGGCATGGCACTGGTCTTTCTGACTGCCGCTGTTACCGCAATGCCTGTGATCTTTCTTCTCAGGCGGCTTTATCGAACTGGGCAGCCCCTTGCTGTCCCGTTCCTGCCATTTCTCGCCTGTGGCTGCTGTACAGCGACCCTGGCCCAACTATTTTAAGATAGGAGACAACGCTTATGAAACTGAATAACCGATTCATCTTCGGTATCCTCTCTCTGCTGTTGGCGGCAGTTATCGCCTTCGTGGCACTTCCAACCATCGCCCGTCAGACCAATGGAAAAGAGGAAATCGTCCGTATCACCCAGCCGGTATTGAAAGGCGAGCAAATCTCGTCAGAAAATGCCGAGGTGGTTGAGGTAGGGGGCTATAACCTCCCCTCCAACATCGCCCATCAGCTCTCTGATGTAAATGGTCTTTACGCTACCGCCGACTTGGCTGTGGGTGACTATATCCTTACCAGCAAGATCAGCTCTGTACCGGTTTCGTCCGATGTGGCGCTCAACAGCATCCCTTCCGGTAAGGTTGCTATCTCGCTGACCGTTAAAACACTTGCTTCCGGCCTCTCTGACAAGCTTCAGCCCGGTGACATCATCCGTATTTACCACTTTCTTGATACGGCGGCCGAAGTACCGGAACTGCGTTTTGTCAAAGTATTGTCCGTCACAGACTCAGACGGCATCAATGTGGATAATGCCAAGGAGCCCACGGAGGATGAAGAAAAACAGCAGTCAGCCACCATCACTGTGCTGGCAAGCCCTGAACAGGCGAAGATCATTACCGGTCTTGAAAATGACGGCGTAGCTCATGTGGCTCTTATCTCCCGCAACAATGACAAACTGGCAGATGAGCTGCTTGCCGAGCAGGATAAGACTCTGCAGGAAATCTACTTCCCCGAAACTTTGATTGAGGAAGAAGCTGCAGATACGGAAAATTCTGACGCTGAAGGTGAACCCCAGGAAACGGTAAATGCAGAGACTGCACAATCCACCAATGAAACTGCACCCTCGGCAGAATAATCAAATCAAGGAAGGAGGATCTTCGTTATGGGTAAAGTTATCACCGTCTGGGGAAGCCCAGGCAGCGGCAAATCCATGTTCTGCTGTATTCTGGCCAAAGCCCTGACCCGGGACAAGCGGAAAGCCATCATTATCAATGCCGATATGAATGTCCCTATGCTGCCGGTCTGGCTGCCGGAGCAGATCATCCAGACCAATACCTCTATCGGCCAGGTTTTGAGCAGTGTGGAGATTGATACATCTCTGGTTGCCAGTCATGTGACAGTGCTGAAAAACTATCCCTTCATTGGGATGATGGGCTATGCGGCAGGAGAAAACCCGCTGAGCTACCCAGAGGTCAAATATACCATGGTACTGCAGCTCATTCATGCTGCCGCCAAACTGGTAGATTTCGTCATTCTGGACTGCAGCACCAGCATGACCAATGTGTTCACTCCCGCCGCCATTGAAGCCGGCGATGTGGTCATCCGTATCCTCACCCCGGACCTAAAGGGCATCAACTACCTGAAAGCCCATCAACCTCTGCTTGTGGACGAGCGCTTCCGGTTTTCTGAGCATATGACATTCGCCGGTCTGGCCCGTCCCTTCCACGCCTTGGATGAAATGGGCTATATCATTGGCGGGTTTGACGGCCTGCTTCCCTACAGTAAGGAGATCGACCGATGTGCTACCGAAGGCGGTATGTTCAAGGCTATCACCTACTGTAACCCCAAATACACTGCTTCACTGAACAAGGTACTGGAAATTCTGGAGCAAATGGAACTGGCCGAGCAGTCAGAGGATGATGCGGCGTATGAATGTGAGGAGGATGCCGATGAGTAATTTGAATGATATATTCTTCACACCGGCCGCCAATCAGGAGCTGACCTATGACCAGGTACTGGAGGATGTGCAGCGGTATTTTGCCGAAAACCATGCTTCCACCATTGCCGAAGCCGGGGAAGGCAATGCAGAGCGTGCCACAAGCCTGCTCAAAGAACTGATGGAACACTACATTGTCAAGCGAAAGTATGCCCTTGACGGGCTCTCTACAAAAGAACTGTGTTCCAAGCTCTATGAGGATATGGCCGGCTACTCCTTTTTGAAGAAATGGATCTATAAACCCGGTGTTGAGGAGGTCAACATCAATGCCTACAACGACATTGAAGTAATCGAATCCAGTGGGCGCAGCATCAAGATCCCTGATAAATTCAGTTCGCCCCAGCACGCCATCGATGTGATCCGCAGGATGCTCAACGCCTGCGGCATGGTCATTGATGACACCATGCCCAGCATTGTGGGATTTCTGGACAAGAACATCCGCATTTCGGTGGACAAAACTCCCATTGTGGATGCAGATGTAGGCGTCAATGCCTCCATCCGTATTGTCAACCAACAGACCGTCAGTGAAGAAAAACTGCTGAACTCCGGCAGTGCCACCGCTGAAATGCTTCACTTTCTGACTGCCTGTATCCGATATGGGGTGTCCGTCTGCATTGCTGGCTCCACCGGCTCCGGCAAAACCACGATCATGGCCTGGCTGCTGTCCAATGTGCCCAATAACCGGCGCCTTATTACCATTGAAGAAGGCAGCCGCGAATTTGATCTGGTCAAGCGGGATGCGCAGGGCAATATCCTTAATTCCGTAGTACATCTGCTGACCCGCCCCAGCGAGAACCCTGCGTTGAACATCAATCAGGATTTTCTTCTGGAGCGGGTGCTGCGTAAGCATCCGGATGTCATCGGTGTAGGTGAAATGCGGTCAGCGGCAGAAAGCCTGTCCGCAGCCGAAAGTTCCCGTACCGGCCATACTGTATGTACCACCATCCACTCCAACTCCTGCAACAGTACTTACCGCAGGATGATGACCCTTGCCAAACGCAAGTACAACATGGATGACTCCATCCTCATGCAGATCATGGTAGAGGCGTATCCCATCATCGTCTTTACCAAGCAGCTGGAGGACCGTTCCCGTAAGATCATGGAAATCATCGAGGGCGAGGACTACCAGGACGGGCGGTTGATCGCCCATTCCCTATACAAATATGAAGTGGAGGACAATGTAACTGATGACCGTGGTGAAACCCGTGTGGTGGGGCACCATAAAAAAATCGGCTTGATCTCCGATTCCTTAAAAAAAAGGCTGTTGGACAATGGCATTTCCAACAAGGAATTGGAAGAATTCATGCAGCCGCCAAAGGAGGTGGGTTAATTGCAATGGATCTATCTTATCTGTTTTATCCTGCTCAGTGCCGGGCTTTTGGCTCTGTTTGGTGTGAAGCCGGGTGATTTTATTGACGCCCTCTTCCGCTCCCAGCGAAAATCCGCCACCTTGTCGGATGAACTGAATGTTCTTCTGGGTACACCAGCCAAGGGCTTTTTTAATCAGGATTACGAACTGAAACAGATCTTGAAGGGCACTGGACGGGCGGACCGCTATGAAGCGGTAAAACGACTGTCCCTGATCCTGTTCGCTGTGGGGGCTGTACTTGCCCTTTTGATTGGGAATGTGTACATGGTGCCCATTCTGGGTATCGGTTTTTCTCTTATACCGATCTGGTATCTGCGCAGCACTGCCGCCAGCTATAAAAAGCACCTGAATGAAGAACTGGAAACCGCTATTTCCATCATCACGACTTCCTACCTGCGTACCGAGGATCTGATCCGTTCTGTCAAGGAAAACCTGCCCTATATCAATGAGCCGGTAAAAGCCAACTTTGAAGCCTTCGTTTATGAAGCGGAACTGATCAATGCCAACATCACCAGCGCTATCAACAGCCTGAAGATGAAGATTCCCAACCGGGTCTTCCATGAATGGTGCGGCACCCTCATCCAGTGCCAGTCCGACCGCAGTATGAAGAATACCCTTCCTACCATCAACCAGAAATTCTCCGATGTGCGTGTGGTGCAGTCGGAACTGGAGGCAATGATGCAAGGGCCGCGACGTGAAGCCATCACTATGATATTTCTGGTTATCGCCAATGTGCCGCTGCTCTATTTCTTGAATGAGGATTGGTTCCACACCCTTATCTTCACCACACCGGGCAAAATTGCACTGGCGATCTGCGCAGCCATCATCCTGTTTGCGCTGACCCAGATCATGAAACTGAGCAAGCCCATCGAATATGGAGGTGACAGCGTATGACCTTTCTGGCGCTCATCGCCATCATCTTCTTCGGTTTTGCCGTTTACAACCTGACCTGCGCCTTTGTGGACATCCCGACCAAGAAGACCTCACAAATGATGATGCTCTCCCGCAAACAGCAAGGCACCAAAAACGAAAAGCTGCTTGATGTCTATGTGACAAAAATCGCCGGTTGGATCGCCCCTTATTTGCGGCTGGACCGGCTCAAGCGCAATAAGGTGCAACGCGCTTTGGACATTGCAGGTCTGCAGCTTACCCCAGAGGTCTATACGGCCAGAGCCTGGGTAACTGCAGGGGCAGTTGGCCTGTGTGCCATCCCCATGGCATTTCTTATTCCACTGCTGGTGCCTATTTTGATTGGCCTTGCGGTGGCACTGTGGTTTTCAACCTACTATGCAGCCTTTGATTTTGTTAAAAAACGCCGCAAACTGATCGAGGGCGAGATTCCCCGATTTGCTTTGACCGTCGGACAAAGCCTTGAAAATGATAGGGATGTGCTTAAAATCCTGACTTCCTACCGCCGTGTGGCTGGGAAAGACTTCGGTGCCGAACTGGATCAGACCATTGCTGATATGAAGACCGGCAACTATGAAAATGCTCTCATTCGATTTGAAACCCGCATTGGCAGCCCCATGCTATCCGATGTGATCCGTGGCCTGATTGGTGTCCTGCGCGGTGATGACCAGCGGATGTACTTCAAAATGATTACCTTCGATATGCGTCAGATCGAGCAGAACAATCTGAAAAAGGAAGCTGCCAAGCGCCCCAAAAAGATTCAGCGCTACTCTATGATGATGCTGATTTGCATTATGATCATCTACCTGGTGGTGCTCTGTACCGAGGTTATGAGTTCGCTCGGGGCGTTCTTTGGCTAATCGGCATCCGCCATGGTACTTCCGGGCGTTTTCATACCTGCTCCTCATATGGAAGACAGATACACAGGGAGGTGAGCATTTGTACCCAAGCGATTTTCCATAGCGGTAGGCACATCATTTCTTTTCATCTGAACCGAGCCGAACTGTTTCATCAGCCCGGCTTCATTTTTTACAGGAGAATGCCTATGCCCAAAAAGAAATTTTATCCGCCGAATGATACCGGCACCAAAAAACGCCGCTTTCGTTGCTTGCTGTTCCAACGGCCTAAAGCATATCCGAACCGGCCCCGTTCCAACAAGAACAATCTGATCAAGCCTATCCGCCGCGCTTAACAGACGGTGGACTTGATATACCATCCACTCAATCATCAAACATATAACAGGAGGTTACCCATGAGAAAATTCACGACCCGTATCTATACCAAAGCCAACTATCTGCTCAACTGCGGCCGTATGGCATTGTCCAATCAGCGCGGCGATTTTTACATTTCGGACGCCGTCAAGATCATTATCGCCGTAGTTTTGGGTGCGCTGCTCCTGTCGGCTCTGACCCTCATCTTCAACGATACGGTCATCCCCCGCATCACTGAGGAGATTGAAAGTCTGTTCTCCTAAGCACCAAATCAGGGGCCAGTTTGCAGAACTTCTGCAGCTGGCCCCCTTTTTATTTTTAGAAATGCAAATGTACTGTAACGGAGGTGAAAGCATGAATCAAAAACCGTGTCAGTTCTATTCCTTTCTGCAGGCAGTCCGGGGTAACTGGCGTAACGCCCTGTTCATCCGCTGCAGCGGTTCACTTTGTCCAATGATCCGGCAGGCATCCTGTGAGGGGTTCCTGATGGCAACAGACGCAGGCTGTCAGCCGATCTTTCTGTCCGTCCAGACAGTGCGGAAGCTGAGTGGAGAAGCAGTAGACCCCGAAGAATGCTCTGCAATTCTGGAGTGCCGCTCGTTCCGGACTGCTTATACCAAGTTTCTGGAATGGCATACCTCTTCGGACCATGTATGTCCATTTTTACAGCTATGCCCAGACCGGGATAACTACTTCGGATGATTCTGCCTGTTAAGACGCAATGCCGCCGTCATCGGCGCGTAATGGAGGTGATTTTATTGAAACAAAAGCAAATCAAATGTCCGTACTGTCATGCGCACGCTTCTCTTCGACCTGCAAGCCTTGTGTATGGATCTACCCCGCAAACCAGAGGGAAGTACCTGTATGTCTGCGACAGATGGCCGGCCTGCAATGCCTATGTCAGTGCTCATGAGCGCACACTGCTCCCAATGGGGACACTGGCGAATGGCGATCTGCGCCACAAACGCATTTTGGCCCATCGTGCCCTAAAAAAACTGCAGCAGGACTGCCATATGGAAAAATGGGAGGTCTATATCTGGCTGCAAGCCAAGCTGGGGCTGGATGCGCGCCAGACTCACATCGGCCAGTTTTCCGAATATATGTGTGAGCAAGTCATTTCCCTCTGTCAGCAGGCTCCGGCGTACACATCCGGGCGTGCTGCCTGAACGGAGGTGAAGCCTGATGAAGCAAAACTTTAAGCTTACCAAAGACCAGCAGACTCTGGTAGAAAAAAACTTGTCCATCGTTCACTGGGTCATTGTCAACAACATCCATGTAAATCCCGGCATCTGTGGTTTGGAGTATGGAGATCTGTTTCAGGAAGGGTGCCTGTGGCTCTGCAAGGCCGCCTTTACCTACCATGCCGGACAGGCACAGTTTTCAACCTACGCCAAAAAGGTTGTGAAAAATGGACTCCTCTCCTACTGCCGCAAAATATGTAGTCAGGGACGGCACATCAGTCGGCTAATCATCGGAGAACAGGGCGAACTGGCTGCAGATGGAGAACAGATAGACCAGCCCGACGACCATTTTGACTCCCACCTTTCTCGTCTGGAGACCCTTGATCTGCTGGAAGCCAGCAAACAGAACTATCAGGGCGTTGCCAGACTCGGCATCGAAGCGCTAGCACTGAAGGTTCAGGGAATGCGCATTACAGACATCGCCGCCCTCTATCAAGTCCCTCCTTCCCATGTGGGTGCCTGGATTTCCCGCTCACTGGAAAAACTTCGCAACGACCCTGACTTTTTGACCTGCCTGCTTTGATTTGTTGAAAATCAGCATCAATAACAGTAAGGGATATGTATAAAAAGGAGGTATCGAAATATGGCAATCAAAACCCTATACACTGCGGTCGGCCGGTTTGAACGAAGGACAAACGGCTGCAACCGCAGTTGTCCAATCATCCTGTTAGGCGGTCAGGAATACATGGTCGATATGCAGGAAATGGTGATTTGGAGCATGCTCAACTGGAGAATCCTGCGCTGGGATGACATCGCACAAGAATACGAAAAGCTAGCCACCGCATCCGGTTACTGTACCGAGCGTTCTTGGGAAGACTGTACAAACCGACTGCTTACCCGCGGTCTTCTGGTATCCGGCAGCGGTGAAACAGAATACGATGCTCTGTATGACCTGCTTGGTTCGCTCAGCATTATCCCAACCAGCGGACCGTTCTTCCTCCGGCTCGCCTCTTTTGTCAAGCTGACGCTGCTGGCACATGTTCCGGTATCCGCTGCGCGGAAACTGTTCCAGAAAGATAAACGCACCAAATACGAAGCTCTGGTCATGCGCCTTGCCGGACAAGCCCTGCTCTCCACTGCAGAGATCATCAAGTGCATAGATAAAAATATTTCCCGCCTCCCCAATGAATGTGCGCTTTTGGATTCCCTCTACGGAGATGAAACGACCACCAGTGACAACATTGCAAGCATGGTCAAAATCAGCCAGAGCAGCAAGCCGGTAACATTAGCCGTTGCCAATCTTTATCTGCGGCAGCAGATTATCTTTGAGAGGGTATGAGCATGATGAAACAATGGACTCTTTTTCCCACTGTATTGCAGCGAAAGTTTCTGCTCACTCTGCTGGCCGGAATCGCCAGTGCGGGAATCAGCGTCATCATCTGCGTGGCGACTAAAGATCATATCCTGCTGGCATTGGGGATTGTCGTACTCTGCGCCTATCTTATATCCTGTAGAGGAATCTGGGCGACTGCAGCACATAAGAACTACGAGGTAGTGGAAGGCATCTGCGCCGGTATCAGTACACCTATGCTCCGCCGCTACCGCAAAGTACATCTGATAGACAGCCATGGCATAGAGATCACACTGCTTCTCAGTAAATCGGCCCTGCTTAAAATAGGCGAGCCCTACCGATTTTACTTTCAGAAAGGGTCACGGCCTGTCGTTGGAAATGACTATCTGGACGCAGCACTTTCAACGAACAGCTTTTTGGGCTATGAAGCAATCAGCGAGCCGGAGGAGCATCCCGATCCGTCCTCTGAATCCTAAAAATGCGAGGTGGTTTTGAGCCACCTCGCTTTCTTAAAGGGCATTTTGCAAATCACAATGACCAACGCCTGATTTCCTTATATTTTGCAGAATACATTCCTTCTGTCCCTATTTATTGGGTAGATCAAGGAAAGGAGGGTTTCCTATGTATAAACCCCATACCATTGAACAATATAAAGTCTATCGCTTTCTGGAGGAAAACTTTGCGCTGGAGCATTTCCTGCTCGCCCCTTTGTCACGCTTCGGACTGATACTGGAGGACAAAACCGGTGAGAAAATCGCGTTTGCCTTTCTCAATAACTGTGTGCAGGAAATACCCGTACCGGCTCCAGCTGCTCCGGAAACAGTAACCGCTTTTCTAAAACAATTCCGCAGCCTTACGCCCCGCCCAGTCATCCATGACTTTGAAGCGCTGACCCGCTGGTGGCTGAACAATCCCAACCCGCTTACCTACCAGCAGGCACTTGGTATGTCCGATATTCTTTACCGCCATTTTCTGTCCCATCCTTTGATCAGTGAAGATGAGACCCTTCGGCTGGCACGCAAAGGACTCGTTACCGAATCGGAATATAATGACCTGCAGCTATGGTATTTCAACGGCCATACAATGTCCTGCTGGTTTGGTCCTCTGGGAGTAGATGGTACCGGCAGCCTGTACGGTCTGATCTTTGACTATCAAACGGCATCCCCAACAAAGACTCAGTTCTACCTATTGGATGACTACTACCGTGTTATGAACCATCTTACAGAGTAAAACCTTTTCAACTACTACATATCGTACTTGTCACTGGCTACAAATCTATATATAGCGTTTTACATCTTGACAGGCACAAGATGCAGTGCTATACTGTATCTGTAATTGATTTTTGTGCGTATCCCATTTGGGAATACAGGTCTTTTTGATCTGTACCGTAGGCCAAAAGCCTGCATTGCACACGCTGTTAAGTTTGTATGCAAGTGTCAGTGATTTTTTGCGCCCTTTTAGGGCCGAAAAACTACTGGCACTTTTTTATATAGATAATAATGCCAATGGCAGAAAGGAGTGTTATGGCACAGATTTTTGTGTTCGGGCGCGTCATGAACGACCTTGTACCCAAAGAAAGCCAGTCCAAACAAAGCTATGTATGCTTTGATCTGATGGAACGCACCAAAAACTGGACGCAGTTCTATCAGGTATGGGCCTGGGATGCAGATGTCACCCGGCTCATGCAATTCAAGGTCAAAAAAGGCAGTATGATCTGGCTTGCCGGCTCACAGCGGCTGGTAGATGTTCGCATGAAGGACGGTAAATTGGAAAAGAAGCTGAAGGTCAGTCTAAATGACTTTGGTTTCCTCCCCAAACAGCCCGCCGCAGCGAACAGACAGGAGAATGACCCGGACATTACTGCGGAACCCGCACCGCCTCTCACAGAGGTATTGGACGGCGACCGTGAATCCCTGCCGGAGTAGTTTACTTCGGCGCCCAAGAGGGACCGTATCAAGTTTTTCAGAATGAAACTGAAAGCTTGGTGCGGTCCCTCTTTTTTTGTTCTCCAACAAATTCAGAAAAAAGGATGGTATCAAACATGAATAATGACAGAGGACTTTTGAGCGGTAGCATCACGATCCTGATTGGTGCAGTCATCGCAATTATGGCTCTGGTACGCGGGCCCTGGCAGGTTTGGCTGCTTCTGGGCGTTTTCACTCTCTGGGGACTGTGGGTAGTTTTGATCCTGCTGCTCCCCTATATGCAGCAGGCTAAACGGCGTCGCCAGCGTCAGCAGCGCACCAGACAGCTCCATGCAGAAGGCATCCAGACAAGAAGTTTTGAGATCCCTGATCTGGGTAGCACCAGCTCCGATGACCTGCTGGTTCGCCACACCAACCATCGTATTCTGGCATATCTGCGCTCTGCTTATCCGAAAGCCACCTTCGAGTGGTGTGAAAAGCAGCCGGAGCAGCTGATCCGCAATGGCGGTACCGGCCGCATCCGTGTGTTTGGCATTGACGAGTTTGATCACGCTGATGTGACACTGGATCAGAACGCCAATATCAAATGCGATATGGTCAAGATCATTCCGCTATCCAAGGTCGGCGGAGAAACAAACGAGGATGATGCAACACCTCCGAACAGGCAGCCTGTTGATCCCCGTATCTGGTATGAAACGCAGGGACGCTCTGTACTGGAAGCACTGATCTCCGACCTTAATTCCCGTGGACACAGCAAACTGACGCTTCGGGAAGACGGTGATATCTGCATTGAGCAGGGCGAAGATGCTGTTTCTCAGGAGCATCTGAACAACTTTCCCCAGAAGGTCTACTGGCCCCGTCTGACAGAGGTACTGGAAAGCAATGGTCTGGCGGCTGAAGTCACTGCCCAGGGTATTCAGGTATCCTGGTAATGCTTCTGCTGACAAAGAACACAGAGAAAGGAGTGAACTTGACGAATGAAATCAGGACTTACCATCGTGGAAATGGCACAGCAGATTGAACGCCAATCCAAACTCAAGCAAGACTATTTGCTTGATACCAGGCGACTTCAAGTAGAACCTTTTGGTTCTCAACTTTATCTCCACACCTTTGATGACCACGATGACCCACTGGTGGAGCCATTGGAGATCAACCAGATTGCCCATCGGCAGATCGGCACACATCTGAAGATTCCGGCTGCTTACTATGACCGTATGCTTTCCGATTATCCGGAACTGCTGGCAGAGAATGTGAATTCCTGGTTCCAGCGGGAACCGACCCAGCGTATGGTCCGCACCCTGGATGGCACTGTACGGGCGTTTTTGAGCAACCGCTATCGCCGCATTGACAACCTGGACATTGCAGAAATCGTCCTTCCTGTCATTCAGCAAATGGAGGACGCCTATTTTGAAAGCTGCCAGATCACGGACAGCCGTATGTACATCAAAGTAGTCAACAAGCGGCTTGAAGCCGAAGTTGTACCCGGTGACATTGTGCAGTCCGGCGTTATCATCAGCAATAGTGAGGTTGGACTGGGTTCCGTCAACATCCAGCCTTTGGTCTATCGGCTGGTATGCAGTAACGGCATGGTCGTCAACGATGCCCAGACTCGCCGCACTCACATCGGCCGGGTCAATGAGGCAGATGAAAACTTCCAACTGTTCTCACAGGAGACATTGGCCGCTGATGACCACGCATTTGCCATGAAGATCAAAGATACCGTGATGGCCGCCGTGGATGAAACGCGGTTTACACGGGTAGTTGGCATGATGCGTGAAGCCACAACCGTTCAGATGAATACCACTGATATTCCCGGCGTTGTCCGTCTGGCAAGCAAGGATTTCAATATCACCGAGGAAGAAAGCACCGGCGTTCTGCAGCGTCTGATTGAAGGCAAGGATCTGACCCTCTATGGGCTATCCAATGCCGTAACACGCTTTAGTCAGGATGTGGACAGCTATGACCGCGCCACTGCCCTGGAGGGGATTGGATACAATATCCTGTCCATGCCCCGGCAGCAGTGGAACCGTATCAATCAGATGGTCGCCTGACCATCTGCAACCATCACATTTTTAAGGAGGAACCACTATGTATAATCAGAACAGCGATTTGATGAAACAGGAAAAATTCATGCTCCCCACTATGATCGAAGGCGATTTCAGCGCCGAGGAACTGGCTGAGGACGCCGATGGTCTGCAGATGAGCTTTCAGCGTGTCAAGATTCCCGCCGGCGGCACACTCCAATTTGAGATGCCGTCCGATGATCCGGACAATCCCGACTATGAAAAGACTCTGGTAGGCGTCATTCTGCATAACCACGCCACCTGCGCCTACTGGCCGGCTGGCAGCGAATATGACGACGATACCACGCCGCTTTGTTCTTCTGTGGATGGCAAGGTTGGCATCGGCACTCCCGGAGGCGCCTGTGCTGCCTGCGTGATGAACCGCTTTGGTTCTGCACCTGATGGCAGCAAGGGAAAAGCCTGTAAAAATATGCGTGTGCTCTACCTGCTTCGCAGTGGTGAGTACATGCCTCTGCAGGTAAATCTGCCTCCTACCAGCATCAAGCCCTTCAAGGAATTTCTGAACCGGGCCTTCATGCTCCGCCGCCGCGCCACTTACGGCAGTATCGTGCAGATTGGTCTCAAGCGTGAGAACAACGGCACCAATGACTACAGTGTTGCTACCTTCAAACTGCTGCAGGATTTCCAGGGCGAGGAGCTGGCTCAAATCCGGGCTTACGCCAATAGCTTTAAGGAGCAAATCAAACTCCTGCTCCAGCAGCGTGCCGAGATCACTGAGGAGCAGCGCGACACCGGCTGCGATTATGTAATCGAGCCTGGCGCCATGACCAACGAGCCGGCAGACGGTCACTATACTGTCAGCCAGATCAATGGTGACTGCGAGCAGCTGCCCGCATAAGTATCTTGATGTGACCTGCACCACATGACACATGAACAAAGGGATACCTTCGGTTTAACACACCGGAGGTATCCCTCTTTTTTTAAGGAGGAAAACACAATGTTATGTGAAGTACCATTAACCAAAGAACAACAGGCATTTGCCACTGATCATCACGGACTGGTCTACAAGTTCCTGAATGAAAACCATCTGCCGGAAGATGAATTTTATGATGTAATCATTTTTGGCTATCTCCGAGCAGTGTACCGCTATTTCAACGAGCCAAAGCTTCAGAAATATTCCTTCGCCACAATTGGCTGGAAATCAATGCAGGGAGCTTTATCTAATTACAATCGATACCAAAGTCGCCGCAAGCGCAATATGGAGGTTCTCAGTATTCACGTCGGATTATATCCCGATGGTGCGCCTCTAGAAGATACCATTCCTGCCCATGACCCAATCATGCAGCAGTTGGAAATGGATCTTCTGCTCCACGAGCTGGCCGGCAGAGTCTCCAAGCAGCAAATGGATATTGTTCATCTGAAACAGGGCGGCTATGGTCTCCGTGAGATTGCCCGCACCCAGAAGGTTCCCATGCGGCGCATTAAAGAGTTGCTGGCTGAAGTCCACGATGTGCTGCTGGATATTTGCTATGGATGAACCCATTACAGATAAGAAATACCCTTACATCCACATTTTCAAAAAGATTGGAGGTCAAACCGAATGAAGAAAGAAAAGAAACAGATCGTTTTGAATGGCTCTCTGCTGCGTCCGCTGTCTGTTGGGCGTGGTGCGCTTCTGCACGCCGGAGGAAACATCTACCATACTTCGCGTGTGGTGACGATTCTGGAGGAGTCGGAGGATTGCGTCCGTTTTGAAACGCAGAACTCCCACTACCATCTGTCCATGTCCCCTTTTCCGCTGGCGGCTGTCAGTCCGCTCCCTGTGAGATTGGCCGCATGTGCGTGAAGGGACTGTAAATGGTTTGGAACAGCCGGCTCCCGCTGACTATTCCACAAGTTCTGGCCGTGGCGGATACCATTCCGTCACGGCTCTTTTTATGGAGGAACAAAATGAATGAAGAAATCATGAATGAGATCCAACCAGTCCGCCCCAAAGACCAGTTTCCCTTTTCCTGCCGTCAATGCGGGGCATGCTGCCGCAATATTGAAGGCTGTGTAATGGTGGAAAGTCTGGATGCCTACCGTCTGGCTCGCTATCTCCGAACAAAAGGTGAGCTCATCGAAGGAATAGAGGATTTCCTGTTCCGCTACTGCGATCCGGAACCTCTGACCGAAGAAGGCTTCCCTATCTATATGCTCAAGACAAAAGCCCCAAACGGCTCCTGTATCTTCCTTATGGATGGGCGCTGTTCCGTCTACCCTGCCCGTACCCGTACCTGCCGTATCTATCCTCTTACCGTAGGTCCAGGGGAGCGTGGCCGTGATTTTGAATACTGCCTGTGTCTGGACCGGCACCGGAGCCACTTTACCGGCAGCCGGGTATCCGTCAAGGACTGGTTGTATCAGAATTTTAAGAGGGAAGACAAAGAATATGTAAAGCGGGAATATGAGATTGCCACCGAACTGGGCAAACTGATGCGCGCCATTGACCCTGCCATGCGGCAAGGCATTGTATTCAAGGTACTCTACTACCGCTATTACAATTTTGATTTAGACCAGCCTTTTCAGCCTCAGTATGAGCAGAATAACCGACACCTGTTAGCAGACCTGCACCGGATTGCCGGGGAACAGTAAAAGGCAAATGGCTTTTAGAAAGGGGGCCTTATTTTATGAATTTACACGAAACAGCAATGGGGCAAAGATTTTTTAATGTTCAGCTCCCCGCACTGATTAACACACTCAAAGACATTGCGGCGGCGCTTTCCCGCCCTGCACCATCTGCTATATCCTTTCCGGCAGACCCACGCTTTCTCACTTCGCTCTATTACGGCGAATATGAAGCAGATGTGTTCAAGCCCGATAAACGCCTCACACCTTTTAACCAGACAGTACAACAGAAAGAAAAAGCTCTGCTTCCGCTGCTCTCCAGCGAGGCGTCCATCGCTTTTGAACAGTATCAGACTGCGGTACAATGCCGCAATTCTGCTGTATTGGAGCAGGCATACGCCTCTGGTTACCGTACCGCTGTGCAGATGTTTGCGGCAGGCTTAGGCCCACAGCCGCCAATACCGGAACATGAGGAGGATAGCAATGGATGAGAACAGACTGCCCGAACTGCCCCAGGAATCTTTTCGGCCAATGATCGCACAATCAGTCCAACTGGAACAGTTTTTGGGGGAAGAACTGATTTTTTGCTTTCGGGATCTTGATGGCGTCCATACCTTTACTACCTGCCATGGCGATATCTACAAAACAGTCAATGCACTGCGGGACTATGTCCGGCTTTTGGAATCGGTGTGCGATCAGTGGGAGCTGACTGGATTCCATCGTGCTACCTATGAGTACCATGCCGAAAAGCTTCGTAAAATTGCGGATAAGCTGCAAGCTGGTATCGGCTACGACTATGACAAAGCCGTGGAAAGATGCAAAAAGAAACGAGCCAAAAAGTCCCACAGCAGCGATGTCGGGGAAGATGCCCTTCTGCTGACAGTACAGGCTGCCAACAAGTCCGCTGACAATAAAAAGGAGGCTGCGCCTTATGAGGAAGATACCCCTTGGGAACCTGAACTCGAATAACCCTATAAAAACATCTGTTAAAAAGTATCATGCAAGCGTTGCCCGGCAATCTTCCAGAGAACGGAACCGATTGCTGGCCTGCAAGAGCTTTGCGTTTATCCACGCCAATGTGCATAAGCACTGCCGCCACTTCCGGCGCGGATAGCCGCCCGGAAGCTACCCACGGAGGATGCCTATGGAACGAGATGAACTACGCACCACTTTAGTGAACCATCTGGAAACCCTGCGGCGCAATCTGCAGGTCGTATCCATGGAGGTGCTGAAAACCAAGTACAAAAAACCATTTGATGCCCTGCGGCAAGACATCTGTAAAGCCGCTACCGCCTATACCCGCTTTCTGGTATTTGACGGTATGCGGATCAAACACAAATACTTTGATGAGGCTGTACCCTATATCGATACAGCTGTGAAGCAAACCAAGCGGCTCAAACAGATTTCAGATGCTACCTTTCAGCGTCAGGATATTGACGAGATCGAATCACTCGCCCTTGCCCTGCGCAAAGAGATAGAAGCTACTCTGCAGCCCTTCTATATGGGACATATGTGCCTTTATGTGACGCCGGAATGCTTTGACGACCCGCCCAAGACGCCGGAAGTCTACAATGATGCAACCGCCTGTGTCTGGCGGGATGGTACATGGCAGCTTCTGGAGGATACCAGCAAAGGGTTCCTGCTCTTTGTTCAATCCAAATTCAAGGAGGAAGCTGCCGCATGAAAAAGACATCTCAGCAATATCTAAACAGCGAAGCACACGGTTATCTCATGGAGGCCAAAGCCTGCAAGCTTTTGCTCAAAGACTTGGAGCGCATCCGCGCCAAGCTCAGGCGGCACATCGAAAAGGAAGCCGCAGACCGCGAGGCAGAATTTGAAGCAGCTATGCAATACCATAGCGAAAGTGACATCCAGGAAGCCTACGGCTGGGAATTCATCAGCGAACGGCAGTATGAGCGCTATCTGGAATTGTTCCGTCAGGGCCGCAAGGCACTTGATGAACACAGCCCCACTGTTACAGAGCTGGCTCTCTCCATTCTGAACCGCATCTTTCAGGATATTGATAGAGACTGCCGCCAATGCGAGTTTGAAGCCCTGTCGCCGGAAGAACAGCTTGCCGAGTTGAAGCGTGCTGAAGAATCCAGGCAGGCATGGAAACAGTATATCGCCAGTCTGAAAGAAATGGTCGGCTCTATGACTGGAAAGACCAATGACCACACTGAGTCAAAAAATGTAGCAACTATACACAAGGAGGATGCAAAATGAAAATTCATGAAGATCGTTCTCATATGAATATTGATACCAGATGGTTTGAAAAAGGCTATGCCAAAGAAGACGTCCACTCCCTGCGCCTGCAGTCCCTATGCACCGAAGCAGAGGCAGCAGCCAACAAACAGTTTTATGACAGCCACACCCGCGAAGAATGGGAGCAGTATATCCGTCAGGCAAGTTTTGAGAGCAGCGCAGCAATGAAACCCGTCATGGAAGCCATCGCACAGGACTTTGTCTGCTACCAGTATGACGAAAATATCCCTGTGTCCTATGGCAGCGACCGATGGGATCTGTACTTCTGGTGTAATCCCTTTAACGGCGCCGCAGACGCATCCGAACGGGATTTCTCGTATTTCACGCTGACCTTTAACGAGCGTCAGACGCTGGAGAAACGAAGAAAAGTCTGTCAACAGGTGCTGGAGCTCCTATGCTCACGCTTTCAGGAGCATCCCCATCTCCATGTAGCCGTACAGTGTTCCATATGGTTTGACCATCCGAAGATCCACGATGCGGTGGAGCGCGCAAAGCCCCGTCTGCATGGCCTGCGCTGTATTCAGGACCAAAAAGAAGGAAAGCTGCTCCTGCAGGACGGTACCCTGCTCTTCAGGCCAAAATACGCAAAGAAATATACCCGCACGCTGAGCCAGAGCCAGATTTTGTCCCTTAGTTGGGAACTGGGCGTAGAGGACGGAGAGCCTGATACCGATGCTGCACCTGTTACCTTGCCTTACAAGAAATTTGGTGCCACGCACCCCATCCAGCTGCAGGTGACTTCCTACCTGAATGGAAACCTTGCCATACAAATGGTGACATGGGAAAGCGGTGACCCGGAACCCTGGGCGACTCTCACCGTCAACCTGCCCGGCCAACGGCAAAAAGACCATGCCTTTATCGACACCAATGCCGATTCGGAATTTCCCACCTGGCTCGTCCGACATGGTCTGGCTATCCCAACCGGTCGCACCATGCAGAGTGGGTTCTGCACCTATCCTGAATATCGTTTTCGTGCCAACCGGCTACAGGAGCTGGACCCGGAAGGGTATGCAGGCTACCTGAAAAACTTTGAAAGGCGGTGCAGTGCATGAAATATAAGGCAGTTTATGATGTACTGAATGAAAGGCGGCAGGCTACCCCCGGTTTCTGTTACCATGACCGCAGCGGCTGGCGTGCTTACCCCCAGACCTACATGACCATGCAGTACCCTTTATGGATTATTGCTGAAGATGCTGCCACGGGCAGGCGTCTGTGGATCACCCAGGAGGGCACCCGATTTAGCATTTCCATTCGAAGGATGGATGAACAGAGGCGTAACTATGGCCCTACCTATCGCATTACTTGTGAAAACAGGACAAAGCTGGCTCAGGTTCTGCGCTATCAGTTCGAGTCAAAGACTTTGGCTGTGTAGCTGACGATGACCAGAGAGGAACTGCATTCCTCTCCCTGCTCCGGTTTCCTTGTCCAGAACACACTAAGAAGCACCGGCAATCTGCATTTTTGCAGGCGTCCGGTGCTTCTTTGGAGGAAAACGCTTATGAATACTCTCGCATTTACGCTGGGCGAACACCGAGCCCAGCTTACTTTGAAAATCAGTACATATCCCAACGGCAATCTCGCCATCAAGCTTTATGAAAAGGATCATGGCATCCTGATTTTGTGGGAAACCCTTACCACCAACTTAACCGGAATCCGGCCCGACCACTGCGCTTTCATCAATATAAAAGCCGCAGACGGACTTTTTCCGGCCTGGCTGTCAGACAATCACCTTGCGGAACCCACTGGACAAATTCTTGAATCGGATGGCTGTCTTTACCCTGAATACCTGTTTTATGGCAAAGAACTGGATGCCCTGGATCATGAGGGGCACACCCTCTACATCCGGCATCAGAAAGGCGAACTGGGGTGCCACTTTGAGCGGCTGTATATTGCCCTGCGCAGACTGGCGCGGGAAATCAACGGGTTCAGCTACACCGATTACAGCGGCTGGCGGTGTCTGGATGGGAGTTCCTCCACCCTGCCCCTCTGGATTGAGGCATCTGATCCTTCTCATGGCCGCAAATTCATCTTCACACAGAAAGGTCCCGCACTCCAGACTATCATCCGCTATGCCGATGGTACGGAGAAGCAGTGCATCTATCGGCGCAAAGAGGACATGGCAGGCGATCTGATGACCATGTTCCAGGATGAGCTGCGTGTTTACCCTCCCTGGTCTGAAGACCGAAGGAAACGGTACGAATATTAAACACGATAAAATAGGAGGACATCATCATGAAGATCCGTATCTATCCCAAATCCCTGTTGGAAACCATGTGGCAGCAGGACAAACTGCTGTTTACCCCAGAGGCGGAGCAACCACCCCTGTGTCTTCGGTGTGGTCAGCCGCTGGATTGCAGGCTGGTCATCAACGCCCTGAGCCGCTATGCAGATGTCCATATCTGCGAGGCGTGCGGTATGGATGAAGCCCTGCGTGATGCCAACCGTTGCCCACTCCCTCTAACAGAATGGGCAGCTGTCAAAAACGGTTTGAGCCAGCAGCAGACCGACTTTGAAAATCCGTTGCTGACTACTTCCTGCACCTTTGAAGATCTGTTTCAGCAGGGCTCCCGTCCTGCCAGCGAGATAGCCTATTCCCGTTCTGATTATGACGGATGGAAATGGTGGACCACCTGGCATCAGTGCCAAAAGGATACGCCTGTTCTGGAAGTTGCCCGTGAAATTGATGCTTTCCAGAATGCGCTGTTCCAACTGCCGGAGTTTCTGAATTTGGATACCCTGACACGGTTCTGCCGAGGGTACGCCCAGCCCACCAGCGAGCCCACCGAATTCAATTTGTATTCGGAAACTGCCCACTTTTATATCTGGCTGCGGTTAGTCACCCGGCATCGAGATTATAATGCCTATGTGCATTACTATCTGAAAGGTTAAAAATTTACAACGCACCGGATACAGTATGCCTATCGGCTCTGTATTCGGTGCGTTTTTCTCTCTTTATATACCGCACCATAATCATATCCAAAATATTTATGAAAAATTAGATGCCACAAATTCTATTGAGGGATAAAACAAAGCTATTATTTTAGGATACATTAGCCCCTTACTGTAACCCAGTGATAAAAAACGTCGGCGAAAAGGTGTCAAATCCTCCACATCTGTCTCTCCTTTTTTGTCCGTTTTCCCGCATTTAGAACCTCGTTTTGAGGGGAACAGGATAACTTTATCTAGCCGACCATGCGGAAAAACCTTTGATTTCCGTGGACTTTTACCGTCCTAAATGCGTAGACTTGACTTTTGGGGACTTTCTAACTATAATGATATTCAAGCAGGGGGACTACCTTGTAGTTGAGAAGGTTAAAACCTGACCCTTTGAACCTGTTGGCTAATACCAACGCAGGGAGCTAAAGAATACAGATTCGTATTTTTTGGACATTCTCTGTTTTGGGAATGTCCTTTTTTAATTGAATAAGATATGATATGTGTTTGCGAGGGAACTGAACAAGTTGAAAAAGGTAAGACCTGACCTCTGGACCTGTCGGCTAATACCGGCGTAGGGAAGCAATTTCTTACGCTCGTATTGCGTCTGAAAGAGCTTCTAATTGTTTTAGAGGCTCTATTTTTTTATCTTAGGAGGATCAAACATGGCATTTATGAAAGACATCTTAACCCACAACATTCCCATTTGGGAAGAATGTGCAGCTACCCCATTTGTGCAGGAAGTGCAAACTGGAAAGCTACCTCTTGAAAAATTCAAAAGATATATGATTCAGGATAGTATCTATCTGAAAAACTATGCCCGTATATACGGCAAGGCAATTTTTCATGCTGATACATTAAGAGAAATTCAGCTTTACTATTCCATGCTGAATTTTGTAAATGATACGGAATCAGAAGTGCGCCTGGATTATCTAAAGCAATTTTGCATGACGGATAATGATATTGAACTGATCGCTCCTCTGCCTGAAAATCAAAATTACATTGATTTCATGTTTGAGATTGCGTCACATGGAAAGAATGAAGAAATTTTAATGGCGGTTCTTCCCTGTATGCTAAGTTACAGCTATATATTCCGAAAATTGGCGGCTGTTCCTACAAGCAGACAGTCAAGATATTGGGACTTTATCAAAGATTATGCGGATGAACAATATGCAGAAAGCTGCAAAGAATGGTCTGCTTTTGCAGAGCATAAATGTGCCGGGTTATCAGTAGCAAATAAAAAGTATCTGGCTGATATTTTTGAAAAAGCAAGTTTGTTAGAGCTTGCTTTTTGGAAGATGGCCTATCGGAACGAGAGAATGGAGGAAAATGCAAAATGAAAAAAGTATTGTCCATTGCCGGATCAGATTGCAGCGGAGGTGCAGGTATTCAGGCTGATTTGAAAACTTTTTCTGCTCACGGCGTATTTGGAATGAGTGTTATTGTTTCTGTTGTTGCAGAGAACACCAGCCGCGTTATCGACATCCAAGATATTACCCCGGATATGATTGCAAAACAGATTGATGCCGTGTTTGAAGATATTGAAGTGAACGCAGTAAAGATTGGTATGCTTTCTACGCCAGAATGTATGAAAGCAGTGGCAATGAAACTATTACAATATAAGCCACAAAATATTGTAATCGACCCGGTTATGTATGCCAAAAATGGCTGCCCATTGATGAATCCTGCGGCGGTTTCCACCTTGATAGACACTGTAATTCCACTGGCCGATGTGCTTACTCCAAATATTCCAGAGGCAGAGAAAATAGCGGATATGCAGATTTCCACAGTTTCAGATATGGAGGCTGCCGCAAGAAAAATATATGCCATGGGTTGTAAGGCGATTGTTGTCAAGGGCGGACATCATATAGGAAATGCCGTTGATGTCCTATTTGATGGAGAAAATTTCCACCACTTTGAAACAGCCCGCATTGATACGAAAAATACTCATGGGACAGGCTGTACCTTTTCTTCTGCAATCGCTTCCCAGCTTGCAAAGGGAAAAAGTATTCCGCTTGCTGTCGAAGCGGCAAAGGCTTATGTCACAACGGCAATCGAACACTCCCTTGCGATTGGAAAAGGCTGTGGCCCGACGCACCATTTCTACGAATTGTATCAGCATGGTTTATCTAAAGAATAGGCAGGTGCAAAATGAACTTTGATTATACACTTTATCTTGTTACTGATCGTCAACTAATGAGCTGCGATAGCCTGACAGAAGCGGTGGAACAGGCAATTTTAGGAGGCTGCACAATGATACAACTCCGAGAAAAAGAATTGCCTTCATTGGAATTTTATAATCAGGCGGTTGCCGTGAAACAGGTTACGGAGAGATACCATATTCCCCTTATCATAAACGACCGGATAGATATTGCAATGGCTGTGCAGGCTGCGGGAGTACATATTGGACAACATGATTTACCTGCGGCTACCGTCCGCAAAGTAATTGGGGAAAATATGCTGTTGGGGGTATCTGCTTCTTCCATTGCAGAAGCAATACAAGCACAGCAGGATGGTGCGGATTATTTGGGAGTTGGCGCAATGTTCCCTACTGGAACTAAAACCGACGCTGAATCTGTATCAATGGAGGAATTACAGAAAATCCGCACAGCCGTTTCTTTGCCGATAGTTGTTATTGGCGGTATCAATAAAGGAAATGCAGGGCGTTTCAAGCCCATGGGAATTGACGGACTGGCTGTTGTATCTGCCATCATAGCGCAGTCCGATATAAAAGCTGCTGCTGCGGAACTGAAAGATTTATTTTGCGGAAAGGAAAAGAAACATGGATTTTAATGCGGCAATCTTTGATTTAGATGGAACAATTCTGGATTCAATGGATGTATGGGAGCATATAGATATTCAGTTTTTGAAAAAGAGAAATCTTCCTGTCCCAGATAATTATGTAACTGAAATATGTGCAAGGAGTTTTGAGGAAGCCGCACAATATACCATTGATCTTTTTGGATTGCAGGAAACGGTAGAGGGAATTATTGAGGAATGGAATAATATGGCGGTCGAGGAATACAGGAACCATGTCGGTCTGCTGCCCTATGCCCTTGATTATCTTCTGCGCTTAAAAGAACATGGAATAAAACTTGCAGTTGCTACGGGGTTGCCGGAAAATCTCTATATTCCATGCTTAAAGAACAATTCTATTTTAGAATTATTTGACGCTCTATGTTCAACAGATGAGGTTCAGCGGGGAAAAGAATATTCGGATGTCTTTGAATTGGCCGCAAGAAAATTAGGGGTTGCACCTGAACACTGTATTGTGTTTGATGATGTGCTTCCAGCAATTAAAAGCGCAAAGGCAGCCCGTATGTTAGCAGGTGGGATTTATGATAAGTATTCCGCAGATCAGCGTACAGAAATAGAAAGGATTGCGGATATTTACTTACTTGATTTCCGGCAAGCACCGATCCCACACAAAGAGGTATGAAAATGGAAAAATGGGATTTATATAATGCAAAACGGGAAAAGTCTGGAATAGCAGTGTGCCGTGGAGAAATCATACCCAAAGGGCTGTATCATTTATCTGTGAGTGTATGGATTGTCAACCAGCAGGGGCAGTATCTTTTATCACAGCGGCATCCGAAAAAGCAATACCCTCTTTATTGGGAATGTACGGGTGGTTCTGTACTTTCCGGGGAAACCAGTTTGCAAGGAGCAATCCGAGAGGTAAAAGAAGAATTAGGAATACTGCTTACTCCCGGAAGTGAAAAATTGATTTATCAGACCAGACGGGAAAATGTGCAGGATTTTTACGATGTTTGGCTATTTCATAAGGATATAAAGATTGAAGAAATGCGTTTACAGGAAACAGAAGTTGTGGATGTTCAATGGGTAAATCCAGATAAGTTATTTAAGATGTTTCGCCTGAAACAACTGCACCCTCTGATTACCTATGTGGAACAACTAATAGGCTGAAAAATGCCAGATGTTAAGGTACCAAAGTCTCTGTTGTCTAACACGCTTTTATTGCACAAGAAATCAAATAGGATCCATGTTATTTAGTTCCATATGAAATCAAACAAATTGTGGAAATCACTTATATAAATTATCCTTGCATTTTATATTCTATATTTCCATGAAGTTTGGTTGTCTCAAAGTGTGTAAGGAGAAAGGATGTGAGCAAAATGGGTAAACTTCTGATTCTGTCCATTCCTGATCATGAAGAACATATAATCAACAAAATTATGGAGCTTATTGCGGATGAGCCAGAGTTTATCCACCTTGCACCATCTCCACCGCAGTCTGCACTTTCCTTCCCTGGTCTTGAAATTCGGCTAAAGGAACAAACCGTATATTGCAACGGTACCCTCATCGCTTTGACTTACCATGAATTTGCAGTCCTTACATATCTGGCTCGTCATCCTGGCTGGGTATTCTCAGCCAGCCAGATTTATGAGGCCGTATGGGATAAAGACGGTGAACACTGCGGTACTGCAGTTGCCAGCGTCATCGGTCAGATCCGTCGCAAGCTGACGCCAGACACGCCGAAGGGCGGTTATATCCGCACCGTACTGGGCAGTGGGTATAAATTTAACAGTTCTCCTTTTTAAGTCAGTAAGAAAGGCTCCGAGGCCGTAATGATCTCGGAGCCTTTCTCATTGACTTAAATCCTAAACAGGCTGATTGCCTTCAGTAAAATAATGCTCAATTCCTGGTATAAATCTTCATCAAGTACGCCATCAATAATGGCATACTTGAGTAGCAATGGCCGGTACATCTGTAAGATTGCCGTAATGGCATCCTCGTTGCCAGCCTTGGCGCTGAGAAGCAGACATTCAAAATTCATTTTTTGTCACCTCCTTCAATGCACTTTCTGATTTTCTGAATCGTCCTGTAGTAAAGTGCCGCTGCCCCTTTATAGGACAGCCCAAACTTTAGTCCCAGCGTCTCAAAATCTTCTTCCTCCAGCGTTCGAGCCAGAAATATCTGGCGTTCCCGTTCATTGAGTTTCTGCAACGCCTCCAGAAGCACTCCATTCTCAATGACATCCATAAGCGGCAATCTGTCCAAGACCACTTCCTCTGAGCTGGGTTCGGATTCATAGACCGCTTCTACAGCACTCTCTATACTGTTGCGCTTATAGAGCTGGATCAAATAATCTTTTCTGCGGCGTTTGACCGCCGAAACTAAATATGCTGTAAACCTGAATTGCAGGTCATCTTCTGCCTGCCCATTGTTCCGTTGCCACATGGCTTTACCTCCAAAAGTCTCAAGAATTCCGATGGATTTCCTGAGCTTCTGGTGGTGACCTGCACCGGACCAAATCTGGCTGAGATAAAGAAAAACAGCCAGCTTTGTACCAATGGACAAAACCAGCTGTTCCTTGAATTTCTGCATCGAGCAGTTCAATAGATGCCGTCCGGGCAGGTGGAGGTTTATCTTTATGTAGAGAAAACTCTCTTGTCCTACCTCGACGATATACCCCTATTGAGAGCCGTTCATGAAAAGCCGTGTGTCCTGGAGTTATGAAAGCAATGAACTGCTCGATGTTGTGGAATCCTTTCTCCATAACATCGTTACTCCCTGTCCGCAGTTATGCGGACGGCACACAGGCGGCCTGCATCATCCCCTTTCTTTCGCGATATGGCAGCGCAACGCTGCCGCCCTGCTGATAATTGTTAAATTGTGAAATAATACTTTTTTCAAATGCTATTCCAGCTATTCTATTAAATTAAAACAAAAGGCGGCCTCCATCCTTATTGTCAGGATAAAGACCGCCTTCTTCTTCCGATTTTCATTGGGTATCGTACTGATCTCATACCCCCACCTCCGCTTATCGAATTTTCATTGATTTTTGGGATCACTGCCATAATTACAGTGTAACTGACAGTTTTCGGAAACTTTTGGAGTAGCATTGGAATATCCTTCGAGGAAAGAGAAAATCATTCGACATTATATGACAAAACAAGCTCCAAAACGGTCACTGCATTTTTCCGCTTTGGAGCTATTCCTTTATTATTTCCATAAAGTTGCATCTTCTGTCGTTACCTGTGCCGTATCCGGATGGATATAAATGATTTGGAGTCCTTTCTTTTTGGCATAGTTAACAGTCTGCTGAGTTCCGGATCGCATATTGTTTACATTATCATAAACAGCCACCATAACTTTACCATTATATCAATATACATTTCGTTCCAGATTAAGCTGTATGATAACCGGCAAGCTGGGAATCGTGTCATCGTTTTCAAGGTTGGCAAGATAGCGCCAGTCGATATTGATCTGTTCCGCCAGCGTCTTACGCGATAACTGCTTGACTTTCCGCGCCTCTTTTACATCCGCGCCGAAAGTTTCAAAGCCGGGACAATCTTTGATATTTGCCATATAGCACCATCCATCTACATTGTATATTTCATATTTTCTCAATGGAATGTTGCTATATGCAGTAAGATTAAACTTTATAATTCATATCCCGAAACATAGACAGAGGAAATCATTGCCACACCCCTTGAAATATTGACAAGATACGCCTCTCGTGTTATGCTGTTATACACAACAGCATAACAGTTAAAACACACGGAGGATGCAGCAATGAAACTGATTATTTCAAATGTATCTGGCGTCCCCATATACGAGCAGATTAAACAGCAGATCAAGGCGGCTATTTTATCTGGCGAGCTTCAAGCCGAAGAAACTTTGCCCTCCCTTAGAACACTTGCCAAAGACTTAAAGATCAGCGTCTTAACAGTGACAAAGGCATACACAGAATTAGAGCAAGAGGGCTTTGTTAAAAATGTGCAGGGGCGTGGATGTTTCGTAATGGGGTCTGGTTCAGAACTGATTAAGGAGCAGCTTATTTGCAAAGTAGAAAACAATCTCACCGAAGCAATAAAAGCTGCAAGAATGGCAAATCTATCCACAGAGGAATTACATCGCCTTTTGGACATTTTAACGGAGGTAAAAACAGATGACTAATTATTTAGAGGTAACGAATCTTTCAAAATCTTTTGATTCTTTTCAACTTCACAATATCAGCTTTACTTTGCCAAAGGGATATATTATGGGCTTGATCGGCCCGAATGGTTCTGGCAAAACAACGACAATCAAACTGATTTTGAATATGCTCAAGCGCACCGGCGGCACAGTCAAAGTGATGGGGCTGGATAATATCGCAGAAGAACAAAAAGTAAAATCAGAGCTGGGCGTTGTTTTCGATACAAATTATTTCAGTGATGATTGGAAAGTGTCGCAGGTTGAAAAATCCATTTCGGTATTTTATCCAAATTGGGACAGCCAGAAATTTGCGGATATGTTACGGAAATTTCACATTGCACCAACCAAAAAGGTAAAAGAACTTTCCAAAGGTATGCAGATGAAGTTAATGCTTGCCTGTGCGTTTTCATACGACGCCAAACTGCTGATCCTCGACGAGCCGACCAGTGGACTTGATCCGGTTTCCAGAGATGAACTTTTGAAAATTCTTTCAGAGTATATTGAAGATGGTGAGCATAGTGTTTTGTTCTCCACCCATATCACAGGCGATTTGGAGCGTGCAGCCGATTATATTACCTACATCAGTTATGGCGAGCTGTACTTTACTGGCAGCAAAGATGATTTTGTAGATATGTTCCGCATTGTAAAAGGTGGAATTGAGGAACTGTCCGATGATCTGAAAAATAAGGCGGCTGGTATTCGTACATTCCCTACGGGATTTGAGGCGCTGATGAAAACCGAAGATATTAGCGGTTTCCCTAACCTGACCGTTGAGCCTGCCACCATTGATGAAATTGTAGTGTTTACAAGCAAGAAAGGTGACGATTATGAGTAATATTTTGAAATCCACAAAATTAGATATTGCATTGGTAAAACCATATTTTAAGACAATTTGTTTCACCCTGCTTCTGCCGATTGTGTTTGCCGCAATCAATCGTTCTTTGCTGACAGGGGTATCATTTGCTATGTGCTTTATTGCCATGACGACGGGATATACCTTTTCCATCACAGAAAAAAACAGTATGGATCGTCTGTTTGGTATTTTACCTGTTCGTAAAAGTGAGCTTGTGATCGGACGCTATGTTTTCGTCCTTGCAATGGGGCTTCTTTCCTTGATTATTTCTTTGATTGCACAGCCGCTTGTCTTGAAAGTGCTGGGTGAAACAGTTGGCGTATTTGATATTGTAACTGCCGCTATTGCAGGAGTATTCTTATTTGCACTCTATACCGTGTTCCAGATTCCGGGATATTACAAGTACGGCTCAATCAAAGGACGGGTATTTATGTATATTCCAGTGGCCGGTTTTTTGGTGACTTTACTTCTTCTCTCTAAAATGCCAGCTATCGGGAACTCAATTATTTCAGTCGTTGAATCTTCTCCGATACTTCTTGTGTTGCTTGCGGTTTTTGCTATTGTCGTGATGTATGCGGTTTCAATCTTCTTGTCCATTCGGGTTATGAAGAATAAGGAAATGTGAGGTGATTGTATGGATTTCACAATTTTGGCAGTTGTGCTTTTGATTGGTGTTGGCGTTCCTATCCGTAATAAACTCATACGGAAATATCGGGATAAAAAGAAACAAGAAGATAATAAGGATAAGCTGAAATAATATATAAACAGCACCGGGAGGAATATGAAAATATCTTCTTTGGTGCTGCTTTTTAATAGAGCTATATTTTGCTGATAGATTTTTTGAAAAAATCCGTCCGCTGTAACATTTCGCGGACATTTGCCTGTTATACTATCTGCAAAAAGCAAAGGAAGTGAGGATATGAAGCAGGTTTTAATTGTCGAGGACGACAGTTTTTTGAATAAGATGTTGGCCTATAACCTGACCGCAGATGGCTACGGCGTGACTTCTGCCCTAAATGCCAGAACCGCAGCCGACGCCATCCGCCAGCGGGAATTTGATTTGGTGCTGCTGGACATCAACCTGCCGGACGGGAACGGTTTTGAGCTGTGCAAGCTGATCAAGCCCCAGCACCCGGACACCATCGTAATATTCCTGACCGCCAACGATCAGGAGAGCGACCAGATACGGGGCTATGAGGTGGGCGCGGTGGACTACATCACAAAGCCCTTTGTGATCGGGGCCTTGCAGCGAAAAATCAAAGCCATGTTCGCCATGCTGGAACACCACAAACCGGCCAAGGACATTTACGACGACGGGCGGCTGTTTCTGGACTTCTCGGAGCAGACGGCTTCCTTAAACGGCAAGCCCCTGACTCTATCCCCGATGGAGTACAAAATGCTGAACCTATTCCGTAAAAATCCCCGGCGAGTGCTGACCCGTGGGCAGCTTTTGGAAAAGCTGTGGGATATAGACGAGAGGTTTGTAGACGAACACACCCTGACAACCTCCATCAGCCGGATTCGCAGCAAGATTGAATCCGACGGCGGCGCACCCTACATCAAGACCATTTATGGCATGGGCTATCAATGGACGGGAGGCGAGGCAAAATGAAGGTTAAGAACCTATCGGTAAAGCGGCTGTTTGGCCGGGTGGCAATAGGGCTTGTCCTCTCCATGTCCGGGATCACCATAGCCCTGTTTTTTGTGACGAAACAGACGGCGGTGCTGCTGACGGGCGGGGCGCTGCTGCTGTGCGCCCTTGTGGGGATTTTTGTACTGACACAGGCGTTTGGAAAACGGTTGTCACAGTTTACCGCTGACCTGTGCCAGACTTTAGACCACATGATCGCCGGAAATGAAGCACCCCAGCGGCCAGAGGACAGCGAAACCCAGCTTGCCAGAATCGGACACCGGCTGGCAAGGCTTTACCAGATCATGCAGGAGAACCGCCGCCGGGTGGACGAGGAACGGCAGGAGTTACAGACCCTTGTATCAGATATTTCCCATCAGGTGAAAACGCCGGTAAGCAATCTGAAAATGGCGACGGACACCCTGTTGGAAAAGCCTATGACCGAGGCGGAGCGCACCGACTTTATCCGAGGAATCCGCAGCCAGACGGATAAACTGGACTTTCTCTTTCAGGCCCTTGTGAAAACCTCCCGGCTGGAAACGGGCGTGATCCAGTTGGATAAGAAACCGGGCCGCCTCTTTGATACCGTGGCACAGGCCATGAGTGGAATTGTGTATGCAGCAGAGAAAAAGGAAATCGTCGTGTCCGTGGACTGCCCGGAGGATTTGACCGTTTTCCATGACAGCAAGTGGACATCCGAAGCCCTTTTTAACCTGCTGGACAATGCGGTGAAGTACACCCCGGCAGGCGGGAAAATCGCTGTGTCGGTGGTGCTGTGGGAAATGTATGTGGAAATCAAAGTAGCCGACACCGGCAAGGGCATTTCCGAAAGCAATCAGGCCGCCATCTTCCGGCGCTTCTATCGTGAGGAAGAAGTACACGAACAGCAGGGCGTGGGCATTGGCCTGTATCTGGCCCGCGAGATCGTAACACGGCAGGGCGGCTATATCAAAGTGGTTTCGGAGCCGGGCAAGGGTTCGGAATTTTCCATTATGTTGCCGACTAAATAAAGCACACTTATAACAGGAGAAAACACCATGAAAAAAATCAATTTTTGCAAAGCAACAACAATCATCTTAATAATCAATGTTATTTTATCTATTGTTTTATTTTTCGTTGTTCCTGATAAAATAGCAATTCAATGGGTAGGTACATCCCCCAGCAATGCAGTAGATTCTTACTATGTATTTTTGGTGCCGGTATTGTCAGTGCTTTTTGCTTTTACGGGAAAACCTATTTTTACAATGTTCCTGTTTAGATTGTGGAATAGAACTAACGAGCATTTAGTGACATACTTAAATTTGTGTCTGCAAGTTGTATTTCTTACTTGTGAAATCTATATCGGATTATATAACCTATGTAATTTTAATGTTGCCATTAGTATAATTCTCATTGTGGAACTTATGATAGATGTGGTGATTGGATTGAAATTATTTCACAATCAATCTATCTAAAAGATTGTGTAGTATGATTCGGCGGACGACCATTTCCGGCTGTCCGCCGTGAATTTTTTTGAAATGTCCGAGCGTTGTAACATTTCACCCCGATTTTCAATGAAATTTTTTGGCCGCTGTAACATTTCGCGGACATTTGGGTTTTACAATACCCTTATCAACAAAAGTGAGGAGGCGACGCAATGGAACTGACCCCGACATTGATTTTGAATCTGGCGCTGCTGATCGTCCCGCCCGTTGCCCTTGTGCTGGTGTTCCGGCAATGGCTGGCCCGGCACATCCGCTGGACGGTTGCCTTGACTGCTCTCTGTGATGTTCTTCTATTTTGGGATGAACTGTTCTACTATGAGAGCTTCGGCCTGTTCGCTGTGCTGATTCTGGTGCAGTTGGCGGCCACCGGCGCAGCAGCGTTCCGCATTTACAACAAACAAAAAAAGGATTGAATTTTATGAGCATTTTACAGACTATCGACCTGAAAAAGTATTACGGCACAGAGCCGAACATCACCCGCGCCCTTGACGGTGTGAACTTCTCCGTGGAGGACGGCGAATTTGTGGCCGTTGTGGGAACCTCCGGCAGCGGCAAGTCTACCCTGCTTCACATGATGGGCGGGCTGGACACCCCTACTTCCGGCAATGTGATTGTCCGGGACAAAGAGCTGTCGAAAATGAACGACGAACAGCTTACCATCTTCCGCCGCCGCAACATCGGCTTTATCTTCCAGAACTATAACCTTGTTCCCATCCTGAATGTGTATGAGAACATCGTCCTGCCGGTGGAGCTAGACGGGGACACGGTGGATCAGAAGTTTTTGGACGAGATCGTTCACCTGCTGGGGCTGAAAGATAAACTGAAAAATATGCCGAACAATCTTTCCGGCGGACAGCAGCAGCGTGTGGCGATTGCCCGCGCCTTGATTACCAAACCGGCTATTGTGCTGGCCGACGAGCCGACCGGCAACCTTGACAGCAAGACCAGTGCCGAGGTGCTGGGGCTTATCAAGCGTACCAGTGCGGAGTTCCGGCAAACTGTTGTGATGATTACCCACAATGACGACATAGCCCGCCTTGCAGATCGGATTGTCCGCATTGAGGACGGCAAGATTGTGGAATAAGGAGGTGGTAGGCTATGACATGGCCTTTTGAGAATGATACCAGTGCTATCACGAAAAAAATTGCTAAAAACGATATAGATAAAAACCGAGTTAAAAAGGTTTTCTCGCTTACTACGATAGTCTTTGCAACAGCACTACTCATGATGTTGATTATGTTTGAAAGCGGATATGAAACTACAAAAGATAGAATGGCAGAAGGGCAGCCACAAGTTGTTTTTTATGATCTTTCCCAGCAGCAAATTGAGTTGTTGTATTCAGAGGAAAATATCGAATCCATCAAAGTAACTGAAACAGAAAACGGGTATGATGCTTCAATTACCATTGTTGATGCCACAAAAATGACGCAATATGGTTTTTCTTCTGCGGTCGATAATATATCTTCAAAATATGACATTCATCATGTAACAAGAAACGACTTATTCATAGATAGTTTGCCTAACGGAGGACTATTAAATCAGAAAAACATGGTTCTTATGGGGGTGGCAATCTTCATTATAATTGTGAGTGCTTTAGTAATTTACAATGTTTTCTATTTATCTGTTGTAAATCAGGTGCGGCAATTTGGGCAGCTTCGTACTGTCGGAATGACACAGCAGCAAACAAAGAAAATCATGCGCTACGAAAGAAAATTTTTATGTAGAATTGGGGTTCCGATTGGTCTACTAATTGGTGGCCTTGCTGGATATTTGTTGCAACCTGATGGTTGGGATTGGATCGCTGCGGTAGTCTGGGGGATAATCATTAGTCTTATCATCAATTTCGTTGTAAAAGTATCGTTAAATAGACCTACAAAAATAGCCCTCAGCATTTCCCCGATCCTTTCCAGCAAATATATGATGGAACGCTTTGATTGTAAGGTTACTAACAAAGAAAAACGAAAATTATCTTCTTTGGGGCTGGCAATCATAAGCATAACATCACACTGGAAAAGCATTTTAGTTTCTGTGCTTTCTTTGGGCCTAAGCGGGCTTTTATTCGTCTTAGCTGCGACATACACCGCTTCCATTGATCCAGAGTCTATTGTAAAGAAAGATGTCTACCAGTATGGACAATTTGCGATTGAAACTACTGGTAAATACAGCGAGAAAGTTTCAGAAATTGAAAACTTCAAACAAAAGATAATGGAGCTTCCAAACATTAGCAATATAAAGCAAGTTGTTGAAACAGATATTAGTTGGGCAGGGAAAAATAGCACAGGCAAAGATCAACTTTCTATTATTACCGATAATGATTTTGCCTCTATTCAGCAATTCAGAGAATCAGGCGATTTGGATTATCAACAGCTTGTTCAATCTAACCAGATCGTTGCTGTAAATGGTGTAGAAGGTATTTCTAAAGGCGATACAGTAGAATTTACATTTGGGGATGGCACCCAAAAAACTTATACAGTGGGAGGCATATTAGATGGTGATCTGTATTCAAATACAGCAATTTATGGCGGCTGGTTTTTAATGCCCACTGAATTGATAGCAGAAAATTCGGTTTCTTTTAATGTTTCTATTAGGTTGATTGTAAAGGCAAATGATACCGGATTGGAACACACCACAATATCTTTAGAGAAATTAGTGGATATGTCAGATGGATTAACACTGACGACTATGCAAGAAGCGATTGCTTCAAAAGAAGCTACTATAAGGCAGGTAGGAATATCTATCATAGGCGTAACACTATTCTTGCTGCTTTTTAGTATCATTACTTTCGCAAGTACAATCATTACAAATATAGCAACAAAAAAGCGGGAATACGCTATGTTTCAATCCATCGGTATGACTAGGAAACAAACAGAAAAAATGGCACTATGCGAAAGTTGTGTATTGGCGATAGGGAGCTTGATACTTACTCTGATATTGGGAATTATTTTAGGGCAGATATTGATAAAAGGCTTGATAAGTGCAGGGATTTTCTATTTGTCATATACATTTCCATTAACATTGTTTACTGTATATTGCATTGTGGTAGTTCTGATTATTTTGACGATTACTATTTCCGCTTTTTACAGTTTACAAAAAACTCCGTTGGTTGAGAGATTACGGATTGTAGACTAATGAAGTAGACCCGACTAATATAAAAATGTCCGAGCATTGTAACATTTCACCCCGATTTTCAATGGAATTTTTTGGCCACTGTAACATTTCGCGGAGATTTGGGTTTTACAATGACCTTATCAACAAAAGAGCACGCATAACGGAGGCGACGCAATGGAACTGACCCCGACATTGATTTTGAATCTGGTGCTGCTGATCGTCCCACCCGTTGTCCTTGTGCTGGTGTTCCGGCAATGACTGGCCCGGCACATCCGCTGGACGGTTGCCTTGACTGCTCTCTGTGATGTTCTCCTATTTTGGGATGAACTGTTCTACTATGAGAGTTTCGGTCTGTTTGCTGTGCTGCTTCTGGTACTGTTGGCGGCCACTGGCGCAGCAGTTTTCCGCATTTACCCCAAGCAAAGGAGGCGAACAATATGGGCAGAATTTTAATATTATCCGTCACTGACCACGAAGAACATATACTCAATAAAATTATGGAAACTATCGCAAACGAGCCGGAGCTTAACCATATTGCGCCTCCTCTCCCTTGCAACATTCTTTCTTTTACAAATCTGGAAATCCGGCTGAAGGAGCAGACAGTGTCCTGCAGCGGTCAACTTGTTACTCTGACTCACCATGAGTTTGCTGTCCTTACATATCTGGCTCGTCATCCTGGCTGGGTATTCTCAGCCAGCCAGATTTATGAGGCCGTATGGGATAGAGACGGTGAACGCTGCGGCACTGCCGTTGCCAGTATCATCAGTCAGATCCGGCGCAAGTTGACGCCGGATACACCAAAGGGTGGCTATATCCGCACTATACTGGGCAGTGGATATAAATTTAGCAGTTCTCCCTTTTAAGTCAGTAAGAAAGGCTCCGAGGCCGTAATGATCTCGGAGCCTTTCTCATTGACTTAAATCTTAAACAATTTGATCGCCTTCAACAAAATAATGCTCAATTCCTGGTACAGATCCTCATCCAGCACGCCGTCAATAATAGCATACTTGAGCAGCAATGGTCGATACATCTGTAAGATCGCCGTAATGGCATCCTCGTTTCCGTCCTTGGCACTGAGGAGCAGACACTCAAAATTCATCTCTTGTCACCTCCTTCAATGCTCTTTCTGATTTTCTGGATCGTCCTGTAGTAAAGTGCAGCCACCCCTTTGTAGGACAGCCCAAACTTTGCTCCCAGAGTCTCGAAATCTTCTTCCTCCAGCGTTCGAGCCAGAAATATCTGGCGTTCCCGTTCATTGAGTTTCTGCAACGCCTCCAGAAGCGCTCCATTCTCAATGACATCCATAAGCGGTAATCTGTCCAAGACCACTTCCTCTGAGCTGGGTTCAGACTCATAGACCACTTCCACAGTACTCTCTATACTGCTGCGCTTATAAAACTGGATCAAATAATCTTTTCTGCGGCGCTTGACCGCCGAAACTAAATATGCTGTAAACCTGAATTGCAGGTCATCTTCTGCCTGCCCATTGTTCCGTTGCCACATGGCTTTACCTCCAAAAGTCTCAAGAATTCCGATGGATTTCCTGAGCTTCTGGCGGTGACCTGCACCGGACAAAACCTGGCTGTGATAGAGAAAAACAGCCAGCTTTGTACCAATGGACAAAACCAGCTGTTCCTTGAATTGCTGCATCGAGCAGTTCAATAGATACCGTCCGAGCAGGCGGAGGTTTTTCCTTATGTGGAGAGAACTCCCTTGTCCTGCCTCGACGATGCACCCCTATTGAGAGCCGTTCATGAAAAGCCGTGTGTCCTGGAGTTATGAAAGCAATGAACTGCTCGATGTTGTGGAATCCTTTCTCCATAACATCGTTACTCCCTGTCCGCAGTTATGCGGACGGCACACAGGCGGCCTGCATCATCCCCTTTCTTTCGCGATATGGCAGCGCAACGCTGCCGCCCTGCTGATAATTGTTAAATTGTGAAATAATACTTTTTTCAAATGCTATTCCAGCTATTCTATTAAATTAAAACAAAAGGCGGCCTCCATCCTTATTGCCAGGATAAAGACCGCCCTCTTCTTCCGATTTTCATTGGGTACTGTACTGATCTCATACCCCCACCTCCACTTATCGAGTTTTCATTGGTTTTGGGATCACTGCCATAATCATAGTGTAACTGACAGTTTTCGGAAACTCTTGGAGTAGCATTGGAATCGCTTTCGAGCAAAAAGAAAATCATTCGACATTATATGACAAAACAAGCTCTAAAACGGACACACTACTTTGCAATCTTTCTTAGTGTTCCGCTTTAGAGCTCTTCCTTTATTTTTTCCATAAAGTTGTATCTTCCATCGCTACCTGTGCCGTATCTGGATGGATATAAATGATTTGGAGTCCTTTCTTCTTGGCGTAGTTGACCGCCTGCTGGGTTCCAGACCGCATATTGTGTGCATTATCATAGACAGCTATCATATATCCGGCCTGCTCCACCATATAGTAATTGCGTTTCTTATAGCTTTCACTTGATGGCGTTTCACACAGTATTAAGACCTTTTCAGCATATCTGCGAATAAAATCCATCCTCTTTCGGTGCCAGTCATCCCAGTCTGAATCGTAACCCTCAAAAGGGAGCGCCAAGCACAATTCCACATCTTGATATGTTTGCTGTTCTTTCATGCGCAGCAGTATCTCCGCTGCCCACATATCAGCGCCCATTGCTCCTCCAACCCAAAAGCATCGTACTCCCTGGTTATAAAGTCGTATGAGTTGCTCCTGCAGACACTTTTTAATCCGTTGGCAGCGTTTATCCTTTTCATTATATTTGAACTTAAATCTGGTCGGCCTGTGGCCTGTAATCACACACGAAAAACTGTTCATATGGTTCTCCTTTCCCGTCATACTCCTCTGCATATTATACTTGCCATAGACGAGATAAATCAACCATGACCGCTTAATAATCCATGTCATAGCGGATAAAATGTAACTATAGCATGGAGGTGACGCATGGAAAATCTATTGAAAGATATGGGTAAACGGATCTTCGACCGGAGGAAACAACTGAATATGACCCAAGAAACTCTGGCAGAGCTGGCTCATGTCACACCACAGACCATCTCCACCGCAGAACTGGGGCAAAAGGCTATGCGGCCTGAGACAATCCTCAAAGTCTGTGATGCACTTCACATCAGCACCGAGTATTTGTTGCGAGGCGTCATCACAGAAGCAGATTCTTCTCTTCTTATGAAGAAGATTTCCACACTAACGCCCAAACAATACAGGCATTTTGAAGATATTTTAGACAGTTTTATCGCGGCCATACAGGAAGAGGCATAGGAGCATCACTGGCTCCCATGCCTCTTTTGATTATCCCCTGCTGCGGAACGCAGATAAAGTACTGGCAATCAGGCTGCGTGTCCTATCGTCCATTTCCGGATCATCGTCCACTTCCTGTGCAGTCGAAAGCATCACAGGCGCTGCAGGCTTCTCCACCAATCTGGCTGTGGGAATCTGCTCTTTTGCTTTTTCCTGTCCCATACCTTCCTGCCGCAAAATCTCTTTGACAATAGCCACCACCGCTTCTTTGCTGATGATTGAAGCATTTAGCGGCTGTGGCTCTTGCCCAAAGTGCTCATTATAGTAGACCACTGCATTTGCCACATATTGCGCTTTTGTGCGGGGACTCTGCAATTCCAGTAATCCAATGGCCGTCTCGTGTATGGGATCGCCCTCATTAAAGCGCAGCGTAAACCGTCCTCGTTCTTTTTTCTCGCCCATACCATCACCTGCCTGCTGTTTCAATCCGGTACAGATACTCATAGCCATCCGCATTTGCATTGATTTTCGATACGAAGAATGGTGCTCCCACCTTGCCCGAAGTTTCGATCTGCCGCTTCAAAAGAATGGCACCGCCGCCTACAAATACTACCTTGCAATATTGCAAGTCCAACATTCGCTCCCGCAACGTGCTGAACAGGTCATTGATAAATTCCTGCGCCATCTGTTCTGTCAGCCGTATGGCTGCATCCGGATATTGAGTCTTTTTTCCCATCAGTATGGCATCCACATCTCCTTCATCCAACAACAGATCCAGCTCCGAATTCACCTTTGAACGCACCTTATTGTACAACAGGATCACGCCATTTTCTAACGAATCACAGGAGGTAAGATCAATCTCTCCGTTTTTCATCAGCAGATAGTCAGCAGTAAACCCACCAATATCCAAAATTACCGCCTTTGGCTCTTCAACAAGCGTGTGAAGCATGGTGGCCGCCGCTGCATATGCCTGTGGAAAGCAGGCCACATCTTCAATATAGATGGAATACGGCTTGCCCTGCACCTCAAATTCTACCATTCCCCGCTGCCCAAAGTATTGTATAAACCGCTCCACCTGGGCGCCAAAGTGTGCCGGCGGCAACCCTACTGCCAGTTGGATACGCTGAACCTCCGAGGAATATGCTCCCCTCGCTTCAATCTCACCAGCCAGAGCAAATAGGGTCAGGATAAAGAAGCGATCGTCCTCCGTTTTATCTTTCCGATAAGGAATCCGCTCAGTAGACAGCGTATAGTAGGTATTCTGATACCTCAGCACATTCTGTCCAAAGGGACGGGTGACACTCTGCTTAAGACCGGACACAAAGGGGTTGCAATGAACCGTTTTAATTTGTTTGTTGCCATGATCAACGCCAATAAGCATATGTAATGCCTCCTTTTTGCTTTATACATATCCTTTACGCCTATATGACGCCTATTCTCAACAATCACACACTATTTTTATGAAAACAAAAAGCAGGAGACCCATCATAAAGGTTTCCCGCTTTTGGCTGCTTCATAATGTGCGCAGCTAATATATATTTGATTGTTCTATTCTGCCATACCTTGCGGAACTTCAAATTTGTATCCGCTCCCCAAAACAGTACGGATATAACCCGCTTTCGGCATATCCGGTGTCAGTTTTCTGCGGATCTGACCAATGACGCTGGCAACGGCTGTTCCGCAGTTTTCACCATCCTCACCCCACACTTCTTCATAAATCTGCCCGGCAGAAAATACCCAGGACGGGTGGTTTGCCAAGTATACCAATGTCGCAAATTCCCGATGGGTCATAGAAATTAACTCGCCGTTTCGGTGTACCGTTCTCTCCTTCAGGCGAAGCTCCAATCCCGGAAAAACAAGAGTATTACAAGGGTGAAATGACACAATATGGTCAAATCCTGGCTCGGCTGCAATAATCTCCATAATTCTGCTAAGTATGTATTCTTCATGGTCTGTTACCGACAATACAAAGATTTTTCCCATATGTCCCTCCCTTATTCATAATTAGAATGCTGATACCCTGCAGCCAATATAAAGTTTACTTGTTTATTTCAGTAATAACGACTGTTCCGTTTTTATCCAGCAAAGGGGTAATCCCCGTATCATGGACAAGGTAGTTTACACCTGTTTCGGTGTCTACAACAATACTCAAGGAAGTTCCCTGTGTATAGATTGTTTCAAAGCGCTTTTCTTTGTTTGCCATAGTAATCCACTCCTTTGCATAGTGTAAGGTATCAGCATTTCTAATTTATTACTCTATGATAAAGGCCAAATGTTGCAGAAATCTCCTAACCGCTTTCTTTTTCGGCAAGAAAACAGGCGGAATTGCTTCATTTTTGTAACAATTCAATTTTTATCTCATTTCAGGCCGAAGAATAACCCGTTTGAATAAGAACATTGTTGCACCAAAATAGGTCAGGTAGATTGCACAGAATAGCAGGATCGTCACCAAACCATAAAGAGGCACAAGTCCCTGCTGCAAGATTGCCTCTCCGAAAAAGAACTGTGCCCCTACTATCAGCAAAACCGTCAGCAAAAGAGGGAATAGCAGTGGGATCAAAAAGACTGTGGACAGTTCCCTGCGTATCAGGGAGGCTTGCCTGTGCCCCGGTACACCCAAACGGTCAATGACTGCATAATTCTTCTGGTTTTTGTCTATGGCAGAAAGCTGCTCGAATGCAAGAACCGAGCAGGATAGAATGATGAAAATAATGCTTAAATACAATCCGCAGAACGAAATAGCTGTAAATCCCGTCAGCGAATTGGCAACGCCCCACGCCTTTACTGTAACACCCATCGTTACTTTTTCCGGGAGCTGTTGACCGGACTGCAATTCCAGCTGCCATTTCCCACTGTTCAGGAATTGCTTCAAGTCGCTTTTCAATTCCGGGTATCCGCCATCTTCCAGTTTCATTGCCAGACGGATTTTTCTCCGACTAATTGTGAAGCTGCTTCATCCGGCAGAACAAGTACATATCCCTTCGTTCCGGCCATTTGATACTGCTCCATCGGCTCCGTCAGGATTGGTGTCTCTGCAATAGTCAAGGTTCGACCATTTAATGTGATCTCCGGCTGCTGCTTCAAGCCCTGCCGGATTCCGTCCATATAGTTCCATGTATCACAATGAACCAAAAACTCGTTGTCGCTCATGGAAACAGGAGAAAGCCCCAAAATCTCACGCAGGTGGTTATAGTCGGACAAGGACAAGGCTTCGATCGGTTTTTCAGGAACCGCATACAGATAATAGCTCACAGAATCCTCGACTCCACAATGCTCCTCTGTAAAGGAAACGATGGAATCCATGCTGGATTTTTCCAAAGGTGCATCAATCGCCACGCCTGCATCATAGGGATAATAGGCTTTCATGTTGGCTTTGTAGCCTGCTCCCATTGTAAGCCCCACAAACATGGTTGTCAGGGATATGGTTAAAAGAATCGCCACCACAGCCATTGTCCGGCCAGCAGAATGGATGCGCCGCCCAATCTGCCCCAGGAAGAACAGATTTTCTTCTTTGTACTTATGGCGCAGATTTTGTTTTGCAAATCGGTGCAGCAAAAGCGGAATCTGGCGATGCAGCTCGTAAACACCCACCAGAATGAGCAGGCAGGCTCCGCCAAGGTACAAAAATGCTTCATTGGTTTGTGTCTGAAGCATCCGCCCAAGCAAAATCACGCCTGCAACCATTGCGGCTATTGAAAGCAATACTACCAAAAGACTATGGCGGAATGATTTGAAACGGTATTCTTCATTCTTGCGGTTATCATACAGCAAATCGATTACTTTCTGATGCCGGATAATCTTTGCTGCTCGGAGCATCCCAAAACCATACATCAAGGCAAAAAACAAAAATGTTACTGCCCAGGCCCGGAGAGAAAAGGAAACCTGATAGGTATGCGGCACCTCAAAGATATTTTTTACTACCTGATTCAGCAAACCGGAAAGTCCTGTACCAACCAAAGAACCAAGCAGAAAGGCCCCTGTACCGATGATACTGTTTTCAGCAAGGAACAAATTCCGTACTGTCTTTGCTTCCATGCCAATCAGTTCGTAGGTTGCAAACTCCTTTTTCCGTCGTCCCAGCATAAAGCGGATCGCATAACCGATTACAAACGAGGACATAAAAGCAACCAGAGCTGACATAAGCAAAATTCCAGTAGTCAGCATCGACATATTTTCTGCCATAGCAAGAACATCTGATGAAAAGCCCAATGCCAAAAATGAGTACATCAATGCCGCAGTCAAGGTAAGCGTCACCAAGTAAATGATATAATCCCGCAGGCTTCTGCGGATATTTTGAATTGCTAACTTCCAGTACATATCTTCCTCCCATCACCTTACGCTATCGGAGTTGCTGCGAATCGAACGCTGGAACAGCAGCCATGTACTGAGAAAATAGCAACTCAGCAGCAAAGCGAAAATCCCGACAATGATACCTATTTGCCGCATCAAGGCTCCGTAGCCAATATAAGCTGAGATTTCAGCAGAAACATTTTGAAGAAAATAGCCAATCACAATAATTGCTACAACGATTGCCGCTGTGATCGGCATCCCAAACCAAACACCAAGCTGTTTTAGAACCAAAGTATGCAGGTCCTTCTCTTCCACTCCCATTTTTCGCAGAACCGAAAATCTGTAGTTGTTTTTTTCTGCATCTAGGAGCTGCTGAAGAGCCAGCACGGTAAGACACATCACCATCAGCACAATTGCACCATAGATCAAGGACGCTTTTAGGATAAAGTTAAGGGCGATTATACGGTTCACTTCCGTAGTATGGACAGTTGTACTGTATCCTGCCAGATTGTCTTTATCAGGATCTTCTGGATAAGAACGCCCAAGAAGCTGTTCCAGCATTTCTGCCGTTTTGAAGGGAAGCGGATATTGGGTCATCACAAATCGGTTGCTCTGTACCGGAAGCAAGACTTGCGCTATCTCGTCAGGTATGATATACACCACATCTGTATAAAGATTATAGATGGATTCCCCCACAGGCTCCTGAAACACGGCGTTCTCACTGAGTTTCAGGGTGCCTGCGTCAGTTTCCAGTAAGGTATGCTCAGCGATGTAGTTTTCAATATCCTTGTCCTCTGCCGCACGATGCCAGTGGGTAGCAAATTCATCCGTTTGTAAGATAATAGGTTCATATCCCAACATTTTCCGAACAGCGTTATAATCCTTCAGTGCAATTGCCAAGGGAGGAAAATCGTACTTTACCCGCTGGTGAAAGTCGCTTTTTTGGGGAAGATATTCCGAAAAAGTCAAATCGTCCTTTATCGCTATGTTGTTTTGTTCTATGAACGCAGTAATTTCCCCATAGTCTGTATCCGGAAGATTTTCCACTTCATAAACATCGTTGTAGCGGCTTGAAATTTGAATATCATAGACTGCCCGACTATCCAAATAGCCCAGACTCCATCCTGTCAAAACTGGCGCAATGACAAACAAGCAGATAGAAAAAGTCAGGGTCACACAAATTATCGTCATCGTTTTCGTATTGGTAGCCAGCTTAGAGGAAAGCTGTCCAAACAGAAATAAACTCGTATTGTGATATTTGCAGGACACTTTAGACTCCTTCCAGTATAGGAGCGCCGCATTCGATAAATAAATGACTGCGGAAATGATAAACAAAATATCCGCAACCCCAAACAGCAAATATTGATTCAGAGTTGGGGCGTCAAATCCAAGGAAGTAGGCTTTTTCCAGTTCTGCGATGGAAAAAATCGGGATAGCGGTCAATACAGCACCAGCCAGAAGCCCGCAAAGATATCGGGAAAATCCTATTTTTCTGTGTAAAACAGCACCTGCGATTGCCCAAAGCAGCGTCAGTGCAGGGAATAGGACATTCCCCCAATACATGAGCTTTACAGGAAGCGGATGTCTGGGATCGAAGTAAAAATGATATTTTACAGCACCTACCTCCAGCATCCACAGCAGCATAATGCCATAGAAAATACAGATCATCGGCATCCATCTGCTTTTATGAAGCGGTTTTTCATTCTGACGGTTTGCCGTCATAAGCTCAATAATCCTGCTTTTGTTGAGAATTCTGACATTCCCGACTCCAACCAGAATCTGGCAAATAACAAAGAAGCCCACGGTCAGTAGCACGGTATCTGGAAAAAAAGACCAAGAAAAAGCGTAGGGTTCCCCAAAAGAAGCAAGCAGCATAGCCGTAATGACCTGAGAAACGATCATCCCCAGAAGGATTCCCACCGATACAGAGAATATGAGCAGGAAAAAAGTCTCTCCAAAAAAGAGCAGTCCTATGGTTTTTTGCTCCATTCCCAGGGTTGCCTCAACTGCAAACTCCGATTGTTTTTTTCTCAGCATGAAACGATTGACATAGTGGATCAGGAACAACAAAAGCAGACTAATCCCGCAAATTGCCAGTTTCATACCTCCAGCCAGCAGGGAAATATTATATTCCGCACCAATGGTCGGATGATAATGGGTGCTGCTGATAGACAAAAACGCATAGAACAGGGTGACACAGAGTGTCATGGTCACAATATAAATCAAACAGTCCTTCACAGACCGCTTTGCATTTTTGAAAATGAGTTTAGCGTACATCGCTCATGCCCCCTCCCATCATGGTGAGGACATCCAGGATTTTTTCAAAGAAAGTCCTGCGGGAATCACCACCCTTACGGATTTCCGTGAAGATCGCGCCATCCCTCAAAAAGAGAATGCGATTGGCGTAGCTTGCCGAGAAAGCGTCGTGTGTCACCATCAGGATCGTGGCTCCGAGATCTTCGTTGATACTCTGAATCGTAGAAAGCAGCATCTGGGACGAATGACTATCTAACGCGCCGGTGGGTTCGTCCGCCAAAATCAGCTTAGGCTGGTTGATAATGGCTCTGGCACAGGCGCACCGCTGCTTCTGGCCGCCGGACACCTGATATGGGTACTTATCCAGAATATCCATGATATTCAGCTTTCCGGCCATTTCCCGCACCCGTCCATCGATCTCGCCTGCTGGAACCTTGTTGATGGTCAGCGCCAGGGCTATGTTTTCCGAAATGGTCAGCGTGTCCAGCAGGTTAAAATCCTGGAACACAAATCCAAGATTTTCCCGGCGAAACCGGGCAATCTGTTTTTCATTGATTTCCGTCACATCGGTCCCATCCAGATAGATATGTCCCGCACTGACGGTATCAATGGTGGAAATACAGTTGAGCAGGGTGGTCTTGCCGGAACCGGATGCTCCCATGATTCCTACAAATTCCCCCTCCTGAACGGAAAAGCTGATGTCCTGAATTGCTTTTGTAACATTCCCACTATTGCCATAATATTTTTGGATATGATCCAGTTTCAAAATTTCTTTCATTGTTATCACCTCTGATCTCTATTGTAAAATAAGAGCGGCTTCGTTTGTATCAAGTTTTCTTACAAAGTTCTAACAAAAATGTAAGAAGTGCAGAACGGTTCTCAGCTCTGCACTTCATGAATCAAACAGTTAATATGAAAAGAAAGGGAAATTGCTGTGCCATGTTCCGACGACTCCGCCGTAATGCCAATGCCCAGCTTTTCACAAAGCCGTTTGCATAGGTACAGGCCAATGCCTGTGGACTGCTGGACCATACGACCATTCTGACCGGTAAATCCCTTTTCAAAGATACGGGGCAGATCGGACGCAGCAATCCCGATTCCATTGTCCTCCACGACAAGAACAACCTGATCCTGCCGTTTATGAGTAGAAATGCGGAGAACCGGCTGTTCCGTACGATACTTGACCGCATTGGCAATCAGTTGGTTCAGAATAAAGCGCACCCACTTTTCATCTGAATAAACCGTGTCCTGCATTTCCTCCACTTCCAGACGCATACCACTTTGGAGCAGCAGATATTTATTATCTGCAATCGCCTGATGCACCACTTGGGACAGTGCCATTTCCCGGACAGAATAATCTTTCTCTGTATGCTCACTGCGGGCATAATAAAGAGCCTGTTCGGTAAAGCGATTTGTCTTTTCCAGTTCCAGCAGAAGTTCTTTTGTCCAGTCCATCCGATGGTTTTCACATAGAAGTTTCATGGCAGTAATGGGCGTTTTGATTTCGTGAATCCATTGTTCAATGTATTCCTTGTACTCCAGGCGTTCCCGCTCGACCTCCCCGATCTGCTCCAACATGGATTTTCCAGCCATTTTCAAAAGCTGATAGTAAACCTGATCCTCGGCCTGTTCCGGCAGTTCCATCACTTCGGAAATGAGGTATCTCTCGGAGAGCTGCTCCGCCATATCCAGAAGTTTTTGCATCTGCCGCTTTCGTTTCCAGTAAGTGAGGACAAGTCCCGTCAGCAAAATCAATGCCCATACGATCAGGATCAATACTACTGCGGAAACCGAATTGCCGCACACCAGCAGAAATACAGTGAGCGCAGCCATACAAACAAGGTTCGTCAGCAGAAACGGCAGCCTGTTTTTCCAATATCGTCTGCTGTTCATATCGTGTACCCCTGTCGGTGCTTTGTCTTGATAAAATCCGTCAGGCCGATGCCCGCAAGTTTTTCCCGGATGCGGTTGATATTGACGCTCAAAGCATTGTCATCCACATATAACTGATTGTCCCACAAATACTCAATCATATCTCCACGAGAACAGATTTTTCCTCCGTTCTTGAAAAGGTAATAGAGAATCTTCAATTCGTTTTTGGTAAGTTCTACGCTCTGTCCATTATAGTCCAAACTACTGGATTCCAGATGCAGCACCGCATCTCCATAGACGATCTGCTCCCGTTGCTGTGCGGGATAGGCTTTCTTCAGCAGGGAAGCGATTTTTGCAAGCAGGATCGCTGTGTTATAGGGCTTCGTGATAAAAGCGTCCCCACCCAGCATGATGCTATTTAGTTCGTCCATATCCGTGTTGCAGCTTGTCACAAAAATAATCGGCACCTCGGAAAATGTGCGAACCTCGGTGCAGAGAGAAAAGCCACTGGTTCCCGGTAGCTTGATGTCCAGTAAAATCAAGTGTGGCTGTTCGGCTTTGATCCGATCAATCACATCAGAAAAATCTTCCGGAGCCGCCGCTTCATAGCCATTGCTTTGCAGCAGCGTTTTCAATTCATTCCGTATCAACGGATCATCTTCTATTATCAATATTTTTTCTTTCATATCAGCCTCCGTGAAAAAAATAATATTCTATGATATAGTCGCTCATGCTCCCATTGACATTTGCATCAGGCGAATATAAAAATGCAGCCTTAATGCGTTAGGAACCTTATCCCTCAACAAATGAAAAATGGTAAACTTATATTTCTTCAACATCAATGACATGATATCCTTTTTGTTTTAATGCCTTTGCAAACAAACCCATTCCAGAAACTAACTTTCCAGTGAAGCTACCATCATATATCTGATTAACACCACAGGTAGGGCTTCTGGATTGTAATATAACTAAATCAATCTCTTCATTCTGAATTTTCGATAATGCAACTGCCACTGCCTTATTATATTCTAAACTAACATCATTTCCGTTTTCATCAACTACTCTCCCATTCACAATTTCTGCGCAGGGTCTGGGAGTTTCCATTCCTGCTAATACTTCCGGGCAGATAGAAATCACTTCTTTATCTTTTAAAAAATGGATAGCTGCTGAATTTTTGTTGTTTTTCCCATTATATTTACAGTTCTCTCCCATAATACAGGCACTAACCAATACTTTCATATTTGTCACCTCAAAGCCCAATGGCTTGCTCGAACAGTCCACAATAAAGTCCTTTAACGAATAGTCGAGATTACCAGTCTGTCAACGCACCATAGACGACAGTTCAAAAGCAAACTATGTGTTAAAGCAAACTACCCTTTAACCCTTTTTTGAAAACCAGTACAGCTCTTTCGGTTCCCCAAAAAGACATCGTAACAAGTCGATAGCTTTCCTTTTCCATTTCTTCTATTTTTGCATTGATTTTCTCTGTTACATTTTCCACGGTAATTCCTTCTACTAATTCTGTCCGATACATTATATTTTACCTCCATAAGCACTCAATTCAAAACCAATTCGCTTTTTCTGCTTTGAATTGAGGGGTATCGCCTTCCTGGTATGGATTATAGGTATTGCGATTACACCCAAATTCTTTTAATGCCTTTATTTTATTATCCTCTGTCCATTCAACCAGCGATATTCCATCAAATTCCTCTATACTTCCATTGTTCATTTCATTTTTGAAATACCACTCCACAATCGTTTGATCTTCCTTATGAAAAAATTGCTTGATTTCCCAAATAACCACCTTGCCACGGGTATTCCATTCCTGAAACCAATGCTTTACTGTTTTTCGGTTGTTATACTGGGGACTCCAGCTTTCTGTATAGATCACATCTTCTGTAAAAATATCATCAATCCCCATATCCTGCTGATTGAGCCACATATCAAACCATAATCGGATTGTTTTTTCTCGTTCATTCATGATATAAACACCTCACCATTCTTTTGTCTTACCTTCGCGTTTGTTCTGCATAACCTGGGTTTGATATACGAGAACAGGAATCAGAGAAACCAGGGCAAGCACACCAAAAACTACCGAACATTTTGCAACCGCAAATATTGCGAACATGAGCAATATCAGCAACCACGGATTACGCAGATTTCTGTAATAGTTTTCCTTGTCCTCATAAGAAGTATGAAGTTCAAACGGCTTACCGTCATTATCTTTTTCTACGATCAACAGTTCCCGATTAAAGGTGGTGGCATTTGTTGCTATGCGTCCGCCTTTTTCAGCCCATGGCCGTAGGCGTACTTTACCAACAGAGTAGTTCAGGTTGATGTTTTTATAAAATACTTTGTAACCCATCCCCTCTAAAAACTCATGATAATCGGATGCGTTGGCCTTCGATTTTTGCCCGATAAACTCCACGCAGTATTTTACCTGATCCGGTTTACACTCCTCAAATTCATACAACATTTTTTCCGCCCGAATCAGACGATAGCCCTTTTCAGACATTTTATTCAGCCAATGTTCCTGGGCAGTCAACAAACCGCCAAAGAAACGATAATACTTTTTGCTCATACCGCACCTCCAATAATTCCATTAGCCACGCCTACAAGTTCATTGAGCCTTATCAGCTCCTTTTCTGCAATTTCTTTTCCTTGCGTTGTAATGAGATATTCTTTTTTCCGTCCCGCACTATCTCCAAAAGGTGCAATCCAGCCTTTTTCCTGCAACGAGTTCAACGCACCATATAAAGTACCTGCCCCCAGCGTGAGCCGCCCTTTTGTATTGTCTTCAATAAATTGCATAACAGCATATCCATGTTTCGGGGTATAAAGGGAGAGCAAAATAAAGAATGTCACCTCTGTGAGCGCACCGCCTTTCGCATTGTCTCGCATAACACCTGCCTCCTTATTACGGTTACTGTAATAAATATATCACTAACCGTAATAGAAGTCAATAACGATCCAAAATATAACAGCAAACTTAAAAAGCGGGGCAGCACACGCCGCCCCGCCGATCCTATATGCTTATTCCATCGCTCGCATTTCTTCCACAAGCGATTGATTTTTCTGCCTGCGCATTGTCCAGAAGGACAGAATCACCTCCAGGCCAAACAGTACCAGAACGAACAGCCCCATTTGCAGGAAGGGGAAGGAATATGGCATTGCTACATGGAAAGTCATTTCGCTGAATTTTCGGGCAAATATCACTGCAATCGGGAGGCCGACTGCCAGGGTTGCCAACGCAGCAGAAAACGCATAGCAAATTCCCTCATAGATGGTCATTTGACAGAGCTGTTTTCTGGTCAGACCGATGGCACGAAAGACGCTGTTTTCCCTCTTTCTGGACATCTGATTGGAGAGGGTGGTGTTGATGAGATTAACCACGCCAAAGAGAAATACCAGCCAGGACAGCGCCTGAAACCCTCCAAAAACGACCCGGTTTTCCATTTCCTCATAATCCTTATGTATCCCAATGGTATCCAAGTCAAGATCCGGATTGGAAGAAATGATCGCACTCAGACTGTTTTCAATCTGCTCCGCCTTTTGGGGATCGCTGACAATGCTCCAGGAATAATCAAAACAATCAATCATAGGCATTGCTTCCTGAAACAGCTCTTCGGTTGCAACCATGCAGGTGCTGTCCAATGCCAGAGGACCATGACCATTTTTAAGCCCATCGTTTATGAACAGACCGGAAACAGTGACAGGAATCTCTTGATCCCCTATGGTAAGTTTTATAACTGACCCCACATCTACACCGATCATATCTTCTGCATATTCCATATCGAGTGCAATACTATGGGAATCTTGAGGTAAAGTTCCGGACACAAGCGCCGCTTCCATCTGATCCCTGTTTCGGTCACTCAACAGATCACACATTCCGCCGGAAGAACTCTCCTCATTTTCAAACCGCACATGAACCGCCTGACGATTCTCTATCACATCTGTTACGCCGTCTACGGCCAGCACTTCCTGCCGAAGCGCTTCATTCAAAGGATTTCCTTTTGACATTACCTCATATTCTGTTTTTTCAGAATGGATATAGATTTTATAATCCCCATCCGGGAAATACTGTCTTGCGATCCGCTCCGGCGAACGAACCAAAAGAATAGAAGCTGTCACCAAAAGGATCACCCCGCCCAGACTCAGGGAAGCCACGATACTGATCGTCTTTTTGCGGTCACGCCTGAAATTTGCAATTCCCATGGAGAGGGGATTTAACCGCATATTCTTCTTATGTGTGTGGGTCTTTCCGCTCTGATTGCCGGTAAAGCGGACTGCTTCAATCGGGGAGATACCGGCGGCAATCTTTACCGGTCTGCGGATCGCAATGGATACCATAAACCAGCCAAGCAGTGCAGTCAAAACAATCGCAGCAACATAAAATGGCAGATGAAACCCACGGGGAAACAGCGCAAACCCGGCTGCACATCCCAGCAAAATACCGATACCAATGCCAGCCCATCCTAAGAAACGGCCTTCTTTTTTGACAATACGGCGGATCTGTTTTGGCGTTGTTCCGATAGTCCGCAGTTGTCCATAACTTTGGATTTTGTCATTGATAGAAATTCGGAAGATACTTTGTATCACAACATACCCTCCGATGATGACCAGAACTGCAATTCCGGCAACCAGCGCCAGCATACTGACATTCACAGGCTGCTTATAGAACTTCATATAGCTGAGGTTCATGATCGGCATTTCCAGCTGATATTCCTTGGCAATCTCCCGGCTGCGGGCAGTCAGCTCTGTTTCATCCATTTGCTGCTCATTCTTAAAATGCACATAGGCACGATAATCAGCGGGGTCATAGCCGCTCCATCCTTTCAGGGCTTCTTTGGAAAGAAGGATGGAAGATCCATTTACCTCTTTTTCCTTATAGCCTTCCATAATGCCAGTCACCGTGTATTCTCCGTGAAAGCTCTCGCTGCTTAGCATAACCTTTTCGCCAATCCCGGCGTCTGCACCATAGTTGGAAAGGAAATAACGGCTCACCACCACCTCATCCTCCTTTTGGGGCAGTCGGCCTTCCAGCAGCTTCATCTGGTCACGGGCAATATACATCGTTTCCTCATCACAATAAATATAGGAGGCATTGTATCCCTGCTCCGTAGGTTCCACAGCCAGCATGTAATACTCTCCTACCCTTGAGAAGTCATCCAGCCCCTTCAGGGTGGACACATCTTCTTCGGTAATTCTGGTATAGACCGCCTCATAGGTATCCTCCACATGATTTTTCTCTATCTGCCGGGTAGACAAAGCCATCACAATCGAAAAACAGATCAGACAGGATGCCAGCGCAACGGCGATCACCACCATCAAATTCCGGCGTTTTTCGCTTTTCAAACTCTTTCTTGCCAGTTTCCTGACAATATTTCCTGTATCATTTTCAAATGGTACTGTCATTTTGATCATCTCCTTTAAGTCTTATATTTCTGCTGTCAGCAAAGCGGGGGGGGTT
>QUJQ01000005.1:81171-334812 GCA_003480725.1 Clostridiaceae bacterium AM27-36LB
TCGGAAGCCGCCGCCTCTGGTTAGTCCATGGTCTTGATCCGCTCTACAAGGGAAAGCCGTTTAGAGTAACGGACAGCAACCAAAGAGAAGATTCCGGTCACGACCAAAAGTGCCAGAACAAAAACAACCGTTTCCATCAAAGGGAATTGATAGGACAGTTCCCCAAAAATATTAAAGCTGCTGATCACATAGTCAAAAATCCAGCCCAGGATTCCGCCAATGCCAACCGACAAAAATACCGTAACCCCTGCGTACCACAGGCATTCTGCGATCAGCATACGGGAAACCTGCTTTCCGGTCATTCCCACAGACTGCAAAATCCCAAGCTCCTGCTGCCTTGCCAGCAGATTGGTCATCAGGGTGTTGACCAGATTTACCATGGAGAACACAAACAGGAATGCCAGCAGCAGATAAACACCGCGGGTCATCATCTTTAGCTGCGATTCCAGGGATGCCGCATGGTCTGCTCTGGAAAAGACCGTCAGCACCGGATTTTCCAGCAGGCTGAAAATAGACGCCCTGAGCGCATCCGAGTCCTCCGATGTATGGACATTCCAAACAGCCTCTCTGTTCTCAATGTCCGGGTAGAGCTGATCGGCCAGTTCTTCTGTAAGGGTAAACAGGCCCCATGCGCCGGTGCCCGATGTCACTGACGGTTTCGCAATCCCCATGACCGTTACTTCTATGGCCTTACCGTCCATGGATTCAAAGGTCAGCACATCCCCAACAGCAGGCGTATAGCCATAAAACATACTTAAAAGATGATCTTCCGAATCAGTCACGACCACACCGTTGTTTGCGGCAAGCTCCTCATAATCTGCGCTGCCTTGTTCCAGATTTTCCTCTGGCAGCCATTGTTCCATCTGCTCTCTGTCAAATACAGGGAACTTTAACGCAACACTTTCCTGGGGGAATTTCACCGTTGCGGATGTTACTTCATGGCTGGTGATAGATTCCACACCATCTATGGCAAGAAGCTCCTGACGAAGTTCTTCTGTCAGTGGATTTTCCCGCGCGATGGCAGGCAAGCCTTCCGCGCCTCCCGAATCCATCCAGCTGACCTCATAGTTACAGTGATCTCCCATGGCTTCTATCGCCATCTTTTCGGGGCTGATGGAGTTAAGTACCGTAGCGGCTGTTACCAAAAACACACCCGTCAACCCGAGAGATACCAGGGTGATGACCGTCTTTTTCCTGCTCCGCCTAAAGTTCATCTGTGCCATAGAGAACGGCGTAATGCGGTGGTTTTTCTGATCCTTCCGGTCTGTTGCCGTTTCATAACCACTGGAGCGGACCGCTTCGATGGGGGATACCCTCGCCGCCATGCGGACAGGCGCATGAATGGACAGAAATACCGTCAGGGCGCAGGCTGCTGCGGTCGCAGCCAGATAGGGCAGATTGCCCATCCAGCTCCAATGTGCCGGGAAAATAGCAAACCCGATAGCCCCTCCAACCAAAAGCCCCAGCGGGATACCGCAAAGAGATAACAGCAATCCCTCCCGCCGCACGATCCGCCGGATCTGTTTTGGTGTTGTGCCGATCACTTTCAGGCGTCCATATTCCCGCATTTTGCCCTTTACGGAAATGAAAAAGATACTGTAAATGACCACGGCACAGGCAACCAGCAAAAGGATTGCCACGGGAATGTAATATTTCATCACGCCGGACTTAAAGCCCTGCATATCGAAATAGTTGGAACTGTAAAAAATCTGATCCTCTGAGACATCGTTGGCAGAAAGGAATGCTGCAATACCCGCCTTGAGCTGCTCCAGCTCCATATCATCAGCACCGGTATAACGAAGCCGAAATTCAAACAGCGGCTCTCCCTGCGCCATCTCCTCCACAAATGCTTCAGATACATAAAGCTGGAACATACGGGAGTCATTCTCCACATCCATGATACCGCTGACGGTATAGGTCTGCTTTCCGTTTCCAAGATTCACTTCTATGGTCTGCCCGACTTCTGCGGGGATTTCAAAATAATCAAGAAATGCCCGTTCTACCAGAATTTCATTGGCAGCCTGCGGAAGCGTCCCGGTAAAGGAAGGTTTCTTCCCCAATTCCATCCAGTTGGCATCCGCATACTCCACAGTCAGAACGCTGTCACCATAGCGGGCGGAACCGTAATTCTGGGAAAGACCCCAGCGTTCCACTTCCGGGCAGTCTTTCAGTCTTTCAATCGTATCACGGTCACAATTCACCACAACCGCCTGATACTGTCCCCGGAGATCCGCCTCCAGTTTTCTGTCATTTCCCGCTCCTGCGCAGAAAATCGCCGCCATCAAAGCAGCCGCCAGAGCGATCGTTACGATCACAAACAGGTTGCGCCGCTTGTCTGTCTGAATACTCCTTGCCGCCAGTCTTTTAATAACCGGCCCTGTGTCATTTTCAAAAGGCAATGTCATGTCTGCCACCTCCTTTATCCAACGATTTTGCCATCCTCGATCCGTACAATACGGTCTGCAAGCTGGGCAATGGCATCATTATGTGTGATCATCACCAGCGTCTGGTTAAATTCACGGCTTGTTCTCTGCAAAAGCCCCAGCACATCGGCGCTGGTCCTGCTGTCCAGGTTTCCGGTGGGTTCATCGGCAAGGACGATAGCGGGCTTTGACACCAGCGCGCGGGCGATTGCCACACGCTGCTGCTGTCCACCGGAGAGGTTGTTTGGCATATTCTTCAGCTTATCCTCCAGTCCCAGCATGGACACCACATCCGCCATGAATTTCTGATCCACCGTATCCCCATCCAGCTCCACCGGCAGGACGATGTTTTCATACACATTTAGGATTGGCACCAGATTGTAGTTCTGGAAAATAAAGCCGATATTGCGGCGACGGAATATGGTAAGCTGCTCGTCGTTCATCTTCGCCAGCTCCTTATCCCGCACCATCACGCTGCCGGAGGTGGGTGTGTCCAGACCGCCCATCATGTGAAGCAGGGTGGACTTACCGGAGCCGGAAGTGCCGACCACCGCCACAAATTCGCCCTCCTCCACAGAAAAGTTCACGCCATCCAGGGCGCGGGTAATGTTCGGCTCTGTGCCGTAGTATTTTTTAAGATCAGTTGTCTGCAAAATTTTCATAACAGTTACCTGCCTTTCTTAATTTGTTGAGTATAGGGTAAAGGGCAAATGTTGCAGAATTGTCCTAAAGGGTATGAAAATCCATAATGAATTGCTTCAATTTTAGGACAATTCATTTTCGTGTGTCTTTTTTATAAAGCCGGATAGATATAAGCAAAACCATTGCTAACTGAATTACAACAAAAAACAGCGTCAGCCAAACGCTCTCATAATAAAAAATATCTGTCCAGAAGATCACCAGATCTACCAGAGCCACCACACCAGCCGACCATCTAATTTTTCTTGGAAAGAAGTGCCGGAGCAGCAGCACAACAACAACCGGCGGGATCAGCAAGCAAGCTGCATTGATGAGTAATGTCTTTGTGATTTCCATAAGGCCACCTCCAAATTCATGATGTTGCTGTCAGCATAAATCCCAAATGTTGCAGAATTGTCCTAAAATCCATTGTCCTCTAAAAATTTTTCAAAAAAGGCAGCCTGCCAAAACAGACTGCCTCAGAATTATTTTATGGGCAGGAACACGGAAAAAGTTGATCCTTCCCCAACTTTAGACTCGACGGTAATATAGCCCCCCTGCATGGTAATGATCTCTCGGGCAAGGTATAAGCCGATTCCGACCCCATCTATATCATGCACCGCTTCATCCCGATAGAAGCGTTTGAAGATCGTGCCCTGAGAATGCTCCGGGATGCCTCTGCCTGTATCCGTCACATCTATCCTCAAATACATCTCCCAATCCCGTACCCTCACCTGAATGCTGCCACCAGCAGAGGTGTACTTTACCGCATTATCCAGAATGTTAAACAATGCTTCGGAAGTCCAGCGGCTGTCATGGGATATTGTCAAATCAGATGGGCAGTCCACCGACAGGCTGATCTCTTTTTGTTCCATCGGAGCCAAAACACCATTGATGGCGCTCACCAGCGTATCCCCGATCACAGCATCCTGTTTCTCCAGCGTAATGACACCCGTTTCCAAACGGGAGGTTTTCACCATTCCCTGAATGAGAAAATCCAATTTATCCAGCTGCGTGCCTGTGGCCTGCAAAAACTCCTTGCGCTTTTCTTCTGTCAATGGCCGTGTCAGCATGGTATCGTTGATCAGCTTCAAATTTGCGATGGGGGTTTTGGTCTGGTGGGAAATATCTGATACTAGGGATTGCAGTTCTTCCTTTTCTCCCTCTGCCGTATGTCTGGTTTTCTGCATCACATTATAGAGCCGTTCCAGACGATGGCTAATCCGAGACAGCAGTGTTTCCGCTTCATAGTCTACCTGGGGCCGGTCTGTACTGTCCATCATGTGATCCAATGTCTGGCACAAACCATCGGTGAACAGAGAAAGTTTCTTTTGAAAATAGTGCAGAAAAACCATGCCCCAAATGTAAAATGCAGCTGTCAAAATAATGCCGCAGATGACAACACGCACATCTTTCGTCAACAGGAAAAAAATCAACAGCAGCAAAGCGGCAGTGAGCAGAGTCCCCGCCACAATTTTTCTCAAAAATACCCTGACAGATAAATTTTGCAGCTTCATCGTGGCTCACCGCCGATCCACTGGTATCCCATTCCATAAGCTGTCTTAATATATTTCCGCTCATCTGTTTCGATTTTTTTGCGGATACGGCTGATGATCGTCGTTAGAGTATGCTCATCCACAAAGTCTCCATCAATGTCCCACAGCTTCTCTAAAATCTGCCGCTTGGTCAGAATAATCCGGGGGTTCTTTACGAACAGGAACAGGGTGCGGTATTCCTTCGGTGTAAAGTCCAGGGATTCTCCGGCAAGGGACGCACTTTGTTCGGAGAAGTCGATTTTCAGAAAGCCATCGTCAAACAGATCATGCCGAGGTGTCCGCAGCTCCAGATTTGCAAAAACCGCCGCCACTTTTTTACAAAGCACTGTCACAGAAAAGGGCTTAGTCACATAATCCGCGCCGCCGACTTCATATCCCTTGAGCATATCGCTCTCCTTATCATTGGCTGTGATAAAGATGATATAGGTATGCTGACCGCGATTCCGGATTTCTTCACACAGATCCAGTCCGCTGCCATCGGGCAGGTTAATATCCAACAGTGCCACATCAAATTCATTTTCCCGCAGCTTTCTTACCGCGCTGTCAAAATTAAAAACAGAAATGACCTCATATCCATCAGAGGTCAGATTGTATGCCAATGTCCGATTCAAAAGCTGATCGTCCTCTACAATTAGAATCTTCTTCAAGACATTCACTTCCTTCCTTATTTTTCAACTATACTGATAGGATAAACACAAAATGTTACAGAAATGTCCTAATCAGATATTTTTCTTTTTAATTATAGGATAGCCTACTTTTCAGCACAAGAATAAAAATATGAATACATACAATAGTTTCAATGTCATGTTGGACAACAAGAACACCGCCGCAAACTATACGATTGCGGCGGTGTTAACTATGTATAAAATCTTCCTACAGGTTTTTATGTATGTATCCCGTATTTCGCCGTTTGGATGTTCTCTTCACCATGCAGGATTACTCCGCCACAGGTCTTTGTGCCCTGTACCATGTAGCCCTCAAAAAAGAAGCTGTAAGGCAAGTAATCATCTGTCAGGACGATGCGTTCGTAGTTGTACCAGTTAAAATGCTGATCCAGAAATTTCCCCAGTTTGTGCCGCAGGATAGGATTCTCCACTACAGCCTTGAGATTTTTCCGGCTGTGAAACTCCAGCGTTGGTCTGTTCTGTTCCGGAATGGACAACAGCCGCCACCGTGTTCTATCAACGGTTTCTCCCTCACCTGCCGCATATGAACGGAACGGCTCATAAGGCAGTCTTATTCGCTCGGTATAACCGGAAACGCTGTCTCTGCCAGCATCCTTCAGCCATGTGAAGGAAAACTCTAGCACTTTGGCACCGCCTACGGCATCACACAGCCGCAGTTCTGCATAGGAATGGATATCTTTGGTGATCAAATACTTTTTCTCCTCCAGCCGCTGCAATTCCTTTTTCAAAATAATAAAGTACTGCGGCGAACAGCCACTTCTGGAACGGGTCTTGAGGGAAATACTATCCCGATCCACATAAACTGTTGCCATTGTCCTATTATTCATAATCCACCTCGTTTCTGTTATGTGCTCCTGCATGATGCATGGCAGTCTGTATGACCAGGAATGGATGCTCTACATACTCCTCTTTTGCTGAGGTATATGCTGCTCCTCCCAGAGAGTCCAGATACTGCCATCCGTTTTTGGATTTTGAGATGTACACATAGAACGGTGCAAGCACATACTCATCCCGTTCATAGCAGCCCAGATACCGTCTTGCAAGTACTGCCACAACACCCAGCTCTGCCGCTTTCTGTGTCGTTAGGGAAACTGCCAGTTTCATTACTTCCTCTTTTTCAATATCATTGAGTCCGAAAGTATAGATACTCTCCAGGAACAGCACAGGCTTCTCACTGGTAACAGGCTTTCCGATATCCATGTTCTCCTGCGACAGATCAGCAAAAGAAAAATCGACGGCAGGCGGTTTTTGAAATGCACCTTTTGTCAAGCGGAGACAGGCACGAGCCACCACCGCTTCATCCTTTTTCACAAGGACAATCTTCTTATTAGAGTCAAAGGCAGCTAACAGGCACTCCCTCTGGCTTCCAGTACGGTAAGACAAGCAGGTACTATGAGGAAGTTCACCAAGCCGCAGAGTGTGGTAAAAATCATCCACCTCTTCTGCCCAAAATGCACCTCGCGCCAACGAAAGATTTTTCTTCCAGAGGCTCTCCTGCATCTCGCTGACAGGGTAGCGAATCTCACGCTGCAGGTCACCAGCAAAATATTTGAGTTTATAGAACTGGCCCATCAATTCAGCCTGTACGATCCGTCGCAACGCTTCAACAGCCAGCTCCTGCCCGTCCAGTTCCCCATAGAGAGCGCGTACCATAGCCGCGCCGCCCTGCAGTAAAAATTCCGTGACAGTCTCCCGGTTCTGCTCCACAAAATCGTCCGAAAATGCCAGTTTTTCTTTTAGATCCAGCCAGTCTGCATCTGTTGTCAGAATATCTTTCCGCACCTGCTTCCAATCCGTCCTTTCCAAAAGAGCCGTCATATTATTGAGGGTAAATACCGCATCCGACTCTGTAGTGAAATCCGGTATGAATGCCTGCAGCTGCGTATAGTGTTGCAGCAGCCCCATGGCAATCCGCCGGGTCAGCCCACAGATATGTCCAAATGAACCCCGATACCATTCGCTAAACGGCCTTTCCAACAGACATTTTCCAAGCTGCTCCAACTCTGCATCTCCTGTATACTGGCTGACCAGATCCCGTTTTATCAGCTGCCGAAGCGTCAGCAAACGCTGATCTATGGAAAGAGGTGTCAGCATAGTGTATAACCGGACATAAACCTCTTTCTGATGCCAAAGCTGATACATTTCCTCAAAGGTGTACTGCTGCCCTTCTTCCAGAAGCGTAAAGAAGCTGTCGCTGCGGTTCACAGAATCGCTGGCTTTCAAATTCTTCAGCGTCAGGGAATTGATGTTGCAGTGCTCACAAAAGCCCGGCTCAAACAATAGAGAGTATCGCCCCAAGGACAGGAACACTTCACTGTTCTGATCCACCAATTCCAAAAAATGCTTTTTTCTATGTTCCACCGCATAAATGAGAATTGAAAACTGGAATTGCCGGACAGCATTAAAATCCAGATGGAGCCTGCCGGCATACAGAGCATTCAGATAACTCAGTTGGTTGCATAAAATTTCTTCCCTCTGTTCCTTGCTCAAAGGATGTGGCTGGGAGATAAACCAGTTGAGGTCATATTGTCCGGCATGGTTGTCCAGCCAGAGGCCAAAAAAAGCAGACAAATCCTCTGCGTCATATTCAAATACAGCCAACAGCCGGCGGAATTTTCCCACATCGGTCATTTTCATCCACCGGAGATCTTTCAGTCGCTCTACTGACAGAAACAGCCGCACGCCATACCGATAAAGCAAGATGCAGACTCTCTGGAGCGGACAATTCTGTTCCAACAGTTCCAGAGCTTCCCGTTCATTTTGATGCCAGCAAAAAAGATACGAACCAAGAAACGGCTGCCGCATCATATCCCGCTGGTGCTCCGTCAGCATGGAAAGTCCCTTCCACTCCGCAATGGGAAAAGTCTGCAGGTTATCCAATATGACCTGCTCCTCTTCTTCATACATCACAAAGGGAAAATAGTATTTCAGGTATTCAAACCGCAGGGAAGGCAACAGTTCCAATTTCATGACTGCCAGCACCTGCTCTTGGGGATACGCTGTCAGTCTCTCTCCATACCCGTCTGCCGACTCTAAGGCTGAAGCAATTTCTTCATCGCCAATCTCCTGCCTGCACAACGCACCATAGAGCGCTGCAAAGTCCGGCACCCGAACCAGTTCTTCCTGTATCCGCTTTGTCTTTCGGATGTGCAGCCGTTCCTGTAATTGAAGTGTCTCCACCTGTCCACATGCCTGCGCTATGGCATCCTCTGAAAAGCTGCCTGTAAGCGTCGGAAGCAATCCGTCATCTTTCATTCTGGTCAATAGGGTCAGATGTTTTAATGTATTTCTCATGCTGCTTCACCTCCGATCATTGTCAGTACCATATTCAAAATCTCATGCCTTGGCCGGGGTTCAGACTCTACCAGTTCACCACACAGCTCAAAAAAGGCGTGTGCATCTTTGGCATCCATTGTCTGCACACAACCGGCGGGCCATTCCACCAACTTATCAAATGCCATATCCAGTACCTCTTTCTTCTCATCCCTGTAATAATATCCCCCTATGAATTTCACAAGAGATTCGGCGCTGCCGTTATAAAGTTGCTGCAGCTTTTCCCGTTTCTGTATGGTCCGTTTTTCCTGCTCCAGTCGTTTTTCCTGCTCCTTTCTCTCAGCTTCGGCTCTGTGCTCATCCTCCAACTCTTCCTTGGAATAGAATGTTTCCTTCAGCCGGTTGATTTCATAGCCGTTATACTCCCTGTGGAGCAAAAACTGCCGCAACACCGCTGCCAGCGCTTTTTTATCATAAAGGCGTTGGATCTCCGGTGCTTTTAAGGCACTTAAAACGAAGTCCTCATATTTTTCCGGCTCAGTCTGGAAAACTGAACGCTCCACCCAGTCATAGAGCTGTCGATGCTGCTCTGCAGATAGGAATGGACGGCTGATGTATGTTTTATATTCCCTTCTGCTGTAATACCCCTCACTCCTGACAAAGCATTCGTGAAAGTAAAACCGCTTGCCAAATATCGTTTGAAGTTGGGAAAAAGTGTACTCAGCCAGTAGCCTCTCTACAAACCGGAAACACCTCCAACTTGAAATTCTCAGGGCATACTCCCGCAGCAGTTTCAGTTGTGGCGCATCTTCACCATCTTGCCGATGCTGCTTGAAAAACTCCCATAGATTGATTTCCTTCTTTTCCGCCAGAAAGGCAAATGCCCGCCTACCGTTCGTATGCCAACTTCTGAAATATTCTCCATAGTCAGCTCCGGTCAGTTCCTGATATCTGGAAAGCCACTGTTTCAAAGGGATCGTCTGTCTGGAATGCAGCATCTGCAGGGTAAACAACTCCATGTAGTTATCCCGCTCCAGTTCCTTCGCCAGATTATCGTACTGAGGATCAAACACATCAAATCGGTACGGAAAATCCTTCTGTATCGTTTGATTCATCCATAACAGTGTTTTCGGTGCTGTGGGGTTCAAACCATATTGAACCGCTTCCCAGAGTCCCTGAAATCCTTCGTACTTGACCGTAAAGCTGTTATAGAACTGAAACAGCCAGCCAAGATACTCGTAAAATTCTTCCGAAAGATCCTTTGGAGCATTCAGAAGCATCCGCCCACACGCTGTTGCGATTTTCTCGGCAGTGATGCTCTTGGAACTCAACCGGTCCGGCAGCCTGTCCGCCCATACAGCGAGAGAGTTTGCCAAAATGATTTCATCGCAGCGATACCCTGCTTTAGTCAAAACCGAAAATTCGCGGCTGTCGGGCTTCATATTCATATATGGCAGTTTCATCAGCGTGCGCAGCACCAGGTCGGCTTTCCCGCGGTATTTCTTTGCCTGCTCTTCATAGAACCGGATGAACCATTCCAGCACACCAAAATCATATACCAGTGAAAGTGTCCGATTTTGTGTGAATAGATGACTGAGTTGGGTATGCATCACCTCATAGCCATGTTCCCTATCATCAAATAACGACAGTACAAACAGGGCTTCTTCCGTTCTCGTACACTCTCTTTCTGCCAGTTTCTCCAACAGGGCATGGCGCTGTGCCGCATCTGTTTCCAAAAGATACAGAGCGCCCTGCAGGTACACATCTTCTCCGGCAGATCGCCGCAATTTCTGGAGGAATGCTCCCCGCTGATTGCCCACAAACATATTGTCAGACTGGATCGCACAGGTATTTCCCAGCGCCAGGGCCAGAGCGCGGAGAACTCGGACATCATTGCCCAGTTTTTCCTCAAACCGCTCCAACACCTCGCCAGGATAACGCAGATGATATGGTTCAAAATAGCCGGACACATCCGTTTCCACCTGCCATATCTGCATCGCCCTTGTTTGTCGGTAAGTCCTTCTCGCCGTATCGTCCTGAGAAGTCTGTACTACCAATTCGGCAAAGGCATGGTAAAGCTCCAAATCAATAGCCCTCTGATATACCCGGTAAACCGGTATCCTGTCGATATGCATTAAAATCCCTCCTACCTGAAATCTTCCATAAAAGATATGGGGAGAGAGCCGCAGCATGGCTCTCTCCCCATTGATCAACTGACAGCATACCGATGGTATGCTATATTTTCTTACTCAGCGCCGGCCATGCTGAAGAACTCCGCAGGTGACAGTACCGTAACGCCCAAATCCCTGGCCTTGGACAACTTGCTGCCGGCATTTTCGCCGCAGACCAGATAATCCGTCTTCTTGGACACCGAGCTGCCGGCATGGGCTCCCAGTGATTCGATCAGGTCATTGATTCCGTCCCGGGTGTAGGGTTCCACCTTGCCGGTAACTACGATAGTCTTTCCTACAAAGGGATTATCCTGCACCCTGTCTTCGCTGTGTTCTGCCACAGCAGGCTTTTGAATACTCATCATAGTCTGTAACTCCTCCCAAATACAAAAATTATCTTCCACGCAGAACCAGTCGTGGATATTGTTATGCAATGTCTCCCCGAAATCCGGAAGCTGCCGGAAATCATAGCCGCCATAGACCGCATCCCGAAACTCATCCAAATCATAGTGGAACACACGACCCAATACCTTGCTGGCAGTATTGCCGATCATAGGAATGTCCATAGAAATCAGATACCGCTCAAAGGTGGTGTTTCGGCTCTGCTGGATAGCGTCCCAAAGGCGCTGCCAGGACTTTTCACCAAACCCATCCATGCGGACGATTTCAGCCCGGTAACGATCCAGACGGTAAATATCCAGATAACTATGGATAAATCCCTGACCGATGAATTTTTCCAATGTAGCCTCCGACAGCCCTTCAATGTCCATTGCCTTCTGGCTGACAAAATGGACGAACTTTTTCAGCCGACGTGTCTCGCAGTCAGGGTTATCACAGTACAGCGTCTTGATGATGCGATCCTCGCCATTTTCGCCCTTTCCACTTGATTCATGGATGCGGGTAGGCTGTCCACAGCAGGGACAAACATGGGGAATCGTATCCACCATAGAGAAGCCGCCTCTGTCCAGATTTTCCTCCACGTGGGGGATGATCATGTTTCGTTTGCTTACCAGAATCCGGTTTCCAGCCATCAGTTCCAGATCCTCAATAAAGGACAGGTTGTGCAGACTGGCCCTGCTGACCTCACAGCCATCGATTTCCACCGGCGTAAATACTGCTACCGGAGCAATCTCTCCGGTTCTGCCCGGCGTCCATTCGATGTACTGCAGCAGGCTCTCATGCAGGTCATCTTCAAACTTATAGGCCAGACCGTCCTTATAGTGATGTCCGGTGCGGCCGCAGCTCTGGGCATAGGCGATGTCGTTAAACGAAACCACGATACCGTCAATGGGGATATCTTTGTCAGTGGCATATTGCCGCAGCTGATAGATACCGGCTTCCACATTTTCCAGCGTCAGTTTCTGCTTTGTGACCAGATACTTACAGGGCTGGAACCCCAACGCGCGCAGTTCCCGTAGCTTATCTGATTTCCGGGTCAGGTGCGGAAAGCCCTCCAGCACACCAAACGGCATGAAAACCAGCCGACGCTCCTGGCATATCTTGGCATCCATCAGACGGATGGAACCGGCAGCCAGATTGCGGCCGTTTTTATAGGGCTTACCGCTGCTGTCCTGTAGGCTGGTCTTCAGTTCCTCAAAATCACTGGGTCTGATAAAGCCCTCGCCCGTCACAACCAGTCTCTCTTTGTAGGTGATGTGGGAAGGGATACCGCTGATGGCTCGGGTGTTATGGGTAATGATCTCCCCTTCGTCACCATCGCCACGGGTAGCCGCCTCCAGAAGTTCTCCATTCTCATAGGTCAGCTTTACAGTCAAGCCATCCAGTTTGAGCATCAGCATCACCTGCTGCTCACCCATGAAATTCAGAAGATCCATACTGCTCTTAGTCTTATCCAAAGACAGCAGCGGGATCTCATGTCTGGTTTTCTCCAGCCTGCTCACCGCAGGATAGCCTACTGTCTGGGTTGGCGAATTTGCCATTTGGATTCCCGTTTCCTGTTCCAGCTCTTTCAACTCGTCAAAGAGTCTGTCATAGACCTCATCTGACACACTGGGAGCGTTGTGGTTATAATACTCATCCCGATAACGGTTGAGCCGGTCATTCAAGTCTCTCTGCTTTTCAAAAATATTCCGTTCCATTATGCTGCCTCCTTTTCAAGTACCCGGAAGGACATAACCAGTTCTTCTTCCGTATGCTTCTGTTCACTGTCGAAAACACTGCAAACACCGTCTGCAAACTGCCAGTGGGCGGCTCTGCCCCACCAAAGGATCGGGCCGCGGCCGCCGTTGCCTCTGTTGGCAGACGCATCTGGCTGATTCGCTACGGTACTATAAAAGCCCTGCGTGTTTACCAGCGTAATGTTCCGTATCTGCCCAATACATTCCGGCCGACAGTGATCCAATATCTCCAACTGCGTCCCTTCCCGAAGTGTCCTGCGCAGCTGATTCAGGTTTTTGATCATGCAATTTTCTCCTTTCCCCGCCCCACAGGGCAATCCTGCTGTGCGGTATGCAGCCCATTTCTGCCGGCTGCATATCTGCCAAAATTTAATTCATGGACAATACGCTGAATGGCGTCATCATCGTCCCACGCTGCGTGAAGCGTATTCCGCTCTGGCCCGGCTCCCACATGGACACATACCTTTTCACTGCCAACCTGCAGCAGCACATCCTGTCGCCTGGCGCAAACCACTGCCAGATTTCCAATTTGTTTCATGCTCTGCTCCTTCCTTCTTCATCAATGACCGGACGCCCTCAAGGACGCCCGGCCATTCTCATTTTGTCACGCTGCAGCAGCCAATGCCGGAGACTGGATGCTATCCGTGTTTTCCATCAGGTCAGCCATCAGCACATCCGCCAAAAGCCTTCCTGCCAAATGGCCGGTATGAATGATGACCCGATCCTTCTTCAACTGGATAAACTCCTTCTCACGAAGAATCCTGCTTTCCGCAGCCAGCGCCTTGTCGCTTTCTGTCAGCCTGGCAGTAATCACCCGCTGCCACTTCTGCAGAAACTCGGTCGCCTGCTCAATGTCCTTCTTCTGCCGGTCATATTCCGTCCGTTTCTGCCGCACTGTTCCATCTGGCTCCACTTCCAGCGTGTAATAGGCATGGAAAGGATCAGCCGTTTTACGCAGAAACATCACAAAGCTTTCTCGCCGCTCAATCCGGTCCCAGTAGCGGTCACTGCTGCCTGCACAGTGATGGAGCGCACGCCCCTCGGTAATAATGTCCAGAATACCGTCTGGCACCACTACCATGTAATCCGCATCGGCGTACTCATATTTCGCTTTGATTTCCTGACAGATAGCATTAACATGGGGGAATTTCTCCTCCATCTCCTCGGCCTGCAGTTCAATATCCTTCTCCTGGCATTTGAGCACCAGATCATCGTGGCGCCGCCGCAGTTTTCTGGTGCGATATACGATCTCATCATATACATCCATGTGCAATTTCTTTGCCATGGAAAGATAATCCTCCCAGGTACGCAATACCTCATGGCTGTTTCTCCGGAAGGATGGCATCTGACGCCGTACATAGTTATAGACCTGCACCATGCTCATGCGGTCAGCAATGAACTGGACATCCCTGGGGCTAATGTTCTGCTGACACATCCACAAAAGGACATTATCTGGGATTTCCCTGTCGGTGCCCTTTTCATATTGCAGCCACCGCAGCAGATCACAGCCTCCATTATGGAGCCGAAGTCGCTGAAACCTCCTGCTGTCAAGGCCCAGAGCTTTAATCAGACTCCCGGCACTATGGTTTTTGATTAGTTCACTGACTGTTCCGCAGGAACTGAAACATTCCTTGGTAAGCTTCGGCAGGTTCACCTTGCTGATCTGCTCCATTTGCGGTATCCGTTCAAGCACTGCCAGATATTTTTCCGGGTCAACACTTTTCTGCTTCCGAATCCAGTTGACCAGCCCTGTGCATCGAAGTTCCTTCTGTTCCAGAGTTGGCAGCGTTTTTCCATAGACCCGTCCATCATGTGAACCAGACCAACTATAAGAACAGGGGCTTCCGGAAATCCAGCGCATATTTCGCTGTTTATACAGACCCCAATAGTAGGTTCTTGGTTTTCTTTCCCGGTCATAAATCGTGCGCCGGATTTCCTGACAATAAAGCTTGGAGTTTGGAAGGCTTTCTTTCCCATATGTCCGGTCAGCCTGAAATTCACGAACTACAAAACCGTCTTTGCATCGCTGGATTAGGTAGGCAAAATGTTTTTCTGTCTGCATATACCCCGCTCGTCCATAGGCTTTGAATACCACCGGATGTCGGCAGCAGCTACAGCGGCCTTGTTGATTGTGATGGGGATGCACCTTGATCGGCACTTCCTTTTCGCAGTAGGTACAGTAACCTGTTTTGGCGCCGCCCTTTTTGTAGTGGTAGTAAATGTAATTTTGCCGGATGGCAACCTTATCCACCCAGCGGTTCCAGTCCTTGGGAAGCTCCGGCACCTGTTCCATATCCTTATCCCATGGATCAGTTTCCCGCCGGTGCCGCTGTTCGAGCTGTTCCTCACGCACATTCCGCTGAAACTGCCGGATTGCCTCTACCGCTTTTTTATTGATGTTCAGATATGCCTGTATAGATGTCTCATCTTCCTCGCTGACCCAGTAGGCTTTGATATACCAGTATCGGCGCTTCCAGTCCAATCTGTCCAGTTTGGCCTCACACCATTTCTGGTTCAGGCTATTATAAGTAATAAATTGCCGCTTTTCTTTATCCAGATACACTTCGTAAGCTGGGCTATTCCCGTCTATGCGAAGATGCTCTGGGAAAAAGAAAGCCACCTTCAATATCCCATCCTGCGTGATGCATCTCAGGTAAACATAATACTCACAAACCTCCTGAACATATCCGTAGGCGATTTTTTCTTTTCTTGGCAAGTCTGACGCCGCGATCTGCTTCATCTCATCCGTCGCTGTCAGCTTGGGAAGTGCCATCAGGGCTCTTTTTTTCATCTCAATTCACCGTCCTTCTTGTCAAATCCACGCCATACCACACATCCGGCAGTAATGTGACACCATCAATTTGTCCTACAGCAACCTGTACGATACTTTCCGAATCCGGCGCTTCCTTCGCAAAAGCAAGGATGTCTCCCAGTCTGCCGGTGGCAACGGGGTCTTTCCCCCGTACCACCGCATAACCGCAGTTCGCCATTGCCCGGTTGGCTGCCACATGGGAACTCCACACCCTGCGCGGGTGATCTACCATGTAGGCCAAACCATGTAAAAACAGCTCCTCTTTGGTTAGCCGCTTAATCACAGTCAACTCCGTACAGGCGATTTTGGAGTCATGCTCATCTTCATCGATGTCGCCGCCGGCGTTGACAATATAATATTCCGAATGCTCCAGGCTGGAATAATAGCTAAGGCAGTCGAGCGGATTTTCCGCACAGTGAAATCCATTTTCCCTGCAATTTGCTTTTTCAGTCGTATTGAGCCCCATCACAAACTGATAGCCACGGCATATCAGCCCGGGGCGAAAACCCTTATAAGCAATCATTCTGCATTTTTCCTCCTTTGCCGGCTCAGCCTGCCTTTGCCATCCCAAAATCCAGCAGCGACATCTGCCCATCCTGAGAAGGCTTTTTTTCCTCCTGCTTGGGTGCCGCCTTGGGTTCCGTCTTTTTCTTCTCTGCCGCCTTCTTGGGTTTGCTCTTTGCAGAGGACTTCCCAGCATACGGCTTGGGAACAAACTTCTCCTCATCCTCATGGTCTTCCTTGGCATCAGGGTCACGGAAATAATCTTCCGCCCACTGATAGCACATATCATCCGGCACATCGCAGCCATATGTCTGCTGTCCGGGACCAGGGCGGGTTCCGCTTGCTTTTAGTTCATCCTGCACATAATCCCATGCCTTTCGGTTGATGTACTGGAAACAGCGGATCATGTTCTTTTTCGGATGCATCGTCAGACGGGCAAACGCCGTATCTTCCATACAGAGCATCTGGATATGCTCGGACACACATTCCTTCATATTTCGCCGTGTCAGTTTTTCTACATCGGTACTCACCCTCTGGGTAGAGGCCGCGATTACTTCTTCATCACTCATCGCTTCCAGACGGGCGATTTGCTCCTGCTCCGCGGCTTTCTTCGCCTGCTGTTTGGCGTCAAATTCCGCTTTGCGCTGGGCTTCAGCCGCCTCATGCTCCGCACGCTTTTTTTCTTCATCTTCTGCGGCGGGCGGTTGTGCCGAATTCCCCTCCTCAGCAGACTTCTCTTCCCCAGCAGGCGCTACTTCATCCGCAGGTTCCTCCTCTGCATCAGCCAAAGCAGTCTCACCGGCAGAAACCGAAGCCGCCGATACTGGGACAGTGTCTGTACCTACAGGCGGCACAGGCAAAGATTCCATCTCCTCCAGCTCAAAGGCTTCATCATCCTCAAAGGCTGCAGACGAATCGAACATACTGTTTTGCTGCTCCATTGCTATTTCTGAAAAAACACCCATTGTAAAATCTCCTTTCGCAAAAAATGGCATGGAGTAGGCCGTTATGACCCTTTCCATGCCATTGTGTGTTGCTCACAGCACATATAAAAGTGTGCTGAAGCTGTCAAAACAGTAGCAGACCACGCCAGTATACTGCCTTGACCATTCCTTGATTTTGTCCTGCACCTCCTGCGCAGTCTTTTGATTGCTCATGTTCCAGGGTGGAGGTACCGTTACGGTAAAGTAGCCATTCTCCAGACAACTTCTGACATCTGCCGGAAGATTGGAGCACTGCTCATACAGTGCTGTAATCTGGCTTTTCTTCTTTTCTGCAATACGCATCTGACCCCTATCCCTTCATTCCTGTTTTTGAGCAGGCTCCGGAAGTCTTTTACACAAGAATGGGGAGAAGCGTACCGGCGCAAAATCCCGGCAGTCATTCACATAGAAGTATGTGCGTTTGCCTTGGCAGTCCAGTTCCACCACATCAGATGGAGCCAACGGACGGCCTCTGTAATCTTCCGGCAAATGCTCATTAAAGTCCAAGAACAGGCGCCCCAGCACTTCCATGTCATTCTGCCCCTTTGGGCAACAGACCTCTGCGCTCCATACCGTCTGATAGGCGACGGCAGGCGGCTGTTCATATCCAGCTTTACGCAGTGCATCCAGTTGCTTGAACGCGAAAGGTACCGTCTGTGTCTCACCCAGGCAAAGCTGGTAAATGCAAAATCTCCGGAAAACTCTCTGGCTGTCCAGAATATCCTTCAGCGCCCGATTGCCCTGAGCAAGAAATATCTGATACTCTTCCTTTGTCAGCCCCAGATACTCTGTCAGATCCAAATCTTTCTCCGCTCTGGTGTGCCAAAGCTCGACGCAGCCATCTATATAGGTAAAATCACACTTACCGCACAGATATTGCTGCTTAAAATTCATTCTCTGCACCTCCTTTTCCTTCTGTTCTTTCTCCCGAAGGGCAAGCTGCCAATCATCAAACCCTTTATAATTCGGATTCCAGGTCAGCCGACGACATGCCATTCCATTTTTTCGGGCCATCAGATAGATCTTAGATGCCCCATTAGAGGTCATTTGGTTACTGTACTTATCCATATCATGAGCCTCAATGATCTCCTCAGTGCCATTCTGTGCCAACAGTGCAAACAGCGTATCCAACTGGCTTGTGTTGTTTGCGCCGGCAATCGCCGCAAAAGTCCGGTTTGTCAGGCAGTGTGAGATGTCTGCTTTCAGCAGTCCCTCAATGACATAGACCACTCGAGCAGATGGATGGCCGATAAAATGTACCGGGCTCCCGGATGTGACGCCCATATTTTTGGACGAGGACGAAAACCAGATGTATTTGGCTCCTGACTTATCCGGTGGATCATCTTTTTGCTTGAGCGGACTATCCAAAAGTATCTGCAGGCCATGTATCATACCGTCGTATCCCACAGCCGGAATCAAAATCCCTGCGTTTTTTCGGTAGAAGTTCATGGTCCAGCGCCCGCTGTCATCCAGATAAAAGCCGGGCACCCCCTCCACCTTGCATCCCTGTTTCATCAGCCGCTCGGTAATGGAGCGGCAAAGGAATGGGGGTGGAGTGCTCTTGAACCCAATCCGGTCGATCTGTTCATCCGACAGTCCCCGTTTTGGGGAGTGCAGATGGTTGCGGTGGGCAGGCTGAAGAGGCAGCATAGCGAGCAGCAGCGAAAGCGTTTGATGAATTTCCTGTCCGCTGGCCCGTTCTGCTTGCTGCACTGTTTTTAGTTCGCCCCTCCTCTCATATCCGGCAAGGTCGGTCTGAGTCCCCGAAACCGGGGACCCAGTGCCAGCCTGCTGGTTTCCTGCCATCTCATATCCAGAGTTCGGCCGTTCCCTGTGAAAATCGTTGCACAGGGCTTCTCCTATCTCCCAATACGCATCGGATGTAGTCGTATTGTTTAGCCGCGCATAAAGCGCAAGCATACCGCCATGCTCATCACAATAATTGCACCGCCAGACATTTTTGACGAAATTCACATTCATCTTGCCGCGGCGGTCACCACAAAACGGGCAATCCACATATACACTGTTTGCCTGTCGGCGTCTGATTCGTAGATGTAGAAGTTCCACTACATCCATAATACCGAACGGAAAATCTCCTGGATATGAGTCCATCTGTTCTCCCTCCCTTCTTGACCCCATAGATGGGGCTGCTTATCATCCGGCTTTCTGTGCGGCCATACCATCGAGCATGATCTGCGCCGCAGCACGAACGATATTGTTGGTGCTCTTGTTGCCTGGGGTGAGGTAGAATTTCAGACTCACCGGACGCTCCTTGGCAACTGTTGCCATGGTCTTTCCTTTGCTCAGACCACTATCCACCACCACATTCTGCGCTTCTTCAAAGGTCATTACCTTCAAGATGTCTTCTACCGGAGTGCTCTCCGTATAAGAAGGCGCCACAGGCTGATCGGGTGCTTCCTGTTGGACAACAGGCGCCACAGGCAGTTCTTCCGGTTCATCCGATTGGAATACGGAGGCGGCCGGCTGCTCAGACGCATCATCCTGTTTTGGACTGCTATCCAATGTAACCTCGCGGCTCGGTACCGGCAGCTCCATATTGGGAGCATTCTCCTCTACCTTGCCGGCAGGCAGTGTATCCATATTCTCCTTCTCTTCTGCAACCATCTGTTGGACAACTGGCTGTACCGGAGAAACCGGGGGCTGTTCATTCTGAACCGGCTTTGCCGCAGGTTTCTGAATAGGCGCCGGACGAGCAGGAGCATTACGGCCCTCTACGGCGTTCTGAGGCGCTCTTTCCGGCCGGGCATGAACTTCCCCGCCAGATTGCCGCAGCGCCGCTCCAGGGGCTTCTACGGGCCTCTGCGCCGCATTTGGCATCGGTTGCTGGATAGGAGCCGTCCCGGAAAGCGGAATACTGCTTCCAAACACCTTGCCCGTACTGTCAACAGCAACATCGGCAAACTGCAGACCGAAACCGGCATCCGACAGCGCAGCACTCAATGCCTCATCCTGGGCAGCCTGTACATAGTCGGTACCTTCTTCTGCACTGTGTTGCGAAATGTAACTACTGATAGGCTCTGCATCACTGCGGTCCAGATAAACTCTGGCCTCCATAATCGCAAGCTGTTCCGTGATCCGCAGAGTAGTCAGTTTCATGCGGCCCTGGGGGTGACGCAGGCGAAACCACAGCTTCTGATAGGGCAATTCCAACTGCAGCATTTCCTCATTGGTTTTTCTGGACACCTTATGGCGCAGAAATTTGAGCGGGTCAAAGCCCGGCACCTTGTTCAGTTCTGCCACTGCCGGAATTGTTTTGTACATCATAGGCATCGGATTACTTTTTTCGTTCATGTTGGAAACTCCTTTCTGACATAAAAATAGGAGACGCCAAGTGCCATTTCTGCACCTGACCTCTCTTTTTTAACTTGCGTTCTTTAATTGTTCTTCCAACGCAGCCGGAATTGGGATACCGGCTTTCTTTGCGTAGGCTTTGAAGTACATCTGAATACGCATACCCAGCAGCGTATTCCGCTTGCCGATCTCATTACGATGGATTGCCATAAACAATACCTGTTTCTGCCCAATCAGCACCACCCGCTTTTTGGCACGCGTGATTCCGGTGTAGAGCAGATTACGGTACATCATGATGGTGTGCGCTTTGAGCAGCGGCATAATAACGGTCTCATACTCAGAGCCCATAGCCTTGTGGATCGTAGTAGCATAAGCCAGATCCACATTGCTCAAATCATCTACGCCATATTCCAGCGTCCTGCCAGCACCAAAATCCATGCCGATCTTTTTGCCCTGGTCAGTGTCCTTAATATACCGGATGAAACCCAAATCACCATTAGATACCTTTTCTGTGTTCTTGGTCTGCATGATGCGGTCATTGACCCGGAATATCCTGGGGCCAAACTTGATTTCCTCCTCCGCAGAGCGGAATGGGTTGACCAATTCACGAATGGTCTCATTCAGCTGTTCCGACGACGCGGCACCTTCTGAACGGAAAGGTGAAAGAATCTGCACATTCTCAATGCCACTCTCCTGTATCTCCAAACAATACCGTTCTGTAATCTTTTCAGCGGTGTCTTCCTGACTATCACCAGACACGAAAACAAAATCCGGTCCATAAAACAGTTTGGTATTGCCCTCGTTGATAAATTTGGCATTATAGGCAATCAGACTATCCTTCGACTGACGGAAAATCTGATCCAGCACCGTTACTGGGACGATTTTGGTCTCGATGATTTCACGAAACACATTTCCTGCTCCTACGCTCGGAAGCTGATCTGGGTCGCCTACCAGTACGATTCTGGCATTTATCTTCATGCGTTCAAAAAATTTCTCAGCAAGCCACATATCCACCATGGAAAACTCATCCACAATGATTAAATCGGCCGACAGTGGCTCTGACTTTCTGTTCCGGCTACCCTCATCCTCTTCACTGGTCAGTCCCAGACCACTGTGTAATGTTCGGGCATCCTCAAAGCCGGTACTCTCCGACATCCTGCGGCTTGCCCGACCGGTAGGTGCCATAAGAGCAATTTTGCCATCAGGGTGCAGCCGCCGGTAAACCTCAAGTATCGTCCGCAGCACTGTTGTTTTACCAGTACCAGGAGAACCCGTAATTACTGACAAGCCATGCCTAAATGCTGCATAGACCGCAGCCTCCTGCTGTGCAGACAGGCGCAGTCCCATTTCAACCTTGACCTGTTCCAGCACCGGCGCAATATGCTCTACTGGCATCTGGGCGACCAGACGCTGGGCGATCCGGCGCGCCGTTTCGTCCTCTTGGGCAAACACTCTGGGAAGATAGATATTATCCTTCACGGAAACGACTGCTCCATTCAGGATCATTTCCTGCATCATATCCCTGACTTCCTGCTGATGCAGGCGAAGCTCCGGTACAGGTATCTTCTCATTGAGCAGTTTCAGCGCTGATTTCTCCAGTTCTTCAGAACTGATGTACAGATGGCCTCGTTTACTCTTGCCCTCATCCAGCGCACAAAAGATAGCCCCTTTGATACGCATAGAGTCATGGAGATTGCCCCCGCTCTTTTGTACGATTGCATCTACCCGCCGAAATCCAAAGCCGGAGATCTGGCAAAGCTCAAATGGGCTCTTTTCCAAAATCTCTACGCTGGTCGGGCCGAAATATTGATATATTTTCAATGCCGTCTTGGGAGTAATCTTAAACGGTGCCAGCAAGGTCATAATTCCTTGGAGCATACGGTTTTCTGCATAAGAAGCTTTGATGTCCTCCAATTTACTTTCCGTAATGCCCCGGATCTCCAACAGCCGCTCCGGCTGGTGTTCCAGAATATCCAGTGTGTCCACACCGAACCGCTCCACAATGTCTGCGGCAGTTTTGGGACCAATCCCTTTGATAAGCCCGGAGGCAAGGTAGCCCTCTACGCCGTTTTTTGTTCTGGGCACAATTTCACGCCACTGCTCCACCTGGAGCTGGACACCATACTTGCCCTTTGTCCATTCACCATCCAGTTCCAACTCTACCGCATCTGTCCGTGGAATCTCATACCCCACAGCTGTAAAGCGAATCAAATGGTCTTTGTATCGCCTGTTTGACCTGGCCTCGGCTGGCACGCTCTGATCTGCGGTTTTTACACTGACGATACAAAACTTATTGGCAGGATTATAAAAAATCGTCCCGTCGTAGGTACCAATACAATTCATCCTTTTTCACCTCACTAAGCGGCCTCCATAATCGAGGCTCTAACACTGAACCGTCTGGATTCGGATACTGTAACAAACTGCTCGTAAATATCCGGATGCTCCAGTTTCAACCGAAGCAGGTTATCCTTGTCGATGATGGACTTGCGAACAGGGGTATAGGTAACCGTATAGTTCACTCCCTCCTGCTCACAGACTGCAGTGCAGCTGGTACCCATTTCCGCAATCAACAGTGCCTTCAGACGCTGAATATCCTTGTCGATTTCTTTGGAGTACACCTCTGCATTTTTCTTTTCATCCAAAAGCCGCAAATACTGCATGAGTTTTGCAGTCATATCCAGGTCGAGTGCAACGGCCGGGGCATTTTTATCTGCCGGGCCAAAGTGTTTGCGTGCGCTCTCAATAATCAAGGCCCCACTTTCTGTATAGGGCGGCGGCACATGGCGCTGCACATGGTTTTCCCAGAAATACTGCTCCAAAAAGACCATCTCAGCCTCATACTCGAAATCACGCTTGACCTCCCGGATAATAACTTCCTCCTCGTTGTTACCATACAGGCAGCAAAAGAAACATCGGTCAAGATCCGTTACTGCCATATAATGACGCCCCTGAGATTCATAGTAGACTGGAACAGTCTCCTTCCCATTCATCCACCAGTTATCTCTGGCATTATAGTTTGTGGTCTTGATCTCAAGGATCGCTGTGGTGCCATCCGGCAGTTCCACAAAGTAGTCCACATCAGCCAGCATCCAAGGATACTGGGGGTGCTGGAACATCTTTTTGATTTGGTAGACCCGATATCCGGTTTTCCGCTCGAATATCTTTGCTACCAGAGGCTCCAGCAAATGCCCCATTTCCATGGCAACCCAGTTGCCCTCATCATCTTCCACTGACGCTATGTTCAGTTTGTCGTAGTACAGATCCCTGGCTGTCCGGAATGGAGAAGTGCCAAAGATCGCCGATACATCGCTGCCGCCGATTCCACGGCGCCGGTAATCCAGCCAGTCTTCTTCTGAAAGATCTGCCGTTTCTACCAGCACCAGCGGTTCATGCCGCTTTCGTTCAGCACTATTGCTGCCAGACATATCAAATCCCCCTTCGTGATCTTCGGGGCAAAATAACTGCCCTCGCCATTGGTGCAACATTTCGGGGCCGGAGCGAAGATACTGCCTGTCTCTTCATCTTCCAGTCCGTGGAGTGTGCCGGCTTGACCCGCCGACCATTCTGCTTTCTTTTCTGCTTCACATTCATGTACATGACCTGCCTTTCTCAGTTTTGATTTATCCTTAAAGCCCTTTCAGGCTTACAGGCAATAAAAAAGCGAGAATGACAGACGGCATAAAGCCTGGCGTCCATAGTTGCCTATGAACCGATGTCATTCTCGCAATGGTGGGTAAATCCCGTAAAATAAAAAAGCCAGCAATATACCGGCCTGAAAAGGCGCAGTGATACTACTGACACAAGTACAAAATTAACAGCGTGTGCAATGCAGTCATTACTCCGCAACACAAGCCCTAAAGCCTGTGTACCCTGACGGGCAACGCACAAAAATCAATTACATTGCAATTCTAACACAATATATAGTGCTTGTCAATTCAAACATTCTATATATTGATTTTTAGATTTTCTTTAAATTTTCTTTCCTCTTTGCAGAAGTTCTTTCTTCCCCGCCTATTTATAGGATGTATCGGATCATTTGGTAATACCGGATGATCCCTACGCTCTTTTAGTACCTTGACAAATTCATAACCTCTATGGGGAGTTATACAGGAATTCTGGACAGTGTGCGATGACCACAGAAGCGCGCCCATAATCGAAGTGCTGCACAGCAGCAGCCTGAAATACACGGCAGAACCGTTCTGGCGTAGGAAATGGCCCCATTAGAGTTCTTTTGTTATTTCAATACCTCCTGACCTCAAGACCGTTTTCATTGTTTTTGTTGAAAACCTTCTTCTACAAATCGTAAGGGATCATTGTAATCGAAAAAAGGAGGACGATTATGGAGAAAAGAAAACCGAATGACCTACCGCCGGAGCAGTGCTTGGCTGTTGATACCGATACCCTTTGCAAACTGTTGTGCTGTGGAAGGCACACTGCAGTACAGATTGGGGATCTTGCCAATGCACGCATTACCATGAACACCCGTGTCCTATGGAGTGTCCAGCGTATCAAAGAATATCTTTATGATATTTCCGGCTAAATAACCATGCCAGTAAGGCGCACTACACTTTTATAATCAGGAGGTACCAGTAATGGCAAAAGTGAGAAAAGACAACAAAGGACGAAATCTTCGGCCCGGAGAAACACAACGGGCAGATGGCAGCTATATGTATGTCTACAAATTAGGCACTAAAAAGAAATATCTTTACGACTCCGATCTCGCAAGTCTTCGTGTCAAAGAAAAGCAGATCAACAAAGATAAGGATGATGGCATCCGTACTCAGGAAGCCATGAAGCTTACCCTGAATGATATGTTCAAGGTCTACATGAATAACAACATCAAACTGAAGCCCTCTACCAGAGCAAATTATCTTTACCTGTGGGACTTCTATGTGAAAGAAGAGCCTTTCGCTAACATGCCTCTGCCACAAATCCACAGAAGTGATATTCTCGCGTTTTATACCAAACTGCTGAAACACGGCTTTGCTATCAACTCACTGGAGAGCATCAACACCATTGTTCACCCTACGCTTGAAATGGCCGTGGACGACGATTACATCCGCAAAAATCCCAGCAAGGGCATTTACCGCAAGCTCAAAACGGATGGCAGCGCTCCAAAGCCTAAACGGCGGATCGCGCTCACTAAAACGCAACAGCAGAATTTCCTGCGTTTTATTGCCAAGTCCCCTACATACAGCCATTGGCTCCCCATCATGACTGTGCTCCTTGGAACAGGAATGCGTGTCGCAGAATGTACCGGCATTACCAAAAGCGATATTAACTTGAGCGAAAACACAATCTCGGTCAACCACAACTTAATCTACCGGGTCATTGACGGAAAAGCCGGATTTCACATTACCACTCCCAAAACTGAGAGCGGTACACGAATTATCCCTATCCTCTATCCAGAGGTGGCCGAGCAGCTTCGCCTCCAGATTGAAACCATCGACGCATTGTATCCAGACGATCAACTGGTGTTAGGAGGAGTGCACGGTTTTGTTTTCCGCAACCGAACCGGCTCATTCATGAGCGCCCACAATATCAATCGGGCGATTGAGAGAATCAGCGTAACTTACAACATGGAGGAAATGGATCAGGCTGAACTGGAAGACCGTGAACCGGATCTGCTCCCTCATTTTAGTGTTCACAACTTGCGGCACACCTTCTGTACCCGGCTCTGCGAAAGCACCAACGATGTTAAATTCATTCAGCAAGTCATGGGGCATGCCGATTTCTCTACTACAATGGACATCTACACCCATATCACACAAGAGAATATGCAGGAGAAGGCAAAAAACATTAGTGTGAACATGAAGCTGATGTAAAAAAGAAAGGCGAATCTGCATTTTATAAGCAGATCCGCCTTTCATATTGCTTCATCCGGTTTCGTAGGGTCTCGCGCAAAAGTTGTAGAAAAGTTGTAGTAACGCGATTTTTTGTAGTAAATGACCTCTTTAGTACAGCTTTGCTCCTGCCGGAATACTGTCATCCAGCATCAAAAGATTTAAGCCTTCCCGTCCGTCATACTCGTACACTGCGGAAATCAGCATACCCTCGGAATCAATACCCATCATCTTTCTCGGCGGCAGGTTTGTGATTGCCACACAGGTCTTACCAACCAGCTCTTCCGGCTCGTAATACTCGTGAATACCGCTTAAAATGGTGCGTTTCCGGTCTGTTCCGTCATTCAGTGTGAATTTCAGGAGCTTCTTGGACTTCGGCACTGCCTCACAGGCTTCGATCTTAACCACTCTGAAATCAGACTTGCTGAATGTCTCAAAGTCTACATCATCTGCAAACAACGGCTCGATTTTCACCTTGGAAAGATCAATCTGTACGCTTGGCGCGGACACGGTTGCATCCTCTGCAGAACCATTTACCGCTGCTTTTTCGGCTTTGTTTTCAGCCTTCTTTGGGTCCAGGGTCTTCATTGTCGGGAACAGAAGAACGTCTCTAATCGCCGGACTGTCAGTCAGCAGCATTACCAGACGGTCAATACCGTATCCGATACCACCTGTCGGCGGCATACCGATCTCCAGTGCATTCAGGAAATCTTCATCTGTATGCTGAGCCTCATCATCTCCAGCTTCTGCATTGGCATCCTGCTGTGCAAAACGCTCTCTCTGATCGATCGGGTCATTCAGCTCGGAATATGCGTTACACATCTCCCAGGTGTTGATAAACAGCTCGAAACGCTCTACCTTGTTCGGATCGGACGGTTTTTTCTTGGTCAGCGGAGAGATGGACAGCGGATGATCCATGATAAAGGTCGGCTGGATCAGCTCTTTCTCACAGTATTCCTCAAAGAACAGATTGATGATGTCACCTTTGGTATGACGCTCTTCATATTCGATATGGCGCTCATCTGCCAGTTTCTTGGCTTCCTCATCTGTCTCGACAGCATCAAAGTCGATGCCTGCATATTTCTTGATCGCATCATTCATAGTCAGACGCTCGAATGGCTTTCCAAAATCGATCTCAATTCCATTATAAGTAAATTTGGTGCTTCCGCATACTTTCTCTGCCAGATAACGGAACATGCTCTCGGTCAGCTCCATCATGCCTTCGTAGTCCGTGTATGCCTGATACAGCTCCATCAGAGTGAACTCCGGATTGTGACGGGTATCTACACCTTCGTTACGATATACACGACCGATTTCGAAGACTCTCTCAAGTCCGCCGACGATCAGTCTCTTCAGGTACAGCTCCAGAGAAATACGAAGCTTTACATCCTCATTCAATGCATTGTAATGGGTCTCAAACGGGCGAGCTGCTGCTCCGCCTGCATTAGATACCAGGGTCGGAGTCTCTACTTCCATGAAATCTCTTCCTGCCAGGAAGGTACGGATCTCTTTGATGATCTGAGAACGTTTAATGAAGGTATTCTTTACATCTTCGTTCATGATCAGATCCACATATCTCTGACGATAACGCATATCTGTATCCGTAATTCCGTGATATTTCTCCGGGAGGATCTGTAAACTCTTGCTTAACAGAGTCATCTTCTCTGCATGAACAGAGACCTCACCGGTCTTGGTACGGAATGCATATCCTTCCACGCCATAAATATCACCGATATCAGATTTCTTAAAATCTGCATAGGACTCTTCTCCAATGGCATCTCTTGCCACATATACCTGAATGGTTCCCTGCAGATCACGGATATTGCAGAAAGAAGCCTTTCCCATAACGCGCTTGAACATCATACGTCCAGCGATAGATACATGGATCGGCTGAGCATCCATAATCGCTCTTCTCTCATTATAATCTGCATTCAGTGCTTCTTTTGCCTGTGCCTCACCCATCCCCTCTGTGTTCAGAGGAGCTCTTCCTGCAAGGATCTTTGCCTCGTGAGCATTATATAATTCCTTAACTTCAGCGGAATGATGGGTCTGGTTATATTTTGTGATCTGGAACGGATCTTTTCCTGCTGCCTGAAGATCTGCCAGCTTTTCGCGGCGTACTTTCAGAAGCTGATTCAGATCCTGCTCCTGTCCCTTTTGTCCTGCCATTCTTATACTCCCTCTTAGTTTGCTCTGTGAATACTCAGTACTTTGTACTTGATCACGCCTGCCGGTGCCTCTACTTCTACGATATCTCCGACTTTTGCACCAATCAGTGCCTGTCCAAACGGAGACTCGTTGGAAATCTTATTCTGAAGGCTGCTTGCCTCGGAAGAACCAACCAGTTTATACTCTTCCTCTTCGTCATACTCTACGTCCAGTACACGTACCAGACAGCCAATACTGATCTTGTCAAGATCGATCTCCTCATCCAGAACAACCTCTGCATTCTTGAGGATCTTCTCGATCTGCTCAATACGAGCCTCAATATCACGCTGCTCGTCTTTTGCTGCATCATACTCAGCGTTCTCTGACAGATCTCCCTGCTCTCTTGCTTCTTTAATCTTCTGAGCGATCTCACGTCTCTGATTTACTTTCAGATCCTGTAATTCGTCCTCCAGTTTTTTTAATCCTTCATAGGTAAGAATATTTTTCTTCTCAGCCATGCTCTACACCTTCCAATCATACTGCGGCAGACACTGCCTCTATTATCTCATTGAAACAACGTATTATACCCATATTTTGCTGAATCTGTCAAGCTGGTTTTCCCATAGATTCAGGTCTAAAACCAGATTTCCAGGCATTTTTTCAAGTTCTGTTTTGTCAAGCACAACAAATGGAAGTCCATACATCTCCATGGCTTCTTCTTCCATCTCAGCAAATGCCTCCGCCCGGTCTGTAACCAGATACATCACCTGCGGATCCTTCATAAGGCTTCTTATGATTCCTTCGACCCTCCATGCAGGTTCATCCTCTTTATCGATCAACGTCAGTTCCAGCTGTCGTCTTGGAATCTCACGCTGACGTCTTATATAAAGTATGATCTCAGGGATCCGCGGCACATAGTCAGCAAACTGCCACTGTCTGACCAACGATTCCGACTCCTGCGTTTTATCTGATTGCTCATCACTGGTACCATTCAGCAGTTTTGATATAAAATTTTTTATAAAATCCAACATCGCAGCATCACCTCTGATGCTACTATATGCTACAACTGTTCCAGCAATCCTGTTAATTCTTCAAGACTTGTGATCTCATTGACTCTTGCCCGCAATTTTGCGGAATGAGGATAGCCCGTAGTATACCATGCTACGTGCTTGCGCATTTCCCGCATGCCCGTGTAGACACCTTTTTCCTGCACCAGCAGCGCTGCATGCTTTAAGATCATCTGCTTTACTTCTTCCAGGGTCGGCTTCGCCTCATGTTTTCCCGTCTCCATCCAGTGCAGGATCTGATGGAAGATCCATGGATTTCCCTGGGCACCTCTGCCGATCATCACACCGTCACAGCCAGTCTCTCGCATGATTGCATCTGCGCTCTCTGCTGAAGTCACGTCACCGTTCCCGATCACAGGAATCTTCACCGCTTCTTTCACCTGACGGATAATATCCCAGTCCGCTTTGCCACTGTAATACTGTTCCCGGGTCCGTCCGTGGACTGCCACAGCAGCCGCACCGCTGGCTTCCGCGATTTTCGCAATCTCTACTGCATTTACATGGCTCTCGTCAAATCCCTTTCGGATCTTGACGGTCACCGGCTTTCTGATGGCACGGGCAGTCTTGGTGATGATCTCCTCCACCAGCTTTGGATTCTTCATAAGTGCAGAACCTTCACCGTTTCCAGTTACTTTCGGCACAGGGCAGCCCATGTTAATATCCAGAATGGAAAATGGACGCTCCTCGATCCGCTTTGCCATCTCACTGATCACATCGGGATCTGACCCGAAGAGCTGCAGCGATACCGGAGGCTCTCTGTCATCAATTGCCATCAGTGCTTCCGTGTTCTTATTGTTATAGAGGATCGCCTTGGCACTGACCATCTCCATACACAGAAGTCCTGCTCCCTGCTCCTTGCACAACAGACGAAATGGCAGGTCGGTAACGCCTGCCATAGGTGCAAGAATCAGATTATTTTCCAGTTGTACATCTCCAATCTGCAGTTTCCGAATCATTCTACATCTTCTCCCAGGAAAAATACCTTGTAAAATAACTCCAGTGACTGCAGAAACTCTGCTTTTTCTTTCCGGATCTGACGGATCTTCAGCTCGCTTCCGATCTCGTCATAGAGCAGGTCTCCTTCATCCGCCGACGTCTCCAGCAAAAGCTTGCCATCCTCATCGAACACCAGCGTCAGAATACCTCCCACATCCTCCGTAAACAGCACGCACATGATCTTCAGTTCATCCTGGACCTGTGACGGCAGACTCTTAAAATCTTCATTTAAATAATATTTCTGTTCATATGCACTGGCTCCGCACAGCACAACCTGATCCTGATACATTCATTCACCTCTGTTCATCATACATATCCATAAAATCCCCGGACAGATACTTCGCCCGCATAGACACTGACTTTCTCTCCGGTATCGTCTCTGACTACCATAAGCTCGCCATCCTGATTAATGCCTTCCGCTACGCCAGTGTACTCATGTCCCGGCTCCAGCACGCGAATCTTCCGTCCACAGTTGACACAGATCTGATTATATTCCTCATAAAGTTCTGACAGATCTTCTGTCTTCTGGAAGATCTCATAGATGCGCTCAAGTTCTTCCATAATTGCCGCAATCAGTGCCGCACGGCCGATCTGTTTTCCTGCCTCCAGACACAGAGACCCTGCGATCTCACGGATCTCCTCCGGGAATTCCTTCTGATTTACATTGATACCGATTCCTATGACTACATAATTGATGTAATCCACTTCTGTATTCATTTCTGTGAGAATTCCACACACCTTATGTCCGTTGACGACTACATCATTGGGCCACTTGATTCCTGCATCAAGTCCTGTCACCCGGCGAATTCCGCAGGTAACTGCCATGGCAGCCAGAAGTGTCATGCGGGATGCATGTTCCGGTCGGAATCTCGGACGCAGAAGCAACGTCATGGCAATATTACTGCCCTTAGGGGTAGACCAGCTTCTTCCCCGACGGCCTTTTCCTCCGGTCTGCTCATCCGCTACCACCAATGTTCCTGAAGGTGTTCCGTCTTCTGCGATCCGTTTTGCATAGTTATTAGTGGAATCAACACTTTCCAGATAAATGCAATTCTCAGCCATCCAGTTCGTATGCAGACGACTGCTGATCTCTTCTGCGGTGATCACGTCTGGTGTGGTCATGATCCGGTATCCTCTGTTTTTCACTGCTTCTACTTCATAGCCTTCTTCTTTTAACTGCTGGATCACTTTCCAGACTGCTGTCCGTGACACATGAAACCGCTCGCACAACTGCTGTCCGGATACATATCCATCGGATTCTCTCAATATTTTCAATAATTCTGTTTTCATAAGATTCCTCCTGCCAGCAAGATCGAGCAGATCGTGGCTGTCCACATACAAGATGCCAGGATCAGTTCCACTGCACCTGCGATCCGATTCCCCGATGTCCACTCTTTGACAACACCCAGGGAATACATCAGTCCTCCGGCACCGAATGCCAGTGTCACACACAAAGAATGATATTGTCTGTCCGATGCCGCCGTAAATGCCATGGACACAATGAACAGGCAGATCCATATATTACATAACCGATAATGTTTCAGAAGAGACTTCATCGTTCCGTTACTCCCAAATCTCCTTATGCTCCCAGAGTAGCTGCCATGACAGCCTTAATGGTATGCATACGATTCTCTGCTTCATCAAACACAACAGACTGACTGGATTCAAATACTTCATCCGTAACTTCCATGGCATCAATGCCAAATTTCTTGCTGATCTCTTTTCCGATCTTGGTTCCCAGATCATGGAACGCCGGCAGACAATGCATAAATACAGCCTGCTCTCCTGCACATTCCATCACCTCACGGTTCACCTGATACGGATACAGATCTTTGATCCGCTCTGCCCATACTTCATCCGGCTCTCCCATGGATACCCATACATCGGTGTAGATCACATCTGCACCTTTGACTGCCTTCTCTACATTTTCTTCCAGAGTGATCTTGGCTCCGGTCTCTTTTGCGATCTCCTGGCACTGTGCTACCAGCTCTTCCGATGGCCAGTATTTCTTCGGCGCACATGCAGTAAAGTCCATACCCATCTTCGCGCAGCCTACCATCCAGGAATTTCCCATATTATAACGGGCATCACCCATGTATACTACTTTTACCTTCAATGTTCCAAAATGCTCACGGATGGTCAGCATATCTGCCAGGATCTGTGTTGGATGAAACTCATTGGTCAAACCATTCCATACCGGAACTCCGGCATATTTTGCAAGTTCTTCCACAATATCCTGTCCATATCCACGATATTCAATTCCCTCATACATTCTTCCCAGAACACGGGCTGTATCTGCAATACTTTCCTTTTTTCCGATCTGGGATCCGCTTGGATCAAGATATGTAGTTCCCATTCCCAGATCATGAGCAGCCACCTCAAAAGAACAACGAGTACGGGTACTGGTCTTTTCAAAGATCAGCGCCACATTTTTACCTCTCAATGTATCTACCAGAATACCTTTTTTCTTCTTCTCTTTCAGCTCTGCTGCCAGATCCAGCAGATACTCCATCTCCTCCGGTGTATAATCCAGTAATTTCAGAAAATTTCTTCCTTTCAAGTCCATATGTTTGTCCTCCTGCCATTTTATCAGCAAACGGGCTGGCGCATCTAGCGTCAGCCCGAATGATATACGTTCCGTATTCTGCGGCTGTTATGCCTCTTTTGCGATCTCTGCCACAGATGTTACCACACCTGCCATCTTCTGAATATCAGACGGAATAATGATCTTGGTTGCCTGACCGTCAGCTGCCTTTGCAAATGCTTCCATTCCTTTCAGGCGAAGTACGGATTCATCCACTCCAACCTCTTTGAGGAAACGAAGACCATCTGCATTTGCCTGCTGCACTTTCAGAATAGCCTCTGCCTGACCTTCTGCCTCGCGGATCATCTTCTCCTTCTGTGCCTCTGCACGAAGGATAGCTGCCTGTTTCTCAGCCTCTGCATCCAGAATTGCAGATTCTTTCTTACCTTCTGCCACAAGAATGGTGGACTTCTTCTCACCTTCTGCACGAAGGATGGCTTCACGACGTTCACGCTCTGCCTTCATCTGCTTCTCCATAGCATCCTGGATAGCAGCCGGTGGAATGATGTTCTTAAGCTCCACACGTTTTACTTTGATTCCCCACGGGTCAGTTGCCACATCCAGAGATGCACGCATCTTGGTGTTGATAGTCTCGCGGGAGGTAAGAGTCTGGTCAAGTTCCAGATCACCGATAATATTTCTAAGGGTCGTTGCTGTCAGATTCTCGATTGCCATGATCGGATTCTCAACACCGTATGCATAGAGCTTCGGATCCGTGATCTCGAAGAATACAACAGTGTCGATTCTCATGGTTACATTATCTTTTGTGATCACCGGCTGTGGTGCAAAATCCACAACCTGCTCTTTTAAGGTCACTTTTCTTGCCACACGGTCAATGATCGGCACTTTAAAGTGGATTCCCACTTTCCAGGTGCCATTGTAAGCACCAAGCCGCTCGATGACCAGCGCCGTAGTCTGCGGTACGATCTTCACACAGGATGCAAGGATCATCAGAATAATAAGTATCAAAATAGCCAGTACAATGAGCATTTAATTTTCCTCCTTTATCTCTTCCACGATCAGTTTCACGCCTTCGATTGAGCAGATCTTCACTTTTCTGCCTGCCGGAATGATCTTCAAGTCATCTGTGCTTCTGGCCATCCACTCGATGTCTGCAATGTTCACCTTGCCGGACTGTGCCAGATTGTCGATCTTCTCACTTACCACTACCGTCTTTCCTACCAGACTGTCTGCATTGGTGCTTACCTGGTTGTTCTTCATGTAACGCACTGCCATGGGTCTGGTCAGTAACAGAAATGCCAAAGACAGAACAAGAAAAAGCATCCACTGAATCACAGGACCCGCTCCGAAGAATGTGGACAGAAAAGCCGCTGTGGCTCCGCCCGCAAACCATATGGTTGTCAGTCCCAGTGTCGCGATTTCAATCACAAGAAGTATAATGATCAATACCAGCCATCCAATAGCCGGATTCATGTTCAGCATAGTACCGCCCTCCATTCCTATGATTGTTACCATTATCTCATGAGCCCGGCTCATTCGATAATTTCGTCGCTCGTCAATCGCACAAGCACGTTGACTCGCTTGCACTCATTATACAATATTCCCTGATAATTGACAACCAAAACAAAAAGAAGCAGAAAATGGTCAGTTCCATCCTCTGCCTCTGTATATCCTTTTACCAGAATACATGATTTCCGATTGCGATTCCCTGCATACCGGAAGACACACTTCTGAAATGAGTTGCCGTTCCAACGGTGGTCTCACCATTGATAGCCGCCTGTGCTGCCTGCATACAGCTTGCCTTCGGACCACTGGCCAGAATCGCTGACACTTTTCCGGTAGCTGCCGGTCCAAACTGTCCCGGTGCCGAGATCACTCCCTGGATCGTATTCGGATAGGATCCGCTCCGTACCCGGTTCATGACCACTGCGCCAACACCTAGCTGTCCTTCGTATGGCTGGTTGCCACTCTCGGACTGGATCAGTGCTGCCAGAAGAGTTACTTCGTCAGTGCTTGCTGCAATAGCGCCCAGATTCTTGGTTCGCTTTGCCTTTTCTTCCTCTGCACGACGCGCCGCCTCTTCGGCCTCGATCTGCTCCATGGTCTTAGCTTCGCCGTAATTGTAACTTACTTCCACATAATCTGCAGATACATAATCCATCTCTCCATCCGAGTAGATGATCTGCAGCCATCCATCTTCTTCCTCGCCAACCTCGATCTGCTCCCCATGTCCGATCAGATCGATCACCGGTGAATCAGTATTTGCCTCATCTCTCACCTTCAGGCCGTCCGCTGTCACAGTGGCAATCTTCTTTACATCTTCTTCTGCACGCTCTTCCGCGTCTTTTCCAAATGCCAGATATTCATCGCTGACCCATCCGTCCACATCTCCGGACTGGATCCTTGTCCATCCTTCCTGCTGCTCCAGAATCTCTCCGGCATCACCTTTAAACATCTTACCAACTGCCGCAGAATCGGTACTTGCTTCCGCACGGATTGTAACAGAATCTTCTACGTTCGCCATTACTTTGCCGTACCACTCGTTCTCCTCTGCCAGCAACTGATCTATCTCCTCTGCTGATAACTGTTCCATCATGGAATTCCATGTATCCTTGCCTTCCTCTCCCAGACTTGCAAATCCTGTGAGACACATCCACAAAGATAATAAGACAAGCACGGACAACCCCTTTTTACACATAACATATCCTCCTGTATCTGTGCTGTTGCTATTATGTTATTCTAAATGTTACAGAAATATTACAATTATTACAAAGATTCTAACAGAAGATTTCAATTTTGTCAAATAAACAAAAAAACAGGCCAATGGCCTGTGAAAGAAAGTAATATAGACATAAAAAATGGGGCCTACAGGGCTCGAACCTGTGACCCTCTGCTTGTAAGGCAGATGCTCTCCCAGCTGAGCTAAGACCCCATCTCGTTGTCCGTTCGTTGCTGTACCGAACTGACTTATTTATCTTATCATATTTTTGATAAAAGTCAATACCTTTTTTTAAATTTTTTCAAATTTTATTTATGCATTTCTTCTCTGTCTGTAAGACTCATACATAAGTATCGCAGATGCGACTGCCGCGTTGAGCGATTCCAGCTTTCCTTCCATAGGAATCCGAATCAATGTGTCCGCCTGACTGCTCAGGTGATCGGTCAGACCATTCCCCTCATTTCCAATGAAAAATGCGGTTCCACCACAGTAATTCTCCTGATCGTAGCTGTTTTTTCCTTTCAGATGTGCCGCATAGGTGTGCACATGATGCTTTTTGAGCACAGGAAGGATTGCCTCAATGCTGTCCACATAGAGAAATGGAAGCCGGTACACAGAACCCATGGTTGAACGGATCGTCTTAGGATTGTAGATATCCACAGACTCCTTGCTCAGGATCACACCATCTACACCTGCACCTTCGGCTGTCCGCAGAATTGTCCCCAGATTTCCCGGATCCTGCAGATTTTCCAGAATCATCAGCAATGGATTCTTTTTCTTCAACAGGTCTTCTAACCGGTAATGATACTGCTGTACCATGCACAACACACCCTGTGGTGTCTTCGTATCGCAGGCCGCTGCAAACACTCTGTCCTCCAGAATCTCTACGTCATGTCCTTTTGCAAAGCTTTCTCCCTTTTCCTCATAGAGACTTTGGGAGAGATAGACCTTGCGGATCCGTTCCGCTGGAGCTTCCAGATACATTTTTGTTCCTTCCACAAGAAAGACATCCTGCTCATTGCGAAGCTTTGCCTTACGGCCAAGCTGCTGCAGATTCTTTACCTGTGGATTCGATGTACTTGTTATCATTATTTGGACATATCCTTTGCAACTTTAATCATATAATCTGATACACCCTTGTTCATGCCAAGCGCTTCATTAATATCAAAATCCTTGAACTCACCGTGGCTGAATCCAACTACACGGTTACTTTTGCCTTCGCAGAGCAGATCGACTGCCATGGCACCCATCATGGTCGCATAGACACGGTCACGGCAGGTCGGGCTTCCGCCACGCTGCATGTAACCCAGGATCGTTGCACGGGTCTCCACACCGGTAGCTGCCTCGATCCGCCTTGCCATAGAAGTGGAATGTCCGATTCCCTCTGCATTGATGATAATATGATGCTTCTTTCCACGTTTTCTGTTATTGATAATGTTATTGATGATCTTCTGCTCATCATAATCATACTGTTCCGGGATCAGAATATCTTCTGCACCGTTGGCAATACCGCACCACAGTGCAATGTATCCTGCATTACGTCCCATAACCTCAATGATGCTACAGCGCTCATGGGATGTGGAAGTATCACGTACTTTATCAATGGCCTGCATGGCTGTATTAACTGCCGTATCAAATCCGATAGTGTATTCTGTACATGCAATATCAAGGTCAATGGTTCCCGGTACACCAACTGTATTTACGCCAAATCCTGCCAGCTTCTGTGCGCCTGCAAAGGAACCGTCTCCACCGATGACTACCAGACCATCAATTCCATGTTTCTTGCAGATCTCCGCACCTTTTCTCTGACCATCTTCTGTACGAAACTCTGAGCATCTGGCCGTAAATAAGATAGTACCGCCTTTGTCCACGATATCGCTGACAGATTCTCTCTGCATATCTATAATATCTTCTTCCAGAAGGCCCTGATATCCTCTGCGGATTCCTTTTACCTTCTTGCCGTTGGCGCATGCCTGACGCACCACTGCGCGAATGGCTGCGTTCATACCCGGCGCGTCTCCGCCACTTGTCAAAACTCCAATTGTGTTCACTTCTTTTGCCATGGTCGATTCCTCCGCAAACAGTTTGTTAAAAACGTAATTCTTTCACATTTTAATGCATTTTTCCTGTATTTTCAATATACTTCTCTACAGCTTTTACATTTTTCTCTCCAAATATCTGATAAAGCCGCCCCAGGAGCTCATCTGTGATCTTAATATTCCGGCTGGCAGGAAGCACCTTCTTCATCTTTTCTTTTTTTACATAGATGATCACACTGTCGCTGCCTTCGCTGTCCATGATCGTTGACAACAGTTCCGGTTCCCGGCGTTTAAACTCTTCCACATCCGTAAACTGGATCCACAGTTCCTTCTTCGGCTCTGAAAATGGGCGTATGCTTTCCAGGATCATCTTGCTGGCACGATCTTCCTCAGCAGAAATCCGTCCGCTTACAAACACTTTATCATCCACATTCAGCATCTTTCCGATCTTTTCATAATCTCTTGGAAATACAATCACTTCCACGGTTCCCACCAGATCCTCAATGGTGATAAATGCCATCATTTTATTGGTCTTGGTGGCTTTCATCGTCTTAGTGGTAATCATGCCTCCCACGGTGGCACGCTCCCCGTCATGAACCTTCGGAAGTTCTCCCTCCTCCGGTGGGAGAAAATCTGTGGTCACATGGCTGATTCCACGTTTCCACTGCTCTTCATATTCTTCTAATGGATGACCGCTGATATAAAATCCCAGTACCTCTTTTTCAAATGCCAGCAGATCTCCCTTGTTATATTCAGCAACCACTGGAATCTTCACTTTGAAAGCTTCCTTATCCTCTTCTGCCGCAAAATCAAACAGACTCATCTGTCCTGCCAGTTCTGTCTTCTTTTTCTGCGCTACCTCATCCATGATCTGCCCGTAGATCAGCATCATCTGCCTGCGGTTCGCCGGAAAGCTGTCAAATGCGCCCGACTTGATCAGATTTTCTACTACACGTTTATTCACATCTTTGCCTGGCAGACGATGGATAAAATCAGAAAGATCTACATACGGTCCCCCTGCTTTTCGTTCTGCAATAATGCTCTCGATCACCGGACGACCAATACTCTTGATGGCATTCAGGCCATAACGGATGGCTCCACCGGACACGGAAAATGCACTTTCACTCTCATTTACATCCGGTGCAAGAATACCGATGTTCATCTGCCGACAGGTCAGAATATACTCGGACACTTTTGTTGAATTATCGATAACAGATGTCATCAACGCTGCCATAAATTCCACCGGATAATAATATTTCAGCCACGCAGTCTGATAGGCAACTACCGCATAAGCCGCTGCATGGGATTTATTAAATGCATATTTTGCAAAGTCAATCATATCATCATAGATCTTATTTGCCACATTTTCCGGGATACCTCTGGAAATACACCCAGGTACGCCTTCTGCTTCATTTCCATATACAAAGTTCTGGCGTTCCTGCTGCATAACAGCTGCCTTCTTCTTTGACATGGCACGGCGCACTAGGTCTGCACGACCCAGTGTATAACCTGCCAGCTTCTGCACGATCTGCATAACCTGCTCCTGATAGACAATACAGCCATAGGTCGGTTCCAGGATCGATTCCAGCTCCGGGCAGTCGTAAGTAATCGTCTCCGGATGATTTTTTCCCCTGATATACTGAGGGATAAAATCCATAGGACCTGGACGATACAGGGAAATACCTGCGATAATATCCTCCAGGCTCTGAGGCTTCAGCTCCTTCATGAAATTCTTCATACCCGTACTTTCCAGCTGGAACACGCCGTCTGTCTTACCGGTTCCCAGAGAATCCAACACTGCTTTATCATTGTAATCAATGTGATCCACATCAATCTTGCAGCCATGTCCCTGCTCGGCCATCCGCACAGCATTCTGGATCACAGTCAGGGTACGGAGCCCCAGGAAATCCATTTTCAGAAGTCCAAGTTCTTCCAATGTGGTCATGGTAAACTGAGTGGTCAGTGATCCGTCCTGTGCTCTGGAGAGCGGCACATATTCATCTACCGCCTTCTGACTGATGACCACACCTGCCGCATGCATAGATGTATGCCGTGGCAGTCCCTCCAGGCGCATGGACATATCCACCAGCTCTTTTACCTGCTCATTGGTGTCATATAAAGTCTTAAACTCCGGATTGGTCTTCAACGCCCGATCCAGTGTAATATTCAGTTCCTGCGGCACCATCTTCGCAATGGAATCCACAAAGGCATAGGGCATATCCATCACACGCCCCACATCACGAAGCACACCTCTTGCCGCCAGTGTACCAAAGGTCACGATCTGTGCAACCCGGTCTTTGCCGTATTTACGGACGACATAATCGATGACTTCCTGTCTCCGCTCAAAACAGAAATCCACATCGATATCGGGCATGGATACTCGCTCCGGGTTCAAAAAACGCTCAAACAGCAGCTGATATTTTGCCGGGTCAATATTCGTGATTCCCAGCGTGTAGGAAACCAGACTTCCTGCGGCAGAACCTCGTCCAGGTCCCACAGCAATCCCATGGTCTCTGGAATACTTGATGAAATCCCATACGATCAGGAAATAATCCACATATCCCATCTTCTGAATAATGGACAACTCATAGGTCAGCTGATCTCTCAATTTTCCGGTATCATCCGGATATCTCTCTGCAAATCCATCCCAGCACAATTTATTCAGATATTCCCAGGAAGTATAGCCTTCCGGCACATCGTATTTCGGCAGCTTGGTCACGCCAAACTCAATCTCCACATTACAACGCTGTGCAATCTTATACGTATTTTCCAAAGCTTCAGGTGCATAGGGAAACAACGTTGCCATCTCTTCCGGGGATTTAACAAAATACTGACCGCCTTCATAACGCATACGGTCCTCATCCGACAGCCGCTTGCCAGTCTGCAGACAGAGCAGGATATCATGCGGCTTCACATCCTCCGCATACGTATAGTGCACATCATTGGTTGCCACCAGTTCAATTCCCATCTCCCTGCTCATGCGAAGCAGCGACTGATTGACCTGCTTCTGTTCCGGCATGCCATGATCCTGCAGCTCCAGAAAGAAATTATTTTTTCCAAAGATATTCTGATAGCGCAGAGCAGATTTACATGCTTCCTCGTACATTCCACGCATGATATAGCGTGGGATCTCTCCTGCCAGACAGGCGCTCAATGCAATGATACCTTCATGATATGTTTCCAGTGTCTCAATATCCACGCGCGGCTTATAGTAAAATCCATCGATAAACCCGATCGATACGATCTTCATCAGGTTCTGGTAGCCCTCGTTATTTTCCGCCAGCAACACCAGATGATAATAACGATCTTCGTTATTTCCTGCCTCTTTGTCAAACCGGGAACCTGGCGCCACATAGACCTCGCATCCCAGGATCGGCTTGATTCCCTGAGCTTTTGCCTCTTTATAAAAATCAATCACACCATACATGACACCATGGTCAGTGATCGCTGCACTGTCCATGCCCAGTTTCTTGACTCTTGCCACATATTCCTTGATCTTATTGGATCCATCCAACAGACTGTATTCTGTATGCACATGTAAATGTGTAAAATTCATCTTCTTTTCGTATCCCCTCTGCGTATATCGAACTATGTTTCATGATACCACATTCCATGTGTATTTTGCATTATATTTACGTATAAAAAAATCAGGGAATGATAAATCATCATTCCCTGATCTGTAAATTCTTATGTGTTATTAGCCGTTGATCATGAAGGACAGCAGTTTATCGATATCCTCTTTCTCATAAGCAATGATCTCCAGTTCCGGAATCTCACCGTTGGAGAAAATATTTGCAAGGGATACATACTGGCACAGTTTGGATTTCAGATTCAGTCTGTCGCCCTCTCCCGTAACTAACTCTACTTTACCTTTACAGCTGTCGATCACTTCAAAGAACTTGTTCACATCTTTGATATTCTGTACTTTCATTTCTATAATCTCCTTTCCTTTTCTACGCCTACATTATACTCAAGAAAACCTGTATTTGCAAGCCTTTTTTCCTGATTCCCATCCAAAAATACCTTTTAAAGTCTGGGAGAATTTGGATGTTTTTTATAGTTTTCGAATACTTTTCTCTGTTATTTCAATTTTTTTCTCTTTCAGCAGATGACCAACGGCACGCTTAAATGCATTTTTACTCATAGCCATTTCCCGCTTGATCACCTCCGGAGATGCTTTATCTGTGAAAGGCAGTACCCCGTCAAATTCTTCAATCACACGCATAACGGCTACCGCATCTTCATTGATCTGCACGCCTACTTTTTCGCGAAGACTCAAGTCCAGTTTCCCATCTTCCTTCACACCGGTTACGCGGGCCTGCACCTGATCTCCAATCTGTGCCTGTCCGAAAAACTCTCTGGCTGGAATAAGACCGGAAAACTGATCATCCACTGCCACAAACGCTCCAAAATTCTTGCTGATCTGGTAGATTGTTCCTGTTACATGATCATCCTTCGCATAAGGACTGTCCTGCCTTAAATACTCATATACGTTCATAGTCGCACACAGACGTCCACTCTTATCTGTGTAAAGTCCTACCAGACACTCTTCTCCTGGATGTACCCGGTGAGTCTGCTGCTTAAACGGCAGAAACAGGTCTTTTTCCAATCCCCAGTCCAGAAATGCACCGATCTTGGTCACTTCTTTCACCGGAAGCTTTGCGATCTGTCCCAGTGTTACCGCTGGTTCTCTGGTTGTTGCGATCAGACGGTCTTTGGAATCCTTATATAAAAATACTTCCAGGCCATCTCCCACCTGTATATTTTCAGGAACCTGCTTTATCGGAAGCAGGACTCTCTCTTCAGAGTCCTCTTCTCCCAGATACACGCCAAATTCCACTTTTTTCACAACCTTCAGAAGCTGTTTTTCTCCTAACTGCATCAACTTTCTTTCTCCTGTCACTTAAATTCTATCACTGCATAAGGCATACCATTTTCATCATTGAACGATACGATCCAGGTGTTCTCCCTCTTTCCGATCAGAGGACAGATCTGGTTACCCAGTACGGCCGACCGTTTATATTCTGCCCGCATCTCGTGAATCTTGGTCTCTTCCGGCAGATAATCTGCCGCCATCTGTACATACTGTCCGTTATTTACATGTCGATTCACATCCAGATGATATTCATGCACTTCAAATGCATCTCTGCTCTCCATCTGCTCCGGTAAGCTGATCTTTCCTTCTTCTGAACCCATATCCAGTCCCGGCTCCAGTGTATATGCTCCGGAGAGACTTTCCTCGATCTTCGTTGGCCGCATGCGCTCTGTATCCATCAATACCCATTCAGAATCCGCATAAGCCGCCATCTTTCCCTGATTGTCCAGCAGCCGGAAGTTTCTCCGTCCTGTCATACGACCAAACTCATAAGGCCATGTGCCTACTTTGATCTGTTCACCCATATATGGATAACGGTCCACAACGATCTTCCATGACCGCAGCACCCACATTCGATTGTGTTCGTTCAGATACTCAATCCCCACACCCAGATCTTCTGAGTGAAAAGAACTGCAGTCCTGAAAATAATTCAATACTGCATTCAAAGTCATCCTCTGATGCTGATCCACCTCCGACAGGCGTACTCTGCTGTCATACTCATACATGTTCCGTGCCTCCTGCTCATGTTCCTTTTTATTATAACCGCAACTTCCAAAAATCTCTACCATAACTTTTGCAGAACGCACGAAAAAGAGTCATCCGATTTTGATTCATCGAATGACTCTTTACCTGTCAATCTGGAGTTTCACCTTTATTATCTCCTTTCAAGATTATTGGGTCTTTCAGATTGTTGGTCCTCCTTTGATTTTTTTCCTTACTTTTTTTGATCCTTCTTGAGACTCTGCATCGGTCTGTACCTCTGTTTCTATTTGATCTGATCCACTTTCTGTCGATCTGCGATTATGTATCATACTGAGCAAGTGTCTGTCCGACTTTGTATCACGGTGTTTCTCGTCCACCTGTCTGATATTCTTATCCGGATCTCGATCAACTTCATCCAGTCTGCTTAGAATCTTGATCTTTTTAATTCTGTCAGATCATTCAGTTGTCCGTTTCATCCTCATCAATTCATCTTTTTGTAAGGTTTTTCATCTTCCCATTGGACCTTACCTCCGTTCCAGAGATTTTTGTATCTCTTTCTTGTTGGTGACTTTATAATACAACATCTTTCTTATTTTGTCAACTATTTTTAGATAAAATATTTATATTTTATAAATTATCTGATTTTTATATGGTATTTATACAATTATCAGTTTGCATAACAGGCACAAAACACCGATGCATTGCCATGCAAACCGATTGCTGAGCCTATACAAGATACGGGGTATCTTCTCCATTCATGAATTTGATCGCACCGATGATGGAATTTTCTGCCATATTGGCAACCGCCTCGTCGGTGTAGAATGCCGTATGCGGGCTGACAACCACATTGGAATAGGAACGAAGGATCGCCAGACGTGGATTGTGAAGCGGCTCGCCCATACGGTCAAAGTAGTACAGACCGCTCTCATGCTCCACCACATCCAATCCTGCAAAACCGACTTTGCCGCTCTCGATACCATCGATCAGCGCATCCGTGTCGATCAGGGCGCCACGGGCACAGTTGATAATAATCACGTCCTGCTTCATCTTTGCAATGGCATCTGTGCCGATCATATGATAATTATCCTCGGTTGCCGGTGCATGGAGGGTAATAATATCACACTCTTTATAAAGAGTCTCCAGATCTGTATACTGCGCATACTGCTTCACTTCGTCATTTTCATAGAGATCATAAGCCAGCATCTTACAGCCAAATCCGCTCAGGTGACGAATCACGGTACGACCGATCCGGCCGGTTCCGATGATTCCAACGGTGCAGTCCGGCAGTTCCCGGCCCAGTTTTCCTTTCAAGGTATAATCCTGAATGGCAGCCCGCTCCATAATATGCTTCATCTTGCGACAGCCCATCAGCATCATCATGATTGTGTAATCCGCTACACTGTTCGGTGAATAACTGATATGGATCACACCAAGCCCCAGCTCCTTTGCATACTCCACATCAATGTGGTCATAGCCGATGGTTCTGGTGGCAATACATTTAATCCCCAGATCATGAAGTTTCTTCAACATAGGCTTGTCAAATACGGTCGTGATCACATCCACCACATCATAGCCTGCTGCCATGTCAAGGTTCTCCAGGCAGGGCGTCTCGGTGGTGTAATCATATTCCACATTGTATTTCGCACAGAATTTTTCAAAAAACGGAAGCTCATCAAAGGTTCTCATACTGTATACAAATAATCTCATCTCTTGCACCTCACATATTCAGATCTGTTTTCTACGATACCACAATCCTTTTATTTTTTCAAAAAATTTGACAAAAATTGGCTTTCCTTTTGGAGCCGTCACAGATATAATGTTTCTTGATGACTGTTAAAACATTTACTGAGGAGGATAACTATGGGCGGCTTTTTCGGAGTTGCATCAAAATCAGACTGTTTGTTTGACCTGTTCTTTGGAACAGATTACCATTCCCATCTGGGAACCCGTCGTGGAGGTATGGCGGTCTACGGACCGGATGGTTTTGACCGTGCAATCCATAATATTGAAAATGCACCTTTCCGTACCAAATTCGAAAAGGATATGCAGAAAATGAAAGGTAATATTGGTATTGGCTGTATCTCAGACTACGAACCCCAGCCATTGATCGTCCGTTCCCATCATGGAACCTTTGCGATTACTACCGTTGGTAAGATCAACAACGCAGAAGAGATTACGAAGCTGATCTTCCAGAGCGGACACACTCATTTTCTGGAAATGAGCGGTGGCGACATCAACCCAACCGAGCTGGTGGCAGCTATTATCAATCAGAAGGAGAATCTGATCGACGGTATCCGTTATGCACAGGAACTGATCGATGGTTCCATGACTCTTCTGTTATTGACTCCAAAGGGTATCTACGCTGCCCGTGACAAAATGGGAAGAACACCGGTGATCATCGGACGTAAGGAAGATGCTTATTGTGTAACATTTGAAAGCTTTGCTTATCTGAATCTGGGTTATGAACCCGAACGGGAACTTGGTCCCGGCGAGATTGTGGTAGTGACACCGGAAGAAGTCCGTACACTGGCTGCTCCCGGAAAGGATATGAAGATCTGTACATTTCTGTGGGTCTATTATGGATATCCGTCCAGCGTCTACGAGGGTGTCAGTGTAGAACAGATGCGCTGTAACTGCGGAGCCTGTATGGCAAAGCGGGATGATGTGACACCGGATACGGTAGCTGGTGTGCCCGATTCCGGAATTGCCCATGCGGTTGGATATGCCAATGAATCCGGTATTCCATTTTCCCGTCCTTTCATTAAATACACACCTACCTGGCCGCGCTCTTTTATGCCAACGATCCAGGATACCCGTAACCTGATCGCCCATATGAAGCTGATCCCAATCCATGAACTGATCCAGGGTAAGAGCCTGCTCCTCATTGACGATTCTATTGTCCGCGGAACGCAGCTTCGTGAAACCACAGAGTTCCTGTATGAGAGTGGAGCTAAAGAAGTTCATATCCGGCCGGCATGTCCACCACTGGTCTACGGCTGCAAGTACTTAAACTTCTCCCGTTCCAAATCAGACATGGATCTGATCACCAGAAAAGTGATCCAGAAGCTGGAAGGACCTGATGTGTCAGATGAAATCCTTCAGGAATACACCGATCCTTCTTCTGAAAAATATGAGATCATGGTAGAAGAGATCCGTAAAGAATTGAATTTTACTTCTTTGAAATTCAACCGGCTGGATGACCTTCTGGATTCCGTCGGTATCGATCCTGACCATTTGTGCACCTATTGCTGGAATGGCAAAGAATAAGATCTTATTTTAGAAACGTGCGCCTTCGGGCACACATAAAAAAGACAGGCTGGAAACCTTTCACCATTTCCGCCTGTCTTCTTATTTATCCTGCTTCTCTTATGCTGCTTTTTCTGCCCGGAAGAATACGCCATCACAGTAGATCCACAGTTCTCCATTGTCTGTCGCGAAAAATACACTTCCGAAGAAATCATCATTTGCCAGTACCTGTACAAAGGATAATTCACCGGCACCATTCCACCAGTCACTTAAATCAGCTTTATAGTCCTGTGTCATACTGTCCTGAGTATATACGTCCAACATAGTCTCATAACCTTCAATTTCATAAGAAGTATCTCCAACCATAACCGTTGTCTCTCCGTAGGTCACGGTCTGATCCTTATATTTTTCAACCTCTTCTTCTGCCAATGCACTGACTGCTGCTGCCTTCACATCTATGATCTTCCAGCTTCCATACCATGCAGGTTCATCTGTCTCTTCCTGCTCCGTATCATTCTTTTCTGTATCATCTTTCGCCTCTTCCGCAACTTCCTCTACCTCGACACTGTCTGTCTGCGAGCTGTCCGTAACGACTGCACAGCCTCCCAGAGAAACAGTCAGCAATCCTGCTGCCAGCATCATCAAGTATTTCTTCATTGTTCTGTCCTCCTCGTAAGTCATATGATTTTAACCTGACACATGTACTTTCTTACTGTCAGTGGACCAATCAATCCAAGATTGATCAATGCCGGATATTTCCATCCGGATAAGGTCCCGTCAGATTCGAAAAGCTGTTAGTGTCAGCCTCCAAGGTGATCTCATATGCAGTCTCATCATCCATCACTACTGTCCAAGTCTCTGGCTGGTCAGCATAATCCTGATAGGTTGCATAAACTTTCTGACCATTATACTGACCAGAATGAGTCACGAACCACACTGCTTTTTCACTCTCGGACATCATATCATATCTGTCCGGTAAAATCATCATTTTTATGGGAGAATACCATACTTTTTGTGCATTTGCCAGATATGCGGACGCAATGGATGTGGTATCGCCCGGAAGATCTGCAAAACAACGGGAATAGAAGACTCTGCTGTGTTCCAGATCATCCTCTGACATGCCAAGATCAATAGTTCCAAAGTCATAAGCGTAATAATAACACTCGGTCACCTGAAAACCAGTCAGGTCATAGATCTCCTGCACCGCCCGCTGGGCATGGTTCTTAGCTTCTTCCTCCGTGTAAATACCCGTTGTAGTCATGATACCCTCTGATGATTTTGGCACATAATAATGAAGCGTTGCATTCTGAAAGCCTTCCCTGTGAGTGATCGATGCGGTTCCATCAATCTCTGTATTTGCACCTTCTATGGCATCTCCACTGACCGTATCCAGCAGATCCAGAAATTCCTGCATCTTCTCCGGGGACTCTGCGTAAGCTTTGATGTTATCCACACCCAGCCACTGCTGTGCACTGTCAATATCCACATACGAGGTGTATAGCACATCGTTCTCGGTTCCATCTTCTGCAATCATCGCATAATTCCACTGGACTTCTCCCAGATTGTCGATCAATGCCAGCATGAGCACGGCTGTTCTGGACATCTCCTGATTCAGTTTCGACTCCTCCGTTCCCGTCTTCACTTTCAGCGTCTCTTTGTTCTGCTCCAGCAGAAAATGATATTCATATGGCTCCTCTGATGTCTGCAGTTCTGTCTTTCCTGCATATACAGAACCAGGTCTCACTTCTTCAATGGCTCGAAGCACCTTGCCATCAGCAGAAATATCACCCACATAAGGATTTTTTACACTATACAGAAGCGTTGCTGCATCAGAAACGTTCGAACTGTCTGACTGTGTCTCGTCTGCATTTTCCTGTGTATTGCTCGCAGTATCTGTATTGGCAGAATCTCTGATATTCTGCTGACGGTTGCTTCCCAGTAAAAGGATAGCTGCAATAAGAATGACCACACCAACAACACCGGTTCCCACTGCTGCTTTTTTGAATCTCAGCACATGTTTGATCCGACTCTTTACGTTCGGTTCGCCGAAACCAAGCGGCACATATCCTGCCGATTCTCCGGACGCAAACTGAAGTAAAGTCAGACTGTATGCTTTCCGCTGCTCACTTCCCAGCAGTTCCAGTACCTTTTCATCACAGCTCATCTCCATATCTCTGCACAGAATCACCCAACTCAGCCACACCAATGGGTGGAACCAGTACACTGCCAACAAAACACTTGCAAATAATTTCACCAGATGATCCAGACGACGGATATGATACTGCTCATGCAGAAGGATTATTTCCCGGCGGCACGCATCCAGTCCGAAAGGAATATAGATTACCGGATGAAAAATTCCCATGGCAAATGGGGACGGTAACTCGTCACATTCATAGACCGGCGCTAATCTCCAGCCCGTATGGATCAGTCGCTCACTGGTCGTATCCTCTGCCAGCACTGCATGGCTTAATCTGCGTCTTGTTTTCAGATAGCTGTATAGCAAGTAGATGAGAGAAAGGAGCATGCCCGTAAGCCAGATACGGGAGAAAAGAGGTAACATTGATTGGTCGTTTGCAGTGTTGTCAGTGCTTACGTTGGATGCAGTGCTCTGGGCGGTTCCTGTCGTGTTGTCCTGCATAGCTGTTTTGTCGGTCATATTATTCTGAGCAGTTGTTAAGGAATCTCCATCTCCAACCACCGATTCACCCTGCATAGTTCCTGCCACATGCGAATCAACCGCCTTCCGTACATCTCCAGTCTCCGCCTGCTCACTCTGCACCAGCTCATCTGTCACACTCGTCTGTTTGATCTGCCCTACATTCCCCATCAAAACCAATCCCACCGGTGTACTGACCGACACCGGACAGACCAACCGAAATGCCACCACAATCCACAATGCATACAGATATTTCCGCGGGATTCTGTGAAATACCAGATGAAGCATGCTCACAACTACAATGCAGACACCCGCAGTCAAACTCATCTTCAGAATCTGAGCAAAGATCATTTCCAGCATATCAACCCTCCTCCTGATAATTGTCAATCAATGCTTTCAAGTCCTCTGCTTCCTGGCGGGACAATTTTTTGCCTCCTAAGAATGCGGTCAGAAATCCCGGCAGCGAACCATCGAAGGTCCGCTCCACAAACTCATCAGACTCTTTCGCCTGTACCTCTTCTCTGGTCACCAGCGATGTTACTACTGCATTTTCATTTTTCAGAACGCCCTTCTGGCTCAACCGCTTGATCTCCGTATAGGTAGTGGATTTCTTCCAACCCAGATACTCTGCGCACAGTCTGACCAGTTCCCCCGAACCAATCGGACCATGTTCCCACACCAGTGTCATAAATCGGTAATCGCTGTTACAAAGTCTGTATTCCTCCATATGGACTCCTCCTGTATCTGTCATGCACAAAAGGTCGGTTATTGTAGACCTTCTCTTTTTCTTCAGTCTACAATAACCGACCAGCATTGTCAATCCATATATATTTTATCTTAAATCAACCGACTCGTATTTTTCAGGGGAATCTCCTGCGTGAATCCGAAACAGCAGGGACTGCACCTGATCCACATCAATCACCCGGTCAAAGGAAGAGATCTCATAGGCATGTGTGTCGTCCTGATAACCAATCTGACCTCCGTCGAGCAGATAGAGCAGACGGCTTCCATCCTTCAATACTACTCCACCAACTTCCGGCAATCCATTGTCATCTTCCTGTGCCTGAATCTCACCGGTCACTTCGTAATCGACTCGAACAGAAATGGGTGAAAGTGCCGCTGAGAGTACCGTCACATTTACATTTTCAAGAGGTGCATTTAGCTCATAGGTCTGTGCAGCATCTTTTCCACTGACCGGGATATCAAAGCTCCACGTTCCTTCGATTCCATTCATAAACATTGTTTTCTTCACGGTCCCAAGATTTTCCATTTGAACATGGAGCATCTGCCCCAGAAGGCTTTCTTCTGGATCTGGCTTATATAAAGTCATCACATATTCCAATGTTCCATCTTCCGCTTTATATCGTTCTATTGTCGTTCCATTTTCATCAGTTGTAAGCGGCGTTCCATCTTCATATACGGGATTTCCGTTTTCATCACAGATAATTCCATTGTAAAAACTTCCGTTCATATTAACGAAACTGTCTTCTGCTGTTTCCTCGTCTCCTGTATATATTTTTATCGTTTCAAAGAAAGGTTCTTCTCCATCTGGAAGATCATACCCTTCCACCTGAAAAGACAGATGTACAAAATGTCCATCAGCAATCATTTCCATCGGTTTCACTGTAATTCCTTCGGATGTCACTTCCATGCCTGTCAGATCTGAATTTGCTGAAGTATATGCCTGATCAAACTGCGTCACCATTCCCTGATCCGTCAGATTTTTCTGCTGTTCTTCTGTTGCCTGAATATTTGCCTGCATACCGCGGCTCCACAGGTGGTGAATGACTGCTGCCGTCGCAGTGATTCCTCCTGCTCCGATCAGTACCGCACATGCCACTGCAGCCGCCTGCACATGATGGATTCTTCCTTGTATACGAGTTACTTTTCTGGTTGCTTTTGTGGATCCTGTATTTGCCCGAATCTGATTCAGCGCCGCATCTGCTTTTCTAAATACCACTTCCGGAATCTCCACGTCCCTATTCAGAATATCTTTCTCTTCTTTCATTGTCCTGCTCCTTTCTATCAACGATAATAGGCTTCCAGCTTTTCCCTTCCCCGCTGAAGCCTGGTCTGCACTGTACTTCTCGGTATCTCCAAAAGTTCCGCGATCTCACCTGTCTGGTATCCTTCGCTATAATATAGAACCATCACGATCCGGTATTTTTCATCCAACTGCCCCAATGCTTCCTTCAGTTCCACATTGTACTGATCCTCCGCTACAGGTTCCTCATAATCCTCCATGGTTGTCATCCGTTGTTGCTTCTTCCGCATATCATAGCAGTGATTGATCAGGATCCTGGTCAACCAGGTCTTAAAATATTTCTCCTGCTTCAATGTATGCAGCTTCTCCCAGCAGCCAAGAATCGTATCCTGAATCGCATCCGCTGCGTCCTCGTCATTCATGAGGATTGAGATGGCCACCCGATACAGATCCTTCATATAGAAATAGATCAGACTGGAAAATGCGTCCGGATCCTTGGATCGCGCCTTTCGGATCAACTGCAGCAGTTCCTTTTCCTGCATTGCTTCTCCTCCTTCCTTACATTCATTAGACGGAGTAATACTCTGTTTGATCCCATATAAGAAAAAAGACAGCCGATTTTTCGACTGTCCTTCTCAATTTATCGCTATTCAAATCTCTGCCCGCAAAGCCTTCTCTGCGAGATGGTGCTATTCCTTATATGATTCCATTATACCATGTGTAAGAAATGAATCAGCAGAATCCACACCAGACCATAGTAGATCACAACAGCTACTAAATCGTTGACGGTAGTGATCAAAGGACCAGACGCAACAGCCGGGTCAATCTTGATCTTATGGAAAAACATCGGAATCAAAGTTCCCACTAAACTAGAAATCACCATTGCCGCCATCAATGAAAATCCGACGCAGCCGGAGATCACAAATGCATGGACTACCGGATTGCCCTTCAGCAACCAGATATACAGTCCAATAAAGATAAATGCCATGATTCCCAGGAACAATCCATTGAAAAATCCAACCTTCATCTCCTTAAATACAAGTCCCACTTTCTCACCAGCAGTCAGATTCTCATCCATCAACACACGAATGGTAACAGCCAGTGACTGTGTGCCTACATTTCCTGCCATATCAAGGATCAATGACTGGAAACACATGACGATGGGGAGTACGGCCACTACAGTCTCAAATACACCAACCACTGTGGATACTGCCAGTCCAAGAAACAGCAGAATAACCAGCCACGGAAGTCTCTTTTTCATACTCTCGGTGGTAGTCTCCTCCAGATCTTCCTCAGCGGTCAAACCTGCCAACTTTGCGTAATCCTCGCCCATGGCATCATCGACTACTTCAACCAAGTCCTGTGCCGTAATGACACCAATCAGCTGTTTATCTTCTGTCAGAACCGGGATAGAATCCTCCGCATAATCCTTGATCTGTTCGATACAGTCATCAATCTTCTCATGATCTGTTACATACGGATAAGATGTACTGATGATATCTTCCAGTGCATCCTTCTCTCTTGCAATGATCAGATCTTTCAGATCGATAGCACCATAGAACTGATCATTCTTATCTATTACGTAAACAGTAGATATATTGTCATTTTCACCCGCCTGCCGGATCAGTTCTCTCATGGCCTGGCGGATGGTCAGATTCTCATGGATCACAATAAAATTGGTTGTCATCAGACTACCGACTTCATCATCCTCATAAGACTGCAGCATCTTAATGTCATGGCTGGATTCCTCATCCATCATGCCGACCAGTTTTTCCTGGGTGGTATCATCCAGCTCATCCAGGACATCCACTGCATCGTCCGAGTCCATGTAAGACAACACCTGTGCTGCCTGTCCAAGATCCAGTTCCTTCAGGTATTCATCCGGATCTTCAATATAAGTAAAAATCTCAGCAATCCATTCCGATCCCAGCAACGGATATAAACGTTTTCTCTCTTCCTCCGTCAACTGCTCAAATGCATCCGCAATGTCACTCTCATGATAATCGGAAATCTGATCCTGCAGCTCATCTGCCGCCAGGGAGCCGCGTAAGATTTCCAGCAATTCTTCTACATAATTTGGTTTCTGAACCATTTTATCCATGTCTTTCGCCTCCTCTATTGGTCTCAAAAGGGCATAAAAAACCCATCGCTCTGTCCAAAAGCACACTTACATTTCCGGCTGTATAGTATAGGAATTTACGCGATGGTTATATTCAAAGACATGTGAAATTAGTCAGAGGTCTACTGATGCTCCATGGGCAACTGCCTCTGCGTCTTATGATATCTGCCATCGCAGTTCGTACTTCGTCCCGTACTATCGCAACTGTCCATAGATTTACACCTCCTATCAAATACGTGTATATTTTAATCTTCTGAAAGCTTCAAGTCAAGATTTTTCGGTATTTTCCCTCTCAACAGAAAAACCCTGGAAACCTTTCGGTCTCCAGGGTATCTTACGTTTGGACACAATGGTATCATTCGACACCGATATATAATTTTATCTGTTAATCAGTGATTACTCGATAACGGTAGCAACACGACCTGATCCTACAGTTCTACCACCCTCACGGATAGCGAAAGTAAGACCCTGCTCCATAGCGATCGGATGGATCAGCTCGATGGTCATCTCTACGTTGTCACCCGGCATACACATCTCGGTACCAGCCGGCAGCTCGCAAACACCAGTAACGTCAGTTGTTCTGAAGTAGAACTGCGGACGATAGTTGTTGAAGAACGGAGTATGACGTCCACCCTCATCTTTGGTCAGTACGTAAACCTGAGCGGTGAATTTGGTATGGCAGGTAACGCTGCCCGGTTTAGCTACAACCTGTCCACGAACGATATCTGTTCTCTGGATACCACGAAGCAGACAACCGATGTTATCACCAGCCTGAGCCTCATCAAGAAGTTTACGGAACATCTCGATACCGGTTACAACAGTCTTACGGGTCTCCTCTTTAACACCAACGATCTCAACCTCGTCGTTCAGATGAAGAACACCACGCTCTACTCTACCAGTAGCAACAGTACCACGACCAGTAATGGTGAATACGTCCTCAACCGGCATCAGGAACGGTTTGTCAGTTGCACGCTGCGGATCCGGGATATAAGAATCAACGGTATCCATAAGCTCCATGATCTTGTCTCCCCACGGTCCCATCGGATCTTCCAGGGCTTTCAGAGCAGAACCTTTAACGATCGGGCAATCGTTGAATCCGTACTCCTCAAGCTGCTCGGTAACTTCCATCTCAACCAGCTCGATCAGCTCTTCGTCATCAACCATATCACATTTGTTCAGGAATACTACGATGTACGGTACACCTACCTGACGGGACAGAAGGATGTGCTCTTTAGTCTGAGCCATAACACCATCAGTAGCAGCTACTACAAGGATAGCGCCGTCCATCTGTGCAGCACCAGTGATCATGTTCTTTACATAGTCAGCATGGCCTGGGCAGTCAACGTGTGCGTAATGTCTTTTAGCGGTCTGATACTCTACATGTGCAGTAGAGATAGTGATTCCACGCTCTCTCTCTTCCGGAGCTTTATCGATGTTAGCGAAATCAGTAGCCTGGTTTCCCTCAACTCTAGCTGCCAGTACAGCGGTGATAGCTGCGGTCAGAGTAGTTTTACCATGGTCTACGTGACCGATGGTACCAATATTACAATGTGGTTTAGTTCTGTCGAACTTAGCTTTTGCCATTTTGTTTTCCTCCTTGATTAGATCAACTTTTCTACGTTTTAATTACGCAATCAGCTAATTGTCATTATATTTCAAATAGGCTTGTTTTGCAAGCCTATTTGTATTTTATTTTGCCTTTGCAGCAAGAACTTTCTCCTGAACGTTCTTCGGTACCGGCTCATATTTTTCAAAGAACATGGAGTAGTTACCACGTCCCTGAGTTCTGGAACGAAGGTCGGTAGCATATCCGAACATCTCAGCCAGCGGAACATAACCTTTGATCATCTTACCGCCACCGATGTCCTCCATACCCTCGATACGACCACGACGGGAATTGATATCACCGATAACATCACCCATGTAATCTTCCGGAGTAGTAACCTCAACCTTCATGATCGGCTCAAGAAGAACCGGAGCTGCTTTCTGCATAGCCTCTTTGAACGCAAGAGAACCAGCAATATGGAAAGCCATCTCAGAAGAATCGACCTCATGGTAGGATCCGTCGTATACGTTAGCATGAACACCAACTACCGGGAATCCACCAAGGATACCAGACTTCATAGCCTCTTCAATACCTTCGCCTACAGCCGGGATGTACTCCTTCGGAATAGCACCACCAACTACGGTAGACTCAAACTTGTAAGTCTCCTCTGCGTTAGCATCCATCGGCTCAAATTTAACTTTACAATGTCCGTACTGTCCACGTCCACCAGACTGTTTTGCATATTTGCTGTCTACATCAGCCGGTTTGGTAATGGTCTCTTTGTAAGCAACCTGCGGTGCACCTACATTAGCCTCTACCTTGAACTCACGAAGCAGACGGTCAACGATGATCTCCAGATGAAGCTCACCCATACCAGCAATGATAGTCTGACCAGTTTCCTGATTGGTATGTGCACGGAAAGTCGGGTCTTCCTCTGCCAGTTTTGCAAGAGACTCGCCAAGTTTGCCCTGGCCAGCTTTGGTCTTCGGCTCGATAGCCAGCTCGATAACCGGCTCCGGGAACTCCATAGACTCAAGGATTACCGGATGCTGCTCGTCACAGATAGTATCACCGGTAGTAGTTACCTTGAAACCAACTGCTGCTGCGATATCTCCAGAGTAAACCTTGTCAAGCTCTGCTCTCTTGTTAGCGTGCATCTGAAGGATACGTCCTACACGCTCTTTCTTATCTTTCGTGGAGTTGTACACGTAAGAACCAGAATTCATGGTTCCGGAGTACACACGGAAGAATGCCAGCTTACCTACGAACGGGTCAGCCATGATCTTGAATGCCAGTGCAGAGAACGGCTCTTCATCAGAAGAGTGTCTTACAACCTCATTTCCTTCCATATCCACACCTTTGATGGACGGGATATCGGTCGGAGCCGGCATAAACTCAAGAATTGCGTCCAGAAGTTTCTGAACACCTTTGTTTCTGTATGCACTACCACAGCATACCGGAACAGCGGTACACTCACAGGTAGCTTTACGAAGAACAGCTTTCAGGTCCTCAACGGACGGCTCCTCTCCATCAAGATACTGCATCATCAGATCATCATCCAGCTCGCAGATCTTCTCTACCAGCTCGGTGTGATACAGTTCCGCATCATCTTTCATATCCTCCGGGATATCAGTAATGCTGATGTCATCACCCTTATCATCATTATAGATGTAAGCCTGCATCTCGAACAGATCGATGATTCCCTTGAAATCATCCTCTTTTCCGATCGGCAGCTGCAGACAGATTGCATTCTTACCCAGACGGGTCTTGATCATCTCTACTGCATTGTAGAAATCTGCACCCAGGATATCCATCTTGTTGATGAATGCCATACGCGGTACATTGTAGGTATCAGCCTGACGCCATACGTTCTCAGACTGCGGCTCTACACCACCTTTTGCACAGAACACGCCAACAGCGCCGTCCAGTACACGAAGGGAACGCTCAACCTCTACGGTGAAGTCTACATGGCCTGGAGTATCGATGATGTTGATACGATGCTCAAGCGCACCTTTCTTCGGCTTGCAGTGATCCTGCAGAGTCCAGTGACAGGTTGTAGCTGCAGATGTGATGGTAATACCTCTCTCCTGCTCCTGCTCCATCCAGTCCATGGTTGCAGTACCTTCATGAGTATCACCAATCTTATAGTTAACACCAGTATAATACAGAATACGCTCGGTCAGTGTGGTCTTACCAGCATCGATATGAGCCATAATTCCGATATTTCTGGTTCTCTCCAATGGATATTCTCTTTCAGCCAATGGATTTTCCTCCTTATACGAGTGGGCAAATCAGCTTGCGTACCCAGATTAGAATCTGTAGTGAGCGAATGCTTTGTTTGCCTCTGCCATTTTGTGCATATCTTCTTTTCTCTTCACAGCTGCACCAGTGTTGTTTGCTGCATCCATGATCTCGTTTGCCAGTCTCTCTTCCATGGTCTTCTCGCCTCTTTTACGGGAGAACATGGTGAGCCAGCGAAGTGCTAACGCCTGACGACGATCAGCTCTAACCTCGATAGGCACCTGATAGGTAGCTCCACCGATACGTCTTGCTTTTACCTCCAGAACCGGCATGATGTTGTTCATAGCCTCTTCAAATACTTCCAGAGCCGGCTTCTCAGCCTTTGCTTCTACTTTGGCAAATGCGCCGTATACAATCTTCTGTGCTACACCTTTTTTACCATCAAGCATGATGTTGTTGATGAGTTTGGTAACCACTTTGTTGTTGTACATCGGATCTGCCAGTACGTCTCTTTTCTGAGTATGTCCTTTACGTGGCACGTTACTTCCCTCCTTAATACATGTTTATCAGATCTCTCTGATAAGATTAATTCATAGGTACTCACATGTGTCGTTCTACGTGTGTCCGTGCCCGGTATTCCTCTATATCAAACCCGCAGTCATAGGTTCTTTTGATGAACCCTGGCACAAGGCGGCGCTTACGCGACGCCAACAATCATAGTTCTGTTTGTGATACTTGATTCTGTTACTTTATTACTTCTTAGCGTCTTTCGGTCTCTTAGCTCCGTATTTGGAACGTGCCTGACGTCTCTTAGCTACACCAGCGGTATCCAGTGTACCACGAACGATGTGATATCTGGTACCCGGAAGGTCCTTTACTCTTCCTCCACGGATCAGAACAACGCTGTGCTCCTGAAGGTTGTGTCCCTCACCTGGGATATAGCTTGTTACCTCAATACCGTTGGAAAGACGTACTCTGGCGATTTTACGAAGAGCAGAGTTCGGTTTCTTCGGGGTTGCGGTCTTAACTGCGGTGCACACACCACGTTTCTGCGGTGCAGATGCATCGATCGGTCTCTTCTTCAGAGAGTTAAATCCTTTCTGAAGTGCCGGTGCCGTAGACTTCTTAACAGATGTCTGTCTACCTTTTCTTACTAACTGGTTGAATGTTGGCATTCCTTTCACCTCCTGATGAATTGTGATGACTGCTGTTTTTCAGACTTGCTGAATACATGCCTAAACACGCATGCTTGATTATTATATTAAATTGAGTTTTGCTTGTCAAGCAGTTTTATAGAAAAAACATGGATATTTCAATGCTTTTCTCGCAATTTTTGTTCTGTAAAGAAGTTAAATCTGATTTCTTCCAAAGAATATGTTGGTGGTTAAAGTCGCTATATGATAAAATACTCCTATCAGCCAAATAAAAGAGGTATTTATGATAAAAGTATTGTTAAGAGGAATTTTAAAACCATTATCTTTTCTGCCTGCGCTGTTTATGATGTATGTGATCTTCTCTTTTTCTGCGCAGCCCGGAACAGTCTCTGGAAGCCTGAGTTATAAAGTCAGCGAAATTATTGTAGAATCTGCCAATGATGCCTTCGAACTGCATTGGTCTGATGCTGAAGTTGTTCACTATACTGATCGAATTCATCACACAGTCCGTAAGATTGCACATGTAACAGAATATTTTCTGCTAGCTATATCTGTATCCTTTCCACTCTATGTATATGGAGTCCGCGGTATCTGGCTGCCACTGTTAGCCGGATTTCTGTGTGTTGGATTCGCCGGACTGGATGAATATCACCAGTCTTTCGTGGCAGGGCGCGGTCCTTCGGTCAGAGATGTTGGCATCGACAGCATCGGCATCTTTATTGGCATTCTGATGGTACAGTTCTTCTGTTTTCTTGGAAGAATCACCATTTTTCGGCCTCTGGCGAAACATAAGAGACGCATATGACAATCTTCATTCATTCCACATGTTCGATTATGTTTACAAAAAATCCCCCAGGATCTTACGATCCCAGGGGATTGTATCTCTTATTCTTCTGTTGAAACTGTTTCTTCAGAAACTTCTGCATCAGCATTAGTCTCTGCATCTGTATTCTCATCCAGTTCAATAGTTTCTGCCGGTTCATCCGTCTCTTCTGCAAAACTCAGAGCATCCTCATCCTGGAAGTCTGTACTCAGTTTTACGTCACGATAACGTTTCATACCTGTACCAGCCGGGATCAGTTTACCGATGATTACGTTCTCTTTCAGACCGATCAGCGGGTCAACCTTGCCCTTGATAGCAGCTTCTGTAAGAACCTTGGTGGTCTCCTGGAAGGATGCTGCTGACAGGAAGGAATTGGTTGCCAGAGATGCCTTGGTGATACCAAGCAGTACCTGTTTACCTTCTGCCGGCTGTTTGCCTTCTTCAATCAATCTCTCGTTTTCATCTGCATAGTCAAGAATATCAACCAGAGTTCCCGGAAGGAAATCACTGTCTCCGTTATCCTCTACGCGTACTTTCTTCAGCATCTGACGAACGATCATCTCAATATGCTTATCATTGATCTCAACACCCTGAAGACGATATACACGCTGTACCTCCTGAAGCAGGTAATCCTGAACAGCACGTACACCTTTGATCTTCAGAATATCATGCGGGTTGATACTACCTTCCGTCAGTGCATCACCAGCCTCTACAGTAGTTCCATCCATGATCTTGATTCTGGAATCAAACGGGATCAGGTAAGTCTTGGACTCGCCAGTCTCATTATTAGTAATGATGACCTCACGTTTCTTCTTCATATCATTGATGGTCGCAAGTCCGCCGATCTCAGTTACGATTGCAAGTCCCTTCGGTTTTCTGGCCTCGAAAAGCTCCTCGACACGGGGAAGACCCTGTGTGATATCTCCACCGGCTACGCCACCGGAGTGGAAGGTTCTCATGGTCAGCTGTGTACCAGGCTCACCGATGGACTGAGCAGCAATAATACCAACAGTCTCACCAACCTGTACTGCTTCACCGGTTGCCATGTTCGCACCGTAGCACTTCGCACACACACCAATGTGGGATTTACAGGTCAGAGCGGTACGGATCTTGATCTTATCAAGCGGGTTGCCATCTTTATCCACACCTTTTGCTACAACGATAGCTGCACGCTTCGGTGTGATCATATGATTTGCTTTTACAAGAATGTTGCCATCTTTATCACAGATATCAGAGCATGCAAAACGTCCTGTAATACGCTCCTGCAGAGACTCGATCATCTCTTTTCCGTCAGTGAAAGCACTTACTTCCATTCCCGGAATCTCATCTTTGCCCTCTGCACAGTCTGTCTCACGAACGATCAGCTCCTGAGATACGTCAACCAGACGTCTGGTCAGGTAACCAGAGTCAGCGGTACGAAGAGCGGTATCGGACATACCTTTACGTGCTCCATGAGCAGACATGAAGTACTCCAGTACGTCAAGACCTTCACGGAAGTTGGATGTAATAGGCAGCTCGATGGTATGACCAGTTGTATCGGCCATCAATCCACGCATACCGGCAAGCTGTTTGATCTGTTTATCAGAACCACGGGCACCGGAGTCAGCCATCATGAAGATGTTATTGTATTTATCCAGACCATCCATCAGCGCTTTTGTAAGAACTGCGTCAGTATCTTTCCAGGTCTCAACAACCTCTTTATAACGCTCTTCCTCAGTGATCTTACCACGTTTGTAGTTACGGGTGATCTTATCAACCGTATCCTGTGCTTCTTTGATCAGCTGCGGTTTCTGCGGCGGCACGGTCATATCGGAAATAGATACGGTCATAGCCGCTCTGGTGGAATATTTATATCCAGTAGCCTTGATGTCATCCAGAACCTCAGCGGTCTTGGTTGCACCATGGGTATTGATAACTTTCTCAAGGATCTGTTTCAGGCCTTTCTTTCCTACCAGGAAATCAACCTCCGGTTTCAGCTCGTTACCCGGAATGGTACGATCTACAAATCCAAGATCCTGCGGAAGAATCTCATTGAACAGGAAACGTCCCAGTGTAGACTCTTCAGTACCTGTCAGAACAGTTCCGTCCGGCATTCTCTTGGATACACGAACTTTGATACGGCTCTGAAGGGTGATTACTTTATTCTCATAAGCCAGAATTGCTTCATTAACGCTCTTGAAGAATTTGCCTTCTCCACGTGCTCCCGGTCTCTCCTGAGTCAGATAGTAGATACCAAGGACCATATCCTGTGAAGGAACGGCTACCGGACCACCATCGGACGGTTTCAGCAGGTTGTTCGGGGAGAGCAGCAGGAAACGGCACTCTGCCTGTGCTTCCACTGACAGCGGCAGATGGACAGCCATCTGGTCTCCGTCAAAGTCTGCGTTGAATGCAGTACATACCAGCGGATGCAGCTTGATTGCCTTACCTTCTACCAGGATCGGCTCAAATGCCTGGATACCCAGACGATGCAGTGTAGGAGCACGGTTCAGCATAACCGGATGCTCTTTAATAACGTCTTCCAGTACATCCCATACTTCTGTCTGGAGACGCTCTACCATTTTCTTAGCACTCTTGATATTATGAGCGGAGCCATTTGCAACCAATTCTTTCATAACGAACGGTTTGAACAGCTCGATTGCCATCTCTTTCGGCAGACCACACTGATAGATCTTAAGCTCCGGTCCGACAACAATAACGGAACGTCCAGAGTAGTCAACACGCTTACCAAGTAAGTTCTGACGGAAACGTCCGGATTTACCTTTCAGCATATCAGACAGGGACTTCAGCGCTCTGTTTCCAGGTCCGGTTACCGGACGGCCTCTTCTTCCGTTGTCGATCAGTGCGTCAACAGCTTCCTGAAGCATACGTTTCTCATTGCGGACAATGATATCTGGTGCACCAAGATCCAACAGTCTTTGCAGACGGTTGTTTCTGTTGATGATTCTTCTGTACAGGTCATTCAGGTCAGATGTTGCAAAACGTCCACCGTCAAGCTGTACCATCGGACGAAGATCTGGCGGAATTACCGGGATCACATCCATGATCATCCATTCCGGTTTATTTCCAGACTCACGAAATGCTTCTACTACTTCCAGTCTCTTGATGATACGGGCACGTTTCTGTCCGGATGCAGTCTTGAGACCTTCTTTTAACTCTTTGGAATCTTTCTCAAGGTCGATGGACTGCAGCAGCTCCTTAATGGACTCTGCACCCATGCCTACACGGAAAGCACCCGGCTCCGGATACTTTTCCTTCATGTCCTGATATTCTTTCTCAGACAGAACCTGTTTGTACATCAGTTCGGTCTTACCTGCATCCAGTACGATATAGGATGCAAAATACAGGACTTTTTCCAGTGTTCTGGGAGACAGATCCAGGATCAGTCCCATACGGCTAGGGATTCCTTTGAAATACCAGATGTGAGACACCGGAGCAGCCAGTTTAATATGGCCCATACGCTCACGGCGCACACTGGATTTGGTGACTTCCACGCCGCAACGGTCGCAGACAACACCTTTATATCTGATCTTTTTGTACTTTCCGCAATGGCACTCCCAGTCCTTGCTCGGACCGAAGATACGCTCACAGTACAGACCATCTTTCTCCGGTTTGAGCGTACGATAGTTGATCGTCTCAGGCTTGGTTACCTCTCCGTGAGACCATCCAAGGATGGTCTCCGGAGACGCCAGCCCGATCTTGATCGCATCGAAGCTCATCGGCTGATAATTATCATTATTCGTTACTTCCGGCATGAGCGGCACCTCCTCTATTCATCATATCCCATATCTTCATCTGCATCGACAGACTCGTCATCATCGTAGTCGTCATCTTCGCTGACGTCTACCAGCTCTTCGCCATCGAACTCCTGCTTGCTGAAGCCATGGTCTCCAAAGGATTCATCATTGTTATTGTTAAAACGTCTACTATCGCCTTCCAGGATAGAACGGATATCAACATCACCATAATCGATGTTCTCACCAAGCTCTACCTCTGTGTTATCTTCACGCAGCACACGTACATCCAGTCCAAGTGCCTGCAGCTCTTTAAGCAGTACCTTGAAGGACTCCGGAATACCTGCCTCCGGAATATTGTCGCCCTTGATGATTGCTTCGTAGGTCTTCACACGTCCGATCACGTCGTCGGATTTTACTGTCAGGATCTCCTGCAGTGTATAGGAAGCACCATAAGCCTCAAGAGCCCATACCTCCATCTCTCCGAAACGCTGTCCACCAAACTGAGCTTTACCACCCAGCGGCTGCTGTGTTACCAGAGAGTACGGTCCAGTAGAACGTGCATGGATCTTATCATCTACCAGATGATGCAGTTTCAGGTAATGCATGTGACCAATTGTTACCGGGCTATCGAATTCCTCACCGGTACGGCCATCACGCAGACGAACCTTTCCATCGCGGGAGATCGGAACACCTTTCCATAATTTTCTGTGTTCTCTGTTCTCAGACAGATAATCCAGAACATCCGGAAGAAGATCTTCTCCATGTTTTCCAACAAATGTCTCGCCGGCCCACGGCTTGCCATCAGCAGTCTGATCCAGGCCTTTTGCCTTCCACTCTGCAGCTTCTGCATCATCAAACGGCAGATTTGCATAATCATTTGCCAGATCAAGGGTATCCATAATATCATGCTCGTTTGCACCATCAAATACCGGAGTAGATACATTGAAACCAAGCGCTTTTGCAGCAAGGCTCAGATGAATCTCCAGGACCTGTCCAATATTCATACGGGAAGGTACACCCAGCGGGTTCAGCACGATATCCAGCGGACGACCATTCGGCAGGAACGGCATATCCTCAACTGGAAGTACACGGGAAACGACACCCTTGTTTCCGTGACGACCTGCCATCTTATCACCAACGGAGATCTTTCTCTTCTGTGCAATATAAATACGAACTGCCTGATTTACTCCCGGAGACAGCTCATCGCCATTCTCTCTGGTAAATACTTTGGCATCTACAACAACTCCATACTCACCGTGCGGTACTTTCAGAGAGGTGTCACGCACTTCTCTTGCCTTCTCACCGAAGATCGCACGCAGCAGGCGCTCCTCAGCAGTCAGCTCAGTCTCTCCCTTCGGAGTTACCTTACCAACCAGGATATCGCCGGCACGAACCTCTGCACCAATACGAATGATTCCTCTGTTGTCCAGATCTTTCAGTGCATCATCACCAACACCCGGAACGTCTCTGGTGATCTCTTCCGGTCCAAGCTTGGTATCACGGGACTCTGCCTCATATTCCTCAATATGGATAGATGTATATACATCATCCATAACCAGTCTTTCACTTAACAGTACCGCATCCTCGTAGTTATAACCTTCCCAGGTCATGAATCCGATCAACGGGTTCTTACCAAGAGCGATCTCTCCGCCGGAAGTGGACGGACCATCTGCGATTACCTCGCCTGCAGCCACACGATCTCCCTTGAATACGATCGGTCTCTGGTTGTAGCAGTTGCTCTGGTTACTTCTGGAGAACTTGGTCAGGTGATATACATCACGAACACCGTTATCCTGACGGATTACGATCTCGTTGGAGACAGCACGCTCAACAGTACCTGGATTCTTCGCAACAACGCAGACACCAGAGTCAACAGCAGTCTTCTCTTCCATACCAGTACCTACGACCGGTGCCTCTGTCAGCATCAGCGGAACGGCCTGACGCTGCATGTTGGATCCCATCAGAGCTCGGTTAGCATCGTCATTCTGCAGGAACGGAATCAGAGCGGTAGCCACGGAGAATACCATCTTCGGGGATACGTCCATGTAATCAAACATGGTCTTATCGTATGCCTGAGTCTCCTCACGGAAACGTCCAGATACACTGTTTCTGAGGAAATGTCCCTCTGCATCCAGTGCCTCGTTTGCCTGTGCTACATGGTAATTATCCTCTTCATCAGCAGTCATGTAAACAACCTCGTCGGTTACACGGGGATTCTGAGGATCTGTTTTATCAATTTTACGGTACGGAGCCTCTACGAATCCATACTCGTTGATTCTTGCATAGCATGCCAGAGAGTTGATCAGACCGATGTTCGGTCCCTCAGGAGTCTCAATCGGACACATTCTTCCATAATGAGAGTAGTGTACGTCTCGAACCTCGAATCCTGCACGGTCACGGGACAGACCACCAGGTCCAAGTGCGGACAGACGTCTCTTATGTGTCAGCTCACCCAGCGGGTTGTTCTGGTCCATGAACTGAGACAGCTGGGAAGAACCAAAGAACTCTTTAACAGCTGCAGTCACCGGTTTGATATTGATCAGGGTCTGCGCGGAAATGCTCTCCGGATCCTGAGTTGTCATACGCTCGCGAACCACTCTTTCCAGACGGGAAAGACCAATACGGTACTGGTTCTGAAGAAGCTCACCTACGGCACGGATACGACGGTTGCCCAGATGGTCGATGTCGTCCTTATTTCCAAGACCATACTCCAGATGCATATTATAGTTAATAGATGCCATAATATCATCCTTGGTAATATGCTTCGGAATCAGCTCGGAAATCTCTCTTTCGATTGCTTCTTTCAGCTCTTCAGCGTCTGTGTACTCTCCAAGAAGCTTCTCCAGCACCGGATAATATACAGACTCTTTGATTCCCATCTCATGGAGATCGAAATCTACATATTTGCTCAGGTCAACCATACGGTTGGAGAGCACTTTGATATTACGTTCCTCACCTTTTACCCAGATAAACGGAACGCCGGAATCCTGCAGTTTTACTGCAAGATCATGATCGATCTTGGTATCTGCTTCTGCGATGATCTCACCAGTAGAAGCATCTACTACATCTTCAGCCAGCACCTGACCGCATACACGGTTCTTCAGATGAAGCTTCTTATTGAATTTATAACGGCCAACCTTTGCCAGATCATATCTCTTCGGATCGAAGAACATACCTGTGATCAGAGACTCTGCGCTCTCTACTGCCAGAGGCTCACCCGGTCTGATCTTTTTGTACAGCTCAAGCAGACCCTCCTGATAGCTCTCAGAAGTGTCTTTTGTTAAAGATGCAAGGATCTTCGGCTCTTCACCAAACAGATCGATAATCTCTGCATTTGTACCGTATCCGAGTGTACGGATCAGCACAGTGATCGGCACTTTACGGGTTCTGTCTACACGAACATAAAATACATCGTTGGAGTCAGTCTCATACTCCAGCCATGCTCCACGGTTCGGGATCACAGTACAGGAAAACAGAAGTTTACCTACTTTGTCGTGATCGATTCCATAATAGATACCCGGTGAACGTACCAGCTGGCTGACGATAACACGTTCAGCTCCATTGATCACGAAAGTACCGGTCTCGGTCATCAGAGGCAAATCGCCCATGAAAATCTCGTGCTCATTGATCTCGTCGGTCTCTTTATTATGAAGACGAACTCTGACCTTCAACGGTGCCGCATATGTTGCATCGCGCTCTTTACACTCCTCGATCGTGTACTTTGCACCTTCCACGTCAAGCGTAAAGTTGGTGAACTCCAGGCTGAGCTTGCCACTATAATCGGTGATCGGAGAAATATCCGCAAATGCTTCACTCAATCCTTCATCCAGAAACCACTGGTAGGAATCGCGCTGAACCTCGATCAGGTTCGGCATATCAAGAACTTCCTTTTTACGGGAATAGCTCATTCTCATGCTGCGTCCTGACTTGGTAGGTTTGATTCTGTTCTTTTCCATTGACATTTCACCCCTTATATATTTACTCACTGCTTTTTCGGTTAAACAATGGCGCCATTTAGGCATGCACCTACGCAGTGATTTATACCCATACCTCACCACAATAGTGCATTGTCCATACTACCATATTTTTTCAAGTATGTCAAATAATTTTTTTCAAAAACATGAATAAAAAAGAGGATACCGCATTGCGATATCCTCTCTGAAATCCAACTGAATTATTTAAGAGTAACTTTTGCACCCTCAGCCTCAAGTTTGGTCTTCATTTCCTCAGCCTCAGCTTTGGAAGCGCCCTCTTTGATTACCTTCGGAGCGCCGTCTACTACGTCTTTAGCCTCTTTCAGACCAAGTCCGGTAGCTTCACGAACAACTTTGATAACTTTAACTTTGTTCGGGCCAACCTCGGTCAGCTCAACATCGAAGGAATCTTTCTCTTCAGCTGCTGCTGCACCGTCTCCAGCTGCTGCTACAACAACGCCTGCTGCTGCGGATACACCAAACTCCTCCTCGCAAGCTTTTACAAGATCATTCAGCTCTAATACAGTAAGCTCTTTGATTGCATCAATAAATTCTGCAGTAGTTAATTTTGCCATTTTTATTTACCTCCAATAATAATTGTATCATTGCCGTCATGCGGCTTTCAAAATAGTAATTTCGATTATGCCTCTTTGCTCTCTGCGATCTGATTGATAACGCGTGCAAAGTTTGCGATCGGGCTCTGGATGCTGCCAAGCAGTTTTCCAAGAAGCACTTCTCTGGACGGAACGTTTGCAATTGCAGTCATTCCCTTAGCATCGTAGTAGTTTCCTTCTACAACACCAGCTTTAATCTCAAGTTTCTCTGCTTTCTTTGCAAAGTTAGCAACGATTCTTGCCGGAGCAGTCGCATCAGTTTTAGAGATAGCGATTGCAGACGGTCCTTCGAGATGCTGGGACAGCGGCTCGAACTCAGTTCCTTTGATTGCAAAATTCAGCATAGTGTTCTTGTAAACCTTGTAAACGATGCCTTCTTCTCTCATCTGTTTACGAAGCTGTGTATCCTGCTCTACAGTAAGACCACAATGGTCTACCAGAACAACGCCAGCTGCACCTTCCAGATTTGCAGAGATCTCGTCTACAACCGGTTTTTTCAGTTCAACTTTTGCCATGAATGGTTTCCTCCTTATAGATTTTTCAATCGTCGGATAACCTTCCCAGTGGTAAGGATGAAAAACCCCTCTATGCCGCAGACACAGAGGGGTAATCAGTCATTCTCAATCGAATGCATTCCTCGGCAGGCGTTTTAACCTTATGCCTAACGGCACCTGCTGTCTTCGGGCAGTCATCTTCAACTGTTATAAGATATCATAAATATATACGGGATGTCAACACTTTTTTATGCTAACTTCAGCGGGTTAACTTTTACGCCAGCTCCCATAGTAGGTGTCAGAACAACACTCTTCAGGTACTGACCTTTAACTGCTGCCGGTTTTGCTTTGTTGATGGCATCCATAAGCGTCTGGAAGTTGTCCGCTAACTGCTCCTCGGTGAAAGAAGCTTTTCCGATCGGCACGTGGATGATATTGGTCTTGTCAAGTCTGTACTCGATTTTACCAGCTTTGATATCGTTAACTGCTTTAGTAACGTCCATAGTTACGGTACCAGCCTTCGGGTTCGGCATTAAGCCCTTCGGTCCAAGTACACGACCCAGACGTCCTACAACACCCATCATATCCGGAGTTGCAACAACAACGTCGAAATCGAACCAGCCACCCTGGATCTTCGGAACGAGTTCCTCAGCTCCAACGAACTCAGCGCCTGCTGCCTGAGCCTCTTCTGCTTTTGCATTCTTAGCGAATACAAGTACACGAACCTGTTTACCGGTTCCGTGCGGAAGAACTACAGCACCACGGATCTGCTGATCAGCATGACGTCCGTCACATCCAGTTCTGATATGAGCCTCGATGGTCTCATCAAATTTTGCAGTAGCAAGTTTCTTTACGATAGCAACTGCTTCGTCTCTGTCGTACTGAGTCTGCTTGTCATATACTTTAGCAGCCTCAACATATTTCTTACCATGTTTCATAATCTTTTTAACCTCCTAGTGGTAATTGCGGGAATCTCCCTCCCACGTCTGTATGTCAGCAACCGTGTTATTAGTCGTCTACTACAGTGATACCCATGCTACGTGCGGTACCTGCGATCATGCTGATAGCAGCATCAAGGCTTCCTGCAGTCAGATCCGGCATCTTCAGCTCAGCGATCTTCTGAACTTCGGATCTCTTGATCGTAGCGACTTTCTCTTTCTTGGAATTGGCAGCTGCGGTCTTCAGGCCACATGCCTTTTTCAGCAGCACTGCTGCCGGCGGGGTCTTGGTAATGAAACTAAAGCTTCTGTCAGCATATACAGTAATTACAACCGGGATGATCATATCTCCCTGATCTGCAGTACGTGCATTAAACTCTTTGGTGAACTGTACAATGTTCACACCATGCTGACCAAGAGCCGGTCCTACTGGGGGAGCCGGTGTTGCCTTTCCAGCCGGGATCTGTAATTTAATATAACCAGTAACTTTCTTTGCCATAATTCAAGGCACCTCCTTGTGGTGTTTGCGGGAATGTCCCTCCCACTTTTTTTCATGCTACATGTGTTTGATTTCTGTGAAACTAATTTCTACCGGCGTTTCACGGCCGAACAGGTCGACATTGATCGTCGCACTCTGTTTGTTATCGTTGATCGACTGGATCACACCAACGGTATCTTTCCATACACCGCCGATCACAACAACGCTGTCACCCTCCGCAAAGTCAATCTGTACGGATTCGGAATGAATTCCCAGTGGTCTCATCTCTTCCTCTGTAAGCGGAACCGGCTTAGAGCCAGGGCCAACGAACCCAGTCACACCACGGGTATTGCGGACCACATACCAGGTATCATCATTCATGATCATGTTGATCAGAACATAACCCGGAAACATTTTTTTCTGAACGGAACGGCTTGCGCCGTCTTTCAGTTCCACAACATCCTGCATTGGAACCCGAACCTCCAGGATCTGATCTTCCAGGTGTCTGTTTTCGATTGTTTTCTCAATGTTGGCTTTTACTTTGTTCTCATACCCTGAGTAGGTATGAACTACATACCAGCTTGCCTCTGACATAAAATCACCTTTCCCCTGTTACAGTGTTACCAGAATGTCAATCCCATAGGTCATGAGCATATCCAGTATTTTGATAATGAGAGCCAAAGCAACAGAAACGCTGACTACCGCAATAGTCTGTTTTGTAAGTGATTTTTGATCTGGCCAGATAATTTTCTTAAACTCGGCTTTCATGCCTTTGAACCAGCTTGTTTTCTGGGTCTTTGTTGTCTCTCCCATTTTCTCACTTCCCTTTCGTTCCTTGCGGATTACTTCGTCTCCTTATGAAGAGTATGTCTCTTGCAGAAACGACAGTACTTCTTGGTTTCCATTCTGTCCGGGTGATTCTTCTTTTCTTTGGTCATGTTGTAGTTACGCTGTTTGCACTCCGTACATGCCAATGTGATCTTTACGCGCACAACTTTCCACCTCGCTTTTATACTTTTTTTGCTGGTGATTCCTGCGAAAATCACCAATTTTTAGGCATAAAAAAAAAGCCTAAACTTCCATTCGCCTGTCAACTATAACACAGACAACCAAGGTACGTCAAGACTTTTTTCATATTGTTCACTATTTTCTTCTATCTGCGCAGATTTCTTATCATCTGTTCATATTCATTACAGTCCTGCACCTTCTTAAATGTCTTAAACAACCGCTCCGGTTCTGAAAATTGATACACCTGATAAGACCAGAGTTCCTTCATCTTGAACAGCACATTCCGGTCTCCCATATTTCTCTCCTGATATCCTTCATATACCAGATCATGAAATGCCCAGAACTTTTCAAAAATATCTTTTGAGTCTTTTCCTTCATTATATAAAAGACCCGGATCGCGCAGGAATCCACGACCAAACATCAGCCGTTCCGTCCCCGGAAATCTCTCTGCAAAATTCCGGATCTGCTCCCGTGTATAGAGATTTCCATTATAGCAGAGTGGATTCACACTTTGCTTTTCTGCCAGCTCATAAAGCTCAAGTCTTGGCACATTTCCATAACCATCCTTCTGCACCCGCGGATGAATGATCAGTTCTTCCATTGGATACTTATTAAACAACTCCAATAGCGCCGGAAACTCTTCTGGATCCTCTTTTCCAATTCTGGTCTTAACAGAAATCTTTACTTCTCCCGACAATGCATCAAATATTTCCGTCAAAAATCGCTCCAGTTCCTCCGGCTTTGCCAGAAATCCGGATCCTTTTCCCTTTGTCACTACCGTTTTAGACGGACAGCCAAGATTCAGATTTATTTCTTCATATCCCCAGTCTTTCAGTGCCTTTGCAAGCTTTATAAATCCCTCTGACCTGTTCGTCAGAATCTGAGGCACTGCATAGATATTTTTATTGTGTTCCGGCAGGATTTCCTGCAATTCTCTGGTCTTGAAATCACGTTTCTCATGAGGCTCCAGAAAAGGGATAAAATATTTGTCAAGCCTTCCATATATCTTCGCATGTGCCTGCCGATAGATCCAGGTAGTCACTGATTCCAGTGGTGCCATATAATATTTCACTGTTTTGTCCATTCCGCCTCTTTTCTTACATCATATATAACATAACCATCAACGGCATCGTTACTACGCATACCACGGTAGTCATCACATTGATCGCACTGGCATATGCTGCATCCTGATCGTAAAGCTGTGCCATCTGCGTGATCGTAGCTGCAGTTGGAGTAATTGCCGCAAGTAATGTCACCAGCAAGATCGACCGACTGTCAGGAACCGAAGACAGCGTTCCCCATGTTCGCAAAAAGAATACCGCCACCAATGGCAGCAGCACCATCCGCGCCAAAACCATACCATAAACTCGTTTCCCGGTAAACAGTTTCTTCCATTCAATATCTGCCAGTGCCATTCCCAACATGATCATACTGACCGGTCCTACGGCCCTTGCCATGGATGTCATCGTATCTGCCAGTACATCCGGCAGCTGAAGTGGTGTCAAAAACAGCACAAGGCCTGCTACAACCGCAATCATATTCGGATTTGTCACGATCTTCTTCCAATTGATTCCTGGCTTTCCTTCCATTATAGACTGCCCATGGCTGAACAGAATCGTCATCTGTACTGCCAGAAATGCTGTTGCGTAGATCTGCCATTCTTCACCAAGAAGCGCTGCCACCAAAGGCATGATGATATTTCCCGCATTAGTGTAAATCAGCGAACACCTATCTACAGAATTCAGATGAAAAATCGAACTCAATACCATACAAATAACAAACAATATGCCATGAAAAGCCAATGCCGCTGCCAATGCAAGCAAAAATCCAGACATAACCTCCGGCGTATACTCAATATCAAAGGAATGGATCACCACACTCGGCAACAACAGATACAAGGATACGACCGACAGTGCCTTGCTATCCTCTACTTTCAACATTCCCAGCTTCACAACTGCAAGTCCGCATCCCATCATCAAAAACAAGACAATAATCTGTTTCATCAATATCAGTGCCATTAGATTGCTGTGCCTCCTAAAACTTCTTCTATCATTGGTTGGTTCAATTTCTCCCCGATTACAATTACCACTTTTTGTCCTTCTGTGCAAGTTGTAAATGTCATCTCATGTCTGGTCGCATTCAGTTCCATCCAATTACCGTCCGGCAATTCAAGAAATCCTTTCACGCGAAAAATATTCCCATAGGAAGCTTCTGCAAATAATTGCTGTACCTTTTTCTTAAGTTCCTGTCTTGTCATCTCCTGATTCATCACGCAGACCGACTGAAATCCTTCTTTTTCCGGAAAATGCAGTTTTGTATAGTCTTCCACATGATACCCACTGTTCTGGATCCGTTCCAGATCCTGTTCCGTAAAATCCTCCCAGTTCTTCTCTATGATCTCATCTCCAAACTGTCTGGAGCAATACACTGCCTGTAAAGCACAGTTCAGATGTGCTCTGGTCTTTGCGATCTCCTCCGGGGATGCATCCTGACTTCTGCTGAGCACGACGCATCCCGCATTGGCCGCCTCCGATGCCAGCAGATATTCTGCTTCCTCCGATAAAGTGTCCTCCAGCTTTGCATTCATGATTGTGATCACGCTGCCGATCTCATACCACTGATCCAGCGGTTCTTCTCTGAGCACATCAAAAAATTCATCTACATCAAAGATTCCTGATGGCTCCACGATCACCCGGTCATAGCCACACATCCCCATGGCGATCAGCTTGGTTTTAAACCTTCTCCGATGGCAGTCTGCATCACATCCGCCCGCCACCATCTCCAGTTCGCACTGCTCTCCTTCCAGATCCTTCAGCAGCATCATATCCACATTGACCGCGCCGAAATCATTTTCCAGAATTCCAATGTTCATGCCTTGCGCCATCAGGTATTTTGCATATTTTTTAATAAAAGTTGTTTTTCCAGATCCCAGAAATCCTGTGATCAGATCTATCTTTACCATGTACTTCCTTCTTTTCCTTGTTCTATAGTCTCAATCCGCACCTGACAGTCTCTTCCCCTTGTCTCCCAGATCATCAGATATACATGGACTTCAAGGTTGTCCTGGGCTGTAGTAAACGGCTCTTCCCGCAGTACATCTGCCCGGATCCCCTGCTTTTCCAATTCTTCTTTTTTCTTTTCTGCCAGTGTCAACAATCGTTCAAATTCTCTGTCTGCCTGCTTTCCAAAGGAACGCCTCGGATATTTTTTTACAGTTTCCCGAAGACACCGATCAAGCAGATCCACTACATTCATGCAACTTGTTCTATGAAGCATAGTTGCGATTCGCTTTGCCAGAAACGGATACGGAAATCTTCTATATAACAAAAGCATTCGCCCAAGTTTCCTGTTTCCAGCTTTTTCCGCCAGCTCTTCCATCACATTCAGCGCCTGTTCTGATGGATTCCATGGATCTTCGATGGGAACAATATATTTTTCCGGAACCGCCGGGTAACAGCAGTAATTCAGCGGTGGAAAATATGCCAGATGTGCCAGCTTCTGTTCCTCCGGTGTGCAATATTCTGGTCCGAGATATTCATATTTATCTCTGAGAATTGCGATCCGATATTCCAGCTGCCGTAAATATTCATACTTTGGGACCCAGAAATGGGCAATCTCGCCATAATCATACAAGTGTACTTCCAGTTCCAGCATTTCAAACAAAATAGTGACGGCATGTTCTCCCTGCCAGACTACCAGCGCATACCCACGCCCATCCTTACTGATAGAATATGTAAGCTCACCCTCATAATCTTCCAGATAAGCTCCTGTCATTCGTGCGTTTTTGAATACCAGAAAGCTCTCAACAGCGTCATTCATCAGATAAACCAGACGTAGTTCCCCTGACATACCATCTTTCGGTATCAATAGTTCAAACTGATCCTGCTCCAGCAGTTCTTCCAGCATTGCAAGTGTATCCATGCAAAATCCTCTTTTAATTCTGTCAATAATCAGCTAAAGTATACTTACTTTTTTCCGAGGTTGCAATGGAAGAATGCACAAAAAAGCTGTAAAACCTCAATCAATGAAGTTGATGTTTCTTACTATGCCAAATCCATTCACTCTTACATTTGAAGAAACCCACTTGAGTCGGTAGACCATCCGATACAAATTAATGAAAAAGAAGATATAAAATCCCACGGAAATATGTTATGCTGAACAGGTATTAAAATGGGGATTCGATAAAGAGAGGGATTTATGTTAGAAAAGTTTCACAGAAAATATATTGGAGATAGAAATTTTTATAAAAGATACATTGCACTGGCATTGCCCATGATCATACAAAATGCAGTTACAAACCTGGTTAGTTTTCTTGACAATATTATGGTTGGACAGCTTGGTACAGAGCAGATGTCCGGAGTTGCCATTGTCAATCAGCTGATATTTGTATATAATCTGGCAGTATTCGGAGCTGTATCAGCAGCCAGCATTTTCGGTGCCCAGTATTTCGGAAAAGGAAATCATAAAGGGCATATGTATTCTTTCCGTTTTAAGCTATATGCAGCTTTGACGGTTACAGCACTTACCATTCTGCTGTTTGTGGCAAAAGGGGAGAGCCTGATTTCTCTTTATCTCACGGATACTTCCGGAAGTGGTGCGACAGGTGCAGCATTGCAGTATGGATTACAGTATCTGATCATTATGATGGCAGGACTGATTCCCTTTGCTGTAAATCAGTCTTATGCGACCAATATTAAGGAGACTGGTCAGACCCTGCTTCCTATGATCGCAAGTTTTGTCGCCGTTGGAAGTAATGCTATATTGGACTATCTCCTGATCTTCGGTATTGGACCATTCCCGGAACTTGGTGTACAGGGTGCTGCTCTGGCAACGGTTATTGCCCGTTACATAGAAGCCCTTATGATTATCATCTGGGCACACAGCCGCAGAGAGAAAAACCGGTATCTCAAAGGAGCATATACCGGTTTTGGTATTCCCACAGATGAATTAAAAGCAATCATCATCAAAGGATTACCACTTATGATGAATGAAGTTCTGTGGGCTGCCGGAATGACAGCCGTAATACAGTGTTATTCGGTCCGCGGCCTGGAAGTAGTTGCCGGGCTTAACATTGCTACAACCATCACCAATCTGTTCAACATCATTTATCTCCAGCTTGGTGCCTGCATCAGCATTGTGGTGGGACAATATCTGGGTGCCGGCGAACTGGAAAAAGCAAAGGATGCAGATAACAAAATGATTGTATTCAGTGTTTTTTGCTGTGTCATTGTAGCTGTATGTATGCTTTTTATGGGCAGATTTTTCCCTCAGATCTACAATACCTCTGAGAAAATCCGTGCACTGGCAACCAGATTTATCGCAGTATCCGCAATTATCATGCCTTTCTGCTCCTTTAGCCATGCATCTTATTTTACGCTGCGCTCCGGCGGGAAAACAATGGTTACATTCCTGTTTGATTCTGTTTTCACCTGGATCGTTGTCGTTCCAACTGCCTTTTTACTGGCGCACTTTACAGGACTTGGTATCGTAAGTGTGTACTTCCTTGTACAGGCAACTGAATTGATCAAAGTAGTAATCGGTTATTTTATGGTACACAGTAATGTATGGCTGGTTCAGATGGTATAAGGCAAGGGCTCAGAAAGCATGGCTGTTATGATCAGTATCACCCCTTGTAAATGTAATTTTTTCATATTACGCTTCACCTCCATTCCATACGCTTTAAAATCTATTCTTTTCTTCCTTTATACCTGATTTCGATCCTCCCGTATATACTAATGATTGGAAAAAAAGCCTCTATAAACAAAATTCCAATCGTTATCATACTATATATAGTGCAATAACGATTGGAATTTCTAAATGTAGTGTTCTTATGCTTTTATTACGTTATTCACCAGACCCAGACTTTCCAGAAGAAATATCCACGTCCAGCAATACTTTAATCAACCAGAAAAATACTAATAATACAAGAATCGGAATCACGCAGGATGTGATCAGCATCACTGCCACTGCTTCCACAAAATGATTCAAAGAATCCTGTACTTTCTGAACCAGCTCTTCCGAAGAAATAGTCACATTTCCGACTGCTGTGGTCACAGAATCTTTTGCACTGGAAAGTGCATCCTTTGCTTTATCCCACAGACCAGTAACTCCAGATGTCTGTTCCATCTCGCTCTCCTGCGTCTGCTCATTTTGCTCCTGTCCGGAGTCGCTGCTGTTTTCCAGCATTTCTCTGGTGCTTTTTGCATCCTCCAGTGTTGCATCGATCTGAGACTGATAGGTCGTCTCAATCAAATCCGACACTTTCACGCTTGTGGGAACTACCAGGAAAATACAGATTCCAAATATTAACAGTCGTCTCGCAAGTTTGTCAACACTTCGATTCTGTGCCGCCATATTGACTGCAAATAGTACGCATGCCACAGGAATAAAAATCTTAAATGCCGCATATCCGGTGATCGTCACCAGATATTTTTCCAAAAAAATCGCACACAATACAATCAAAAGATATCCACTTAGATCTGCTACTTTCTCTGCAATAGGAGTTCCTACATCCCCTGGGATCAGTGTGATCAATGCCGAAGTCGCTGTCGTAGCAGCTGTCAATTCCAGAACAGTCGCTTTTTTCTCATCAAGAGATGCAATGGTTGTCTGATGCGATCCCGGTGCAGATGCATATTTCTCCAGCACCGTAAATGAAAGTATTCCGATCAAAAGCCAGATAACTATATAAATATACTTTTTCTTATTATATGTAATGTTCATGCGCCACCTCCATTGCACGCGTCTGATTTGCCAGCATTGATAAATACGAATGTCTGGTAGTATCTTTCATAGAATACCCAAGACTTACCAGCACATTCTCAATCCTCTGAAGTGCACCTTCCCGCTCTGCTTCGGTCTCTACAATGATCTCCAGTTCCAGGTAATCTCCAAGTCCTGTCACCTGATCCACACAGGCAGTCATCTCATTTCTCCTGAAATACCAACGCTTCTTTTCCAACACCGGCACCGAATAGAATCCAATCCGTTGAAGAAGTGTTTTTCCAACTTCCGCATCTGGGATCTCCAATTCCAGTTCTTCCCTTGCCATGGAACAATCATCCAGCTTCTTTCCCTTATAAGTAATGACTGCAGATATTTCATCTGTGTCAACATTCCGAATCTGCCGAACCCGCAGTGCTTCGCCCAACTTCACAAAATCATGGTTCTCAGATGTAAAATATGTATCAGACTCCAGCAGCTGTTCCCCTTTTATAAACCCAAGCCCTTCCAGCTTCTCTATCAACTGCTCAGGATCTTCTATTTTCAGTTTGATCTCTACTTCTACTGACATATATACGCTCCCCCGTTCAACACTTGTTTTATCTGTTGTATTATTTTTCTCACGTCATAGATAAGCAGACTATTCAAAGTGTCAAACTTTATCTTTTTTCCAGATCCACCATATTTTACCTCATAGTTTGCTGCCTTCACCTCGTCATGGTCTTTATATCTGGCTTTTCCTATCATCCAGGCATCTGAGTTGGCATGATCTGGATAGCCCGGACTCTTCTTCACCGCAAACCATTCCTTATGTTCGATCAGATCATTTTCAAACCGACTTAATTTTCTCAGAAATTCTTCTGCAACTAACGGATAGTGTTCCCGGATATAAACCAGATTCTTATGAAGACAGGTGGCGCTCTTTTCCATCATATGGCGCTCCGTCTCATTAACAAGCCAGTCATATTCGTCCGCCCGAATCTCACGCCCCTCTATGGATCTTTCCAGTTCTCCGAACCAGTACATATGCTGTCCCATACTGTCAGGAAACATGAAATACGTTGAAAATTCATGATCGATCATAGGAGCCATCCGAAGAATCTCACCAGAATCATTGCACACAAATGCAATATTTTCATAATGATAGTTCTGATCACCTTTCAAAACCGATACCAGGATCTGCATTGCCAGCCCCTCTGCCAGATCCTGATGCGTCTGAAAATATGTAGATTCCAGAATCTCCGTATAATCATAAAACATCTGGCAGTAATTCAGATAATCATCGATCTTCACGTTCTCGTCCGGATACTTTCGGAAAAACTCCAGCAGATTCATCAGCTGCTCGCCCTCTCCATAGGCAAAGGGGACTGCTGTTCCATAATCATAATTTTTTCCTGTCTCCGCCTCATACCCCTCACAAAAAGCCAGCCGATACTGCGGTACTGGCATAAAATACGTGTTGATCACCCACGACCAGAACACTTCCGCATAAGCAAACAGAGGTGTAGATAATGGCTTCGATTTTGTAAGCGGCTTGAATATGATTCGATCCGCAAAAACCGGAAAATGCTTCTCCCCTTTGATCACACCAACCGCCTCTGCAGTTAAATTACCAAGACGGTTTGAATAATTGTATGTTTTTGAAGTGTAGTCTGCGAATTGGTTAATTGTCATTATTTTATATTCCTCTGTTCTCACATTTCATTCTCCGGAAGTTTGAGTCCCTTTGCCAGTACTGAACTTCTCCTTTGGATTCAGTAAATTCAGTATATCATAAAGGAATAATCGTGTATATCAGTCAATTCAGGAAAAAATTAAAGAGACTAGAAATGCCCTGTTTCCAAAGCTTTCCAGTCTCTTTTTATGCTAGATTTTATTCAAACTCGACAATCACTAATCAATTTTGTTTAGAGATTATTTGTTGCCGTGTTCGCTTTTCTTTCGATTATTTGATTTATCCATATTATCCTGCCTATACGGGCTAATGTTATCAATTTGTTATCGGTATTGATAACACTCACTCCGTAACTGTGGATAATAGCAATATGTTCCGATTCGAATTATAAACGAGTTTGCTCAGGAAATCAGCCATTTGTTTCTGTATCTTCAATAAGATTTTTCTTTAATGCCGTAATCGTATCTTGGTTCTTTCTCAAAAGTTCTAATTGCCTGTACGCTTTTTCTCTTAATATTTTCAGCCTTTCAATTTTAGGCACTTCCTGTCTTATCAGATCCGCGTTTGTATCTTCCAGATTGATAAGCACAACCAATTCTTCTGCTGAAGCAAAATCTCTGATATTAGGAGTTTTCCCCTTTATTCCTTTTTCACTTCTCCATTGTGCTGCCGTTTTTCCAAACAAAGCCATATTTAAAATATCTGCTTCTGAAGCATATGTATATGCCATTTCCTGCGGAGATAATGTGGGAGTTATCAAAAATTCTTTTACTGCATCTGTGTGGATACGATAGTTTATTTTTGAAAGTTCTCTCTTTACATCCCATCCAATCGCTAACCGATCTGCTTCATCTTTCTTCAAACGCTGATAATCTTTGATGATATAAAGCTTAAATTCCGGCGAAATCCATGAAGCAAACTCGAAAGCTATATCTGTATGAGCATAAGTACCGCCATATCGTCCCGATTTTGATACGATACCGATTGCATCCGTTGCTTTTATCCACTACTGTGGTGTCAATGTAAAAGCATTATCTCCAGATTCTGCTTTAAACCTATCGAATTCGATAGGTTTAAAATTGGGATTGTGAATTTGTTCCCACAAGCCCAAAAATGAAATCGTAGAATGATTACGCATCCAGTTTGCCACCACAATAAAGGCATTGTCTGGATTTTTATATTTTGCAATATCAGTGAGTGAAATGTAAGCATCCTCATTAACAACATCGCCCATCACTCTGATTTCTGTTCCATTGGCATCTATTTTCATGTTTTTCAATCCTGGTTTTCTCCCTTTCTACATTACGGATACCCTTTTTCAAAATAAATTTCTAATTTTTCTTTTCAATTTCTCGCCATATGTAATTGTCACATCAATTTTCGCAGCTGAAATTTAACGTTCTCTTTTATGCCTATCAATAAGCAACAAAACAAACATAATAAACCATATCCCCCATGCAATCAAACAACCAATTCCTTGATATTGGATATCTATGATTATTCCAATAATAAAAGGAACTGACATAAACATCATTCTTTTTCCATATGCCTTACACATAGCATTCTCATCGTATTTCTTTCGTTCATCCGCTGATTTCATATTATAACCCGACAAGAAATTAGCAGCTTTTCCTTCTGATTTATAAAACCACATTCCAAACAAAAACATAATCACTGCCATCATAAAGTCAAAAGCAATATAGAACATATAATATAATTTCTCCTTTCAGACAATCAGTCTTATCTCTTTGAATTTTTCACATTACTCTTCAGCTTTGACCAAACATAGCAAATCAGTATATCCTGACTGCATAAGTAATTGCTTAAAACCAGAAAGCACTTCTTCTTTTGTATAATTGTTATTTTTTAAAAACTCACTATCCTTCTCACTAAGGTATTGGTAGAAAAGAGCTGCTGCCATTACCTCATTTCTGTCTGTATAATCAATGCTATCTAAAAGTATATTCTCTGCTTCGTTAATTTTCCCAAACTCAATCATATCAAGAAAATCTTTCAAATTTTTTCCTGATACTTCATATTTATTTTCTTTTTCAAGTTCAACAGAAACATACTTTTTCCCAAACATTAAAGAAAATAATACTCTTACCATTTCTTTTATCATTCGCATAATATAGTCTTTTTCGTCTGTGAAATACATTTTTCACCTCCATAACTTTCAACTTATCCTGTTGTTCTTAATTATACATCAAACAGTATTATTGTAAAGTAGAGAGCAAGCCATTTCCTGACTTGCCCTCCATTATGTTTTTACTGGTAAATTATCTCTTTGTCCACAATCTCCCTCGCACATGCCTGTATATTATTCATCCTGCCTACCCACTCCCAGGCATTATCTGCCTTTAATTGCTCCGTGATTCCCTGTGCCTGTTTCATCTGCTCTACAATTCTTTCAAAGCGTTCCTGCGCCTGTTCCTCTATATCTGCCAGATAACTGTTCAGTATGCCGCTCATCAGCAGATTCAGATATACAGTTCTGCGGTATTCTTTCAAATGACGACAAAAAGCCCTTAGCCATGAGTTTTTACCCACAGCTAAGGGCTTCGTTTATAATATGGATTATTGGTTGCACAACCACCTGTCAATCATTCTCTAACCCTAAAACCACTGGATTACAAGAATAATGGCGCTCATGCAACTGTTATCAATTTGTTATCAAAAGACTTTTAAAAGTGCTGCAAACCCGCATAAACGCTGGGTTTACTAAGCATTTTTGTCTATTCAAACTCCTCTTTGCAAAGTTGTTATGTGGTGTTTTACGTTAGTTTTTGTGGCTGAAATCAAAGAGTTTTGTCTGGTTTCTACCTGTTGCGTGGATTTTCAGGTGATTGTATTGTCATTTTGTTGTCACTGATTATAACTTATCACAATTCCCATTCTTTTGAACTTATATCATGAAATTCCGAAACCTTCATAAACAGTGTTCGTAAATCTTTATAAAATCCATCTATCTGAGTCGGATGATCACATATCCATTTCTTCATAATTAATTCAAAGAACCTAATATGATCGTTAAATACCTTCTTGTTTTTTTCTCGCTCAACACCTTTTTTAGACTTTCCTTGAGTTTCTAATTCCGCCAGTTTTTCCTCTATACTGTTTATATCAGTTAAAATATTATCTCGAAAATATACTTTTGTGTATCCCAGATCACATATAGTAGTATCCTGCCAAAAAACATCATCTCTTTCATACAACTCTTTCGCATAATTAAATACAATTTTTTCTGGTGCATCCTTACCAGGTAATGCGATTGTATAGTTTCTCAAATCATGTTGAGCATCTTTATCTCCATCTAATATACAAATAGAACGCATGGTGCTTCTCAACAATTTATCATCTTTAAAAATGTTAACCAATGCATCTCCCGATATATTTGCATCAACCATATGAAAAAGACTTTTTACTTTCTTAAATTTTTCACCATATGTTCTTTCATATTGTTCAAATAAACATTGTAAGAACAATCTCGCCTCACTATCTTCCGTAAAAACTGGAATTGAACGATTAATATATATGTCCTCCTTTGCTTGATTATGTAAAAACATCTTAATCTTATATATATCAACATCCTGCATCTTTATTACTGACGTCTCATTATCTAACAAATAAATAACATTACATTTCTGAATAAATGCATACTCCAACAAAGAAAGACTATGGGTAGTAAATATCAGTTTTATTTTATACTTACTGGAATATTCAAGAAATAAATCTAACAATTTAACTTGATAAGCCGGGTGTAAAGTTGCGTCCACTTCATCAATCAGCAAAATGCTCTCTGTTTCTCTTCTACTATCAATATTTTCATAATAGTATCTCAGCGAAACAAGTGCTGTTATCATAATCAACAAATTGTCTTCGCCTGCTGAAATAGTATTAGAATCTATGCCCTCTCTGTTAGTGAGAAATTTAGAACGCTTTTTAATATCGCCCATTTCTTGTATTTCTTGATTTGCAATCGATATTCCTGTAAACTGCATATAAATCTTACCAATTATATCAATGTATTGGTCTGGCAAGCGTTTTCTTACTTTCTTTAATTCATCATCATTCCCATATTCTCCAAATGCATATAATCTTGATAATCCAAGATATACCACCGGAACAGCAGGCAATTTATCGCTTGTTCCCCTTTTATAAAGTGGTTTTAACGCAAATCTATTACCATTTCCTACCTTTGTATTATGCCGCCTAAACTCCAATTTTATACCATTTTCATAATAACATGTAAATAGTGTCCCTTTATTTCCGGGTGCTGGATCATTATAAGTTTCATCCCCTTTTGTAAGGCTCTCGATTTTTAAATTTACTCCATCATTAACACTCTTCAAAATACTAATAACATCTGCCGATTTGAGCCAATCATCTTTTGTCCTTACCTCTTGGAAAGCATTACTTACCATATACAAAATTGATGATTTACATGTTCCATTAGTTCCTGAAATTATATTGATTCCTGAACTAATATCAATTGACACATTCTTCAGTTTACGATAACATTCTATTTCCAATTTATTGAGCATATCTCTTCTCCACTATGTACACTATATTTGCTTATCCCACTTTAATCTGTTCTTGTTCCATTGGTGGAATTTCTAGGTTGGACACCAAAATCTCTTTTCCTTTTTTTGACGTTTTAACAGAATAGTCCAAGTAGAGGTTCACACAAGTTCTTCGACTATACAGTTTACGAATTTCACTTACATCATCATAACTTAACAACCATGGGAAACTCTTAGTCTTTATAAATTTCGCCAACTCCAAATGTTGTTTTTCAGTGAAGTAATAACGATATAGCCCAGGTCCCTCTTTATAATATGGTGGATCTATGTACACAAAGGTCCTTTTATTTCTTTTATACTTTAATACTTTTTTCATGAACTCAACGGCATCTTCATTTGATACTACTACCTTATTTGCGAATCTTGCAATATCTTCTATTGCCTCAATTACTTTTTTCTTATTGAATCTGCAATCTATTTTATAGTCTGAATTTTGTTTTATTCCACCTATCGGATTTGCTTTCAAAATCCCAGAAAAATTTGTTCTATTCAAAAATAAACCTGCATAACCTATTTCTACTGACGATTTTCCAATTAAATATGATAGTTCTTTATATTTTGCACATTCTTTCCATGTATCCATACAAATTTCAGTTTGCTCTATTTTTTGTACTAACTCATCTGTACTTTCAAAGACAGCCTTCCAAAAATGGTACAAAAGAGGATCTTTTTCATTAATTACTACATTATTTACGACATTCTTTTCTAACAACATCCACGATAATGAGGCACTTCCTGCAAATGGTTCATAAAAGGTACATCCTGTTAATCCTTCTACTTCCAATAGTTTTTTTACATAATCAAACAACTTTGATTTTGCTCCAGGATATCTTAATGGATTTTTCACAGGTTTCCACTCCTTCCATAAAACATTAAATAGCCATAACACTATTTTTTCCCTTTTGTCGTTCAAAAAAATCTTGAATAACTAAATCATACGCATCAATAATAAAAAGATTGTTTGGATAACTTGAATACTCAAATGTATCTATGAAATCTAAATGCGTTCTTATCAAAATCATATAGATACACTTTTTTGTCTTGCTAGACTTATACAGCTTACTTGCAGCCTCTTCTAAAGTTTCGTCTTCTTTTTGAATTTTAACAGAAACTGGTCTATCATTTACAAACTCATCCAAAAATCCATCAATTCCGCTATTACGCTGAACCGGAGTAGCCTTTATACTCTTTAATATATTAATTTGATTTTCTGACAAGTTCATATAGGCACTCTTACCCTTTTTCAGTAAATGTGACTCTGTCTTTATCAATGATTCCAATCTGTTTTCTGCTAATTCTACTGCTTTTTTAGATATATCTATCCCTATATATCTACGATTAAGCATTTTTGCTGCAACAAGCGTTGTTCCAGAACCCATAAAAGGGTCTAAAACAATATCATTTTCATCAGTCACAAGTTTGATAATCTGTTCGAGTAAAAGTATAGGTTTTTGTGTGGGATATCCCACACGTTCTTTTGCCTTGGGATTTAAATATGGTATATCCCATACATCTGATAGAGGAACACCTTTTTTGCTTTTTCCAAAAACAACTTCACCATTCTGATCACATTTATATACAGACTTCCCTTTTTCATCTCTTACTCGCTCCTGCAATATCTGATCTATATTTGTTGTTTCTGAATATTCAGTATAAATTCTATTAAATTTAAAATCTTCACTTTTACTATAAAACAATATTATTTGATGATTATTTAATAGCCCTTTTTTAGAATTAGACCATCGTTTATAACTCCATACAATTTCACTTTGAAAATTGCTAATTCCAAATATTTGATCCAGTAGCACTTTTAAATAATGAGATGCATTCCTATCGCAATGCACAAACAGGCTACCAGTTTCTTTTAGAACTCTTTTGCATTCATATAAACGCAATTTCATGTATTCTAAATATTCATCCATGCAATTCCATCTGTCAGAAAAGCTATATTCTTCCTCATTTTTCCGCGATGTAAGTTTTTGTATATCTTGTGTATAAAAAGGCGGATCCAAATATATTGCATCAATTTGATTATCACCTATTTTTTTCATTACATTTAATGCATCACCATTAATAAGCGTATTCTCTAACACATTATCACTCCTTCAATTTTTCAAATAGCCTTTTCAAATCAATTCCTGTTTCTTTCTTCAAATATCTCCATGCATCTTCACCAGAATAATATTCTCCCCCAATATTTTCATAAAGTTTTTTTAGCTTAGACTGTATTTTTATCGCTTGATCCCTATTGGGTTCAAAAAACATAATCCTTATAGGAACATATCCAGCGTCCTTTATAATTTTAACTCGCTTGTGTTCCTTTTTTATGTGATCTCCATCCGTAGTTGCATCTTTCCACTTTATTTCATAAGCATGCTTTCCAACCAAACAATCTATTTCCACTGTTTTAGGACTCTTATCAATTGTATTTGGCAATTTCACTTTTTCCTTTGCATCGGGATGCGCTTCTTTTATGCATTTTATCGCCAATTCTTCCAACAAAGAACCCGCATACTTATATAAAAATCTGCCCACATTTTGTTGAAAATCAATTTGATAACCTTCCTTACTTGTAAATCCCAAGGCATTATAAATTAAATAATGATCATTATTATCATGTTGCATTTCATACTGGCGCTCTTTAATTTTTCTTTGCAATTCTTCTCTATATCTTAAAACAATTTTCAATAATCTTTCATCTTTATCCATAGTAATACTTCCTCCAAAAGCAATAAATTAACCCAGGTTATTTTATCACATTTTGAAAAAAATCTCTATAACTATTACTTCACGAACTATTATCGCGAATCTCTCGCGAATCTCTACATCACCTTCCTCTCCCCATATCCTTAACCTTCTCACCGATCCACTCCATAAACTTCTCTAACAGATTAATTCCTCCAATTACAAACTGTTTCATAAACTCATACGCCTTTTCCAGCTTGTCCTTTAGACTGCGATTTTCCTCCCAAAGAATATGGTTCTGATACCTCAGCTCTATCACCTGCTCCTTCAGATAATCATCTCCATCGACCTCACCAAGCAGTTCCTTCTTAAGCCTTTCCGCCTCTTCCAGTTCCAATTCAGCCCGTTCAGTCTGTAATTTTGTAGTATCCGATATCATCATCCACTTGTCTGCCTCTTTTTTCGCCACCTCAATTTTCTTCTGTTTATCCGTGAGCTTATCAACATTCTCATAATATTCCAGCCGTAATTCAGAATTCTTTAAGCGTAAATCCGTTGTTTCTGACTGTAATTTCAAGTTCTCAGATATGGTATCGTCAAGCTTCTTTTGAGCCTCAGACTGTTCTTTTCTGAAATCATCTCGCTTACTTTCAATTTCTTTTTCCAGAGACTCAATCCGTTCCTCTTTTAATTCCAGAACAACCTGTGCACCCTCTATCTCCTCCTCAAGTGCAGCCACTTCTTTTGCCCGCTCCTGCTTTTTATAATCCAGTGCGGATAAATGCATATTGTGTGTATCTTTCTTTTTCCAGTCAATTCCGTACCGGCTCATAATCAGAGTAAGATCATCTTTCTCTGCCTCCGCCCACTGCTTCCATTCAGTGTTCCATTTTCCTTCACTTACAAATCCTCTGGTAGCAAGTGCCGCCTTAAGACTTGTCTTTGTCTCCAATCCTCTCTTGCAACCGGATACCCAAGGGATAAAATTAAGATGCAAATGTGGTGTTTCCTCATCCAGATGAATATAAGCACCAATCACATAAAGCTGTGGATTGCGAAGTTGGAACTTTTTCACATAATCCTTCAGCACCCATGTTGCAACCTCTGCAGAAGAACTACCTACTCCGGTATCATCCCTATTGCCTATCTGAACGATAACCTCATAAAATAATTTTTCCTGCTTGCTTCGGGAAATCTTATCATAATAACTTTTAATCTGCCTGTCCTTGCGTTTCTGTTTTGCATTGTATTCCTTAAGCGCCTTGTCAAACAATTTATGATAAGCCTGCTTAATATCCTCATGAATAAGGGTGATATTATTCTTGGTACGACCGGCATGTACATTGTCAGCTATAAATCTTCTTGTGTTATGCCCGATGGAACCTTCCCCATTCATGAAACTGATTGTTCTTTCCATTTTGAAAATCCTCCTCTTTTGGTATGTAAATAGGCACCTCCTTCTTATCCGTAATGAGTGCCGGATACGGCACGAAACAGCAGTTTTCCCTGGGAAGGTTTTGTTACTTTTGTCAAAAGTAACGCAAAAGCACTTTTGACAGCTTCGCCATCAAAAATGCAGACCCGCAAGCGGGTTTTGCGCTCCTCGCCGGAGTGGCTATACGGCTCTCGTCGCCGGATAAAGCTCCCTTTTGGGAGCTTATGAGTCGCGTATACGCGACATATTATTTACCAGCCACAGCTCCGATACAGAACTCCACTTATCGCCTAATGAAAACAGTTCACCACATCATGCAGAACTACTTCCTCTGCTAACATTCTTGCCTGAGTCCTTAGCCGATACATTTCCACAAAAGAATTCGACTGCTTTGGTTTATGTTTACGCAACCACTCATTTTCAATATCCTCCAGCAATTCATAAGCCACTTCATTTACCTCGGCTGCTTTATCATGTAATTCGCCAAATCGTACCAGACTTCTGTATCGTTGCGGATATTCCTTCTGTATGTAATCCATCCACATGCGACCATATTTCTCGACATCTGTACTGTTCTCCGCTTCACCTAATGTAATCAACGGATAAAAAATACCCTCTTTTTTCTATGTATTTCACACCTAATTTTTCAAATAATGTTTCTTCGCTCATAGCAATCACTTCCTTTATACAAAATATCTGTTATTCCTCATTTGGTACTGTAAGTTGTTTCATATCTGCCAATGTTCCCGGTTGTTCCTTAAAGCCTTCCAATATTTCCAGCATGGAGCGGATGGGAGTAAGTAACTCCCCATCCATATCCGATGCCTTTTCAATCCTTTCAAGCTCGCGCTCAATCCTTTGCAGGTTCTGCCGGAACTGTACCAGCATCAACGGGTTACCTGTGGCAACCACCTTTTGATGAAGAACACTCTGGATTATATAATCCTGCTTGGTACGAAATCCGCTGAGCTTCACTCTGTTATTCAACTCCTCGTTTTCCTCCGGTGACATGCGGAATGCTATTGTCACATTCCGCCATCTGTTTTTATCGTCTCTATTCTTTTCTGACATTGACTAACGCCTCCCTTTCTGTTTCTAGTTGTGCTGCCATATCCGTCTGCACCGTTGGAAATAAATGTGCATAATGATATGTGATATCTACCGCCTCATGTCCGACTCTTTCACCTATTGCCAATGCTGAAAATCCTAAATTGATTAACAATGAAATGTGCGAGTGTCGTAATCCATGAATTCGTATTCTCTTCACTCCTGCAAGCTTTGCACCTCTGTCCATCTCATGATGCAGATAACTTTTTGAAATAGTGAAAATTCTGTTATCATCCCTTATTCCATAAATACTGCTTATAAAATTCTCCATCTCGACAGCAAGAAAATCCGGCATGACAATTGTTCTGTTACTATTTGGTGTTTTCGGGTCTGTAATCACATCTTTGCCTTCCAGCCTCTGATATGACTTATTTATCCGAAGTGTCTTCTTTTCAAAATTGAAATCTGCCGGCGTCAGAGCAAGCAGTTCACCTTCACGAATGCCTGTCCAATAAATCATTTCAAATGCATAATAGGAAATAGGCTTATCTGCCACGCACTCTAAAAATGCCTGAAATTCATCCTGCGTCCAAAACTCCATTTCCTTATTTTCTTCTTTACCCATGGTTCCGGCTTTTCGTGCCACATTATCTTTCAGACCATACATATTTACTGCATGATTTAATATGGCACTGAACTGATTATGAATGGTTTTCAGATAGGTAGGGGAGAATAACTCCCCATTATCCTTTTTCAGCTTCATAATCTCATTTTGCCACTGGATGACATCCGAGGTCCGAATATCATCCAGTTTTCGTTTCCCGAAATAAGGCAGAATCTTTGTCTCAATAATGTGCTTCTTTGTCAGAAAAGTATTGCGCTTTATTCTTGGCTCTAAATCCGTCAGATAAATGTCCACAAAACTTTTGAAGCTCATACTGATACTCTGATCCTCTTTCAGCTTGAAATTTCTCTCCCAGTCAAGGGCTTCGCTCTTCTTGGCAAAGCCTCTCTTGTTTTTCTGTTTCCTTGCTCCTGTCAAATCCTTATAATAGGTTCTTACCTCCCACATTCCTGTCTTATTATTCTTGATAACCGCCATCTATCCCACCTCCTTATCCGTAGATAGCCCGTAGATTCGTTTCATAAAATACTGTGTACTGACATGTCCTTTTATTGTCACGAATCCATCAGCCTCAAGTTCCGCATTCAGCCGTCGTATCAATTTATAGGAATACGATAGCGAAACTCCCAGCATTTCCATTACATCCTGCGCTGTCAAAAATCTCTTGTTCTCCATAAGCTAATGCCTCCTCTCTTTTGTTCTATTGTTCAGTTCATTTCTGAACGGTTATGATGTGTTTTATATTAGCAGTTCATTTTTGTACTGTCAATATTTTTTAGCGAAAACATTTCACTTTTGCACTGTTGGTGGTATAATGTACACAGATGCATGTTTTGTACCTCGTGGCTTCGTGCATACTACAACACTCATTACAGTATTAAGGAGCAATAAAATGGGCGAAAAATTCACCAGCCGGGTAGGCTATTTGATTCGAAATTTCAGAATTGCATCTGATATGACGCAAAAGGAATTAGCAGATAAATGTGAATTAAACGAATCCACTATCCGAAACTATGAACTTGGAAACAGATATCCGGATGAAGCAACTTTATTAAATATTGCCAATAATCTAGGTGTCAGCTTTTATGCATTATCTGACCCTGATGTAGCAAATATATTCAGTGCACTTCATGTGCTGTTTGACATTGAATGGGCATATGGACTACGACCTACCCTAAAAGATGGAGAAATATGCTTCAAATTTGAAGAGCGGCTTCCTAGTGCCGGTCCCCGTCCACAAGAAGACCTTGATAACTTCCGAAAGATGGTTGAGTATTGGGCACGCTTGCGAGACAAGCTGGAGGATGGAGAAATATCAGAAACGGAATATTATCTCAAAGAGGTAAAGTACCCAATGAATCCAATAGACCCAAATAAAGAATACACTGTTTCGTTGAATCTCAATGATGACGATCAGCTACTAATTCAGAATATGAGTGAGGATGACGATGCAGAAGAAACCTCAGAATTGTTAAAAGACTTGTTTCCGGATTTCTCTTATGTGAAGAGGAAAAGGAAACCGAAGAAAGGAGAGTAACTTATGGAATACAATGTAAAAATTAATAAAGTCGACACACAAAATATGTCATATGATTCTTCTGCCGAGTGTTTAGAAATAACACTTGAGGAATACAAACATGTTACAGAACGTGCAAACAAATACGATAATAAAATCTATATAATGATTACATTTTGTAGTGTGTTTTTTGCTTTCATATTAACTCTACTAGATAAACTGGTAACACTTTCTTTCCCGCAGACAACAAGAGCTGGCATTATATTTGTATTATGTATTGTGCTCTTTATAATAATAAGCTTGTGTTATATATCTTCTATGCTTATACTTGTTATTGGATTAAGACCAATCAAATTACATCGTTTTAATCCAAAATTATTGATAGACTACAGCTTATGGAATAAAGCTTCTAGTCAAGCTAACATGCTCGCTGTTAAGCAGTACACAGAATTTGTCTTGAGCAATAATGAAGCACTTGAGAAAGCCTACAAAAAAATATCCATAGTAACTTTACTTATGAGCATCGTAGTTTCATTCAGTTTTGTAGAATATATTCTATTAATTTTTGCATAGAAAGGAGGTCTACTAATGGACAATATTCAAGATTTTTTAAATACTATTGCTGCTGGTCAAGATACAAAACCTAGCGATGTGGTAGTTCCATCTTCAACGCAAAATGACACATCTCAATATCTTTCACATGGTCAAAACACATGGAACTATGAACATCGTGGAAATAATTCTTCCAACGAATCCAATCAATGATTTCCAAAATTATTGTCATTTGATTGTCACTCAACCCAAAACGAGCCAAGAAACGCCGTAATTTCAGCATTTCTTGGCTCATGTACATTATTCAAACTCGGCGTGTCCCTCGTTGTTATTAACTGTATTTGTTTAAGTTTTATGCAAATACACACCGATTTTTACTTCGATTACATCATTTATTCTGGCTTGCTGATTTTCTGTTGCCAAAATGTTGCCACGCCTTTATTATAGCAAATCTTCGCAGATTGACAATACATTTTTGAAATGTTACGCAATAGAAGCCCGTTTTCGAGGATATAGGTATAAAGTATCACACCCTCTCCCACAGCGTTTGAAATTCCTTACAAAACAAGCATTTCAGAATGTCTAAAACGTAACATTACCATTAAATACTCTTTTCATCAATCATTAGTCTGTCATCTACAATTTCGTCAATTTTGTTCGATTGTTTAATCCTATTTACAAAATCGTAATTGAGTAATTCTTCATTCCAAAGACGTACAATATTTTTCTCCGCACAATACTGTAAACTTTTTATAATTCGAGAAATTTTATATAGATAACCTCCCTCATCATACATGGAATCTTCATTTTCCCATTCTTCCATCTGCCCCGAATACTGAATAGTCGGTAAATTATGCACAGATTCTTTTTCAAGCCTCAAATAATTATTAGCCATTAACTTGCAACTATCATGTGCTTGCAGTAAAGCCTTAAAATCTTTGTATACAATTCTTGATTTTACATCATAAGCAAAATATGGTGTCACTTTCCCATCTATCGGATTAACAAACAAATGACAATATGAAAATCCTTCTAATTCATTAGGTCTTTCTACATCAACAATGCAACCATGTATCTTTCCAGAACCGCCAAGATGTTTGATAAATTCGGAAATTCTCTGTTGACCTCCCACGTACCTGTATAGTAGTTGATTTACATTTTCCACATATTTTTTGAGGTTATCATAATAATAAGCTAAATCCTCTATCCTATTTCGTCCTAATCTCCCCAACTTTCCACCATTCATAAGATATAGTGATTTTCCTCTTGAACGTTTGGAGTATTCACAGTATATCAAAAATAAATATATACTATTTCTTTTTAGCATATAAATTGTTCCATCTTCCCTTTTAAATGACATGGAAACCAATTTCCCTCTGTTAAAATCAATATACTGCTCCCGTGTTATTTCATGTATTCCGTCTTGATAATAAGCAAATATATCATAATTATTATCACAATAGAAATATTTTAACCCAATATTCTTTGTTCTATATCCAATTTGGTTATCAGCATATATAGTTCTTCTATCGCTCACTTCATAAAAGTTTTGGTGATTGTGCCCATTCAAATATATCCAATACGGATTATGTGGTTCAGTATTCCAGTCTCCTTTTTTGACGTGTGTAAGGACAATAACTCTGCTTTTGCCTAAGCTTTTTAATATTTTGGTGTATATCGTATTAAAACGAATTGCCTCTTGTATATCTTTCCTCAAAGCTGCTTCTCTTGATAATTCATCAAAACTTTTCCCATATCGAATATTTGAGGCATTGAATTTTTCATTTAAACCACTAAATCCTATTCCACCCAAAATAATGACCGAACAACATTGAGACTTGCTCCTTATTTCTTCTTCACTCATTTTCAATATTTCTACTTCACTGAATATCTCACATTTTTTCCTATCTTCTACACACATTAAATCATTTTGTAAAAATATTATACCTAAATCATCAAAAAATTTCCTATATATTTCTATATTATCTTCCATGTCAATACAAGGATCCCATAATTCGTGATTACCAGGCACAACCACTATCTGATTTGGATTCCACCACTGTATAAGTTCGTTATAAAAAATAGCGGCAAACTCAAAAATAGATGAAGTATCTCCTGCAATCAGCAAATAGCTATTATATGGCCTGGTTCCAATGGAAGAAACCATACTTCTTGCTAAATACTTTATATATGAGCGTATTTCTTCTTTTGTTGCCTTATCCTTAAATTTATTGCAAACTCGATGTGCTAAGTGAATGTCACTAATATAAAAAAACGGAATATGACTAATATCAAATCGCTCATGTTCATCATCATCTATAGGTTTGGGATAACAAAATTCATTAGGTATCATAATCTCATTACTTCCCATAAATTCATCTGAATCTGTTTCCAAAATCTTTTTAATAGATGAAAAATATGTCCCGTCATATAATCCTTGTAATTGCAATATTTCACTATTGATAGTAGCACCATCAATATTATATTGCTTTAAATCTATTCCTTTAAAATCAAAATTTCTTAATTCTGCATCAAAAAGATCTCCATCTAAAAGGCTATAAAACTTGTCAAAGTCTCCAAATTCCATCACAACACAATATGATTCTTCTATCATCTCATTTTCATCAAATATTGAGGCATGTTGTCCACATACAACCTTAATTTTTACACAAAATTTTCCTTCTTCGGAATTATAATACTTGTGTATAAAATGTAATTTTCCTTTCGTTTTTTGATAGTTCAGAATATCATCAGCAATTTTTATCTGCTCTGGCATATACTGTGCAACAGAAAAATCTTCTTCCATACAACTTATACAAAACGCCCTCACATCTGGGCGGTTAGGCATATACATTAACCATTTAGAATTATGCTCTACAACCTTTTTAATTAAATCAATTTCTGTGTTATTGTCAAACAATTCATATCTTTTTTCTCGTGATACATATGATAAAGTACTTACATCTTTTTTAATAGCATTTATACAAATTCTCAATGTCCTAAAATTCTCTGGTACATTATTCAAAAGTTCCGGGTCTGCCTCAACTGCCAATTCGCACATTTTCCTCGTAATAAATTGACTAGGAACATACCGAAATGCCTGTCCATCCTTTTTTACCGCTGCTAAGCACATTTTTGAATCCAAACATTTTCTGGACACAAATTGTAAAGCTAAAGGATTCTGTCTAATAGCCATTTTGCAAATATCTATCGTTTGTTCCTTTTTAGGAATCTTTTTTAGTAACATACCATCCTTTTTTAATTCCTTTGTAATATCCATTCTCCCTTAACCTTTCTTCAGCCTTTATATTTTAATTATAACTTCTTCGTTTGAAAGAGTAAATGGAAATAGCAAATCCCCACCAGCCAGTCAAGAGTAAATTAACGGCTACGCCACTCTTGACTAACTGGCGGGGATTCGCTTCATGCAGCTAAGAGGTCTTTAAGCAGCCCTCCGCCTGTCAGTGGGCTTCCCGATTATGTTTTCTCCTTGCAGCCCGTTTCTGCTCGGCTTCTATCTGTTCCTGCTGCTTTACCCGGTCAATCACAGCATTAACCTGTTCAGAGCCGACCACAGCTTTTATACGCCCAAAATCTTCCACCACTATCCTCAATTCCCGGTTTTCCTCCAAAACTTCTTCCAGCCTGTTTGTCAGTCGCTCGTTTCCGCTCCGTTCCCTGTTATACGCCGCTTGCAGCTTTGTAAACTTATTTGAAATATCCAGATATGCCGAATAAACGGAGCGCATAACTTGTACAATTTTCTTTACCAGCGGTTTTGCTTTCTTTTCCCGATACGACTTTGCAGATTCCATAACCGCCGCTTCTGGAAGCGTCTGCTCCGGATCTGCGGAAAAGTCTGCCGCCAGCTTTTCCATGTTCTTTACCATAGGAGCAAGTTCATTCATGCGCTTCTGATATTTGTCCGCCTGTTTCTGTGCTTTCTCTGCTTCCTGCCGGGACTCCTGCAAATCTTCCTGTAAGGAACGAATCTCATCATCAACCTGTAACAACTGTTCATGCAAATCTTCGTTGATTTCTTGAAAAGTAGCGTTTTCTTCCTGCAATTCCGCTTTTTTCGTTTCCAGTTCTGCAACTTCCTTTGCCCGCTCCTTTTTTTCAAAATCCAAGACAGATAAATGCTTTTCATGTGTGCCTTTCTTCTCCCACTCAATCCCATGTTCCAGCATGACAGCGGCAAGCTGTTCTTTCTCATAAGCCACCCACTGATTTAATTCCGTTTCCCGTCTTGCGCCGCCTTTAAATCCGAGAGCAGATAACGCCTGTTTCAAAGAAACTCTTGTTTCAAGTCCCCGCTTGCTTCCTGTCGTATACGGTACAAAATCTATATGCAAGTGGGGCGTTGCTTCGTCCATATGAAGATAGGCACTGAACACCCTCAACGTAGAATTTCGTTGCTGAAAGTCCTGCATATATTTATCCAACACTTTTACCGCAAGCTGTCCGTTCTCCGTTTTCGCTCCCATGTTGTCCTTATCCCCGATTTGCAGGATAATCTCATGGAATGGTTTTTCCTGCTTGCCGGAACAGATTTTCCCATAATAATCATCAATCCGGCGGTCACTTCTAGTCTGCTTCTCATTGTACCGGGCGAGTGCTTCATCAAACAATTCGTGATATACGTCCTTAATATTTTCGTTGCAGTATTCCACGTTCAGACAGCTTCTTTCCGGGTCAGTATTCTTTGCATGAAATTTTCTGCTGTTATGGTTGACAGAGCCTTTTCCTGTCATAAAGCTGATTGTTCGCTTCAATCAATATCCTTTCTCCCTGTTCGGGTAATCAGCGCCGGATACGGCGCACAAGCTTTGTTACTTTCGCCGAAAGTAACGCAAAAGCACTTTTGACAGCCGTTCCGTCCATCAAAAGCTGCCTTTGCGCTCTGCCGAGGGCTTTTCCGTCCTACGGACGGGCGGCTGTTCCCGCCGCTTTGCTTCCGCCATAGCTTTTCGGATAGCCGAAAGTACGTTTTCTACTGTACATTCCTCCCACCCACACAGCCATACCAGCGTCCGCATTTCTGCCGCAGTCAGTTCCACATCTCCAAAGATTTCATTGAATGCGGCAATCCTACGGGCTTCATTTTCGTAAAAATATTTGTTCACGTTCCGGGTTCCCCATTCCGGCTGAATTATCATCAAATCACACCTTTCTCGTTATCTGCTATCCACAGGAGCGTGACACGCTCCTGTCTGTTATCATCAAAGGAAAACTACCAGCGGAAGCTATCCGGCACTCCACGTTTTTCCAGATATTCCTGTCTGGCATTTTCCCGTTCTTCCTGTGTGGGCGCAGTCTTATATTTCGCATATAATTCATGGCGCACCAGAGAATCCAATTTCTGCTCCAATCCCTGCCGGATTTCATTCAGACAATCATCATCTTCCATTAGATGATAGCGGAGCAGAGATACAAACAATTCATAAGGAATTTGCACGTTTTTCATCACTTAATCCTTTCTGCGTCGGTTTGCGTCGATAGCGTCAATATTTTCTATACCAGCCCACTGTAAAAAATACCGTCGCAACCGACGCATATCGTCGCTTTTACTCTCTCGGCTCAAGCCGTTTCAGAACAATCTTCCTTTCATGCCCTCGCTTATTGTCATAGAAAATTCCATAGTTATTAAGCAACTGACTATTGACTACATTCAATTTTCTGGAAAGCACGTTTGCCTGTATCTGCATATCCGGCAACTGGCTCACAAGTTCTGTTGCTGTCCCCTCCCATTCCGGCTTATCCTCTGTCAGAAAATTGTTGATTGCTTCCAGCAGAGGATTCGGCGGTTGTTTCCACAGTTCCGTCTCCGCCTTTTTAAATTTCCAGACGCAGCACTCCCGGTCAAACTCTATGGTCAGTTCCTGATCCGGCTGGTCACGCCCCACAATATCCAGCACCGCCTCATTGTCAGTACGCTTTTTCTTGTGCATGATAAACGCCCCGTCTGCCGCTCCAAGCAACCCATTTGTGCCGGAAATCATATCAAAGCTGTCCTCGGATTCCAGCTTGCGTGTGTGATGAACCACCAGCAGGCAGATACCGTATTTATCGCTGAACGATTTTAACTTTGTCACAATCTCGTAATCACTGGAATAGCTGTACCTGTCCCCGCCAACCTCACGCACTTTCTGGAGCGTGTCAATGATAATCAGCCTTGCGTCTGTATGCTCTTTCAGAAATTCCTCTAATTGCCTGTCTAATCCCTCATTCAAGGTCTTTGCCTGTGTCGCAAAGTACAGGTTATCCGCACATTCCACACCGAACATACCGGAGAGTCGGCGCTGAAGCCTTGCGTAATCATCTTCCAGTGCCAGATACAGCACCGTCCCCTTTCGGACGGGATAATCCCACAGTGGAAGCCCCATTGCCACATGGTAGGCAAGCTGCCCCATAAAGAACGATTTTCCAACTTTCGGCGCACCTACAAAGAGGTAAGTACCGCCGTAGAGAAACCCGTCCACAACCGGTGTTCTCGGTGGATATACGGTATCATACAGTTCCGTCATGGAAACGGTTTGAAGCCCGCCGCTCCTGGATTTCTCCGGGTTTTGTGCGGCTTGCAGATTGATTTGTGCTGTTTCATTTGCTATAATTTCTTTGTGATTTTTTGTATTCGGCTGTTCCCTATCTGCGCCAACAGATAATACGGGAGCAGTCGTTTTTATTTTTTCTGTCATTCATCTTCTCCTTTCAGACCGTCTAATGTGATTCCGATTACCTGTAACGTATAGAGCAGTTCGTCATTGTCCGGGCTTAATGCTTCCAGCCGCTTCAATTCCTCGTAGATAGCCGCCATTTGATTTTTCAGAGCCTTATACACCCTCGGATTACCCTGTACCACCACGTCCCGGCACAGCAGCCGCCTTGTGATGTAGTCCTGCTTCGTCAATCCCGACAGTGCCACCAAATCGTTAAGCAGATTCGCTTCCTCGTTCGATACCCGGAACGCTACTGTATGATTGCGCCACCGCCCTTTGTAATCAAGTGTTCTTTCCATTTGTATCCTCCTTTGTCATTCGCTCCATTTCCAATTTTTCTGCCATTTCCGTCTGCACCGTAGGGAATAAATGAGCATAGCGGTAAGTGATTTTCTCCGCTTCATGCCCCATGCGCTCCCCAATCGCCAACACCGAAAATCCCATGTCGATTAACAGAGAAACCGCACTATGACGAATATCATGCACACGAATCTTTTTCACTCCTGCCTGCTTCGCCCCTCGCTCCATCTCATGGTTGAGATAGGATTTCGTGACCGTAAACAACCGCTCGTCTGGCTGAATGTCGTAAAGCATTTTGATATATTCCCGTATTTCCTCACAGAGAAATGGCGGCATTTTGATTGTACGGTTACTCTTTTTTGTTTTCGGACTTGTGATAATATCCCGCCCTTTAGATCGGTGAAACGTCTTGCTGATTGTGACTGTCTGCTTCTGAAAATCAAAATCAGCCGGAGTGAGTGCCAGCAGTTCGCCGGAGCGGATTCCGCACCAGTAAAGCATTTCAAAGGCATAATAGGAACGGGGCTTATCCATCATGGCTTCGGAGAATTTCAGATATTCCTCTTTCGTCCAGAAGTCCATTTCTTTCGGAACCTCATTTCCCATTGTGCCGGCCCGCCTTGCCGGATTGTAGGGCAGGTTATAGAAGTTCACAGCATGGTTGAAAATTGCTGTAAGCTGGGCGTGTATGGTTTTCAGATAATCCGCCGAATAAGGCTTCCCTTTCTCGTCCCGGTACGCCATGAGTTCATTCTGCCATGCGATAATGTCTTTTGCTTCAATCTCCGCTATCTTCCGATTTCCGAAATACGGTAAAATCTTTGTGCGGATTACATGGCTTTTGGATTCCCATGTGCTTTCCTTGACACGCTGTTTCTTGTCGGCTTCGTAAACCTCAAAGAAGCTGGCAAATGTCATATCCAGCTTTGCACCTTGTTTCAGCATGGCTTCATGTTCCCACGCCTGTGCTTCCCTCTTCGTAGCAAATCCTCGTTTCTGGGTCTGCTTCCGCTCCCCTTTCCAATTCGTGAAACGATAGATTACCCGCCACGTTCCTGTAGCATTGTCTTTGTATACAGCCATTCAAATCATCTCCTTTCCGCTTAATCGCTGTAACAGACCTTTTTATGAAAAAATGTAGCGTTCACACGACCAGCCACCGTCAGATAGCCCTGTTTCTGTAATTCTGCGTTTAGTTCCCGCACAATCTGGTAGGCTTTTGACTTTGACACCCGCAGTTCCGCTGCCACTTCCTCCACAGTCATAAATGATTTTTCTGCCATTCAGTTATCCTCTCCTTTCTTTATTTAACTGTTTTTGTTTAGGTTATATCCATGATACTAAATAAATTCCGTTAAGTCAAGTGATTTGCAGAAAAATCTTAACTTTTTTTATTTAAGTTCCTCTTGCTATTCCTATTGCACAATGTTATACTAACTTCAACAGAAATGTTTAAGTCAAGAATGGTTGTATCACTATAACTACAACGGAGGTTTTATTATGGCAATCGGCAAACGAATCCGCTTTTTCCGTAATCGGAAAGGCATGACGCAAAAGCAGTTAGGCGAAATCCTCGGTTTTCTCGGAAAGACCTCTGATGTCCGTATGGCACAGTATGAATCAGAAGCCAGAACGCCGAAGCAAGAGCTTGTAAAAGAAATGGCAAATATCTTTGATGTCAGCCCACGAGCAATCACAGTCCCGGAGATTGACAGCTATATCGGGCTTATGCACACACTTTTTGCGCTGGAAGATATGTATGGACTGAAAATCGGAGAGATTGACGGGGAAGTGTGTCTGCGGCTGGACAAGTCCGACTGTTCCACCTATTCCTCCATGTTCAAAATGTTCCACGCATGGCAGGAACAATCTGCCAAGCTGGAACGGGGCGAGATTAGCAGAGAAGAATACGACCAGTGGCGATACAAGTACCCAGAACTTGACACCTCTGGACATTGGGGGAGTGTTCCCTCGCAGGCGGTCAGTGATATGCTTGCCAAAGAATTTCAGGAAATCGAGAAAGAAGAAAAGAAAGCGTCTAAAAAGAAAAAGCAGAAATAAGCATAAAAAGACCTTGCCGATGTTCAGTTTCCATATCTGAAAATCAGCAAGGTTTTTCTCTTATTGAAGTATTCTGTTATTCAGTGAGTGATACCCAAAATGTTGCCAAATCGTTGCCAAGGCTTAAACAAATTTGCTTGCAATCAGCATAAATAAAGGCTTTTTCAAGTTCATTTCATCACTCAAACTCTACAAAGACTAACGCTTTTTGTTTAGGAATTATTCTCTGTAATGTTTCTCGTTCTTTTGATTATTTGATATATCCATATTATCCTGCCTATACGAGCTAATGTTATCATTTTGTTATCGGCATTGATAACACCTACTCGATAACTGTGGATAATAACTATATGTAGCATGTCAAATTATAAGCTATTTTGCTTAGAGATTCAACACAAAACTGAAATTTTACTTTTCCTTATATTCATCTGGTATTGCTATTTGAAATGTTTCACACAACAGCATCACATCATGCACATCATTTTTATCGTGTTCATATCCCAAATGAAGCATTACCTGACTCAATGGTTCAATACAAGAAACAGTTATATCTCCAACTTTTCCAATACCGGAAAAAGTTTTTGATGGAAATATATCTCCCTCATAAACAATTCCGTCATCTGTAAATTCAAAACAATGTAAATCAATGATTCTTTGTTTATCATCTTTCCAGACAGTATGACCATCCGTTGTATAATCAGTATTTACTTCCTCAAATCCATGCTGCTTAATCACATAAATATAATCATGATAATGTTTCAGTTCAACAAACAAATCAATATCATTGTGTATTCTTGATTCTCTTTTAAGAAGTGCATCAACACCCCATCCGCCATCTAAATATACTTTAATTTCGTTTTGCAAAGCATATTTTATAATTTCACATGCATCTTCTGTACGTACCATAATCTATCCTCCAAATTCAAATCTTTGTATGCTTTCCAACTCACTAAAAGCCTGAAATTTGTCAGTCTTTCATCCTTTTTGTTATCAATCACCAATTAGCTGTAATCCATTAGGATTTAGCTGATATATTTTATCGCACACCTCTTCAATATACTTTCTATCGTGAGAAATGCTAATGACAGCCCCCGGAAATTCTCGGAGCATTTTTCTTATTACCGGACCGGACAATGGTGAAAAATTTCTTGTCGGTTCATCCAGAATAAGAACATTTGCACCACTTAAGCTCATCCTCAAGAGAAGCACTTTCGCCTTTTGTCCGCCTGATAACTCCCGAATCGGATGCTCCATTTCATCTGGTGTGTATTTAAGTGAACCAAGGTATGTTCTAATTCTTGTACGCTCTTCTTTATCTCCTGTTTTATCAAGGTAATCAACCGGTGTAACATCCAAATCCAGCAGGTCTTCATAAGTTTGAGGCATATATTCTGCTTTAATGTCATTCCGATTTAGGAGTTCTTCCGCTATCTTTTTTAGAAGAGTCGTTTTTCCTGCCCCGTTGGCTCCTATCATACAGATTTTTTCTGAACCTTTTATTTTTAAATGAATTCCTTCTGCTAAAATTCTTTTGCCATCCGGAGTCACAAGCTTTGAAAGTTCATATTCTATGACCGTTTTTCCTGCGGGAATGTGTGAGTTTTCATCCCCTAATTTGACAAAGATTGCTTCTTCCTGTTCCGGCATCTGAGTCATATTTTCATCTTCTTTTTCAAATCTTCGTTCCATTGCCTTAACCGTATGCATTTTGTCCTTTAAGTTTTTGGCAACAGACGGTGCTTGTCTGGTACAACTTCTTAATGCACCTTGTACACTCTGCATAACTCTTTGATATTTTTCATCGCGAATCTTTTTCTCCCTACGGTCACTCAGTGCCCGCTGTTTTTGGATTTCAAATTTATGAAGCCGTTCTTCCACATAGCGTCTATAGGGAAGCTTTGCCACGGTATATCTCGCCTTTGTTTTTCGTATAATCTGCTCGATATGTATCACCATGTTGGCAGTACGCTCTATCAGCGTTTCATCGTGTGAAATAAAAAGCACAATGTGCTTCCAGTCATTTATGATTTTTTCCAGTAATGTAAGCGTCGCAATGTCGATGTCATTGGAAGGTTCGTCCAACAACAGCACAGAAACATCGCGAATGAAAAGCCTCATAAGTTGTGTCTTGACTTTTTCGCCTCCTGAAAGACTACCCATTGTCTGGTTACTGTAGAAAAAATCATTTTTCATTCCAAATTTTCCCGCAATAACAGACAATTCTTTAGGCGTTTTCTCCCAGAATATTTCCTCTTCAGAAAAATATTCGTATATTGTTTTTTCCTTATCTTCATCGAGCATCTCCTGCGGAAGATAACCAAGACGTTCGTGTCCCATTATCCTTTCCCCATCTGCTTCTATATAGTTTTCTACAAGCGACGGATTGTATATCCACTTCATTAATGTCGATTTCCCATTTCCCTCTTCTCCAATAATAACTGCCTTATCTCCATCATTTAGCACAAGGTTGAAATCATTAAGAATTATTCTCAGGTCTTTTTTATGTGTTAAATTTAATTTTTTTATCTGCAACATTAAAGTTTCTCCTTTTCGAAGTCTGAGCCAATTATTATTTTGAACACACAAAAACGAGTCTTTTTTGCATACGCAAAAATAGACTCGCTAAATAGCCCCTTATTTCTTTTCCAAAAGGAAAACAAAGGAAATGCCTCTTGCGATAATCCAACTTAAGCGTACACAAAACAAACCTATTCTCTACAGGCTCAATAACTATATGTGTCTTACTTAAATCAAATTATCTATTAATCATTTCCTCACCTTACACAAAATGTGCCTTTCTTTCTTCTAATGGCAATACTATCATACTGTATTTTTTGTGTCAATACATTTCACCTTATGGAAGTGCAAATTAAAATTTTCACTTCCTAATTATACATCCAACCATTACGAAATTCAATCTTTCACAACCTCTTTACAACCACAACCACAGCACTCCAGCAAACGCAGGAGCACCATACCGTAAAACGCTTATGTGTAAATCAACTCCGTTCCTACAACTTCCCTCACACAAGCCTGAATATTATTCATTCTTCCAATCCATTCGTAGGGATTATCTTTCTTTAATTGTTCCGTCACATCTTGTCTGTCGGCATATTCCTTTACCAGTCGAAGAAACATATCCTCTGCTTGCTTATCGACTTCTGCAAGATAACTATGCAGCTTTCCGCTTGTCAGCAGGTTCATATATAACACTTTATAGTGTTCCTTTAAATGCCTTGCATGTCGTTTCCCCCATAAACCAATCGGCTCTATTTCTTCTTCGGCTGGTACTGTGATGTTCGGCAATAAATAATCACCCACCTGTCTATAAGTTCCGCCCATTTCTTCAAAAATTGTCTTTGTCATTTTCCTTTTCCTCCTGTGATTTTTGTCTATCGTGATCGTGTATTATCACGCTTGCGACCTTTAACTGTTCTTGCCTGCTCCAACAAATCATCTATCTGTTTGCGACCAAAAACCTTACGGAGCAGGCTGTAATCTTTATTTTCTGCTTTTAGGATTTTGTTTTCTTCGGTCAATCTTTCATTGACTTTCTCCAAACGCTGATTGGTGCGGTATAACTGTGCATTCGCTGTATTCAGCCTATGATAGTTGTCCCACCCCTCAAAGCAGCGGGCAAGCACCGTTTTGACAAGTTGCTTCAATTTCCTTACAACCGGCTCTGCCATTTTGGTTTTATATGCCTTTGCAGTCATAAATTTCTCTGGTTCTGGCAACTGATATTTCGGTGCAGTATCAAGCTCTATTTCAAGATTTGACAGCTCGTCTTTTGCCTTATCATAGTTCAATACTCGTTCCGACAACACATCAAATTCAATCTGTTTCTGCTCGATTTTCGCACCTAATGCCGCCACTTCTTTTTCTCTTTCCTGCTTTTTATAATCCAAAACAGAAAGATGTTTTTCGTGTGTGCCTAAATGTTCCCACTCAATCCCATAACGTTCCATCACCGCCGCAAGCTGTTCTTTTTCGGACTGTATCCATTGCGACCACTCCGTATCGCCACGACTGCCGCCCTTAAAACCTTGCGTTGCAAGAGCCTGCTTTAGTGACACTCTTGTATCAAGTCCACGCTTGCTGCCTGTGGTAAAAGGTACAAAATCTATGTGCAGATGTGGTGTAGCTTCATCCATATGCAGATGAGCCGAGAACACCCGAAGCTGTGGATTTCGCTCCTGAAAACCCTGATAGTATTCATCTAAAATCTGCTTTGCCAGTTCTCCGTTTTCCGTATCGGCGTTCATATTTCCCTTACCGCCCACCTGTAAAATGATTTCGTGGAACGGTTTTTCCTGCTTGGAACTTCGGATTTTTTCATAATAATCTTTTATCTTTCGGTCTGACCTTATCTGCTTGGCATTGTATCTTTCCAATGCTTCATCAAACAATTCGTGATAAACTGTCTTTATATTTTCATTGCAGTAGTCGATATTGAGATGAGTACGAGTTCCGTCTACATTTTCTGCTCGGAACTTTCGGCTATTGTGATTGACCGAGCCTTTACCGACCATTGCACTTATCGTTCTCTGCATTTTTTCATCTCCCATCTGTAAATTTCAACATTCTCAGGTTTTGTTACTTTTGTCAAAAGTAACGCAAAAGCACTTTTGACGGGTACACCCATCAAAAATGCGACCTGTAAACAGGTTTTGCGTTCTCCGAAGGCTCTCCGAGGGGTGAGCGTGTGCCGGTGGCACACACGCCTGCGAACCGACCGAGCCAGCAGGCGAGACCAAAGAGCCGCCTTTGAAAAGGCACTCTCTGCACACTCCCCTAAACTTTATCCGGTGTCAAAGTGTGACGATGGTGACAATGTTTTTCACAGCGTGCTGCTCTCAAAAACATTGACACCTTTGACACCGTTTGTCACGCCGTCTGCTCGGTTTCTTTCCAAAGTGAAACCTTTCTTCCGTCGTGTGTGCGGCTGTTCTGATAACGGATACCGTAATCACGAAACAGCCTGCTTGCGTTGATACTGAGCCTTAAAGAAAGTACATTCGGCTTTATATCCACCGCAAGCCTTTCGCAAAGTTCCGAAGCAGTTCCTTCCCATCTGTCACTTTCCGAAAAGAGCGTATCCGCTATCTTCTCAAGCAGAGGTTCGGGCGGTTCTTTCCACATCTCCGTTTCCGATTTTGCAAAGTTCCACACCAATCGCTCGCTGTCCCTTACAAGATGGATTTTCATATCCTGCTGGTCTCTGCCAGCAACATCAAGTGTGGCATTGTTGGAAGTACGCTTGTCCTTACTGAGAACAAATGCACCGTCTGCCGCACCCATCAGACCATTCGTGCCTGAAATCATATCGAATATATCTTCCGATTTTTGTTTGCGTGTATGATGAACAATAAGCATTGAAACCTTGTAACTGTCTGCCAACGCTTTCAGCCTTGCCACAACATCATAATCACTTGCGTAGCTGTAATCTGCTCCGCCTGCTTCACGCACACGCTTTAAGGTGTCTATGATAATCAAACCTGTGTCTGGGTGTTCCCTCATAAACCCTCTTATCTGTTCTTCCAGTCCGCCATTGACCGTTTTACATTCCGTTGCGAAATACAGATTGCCTGTCTCCTTTGCACCGAACATCTGAAACAATCGCTTCTGCAAACGTGGGTAATCATCTTCAAGGGCAAAATAAAGCACCGTTGCCTTACGCACCTTATACTCCCAAAGCGGTGTGCCTGTGCTGATATGATAGGCAAGCTGTGCCATCATAAAGCTCTTTCCCACTTTCGGGGAACCTACGAAAAGGTAAGTTCCCCTTTGGAGCAGACCGTCGATAAGTGGTGTCTGAACCTCAAACACCGTATCATACAGCGTTGTCATTGATACTGTTTTCAGATAGGAAGGGTCTAACTGTCTGAGTATTTCCCTTTGCATTTCTTCAAAAGATTGCTCGTACCCCTTGAAATCCGTATCCTGATTGACTATACTATTGTCAGTACATTTGGAAAGTGACTGTTCCGCATCTGTTGCCGCAGATACATTTGGAATAGTCATTTCTTTTTTATTCTCCATTCGCATCCTCTCCTTTCAAACCGCCGAGAATAATGGAAATCAGTTCTATTACACTCAGCAGTTCATCATCCACACCTTTTCCTGCTTCAATCCTTTTCAGTTCCGCAAGGACTGTGGCAAATTCCGTTTTCAACGCCTTATACACTCTCGGATTGCCCTGTACCACCACATCCTGATTTAAGCAACGGCGGTAACAATACTCCTGTTTTGGCAATCCTGATAGAGCTACAGCTCTGTTAATGAGTTCGTTTTCTTCGGGCGATACTCGAAACCCTACTGTGATATTCCTCCAACGATTTTTGTTATCTCTGTTCTTAGCTGACATTTTCAAAATCTCCTTTCCCTAAATCATCTAATTTTTCTGCCATCTCAATCTGCTTTGACGGAAAGAGGTGTGCGTACTGATAAGTAATATCAATACTTTCGTGACCAACTCGGTCAGCAATCGCCACCGCAGAAAAGCCCATATCAATCAAGAGTGAAATGTGGCTGTGACGGAGATCGTGAATGCGGATACGCTTCACGCCTGCCGCCTTTGCCCCTCTGTCCATCTCGTGATGAAGATAGCTTTTCGTCACCGTAAAGATACGGTCTTTCTTCTTCAATCCGTAAAGCATACCGAGATATTCTTTCATTTCCTCACACAGAAACTTCGGCATTTTAATCGTGCGGTTGCTCTTTTTCGTTTTCGGAGAAGTAATCACATCCTGCCCTTTCAAACGCTGATAGGATTTATTGATTGTGACTGTTTCCTTATCAAAGTTGAAATCTGCCGGAGTCAAAGCTAACAGCTCGCCCTCTCGGATACCGCACCAGTAAAGCATTTCAAACGCATAAAAGGAAACAGGCTTGTCCATCATCTCAAAAGAGAATTTCTTGTATTCTTCCTTTGTCCAGAACAGCATTTCCTTGTGTTCCTCACGTCCCATATTTCCCACCTTTGCCGCAGGATTGGAACGCAGTTCATAGTAGCGGACAGCGTGATTGAAAATGGCGGACAACTGATTGTGCAGCGTTTTCAGATACGTCTGTGAATAAGGCTTTTTCTTCTCATCACGATAGGCAAGCATTTCATTCTGCCAAGTAATAATCTCCTTTGTGGAAATCTCGCTGATTTTCAGTTTCCCGAAATACGGAAGTATCTTTGTGCGTATGATATGCTCTTTGGTAAGCCACGTGTTTTCCTTCAAACGGTTCTTCACATCATTGATATAAAGCTCCGTAAAGGCTTCAAAACTCATATCAAGGTCTGAAGAAGTCTGCAATTTGAACATTCTTTCCCATTCCTGTGCTTCTCGTTTGGTAGCAAAGCCACGCTTGCATTTCTGCTTGCGTTCCCCTTTCCAGTTCACATACCTTGCCATCACATACCAAGTACCGTTATCTTCATTCTTAAATACCGGCATTTACATTTCCCCCTTTCCTGCTCCGTAGAGCCTTTCGTAAAAATACTGGCGATTTACACGCCCTGCAATCGTAATAAAGCCCTTTGCTTTCAATTCCTCATTTAATTGTCTGATGAGTTTATATGCATAAGGTTTTGATACGTTTAGTTCCTGAGCCACATCTTCGGCTCGGATAAATCTGTTTTCCATATCCTTTTTCTTCCTTTCTTAAAATAATTTTTTGCTTGCCGCTTTCTCCGTGTTAAAGTTCCAACAGGCACTCCTGCTTGTCGGCAGGCGCTGTGCTGTCCCAATGCACCGCAGTACATCAGGCGCTCGCTCGTATAGGGGTTCCCGAAAAGTCGGAGACTTTTGGGGAAGAGGAGGAGCAGTGCAGCGAATGAGCTTTTGTGCTTGCACACAAGCGAACGATACGGAACTTGCTCCGACGAGGTCTTGGCGGTTTGGCTTTTCGGACGGTCATTCAGTTGTCGCATTAAGCATATTTGTTTAATTCGTAATTTATTTTACTAAACATATTTGCTATTGTCAAGTGGTTGCAAAGAAAATATTAAACATTTTTGTTTCGGTTTTTCTTGACTTCCACTAAACATTTCTGCTATACTTATTTCACTAAATATAAAAGGAGCGTATCATTATGGCTATCAGCGAAAGAATACATTTTTTCAGACTAATGCGTGGTATGACACAAAAGTATCTCGGTACAGCAATCGGTTTTCCAGAAAAGAGTGCTGATGTGCGTTTGGCACAGTACGAAACTGGTACACGCAAACCGAAAGCAGACCTTACAAATGCATTGGCACAGGTGCTTGATGTTTCTCCACAGGCTCTTGATGTTCCTGACATAGACAGCTATATCGGTCTTATGCACACTCTGTTTACCCTTGAAGATATTTACGGTCTTACTGTCAGTGAAGCAGACGGAGAGGTATGCTTAAAGGTCAACAAGGACAAAGGCAGAGAAGCATATGAACTCCTCAAAATGCTGTATGCTTGGAAAGAACAGGCAGACAAGCTATCTTCCGAAGAAATCAACAGAGAAGAATACGATAACTGGCGTTACCATTATCCAGAGTTCGACACCACACAGCGTTGGGCAAAAGTTCCATCACAGGAATTAAGTGACGCTCTCGTGGAAGCATTCAAAGACCACTTGAAAGATAAATAAGCACCTACAGGACCTGCCACTGGCAGCTCCCTACAGATGCTTTGGCAACGACAAAAAAGCCCTTAACTATGGTTATTAACCACAGCTAAGGGCTTAGTTTATAATATGGAATTTGTTCAGAGCCAAGCTCCGAACTTTAGTCTGCAAGCCACCTGTTAATTGTTCCGTTACCCATAAACCACTGGATAACAAGAATAATGGCACTTGCTATGACTGTTATCAATTTGTTATCAAAAGACTAATCGAAATCGCTGAAACCCGCATAAACACTGGCTTTTTTAAGCAACTCGATTTATTCAAACTCAATCGTTCCAGGTGGTTTGCTGGTGAGATCATAGAATACTCGATTGACTCCTCTGACCTCATTGATGATTCGACTCATAACAGTCTGAAGAACTGCGAATGGAATCTCAGCGGACTCTGCGGTCATGAAATCAATGGTATTAACTGCGCGCAATGCCACTGCGTAATCATAGGTTCTCTCGTCACCCATAACACCAACGGAACGCATGTTGGTGAGGGCTGCAAAGTACTGGTTCGGCATCCATGCCGGAGCAGTTCCATGCTCTTTCTTGTAAGCTTCTGCTGCTTTATCAACCTCATCACGATAAATATAATCTGCATCCTGTACGATACGTACTTTTTCTGCATTTACTTCACCGATGATACGGATGCCAAGACCCGGACCTGGGAATGGCTGACGGAATACCAGTTTTTCTGGGATTCCAAGCTCCAGACCTGCTTTACGTACTTCATCTTTGAACAGGTCGCGAAGTGGCTCGATGATTTCTTTGAAATCAACGAAATCCGGAAGTCCGCCTACATTATGATGGGATTTGATCACTGCGGATTCTCCTCCAAGACCACTTTCTACCACATCCGGATAGATGGTTCCCTGTGCGAGGAAATCAACCGCACCAATTTTCTTTGCCTCTTCTTCAAAAATACGGATAAATTCTTCACCGATAATTTTACGTTTTGCCTCCGGCTCGGTGACTCCGGCCAGTTTCTTATAATATCTCTCCTGTGCGTTGACACGGATAAAATTCAGATCAAACTGACCATTCGGTCCGAATACATTTTCAACCTCATCACCTTCATCTTTACGAAGAAGACCGTGATCCACAAATACACAGGTTAACTGTTTTCCGATTGCTCTGGACAGAAGTCCTGCTGCAACAGAAGAATCCACACCGCCAGACAGGGCAAGAAGTACTCGTCCATTTCCAACTTTCTCGCGGATCTCTTTTACGGTATGCTCTACAAATGCATCCATCTTCCAGTCGCCCGCACATTCACAGACATTTTTCACGAAGTTATTAATCATCTTCGTTCCTTCTGCAGTGTGAAGCACTTCCGGATGGAACTGGATCGCATACAGCTTCTCTGCCTCATTTTCAGCAGCTGCCACCGGACAGTCTGCCGTATGTGCTGTGATCTCAAAGCCAGGTGCAATCTTGGAAATATAATCAAAATGGCTCATCCAGCAGATAGTCTCTGGGGATACTCCCTCAAATACTTTAGATGTTTTCTTATCAATCAGAACTTTTGTCTTTCCATACTCTCTTACATCTGCACGCTCAACTTTTCCACCAAGCACATGGGACATGAGCTGTGCTCCATAGCAAAGACCAAGCACTGGAATACCAAGCTTGAAAAGCTCATCTGTATAAGTCGGTGAATCCGGCTCATAACAACTGTTAGGTCCTCCTGTCAGGATAATTCCCTTGGGATTCATTGCTTTGATCTTCTCGATATCGGTTCTGTAAGAATATATTTCGCAGTATACGTTACACTCTCTGACACGTCTGGCAACCAGCTGGTTGTACTGTCCGCCGAAATCAAGAACTATAACCATTTCTCTGTTCAATCCGTATTTCCTCCTAGGTTTTCTCAATTACCATTTATTATAATTTACAGGCCATTTTCTGACAAGCCCTAAAGCACAATTTATGCAAGGGAATCAATCTGCTTCCATTTTCCCTGTCGATAGCGAAATGTCATAGCCACAAACCGCACACACCAGTCAAAGATCATAGCGACCCATACGCCAAAGACTCCCATTCCCAGATATTTTCCAAGAACATAACTCATAACGATTCGGCAGAACCACATGGACGCGATAGAAATGTACATGGTCACTTTGGCATCACCTGCCGCACGCAGTGTGCAGGGAAGTGTAAATGCCACCGGCCATACGATTGAGGCACAGATTCCATGAAAATGCAGGATCTGCCTTGCGGTATCCGCAGTTTCCGGGCTCAGATTATATACCTTTAAAATAAGCGGAAGTGCCAGCCAGATACATATGTTTACAGTAATATGACAAAAATACACCAGCAGTACAAGCTTCTTTGTATAATACTCTGCCTGATCATATCTTCCAGCTCCAATACACCTGGCAATCACCGCTGTCACTGCCAGATTGATTGCCATTCCCGGCAGGATCTGGAACTGCGCCACCGCATTACTGACCGCATTTGCTGCTATTGCAGAGGTTCCGAATGTAGATACCAGGCTGAGCACCATGATCTTACCAAGCTGGAACATACTGTTCTCCATACCATTTGGAAGACCAATTCCCAGAATTCTTCTGATCATCCGTCCATCAAATTTTATGTGCAGACTTCGTTCTATCCGAATGGGTCCTTTGGTACGCGACAACAGAATGACGATCAAGACTGCAGCCACTGCTCTGGATAGCAATGTAGGAATTGCCACACCTTCTGTTCCACAATGAAGTCCATAGATCAACAGGGCATTTCCTCCACAGTTGATTGCATTCATGATAACAGAGACCTTCATGGATACGCCTGAGTTTCCCATGGTTCGAAAAATTGCCGCACCGCCATTATAAATTGCAAGAAATGGAACCGATGCCGCTACGATCAACAGATATGTATTTGCATGTGCACAGACATCTGCCTCGATAGCGCCAAATATCTGATGCAAAATGAAATTTTTCCCAAGATAGATCAGCATCATGATCCCGAACGACACAGCCGTCATAAACCAGATCAGCTGTGTAGCAGCTTTCCCGGAAGATTTTCTATCCTCCTGTCCAAGATACTGACCAGCAATCACTGCACCTCCTGTAGCCAATGCTGCAAACAGATTGATAAATAATACCATAACATTATCTACCAGCGAAACACCTGACACCGCTGCTTCTCCTACACTTGCAACCATGATCGAATCCGCCATTCCTACCAACACTGCCAGGAACTGCTCCACAAGTAATGGAAGTATCAACGATGCCAGTGCTTTATTATCAAATAATCCAGCTTCCTTTCTCTTCATCTTCCACAATCCTCTTTTGTTATATCAAATCATATTTATATGAAATAACTCTATCAGATGAAGAAGGAAATTTCAATCACGTTAAAGCTGCAACTCATGCTGATGCAGGTATTTTTCTTTAGTAGCCAGTCCACCACGAATATGACGCTCCGATTTGTTAATGTCCAACACTTTTCTGGCTTGTTTTGCAAGTCCCGGATTGATATACAACAGCCGCTCAGCTACATCTTTATGAACTGTAGATTTGCTGATACCAAATTTTTTTGCCGTCTGCCGCACCGTCGCATTGTGGTCTATGATGTAATTTGCAATTGAGACTGCCCGTTCTTCAATATACTCTTTCATGGGAAAACCCCTTAAGAACGTTTTTTACATCATATTACCGGCTATCTCTATTTATGCCATCACTCTTTTTGGAAAGTCATTTTCGCCAAATTGTCCGTCCGGAAAAAACATTTGTATTTTTCGGAGAATTCATGTATACTATGAACGTCTGCGCTGCGCAGAACTAACGAAAGAAAGAAGACGTGTTATGAAAAAAGTATTTGAAACATGGAACAGCATCAGTCTGGTAAAGAGAATCGTAGCCGGTCTGGTCATCGGAGCTATTCTGGGGCTTGCCGTTCCATCTGCAACCGGTATCGCAATCCTTGGAAATGTATTTGTTGGTGCCTTAAAGGCAATCGCTCCGCTCCTTGTATTTTTCCTGGTCATCAGTTCCCTGTGTTACTCTGGAAAAAGTCACGGAGGTGTCATCAAGACCGTTATCATCATGTATATGTTCAGCACATTCCTGGCTGCTGTGATTGCTGTCGTATCCAGCTTCATGTTCCCGGTTACACTGACATTGGCAGAGGCTTCCTCTGATCTGTCTGCACCTCAGGGAATCGCCGAAGTATTAAGCACACTGCTTGGAAATATCGTTGCCAACCCCATCGACTCCCTTGTAAATGCAAACTACATCGGTGTTCTGTTCTGGGCTGTTCTGATCGGTATCGGTATGCGTGCAGCAGGCGAAACCAGCAAGAATATGCTGAACGATGTATCCAAAGCGCTGTCCAAGGTAGTTACATGGATTATCAGCTTTGCTCCATTCGGTATCCTTGGTCTGGTGTTCAATACCGTGTCCACCAATGGTCTTTCTATCTTCACCGAATATGGAAAGCTGCTGGCAGTTCTGGTTGGCTCCATGCTGTTTATCTACTTTGTGACAAACCCGATCCTGGTATTCTGGTGTATTCGCAAAAACCCGTATCCACTGATCTTCAAATGTCTGAAGAAGAGCGCAATCACTGCCTTCTTCACCAGAAGCTCTGCTGCAAATATTCCGATCAACATGGAAGCCTGCGAAGAAATGGGACTTGATAAAGATACCTATTCTGTTACTATTCCACTTGGCGCAACCATCAACATGGACGGTGCAGCTATCACCATCACCGTTATGGCACTTGCAACCGCTCACACACTGGGAATCGCCGTGGATATCCCAAGTGCTCTGATCTTAAGTGTGCTGGCAACGCTGTCCGCATGCGGTGCATCCGGTGTAGCAGGTGGATCTCTGCTTCTGATCCCCCTGGCATGCTCTCTGTTCGGTATTCCGAATGATATAGCTATGCAGGTAGTTGGTGTTGGATTTATCATTGGAGTGATTCAGGACTCCGTAGAGACTGCACTGAACTCTTCTTCCGACCTTCTGTTATCTGCTTCCGCAGAATTCAGACAGTGGAGAAAAGAAGGAAAAGAAATTAAATTCTAAGAAATTAGACATATAAAATAGCTGCAGGTGTCGAATAAAAGCTCGTATGACTTGGAGCGCAGTTTATTTCGACACCTGCAGCTATTTTTTCATATTCTATTTTTGCATATAATCTTTTTATATATGCTCTTTCTTCGTAAATACAATATATTCCCCATTGTAATTACCCCACCAGGTGCTGGGATATTCTCCGGTCACATAGATGGTACAAAATAACATCTCTGCTGCATTCAGCCTGGAGCAGATGGAGAACAGAATCTCGTTTGCCGGGAACAATACCTGGCCTTCCTTATGTTCCATCTGATGAACATATTCTCGTTCCTGGTAGGCAAGAACACTGTCGATCTGTTCTCTTGCCTCCTGCGGAAGCGTAAAATAGTAGAAATCCACATATACATTTTTACAGCCGCAGGCTTCCCACAATTCTGTAAACTTATCCACAGCCTGATACTCGTTCATACGAACGATCTGGTTATCATACTGTTGCATACCTTCTGTGATTTTTTCAAAATAAATGGCTCCTGAGTCCTTCAGTTCTTCAATTGTCATTCACATATCTCCGTTATCTTTTGTTTTCGCGGCATTCGCTCTGTCGTGATATCTTTATACCGATAAATACTCAACGTCAGTCCCAGTAAAATATAAGAAGTAATGATGGTTCCTCCGCCAGATCCGGCGAACAGCGGAAGAACAATACTTGTCGGTGGAAGCAATCCCAGATTGACAGCAACAGTCATTGCAAACTGGAGCATAAATACGATGCCGCAGCCGTATCCAATGATCATTCCCAGCTGATTCTTCTGGCTGGATGAGATACGGAACATTTTTAAGATCAGCACTGCCAGCAATATCACCACCACTGCTACTATAAACCATCCATATGCGCAGGCAAGTGCAACCAGCAGATAACTGCTGCTAAAAGACGGAAGCACGTTCTGTGCACTCTGCAGAAGTTCTGTATTGCCGCCGATCAGATGGCTGCCCGCCAACGTCTTAGACACCTGCAACGTAATATAACTGGTCTGTGATCCCGTTAAAAATCCTTCCATTCTTTCCTGCTGATAAGGAGCAAGTAGCTGTCCTCTCGTAAGGATCATAATCAGTACCAGTGGCAGTGCTCCGATGCAGATTGCCAGACCGGTCAGCGTCCGCTTCTTATTGACCTGATACCAGTCTCTGCTTACTGCCACTATGGTCAACACCAGCATTCCCAGACACATAAGCATGGTGAAAACAAATCTTGCATAGGTAAGTCCCGCATACGCAGGAAGCAATACCCACAACAGCAGTTTCCAGATACATCCATATCCCTGTCCACGGTAATGATAAAGTACAGCCCCGAACAATGGAACATACAACCACTGCAATGCCATGGTTGGAATCTGCATACCACCCAGATACAGACAGTAGGTTGCTCCATTTACCGTCAGTCCAAACTGTGTTGCCAGCAGCATCAATGCCACTACGATTCCCGCCGCCAGTGTTCCCAACCGGTCAAGAATACTGTAATCCAGCCGGCAGACAAGCAGCATGACAGCATAACCAGCTACTGTAAAAACAAGCTGTCGCATGCCATACCAGCTCATATTCTGAATATCTTCGTTATAGTCAAATGGTGCAAACATATAGAGGATCACACTGAAAATACCAATCACACCCACTAAGAGGAGTGCGCTCCACTCCATATGAGGTCTGTGGACCCGATCAAGTGAAACACCTGTCTCCACCGGATCCCCCATTTCCAGCACTGCTTTTTCCATAGCCTCGTCTGCAGACATACCCTCTGATTCATAGGCTTCTGCCTGATCTTCCAGATGTGCCTGAAGTTCTGCCCGCACTGCTTTGTGTACTTTCTGACACCGGATCTGATCTGTGACCTGAGATAAATACTCATTCATCTTCATGCTCACACCTCCAGTGCCAGTACGTTACTGACTGCTTTTGAATATTCCTTCCATTCAGATTTCTTCTGTTCCAGATGCTTTTTGCCTTCGCCTGTGATCTGATAATATTTCCGTACCTTTCCCAGTACCTCCTGCTCATAGGACGTGACAAACTGCTTTTCTTCCAGTCCATGAAGCAGCGGATAGAGTGTTCCCGCCTTCAGTTCAAATACATTTTCCGAACGCTTTTTCAGCGTGTCAATCATCTCATAACCGTACATATCCTTCTCTGTCAGCAGACGAAGGATCATCATTCCCATACTTCCTGATACTAAAGATCTGTCGATCGCCATGTAGATAACCTCCTTGTACATATATAGTTTATCTATATATAGATTAACTATATAATATATCGGTTATCTACATATGTCAATACTTAAATAAGATTTCCAGACGAGTGCTACCTATGATTCCACCGTTGTCTGTTCCGCTTCCTTTGCAGGGATCCTCGGCTGAAGATTTTCATTATCCGCACAGAAATATCCGTCAACCAGGCTCACAATATGTTCCATCACCTTTTTTGCCAGTTCATAATCGTCCGGTCTGATAGTCACTGCAAACACCGTGTGGATCTGCTGTTCCTGAAGCCATGCATCACTTTCCTCATCACCCAGAGTTCCTTCCAGATCTTCAAAATCCACCGAACCCGCTTCTGGAAGTTCCACTTCCAGCACCTCTGCTTCCTCCCAGTATTCTACGTTCCACGGAGAATCTTTCAGAAGCTCATAGATCTGACGAAGCTTTATCTCACCCTCGAACAGATACAGCCACTCTGCCGGCACTTTGGGTCCCTGCTTCTTCACAGGTGCCTTTTTTACGGAAGGCTTCTTTTGCTGCGGTTTCTTTTTCTTTCCTTTTATCATATGATAATCCTTTCCTGTCCTTACTGAGCATCTTTTGTATCAATATTACCGGGAGCTTCTTCTGTTTCCTTGCAAAGCCGATAAGAATGCCGTGGTTCTACAGTCACCTTAATATCGCAGTCTGAACAGTGTGCCCCATTGACCATCAATTCATAGGAAGCCGTCATCTCGATCTTCTCTTCTTCCACACCCAGACAGACTCCCTTCGTATGTACACCGACCAGAAAACTTCCATACGGAATGTTGTAAGCACTCTCTGTCACTTCCCCTTCCTCAAAGACCAGCTCTGCGGACACTGGTCCTCGTTTTCTGACCTCCAGCTTCTCATTTCGCAGTTTCAGCATATTTCTGATCGGAGTCTTGTGCCCTTCCAGCAATTCATCAAAGAAGAGATAATGCACTCCGTTTTTCTCGTAGTATTCACCAATGTGTACGGTCTCTACCGTATCTTCGCCACTGTCTCCCAGCTGCAGCCCGGACAATGTAACCATAACCTCTTTTGTCATAAGCCACCTCCTTTTCGTCCATTGTAGCCTGTTTACAGGAGGGATTCAAGTATTCTTTGCAAACCAGAGGTTCACCTTCACCGGCAGTCGATCCGGGTTGGGACGTTCATAAAGCAGGGTCCACCAGGATAATTTTTCTGACTGATCAGGTGCACCAGAACCCATATTCTGCTCTAACACCTCCGGTGCAGTCTCTTGCCCCACATGCTCTGTCCACTCATCAAGCCATACATTTCCCGAGACTCCCAACACCATGACCAGCAATAAGATCCCAATTCTTGTTCTCATCTTAGCAACTCCTCTTCTCCGTTTTTCTTTACTGATCAGAGTATTGCCAGCGGATCGTGTCCTTATACCGATGGTCTTCTGTTACCAGCGGCAATTCACAGAACTGTTGATTATACCAGGCATTCAAAAGCTCATGAACCGGCGTTCCTTCCTCCGGCTTTTCCTCATCCATTGCTTCCTCACAGGCCGTTCCTTCCGTCACATACAAAAGGATTCCTCTGGAAAACTGTTCATCCAGCTGCAGTTCTTCAAGAATTGTCCCCAGCTGCTCTGATTGCAGCATACTTTCTGCCATATATAGATATTGCAAATGATTCAGATTCAGTTTTTTCTGATGATAATCTCCGTAAATATCCATGGCTTCATGGATCGAATCTGCTTTTGTTGTGAAGATCCGATCATTATCATCCTCAGTGCCACTTTCCTGTTCCAGCTCTGACTTCTCTGCGCTATCGCCTTCGCCCTCTGCAACAGCGAAAACAAATGAAATCTCCTGCCCTTCATCAATTGCCAGACTTTCCACAAGGCTCTGCGTCTCCAATTGTTGTTGTCCGCAGGCAGTACACAAAGTGATGACTGTGGTCACTCCCGCCAACAACAAAACTATCTTCATACCAGATTTCACAGTCCCAGATGCATGGGGACGTTGTCCCATCTGACCCTTTGTCTGCTGATTTTCCCGCTGCTTCCACGTCTGCCACAACAACACCAGTACCTGCGCCGGGATCAGTATCATTCGTACCAGCCAATCTCCCCATTCCATAATAGAAGGTATCAGTGCCAACAGATAGGATCCCAATAGAAGCACCGCCAGTCCCACATTCTTCCATTTATTTCGTGTGCCGCCTCCCAGTGGCGCAAATAACGTGCTGCTTGCAAGGAACAGCCCCAAAACCCATGCCAGGACAAATACCGTATCCATCCGTCCGATCACATTTCCAGGAAAATGCGCCAGCGTCATGGCAGACGCAAAAGGATATAAAAGCCCCATCTGCCCCGATGCACCATAGATTCCACAGGTGAGAAATCCACACAGCAGAATGATCACCCCACCTGCCAGAGTGCAGACCACACCTGTTCTTGTCCATGTTGCAGAGGTCCGCACATTTACCAATGGCTTCAGATACCATAACCCCTGCACCACAGCCAGCCAACAGAACAGTCTATATCCGTCTGTCAGCTGCTGCCCGCTCCATGACCATTGCATCTCCTGCAGCCACTCCACTTTTACAGCTCCCAGCAATAGAAAAGGCAGCAATACCAGAAATGCCACGCAAAAGGGAAACAGAATCTCGCTGACTCGCATTCTGCATTCCAGTCCTTTATAGAGATTGTAAAACAAGAACAGATAAAACCATCCAAGAATCACCGCCAGGTGAGTCTCTGTCAGCAAAAAGTGCTGAATGAGAATCCCAGTCATGCGGGCGATCATCGTTCCCACGATCCAGAAATAGATTCGCCCAGGTAATCGAAGCCAGGAGTTCTCCGCCGGAGCTTCCACCCATATACTCCACAGTACAAAGACTGTCAATAACAAAATTGCCAGAGATCCAGCGGTTACAGATCCTTCACTTTCATAAAGGGGCACCAGCAAAATTCCCATATTCAAGAGCAGCAACCATTGATTCCGCTTTAATTGCCGCACAGAGATCTTCTCATTTTCTGAAAACATATCAGTCCCTCTTTCTCAGCTTGATCCGTTCTCCCCGTCTGGCAAAGATGGGACGTCGCACACAATATTTCAGCGGAAAACGAAACAAAGAGTCCTTCTTGTCCTCATATCCGTTCACATCCGCTGCCACATAAGGCATCAGATATGGAATTCCAAAGCTATTCAGATGAGACAGATGGATCAACACCCATAGCCCCGACAATGCCACACCGTACAGTCCAAGCCATGCTCCCATAAAAATACATCCATACTTTAATATCCGAAACGCAGAAGCAAATTCTTCATTGGGAATGGCAAATGAACAAAGAGCAGTAAATGCCACCACGATCACCACAATGGGGCTTACCAGACTGGCATCCACTGCCGCCTGTCCGATGATCAATCCTCCCACAATACCAATGGTATTCCCCATAGGTCCCGGCAGCCGTATTCCTGCCTCCTTCAAAAGTTCAAAGGAAATCTCCATCAGCAGAATTTCTCCCAATGCAGGGAACGGCACTCCCTGCCTTGCCTCTGCCATGGAGAGCACGAGTTTCGTAGGAAGAAGACTGGTATGCCAGGTAGCCACTGCCACATAGACTGCCGGAAATATCATAGACAGGATCGCTGCAAAGAATCGAAGGGTTCGCGCGTAGGATGCCACCTGAAACCGATTATACCAGTCATCACTGGTCTGAAAAAAGCTGTTGTAATCCGAGGGTAAAATCAACACCTGAGGGGAATGATCTGTCACCAGCACGATTCGACCCTCAAGAACCGCTGCAGCTGCCCGATCCGGTCGTTCTGTGGTCTGAAATTGCGGAAACGGTGATAACCAGTGTTTCTCTGAGAGCTGCTCAAGCATACCGCTGTCCAGGATCCCATCAATTTCATACCGCTGCAACTGCTGCTTCATAGTAGTCAACAGCCCCTGATAGATCAGATCTTCCATATAAACCAGTGCTGTCATAGTATGCGATCGCACGCCCACTGTCTGTTCTTCCACTTTCATCCGGGAGTCCCGAAGCCGCTTTCGGATCAGTGCCACATTGATCTTCTCACTTTCCGTAAAAGCTTCCTGCGAACCACGGATCACCTTTTCATTTTCCGCTTTCTTTACTCCAAGTCCTGGATATCCTTTGCTGGAAATCTTATAACAGTTCGTATCTCCATCTAAAAATAACAACCCATTTCCCGCCAGAAGAGCAGCCTTTCCTTCTTCATAGGATTTCAGCGGCTGTACATCCGACAGCCCGATCACATGCTCCTCCAGCATCAGATTGCTGACCGCCACCTCCACATAGACCAGCAATCCTTCCTGCCTGCCCTGACCCAGATAGACCTGTCGATGTAGAATATCATCACATTTTTCAAAGGTCTGATCTACCCATGCTTCATTGTCCGCCAGCTGCGGAGATATCTCGCCCATGCATAACATCCTTTCCTCATACTCACGTTTCCCGCATAAAAAAGGATGAGCTTATGCTCATCCTTTCTGCATGGAACTATCATATCCCTCTCTTATTCATTTTATACGCCTATCTCTTCACATTATACGGTGTAGTCAGGCAGATCTGTTTTGCCAGCTTCGCCGCACGCACCGCTTTCATGGCCTGCTTTGCAGCCGCTGGAGAATCAAAGATTCCAAAGACCGTCGGACCGCTCCCGCTCATCATAGATCCAATGGCTCCGTTGTCTATCATCGTCCTCTTGATCTCGTTGATCACCGGATAAGCCGGAATCGTAACGGTCTCCAGCACATTTCCCATACGGGAACATAAGAGCCCCAGATCCTTCTGGCGCATAGCCTCGATCATGCTGTCCACATCCGGATGCTGCTCCGGCTTCAGATCATTGGCATGCAGATTCTCATACACAAATTTTGTGGACACGCTGATGCCTGGCTTCGCAATAAGGATCGTGCATTTTGGCATGGGCGGCAGCACACTCAGTTTTTCCCCAATCCCTTCTGCCAGTGCTGTTCCTCTCTGAATACAGTAAGGCACATCGGCTCCCAGCCTGACGCCACGCTCCATCAGCGCCTGCATGGAAAGTCCCAGGCCATACATTTGATTGATTCCCCACAGCACTGCTGCGCCGTCAGAGCTGCCACCTGCCATACCGGCCGCTACAGGAATACGTTTCTTCAGTTGAATGGACACTCCATCCTGAATCTGAAACTCATCCATCAGAAGCTTTGCCGCTTTGTAGACCAGATTATTCTCATTGGTGGGCAGATAATAAAGATTGGTTTTTACCTGAATCCCCGGCGTCTTCGTTTTACGGATCTCCAGATCATCATGAAGCCCGATGGTCTGCATGATCATCTTCACTTCATGATAGCCATCCTCTCTTCTGCGCAGCACATCCAGCCCAAGATTGATCTTTGCCAGCGCTTTTAACTGTATCTTATCCATATTGTTTTCTCCCTGTTTCTTTCAGAATATGCTCTGCTTCTATTCTAATAGATTCAGGAGCTGGATACAATCATTTTTCACAGTTCTTTCAGTTCTGTTTTCCAGTGATCTCTTTGACCAGCAAAAGCTTGCTTCCTGCTTTCAGGTTATCATCCTTCAGCTCATTGAGTTTCCTCACTGATTCACAGGCGCAGCCATGATTTTTCGCAATATCCCACAGCGTTTCCTCCGGCTGCACCACATGGATCACCATTCCGGGAAGGCCTCGCACCCGTTCCATATCAAGGGGCTGTTCCTCCAGATGCTCCACCACCTGCAGCGTCTCCGTTCTGGTGAACATGACCTGCACCTGCAGCACTGCCTTCATCTCCAGCTCTCTGGCATCCAGCATGGCTACGAGCAGCTGATCCTGACATAAGAAGATCTGCCAGTCTGCCACCTGCTCCCCATTCTGTATCTCTACGGTATGCTCAAATGGAAATGTCTGCTGCACACAAGTCACAGGCTGTGCATCATCCTCTGTGGCACAGAGCACCCAGACTTCCACATTTCCCTGGATGAACAATCCTTTTTCAGTTTTTTCCGCATATTCCTCATGAATCTGCATACCACTTGTCAGAACCTGGAGGATCGGAGCATCATTTTCCGAAAGCCTGATCCGTCCTGATAATCTTGTTCTTGAATCTGCGATCTGCACTACTGACGTCCACGCACAAGCCTGTATCACCGGGAGGATCTCACGGGACAGACTGTATGCATCCGCCAGCACTTCGCAGGTCAGATCTTCAAAATACCGCATGCACAGATCCAACACCACATCCACACGTACATTCCTTGGTTCCCCGTCAAAATCTGACTGAAGTTCCAATTCGGCCTTCGACAATGTAATCTCCGTTTTTCCTGTCAGATCAGCCCGGCATTCCTCACAGGCGACTTCATTTCGGAAGGGAATCCCCTGTTCTATCCACTGCAGTCGTTTTTCCTCGTCCTCACTTTCGTATAGAAAGAAGACCAGCAGTTCCCCCTTTACAATAAACTTTCCTTCCTCCGGTCTCACCTCCGTGCCCTGTACCCGGACCTCTTTCCAAAGGATCCGATGGATATTCGGCCTCCCCGGCGGAAGATTCAGGTCCTCACGGATCCGAATGGTATCCTTTTTATGTATGACTTCCTGCTGCAATTTCTGCGGACAGGTTCGTACATACAGATCTTCTTCTGCTTCCGGTATCTCCACCAGCGGTACAGGCTGTTCCTTCATGGCTTCCACGGACAAAGTCAGAATCGTCTTCATATTTGCCTTGCGGGAATGAATCGCCGATGCATGGAGGTCTTCCTGACTCCAACGGAAATCCACCTGATCTCCTTCCTCCAGATCATTTAAAAACACGACCTCGTCCACTGGAATACTGCCTTCTAATAGCTCCGGCATATGTCCGGCACCTTCTCCGATGTACAGAATTCGATAATGGAAGATGCCTCTGACTTTCACCTTCCCGGCCTCACCTTTGATCTCGTCCGGGCAGAATTCTCCCTGTCGGTGAACGATTCGGAAAATGTCAGGCTTCTGATCCGGCACATTGAGATCCTCCTCCAGCGTCACCTGACTGACGGCATGACCCTTCTGCTTGCTTAATGTCACATATTTCCGTTCCAGCTCCATGATTTCACTCCTTTATTCAAACACGACCGATTTATCCAGATATTCCAGCTTCAACACAATATAAGGACACGTTACCGCTGCAGTGGTCGTCTCTCCTTTTCCAGGCCCCAGCAGTTCCGTATCCACACAGATTGCATTGTCCGTCAGATACAGATCCTCTACCGCAATACTGTATCCGCTGGTGTCCTGCTCTCCGTAACCTACACAGATATAGAGATACCCATCATCTTCATAAGTTACCTTGAACGGCATACTCTTTTTTTCCTCCAGCACATCCCTCAGTTCTTCTGGCACTTTTTCCAGATCCATCACAGTAAAATCCAGATCTTTCAGCCTCTCACTTTCCTGTGTCTGCATTCCACAGCCAGACAGCAGAAATGTAAGTATCAACAGACAACACCATTTTCTCATATCCTGCATTTCTCCTCGCCATTTATTCTATCTATATGAAGAAAAAAAGCATTTCAGACCATGGTTATTCCTTGTATTCCTCCGGGCGGTAACGTATAATAAGAAGAAAATCGTAACAACGTGAAAGACGAGGAAATTATTATGCATTTTAAAGTTGCAGCAGAAGATAAGACTAACCACCGTTATAGCGGTGTTCTTGTACATCCCACCTCTTTCCCGTCTCCATACGGTATCGGTGATATGGGTCGGGGGGCACATGAATTTATTGATTTTCTTGCTATGGCCGGACAGCATCTGTGGCAGGTGCTTCCGCTTGGACCGTCTGGCAACGGTAATTCTCCCTATCAGAGCTATTCTGTCTTTGCAGGACAGACACTTCTGATCAGCCCGGAGCTGCTGATCGAGAAAAAGCTGCTCACAGAGGCAGATGTTCATCCCATTCCGGAGTTCAATGCTGATCGGGTAGACTATGACAAAGTAACTACATATAAGACTTCCCTGTTCAAAAAAGCCTATGAGCATTTCCGTCACACTGCAGACAAGAATCTTCTGGAGGAATATGATTCTTTTCAGTCAAACAATCAATACTGGCTGGATGACTATTGTCTCTATATGGCAGGCAAAGATTATCACAATGGTCTGCCCTGGTACGAGTGGGAGGACAGTCTCTTAGATCCGACTCCGAAGGAACGGGCGTCTTGGATGAAGCTGCTGGCTTCCGAAATTGATTATTATCGTTTCATTCAGTTTGCATTTTTCAGCCAGTGGTATGAGCTGAAAGATTATGCAAACAAGAAAGGAATCGCCATCATCGGTGATATTCCTATCTTTACCGCACCTGACAGTGCAGATGTATGGGCAAACAAAGAATTGTTTAAACTGGATTCCAAAGGATATCCTCTGGAAGTTGCCGGAGTTCCGCCAGATTATTTCAGTGCTACCGGACAGCTCTGGGGCAACCCGCTCTATGACTGGGATGCCATGAAAGATGATGGTTATCGCTGGTGGATCGAGCGTGTACGCAACCAGCTGGATCAGGTCGATTATATCCGTATTGACCATTTCCGTGGATTCGAGGCATATTGGGCAGTTCCGGCCGGTGAGAAGACCGCCATGAATGGTAAATGGAAAAAAGGTCCGGGTGAAGCACTGTTTGAAGCGATCCAGAAAGCACTGGGTGAAGAGCTTCCGATCTTCGCAGAAGATCTGGGTATCATTACACCAGAAGTGGAAAAGCTCCGCGACACCCTTGGTTTTCCAGGTATGAAGATCCTGCAGTTCGGATTTGATGGAACCGGCGAGAGTACCTTCCTGCCGCATCAGCTGAGCACCCGTAACTGTATCTGTTACACCGGAACTCACGACAACGACACTACCTGCGGCTGGTATGAGCATACCAATGAGCAGAACAAGGACAAAGTGCGCCGTTATATGAACACGGATGCTTCCAGTGTGAGCTGGGATTTTATCCGCACATGTCTGGGAACCATTGCAAAATATGCTATTTTCCCTGTGCAGGACCTGTTGAAGCTTGGCAGTGAGCATCGCATGAATACACCTGGCACAGCAACCGGCAACTGGGAATTCCGTTATCGTTCCGGGCTTCTGGATGAAGGAATGGCAAAAGGTCTGAAACAGATGACTGAGTTGTTTGGCCGCTGGGGATAAATCACTTATTTGAATAAAGGAGTTATTTTATGATACGTTTTATACTGGTAGTGCTGATCGTCCTGCTCTACCTGATCGTAGGTATCCCGATCCTGCTGATCGAATGGCTCATCGGGAAAATAAATCCCCGTGCCAGAGACATCAGCTCCCTTCGCATGGTTCAGGGTATTTTCAAATTTATTTTGTGGGTAACAGGTGCGAAGATCGATTATATTGGTCATGAAAATGTCCCAAAGGATCAGGCTGTTCTCTATGTAGGCAACCACAGCAGCTATTTTGATATTCTGCTGACCTATTCTCAGTGCCCGGATCTGACCGGCTATGTAGCAAAGGCAGAGATGCTCAAATATCCGCTGCTCCGCGACTGGATGAAACGGCTGTACTGTCTGTTTCTGGACCGCAGTGACATGCGTGCCGGTATGCAGATGATCCTGACTGGCATAGACTATATCAAAAAGGGAATCTCCATCTGTATTTTCCCGGAAGGAACCAGAAGCAAAGATGGCAAGATGCTTCCATTCAAAGAAGGAAGTATGAAAATGGCAACCAAGACCGGCTGTCCGATTATCCCTATCGCCATTTCCAACTCTGCTCAGATCTGGGAAGCTCATTTTCCAAAGATGAAACCAGCACATGTGGTGGTAGAATACGGTGCCCCCATATATCCGAAGGAGCTTTCCAAAGAAGAACAGAAATTTATCGGTGCCTATACCCAGCAGAAGATTCAGGAGATGCTGGACAGTCATCAGATCTAAAATCTAAGCAATGAGGAGTTTTTTATGAAAATTGTAGTACTAGCAGGCGGCATCAGCACAGAGCGTGATGTGTCCTTGAGCAGTGGTAGTGAGATCTACAAAGCGCTGAAGCGAAAAGGGCATCAGGTCATCCTGGTTGATCTGTTTCTCGGACTGCCCGGTGTCCATGGACATCTTGAAGAACTGTTTGATTCCGAGATAGACTGGGCGGCATCCATCCGCGGTGTTTCGGAAAAAGCCCCCGACCTGTACGAAGTCAAGGCCAGACGTCCCGGATACCGCAGCATCTTAGGTCCAAATGTACTGGAGCTTTGCAGTCTCTGCGATATTGTATTCCTCGGCCTTCATGGAGAAGGCGGCGAGGACGGCCGGATCCAGGCACTGTTCGATCTGTATGGCATCCGCTACACCGGAACCGGGCATGCCAGCAGTGCTCTCTGCATGGATAAGAGCATTACCAAAGAAATGTTCCGGTGCTACCATGTCCCTACACCTGCAGGCATTACGGTCCGCAGTGAAGAAGAGCTGATACTGCCGGAAGACTTTACGTATCCGTGCATGGTCAAGACCTGCTGTGGTGGTTCTTCTGTGGGCGTGTACCGCGTGGAAAACGAAGATGAACTTCATGTTGCACTGAAAGAGGCCTTTACCTATGAAGATCATGTCATTATTGAAAAATGCATTATAGGCAGGGAATTTTCCATCGCTGTAGTGGAAGGAAAAGCACTTCCTGTTATTGAGATCGCACCTCTGACCGGATTTTATGATTATAAAAATAAATATCAGGCAGGCAGTACCATTGAGACCTGTCCAGCGGATCTTCCTTCAGAAGTCGCCAAACGGATGCAGCAGCATGCAGAAGAAGCCTGCGCTGCCGTCTCCATCCAGAGCTATGCCCGGGTGGATTTTATGCTTGATACCGTCACCATGGAAGACTATGCACTGGAAGTCAACACGCTTCCCGGCATGACCCCTACCAGTCTGATGCCTCAGGAAGCACAGGCTCTTGGCCTTTCCTTTGATGACCTTTGTGAATGGATCCTCGCAGTTTCTCTTAAAAAATACAAGTAGGTGAAGAACATGAGACATTTTACAGTAAGACAATTTGCCAAAGCCTGCCAGGCACAGTATTTTGGACCTGAAGAGGTTTTTGAGCAGGAGATCCACGGTGTTGTGATCGACAACCGCCAGATTGAAGAAGGATATCTCTTCGCAGCTGTTGCAGGTGAGCGGGTAGATGGGCATACCTTTATTCCATCTGCCTTTGAAAAAGGAGCCATCTGTGCACTGAGTGAGCAGAAGCTGGAAAATCCTTCCGGCCCTTATCTTCTGGTAGAAAATACTCTGCAGGCATTAAAAGATGCAGCTGAGGCCTATCGGAAAACACTGACGCTCCCGGTCGTTGCCATCACCGGAAGTGTAGGAAAGACCAGTACCAAAGAGATGATTTCTTCAATCTTGAGCCAGAAATATTCAGTTCTGAAGACTCCTGGAAATCTGAATAATGAAATCGGTCTTCCGCTGACCGTATTTCAAATCGACACCAGTCACGAAGTGGCTGTACTTGAGCTTGGCATGAACCATTTTGGTGAAATGCATCGTCTGAGCAAGATTGCCCGTCCGAATTACTGCGTCTTTACTAACATCCGTGATGTCCATCTGGAATTCTTAGGAACCAGAGACGGTGTTTTCAAAGCAAAATCTGAGCTTCTTGACTTTGCTGCACCGGATGTAAAGATCTTTATCAATGGTGATGATGACAAGCTGATCGCCTTAAAAGACCGGGCTGTAACCTTTGGCCTTCATTCCGACGATCAGATCTGGGCCGATCAGATTGAAAATCTGGGTCTGGATGGTGTACGATGCTGCATCCATACCCCATCCGGCGACATCACTCCGGTGATTCCACTTTCTGGCAATCATATGGTCTACAACGCATGTGCCGGAACCAGCGTAGGACTGGCACTGGGACTGACCCTGGAAGAGATTTCCCATGGAATCGAAGCATTAAAAGCCATTGCAGGCCGCGGACATGTGATTCACACTTCACACTATACGCTGCTGGATGACTGCTACAATGCAGGTCCTGATTCCATGAAAGGTGCTCTTGATACACTTAATTATGCTCTGACACGAAAAGTCGCTGTTCTGGGTGATATGGGCGAGCTTGGCACCAATTCCGAAGCACTTCATGCTTCCGTTGGTACTCATATGGCGGATCTTCACATTGATCTTCTGGTAACCATCGGAGTCAAGAGCCGTGCGATCCATGAAGCAGCAAAACAGGCTGCCCCACAGACAGAATGCATTCATTATGAAACCAAGGCCGATTTTCTGGCAGCTGCTCCACAGATTCTCAAAGAGCAGGATGCTATCCTTCTGAAAGCATCCAACGCCCAGAAATTCAAAGAACTGGTCTCTGCTCTTCAGGAAATGTAAGCACAAACTATGAGAAACACGCTTCGCGAGTTTCTCAAGTTATCGCGGCCTCTACACTCCGTTTCGGTCGTTGCTAAACAAGCGCCACTGGCGCTTAGCAACGCCAAGGTCTCGTGCAAGCACGGACTTTGGCTCGTTGCTCGCGTAAATAAAAAGCGCTCTTCCCGTTCCCGTATTTATCGGGAGTGGGAAGAACGCTTTTCTTTTGCAGTCATATCTGTCTAGCCGCAGACCATTTCCTGCCTGTTTTCGATATAATCGATAATAAAATGTTCCATTTCTTCCTTAGACTTACCCAGTGCAAATGCCATCTCACTGTACAGAGCCTCTTCTGCCATCTTCATATATCGTTCATCCACAGAAGCAATTCTCTTTCCCTGACGCAGTCTGTCCTGTCTGCGCAAAAACAGTGTTTTAATCAATGCAGCCCAGTTGCGGCAGTCCCCGGAATAAAGTGTCTGCTTATAAATATCTTCTCGCATCTTGTCGTTAACCACTTCGATCAATGCAATCCTCGGAATTTCATTTAACAACTGTTCTGCTTCTGCTCTGGTGATTGTGCGCCTTGCGCGCCCATCTTTTTCTCTGTCCACAGGGTAATAGATACGGCTTTCTTTCTTATTCAACGGCGCCAGCACATAATATAATTTTCCTTTATCCACCCCTGAAAGGTTCAGATGTGTGATATCCTCGACCTCACAGATTCCGTTGTGTCCGTAAACAATGTATTCTCCTTTCTCAAACATTTCTTCGTTCCTCCTTTCGACAATAAACCAGTTTTTGTGCTGTTCATGCGGTGCCGCCAAATCCGCCAATATAGGTTTATTATACCAATTATTTCATAAATTAGTAATTTCTTTTTCTTGAATCTGAAAATTTCGGTAATTTTCATAAATATACAACTTATATTTTTGTGTAATATGCCATTTGTCAACTCAGATAAGATTGGCAATTTTTTCACAATATATAGGTTCCATATTCCGGACAAATCGGTTATAATAGGAACGTAACAGGAATTTAACCGGAACAGGAGGATTTTTATATGAGTACCGTAAAAATTACAACAACTAATTTTGAACAGGAAGTACTGCAGTCACAGATTCCCGTACTTCTGGATTTCTGGGCGGACTGGTGCGGTCCTTGTCGCATGGCAGCTCCGATCATTGATGAAATCGCAGCCGAGACTGCAGGAAAAGTAAAAGTTGGAAAAGTCAATGTAGACACCGATATTGAACTGGCTCAGCGTTATCGCATCGCCAGCATTCCGACTTTTCTGGTTTTCAAAAATGGAGAACTGGCTGAAAAAGCCATCGGACTTCAGTCCAAAGAGGATCTGATGAATCTGCTGAAATAGAATCAAAATTTCTAAATAAAGAAGGCACTGTACCACCAAATGGTACAGTGCCCCATTTATATTTATCTACTATTTTATAGTCGTTTTATAGTCATTCAGGCATCGCTTCAATCCATCAGAAACATCACTGAATTCCACGCCGTATTTTCTCGCTTTCTCGCAATTCATCCATAAATTATGCCTTGGGAGTGCATCTTGCAGTTGTACATCTTTCCCAAGTAACTGCAAAAACTGTTCTGTGATCTCATACATGGACTGAGTTGTCTCACTTCCGAAATTGTAAGCGCCTCCCGGCAATGTCATCACATGATCCATGTTTTCAACTACTTCTTTCAGATATGTGATTCCGCGAAACTGTCTGGAACTGAAAGAAACCTGTTGGCTGGCATGCAGCACATTCAGAAAATAATTAGGCTTCGGCGAAACATAGTCATACATCCATTCTGCCCGCAGCATAACTGCGGAAGGAACCAGTTCCAACACACGCTCCTCCATCTCCAGCTTATGCTCTGCATAGATATTTCCCGGTTTTACCACTTCTTCTATGTACGGTCCCTCTTCCTTGCAGGCACTGTACACCTGATCCGAACTGAAACAGATCAGCTTTCTGTCCTTACATGCAGCAGCCAGATACAACGGTATCTGCACATTTGCAAAATACGAGCTTTGCGGATCTTTCTGACAAGTCCCGATATCAGAGATTGCTGCCGTATGGATAACCACATCTGCTTCACTTTCTTCCACTATTTTCTTGACCATGTCCTGCGTTGCATTCCGAAGAGATGGTGCAGCGATTGCATCCGTGTACCATGCCTTAAGTTTATGTCCAACAAATCCTGTTGTTCCTGTAATCAATATCCTCATTTATATCCCTTTCCCAGAATTACTGTTTTATTTCAGAATCCCCGTATAATTATGCAAAATATCGTCCGGCTGCATGGCATCCGATACCATAGAAATTTCCAGTTTATAGACAACATCTTCATCGCCGACATTTCCATCTACCGGCATGTACCTGTCAAAATAAACATTTTTCTTTTTCTCGGTTGTGATGATCAAACTCACATATTCATCCGTTGTCACCAATTTATAATAGACGGTTTCACCCGGAAATGATTCTTTTGCTCTATTTACCATGTCTGCAAAATTATAATATTCTGACTGATCCCCCAACGGCTCCACCTCACCATCGATTGCCGACTGAAGTTCCTCTAAAACCTTCACCGTTCTCGCCTCATTATTCCTGTTATCTATGGCCGTCTGTACACTGACGATCAAAGTTATTGCAAGAATTATAGCCGCCATGATCAGGATACTTATACCGACAGTAATCACCATAGTCCGTCTCTTTTGCTTTCGTTCCTCAACCGTCAGATGAGTAGCCGCAAACTGACGTGCAAATTCATAAGGGTTATCATTTCCATAAGAAATAAATGCATCCACTGTATCGCAATCTGGATACCTTTGATACACTTTATAATCTGAGCAGAATTTTTCCATTCTGTAATAAAAAGGTGGAAACCATCCCGTATAAATACGTCTCCTTATGAAAAAAATAGCAAGTCCCACCACAATGATTCCCAGATAACCTGTTATCATAAATGCACCATAAATATATTCAATGTGAGATGCCTTTTTCTCCGGAAGCACCGTTAACAGACGATATACATTACTCTCCTCATCCCTTGACCAGTATGTATTCAACCTGTCCCCATATGTATAACCCGTCGGATCAATACCGAGATCCGTCAGATTATAGATGATATGTTCCCCTTCATTGGGATCCTTAACCGACGCACTCATGCCGTCTTCCTGGACAACTGCTGTGACTGTTCTCTTTCCTATCAACCGATAACCGGTCACGCTCTCAAAAGGATCATATCTCCCGACTCCAAAGATCCAGATGCAGGAGAAAATAAAGTACAATACCACAAATCGAATCAGACTGCTCCAGACATTATACTTCAGAGACTTCTCAAGCTTCTCTTTTTCCTGCGCTGATATACCCGGAACTGTAATATACCATGATGCAATTTTTTCCCGTTTTAATTCCTTTTCCTCTACCTGCCGCATGTGAAATACGGCATTGGCTGCTGTTCCAATGTTCATAAACTGCTCTTCTCTCTTGTTAAAATTCATCTGTATATTCCTTCAAAAGTTGTTTCAACCTTCGTCAAACCGTCCTCTGTCGTATAATTTATCCTACCTTATTTTTCTTTGTTCATAAATTCATTTTCTCCCGTAAAATCAGGTTCCTTTAATTCGTTATTTTTCTTCATCTGATCATAATACGCTTTATATCTATAAATCGTCCGCTCGCTGACATCATTACGCTTTGCAATCTCCACCATAGTCATACTGCTCTCATAAGCTGAAAATTTTAATGGCGATGCTGCTACTTCTTCGCATTCTCTTCCAGTTCCAGCATGTACTTATCAAAATCAGACATAAATAGTCTGTCCTGAATGATACGATATTTTTCAAATTCGGTCTCAGCTTTTGCCTTTGCAATCTCAGCAGTGATTTTGCCTGCATCCTGAAGAATTTCTCTGTCATCTGCCATCAGAAATAAATCCAAACGCTCTGCCCAGTCCTCCATTGTCATCGGAATATGACGTTCCGCACGATCCTCTGCCAAATCCAGATAAGCAGATACAATACGCTCCAGTGAACGCATTTCCTGCTTACTCAAATAATTCTTCGCAACGCTCACATCACTTTTTACGATCTTACCTTCCGGCGCTGCTGCCCAAGTGGTTAATCCCATGTGTGGCTTCTCTGCATCGGCTCGTTCATAAATCAGCTCTGCTGCCGTATGACCGTGAACTGCATAGTGCATCTTGTTCTGCACTTTTGCAAAAAATTGCTTTGTTGTTTTTGCTGTTCGGTCATAATCAAGAGCTGTGGCGTAAATATCCGTTATTTTCTGATAGAACCTACGCTCGGACAAACGGATCTCACGAATCTGCTCAAGCAAGCGGTCAAAGTATTCTACTGTGAGCACAGAACCACCGTTTTTCAGACGCTCATCGTCCATGGCCCAGCCTTTGATGGTATAGTCCTTGACGATGCCATTGGCCCACTTGCGAAATTGTACAGCTCGCTCATTATTAACCTTGAATCCAACCGCAATAATCATTTGAAGATTATAATGCTTTGTATCACGAGTCACCTGACGGGAACCTTCGGTTTGAACTATTCGGAAATTCCGAATAGTTGCAGACTCTTCTAATTCACTATCTGCATAAATCTTTTTAATATGTTCATTTATCGTTGGCAAACCAACGTCATACAATGTGGCCATCATCTTCTGTGTCAGCCATATATTCTCATCCTCATAGCGCATCTCAATGCTGTCCTGCTGATCACCGATAGATGCAACATAAGTCAGGTATTCCGCTGCGCTTGAGCGGATGGTTATCTCATCTTTTTTCTTTGCCAAATGAAACGCCTCCTTTATACCTCAAAATGCGTTTTCGCTATTGTGTTTAGCTGTTCAGCTATTTCCGCAAACGTTTTATTCAAGCTGATGCATTTTCATCGAATGCCAAGGCTCCCATTCAACTAACGTATAATGAGCTGGCATGAAATCCAATGAACGAACTTCCTTTCGTATGCGCCCCAGCTGAGCTGCGGCTGTCTCCGAAACAAGAAGTTCATTCGCAATATACGAATAGATTTCACGTAAATCACCAAGTGCATCTACAGAATAGCCGACATTGTAGCTATCCGTCATATGCCAAACTCCTTTGCCAGTACCGCGTCGACTTCATCTGCAGAATATACCTTTCCTGCTTTGATGGAATCAACACCCTTCTGGAGTTCTGCATCAAGTTCTTCTCTGGTCATTGCACCAACAGCTAATGGCTTAGAAGAAGGAAGTTTCAATTCAAACGGCATACCTTTTTTCAGTACGATCTGGCTATAAAACATCTGAATTGCACTGGATGGAGAAATGCCAAGCTGAGAAAGAATGCTCTCGGCATTATCCTTGAGATTAGTATCTATTCTTGCATAAACAGCGGATGTATTTGCCATAGTATCGCCTCCTTTTTCTTTATTACATTTATTTTTGCTTGCAATTGCAAGCATTTGCATAAATTATTTTGTGACGAAACTTTGAATTTAATACGCCTCTTAAGGCAGAAAGGAATATTTATGGGATTTTTATCGGGTCTATTTCATTCCAGAGACAAGCCCACCAACAGTACCAATGGCAGTGCCTATCGCTTTCTCTTCGGTGGAAGCAACTCTGGCAAAGCCGTCAACGAACGAAGTGCCATGCAGATGACTGCAGTCTACGCCTGTGTCAGAATTCTTTCGGAGTCCATTACAGGACTGCCGGTCCATATTTATAAGTATACTGACTCGGGTAGTAAAGAAAAGGCAATCAAGCATGTTGGACATAAACAAACTATATTGGCATAAATGTCAAAACTACTTTTAAATCTATCCTGACATTTCATCGGCAAGGCATGATGACCTTCCATTAGGGCATTCCTGTGCTTTTAGCAGTAAATGTTACATGTGTTGGATTTACTTCACATTCATATCCTGCTGATTCTATGGACTGCATTTTAATTGTTGATGATTTCTTCCATTTATCCACTATAAGAAGTTGCTTGTTTGTAGCTGGAATTTCAATATCCATAACCCCTATTTGTTAATGAATATTTTCAAATCCTTTACCATTAGCATAATTTATCTTTATAGACTTCTAAGGCAACTAAAATCATTGGCGCAAATGCTGTGGTAAAATATTAACCAACTCCTCTTCATGAAAGAATTGTTCCTCTTCCTTTTGTAAAGCTTGCTGCGCTGCCGCGTAACTTCTTTTATCCGTTTGAATTGCATTCTCATATACTTTGGCAGTCCGATCCTTAAGCAGTTCCCTTTTTTCCATTATTTCGTTCTCAGATAATGCGTCAAAGTCTGTTAATGCGGAAATATAATCTTCCTTTATTGACCATAGGCTATTAGCAACATCAATGTGTTTCTGTTCTTCTGCTGCAAAGTCTTTACTTTTTAAATAACCATTCACAACAAGCAACGCCGTAGATACAATTCCCCCGACCCAGGCGACTTTTGCCTCATCCATAATGACAGTTGCCACAAATCCCCCTGTTGATATGGCAGACAAAATGATTTGTACCCATTTAAATCTGTTGCAATCTCTCTGTAGAAATCCTGCATTTTTAAGATGTGCCGTATATGTATAAACTACTTTTCCATATTGTTCCTTAAGTTGCTGATAAAGTTTTTCCTTATGCGTTTGGAAATCTTGAACCATATATTTCCCTCCATTCATTATGCCAGCAGAAACTGAAACCTTTTTCACCATCTTCTATCGCTTCACATGCTTTATCATAAGCAAATTTAGCATCATCTTTTATATAATATTTGCGCTCTACTGTTCCTGTCCCCCCTGGCTTATCCCAATATCTTTTATCTGAATTATCATACACATATTTGAAAAAATCTCTAGAAATCCAATCATAATAAATAAACGGCTCTTTTGCATATTGATATGAAAGCATAAAATTATAAGCCATGGAATCAATCAAAATTCCACTCATTAGAACCGTCTTGTTTTCTTTCCATGCTCTGGCCATTCTACATAATTTTTTCAAATTTTTATTGGTTTCATTATTTCTATAGTTAAATACTCCAATTTCCATTCCTGGATCCATGCTTTTCCAGAATCCTCCGTTATTGGTATCCGGGTAACAAAATCCTGCTCCATCAGAATATCTGAATGCCGGAACTACTTCAAACTTAATTCCATCTGAAAACATAATATCAACCACTTGTCCATCTGCACTAACTTTTGATGAACTATAAGTTTTTAATAAGCTATTTCTCAATGTTGCAAGAAGAGAGGATTGTCCATTATATAAATAATTGTCATATCTTTCATATTCTGTCCATGGAATTTCCACTACTATATCAATATCACTAGTGTAAATACTGGTTCCCCGTCCGTACGAACCTACATACCAGCTGTGGGAAACAATTGAATCACTATTCCAAAAGTCCTGATTAATCCTTTTAGTAATCATATGATATCTATTACGCACATTTGATACTGTATTATCTGACATTCTAAGTGAATTACAAAACTTCTGAAAATCTGCAGAGATATTAATTTCGCTCAATAATATGTCCCTCCAAAATCAATTATATAATTCATAATATACCATATTTCAAAGCAATTTTCTACTTATGTACAACAAGCAGGTGACGTATTGTATGTAGACTTATTGTATTCTTTTTGTCATAATATAAATTAAGAATTTGTTGGAGGTTACACTATGTCGTTACTACACATATTCGCTATCAATGTAAGAAAATATCGTCTACAGCAAAATCTTTCACAGGAAAAGTTAGCCGAACTCTCTGGTCTACACCGAACATATATCAGTTCCATCGAAAGAGAACAGCGAAACATATCTATAGATAATATCGCAAAAATTGCATCTGCCCTAAAAATTGATCCATACTTACTACTGAAAAAATCCATTGAATAATCGGAGGAAGAACATGGCAAAAACAAAGCATCCCATACTAAATGAATATAATTTATTAAAGGAGTCTTTTAATCAAAATCCCCTTGCATCTGCAGTTACTGATATAATAATAAACATTCACAATAAATGCCAAAATGAATTAAAATCCAAACAAAAGCATAATCTTAATCCAGGTAATGGAACTATCGGCAAAACTTACTTCTATTTTTCAGATGATAAAAAACATTCTCGTCCTGTAAATCAAGCGCTTTTTGAAGATGGTTATCAACCTGCTACTGATTTTTCTGGTAATCCAGTTAGGAATCAAGAAGACTTGACCATGACCAAAGCAGACTGGTTTTTACATAATCTAAAAAACAATACAATTAAAAATCAGTCTGCTAATGACATAACTTCTGCATTATATACTATATCAATGGAATTTTGTTGTTCTACTGATTTAATTGCGTCAAATTCCCAGAAAATTTGTGGTACCTATTTTGAAAAATTAATAGGTCATATCTATTCTCGGCATTTAAATGTAGCTCCAAGCAGTACGCAATATGCCTGTGAACTTGATTCTACCAGCATCAAGATTCCTACCGATTTTATTTTCAATCTTGGTCCTAATATGCCTAAATTTGATGTTCCTGTGAAAACTTCTACCCGTGAACGTTGTGTAGAAGTATGGGCTCAACAGCGTATCCTCGATGGTGCGTATGGTGCTGGAAGATTTTTAGGATTACTCACATGTATATCCGAGGCAAAAATGAACTCAGAAAACAAAGATCATTCCAAGTGGAAAGTAGATGATGTATGCGTTCCAAATCAATGGATTAATTATCAATTATTTATTGCACAAATCAAGCGAGCCTATTACTTAGATGTTCCTAATCGTTATGATCAACTAAATGATTCTTTTCCACGAATCCATGTAAAAAAATTTGGTGAGTTCTTTTTTGAATGGGAAGATTTGCTAGACTAATTAAAAGCAGGCCTTTTTGCCTGCCTTTAATTTCCGTTAATTTAATAATTCTTTTATTTTGATTCCCCAAGCATATGCCAATAACGGTGGAACCGCATCACCAATCTGTTCGTATTTATCCTGTTCTTCTCTGTTATCATGTGCAGTTAAATATTTTCCACCTACGAAATCATATGAATCTGGAAACGATTGTAAGCGGGCACATTCCCGAACTGTTAATGCCCTTGGCTGTACAGGATGAACAAATTCATCTAAGCAATGACTCGTTACTGTAGGTGAAGCCTCATCCCATTTTAAGCGGTAATTTCTTTTCACATAAATTGTTTTAGGAATAACCTTTCTTGATTGATATTCTGCCAACTCTTCTGCTGTTAATCTTTCAAACAATCCCTTTAATCCTTCGCCTTGTTGTAAAATCGTAAATCTTTCTAATATATTTTTTCTATGGTTCATTGGAAGATGATTAAGTAATTTCTTTTCTTTTGTAATTCTTTTCCAAAAAGAGTCATTTTTCATTAACCGTGTATATTCAGATTCTTCTTTCAAATAGTTCGGATTCTCTGTCCATGTATTTGCTATAACTTCTGGTATATCAATAAATGCATCCTTCACAGTTACTTCTTTATCCGGTGTCGTCTCTACCGGAGTCTGGCTTACATCAATTTGAGAATCTTTACTTGCTAAAATAAAAAATCTTTTTCTCTTTTGAGGTACCCCATATTTGCTTGCATCCAAGACAAATTCTTTAAAGTTTCCATACCCGGCTTCTTCTAATTCCTTCTTTAAATAATCTATGACCAGTTCTTTTGAATCCTTTGCAATCCTTTTATTTTGTATATTGGGAACATTTTCAAACAGTATCATTTTTGCATTAACAATTTGTGCGATTCTAATTCCCTCTCTAAATAGAAATTGACGATCATCATACGCAGCTCTTGATGAATTACCCGCGGTAGAAAAAGTTTCACACGGCATTCCAGACGTTACTAAATCAATTCCCTCTTTTGGAATATAAGGTAGTATCTGATCAGCAGTTACCTCTCGAATATCTGAATGAATAACATGTACCTCTGGATGATTTGCCGAATATGTATCTACACAACTTTTTATATATTCAATCGCAACTTTTGTTTCAAATCCTGCTGCATGCAAACCAGTGCAAAAGCCACCTGGACCACTAAAACAATCAACATGTGTATATGGCATTGTTACTCTCCTTTAACCTTGTTTTTTGTTTTACTCTCTTTATTATTTTGATTATCAGAATTTCTCAAAATAATCTCTTTTGTAATTGCATCAAAATATACATCTAATCGTGTTTCTCCTGCCTTGCCATCAATATTAACCAAAACCGATTTTGGTAACCTAATTCTCATATCTTGTTGAAGCAAAACAGAATCTAAAAATACCAATTTTTTATCCATGTTATCTCTCCTGATTTGTCAAATTACAGGTCTATATTAAACTATATTCATTAAAATATCAACCTAAAATCAGGTCAAATTAAGGGCAACTATTTTCTCCCACCAATCTGCCACTTATCATGTCTCTTAATGCTCCGCACAGCCTGCCGCAGCATATTACTGCGACCATGCTGATGATACGGATGGGACACCTTATGTTTATGAAATATAATACATGATCCCATCAACGGATATTTCGGATTATGTATATGCCACATATGTCTGGTATTCCGGGACATGATGGTCACATCCCGGTCATCCATATAAATAATCTCAAAATACTCCGGAGCCAGACATTCAAGATCTTTCCTGCTAAGCACCTGCTGCCTTCTTTCCAAAATACCCTTCCAGTGCCTTCTCCATGATCTCCTGCACTGCTCCGGCATCCATCTGCCCAAAATACCTCTCATACAATTCCAGTGGCAACTTCACAGACACACTCTGCGGCTTCTTCTGTTCTTCCCCTGCCAGGACACACTCAATCGCCTTTTTCGTAATCTCTTTTCCCATCTTTCGCAGTTTCACTGCCTGATTCGGTTTCAGTTTCTTTCCCTCAGCCTCTGCCACCTGCTGGATCAGCTTCTGCATCTTCACATTCAGATAAAATAGATCCACAGCAGCTACCATTGCCAGCGTCCCCTTATCCACAGCATCTTTAAACTTCGGAATCAGCCGGTCCAGCCACAGGATTTTCAATTCCGAAGCAAGTTGTCAGATTTGGCTGGCTGTCAAAATCAACAGCCAGAATCCTTTTTCCCATCTCGGTCAGTGAATAAGCCAGATTCCAGGAGCTGGCAGTTTTGCCAACTCCCCCCTTTAAATGATCCTCTCATAATAATCCTTGCCATACTCTCTCCCCCTCTCATGCTTTCTTTCCATAACAGCATGCACTCTGCTCTGCCACAAACCTTCATATTTCTTACATTTTTCTTTGCCATAGAATTGACTCCTTTCAGATTTGACTAATAGATTTTCAGATTTAAAAAAAGCCGCTGACACGTTATCCTTCTAACGCGTCAACAGCTTCTATCTTGCTTTAATTCAGTGTATTATTCGGTTTTATTTAGGCTCTTTAACATCTTTAATACGGTAGTACTCATCCATATCCACGCTGAGTTTTACCGTGGTATCTGGTTTTCGGTTGTTCAAGAGACATACCGTCTCAACGGTATTCCCTTTGTCCCACAAAAGCTCCGTAACTTCCCCGCCATCCTTGAACACCGGAAAATTCAGACCAATCCGCTTTAGCGGATATTCAGACTCGTCATTCCTGTAAATTTCAATTTCCTTAATCAAGGCTGTGACCACATTTCTCTTTTCTTCGTCATTTATTATATTATAAACGCAGTCGAAATTCACCATGATTTTGTAAATATTCTCAAGAGTAATTGCCTGCTGCTTAATTGCATCTCGCCGAAGTCTGGCATCTTCGATTTTTTCCTCCAGCTCAACAATGACATCATATAGGGAATCTAACCGCAAGGTCATATCATGGAGCTTTCGTTCCCGATATTTTGCATCAGCAGGGAGACTGTCAATTTCCCGTTCCAATCTTGTTTTATTCAGATCAACTTCCTTCAGCTTTGCCTGATAGCCCTCCAGTTCTTTATCCACTGCTTTCGTGTCAATCTGAACGCCAATCCGTTTTTTAATGGCTTGGGCATATTCCTCATTCCTTACGATCTCACGAATTGCCTCAATGACCATCGGTTCAATATCGGTCTTTTTCAGCATCGCCTTATATTCACAATGCTTACCCCGGACCATCCTATTCCGACTACATACATAATAGTAAATTTCTTTGTAAGTGCCATCTTTATTTGTCCATGCGTGTTTATTCGTATACATGGGACTTCCACAAACCGGGCATTTCAGCAGACCTGATAACAAATGAACTCGATCCCGCCCAATTTTTGACGGTTGCTTTACTCCGGTTCTAAGACGCTTGGCATGAGCCTTTTCCCATACCTCCTCACTAACGATTCCTTTATGCTGTCCCTCTGTCAGAATGTAATCGTCATTTCTTTTCATCTGGTAATCGTTTTTTGTGCCTTTGACTTTTTCCTTCGTTCTCCGTCCATAGGCAATTTTACCGCAATAAACCGGGTTATCCAATATCAGTTTAATAAAATGTCCTGTCCAATCCTCTAATGTGCCATTCTGCCTCGGAATTTTCCGTATACCTTGTAAGTTCAACTGATTCGCAATACCACCCAAACCGATTTCCGATGAAGTATATAATTCAAAAATCTTCCGTATTGCCACAGCCTCTGTTTCTTCAATCATCAGCTTGTTATCTTCCAGTGTATACCCGTAGGGAGCAAAGCCACCATTCCATCCACCTTGCCGTGCCTTTTCGCGCCGCCCGTTCATCGTCTGCTCGATAATATTCTCACGCTCAATCTCAGCCACAGCAGATAGTACAGAAATCAAAAGTTTTCCGCTTGTCTGAGAGGAATCAATCCCTTCTTCTATGCAAATCAGATTTACACCATAAGATTGAACCAACTCCAAAGAGTTAAGTATATCTGCTGCATTACGGCCAAACCGTGACAGCTTATACACTAAAATATAGTCAATGTCCAAGCCATCCTCAATATCTCTGAGCATTTTTTGAAAGGCAGGCCGTCCCTCAATGGATTTACCGGATTTACCGGCATCTTCATAAGTATCAACAACGATCATTTCCTCACGATCCGCAAATCGTGTCAGCATATTTTTTTGACCTTCCAGGCTGTATCCGTCCACTTGCATCTCTGTGCTGACCCTCGGATACAAAACACAGCGTTTTCCATATCGGTTCATAATTCATACCTCCAAAATTTACTTTTGGAAAATATCCTATGTAAAGCTGCGATTCTCACGCAGCTCCGTCAACCTCGCCCAGCACTCTCATACCATATTTCTCGATGATATGTGCCAGCGAAGTGATAAACGCTTCAAATTTTTGTTCCGCCAGAAGTTCTTCTGACCGGATTTCATCTGAAGGAATCAATGCACTTTTATTCTGGATATTCTCCATTCAGAATCACCTCCGCAATTCCTAACGAAATTATAACTCTACTTGCACAGCCTGAAAATGATACGGCCTTTCGGCACCTTTACGTAATCCCCAGACTGCACAAGAGCGTCTTGTTTATGTTTTCCATGTCATCCTTGTTTAGATGACCAATATAGTTTTTTAACCTCGACTTGTCGATTGTTCTGATCTGTTCCAGCATAACAACAGATGGTTTCACCAAACCGCATCTGTCATTTAAGTGGTAATGCGTGGGGAACTTTCTGCTTTTTTTGCTTACACTGGTAATTGCTGCAATAATAATCGTAGGACTGAAACAATTTCCCACATTGTTTTGAAGAATAAGTACAGGACGAGAGCCACTTTGTTCAGAGCCGATACCAGGGCTTAAATCAGCCGAATATATGTCACCTCGATGGAATTTTTCAAACATCACTCTCGCCTCCTTAATATCTTAATACTTAAACAGCCGCACCAGTCTGATAGAAATCTTCGGATAAAAACCTGGTGCGGCTACTGTTATTCTGTTCGGATTACTCGTCATATTTGCCACGCCCCCTGACGATGGGAACACAACAGGTCTCCGCTGGCGCGGCTGTCATAACTCCGCAGCATCGTTCGTATCGTGTGCCACAGGGTTCCCCCCAAGTCTTTGGCGGGCCGTGAGGAAGTATCTTTAAGCCCCCATGCAGTCATCGCGCCGGATCTGCCACAATCCGTTTTATGAAATCGTAGATCGCTCCGAAGCAGTTCTTTCATCACCTCCCTGACTGCTCCATCTTCGCGGCGTTTCACATTCGCTCGTACATGAGTTATGTACCTGTTGTGCTGTCTATTCAGTTTTCAAAGATCTTGAGGTCACGAGGATAGCGTGTCCTTCTAATAACCGTGAGGCTTTGAGCCTTTCTTTCAGGGGCGTTACAGACGATTTTTAAGGAAAGTCTCCATGTTCCGAAGGCCGCGCTGGATAGATTCGCTGACCGATGCAACGCTGACTCCTTCGCTCTTGGCAATCGCTGATTCTGTCAGTCCCAGGAAGTAGTAAGCATAGATGCGCTTGGCCTGCTTGTCCGGCAGAGCGGCAATCGCAGCGTGAAGCTGCTCCATCGTCACTTTGCGCTCATACAGCTCACAAGGGGTCATGGAAACGAAAAGGGCATCATACTCAATTCCGTCTCCGCGATCCAGAGAATAATGCGCCTTGTGGTAATATGTACGGCGGCGGTATGCGGCCTCCAGGCGGTCATGCTCTTTCATAACAGCGGCTACTTCATCAGGAACCTCAATAATGTAATCGGTCTTATAAAAATCGGGATACTGCTCCCGCAGATTGATCTTGGTCATAATTTCCTCCATTTCAGTTGTTAGGGACAAAGGGCAACCGAAATGGCTATGGCGGAGAGCGACACCGGGGATGTTCGGGAAAATTCCCGTAAAATCGACAAAGAAAAACGTCAGACGGCCTTAATAGCTGTCTGACGCATTTTGTATGATATATTGTACGATTGTGCGGATTATTTACGCTTGATTGCGCGTGTCCGTGTGTATAATTTCTCTTTGGTAGGTCATTGATTTTTTTAGGTAATCACCTACCTGAAAACCATAATTCTGCTGAAATAAATAACCGCCCATCGTAGACTCCTCAAACGGCAGTCACGGGCGGTAATGGAAATATGCCCTGCCGTGAAAGGCCGTTTTTTTTATTGGCCTCCCGTCAGGGCTTTTATGTATATTTTATCTTTCAAAGGTGCATGATAAACACATATCAATACGCGTGATTGGGTGATGGTAACTTCCTCTTACGCACGATAGAATGTAATAGAGGTGAGCAATCATGCCGGAAGATGTATTTGTGTATTTGGGACAGTGCCTCAGAGATGCAAGAGAAGAATGTGGACTGACCCAACAGGAGCTTGCGGATCAAACCGGCAGAGGGCTTCGTCATCTCCAGGACATTGAAAAGGGCAGGAAAAATCCGTCTTACGATGTACTGGCATCCTTTATCAAGCGATTAGGCATTTCTGCTAATGAGCTGTTTTATCCTGACGCTTCGGAACAGGAAAAGCAAGTACAGCATTTCATGGGAAAGTTTCTGGCCTGTACCGAGGATGAGCGGCAGATTATCTTGAAAACACTGGATTGTATGGCGGAGCAGTTTATCAGCCGACGTTACAAATCCTCCGATCCGCAAAATTATGAATAAAACCAGCAGGGCAAAATGCAATTTGTTTCTGCTGGTTTTATTTTGCCTCCGGCAGTAGACGTAAATTTTCCTAGCCCAATCAATCGCCACTATTTTGTTTCCGGTATTCAGCCGGTGCAATCTTCATGACATCTCGAAATGCTGTTGCAAATTTACTCTGATTCTCATATCCAACCTGGCTGGCAATTTCTGCTATGGTTGCCTGCGTCTGACGAAGCAGAGCAGCGGCCTGTTTCATGCGGTACACTTTCATATAGGTTCCAATGGGCTGTCCATAAACTCCCTTGAACGTATCCTTTAAGGTTGCCGTATTGATAAGATACTCTTTGGAAAGTTCCTCAATCGTTGGCCGTTCCTGCAAGTTGGAGATAAGCCGCTTGTGAATGTCCCGTACAATCTCCACCTGGGGAGAAGTATATAACTCTCGCTGCTTTTCTTTATTTACATCCACCATACACAAGAATAAGAGAAGCTCCTGCACCTTCAGCATGAAGTATGGCTTTTGCAGGCGATCCGGTACGGAATACAGTTCAGAAAAGATATGCTCAATCTCATCCTTGGCCCGCATGACAAAGCATGAGCCATCGGCACAAAATTTGTTTTTGAAATCTGCAATACCAATACCGCTCTCGGCGAGGATTCCAGGCGGATTTTGAGAAACCAGCTCCAGATCAAGCACTACTGAGATTCCGCGATAATGTCTCAAAGGAAAGGCCATTTCAGAAGCACAGTTATCCATTGTATGAATGGAAAGATCCCCTTCTCCGAGGTACAGGCAGGAACCGCTTTGCAATACGCTCCCTTCACGCCCTTCCCGGCAATGATTGATCTCCAGCACATTCTTATCAATGGTTCCGTCCCAATAACAACTCGTTGCTTCAAAATCATTGTAAATAAGCTGGATACCGGGATAAACCTGATAGACTGTCATAAGCCCCAGGCCATCCTCACAGTCCATTTTATAGACGGTGCAATATCCGTCATTATCTTTTGGAATAATCGCAGATAACCCCGTAGCATTGGTGATAGGGTTTTTGTTCATAGTATTCATTCCGTTATCTCGTATTTGTTCTGCCAGGATTCTCCTGGCGTCTTTTATTATATAGTTTTTTCTCATTTTATACCGCTCCAATCGGCAGGATGTGCAATCCAATCAGAAAGCAAATTCTATTATAGTGCAGCCCTGCCGAATGTGCAAATATACGAAAAAGCCGATGCCCTCCAAAACGGAAAACATCGGCTATATGTGGGATTTTATTTGCTGCAATATTCCTTTCCTACACAACCGGAACAACTGCCGCTACAACAAGAACCATTTTTGCGGTTCTTATGGATTTTTCGCACAGCCCATATTGCATAGAAAACAATCCCGATAAGGATTATACCAGTAACAAGCATCTAAAACTCCTTTCTGACTGGAAACTCACAACTTATTAGCTTTGGGTCTCCGATCCTCTTTTCAAAATCCAAAGTCCAAATGCGACCACTGATAAAATGGCCGCTGAACGAAGCACTTTTCCAAACGTCATATTCATACCTCACAGCAAAAGTCCAACACGATAAACCACAAAAGTAACAGCCCAGGCCACAACCAACTGGAACAGGGCCGAGAACAGCATCCACCTTGTACTGCCGGATTCCTTGCGAATTGTAGCCAGGGCCGCTGCACAGGGAACGTAAAGCAGGCAGAAAATCATCAGGCAAAACGCATTGAGCTGTCCAAAACCGGCTGCACCCAGGATGCCGACCAATGTATCCATTCCCGCGCCGGAGTTGATATTGGGAATCCCAAACAGAACGGCACAACTGGACACCACAACCTCTTTTGCAGAGATGCCAGCTATCAGAGCAACCGCTATCTGCCAGAATCCCAGTCCAATCGGTGCAAAGATCGGTACAAGCCAATGGCCCAGGATAGCCCCGAAGCTGTCTGCCATTTCCGTAGTATAGCCATGCGGCCCAAAGTTCAGGATCACCCACATGAGGATAGATGCTACAAAGATAGTAGTACCTGCCTTGGTAAGGTAGTCCTTTACCTTTTCCCATACATAGATTGCCACAGTTCTGGCGCTGGGGGCCTTATATTCCGGCAGCTCAATCAGCAGATAATTTTCCGATTTTCTCCGGTCAATCAAATGGATGATCGCCGCTACCAGGATAGCGACCACCAGGCCGATCAGGTACATGGAATAGGCCACGAGCATGGCGCGTTCCTGAAAGAACATCTCGGCAAACAAGATGTAGATTGGTAGACGGGCGCTGCAACTCATAAAGGGCGTAATCAACATGACCTTAAAACGGTCACGCCGGTTTTCCAAAGACCGTGAAGCCATGATTGCCGGAACAGTGCAGCCAAATCCCAAAATCATGGGGATAAATGCCCGTCCGGAAAGTCCCAGCTTGCTCATAATCCCTTCCATGACATACGCAACACGGGCCATGTATCCGCTGTCCTCCAGAAAAGCCAATGCCAGAAACAGAATGAAAATGTTCGGCAGGAAAGTCAGGATACCGCCCACACCGGCGATGATGCCGTCTACCAGCAGGGAGCGCAGCACTTCATTGACCCCGACAGCAATCAGTCCATCGCTTATCAATGCCGACAGGCTCTCAATTCCTAATTCCAGGAATCCTTTCAGCCAATCGCCAATGGTAAAGGTCAGGAAGAACACCGCCGCCATGACAACGAGGAAAATCGGGATGCTCCAAAACTTATGCGTCAATACACGGTCTACCTTTTCCGTCAAAGCATCTTGACGGTCCTTATTGACCAGAACCTCCCTGATGATTTCCTCGATAAAATCATACTTCTCATTGATAATGTCGGATTCATAGTTCCGGTCGATCACATCCGGCATATTGACCGGATAACGTGCAGAGATTTCCTTATCCTGCTCCAGCAGCTTAATGGCGTGCCAGCGGTAATTGGACAGGTTCGGATATTTCCGCTTCAGCTCTGCCATGATAAGATCAATCTTGTCCTCAATAGCATCACTGTAAACCATTGCGTATTCTGAATGGTGGTCGTGCCGGTGTTTTGGAGTATATTTATGATGATGAATCAGACACTCCGGATCTTTACAGTCTTTATGGTGCGCGGCTGCATGAAGCAGCACATCCAGTCCTGTCCGTTTTCTGGCTGAAACTGGAATGACCGGGATGCCCAGCATTTCCGGCAGTCTGTGTGTGTCAATCTCCATGCCGCGCTTTTCCACAATGTCCATCATGTTCAGCGCCAGCACAACCGGCTTGCCCAGCTCCAAAAGCTGCAAAGTTAAGTATAGGTTTCGCTCCAGAGCGGAAGCGTCCGCAACATCAATAATCACATCGACTTCATCGCTTAGTATAAACTGTCTGGATACCTGTTCTTCCATTGTGTAGGAGGTCAGGCTGTAAGTGCCAGGAAGATCGACCAGTCGAATATTCAGATCATGGTCTTTAATGGCACCCTCTACTTTCTCAACGGTTACACCTGGCCAGTTTGCCACTTTCAGATTTGCACCGGTGTAAGCATTGAAAAGTGTTGTCTTTCCGCAGTTCGGATTTCCGATGAAGCCGATAGTCAAATTTTCTCTCATCGGAATTTACCCCACTAAAATATTCTTTGTGATATTGCGCCCAAGTGCAAAGCGTGTTCCCCTGACTTTCACAATCAGGACACCCCGACTTTTGCTGTTCAGAACAGCGATAGAGGTTCCACGGGTCATCCCAAGGGCCTCCAAACGCTTTTCTATATTGACAGGCAGATCAATATCCTCAACTTTATATTCATTTCCTATTTTTCCATCGCAAAGATACATGAACGCTCCCTCCTCACCGATTTACGGAAGAAGTCTCCGGCAGCTTGCCAAACTCATAAAGCATCATAGAAACGGTAATAACCACCAGAATTGCATCTGTCAGAGCAATCGCCAGCCATACGCCACGAATACCCATGCCGCCGATCATCGGAAGAACCACGCAGAGAGGAATAAACAGAATAATCTGGCGGAACAGCACCAGCCAAGTTGCCTTTTTCGCCTTGCCCAAAGACTGGAACAGGGTTACGGCAATCATAAAGCTGCCTTGCAGGACATAAGTGCTGAACATGATACGGAAGTTGGTTGCACCCGATGCCGCGATACCCGGCGTTGTCAGGAACATGGATAAAATCTTCTCTGGAAACAGCTCGGCAGGAATATAGAACACCAGCGACAGCAGCGTTGCAGCAGTAATAAAAACCCTGGTCAGCGTCTTTACCCGGTCATAGTCCTTTGCACCATAGTTTGTACCGGCGGCAGGCTGGAATCCCTGACTGATCCCCCACAGAGGAACGAAAGAGAAATTCCAGAAGCGGAGCGCCGCACCTAAAAGAAGCTGTGAAGTTTCCCCGCCATAGTTCGATGCCACACGATAGATCACTGTCTGCTGTACCAAGGTCAGAATCTGCATCAACAGAGCAGATACCCCGACAGAAAGAACCTGGGGAAGCAGTTCTCCGTCAATGCGGATGCGCCCAATCTTCACATGAGGACTTTTTTTCTTGAAATACCACAGCGTAATTGCAGCCTGGACAAACTGGGAGAAAATCGTTGCATAAGCAGCCGCCTCAATGCCCATACCGTAGGGATTCAGGATACTGATAAAAATAGGGTCAAGAATGATATTCAAAATAGCGCCGCTGGCAATAATCGTCATTGCCTTTTTAAGCTGGCCTTCTCCGCGAATGACCATGTTTGCACTTTGAAAAAAGTTTACAAACAAGGAACCGGCAAAGATAATCCGTAGATATTTTTCCGCATAATTCAAAATGTTGTCGCTGGCTCCGGTCAGGGACAAAAGCTGGCGGGTGAACACCATGCCTACCACTGTATAGATAACGGACAGCAGAAGAACCATAGCAACCAGGTTGCCCATGATCTTCTTAATTGTGTTTTCATCCTTCTTGCCGATAGCGCGGGACAGTACCGATGCAGAACCCACGCCCAGCATGGCCGCTGAACCGGCATTGATAAGCGTCAAGGGATAGGATACCGATATGGCTCCCATCTGCACGTCACCGACCATCTGGCCGACAAAGATGGAATCCATCATGTTATAAAGCCCAACGACCACCATGCCAAGAACCGCAGGGATGCTAAGTTCAATCATCAGCGGCCAGGGGCTTTTTGTTAAGAGCTTTGTTCTTGTGTCAAGTGCCTGTTTCATCACTCTATTCCTCCTGGTCTATTTTAATTTCGAGGTATCCAGCAAAGCGCGCCAGTGACGTGCCTTGCTGGATTAGCCATATCTAACTAACCACTTAAAGTATATAAAATCCGGGCTTCTTTGTACGCTCCCAACCGCAGGATTTACAATCCAATCTGAAACGAATTTAGGAGCGGAAAGGACATAAGGCCCTTTCCGCTCCCGTTGTTACTGTATCATTTTTTCCAGTAGTTTCAGGGCTTCCTCAAGTTTTGGATTTACGGCGTCCGTTTGCAGGGCCTCCCGGACGCAGCTTCGTATATGGGCTTGCAAAATCTGCTGATTGGCGCTTTTTAATAACGCCTGTGTAGCAAGAAGCTGATTGGAAATATCCACGCAATAGCGATTTTCCTCAACCATTTGCAGGATACCGTCAATTTGTCCTCTGGCGATTTTTAACTTGTGAACAATATCGCCTTTCTTGGCCTTCATAAACGGCCCGTTACTGGATACTGACGAGCTGATAGCCAGCGTCCTCGATAGCAGCTTTCAACACAGCATCCGGCACATCCTGGTCAAGCTGCACCTGGGCCGACTTGCTCTCCAGGTGAACGGCCACATCCTTGATGCCCTGGATGTCCCGCAGCGCCTTATCAACGTGTTTCACACACATTCCGCAAACCATACCTTCGATGTTCAATACTTTTTCCATGTGAATTGCTCCTTTTCGTTCTTCTTTTACTGTTGTCTGTTCGTACATAGGGTCTGAATCCAGTTCTGTATTGGCCTGATGCTTCGCCTTGAACCACCGCAGACGCAGGGCATTGGATACCACGAATACCGAACTAAAGCTCATAGCAAAAGCGCCGATCATGGGGTTCAGCTTCAACGCAAAGGGCAGATAGAACACGCCTGCCGCCACCGGGATACCGATGATGTTGTAGATAAACGCCCAAAACAGATTTTGCTTGATGTTGCGGATAACCGCCTTACTAAGCTGGATTGCCGTAGACACATCCAGCAGATCGCTTTTCATCAAAACAATATCCGCTGACTCAATCGCCACATCCGTTCCGGCTCCGATAGCGATACCAACGTCCGCTCTGGCAAGGGCCGGAGCATCGTTGATACCGTCACCGACCATCGCCACTTTCTTCCCGGCGCTCTGCAAACGGCGGATCTCCTTCTCCTTATCCTGGGGGAATACCTCTGCCACAACACGATCCACGCCGACCTGACGCCGAATCGCTTCTGCGGTCTTTGCATTGTCGCCGGTCAGCATGACCACCTCAATGCCCATGCCGGTCAATTCCGCTATGGCCTGCTTGCTGGTGGGCTTGACTACATCCGCCACGGCAATAACACCAATAAACTGACCACCACGGGCAAAGAACAGAGGTGTTTTCCCGTCAACGGCCATTTTCTCACCCAACTGAAGGAGTGCGTCGCCATTGATGCCATTTGCTGCCATCAGTCGGCGGTTTCCGGCAAGGCACGTTTCGTTTCCAATCTGCCCCACAAGGCCCTGACCGGGAATCTGCTTGAAACCGTCCACCGGAAGGAAGGAAAGGTCTGCTTTTTCGGCCTCCGCCACAATCGCGTCCGCCAGCGGATGCTCGGACATTTTTTCTAGCGAAGCGGCGATTTGCAGCAGCTCCTTTTGTGGAACGCCCTCTTTGCAGAGCATATTTGTCACTACGGGCGTACCCTGAGTAATTGTGCCGGTCTTATCCAGCACAACCGTATCAATGCTATGGGCCGTTTCCAGGGCCTCCGCCGATTTAATCAGGATACCGTTGCTTGCGCCCTTTCCGGTTCCGACCATAATGGCCGTAGGCGTTGCAAGGCCCAGCGCACAGGGGCAGGAAATGACCAGAACGGAAATGCCGATAGACAGGGCAAATTCAAAGCCATATCCCAACAGCAGCCAGACAACAACCGCGATCAGCGCGATGCTGATAACTACCGGCACAAACACGCCGCTGACCTTATCAGCCAGTTTCGCAATAGGGGCCTTGGAGCTGGTCGCTTCATCCACCAGCCGGACAATCTGTGCCAGCGTGGTATCATCGCCCACCTTGGTGGCCTGCATCTTGAAATAGCCGGACTTACTTGTGGTCGCACCGATCACTTTGTCCCCGATATGCTTCTCCACGGGGATGCTCTCGCCGGTCAGGGCAGATTCATCAACGGAGGAAAAGCCCTCTATGACAATACCATCTACCGGCACAGATTCACCGGCCTTGACAATCAGGGTTTCGCCCAACTGCACTTCTTCCACCGGCACCTGAAGCTCTTTTCCGTCCCGCTCCACGGTAGCCGTTTTGGGAGCCAGATTCATCAGCTTTGTGATTGCGTCCGAAGTCTTACCCTTTGCGCGGGCCTCCAGGGTTTTGCCCAAGGTGATAAGGGTCAGGATCATGCCTGCGGATTCAAAATACAAATCCATCATAAAGCTGTGAACCGTAGCCATATCCCCATGACCGAATCCGATGCCGATTTTGTAAACGGCGTAAATGCCATAAACGATTGCGGCGCTGGAGCCTATCGCAATCAGCGAATCCATGTTAGGCGAGCCGTGGAACAGGGTCTTGAATCCCATCCGGTAATATTTGAAGTTGATAAACACCACCGGGATCAGCAGCAGGAATTGGGTAAATGCAAAGCTGATTGCATTTTCCATCCCCAGCAAGGAGCTGGGGAGCGGCCACCCCATCATGTGACCCATAGAAATATAAAACAGCGGGATCGTAAAAAGTGCAGAAAGCAGCAGCCGCTGTTTCATCTGCTTGTATTCTGCCTGTGCCGTACTGACCTCCGGTTTTGCTGCCGGTGTGGTCGTTCGGCTCTTGTTTTGTGCGGAGGCTTTGGGAATCGCGCCATAACCGGCCTTTTCAACGGCCTGGACGATTCCCGCCGTATCCAAAACGGATTCATCATAAGAAGCAACCATGCTGTTTTTTAACAGGTTGACGGATACTTCTTTGATGCCAGGTAGCTTTGCCACGCTCTTTTCCACTCTGGTAGAGCAGGCCGAGCAAGTCATACCCGTAATGTCAAATTGCTCCTTTTGCAAAATTATCCCTTCTTTCTTATGAAGATTTGTGCGAGTACCCCTCCCCCGTAGGGAACTAAATACCGTTATGAAAAGGGGCGTTTGGCACCTTGGGGGAAAGATGCTAAAGCCCCGAACATAAAGTTTACGCACAAGGTCTTTGACCGTTTTTCATTATACTTATCCTGCTTCTCCTTTGTCCGCTCCAAAGTGGAGCTTTTTTTATCCAAAGAGAAATGAGGTTTTTGCTGGAAATCCAATCAGCATGTTTTCCAATCCAAAGGGCAGAATCGCTCCCAAATCCATTGACTTTGAGGGGCTTCGTGAATATACTGGCAGCATGAACGATTAAACAACCTTTTAATTGTTCATCCATATCAAACCAACCAAATACCAAAATGAAAGGGGGCTTTCTCCATGAAAAAGACCATTAAACTGCTTGACCTGGACTGCGGCCATTGTGCTGACAAAATCCAGAACGCCGTGAAGAAGATCGACGGTGTGACCAGCGTATCCGTCAACTTCCTGGGTCAGAAGATGGTTCTGGAAGCGCCGGACGATCAGTTTGACGCTGTTCTGGCCGAAGCAAAGGCGCTGATTAAGCAGATCGAGCCGGATGTGACTGTTAAGGCGTAATGAAAAGCTGGACACCGGCTGCCACACGGTAGCCGGTGTTTTTCATCAATAGACAGAAAAAGCGTGACACGCTTTATGCTGCAACGAAAGGAGAATACACTATGACACGAAAACAAAGGCACTTGCTCACACGCATTATCGTGGCGGCGGTGCTGTTTCTTGCAGGCAGCTTGCTCCACCTCCCTGAATTGGCGGAGATGGCGGTCTTTCTCGTCTGCTATGTGGTTGTCGGTTGGGATATTGTCTGGAAGGCAATCACGAACATTCTGCATGGACAGGTGTTTGACGAAAATTTCCTGATGACGATTGCCACCATCGGCGCACTCATTTTGGGCGAACATTCCGAGGGCGTTGCCGTTATGCTGTTTTATCAGGTGGGCGAATGGTTCCAGTCCTATGCGGTGTCCAAGTCCAGAAAATCTATCGCAAGCCTGATGGACATTCGCCCGGACTATGCCAACATCGAAAGGGATGGAAAGCTGGTTCAGGTTGACCCGGATGAGGTTCAGATCGGAGAAACCATTGTTGTGAAACCGGGAGAGCGCATCCCGCTGGACGGTACGATTCTCAAAGGCTTTTCCACCTTGGACACTTCGGCCCTGACCGGAGAATCCATGCCCCGCGAGGTGGAGCCGGGAATGGAGGTCATCAGCGGTTGTATCAACCAGACCGGTATCCTGAACATCCAGACCACAAAGGAATTTGGGGAATCCACCGTAGCCAAAATCCTTGACCTTGTAGAAAACGCAAGCGATAAGAAGGGCCGTATTGAGAATTTCATCACGCGCTTTGCCAGGTATTATACCCCGGTAGTGGTATTCGCTGCTCTGGCGCTGGCGATCCTGCCGCCGCTGATTACCCAGCAGCCATTCAGCACTTGGATTTACCGGGCCTTGACCTTCCTGGTGATTTCCTGCCCCTGTGCGCTGGTCATTTCCATTCCGCTTAGTTTCTTCGGAGGCATCGGCGGCGCATCCAAGATCGGTGTTCTGGTAAAGGGCAGCAACTATCTGGAGGCCCTGGCAAATACCGAGGTCGTGGTCTTTGATAAGACCGGCACACTGACAAAAGGCTCCTTTGCGGTCAGCGAGATCCACCCTGTCGGCATGGAGGAAGCGCAGCTTTTGGAGCTGGCCGCATACGCTGAGGACTACTCCAACCACCCGATTTCTCTTTCGATTAAGAACGCCTATGGAGAGAAAATCGACAACAGCCGGGTTTCCGATGTTCAGGAAATTGCCGGTCACGGCGTACAGGCCGTGATTGATGGGAAAACGATTCTGGCAGGAAACACCAAGCTGATGGAGAAGGAGCATATTAAGTACACGCCGTCCTCCGCTGTCGGCACCGTGGTCTATCTGGCCTGTGACGGGAAATACGCTGGATGTATCGTCATTGAGGACGAGATCAAGGCCGATGCTCCAGCCGCAATCAAGCTGCTGAAATCTGCCGGTATCCGCAAAACGGTCATGCTGACCGGCGACGCAGACGCCGTTGGAAAGAAAGTCGCTGGACAGCTTCATCTGGATCAGGTTTATACCGAACTACTCCCGGCTGATAAGGTTGATCGTGTGGAAAGCCTGCTGAAGCAGAAAAGCGAAAAAGGTATGCTGGCCTTTGTTGGGGACGGTATCAATGACGCTCCCGTACTGGCGCGGGCCGATGTCGGTATTGCTATGGGCGGATTGGGTTCCGATGCTGCCATTGAAGCTGCTGACGTTGTTCTTATGACGGATGAACCGTCCAAAATTGCCGCTGTTATGAAGATCGCCCGTAAGACGATTCGCATCGCAAATCAGAACATTGTGTTTGCTCTGGGCGTTAAATTCCTGGTTCTGATTTTAGGTGCGCTGGGCTATGCGAATATGTGGGCGGCGGTGTTCGCGGATGTAGGCGTTTCCATTATTGCGATTCTCAATGCCATCCGCGCCATGCGGGTCAAGCTGCCGGATATGCCTGCGGGCAGCACAAATCAGGGTTAAGCGCAATAGAAATGCGCCGCAACTTTCACACGCTGCGGCGCATTTCCTTATTGTTCAGTCGGGCATGATATTTCAAACAACGCATCTATGGCATGATGCAGGAGCTTTGCCTGCGGCGTGTCCGACAGCGAATAATAAACTTCTTTTCCGTCCCTGCGGCTTGAAATGATTCCGCTCTTTTTTAATATCCGCAGATGATGTGACACAGCAGGGGCGCTCATATCCACAGCCGCCGCGAGATTACATACACATTCTTCACAATGGCACAGCAGCCATAGAATCCGCAGCCGGGTCGGATCGCCAAGCTGCTGAAATAAAAATGATATATCCTTAAACCCTTCCGCAGAGGGCATCTTATTTAAGACTTTTTCAATATTCTGTCCGTGGTTGTGGGGCAGATTGTAATGCGGCATAAAAATCAGCTCCTTCCTGTGACTATGATACTGACATAATTCTTGTCTGTCAAACAGCTTCATTATAGATTGGAGAAAAATACATGAACGAAACAGAGAAAACAACTTTTTCCGTTCCAAGCCCCGGCGAATTGGAACAATTAACCGAGCTTCACAAAGCGATGGGCGATTACACACGGATGCGGATACTTTGGTATCTGATGCAGAAAGATTCCTGCGTCAGCGAACTGGCACAAAAGATGGAGGTCACAGAATCGGCCATATCCCACCAGCTTCGTGCGCTTCGGATTGTCCGGTTAGTGCAATCACGCAAGGCCGGGAAAAACGTGATTTATTCCTTGCAGGACGAACATATCCGGTGGATTCTTGAAGAAACCTACGCTCATATTTCAGAAAGATAAAAACGCAACCCCTGTGCTGTTTTGCAGGGGCTGCGCGGGTATTCCATTACAGCGTTTCGTAGGAAACCAACTGGCTCATCGGGATGCGCTGCTTATTGAAGCGATTGGGGTCGCCGGTTCCTTCATCGGAATAGCCGACAACCAGAATGTTGACCGGCTCCAGGTTGGCCGGGAGGTCAAATTCCTTGTGCAGAACATCGGGCTTGAAGTAGCATACCCACACCGTTCCAAGGCCCAGCTCTGTGGCCTGGAGCATCATGTGGTCGGTCAGGATGGAGGCGTCAATGTCACCGGTCTGCTTCTGATCGAAAGGCCGTACCCACGCCTTATCGTGATCGGCGCAAACAATAATAGCCAGGGGCGCACCGTAGATATTGGCCGCTTTACTGATCTTTGCAAGACCTTCCTCGCTCTGAACGGCAATCAGGCGAATCGGCTGAAGGTTGGCAGCGGTCGGGGCCACATGAGCAGCCTCCAGAATCTGCTCCAGCTTCTCAGGCTCTACCTTCGTTTCCTTGTAATCGCGTACCGACATACGCTGCTTTGCAATCGTGATAAAATCCATAATATATAGTCCTTTCAGTATTTTTTTTTTGAGCATATCAAATCAACCATTGACCTAATTGTAGCACTTGAACACAAAACCGCAAGAATGCACTTTTTCGGAAGATACTTCCCAAAAAGATAGCACCTTGCGGGAAAGGAGAACCATTCTATGAAATGTCAAACCAATCAGTTTAACTGCCCCGTGGAGGCAACCCTTTCTTTGATCGGCGGCAAGTATAAGCCGTTGATCCTCTGGCATCTGATTGACCATCCATTACACTATATGGAGTTACAGCGGCTGATTCCAAACGCCACGCCGAAGATGCTTTCGCAGCAGCTTCACGATCTGGAAAACAACGGCATGATTCATCGTGAAGTAATTCCAGAAAAGCCGCCTAAGACGATATATTCTCTTACCCCATTTGGACAGAGCATCGTCCCCATTCTGGACGCGATGTGCCAATGGGGAAACAGCTATCTGGACGGCCTGGATGTGCAGCCGCCATGCTGTCAAAGCCGCAAATAAAATGCTGGGCATAGCTGACGAAAAGCGGCTATGCCCAGCGTATATTTTCTGCTCTAAATTTGTGACTGCCGGACGTAATTGCACAGCGCGGCAAAGTCCACATGGGGATTCTTACTTAAAATCTGTTGCAGGCTTTCCCCGGCCTTTTGATGCAGCTTCGGCTTTTTCAGATCGTCCAAGCGGAAGAAGATATTGAGCCGCCTGCCGACAGCAAACAAAAGCCTTTCATCCGGTGGCAGGGTCAGAAAGCGGTCAATCGTAGAAAGCATTTCCTGTTTCTCCGTCCGCAGATTTCCTCTGATCTCCAGAAGCAGATTGACGATGTGTTCATTCACATAGTAACTGTCCATCTCATGTAGCTGTTGTAAGAATAGCTTTTGCTCTACAACGATTTCTTCCTCCGATTGCAGAGCAAAAGAGCCATTCCTGACAAACTCGCCCAGCTTGGACTCCGGCTTAATACCCGTGGCATGGACACGGATAAAATCTGGCTGGATGATATTCAGCGCCTTTGCTGTTTGAGCAGCATTTTCTTCAGACAGCTCCTTGCCGCCGATCCCCAGCAATATGAACTCCGACAAGATCATGTCCGCTTCTTTTGCCATGCAGCCGCTTCGGACAACAATATCCGCGTCAAAACCTTTGTTGATAAGTTTCAGTATCTGATCCGAGCCGGTTTCCATTCCGCTGTAAAGATGGTTTAGGCCCGCTTGCCGGAGCGCCTTTAGCTCTGCCGGACTTTTCCGGGTGATACTATCAGCGCGGGCATAAGAAGTGATGTACTGCATATCAGGAAAGCTCTGATTGATCGCTTCCAAGATACGGAGCAGATAATCTGTTTTCAGCACCAGGGCATCCCCGTCCTGCAAGAAGCAGGAAGTAATCTTTTTCCCCCGGTTAAGCTGGGCCTGCCGCCTAATATCTTCGATGGTTTCATCGATGGGGCGCATGGAGAAGCGCATGGATTTATAAAGCCCGCAGAAATAGCACTTGTTCCAATGGCATCCCCTTGTGACCCGGATTAGCAGGCTGTTACTTTCAGAAGGTGGACGAATAGGCCCGATTTCTATATCTTTCATGGTGGTTATCCTTTCAGTGTATTCATGTTAAGGGTAGCATTTCACGGCGGGCTTAACAAGAACGCACTTTTAGGGTAGACACTTCCCGTATGGGTAGCACCTCAAACAAAACTGGCAAGCAATGCCTGTGTTAATACACACAGGCCCGCAGGGAAGAAAATCCCTCCGTGATTTTCCTCTCCGCTTGCTTGTTGAGGGCAGCGCCCCCAAGCCCCTTTGAACACAGAATTTCATTCTGTGGCTGCGCGTTCTGCGAACGCTTTTGACCAGGACCAGCTTACCGCTGGCCGTGGTCTTTTTCTTTTTCAACATCCTGCTCTACCTCCATTTTCAGCACTCGATCTACATTTGCCTTTGCCGTTAAAAGCTCCCGCATTTCCTCACGGGAACGCCGGTACTCGGCATAGGTCTTTTTCTTTTCTTCCAGCAATTTCGCGTACTCCGTCTGTAACTCTTTGACCTTGGGCAGCTTCTTGACGCCCATCTCATCAAAGGCATTCTTAGCAGCCTGGTGGAGCAGAATTTCTTCCTCATGTTCTTCCCGGAATTTCTTAGAGTAACCCGCCTTGCGGTATGCCACATAGACCTCACGAGTCTTGGCATAATTTACGATGTGAGTACGCAAAACAGCGATCTCTGCCATGCGCTTTTCAGCCGCTTTGATCTGCGCCGAAAGTTCATTGTGATGTGCCGTGGCAGCCGTAGCCTTTTCTTCCAAAACCGCATACTCTAGCAAATTGTTCTCTGACAGGTAATTCATGGTCTGCGCCATTTGTTTCAGATTAAAAACTTTAGCCCATCGAGCATAGCCAGCACCTTTTCCAGCCTGCAATTTTGCCTGAATGTCCACCAGCAGATTGACCTTGGGCGGCTCCGGCTGCACGGCGGAATTTTTACGGGGCGTATGCTGTTTTTCACCGGCCAGCACCGCACGGATTTCTGCTTCACTGTACCCGGCCCCCAGCTTATCATCCATGCGGGCTACATTCTTCCAGCCGGGAGCTTTGAGCCGGATTGCTTTCCCGCGCCGAGATACTTCGCAGCCCATTTCTGTAAGCAGTTTCAACAGCGCATCAAAGTCCGCCGGTTTCTGCTCCAGCGCATGGTCAATCATCACCCGCAGCTGCTCCCGATGGGAGGGCTTGGCCTGATCGCCCAACCATTTGTTGTAGCTTTTTCCGTGGGGCTTGGGATTCTCTACAATGGACAGTCCGTTTTCAATGCAGATGGTATCACTTAACCGGCGAACCGCCTTGGTGCTGCCCCAAAAGTTTCGGAATTTCCGGTCATATTCTAAGCTGACCGATGACCAGATAATGTGATTATGAATGTGCGACTTGTCTATGTGGGTGCAGACCACAAAGGCATGATTGCCCTTGGTAAACCGCTTGGCAAATTCTACACCCAGACGGTTGGCTTCTTCCGGCGTGATTTCACCGGGTTTGAATGACTGGCGCACATGGTAAGCGATCACATCGTCCGCCCCGCGCACCCGCCCGGTGGCGGCGATATACTGCCGCTTCGCCAGCAGAAACTCTGCATCGGCGGTCCGGCTGTCACAGCCATAGCCGGTAATTAGTTTTCCGTTGTCAGTCTTTTGCGGATTTGCCACATAATCAATAATATCGCTGATTGCTCGGCTCTCAGTGCGCCCCTTCCCGATATGCAGGGGCATGATGCGTGTGGTTGCCATAGAAGGGCCTCCTTTCTAAAAAAGAAACGGCCTGCGTGGTGCAGACCGCTTTTGCTATTCTATAAAATCGTCCTCGATGTCCTCTAACCGCTTCGGAGGAAACCTCATCTCGTATTGTTCTTTTGCCAGTGCACGAACTTCAGGGCGCTTATCTTTCATTCGGTTTTTCAGCCAGGAAATCTGCTCCTTTGATAACCGCCAAGGGAGATTCAGTAAGCGGTTTACCGTCATTTGCTCCGCTTGTTTCTCCGGCGATAAAGAAGCACAGGATTTACAGATGTGCGCCGCATGACCTTTGCCGGAAAAATTTTCGTTAGCCTTATATTCTCCGCAGACTTTACAATAATGTCCATGCTTCTTCATAGGCTCGATTCCTTTTCACTGAGCGCATATAAACTGCGAACCGCCCTCATGATGATGTTCCACTCCAGATCTGCCGCATAGGAAAACTTCCTGCGGTAAGATTCCCAAAGTTTCTGCATCACAGGACTGCTTTCCACTTCATTCAAAACATCCACAGCTTCTGCAAGATGCCGTTCGGTTCCGCGTTTTTTGGCAGTTGCCAACAGTGCATCATAGAGCGTCTGCTGGTTCAATGTGTTCCCGTGGAGCTGATCCAGAATATAAATGTCATAGAAATCTCTCATGCGGGTGTTGGTGGTGGTTCTGGTGATGATTGTTTCCAGCTTTTCAGCCAGAACGGTTTCCAGATTGTATGCCCAAATGTCAATGGAGCGATCTTCCAGCATCAGCTTGAAAGAGTAGCGTACCTCCCTGGGGGTAATGGCATCCCCTGTGGAAATGTCAATCTTCAAAGGTGTCACCACACCGTCAAAGGTTGTAGTCATGCTGACCCGAATCCCAGGATACTCCGCTTCATCCATAATCTCTGAAATGCTTTTCAGCTGAAATTTGACGCCATCATCAATCGGCACACTCACAATAGCAGAAATCAGGTTCTCGATCTCCTCTACATTAACATTGGCTCCTTTTACAGTAGCGTCCAAGTCCATCGTGGAACGGGCATCCAGTCCAACCATTGCCGCTACCAGCATCCCGCCTTTCAGAATAAATTTATCACGATATTCAGAAAGGGAAATACGCTCCAGAAAACGCTCCATCATATAGTTTCGCATTAAAAGCTGTGCATCCGCAGATTTTTCTCTGGAAAGATTGCGAATCAAATCTTTTAGCTGCCTTGCTGTCTTTATCATAAAAGCACCTCCAAATACTGCCGTAAAATTTTTTCAACCCGGAACATACCGGCATACCGCATCAAAGTCCGCAGATCCTTGTCCTTTCTTCTGGCATACATCTTCAGCGCACCTTGAAAAGTCTGTATTTCCATGCTGCTTCGGCTGCGGAGCAGATCGCAGATGGTGCGCTCCATATCATAGACAGGAACCGTATGCCCAAAAGGAGTTTGGCCAGTTGTCAGCCCTACCTCATATAGTTCTGGTTTGATGGTGTAAACAGAAAGGCCCTCTGCCTTTAAGCGAGTGGTGCTGTACCCTCTGCGCACCGTGATAGCGTATGGAGATGGTTCCCGGTCTGTCAAGTCATGAAAAAACAGCGCTGATTCATGGGAAAATACTGCCTGACCACATCGCAGATGTAACAGAAACATCGCATCAATCCAGGTGTCCTCGGAGACATAAATTCCGTGAGCAACCTGCTGAAGATTTTTCTCTTTGACATATTCATAAAAAATGGGTTTTACAATTCCGCTGGCGATTACCTGTGCGGTTTGCAGCATCCCATCATGCTCGGTCAGAAGTCTGTCTAATTGCTCAAACCGTTCTGATTTGGTCACATCCATCACTTCCTTTCGTGCTACTATTATACACGGATGTAGCACAGAAGTAAATATAGCAATTTAACAGACACTGTCTCGCATTTTTGTGACCGCGCATTTTATCCATAAACCAAATCCTGAATGGCAAACTTCAAGTCCTGCACCTTGCCCAGCAGCCAGATGGCAGCCATCGGCAGACCATAGGGACTAATAAGGAATGCCATCACCAGCAGGATAATGCCGTTTTGCAGGGAACAGGTCAGCAGAACCGCCACACCCAGCAGGGCGATCACCATGCTGATAAGCCCCAGCACCAGACCGGAGACATAGACGATCCCCACACAAATCCAAACGAACAGGGTCAGCGCCAGAATCACCGGAACCATCACGATCTTCAACAGCAGTTTCAGCAAAAATACCAATGCCCTCATTGTTATGCCTCCTCCCAAAATCACAGTTCCTGTTCCTGATTCCATTATCCCTGTCTCACAGCCAAAAGGCAAGGATACGGGCAAAAAGAAAAAGCGGAGGAAGGCGCGGCGAAGAAGCGCCGTTCCTCCCTCCGCAGATGGGGTATTTGTCCCGGTTACGAAAGTTTGGAGAGTTGTGTCAGTATCTCTTTAACTCCGTCCCATAACTGTTCCTGCCGCTGGGATATATCCTCCAAATCGACATCATAAATCCGCCCGGTCTCATGCACCTTGCGGGTCAGCTGGTTTAAGTTGTTGCTGCTCCGGCGCAGCAGGGATACCAGTTCTTTCAGTTCCGGCAAATCCAGCTGCACCACATAGCCGTCCACAGCCATTTTCCGCAGATAGGCGCTCAGGTTTTTTGTCCCAAACTGTGCCATTTTCTGCTGAATCAACTCCATTTCATCAGCAGATACCCAAAACAGAACCGGCACATCCCGCTTGCGCTTGGGGCTGCTCATCGCTCCGGCTCCTGTTTCTTCGGGGCGGCAGACTTATGGGCAGGCGGTTCCTGTTTGAGCTTTTGCAGGACAGAACTTTTTTGCTGTTCCTGCATGGTTTTTCTGGCCTGCCTGGTAAACAGATCGGTCAGACCGGGATTGACCCCATCCACAACCAGATAGGCGCAGTGGCGGGAAGCGCCGCTGTCCTCCGGCATGGGAATGGTTTTTGCCCAGGCTTTATTGTCCTGAGAGATACGCCCGCCATGGTTCTTGTGCTGGATGGTGTTTGCAAGAATGAACTGTACCCGTTCCGCCCCGAACTTTTCCAGCACATCTTTGACCGCCGCCTCCGTATCCAGCCGGTTCTCTGCATAGTGGGCGCTGATGGTCTGCTCAATGGCTTCTTTGCAGGCGCTGTTCACCTGATATGAGAGGTTGTACTGTGCCATTTCCCCATGTTCTCTCGCATAGGCAGCTGAATGGGGGTAGAGAGGGGCAGTTCGTAATTCTTCCTGCGCCTTGCACACATCATCGGCACGGTTTTCAATGCTGTCCCGGATCACATCCATATAGCCAGTCTCCAGCTTTTCAAAATAACGGTACACATCCGCCAACGGAGATGAAGATTCCAAAAGTGCCTGAGCCTGGGTGTCGGTCAGTTCCAGCTCCTCCATCGCCATCACGATGTCCTCCCGGACGGTGTACTCATAGGTGTGGTGCAGGATTTCTTCTGGGGGCTGACTTTTCAACCAATCCATGTATTTTTCCTGCTCAGTGGCCATCTTTTCATAAAGGGCCGCATTCAGATTATTGGTATTCATGTTATCGCACCTCCTCATGCTGTTTTGGTTTCTTGTCTGTACTGCGGGGCGGCACCGGGCGTTTCAGATGATCCAGCACCGAAGGCCGTGTGCTTTTGGCAACAACAGCCTCGGCGTGTGCCTGTCCCTTTCCGTCGATGTTGAGCAAAGTATCCAGCTCCACCAGACGGGCGTTTTTGCTTCGCAGTTCTTCTTCATAAAGGAATGGCTTTCCGACTTCCTCCTTTGCGGCAGCCTGCTGCTGATAGAGGTTATCCAGCTGGGCCTTTGCCGCCTCCAGACGCTGTGGCATCTGGGCGAGGGCATTGTCGATACGGGTAAGATTTCCGCGAGGGTCTGTACCAAGAGTTGCCCTGTGGGTCATCTGTCCTTTCAGCAGGAGCGTATACTCCTGTTTCCAAGCGGAAAATTCCACGGATATGGCATAGCCCCGGTAGCTGCCAATCTGCACCGGATCGGAGGTTTTGACCTCCTTGCAGGCATCCAGAAGGGCTGCGCCGGCGTTCTCCTTATCGGTCAGCAGATCGCCACGAATCTCCATACCGGCAAAGCCGTCCTCTGGGTGCGGGTGAGCTGCCAAAACCTCCAGATCAGATTCAAAGCCCTTGATAAAACCTTTGTGCTTTTCAATCTCCTCCGGGAAGTATTTGAGCAGCTGGTCCTCCAGACGATATTGCTTGCTCTGGTGGTCGGCTTTCATCAGCTTCAGGCGGGATACCTCCACATCCAAATCCATACGCTCCTTGATGCGGGGATCTCCGGCACACAGAGCCTTGATCTCAGCAAAACTGAGGGCTGTTTCATCCACATCATCGCAGGAGCGCACCGGCGATTTAGAAGTCATGATCTGACTGATGAATTTCTGCTTGTTCTCCACTGTCTGCCAGAGGTATGCGTCAAAGGTTCCCTCGGTCACATAGCGGTACACATGAACAAGGGGGTTCTGGTTGCCCTGACGCTCGATACGCCCCTTTCTCTGGGCAAGGTCTCCGGGTCTCCACGGACAATCCAGATCATGAAGTGCCACCAGACGGTCTTGCACATTGGTGCCTGCGCCCATCTTGGCGGTGCTGCCCAAAAGGACACGCACCTGACCGGTACGGACTTTAGAGAACAGCTCCTTTTTCCGCACTTCGGTGTTGGCTTCATGGATAAAAGCGATCTGGTCGGCAGGCATTCCCTGAGCAATAAGTTTCTGACGAATATCGTCATATACCGTAAAGACCGGTTCCTGCTCCGGCAGAGTCACAGCGCCTTCCAGTGCGTGAAGCAGTGGATTATCCAGCGTTTTCGCCGCCTTGCTTGCAGGAGCTTTGGCCTGTGGTGTAGAAATGTCGCAGAACACCAGCTGGGTCAGCTTGTCAGCTTTGCCGTCCCGCCAGATCTGCATGATGTTGTCCACACACTGATTGACCTTTGTGCCAGGTTCGTCCGGCAGCATCTGGTTGACGATCCTCTGGTCAAGCCCCAGCTTACGGCCATCCGAGGTAATCTTGAGCATGTTATCCTGGGACGGGTCAACAGTTCCGCTGTGTACCAGCGATGCACGCTCCGAAAGAGCTTTGACCATTTCCTGCTGATGTTCGGTAGGCTGCGCCACGATGTTGTGGTATTCCACCTCCGGGGTGGGCAGGTTCAGTTGGTCGGCGGTCTTGATGTCCGCCACTTCTTTGAACAGGTTCATCAGCTCTGGCAGGTTAAAGAACTTGCTGAATCTCGTTCTTGCCCGGTAGCCGGTGCCTTCCGGTGCCAGCTCCAAAGCTGTGACGGTCTCTCCAAATCGGGAAGCCCAGCAGTCGAAGTGGGTCATGTTCAGCTCTTGCAGGCGTTCATATTGAAGATAACGCTGCATGGTGTAAAGCTCGGTCATGGAGTTGCTGACCGGTGTGCCGGTGGCAAAAATCACGCCACGATTTCCGGTGATCTCATCCATATAGCGGCACTTGGCAAACATATCGGAGGATTTCTGCGCGTCCGATGTGGAAAGACCAGCCACATTCCGCATTTTTGTGTATAGAAACAGGTTTTTATAGTTGTGGGCCTCGTCCACAAACAAACGGTCCACACCCAGCTGCTCGAAGGTTACCACATCGTCTTTTCGCCCCTCGGCTTGCAGCTTTTCCAGTCTGGCTTCCAGAGACTTTCTGGTACGCTCCAGCTGCTTGACGGTAAAACGCTCGCCGCCGCTGGCCTGTACCTCTGCAATCCCCTCGGTGATCTCGTCGATCTGCTCATAGAGAAGCCGTTCCTGACGCTCCCGGCTGATGGGGATACGCTCAAACTGGCTGTGTCCCATGATAATGGCATCATAATCACCCGTCGCAATACGAGCGCAGAACTTCTTTCGGTTATGGGTCTCAAAATCCTTTTTTGTGGTGACTAAGATATTGGCGGAAGGATAGAGACGCAGAAACTCCGACGCCCACTGCTCGGTCAGATGGTTTGGAACCACAAAGAGAGATTTCTGGCACAGTCCCAGGCGTTTGGCTTCCATCGAAGCAGCTACCATCTCAAAGGTTTTGCCTGCGCCTACTTCGTGTGCCAGCAGGGTATTTCCGCCATACAGCACATGGGCGATGGCACTTTTCTGGTGTTCCCGCAGGGTAATGGCCGGGTTCATGCCGCCAAAAGTGATATGGCTGCCATCATACTCGCGGGGACGGGTAGAGTTCATTTCTTCGTTATACTGGCGCACCAAAGTCTGGCGGCGCTCCGGGTCTCTCCAGATCCAGTCCCTAAAGGCTTCCCGGATAGCCTGCTGTTTTTGAGCAGCCAGGGTGGTCTCCTTGGCGTTCAGAACCCGGCGCTCTTTTCCGTCTGCGTCCTCTATGGTGTCGTAGATACGGACATCCCGCAGGTTCAGGCTGTCCTCCAAAATCTTGTAGGCATTGGCACGGCTGGTTCCGTAGGTGGTGTAGGCTGCCACATCGTTGTAGGATACGGAAGATTTCCCCTTGATCTGCCATTCAGCGGTAAAGGACGAATAGTTGACCTCGATACTGCGCTGGAGATAAAACGGGGTGTTGAAGGTTTCGTACATAAACTGCTGGATGTACTCTTTGTCGATCCAGGTAGCGCCCAGACGCACCTCGATCTCCGACGCATCCAGGTCTTTGGGCTGGGCGGCGCTAAGAGCTTCCACATTGACTGCATAAACCGGGTCCTGCTGTGCCGCCCGCTGCGCCTGACGCAGTTTGCGGCGTACATTGCCGGAAAGGTATTCATCAGCAGTCACAAAATGGGGTGTGCCGTCTTTCTCCAACTGTCCCGGTACACGGAAGATCACGCCTTGCAGCTCTCCGGCCAGTTCTTCTTTTGTTTTTCCGGTAAGCTGGCTCATATAGCTCATATCTACGCAGGCTTTTTCCGAGATGGACACCGCCAGTGCTTCGCTTGCCGTATCCACAGTAGCCACTGCCTGATGGGGCTTGATGGTCCGTTTGGTGAACATATCCGCCTTGCGCTCCAGCTTTCCGTCCTCGTCGATAACTTCCAGCGCACAGAGCAGGTAATAGGAAGAATCATCTGCATAGGCCAGCCGGTTCGCACGGTCGTTGATGAGACCGTATTTGGCAGAAAAGCTGTCATAGAGTCGGTTCAGTTCCGCCTGTTTTTGGGTAATGGTGCTGTCTGGAACCGCTGCATCCATCTGAAGGTCGATCAGTTCCTGCACACAATCACGCAGTCCCACAAGACCTTTCACGCGGGCTTCGACGGTGGCGTTGAGGTCAGGGCGCACCATGCGGCTGTTTTCCCGATAGTACACCTGCCCGTCTACAATGGCATAGGAATAGTTCTTCACATTTGGGTCGGCAGGAATGGAGGTGTCAATGGCTTCGCCTTCGCCCAGCTCCGGCAGCTCTGCCTCCTGATAAGTGCCATGAATGTACTTCACAGCATCATGCAGCTGGTCGGAAAGCTTCAGTCCCTCGATGGGGTTCACGGTGTAGTCCATACCATGTGCAGTGCTTACCGGCTCCTGTCTGCCCAGCACCATTTCCGGGTGGTCGATAAAATACCGGTTGATGGCAAACCCGTCCTCCGTCTGTCCGGTCTGCGTCCACTCTGATGCAATGTCCAGCGGACGGTCCCGCTTTTGGAGAAAGATGATGTCCGATACAACCTCGGCACCGGCATTCTTTTTGAACGCGTCATTAGGCAGACGGATCGCTCCCAGCAGCTCGGCACGCTGGGCAAGATAGCGGCGCACGGTGGAATCCTTGGCATCCATGGTATAGCGGGAGGTCACAAAAGCTACCACACCGCCGGGACGCACCTGATCCAGTGCTTTGGCGAAAAAGTAATTATGAATGTTGAAATTCAGCTTGTTGTAGGCTTTGTCATTGACCTGATACTGACCAAAAGGCACATTGCCGATGGCAAGGTCAAAGAAGTCCCGCCTGTCAGTGGTCTCAAAGCCGCCTACTGTGATGTCCGCCTTGGGATAGAGCTGCTTTGCGATACGCCCGGAAACCGGGTCCAACTCCACGCCGTACAGATGGCTGTTTCGCATTTTCTCCGGCAGCATACCAAAGAAATTGCCCACACCCATAGACGGCTCCAGAATATTTCCTGTCTCAAATCCCATACGGTCCACCGCTTCGTAGATGGCCTGAATGACCGTAGGGCTGGTGTAATGGGCGTTGAGGGTAGAGCTTCTGGCGGCGGCATATTCCTCCGGGGTCAGCAGTTCTTTTAGCTGGGCATACTCTAAAGCCCATACCGGTTTCTCCGGGTCAAACGCATCAGAGAGACCGCCCCAGCCCACATAACGGGAAAGAATCTCCTGTTGTTCGGGGCTTGCCTGCTGTCCGGCAGATTCCAGCTCTTTCAGCAAACGAATGGCATTAACATTTGCCTGGAACTTGGCTTTTGGACCGCCTTCACCCAAATACTCATCGGTAATGCGGAAGTTCTGTGCATTGCGGCGCAGGTTAGCCTTGTATTCCTCATAGGAGGCTTCCTCGGCAGCTTTGGCATTGGGGAAGGTCTGCCACTGGCCGTTGACCTGAATGGAAACCGGGTGTTCATCCAGCACTTCCTCAAAGGTTTTCTCCGGCTCTGTTACAGGGGCTGGCGGCTCCGGCTCCTCAATATGCAACCGTTCCACCACCACATCATAAGGTAGATGGTTCTTATCGCCCGGATAGACGGCCATGGTCTCGGAATGGAAGGTCGGGGATTCGGTAGCCGATTGGGGCTGTTCCTGTCCAAAGCCGTCCTGCTGACGGGCATACATCCCGCGCAGCAAAGGCGCAACCTCATCCCAGCGGAAATACAGCATAGCCAGACGCTTTTCCTCTGCATCCATGACTTCCAGTTCTATGCCCTGTGCCGTGGTACGGTAATCGACAATATCGCCGGTCTCCAAATTCAGCGTCTCGATCTCACCGGAATAGGCTCTGCTCAGCCAGTAGGCGATCTCGCTGTTGCTCCTGCCGGATTGCAGCAGCGTGGAAATCTGCTTTTTATCCGCTTCATCCATCAGTCCATGAGCCAATACATCCCGCAAGTCCTGATCTGCCTTGTCCGGGTCAATAGGAAGAAACTCGGTATAGTAAGCATTTCGGCGATCTGCCCGAAGCAGCTGTTCAAACTGTTCTTTGCGCTCTGCCCGGTAGATGGGATATACCATGCCGGTGGGCAGAAGCTGTACGGTGTCATCCCGTAGCTCGGTGATCTGATAGGCGTCATCCTCGATATACACGGTATCGCCCACGGCATAGACCGGGGCGGCTGGGTCATAGGAGGTTCTTTGCGGAATTGGGCGGCGAACTGCGTCATATTCCTCATCGGAAATAGCAACTTTGGAAGTCTGCTCTGTCTCAACAGCTGCGATCTGCTCTACATCCGACATTACCTGCTGGATAAATGAGTCATTGTCCAGTTTTTCCGGGTCTGCCACCTGGCCGTTGACGATCCCTCTTTCCTCCAGAGCTTCCCGGATGGCGATGGGGTCGATGTTGTCAAAACGGTCCTGTTCTTCTTCGGTATAGAACCGGTCCTCCTGAATGAGCTGGGCAAGCCTGCGCTGTACCTTCGGCCAGGGCAGCTGCGTTTCCTCCGGGCTGCCGGCACGGACAACGAACAGGCTGTTGCTGTTACTGCCGCCGTATTCCTGAGCCAGCCATGCAGCGGTATCTTTCTCTCTTGCATGGTCTTTCATATAACGGACGACAGCGTGTTTACTCTCGATATTGCCGTTCCATGCACAAATGGCAGTATCAATATCTTCCTGAGAAAGAGGGCGCAGAAGTTCATGGAGCTTTGGATAGGTTTCGTCGATCACTTCCCGGTGCAGGCGCTGGCGGAACTCCGGCACATCCGAATAGAGGCGGATCAGCTCCATATCCTTAGAACCAAGGACCGCACGGCGCACAGCGGCATTGCCCTCGATGACAGCATTTTCACGGTCAGAATGCCCGCAGGCATTGCGGTATGCGGCATCCTCGGAAATGGCGGCAGTCACCACAGTCTTATACTGCTCAAACTGCTCCCGAAGGGTAGGCTTTGGCGTTTCTTCCTCCACCTCCGGCTGCTGGGCTTGGATGGCATCTTCTTCTGCCAATTCCTTTTCAGCCTGGATTTTGTCATACTGCGCCTGTTCCTGTTCGGTAAGATAGCGGCCTTTCTGGACAAGTGAGGTAATGCGCTTGGCAACCTTTTCCCAGTTCAAGTGAACATCCGGGCAGTCCTGCTTTTTATAGTGCAGTCCTTTCCCATCGTGATCTTCGCCGCTGTGTGTTGCGCCGGACAGGGCATGAGAGCGTCCGCCAATGCCATACTCGTCTTTGAGGAATCTCACTTTCTCCTTATCCGTATGGTTTGCCATGAAGAACGCATAGATACGGCCTTTTCCTCCGGCGAAACTGCTGCCGCCGGTCATGGCGGCGTCGATCTCATCCTCGGTAATGAAGTGCTGGACGGTTGGCACTTGGGAAAGCTCTGAAGAAAAGGTCCTGCGGGGCAGGTCAAGGTCCTTCAGGTTCTCCCAGATCTCCCTCGGTCTATGATAGTGAAAACGCAACAGGTCACGGTCCTGCTGATAGGCAGTCCAGAAGGCAGCGTATTCTTCCTTGAGGGTTTGGCGGAAAGCTGGGTCACTCAGCTGCTCGGCAAGCCATGCAGTTTCTTCCGGGAACCCGGTTCTCTGAATACCGGACAGACAGGACAGATACCCGGAATCTCTGGCTTTATCGCTGAAATCGTGGTACAGATGCCAAAGTTTTTCTGCAAGGAGGGAGCGTTCATAGCCTGCCGCTTCTGCAAGCTCCACATTAGAGGCAAACTGACCACTTTCCAAAAGCTCCCCGATACGCTCTGCGGCGCGCTCCCAAGAAATGATCTGGGCAGACCTGTCATAACGGACAGACTTCCCGTGGGAAAGATGGATACCATCCTCGGCATACCATGCGCTCACACTGCCAAGACCGTTGCCGCCGTGGTACAGCGTTTTCAGTATCTCGGCAATCTCAGCGGTGGTTTTCTGCTTTTCAAATGCTGCAACCACACGCTCCCTCTGACGATCTGTATTGCCGCCCAAACGCAGCACATGGTCGATGTCATTTTGGGCAAAAGAAAAAGCAGAGGATGTATGCGCTACATTCTCTGCTTCATCTATGGATTGGATCTGTTCCGCTTCGGAGAGGAACAGGTTTAGGGTCAGCTGTTGATAAGCTCCGCCATCAGGATCTCCTCTGCCTGGGCTTTGCAGGTGTTCATCAGCCCCACCCACTTCATGGGATCGCTGGCTTTCAGTTGCTCGGTGGCTCCCGCTTCCTTCGCCAGCTGGGGCATCATCTGCTCCAGTCTGCTCTGGGCGGTCTCGTCGATCTCCAGAAGGTGCTGGTACAACTTCTCGCTCAGCAGCATCTGGTTGTAGAGGATGGGACGATGTTCCTTCAGGTAGGTTTTCCTCATCCTGCCGTACTTGCCCAGGGTTTTCTCTGACTGCTGGCTCAGCTTCAGGTCGGGAATCAGATAGTCTCCGTTCTGGATATAGGTCATGGGATTGTTCATCTTGCTTGCTCCTTTCTTGGTTGGCTTCGCGCTCTGCATTTCGGACGGTGACGCCGATCTGCCGCAGCACCTGCTGGTTGATCTGACTGACCGCTGTTCCCAGCGCCCCGATGGTGGACGGGGTGTTGAAATCAAAGATCGCCATGAAATCTTCGTGGTCGAAGTAACGTTCCGGCTCCAGTCCACAGCGGGACATCAAAGCGTAAGTGATACTGACGGTGGCGGCTGCCTTGAACTGCACTCCGATGTTAAACTCATCATATTCCTCCAAAAAGGAACCGTCAACGATATAGAAGAAGTCCTGCTGATGCTCCGTCCAGTATTCCTCAGCCAGTTTTCCGGCTACCTTGGTGAGCTGTCCGGCAAGGTCATCACCGGAAACATCATAGGTGCGCTCAAGCATGGCCTGCACCGAATCCAAATGGCGCTCCTCCAGCTGCCACAGCCAGGGAGTGCGGGAATGTTCACGGGTTCCGGTGTCGGAAATATCAAAGACATAACGCAGGCGGGGCCTGTCCCCGGAATCGTCCACCAGAGCGATTCCCTTGGAACCGCGCCTTACATAACGGCCCATCTTTTCATTCCACAAATCGTACTCCGCACAGGCGGTGGCGTCCGGTCGCTGGGCGTAGATCATCAGTTGTTCATGGAACGGGTACTTGTAAAGGCGGGAAGCAGTAGTGAGAAACCCTGCCCATTCCTGCCAGCTCCCCGTGAGCTGTGTTGCCACCTTGTCCGCCATCTGTGCATATAGTTCAGCTTTGGTTGGCATAGTGTTCTGTCCTCCTTTCAGTTTTGGGGTAAAAAGGTGGGGTGGCAGATCGCCACCCCATCCCTGCCGATTATGGTGTTTACTGGTCAAAATCCGGGTACAGCTCCAGTTCGGCAAACTTCTCATCGGTCATCGCACAGAGCTTCGTAAGGGCGCTGTCGGTCAACTCTCTCAGCTCCGTTTCCTCCGGCGAAAGCTCGCCGCGCATCTCACGCAGACTGTCAATCAGCCCGGTGCGGCTGCCGGTATTGTAAATGCACATCAGGTTCATTTCCTCAAAAGTAAAGTTTCCCATATCAAATCTCCCTTTCCGCACTCTTTTTGGGTGCTGTCTTTTTGTGTTCTGTCTTGGGCTGGCCTTTCAGCTGCTCCATGACGGACTTTTTCTTTTCCCGTTCCTCCCGATGGGTGGCGGCTGCCAACTCCATCAGGGAAATGGGCTGACCGCTTCGGGCCTGCTGTTCCAGCTCTGCCACCGTAGGTTCTTTTGTGCCATTGTTGATGATACCGTCGATCATGCCGTAATCGTCCTCCAGCATCATTTCCGCATTTTTCAGCGGGTTTTCTGGCAGGAATCCGGGGATCTGGGTAAAACCAACACTGTCACAGTAATGACAGGATACCTTACCGTCCTGTCTGATCGCAACGATGTCGCTGACGCTCATGGAGGGACTGTGAAAGTCCACGGGCTTTTCCAGATTGAATTGCTGATAGAGTTTTTCCAGCTGCTCCGGCACAGTGCCAGACTCCCTCAGAGGAGCTGTGTAAATGAGGTCATAATTGCTGCGGTCTATGGAAATGTTATGGGACTTTAACCAGTCCAGATTCATAAAGCGTACATTCTGCGGATCGTCACGACTTACCTGATAGATGGCAAAGCAATCTCTATTCTGGGAGAGAAATGCCTGTTCGCGTTCCTGCTGATGTTCCTGACGCTCCATGACCTTTTCGTGGAACTGAGGGCTTTTCTCCCATTCCTCATGGTCCACACCGAAAAGACCGCCATGATCCATGATTTCCTGCGGGTCAAACACCATGCTCTCCGTATTGTCCTCATGCAGCGCATAGACGGTCAAACCGGCGGCATCCAGTTCCAGCGCCCGTTCTCTGGTAACAGGGAGCATCCCATCATAGGAGTAGCCATATTCCTGCATATCCGGTGTGGATACCTGCTCATCCGGCATGGGGTATTCATCCAGTGCCTGCTCCTGCGCTTCCGGCAGCTGGGAAGAAACAGTCATCTGACTGGTCTCTGCCTGCATTTGCTGATAGGCCGCTTCCTGCAAGGTCTCAATCATGAACATAGGAGCGTGTCTGAGCGAAGTGCTGTCCAGATTGTTGTCATCACAAATCTGGAGAACTGCATTTTTGCGGGAAAGCTCCGGCATATCCAGCTGACCGCCATCCAGCTCTTTCATGGATGCGGCATCGTAAAGGGTATAGTCCCAGCCACTGTCACAGGGCTGGATATGAAGATAAGTGGCATCGTCGATCAGAAACAAAGCCTCCTGCTGGTTGGCGTCCGCTCCCAGCACCTCCATTTCCGGCATGGCCGCAGCCAGTTCCTTTACCGCTTTTTGCACCAACGGATTATCACGGTAATAGTCGATTGCCTGAATGGTGTCCAGGTCAATGGTCTGCCCGGTCAAAATCGGAAAAGGTCCTTCATAGTCGCTTCCATCTTTCAGCTCAAAGCCAATGCCCTTGATCCCGTTCATTCGCTCTGCCGGAATCTCCTGATAAATGCGGACCGCCTCCTCCAAAGACAGGTTATCGTGATATTCTCCAAGGTTTGGAAACTCCATGCACTCTGCTACATAGTAAGTCAGATTGCCGGTTGGCTGCTCTATCGGGGCGGTTTCCGGCTTTGCCTTTGCATGGGGGTCTATTCCACGCTCTTTGCAGATTTCCTTATAGTGGCGCTCAATGTCAGAGATCAAAGTACCGGAGGTCTTGTTGATGGTTTCCAAACTGGCTCTCAGCTCTTTCAGCTCCTTGCCCTGACTCCAGCTTGCAATATAGCCGAAGCTGTTTTCTCCGGTCTCGATGCCAAAATATTTGCAGACTGCGTAGGAGATGCTTTCAGCCTCCACTTCCTCCGTGTGGCGACTTTTGATTGCCTGTTTTTCTGTGGTTGGATCTTCCTCAACTGCAAGACGCCATTCAAACTGATTTTCGTCCACATAGCGCCAATCCATATCAGAAGCAAACTGTTCAGCTTCTTTTTCTGTGGCAAAATCCAGCTTGAAATCATGCTTGGTTCCACCTTCACTCTCCAGTACAACCTTCCATGACGGTAGCATTTCATATTTTTTAGGGTCATGGAGCTTGCTGTGGGCAATCTCATGAACCGTGGCCGAAACCGTCTGCACCTCACTCATGCCCTGACGAATGGCGATTTTCTGATGATCGGCAGAAAAATAGCCGTCCGTATCGGCAGCCATTGCTTCAAAAGTGATCGGCACCGGCGCACTGCGGCGCAGAGCCTCCATGAATGCCTCATAATTTGGCACATTGCCGGAAAGGGAGGAAGCAAGCTCCGGCAAAGGTTTCCCGTCGGTCTGGCTCACATCAAAGACCTTGACCGGACGAAACATGGGGATTTCGATTTCTTTTTCCTCTGTGACGATCTTTCCGTCTTTATCCAGAATCGGAGCCTTGGTATCCGGGTCCAGCTTCTGCTCCTCGATTTTCTTCTTATACGGTGTGGGGGCGATGATGGTAATGCCATGCTCGCCCTTTTTTACATGACGCTCAAACTGGTCTTTCCACTTATTGTATCCGGCTACCAATGTAGCGTCCGGCTTCTGCATATAGATGAGCATGGTGTTGTTTACCGAATAGCGGTGGAAGCGGGACATGACGGACAGATAGCGCATATACTTTTCGCTCTCAAACAGTTCCTTGATGCCCTGCTCGATGCCATCTGTGATTTCCCTTAGCCGCTCTCGGTTGGTGGGTTTGTTCTCAGCCATGATTTTCAATCTCCTTTCCAAGTGTGTGATTTCTGCTGTGTGTTCTGCAATCCATGCCTTTTGTTCTTCTTCACTTTCATAAAGAAAAAGGTCCAGCAGGTACTCTACATAGGTTTCCTTCTGGATCGCTTCCACAAAACGGGGGTGCAGTTCTTCCTCCGGTGTCCGGGGAGAATGGTCGATCTCCCATTTTTTCAGCAGATGGTAGTAATCGGACAGTACGCGATAACACCGCTGCCGGTCCTCCCGAAACTTTTGTGCCTCGGTTTTCTGCCGGACATACCTCCTGCGGGGAGGGGCCTGACTGTCATAGATCAGGCCAAAGTCCTGTGCCAGTTTCTCCGCCGCTTCTTTTGGGGAGAGATTAAAGAGCTTTGCGGTAAAGTCGATCACATCCCCATCTGCACCGCAGCCAAAGCAGTGGAACCGCTGGTCTACCTTCATGCTGGGGTTCTTATCATCGTGAAAGGGACAGCAGGCCATACCATTTCGTTTGACCTCGATCCCATAAAACGCTGCCACTTCTCTGGTGCTGACTGACAGCTTGACTGCTTCAAATACATTCTCTGCCATGTGCCTTTAACCGCTGGGCTTTCTCACAGGAGGCTGGTATCCGGCAGCTTTCGCACGCTCACTGGCAGCTTTGCGGCGTTCTGCGCTATATGGCTCCCTGACTGATACACACCGCTTGGGGACGGTAAAGTTATGGGCGTCCTTTCGGGTGATCTGGTCGGGGTGCTTTTTTGCCAGCAAATCCAGCTTCTCCATCAGACGGGGATCATGGGTATAGATCTCAGCCATTGGTTCTGCCTGATTATAGAGAAGAATGGTTTCCCGTTCCACTAAAGAGAGCTTCATCGGCTGCCTCCTTTCCGCTGATCAAATTCCAGCTTGAAGTTGGCGTACTGTCCATCGTCCTCCAAAACCACAGTGGCATCGTAGGTCTTGCCGGTTTTCTCCGAATATAGCCCCGTCACACGGACACGGCCATCGTTAAGCAGTGCAGACACCACAGCCTTGGTCGGCTGTTTTTTCTTGGCAGCCCACCATTTGTTATTTTTCCAGATTGCAAATTTGCAAGAATCATTCTGACAGAAGAAGCCTTTTTGCAGTTCTGCAACTTCACCGCCGCAGCGAGGGCATTTGCCCACCACCTCACGGGGCGGAGTGAACAGGTACTCAGTTCCTTTGATGACCTGATAAGTTCCCACCAGATCTTTCAGCATGGTGCTGATCCCGTCCAAAAACTCCTCCGGGGCAAGCTGCCCGCGCTCGATCTCGCCCAGTCGGTACTCCCACTCGGCAGTCAGAAGCGGCGATTGCAGTTGTTCCGGCAGAACGGTGATCAGGGAAACTGCATCGTGGGAAGGGAGAAGCTGCACCGTTTTCCTGCTCTTTTTTCGTTCCAGAAAACCGGCAGATACCAGCTTTTCCAAAATACCGGCACGGGTGGCCGGTGTCCCCAGACCTTTTCGCTCGGCATCCTCCGGCATATCCTCTTTTCCGGCAGTCTCCATCGCGGACAACAGAGTGTCCTCCGTAAAGTGCAGGGGCGGACTGCTTTTGCCTTCTTTGACGATTGCAGCAACAACCGAAAGGGTCTGTCCTTCGGTCAGCTCCGGCAGGGCTTTCTCTGCGCCCTCTTTTTTCGGCTCTGCATCCTTCATTTTGGCACGGTAGGCGTCCTCCAGTGCTTTCCATCCGGGGTGCTTCACCGTTTTTCCTTTGGCGGTAAACTCCCTACCGGCACACGCTGCAATCACAACGGTTTCCGAATAGATATGGGGCTGGGCCACGGCACACAGCAGACGCAGGGCCACCAGCTCCAGCACCGCTTTTTCTCCCGCAGGAAGGGCAGAAAGGTCTGCATCCTTGAGATTTCTGGTAGGGATTACTGCGTGGTGGTCAGTTACTTTCTTATCGTTGATGACCGCATGGGAGTCACAGGTAATGGCGATCCCTTTGCGAAACGGCATAGCATTGGCAACCAGATTCACCAGCACCGGCAGGCTGTCTGCCATATCACTGGTCAGATAGCGGCTGTCAGTACGGGGATAGGTGCAGAGCTTCTTTTCATACAGGCTTTGCAGATAGTCCAGGGTCTGCTGGGCTGTAAATCCAAGCAGGCGATTGGCATCTCTTTGCAGAGTAGTCAGATCATAGAGGGCAGGCGGCTTTTCGGACTTTTCCTTGCACTCCACCTTTTTGATTGTGACATTTGCACCCTGACAGGCTTCTTTCAGCTGCTCAGCAGCAACCTTATCCGCCATGCGCTCCCCGGATACGGTAAGACCGGGCAGCTCCAGCGCCACGGTATAAAAGGGAATCGGCTTAAAGGTGTCGATCTCAGCTTCTCGCTGAACAATAAGCGCCAGCGTCGGGGACATCACGCGCCCGATGTTGAGGGTTCGGTGATACAGCACGGAAAAAAGCCTTGTGGCATTGATCCCCACCAGCCAGTCGGCCTTGGCACGGCAGAGGGCAGCATCCCGAAGTCCGTCATAATCCGCACCGGGGCGCAGGTTTGCAAAGCCCTCCCTTATGGCAGAGTCCTCCATCGAAGAAATCCAGAGCCTTTTCATAGGCTTTTGACAGTCTGCCAGCTCATAGACGCTGCGGAAGATCAGCTCACCCTCGCGTCCGGCATCGCAGGCATTTACCACTTCCGTCACATCCGGGGCATTCATCAGCTTTTTGAGAATATCAAACTGCTTTTTCTTATCCTTTCCCACCACCATCTGCCAATGCTCCGGCAGGATAGGCAGGTCATCATATCGCCACTTGGCATACTTGGGATCATAACTGTCTGCATCCGCAAGACCAGCCAGATGGCCCACGCACCAGCTGACACGCCAGCCGTTACCCTCCAGATACCCATCCTTACGAGCAGTTGCACCGATTACCGCAGCCAGACTTTGTGCAACCGATGGTTTTTCAGCGATTACCAGTTTATATCTCATCATCTTCAGCCTCCCATTCATTCTGCCAATTATCAGACAGTTTTTTTGCAATGCTGTGTTCTGAGGCAAGTGTAATGTCATATCCAAAGCGATAATCATATCGGTACAACCTGCCAATCAAATCATTGATTATGATATTGCAGGCCATAATCACACGCTCTTTATCCACCTGCATCAGTTGATAGCGTTGATAATTGTTGTAATATTCTTCGTGACGGCGGGTATTGCAGGCGGCATCTTCAAGTAAACTATCTACTGCATCCTGGCAACCATCTTCTTTTTCCCCTTCCATGCAGTTCAGAAGTTCCATCATCAAAGGAAAGCTCTGTTCATCCATAGGAGCTTCTGCTGCAAGAAAACCGATCAAAGCGGATAAGAGCAGACGAGCCGCCGTCTGTTCTTGTTCCGTCAGCACGGCCATTGTTTTCTCCGCATTTGGCAGGATCTTTTCTTCCACAAAATCTGCCGCATCGTCGGAACAAAGCTGACGGATAGAATCTATGGACAATGAAACTGTCATGGTATCTAAGGAGAAATCAAAGGGGTCATCTTGCTTTGGCTTTCTCCAAAGTTTGTTTAACATGGTAGAAAGAATGTCGCCGCCAAAATACACAGCAATTACCAGCAGGTCAAAAACAGCAATCAGCTTGATAAATATAATCAGAACACTCATTTTTTTCGTTTCCTTTCTTTGAGCCAGCGTTCCATCTCACGATGGCAGATACCTACGCAGGGGCTTCCATAACTCCCGCAACCATAGCAGGGGTGGTTGTGGGGTAAAGAAGGAGGACGGGAAGTTTCCCTCCCGCCCTCCGGCCTGCGTGTCATCATGCGTTCATAGGGACTGTCTGTGAATCGGGTCATTTCACGCTGTCCTCGTCATCTTCTTCTGTGCTGCCCCCGTCAGCGTCCGGTTCATCCGACTCCTCATCCTCGGTTTCCCATTCCTCGGAATCTTCCTCGCCGTAATCATAATCGTCCAGACTGTCATTGCCCTTGGTCTTAGGCTTATTCTTAATGAGCTTCAAGTAGGCAAATACGCCACCGCCTCCCAGCAGAGCCAGCAAAAGGACTATCGCAGCCGGGTTCAGTCCGGCAGGCTTCTCTTTTTCCGGTTCCGATGTTTCTACCGGAGGTTCCGATGCTTTGCCCGTACATTTACTCTTATCAGTTACGCAGACCGGGCAGGCCGTATTGACTGCCCCTGCTTCACATTTTGTTGAACAGCTGCATACCGCAGGCATCTCCTCTTTGGGTTTTCCATCTTCCATCAGCGCCGCAAGGTCTGCATCGTCCACCTGATTCAGAAAGTGAACAGCAGTCTCCTTGTCCTCATTCGCCCTATCAATCAAGATGTAAAAGTAATTTCCAGCTTTGGTCGTAACCGTAATAAGCTGCTTATTGCCTCCAAAATCATCTACCAGTGCTGCATTCCCCTCCGGTGTAAGTGCCGGTGCTGGTTCTGTTTCTTCCACAATCACGTTGCTATCATTGGTAGAATCCTCTGCCGGTGCCGCCGGAGCCTGTTCTGACCCCTGTGCAAAAGCAGGGATCGTAAAGCCAAATGCCACAACCATTGTCAGGCAAAAGGCGGAAAGTGTTCGGAGCAATCGTTTATTCCTCATAGCTGTTTTCCTCCTGTTCGTTATTGTCATCAGCCAAACTGCCGGGAACTGTGCCACCGGACAGCATGGCGCTCAACTGGGTCGGGGTCATACGCAGGGCGCGCACCATCTGGACGATCTCCAGATTTTCTGCCTCGGTTTTCTGTGCTTCCAGCGCCTTGAGCTTTTCCTGATACTCTGCGATCTTCTCACGGACCTTTGTAATCTCCTGGTCAATGCGCTCAATTTTGTTCTTTGCCATCGTCTATCACTCCTTCTTAAAAATCTCTGTTACCAGTTCATCAGGCCGTAGCCCTTAATGCTTTGATAATTCAGGTCATAACTTTTAATCTTGCAGGCATCGCCGGAATTTCCCTCCACGGTATAAACACGGCTGCCATCCGTACCGATCACGATACCCACATGGTCTGCTGTCCCATCCAAATCCCAGTCAAAGAAAATTGCATCTCCGGGAGCCAGATTGTTATAGCCTCTTGCGCCCCACTGTCCATGAGACTGGAACCACGGAACACCTTGCCACTCACAGCCTGCAAAGCGCGGCTCACTTTTTCCTGCCTGGTTATAGCACCAGGATACGAAGCAGGCGCACCATTCCACACGGGAGTCAAAGCCGTACCAGCTCCAGTAGGGATAACCGCCCACATTGCCCACCTGACGCTTGGCCAGTTCCACCAGCTGAGGATTGCCGGGGCGGGTACCGTTAATGAACTGCACACCGGACAGATCTTCCGAGCCGCTGGTATCAGGGGAGCCGCCGCCAAACAACAGCGGCTTATTGCCCATGGTCTGCCGGTAAACCTGATACATTTTCATCTGCTCCGGGGTCAGAAGTTCCGACACCACAGCGGAAATGGGCTTGCTGGCGAGTTTCACATTCAAAATGTAATACTCATAGGGAACTTCTTCTGAGGTGGTCTCACCGGTCTCCGGGTCGGTGGAGGTCTCCGTGCGGTAGCGAATCTCCACTTCCTCAGTAAGCGTCAGCTGATACTGTGCTGCAAACACACGCGCCAGCTCTGCCTGAGCGCTCTGCCGGGTGTAGCCTTGCAAGACGGCAGAGAGAAATGCTGCCAGCTCATGAGGGTCATGGCCGATCATACCAAGGTCATAGCGATACTCGTCATACCCTGGGTGACTGCTTTCTATGTTGTCGATTTCCTCCTGCAACCGGGCTTCTCTGGCTGCATAATCTGCCTCCACCGCCAGCATTTCCGGGTCATCCGACGGATAGGTGGTGCCGGAGAGAACGGAACCGATGCTCTGCGCCATCATGGAGCAGGAGGACATGGTATTCATCAGCATACAGGTAATGAGGAACAAAACCCCTGCCATCAGGAAACCCTTCTTGTGGCGCATGACGAATGCCCCTGCCTGCTGTACCTTTTCTTTTACCGTCCTTGCGGCTTTTCCGGTTTTGGATGCAGCCTGGGCGGTATTTCCGGCAGTCTGACCGGCGTGTTTGGCGGCGGCATACTGCTTTTTGATGGCCTGCTTTTGCTGCCAGCGGGAAAGAGGGTTGCTGGCAAACCGGGGATTTTCCTGCAAAGATTTCTGGTACAGAACATTTACATTTGCCTTTTCCAGTTGACGCTCTGCCTGGGCTGCTTTGCGGTACGGCTTCAGCTTGTGGCTGCGATAGCCCTCCCGCACCAGATAAGCGCCGGTCTCCACCGCTTCCTCGGACTTGTGGGCGCTTTCCACGCCCACATTGTCCTGCTCTGTTTCCCGGATCTCTTTGTGGAGCTTGCCTGCGACCAGATGGACGGGAGCTTCCCTGACTCCTTGAGAAACTTTGGAAGGTGGCTTTTTCTTGTCCTCAAAGGTCAGCTTCGAGGTCTTTTTTCCGGTATCCGGGTCAATGACCGTCTGCCTGACCTTTTTCTTTGGGATATTGGCCTGCGCCTTATCTGCTCTGGCCGCAGCTTTTTCCGCTTTACGGATCGGCTTTTCCAGTGCAGGATCAGACCGTTCCTCATCAGTAAAGCGCAGGCGCGGCTCTTTATTCAAACCATTCTCCCAGCATGAGGGAGGACATCATGTAGTGCAGCTCTGCATAAATGGCCATTCCCACAGGATCGTTGAACATACAGCCGGACAGGTAGGCATAAAACTGTGCCACCACATCGGACAGGATCTTCGCTTCAGTTCCTTCCAGAACCAGACCACCCATACCTTCCTTGGCACGGATGGCACTCCAGACCTCTGCCAGACGGAGAAGCCCCACCTGACCGGTCTCATTCAGTTCTGCTGCCTGATCTGCCGCTGTGCGGCACTCGCTTACCGCATCGGCCATGACTGTAAGCAGCTGGCTGCGCTGGGCATTTACCGCCCTGTCAAAAAACATCAGCGGATTTTTATTCAAAATGTTGGAGTTCATCATCATTCATCCTCCTTCTTTTTCAGTTCCTGGGGTTTGGTGGTCATAATGCGGTAAAGCTCGGTATTCTTCGGGAAGTGATCCACGAAAGGCAGGATCGTGGAGCCATAGAACAGCAGGCCCTCGCCCTCACCGGAGTGGGTCACATAAGATAACTGGTGTGTGGAAATGCCCAGCTGCTTGGCGAGGATCTGCCGGTCCCCGCCTGCCTGGTTGAGCATATACACGAAGTCGGAATTTTCAAAGATATTTTCCACCTCGCGGCTGCTCAAAAGGTCTTTGACATTCTGGGTGATACCTGTCGGAATACCGCCCCATTTTCTGAATCGCTTCCAGATTTCCACCGTATAGGCGGCGGTCTGCTCCTCCTTCAAAAGCAGGTGCATCTCGTCGATGTAGTAACGGGTGGACTTGTGGGCGGCACGGTTGATGGTAACGCGGTTCCATACCTGATCCTGAACCACCAGCATACCGATTTTTTTAAGCTGCTTGCCCAGTTCCTTGATGTCATAGCAGACAATCCGGTTATCAATGTCCACATTGCTCTGATGATTGAACACATTCAAAGAACCCGTTACATAGATTTCCAATGCCGTTGCAATGTACTGAGCTTCTTTTTCTTCCTGCTCCCGCAACAGGTTATAAAGGTCCTCCAAAATCGGCATATTCTCCGGCTTTGGGTCATTGAGATATTCGTTGTAAACCAACCGTACACAACGGTCAATAATGGTTTTCTGCACCGGCTGCAAGCCCTCCTTACCGCCCACGATCAGCTCACACAAGCTGAGGATAAAATCAGATTTGAGGGACAGCGGGCTTTCATCATCCGAGTAGTCCAGATTCAGATCCATCGGATTGATATAGTTGGTTGAAGTAGGTGAGATCTTGATGACCTGCCCATGCAGACGCTCAACAAGAGGTGCGTACTCCGCTTCCGGGTCACAGATAATGACATCATCACTGGTAAGCAAAAAGCAGTTGGCAATTTCTCGTTTTGCGCTGAAGGACTTACCGGAACCCGGCGTACCCAAAATCAGGCCGTTGGGGTTTTTCAGCAGCTTTCTGTCCACCATGATGAGGTTGTTGGACAGATCATTGATGCCGTAGTACAGTGCTTCTTTCCCGTTCTGGAACAGTTCCTGCGTAGTGAAGGGCACAAAGATAGCTGTGGAACTGGTGGTCAATCCTCGCTGGATCTCAATCTGATTGAGACCCAGAGGCAGACAGCTCATCAGCCCTTCTTCCTGCTGGAAGTCCAGCCTGGTCAGCTGACAGTTATACTTCTGGGCAATAGAGCCTGCCTGAAAGATGTTGTTGCCAAGCTGACGGGGATTGTCCGCTGTGTTCAGCACCAGAAAGGTCAAAAGGAACATTCTCTCGTTGCGGCTCTGCAAATCCTGCAAGAGTTTTTTCGCTTCACTGCCGTAGGTAGCAAGATCAGATGGAATGATGTCCATGTCATATCCGGCGCGGACTGCTTTTTTCTGTTCCTCGATCTTGCTGCGGTCAAGGTCGGTAATCTTGCGCTTTACCGTTTTGATGGCTTTCACCTGATCCACCGACTGAATGTGCATACTCACAATGAGCGAGCTTTCCATATCCAGAAAATCAGCCAGCAGACGGTCATTCAGCTCCGGTGCGAGAATCTGCAAAAAAGAAACAGCCCCGTATTTCTTACCCATACGGAACTGCTTGCCGGTGCGGAACTCAAAGGAGCTTGGTGCAATAAAATCCTTTGTGGACAGACCGGAAGGAGCCAGCCAGTCCCATTCAAACTGAAACGGGAGTTGTTCATCCATGTGGAATACCGCATGAAGCTGAAAAAGCCTTTCTTTACCGTCCAGCGTTCTGGCAGCTACACCAAGACGCTTAAAGTTATTAAGTATATCGGTCTCAATACGCTCCAGACGGGGCTTGGCGGCTTTGATGCTGTCCGCGTCGATACCAAAGGTCAGGTATTTTGTCTTGATGAGACCGTTGTTACCTCTGGCCAGCTGATTTTGCAGCATTGTGGTGTATTCCTCGCGGATACTGTCAAAGGCGTCCCTCTGGGGCGGGATGGAAATGGAGTTAGCAAAGGTCTCCTCCGATGCCGCAAGATTCAAAAAAGACAGCTGGAAATGAATCGAGCTGTCAAAATAATTGAGAAAATCACACCACCCCTCAAAGATTGCCGTCTTATCTTCGTTTTGGGAGAGCTGATAGTTGATGTCCTGAAACTGGATGGTCTTTGTGTAGTGGCTGTCCGATACGCGGCAGATTCCGTCCGGCCACATCCGTTCATAAGGGATACTGTCCTGCGCAGATTTTCCTTTTTTGTCCGTGCGGTTAGCGCGGGCAATGGCCGCTTCGATCTGCTTCTTATCGGCGCGGGACAGCTTTTTCTTTGTCTTTACCGGCTGCACAGTTTTTTCCTCGGTTTTTCCGAACATCCGATGCAGCCATTTTTTTATTGCGGTGAACAATGTCATACACCTCCTTATCGAGCATTTCCTGCCGCTTTAATACGGCATAAAAGTTGTTGGTCTGGTAAGGTCGCTGCTTTGGACGGATCACAGCTACTTTGAGAATGTTGCCCACGATCTTTTCCAGGGGCTGTCCATGCTTTTCGTACATAGCCAGCATAAAGAAGGGTAGCATAACCAGCATCATACACATAGCCGCTACACTGTTTCCGGTAGGTTTTCTTAGCAAAAAGAAAAGCGGTACGCCAATAAGCGCTCCGCCCGTGAAGCAGATAAGCTGCCGCTTAGTCAGATTGAACATGACCTTTGTTTTGACTTTTGTTAAGTCCTTGGGTACGGGTACATAAGCCAATGTGGAAACCTCCTTCCGTTTTAGTGCGCCTGAAAGACTGATTTGGCGAGACTGCCGGTTTTGAACAGCGTAAAACATAGCAGTACGGTGTAGCCCACGCAGCTCCAGATTGCCATGATGATGTCATCTTCCAGAGCGATGTTCTGCACCAGCACAGCATAAATTGCCACGCAGACGATAATGAGAAACGCCTGAAAGCCCAGTGCCAGCAGGGATCGGAGGTAATTCTGTCCCATACCGCCCCATTCTTTGCCCATCATTGCAGCCATTGGAATGGGAGCCACCGAAGTCACAAGGTAGATCTCGATCATACGGCCATAAATAACGATAAAGATACAGATATACAACGCCCACATGGTAATGCCAATAAAGAGGGATTGGAACCACAGTCCGAACAGCGGTCCCAGATCCATTTCCATCAGCCTCGGTTCCAGATCGGTCATAACTGAGGAAATGTCAATGGACGCATCCGAATTGATAACCCCTGCCGCCTGCGCCACTACGCTCTGCGCCATATCAAAGACGCCCATCACGATATTCCATGTATTTGTGACAATGAGGATGGCAGCGGCTGATTTGAACACCCACTTAAAAATCATCCAGGTATCCACATCATGCAGGTTGTTCTTGTCTGCAATCATCTGGATCAGGTCTACGGTCATCACGATAGCCAGGATCACACCTGCAATCGGCACCATGATGGAGTTGGACAGATTCTCAATCATGCTGAAAATACTGCCATTCCATCCCTGTGGGGTCTGGCCTACCTGTACGGATATATCCGCGACCTGCTGATTTACACTGTCAAACATCCCCGAAAGGTTGCTCATAATACCGCCCACCAGCATTTCTTTCAGCCAATTTGTCAGGGCCTCGAGTAAGAAATCCATACGGTGTCAACCTCCTTTCCGCCGCCCCCGCAAAGCTGCGGGAGCGGCAAGGATTTCATACGGAGACGCTTAGACAGAGAAAAGCCCGGAGAGCAGAGGTACAAGGACCATGCCGACTACGGCTACACCAGCACCGGCCATGAGCTGCTTCATGCCCTGAGATTTGGCGCCAGGGTTGTCATTGCCATAACCTTCCAACAGGTTGATGACACCCCAGATACCAAGACCAGCGCCCAGAGCGATAACGAGAGTCTGAAGAACGGTAATTGCCTGTTCAAAAAATGCCATATAGTTTGTTAGCCGGAATCTGATTAAAAAATAGGTTTGTCATGTTTCATAGGCATACAAAAGCCGGAACAATCTGCCGCCCGGTTTCCGGGAGCATGATTCCGGCTGTCCTCCTTTTTCATTATTTTTTCTTGCGATTGCCCACTTTGTACGCCAATGGCCTCAACAGAGGCAGTTGCGGCAAATAGATACGATCACTCCTTTCCTCAGCGGAACCGTATTACACGCCCTCCGTGTCTACTTCATATACATCGCAGACCTCATCAGGCTTGAGTTTTAGTCTGGCAGACAAAAATGCTTCAATATCAAAGGTATTCCGCTTGTCTGCATCAGCTGTGTATTTGAAATTGGGGTGCTTGGTGATGTCGTACTTATCCGAAAGGAAAGGACGCACACCGCGCAGCTGGAGGATACACTTGCCGCCATCCATAACAGCAAGCTCATCCTGGCTCATCAGCTCTTTACCCAATTTTTGATAGTTGAGGGAGTGGGAGGTTTCCCGGCCACGGCTCTCTCCGGTGTTGTAGGTGTCGATGGTTTCCTTACCCAGCACGGCAGCCAGCTCTTTGAGGGTAGTCGGCTCTTTACCGCCCAGAAAGATGGAAGTATCCATGTTACCGATAATGGTATCCGCGTTGTCCTTATAGATCGCCTTGAGCTGACTCTGTGCCTGCAACACCAGACAGGCTGAGATCTCACGGCTTCGGATGGTAGCAACCAGCTTTTCCAACTTGGGTATCTGGCCAATGTTGGCGCATTCATCAATGAGACAGCGCACATGGATCGGGAGCCTGCCGCCATACACATCGTCGGCTTTTTCGCAGAGCAGGTTAAACAGCTGGGTATAACACATGGATATAAGGAAATTAAAGCTGTCATCTGTATCACTCATAATGAGGAACAGAGCAGTTTTCCGGTCTCCCAGAGTATCCAGCTCCAGCTCGTCATAAGCTGTGACCTCACGCAACTCTGCAATGTCGAATACGGCAAGGCGAGCGCCGCAGGAAATCAAAATCGACTTAGCGGTTTTGCCGGCAGCCAGCTTATATTTCTTATACTGGCGCACCGCAAAGTGGTTTGGCTTCTCGGCTTCCAGTGCATCAAACATCAGGTCCACGGGGTTTTTGAACTCCTCGTCATCCTCCCGGACCTCCATGGCGTTGATGAACTCAATGAGGGTGGAGAAGTTTTGTTCCTCCACCGGAGCCTCATAATGGATATAGCCAATAAGCGCGCAGTACAACAAGGTTTCTGCTTTTACCCAGAAATCGTCTCCGGCCTTGCCTTCGCCTTTGGTGTTGGCGATCAGCGTTGTTACCAGCTTCAAGATGTCCTTTTCGCTATGGATGTCGGGTAAGAGACTGGCATTGCTGCCAGCCCCTCCCCTAAGAACCGTACGTGACAGTTTCCCGTCATACGGCTCAAGCCTATCGTAAGGCCTCGTGTAAAACGAAACCCGGCTCAAATCAAGTAGTTTGGCTCATGCAGATTTCGATGGCACCAGGGATGTACCATAATAGCGGGCCATTTCCTGTTGTTTTCGGTAATAAAATGCGTCTTGAATCCTGTTTCGGATGTAATTCTTTCTCCGCATACAGGGCAGCACCGTTTCTGGTTGTTCCAGATTTTAACGAGTTTTTCTCGTCCTTTGGTACTGTTCAACATTCTTTCCCCGTCACGTTCCTCATAATATCCCGTCCATCTTTCATCGAATGGGTTGGCTTCGGCGGCGATTTTCCTAAATCGGATGATTTTAGTATTTGCCGCGTATTCCAGTTTGAGGTATTTTTCATCGAAATCTTTACCGCGGAAAGCAGGCTCTGTTGCAAACGTCCACGTTCGGTTATCAATATGGTGCCAGTATTTGTTGGCAATCCATTTCCTACCTTTTCGCTTGTGTCTGCGGGAAGCCCACCTCCATAGGCACTCGAAAATCCTGTGGTCAACCAATCCAAAAATATCCGCCGAAACTACGTAGCGGTGGTAGTTGACCCAACCACGAATGACAGGATTTAACTTGCGAATGAGCAAGTCCTGTGTGGCTGTTTTGTTTTCCCTAACGATAGTCCGTACTTTTTTGAGGAAGGATTTTATTGCATTCTTTGATGGCTTGATGAGTAATTTTCCGTTGTATTTCCGAATATTTTGCCCAAGGAAGTCAAAGCCGTCGCTGATGTGCGTGATCACCGTTTTTTCCTCTGAGAGTTGCAGACCGCGTTCCGCCAGAAAGTCCTTGATGAGCGGCATAACCTCGTTACGCAAAGTTTCCGGGCTTTTCCCGGTGACGATAAAGTCGTCGGCATATCGCACGAAATTAATCTGGTCGTAGATGGTTTTACCTGCCACCGTCCGTCTCATCGGGAATCTTTCTTTTAGAGTCCGCTCCAGACCGTCCAAGGTCATGTTCATCAAAACTGGCGATATTGTGCCACCCTGTGGGGTTCCTTCCTCTGTCGGAAAAAGTTTTCTGGTTTCCACAAAGCCACATTTCAGCCACTTTTCGAGCATTTCCTTGTCTATTGGGATATTTTCCATTAACCAGCTATGGCTGATATGGTCAAAGCACCCTTTAATATCTCCCTCCAAAATCCATTGAGGGGAACCGGCTCTACACAAATCGTTAAAGCATTGCCCGATGGCATCGTGTGTGCTTCTTCCAATTCTAAAGCCGTAGGAGTTCGGGTCTGCCAGAGTTTCTGCCAATGGTTCCAGTGCAAACTTATATAACGTCTGCATGGCGCGGTCTGTCATCGTTGGAATACTCAGCGGGCGTAATTTTCCGTTTTTCTTCGGGATATACACCCGTCTGAGAGGTTGGGGCTTATAGCCCCGGCGTTTGAGTTTATCAATCGCCTCGAATTTGCCTTTTGGCGTTTTCCATAATTCATGGTCTACACCAGCGGTATTTTTGCCTTTATTGCTTGTCACACGCTTCACTGCCAATGCTTTGGCGTAGAAAGAATGTGTCAACAGCCATTGCAGGGATTTCACCTTGTTGTGATGACCGTCTTTTTGAGCCTTTACGATACGCATTTGCAGCTTTTTAACATAGGCCTCCGCTTTCTTCCAATCAATGGTTTCCCAGCTTTGTACCCTGTCAGCAGGCGCACACAGTTTCCTGTTCATTTGCGATTCCTCCTTTCAAAAGTTCTGTAAATTCTCTCGTAAAGATAGACCTGCTGGAAGTCAGCCCGCTTTCACGTGGGATACTGTTTCAATCCCTATCCGTCCTCATTACAGGGTCGGCATTCGCTTTTTCCAGCGTTCCTTACCCGCGTTTCTATCGGCTTTCCTTGCGGTCAGCTTTCCGAATATCGGAGAGAGCGCGGGCTTACCACGTTTCACGTAATTAACCGTGTAGGTTAGGTGCCGCCTATCCGCCGGCAGTCTTGTTTGTCCATGTGTTCCCAGCTTACAGGAGAACATCCGACTGCACACCTTTTGGTTCAGGCTTATCAGCAACTTTAGCCTGGTTCCCGCTAACGACGTTTAACAGCGATTTACTTACATTCACCATACTACACAAGCCAAGCTCCCCAGCCGGACGTTGCTTCCAGCTTTTCGCCTCTGCCTCGCGGTTTTGGCTTGACCCTTTCGGGAGGGCTACCTTTTCTCGTCATGCTGCCTCACGGCCGTTGCCAGCCGCTTCGGTGACGATAGGCTACTGATAATGGAATAACAGGTTCGGTCAGCGCCGAACAGTTTAATTACGCGACCTCGTGTCGCGCATAGGCGAAAGGGTTATAGTGCATGGACTTCTTGAAGTTGATGGTATTTAGGACCTTGATTCGGTACGGCTCATAAATGACCTTGCCGTGCTTATCCTTCATGGGCTTTCCGTCTTTCCCCAGTTTGGGTGCGCCCCTTTGGAGCATTTTCCCGCACTCCACCAAAATGGTTCCCTTCGGGTCTGTGACCACATAGGAACTGTGCATCTGCATCAGATTCGGTTTGAGCCAGAAGCGGGTCTTACCGGAACCGGAGCCGCCAATCACCAGCACATTTTTGTTTCTGGCGGTCTTTGGGTCCTTGGGGCGGCTGTTCATTGTCAGGCTCTCCGTTTTCGTCAGAATCACATTGTTCTGGAATACCGGGTCGATGTAGGGTGCAATGTCCTCATGGGTTCCCCACCGGGCGGAACCGTATTCCATGCCGTGCCTGTACTTCTTGGCGTTCTTGCTTTTCAGGTATACAGCCAGCCGCAGGCCGCCGCAGCAGCACAGGCCCACCAGCAGGTCCAGCGGGTGCAGGCTGGGCCACCAGCTGGCCAGCGCCACCGGCAGCGTGGAGAAGAACGAGAGCATTTTTGCCGAAGCGTCCGCACCCACGGCCATCCGCCACGCTTCACCGAAGTTGGTGGAGAAAAGCCCCATCAGGATATACGGCAGATTCAGCAAAATGAGCTTTTTGATGTTCAGCTGCTTTTTCATCGTTCCAGCTCCTTCCGCTTGTTCCGGTCCACGACGGCGTGTTTTACCAGTTCTTTGAACTGGCTCAGCTTTGCCAGCACGGACGGGCGCTCGGATTTCTCCGCCTTCTTGACCTTTTTCCCGGTGTACTCGGTAAAAGCAGCGGTCAGGGCATCCGCGTCCCGACCCTTGAAAAAGATCAGGTACTTGGGTGGGGAGCTGCTGCGGTCCTTCTTCACCGCATAGTCCACGCCGTATTTCCGGGCGATCTTCTCAAACTCCTTGATGGAGGGGTCGGTGATCTCGATGTTGGAAACCCCTTGGTTTTGACCAATCAGCTGTTTCACCGTCTGCTTGCCCTGGGGCTTCACAGGCGCGTCACGGCTTCTCTGCTTTTGCAGCTTCTTTTCCTTGCGGTGGGCAAGGTACTTGGTGATGGCGGCTTTCATCAACCGCCCGGTAAACTTTGTTCCGCTGACTACCAGCGTCAAAGTCCTGTTTTCCACTTCCTCCTGCATAGGTCATCGCCTCCTTTCCACGGATTTTGCAGGGGTGGCGCTTGATACTAAGGCGGGACCACCAGCCGCCGCAGCAGGTATTTCAGCATGGCAGGCTCCTTTCAGCGCAGCTGGTCGGAGCGTTCATAGTACAGATGGCCCTGGCGCACTTTGGCATGGCTGAGAATCTTGATGTGGCCCTTTTCCTGGTTCTCCAGGCTTTTCTGGTATCCGGCCTCCGTCAGAAACAGGCGGGTTCGTTCACCTTTCCAGCCCACCGGGGAATCGTCGGTCAGCACATCGAAGATAATCATGTGCCGGGTGTCATCGGCAAACCGCTCCAAATCCATGTACTCATGGCCGTGGTAGTTCTGCGCCCCGGCTTTGAGGCGCATTTCCTCCATCAGCTGGCCCACGTTCTTACGCTCAGGCATGGCGTGCGCCTCCTTTCCCGCGTCCCTGGCCCTTCACGGTCAGGATACCGTCCAGGGTGGTGGCGGTGATCCGCAGGCGCTCGGCGGTGGCAATGTCATTCTTCACGGTCTCGTCGATGCCGTGGCCGCAGACCACCAGCACATGGGACCGGCGCAGGTAGTCCCGCGCCATATCCAGCCCGTCCTTGTGTTCCTGGGGAATCTCGTCCTTGAGGAAGGTAGGCAGGAACAGCACCGGGCAGATGGGCGAATACCCGGCGTCGTACACCTGACGACAGTAGGCCGCAGCGCTCTCGGCGTTCTCATACTGGCTGTTGCTCCAGGGAGCCGTAATGTAGGCAAGAGGTCGTTTCATGGCAAAATCCTTTCTCCCGGTGTGTCCGGGCAGCAGAAAAGCGGCTGTTTACCAGCCGCCTGCGTACATATCGTGGTTGACTTGTGCGGTGTAGTGATTGCTGATCGTTGTAGGCGCATTAAACAGCACCGCAAGCAGATACTGCTTCATGTTGCGGACCTCGGTGGTATTTTTCTGCAAGCTGTCCATGACAAACCGGATATGCTCGCTGTCCAGCTTCAAAAACCGGGAGCGCACCACCTCATGGGGGAAGTCGCTGCCTGCAATCCGGGTGGTTTTGCGCTTTGCACAGATAGTTTCTACCATCAGCTCCACGATCTCATCCAAATCCTCCCGATAGGTGGCAAACTCCCTGCACAGGTAGTCATACTCGATGTTCTCTAAAATCAATTCCCGATAATTTTCTATCTCGGAGACAGACATCGCATCCCTTCCTTTCCGTTCCGGCGGTCTTGCCGCCGCTGTTTCCCGGAAGGGAATGGAATCGGTACTTGATCCATGGGTAATTGATTTTTGAGTATTTGATTTCTCTATATTTAATTCTGCGGGCTTTTCCGTATCCGGTTTCACCATATCCGGGTTTTCCGTATCTGGTGAAGCCGTATCCGGCTGGGGCGTATCCGGGTTCTTCGGCTGTGGTTGCTCGTAGATAACATACTCGGTATCACTGATCCGACCCTGTTTGTCCCGCAGTTGATGACGGACAATGTACCCGGCAGCTTCCAGCTCCCGCAGCGCGCCGCCGATAGCGTCCACGCCCTCTTTGCAGATGGCGGCAAGCCCTCTGGTGGTATAGTTCCAGTCCTCCGGTAAGGACAGTATCATGGAAAGCAGCCCCTTGGCTTTCAGGGACAGTTTCCCGTTGCGTAAATGGTGATTGCTCATCACGGTATAATCTCTGGTTCGTTCAATGCGAAATACGGCCATTGACCTCACTCCTTCCAAATTTCTCAGGGTATGAAAAAAGCCACAATCCTGTAAAAAGAATTGTGGCAGTCAGCTGTTTTGTTCACTTTTTCTGCGCCGGTAGGGGCGCTTGGGAATGGGCGGTTTGTCCAACAGGTCATCTCCCTGAGAGAATGGCAGAGTTTGCAGAACACGGTCAATCTCCATAGATTCCATATCATGCTGGGAATGGCAATCCTCCCGGATTGCTTCCCGGATTTCCTTTACAGTACACATTTCAATCCTTTCCTTTCGCAATAATAACTTGTTTATGAGTGGCGGCGGCGCTTGTCCGGCTTAAAATCGAGGATATGTCCCTCAATCACACGGGCGTACCGCTTGATTTTGATTTCCCGGCGCTGCTGGCTTTGCAGGGCGGTCTGATAGCCGTCCTCCGTAAGAAACAGCCGCATTTCATCACCGGGACTGCCGTAGGCACAGGAACGCAGGACAGAAAACTCAATCATCCGGCGGGTATTATCCTGAAAACGCTCCACGGCAAGAATGTTGTGTCCTTTCAGCTCACGGGCTGAAATATCCCTCATAGGCTGCTCCTTTCTCAGCGTTCATGTTGCTGTTGGCGTTTTTTCTGCCACTGTTCCAGCAGCTTGATAATGGTTTCCTGCATCCGCTGGGGCGTGTAGCTCTTGGGAAAATACTTCCGCAGAGTGTCAGATGTGAAGGTCACCTTGTCCAGATCGCTTTTCTTTTCCTCTCCCATGATGGCCCGCATCACATCAATGGATAAATGTCCCTCCTGGCTGAATTTCTTGAGCCGCTGAGCCTGGGAGAGAGAAGGGGTAGCTTGTTCGCTGTCCATCGCGTCCAAAAGCTGTACCTGTTCCTCTTTTTTCAGGAACGACAGCTCATAGGCTGGATTAAAGGCGATTTTCTTTTCATCCACCATATCCAGCAGTTCGGGAATTAACTCGGTGAGGCGGATATAGCGAGAAATCTGGTTACGGCTTTGGCCGACCTGTTCTGCCAAAATTTCTCTGGATTCTTTACCAGCCAACTTCCGCCCAACTTGGGCGGAAGTTAAATCCATGCGTTCTCCCTGATGTCGCATAGCCTCCAGCTTCATCTTATAAGCGAAAGCTCTCTCACTGGGGAGCAGGCTTTCACGCTGCAAGTTGCTGTCCACCATAATGATGGTGGCAGCGTCATCGTCCAAATCCCGGACAATGACCGGCATGGTTTCTTTCTCAGCCAGTTCACTGGCCCTGTGCCGCCTGTGTCCGGCTACTAATTCATAGCCGCCCTCCGGGTCAGGTCTTGCAATCGCCGGAACCAGCACACCATACTGCCGAACACTGTCGGCGGTCTCCATCATGGATTCATCATCCTTGACTTTGAACGGATGGTTCTTAAAAGGGTGCAGTTCAGACAGTGGGATTTCCAACACCCGTTCCCGCTGTGCGTCGGCACGGCCTTCTTCGGTGGAGAACAGATCATCTACCGAGGCCAGCTCTATTTTTTTCGCGCTGCTTTTCAAGTTTCAACACCTCCTTCGTCAGATTTTTGTAGCCCTCTGCCACCTTGCCGCCGGGATCGTGGGCAAAAATGCTTTTTCCCTCGGCGCTGATTTCCTTAGCCCGAACAGAATGGGGGATCTCTATGCCGAATACTTTGATCTTGCTTCCATAGGTCTCCCGCAGGAGAGCGGAGATCTCTTTGGCAAAGTTGGTTCGGCTGTCCACCATTGTCAGCAGGATACCGTCTATCTGAAGCTTTGGGTTGATCTGCCGCTTTACCTTGTTTACCGTGGAGAGCAGCTGTTCCAGCCCTTTTGCGGGCAGATACTCCGCCTGAACGGGAATTATGATCCTGTTTGCAGCGGCCAGCGCATTGACTGTGAGCATCCCAAGGGAGGGCTGGCAGTCGATGAGGATATGGGAGTATTGCCCCTTCAGCGTGTCCAGATATTGCCGCAAGATAGTCTCACGGCTCATGGCATTTACCAGGGATACTTCCATACCGGATAACTGGATGTCCGCAGGCATCAGGTCAACGCCTTCTGCATGATGCAGAATACCTTCTCCGGGGCGTATAGGCTGATCCATCAGAATTTTGCCCATTGCATCCGACAGTGTAAATGGCAGCTTGTCTGGTTGCGGATTTCCCAAGCTGATTGTCAGGCTTCCTTGCGGGTCCCCGTCAATCAGAAGCACTTTCTTTCCGGCCTGTGCCAGACCTATTCCCAAGTTCGCACAGGTTGTTGTTTTGCCAACACCGCCTTTCTGGTTGGCGATGGCGATGATTTGCGTGTTCAAATAAACCTCCTCCTTCTACAAAAAATATCCCTATTCCGAAAAATAGGGATGAAAAAAGCCGCTTACTCAAATAAATGAATAAACGGCTATGTAAGAAATATTCGATTGTAAGTAAAGTTTTATATCACTGCAAAATAACGAAGTGCATCTTTGATTGCTTCTACCTTTTCTGGTGTCGGATGTTTCCTCGGCTGTTTCAATTCTTCTACCGCATTAGGAGCATCATACATCGGCAATCCCAAATTTCGCTTTACCTCTGCGATATATGCGGTATGTACCTTGAAGCCGTATTTCGCTTCTATGTACTCCTTAATCATTTTGTAGGTCACTTTTTCTTTGGGCTTGTACGCTTCGGCTCTTTTAGCAATACTATCTACCGGAATCTTGCCCTCGCCCTCTCCAAACTCCACATCAATGTGGATATAACTGTCGGCTTTTTTGTGGGACAAAAGAACTACCGTCTCCACATGCACCGTACCTGGGAACATATCACATGCCTTCACTTTCTTGACTTCGTATCCCCGTTCACCCAGCCATTTTACATCTCTTGCCAGGGTTGCAGAATCACAGCTTACATACACAATACGATCAGGTTTCATCTTTACCATGGTTTCCAGTGCAGCAGTGTCACAGCCTTTGCGGGGGGGATCCACAACAATCACATCTGCGTAGATACCTTCTTTTTCGTATTTTTCCGGAAGAACTTCTTCTGCTTTTCCAACAAAGAATTCTGCATTTTCAATGCCGTTTAGTTTCGCGTTCTGGCGGGCATCATCGATAGCCTGCGGTACGATCTCCACACCATAGACCTTGCCTGCCTTCTGCGCCAGGAAAAGGGAAATAGTTCCGATTCCACAGTAGAGATCCCACACGGTCTCATTACCTTTCAGATCTGCATATTCCAGCGCCGTCTCATAAAGCTTCTTTGTCTGCACCGGATTTACCTGATAGAAAGAAAGCTGCGAGATCTGATATTTAATATTTCCAATGCAATCTGTAATATAATCCTGTCCCCACACAAAGATCATCTCTGTTCCCATGATCACATTGGTATTTTTTGTATTTACGTTAATCGTAATGCTGGTCATGCCCGGCACTTCCCGCAGGGAATCCACCAGTTCGGTAAGCTTCGGCATGGTCCTTCCATTCAGGATCAGACAGACCATCACCTCACCTGTGGTAAATCCTTTTCGGATCAGCACATGACGCAGCAGACCTTTTCCACTGACCTCATCATAGGTAGAGATATGATATGTTTTCAAATGATCCAAGATTTTCTCCAGAATCACTTTATTCTCTTCCACACCCAGCCAGCATTCCGTACAGGGGATGATGTTGTGAGAACGGGCAGCATAAAATCCAGTCACCGGATTGCCCTCTTTATCCGTTCCAAAGGGAAACTGTGCTTTGTTGCGGTATCTCCACGGATCATCCATTCCTATGATCTCCGGCTTTGCAAGATCGGTGAGACCTCCGATCCGGATCAGATGGTTCCATACCTTTTTCGCTTTAAAATCAAGCTGTGCTTCATAGGTCATGGCCTGCAGCTGACATCCTCCGCACTGGCGGGCAAATGCACATCTTGGTTCCGTCCGCTCTGGTGACGGATCCAGCACCTGCATCAGTCTGGCATAACCATAACTCTTCTTCATCTTCATGACCTTCGCCTGTACCCGGTCTCCCGGCACCACATCCTTCACAAAGATCGCCATGCCATCAACCTTGCCGATGCCCTCTCCATCAACGCCAAGATCCTCTATTGTCAACTCAATCAAATCGTCCTTTTTCATCCTCTAACATCCTCATAAAATTCAAAATTTAATCGCACATTTACGAATATAACCATGCGCCTATTATAATATAATTTTCCCCTCCCGCCAATACGAACCGCAAAATCCCAAGTTATAAAACCTTCTAAAATATATAACCAACTCTATACTTAACTCTATACTTAACTCAATCCTGACATCCATCGCAAAGTCAAAAGGGCTGTCCACCATCTAACACAATAACACAAACAAAAAAATCTTCCACAGGTTAATACACCCAGAAAACTAAAAAGAATCTCCGCCAGCTAACACATATAACCTACGCTGTATGACTTGGAGCGGACAACGGAAGATGGTATACCGACTGGAACGAACATCTATGATGTCCGTTCAAAGGCGGTATGGCAACTTACTTTGTCCGATACACGTCATACGAGTTGTTATTGTGTCAGATGACGGAGATTCTATGTTATGTTTGATCGTGTTAACCTGTGGAAGATTGTACACTTTATTTACTTGTTTTACGAATATTTGACTCAAACAGTCGGTTATATCCCAGCCATCCCTGATTCTCTCCAGCTCCGGCAAGAATCTCGATCATGGTCTCCATATGCGCATCCGTATTATCTGCAAAATTCAGTGCCACTGCTTCCAGCAGTGCCGGTTTCTTCGGCGATCCGTATTCCAGTTCCCCATGATGAGCCAGAATACAATGCTTCAGCTCATTTTCCAGTTTCACAGGAAAGTTCGGAATCTTTCCTGCCTGGTCACCGACGATCTGTGCACCGATCATAATATGTCCCAACAGCTGTCCGGCATCCGTATAATCATTTTCCGGAAATGGTGACAGCTCATATACTTTTCCGATATCATGGAAGATTGCCGCTGTGATCAGCAGATCTGCATTGATCATCGGATAATTATGAATATAATAATCGCACAGTTTTGTTACACTCAAAGTATGCTCCAGCAGTCCGCCCACAAATCCATGATGAACGGTCTTTGCCGCACTGCTGAACTTGAATGCTTTTGCAAATTCCTGATCATCAACAAATACATTTTTCAGAAGCTTTGACAGATACGGATTGCTGACCCGATTGATAAATCCCAGCAGTTCCTTATACATCCCTTCAATGTCTTTGCTGCTGACAGGAAGGTAATCTTTGGGATCATACTCTCCTTCTCTGGCCTTTCTCGCCCGCTTCACATTCAGCTGTGGCTGTCCCTGGAACATGGTTACATCGGCTACAATATCCACATAATCCAGACTGTCGAAATCATCGATCCCGCCAGAATTCGGATCCCAGATCTTACCGTCTACAGTTCCTGTTTTATCTTGAAAAATCAGATTCTCATACGGCTTTCCTGCTTTTGTCAAAGCACTCTGTCTGGTCTTGCACAGATAGATGCCCGAGATCCGATCACCTTCACGTAAGCTTTCAATATATTTCATCATTACACTCCCTCATTCTACTACTGCAACACCTTTAATGTTACGGATGCCTGCAGATCCTGATAGCCGCTGGCATCTGCACGTTTATAACGCACATCCACAGTCTGTCCACTGGAACATTTCAGCAATGTGGCCACGATATCCTTCAGATTCACAATTGCCTGACCATTAATCTCCGTAATAATATCACCTGGCTGAATACCTGCTGTGATAGCCGGAGAATCCAGTGACACTTCTGATACATAGACTCCAATCGGAATATTTTCCTGCTCTGAAATAGATGTGGTAACATCTGCGCCCACAATTCCCATATAGACAATATCCTGATTATTGGACAGATGCTCGATCAGATCCTTCACATCAGAGATCCCATAAGCCTGAATCGTATTGTCCTGTCCTTCAACCTCTGTCTTTTCCTGCAGCAGTCCGACGATCTTACCACTCCAGTCCGCCACTACACCGCTTCCATTACTGGATTTCAAAATATCCGTAGTCAGGATATTATAAGAGCTGTCATATAGCTCTGCAGTCTGCGTTACAGATGTCAGGTTTCCAAACAGCAAAGAGCCACTGCTTCCAGTGGGATTGCCCACAACGATCACCGGTTGTCCGCTGCGCAGGGATTTGGATGAGCCCAGTTCTGCATAAGAGATCACATCTCTGGTGCTGCTGTCTACATCACTCAAATTCACACTGATTACTGCCAATCCTGTATTACTGTCATATTTTTTCAGAGTACCGGCTGCTTCCGTGTGATCATAAAAACGGACCTTCAGATCTCCGTCCTTTACTTTCTCATGTTCTGTCAGGATCAGAAGCTCCATTCCATTGTCACCAATGATCAATCCCGCCACAGATTTATGACTGGTCAGCGCCTCATCAAACCAATCAGTGTCCGTTTTGACCGCAGAAATATCAACCAGGCTTTTTGACACCTGATTTCCAATCTGCATCAGCTGCTGATACATCTTTTCATAATCCTTCAGTTCCATGCTGACAGTCTCTGTAATATAGACCGGGGATTCATCTTCAGACTTATCGTCTGTCCCTGAATCGACCGTCTCCTCTGGAATCTGAATTTCCTGAATCTCGTTTTTCTCCATCCGGTTATTGATCCGCGGCAATGCCAGCGCCCAGATCAGAAGCGCTGTTCCTCCAAACAAAGCCCCGCCAAGAATACACCGGAGAGCTTTTTTCACCAACGGATTGGCATAGACAGGTTTTTCTTTGATCTTCTCCTGCATAAATGAAAATCCGCTGTTTTTCTCCTTATCTTCTTCCATAGGTCCCTCCGTCTGCTTGTTCCCCATTATACTATTTTTCCTTTTCCCTGTCCATAAGTTCCGCTTTTCATTCCGCTGTAAATGGGGTAAAATGAATAAGACAGTAAAAGGAGATACAACAGATTTATGAACCAAAAAGCATTAAAAACACTGGAATTTGATAAAATTATTCATATATTGACTGCTCACGCAGCTTCCGAAGGCGCCAAGGAGATGTGCCGGAAACTGGTTCCCTATGATAACATCAATGATGTGGAACGGGCACAGCGTGAGACAGCAGATGCGCTTCGCCGTGTGTACCGCAAAGGAAGCGTTTCCTTTGGAGGGATACGTGACATTCGTGGCTCTCTGAAACGTCTGGAGATCGGAGGCATTCTTGGAATGGGAGAATTACTCCAGATCATGTCACTGTTGGAAACTGCCGGAAAGATCCGACAATATGGACAGCGGGAGGCTGATGATACCAGCCGTGATTCTCTGGATGAATCCTTTGAATTTCTGGATCCGGTTCCGACCCTGGCTTCTGAGATCCGCCACTGCATTCTGGCTGACGATGAGATGTCTGATGATGCCAGCTCTGCACTTTTACAGATTCGCAGATCCATGCGCCAGATGAATGACAAGGTGCATAATACCCTGAACTCCATGGTAAACGGATCTGCCCGTTCTTATCTGCAGGATCCGGTGGTCACCATGCGAGATGGCAGATATTGTCTGCCGGTAAGGGCGGAACACAGAAGTCAGGTTCCCGGTATGATCCATGACCAGAGTTCTACCGGTTCTACTTTATTTATCGAGCCTATGGCGGTTATTAAGTTAAATAATGATTTCAAAGAACTTCTGATGAAGGAACAGCAGGAGATTGAAAAGATCCTGTCTGTGCTCAGTGAAAAAGCAGCCGCTGTTACCGAGATCCTGGCAGAAGATTATCGGATCCTGACAGCACTGGATTTTATTTTTGCCCGCGCCATGATGGCAAAGGATATGAAAGCCACCCGGCCGATCTTCAATACGGATCGCCAGATCCACATTAAAGATGGCCGTCATCCACTGCTGGACCCGAAAAAGGCAGTTCCCATTACCGTGCGTCTGGGAGATGATTTTGATCTGCTGATCATCACCGGTCCCAATACAGGTGGTAAGACGGTCTCATTAAAGACGGTCGGACTTTTCACACTGATGGGACAGGCTGGTCTCCATATTCCGGCATTTGAAGGCTCCAGACTTGCGGTGTTCGACCAGGTATATGCAGATATCGGTGATGAGCAGAGTATTGAGCAGAGCTTAAGTACTTTCTCCTCCCATATGACTACCATTGTCTCTATATTAAAGGAAGTAACTTTGAACTCCCTGGTTCTCTTTGACGAGCTTGGTGCCGGTACTGATCCGACCGAGGGTGCAGCTCTTGCCACCTCCATTCTGGATCACCTGCACAGGCAAGGTATCCGTGCTATGGCTACCACTCACTACAGCGAGCTGAAGGTCTATGCTCTCTCCACCGAAGGTGTAGAAAATGCCTGCTGTGAATTTGATGTAGAATCTTTACGTCCTACTTACCGACTTCTGATCGGAATTCCCGGAAAGAGTAATGCCTTTGCTATTTCCTCCCGTCTGGGACTGGAAGATTTTCTCATCGAGGATGCGAAAAAGAGAATCAATGCTCAAGATGTAAGCTTTGAGGATATGATGGCAGAGCTGCAGGACAGCCGGGTGAAACTGTTAAATGAGCAGGAAGAGATCACCCGCTACAAATCTGAGATCCGAACTCTTCGGGATGCTCTGCAGAAGAAGCAGGATCGGATCGATGAGCGCAAGGAAAAGATTCTGAGCGATGCTGCTGCACAGGCGAATGCGATTTTACAGGAGGCAAAAGATTATGCTGACGAGACTATGAAGAATTTCCACAAGTTTGGAAAAGCTTCAATCTCTGTCAAGAATATGGAGGCAGAGCGTGCCCGTCTGAGAGAGAAGATCAAGGAAAATGACTCCCGCACTGCCAAGGCTGCTCCAAAACCGAAGAAAAAGCTGAAAGCAGCAGCCCTTCATATTGGTGACCGGGTCCGTGTCCTGAGCCTGAACCTGGAAGGTACGGTCAGCACGCTTCCGAATCCAAAGGGAGACCTGTTCGTACAGATGGGAATTCTCCGTTCACAGGTCAACATCAACGATCTGGAATATATCGGAGAAGCAGAAAATCTGCAGAAAGGCATGACAACCGGAGGCGGAAAGCTTCGGATGTCCAAGTCGGCAGCGGTCAGCACCGAGATCAATCTGATCGGCATGACCGTAGATGAGGCGATCGCCCATCTGGATAAATATCTGGATGATGCGTATCTGGCTCATGTTCCAAGTGTACGGGTCGTCCACGGAAAAGGTACCGGTGCACTTCGTACTGCCGTTCATCAGTATCTGAAGCGATGTAAACACGTAAAAAGCTTTCGTCTGGGAACCTTCGGTGAAGGAGATGCCGGCGTAACCATTGCAGAATTCAAATAAAAGGAGATACTCTCATGCCAGCAAAACAAAAAATTCTCATCGTAGATGATGATACCAACATAGCAGAACTGATCTCCCTGTATCTGACTAAAGAATTTTATCAGGTTCAGATCGTGGAGGACGGTGAGCAGGCACTTCAGGTCTTTGACACCTTTCAGCCAAATCTGGTCCTGCTGGATCTGATGCTTCCAGGCATAGATGGTTATCAGGTGTGCCGGGAACTGAGAAGCCGTTCCAACACACCGATCATTATGCTTTCTGCCAAAGGCGAAGTATTTGACAAGGTACTTGGACTGGAACTGGGTGCAGATGATTATATGATCAAGCCCTTCGACTCCAAAGAACTGGTCGCCAGAGTCAAAGCGGTTCTCCGCCGGTTCCAGCCCTCCCGGACCGATGAGGTTCCAACTGCCAAGATCGTACAGTATCCGGATCTGATCATCAATCAGTCCAACTATTCCGTTATTTATCAGGGAAATTCCATTGATATGCCGCCCAAGGAACTGGAGCTCCTCTATTTCCTGGCCTCTTCACCCAATCAGGTATTTACCAGAGAACAGCTTCTGGATCATATCTGGGGCTATGAATACATTGGTGATACCAGAACCGTCGATGTGCATATCAAGCGTTTAAGAGAAAAAATCAAAGACCACCCGGCATGGCGTCTTGCCACAGTCTGGGGCATCGGCTATAAATTCGAGGTGAGATAATGCACCTGTCGTTAAATGTAAAATTCATATTGGCCTATATTGCATTTGCCATTTTAAGCTTTGTGGGAATCTCTACGCTGACTTCCAGGCTGATGCTGGACAATGCCACCCGGACACGTGCTTCTTCCTTCTATCAGGAAGGTGTCTACCTGTCCAACCAATATGTGGAGACCTATTTTGACGAGGAGACTACCAAGGGAACCGTATCCCGTATTCAGACACAACTCTCTTCCCTGAGCGTTTATCTGAATGCACATATCTGGCTGGTGAGTCGCGAGGGCGAGATCATGATCGACTCCACCCCCAGTTCTTCCTATGCTCATCAGGTGATCCCGGGATTCACATCCGTGCTTCCCAGCGGCACTTACTATACTACGAATAATTTCTTCGGTATGTTTAAAGAAAATACCTTAAGCGTGCTCATTCCTGTCACCCACAATTATCATGTGCGTGGCTACATCGTGATCTACACACCTATGTCTTCTGTGATCCATCAGAAAGAGGGATATCTGACGGCTGTGTATATCACCATGATCTATCTCATGGTACTGGGGCTGTTATTTGCCATTGCCAACTGGCTTATCGTCTACCGGCCTCTTCGGAAGCTTAAAAAAGCCAGTGCCGAATATGCCGCAGGTAATTTTGACTATCCCATCGTCACAGACCGGACAGATGAACTGGGATCCCTTGCACGGACCATGAATTTTATGGCCAGTTCACTAAAAGATTCCGATGAAGACCAGCGGAAAATGATCTCAAATATTTCCCATGATTTCCGCTCACCGCTTACTTCCATCAAAGGCTATATTGAAGCCATGCTGGATGGAACGATCCCACCGGAAATGCAGGAGAAATATCTGAACATTGTTCTTCGGGAAACCGAACGACTGACCGGACTGACCAGCGGCCTTCTGACTCTGAACTCCATGGATGGCAAGCAGAACCGGCTGACAAGATCAAATTTTGATATCAATGCTGTGATCAAAAATACAGCTGCTTCCTTTGAAGGCACCTGCACAGCCAAACATATTACCATTGATCTTCTGTTTTCCGACTGGCATTCCTATGTAAATGCCGATATGGGAAAGATCCAGCAGGTGCTCTATAACCTGATCGACAATGCGATCAAGTTCAGTCATCCAGATTCCAAGATCACCATTGAGACCACGTCCAAATATGAGAAAGTGTTTGTCTCTGTCCGTGATACAGGTATTGGAATCCCCAAAGACAGTCTGAAAAAAATATGGGAACGTTTCTACAAGACAGATCTGTCCAGAGGAAAGGATAAGAAAGGAACCGGACTTGGCCTATCGATCGTGAAAGAGATCATTCAGCTTCACGGAGAAAATATCAATGTAGTCAGCACAGAAGGGGTTGGCACAGAATTCATCTTCTCCCTTAGCAAAGTGGAAGAACAAGCAAATGCGCATCAGTAGAATCATCTTGCAACACGTAAAGATCCTCCCTGTCACTGTGATACATTCACAGTGACAGGGAGGATCTATCGTTACTCTTCTTCTTTCTTTCTACGTCTCATGATCACCACAATACCGATCAATGCCAGTATACTCAGCAGCATCAGCATGAATACCGGCTGATTATCACCGGTCTGTGGGGACAACAATGACTGCAATGGGTTCCCATTCTGTGTTCCACCAGTTGTGCCTGGATCAGATGAGGATCCATGATGATGTGATCCTCCAGATGGCTTCGGATGTCTGATGGTAAAATTCAGCTCTGGAGCTTTGTTCCCGTCACTGCGCTTTACACCTGTTCTGATAATAATATCATCATTACCATTCTGCAGTACATAATTCTCTATGGTATAGACCTGTCTGTCATAATCCTTTTTATCGGAAGTGACCACCTGTGATAACTGATATTTATATGTATCTACCGTATCATAAGTAATGACCAGATCCTTACTTTCGTTTCCATTTAATGTAAACCGGTAACTGTCCCCGCTGCTTCCTACCGGCATAGGTGCACCCGTCGTCAATGCTTTTAATTCATATTCGAATTTTTCTGATGTACCATTCGGTGAACCTGTCACTGTCTGTTTCACTGTCAGAGTCGCATCTTTTACCAGGCTTGCAGCATCCACTCTGCCAGGGACGAATCCACATAATAAAATTGCTAATGCCAGAAACAGCACTGTTTTTCTTCCTCTGTATTTTCTACTTCTCACATGCATACCCCTGTCAGTTCTTTCGTCTCGTATTTCTTCCTGTTCTCATTACCGCGATCAATACAAGAATACTGATCAGCAGCAATAGCATAACACCTAAACTTTTTGCACTGGTCTTCCAGAAGACCTTCCAATCTATCCGGTCAACCTGCTGGACTTCTTTTTTCTCCGGGATCACCTGATAAGTGTCCTCATATGTCTGTGAGGTCAGTCTCCCGATCAAAAGATGTCTTCCATTCGTAATATTCTCCGTACAGGTGGACATGACCACCAGCCGGTCTTCCTCTGTTATATCAATATCGCGATACCACATGGCTTTTTCGCGAATCTCCTGCAGATATCTCATTCTGGCATCGGTCGTATCTACCGGTGTCACATACAGATCTGTATTGTATGCATCTACTTCCAGAAATGCAAACAACTCCAATCCATAATTCTTGCCATCTGCAAAAATATTTCCATAGAGATGGCTGTCTGCAAACGGATCACTCAGATATTTATCCAGATCACCAAACATAGCTCCACCATCCATATGATGTCCATATAAAATGGTATTAAAATCTGTAAATTCTCTCTGATTGACACAGTCCATAAATATAGAACCGGACATCCTGTAATTGCCTTCAGGATCTCTCATCAGATAGACACTGTTGTCAGCACCGCGGACCACCGGATAATCCACATGTGTTCCGTAGATGGTGATCCAGCCACACACATCGCTGTTCTTCGCCTGAAGCTCCTCAAAGCTCAGAGAATCTTCTTCTGTGGGGCGATATACTTCATAATGCTGCGGCATAGCATCCTGTTCCAGCACATAACTGTCCCCGATCCCATACGTTCCGTAGCAAAACAAACACACCAGAATGACCATCAGAATCCAGCTCAGTATTTCATTGCAAATATCTATGACCCGATACACAGTCGCATATTCTGTCTTCTGACCTTTCATCCTGCCGTTACTTCCGTCTCCTTCTCCTGCGTCTGCAAAACCACTGATCTGCCAGGCATATCAATGTAAGCACAAACAACAGTAAAAATAATGCGGTCTTCCAGCCGGGCAGAAGATCTCTCCAGCCTTTTGCCTTGTCTGCTGATCCGTAATCCGGCTGCGCCGGATCCTCCACCGCATAAGTGTCTTCATAGACCTGATCTGTGAGTCTCGCCACCAGAATATCCCTTCCGTTGGTGGACTCTGCTGAACATGTAGACAACAATACGATTCTGTCGTCATCCGCCAGGACAAGATCACGCAGATACACTGCATGACCGCGGATGGCTTCCAGATAGGATTGTCTGCCCGCTTCCCTTACACCGGTCTGAAAGATAGAACTATCATAGGCGTCTGCCTCCAACAGCCCGAAGATCTCCAGACCGTAGTCTCGATTCTGTATATACATATTGCCATATGGATGGCTGTCAAAGAAGGATTGCTCCTTGAATTCCTTGATGCTTCCAAACATCACGTTCGGAACCATATTGTGGCCATACAGGATCGTGTTAAAATCCTGAAAATCCGGGTCACAGGAAGCATCTGCAAAAATCGCCCCTGTGAGGGAATAGGTACCTTCTGCACTCTTGTTGATGTACTCCCAGTTGTCCTCTCCCTGTACCACCGGATAATCAATGGGTGTGCCATACACTGTGATCCAGCCAATCACATCTTCATTCAGTGCCTGCAGCTCCGCAAATCCCAGCGTGTCCTCCTGCGGCTTATATACAGCGTACTGCTCTGCCGTGGCCTCCTGTGCTAAGTTCTGCGAATCCCACAGTGCATAACACCCATAAGCAAGACCCAGAAGCAGCAGCAGAACCAATCCATTATCAAGTATGCTATTAATCAGTCTGACAGCCCTGCTGATGCCTCTGTGTTCCTTCATGCTACTTATCTCTCGTTCATTCTTCTTCTACTCTTAACAGCAACGATTGCTACAAATGCTGCCATTGCCATTACGATCATCATAACGAATGGGAAGTTGTTAACGATGATACCGGTTACAGCGATGTCTTTGTAAGTATTAGTATAGTCTACTTTATTCGGAGTAGTTCCAATTAATTTATTTTCTACACTTAAATCTTTACCCATAGCTGCCTGACCATTTTCTGGTGTTTTATTATTAAATGTATATTCAACTACCGGTGTCCAGTTTGCCTTTCCAATCTGCTTCACAGTAGCTTTCGTACCCTGCGGTGCCTGCGCAACAATTACATACTCACCATTTTTCAGTGCAAATTCTACTTTCGTGCCATAAGTAGCTGTCAGCGGAGTACCCTTTCCAGCAGCAGTTACTTTATAATAAGTATAATTATTACCAACTCCACTAAGTGCCGGTGCAGTCAAAGTCATCTCATAATTAAATGTAGAATCAGCACTATTTGTTGAATCCACTGCTGTGTTAGAAACTTTGAATGCGTATGTACTTGGATCTTCCGGATCCGGAGTAGTAGATCCGGATACTGCAACATACTCGTTTACAAATTTAACTTTACTGAAGTTCTCTTCTTTTCCGCCGGTATGAGTTCCCGGAGTACCGTCTACTTTTCCGCTTGCAGATGTTCCATCATCATTTTTCTCTTTTACAATACCAGTACCTTTGATGTATAATCCTCCAGTAGATTTCTGTGCTACAAAGATATGAACCCCATACTGTGCCTGAGATGACACAAATTTACTCGGTGCTGTTGCTGTACCTGTACTGGTAGAAGTCAGGGTATAAACATATTCACCGACATCCATAGTAGGATGATTATTCATATATGTTACAAATGCACCAAGAAAATCGGTTGTCTCACGACGTAATACAGTGTAATCTGTGATAGTGGTATCTTTGATTGTCGTTGCACCTGCCTCAAAATCGATTGCAGCCGCAGTCAGATCCGGCATATTAACTGTAGTATTCTTAGGATTACTCTTCTTTGTAAACGTGAAAGAAACGTTATTTGCCGGAGCAGTTACACCATTTCCCATTTTGTATTCTACAGAAATTGCTGCTGTTGCTGTCTCTCCTTCACCATATGTAGTCGCACCAGCATTTACTGTCTTTGCATTTGCCGTTGCCACGGTTCCAAGACTCATTGCACCAACAAGAACCAATGATGCGAAAAGTCTACTGAATTTTTGTAAGGTTTTCTTTTTCATCTTTTTTCTCCTTTTTTGTTTTTTTATTTAACATCCCTCGTAATGCCTGTTTATGAAGGATCATTAACAGTTTTATCGGATCAGAATCCCCGGCGGCGTACGATGGTCATGACTTTTCCTAATGTGTCATGCACATCTACCGCGCCATATACTCGGCTGTCCGACGCATTCTCCCTGCTGTCACCCAGCACGAAGATCTGCCCTTCCTTCAGCTCCATTGGAAATTCCACTCCTGTGTCGTACCGTTGGGTCTGTTCATAGATCTCATGCTCCTGCTGTAGAGCTCCGTTGATCATCAGACCTTCTTCTGTAATATCCACCACATCTCCTGCGGTGGCTACCACTCTTCGAACCTGCTCATGCCCTTGATATCTGAGCACTACCAGATCCGATGCGGTATATTCCTTCTCCAGGCGGTAGTAGAAGACCAGGTCTCCATCCTTCACCGCCGGAAGCATGGCATTCTCCGAATATCGGAGAACGCCAAATACAAATGTAAATACAACTACAAATGCGGCCGCAATCGCCACAATCTTCAATAGAAGATAGAGAATCTCGCGAAGGACACTACCCACTACCGATTCTTGTGGAACCGATATCTCTTCTGGTGCCCCCATCTATGATCTCCTCCTTCTCTTCAACATCAGAGCAGAAGCTCCAAGCATAACTACAGCTGCTGCCAGACCAACGATCGGTAATGTCTTTCCTGCAAAACCACCGTCGATACCTGTGACTACAACACCTTTGGTGTTAAGAACATCGACCTGAACATCTATCTCATCGACTTCAATATTATATGCTGCCGAATCTTCATTCAAAGAAGCGCCATCCTTACGATATTCTACCGAGTAACCACTCTCATCCTGTGTAATATAATCTACAACATACTGAAGTGTTCCCGGATACAAGGTTACTTGCTGTCCATGTTTCAAGGAGAAGTTAATCTCACCATTCGCATCTACTGTTAACTCAGAATATTGTGGGCTATCCACACCATTTTCGAATGCGCCACTACTGCACTCTATCTTTGTGCCTTCATCTATTCCTCGGAACTTAACTGTATAATTAAACTCCTGTTGCTTGTTCGCTGCATCACCTGATACCCTCTCTCTGATTGTCAAACCAGGTGTATCATAGTCTGCATAGAATGTAACGCCATTGTTTATAGTATACTCCAAAAGATTGACATATCCTTTTGTAGCATCTGTACTCTTATACCATCCAAGGAAGATCTGCTGAGTATCTTCTGTAAAGTGCGGATCCTCCGGAATCTGATCTACAATCAGCTTCTCGCCTTTTCTTACCAGCATACTCTTGATCGTCGTTCCATCAATAAATTCTGTCTTGCTATGAGCACCACCCTCTGTTGCATCGAAGGTTACCGGTACGTACTGGAGCGCTGTAGTGTTACCATATGCATCCTGTGCGAAGATATAGAGCATCTGATTTTCCTTCAGATTCATCGGTCGAGAAAATGTAAACGTACCATCCGCATTTTTAGTTGTACTCCAATAATTCTTACTAGTGTACTGGAATGGATCCTCACCCGTTGTATTAGCTCTGAGCGCATCAAATATTGAGGAATTCTCTTTTGTTGCGTTAGCTGAGTAGGTAAATCCTTCCACATTCTTCAGTGCGGAGGTCGATGCCTCAATCACCTTATCCTCGAACTTCATGTTGCTGATCTCGCAGGTATAAGTATCGCCTGACTTGCTGACGGAAATATCTCCTTCTGCGGTCATCTCAGGTGCTTTGGTATCCAGCAGGAATTTAGTCCAATGTCCGGCCTGATCGTGAACATATATAAAGTAATTACTGTTCTGGTCGAATTTATAACCTGCAGTTAATGAAATCGCCCATACTGGCTTATCTACACTTACCGGTATCTCTTTTCCATTGATATCTGTAATTGTACCTGATGTAAGTTTTTCAACATCATCTGAATGTACACAAATATTCTCTAATGGAGTAAAGTTTGCATTCGCATCAATCAGATTATAGCCATCGCTATCCTTTGGTGCATCAAACGTACTGAAATATGCTTGTACCCGAAGTCCTTTCCAGTTAAATTGTGCTTTTTCAGCTTCTGTGAATGAACTTCCGTTTGTATCGATTCCGTCTCCATAAAGATCACGAATGTATATCGTAGTTTTCTTATTATAGGAATCTCCATCTGTAGAATTCCATTTGCCTTCCCACTTGCCCTGATATACTACCGGCTGACTCTTGATTGCAGTATTCGTATAAGCAACGGATCTATTTATGGCAGTTACTTTCATTATACTGGTCAGATCTGTATTTCCAGGCTGTCCTGTTCCGTCTGTAAAAGCATAAGTCGTTGTATAAGGATCTACCTGTCTCTGTGCCACGTTAACTCTACCATAATAATCTGGCATTTCAAGCGTAACACTCTGACCATGTTTTAAAGTAAGAACAACCTTTCCATTCGAATCAGCAGTTATTGTTCCATTATAAGAAGGGGCTGTTGCCTCTGTTCCTTCAAGGACACCACTCGTTACATTATATTTCTGTCCTCTGCCATAAGAAACGCCCGATGCATTGAAAACATCAACAGTATAATTAAAAGTCTGGTTTTTATCAGCCGCATTTCCTGCCACCTGAGTACTGATGGTTACTGTTGGTTTCTCCCATACCGGATAGAAGGTAGTTGCACCTGTTATCTGAGTTTTCTTAAAATCAACTGCTGTTTTGCTGCTATCAGATGATTTATACCAGTACTTAAATCCTAACTTGTTCAATTTCGGATTTGAAGGAATCTGACTAGTACCCAAATATCCATTCAACACACCTAATGTATAATAATACTCACTGCCATCTGTGAACTGTCCCTGCGGTATTGTATCAGCTGCTTTCGCATCGAAAGTTACCGGAACATACTGGATCGCTACCGTATTTTTATAAGCATCCTGTGCAAATATGTACAGTGTCTCAGATGCTCCTATACTTACTCCCGTGATTGAAAATGTGCCATCATTATTCCCAGTTGCTAAAGTAGATGTGCTGCTACCATTAAATGGATCTTCACCTGTCGTATTATAACGAATCTCATTGTAAACCTTACTATTTTCTTTTGTAGCATTTGCAGGAGTAGTAACCCCATTCACATTGTTCAATGCTGATGTGGTTGCATTAACAATCTCATCTGTGAACTTCATGTTTGTAATACTATAAGTATAAGTACTTCCAGATTTAGAAACAGATATCGTTCCACTATTTTTCAGCTGCGGTCCTCTTGTATCAAGCAGGTATTTTGTCCATTTACCACTGATATCACATACATAGATATAGTAGTTCTTATCTGAATCAAATGTAAGATTTTTAGAACCTCTATATGCATACACTGGTTTACTACTACTTGCTACGATTCTATTACCATTTATATCTTTGAAAGATCCCGCTGTATATTTCGTACGACTACAAACATCGTTTAGAGAATTGTCTCCTGTTGCATATCGATAATCAAAGCTATCACCATTGGCAACTGCATCCTGTGTACTTAAATACACTTTCGACGTATCAATTCCATCTCCATAGATATCCTGAATATAAATATTCAATCTTCGGCTATAATCATCTCCAGTACTTGTAGACCACTTTCCAGTCGTCATGCCGACCTGATATACTACCGGCTGAACCTGATTACTATTGTTCACATAGGCAACGGTTTTATTAGCGGCTTCCATCTTAAAGGAATCTCTGGTCAAACCACTATATTTCTGATTTCCCTCTGTCGTATATACCGTCCAATAAGGATTTACTTTTACCTGTTCAACTGTAACAATATCGTAGTAATCCGGCAATTCAATGCTAATACTCTGTCCATGTGTCAAGCCATTGTATGAAATATAACCCTGGGAATTCATAGAAGCAGTTCCACTTGCCGGTGCAGCCACACCTGCTACTCCACTGATCACACCACCTGTATATTTAAACACTTGACTCTGTCCATATGACACGCCGCTTTTGTTTTTAACAGTGATTTTGTATGCAAATTTCTGATTCTTATTAGAAGAATTTCCTTCTACCTGATTGCTGATGGTAACTGTTGGCTTACTCCACAACGGATAATAAACAACTGCCTCTGTCACCGGTGTTCTTTGTATATCTGCATCTGACTTACTTGTATCTGTAGACTTATACCAGTACCGGAATCCTAGATTCTTCAGTACTGGATCTGACGGAATCTGAGAAAGAGTCAAACGTCCTTGTATCTGACACAGCGTTGAATAATACCGATCATCATTACTCAGCTTTCCATCTGGTACCTCGCCACCACATTGAGCATCGAACGTAACTGGAACAAATTCATATTTTGATTTGTTTCCATATCCGTCCTTGGCAAATATGTATAGTTTGTCTGTTGTAAGTTTCACATTAGTCAATGTGCAAACACCAGTAGACGAATCAAACGATACATTTGTTCCTGAATTCTTCCATGGATCCAAGCCTGTCGTGTTATATTTCACTTCTGAAATGCTTCTGCTTGTATTGATAAACTTACTTGCATTTGAAACATAACTCAAATCAGAAATATCTGATGTTCCATAGGAAGCTGACTGTCTTACATCTTCAAACTTCAGATTGCTAAATGTATAATTGAATGTTCCATCATCATTTCTTGTGGACGTAACATTTCCATAAGAAGACATAGACGGTCCCTGAGTATCTAATAAGAATTTACTCCAGTTTCCTGCAACATCACGTACATAAATAAAGTAGTTAGTAAATGACTCATATGTACGTGACTTTATAGATACACTCAATACAGGGGATGTTGTTGATGCAGTAATACTTGCACCATTGATATTCGTATATGTACCTGTGGTGCGCCAATTAGTTGTAGCATAAGAATTCTGGCTTCCATCTAACTGAATATCGCCCTTACTGGAATCATATACATAACCATATGTCCCATCCTTCAACTGCACATCTTGTGTACTCAGATATACCTGTAATCCTGACGGATATGCATTGTTTGATGCATCTCGAATACTTATACCCTTCTTATCAATCGCATCCCGAACATAATCCTGAATATAAAGCGAAATACTTCTTGTCTCACTGTTATCACTATTCAATGTCACATCAGATGTAGACCGCTGATATGCCATAGGTGCATAGGTATCCGGACGAAGTACAATCTTGTACGAATTGCTTGCACCAACTTTCAAATAGTATCTTTGATCCGCAATCCAGTTATACTGATTCAAATTAACATCTGAAAGAGATTCAAACTGAATCAACGGATATTCTTCCGTTCCTGTATGATACGGAATCAACGCTGTCGAAACCCGAAGTTTTCCATTAGTCGGAACTGTCAATGCATTCTGAACAATTAATGTACGTCCATCCAACGAATCTGAAGTTCCATTATATATATACGGGAACGAAATTTCTGTACTTGTACTGGTTGAAGTAAGGCTCTTAATTGTTCTGTAATATGTTGATAAACCTAGTCTCTCCAATATCAGTTTTCCATTACCAGATAAAGTGACATCTGGTCTCACGTTTGAATAGGAAAATCCTGAATCTTTGGAATTTGCATAATTTCCAAGTCTCAGCTCTCCAGATACATTTATTGTATCAAAATCAGCCAAATAAGCCTTCACATTTTCCTGTGTTTTAACTGTACCATATACATTTAATATTGCTTTACCTCTTGAAGTATCGCTGTTCGTTCTTCCTGTACATGTTCCTGTCAGTACAACATTTCCTTTTAAATTAGTCGTTGCAGTATAAGGAGAACTATTTACTACAGGCGTTGTAAATGCTACGTTGGAATCTGTTACATTCAACACATAATTTCCAGTGATTTTTGAAGTATTTCCTGTATATCCAGGCTTAATTGTAGTCGGAGTGTCAGTAACATTAATAGCTAAACCTCGAACACTTCCAGAACTTGCCGGGTCAATCGTCACTCCTGCCGTACCATATCCGCCACATGAATCAACGGTAATTATTGTATATCCAAGTATGCTTGATGTGCTTGTACGATTTGCATAAATGTAATTGACATTTATGCAATTTTTTAATTTAAGAATAGATCCTGATGTTCCAGCAGTGCTATTTCCTCCTGCATCAATACTGACCGGACCTGTAAACGTACAATCTTCAAATGTCATGTTATGACCATTGGCATTGATATACCATGAAGCACTATTGTTCCGGAAGTCCTGACGGAATATTATATTCCTCCATGTCAGAGATTTGAAGTTCGGATATATTCTTGCAAATCGATAACTGCTTGTATCTGATCCTTGTGCATTTCCGCCAGCCACAAAAGTTCCAGTTCCCTGAATGACAATATTATTTCTTGTCGCATACGTTTTATTGGTATTAAACGCATCCACATCTGCATTTGTCAGTGTATACGGACCACTCAAATTAACCGTATATGTCCCAGTTGCATATGAAGAATTTGCTAATGTATTTAATACTGTTGCAATATCGTCGCCTGTCGCTATCTTTGTTCCAGAAGAATTTGTCAATGTAACCTTATATTGTGTTGCTGATGAGCTGTACACTTTCAGATATTTATCAGATGCTACCATCGTATACGGAACTCCTGAGACAGAATAAGCACTCATATACTTCATCGCATCATCTACGAACGATTTATTTGGGAACAACAAAAATATATTGGCAGCTGCTGCAGTGGTTGCCGTAGTCTGAGAACACATCAATCTGGCTTTATAGCTATCACCATAAAAGAATCCGTCCACTCTCATGGTATTAGAATTTGTTGTTGTTGCTTGTCCTCCTGCATATATCTGCGTCGTATTATCCTGTAAGTGTATATGCTTATAGCACTGACGGCTCCAAGAATTATCATAGCCCTGTCCTGTGGAATTTAACTTTGTAGTATTTTTCAAGTATGTGTCACCTGAACATGTTGTTAAATCCGGGCTGTAACTTGAAGAAACAAAACTGGTAGAATCATAATCCTTTATGTTACTCCAATATCCGTAGAAACTCGAACTATACTGCATATGCCCAAAATGCTGTTCCGGTGCAACATTACATCCGCTCAAATATAGATCGTCCCATCCAAAGACATTGGCTAAATTCGTATTATCTACATAAATATAATTATACTTTCCAACTTTTGTTCTATAATTTCCTACATATTTCAGTTCTTCATTTGTGATGTCAAAATCAAAAGATGCTGTCCTACCAATAGAACTATCTTTAGTTCCAAACCAGGTTCCATATTGCGCATAATAGCTGCCTTCAAAAGTTACTCTCACATCTCCGCTGACTTTACCATCAGCCCCCCAGAAAGCACCACCAGTATCATTAATGGAGAACAACATATCTTTTGCTGCGACAATTCTGTCTGCTGATCCAGTTTGTATCGTTCGATAACGATAGATCGATACATTCTTCAGATTTGCAGTCACATTTCCTGTCTGTGTGTAATTACTTGATCTACCTGATGCATATACATTTCCATATATTTCGGAATTAGTAATTTTTAAGGTAACATCTCCTGTCACATTATCAAAGGAACCTGCATATAGTTTTTTGATCGGAGCATCAGCCGTAGTAGTAATCTGATCCAGGGTCAGCGTGTAATTTACCGTAGATGCATTTTTGTCGTACCGACCACCGTATAGATACTCTACTCCTGATACAAACTTCATATCAACGAAGCTGGTGTTATTCTGATTGCCATAAATACTCAGGCCACTTCCACCTATATTGATACGGGTAAAGTACGGATCATAACCTGAAAAGTAAACACTGCTTGAATTCGGAAATGTTAATGTATTCCAGCTCTGATAAGACGTACTTGTATCATAATTTACTGCACCGGTAAATACGATCGTAGGTTGATCCGTCCTGCTCACGACCTGTGTTGTACCAATATACTTTTTACCCAACGCGTCAATGTCTGTTGAGTCGGCCGTATAATCATCTAGAAGTGTGATCTTAAAGCTCGTTGATCCTTTATCGATATTAATCGCGTTCAATGCTCCTGCCAGCGTACCATAGGCGTGTCTTACGGTACCTTGGGTCTCTGTTTGGTTCGCACCACCCTGTACCAGAATGGACCATTTTCCATTGGCTCCAGCTGCTCCCACACGCTGTACCACGGTCATATCCTGTGTCAGTGCAATCAGCTCTGCAGTTGTCATGTTGGGAGTTACAGCAAGCAATGCAATTCCATCATCCGCTGCCGTAGCACTGACTTCGTTGATCTGATCCGCCGGGATCACATCGCCTTCGTTGATCTTCGTTCCATCTGCATAGGACAGTACAATACCTGCCAGTTTTGCTACCTGCCAGCCGATCAGCGGATCGGTATCTTCCGGATCTGCTTCCGGGTCAAGCTGCACATCATCGGGCAGGGATACTGCCGGTGCTGCCAGGGTATCGCCAGTCACTGCCATCTGGGTGTAGCTTACATATTCTTCTTCTGATACAGCAGATTCTGTCAGTGCCTGTGTATCCAATGCTGACTCGTCTGCATCAGCAGACTCTGCATCCTTTTCAGCCTGTTCGAGAAGCTTCTGGGTAGTCTCATCTGCCATTGCCTGATCTGTCACTGCCGCACGTGCTTCTTCCTGCTCTCTGTATCGGTGTACTCTTCCGGTGCTTCGATCTTCAGTTCCTGGAATTTCGGCAGATAATAGCTGATCTCCACCGGCAGAACTGCATCAGAAGCAGACAGGTTCTCATCTGTCTCTTCCGTCAGCTGCTCTTCTGTAACTGTAGTTTCCGGATCCTGCTCAGTCTTGTCTGTGTTATCTGTATTGTCCTGATCCTGTGCAGTCCCGTCTGTAGTACCTGTATTGCCCGGATTCTGTGTAGTCCCGTCTGTAGTACCTGCATTGCCCGGATCCTGCTCAGTCTTGTCTGTGTTATCTGTATTGCCCGGATTCTGTGCAGTCCCGTCTGTAGTACCTGTATTGCCCGGATTCTGTGTAGGCCCGTCTGTAGTACCTGCATTGCCCGGATCCTGCTCAGTCTTGTCTGTGTTATCTGTATTGCCCGGATTCTGTGCAGTCCCGTCTGTAGTACCTGTATTGCCCGGATTCTGTGTAGGCCCGTCTGTAGTACCTGCATTGCCCGGATCCTGCTCAGTCTTGTCTGTGTTATCTGTATTGCCCGGATTCTGTGCAGTCCCGTCTGTAGTACCTGTATTGCCCGGATTCTGTGTAGGCCCGTCTGTAGTACCTGCATTGCCCGGATCCTGCTCAGTCTTGTCTGTGTTATCTGTATTGCCCGGATTCTGTGCAGTCCCGTCTGTAGTACCTGTATTGCCCGGATTCTGTGTAGGCCCGTCTGTAGTACCTGCATTGCCCGGATCCTGCTCAGTCTTGTCTGTGTTATCTGTATTGCCCGGATTCTGTGCAGTCCCGTCTGTAGTACCTGTATTGCCCGGATTCTGTGCAGGATTTTCCGTAGTTTCCGGCTTCTTCTCTGTCTCTGACTCTTCCGTATGGTCTTCATCTGTATTCGTGGTTCCCGTTGAGTCTACCGTTGCATCTGCACTTTTATTTTCAGTCACTGCATCTTCTTTCAACGATTCCGAAGCCCACTGCTCGTCTGAACCTGCTGCAAATACGGATGGTTCTATCTGTGTAGAGGTAATCGCCAATATAAGAAAAAGTGTCACTATTCTTTTCACGATCTGTAAGGATTTTTTCTTTTGTTTTTTCATGTTCTTCTCCCTCTGCCTCCTGATCTATGTAATAAATAAAATTTTTATAAAAAAAGCCAATTTGTTTACTTTAATTTACAATTTTTAGGGGGGGGGGGGGGGGGAATGGATTTTTTTGACATTTATATGGAATATTTTGACATATAAAAATTGTGATTCTGCTCCGCAAATGCGGAGCAGAAATTTGGATCGTTTTTTATTCAAATTGATTTTAACAAAATTGTTCTGAATAAAATATAACATGAATTCATGTGTAATGCAAATCTAAAAAGTGCCCCTTTTGCATACTGCCAAGGGACACTCCTGATTATTCTTCTTTTTCTGCTTTTTATACCCGGTTATAATTGATCAGACAGCCTTTCAGGATGATCTGGCGTTCTTCCTCTGTCATCTCACCTAACTTCAGCGTAAATTCTTTTAAGCCTCCATCTTTTACTACATAGGCTTTGATCTTGGATGCCGCATGTTTTACCAGATCTGCGATTCCCGGTACAAACAGATAATCACCATTGGTAAACGGCAACTCTCCTTCATCGATCAGGAATGGAAGCATACCCCAGTTGATCAGATTGGAGCGATAACGCTTGGTCGCATAGCTATTGGCAATATTTGCCCAGCCGCCCAGCACTTTCTGACAGGAAGCGGCCTGCTCTCTGGCAGAACCGTCACCTGGCTTCACCGCGAAGATCGTGCTTCCTACTCCCAGATTGCCTTTTCCAGCTTCTGGATATACCGTATGGATCGCATCCATGACCGGTTTCAGTTCTTCCACAGCTTCCAGTGGGCAGGTTCCTGCCTCAATCGCCTTCTGTGCTTTCTGAATCTCTTTTGCTCTTCCTACATAAGCCGGATCTTTACGGGACAGGGTGAACTCTGCCAGTCCCAGTGGATTGGAACGATAGGAAGAGGTCTCTCCCGACGGGATCAGCTCATCTGTGGTGGTTACCGGATCATGGATCTCAGATACCACTTTCAGGACCAGATTCTCCGGCAGAGCGCTCATGGCCGGCCAGTCCTTGATATTCGGGCCAAAATGAATCTCCACACTCGGATCTGCCACACCGTGGCTGTCAAATACGCGATTCTCGTAGATCTTGCTGTCGAAGAAATATTTCGGATTACGGAATTCCACATCCAGATCCGTTGCTGCCGTCAGATAACCTTTATTGGCTGCGGTTGCTGCGATCGATCTTGCATCCATCAGTGCCACTGATGCGATCTGTCCATTCTGAAGCTTGGAACCTTCCCGGTTCGGGAAGTTTCTGGTAGAATGGCGGATACTGAATCCATTATTGGACGGAGTATCCCCGGCACCGAAGCAAGGACCACAGAATGCTGTCTTTAAGACTGCTCCGGTCTCCATGAGCATAGCCGCAGAACCATTTTTGATCAGTTCCATGTAGACCGGCATAGAAGCAGGATAGACACTTAAGGTAAATTCATCAGATCCGATGCTTCTGCCCTTCAGAATATCAGCTGCGGCACAGATATTTTCAAATCCGCCACCTGCACAGCCTGCGATGATTCCCTGATCCACATATAATTTTCCATTATGAACTTTATCCTTCAGAGAAAATGCTACCTTATCTCCAAGGCTCACATGGGCACGTTTCTCACAGTCATCCAGAATGTCCATAAGATTTCCATTCAATTCTTCAATGGTATACGCATTGCTTGGATGGAACGGCATGGCGATCATTGGCTTAATTTTTGCCAGATCCACAAGGATCATACCATCATAATATGCCACTGCTCCCGGATTCAGCTCTGCATAATCCCCGCTCCTTCCATGGATCTCATAGAACTCCTGGATCTTCTCATCTGTCTTCCAGATAGAGGACAGACAAGTAGTCTCCGTAGTCATAACATCGATACCAATACGGAAGTCTGCACTTAAGTTCTTTACGCCGTCTCCGATGAATTCCATGACCTTATTATTCACATAGCCGTTGGCAAATACCGCTTTGATAATGGCAAGTGCCACATCCTGCGGGCCAACGCCCTTCATGGGTGCTCCGATCAGGTAGACACCTACTACGCCCGGCATAGGAATATCATAAGTCTGGTTCAGAAGCTGTTTTACCAGCTCCGGTCCTCCCTCTCCCATAGCCATGGTTCCAAGAGCTCCATAACGGGTATGACTGTCAGAGCCAAGGATCATCTTACCACCGCCTGAGAGCATCTCTCTGGCAAACTGATGGATCACTGCCTGATGAGGCGGCACATAGACTCCACCGTATTTCTTTGCACAGGTCAGTCCAAACATGTGGTCATCTTCATTGATGGTTCCACCCACTGCACACAGACTGTTATGACAGTTGGTCAGTACATAAGGCATGGGGAATCTGGTCAGTCCTGAAGCACGGGCTGTCTGAATGATTCCTACAAATGTAATATCATGAGAAGTCAGCTTATCAAAGCGGATCTTCAGTTTTTCCATGTTGTCAGATGTATTGTGGGATCTCAGGATTCCATATGCGATGGTCTGTTTTTTTGCTTCTTCTCTAGAAGGAACAGCTCCCATCTTCCCTGCCAGGATCTTTGCCGCATCTACTGTATCAGGAATGATCTCAGTTCCATTTAATACATATGCGCCTCCATCATATAATTGTACCATCGGGCACCTCCATATTGTTAATTGCATTATTGTATACAATTTCTATTCCGTATTCATTTTAACATGTTATACACGGATGTCAACAAAAAACCGGCAGTCTCTAAAGCACTTACGCCAGATATATTTGTTATACAATCTTTGCACTAAACAATCCGGCGGAACTGCCTGACCACTCAGACAATTCCGCCGAATATCAATTATATTTATTTTTCTATCACATCCACACACGGAAACATGATCGTTACCTTGAACAGATCTCCATCCAGATAGATCTCAAACTTGCCACCCTGCAATTCAGTCAGATCTTTTGCAATCGACAATCCCAGTCCGCTGCCTTCTGTGGTACGGGACTCATCCCCGCGGGTAAACCGTTCTGTCAGCTCCTGTGCTGAGATATTCAACGGCTGTTCTGAAATATTTTTCATGGAGACTGCCACACTGCTGCCATCCGTTACTACGTTGAGATAGACACGGGTATTCGGCATCGCATACTTTTCCACATTGCGGTACAGATTCTCGATGATTCTCCACAGCCGTCTGCCGTCTGCCATGATAAACAGTGGATGAGGCGGGCAGTTAGTCATAAGATGCAGTCCTCTGGCCGCAAATTTTTCTTCAAATTCTCCACTGGTCTGCATCAGGAATTCTCTCAAGTCCAGCTTCTCCATATTCAGCGCCACATTGCCGGAGCTTGCCCGGGAAGCTTCCACCAGGTCATTGGTAAGTTGTTTGAGACGCTGAGATTTCTGATCCAACACTTCCAGATATTCGTGTACTTTCGGATTATCGATCTGCTCCCGCTTCATGAGATCCACATAATTGATGATGGAGGTCAGCGGGGTCTTCAGATCATGAGATACATTGGTGATCAGATCTGCTTTCATCTGCTCACTCTTTACCTGCTCCTGAAGGGCATTTTTAAGTCCCTCACCCAGATCATTGATCGCCTCTGCCATCTGCCGATTGCCTCTGGTCAGATGCTCGGTATCGATCGTAGTCTCACCATTGCCATCTGCAATGGCTCTGACTCCGTCCAGCAGCTTCTGTCTCTGCAGACTCTCCCACAGAAGAGCTGCCAGTACAGCAGCCTTTCCGACAATGATCAGGATTTCCACAGATCTGCTGTCTCCGAAGATCTTATGCAAAACCACCTGGATCAGCTCATATGCCAGGAAAAATACAATGATCCGTATCGCCATAGGTGCGCTTTCCATCATGACGTCTGCAAGGCTCATCACGGACATGATGATCCGAACAATGACAAGAATCAAAAGGAACAACAGTGCTGCGCCTGCAAAAATCATTGGTTTTACCAGTGGCTGCAGCGTCATCTGTGCTTCTGTATAGTTCACTGCTCCTGCTGACAGACTGTCTGTCACCGGAAATGTAGTGTCAATTGCCACATAGAACTGATATTCTCCACTCAGATGTGCTTCATCCTGATCCAGCAGAGAATTCACATTCATATTGGTAAACATGCCGCCAACATTAGCCTCTTTGATTTCTCCTGTACGGCTGTCATAGATATAATAGGTCTCACAGGATGTAAAGAAGTCTGCCAGCTGATCCTGCGGCGCATCTACTCCGCGAAGAGTTCCTGCATTGGTGTAGATCTGTCCGTTTCCCATATCATACAGGGCATAACGTACATTGGTGGACTCCATGGCCCAGTTCTTCTGGTCCTGCTGATAAGCAGTCACATCCTGCTGCAACTTTTCCAGTGAATCCTCAATCTGTCTTACCAGCACATTGTATTCCTCATCGTACTGGTTTGCATATTCCTGGATACTTCCAAAGAACAACGGATTATAAGCCTCATTCAGCACTTTATTGGAGACAATGGCACCTTTCAGGCTCCACTGGTAAAGGTCTCCCAGCCGGTAGCACAGGCCATTGCCTTTTTCGCTCTCCGGCATGTCGTCATAGATAGTTCCATCTTCCACATAATCCTGAATACGGATGATGCGGTCCGGATCGTATGCTCCGTCTTTCTCAAGACGGCTGCTTCTGGCTGCTGCCTCCAGTACGCCCTGCATACTCTGGGCTGCTGTCTGTTGATATTCTCTGGACTGGAGATAATTTTTTCCCTCCAGTACATCCTCCATGGTCTCCATAGTATAACCGGCATTCTTCACGGTAAAATAACCAGATGCCAGTATCCATCCTGCGATCACGGCAACTGCCACTGCGATCATCAGAACAATTGATCCCAAACGTTTCTTTTTCATCATAGTCCTCCTACTCCCGGTCAATCTTATATCCCACTCCCCAGACCACTTTCAGATATCTGGGCTCCTTCGGATTGATCTCGATTTTTTCCCGGATATGACGAATATGTACAGCTACGGTGTTATCTCCGCCCAGCGCTTCCTCGTTCCAGATCCGTTCATAGATCTGAGTGATGGAAAATACTTTTCCCGGATTCTGCACCAGAAGAAGCAGGATTCTGTACTCGATAGGAGTCAGCTTCACCGGTTCTCCATCCACAGTGACTTCCTTGCGCTCATCATCCATCACAAGACCGCCGATCCGGAATACCGCAGGCTTGTTCTCTGCGATGGCACCCAGCTGAGTGTAACGGCGAAGCAATGACTTGACTCTGGCTGTCAGCTCCAGCGGATTGAACGGCTTGGTAATATAATCATCCGCTCCAATATTCAATCCCAGAATCTTATCCACATCCTCGGATTTGGCTGACAGGAAGATGATCGGTACACTGCTGGTCTCCCGGATCTTCATGGTAGTCCGGATTCCATCCATACCTGGCATCATCACATCCATCAGCACAAGCTGTATCTCATTTTCCTGAAGCTTTTTCAGCGCATCCAGTCCGTCATAAGCTTTGACTACTGTATAGCCTTCCTGGCTTAAATAGATCTCAATGGCATCTACAATGGCGCGGTCATCATCACAAACCAGAATATTCATATCCGTCTCTCCTTTTATCGAATACAGTTATATCATTTCTTTTTTAAGATGAAAGAAACATTTTTATTAAGATTTTATTAAAGAACTGGTTGTCTAAACCAGTTCTTCAGGATTCAGGCACTGCAGGGACGGCAATACAAATCTGCCGTCTTTGCGTACCAGCACATCATCAAAATAGATCTCTCCCCCGCCATACTCCGGTCTCTGGATCCACACCAGATCCCAGTGGATGGAGGAAACATTTCCATTTGGAGCTTCATCGTAACAGTTGCCCGGTGTGAGATGAATGGATCCCATGATCTTCTCGTCAAACAGGATATCTTTCATGGGATGCAGCACATATGGATTCACGCCAATAGCAAATTCACCCACATAGCGAGCTCCTTCATCCGTATCAAATACCTTATTGATCCGCTCTGTATCATTGGCAGTCGCTTTTATGATCTTACCATTTTCAAAAGTCAGGCAGATATTTTCAAAGGTAAATCCCTGATACACAGAAGGTGTATTGTAGCTTATCGTTCCGTTGATGGAATCACGTACCGGCGCGGTAAATACTTCTCCGTCCGGAATGTTCATGCGGCCTGCACAGGGGATCGCCGGAATATCTTTGATGGAAAAAGTCAGATCTGTTCCCGGCCCTGTCAGATGCACTTTATCAGTTCGGTTCATCAGATCCACCAGCGTACCCATGGCTTTCTCCATACGGCTGTAATCCAGATTGCATACATGGAAATAAAAGTCTTCAAACGCTTCTGTACTGGTACCGGAAAGCTGCGCCATGGCATCGTTCGGATAACGTAGTACGACCCAGCGGGTCTTCGGCACACGGATCCCATGATGGACCGGAGTCACATAATATTTCTCATAAAGCGCCATCTGCTCGGCAGGCACATCAGAAAGTTCCGTGATGTTATCGCTGCCACGCACTGCAATATAGCAGTCCATACGAGACATTTCCAGGCTGTCCACTTCCGCCATCAGTTCCATCTGTTCTTTGGTACAGTGCATCAGCTGTGCACGCTGAAGCTGCGGATCTGTAAAATGCACAAATGGAACGCCTCCTGCCTCATATACTTTCTTTATGATCTCCTTTGCAAGCGGTCTTGTACTATCGCCTGTGTAATGTACATATACCTTATCTCCTGGTTTTACCTGACAGGAATAGTTCACCAGATTTTCTGCCAGAGTTATAATTCTGTTATCCATCGTTTTTCTCCTTCTCTCATGCCTTATGGCAGGCAAGTATAAAATACATTTCCCGCCTCTTCAAACATAGAAGAACTGTCATTCATGCCGCCTTTGGTCAGATCATTGCTGCCTGGACGGTAATAAATAATGTTCTGTGCATCATATCCTACGATCAATACGGCTCCACCCGGGATCAATGCCACCACCGGGGAACCCTGACTTACATAATAAAGAGCCATACTTAAGCTGCAGCCTGGAAGAAGACATGCATCTTCCCCTAACTCCTGTGTCAGAATCTGCCAGATGGCAGTTCCCTGATCCAGTTCTGTCTGTACATCTGTATAGATCTGTTTTTGTTTTAATAACAACTGTACGCACTGCGCAAGATCAGATCCATCTCCTGCCAGCAGACTGCTATCGTCATAACCGTTCAACTGTACCCGGCTCTTTCTGCCGCCACGGCGCCAGTAACACTGATCTGCACTGTACCAGACAGATCCCATGCCATTGTACGCATACTGCACTGCCTCTGTCAGCGTTTCAAATCCTTCTGCACTTCCGTCATAGCGGTATGCAAGATACTGTTTCACAGAGGCATCTCCTGCATCAACGATTCTGCTTCCTTCATAAAGCACCAGACGTACATTGGGCTGCTTCATAGAACCCTTTCTTATATTACCCCCATAGGTCAGCACATATTCATTTCTGCGCACTTCGTCATAGACAGTCGAAAGCTTCAACAGATTCGTATGTGTCTCACTGGTATAGGTGATGGGCTCTGACAACGCTTCCTGCCAGCTTCCATCCGAAGCTTTTGCTACACATGCCAGGTCGATCCTGTTCTCTACGATCGTTACCCCGCTCACATATTTTCCTTTGGAAGAATATTCAAACTGACGTACATCCTTGCCTGCCTGATCGCGAATGGTCACACAATAGAGCGGCTGCATCTCTTTTCCTGCCTGATCCGTGTATGTGTCAGAGCGCTCTCCAGCTCCATAGATCAGATCCTCTTCCATAAATCCAAGTATCTTTAACACTTCTCCATCGCCGGCTTCGATTCTTGAGACTACACCGGTGGAAGTATTGAGAAGACAGATATCACCGCTATCCTCATCATTCCATGCTGTCAGAAGTCCGCTGTCAGATACCTGCAGATCAGACGCATTTACATTTCTGGCCAGTATTGTCACAGAATGGTCATCTAAATTTATCTGCAGAAGATTTCCCTGCCAGCAAAGCCATGCCTTACCATTTCCATTCTGAACTGCCAGATCCCCGATATCTTCTTTCATTGCCGCATAAGACTGATCAGACGGCACAAAGAACAGTTCCTCCACCGTATTCATCAGTGCATCATAATGGCAGAACATGACCCCGCTTCTGCCTTCATAACGTCCGCGGTTCATATAGCCATACAGCAGAAAATCCATACTTCCGGTATCATCTACTTTCAGCAGACGGAAATCATGCTCTTTCCAGTCAGCTCTGCCATCCTGTCCATCCGTGAATCCATAGACCCGACTTAGACGGTTCTGGCCATAATCATAACTCCACAGTTGTCCCTGCTCTACAAATCCAACCACATTTTCTTCTGTATTCTTCATATAGACCGGTTCGCTGCTCTGGATGCCGAAGGACAGTTTTCCATCTTCCACCAGCTGACGACCCGGTTCCAGGATCTTGTCTGTCCAGCGCTCATAAGCCAGCAGGTAGATCCTGGTGGAAGTATAGCGCAGACGGTATGCTTCTCTTACCTGGTACTGCTCACTGGTCTCTGTATTGGTCACCTGATATTCCATGGTCAGAGCGGTAATGTCGCTCTCAAGTTCTGTGAAACGAAGGCTGGTCTCTCCAGTCTCAACCACCTGCATGTCCCCCCAGGTCACAGGGCCGGAACGGGAGTGAATGTTAATATATCCCAGATTCTTTCCATCCATACTTCCATCCTGCTCCAGATAATTCAATACGCCATCCGAATCACCGGTCAGCGTCATCTCATGAAACCGCTGCGCAAAATCCACGCAGTCCTGCACATGATTCGTTCCCAGATAAGTCAGTATGGAATAGAACCGTACCAGATCCTGATCTTCGGTCTGTACCTTCAGTACCAGAAGATATTCTTCTCCCTGGGTCAGAAGATCTTTGAGTGTCAGAGAAATGTGCAGATACTTTCCATCGTCTTCCGCCTGCAGATCGTCTCCACCTTCGATCAGACGGCTCATGTCCAGACTTCTCACTTCGTAGGACACTGACTTGATCTGTGCATTATATTTTTCCAGTGCCAGTCCTACTTTATGATCCTCTGATACACCGATCACACTGTCCCGCATGCTGGCTCCGTCCATATCTTCCACGTAGCCGTGCATTTCATTATAGAGGACACCGTCCTGTTCCGCGTGGACGACCGGCAACTGTGCCTGTGCCATATCGCCGGTCATATCCCGGTTACCCATGCGGGTCATATATGTCATAAAGATCATGCCTGCCAGAAATGCAAGCACAACAGTGGTATATTGTATGATTCTTCTTTTCATGTCTCTCTCCATCTATCGAAAACTGTTATGCCCTTCATTCTAGCAGTCTTTCTCCGGTGGGTCAAGCACCCGCAGCCAGTCTATCTCCGGCGTTTTTTCTTCCTTCTCACCAGCATTTCCTGCAGCAGAAGAACGCCGGTCAGATCACGGATCTGTTCCCAATCGGGACTATTTTCACCAAAATTTTCCCTTTTCTGCGCCTGTTCCCACACTTCCTGAGACTTCCGAAGCAATGACAGCCGATCCGGATACTCGTCATACATCATACTGCCTTCATATTCCAGCCGGTCACAGCATTCCTCCACATAAGGCTGGAGTCGTCTTGCCATCAACGGATACATTTCCATGATCCGCTTCTTATCCTCCACATCTTCCATCCGTTCCGGATCGTTCCACAGACTGATGTAATGCCTGCTGCTTCCATAAGGATACAGCCATGGGTAGAACTGCTCCGGCCGATACAGGCTGCAGGACGCGCCAATATAGTAAGGATTCCATTCCTGGATTTCTTTCATGAACACCTGCTCCATTCTCCTATCATATCTGTAATATATATATGCAGTCTGTCAGATGCAGGTGAAATACAATAAAAATTCCATTAAAAAAGCCATCCGGGGAAATCCCCGGACAGCCTTTTACTTTTTCCCAGTCGACTAATCCTGTTCTATCTCGACAGCATAGCCTGCCTGTTTTTCCTTATAATGATGGGTCTGTTCCAGCATCATATCCTTCACCTTCATCAGACGGATCTGCGTAGAACGCTCATTCTCGTCCAGCTTCATGGTGATGTATTTAATATGCTCCTGTGCCTGCGGAATGATCACATGCTCCAGAGCATTTACACGACGACGGGTCTTCTCGATCTCTGCCGCCATGAGCTGGCATGCTTTCTCCGTCTCAGCCAGCTTCAGCATATCCGGCAAAATGTCAGCCAATGATTTGACTGCATCATCCAGATCACCGGATGTATAAGCAAAACCATAAGAATAGATGTCATTCTCGTCAGCGGTTCTGGTCTTGTACTCAAAGACCGGGATATCCACACTCATGACATTCTTCTTGTCTGTCTCCAGATAGACTTCCTGTTTGGGAGCCATCAGAGCAGTATGAAGAGTCTCCTCAGACATACCTGCTTTGGCAATGACAAAATTCTTATTGGCAGCCTTGATACCTGCTTCCACTTTCTGGCGCAGTGCCATGTTTTCCCGTACCAGATCCAGGAACTGACGCATCAATTCGTCCCGCTTGTCCTTCAGAAGCTTATGACCTTTAGTGGCCGTCACCAGTTTTTTCTTCTGGCGTGTCAGCTCCATTCGGGTGGGGTTCACCTGTGTAGATGCCACGTGCAGTCACCTCCTACTTTCCGTAGTACTGATCCAGGAACTTATCGTCAATACGTTTCAGCTCGCTTCTCGGCAGGATAGACAGAAGCTTCCATCCGATGCTCAGTGTCTCTTCGATATCACGGTCTGCCTGGAATCCCTGAGATACATACTGTTTCTCAAATTCATCTGCAAATTTTGCATAGATCAGATCGATATCAGAGAGTGCTGCCTCACCAAGAATGGTCATAAGCTCTTTTGCATCTTTACCTCTTGCATAGGCTGCAAACAGCTGGTTCAGTGTATTGGAGTGGTCCGCACGGGTCTTGCCCTCGCCGATACCCTTATCCTTCAGACGGGACAGAGACGGCAGTACATCGATCGGCGGATTGATACCTTTTCTGTAAAGCTCACGGCTTAAGATGATCTGACCCTCTGTGATGTATCCGGTAAGGTCAGGGATCGGATGCGTCTTATCATCCTCAGGCATGGTCAGGATCGGAATCATGGTGATGGATCCTTCTTTTCCCTTCTGGCGTCCTGCTCTCTCATACATCTGAGCAAGGTCCGTATACATGTAACCCGGATATCCACGACGTCCCGGAACCTCTTTACGTGCTGCGGAGATCTCACGAAGAGCATCTGCGTAGTTGGTAATATCAGTAAGGATAACCAGAACATGCATGTCCTTTTCAAATGCCAGGTACTCTGCAGCGGTCAGTGCCATACGCGGAGTTGCAATACGCTCAACAGCCGGATCATTTGCCAGGTTGACAAATAGTACGGTTCTGTCCAGAGCACCGGTCTCGCGGAAGCTCTCTACAAAGAAATTGGATTCCTCGAAGGTAATACCCATAGCTGCAAATACTACAGCGAATTTTTCATCTTTTCCTCTTACTTTTGCCTGTCTTGCAATCTGTGCGGCAAGCTGTGCATGCGGAAGACCGGAAGCAGAGAAAATCGGAAGCTTCTGTCCACGAACCAGGGTGTTCAGTCCGTCGATTGCGGAGATACCTGTCTGAATGAACTCGTTCGGATAACTTCTTGCTGCCGGGTTCATAGGCAGACCGTTGATATCCAGACGTTTGTCCGGCAGGATCTCAGGACCACCATCGATAGGACGGCCCATACCGTCAAATACACGGCCCAGCATATCTTCAGAAGCACCAAGCTCCATACTTCTTCCCAGGAAACGTACTTTACTGTTGGACAGGTTAATACCGGTAGAACTCTCGAAGAGCTGTACCATGGCGTCGGTACCGTTTACCTCAAGTACTTTACAGCGGCGGGTCTCGCCGTTAGCCAGCTCGATCTCACCCAGTTCATCATAGGTGACGCCTTCCACGCCCTGTACCAGCATCAGCGGTCCGGCTACTTCCTGTATGGTTCTATATTCCTTTGGCATTTAGAAGTCCTCCTTTCCGCATACATCAGCAATCTGAGTATCCAGAGTATCCAGAACTTTCTGGTATTCTGCATCCAGATTCTCTTCCAGTGTATATTTGTAACGTCCGATCTGTTCGCGAACAGGAAGTTTGATCAGATCCTGTACGCCTGCACCATTTCCAAGTGCTTCCACAGATTTATCATAATATGCAAGTACCAGTCTCATCATGAGGAGCTGTTTCTTCAGAGAAGTATACGTATCTACCTCATGGAAGGAGTTCTGGTGCAGGAAGTCCTCACGGATAGAACGGGCAGCTTCCATCTTCAGACGGTCCGGAGCGGACAGAGCATCCATACCTACCATCTGTACGATCTCGTTGAGCTGTGCCTCATCCTGAAGCAGGGACATCATTTCCTGGCGGCCGCTCATCCAGTCTTCTGCAACATTCTTTGTAAACCATCCGGCGATGTTATCCAGATACAGAGAGTAACTGGTCAGCCAGTTGATTGCCGGGAAGTGACGTTTGTAAGCCAGTGCGGAATCCAGTCCCCAGAATACCTTAACGATACGCAGGGTTGCCTGAGATACCGGCTCAGAAATATCTCCACCTGGCGGGGATACTGCTCCGATTACGGACAGTGCGCCTTCTCTTCCATCTTTTCCAAGGTTTACCACATGTCCGGCTCTCTCATAGAACTGTGCCAGACGGGATCCTAAGTATGCCGGGTAACCTTCCTCACCAGGCATCTCCTCCAGACGTCCTGACATCTCACGAAGAGCCTCTGCCCAACGGGAAGTGGAGTCTGCCATCAGTGCTACGGAATAACCCATGTCACGGAAATACTCAGCAATGGTGATACCGGTATAGATAGATGCCTCACGGGCAGCAACCGGCATATCGGATGTATTGGCGATCAGAACGGTACGCTCCATCAAAGACTTTCCGGTCTTCGGGTCTTTCAGTTCCGGGAACTCGTTCAGAACGTCGGTCATCTCGTTTCCACGCTCACCGCATCCGATGTAAACAACGATATCTGCTTCTGCCCATTTTGCAAGCTGATGCTGAATAACTGTCTTTCCTGAACCGAACGGTCCCGGTACAGCTGCAACACCGCCTTTTGCGATTGGGAAGAACATATCGACAACACGCTGACCAGTTACCAGAGGCATGGTCGGCGGAAGTTTTTTCTTGTACGGACGGCCTTTACGAACCGGCCATTTCTGCATCAGAGATACTTCTTTGTCACCATCTTTGGTCGTCACAACTGCCACGGTTTCATCAACGGTAAAATCGCCGCCTTTGATCTCCTTGATGGTTCCTTCGATTCCATAAGGAATCATGATTCTCTGCTCGACAACTGCAGTCTCCTGAACGGTACCGATGATATCGCCTGCCTCCACCTCGTCGCCTGCTTTTACAGTCGGAACGAAGGTCCACTTCTTATCGCGCTTCAGGGAAGGAACTTCCACACCACGCTTCAAGTTATTGCCGCAGAGTTTCATAATATCGTCCAGCGGACGCTGAATACCATCATAGATACTGGTAATCAGACCCGGTCCAAGTTCTACGGACAGAGGCATCTCTGTGGACTCTACTGGTTCACCCGGTCCAAGTCCCGCAGTCTCCTCATATACCTGAATAGATGCCTGATCACCGTGCATCTCGATGATCTCACCAATCAGACGCTGCTCGCTTACACGAACCACATCGTACATGTTGGCATCCCGCATTCCCTCTGCGATGACCAGAGGTCCTGCCACTTTCTTTATCGTGCCTTTACTCATTGAATGGATTCACCTGCTTTCTAATCATTTCCGAACAGGATATCAGAACCGACTGCCTGTTCTACCGACTTTTTCACTCCTTCGATACCTGCGCCTGTATTTCCAGCCACGCCTGGTATCTGGATGATTGCCGGGAGAACCTGCTCCCGGTATCTGGCTATCTCATGAGGAATCTGCGCTGCCAGCTCTTCGGTAATATAGATCACGGCATACTCGCCGGTTGCCAGTCTCCTCAGTGTTTCTTCTCCCTCCCGGATATCGGATACAGGATGAATGTCCAGGCCCAGTGACGCGAATCCATAGATACTGTCATATGCGCCCATTACTGCGATCTTATACATACATCTCCCTTACCCTTTCCCGGATGGAATCGTCTGATAAGCCATTCTGCTTACAGGTAAGAATGATTCTCACCGTTTTTATTTCATTCTGTCTTGCGATCACATATGCCACCAGCGGTCCGACAGAAAACGGATTTGTCTTCTGCGGCTGGATCGTCTCAATGATCCGGTTGTCGCACCAACGTTCAAATGCGGACGGAGATTCTTTGAGTGCCTCTGCAGCCTCTGCATAACCTGCACCATTCAGATATTCCATCACAGCATCCAGACCAACCAGTGCTGCATGTGCCAGCCGCTCCACATTAAGTGTTTTGCACGGAGCCATGGCACGTTTCATAAACTCCAGCGACTTACCGGTCTTACAGCATCTGACTGCCACTTTGATGTTGGCAACTGCCACTGTTGACTCTGCATAATCGCGGATGATCGCTGCTTTGGATTTCTTTCCTGCTGCCAGGATTGCTTCCATGGTCGCCCGGTCAATGATCACATCACATAGCTGACCGTCTCCCGAATGAAGCAGCGTGTCCACTGCCTCGCTGGCAGCTTCCCGCATATTCTCCGGTAAAGCCTGATAATCTTTTTCCCGGATGATCCTTGCCATTTCCTCTTTGGAAATGGGTGTACCTTCAAAATAGATATTGGCGCCGCTCTTGCCGGTACATACTTCCTTGACCGCCGCCTTCAGGTTGTGGAACCAGTTGGGATAAGAGAGGACATCAAATACATCCATGTCCACCTGCATCTCCCTGATGGTCTCCCAGATTTTTTCCTGTTCCCTTGTGAGAATTGCATCCGCATTCAGTGGAACATCCACACCGCCCCAGCCATGTTCTGTCAGAAATCTCAGACAGCTCTCATGGTCTTTGCAGGCAATGAGCTGCTCAATCGTAGATGAGGAAAACAGGGATACCTCCAAAGCACGGATTCGCGCAACCGCGTAGGTATACTTTGTATCAGACAATGATAACCCTCCTTCTATGGCGAATCTGCTTTTTTATAAAAATAACATCTCGTTGACCCGATCCTGAAGCTGATCTTTCTTCGCATCAAACAGCGCTTTCAGCGTACAGTTCTCTTCCACGCCTCCATAGACCAGGATAAAACCATCCGGGATCTCCTTCGGTTCTTTTTTCAGAGTCAGGCTTCCGCCGTTTTCCTGTGCAGCCGCTTCAATTTTTTTCTCAAAGTCAGCCGGCATGCGTCCAAGGTCTGCTGCGGAAAAATAGATCTCTCCTTTATCCGCCAGCGCATAGGTCTTTACTAATTTTTCCATTGTCAGGAAATAACTTGCCGTATCCTCTTCCTTCAGAGTCTGGTAAGCACTTCCGATGATCTCTGCAATGATCTCCTGCTTTGCTTTCAGCAGTGCGGTCTTGCGTTTCTGCTCAGCTGCCGAATGAATCCGGCCATCCTGTACAGTCTTCAGAGCGGCTGCTTTATCAGAGGCTTCCTTCTCCATTGCCTCACATGCTGCTTTGGCATCGGCAAGGATCTGTTCTGCTTCTTTCTGTGCTGCTTCGATCCGCTCTTTTGCAGAGGCTTCGGCTTCTTCCTGAATCTGGCTTGTAATCTTATCCAATCCGGTCATTCTAAAGCTTCCCTCCTTACATTCCTGTGGTTATTATACGGTCGGAAGTGCAAGAATGGAAATCAGAAGAGCCAGAATTGCGTAGGTCTCAACCATTGCCGGGAACAGCATTGCTTTACCAAACTGATCCGGTTTCTTTGCAACGATTCCGATAGATGCAACTGCGGTTTTACCCTGATGAATAGCAGATACAAGACCAACGATTCCGATCGGAAGGCAAGCTGCCATTACCATCAGTCCGGTTGCTACAGAAAGCTCAGCGGAAGCGGCGCCCAGAAGTCCATATCTGGAAAGTGCAACGAATGCTACCAGCAGACCGTAGATACCCTGTGTACCAGGAAGCAGCTGGATAACCAGAACCTTCGCAAATTTGGAAGGATCTTCCGTAACAACGCCTGCTGCTGCCTGTCCGGCAACACCTACACCATATGCAGAACCACATCCTGCCAGGATAACTGCCAGTGCTGCTCCGATTAACGCCCATCCATTACCAGTAATACTGCTTAACATAATTATTTTTCCTCCTTGATATCCACATATTTGGTTTTCAATTTAAACGGCTGGAACGGTTGTCCACCGCCTTCGTAAAATTTTCCAAAGAACTCCACATATTGGAGTCTGCAGGTGTGTACATACGCACCCAGAAGGTTGATCGCCATATTGAATGTATGACCGATCACAAATACAACGATAAAGAGAATCACTCCTCCGATGCTCTTTCCGCCCATGCTTCCCATCTGGTTGACTACAGAAGCGATAACTCCGGTTGCAAGGCCAAGTGCCAGCAGACGGGAGTAGGAAAGTACATCACTGAGCCAGCCTGTAATGTTGTACAGGTCATAAGCACCCAGTGCAATGCGAAGAGCCGGATTCTTGCTGGAACGGCCGGAGAACAGTACGATTCCAACTGCACCCAGGATCGCGCTCCATTTTGCTGCTGCATTGAGAGCTGCCGGGAATACGATCTGTTTTCCTGCAATGCCTGCAAACATGCTGGACGGGATCAGAATACCGATCAGTCCAAGAAGCAGCATGTACCAGAATACAACGTCACAGATAAAATCCATATATTTGTGATCTCTGATACACATATATCCCTTTAATGCAAGTCCGGTGAACAGATGGATCACACCGAACAGCATGGAATACAGAAGCATTCTCATCGGCTCATTCAACGGTACGAACCACAATGCCGGGATCGATATCTTGTGACCAAAGAAGGTCTCCGATATGACATCCAGCGCGTCTCCAAAATAACCGCCGAACAGTATGCCCCATACCAATGTGGAAATACCACACCAGAAGAATAACTGAATGGATTTTCTTAAATTCTCCTCGATCCGCGGGAATTTCAGAAGAACGATTCCGCATACCAGCGAAACGATCAATCCATAAGCTGCATCGGACAACATCAGTCCGAATAAAAATACATAAAAAATCGATGTAAAGAACGTGGGGTCGATCTCTCCTTTTGCCGGAAGACCGAAGGATGCAAGCACACCCTCCACAGACTCGGAAAACCGATTGTTATGAAGCAGGACCGGAGCTTCTTCATCCTCTGCGATCTCTTCTGCTTCTGCTGCCGCACCATATCTGTCGGTCAGCTCTTTGACGATTGCCTCTGCTTTCTGTGCCGGAACATAGCCGCTTACCGCAAATGTACTCTTTGTCTGAGGAAGCTCTCCAAGAATCCGATATTTTTCGGCTCTTGTCTGATAGTAATCTGAGATCAGCTCCAGATCCTGCCTGCTTGCAGCATAAGAGACGATCTCACGCCCCAGCTCCTCTGCTTTGCTTTGCGCTTCTTTCATCTCTGTCAGAAGCTCTTCCTTGTACTGTGCCGGTATCTTAGAAACGGCTGATGACGGCTTTGCAAATCCCGCCGTCCGAAGTGCTTCCTCCACTTTGGATGCATCCTGTCTGAGACATACAACAGCCAGATAAGTAAAATCCTTATCTTTGGATATCAGTTCGACATTTACTGCCTCGATCTCCGGTGCTGCGTCTGCAAGAATCTTCAGCACACTCTGCTGATCCTGCTGTCCTGGTAATGTACCGATCAGAAATGCTGTACTTCTCGTTCCTGAGAAGTTTACCGGAACTGTCAGACCAAGCCATGGTGTAAGCGTTTCTGCCTGATTTTCCAGTTTCTGTGCTGCTGCCTGACTCTCAGCCACCTGCTTATCCAACATTATGATCTTGGTTGCGGTCTGCATAAAATTGTCCTGCTGCGCAGCAGCTTTTGCAAGAGACTCCTTATCAACCAGCGGCTTTCCCGCCAGGGAGTCCAGCATTCCTTTTTTCTCCGGTGCATACTCATCCAGTATATGGAGTGCCTGGTCCGCAGTCTGGGACCTTCTCTCGAAAGTCGATCTGGAACTGCTTACATCCTGTTTCTCACAGAGTTCTTCATCTTCCAGCCGGATATCGACTTCCATGGCTCCGAGTTCCTGCAGACGTTCCAGGATCGCTTTCCGATTCTTCTTCAATGCACAGATATTGATCCGCTGCATCTGCACGATTGCCATATGCACATCCCTCCTTTTCTTTTTTTCAGGCTTAAACTAATGACGCGATCACAGCTTTTACTGCATCTGCCCGTTTAGGCTCGATAAGCTGTTTCAGTGCATCCACTTCCTTGAGGGCCTGTGCCTCCGCGTCTGACAATTGTGTTTCGTTGTCTTTTACAAATGCATCCTCTGCATCCTGTCTCTGAGTACGGATCCTGTTCTCCGTCTCAGCTTTCATGGTTTTGGCTTTCGCCTTTGCTTCCTCCACAATGGATCCCGATTTTTCCTCTGCTTTCTGAAGCACTGCCGCCGCTTTCGCCTCGGCTTCTTTGACTGACTTCAAAGTCTCGTCCAGCATCTTTTCACCACCTTTGTTTTCAGATTTTTCATCAGATTCTTTGCCTTTTCTTAGCATTGTAGCACAATAATTTAGTCCTTTCAACCAAGTCGTTAAAAGCTTGACAATTTAATATATAATGTTTTAACAAGAGTTTACTGTCTGAACCTACTAATAAATAGGAAAGTTTACCCTGTTTTTTATAACCAAGAAGGCCGTCGTAAACTACGACAGCCCCTCCTTACTCACACCTTTAATTCAAGAATTCTTCCATTACTCCTGTACGGAGTCATCTTCACCCCTGCAGAGGTAAGCATCCGTCTGGATGCCAGATTCGCCGGTGTCCCATTATATTTATCATCCGCGTAGACCAGTTCTGCGATTCCCACCTGAATGATCGCCTTGGCGCACTCATTGCACGGAAACAACGTAACATAAAGCTTCGTTCCTTCCAGGCTTCCACCTCTGTAATTCAGGATCGCGTTAAGCTCACTGTGCGTCACATACGCATATTTGCTGTCGCACAGATCTCCTTCTCTGTTCCACGGATACTCATCATCGTCACAGCCCTTTGGAAATCCATTATATCCCATAGACAGAATTTTATTCTCCTGGCTTACAATGCATGCTCCCACCTGGGTATTGGGATCTTTGGAACGCATAGCGGAAAGCTGTGCGATTCCCATAAAATACTCATCCCAGGAAATATAATCCGTTCTCTTTCCGCTCATAGATTCCTCCTACTTGGTTCCAAAAATACGGTCGCCGGCATCTCCAAGACCCGGAACGATGTATCCGTTCTCATTCAGATGATCATCAAGAGCACCCACATAGATATCTACATCCGGATGTTCTTCTTTCATTCTTTCAATTCCCTGCGGTGCAGCCACGATGCACATAAAACGGATCTTTTTAACCCCTCTGTTTTTCAGCATGGTGATTGCTGCAACAGAAGACCCACCGGTTGCCAGCATAGGATCAACTACAAAGACATCTCTCTCAGCGCAGTCCTGAGGAAGCTTGCAGTAATACTCCACCGGTTCCAGAGTTTCTTCATTTCTGTACAGACCAATGTGACCTACTTTTGCAGCCGGGATCATGGTCAGCATACCGTCGACCATGCCAAGACCGGCACGAAGGATCGGAACGACTGCCAGCTTCTTACCTGCCAGTTCCTTTGCAGTCATATGACTGATCGGTGTATCAATCTCCACATCTGTCAGTTTCAGATCTCTGGTCGCCTCATAACACATCAGCATAGCGATCTCACTGATCAACTGACGAAAATCTTTGGATCCTGTCTCCTTGCGACGGATCAATCCAATTTTGTGCTGGATCAGCGGATGATCCATGATGGTTACTTTTGACATTTCTTTTGTCCTCCTATTTTCTGTCAGATACATCAACTTTTTGATGTCCTGCCGCTTTCAGTAAACGATTCATAATGGCTTCTCCAAGCCCTGGTGCTTTGAATGATTCAGAATAGATCTGCTCTACTCCATCCTCATCAAACTCCCGCAGCACCGCAAACAAATGACTGGCGATGGAAAGTTCATCCTTTCTGGTTCCGACACATTTGATATCCCCTTTAGGATAACGGGAACGTGTCTCCTCTGTACAGATAATGCCTGTCCGACCCTTTTCTGCCTGCTCATTGATATAAGAAATCACCTGCTCCATAGGGCCTTCCACAATCTTCAAGTCCGCTTTCGGCGCATAATGGCGATACTTCATCCCCGGTGCTTTCGGATGAATATTGGAATCATTGGCGATCAGACCTCTGTCTATCTGTGCTTCTCCAAGCACGGCCTGTACCATATCCAATGAAATAAAACCAGGCCGAAGGATCGTAGGAATCTCTTCTGTCAGATCCACAATAGTGGATTCCAGTCCGATAGTGACCGCTCCGCCATCCAGGATCATCGGAATCTTACCCTGAAGATCTTCGTACACATGCTGTGCCGTGGTCGGGCTGGGTCTGCCAGATGTATTGGCACTTGGCGCTGCAATATAGCCGCCGCCCTGGCGGATCAGCTCCAGTGCAATAGGATCAGATGGCATACGAATGGCTACTGTATCAAGCCCACCCGTCGTTCCGTAAGGAACCAGATCATTTTTCTCAAGGATCATAGTCATAGGTCCCGGCCAGAATGCTTCTGCCAGCTTGTAAGCTGCCTTTGGCACTTTTTTCACGATTTTTTCCAGATGTTCCATGTCTGCCACATGAACGATCAGAGGATTATCCGAAGGCCGTCCCTTTGCCTCATAAATCTTTCTGGAAGATTCTTCATGAAGGCCATCCCCACCAAGACCGTAGACGGTCTCCGTCGGAAATGCCACAAGTCCTCCGCTTTTTATGATCTCACCCGCCCTTTTCAGAGCATCCAGATCCATGTTCTCTCTATCTATTTTGATAACTTCTGTCTGCAATGTATTCACCTCACTTTTATCAGTGTAGCATTCCAGACAAAAAAAATCAATGTTCCCATTGCCCGCCATCCGTTAATTTGCTACAATGTATGTTAGCTCAGAATAATAACTTACGCAAAAAGGAGATCTTAACCCATGTTAAAACAGCTTTCTATATATGCAGAGAACAAAAAAGGAACCGTTCAGCACATCACCGGTATTCTTGCTGAGCAGGGCATCAACATCTTAGGATCCGTCATCAATGACGGCACTGAGTATGGTGTGATCCGTATGATCGTATCCGATCCGGAAAAAGCCCTCGCTTCCTTGGAAGAAGCAGACTATCTGTGCAAACTCATTGATGTCCTCGGTGTCGAAGTAGCCGATGAAGTCGGTAATCTGAACGAGCTTCTGAAAGCCCTTTCCGACAGCAATGTAAGTGCAGAGTACATTTATCTGTCCTTCAACCGTGATTCCGGAAAGCCGATCATGGTACTCTACACCGATGATATCTATGAAGTAGAGTGCTGCCTGAAGTCCAAAGGTTTTGCAATGCTGTAATCATCACTGATTCATATAGCTGATCATGCCCATAGCCACTGCCCATGCGATTTTATTCTGATATCCGGGATCCTGCAATTTTTTTGCTTCCTCCCAGTTAGACAGGAATCCGCATTCTACAATGGCGATGGGCACATTTGTTTTTTTCAGGATATAATAACTTTCATTTGCTTTTGCCTGACGCTGATTCTCTGGATCCACATAATCGATCATCTTTTTCTGTACCGATTCCGCCAGTGCTTTTCCCGGTTCTGATGTTCCATAATAAAATACCTGCGCTCCATGAACATATTCCTCATGATAACTGTTCTGATGGATGCTAATCACGCAGTCCGGCTGATTTTCATTGATAATACTGACCCGTTTCTTCAGATCCTGTACTTTTTTGTTGGATGCATCTTCCTCATACAATCCCGTATCCGTCTCTCTTGTCATGATCACATCGATATCCTGCTGCTCCAGGATTCTCTTTACTTTACCTGCGATGACCAGATTGAGATCCTTTTCCCTGGAATCATCCACCCCGATCTTCCCTGGATCATTTCCCCCGTGTCCGGCATCAATGACCACACATTTTTTACCGGTATTTCCGGTAACATGTTCTCCAAGTGTCTGTTTCCATCCTCTCTCTGCCAACGCAATTGCACATAAAATCATCAATACCGACATGATCAATTCCAGTTTTTTTCTTTCCAAAATAAAAAACCGCCGCATAGTCTTTGTTCAAGTCTATGCAGCGGCATATCTAACTATTCAGTGGTTGTTCTGATCTGTTCCAGGTCCACATACGTCACCGGACACTAATTTACATATTTCAGAATCACATCCCAGATGCTGGCTCTCTCATACCCCAGTCTCCAGGAGGCAACGCCTGCCAGATCATACTGTTTGATGAGCTGCATCTTATCTTCGATCGAAGTCTCTTCTTCCATCCACATCTGATAGAGACTTCCGTTATAATCGATCTCCACATAATACTGCTTCGTAGTATCATCCCATACCTTCTCCGCATTATTATTGGCAACCTTCGTATCAGCAGCATTCATACCAAGAGCTTCACTGGATACCGTTCCATCTGGATCCGTCTTCCAGAATCTGGTATAGAACGGAACCGCATTGATAACTTTTTCCTTTGGTACTTCTTCCAGCGTTCTGGTGATACCACGCTCCACAAAATCATGAGATGCTACAGAACCTGCTTCTTCAGAACCTGCGTAATGCTCGTCATAGCCCATAATGATCACATAATCTGCCACGACTCCCTGCTCTGCACGGTCATAATGATCAGAAGATGAGGTAGGTACATAGTTATCTACCGATAATACAATACCGTTGATCCGACACATGATCGACAATTCCCGGATAAATTCAATATATGCTCTGGAGCACTCTGTCGTAATGGTCTCAAAGTCCACATTGATACCATCCAGTCCGTACTGGATCGCTGCTGCAGTCAGCTGATTGACCAGTCTCTGACGGCTGGAAGTTCTGGAAAGAGTCTCATAGGTGCTCACACCTTCCTTAAAGTTGTCCACCAGTCCCCATACTTCCAGTCCATTCTGATGTGCATAAGTCACATAGGACTGACTTGCCAGAGAGGAAATATTACCATCTGTATCCGCAATGGAGAACCAGGTCGGAGAGATAGTATTCAGCCCCTTGGCATCCGCCACTTTATTCAGCAGCTGATCATTAGCTGCCTGGTTGGTCACCATATGCCAGGTCAGATTGATCTTATAATCTTTGGAAATATTACTGTATACTGGCTCTTCAAATTCTGGCGCTGCAATCTCCGTCTTTGTCACTGCAGAGATTCTCTTATCCTTAATATATCCAATGTATCCGTCTGCAGTCAGTACCCGTGTCCACTCGTCGATCTCTTCCGGCTCATCCAGCACATACATGGTATCTCCCTTATTTACTTTTGTAAGGATCGGACACTTGATTCCCGCCTTGTTGCGGACTGCGCTTGCTTTCTGTGCAGTCACCACATCTTTGGAACCAAATTCGGTAATTACATGGACACGATTGGGTTCTTCCCAATATTCGTAATTAAACGCTGTATATTCTTTAATAAAATCCAGCGCCACATAAGCATCGCTGCCGTCTGCGCGAAGGATCACATAATCTTCACTGTTGGTCGCCTTTGCCACTGTATAGTCAGTACTTCCCACCCCGACGCTGACCAGCTCTGTAGGAAGTGCATACAAGTAAAGGTTCTCTGTAGAATCCCAGTAAAATCTGGAATTGATATACTGATAGACGGTCTCCACATTCAGATATACTCTGCCGTCAACAAATTTTGCCTTGTCCTCCAACAGCTCATCATTCATGATCACTGCCATACTGTCATCATCGGACAGACCAAAATATTCATTTCCATCCATCATCTCCTTGGATGGCGAATATTTATTATATAAAAATTTTCCTGTCATAAAACCGCCCACCAGCACGATCAGTGCCAAGGCGATCAGAACCGGAAATGCCTGCGGACTGATTCTCCGACGACGTCTTCTTTTCCGCGGACGTCTTTTTGCCTGTTCCTCTCTTATCTGACGTTCTTCTCTTGCCATATCCACCCTCCAGACTTTTATTATCCTTCGTATTATTTTCAACCTTTTTGCATAGTATAACACAAGACCACCGTTCCCACCACCACTAAATACCGGATATGGACAGACTTTTCTTTTCTGTACCTTAAAACTAATTTCCCTGGTGATCCCGTCATTTTCTGGTGACATGCATATCATTACAGAAGAAAGTTGTGTGATATATTATAACTCATGCATATCGCCTCAGCTGCACATCCCTCCTTTGCCATTCAAAAAACAACTTGGAAGCTTTCACAGAATCGTGAAAAGATTCAGATAAGTAGACTTACAGTTTAATTATACATACATCTGGCTGTTTTGCAAGACAGTTCATAAAAATTTCAGATTTTTTCCTTTATTTCGCTTTTGTGCACACTTTACATATTTCTCTTTTTTGTTTATACTATAACAAAACTAAAAATTCGCAGGTTGTGATTGCATGAAAATAGAAAAAATAAATGAAAACAAAATAAGATGTTTCCTGACCCGTGACGATCTTGAGAACCGTCACATCAAGCTCAGTGAGATTGCCTATGGAACTGAAAAAGCCCGTTCCCTGTTTCGTGATATGATGGAACAGGCATCAAGCCAGTTTGGTTTTGAGGCTGACAATATTCCATTGATGGTGGAAGCGATCCCCATGTCCAATGAGTGCATTATTCTGGACATTACCAAAGTCGCTGACCCGGAAGAACTGGATACCCGTTTTTCCAGATTCTCCCCTGCTTCCCCGGATCTTCTGGATGATTCCCAGAAAGACATGATCCCGGACGGAGCCGATGAAGTTCTGGATCTGTTCCAGAAGCTGTTAGAGCACAGACTGAAAAATACTCCGACTGAGAAACGTGATCAGCAGGCGGAAGTTCTTGCCAATGAACTGGATATGCATAAATCGTATCTGTTCCACCGCATGAACCCGATCCTTGACGTAGCCCGGATTCTGAGCGGACATTATCATGGAGAGAATTCTCTGTATAAGAACCCGGAGACCGGAGATTATTATCTGCTGGTGAGTAAATCTGACCACAAGCCAGAAGAGTTCAACAAGGTGTGCAATATACTTTCCGAGTATGGCACCTCTGCTAAATATTCTCCTTCCGGAGAAGCTTATATGAAAGAGCACTACACACTGCTGATGGAACACTGTGCACTTCAGCAGCTGGCACTGATCTAAGCTGTTTTTCTGAATCTGCAGTGCAGATTCTGCCACAAAAAAGGCTGTCCGCATACTTCTTAAATGAAGTAGCGAACAGCCTTTTTATACTGGTCTTATTCTGCTCCCAGGAAATTGTTCAGTCTTGCAACAAGAACATCCGGATCAAGTCCATGAACCAGTGCAGCCTCTTCCAGAGTCTCTGCCTGTGCGGACGGACAACCGATGCAATGCATTCCTTCTCTCATGAGGATCGGAATGATATTCTGATCGATCTGTACCAGATCTGAGATAATCATATCTTTAGAAATCTTCTGCATTGTTTCTAAACCTCCTTATCAATTAACGTGGATGGCTTCATTATACGGCGATTCCCTTGCAAAATCAAGGGGATATGCTATAATAAATCTGTCTACAATTTCATAAGGTGGAGGGATGTATATGGATACCAAGCGTTACATGATCTCAGATGCTGCCAGACTGGTGGATGTAGAAGCTCATGTGCTCCGTTACTGGGAGGACGAGCTGGAACTGCCGATCAGCCGCAACGAAATGGGTCATCGCTACTATACAGAAGATAACATCCAAATGTTTCACCGCATTAAGGATCTGAAAGAGCAAGGATATCAGCTTAAAGCTATCAAGGTACTGTTGCCGGAGATTGAGCAGGGGCATACACCACCCGCGATCGTTCCCGCACCGGAACCACCCATCAGTGATAAGATGGAGCAATTTCAGATGATCCTTGGAAAAGTCGTTTCTCAGGCATTAAAAGCCAACCAGCTGGAAATGGGAAAAGAGTTGAGCCACCAGGTCTCCACTCAGGTTGTTAAGGAGATGGATTATCTGTTCCGTCTTCAAGAGGAACGAGAAGAAACACATTATAAAAATCTTGATGCGCAGCTTCGCGCAACTCAGCAGAAAGCACAGAAGAATTTCTTCAAAAAGAAGGAAAAAAAGCCAAAAGAAAAAAAGGCTCCAAAGATAAAAGAAGAAAAACAGTCAGGATCCAGGCGACCCTGGTTTTTTGGTACACATCATCAACAACAGCCAGACTGATCCAGCATGACAAAACAGACCCGGAAGCCTGTAGTAACAGGTTCCGGGTCTGCTTGATTGTTTGAATTATTCAGCGTGAATAGCCTCGTTCGGGCACTCTGCTTCGCAGGTTCCGCACTCAAGACATGCATCAGCGTCGATCACGTATTTTCCATCTCCCTCAGAGATAGCATCAGCCGGACAGACAGCTGCGCAGCTTCCGCACTCTACGCAATCATCAGTAATAACATATGCCATGATAATTTTCCTCCTTGTATGATTTTGAATACCTTGTATCAGGCTCTTCTACATATTCTAATATAAAAGAGCACATTATACAAGTGAAATATTTATCAAATAATTATGAATCCTTTCTAAACCGGTTCTCGATCCATGTCTGTAAACTTCGTCAATTCCGGAATCCAGAGCAGATTCACGGTTCCGATAGGACCGTTTCTCTGTTTTGCAATGATCACTTCGGCCACTCGCTGCTCTGCTTCTGAAAGATCTCTGTTATAATATCCTTCACGATACAAAAACATTACAACGTCCGCATCCTGCTCAATCGCTCCAGACTCACGAAGGTCTGACAACATCGGTCTGTGATCCGGTCTCTGCTCCACCGCACGGCTGAGCTGAGATAATGCGATCACCGGTACATTCAATTCCCTGGCCAAAGCCTTCAGTCCTCTGGAAATGTCAGAGATCTCCTGCTGACGTGATGCATTATTACCGGAATTACCGCTCATCAACTGTAAATAGTCGATGATAACGATCTGTATATCATGCTCCATCTTCAGCTTTCTGCATTTAGAACGCATGGCTGACAGAGTAATACCCGGCGTATCATCAATAAATAACTTGGAATTTGCAATATTAGCAGAACCTTCTACCAGGTTCATCCATTCTTCATCGTTAAGCCTTCCGGTACGGATCTTCTGAGCATCTACATGGGACTCCAGAGAAAGCATACGGTTAACCAGCTGTTCCTTCGACATCTCAAGGCTGAAGATCGCTACCGGAACATCCTTCTTGAAAGCCATATGCTGTGCCAGATTCAAAACAAATGCCGTCTTACCCATGGAAGGACGGGCTGCGATCAGAATAAGATCTGATGGCTGCAAACCAGAAGTCTTATAATCCAGATCCATAAATCCTGTCTCAAGACCGGTTACCCGACCACGTGCACGGGATGCAGCATCGATCTTTTTCATGACATTGATAACAACCTGTCGGATCGGCACAAACTCACCGCCTCCGCCTCGCTGTGCCAGATCAAAGACCCTCTTTTCCGCATTGGCCAGTGTATCTTCCAGCTTTTCAGAACCTGCATAACAGGTATTGGCAATCTCTTCATTCAGTCGGATCAACCGTCTGGCCACGGATTTTTCCGCAACGATCTCTGCATAATATTTAATATTTGCAGATGTTGGCACCTGAGTCATCCATTGCAGGATACGATCTGTACCACAGGCTTCCTCTGGCACTCCTTTTTCTCTCAGGCTGGTATGCAGGATCACCGGCTCCACCGGTTTTCCCGCATTATAGAGCTCCACCATGGTATCATAGACGACTCCCATCTGCTTCTGATAGAAGTCCTCCCCCGTGATCAGCTCGGAGGCAACCATGATTGCTTCATTGTCGATCAGCATGGCTCCGATAACCGAGCTTTCCGCCTCCTCGTCATGCGGCATGACTCGTTTGATCAGCGCTTCCTCCATGATATCTGTTCTCCTATGCTTCTCTGACTACAACTTTCAGTTCTCCGGTCACCTGTGGGTGCAGTTTGATCGGTACCAGCGTCGTTCCGACAGCTTTGATTGGATTCGGCAGTACCAGTTTTTTCTTATCAATATCCAGGTTGAGCTGCTCTTTTGCTGCCTGTGCGATCTCTTTGGAAGAGATGGAACCAAACAGCTTTCCGCCCTCTCCGGTCTTGATGGATAATGTTACTTCTACTTTCTTCAGATCCTCTGCAAATGCCTTTGCTTCTGCCAGACGCTCTGCTGCCAGCTTATCTTCATGAGCCTTTTGCAGCTTCAGATCATTCATATTCTTGGATGTAGCCTCCAGTCCCAGCTTCTTTGCCAGAATGAAATTTCTTGCATATCCATCACTTACATCTACTAACTGTCCCTTTTTACCTAAGGACTTTACATCTTCCAATAAAATTACTTTCATTATTCCAGTTCTCCTTTCTCGAACATACAATCCAGAGTATCACGCACCTGCTGCATCGCTTCCTCCAGTGTACATTCCAGCTGCACTCCAGCCATATTCAGATGACCTCCGCCACCCATCTTCTCCATGATGACCTGTACATTCACATCATCAATAGATCTTGCACTTACATATATCCTGCCATTATATTCCGTCAACACAATAGATGCGCGAACTCCCACAATATTCAAAAGCTCATTGGCCGCCTGCGCACCGACGATCGTCGGACTTGCCAGCCCTTTGGACGGGCACACAGTTAATGCAAATCCCTTATATACCTCTGCATGACGGACTGCCTCCGCTCTCGCCTTATATTCTGCCATGTCCGTACGGAACATCTTGTGGACTCTGGTCACATCGGCACCACATCGGCGCAGAAACGCTGCCGCTTCAAATGTACGCACACCCGTTTTTCTCATAAAGTTGTCTGTATCGATCATAATACCTGCATAGATACAATCGGCTTCTCCGCCCTTCAGTCTTACATTATCCGCAAAATACTGAAGGATCTCCGCAACCATCTCGCAGGAAGATGAGGCATTGGTCTCCACATAGGAAAGCGCCGCATGCTGGATCACCTCATTGCCTCTGCGGTGATGATCAAATACAACGACCGTCGGTGTCATGGCAAGAATCTCTTCACACTCGGTATAACTTGGCTTGTTGGTATCGACCACAACAACCACCGTATTGCGGTCTACGATTTCTTTTGCCTGACTGCTGCCAATCACGATTCCCTGCTCATGATTGTTGGCCTCCGCAAATGCTTCCATCATTGGGCGCATGGCAGACGTTGCCTCATTGACGACAATATAGGCTTTCTTATTCAAGGTCTTCGCAGCTCGATAAATGGCAACTGCAGAACCAAATGCATCCGCATCTGGCATCTTATGCCCCATGACGACCACTTTATCCTTGGTCTCCACCAGCTCTCGGAATGCCTGTGCTTTGACACGCGCCTTTACACGCGTATTCTTTTCCATCTGCTGGGTCTTACCACCGTAATAAGTAATTTGATCTTTCGTCTTCACCACAGCCTGATCTCCGCCTCTTGCAAGAGCCAGATCCATGGCACTTCTGGCATATTCCATACAATCCGTATAGGAACCGCCGCCGGAACCAATACCAATACTTAATGTGATAGCCATCTCATTTCCAATATTAACGGTCTTAATATCCTGCAGCAGATCAAAACGAGTCTCACGGATCTGTGTCAATGCTTTTTCCTGCATAACTACAAAAAATCTGTCTTTTTCCAGCTTACGCACAATGCCGTCATAAGCCCCGAAATACTTGTTGATCTTTCTCTCGATCAGTGCCACCAGAAGAGAGCTTCTGACTTCTTCCACATTTTCCAGTGCTTCATCATAATTATCAATGTAAACCAGACCAACTACCATACGCTGGTCTTCATTCTCTCTGATCCGACGGTTAATCTCCGTGGTATCAAACAGATACAGAGCGATCAGGCAGCCTTCCACAGCTTCCGGCTCGATGAGCTCTTCTGCATTTGGCAGACACTCATCCATCTGGATCCGTTTCATCTCCACCCGGTAATCTTCTTCTCCGTACTTCAGATTCACAGAGACGACTGGCTCTTCTTCTGTAGGAAGCAGTCCCTGGTTCAGTTCCGGAAATACCGTATTGATCGCTTTGTTAAATTTCCCGATCTTTCCTGTGATCCTGTTGAACTCCCGGTTGCTCCACACGATCCGTCCATCCTCACTCAAAAGGGCATACGGAATCGCCAGCTCCTTCAGCAGATTCTTCTGGATCTGTCCATATTGGGTCGCAAAGGACACCATATCTGTATAGATCGATGGCTTGTTATATATATACAGGCCTCCTGCAATCGCTGCGTAAATGATGATCACGATTGCCATGAGCAGCCCTGCCTGCGGTGAGATCAGATAAACACCCAACCCGGCCACCAGCAGCAGAAGCGTCAGATATAACGGCCATTTAATATAAAGCCGAAGCTTTCCTTTTATTTTCCCGAGTTTTCCCATGATATATGTCTCCTCACTATCGCTCATTATACCATTATCCGTCTGTATGGACAAGTAATAAAACAGCCAGTGAGATTTTCAGGTACTAAAAAGGACACCGCATTATAAATGCGGTGCCCAAAAAGCTTGTTCTTATTCTGCAGTGTAAGGCATAAGAGCGATATGTCTTGCTCTCTTGATAGCTACGGTAAGAGCTCTCTGATGCTTTGCACAGTTTCCGGTGATTCTTCTCGGAAGGATCTTTCCTCTCTCGGAAACATATCTCTTTAATTTATTTACATCCTTGTAATCGATCTCATTATTTTCTTTTCCACAGAATACGCAGACTTTCTTTCTTCTGCGGCCGCCTCTTCTCATCTTCGGGGCATCGCCTTTTTCATTTTTGGTGTAAGCCATGATGGTTCCTCCTTTTCACGATTCTGATATCTTCTTCGATTGTTAATTGAACGGTAATTCCTCGTCAATTCCATCCGGAATGTTCATAAAACCATCTCCGGCTGCTCCTGAAGGACTCGGCGCAGACGGTGCCTGCGGCTGATATCCACCACCCATTCCGCTGTTGTTGCGAAGTGCATCGCTGGTAGCTTTGCTCTCTGCAAACTCGACTTCTTCTGCAACCACATCGGTGGTATACACTTTCTGTCCATCGCGATTGGTGTAGCTTCCGGTCTGGATGCGACCACTGATTACCATACGCATTCCCTGACGGAAATATTTCTCAACAAACTCAGCAGTTCTTCCAAATGCTACACATCCGATAAAATCTGCGGTCTGCTCGCCATCTCTTCTTGCAACTCTGCGATCTACTGCAAGGGTAAATCTGGCAACTGCGGTAGCCTGCTCTCCATTGGAGTAGCGTACATCCGGGTCACGGGTCAGTCGACCCATCAAAATTACTTTATTCATTAACAATCACCTCTTATATGCTGTTCTTATGCGTCTTTGCGAACACACAAATAACGGATGACGTTGTCTACGATACGAACACGTTTCTCAACTTCTGCCGGGCAAGTAGCCGGTGCATCGAACTGAACGAAGTAGTAGAATCCTTCTTTCATCTTCTGGATCTCGTAAGCAAGTCTCTTCTTGCCAGCGTCTTCCACTTCTGTAACAGTACCGCCAAAGCGAGTGATAATCTCTTTCGCTTTCTCTACGGCTGCTGCTCTCTCGTCATCTTCGATTTTTGCATTCACAACAAGTGTTAATTCATATTTGTTCATGCTTTTACCTCCTTCTGGTCTCTGGCGCACGGTCATATTGCTATGCGCAAGGAATTTCTCTGATTACAGAGCTATAATATATCACAATAAAAGACTTTACCATATTTCCTGCTGAAAAGCAAGCAGAAAATGCAGATTTTGCGAATGTATTTGCAAATGCGAATGTAACTCTGAATAATAACAAACTTCAGGCTTTGCGGATTCCTCTGGTATTCTTTTCCACCAGCTTCCGGGACACCATAACCTGATGTCCACACCCCATGCATTTCAGTCGAAAGTCTGCACCAACACGCAAGATCTCCCATTCCTGACTTCCACATGGATGGGGTTTTTTCAGTTTAATAATATCACCGATCTGATATTCCATATATTTTCCTCTTTCTTATAACTGGCTGAATATTTCACCGATAGGACCTTGTACCAGCAGATCTGCTCTGCTGTCCATAGGTGTCACTGATTTATTGATCAATACCAGTTTATTTCCATTATAATAGTCGATCAGTCCTGCAGCCGGATAGACCGTCAGAGAGGTTCCTCCAATAATCAGCACATCTGCCTGATTAATGGCTCTGATCGCCCCTCTCATAGTCGCATCGTCAAGACCTTCCTCATATAATACCACGTCCGGTTTGATGATACCTCCGCATTTTTCACACTTCGGGATCCCCTTGCTCTCCAGCATATATCTGGCATCGTAAAATGCGCCGCATTTCTGGCAATAATTGCGATGTACGCTGCCATGAAGTTCATAGACCATCTTGCTGCCCGCCGCCTGATGAAGACCGTCAATATTCTGAGTTACAACTGCCTTTAACTTGCCTTCCTGTTCCCATTGGGCCAGCTTCTTGTGTGCTGTATTGGGCTTTGCATCCAATGCCAGCATCTTAGCCCGGTAGAATCGATAAAACTCTTCTGTGTTTCTTCTGAAAAATGTGTGGCTTAAGATCGTTTCCGGCGGATAATCATACTGCTGGTTATAAAGACCGTCCACACTCCGGAAATCCGGAATTCCACTCTCCGTGGACACGCCTGCACCACCGAAAAATACAATGTTATCACTGTGATCGATCCAGTCCTTCAAGGTTTCCAATTCCTGCTGCATGATGTTATCCTCCTGTCTATTCTTCTATCTCTTCCACATCCAAAGTGGAAAATAACTCTCCTTCCTGGAGAGATTTATCCAGACTTTCTATGCATAATGCCGCTGTGTACCCTTCATCCTTTACAGAAAGTAATCGGCATAGGTACTGTTTATGATTTATGTTCTGTATAATATATGGAACTTTCATCGCATTTTTCTTCACAGCATCACTTACATCAGAACCTTTACGGAATTCCACGTAAAATCTGTCCAGAGGCGTAGCAAATCCCGTCCCCAGCGCCTTCAGGAAGCTCTCCTTGACTGTCCAGTATTCATAAAACAGTCTCTGTCGTTCTGACTCCGGTACATTCTCATAAAAATGAAGTTCGTCCGGCTGCAGCAGCTTTCTCACCAGCGATTCCTTCGGCTCTTTCCCTGCATACTGCAGATCAATACCCACTTCCCGATCTGCCACCACACAGATCACATAATCTCCGGAATGGGACCAATTCACATAGATACCCTGACGACCCTCCAAATAAGGCTTTCCGTGTTCATTTCTCTTATATTTCGCCGGAATCGGAATCCGGGCATCTACCTGCTGCAGACTTAAGTTTAATAATACTTCTGCGCCAAGAAAAAGCTGTCGTTCCCGTTCCCCTTTCTTACGGTCCGCCAGCTTCTTTCTTTCTTCTGTCAGATATGGACTCCACGAAGCAGCCAGGAAATCCTTCCCGACCGCTTTCATGGTAAATACTCGAATCATACAAATCCCCTGATCTTATGCGCATCCAATTGTCAGAAGAATGTTAGCATAGGTACGTTTCTCTCCAGTAGAGATTGCAAGCTGTACCACATTCTCAGCCATGCATGCATCATAAAACTCATACTGTCCCAGAACTGTCAGGTCAAGATCCGGCAATTCTTTCTTGAATTCCGGGTAAATCTCCGGTTCAGAACCATCCGGCGTCTTCATTACTTCGGCTTTCTCAATCTCACATACAGAATGAATTGCCTCCAGCACCTGTGTAACGGTTGGCGTTCCCGGACAAAGTCCCAAGTATACCTTCTGTGCATTTCCACTCTTCTCTGCCAGCGGGTAATTACCATCTGCGATCAATACTTTGCTTCCATGACCGCACAGCGACAGGGCTGCCATAATTTCCGGGTGAATTAATTTTGTCTTCAGCATTGTCATGCCCTCCTTTTTATTGGTTCTATTATACTAAAAATAGATGCCAAGGGCAATCTATTGTTTTAACCTCTTCCCAAGATCGCGTCAAGATCCTGCTCCGGAGCTGTGATGGGCTGCAGGTTATAGGCATCCCTCAGCACCTTCGTAACCCCTTCTGATAAAAATGCCGGGAACGTAGGTCCAAGATAAATATTTTTGATCCCCAGTGCCAGTAAGGTCAGCAAAATGCACACCGCCTTCTGCTCATACCAGGTCAGCACCAGAGTCAGCGGCAGATCATTAACCTCGCAGTCAAATGCTTCCGCCAGCGCAACCGCCACCTTGATTGCACTGTACGCATCGTTACACTGTCCCATATCCATGATCCGTGGAAGTCCTTCGATTTCTCCCAGATCCAGATCATTGAACCGGAATTTACCGCAGGCCAGTGTGAGCACCAACGTATCCATAGGAGTCTGCTTTACAAATTCCGTATAATAATTTCGTCCCGGCTGTGCTCCGTCACAGCCTCCCACCAGAAAAATGTGTTTGATCTTTCCCTGACGGATGGCACTGATCAACTTCTGAGCATTTGCCAGCACCGTTCCATGGGCAAATCCTGTGGTCATAATATGACCGCCATTGATTCCACTCATGCTTCGGTCATGCTCATAACCGCCCAGCTCCAGTGCCTGACGAATCAGTGGTGAAAAATCTTTCTTTCCGTCGACACCCTCCTGAATATGCACCATTCCTTCATAACCTACCACTGATGTAGTGTAGATCCGATCCTCATAACTTGGTCTTGGAGGCATCAGACAGTTGGTTGTAAATAATACCGGCGCCGGAATATCCACAAATTCCTTCTGCTGATTCTGCCATGCAGTTCCAAAATTTCCCGCCAGATGCTCGTATTTGGAAAGCTCCGGGTAACCATGAGCCGGCAACATCTCTCCATGGGTATAGACGTTGATCCCTTTCCCCTTGGTCTGTTCCAGCAACTCCTTCAGATCTTCCAGGTCATGACCGGATACCACGATAAACGGCCCTTTCTTAATGTCTGTATGAACCTTCGCAGGCACCGGTGTTCCGAAGTTCTCTGTATTAGCCTTATCCAGTAATTCCATACACTTCAGATTGACCCGGCCAAATTCCAGAATCAGCTCCAGCCACTCATTGACGGAATTTTCCCGGTTGATTTCACATAAGCCTTTGTAAAACCATTGGTTGATCTCCTCATCTCTCTGTCCCAGCCGGTCCGCATGATGGGCATACGCCGCCATACCCTTCATACCGAACAGTAACGTAGAACGAAGGGATACCAGATCCGTCTCTCCCACAAAGAGATCCACCACCGGGATCTCTTTCATCTCCAGCTTCTTACGCTCCTCCACTGCCCGATCGATCACTCCCTGGATTGCCTGATTATCAAAATTCACATTGGTCAGCGTGGTAAATAAGCCATCGATCAATAACCGGTCCGTCTCTCTGGTTCGTACTCCCTTTTCCTGCACCGCCTCCGCCAGCCGGATCAGGGCAATCACCAACTCATCCTGAAGCCTAGCCGTATCCGGCTGCTTTCCGCATACACCCACCTTCACACATCCCTTATTTCCAGCTGTCTGCTGGCATTGATAGCAAAACATATCTGACATTCTTCGTATCTCCTTGTCTTTTTGTTTTCACTATCCCCGGTTCTGGAAAATTTTATACGCAGGTAAACAGATTCTACATACATTTTGGCAATAAAAAAACTCCTTGTAATCAAGGAGTTAAGAGAGGCGACAACCAGATTCGAACTGGTGATATAGGTGTTGCAGACCTTTGCCTTACCACTTGGCCATGTCGCCATATTGAAAAGCTCCCCGAGTAGGGCTCGAACCTACAACACCACGGTTAACAGCCGTGTGCTCTACCATTGAGCTATCGAGGAATACTGAAGTTATTATACCTTCAAAACTGCATACAGTCAAATACTAAATCCATCTTTTTTAAAACCTATCCTAAACCATCTTGGTTAAGCCCTCGACCTATTAGTAACAGTCAG
>QUJQ01000006.1:0-203361 GCA_003480725.1 Clostridiaceae bacterium AM27-36LB
TTTGTTGTCAGTAGCCCCCGTTTCGTGGTCTGCGTGTAGTTCCTTGTAAACTGACCTAAGTACCTATATCAAAATAAAAAGAATTACCTCTACTGTCCACATCCTCAATGATATAACTCATATCATTCTCCAAGCCATCAATATCATTGTTTTTATATTCTTCAACAGTTAAAATTAATTGTTGATCTACTATATTAAACGCAGAGTAAACAACTCTTCCTACTCGCTCCTTTTCATTTTTCATGGACTCATCTAATCCATCTTGCCACTTTCCGAATAATTCTTCAAATAATTCATCTTGCTTTTGTAATGCACTTTTACTGTTTATATTATTTCTAAATTGTACGATTAGTTTTTCATTATCATTATCTAACCTTCTACTGCTATAATTACCTCTTCCACTTTCTATAAATTTAACTATGCCATCAATAATAAAACCCCTTTTTTGATTGCTAATTCTTCTGTCAACGGATAATGGCATAATTCTATTAACTACAAACAGTTCATCTTTTTCATTATATATACATTCAACCGCAATTTTCTTTCCAGAAAAAATATAAACATCAGTATTGTGATTATAAAAGGCAGAACACTCCTTAAACTGACTCTTTAAAAATGATTTTGTAAAGATAGTCATATTCGTATTTGCTTCGATTAACGAAACATTCTTCAAATATCTCAGTTTATCAACATCTATACTACACAAATATGTATCTTTCTGTGAACTATTATCTCCAATAATTTCCTCAAAAGCATCAATAACCGTCCCAACCTCTTGAAATCTATTTTCCGGTTCTTCCGCTACCATCTTAGCAATTAGTATCCCTAAATTTTCCGGAACTTCTAAATCCTGCAAAGTTCTACAGATCATTTCTGTACCGTTTGGTAACATACCAAACAGAATATAGAAAATTACTGCACCTAAAGAATAAATATCACTAGCTTCCGTTGTACTATTACCTTTAACTACTTCCGGAGCCGAAAAATTAGGAGAATAAAACGGCAGAGTTGTCTCTTGCTCTACTATAGATTTTATCTTACTCGTTCCAAAATCAATAATCTTCACTTCACCCGTTTCAATATTATACATAATATTGGACGGCTTGATATCACGATGTAAAACGTTGTTATTATGTGCCTCTTCAATAGCCTTTAAAATTTTTAAGCAAAGTTCATACTTTTCTACCTGTGAAAAATTGCTTAAGTCCAATTCTTCAAGATTTGTTCCATCAACATAATCTAATAAAATTAAACCCCAGTCATTTTTACCTCTAAACTCTGCATTTAACATATAGTCTCTGATTTTTACAATATTATCACAAGAATTTAATGTTTTAAGGGCATCAACCTCCCTCTTAAATATTAATTTTTGAAATCTATTATTTAACGAACCGATTAATTTCAATGCATAAACTTTATCGCATATTCTTTTGTTTTTTTCTTTAACTTTCAAAATAATCGTTTCACTAGTCCTGGACGCATGAATTACTTCTAATACTTCATAATTATCCATATTATTTTGCAACTCCTTCTTTGAGTAATAATCTTATTTTACCATACCAGTTCAACTTTTACCATCTGCAAAAGAGCAAGAAAAAAAGCCGATCAGGAATCAAACTCCCAATCGGCATCTTTTCTTACTCCTCTTCATTTTTACATTCAATCTCCGTTCCGTCCAGGAAGACCACCAACAATGTTCCATCTTCAAAAACCTTGATGTGGTCCAGCGTTTTCAGCATGAAGTCCGTATCCATCTCCGTCAAAGGTTCTGCCCCATCGGTGTATTCTATGAACTTCTCTGCTCGATAACCTTCTAATAGGTTCTCGCTCTGCAGCTGTTCTGTCCACTGCTCCATGAAATCCTCTCGGTTTTCCACCAACACATTCCAAGCCATCAGATATGCCTTTATCAGCGTTTTTTCCTCTACGTGGCGGTTGGCGCATCCCATGACTCCTTTGACCTTGTAGCGTTCACTGCATTGCCATACCTTACGGTCAACGCCCGTGCTGCTCCGCCAGCCTTTCCGTGCAAACACCTTATTACAGTCTCCGCAAATTATCTTGGATGCAAATGGATTGCTTTCCGACCGGTGGGAATAGGAGTTTGTCCCATGCTCCTCCAGATACTTTTTCCTGCGTTTTATTTCAAGCTGTACACATTCCCATATCCGCTTTGAAATGATGGCATCATGGTCATCCTCCGCATAAAACATCTGGATTTCCCCTTTGTTCTGTGTACGTTTCTTGGTGAGGAAATCCACCGTATAACTTTTCTGCAACAAGGCATCACCCTTGTATTTTTCATTTTCCAACATACTCATTAAGGTTGTGGACTGCCACTTCGTACCGCCATCCCAGTTTTTCACACCTTCCCGTTCAAAAATCCTCTTGATGTAATCGGTTGTTTTTCCGTCCAGGAATTCCTGATACAACCGAATTACAATCGGCTCCTGTGTCCTGTTGATTACCAGCTTCCCCGTTTCATCCGTATCGTAGCCAAGAAAACGCTTTGTACTCATTTTGTGTTTTCCTGTCTCAAACCTTCTGCGGATTCCCCATGTGCAGTTCTCTGAAATGGATCGGCTCTCGTCCTGTGCCAGTGAGGAAAGAATGGTAAGCAGCACTTCTCCCTTTGCATCGAGGGTATTGATAGGTTCTTTCCTCCTCATTTCTGACCCAGTTCCAAAACTTTCGTTTCATCGTAGACCTCCTCTGTTTCTATTGTCTGGTGGTTGCTGTGGTTCGGTTTCCTCTACCGTGCTTTCTGTTCCATCTTTGGCAAATGCTCCAGCATCTTTCAGCTTCGTCATTGCACCATTCACAAGGTACAGATTGCCGCCTTCCTCTTCCGGCAATGGATTCATATCTTCCATTTCACGGATATCGTTGGTGGACAGCCAACCGTTCTGTCTGCCGTCGGCATAACCGTTCATTCGGCTCTGATAGTCCCCACGGAGCAGACCATCCACATTCAGCTTTATAAAAAACTCTTTCTTCTCCTCCGGCAGAAAGAGGGATTTCTTAAGTGCCTGTTCCCATCGGATCACCCACGGGTCAAGTGTGTATTTCACAAACTCCAAAGACTGCTGCTCAATATTCGAAAAACTGCTCTTTTCCAAATCCCCCACCATGTGTAGCGGTATCCGAAACAGCCTTGCGATTTCGTTAATCTGAAATTTTCTTGTTTCCAGGAACTGTGCTTCTTCCGGTGGAATTCCTATCTGCTGATACTTCATCCCTTCCTAGTACCGCAATCTTATGGGCATTGGTCGTTCCACGGTACACTGCATTCCATGAATCCCTTACCTTTGCCAGGTCTTTCAACACACCCGGATGCTCCAATACACCACCGGGATTTACGCCATTAGCAAAAAAACTGGCATCGTATTCTTCACAGGCCATTGTCATACTGACAGCATTTCTTGCCATCGCAATAGGTGAGTAACCGATAAGACCATCAAATCCAAGTCCGGGAATATGAAGCACATCCTCCTGCCTTAAGGTAATATCTCCCATCTTTTTCATATTGGGGTTTTCATCCGAATAGCATGAATACACATAATACAGAACACCATTGCTATCTCTCTCCACACTCATTTTGTTAGGCAGAAGCGGATACAGCGAAATCACCTCTCCTTTCCCGTTTCGTACGATCTGTGCATACGCATTTTCCCAAATTAAAAGATGACTCATCAGTGTTTCTCTGAACACAAATGAAGGCATCTCCGGGTTTGGCTCATCATGGAGCAGCGTATAAAGCGGGTGGTCACAGACCATTTCCTTCCCACCATCTTTGTATCGATATACATGAATCGGAAGTGATGCAATTGCTTCTGACAAAATCCTCACACATGCATAAACTGCAGTAGTCTACATGGCTGTCATTTCATTGACGCTCTTCCCGCTGGTGCTTCGTTCGAAATTGAACGAATACTCACCATTACTGTAATTCCGTACAGGCTTATCCCTCGCCTGACCGAAACCAAGCAAACTTTTTATACCCATCTGCTATCCCTCTCTTTCTTTTTGTTCCTGTCTGTGATAAAATCGATTCCATAGATATCGAAAAAAGTTCATAAAATTTTAGCAATTAAAGGCATTGATTTTTTGCTGTAAATTGCATATAATAAAAACACAGATAGAAATATCTGTGCAGCGGTTAGAGCGTCCAGTTAAAATGCTCGTTTAAAAGCGGTTAGATTGTCCAATTAAAACAATCGGTTAACAGCAGTGGGTGGAGTAATCTACCCACTTTTTTACTTTTCAGGAGGCTCTATGGATTGGTTCGTTGTCGATAAAAAATACATAAATTACCTGACACAGTTTGATTCCCGTGTCGGATATGTGGAGTATGGGGAACGTTTGAAACTCCATGTGGGAATTCTTCTTACTATCGGAGATTTCCACTACTATGTCCCTATTTTCTCTGCAAAACCGACTATGTTTACCTTCTCCAGAAAGAAAAAGCCCTGATTGACAATGTTCAGAACACTCTGCAAAACAAAGCCCTGAAATTATACCAGAAGTGCATTGCCAAGCCGGATTCTTCCCTTGCTGCAAGATGCTGTGATTTCAAAATGCTGGAAGAAAAATGCATTTCTTATTCCGATACATAAACAAAACCATGATCATTCAAACCTCTCCATCTGCCGGAGAGGTTTTCTTTCTTAAAAAACAAGAATTCCCCTGCCATCATATACACTTCCCTCGCTGCCCTGATTACGAATTACACGGTCAAGTGCCATAACGGTTGCTACTGCTGCATCGATTTTCTCCGTAGATTTTTCCTTATCCATTTTGATATTTCCGGCAGGGTCTTGTCTGACATACACATTATCCATCATCCACCGGAGAACCTTATGTCCACCGTGGGCAATTCGCTCCCCAAGTGTCAGCTTCATAAGTTTCTTCGTTGGCGGACTCATATCCTTATCCCCCCTGCCCGAAAGGAACAACGGTAAATCCCATACCTTCCAAATCCTGTACCATCTGCGTTGCTCCCCAACGGTCAAACGCAATTTCTTTTATATGGTACTTCGTTCCAAGTTCCTCAATGAATTTCTCTATAAAACCGTAATGAATCACATTTCCTTCTGTGGTTTCCAGACACCCTTCTGCTGCCCACACATCATAAGGAACATGGTCCCTTCTGACACGGAGTCTCATGTTATCTTCCGGTATCCAGCAGTATGGTAAAATGATGTATTTCTCTTCATCATTTCTCGGTGGAAACACAAGTACAAATGCCGTGATATCCGATGTATTTGAAAGGTCTAAACCGCCATAGCAAGTTTTTCCAATAAGTTCCTTCTCATTTACGGGAAACGCACAGGCATCCCATTTGTCCATCTGCATCCAACGGGTAGACTGTTTTACCCACTGATTCAGACGAAGCTGTCGGAAGATATTTTCTTCTGCAGCATTTTTCCTTGCACTGATATAGGCATTTCGAACTTTTTCAATATCGATGGTTTCTCCAAGGGAAGGGTTCTTCCCTTCTACCACCTTAAGACCGCCTAAGCGGTCGGTGGGCCTCAAAGCTGAACCCTTCAAGCTGACACTGCCACGGACGGGTTAAAAAAACAAAAACTGTTATTGATACTACAGGAATGTGATGAGCAAGAGGCAGCCGAGATTCTTCCAGCAATTGAATACCTCTTAGCACTCATACATAAAAGAGGTAATTCAAACGAGTAAAGGAACCAGCTAATCCGTTGTGATTGTGATTCTGGTTCTTTTCTTTTTGTTGCCTTTTCTAAATCTTACTCTTGTAATATTTCAATTATTACACAGATAAGAGTTCAAGTCAATATCTTTTTTCTGAAATTGACAACCACACAAATAACGTCTATAATATATTTATTACAGTCGTAAGATTTAAGGAGGGATTTGAAATGAGTGATTTACCACAGATTTCTGAAGCTGAATTTGAAGTTATGAAAATCGTATGGAAACATGCGCCGATCAGTACAAATGAAATAACAGATAAATTATTACAGACCACAAGCTGGAGTCCGAAAACGATACAGACTTTAATCAAACGCCTTGTGACCAAAGGCGCTCTGACTTATGAAAAACAGAGCCGAGTGTTTGTTTATACCCCAGTCGTGAAAGAAAGCGAATACATCGGCCAGGAAAGCAACTCTTTTCTGGAACGATACTATGACGGGGATATCACTGCCATGCTGTCTGCCTATATAGAAAATGACAGACTGTCTGAAACAGAAATAGACACTCTCCGCTCCCTTCTTTCAAAGAGGTCAAAAAAAGGAGGCAATTAACGTGGCTGATTTTATGATACGCTTTTTAATATGCAATGTATTTATCAGCGGTATCATCGGAATTCTTTTGATAGCCAAGCGGATATTCAAAAACAACCTTTCCAGCCGGATGCAGTATAATCTATGGTTCCTGCTGCTTGGGTTGTTGGTAGTTCCCTTTATACCGTTCCGTTTAATCGGATTTCCTCAAATCTTCTCGTGGCTCGGCAGCCTGAGAAGTTCTCCATCTTCCAATACTGGAACTGCTATGGGAGAAACCATTGGGGCCGATCCAACCGGAAATATAAATTGGATGAATAACTTTACCCTTTCTGTAAATAGCGAAGCTCCATCCATTGCCGGATACATATTATTAGGGATATGGATTGTAGGTATTCTTGCAATGATTATTTTAGTAATCAAATCCTCTCTCCGTTTACGCAACTTGGAAAAATCTGCACTTCCCCTTCAGAACAAGGAAATCCGCAAACTATATCATCACTGCTTAGAAGAGATGGGGATTCACAGAGATATTCCTGTCTACAGTACCGCATTTTTGAAATCCCCGATTATTGTTGGACTTTTGAAACCATGTATTTATCTGCCGATTCATCTGATCTCTGATTACAACGAATCCGATATGCGATATATGCTGTTGCACGAACTGCAGCACTATAAGCACAAAGATGCTGTTGCCAGTTATCTGATGAATCTTGCTGGGGTAGTATATTGGTTCAATCCTCTTCTCTGGTACGCTCTGAAAGAAATGCGTAATGACAGAGAGGTTGCCTGTGACACTTCCGTTTTGAAAATGCTTGAAGAGGATGCTTACGAAGATTATGGCAATACACTGATTAACTTTGCAGAGAAAGTTTCACTTACTCCTTTTCCGTTTGCTGCCGGTCTTGGTGGAAACATGGATCAGATGAAACGGAGAATTATCAACATTGCCTCTTATGAGAAGCCAACATTTATGAAAAGAATAAAAGGTATGACGGCATTTGTACTGACTGCTGTTCTCCTGTTAGGTTTTGCTCCTTTTATTTCTACATACGCAGCAGACGAAAACTACTACCAATTGGACTCCTCTTCTGAGAATGTTTCCTATGTAGACCGCTCCACATACTTCGGAGAATACGAAGGCAGCTTTGTTTTATACGATTTAGGAAATGATGCATGGAGCATACATGACAAGGAGCATGCTACCCTGCGAGTAGCGCCAAACTCCGCCTACAAAATATATGATGCCTTGTTCGGCTTGGAAGAAGGTGTCATTACACCAGAAAACTCATTTATTGCATGGAATGGAGAAAGCTATCCATTTGAAGCATGGAATGCGGATCAGACCTTACAGTCTGCGATGAACTCCTCCGTTAACTGGTACTTCCAGACAGTGGATGAACAGCTTGGGAGCTCTTCCGTCTATAACTATATTCAGGAAATTGGATATGGAAATGAAAACATGAATGGTGATTTCTCCACTTATTGGATGGAATCATCCTTAAAAATTTCTCCAATAGAGCAGGTCGAACTTTTAACGAAACTACATAACAACAGCTTTGAGTTCTCTCCTGAAAACATCAATGCTGTAAAAGATGCCATCCTCCTTTCCTCTTCTGATGCCGGAACACTCTATGGAAAGACAGGAACTGGCCGTGTGGATGGCCAGGATGTGAATGGATGGTTTATCGGTTATATCGAAACTGCAGATAATACATACTTTTTTGCTACCAACATTGGTGCAAACAGCGATGCTACCGGAGGCAAAGCAACTGAAATAACCATGTCTATCTTGTCAGACATGAATATCTGGAAATAAAGAAATCGGGTAAGAGTCAACTACACAAGCTGACTCTTACCCGATTTCATTTATTTTTCGCCTGTTGCTTCATAATACTCTTCACTTCCAGTCGCTGACCATGATGTTTTACCACTACTGATCACATCTTTTGTAGACATACTATAAGCAAAAATATCAAGGATCTGCGCCTCTGAGATATACCACGAACCATCTGCGTTTTTCTTGCTTCTGTACCAAACATATAATTCACATTTTTCATTTTCCGAAAGTCTGTCATATGCAAGAAATTCTATTATTTCCTCATTCTCATTTAAGATAACTCTGGAATTTCCACTCGCATTATATGATATCATAAAATCACATCCTTCGTCTGCGAAGTATTGTTGGTATATAATACGATATCCATCATATATTTCATCTGTTTCAATCAATGTCACATAATCACATATCGCAGAAATAGAAATATCATCCTCTTTTATATTTTTCATTAATTCATCTATTAAATCGTGCTGAATGATAAAACCCTTATTCTGTGAACTAAATATTCTAATGGTCTTCCGTGGTATCATTCCCTGTGGTCCTGCTCCTGTAACATAATTTACAATGACAATCACATCCTTTGCACCATCGCCATCTATATCTTGAAATCCAACTGCCTCTACGCTGTCAAACATACCTACGCTATCATTCTCAGTACTATTGTTTTCAAAATAAGCTGGGAAATAGTACACAATTTGATTGTCCTTTGCCAGCACAAATGAGACATCTTCCCAAAGCGTATCATAAGTCGGCAGATAAGACACAAATCGTACCTCGCCCCAATCATTCAAATCCACCTCAAAGGATTGTTCGGTTATAACCCGGCTTTCATCTAATTTCTCTCCTGATGGATAGTCCACTGCAATATCTGCAATATCTGTCAATTGCTGTAATTCTTTCGTACCATCAAAATATAAAATGACTTGCTCATCAAATTGTTCTTCGCCTGATAGGATCACTTCTACATAGTCCTCATACCATGTAACTTTCCAACAATTACTTGTGATGCTTCCACCGTCATTGTGCAATTCAAAATCTGTTTGAGATATCTTATCTTTGCCTTCCACAAGGACTAATCGTCCACTTGCTGAACCAAAAGGCCAGTCTGGTTCTCCAACTGCCTGAAGTGTCAATTCGTATTTTCCATCCGGCGAAACAGATGTATCGCAAGTTGTCTTCTTGTAATTTACCGTATATGAAATGAAAAACCCAAATACTACAATCGCTGCAAGAAGCGAACCCGTAATACATAGCATAATTTTCAAAAAATTCTTCATTGTTATAGTACTCCTATTAATGTCCACGTATATCCAGTTCTTCCAATAGAGAATTTCCGCTTCCCCATGAATATACAATGTAATAACCGCTGTCCTTTATTTCTTCTCTAAATTGCAGTGTCCCGTGATCAATCACCTCAATGGGCTGCCTTTCCTGAGTTTCTACCAAACACTCCCATTCATTACTTCTGTAATCTGAATAGTAAGCATCCAGTTCTTCCAAAGACAATTCGCTCCTAATTAGGATTGCTCCGAAATACTGCATCCCATTTCCATTCCCCGTCAGCTTCCCTGCCTGTGACAGTGACTCTATCAATTCCGTTTCCTCTGGCAGCGGGATTTCACATAATGCTTTTTCTACTTTATAGGCAATGTTGTTATTTATAAGTGGAATTGACAAACTTCCGCCTATCAATACAACTGCTGCCAATATTCCAACTAATTTTAATTTTTTCATGTGTCCTCCTTTCTTTTCTTACATCTGTAAGATTACCATAGAACACTACTATTATCAAATTAATCTTTAATACGGTATTGGTAGTCTGGTATATGCATAATTCCGTCATTTAGGATTTCATTTCCCAAATACTGAAAACTTCCATCCTCCGCAAACCGCACAGTAAGTTCATGGGTTATGACTGCATCATTACAAATAACCATGTCACAAACCGCCTCAACTGTTAATCTGATTGTCCCATCTTCATTTTCTTTGATATCGACAACCTCTGGCAGAGAAGTTCCAAAGAAAGTAGGTGCGTAATTAAAACATCCAAGTCTCGCCCAAAGATAGGTCTGATTTTCCTCATCAAACGCTTCGTACTCCCGTATCTGCTCTGCTGTTATCGGAAGATACTCCATAATCAGACTTTCGAACTCTTCCTTAGGAATGCCATTGGGATAATCTTCAGAATTGAACTTTTCTCCATATTTCATTCCATACAGATATTCAAACATTCCGTTATAATCCAACTCACTCATATTTTCTGCATTCCAATTAGAACACAAAAGATTCTGTCCCTGATAACCAAGTCCCTGAACGAGGCGTTCAGATATTTCACGCTGTTCTTCTGTCATTGGCTTTACTCTGATTAGGCAACTTCCATCCACGATTTCACTGACCTCTGGCGGCTCCGGCACACATAACTCATAGCAGAACCATCCTTTATCTGTATATTTCCACTCTTTTATTCTGGTGTAGGATAAATAGGACATTCCCGACTTACCATTCTTATTCCATACGCTTCCTGCACTTACAACATACATGTCTGTACCATCAAAAATGAATTTCATTCTACCTATGCCACCATCACTATGTATCTCATAAACTACTACAGAACCACGTTCCCCAGCCGTGCAATTCTCAAGAAAAGAATCCACACTTTCATAATTTCCCATATTTGAATAGGTTACCAATGTAGCAACCGGACATCCCGTTTCCATTAACTTTTTCTGCAGTTCAAGAATGGCCTCATCAGTTAATACAACATTGGATGCAGTTCCTTTATCTGCCTCTTTATAAATCTCATAAATACGTTCCATCATCGCTCTGCAGTCATTCTCTGCTTCTTTTTCTTCCTGTTCGTCCACCTGAAGTCCATAGCCCTTTTCCCACTGTTCTGCAGCTTCTTCCTCGGCACTTTTTGTTTCCTCTGTGGAAGATACTTCTTCCGTGTCTTCCACAAGAGATTCATCTGCAACACTATCTTCTTTCCCACAGGCGCACATAAAACATCCAATTAGAAATACTATAATTAGTAGAATGCTCTTTTTCTTTAATACCATAAAATCATCCTTTCGTTCTTGCTACCTACGGCAGTTCCAATTCTATTTCCTCTATAGCGTTAGAAAGATACCGGAATGTTCCATCTTCAAATGGCTGGACCACAACCGTATTCCGAAAAGCGAGATCAGAATTATAATCCGGCCAAACTCCATCTACAATAAGTGTAATTGTTCCATCCGCATTTTTTGTATAGTCAACTACTTCTCCAAAAGGTGGGTATGGGCTGGCATAAATCATCTCATATTCATAGCTGTTGCTGCTCTCATCATACTCGCAATGCTCTCTCAGCTGTTCTACAGATACCGGAAAATAAGTAGTCATTATCTTTTCATATTCCTCTGCCGGAATTTTCCAACCTTCCGTTTTCAGATTTTCTCCCATATAAATTCGATAGATGTCTTCATACATACAAGGCATCAAAATATCTTCTACGTTACTGCTGTCCCAGTTTGTGACAAGCACATTGTAATTCACATAACTTAATCCTGATATGTATTTCTCTGTCAGTTCCCTGCAGTCTTCCGGAAGCGGTTCTGTTCTCCAATACTGTCTTAAACTTGAATGTGCAATCACATATTCATATGCGTAGATAAAATACCCTTTTTCCGTAAGTTTAATTTCAACCACATTACTTACCGAAGTTCCCTGTATTTCCGGCATACCGCCTTCCTTCCACCGAACGCCTATATAATAAGTCTGCAACTCACCTTTCCGGTAAATAAAAGTAACTGCTCCAATCAGTCCATCCCTATGTACTTCGAATACCGTAACCATTGAGTCCCGTCCATCCAAGTAATCTGCATAAAATGTTTCGATTGCTTCATGGTTTTGCATGGCAGTATCTTCTTCAACACTTACCAGACCGCTTGTGCCCAATTGCTCCACCACAGTTTTCCTCTGCTCGTCGGTAAATTCGCTAATGCCGGAAGAATAACTTGGTGCATCTGCAATTACAATATCCTTATAGATTTCTGCTACCGAATCTGCCGCTGACAAAGCCATACTCTGCAATTGTTCTTTTTCCTCATCTGAGATAAGACAATCACTAGCTTGCGGAATAAACCAATATGCTGACTCTGTGGACGTTTCCGCATTCTCGGCTTCTTCTGTTTCTGCTTCGCTATTTTCGATTTCTACAGGTGGCTCCCATACTTCTTCTGCCACCTTTTGTTCTTCTTCATGTATTTTCCCCCAACAGATCGCCCCAACTATCACGAAAATCAACAGCAGTGAAATTGGAAGTCCACATCTTCTAAGCAGCCATTTCATATCTTCCATTATTCGCCTCCGTACAATTCTTCCCATTCTTCTAACGTCAACCGTGGCGTATGCCAAGTTTCTCTGCAGTTGTCTTCAGATGGTATAATTCGGTTAGATACATATTGTACCCCTCCATCCTCTAACGGACGGACCACAACCTCGTGAGCATATACCTTGGAATCACCCGCATAAGGGAATACTACATTGGCTGTAAGTGTAATTGTCCCATCATTGTTTTCTGTAAAACCTACTACCTCTGAATATGGATATTCCGGGTACTCTACTTCTTCGAAGCCTCTCGGCTTATATTCATAAGTTGAATCCTCCGAATAATAGACGGTTTTGGATTGCAGCGTTTCACTATCAATATTGAAATATTTCATAATAACGCTTTCAAATTCCTCTTTTGGAATCCGATAAACTGCACTTACTGCCAGGTTGTCATCTGCAATATAGGGAACATACTGACCATTTACTTTTGGATAGAGAATGTCATACATATCATAGAAATTCAAAGCCCCGAAATCATCCTCGCTCCAATCCACAATAAACATGTTATTCTGTTCAAAGCCAATCGGGCGGAGATATTTCCGACTCAACTCCCGATATGTTTCATCCAATGGCTGTACCCGCAATGCGGTATGCTCCTCTGCCCCACTCAATGTAAGAACATACAATTCTTCTGAAAACCAGACACCGGAAAACATCAGGTAACCTTCTTCTGTATAATTCCAATACTCCGCCTGATAGCTTCCAGTAACCTCTCTTTGTATATCTCCATTTTCGTACTTGTAATAGCTTCTGACCACATCTACATTTCCGTCTTTTGTGTGTAAATCGTATTTTACAAATCCTCCTAAATAACTGACTTCAAGAATTGTTATTTCTGCTTCTTCCTGTGCATCCACCTTTTCGCAGAATTCCACTACCTTCTCTGGTTCCGTCATGTTAATTTGATTTCTGCTATCAACAGCCGGATATCCATTTTCTCCAAGGCGATTAACAATACTTCGAATCATTTCCAAATCAGCTATCTTATTTTGTTCTGCTGCTTCTTCATAAAGATCCACACAGATTTCTATAATTTCTTCCGCATTCTCCTGAGAATTTTCTGTTGCCTCCTGAACCTCAATGAAGGGATCATCAACCTGTATTTCTTCCGGGGACATATCACTGCACCCCGAAATGGTACAACTCAGAAGTATTTGTATCATGCATAGTCTCATTCCCATGCCTCTCCTTTTTTCTTTCATATAGACCTCCGTTCTTTTTTCTAATATGGTAATATCCTGATTTTCAATGTACAGCACTTTAATTATTACATTTGTAAGATTTTTGGGTAAAAAAATTTTCTCCAACGATACAATATACTCTTTTGAATATTACACCCGTAAGATTTATAAGTCAAGTTATCTTTATACAAAAAGGCTCCTGCCAGGAGGTATCATACATTTTCACAAATGTGATACCTTTTAGCAAAAGCCTATTATTCAGCAGAGTCTCAAAACACCCCTCTGCTACGATATTCAAATGGTTCATTCATAAGGCTACAAAATACACATTCATTTTTGCTCCTTAATATCCAACAAACCGCAGAAAATCAAGGTTTCTTTGAAAGCAGACAAACTGTTTCAACATTGGCTGACCATGGAAACATGTCAACGCAGCAAGCCCTTTCCACCCGGTATCCATATCCCTGCAGCATCTCCAGATCTCTCGCCAGACTGGTGGGTTTACAGGAGATATAGATCATGCGGTCTACACCGTAATCAATGATCTTCTTCAGTGCTTTTGGATTGATGCCATCCCGCGGAGGGTCAAGCACAATGAAATCCGGCCGGTCACTGATGGTGTCCAACATTTTCAATACATCTCCGGCAATGAATTCACAGTTGGTCAGTCCGTTGAACTTTGCATTTTCTCCTGCCGCCTTTACAGCCTCCTCCACGATCTCCACACCGATCACTTTCTTTGCCACTGGTGCCAGCATCTGAGCAATGGTTCCAGTTCCGCTGTACAGGTCGAAGATCACCTGATCCTTCGTGTCTCCTACATAGGATCTGGCTGTATCATAGAGTACCTCTGCTCCCAGAGAATTGGTCTGGAAAAAAGAGAATGTAGAGATGCGGAAGCGTAATCCCAGAAGTTCCTCATAAAAATATTCCTCTCCGTACAACACTTCTGTCCGGTCACTCTGCACCACATCTGCTAGACTGTCATTCGTCGTATGAAGGATTCCTGCAAAACTGCCCTCCAGCGGAAGTTTCAGCAATGTCTCCTTCCAGCCTTCCAGATCCGCATCCATCTGACTGGTGGTTACCAGTGACACCAGGATCTGACCGGTACGGGCTGCTTTTCTGACTAACAGATGACGGAGATATCCCGTATGCTGCAATTTTCTGTAAAACGGGGTTCCCAGCTCTGTAAAATAATCAAGCGTTGCCCGCAGGATCTTACGGAAATCACCGTCTGTCAGCCGGCAGCCATCCACGGTCACGATATCGTAGAAGCTGCCCCGCTTATGCATGCCAAGTGCCAGAGGACCGTCTTTCACTTCATCTCCAAAGGAGAACTCCATCTTATTACGGTAGTCATAATGATTGGGACTTTCCTTAATTCCTTCAAATACATATTCATAACCAAAATCCCGGATTGCGCCATCCAACAGCTCTTTTACCTGGGTTTCTTTCAGGTGAAGCTGCTCCTCATAAGAGAGATTCTGATAGGTACATCCACCGCAGTCGGCAAAATGCGGACATACCGGCTCACACTCCAACGGAGATTTTTCCAGGACTTCCAGGATCCGTCCCTCTGCCCGGCCACTGCGAACCTTATTCACAGAAAACCGTACCTTCTGTCCCGGCACACCATTTTTCACGATCACCGTCTTGCCATCCACGGTGATATGTCCTTTATTAGGGAATGCGACTTTCTCGATCACTCCCTCAAATACCTGTCCTTTTTTCATGTATGTTCCTTTCTGTCTAAAACCAGCAAAAGCTCCTCCCGTGGGAAAACATTGTCCCTGCAGGAGGAGCTTTTGTCACTGTGTCAGAAGCTTTTACTCTTCTGTATCATCCTCGTCTTCGTCCTCATCATCAAAGAAATCATCGTCGTAATCATCATCAAAGTCTTCATCAAAATCTTCCAGATAATCCGGCGTAAAGAAACGATATACTGCATATGCGATTCCCGCTACTGCTGCTACTGCAGCCACGACAATCAGCACCCACATCAGCACGTTCTGTTTTTTCTCTTCTTCCTTCTTGATATGAAGCAGTTCACTCAGCATTTCATTGGTCTTTGCTGCATTGATGATGTCTTCAACACGGCCCATGGCAGATACCTCTTTTCTGTTTTAATTATGGTTAAGTATATCATACTCTGATAGGATTTGCAATCACCGCACCATTCATACCTTCTTCAATTTTGCAAAGGATGCGAACATTTTTTTCACACCGAACCGTTCAAAATCCACTTTGACTTCATAGTCTCTTCCGCCCTCAGTGATCTCCAGCACGGTTCCTTTTCCGAATTTTACATGGGACACCTGATCACCCACAGTATAGTCCAGCTTATCCGCTTTCACCACTTTGAACTGCTGCGGATCAAACGTCTTTGTCCGGAACGCTTCCTTTGCTTTCTGATAAGATGTATTCTGCGGCACTTCCGGCTTCTTTGGTTCTCTTGGCATCACACTCTTACGCGCCAGCAGCTCTGAGGGGATCTCACGCACAAATCGGGACACATTATTATACTGGGTCTCTCCGCGTACCATCCGGCAGCGGGCGCAGGTGATGGTCAGTTCCTTCATGGCACGGGTGATCCCCACATAACACAGACGCCGCTCCTCTTCGATCTCCTCGGTGGGATCATCTGCCGCAATGGACATATAGCTTGGGAACAATCCATCCTCCATACCAGCCAGATATACATATGGAAACTCCAGACCCTTAGCACTATGAAGCGTCATAAGCAGCACACGGTTGTCTCCATCTTCCACACTGTCAATATCTGCCACAAGAGCTACTTCTTCCAGGAATCCACTTAGATTCGGTTCTTCAGCTCCTTCTTCGTAGGTAACTGCTTTATTGATGAACTCGTCGATATTTTCCAGTCTCGCCTCAGACTCGTCGGTATCTTCATTTTTCAGGTCTTCTGCATATCCGGTCTTATCAAGGATCGCCTGGATCAGATCCTGCATACTCATATCTGCCAGTGACAGACGCATCTCATGGATCAGATGCACAAAGGGCTGGATCTTCAATGCCGCTTTCCCAAGGCCCGGAATCTCACCTGCCTCTTCCAGTGCTTCAAAGAAGCTGATATCTCTGGAATCAGCATAGGCCTGTACTTTTGCAAGTGTTACATTTCCAATCCCTCTCTTGGGAACATTGATAATTCTGCGGACTGCCAGATCATCCTTTCCATTATCGATGGTCTTCAGATATGCCAGAATATCCTTGATCTCTTTTCTGGAATAAAAATTCACACCTCCAACGATCTTGTATGGAATGTTGGCATACAGGAACTTCTCCTCAAAGAGACGGGACTGGGCATTGGTCCGGTAAAGAACTGCAAAATCCTGATATTCTGCTTCCCCTTTCCGCACCTTTTTACTGATCTCCCCGGACACATATTCCGCTTCCTCATAGCCATTCTGGAACTGCTGGAACAGGATTGGCTCACCCTGTTCGTTCTCCGTCCAGAGTGCCTTCTCCTTACGCCCTCTGTTATTGGCGATCACGCCATTGGCTGCATTCAGGATATTCTGTGTGGAACGATAATTCTGCTCCAGCTTTACCACCTTTGCATCTGGAAATACTTTCTCAAAATCCAGAATATTGCGGATATTGGCACCACGAAACTTGTAAATAGACTGATCATCATCACCGACTACACACAGATTACGGTACTGACGAGCCAGCGTACTGATAAATTTGAACTGCACGGTATTGGTGTCCTGATACTCGTCCACCATGATGTAACGAAAACGGTTCTGATAGTATTCCAGCACATCCGGGCAGCCCTGGAACAGCTCCACCGTCTTCACCAGCAAGTCATCAAAATCCAGCGCATTATTTTTCTTCAATTCCTTCTGATACTCCACATAAGCCTGCGCAATCTTCTCCTGGCGGAAATCGCCTTTCGCCTCCAGCAAAAACTCATTAGGTGAAATATATTCGTCTTTGGCATGAGAGATCACATTCAGAAGCATGCGTTCCTTATAGAGCTTCGAATCCAGCTGAAGCTTCTGACAGACACTTTTCATCACTGTCTTCTGATCTTCCGTATCATAAATAGTAAAGTTCGTATCATACCCCAGTCGGTCAATATACCGGCGCAAGATCCGCACACAGGTAGAATGGAATGTGCTGACCCAGATGCTCTCTGAACCATATCCCACGATCTTGTCCACACGTTCCCGCATCTCTCCGGCCGCCTTATTAGTAAATGTGATAGCCAGAATATTCCACGGATTCACTCCGCATTTATCGATCAGATGAGCGATCCGATAGGTGAGTACTCTCGTCTTGCCAGATCCGGCTCCCGCTAGGATCAGAAGCGGTCCATCCACATGCAGCACCGCTTCCTGCTGCTCTCGATTCAATAATTCCAGATCACTCATACTTCTCTCCTCATTTATGTGTCATTTTATGCCTATCTTACCACAAGAACAAGTGTTTGACAATTGATTTTCGGAAGACAGGGATTTATAATGTGAACATTGATTCAGAACCATGCACTTATTTTGCGAATGTGGCTCTGAATCAATATTCGCACCCCCAAGAAAGGATTTTGCATATGCTGAAAAAAATGAAACGCGCGCTGGCACTTGGTGCTGTTGCGGCTATCGCCTTATTATTCATGGTAACTTTGATCCTGGCTTTTATTGACACAGAGAAAGCCCGGGAACTTCTGATGGCTTCTATTGTAGCAACCATCGTGATCCCCACACTGATCTATGTTTACCTCTGGCTCTTCCAGCTATTTACCAAAAAGAAGGATGACGAAAAATAGCTTCGTTCACATTCTGCTGACTTTTGCATACATTACATTATAATTTTCTGTGCAAAGGGAATGAGTTCATGAAAAAAATTATCTGTGTTCTGCTTGCCGCCTCCCTTCTGGTTCTTCCAGGATGCGGCAGCAGCAATTCCGGTACTTCTGATGGAGATGGCACTCTTACGCCTGTCTCTTTAAATGAAGTGGCACATTCCATCTTCTACGCCCCACAGTATGTAGCAATTGAAAATGGATATTTTGAAGAGGAAGGGATTGATCTGACTCTGGTGACCGGCTTTGGTGCCGACAAAGTGGCAACTGCCGTAGTCTCCGGTGATGCTGATATCGGTTTCATGGGAAGCGAATCCTCCATCTACATTTATCATCAGAATCCAGATGATTATCTGATAAATTTCGCGCAGCTTACCCAACGTGCCGGCAACTTTCTTGTCTCCCGTAAACCTGTGGAGAATTTCCAGTGGGATGACCTGAAAGGATCTTATGTCCTTGGTGGCCGGGCTGGTGGCATGCCGGAAATGGTCTTTGAGTTTATTCTGAAAAAACATAATATTGATCCAACAACAGATCTGACCATCGATCAAAGTATTGATTTTGGTTCTACAGCTGCTGCTTTCACCGGAAGCAGTTCCCCGGCAGATTTCACTGTGGAGTTTGAACCAGCTGCCACCACGCTGGAACAGGAAGGTGCCGGATACGTAATCGCTTCTCTCGGTGAGGCTTCCGGTTATGTGCCTTACACTGCTTACAGTGTAAAACAAAGCTATCTGACCGAGCACCCGGATATCCTGCAGGCATTTACCAATGCCCTTCAGAAAGGAATGGATTATGTACAGACTCACACACCGGAAGAGATTGCCAAAGTGATCCAGCCACAGTTCAAAGAGACAGATCTTGATACCATCACAGCCATTGTAACCCGTTATTACGAGCAGGACACCTGGAAAGAAGATCTGATCTTTGAGCAGGACAGTTTTGATCTGCTTCAGAATATTCTGGAAGAAGCCGGAGAACTGCCCGCATGGACGCCCTACGAGGATCTGGTAAATACTGAGTTTGCAGTGCAGGCAGTTCGGTAACATCCATTTCTCCGGAATCTTTTGGTCATCATTTCTACTTTATGTAGTTTTTAATACTATTTCCATTGACAAATATCCTGTGTCGCTCTATAATTAGTTTGATAATCAAAATATTTACAGAGGAGAATAACATGAAAGCTTTACAAATTGGAGATAAACTGGCAAAACTGCCGCTAATCCAGGGAGGCATGGGTGTAGGAGTCAGTCTCTCACGTCTGGCCGGAGCTGTAGCTCGCGCAGGCGGCATCGGCATCATATCCACTGCCCAGATTGGATTTCGGGAAGCAGATTTCCAGAAAGATACAAAAGCTGCCAATCTGCGTGCTATGGTGGCGGAACTAAAAAAAGCCCGTGATATTGCCGCCAGTGCAGACGGCAAATGCCAGGGACTTATAGGATATAATATCATGGTTGCCACGAAGGACTATGCGGATTATGTAAAAACAGCTGCCCTCGCCGGTGCTGATGTGATCATCTCCGGTGCTGGTCTGCCTGTAGATCTGCCGGAATATGTGACAGGTACTGACACCAAGATCGCACCTATCGTCTCTTCGGAAAAGGCAGCACGTATCATTCTGAAAATGTGGGATCGTCGATATAAGCGCACTGCAGATTTTGTAGTCATTGAAGGAGCTCATGCAGGCGGGCATCTGGGATTTTCCAGAGAAGAGCTGGCTCATCTGTACGAACCAGATTACGAGGCTAACTATGATGATGAGATCCGCCGGATCATCGCATGCGTCCATGAGTATGGTGAGAAATATGGTGTTCATATCCCGGTTATCACCGCCGGAGGCATCATGAATGCCAGACAGGTACAGCATGCTTTTGCGCTTGGTGCTGAAGGTGTTCAGGTGGCTACTCCTTTTGTTACAACAGAAGAATGTGATGCTGCTCCTGCCTACAAACAGGCTTATGTAAATGCAAAAAAAGAAGACATTGAGATCGTTACAAGTCCGGTAGGTATGCCGGGCCGGGCGATTCACAATGCCTTTCTTGAAAAAGTTGCACAGCAGAAGGAGCACATCACCCACTGCTTCCGTTGTCTGGAAAAATGTAATCCCACCCAGGCTCCTTACTGCATCACCCAGGCTCTGATCCGTGCCGTAGAAGGTGATGTAGAAAATGGTCTGATCTTCTGCGGGGACAATGTGCAGTATCTTGATCATATCGGGACGGTGGAGGAAGTGGTGCATGCTCTTTTTCCGGACGCATAAATATCCATGAATGATGCACAAAAGGGATTGCCCTCTACGGACAATCCCTTTGATTATTTTACATTCTTCTGTGCCTCGATCTGCTCCGCCAGATCTGTCAGGTACAGATACCGCTCCATCTTCTCATCCAGAAGAGCTTCCTGTTCTTCTTTCTCCTGGGTGAGTGCTCCAAGTTTCACAAAATCCGTGGCAGACAGATTGATCTGCCGGTCAAGATCTGCAATGTGCTCCTCAATACCTGCGATCACATCCTCGATGGTCTCGTAATCTTTCTGCTCCTGCCAGGTGAATTTCAATTTCTTCTGCTTAATTTTCTCAGTCTTCTCCGATGCATCTTTCTTCGGTTTCACCGCGATCTCCGGCTGTTCCCACTGCTTCTTCGCCTCCAGATAATCAGAATAACCGCCCTCATACTGTCGCAGAAATCCACCTGTCTCAAAAGCAAAGATCCGGTCTACCACTTTGTCCAGAAAATACCGGTCATGAGATACCGTGATCAGAATACCCGGAAATTTCTCCAGATAATCTTCCAGGATCGCCAATGTCTGAATATCCAGATCATTGGTCGGCTCGTCCAGGATCAAAATATTCGGTGCCTCCATCAGCACCTTCAGAAGATAAAGTCTTCTCTTTTCCCCACCAGACAGCTTACCGATCAGAGAATACTGAAGTGTTGCGTCAAACAAAAATCGCTCCAGCATCACAGAGGCCGACACCATGCCATCCTCTGTCTTCACATATTCCGCCGTATCACGGATATAATCAATAACCCTCTGGGACGGGTCCAGGGATTCATTTTCCTGTGAAAAATAACCCAGCTTTACAGTAGGGCCAAGGATTACCTGACCTTCGTCCGGCTCTTCGATTCCCATGATCATCTTCATCATGGTTGTCTTTCCACATCCATTGGCTCCCACAAAACCGATCCGATCCTGTCTGCGGAACGCATAGCTGAAATCATGGATCAGTTCACGTCCTCCAAATCCCTTGGAAATATGTTCTAATTCCAACGTCTTTTTTCCAAGCCTTGATGAGACCGTATTCACTTCTACCTTCCCATCCTGCACCGGCGCCTTTGTTGTATTTTTCAGTTCCTCATATCTCTGAATATGAGCTTTCTGCTTGGTGGATCTGGCTCTGGCTCCCCGCTTCATCCACTCCAGCTCAATACGCAGGATATTCTTATTTTTCTGATAGGTTGCCAGTTCCATATCTTCCCTGGCAGCCTTTGCCTCCAAAAATCCTTCAAAATTCGTCTGATAGTTATAAAGTTTACCTTTATCAATCTCCACGATCCGGTTGCAGACCCGATCCAGAAAATACCGGTCGTGGGTCACCATCACCAATGCTCCTTTACGCCGGATCAGCGTCTGTTCCAGCCATAGAATCATATCGCTGTTCAGATGGTTGGTAGGCTCATCCAGCAGCAAAATATCGCAGGGTGCCATCAATGCTGCAGCCAGTGCCACTTTCTTTTTCTGTCCGCCGGACAGATGGTCGATCACTTCATTTTCATCCAGAAATCCCATCTGATTCAGCATGGCCTTGCTGTCACCTGCGATACTCCATTCATTATCCTCTGTCTTATTGGCAGTCACTACATAATCATAGATGGTCATGCCCTTTGGAAATTCAGGATTCTGTGGCAGATAACGCACATACACCTTGTTGCCGCGCACCACTTCTCCCTCATCTGGCTCCTCCACTCCTGCAAGAATCCGTAAGAGCGTGGATTTTCCGGTTCCATTGATACCAACGATTCCTACTTTATCTTTTTCTTCAATGCTGAAATCCGCCCCGGTAAACAGTTCTTTATCCGTATAATGTTTGGTCAGCTCCTTCGCTGTTAATAAATTCATGTTTGCTCCTTCTATCTTGTTCCATGTATAAAAAGAGCCGCCGCTTCTGGCGGCAGCTCCTGCTTATGCTTCAAAATCCTGCTCATGCAGCAGACGATAGCCTTCTTCGTCCACGCTCTTTCCGGTGATCTTTGCAAACAGCTTGCGGACACCACCTTTTTCCGAATGTTCGATGGCTGCGTCTACCATGTCTTTCACCTCTGCCACTGATACCCGATGATCGTTCGTCTGACCATTTCCAATCCGGTCATAAAGTGCCAGCACAGCAAATTCATCATAAGAAAATCCCAGCTCTCTTGCATAAGATCTTGCAAATGCAATCAATTCATCATTCGTAAATACCGGAATATCTACCTTGTACTCAAACTTGGATGCCAGATTGGAATTCTTGTGAAACAGCCTCTGGATCTCTGCCTTCTGGTCTTCCAGTATGATCAGAAGACCTCCTGTATCACCCTCCATTGCCAGACTCAGTGCCATCATAGATGCATCAGACAAGCCTCCTGCTTTTTCAATGATCAGCGCTCCGCCTTTCAGCTTTCCAAGTGTCTCATAGATATCTCTGGTGTTCAGCTTCTTTCCGCTGATCTTGGCAAGTCTGCTGCTTTCTACACGCTGCAGCTTCTGTAATGCTTTTACAATATCAATGGCAAGCGTTGTCTTTCCATTGCCGCTTTCTCCGGTAACAACCACATTTCCGCAGGCAGAATTTACTTTGGAAGCCCCAGCCTGTCCTTTAAACAGAGAAGCCAGCTGCTCGCCAACTCCACGGACTGCTGTAAAATAAGCAAAGATCTTTGCCTGTTCTCTGGTCAGATGACCTTCCTTGATGGTCATATCAGCAACTTCTCTCGCCAGTGACTTTTCAAGCTCCTGGATCATATTCATGGAACCAGTCTCAGTAGTGATCTTTTCTTTGTTATCATTTGCTGGCTTTGTCTTCGTTTCACTTTCTACCATCTCATGATCCGGCTTGGCCGCATAGACAATGTCTTCCGGCACTGACAGTTCCTGGATCGTCAGATCCTCTGATTCATCCAGATCATCCGGCGCATCAATATCTTTTGGAAGATCGTCCTCAGTCACCACCGCATTGACCTGCTTCTGCTCTTCATCAAGATCTTTCAGAATCTGCTGTACATCCTCTGGAATATCATCCGATGTACCAGAGATCAGTTTTACAAGCTCTGCAGTTTCCTGACGGACTTTTTCCTTCCGCGCTTCCTCTTCCGGCTCCTTTGCTTTCAGAGCAGCCGCTGTCTCGCTCTTTTTATTGTCCCACTCCTGAAGGATCTTGTCGATCTCGATTCTTCCAGTGATCTGCTTGATGAGCTGCGGCTCTTCCGGTTCCGGTTCGATGTCCTCGACAACTGGTTCTGGCTCCGGCTCCTCAATAACCGGTTCTGGCTCCGGCTCGATCTCCTCAACAGCTGGTTCTGGCTCGATCTCCTCAACAACTGATTCTGGCTCAATCTCCTCAACAACTGGTTCTGGCTCGATCTCTTCAACAGCTGGTTCTGGCTCGATCTCCTCGGCAACTGGTTCCGGCTCGATCTCTTCCGGCATCAATTCTTCCATCTTTAATTCTTCTGGTTCCAGCTCTTCCATCATCAATTCTTCCGACTCAATGGACTTCTCCTCTGGTTCCGGCTCAATAATCTCTTCTATAGCTGGAATATCCGGCACCGTCAGTTCTTCAGGCTCAACAGATTCCTCTACTGGTTCCGGCTCAATAATCTCTTCTATAGCTGGAATATCCGGCACTGTCAGCTCTTCCGACTCAACGGACTCCTCCACCGGTTCCGGCCCAATCTCTTCTACTTCAGGAATCGTCAGCTCTTCTGTGGCTCCCAGCCCCAGATCTGGAACATCAATATCTCCCTCATCCTTCTGAAGCATCTCATCCAGGTTTGCTGCCAGTTCCGCCTGAAGATTGATAGTGCTGAATTTATCTGTATTTACACTTACTTCTCTCTCTTCGTAGTCATCTTCTCCCACGTTTACAGATGCGCCTGTCTGATAACGATGATCATATTTATCCTGCTGCACAGGAGTCAGCGGCTCATATTTCATCTTCAGCTCCATGGCCTTTGTCACATACTCGCCTTCGCTAAACCAGAGAATCAGCTCATCGCACTCACGGACACAGTCTTCCTGCATCCCGGCCTGGTCATAGAGAGATGCCAGCTCATAGGCCCATTTCTCCTGATATTCATGGGTCTTATATTCCTTCAGGGTCTTGATCTGATCGTCCAGACTGGATCCACGCTCCCGATAGATCTGATACTTCAAGATATATCGGCTCTGATCATGAGGTGCAGCCTTTACAAATTCCCGATAAAGTTTGATTGCTTCCTCAAAATTATGAGTTCTGGTAGCAATCTCCGTCATCTTATAAAGAAGCATTCTTCCCACCGGTGCGCGGTCATAAGCAATATTAAGAATCTCCATACAGTCCTCATACCGTTCAACGGCCTCGTAAAGATCCGCTACAATATAAAGCATATTCAGATTCTTGACCCGGCGCCAGTCAATGGTATCCGAAATCTTGACTGCTGTCTGATAGTCTTTCTTTTTTACGAGTTTTTCTATTTGCTCCGCTTTCAGGCGATATTCATACTTATCCAATAAATTTCCCTCGTTTCCTTATACTTCCGGGATTCTGGAACATGCAACTGCCAGTGCTCCGTCTCCAATATGGCACGCAACACTTAAAGACAGCTCATTAACAATAATTTCCGGGTATCCTGGGAATTCTTTTTCCAGTTCCGCCTTGAATTCCAGTGCCATCGCTTCATTATTTGTATGAGCAATGGCCAGCTTCATTGGCGATCCTGCAAACCGGTTCTCCAGATCATTTCTTATGGCATCGATCATGGTTTTCTTTGCAGCACTCATGGTACGCACTTTAGAAAATGCATCCAGCTTCTCACCATGGATCTGCAGTACCGGTTTCAGACGCAGCATGGTTCCAAGAGCCGCTGCTGCCGGTGTGATACGTCCGCCTTTTTTCAGATATTTCAGCGTCGTTACCGTAACATAGATGCTGGACTCCAATGCTTCTTCTTCCAGTTTCTTGCAAATCTGCTCTGCATTCATGCCAGCTTCCGCAAATGCTTTTGCATCTTCTACAGAATAAAGCTGTGTCACAGAGATTCTCTGATTGTTGACAACCTGTACTTTTCCATCGTAATCATCCGCCAGCATCTTAGCAGTCTGGCAGCTTCCGCTCAAACCGCTGGACATAGGGATGTGTACAATCTCATCATATTCTTTCAAAAGTTCATCCCACAATTTCATCACCGAATCCGGGGATGGCTGAGAAGTAGATACATCTGCATCTTCCTCAAGAAATTTATAAAACTCATCCGGAAACAGATCGATTCCATCCAGATATTCTTTTCCATTGATCAGAAATGGCATAGGAACTACATAAATTCCCATTTCTTTTGCCTGTGTCTGACTGATTCCACTATTACTGTCTGTCACTATCGCAATCTTACTCATACATGAACCTCTTTTATAATTTTTCCCAACAAAAATAGCAATGATAATGATTCCGGCTTCCCACGGGTACAAAATTCTGTGCTCCGCAATAACCACAGCGGATCCGTTCCATACCATTCGGAGTAACTGTCTCATAATCGCCACGGCCACCGACTCGATCCGGCTTTCCTTTGGAATATGCCGCCTCATAAGTACATGCCTGACTGGATGCCCTTGACCGGGTCTTCAAGGCTTCCTCTTCCCTCGTCAGCTTCTGTCTGCGCGGCTTATTCGGAACTGCAGTTGCCTTTCTTGGCTTGCTTATCGTCCTTGCCTGTCTTACTTCTCTTTGTACTTCTTCTCTCACCGCAGCAGCTGAAGGTGTTCTCTGGATCGGTCGTTCGGATGTTCTGTCTTCTTTTGTCTTTCTGACATTCTTTTTGCTCCAGACAGACAGTCCCCAGATCAGGATCATCGCTAAAAATATTTCCATCTTGTTTTCCTCCTGCGGTTCTATTTGTGCAAAACACACACTCTTCCTTATTATAGCAAAATCAAGCACAGAAAACAAGAATGGCAGAAACCTTTTTACAGGTTTCTGCCATTCAATTAAGCGCAGTAGATAGGGGAATCGAACCCCTGTTTCCGCCGTGAGAGGGCGGCGTCTTAACCCCTTGACCAATCTACCATATTTTCTTATCGAAAGCATCTTTCGCTTGCCGACTTGGATACTATAACACAACATCTGACACTTTGCAAGCATTAATTTTTATTTTTTTATAATTTTTTGTATAGTTCTTTTTTCAATGCGCATACTGGTGAAAAAGGAGTGGTTCTTTATGGATTATATCAACGCATTCTGGGTCGGTGGTCTGATCTGTGCCCTGACTCAGATCCTGATGGAAAAGACCAAGCTGATGCCCGGCCGGATCATGGTCCTTCTGGTGTGCAGCGGGGCTGTTCTGGGTGCAGCCGGGCTCTATGAACCTCTGCTTGATTACGCAAAGGCCGGAGCAAGCGTCCCTCTTCTTGGATTTGGAAATGTACTCTGGGAAGGCGTCCACGATGCTGTACAGGAAGAAGGTCTCTTAGGCATCTTCAAAGGTGGTCTCACTGCCGGTTCTGCAGGAACCTGTGCCGCTCTGGTCTTCGGTTATCTCGCCAGTCTGGTCTTTGATTCCAAGATGAAAAAATGACAGAACAAAATCCCGGAAGATTTCCTACAATAGAAATTACTTCCGGGATCTTTTTTATCCATTCAGGCTGTCTGCTATGCGGTATAGCTGCCCTGACGGAAAATTACATTTTTATAACGATCAAGTACGCACAGAAGCACGGTTCCCATGATGCTTGCAGTCAGAATCTCGCCTATTCCAACTGTTCCCATCAGAAATGGAATCGGAAGCGGCTCACCGTATCCATATTTCAGCACCCACGGAATCACCAGAGCATTCAATACTACCGGCGGAACAGATGCCAGATATTTACTCTTATTCCGAAGCATCCATGTCAGATATGCAGCCACCAGAGTGGTCAGACTTCCGGCAATCACATCCAGCATAATACCGCCACCCAGCATGTTGGCGATCAGACAGCCAATAAACAGCCCAGGAATCGCAGCAGGTGTAAAGAACGGCAGTACTGTCAGTGCCTCAGCCACACGAGTCTGGATCGCACCATAACTGATCGGCTCAAATACCAGACATAATACCACATAGATCGCAGCGATCATCGCCGCCTGTGTCATAAAAAGTACCTTGTTTGTTTTCATATTCAGTTCTCCTTTAGTTTTGTTTTACGAGTGGAAGGTCACGAACACTCGATTCATTTTCGCGCAGCAATGAGTCAGGCAGCCATGCTTGCATAGATATCTGACGAATGCCGCGGAGGCATATACCACAGGTATATGACCTACGCCGGAAATCGGCGAAAGCCCTGTAAGACCTTGTTTTTGTGGGCTTTTAACGGACGCAAGTATAGCATATTCAAAATAAAAATGCAAGTGCTTCTGCTGCAAAGCGCATAATCAGTACCACCCGTCAAACGGGTGGTTTGCTCAGCGGCTATAAGCCTTTGTTACCGGCCAGTGCCTAAAGACGCTGGCTTTCACTTTCGTTCAAGCTACTAATACCTTTGACTCGTCGCTGCCCTTAAAAGGGCATTCGTATTACTAGCAACCCTTAAAAGGGTCTTCGTATTCTTTTATACTTAATTTATCCAATGCAACACTGTTCTAAATCACACACTGTCAGAGTACCGCTTTCAAATTCTGCAATGACAGCGAATATCTGAATAAAGATTTTATATAGTCCGCTGGCAGTATTGATACCATTGGAGCAAATCAAGAGATTAACATGGTACTCAGCGAGAGCCCCAAGATTAGTGCCATGCTCAGCACACAAATAAACGCGGTGGGGTTTCTTGATACCCGACCGCGTTTATCTTTGTCCGCTGATATACGGGCAAATCTTTTTTATTGTAAATTACTTTCTTGCACCATTCGAGCCGATGGTATATCCGTCAATGGTGGTATTCACCGCCATCACCCCATCTGCATAGAAGTAGTACCACTTGCCGTCGATCTGCTTCCAGCCGCCGGCAAACATCATTCCGGTTGTCTTATCCAGCCAGTACCACTTCTGGTCGTCGGAAAGCCAGCCCTTCACTGACTTCCCGTTTCTGTAATAGCTCCACTGTCCGCTGTCATTCTGCTGCCAGCCGTTTGCGGTCTGCGGGTCAATGACGATCTCCACAAACCGCCGCAGGACAGTGGCGACTTCAGCGCGGGCGGCGGTTCCCTTGGGGGCAAAGCGGTTATTTGCCTTGCCAGCCAGGATGCCCGCCTGCTGCATGGCCTTGACCGCATCCTTCGCCCAGCTGCTGATCTGTGCGTTGTCCGCAAAAGTCACAGCCTGGAGGGTTTTCGGAAGGTCGTACCCCAGCTTTTTGGCGTAATTTGCCATGATGACCGCCATCTGTTCCCGGTTGATGTTGGTATCCGGCGCGAAGGTGGTGGCGGTAACACCCTCCACAATGCCGTTCTGCGCCGCCCAGTTCGCATAGGGGGCATAGTAGGTGTCGGCTTTCACATCAGTGAATTTCCCGGTTTTGTAGCTGTCCGGGTTGATGTCCGCCAGCCGTCCCAGTGCGGTGACGAACATTCCTCTGGTCATGCCGGTATTGGGGCTGAAGGTGGTGTCGCTGGTGCCGTAGAGCAGTCCCCGGCTGGCTGCAAAGAGGATATTGTCCGCAGCCCAATGGTTATGAATGTCGGTAAAGGCAGGGACAGGGTTCTTGTAGCCTATGCCGTAGATGCTGAAATGACCGGTTTCAAAGACAACCGCTTTCAGGTTGGCATCGTAGCTGGATTTGGTGATCCATTTCACCTTGCCCGCGTCGTCCACATAAACTGCATAGAGATTACCTGTCTGCTCACCCTTTGCCGGTGTGTAGGGCAAACGCACCGAGATGGTATGTCCATTCAGGCTGGTAATCGGCGTCTCCTTGCCGCCGGAGAGATACACCAGCGACAGATCGTAGGCCGGTCTTGTGCCGATAGCGGCTTTGGCCTCGGTGGAGCGCAGGGCATCCACCTTATCTGCCCGGAGAATGATGTCCCCACCAGCGGAGACTCTATCCAGCTGCTTCAGAGTGTCCAGCTCGATATTAACCGAAACCAGATGGTCTGTTGCTACGGTAAACTGCCGGACGTTTTCTTTAACCAGCAGATCCAATGTCTTTGCCTTGATGGTCACGTTAAAAGAGGTCTGGCCTGTCGCCGGGATGATGGGAACGGTAACGGCAATCCCGTTTTCGGCTGTACCATTCTTTTTCGCATCCTGTTTGGCCTTGTCGATGGCGGACTGGACAGAGCTGTTGTCCACTGCCGCATTGCCGTTTGCGTCCGTCTTCATTGGTTGCGTTTTGCTGGTAACTGGGGTATTCGTTTTGTCACTACCGGGCCGATTGGTTCCGCCAGAATTGCCGTTTGCATTCGGCTTCATTGGTTGCGTTTCGCTGGTAACTGGGATATCCGTTTTGTCACTACCAGACCGATTGGTTCCGCCAGAATTGCCGGAGCTGCCGCCGGACGAACCACCAGAGGAGGAACCGCCGCCGCTGGTTTTTTTCGGAATGACCGTACCCGAGGCGATTTTCTCACCACAGCCTAAGCAATAGGTATCACCGGTATAGCCCTCTGTGGTCGTGGTTGCTTCTTTTTGATTCCGCACCTCTGTTCCACCCGTATGGTTACTCGGATTCTTTTCCCCGTAGGGCTGTCCGCAGATGGAACAGTTCGCCGGAGCCTTGCAGGTGGCGGCAGTGCCCGGGGTGTGGTCTCCGGTCTCCTTGTGGGAACTATCGTTCTGACAGATCCGCTGATGCTGGGTCTCACTTACTTTCTCCCACGCACCCCAGTTATGGTTCAGAGCCGGACTGGTGATCTCTGTGAGTTCTCCTTTCCCTTCAGAATCTGAGAAATTTTTGCCGCAGACAGAGCAGTGCCAGTATTCCACATTGCCGGGAGTGGTACAGGTAGCGTCCACTGCAGGAGTATGGGTCAGTGTATGGGGAGCAAGCTCGCCATACACCATATGGCAGACGTCGCAGACTGCCCGCGCCTCACAAGTGGCGGAACCACCGGAACAATTTGTGGTTTCTGTATGACTGCTGTCGTTTTTGCAGGTATGGGTATGCGTTCCATTTCCATTGGATTCCCACGCATTCCAATCATGGTTATTGTTAGCGGGTGTGACTTCATAGCCGCACGCCGTACAAGTCTGCGGAGTGGTACAGTTGGCCGGAGTGCCTGGAGTATGGGCGGCGGTTTCGGTATGGCTCTGATCCCGCTGACAAGTGCGGGTATGCTGCTGGGCGTTGCCGGTGTTTTTCCATTCGCCCCAGTCATGACCCAGCTCTTTCCCGTAGGAACCTCCACAGCTTATGCAGATAGCTGCGTTCGTGCAAGTGGCGGAGCCGCCGGAGCAGTTTTCTGTTTCCGTATGGCTGCTGTCCCGCTGACAGGTGCGGGTGTGGGTACTGTTGCCATTGGAAGTCCACGCACCCCAGTTATGGTTCAGAGCCGGACTGGTGATCTCTGTGAGTTCTCCTGTTCCTGCAGAATCCGAGAAATTTTTGCCGCAGACAGAGCAATGCCAGTATTCCACATTGCCGGGTGCGGTACAGGTAGCATATACGGCATCATGCTTTGTTAATGTATGGCCTCCCAGCTCCCCGTAGGCAGTTTGGCAGGTGCTGCATACCGCCTTTGCGGTACAGGTCGCTGTGCCGCCACTGTGCTCTGCTCTGTCAAGTTCCGCACCGCACTTTCCACAGACATACCAGTGATGCGTTTCATCATGCTGCAAGGTTTTATCTCCGTCGTGGGCACAGGTGCTCACAGTAAAGGGTTTGCTGAAGCACTTATAGCCGTCGCCCGTTACAATCTGGACTTTATACGAAAAGGTCTGGCCTGCGGGCAATTCGGTAATGGAGAGCGTCTGGCTGTCGGCACCGGTATATTTCTCAGTCAAGCCTTGCGTAATAGAAGTATTCGTAAGCCAACGCCACTCATCATTGATGGATCTGCACCAGATATAGGTCAGGCCTGCACTCTCATCGGGTGTGACCGACACTGTCAGCGTCACAGAGGTGCTGTCCTTCGCATCGAAGGTACTGCCGGAGTAGCCCGTCTCGCTGTTCGGATAGACCTTTGTGCTTTTGATGGGCGCTGGCGTGACAGTTGCATTGTTTACGCTGGCAGTGCCATCATCCCATGTGCCGTCGCTTGTTTTATAGCCATATCCATCCGCCAGATATTCATTCGCCGGAACATAAGACCTACCCCATTCAATCTTTTTATATGTGCCGCCGCTCAGGCTGGCGCTGCTGCCATCGTTTTTTACGGTCAGACCCATGTATGAGCCGCCGCCCAGCTCCAGCCTGCCGCCGTTCTCGGCCGTGATGTAGTTGATCTTGACCGTGGAATTTTTCACCACAGCGCTGCTGCCACTGGCCGTCACATCCCGGATCGTACCTTCGCCGGTGACCGTCAGCTGGATGCCTTTCACAGTGATTATCACACCAGAGGCCGTTTTGCCATTCACATCAAGCGTTACCGGCCCATGGGTCAATTCATAGGACGGAACATTTGTCTTAACATCCTGATACAGCTTGAGCGTCTTTTCACCGTTTCCCTCATTGGCCGCCTTGATGGCTGCGTCAAGGGTCAAATACCAGCTTGTTTCATTGCCGGCAGTCAGGGAAGCCGCCATCTGCTTCTGACAGACACTGCAAATGCCGGTTTTCTCATCCACAGTGTGGGTATGGGTCTTCACAGTCACATTGTTAAGTTCTGAAACTGCGCTGTTCGATATGGCGTTACCGCTCTGATCGTAGTAAGCTGCGCCGTCCGCCAGCAGGCTTCTGAGCACATCGGAATCGGCTGTGCTCAGCTTAGTAAAGCTGCCTCCGGCAAGCCAAGCTGTGCCGCTCCCATATAAGTAAAGTTCGGCAAAGGAGCCGCCGGAGACCGTCCCCTTCGCACCGCCGCTATATTTCACTCTATCATAGCCGGTTCCGGTAAAGCTGCCGCCGTTCACATTCATTGTTCCGTCGCCCTCGACGACAACCGCAGCTTTAAAGCTGCCGCCTTCCACAGTCAGCGTACCTTTAGTCACCGTAACATCTTCACCAAACGCAGCTGAGTTCTTCACCACTGCCGTACCGCCGTCCTCGACCTTCAGGTATTGATACGCACCGCCGCTGAAGACCGCCTCTGCGCTGGAGGAAGCAGTCACCCCGCCCAGGTAGGTGCCGCCCACGAAAGACGCCTTGCCGTTGACGGTGATATGACGGAAAGAACCGGTTTTGAAGGTCACATCTGCGCCGGCGGCGATGGTCGTAGAATTGATGAGATGCTCTCCGCCGTCCACGGTAAGCTTTCCGGTCAGGGTGACACTCGCAATGCCGATACCGCCCCTGCCATCGTGTACATCACAGAGCGGCATCAGGGTCGCATCAGTGTACCCTTCGGCGCTCCAGCCGTTCAAGGTCTGGATGGCCTCTACATAGCCGTCCCCGTTTTCGATGGCGCTGTCCGCCGGGAACCAGGCCGTTTTTATTTTGCCATCGGAATCAGTGGCTGTTATCTTAACGACCAGCGCCTTGCCGCATTTGGAGCACACAGGCTTTTCTACCGTATCATCGGCGCACTGATGGACGCACTCCTGGAACTGCACCTTGTACGCTGTATAGCCGGTCAAGTCCACAATTTTAGTGCTCTTATCAATGATGCTCCATGCACCGTCCTTTCCGCCGTACAGCTCGCACTTTGCATGGTTGGTTTTCAGCAGGTTGCCGACGGTAAGAGCCTGGTCAGCATTCTCGGCCAGCGTAATTTTTTTGACGGTGCAGTAGCGGGCGTTGCCCTTCCACAACTTCACGCTATAACCGGTTCCATTACCCTTTCCTAGGAACAGTTCCTGAATCGTACCGGTGTAAGCTTCCAGCGCGCCGCCGGCCTGCAGCTCCACGCGCGAAATCTCGCCGGTGTAGGAGTCTTCAACCGCCAGCGTTCCGTTGGAATTAACCCAAAACTTGACATTGAGCGCCTGCGTTCCGCCGCCCTCGCTGGAATCCTTGACCGTCAGTTTTTTGTTGACATTGAAGAACTTATCCCCGCTGGTGATCGTCTTTCCATGCAGATCCAGCGTTATAGTATCGGAGGCGGAGCAATTTCCTGTGAGCGTCACATCCCGCATCAGTGTTATCGTGCTGCCATCCCACGCATTCTGAAACGCCTTTGCAAGCGTCTGATAATAGGCGCTCTCGCCCACGCGCGCGTCGAATGTCGTCCCGCACTTGCTGCAGGTGTAGCCGGTCTGGTCCATTACATGATCGCAGAGGGAGAGATAGACCTTGCCATCCTCGCCCAGACTGGTCACACTGTCGGCGGCGTCCGCCTTGAAGTTATCGGCGCTGAGTGTCACGCCGCTTGCCGGTTCGGCGATGGCCCCAGGCTCTATGCCTTCACGCACGCCCACACGGATGACCGAATCCTTACTCAATGCGCCTGATACAAAAATGGGCAGCTTCCACTTATAATTGGCGTAATAACCGGCCTTCACCGAGCCGGAAACGGTAAGTTTAGGGTTTGTGCTTTCTGTTCCGCCGTAGTAAACGTCATATTGATTGTTGCCGGTAACGGTGGCATCGGTGAGGGCGATAGTGCCGTTTCCATAGATGCCGCCGCCCTCATAGGTGCTGTTGTTTCCGGTGATCGTCACATCCTTGACGGTTACGCTTCTCCCCGAATAAATGCCGCCCCCGTGGCCATAACTTGTATTCCCCGTGGCGGACGCCTTGTTGCCGGTGATCGTGGCGTTGGAGATCGAAACACGGCCGGCGTTGTAGTGGATATAGATGCCGCCGCCGTTGCCGGCGGTGGCCGTGTTGCCGGTGATGGTGCCGCCGTCCATGGTGAAGCTGCACGTCTCGCCTACATATACGCCGCCGCCACCGCCGTCGGATGCGCCTGCGGTGTTGTTGGAGATGGTGCCGCCGTGCATGGTGAAGCTCGGCGCTGTGACATTTGAGTTTGTCGTGCCGATAAGGAACACACCGCCGCCGGCGCTGCTGCCTGCTTTATTACCGGTAATCGCTCCACCATACATGGTAAAGGACGAGCCAGTCTTAATGTCATTATGTGAGCCGATCTCTACGCCGTTTACAAAGCCGGTAATCGTGCCACCATAGAGGTTGAATGTGCCGCCGTTGATGGACACGCCGCTCCCGCTTCCGCTGCCCTGGAGCTTACCCGCATTGGCGCAGTCAGTCAGCGTCAGCGTCGCGCCGCTGCCGACGGTGATTTTGCCGTTGATCGTCTGCCCGTTCAGGCAGAGGTTGACCTCGCCCGTTGGCACAGTCCAGTTCCCCGACACAGACTGCGTCAGATAATAGTTGCCAGCAGAATCAGGCAGGGAATCGGTAGTTGTCCATGTTACAGCAGTATCATGTTCGTGTCCGTTGACATCTCCATCCCCGCCGCAGACGCAGTGGGGATGATCGGCCTGCGGCAGCGCAAACGCAGCCAGCGCCGCCGCCTCTTTTCCAAGACAGGCAGAGAAGTCTGCATTCTCCGCAGAGCAGATGGGACAGTCCAGATTCACCATCTCCTCACTGCATCGGTCGGTGCAGATACAGACGGTTTCCTCTGTGCCTTTGCAGGCAGAGAGGTCTGCATCTTCCGCAGAGCAGACCGGACAGTCGGGATTGACCGCCCCATGCTCACAGCGGGTTTCGCAGATGCACTCTGCTGGAGCATTCCCGGACACGCCGGGAACAAGCCCGCTGTCCTGGAAATTGCACTGCTCACAGGTATACCCACAGGGCGTCCCCTCTGTGGCCGGAATGTAGCCGCGGCTATCGTCATGCTCGCCGCGTTCATGAGGACAGCTTAATTTTTTTTTGATACAGCCGCTTTCCTCACTGCATTCATGGGTACACTCGGTCGGCTGGGCCTCCTCTACTTCAAATGAGGTCGCCGTATTTTCTGATACGCTGCCTTCCAAAACAGGGTAACAGCTTTCGTCATGTTCATGGATACACTTATTCACAAGGGGGTAGCAATCCTCAGTATGCTCATGTTCACAGTCTGCCCCTTTGGTTCCCTCCGTATATCCGCAGTCCTCTGTATGTTCCGGGTGATGCTCGCACAACCCCGTATGGACAGCGGACACACCCGCTTCCACCGCAGATGCCGGAACGCCCGGCATCGTAAAAATCATTGCCGCCGCCAGTAAAAATGCGGCCGGCCGTTTCCATTTCCATTTCATTTTATTCATCCTCCTCACGTTGTTCGTTCCTTCTCGTTGTTTTCTGAAGCAGCCGGGATACTGCCTCCCGCAGCTGATATTCCGTCACAGGCTTCACCAAAAAGGTGTCCACCTGCAGCCTGCGGCTTTGGGGTTCAAACTCTGCCTGGTCGCTAATCCACAGGAGAGGGACATCCCTGCTGTACCCTCGTATGCTCATGCAGAAATTCATCCCCCTGGCTCCGTCCTCCATGACCACCACAGCATCATAAGGCCCATCCCGCTGCATGGCATAGGTACAAAACACGCCGTTATCAAAGCGGTCTACTTTGCCCAGCTTCATCAGCAAAGCGGTTTCTTTTTCTTTCTGGCTATAACTGCATAGCGCAATTCGCATTTTCGCACCTCCATTTCATGATGGGTTTTATCGCCTCATATAGCTCCTGATCGGAGCAGTCTGCCGGAAGAAACACAGGGATACGCAGGTGATACGCGATCAGGGCGAAGTTTTTATCATCGCTCCACCAGACAAGCGGTGTTTCCGGTGCCAGCTGCTTTGCCTGAATGGCAGCCTCCAATCCCCTTGCCCCGGTCATTGCGATGACAACCGCATGATATCGGCTCCGCCGCAGTGCCTGAGATAGCTGCTTCTCATTCCATAGCTCGTCGATGACAAGCTGTCCGTCCCCAGCAAAAAGGGAGCGCAGCCTGCTCTCAAACCATTCTGCATTCCTTAATTCCGTACAAAGTGCGATTTTCATGCTGAGCCTCCTTTCCTGAAAAGAAAAATAAAAAAACCAGACCTTCTCATCGGAAAGTCTGGTAGTGTAATTAGAGTAGCATCTTGTCAAGAGAAATGCAACCGACTTTGTTTAAGACGCAGGTTTCCTGTTTAAGACGCAAGTTTTTCCTGCGATTTTATGTTATACTAATATTGGATTATTGTGCAAAGGAGATAGCACGATGCAGATTGCGATTGTGGATGATAGAGCAGAGGACAGAGAAGAACTGTCTGTCTGCCTGGAAAATTATATGAAAAAGCATCAGCTGGACTATACGCTGACAGAATTTGAGGACGGAGAGAATTTTCTGAAAGCTGCCGCCCAGGTCGATTTTCAGCTTGTCTTTATGGACATCTATATGGAGAACATGGATGGAATAGAGGCTGCCAGAAGGCTGCGCCAGAAAAACAGGCTCTGTAAGATCGTTTTTCTGACCATTACAGAAGATTATGCCCGGATGGGGTACAGCCTGTCCGCCAGCTATTATCTGCTGAAGCCGCTTTCGCTCCATCAGGCAGATTTTGAAGAAGCGATGGAGCTGTGCCAGCTAAAACCGCCCTATGAAGTGATGACACTTTCGGTTATGGCTGACCGTCAAAAGCTGGAACTTCCCACAGAGAAGATTCTATACATAGATTATCAAAACCGTATGACGCGGATTCATACGGCGGAACGCGTGATACCGGTAAGCGGAGGTTTTCAGGAGGTCACTGCCGCATTGCAGAAGGACAAGCGTTTTTTGCCCTGCTACCGGGGCGTTCTAATCAACATGGATTATATCAGCCAGGTTGACAGTCAGACCTTCCGTTTGATAAACGGGGAGAATCTTCCGATTGCCCTCCGTAATGGAAAACAGCTGCGGGAAACCTACCGTCAATATGTTTTCTCTGGAATGGGGGGTATCGTATGAGAATAAAGGAAATACGCAGGCGTATTCTGGGTGGCTGTCTGGCCTGCTTTCTCTGCTTCACCGTCAGTATCCCCGCATTTGCCGCTGAAACTGCAACCCCAGCCAATGCCGATGAAAGAAGGGAGATTCCGCCGGGTTTAGAAAGCGAGGCACCGGGGACACTGGATAGCGGAACCCCGGAAGCATCGGAAGAAGTATCCCTCGTCCTTGTCACAGAAATACAAAATGAAGGCGAACTGCTCTCCCTGCCAGATTTCGCCCTGCCCCTTAGAACCACACCGTCTGATGATGACTTGGAAGAAATGCCGCCTGCTGTCATTACCTCCATAGAGCAATGGTATCCTTATACGGATGCGTTTGCAGTTCAACAGGGCAGCGAAACCGAAACGCTGGAAAATTTGTTTGCCTTTTCCCCTTACTATCTGGAATGCTATGCGGAAAATGGAACCAGCTACACCGCTGTGGTGGAATGGGATTTTTCCGGTATTGATCTGAATACTGTGGGACTGTACCATGCAGCAGGAAGGCTGACTGCACCGGAAAATACTGCGTTTGCAGAGGGAATTGCTTTCCCTGAAATCTCAATTCCTGTTTCTGTTCAGGCTCCGGGCAGCCCGGACATTAACTGCTTTCTGGCCGCCAGAGGAAACCTTCATTTTCCATGGGTCACACCGCCAGGGGAACTGGATGAGATCAGCGTATGGCTGTCCGAAAATAACGGTTCATGGAACCGTCTGGAAAGTGGCGTTTATGCGGGTCAGGAAATGCTCTCGATTGCCACTCGTCTGCTGGCACCGGGCAGCAGTTACCGCCTTCAGGTTGATTATGACGGCGGACAGACCGGCATCCTGTCTTTTACCTACGCAGATGAAATTGTCCTTGAAGGGTATCACGATGGCGACCGGGATGGAGGGGATGCAGGCGGAAATCCACCCGATACCATCATTCAGCCGCCTCCTGAAGATACCGACGATCAGGATGACGGTTTCGCAGACAGGCCCTCCACAAAGCCTCCAAAACCGCCTGCAACAAATGGCGGTGCAGAGGAAGCATTAGAACCAGACGCTGGTTCCGATGAACCGGCCATACCGGAATCGGAAAACAGGAAAGAGCCGGTGCAAAGCATTATGACCGTTCCCCCGGAAAGTGCGGATTCCAAAAAACCTGTTTTTTCAGAGTTCTTCGATGAAACCACTGACCGGATTTCCGGCACACGCTTTTTGATGATGCTGCAAACAGGGGAGCAAAGAGCCATCTTTTCCAAACAGGGAATCACTATCAGCATACCCAAAGACGCCTTGCCGGAGGGTATCCAAAACGAAGATCAGATTGAAGTCATCATCCAAAAGGATACGGATGGCGGTTTTTCTTTTTCGTTTTCCATCAATGGAACTGTGCTCAACTCCCTGCCGGATGTTTCTGTCATGCTGCCCTATCCAAATGACCCGGCAGCCGGCACATTGTTCCTCTGTGATGAAAGCGGCGTGGAAGTTCCCATGACCGGCTATGATGATACGGCGAAAGCCGCTTCTTTTCAGATCAGCCATACAGGGACTTATACCATTGCGGAAAAGGAAGATACCGCTTCCCTGGCACATGCTGCCGACACAGAGCACAGCTGGTCGCCCATATTCTTTTTGATTCCGACCTGTCTGCTTCTTCTGTCTGACGGTGTGTTTTTCCTAAGGAGGAGGCGAAAATAAGATGGTATCTTCTGCGGTAAGAAAATATGCTGCTTTATGTATGGTCTGCCTGTGTTCATCCCTGTTTTTTCTTGGCCTGTATCAGTTCAATAATAAATATAGCCAGGAAACAATCCAGGCGGCAAATGGGATTCTAGCGCTTTCTGAGGAAGAACTTCAAAAGTCACCGGTGCGCTTTCTGGTATCCGGCTGGGCATTTTATCCTGACGCACTTTTGACCCCGGAAGAAATACGGGATGAAAGCCATTATATGCGCTACCTTTCCATTGGAGAGCAGACCAATTTCTCCAGCCCTGCAAACCCTTCTCCCTATGGCTGCGGGACTTATCAGATGACATTCTTTCTGCCGGAACGGAAGAAAACATATGCGCTGGAAATCCCGGAAGTGTTTTCTGCTTACAACCTTTATCTGGATCATGACCTGATCCTGCAAATGGGGGAACCGGCACAGGGGATACCATTGGTTCAAAACCGCATGGTCACTTTTCATGGCGGAAAACCGGTTACACTCACCATAGCGGTCAGCAACTATGACCACTTTTACGGTGGGATTGTCTATCCGCCTGCTTTCGGAACGATGCTGGCGGTCAATACAGCCAGAGGAATCCGGTTTGCATTCTGCCTGTTTGGCTGTACGGTTACCTTTGTCTGTGCGCTGCTGTCCTTTTATTTCAGCCGCCGGATGAAACAGAAAAATACATTCCTGTTCGGACTGATCTGCCTTGCCATGTGCGGCCTGTCATCCTATCCTGTGCTTCATATGCTGGCTGCGGTTCCCGTATTCCCCTGGTACACGATTGAACTGTTCTGTATCTATCTGGTTACCTGGCTGATCGTAGTTCTGCAAAACCGGATATGCAGGCCGGGCTTCCTGCCTGCGGCCATCAGTAATGGGGTGGGCGCTGCCTTCCTGGTATATGCGTTTTTGTATGGCATGATGGCTTCCCATCTCTCCCTTGGAGCCATTCGCTTCTTCTCTGCATCGGTCTTTTGTTATAAGGCGGCATCTGCGCTCTATCTGCTTATCATCGCTGTGCTTGCCATTCACAGAGGAGAAAAACGGAGCAGACCGATCTTCTATGCTGCGGCAGCCGCAACCTGCGCCTTTATATGGGATCGCCTTCTGCCGGTTTATGAGCCAGTTATCGGCGGTTGGTTTTTGGAATGGGGCAGCTTTTTCATAGCAGCAGCCATCGGTTATTCCCTCTGGCGCGATGTGATAGAAGGATATGGAAACAGCCTGATTTTCCAGGAAGAACGCAAGCAGGTCATCCGTCAGCTTTCTATGCAGACCGAATACAGCCGTCAGGTTTCTGAGGCAGCGGCGGAAAACAGAAGGCTGATTCACGACATCAAACACCATCTGCGCACCATAGACCGCATGGCCTCTGAACATGGGCAGACAGAGATCTGCTCCTTCCTGTTACAGGTAGAGGAACAGGTTGCGGCGTCATCGGGCCACTCCCCTGCCCAGTTCTGCAAAAATCCCGTCGTAAATGCACTGATTGAATACTACTACGGCATGGCGCAGACACAAGGGACAGAATTTCAGGTGCGGCTCGATCTTCCCGATCAGATGCCGCTTACCGATGTGGAACTGTGTACGGTGCTGGGCAATCTTTTGGACAATGCCGTTGAGGCGTGCAGCCGCCAAAAGCAGGGGGTGCACCGCATTTTCGTTGCAGGCGAAACCAGAGGCAATATGTACTTTTTGAAGATTGAAAACACTTATGACGGTCTGGCCTTTCAGGAGGGAAAAACATTCCTCTCCCGAAAGGGCGCATCCGCCGATCATGGAATCGGGCTTTCCTCTGTCCGAAAAATCATTGAAGGCCATGGCGGTGATCTCGATCTTGTCCCCGGTGAGGAATCCTTTCTTGTTGGAATTACAATACAGATGTAAAAACTGTTTTCTGAGGAGCACTCAGATAACATAGGCAAGACCTAATGGACGTACTTTGCCCGGAGGGTGTGGGGTATCCCGGATTCAGGATACCGTAGGCGAGCACCGGACTGGTTGCTTTTGCGTCCAGTCAAACACGCCTTACGGCGTGGCTTTTCGCTCCCTTGCGGTCGCTGTTCCTGCACATACCGTCCGACCTACATCCATTTTGTATTTGCCATAGAATTTGTTTGATTTGCCATTAAAATCCCGTTGGGAGAAACTCCGATGCGCTCAACAGGCAAAAGCCCATAACAAAAAAACTCAGGAACAATCTGTTCCTGAGTTTTTAGCAGTAGATAGGGGAATCGAACCCCTGTTTCCGCCGTGAGAGGGCGGCGTCTTAACCCCTTGACCAATCTACCATATCTGTCGGCTCTCACGCGCTGACTTGCATACTATAACATAGCTTTCGATAGATTGCAAGCATTTTTTTGTATTTTATTATATTTTTTTGTAAATTGATAATTCAAAATCAACATGTTATATTAAGTACATATGGAAAATAACTGCACCGCAGTCTTCAGAAAGGAGGAATATTAAGCAACTAAATGCGTTGACTAATGTGATTAAATGTGTTTAAGTATACTCAAAGGAGCAAATGTATTATGAACACATCAAATATCACAAATTATAAGCCAAAAGATTTTGCTGAACTTTTAGGCGTGTCTGTTAAGACATTGCAACGCTGGGATAGGGAGGGAACTCTAAAGGCAAACCGAACTCCAACTGATAGACGTTATTACACTTATGACCAGTATCTACAATTCAAAGGTATAAATATCGAAAATGACCAACGTCAGGTAGTTATTTATGCCAGAGTATCTACAAGGAACCAAAGAGATGATTTGAAAAATCAGGTCGCATTTCTACGCCAGTTTTGCAATGCGAAAGGCATTATTGTAGATCAATGTATTGAAGACTATGGAAGTGGTCTTGATTACAATCGCAAAAAGTGGAACGAATTATTAGATGAAGTGATGAAACGAAAAATCAAAACCATAATGGTAACCCATAAAGACAGATTCATCAGATTTGGGTACGAGTGGTTTGAAAAATTCTGTATGAAGTTCAATACAACTATAGTGATAGTGAATAATGAGGAACTGTCACCACAGGAAGAACTTGTGCAGGATATAGTTTCAATTCTTCATGTGTTTTCTTGCCGGTTGTATGGACTTCGTAAGTATAAAAAACAGATAGAAGGAGATGAGGAAATTGCTAAAGAGCTTCAAGACGGAAATAAATCCGACAGAGGAGCAGAAAACCAAGATTCGTAAAACAATAGGAACTTGCAGATTTATTTATAACTTCTATTTGGCTCATAACAAAAAGCTCCACGAAGATGGGAAAAAATTTATGAGCAGCAATAAATTTAGAATCTGGCTTAATAACGAATATCTTCCACAACATCCGGAGTATTTGTGGATCAAGGAAGCATATTCAAAGGCTGTAACACAGTCAGTAAATAACGGACAGACCGCATTTACAAGATTTTTCAATCACGAAAGTGCTTTTCCTAATTTCAAAAAGAAAGGCAAATCTGATGTAAAGATGTATTTTGTAAAAAATAATCCGAAGGATTGCCATTGTGAAAGGCATAGAATTAAAATTCCATCACTTGGCTGGGTTCGTATCAAGGAAAAAGGATATATACCAACTACCAAAGATGGGTACGTGATTAAAAGCGGTTCGGTTTCAATAAAGGCTGACAGGTATTATGTTTCAGTTCTTGTGGAGGTCTCTGATAACAAAACGATCAATCATTTCGACGAAGGGATTGGCATAGACCTCGGACTAAAAGATTTTGCCATTGTATCAAACGGCAGAACATATCAAAACATTAACAAATCAGCAAAACTTAAAAAACTTGAGAGACAACTTATTCGAGAACAAAGGTGTCTTTCCCGTAAATACGAAAATTTAAAGAAAGGAGACGCCACCCAAAGAGCAAATATACAAAAACAAAAGCTCAAAGTACAAAAACTTCACCATAGGATAGATAATATCCGTACCGATTACATCAACAAGACAATCGCAGAGATGGTAAAAATCAAGCCATCTTACATAACGATTGAAGACTTAAATGTAAAAGGCATGATGAAGAACCGGCATCTCTCAAAAGCGGTTGCTTCGCAGAAGTTCTATGAGTTTAGAGCGAAGCTGCTGACTAAATGCAATAAAAGTGGAATTGAGCTTCGAGTAGTAGACAGATGGTATCCATCATCTAAGATCTGCCACTGCTGCGGATCCATCAAAAAAGATTTGAAACTTTCAGATAGGATTTTCAAATGCAGATGCGGTTATATCGAAGACAGAGATTTCAATGCTTCACTTAATCTGAGAGATGCAGAAACTTACAGCATTGCATAATTAAAACGCAAATGTAAGTATGTACCGAAGGCTATTTCGGGAATTTACGACTGTGGAGTGTACATGAACTTGTGAGTAGATATGACTACGGTCAATCAAAAACATACACAATGAAGCAGTAAGTAATGTTCGTGAGAACTTACATTATCTCGATGTGGGTATATTTAATCACATTTTGAGTGGCAGAATTTCCATGAATATGATAGAAACAGCCAAAGAACTGGGATTTTCAGGTGCTGCTGTCATTGATACAGCACAGCTTGTATTTATGCCAGAGTATCGGGTCTTCTGTGAAGAAAACCTCTGTGGAAACTACAACCTGAACCCGGCATGTCCGCCGGAGAGCGGCACCGTGGAAGAAATGAAAGCCCATGCCCTGACTTACGAAAAAACGCTGGTCCTTCAGACTACTCAGGGCGGACAGATGGATTACAAAAAGGCAAAGCTTGCCCACAATCATCTGACAGAAGAACTTGCGGATAAAATAAAGGCCGCCGGATACGACGACCTTCTGCTTATGACTGCCGGACCTTACAAGGGTAATTCCTGCCTGTCTGCTTACTGCGTCAACGCCCAGATGATGGCAGATGCAGCAGGCATGATCTGCTGGAACGACGATGATAAAGTCCGTTATTTCTCACTTATTTTGTTCAATCCATCGTAAGACATGGCGCTCCATTATTTTTCAAGAAATACGCCGATCTTACCTAAATCTTCACTGATCAGAACCTTCCGGAAGTCCCCTTTCTCAGCAAAGCCGACTTCCAGCATCTGATCAAAGACGGTCTTCAATGGCTGGTAGAATCCGTCGATATCCAGGAGCACACATGGCTTGTCCTCGATGCCAAGTCTTGCCAGAGAGATCACATCGGTGATCTCATCCAGCGTTCCCGGTCCGCCCGGCAATGCCACATAGGCATCCGAAAGTTCAATCATCTTCGCTTTCCGTTCCGCCATATCTTTTGTCTCAATATAAGCTGTCAGACCCGGATGACGCCTCTTCTGGATGGATTCCACCGCCGGGAGGACCCCCGTCACCGTTCCACCATGCTCCAGAACCGCATCTGCAACGATTCCCATCAGACCACCCTGTGCACCACCATATACCAGTGTATGACCATGCTCACCGATCCATGTCCCCAGTGCTCTGGCGCCTTTTTCAAACTGCTCCTTATTTCCAGAAACAGATCCACAATAAACCGCAATATTCATGCTCCATCTTCCTTTTTCCAAAAGCTTTACATGGAGATCCAGCCAAATGCATTTGCCACAGAGCTTGCCAGAATGATCGCTGCAAAGATCGGACACAGATATTTGATCATAAAATTAAAAATAGCTTTTCTGCGGAATTTATTTTCTCCATGCATCACTTCTTCTTCGATGCCATTCACACCAATGACTCTGGACACCAGCAGACAGATCGCAATAGCCGCGATCGGCATCATCACAGAGTTAGTCAGGAAATCAAAGAAATCCAGGAACTGCATACCGATGATCGTCACCCCTGCCAGCGGACCATATCCAAGAGAAGAAAGGCTTCCAAGCGCGATCACGATCACTCCGATCAATACCGTTGATTTTTTACGGCTCCATTTCAGTTCATCCTCGAAGGTAGATACTGCACTTTCTGTCAGTGCAATAGAACTTGTCAGTGCAGCAAACAGCACCAGTATAAAAAACATTACTCCCACAAGAGTTCCCAGCCCCATATTTTCAAATACCTTCGGAATGGTAATGAACATCAGCGCCGGACCTGCCTGCAGCGTATCCGGGTCTCCACCGGAAAATGCAAATACCGCTGGAATGATCATCAAGCCTGCCATGATCGCAATGGCTGTATCAAAGATTTCCACGTTCTGTGTAGAATCTTCAATAGAGATGTCTTTTTTCATGTAAGAGCCAAAAGTGATCAAAATACCCATGGCAATGGACAGGGAATAGAACATCTGTCCCATGGCAGATACCACCGTCATCCAGGAGAAATTATCCACATTTGGCACCAGGAAATATTTCACACCTTCAATAGCACCCGGTCTTGTCACAGAATATACCGCAATGATCACGGACAATACCACAAGAATCGGCATCATAAATTTGGATACCCGTTCAATTCCATTGCGGACTCCCGCATAAATGATAACCAGTGTGATCAGTGCAAACACAACAAAACAAATTTCTGTGGACACGCCGTTGGAAATAAATGCAGAGAAATACCCATCCTCTGCCACCTGATGAACATTTCCACGTATATATTCCACCAGGTATTTGATAACCCAGCCGCCGATAACTGAATAATAAGGAACAATCAGGATCGGTATGATCGCATTGATCCATCCGCCGGCTGACAGCCAGCCGGATTTACCAAAGGACTGAAATGCTCCCACCGGACTTTTCTTCGTCATACGACCGATGGATGTCTCAGCAATGATCATGCTGTATCCAAAGGTCAGTGCCAGAATGATATAAATCAGCAGAAAGATTCCGCCGCCGTATTTTGCTGCAAGATATGGAAATCTCCATATATTTCCCAGTCCCACGGATGCGCCTGCCGCTGACAGCACGAATCCGATCTTGCCGGAAAATGTACTCCTTTTGTGATCGTGTTTGTTCATAGGTACCCTTCCTCTTTTCGTATAATCTGTGTTTTTGCAGACATATGGTCTTCCCTTGAATCTGCCTGCACGCATACTAGATAGTGTATCATATTCCTACTTTGGTTGCAACATCGCATACCCGGCAGGTATGTTTTATTTTCATGTTCTTATTGTGGTTTTGACATATTTTTCTTGACTCCTACGCCTTATCATAGTATGATGCAAATACATTTGGGAATGAAGTTCTCCCATGGGAAACCAGAACTGCTTAGTTAAGCTGATGACTTCTACGATATTTATCGCAGAAGCTGTCAGCTTTTTTGTTGTCTTTCCGGGCAATCACCTAGCAACTTCTGCTGCAAAGGAGGAAATTTATGTTAACATCTCTGTCACTTATTTTTCTGGTGGGTTTGGCCATGGGCGCCATCTGCAGCCACCTGAAATTGCCCCGCATCATCGGTATGCTGGTCACTGGTATCGTCCTCGGACCTTATGTGCTGGATTTTCTCGACCCATCCATCCTATCCATCTCTGCGGATCTTCGAAAGATTGCACTGATCATCATTTTGCTGAAAGCAGGTCTGTCTCTGGATCTTGGAGATTTAAAAAAGGTTGGAAGACCGGCGATCCTGCTCTCTTTTCTTCCTGCATCCTTTGAGATTCTTGGTTACGTTTTGCTGGCTCCGCTCCTGCTTGGCATCACGCATATGGAAGCAGCTGTTATGGGGACTGTCATGGGCGCTGTCTCACCTGCCGTAGTCGTACCTCGAATGGTTTGTCTGATGGAGACCCACTACGGAACGAAGAAATCCATTCCGCAGATGATTCTTGCCGGAGCTTCCTGCGATGATATTTTTGTAATCGTTCTATTCACTACATTTTTAAGCATGGCGCAAGGTGGAAGTGCTGATATTGCTGCATTTCTGAATATTCCAGTCTCCATTGTATGCGGTATTTTACTTGGTATCGTGTTTGGCTATGGATTGTTCTTCTTTTTTGAAACGGCATACGCCAGAAAACACTGTGTCCGCAACAGCATGAAGGTCATCATTATTCTGGGCTGCTCCTTTTTGCTGATTGCCATGGAAGGATGGCTGGAAGGCAAACTGGCAATCTCCGGTCTTCTTGCTGTCACCAGCATGGCATGCACATTGAAACTGAAAAGCACAACTTTTGTATCCAAGCGTCTCTCTGACAAATTCGGCAAGCTCTGGCTGGCAGCAGAAGTGATCCTGTTCGTCCTTGTAGGTGCTGCGGTAGATATCCGTTACACGCTGGAAGCCGGACTTACCGCTGTTTTACTGATTCTTGGCGCTCTTATATTTCGCGCAGCGGGTGTCTGGATCTGTACCATTGGCACTCCCCTCTCCCTCAGAGAACGAAGTTTCTGCGTGATTGCCTACCTGCCAAAAGCGACCGTTCAGGCAGCCATCGGTTCTGTTCCCCTGGCCGTCGGGCTGACTTGCGGAAAAATCGTCCTGTCTGTGGCCGTCATGGCGATCATTATCACTGCTCCACTGGGTGCGCTCGGAATCGACGCTTCCTATAAGAAGCTGCTCGTAAAAGAAGAGTAAGGTTTGCCTACTTGACAGTTATTTATCATTTATTCTAATATGATAAGTAGTCAGAACAAAGGAGGTACATTATGAAAAAAATCACACTAAATCCTGACGCAGAAGTGGTCAAGACCGTAAAAGAAGGCTTAAAGCGCACCGGCGGCTACTGTCCCTGCAGATTAGAACGTACCGAAGAAAACAAATGTATGTGCAAAGAATTCCGGGATCAGATTAATGATCCGGATTTCGAAGGATTTTGCCACTGCATGTTATATTACAAATCCAAATAGTCACCCGGCATTGCCCGATGACCGAATAACCTGGAACAAAAGAAAATTCATATGGAGGACTTCATTATGAAAATGATTACTTTAGGAACCACAGGCATCACTGTTCCACAAAATGCATTTGGCGCACTCCCGGTACAGCGAGTGAACATGGACACGGCAGTCCAGATCCTGCGCAGAGCTTACGATGGAGGTATGCGTTTCTTTGACACCGCCAGAGCTTACAGCGACAGCGAAGAAAAACTGGGACATGCATTTGAAGGCATGCGTGACAAGATCTTCATTGCCAGTAAGACCATGGGACGCACCCCGAAAGATTTCAAAGAACATCTGGACACATCCTTACGTCTGCTGAAGACTGACTATCTGGACATCTATCAGTTCCACTGTGTGGATCAGTGCTACCGCCCAGGCGACGGGACTGGCATGTACGAATGTATGCTGGAAGCAAAAGAACAAGGAAAGATCCGTCATATCGGTGTCACTTCCCATAAGCTTGACGTCGCCAAAGAATGTATTGAATCTGGATTATATGAAACTTTACAGTTTCCTTTTAGCTATATTTCCACTGAAAAAGAACTAGAGCTTGTCCGCATGTGTAAGGAACACAATATGGGATTTATTGCCATGAAAGGTCTTGCCGGAGGTCTGATCAACAACTCCAGAGCTGCTTTTGCTTTCATGACTCAATTTGACCATGTGCTTCCAATCTGGGGCATCCAGAAGATGTCTGAGCTGGAAGAATGGCTTTCCTACATGGATCAGCCGCCCGCTCTGGATGATGAGATCCTCTCTTTCATCGAGAAAGAGAAAAGTGAACTGATCGGCGACTTCTGCCGCGGCTGCGGATACTGCATGCCATGTCCGGCGGGGATCCTGATCAACAACTGTGCCCGCATGTCCCTCATGGTCCGCCGTGCACCTTCCAAGGCTTGGCTTAACGAGACCTGGCAGGAAAATATGAAGAAGATCGAAGGATGTCTCCATTGCAACCAGTGCATGAAGAAATGTCCGTATCAGCTTAATACACCGGAACTGCTCCAGAAAAACTATGAAGATTATAAGAAGATTCTCGCTGGGGAAGTGCAGGTGTAAGGAATTTTTATGAGCCGTGCGCAGTTCGTGACCTTCGGTCACTCACTCGCGGGCTTCGCCCTATGACGCCTGTCTTCATCAAGTTTTCCATGAGCCGTGCGCAAGTTTGAAACCTTCGGTTCCAAACTCGCGGGCTTCGCCCTATAACGCCTACCATACAAAGCTTTATGAATGCAAGCATTCAAAAGCTTTCCATGGTATTCGTCGCACGGCTCATGCTTTACGCGCACATCCCACCTAGCATGCCGCCAAGGAGACACAGCACCATAGTCGTCACGAAGTTGGCGGCAGTCTGATTAAGCTGTCGGTTCACGGCAAGGGAGACGAGCAGCATAATTCCAAAATACAGGAAACCCGCAAAAATTCCCCATAGGAATTTTTTATTTTTCATCATTTTCCCACTTAAGAATCCACCAGCAAAGCAGGATAAAATATAGGTCACAATGATCATGATCCGTACTTTTCCTTCGCTTAATTCAAAGCGATACAAAAGTCCTGCGGTCAGCAGAAGCAGAAGTCCTGTCACAATGTAGGATGCAACCAATGCTTTCAGCATCCGCACAGCCTGATCGATATATGTATAAGGATATTTCATATGCACACTCCCCTTTCTTTCGCTAGTTCATTTTATGTGTGGACACCAGCTTCTATGTCACATGTTTCGTTCTCTGCCTATTGCATTTTTTTTTGATTTATCGTATATTAGATGATAACTGTACATCAATACATTTAGTTAAAAGGAGTGAATTTACTTTGGATTCAAGTGACGCCATACAGGTGCTGATACTGATTGCCCTGATTGGTCTCTCCGCGTATTTTTCATCGTCGGAGACTGCACTGCTGACAGTCAGCAAGATCCGTATCCGTAATCTCATCGAAGACGGGAATCCCCAGGCGGTGATTCTTGGCAAGGTGATTGAGGATCAGGGAAAGATGCTGAGTGCCATTTTAATTGGAAACAACATTGTGAACATTTCTGCTTCCTCCCTGGCAACGATCCTCACGACCAAGTGGCTGGCCGGAACCGGACTTGCCGCTGTGGCAGCCGGCATTTCTACTGGTGTTCTCACACTGATCGTACTGGTATTCGGTGAGATCACACCTAAGACCTGTGCTACGATCAATGCCGAAAAGATTGCTCTCGCCAACGCAAAGATCATCTACACATGGATGGTGATTGCCACCCCGCTGATTTTCATCATGAACAAGCTGTCCCTTGGTATTCTCTTTCTTATGAGAGTGGATCCCAATGCAAAATCTGACAGCTATACTGAGGAAGATATCCGTACAATCGTGGATGTCAGCCACGAGGACGGCGTAATCGAGCCAGAAGAACGCGACATGATCAACAATGTTTTTGATTTTGGAGACGCCACCGCAAAGGACATCATGGTTCCCAAAGTGGACATGAGTTTTATGAATGTGAATTATACCTATCAGGAAGTCATCGATCTGTACAGCGAGGATAAATACACCCGTTATCCAGTCTACGAAGACAGCACAGATAACGTGATTGGAATGATCAATGTAAAAGACCTGCTGATCTACGATGACAAAGAACATTTTAATGCAAGAAATGTCCTGCGAAGTGTACTTTTCACACATGAACATAAAAAAACTTCCGACCTTCTCTTTGAGATGCGGAAAAGTTCTACCAATATGGCAATCGTATTGGATGAATACGGCGTTACAGCCGGAATGGTCACCATCGAGGATCTTCTGGAAGAGATCGTTGGCGACATCCGTGATGAGTATGACGAGGATGAGGAACAGCTTGTCACCCGTCTCTCTGATCAGGAATACATTGTTGCAGGAGCCATGAATCTGGATGACCTGAACGATGCACTGGATCTGGAGGAAAAAGGACTTTCTCTGGAATCCGAAGATTACGACTCCGTCGGCGGTATTATTATTGAACTTCTTGACCGTCTCCCTGAAGTCGGTGATGAAGTCACTACAGAAAACGGCATCCGCCTCGTGGTTGATTCTGTGGAAAAGAACCGGATCAAAAATGTGCACATTTATCTTCCGGATCCGCCTGCTGCTGAAGATACCAAAGAAGAATAATTTACGTCAAAAAAGCGGACTGCTGAATGCTCAGTTGTCCGCTTTTTATAAATATGTCTGACCAGTGTCATTCGCAAACACCAGACAAATACCTATACATCAAGGAGGATTTCCAGAAATGGGAACAATATTCAAATTTCACACGGATGTGGATACCGACCAGATCATTGCATCTCAGTATCTGCTTTTCCCGACGATCGACGAAATGAAAACACATACCTTCGAGTCTCTCGATCCGGATTTTGCATCCAAAGTAAAACCCGGCGATTTTGTAGTCGCTGCTGAGAATTTCGGCTGCGGTTCTTCCAGAGAGCAGGCTCCAAGTGTCTTAAAAGCTTTAGGTGTACGCGCTGTGATTGCAAAATCATTTGCACGTATTTTTTACCGCAACTCCATCAACATCGGTCTTCCGGTCATTGTCTGCAAAGACCTGTATGACCACATCGAGGACGGTGACCAGATGGAGCTGTCCCTGACAGACGGCATTGCTTCCGTAAACGGGCAGGAATTTGTCTGCACCAAGCTTCCGCCATACATGCAGAACATTCTGGATCAGGGTGGCCTGATCGCATCATTGAATAAGGAGGAAGACTAATATGGGAATGACCATTGCTGAGAAAATTATTGCACGGGCTGCTGGTGTGGAATCCGTTCGCCCGGGTGATATTCATACCGTAGAAGTGGATCGCCTCATGAGCAACGACGGAACCACACATCTGACCATTGATATGTACAATACAAAATTAAAGCATCCACACATTGCCGATGTGAGCAAGCTGGTCTGGATCGTGGATCACAACGTTCCGTCTGACAGCCCAAAGACTGCTGCTTCCCAGAAAAAAATGCGTGATTTTGCCAAAGAACACGGCATTACCTTCTATGAGGGACAAGGTGTCTGCCATCAGATCATGATGGAGAATCATGTATGCCCCGGTGAGCTGATCTTCGGTGCTGACAGCCACACCTGCGCTTATGGTGCACTGGGTGCATTTGGTACCGGTGTTGGATGTACTGACTACCTCTATGCCATGGTCACCGGTAAATCCTGGGTTCTGGTTCCGGAGACTCTGTGTTTTAACCTGACCGGAAAGCTGCCGGAAGGTGTCTATGCCAGAGATCTGATCCTTACCATCATCGGTAAGATTGGTGCCAACGGAGCCAACTACAAAGCTATGGAATTTGCAGGTGAAGGCTTAAAAACACTGACCATGAGTGACCGTATTGCCATCTGCAACCTCTGTGTGGAAGCCGGTGCCAAGACTGCTCTTATGGAAGTGGATGATATTGCTCTTGATTATCTTCATGAACATAGCCGCGAGCCGAAAGCATGCTTTGTCAGCGATGAGGATGCTGTCTTTGCAGCCACTTATGATATTGACCTGTCTACCATCACTCCTATTGTGGCAAAACCTCATTTTGTGGATAATGTATGCCCTGCCAGAGAAGCTGCCGGCATCAAGATCGATGAAGCATTCTTAGGTTCCTGCAACAACGGACGTATCGAGGATCTCCGTGTGGGAGCTGCTCTCTTAAAAGGCAGAAAAGTGCATCCTCTGGTCCGTTTTCTGGTGGTTCCTGCCAGTCAGGCCGTTTATAAAGAAGCCTTAAAAGAAGGGCTGCTCCAGATCTTCATGGAATCCGGAGCCATTGTTATGAACCCCAACTGCAGTGTATGCTGGGGAAGCTGCCAGGGTGTCATCGGAGAAGGAGAGACTTTGATCAGTACCGGCACCCGTAATTTCAAGGGGCGTGCAGGACACCGTGATTCCTTCGTCTATCTGGCAAGTGCCGCTACAGTTACCGCATCCGCTATCAAAGGAGAAATCGCGACTGCAGATATGCTGGACTAATTTGCACCGGACAATTACGACTCTGAATGAATATTTAACGACACATAAAAGGAGACTTCATATATGAGTGAAACATTTACTGGAAAAGTATGGGTTCTGGGCGATGATATTGATACTGACATCATCATTCCCACCGAGTACCTGGCATTGAAAACAGTGCAGGACATGACCCCTTACGCATTTTCTCCGCTCCGCCCGGAACTCGCATCCCAGATCAAGCCTGGCGATATCATCGTAGCCGGCAAGAATTTCGGCTGTGGTTCTTCCAGAGAACAGGCGCCGGAGATCATCAAGGCACTGGGTATCCGCTGCGTGATCGCCAGATCCTTTGCCCGGATCTTCTTCCGCAATTCCATCAACAACGGGCTTCTGCTCATTGAGAACCCCGATCTTCGCGATGTAGTGACCGAAGGTGAAAAGATCGAGGTTACCGTTGGAGAAAAAGTTGTCTGCGATGGAAAAGAGTACCCGATCGCATCTCTTCCACAGAACCTGATGGACATTATCAATGCAGGCGGACTGGTAAAAGCCATGCGCCAGCTGAACGGACTGGAGGACTAGCAGATGGGACAGACTATTATTGAAAAAATTGTAAGCCGCAATGTGGGCCACGCTGTTCGCCCTGGCGACATTGTAACTGTAAATGTGGACCGCGTCATGATCCACGACATCTTTATTCCGTTTGTAGCTGAAAAGTTTGAAGAAATGGGATTCAAGAAGCTGTGGGATCCAGACAAGGTTGTTCTGATCTATGATCATCTGGTTCCTGCCAGCCAGGTGGATGACACCAGACATTTTCATGTTGGAAATGCATTTACCGAGAAATACGGCATGAAACATGTACACAGAAGCGATGGCATCTGCCATCAGCTTATGACTGAAGCCCTGTATGTAAAGCCAGGAAATATTGTATTCGGAACCGACAGCCACACCACCACATACGGCTGTGTGGGCGCTTTTTCTTCCGGTATCGGTTACACCGAGATGGCAAGTATTCTTGGAACCGGCACCATGTGGATCAAAGTACCGCAGACCATCAAAGTGGTGATTGAAGGAAAGCTTCCTTCCAATGTAACTTCCAAAGATATCATCCTGACTTTGATCGGAGATCTCCGCGCAGACGGTGCAACCTATCAGGCTCTGGAGTTTTCCGGTGATACTGTGAAAAATATGAGTGTTGCCAGCCGTATGACTATGTCAAATATGGCTATCGAGGCAGGAGCAAAATGTGCCCTGTTCACACCGGATGAGAAGACCGCAGAATACTGCCAGATCGAGCTTACCGATGCTGAACGTTCTCTGGTTGGTGATTCGGACGCTGAATATGTCCGCACCATCCACTACAATGCAGAGGATTTCGTACCGGTACTTGCCTGCCCGTCTCAGGTGGACAACATCCATCCAGTCAGCGAGCTTATTGGCACTTCCATTGATCAGGTGTTTATTGGTTCCTGTACCAATGGCCGTCTGGAGGATCTTCAGCGCGCAGCCGCTGTACTGAAAGGCAAAAAAGTGGCTCCGTTCACCAAATTGATCGTGACTCCTGCCAGCCGTAAGATCTACGAGCAGGCTCTGGCAGACGGAACACTTCTTACACTGGCAGAAGCCGGTGCCATGATCACTCACCCAAGCTGCGGTCTGTGCTGCGGCCGTACTGGCGGTATTCTGACCGATGGCGAGCGTGTGGTAGCCACCAATAACCGTAACTTCCTGGGACGTATGGGAACCTCGAAAGTGGAGATTTTCCTCGCTTCCCCAGTCACTGCTGCAGCCTGTGCAGTTGCGGGTAAGATCGTAGTTCCGGAGGTGCAGTAAAAACTTCAAGTATATAACTGGAAATGTAATAAAAGCGAGTGTGGGAATCAGTATGCTGCGCTGCTATGCATTGAAGAATACAGCTGCGCATGATTTGTACGCCTTATGCGGACATATGTGTCCGTATAAGGCGTATAAATCGTGTGTGGCTGTCTTATTCACTGCATACGAGCTCATACGATTCCCGCGCTCGCTTTTATTTCATAATCTCTGGTTATTTTTTAATTCTTACTACATTTCCGTCTACACTGAGTCCTTTGATACTTCTCAGGAAACCAGATACCCGGCTATAACCGTAGTCCTTCAAGTCAAATCCATTATACCGGTTCTTCAGTTCTTCATTGATCATGGCAAGATTATCCACCGTTCCCCCATTTTTCTGAATGATTGAGAGAATCTCTTTTTCAATCTTTTCTCTGGAAACTTTCTCCATCTTACCAACCCGGTAATTGTTATTTTCCCGGTGTACCCGAAGGATAGGCAGTTCCTGCGTCAAAAAGACACTCAACTTGGAATACCCATAATTTCGCACATCAAAGTCCGGAAACTTATCAGACAGCCGCTGTCCCACCAACGCCAGGTCTACTTCTCCTCCAACCTCATTCAAGAGAGATAGAATCGCATTTTCCACATTTTCAATGCTGGTGACACTATCATCTCCACCTGAACCTGTCTGGGATGTGGATACATGACTGTTATCCTTGCCTGCATCATTGATCAGATTCAGATGGACAAATTTGTTGCAAGCCCTGGTCAGCGCAAGCGGCGTCTTGGATTCTCCCATACCAAGCACATACTTCTTCTCTTCCCTGAGCCGCATGGCCAGTCTGGTAAAGTCACTGTCACTGGTTACCAGACAGAATCCGTCCACCTTATTCTGGTAAAGCAGATCCATAGCATCAATAACCATAGCCATATCCGTGCTGTTTTTGCCGGATGTGTAGGAAAACTGTTGAATCGGTGTCACCGAATACTCCAGCAGAATATTTTCCTTCCAGCCAGACTCTTTGGACCAGTTGCCGTAGATCCTCCGGCAGGAAGCAAATCCATATTTCTCCAGCTCGTCAAAAATCACCTGTACATATCTGGCGCTGACATTTTCCGCATCGATCAGCACCGCAAACTGCATCTTTTCTTCCCGTTCCATCACATTCTCCATCGCTTTATGCCTTCGGGGAGTCGGCCACTTCAATGGTCTCTCCTGCGATCCGCAACAGATCCTCGATCTCTTCCAGAGACATATCCAGATAAAGGGACAGTTCATCCGGAGATACCTGTCTGCCCAGATCCTCGGTCAGCTCACTTATAGCATCTGCCATCTTGTTCAGCTTCTCTGTAATCTCGTCACCGGTGCTCTTCTCTCCCTCCTGCTCATCCAGAGCAGAACGGATCGCATGGCGGATCTCCTTTTCCAGATGTTCCTCAGAAGTCAGTCCTTCTTCCATAAGTCCCAATGTGTCCAGTCCGATCAGCAATCCGATATTTCCTTCCTGGATCAGATCCTGGATCATCATTCCCCGATGAGCATAGTCTTCCGCGATCTCCAGCACCCAATTCATATAATGCTCAGCCAGGCGATGTTTTGCCTGCACATCACCATCTGCTGCTTTCGCAAACAATCCAGCTTTTTCTTCTTCCGCACACTGTCGAAAAGCCTTCCGATCCTTTTCATACTGCTTCAAAAATTCCTGTTCTTCCTGGGAATAAGGTGTATCCTCCACCTTGGGAAGTTCTGCTCCCTCCACATGAATATGCTTGGAAGCCAGATAAGCATACACCAGTTTCATCTGCTCTTCGCCAAGATCCATATCCTCCAGAAATTCCTTCACATCTGCTTTAGTAAGTTTCCTGTCTTTTGTCTCTGCACTGGCTGCCAGCGCCGCCAATGCTGTCTTAAATTTTGTCTGTTGATCCATCTTCTATCCTCTTTTCTATGAATTTTGGTCCTTTTTCTGGTTTAATGATACAATAAACACGGTGGATAATACAAATACAAATCCAATCAGGTCAATCATCTGAAACTCTACTTTCAGCCACAGCACAGAGATCACCGTTGCTGCCACAGGCTCTACACACGCAAGCATGCTCGCATTGGTTGCTCCTACCATCTGCACACCTGTCAGGTAGCAGTAAAATGCCAGGATTGTTCCCAGCAAAATGATGACTGCCAGTGCCAGAATGGTCTCCCCATCCACAACAGGATGGATCTTCCATGGCTGCCGCAGCACTGTCAATGCCAGACCGCCGATAAACATACCCCATCCGATGGTTAGAAGTGTCGTATATTTTTTCATCAAATATGCAGGCTGCAACGTGTAAACAACCAGTGCTACCGCCGCCACCATTCCCCAGAACAATGCCTGTGGCAGAATTGCCAGTTCTGACGGATTTCCATGGGTTGCCAGAATAAATGTTCCGAACATAGAACAGAACAATGCAACCACCTCATATATTTTCGGTCTTCTGCGGTTCCGAATACACAGATACACAAGGATCATGGCCGGTCCTGTGTACTGCAGCACCGTGGCTGTTCCTGCGTTGGAATACTGGATCGTTGTGAAATATCCGTATTGACAAAGCATCATGCCAATGAGCGCAAAGATCAGAATGTCCCGCCGCCCCCGCGCTTCTCTCCACATGGCAAATACATTTTCTCTGTCTTTGATGAATAACAGAAGCAGAATCAATGCCCCGGCTCCGGTCAGTCGGATCGGTACCAGCCAGTCCGATGTCACTTCTTTATATTGAAACAAATACTGGCCACAGCTTCCGCACAATCCCCAGAATACAGCACCTGTCAAAGTCATAATAATCCCCAATGCCTGTCTGTTCTTTTCCGTATTCATCTCTTCTGCCTCCTGAATGGGTCTGTAACATAAATCTCTGCCCATCATACCTTATCTATGAAAAAAAATCCAGTCCCTGACTTCCTTTCATAATTTTCAGAATTTTTGAATCCACCGAAGATGGCATCTTATGCACCTACACGGAAAAAGATACGGTCTGCACCTGCACAGCTCAGGCTGTTCTGATCGCTACCGGTCGAAAACCTTATTCAGCCGGTCTGTTTGCTGATGGCCTTGCTCCTTCCATGGAACGAGGACGGATCCTGACTGATGAACATTTTCAGACCAGCATTTCCGGCATCTATGCTATCGGCGATGTAAACGGAAAGCTGCAACTGGCACATGCTGCTACTGCTCAGGGACTCCATGCGGTCCATCACATCGCTGCCAGATCCACATCCGATACAAATAGTTGTTCTGTCTCTCGGTCAGTTGATCCGATTCTTGATCTCGTTCCATCCTGCATCTATGCTACTCCTGAGATCGCATCTGTCGGACTGACACTGGATCAGGCAAAGGAACAGGGACTTGCTGCTAAGAGCCACAAGATCTTAAGCTCTGCCAACGGAAAATCTGTATTATCCCTTCAGGAACGCGGCTTCATGAAGGTAATCTATCTGGAAGAAACCCATGTGATCATCGGTGCCCAGCTTCTCTGCGCCCGGGCTACAGATATGATCAGCGAATTTGCCGTTGCCATTGCTCAAAAACTCACTCTGGAAGAAATGGCCTCTGTGATCCGCCCTCATCCTTCCTTCAGTGAAATGATTACTCAAGTCACAACTTTGTAGGCAGTTTCATAGTTTATAAAAAAGCCTGGAAAGGTTTGTGCATTCTATGGCAACAAAAATTGTGATCGATGCCGGACATAATGGACTCAGTGATCCCGGTGCTGTCTATAATGGCCGCCGTGAAAGTGATGATACGCTCCGTCTTGCCATGGCAGTGGGCGAAATTCTCTCCCGCAGCGGATATGATGTGGACTATACCAGAACTGGAAATATCAATCAGTCGGTGATTCAGAAAGCCCAGCTTGCCAACGATACAGATGCGGATCTCTTTATCTCCATTCATCGGAATATGAGTGAGGTTCCAGGCAGCTACCATGGTGTCCAGTCTCTGGTCTATGACTTAAATGGGCAGAAACTCACCATGGCAGAGGCCATCAATAAGAATCTGGAAGGCGTAGGCTTCCGGAATATTAACGTGGAGGCACGGCCGAATCTGGCAGTACTTCGCCGGACAAAGATGCCTGCGATCCTTGTAGAAGTTGGATTTATCGACAATGCTGAAGACAATAAGCTCTTTGACACCCGCCTCGACGAGATCGCCCAGGCTATCGCCGATGGCATTATGGATACGCTGACTGCCACTGAGAATGAAGCTTCTGACGGTCAGCCTGCTGCGGAAAAACCAGTTGACCGTCCTCTCTACCGGGTACAGGTGGGCGCTTTTTATAACCTGCAGAATGCCATCGATCTGGAGCAGGAGCTGAAGCGGATGGGCTATAATACCTGGATCGTAACTGCATAAATAAATTTATGCTATACCCAAAAATTAAGAGGAGTAAAATCATTCAAAATGATTTTACTCCCCAATAATTTACTGCTCACTATTTATTTGCTTTGCGTACTTCTTTTTTTGCTTCCATATTGGATACGACCATGGTACAAGCTGCATCACCGGTAATATTAACGGTTGTCCGACCCATATCGAAGATACGGTCAACACCTGCTACCAGCGCGATACCATCGATTGGAAGTCCAACAGAGGTCAGTACCATTGCCAGCATAACCATACCTGCTCCCGGTACACCTGCGGTTCCGATGGAAGCCAAAGTTGCGGTTAGGACAATGGTCAGCATCTGCGGCAGAGTCAGCTGAATACCATAGCAGGATGCGATAAAAATCGCACATACGCCCTGATAGATAGCAGTACCATCCATGTTGATAGTTGCTCCCAGCGGAAGAACGAAGGAAGCGATCTCACGTTTTGCACCAAGCTTCTCGGTACAGCTTAAGTTGATCGGCAGAGTTCCCACAGAAGATGCACTGGAAAATGCAAACATGATCGCCGGCATCATTCCTTTGAAGAATTTCACAGGACTCATGCCGCCCAGTGTGCTGACTGTCAGAGAGTAAACAACCACTGCATGTACAAAATAACAGATATAAGCAGCCAGCAGTACCATAGCCAGAGAACCGATGATGGTCGGACCATTGGATGCAATAACCGGGCACAGCAGGCAGAACACACCGATCGGTGATAACTTCAGGATCATTTCCATACATTTCATAAAGATCTCATTCAGATCGTTAAATGCATTTACCACACGGACATTTTTCTCACCCACCAGAATAATGGCAAAACCAAGAATAATAGCCATCACGATGACCTGAAGCATATTCGCCTCTACCATTGGAGAGATGAAGTTGGACGGAAAAATATTTACCAGCGTATCCATAAAGGAGGTTGCCTCTGCAGCCTCATAGGACAGATCCGTGGTTGCAACCACCGGGAACATTCCCTTGAACAGATTACCGCCAACCAGTCCGATGGTTACGGCAAATGCAGTAGTGCACAGATAAAAGACAACGGTTTTCAGTCCGATAGATCCGACTTTCCTGATATCACTCATGGAAATGATACCACACATGATGGAGAACAGAACAATCGGGCACACAATAAATTTGATCAGGTTCAGGAAGATCGTTCCGAACGGTTTAATATAGTTGGTTGCAAAATCTGCATAATTCTGCATCAGCAGACCTGCAATAATGGCCAGTACCAGTGCAATAAAGATCTGCATGGCCAGCGACATTTTCTTCTTTTCTTTCATGAGTATTTCCTCGCTTCCCTCTTGTAGTTTACATAATGGAAAAAAGATGACATTGCAAAATTATTTGAAATGTCATCTTCGTCATCACTAATATAGGATTATATCATGTTGATTCTATGGTTGCAAGATGGAATTCCATCCCATTTTATTTGGTTTTCAGCTCTGCTGTCAGGATCTCTTCTTTTCTATCCAGAATCTCATCAGAGAGAAGCTGCTTTTCCACATTTTCAAAGCCAAGCCGCTCGATGGTATTGGCAAAACGCTCACCCACATAGCCCTGGTCACGATACAGAAGGATTGCTTTCTCGATCACGTTCAGTGCCTCATCCTTGCTGGTAAAGATCTTGCCAAGTGCACGTCCCTGGGACACCTGTTTTCCCCAGCGTCCGCCGATATAGATTTTAAATCCATACTGACCATCCACGATAGAATCAAAACGGCAATGTCCAATGCAGCGACCGCAATGGTTACATTTCTCCTCATCTCTTACCAGAACACCATCGATCACCTTTGACGCACCAATCGGACAGGCTTCCTCAATAGCGCATTTTTTACAGCCCTTGCAAAGCTCTTTATGAAATTCCGGGATTCTCTGACCGATGATTCCCAGATCATTCAGGTTCGGTTTTACACAGTTATTCGGACATCCACCCACTGCAATCTTGAATTTATGCGGCAATTTGATGTCATGATAAGCCACATAAAAACGATAATGGATCTCCTCAGAGATACCAAAGGAATCCAGCAGACCATACTGACAGGTGGTTCCCTTACAGGACACGATCGGTCTTACCTTCGGACCGGTTCCTCCGGTGGTCAGTCCTTCTTTTGCGATAAACTCACGGAATGCTTCGATATTTTCATAAGGAATGCCCTGCACCTCCACAGTCAGTCTGGTGGTAAATGTCAGATTACCGTTTCCAAATTTTTCTGCGGCGTCTGCCAGGCATCTGTGCTGTGCCACAGTCACCTTTCCGTTCACAGTGATCACACGGGCGGAAAAGTTATCCGTTCCCTTGTTATTCAGAAATCCCAGACCCTTCAGGCGCTGCTCTTCCTCTTTGCTGATGGTTAATGCTGCCATGCTTGTCCTCCTTTATCTGCTTTGTATATTCATTTCGCCGCATCTTATGATTCCGGCTCACATATTGTCTCTATCATATCACTTGCCTATCTATTTGAAAAATGATAATATTTTATAAAAACAATAGGTTTTACCTATATATCGAGGAGGTTTTCCATGACGATCCGTCATCTTACGATTTTTCTTGCAGTTGCCGAATATGGCACCATGAGTGCTGCTGCGGAACACTTATATCTTTCTCAGCCAACGATCAGTCAGGCGATCCGGGAGTTGGAAAAGCATTACAATGGATTACTGTTTGAACGGTTAGGGAAGAAACTATACCTGAGTGACCGTGGAACACTTCTGCTCCCCCAGGCCAGGGAACTTGTGAACCGGTTCACAGAAGTGGAAGAACTGATGTTAAACCAGGGGCAGACTTCCATTCTGAAGCTTGGAAGCACACTGACCGTCGGAACCTGTCTGACTCCCACTGTTATGCTGAAACTGGAAGAATCCACCCCCGGTCTGGAAGTCCATTCCTATGTAAGCAATACCTTAGAGATTGAACAGAAACTATTAAAATCTGAGCTGGATGCTGCGGTAGTAGAAGGCGAAATCCAATCTCCGGATCTGGTAGTGATCCCCATTATTGATGATTGTCTGGTTCTTGCCGCCGGAAAACACCACCCATTTTATGAGCGCAGCCTGATCTTTTCCGATGAATTGAACGGTCAGTCCTTTGCTATGCGCGAAAAAGGCAGCGGCACCCGGCAGCTTTTTGAGAATTATGCTGATAAGCATAAGCTTCTTCTTAAAGTCACCTGGGAAGCCAACTGCCCCCGTACCATTTTAAATGCGGTTCTCTATAATAAAGTGCTGTCCGTTATGTCTCTGCGACTCATGCCTCATGAGATCCGACACCAACGACTTCGAATCTTCCACAACGAAGATCTGGAATGGAACCGCACCTTTAAGCTGGTCTACCATAAAAACAAATTTCTCACACCGGCCATCTACGAGCTGGAGAAAATTCTATGGCAATATCAGTCGATCAAACTTCCGCCAGAATGCGGGATTCTGCGAAATCGGATCACTGATCCCTCTCCCTCAGCCGTTTAAGCCGATCACCGATCACCTTCTCATAACCAATGTCCGTGGGATGGTAGAATGTCTGTCCCACCAGTTCATCTGGCAGATACTGCTGCTTCACATAATGCTCTGGATAATCATGAGCATACTTATAGCCGATGCCATGTCCCAGCTTTTCTGCACCACCATAATGCTTATCCTGCAGATGAACCGGAACGGTGGTCGTAGTAGACTTCACCGCTGCCATGGCATCAAAGATTGCATTGCAGGCTGCATTGCTCTTAGGCGCACCTGCCACATAAGAAGCGGCCTGGGACAAGATGATCTGTGCTTCCGGCATACCGATCCGCTCCACTGCCTGAGCTGCTGCCACCGCCACCTGAATGGCCTGTGGATCTGCATTTCCCACATCCTCCGATGCGCAGATCATGATCCTGCGGGCAATAAATTTAATATCTTCCCCGGCATACAGCATTTTCGCCAGATAAAAGACCGCCGCATCCGGATCCGATCCCCTCATACTCTTGATAAATGCCGAGATCGTATCATAATGATTATCTCCGCCTTTGTCATAGCGGACCACTTTTTTCTGAATACACTGAGATGCCACCTCCAGCGTAATGTGGATCTTTCCATCCTCACTTTTCTCTGTAGTCAGAATTCCAAGCTCCAGCGCATTTAACGCATTTCTTGCATCTCCTCCGGCAATATCTGCCAGAAAATCCAACGCATCCTCATCTGCCACCGCCTGGTAGGCACCCATGCCCTTTTCCATGTCAGTAAGTGCACGCTTCAGAAGCTGCTTGATATCCGCAGGTTCCAGTGCTTTCAGTTCAAAGACAATCGACCGGGACAATAATGCGCCATTTACTTCAAAATACGGATTTTCGGTGGTAGCACCAATCAGGATCAATGTACCGTCCTCCACAAAAGGAAGCAGATAATCCTGCTGACTCTTATTAAACCGGTGGATCTCATCTACAAACAGGATCGTGTGTTTGCCGTACATGCCCAGATTGTCCTTTGCCTGACGCACCACATCCTCCATATCCTTTTTACCTGCCACCGTAGCATTGATCTGGGTAAACTCTGCCTTCGTTGTGTGGGCGATCACCTTTGCAATGGTAGTCTTGCCGGTTCCGGGCGGGCCATAAAAGATTACGGATCCCAGCTTATCTGCCCGGATCGCACGATATAGCAGCTTGTCCTTTCCTATAATATGCTGCTGTCCCACGATCTCTTCCAGTGTCTCCGGCCGCATACGCGATGCCAGCGGCGCTTCGGATTTCATGGTATTAGTTCTCATATAGTCAAATAAATCCATGGTATCTTTCCTTTCTGAGTTCCCTTTTCCCTGTCAGATATGGTACAATCCCTGTATACGATCAACCATAAGAAAAAAGGAGTATAACATCTATGCAATATCAGGCAGTTGTTTTTGACATGGACGGCGTTATCTTCGATACAGAACGTCTGGTCATCGAATTCTGGAAAGAAGTAGCTAAAAAACACAATATCCCAAATGTAGAACACACTTGCATTCAATGTCTTGGTACCAATCGTGTACGCACTCGGGAAATATTTCTGGAAAATTACGGTGCAGATTTTCCCTTTGATCCGTATCGTGCGGAAGTGACTGAGCTTTTTAATACTCACTATAAGGGTGTACCACTTCCTACCAAACCCGGCGTTCGTGAACTGTTAAGCTATCTTCAGGAACAGGACATCAAAGTCGGTCTTGCCTCCTCCACGGCCCAGCATCTGGTGCGTGATGAGATCGGCACTGCCGGACTTCTTCCCTATTTTCAGACACTGGTCTGCGGAGATATGGTGGAACACAGTAAACCAGCTCCTGATATTTTTCTGAAGGCCTGCGAGATTCTTAACGCAGACCCCACAAAGTCCATTGCCATTGAGGATTCTTTTAACGGCATCCGTTCTGCTCACTGCGCAGGCATGACTCCGATCATGGTTCCTGACCAGGTACAGCCGACAGATGAGATCCGCACACTTGCCTTTCATGTCATGCCAAGTCTTCTCGATGTATTAAACTGGCTGAAAACTCTCGCATAAGTGTATTATACTGATTTTCAGAAATGGATACAAGCATTACTCCAGATTCAGTTTGTTGGTCAACACATACTCCGTGATCACATGGTATACAGCTAACTGTATTCCATTTATCACCAGCATAATCAGCATATACAGGGTGATGATCAATCCTGCATTACCCGCCGTGATATTCACCAGATTATCCGGTAATATGTTCGTGACGATCATGGTGCCGATATTAGTGATGGTACTCACAGCCATATTTAAGCCAATATAAGCCAGAAATGATCCTGCTACCCGATGATCCTCCATCAATTGACCCAGAGACATAGATGCATAGAGCATATAGGTTCCGCAGATGCTTGTGACGATCAGGAACAGGATTCCAAGCACGATCAGAACACCTGTGTAAGCACCAAGCTCTCCTGTCATTGATCTCCATATTACACTGAACGTATATCCCATACTGTAAAAGATCTCCTTGGAGATGCCAAGAAACAGGATCAGGCAGGAAAGTGCCGCAATCAGACCACTGATCAGATTTACAATGGCCGCCACAATCACCTTGGATACGATGAGCTGCCATACTTCCACCGGAAGGGTAAATGCCAGATAACCTTCTTCTTTCAGAAGACCGTTCCAGAATCTTCGGATCACCAGGATCAGTGTCATGATCATCATACCTACGATCACTGCCACAAATAAAATAGTGAGAATTCCAAGCAGGATCGGACCTACATATTCGGAGAACAGATTCATAAGCGGTCCGTCTGAAACGGAGATCAGATGAATCGCACCGCTGAGCATCACTGCCACGATCGGAGCTACGATCCAGATTGGAATAAACACACGGATCAGAGATTTGATATCATATTTCACCAGCTTACTTAACATTCCACTCACCTCCCTCAAAGGGTACTGCCCGGAATTCCTGTCGGAACAGTTCATCTACGGACATGCCTTCTTTTTCGCGGATATCATCCACCTGTTCCTGGCGAACAATCTGTCCGTCCTTTAAAAATACGACTTCATCCAGCACCCGCTCCACATCTGCGATCAGATGGGTAGAGATCAGTACTGTGCCGTCCGGATTGTAATTATTCAAAATGGTTGACAGAATAAAATCTCTGGCTGCCGGGTCCACACCGGCGATGGGCTCGTCGAGAAGATACAGTTTTGCCTGTCTGCTCATGACCAGTACCAACTGAACTTTCTCTTTATTTCCTTTTGACAGGGTCTTCATCTTCAACTTGGTATCAATTCCCAGTTCCTGACACATCTTTTCCGCCCGTGCCCGGTCAAAATCCTCATAAAAATCTTCAAACAGCTCCAGCAGATCTGTAATCTTCATCCAGTCTGCAAAATAAGGCTTGTCCGGAAGGTAACTGATCACTGATTTGGTATGTATGCCCGGCTCCTCCCCGTCAATGGTCACCATTCCCTGATCCGGCTTCAAAAGTCCGTTCAGGATCTTGATCAAAGTTGTCTTACCGGATCCATTTGGTCCTAACAGACCCACGATCTTTCCACTTTCCAGTCTCAGATTCACACCGCAAAGAGCTTCTTTTCTGCCGTATCTCTTGTGCAGATCCTGACACTGTATCAATATCTCACTCATTCTTTCATGCTCCTTTCCAAAAGTTGTACTGCCTGTTCTTTGCTATAGCCAAGCTCTGCGGTTGCCTCAAAGAACTGATCGATAATATTTCCTGCAAGTCTGGATCGCATGGCTTCCAGCACACCTTCATCTTCCGTCACGGTTCTCCCGATCGTCCGATTCGGTATACTTAAGCCTTCCCCATCCAACGCGGCCAATGCCCGCTGCATGGTATTGGGATTCACGCCTGCTTCTGCAGCCAGGTCACGCACCGTTGGAAGTTTTTCTCCAGGTTTATACCATCCAGACAGGATCCGCCTGGTCAGCTGCTCTTCCAACTGCATCCAGATTGGTCTGCTGTCATCCAATTTCCATTCCATATGCTGTACTCCTTTCTTTATTGTATTTTTTATTTAATACAATAATAATTCCATACAAACGATTTGTCAACAGATTTTCGAAAAATCCATGACAGCCCCGGAGTGTGTGAATAAAAGCTTCTTACTCTACGATAGCCCGGAGCATGTGAATAAAAGCTCGTATGAATTGGAGCGAACAAACTGGTTCGGTGTATTGTCGGGAGCGTACACGTTTCGTGTACGAATCCAGACAATATAGCGGGCCAGTTTTGTCCGATACACGTCATACGAGCTTTTATGCTGACTTCGCGGGCTGTTGTATATACGATCTTTTATTCTATCATCCGGGGCTATTACAATTTTTGTAAACTTCTCCGGGCTGTTGTAGATTTCCCCGAAAAATTTACTCTGCTGCCTGCACCGGTGTAATGGTAATATTGGCAGCTTCGATCCCGGTTTTTCGTTTCACGATATCCTCGATCTGTGCCCGTTTGGCATCACTGACCTGGGTACTGCTGACCACTACATCTGCGCCGGAATCACTGATACTGACGACCACATCTTCAAATCCCTGTGCCGACAATAAGGTCTCTGCCGCCAGTTCCTTCTCTGCGGCATCTGTCATGGATACCATCTCATTAATGGCATCCTGCTTCTCAGAATCACTGATATTCGTGCTGTTGATGACCTCCATAAGAATCTCTTTATTGCGGGAGCGGGTCTGCTCTCTGGTCACTTTGGCTTCTGCCACTACCGTACTTCCTCCTGTACTGCTGGCCATGACAGTCTCCCCGACACTGTCATCTGCAGATGCCGTCTCCTCATAATCTTCATCCAGGCTGGCAATATCCGTTTCCTCTTCTTCCCCGGTCTGTGCATAGATGTCCTCTGCAGAAATATCGGCTGTCATATCAGAATCATCACTTTCAGACACCGAATCACTTCCGGCTGTCAGCATACTGCTATCAAAGGATGTGCCTGCATAATTCAGATATCCTGCCACAGCGATCATAGCTGCCAGTGCTGTAACAATGATCTGATTTTTCTTAAAAACAGGTTTTTTAATTTTTTTCAACAATGTTGCCTCCTTCTCCCATTTTCATTATTTTAATCTTATGAGGCTCAATTCCAAATAATGCCTGCACGGCCTCTAATATCTCTGCTTTCACTTTTGTATTGCCACCACCTTCAGCGATCACCAGTACTCCTGTCACCTTCGGATTGGTCCAGGATACCACATAAGGATATTTTCCACTGTCATTTTCCTGATAAATGGTCTCTTCCTCCACACTGTCCGCATTGCTGATCCGATCTTTTTCCACCTGCCGCTCACTGCTTCCTTCCCAGGTCAGCATAACCCTCACCTGGCCTGCACCATCTACCGTGGACAGAAGTTCTTCCAGCTTCTGCTCCGTCTGAGCTTCATATTTTTCCAGATCCGACAGTGGCTCATCTTCTCCATCAGACATGCCGCTCTCCAGATTGTCATCCACAGATGAATTTCCACTCCCAGAAGAATTCCCTATCATGCCACTGTTCATCTCCCTCTCTCTGGATATTTCGTCAGCAGTCCCCTTCTTCTCAACCGGAATCGCAATGACTGCCAGCAGAAGTCCCACCAGTACCAGGATCAACAGCTGGTCTTTCCCTGGCGGCCAGTATTTTTCTTTTATCTTTCCTGCCAGTCCTCTGACAGTTTCCATTCTGTCTTCCATGTCTCCGCCTGCTCCTCCCATTCATACGCACTGGTAAATACCCGGCTGTCCAATTGTCCGGTCAGGTGAAATATCTGCAGCACCGGCTGAAGCAATAAGATCAGCAGCAACAGTCCCAGGTAAAATTTTACATATCGTTCATAGATGCCTGAGGGAAGAAGATTCAGGATCACCTGTTCCAGTAAGCAGAATACAGCCAGCGTCTTCGCCATATCCACAAATATCTGCATATTGCCTCTCCCTTCCATCCCGACTGATTCTTTTGCAAAATGTCACTTCCCCCATCTTATGTATCACCTCCCTGTTATAGCCGTGGTCAATGCCACAGTCAGCAGGAACAGCACCAGCACCATACATATGGTCTGAAATAATAGCTTCATGCCACAGCCAACTCCTGCAAGGCAGCCGGTGATTCGTTCATCTGATATGGGCTGCAGCACTGCTGCCAGCAGATAATAGGCCGCCATCATGATTCCCAGCTTTGCCAGTGGGATCAGGCATAGAAGGAGCAGCACTACCAGTGCCGCCGCACCGATTCCATTTTTAATCAACATAGCTGATCCAAGCACCATATCTGTGACGGAACTTCCCGCATCCCCAATCCCCGGGATCATCTCGATTCCTTTGCTGACGGTCAGCTTCCGAAATGCATCCGCCGCCGGAGTCAACAGTCCCTGGATCATATGAAACGCCATGACTGCAGCCACCACTCCTTTCAGACTCCAGCCCACCACCATTTCCAACAATTCTGTCAGACGACTTAACCGTTCCTCCCCTGACAGATGATCCACCATAACCAGCAGCACATAGATCTCAATACACGGCAGCACAAACAATTCCAGGACCCGCTGAAGGCCTGACACCAGCAACAGAATAAATTCGTAATACACCCCTGCCGAAGCCACATAAGAGGTCATCGTCATTGCAAGAAAATACGCCGGCGCCAGTACCGTCATAAAATTTCGCATGGCAAGCAGCACACCTCTTGCGATCTCCATACTGTTCTGGAAGGACACCATCAGAATCAGCAGAAGGATCATGTAGATCATGGCAAAACTGATCTGTGATACGCTCCGGTTCTTGAACACTTCTGCAAAATGGAGAAGCACCGCCGACGCTACCGCCAGCAATAAGACATGTACCCACAGCCTCTTCTGCATGACCAGTTCCTGCAGAAAAATTGTCCCGAAATCATGAAGGATCCCACCCCAGGAAAGGATACTTTGCCCGGATGTTCCCTGTTCTACCAGCTGCTGAAAGTCCACCGTGCCGCCCAGAATATCATCCAGAAGTTCCTGGATCTCAGACAGATCGATCTGTTCCATATGTATCCTCCCATGTATACTTCTTATGACGCCCTGTCCGTCTTGCGAAGCACCAACAGTCTCAGGGCACATTTTCCATCAGCTCAGGAATCCCCGGATGGTCTCCAGAAGTGCTGTCAGCACCGGAATTCCTGCCGCCAGCACTGACAGCTTGCCAAACATCTGGATCTGCCCGGCGATGGTGGCATACCCGGCATCCTTACACAGATCCGAAGCAAATTCCGCAATATATGTGATTCCGATAATTTTCAACAGAATTTTAAAATATCCGGCCTGCAGGGGCAGACTTTCCTGTACGGTCTGAAGTCCGGCAAGAATCATTCCCAGCAGATCTGTCATCTGTAAAAATACCAGCAGACTCACCGCCAGACAGAGATAGATTCCATATTCCGGCTTTAACGCCTTCACCTGCAATGCCAGCAGCACGCCTGCGATCCCGATCATAGCGATTCGAAGCATTCTTATCTCCCTCCTCAGAGCGTAAATAATTTCTGCATGATCTGAAACAGCTCGTATACATAGGGAATGATCCAGAACAGCACAAGCAGAAGCCCTGCCAGACTGGTCAGAAATGCCTGTTCTTCCCTCCCGCTGTGTTTGAGTACCTGTGACAGTACCGATACCAGAATTCCTACTGCCGCAATTTTAAATAACAACGCTTCGTTCATCCCTATATCCACCTTGTTCAAAATAGTCATGTATCCAATCCTACATGATCACAAGCACCAATGCTGCTCCACCCAGCGCTCCCAGATACCGGTACAGCTTCTGTCGGCTGTCGGCTGCTGCTTTTGCCTCTGCAAGACTTAACATTATTTTCTCCTGATAAAACTGAATGGCACTCAACTGCATGGGCATATCCATCCGTCCCAGCAGTTGTCCAAATTCTTCCAGATCCTGCTGTTCCTTTTTTGTGAGAAACAAAAGCTTTTGAATTTCTTTCAGATTCCGGCTCCAGATCTCTCCTGCCGTCTGTCCTGTCCGCTTTCCAAGATCTTCAGATACCTTCCAAAAAAACTGTTGAAATGGAGCTTTTGCATCCTTTGCCAGGAGCTCACAGACCGCTGGCAGCGTAAGCCTCACACAGCGGATCTCCCCCTGAAGGATCAATAACAGCCGCTGCAATTCTTCCAGCTGTGCAACTCTCTTTCTCAGTTCTCTGGCTGCTGCATCCCCGAATCCTAAGCCTCCCGCCAGGATCAGACACCATCCCATGATCTTCAGCAAAGTCTCTTTCCCTCCTCGTTGACGATAACTTCCACCTGTCCGGGAAGTTCTCCATTCTTCAGAAAAATGTAGCGGGAAAACAACCTTTCTCTGACCAGATCCTTCAGAACCGGCTTTTCCAGAAGTTCCCGGAATGAGGAACCATGAACGGTCGCAAACAGTACGCAGCCACAGCGCATGGCATAGGTAAAAGCTTCCAGATCTTCCTGGCTTCCGATCTCATCAGCTGCCACCACCTCCGGCGCCATAGAACGGATCAGCATCATCAGCCCCTTTGCTTTTGGACAGGCATCCAGCACATCCGTACGGATTCCCACATCATTTCCTGGAATTCCACCACTGCACCCTGCAATCTCTGACCGCTCATCCACCAGTCCTACAGTCATGCCCGGATGGATCAGTGTTCCATTGGAAATCTGTCGGATACAATCCCGAAGCATGGTTGTCTTCCCTTTTCCCGGCGGTGATACGATCAGTGTGGACTGTAAGGCTCCATCCTGCCACAGGAATGGAATCACTTCATCTGCACATCCTAAGATCTGATGAGCAAACCGAAGATTCAGAGAAGATATCGCCGTGATTGTACGGATATTTCCATCCTCCACCACCACTCTTCCTGCAATTCCAACCCGGTGCCCACCCGGAAGGGACAGATATCCTCTTCGAATCTCTTCTTCATAGGCATACAGCGAATAATTGCCAAGATAAGCCAATGTTTCTTCCAGCTGTCGGCGATGGATCACCGTCTGTGACACATACTCTTTTCCATGACTGAGGATCACTGCCGGCTGTTCTGCCCGCAGACGGATCTCCTGCAAGCCTGCTACATCCAGATTCATCTTTTGCAGCACATCCCTAAGACCAGAGGGAAGCAGTTTTATCATCTCTTCACTCCGCATGTTGTCCCACTCCTAAACACATGACAATTCAGAGCCATATTCGCAAAATCGCCTCTACGAGGCTGTCTCCGTTTCACTACGGTCCTCGCTAATCAGATGTCCCCCGGACATCTAGCGACTTTTGCTCATTTCATGGCTTTGAATTGTTACAATATATGTAAAAAGGGCAGTGTCTATGACTTTGTCATAAACACTGCCCTTTTATGGGTAACTGCTTCACATGCAGTTCAATATTTCATTAGTTCTCCTTGCAGTCCTTGATAGAGAAGCTGATTCTTCCCATCTTGTCCTTGCCAAGGCAGACAACTTTGACTACATCGCCCAGAGTCAGAACATCCTCTACGCGGTTAATACGCTCTTTTGCGATCTTGGAAATGTGAACCATTCCCTCTTTGCCCGGTGCAAACTCAAGGAATGCGCCGAACTCTTTGATGCTGACAACTTTACCGGTAAATACCTGACCCTCTTCAAAATCAGTTACGATGATATTGATCAGCTCTTTCGCTTTCTCCATCTTCTCTTTGTCAGTACCACAGATGGATACAGCTCCGTCATCATTGATATCGATCTTCACACCGGTCTGCTCAATGATCGCATTGATGGTCTTACCTCTCTGACCAACCACATCACCGATCTTCTGCGGATCGATATTCATCTGAATGATCTTCGGTGCATAAGTACCAACTTCTTTTCTCGGCTCAGCGATTGCCGGCTTCATACAAGTATCCATGATGAACAGTCTTGCCTCACGGCATCTTGCGATAGCACCCTCAACGATCGGTCTGGTCAGTCCGTGGATCTTGATATCCATCTGGATCGCAGTAATACCGTCAGTCGTACCGGTTACCTTGAAGTCCATATCTCCGAAGAAGTCCTCAAGACCCTGAATATCGGTCAGAAGAACAAAATCATCATCGGTCTCGCCGGTTACCAGACCACAGGAAATACCTGCTACCATCTTCTTGATCGGTACGCCTGCTGACATCAGGGACATACAGGATGCACAGGTAGAAGCCATGGAAGTAGATCCGTTGGACTCAAAGGTCTCGGATACACAGCGGATGGTATACGGGAACTCTTCCTCACTCGGCAGTACCGGGATCAGAGCTCTCTCAGCCAGTGCGCCATGTCCGATCTCACGACGTCCCGGTCCTCTGGACGGCTTGGTCTCGCCTACAGAGTAGCTCGGGAAGTTGTAATGATGCATATATCTCTTGCTTACTTCATTCTCATCCAGTCCATCGATCTTCTGCTGCTCAGACAGCGGAGCCAGTGTACACACGTCACAGATCTGAGTCTGTCCACGAGTGAACATTGCAGAACCATGTACTCTCGGGATAATATCAACTTCTGCTGCCAGCGGACGGATCTGGGTGATCTCACGTCCATCCGGACGCTTGTGATCTTTGAGGATCATCTTACGGACAGTCTTCTTCTCGTACTGATATACAGCCTCTCCCAGTACTGCCAGCCATTCTTCCTTCTCAGCAAATGCCTCAGTCAGTCTCTCGGTCAATACACGGATATTCTCCTCACGAGTCTGCTTATCATCGGTAAATACCGCTTTTTCCATCTCTTCTGGCGGAACGATCTCTTTGATCGCTGCAAACAGCTCTTCCGGAACTGCACAGCTTGTATACTCATGCTTCTGTTTTCCAACTTCAGCTACAATCGTATCAATGAAGGTGATGATCTTCTGGTTCACTTCATGAGCCATATAGATTGCTTCGATCATCTTAGCCTCCGGAATCTCATTAGCTCCGGCCTCGATCATGATTACTTTCTCTCTGGTGGATGCAACGGTCAGGTTCAGATCGCCGCTCTTCCACTGCTCCTGGCTCGGGTTGATCACAAACTCGCCATCGATCATACCTACCTGAGTCATTGCACACGGTCCGTCAAACGGAATGTCAGAGATGCAGGTTGCGATTGCTGCACCCAGCATAGCCACCAGCTCCGGACGGCAGGACGGGTCAACACTCATAACCATATTGTTCAGGGTTACATCATTTCTGTAATCCTTCGGGAACAGAGGACGCATCGGACGGTCAATAACACGTGATGTCAGGATCGCATTTTCGGATGCTTTACCCTCTCTCTTATTGAATCCTCCCGGAATCTTTCCGACAGAATACATTTTCTCTTCATATTCTACACTCAACGGGAAGAAATCAATTCCATCCCTCGGCTTGTCAGATGCAGTTGCAGTAGACAGAACAACTGTATCACCGTAGTGCATGAAAGCTGCACCATTTGCCTGAGCTGCAACACGACCGATATCAACTCTCAGAGTTCTGCCTGCCAGCTCCATTGTGTAACTTTTGTACATAATTGTATCTCCTTTCTGAATTGCTTGTGGAAGATACCGAAACTACTGAAAAGACCAGAAAAGCACTGATTTCTGCGCTTTTCAGTGGTCTCGGAACTTATCTTCCACTCAAAACAGGGCGGAGAAATTCTCCGCCCTATGGTTTCTTATTTTCTAAGACCTAATTTTGCGATCAGTGCACGGTATCTCTCGATATCTTTCTCTTTCAGATATGCCAGCATACCACGTCTCTGTCCTACCATTTTCAGAAGACCTCTTCTGGAATGATGGTCTTTCTGGTTAACTTTCAGATGCTCAGTAAGCTCCTGGATTCTAGCGGTCAGGATAGCTACCTGTACCTCCGGTGAACCGGTGTCTCCCTCACAACGTCCGTACTCTGCAATGATTGCCTGCTTTTTTTCCTTAGAAATCATGTTTCTTCCTCCTATACTTTTAAACGCCTGTCATCAAGGGTCGGTCGGAGTGTCCAGACTCTGAATGACGGCTGAATTTCATACCCTGTTACTCTAACATACTTACAGCTCTTTGTAAAGGTATTTTTTTGTTGCATTTACACGGATTTTCTTTGTTGCGACTACATCCACACCTGTATGTACGATATCATGAACGATCACATCTCCGATCTCCACAGGAGCTGTCACCTTCACATTCTTCAGAGCCTGCACACAGGCCAGAATTTTATCTTTTGGTATGTCAAAAGCTGTCTTTACCGGAACTACCGGTATCTCCCCTTCCAGCACCGGAACAGTGCTCGTTACGATCCTGGTCGGAGCTGTTACTTCTTTTTCTCCATAGGCAGCACCTTTTTTACAGTGATTTCCTTCTACTTTTGTAACCTGTTTTCCATCCAGAAACACTGTCAATTCACAGCCTTTCGGGCAGCCGATGCAGATCAATTTCTTACATTCCATCCATCACACCTCCTGCTGTCCGGGATTGTGACTTTCCCGAAATACCTGCCCTGACCGCACATATTCCGCCGCATAGATTCCTGCAAGAGCTGCTTCCTCTGACACATGATCCACCAGATCATGAACATGCAGCACATTCCCACAGGCGAAGACTCCCTCAAGACTGGTCTCCAACATCTCATTTACTACCGGTCCTTTCGTCTTCGGATCAATCTGAATCCCTGCCTCTCTGGACAGCTCATTTTCCGGGATCAGTCCCACAGCCAGCAGCAGTGTATCACAGGAAATCTCCTCCTCTGTTCCCTTTATAGGTGTTCCCTTCTCATCTACCTGTGCCAGGGTCACACCGGTCAGCCGCTCTTTTCCATGGATTTCAGTCACTGTATGCCGTAATTTTAATGGAATATCAAAATCTTCCAGACACTGGACAATATTTCTCTGTAATCCACCGGACTTTGGCATAAGCTCCGCCACCAGCTTCACATGTGCACCTTCCAGTGTAAGTCTCCTTGCCATGATCAGACCAATATCACCGGAGCCAAGGATCACCACCTCATGTCCCGGCATGACTCCTTCCACATTGATGAGCCTCTGAGCAGTTCCCGCGGAATAGATTCCCGCCGGACGAAAGCCCGGAATATTCAAAGCTCCCCGTGGCCGTTCCCTGCATCCCATGGCAAGGATCACCGCTCTTGCCTGGATGATAGACAACCCATCCTTCTTGTTCATGGCCATGACTTTTTTGTCTGCTCCAATCTCCAGTACCATAGTATCCAGCCGATATTCGATCTGTTTTTCCTGCACCAGATCAATATACCTCTGAGCATATTCCGGCCCGGTCAGTTCTTCATGAAAAATATGGAGTCCGAATCCATTATGAATACATTGGTTCAGGATGCCTCCCAATTCCCTGTCACGCTCCAGGATCAGAATGCGTTCCATCCCCTGTTCCCGGGCTGAGATGGCTGCTGCCAGTCCTGCCGGACCACCGCCAATGATGACAATGTCATAAGCATCCTCAAATGCATCTTTGCAGCAGCCTTTCACCATATAGGATGCTCCGCCTGCTTTGGTGATCTGCTGCATATCTTCTCCCAGCTCCCGGCAGAGGATCTCCATGACTTTCGGTCCACAAAAGCCGCCCTGACACCGGCCCATGCCAGCTCTGGTCCGCCGCTTCACACCGTCCACGGATTTTGCTCCTAAAGGTCTGTGAATGGCATCCAGGATCTCACCTTCCGTGATCCGCTCACATCGGCAGATAATCGTTCCATAGGCAGGATTTTCACGGATCAGCGCATTTCTTTCTTCAAGAGATAAGGAATCCGGATGGAAGATACCTTTTCTCTTAGCAATAAAATGTTTCTTTTTCTTTAATCTTAATTTCCGGCTCACCTGCTCCGCCACCAGCTCTCCGATGGCAGGACAGCTGGTCAGCCCCGGAGATTCCACGCCCGCGCAGTCAAAGAATCCATCTGCGCCGTCCACTTCCCCGATGATAAATTCGTGTCCGTCTTCATGTGCCCGAAGTCCCGCAAAAGATGTGATCACCTGTCCAAAAGGCAGATCCTTCACATTGAGGGCAGCCTTCTTAATAACTTCCGAAAGCCCGGCAGTGCTGGTATTGGTTCCTTCCCGATCCTCAATATCCAGTGCTGTCGGACCCAGTAAGAGATTTCCATGAACTGTCGGTGACACCAGAATGCCTTTGCCATATTTTCCAGGAAGTGCAAAGATGGTATGCTTCACATGCTCACCGGCTGTCTTGTCCAGCAGACAGTATTCACCACGCCTGGGTGTAATATGGATCTTGCGCTCACTGACCATGTTATGAAAATAATCTGCATAGATGCCCGCTGCGTTGACCACCGCCCGGGTTCTGATATTTCCCCGGTCTGTCAGAAGCTCCCATCCATATTCCAGCCTTCGGATCCCTTTGACTTCTGTGTTAAACTTAAATTCCACCCCATTTTCACAGGCATTCTCTGCCAGTGCCAGATTGAGGCCAAAGGGACACACAATGCCTGCCGTTGGTGCATACAGTGCTGCACACACTTCCGCTGTCAGATTCGGCTCCATCTCATGAACTTCTTTCCGGTCCAGGATACGCAGATCCTTAACCCCGTTGGCAATCCCACGGTCATAGAGAGCCTTCAGTCCAGGCATATCTTCCTCCGAAAGACAGACTACCAGCGACCCGATCCGCTCAAATAATATATCCAGATCTTCTGACAGCTTTCCCATCAGCTCATTGCCCCGCACATTAAGCTTTGCCATGAGCGAACCTTCCTGTGCGTCGTATCCGGCATGGACAATGGCGCTGTTTGCCTTGGAGGTGCCACAGCATACATCTTCTTCCTTCTCCACTACACAGATCTTTCCTTCGTACCGGGACAGCTCCCGTGCCGAGGCTGCCCCCGACACGCCGCTGCCAATGATCACCACATCATACATACCGGACTACCACGGAATCGCACCATAGAGCGCCACTGCCGCCAGTGCACCCAGGATCGGTCCCAGTAACGGAACAATGGCATATCCCCAGTTGGATCCGCCTTTTCCCTGAATCGGCAGAACCGTATGGGCAAATCTGGGACCTAAGTCCCTCGCCGGATTGATGGCATACCCTGTCAGGCCGCCAAGAGACATACCGATCGATACGATAATTCCGAATACGATGAATTTTCCAAGTCCATCCGTCAGTCCCGGTACATTTGCCATTCCTTTGATAGCAAATACCAGGATAAATGTTCCTACTGCCTCGCTGAAGATATTCAGTCCCATACTGGGTACAGACGGTGCTGTACAGAATACTCCAAGCTTGGTTCCTTCCTCTTTTGTAGCATCAAACTGTGCCTTGAACAACAGATACACGATGACGGCTCCCACAAAGGCACCGGCAAACTGTGCAATGATGTAACCAGGCACCATGCCCCACGCAAAACTTCCATCCATGGCAAGTGCCAATGTCAGTGCCGGGTTGAAAGATGCACCCGATGCAGCACCAAAGATGCACGCAGGAATCATGACCGCAAGGCCCCAGGCGAAGGTGATCTGAATACTTCCGGCACCCTTCATGCCGGATTTATTGAGCGTAACGTTAGCAACAACGCCATCACCAAGAATGATCAGCAGCATTGTTCCAAGAAATTCAGAGATATAGGGTAACATAGAACTCCTCCTTATTCATTTCCCACAACACTTCTCGTTCTTATCGGATGGTATATTCTGCTCCCTCAGGAACATTCCTGCAGCGTTATCTTCTTAGTCCTCTTTTGCCCAGCCGTAGGCATATTTTACTGCTTTCTTCCAGCCCTTCAGCTTCTTCTTGCGTTCTTCCTCACTGATCTTTGGCTCAAAGATCCGGTCAATCGCCCAGTTTTTGAGAACTTCTTCTTTATCAGACCAGTATCCCACTGCCAGACCTGCCAGGTAAGCAGCTCCCATGGCCGTAGTCTCCACACAGCAGGGCCGGTTCACCGGTGCATTGATAATATCTGCCTGGGTCTGCATGAGGAAGTTGTTGGCACTGGCTCCGCCATCCACCTTTAATGCGGACAGACGAATACCAGAATCTGCCTCCATGGCAACCAGAACGTCGTTGACCTGATAAGCCAGAGATTCCAGCGTTGCCCGGATAATATGGTACTTGTTGACTCCACGGGTAATACCCACAATGGTTCCTCTTGCATACTGATCCCAGTACGGTGCACCCAGGCCTGTAAATGCCGGTACCACATAACAGCCGTTGGTATCCGGTACCTTCTGTGCCATATATTCCGAATCCGGGGAGGAATCAATGATCTTCAATTCATCCCGCAGCCACTGGATCGCTGCCCCGGCCACGAAGATAGAACCTTCCAGTGCATAATGAACTTTTCCGTCCAGTCCCCATGCGATCGTGGTGACCAGTCCGTTATCGGAAAATACCGGTTTTTCACCTGTATTCATCAACATAAAGCAGCCCGTTCCATACGTATTTTTTGCCTCACCGGGCTGGAAACAGGTCTGCCCGAACAATGCCGCCTGCTGGTCCCCTGCCGCACCTGCGATGGGGATCTCTCCACCCAAAAATGAGGACTCGGTCTTTCCGTAAATACAGCTGGAAGGCTTTGCCTCCGGAAGCATGCTCGCCGGAATATCCAGCTCTTTTAGGATTTCTTCATCCCACTGAAGGGTATTGATATTGAACAGCATAGTTCTGGATGCGTTGGAATAATCCGTCACATGAACAGCACCCTTGGTCAGCTTCCAGATCAGCCAGGTCTCCACCGTACCAAACAATAGCTCCCCTTTTTCTGCCCGTTCTCTGGCTCCCGGCACATTGTCCAGAATCCATTTCACCTTGGTTCCCGAGAAATACGCATCGATCACTAGGCCTGTCTTTCTGCGGAATTTCTCCGTCAGTCCCTTCTCCTTCAGCGAATCACAATACTCCGAAGTTCTGCGACACTGCCATACAATAGCATGATAGACCGGTTCTCCCGTATTTTTATCCCACACAATGGAGGTCTCACGCTGATTGGTGATACCGATTGCCGCGATGTCCTGTGCGGTAGCTCCGATCCTGCTCATCGCCTCCACGGCTACACCAAGCATGCTTGCCCAGATCTCGTCTGCATCATGCTCTACCCAGCCCGGCTTTGGAAAATACTGTTTGAATTCTCTCTGCGCCACGCTGCACATGGTTCCCTTCTTGTCAAACAGGATACAACGATTGCTGGTCGTGCCCGCATCCAGTGCCATTACATACTTTGCCATAATATTCTTCTCCTTTTCGACCCCTGTATAGTCTTGCTTCCAGTATACCATAACCATTTGAAAAAAGTGCACTTTTCCTAGTTGTATCCTATGCGTGGAAATCTGGTTTTATGAGGCGCAAAAAAGCTCCCGCCCGGCAAATTGCATTTGCCAGGCAGGAGCCTTTATTTTAGTTTATTTTGTTCGGATGGTAAGACCATCGCCATCTCTGTCAACGACCATCACACTGCCTGCGTGAACATCACCGCCAAGAATATATCTTGCCACCATAGTCTCTACATTCTTCTGAAGGTATCTCTTCAGAGGTCTTGCACCATAGACCGGATCATATCCATTTTCTACAATGTATGCCTTGGCTGCATCGGTCAGTTCAATGGACAGTTCCTTATCTTCCAGACGTTTGTTCACATCTGCCATCATCAGATCCACAATGTGTCCGATGTTATCTTTGGTCAGCGGCTTAAAGAGAATAATTTCATCCAGACGGTTCAGAAACTCCGGTCTGAAGTGGGCTCTCAAGTCACCCATTACCTGTTTCTCACACTCCGGACGGATATCGCCTTTCTCGTCAATGCCTTCCAGCAGATAACTGGAACCAATGTTGGAGGTCATGATCAGAATCGTGTTCTTAAAGTCCACGGTTCTTCCCTGGGAATCGGTAATACGACCATCATCCAATACCTGCAGCAGTACATTGAATACATCCGGATGGGCTTTTTCCACCTCATCAAAAAGGACAACGGAGTATGGACGTCTTCTGACTGCCTCTGTCAGCTGTCCGCCTTCTTCATAGCCTACATATCCTGGAGGCGCTCCGATCAGACGGGATACGGAGTATTTCTCCATATACTCACTCATGTCAATACGCACCATATTCTGTTCATCATCAAACAGACTGGCAGCCAGTGCTTTTGCAAGCTCCGTCTTACCTACACCAGTTGGTCCAAGGAACAGGAATGATCCTATCGGTTTCGTCGGATCTTTGATACCTGCTTTGGAACGAATGATCGCATCTGTAACTTTCTGTACACCTTCATCCTGTCCGATGACTCTCTTATGGAGTTCTTCATCCAGATGCAGGGTCTTATTTCTCTCACTCTCAGTCAGCTTTGCCACCGGAATGCCGGTCCAACGGGAAATGATTCTGGCAATCTCTTCGTCTGTCACGCTCTCGTGGACCAGAGACAGGTCCTTATTCTTAACCTTCTCCTCTTCTTCCTCCAACTGCTTCTGCAGCTGTGGCAGACGTCCATACTGAAGCTGTGCAGCCTTTTCCAGATCATATCCCTGCTGGGCTGCCTGAATCTGGCGGTTCACATCCTCGATCTCTTCCCGGATCTTGGACAGATTCTCCACGGATTTCTTCTCATCATCCCACTGTGCTTTCTTATTATTAAATTCATCTCTTAAGTCAGCCAGTTCCTTCTGCAACGTCTGCAGTCTGTCCTGACTGAGTCTGTCAGTCTCCTTTTTCAGAGCGGCTTCCTCAATCTCCATCTGAAGAACTTTTCTACGAAGCTCATCCAGCTCCGTCGGCATGGAATCCAGCTCGGTCTTGATCAGTGCGCAAGCCTCATCCACCAGGTCAATAGCTTTATCCGGCAGAAAACGCTCGGAAATATAACGATGAGACAGGGTTGCTGCTGCCACCAGTGCAGAGTCTGTGATCTTCACTCCGTGGAACACTTCGTAACGGTCTTTCAGGCCACGCAGAATGGAAATGGTATCCTCCACGGTCGGCTCATCCACCAATACCTGCTGGAAACGACGCTCCAGTGCCGCATCCTTTTCGATGTACTGACGATACTCATCCAGTGTGGTAGCACCGATACAATGCAGTTCGCCCCTTGCCAGCAGCGGCTTCAGCATATTGCCTGCATCCATGGCGCCATCTGTCTTTCCGGCGCCAACGATCAGATGAAGCTCATCGATAAACAGAATAATCTGTCCCTCACTCTTTCTGACCTCTTCCAGAACTGCTTTCAGACGCTCTTCAAATTCACCTCTGTATTTGGCTCCTGCCACCAGAGCACCCATATCCAGTGAGAAAATCTTCTTATTCTTCAATCCTTCCGGTACATCACCACGGACGATACGCTGTGCCAGACCTTCTACAACGGCTGTCTTACCAACACCAGGTTCACCGATCAGCACCGGATTGTTTTTGGTCTTACGGGACAGAATACGGATCACATTCCGGATCTCCGCATCACGCCCGATCACCGGATCAAGCTTCTGCTCTCTGGCACGCTCTACCAGCTCCGTACCATATTTATTCAAAGTATCATAAGTTGCTTCTGGATTGTCACTGGTCACACGCTGATTACCGCGGACACTGGACAGTGCTTTCAGAAAACGATCTTTGGTAATACCGTTTTCCCGGAACAGATCCTTCATGGAAGGACTCGGATTGTCCAGCAATGACAGAAACAGATGCTCCACGGACACGTACTCATCACCCATCCGCTTTGCTTCATCTTCTGCACTGATCAAAGCTTTATTCAAGTACTGACCCACGTAAGGCTGACCACCGGATACTTTCACTCTCCGGTTCAGTGCCTGTTCCACCTGCTCCTTAAACAACGTAGAATCTATATCCATCTTGGAGATCAGTCTGGAGATCAGACTCTCCTCCTGAGTCAGAAGACAATACAGCAGATGCTCCTGCTCAATCTCCTGATTGCCATATTCCATGGCAGTCTTTTCCAGGTTATTGACTGCTTCCACAGATTTCTGTGTAAATTTCTGAATGTTCATATGCTCGCCTCCTCGCCTCGCATATCTGATGCCAAATCATAAATCTGACATACTGATGTCTATTTCTTTGTTCTACGTGTACTATAGCACCAGTTGTTAGCACTGTCAAGGTGTGAGTGCTAATTATTTTGTGAAATATTTGTGAAAGCTACGAGTCATGCACATTTACGTGAAAATCCCTCTTTCAAGTTTGCTTGATAAAGAGGGATTTTTCATGGAAATGTATAGGGCGACAGCCCGACAGTGAGGGAGTTCTTTCCCGAGCTGTGCATGGCGTATATCGCAGCTTACAGGGATTTTTCACTTGCTTTCGCATTCGATTTTCTTGAATTCCTTATCTTCATCGTATCATAAAATGATACAACGCTGATAAAACTCCGGCAGAGATGCAGCAAACCTGCGGTTCAAGTCCTGTATTACTTTGTCTGTATCCATGCTGCATTATCTCCCTTCCGTATTTTTTACATAAATAGTGCTTCGTGCCGCACCCTCTTTTCTCAAATAACCGTCCTTAACCATATTTAGCAAGACAGCCCTGGCTCTACGATGTTTTACATCTAAAATCTCTACTGTTTCAGCAGTAGTAATAGATCCCTTTTCCAATACATATTTATAAATTTGTTGTTCCTGTTCACTATCCGGCATTTTTTCTGTCGTATCCGGCACTGTTTCTGTTTTATCCGGCACTTTAATGGTGTTATTGACGTCATTGAGGTCAACAGTGCCGTCAACCTGAACATCTTAATAAGACAAACTGAAAGTACAAGGTTAAAAATCGGGTAGATGGGTATGTCGCATAATGCGAGCGGACGAAAAAAGCAGTCAATCATAAAATGAAAGACTGCTTTAAATCATATCTCTTATTGCTTTGTGTGGAGATTTAACTGATTGTCTATGTCCTGTTCGGATACTTCTACTTCATATATCATAAGCCATAATCCTTGCGAATGTCAGCAAAGGCTTTCTTCGTCTTTTTGTCCGCCATCATATAGTATGGTCCATTTTACCTCATCACTTTGATCTGGCATGCTTCCATGGCCTTCAGTGCATTTTCATGGCTCTCCGGCGTCACACCTGCACAGCATGCTGCATCCACATAGATGGGCACTTCCGGAAGTGTTGCCTTGAGCAGCAATGCATTGGAGATCACACAGATATCTGTGCAAAGTCCTGCCAGCGTAATACTGCCGATCTCCTCGTCTTCATGAAGAGCCAGCAGATCTGCAGCCAGATCCGTAGAACCAAAAGTCTCCTTATCGATGGGTTCTGTCTTTCTCAAAGCATCCAATTCTTTCCGGATCTGCCAGCCTTCCGTGCCACGGATGCAATGAGGCACCGGAAGATTCTTTCCTTCCTGTGTATCCAGATACCAGGTCTCATGAGTATCCCTTGTGAAGAAAACTTCGCCATCAAAATTCCGAATCTTATCCTCCACCTTGGGTACAATGGCAACTGCTTCTTTTGTTCCCAGTGCTCCATCAATAAAATCATTCTGCATGTCTACAATGATCAAAATCTGTTTCATAGCACTTTCTCCATTCTTTTCAATTCTGGCAGTACAGTGATCAGCATAGTTGCAAAACACAGCGTACCACCGATCACGTTAGATACAGGCTCCGCCAGGAATACTCCATCCGTTCCCATATGTAATGCATAGGGCATAAGATAAGTAAGCGGCACCACAATAAATACTTTTCGAAGCATTGAGAAGAAGATCGCCTGCTTCTTTTTATTCAGAGACTTAAATACCGTCTGTCCCATATACTGCAGGTCCATAAAGATAAATGCAGCAAAATACTGGTTCAATGCAGGAACTGCATCTTTGGTCAGCTGCACATCTGAGCTGAAGATCCGGATCAAAGGTCTTGGTTCCAGAATAATGATGCTCCATATCACAGCAGAGTAAGCAAGAATCATCGCTCCCATCACCATTCCTGCCTTTCGTACACGTATCGGACGGCGCGCCCCATAATTATAACTTAGGATCGGTGATGATCCTTCACTCATGGCATGGATCGGTGTCTCCACCAGCTGCCGCACGCTGGATACAATGGTCATCACTGAGATGTAGATATCACCACCGGTGACTGACAGTACATTGTTGCAGCAGATTGTTACCAGGCTGTTGGTCAGCTGCATGATAAATCCTGCCATACCAAGGCTTATAATATTTTTTGCATAATCTATACAGGCAGCGATCTCATTCTTCTTCAGCAATCGTACTTTCAATTCTGATTTTTTCGTAAGAAAATAAAATACAAATATTGCCGACAGGCACTGAGACAGCACAGTTGCAATGGCAGCCCCGCGCACACCAAATTCCAATCCAAAGATAAATAATGGATCCAGCAGCAGATTGGCTCCTGCTCCCACCGCTACCGAACACATACCGATCAGCGAATATCCCTGCGCATTGATAAAAGGATTCATCCCCACTGCTACCATGGATGGTAATGTTCCCAGCAGATAGATCATCATATACGGCAATGCATACACAAGTGAGTTATCAGAAGCTCCGAACAGGATCAGAATCGGTCTTGCAAATAAGAATCCAATAACCATCAGAACTATGGCACTGGCACAGACCATGGTAAAAGAGGTATCCATGATCGCTACTGCTTTCCTCTCGTCCTTCTGTCCTCTCTGGATTGCAAACAGTGGCGCACCGCCATTTCCGAACAGATTCGCAAATGCAGTGATAATCACGATCAAAGGAAAACATAGTCCAACAGCTCCCAGTGCAGCAGTTCCCACCTCTGGAATCCTTGCAATATAGATTCGATCCACAATATTATACAGAAGGTTCAGAATCTGAGCCACCAGCATCGGAAGAGCCGCTTCCAGAATATTCCCTGTCACCGTTCCATTTTCAAAATCAACCCGTTTCATTTTAATCCACAATCCCTTGTTATCGTCCTGCCTTTTATTATATTTCTTTTTTCACATATTTCAAGATAGAGGCATATTCTTTTGTTGTTATTGTATATATTTCATGATATAATATATGCAAAATTAAAGCATTTTCACAATAGAAGGGTGGTATAATTATGGCTGAAAGATATGTGATTACCCTGGGACGTGAATGCGGCGCCGGTGCAACTTATATCGCGCAGCATCTGTCCAAAGAACTTGGCATTCCTTATTATGATAAGGATATTTTCCGTATGGTATCTGATAAAAGTGGTGTTCTGGAAGAATTTTTCCATGTGAATAGTGAACGTCCGGGAAACAATCTTTTATACAAACTGGTAAAGGATCTGAAACCGGCAGATCAGAAGCCTTCTCTTGGAAAGGATATCGTCTCTCCTGACAACCTGTTCCGTTTCCAGTCTGAACTGATCCGTGAACTGGCAGACAATGAATCCTGTATCATTATCGGCCGCTGTGCAGATTATGTCCTGAAAGATCATGACAACTGCGTGCATGTCTTTGTATGTGGCGATATGGACAGCAAAGTACAGCGTATGATGCATTCTTATTCTCTGGAGGAATCTGCTGCTGTTGAACGGATCAAAGAGACTGACAAGCAGCGTAAGAAATATTACAGCTACTATACCGGAGGTGACTGGGAGGCTGCATCCAACTATGATCTGTGCCTGAACACCGGTGACATGAGTATTGAAGAAGCAGCAGAGCAGATCCTCTTCTATCTGAAACAGAAAAAATATATTTAGTATAATCTCGCAAAGAAACAGGAGGCAGCAAGTGCCTCCTGTTTCTTTTATGCTTTTATTCTCTTAACTTTTTCATTCTACCTGCCAGCCAGATGATCAACAACGATGCAGATACGATCATGATCGCATAACCTGCAAGGGGGCTGTTATCACCGGTTCTTGGACCGTTGATCCCGGTCGTTGTATCTGCCTCTGGCAATGAGGCCGGTACATTGTCAGGATGATCACTCGAGGGATGTTTCTTATGACCAGAAGGTTTCTCTGGTTTTGGCGGCCGCTCAGATGCCTTCGGCTCTGCACTTACTTCCCATACCAGATGATTGCCTTCTCCAGTTCCTTCTACGGAATAAGGAATCTGTACCAGAAGCGGTTCCACTATTCCATATCCGTTTGATTCATCAGCGGCGATATAATAGATACCATCAGCCACTCCAGAAAGCACTGCTTTTCCGCTGGCATCTGTCGCAGCAGAAGCCTGTGCAGACCCGGTCAGTGCAGCTTTGATCTTCTTCACCGCCTGTTCGGTCTCATCCGCAGTTACGGGATATTCTGTGATTCCATACACAGGATCTATCACTGGCTCTCCAGAATCCAGCACAGTTCCTACCCGATACAGCTTAAATGTCACACCTGTTTTGTTTGAATGTGCAGTATTCAAATCTTTTAACTGTATTTCTATTTTTCCGGAAGGAGCTGCACAGACAGTTGTCGCGCCAAAGCATGTACTGAACAGCACTGTACAGATCAGCATGCTCAACAGCGTATTCATCATTCTCTTCATGCTTTACCTCCTCCTTTCTTTGATTTAAATAGTAACCGGTACAATCCGGTCAATACCAGCACAACGCCAATGCCAACAGCGGTCCATTCCACGCCAACAATAATTGCATGAAGGTATTCCTGATTCCAGGTACTTTCCTCCTGTCGACTGATCTGCTGTTCTTTTTCTGTTTCCACATACGGAACCCTGGTTCCCCGTACCAGAAGCCGGTGAGAGTTAATTCCATATGGTGTACATGTAACCAGTGTCACATAATCTTTTCCATCTTCAATGAAAATATCACTGATATTATCTGGTTCTACCACTTTGATCTGATCCACTTCATATGCCAGCACTTCATCCAGCACATGAAGATAAAACTGATCATGTTCCTGAAGCTTGTCCAGATCCGTCAGAAGACGGGCATTGGGAAGCCCCGTGTGTCCTGACAATACAGCATGCGTGTTCTCTCCACCCACAGGAAGCGAGGTGTTGCCCAGATGGCCAACTCCGGCCTGCAGCACACCATCACTGGTTCCATGGTAAACAGGCAAATATACTTTGATGGATGGAATCTCCAGATAGCCCATCAATCCATCCCCATCCGGATTCAGCATTTCCTCATATTCATCTGTAATATACTTTAACGCTTCCGGATCGAAGGGATCTGTCAGTACGACAGTCCCCTCTCTCAGTTTTTCATTATACTCCCTTGCTTCCTGCTTCAGGCGTTCACTGACTTCGTCCGGAACCTTTTCCTGTTCTTCTATGTATCCCTGCATAGCAGTACTTTGATTCTTCTCCAACAGATAATTGCTTACTGCCGGATAAAGGGTGATACCCAATCCAAGCAGGAATCCAAGCCCCATCAGCGCGGGAAGTATCCATTTCCTCATCGCTTATGCGTTCCGGCGTTTTCTCATGTAGGATACCATCAGAGCTGCCATAGCTGCCATCAGGCAGATACCTGCTGCAACCAGTGCTACCATACCCTGTCCACCAGTGGACGGAAGAGTGAAGCCTTTTTTATTTTCAACGCTTACAGTTACTGTATTCTGATTATCAATATCAATTTTACTTGTATTTGCGGTATATCCGTTCAATTCTCCATTTGCACCATAGGTCGGAGAGATAACAATTTTAATAGTACTCTTTAATAAATTATATCCCGGTACGGTTGCAGTCTCGTCCAGATAATAGGTACCTGCTGCCAGACCAGATACAGACAATGTATTACCATCAGCTAATTTCAGATCCATATCAGTTCCATTCGGATCAACAATGTAAGCACCTGCCGTACCTGCAGTTACTTCTTTTACTTTTACGTCTTTCAGCTTGAATGTTACTTTTTTAGCATCATTTGCATCTGCAAGTGCAGGAGCAAATGTTTTGTCAACTTTAATATTAAATGTATAGAAGGTTGGTTTTTCCGGTGCCGGTGTTTCTCCTGTGCTGCCGGTTCCTTCAGAACCCGGTTTGTTGCTGAACTCCAGTTTTGCAGTATTGGATACACCATCTTTTCCTGTGGTAATAGCATCCTTGGTAACAGTTGCAGAATAAGTAATCTTTAATGGAGTTCCAGCCGGATATGTATCTGGATTGCCTGTACCGCCTGCTTTTACAAACAGGGTATCATTAAAGTTTACTTCAATCGTAGTCTTTCCAGTTGTAGAATCTGTATCATGCGTAAGGTTATAGTTACCTGCTACCATTAGTGTCGTAGGATCTCCCACATATACCTTCAGACTATTCTCATCAAATTTAAGTCCTTTACCCATGGTATCTGTCACTTTGTATACATATTTTGAGAATCCAGTGGTATCTGGAACTTTCATGGTCAAAGTATAATCAATCTTGTCTCCAACTTTTACAGTTTTCTCTCCTGCTGTAGCTCCCTGTACTTCACCTTTCTTTTCAATGGTAACCGTTGAAGTCTTAACCTTCACTTCAACATTATAGTTCAGGTCAGTTCCATCAGCTTTTGTAGACGGAATAGATACCAGGAAATCTCCTGTTGCAGATACACCATTCGGAGCTGATACTTTTACCAGATAGTAGCCAAGTGAAAGTTCATCAATCTTTTGGGATGTAACCGCACTTGCTATTTTACCCGTGGTTTTTGTTGCCGTCTTTCCTTCTGCGGCTTTTACCAGTTCCTTCAAAGTAGCCTCTACTGCCGTCTGATCAGTCAGATCTTTTCCTTTTAACGCTGTACTGAAATCTGTTGTTGCTGTATATGACATAATTCCATCAGTACCGACTGTAATATCAGCCACTCTGTAAAGATCAAATGTATAATCTTTCAAATCTCCGGAAGATGCTGTCACAGTCAGACTTCCTGTTTTCGTCGATTCTGCCGGCTTCGCCATTACAGTTGTAGCCAGCATGCTCACTATGAGACATGCACTTGCCAACACGGCAGCGATTCTTTTTACTGCATTTCTTTTTCTCATGTTTTCCTCTCCTTTTCTTATGTGGATAAAATGATTTGTAAATACTTATATAAATGGATCACTCCAAGTATTTCTTATGGTTGAGAGCCAGATATTATCCAGCTCTCAATTTTCTTTTTTTGCGTTTCAGCAGCCATGCTGATGCAGAGGTTCCCAACATCAATGCCATACCAGCGGTCACGCCGGCCATTCCTCCCGTGCCACCGGTGGACGGCACATCAAACGGAAGGGAATTGTAGAAGGTCAGTGTCACATCATAGTAATAGATCTTATCTCCCACTACTTCTGTGTATCCTGTGGACGGTTCTTTCACATCTGCCACATTTAACTCGTAGGGGATCGTGATCTCTCTGGATGAGTTCAGCAAATTGTAACCCGCCGGTGCTTTGACCTCCGTCAGACGGTATTTGCCCGGTAGCAGATGTTCAAATTTAGCATTTCCATCTGTTCCTGTTGTCTGATTTACAATTCCAGAAGACACCCATGTACTACTTGCTTCATCATAAACTTCCAACTGGAATTCCGCACCAAATAAAGGTGTTTCATCAGCTTTCCGTTTCTTGATCGTGATGCTGCCCTCCAGTTTTGCATTTGTTACCGTATTCCATACTGGCATTATCGCAGCTGGAGTACCTTCTGTAGTGTCACCCGTAGTTGCCTGCAGCAGATCTGTCACCGTTGCTTCAATGGGATCCGGATTCAGCTTATAACCTTCGGGGGCTTTTGTTTCCTTCAGATAATAAGTGGACTTCTCTTTTGTAAAGCTTGTAGAACTTGCTGTTCCATTTTTATCTGTAGGTCCTACGCTTCCCACTTTTATGGTACAAGCCGCATCTTTGTAAATATCAAACTCTGCCCCAGAAAGATTGATATCCGCCTCTGTATCAGATGCCTTCTCGGCAATCTTCTTCACATAGATCTTGGCAAGTGCTCCATTGGCAACCTCGATCGTCGTTGTCTCACCAGCTGCCACCGATACTTCCCATACCGTGTCAGGAATCTGGAACGGATAATCTGCCGGAACACCTGTCTCTTTTACATAGTAGATGTTCTGCTCTGCCACAAAATCTTCGGATATTGCATAACCGTCTTCACCAGTTTTCATGGTTCCATCACTTGCGGCACTAACAGAGGTAAATGGTTTTGTACACTCTTTGTCTTTATATACCGTAAACGTGACATTACTCAATGGGCTTCCCGTCGCTGAATCATATTTATACAGCTGAATTCTGGACATCTTTCTTGTATCCAGGACTACCACCGGATCTGCCGCAGTACCTTGTCCTTTTGGTCCCGGAACTTCAATCACTTCATCCGAGCATTCATAACCCTCTGGTGCCTGCAATTCTTTGAGATAGTAGGTATCCTGTGCCTTTACAAACTTGCCCGAACTTGCTTTTCCATCATCACCCGTCGGTCCGATACTTCCAACTTCGGTTCCTGCTTTACATGCATCTGTCAGGTAGATTCCATATACTGCACCTGCCAACAGCTTATCCGTCTTATCCTTATCTTTCTTGATGATATGGATCTCTGTCATGTCTTCTTCTTGACCGTTTCTGATCGGTCCTACTGTCAGCGTTGCACCATTCTTTGGCTTCACCGGAATCACAGTTGTACTAAGTTCATAGCCAGACAGTGCTACACTCTCCTTCAGGTAATACCATTCCTGTGTGATCGGGAACTCGGTACTTGTTGCCCTTCCGTCATCCCCCGTCAATGGTAATGTCAGAATCGGTGTAATACACTCTGGTGTTGCATATAACCTGAACTGTGCACCTTTCAATGGTTTTATTCCATCTTCTGCAGTTTTTAATATCTGAATACTGGTTGTTGCTCTCTCATTTTCAATTGCTTCTGCCTGTGCTATCTTATCAACTTCTGTCTTTACTTCGCGAATCACACCTGATAATACATATCCGGTCGGAGCCTGTGATTCTCTCACATAGTAGACTTCCCGTGTCCGATGGAATTTTTCTGAAACAGCCGTTCCATCTGCTTTTGTCGGTCCAATCTGGCAGACCTCATTCTGCTGATTCAGTGCATCTTCCTTGGTCTTATAGACTTTGAAATACGCACCTGCTAATGACTTCTTAAGATTGCCATTGATCACTTCTATCTTTTCCACCTGGATCTGTGTCATCTCCGGATTGTTGGTGATCAGCTGCGGTGATACATGCAGCTCTGTCTTTCCAGTATCATTTCCATCTGCATCCAGTACTTTACGATGTTCTACTGAAAATGGAATCGCTGCTGTACTCGGATGATACCATTTCGGTGTACCGATCTCTTTCAGATAATACGTGTCCTGTGTGTAAGCGAATTCATCTGACATCGCAAAACCACTGGTATCTGTAGCTGGGAGAGTCGTCAACAATGTGTCATCACTACAAGACTTATCAGAATATACTCCGAATACCGCACCTGCAATGTTATCTCCGGTAACTGCATCTGTCTTATCAACAGCCACCTGAATCAGTTCCACATTATCCGGTGTGTTCCAAACAGTAACTACCGGTATCATTGTATCATCTCCAGGCTGATCCAAAAGGTCATGGATATTTACCTCTGTCGGAGCTGTTGGTGCCTGGTAACCCTTTGGAACTGTTGTCTCTTTGATATAGTAGATCTCCTGCGTAATTCCAAACTCTCCGGAATCAAAGACGCCTATTTCACCTGTCCGCGGTGTAAAGTTCAGAATCTTTTCTTCTTCACAGTCTTCATCCGCATATAAGGCAAACGCAGCACCATCCAACAGTTCCCGAGTCTTCACATCCCTCTTTTCTATAGCAAAGGAAATGGTGTCTCTGCCGTTTTTAATCTCAAACGGATCAATTGTCCCCTTCGTAGCTCCTTCTACAGCCTCCACTGGTCCATGTATTTTCTCTGGATATAATGGATATCCAACTGGTGCTTTCGTTTCTTTGAGCCAGAATTCTCCGCTCCCCAGCTTAATCTCACCACTATATGCATAACCAGTCTCATCCGTTGGGCCAAGTGTAGTAACAAATGACTCATCTGTACAGGATTCCTTGGAGTAGACATTAAATTCTGCACCCTGCAATCCCTTTGTTGGATCATCTGCATCCACTTTTCTTATGCCGATCATGGTATACTTCGGAGTATTCTGTGCATAGTAGTCAGTTGTATCGCCCACAATTATCAGCTCATCTACCTGATCAGATTTTACATATCCATCGATCTCGCGACTCTCTCTTACATAGTAAGTATCCTGCTCATAATCAATGGTTCCTGTAGCCACACCTGTGTCGTTTGTCGGACCAATCTCCTCGACAGCATTTATTTGATTCTGTGCATCCGCTTCTGTCTTATAAATTTTGAAATATGCACCTGCCAACGGCTCACTGTCGTCCGAGTCTGTCTTGTTGACACGGATCTGGATCTGCCTCCTGGTGTCGGTGAAAGTTACTACCTGTAGACCCGCTTCATCTGTTCCAGGAATAATCTGCTTGACTTCGTCACTGAGTACATAGCCTTTCGGAGCCTTGCTCTCCTTGATCCAGTACGGTATATCCTGTTCCTTTACAAATTTCGGTGATAAAGCATTTCCACTTATATTTGTCGGGCCAACTTCCACAACCGGCTGTGTGCAGTCCTTGTCTTTGTAAACCGTAAAGTATGCACCAGCTAACGGTTTTTCTGTACCGCTTTCCACTTTCTTGACTTTGACCTGAACCAGATCAGTTTTATTCTCTTCAGGAATATTCGGCACTTCCAACAATGCACACACAGCATTCTCTACCGCTGTCACTTTCCATACGGTATCCAGCTTCACATAACCAGACGGTGCCTTCAACTCTTTGACATAAAATTCATCCTGAGTCAACAGAAGCTTTTTGGATATTCCATATCCATCAGAGTTCGTTTCAAATGTATCCAGCTCTGTGCCTGCTTCACAGTTAATGTTTTTATAAACACCAAACTTTGCTCCAGACAGGTTCTTGTTGTTGTTCGTAGCGTCATACTTATGAACCCGAATCTGTGTCCATTTCCGGTCATTGGTTCTTACAACTGTATATTCCTTCTGATTGGATGTAATCGTGACAGTATCAACTTGGTCACTCAGTTGATATCCAACCGGCGCATAGAGCTCTTTGACATAATAATTCGTCTGATCCGGTGTAAAAATCGGTGACTTTGATTTGCCGTCTATATCCGTCGCCGGGAGCTCCATCCACAGATTCTCACATGTCTCATCTCTGTAGATTCCAAATACTGCATCTTTCAAAGGAGTGCTTCCATCCTCTGTGGTCTTCTTGATCATAATCTGTGCTGTCTGCCTGTCATTCGGAATCGCTGCCTCCAGACTGCTAACCTGAGCTTGTCCATTCTCTCCTGGCTTTAATGTCAGTTCATAAACCTTATTGGAAAGCAGGTAATCTTCCGGTGCTTTTGTTTCCTTCATGTAGCATACCGTTCCTTCATAGATAAACTCTTCTGAAGTTGCGGTTCCATCGACTCCTGTCTCCAGAACTAATGGCTTTTCTGAAATCATAAGTGGCGTTGTACATGCTTCGTCTGTATATACAGTAAATTGTGCTCCTGCAAGCCTTGCTTCCGTAACGGAGTCGATCTTCTCTACCTTGATCTGCTTCGGAATCGGTGTATCTTGAACTTTCGTCGGATTCGTCTGATTCACAACAACAGCCACTTCCTGAACCGGCGCAATCTTATACCCGGTCGGTGCCGTTACCTCTTTCAGATAGAAAGTCGTGTTCGCAGACACCGGAAGCGTACCAGACTTACTGTAACCATTTTCATCTGTAGGCTCCATCTTCTCTATGGGAGTTCCTGTACAAGATGCATCCGCGTAGATCTCAAATACTGCACCTGCCAGCTTCTTATTAGAATCCTGAGCACTGACTTTGGTTACTTCAATATATGTAGTGTTTTTGTAATTCTTAAATGTCAGCTCTTTCGGATCTTGCTTGTCATCGATCTCTACCTTCTGGATCACATCCGAACGTACGTATCCACTGGGAGCGGTTGTCTCGATCACATAATAGGTTTTCTGTTCTGGCACAAACATTTCTGACGTTGCTTTTCCATCTGTCCTTGTCGGACCGATACTGAACTTCTGATTATTTCTTGTTCTCGCATCCTCCTCTGTCAGGAATACGCCAAATTTCGCTCCACTTAACGCTGTATTGCTTACGCCATCGATCTTGTAGACCGGAATAGATACCTTCCGCTTGTCATTGGTGATGGTACCTATATCTGCAACCTCACCACCGGCAACGTTAACTGAATGTACCTGATCCGAGAGAACATAACCTCCATCAGGCTGCTTGATCTCCTTCACATAATAATCTGATGCCTTTGCTGTAAATGCTTCTGAAATTGCAAATCCATTGGAAGCAGTCGGTCCAATGGTAAACTGCTGATTGTTACCGTTCTTTGCATCATCTTCTGACAAGTAAGCTGCAAATACTGCTCCTTCCAGACCTTCTCCAGTCTCAGCATCTGTCTTGGTGAGCGCAATTTTACTTGGTTCTGTTCCATTGTAGATCACCGTTGGCTGAGTATTAAGAAAAGCACGTGTCATTCCATCCGATAATTTGTACGGAGCCGGGACATAGATTTCCTTCAGATAATAATCTGTGTATCCCTCAGGCAGACTGATCTGTGCAGTTGCCTCTCCATTTTCATTTGTCGGTCCAATCAGTCCAACAGTTGCTCCTCCATCCATATAGACCACAAATATTGCCCCTTTTATGGGCTTATTCGTTCCTTCTTCCAGCTTTCGAATCTGAATACTTATGGGCTTACTGGTATTCCTGATTAAAGTGCAATCAGTCGAATCCAGAGAAGGCGGATTACCCGGATCTTCCAGTGCTGTTGTTTTTACAGGAAATACTCGACCGATATTCCATCTATAAGATGAATCCAAGCTGCCACAACCGGTTTCCTTGACATAATAGATTTCCTGAGTCCGAGGAAAAATCTTGGAAGCACCCTTTCCATTCCAGTAGTTGGTCTTAATTTCCCCTGCCTCTGTAACCTGATCTGTACACTCTATATCTCTATATACATTAAATGTTGCTCCAGAAACATTCGATGTCTCTGAACGTTTCCAAATTGGTATCCATGTCCATTCCTGGCTGTTCGTTACCTTGACAATCTGCATCGTTGCATCATTTGTCAGAGTTACCTCTTTTGGCGTGCTATCCAACTCGTAGCCTTCGGGTGCTTCAAGCTCTTTCAGATAAATGGTCAGATAACGTACCGGAATATTACTAAACGTTATCTTTCCATCATCGCCCGTCACCTGTGGCTCTGCTATTAAAGTCTTACACTCCAGGTCACTGTATAAAGCAAACTTTGCGCCTTTTAACGGGTTCGTCGTATAGGAATCCGTTTTGACAATCTGAACAGATTTCTTAATCTGAGCATTTTCGATTGTCACTTCTGTATAGGCATTTTTTGTATTTACTTTTACATTTACCGGTGTGCTTTTCACCTTATATCCATATGGTACTGTATTTGGTCTTTCTTTTACCCATACATTGGACAAACTGTTATCTGAATAAATCTTTGAATAGGATCGCCCATCTGCATTGGTCGCCGTTAATGTCTCTATCAGCTTCGTGCATGCCCGATCCGTATAAACATCAAATACAACACCTTCCAATGGTTTTTGAGAGTCTGCATCAATCTTATGAACACTCAATCCATACCAGTTACTGTTGCTTGTTACATTCGCCACATCGAAGTGGTTGGAATTACCCTGCACTAATGTGATCTTCCGTGGATTCTCCGGATTCTTATAGCCATTTGGCACCTTTTCCACCAGATAGTAGTCTCCCGGTGTTACATCTTTCGGCAATTGCTTTTTGATATAACCAGTTGCAGAAGTTGTTCCAAGATCAATAGACTCAGACGTTATCTTAACTGTAGCCGTCCTGTTCAGGTAGAACTTCACCCCTTCCAACGGTTTCTTCGTACCATCAGATTTTAATTCGTATTTGTAGATCTCAAGCGGTATTCTTGTAACCAGCGGATCTTCTATTGCTGCCTGGGTCCATCTATTGGTAACCAAAGTGTACGGTCTAGGCTCCGTATCCAATACATAATCATCAGGAACATATTCTTCTCGAATCCACACCTTCTGATTATCATGTAACTTCGGATAATAATACTTATCCGTAGCTGCCTTTCCCGTTGCATCTGTGATTACCGTGGTCAGCTTACTATCTTCCGTACACTCCTGGTTAGTATAGATTCCAAATACGGCTCCTTCGATTGGTTTCTTGCTGCCAGAGTCATCGGTCTTGGTTATGGAGATTCCATACCAGTGCGGGTCGTTCGGGAACTCTACTTTGTTTTCACCGTAGTTAAGCGTCACTGTCATAGTATGTGTAGATCCCGAATATCCCTCCGGTGCTGTAGATTCATAGATGCTATAGGTTGTTTCACCTATAACGGCACCTCTTTGTATCATCTGCTCATACAACCAACCATTTTCTGTCGGAGAGATTCTATAATATCCGTCCGATCCTGTTACCACAGTTTCCCCATATGGCGGTAAGCCTGTACCCTTAATTGTAAAATGTGCATTTGCCAAGGGCTGCTTTGTCGCACTATCATACTTGTAAATTGAGATGGAAGGTTCTTCGTGTTCATTTTTAACTTTATATTCGTATACAGTGCCATCAAGTCGTCCAGAAGCATCAATTTTTACCGGCTTAATTTTTTTCCATGGACCATTATCCGGATATTGGATTTCATCTACATAATATGTGCCTTGACGCAATGTAAAGTTTGAAGTAACTCCATATTCATCTGTCTCACCCGTCTCAAAGACAAAGTCTGTACATGCTTCATCTTTGTAAATTCTGAATTTTGCTCCTTTTAACCCCTTCCCCGTTTCTTTATCTATTTTCTTAATGTAAAGATGTTGTTTCAGATTATCAGAAGGATTATCCGCTGTAATCGACACCTTGTGAGTTTGATTCGGTGCAGGATTTGGCTTAAATGGAAAAATACTCCCCACTGATCCCACATACGTCTTATTTGGACTAGAATAATTAATTGGTACTTTAGTCTCTTTTAGATAATATTTCACATTATCTCTAAGTGGGACTCTATCAAAGTGTCCTTTTCCCGCAGCATCCGTTTTGATATGACCTACAACTTCTACCTCACCTGTTATCAAGTTCTCTACACATACATCAAACTCTCCAAAGCTCAAAGATTCACCGCTGTCCAAATCCTTCTTTTCAACATATACGGGGAAATCATCGGATCTTTCTTTATTTTCTGCCGTATACTGCAGAATCTTTGTTCCCTCATTTGACTCCGATACTTGAATTTTAATTCCTTTTACCCAGTCTTCATTCAAATAGTAACCATTCGGTGCCTCTGTTTCCACAAGCCAGTAGGTCTCTTGTGTAGGATGAAAACTCAGGATAACTTTTCCATCTTCCAGCGTGGTTCCATGAGCAACCGATCCATAAGTAATGCCTTGCATCGGATATATATCGAATGTAGCTCCGGCAAGTGCTTTCCTTGTATTTTTGTCTACTTTGAGAACTTCTACATTCACCTCATAGGGCTTATTGTAGTAGGTCACAGATGGTATGATATTATCTTTCACTGCATTGCTGACATCTATTCTCTTCACTTCTGTGGACAGTTTGTATCCAGCAGGAGCTTTCGTCTCTTTCATATAATAAATACCTTGATTGATATCATTGTATGCAAATTTAGCCGATGAAGCGTATCCATTCGTTGATGTTGGTCCCAGTTTAACTACTCGTTTAGTGCATGCTGCATCTGAATATAACGTGTATTCAGCTCCGGCTAATGGTTTGGATTTTCCTGAACCTAACTCATATTTATACACTCCAACCTGAATCTTGTTGGAGTTCGGTACGGTATATTCAATTCCTCCTTTTGTCACCCCTGTTTTGACAGTCATCTCATACACTTTATCCGGCTGCGATGGATATCCGTTTGGTGGCTGTGTCTCTTTCAGGTAATATACATCCTGCATAACATGGAATGAAGCTGATTCTGCTTTTCCCGCAGAATCTGTCGGTCCCAGCTCCAGAACCAGATCGCTGGCAGCGCAATTCTTATTTTTATAAAGCGCAAACCTGGCACCTGGAAGACCTTTTCCTGTATCATCCGTTTTATGCACTATTACCGTTGTCTTTTCTGGATCATCCACACCATAATGAGTTGCTCTTATACCCTTATCTGTAAAAGAAACAGCTAAATCAAGTGCATATGGAAGCGTCATCTGAGGATCTGGTAACACATGATACTTTGGAGCAACTAGTTCCTTAACAAATACTCTATCCAGATCAGGATCATAAGTTATCAAACCACTGACTGCCTCTCCATTTTTATCAGTCGGACCAATTTTCGTGATCAGGCTTAAATTGTTGCCGGATGTTGAAGAGTACACCCCATACACTGCACCTTCCAGCGGTTTTTTTGTCTCTCCACAAGTTTTCACAACCTTGAGTTTATATTGCATTGGATCGTTTTGGAATTCAACCGATGCAGTTCCACCAGCCGGAACGGTTACAGATTTCACCTCTGTGGATAATCGATAACCGTCAGGTGCTTGTATCTCTTTTACATAATATGTTTCCTGTGTTCTCACAAACTTCGACGTTGTTGCATATCCCGAAGTGTCTGTGACAGACGTTCGAACAACCTCTTTTGTACATGCATAATCTTCATAGACACAATACTGTGCACCGGCCAGTGCTCTACCTGTGTTGCTGGCTGTTTTATGGATTTGAACGACAGAAGGATTCGGTTGATTGGACGGTGTCTGATAGATATCAGGATTATTCACTGTTGCTTTGACTTCCTTTGACCATCCTCCTGTATGCTTGCCATCCGTCGATGTCTCTACGATTTTGAATCGTCCTTCATTGATGACTGTGATATACAAATTAAAATTTTGATTTGTAAAGTAGGTTCCATTCCATGTCAAAGTACCCACCTTTGTCCTATATGAGCTACTATTTTTGTTCCACTCATATACATCAAAAGAGAATCCGCCTGACAACTTAATATTGGTACCTTCCTCTCGCTTATCCAAATAGATATGAACAGGCGTTTTGGGCACAGATACTGTAACATCCACACTCTGGGAAACCGGATCTCCATCGAACTGCAACATGGTAAGTGGCTGCATCGAGCTACTATTACCTGCTGAATATAGGTATCTGGTAGCCCGTCTCTTATAACTCGAATATTGAATGGTAGCTTTTAATGATCCCTCTTTTGTAGATTGTAACGCATTGTAGTTTTTTTCGTTTAATGAAATCCAAAATGGGGATGTTATACTATCCTTGTTTTCAAAACGAACTTTTCCCAGATTTTCTTTGGTTGAGGTATTTTTGCAAGAAACAGCTGTTTTTCCAATATATGCTTCCGGATCACTAAACTGTGGTGTAAACATGCCCGTCACACGATAATAATTATTTTTCTTATCATATGTCCAAGTCTGCTGCGATGATGGAGTAATCGTTACTTTATCTTTATTCCACATTTCGTTTGCCGAATACTCTTTATAATGCGCGTTTGCATCATCATACAATTTTTTTGCTTTCTTATAATATTCTTTTTTTGTACCCGAAAATTTGTATCTTTCCAGATTATATCCAGGTTCATTTCCTGCCTTTGCGTTTAACATATGAATCGCAATACTGGTTATATAATAATCTGCATTCGCAGACCCCATCGAATACTTGTTCGAAAAGCAAGTCGATCCATAATAACGTGCGCCATGATAAAGCACATAGTTCATCTTTTTTTGAAGGGCACCCGTAAATGTTCCCGCGTAACTGTTTGTGCCACTAGGTGTACGTTTCATCGACCACAAGCAATAAACCAATCGGTTGTATCCGTTCACGCTTGCATACATAACCTCCGTACCAGTCGACCATGTAGACGTTGTAATATTCAGCGGGTTCATATATATGCCCGTTCCATTAACTGTTATAGATTCAGCAGCATAGGTTGCAATTTCATTTTCAGACTCATCCAGATTTACTTCCATATCCCCAGTTTTTTCGTAAATCGCAACTCCGTCATGCACATACTGTTCATCCGGATAAATAGAAATGCTTCTGGTAAATTCGATATTTTCATGATCTTCATCTTTTGCAGTTAGAAGATAGGTAATTACATAGTCACCAACAAGATCACAATCAAAACCACCATCGTCTTTCACCGACAGTTCATAATGTTCTTCATCGTATTCAATGCCATCAGTCAGATCAAAATCACCAAAGTCTTCTTTTGTCTGTACAAGGAACCGCAGATCCTCCGCCTTGTACAGTGCCTCCTCCGTCGCTTCTGGAAGTTTCTCTGTCTGGTCAGCTCCATCTGTTGTCTCATCTGGATTTTCCGGAGTCTCTACATCCTCACCGTTCTCATCCGGTTTTTCCGGAGTCTCTACATCCTCACCGTTCTCGTCCGGATTCTCCGGGGTCTCTTCGCTTCCGCCGTTCTTATCCGGTGTCTCCGGGGTCTCTTCGCTTCCGCCGTTCTCATCCGGTGTCTCCGGGGTCTCTTCGCTTCCGCCGTTCTCGTCCGGTGTCTCCGGATCTTTCACATTTTCCTCTGGCTTCTGCTGATCTGAAGAGTCCTCCATAGCATTCACATCTGTGGTCTCTTCATCCGGTGTATTTACCACCACCGCCATATCTTGTTGATCCTGTGCCTGCTGTACTTCTTCTGCATAATTTTCCCCCGCCGCAACGGCTCCATAGGTTCCCATGGCATCCAACGGGCTTGTAGTAAAAATAAGAGCAGCCATACATAGTGCAATCAGTCTCTTTCCTATATCTTTTCGCATTTGTTCCCCCTTATTTTTTTCGATATTTTCACACAAAGCCTGGTAACCCAAGTTTGTCGATTATTATTTTCTGAAATTGTACCATTACCCCCCCCCCCATGTATATGGACAATTTTAATTTTTTGATGAAATTTTTTGATAATTTTTGTTCGTAATATCTAAAAAAAGGGTGTAACCGCGCGGTTACACCCTTTTTATGATTCATAAATTTATCCATAAACTATCACCATTTTATACAAGCAGAATGCTCCAGAGACGGATACTTGGTATAGAACAAAGTGTAGAAAATATCACAAGATATGATCTCTCATAAGAACCTCCTATCTGACAACGCTGGCATCTGTTTGCAAAAAAAAAGCTCCTGTATCACACAGGAACTTTCATCATGCGGAAGAAGGGACTTGAACCCTCACGAGCGTAACGCTCACAAGAACCTGAATCTTGCTCGTCTGCCAATTCCGACACTTCCGCAAACCGTATGAATTTATTTTACAGAGCTCATACTACTCTGCATGCGGAAGATGGGACTTGAACCCACACGACCTAACGGTCACAAGATCCTTAGTCTTGCTCGTCTGCCAATTCCGACACTTCCGCAAACCGTTGTGTTTTTAACGACTCAACGATATGTATTCTATCATAGGTATTCTCATAAGTCAACAGTTTTTTTAAACTTTTTTAACTTTTTTCTTACCCATGAAAAAAGCTCCTGAAATTGTAGGAGCCAATGCGGAAGAAGGGACTTGAACCCTCACGAGCGTAGCGCTCACAAGAACCTGAATCTTGCTCGTCTGCCAATTCCGACACTTCCGCATCACGTGTGATATAATACCTCATCTTGACAAAAATGTCAAATATTTTTAAAATGTTTTTCAAAAAACACATTCTGTAGATTCTAATTATACCCGGTTTCAAAGTATCATTTAAGAAAGCAATTCGTTGTCGAAAGGAAGGTAAACATATGGACTATCATGCATTAGGAAAAAGAATTCGCGAAGAGCGCCTGAGACTGAACCTGACTCAGGAGAAACTTGCAGAGGAAGTTGGGGTATCCACTGCTTACATTGGACAGATCGAGCGCGGCGAGAGAAGTCTTACACTGGACAAGCTGGTAAAGGTTGTCAACCGTCTGGGTGTTACCATTGATTTCCTGCTGTCTGATTACGTGATTGCAACCGATGACACCAGTATGAATCTGCTGGTTCAGCTCATGCATGACCGCACCCAGGAAGAGAAGACCCTGGCGATCAACCTCTTAAAAGTTCTTTTTGCAAACAAATAAGAACCGCATTCAAAAAGACTGCCTGACTAATGGAAACATATCAAATGTATGTCGCATCGTCAGACAGTCTTTTTCTTTTGTACGCTAATTACTTAAAAGTATACCAGTTCTTCTTCCGGTTTCTCTGCACTCTTGATATTGGTGGACTGCAGTACCAGTCCTTCCTGTCCGCTGTACTCTGCACGCTTCTCAATATGCGCTTTTGCAGTCACAGTCAGCCATTGTTTGGACTTTATCCGGTCCACATAGGCAGATTTGCACAGGAAACCGATGAAAGCCGTATCGTCCGCACAGCAGGTCATAGCCATACGTCCCGGAACGAAATATCCCTTCGGCAGACGTCCTCCGGTATAGGCCATCGCCTTAAAGCGCATGGTCTTGCCATCGTATTTCTCAGGATGATCCATGGCATCAATATACCAGATACCATAATCTACATCAGAGATCTCAATCACATCCTCATTGATATCGAACGGCATCTCCTCTTCGAATTCCAGCTGGCTTCCATCTTCTTTTTCAAATACCACCTGAGCTTTCGGATTAACTGCACGCATATTTCGCTTATACGTAGCTGCCGGTGTCTCATCCGTACTGCGGTTGAAGATGATCAGATCAGAATCCTTTGCCATCTCCATGAACAGGGATTTCATATTTTTCAGATATACATCGAAGGTGGTTGCATCCACAGTCGTGATGACCTGTGCCACGAACCATCCCTTTGGCATATACATTTCCCGCAGATAGTCCAGTCCCCACATACAGTTGTACTCTACAATGATCTGGGTAGGCTTATACTTCTTCTGACACTCTGCCAGAAACATTTCATTAAATTCAGACTTATCCTCCAGAACCACCAACGTGGTGTTGGTCTTCTGAAGAAGTTCGTCTTCGTACTCTTCGACTCCTTCTTCGCAGGCAATGACCAGGTTGCGTTCGCCGCCGGAGAAATAATCATCCGCCAGAGTCTCCTGCACAAACCGGGTCTTGCCGCTCTCCAGAAATCCGTGTACGACAAATACAGGGATCTTTGCCATTATTATTTACCTCATTATTCTGTCAGGCCAAATACTTTTGCCAGTTCTTCTTCGTTCAGATGGGAACCGATCACGCACAGACGGCCAGTGTAGTCTGCCTCTCCGTGACGCACCTCAAATTCTTCCGGAACCATATCAAAGTGAAGCCAGGTTCCATCTGTACACGGAAGGATTCCTTTTGCACGCAGGATAATGCCACACTCATCGTCATCAGACAGTCTGGTAAGGATCTCTCGAAGCTGCTCCTCAGAATATTTATGCGGAGTCTCTTTGCCCCAGCTGGAAAATACTTCATCTGCATGATGGTGGTGATGATCATGGTCATGATCGTGGCAGCCACAGGTGCAGTCCGGGCCGTGATCATGGTCATGATGGTCGTGATCGTGGTCGTGGTCGTGATGGTCGTGATCATGATCATGGTCGTGGTCACAACAATGATTGTGATCGTGATGGTCATGGTCGTGATGGTCGTGATCATGATGGTCATGGTCATGCTCCTCCATCAGATGCTCCATCTCCTCTTTCATGATCAGATCCTGATGTTCCATAGCTGCCAGGATCTGCTCGCCTTTCAGCTCGTCCCACGGAGTCGTGATGATCGCAGCCTTCGGATTCTTCTCACGCAGCATAGCCACACATGCATCCAGCTTGTCCTCAGACATTTTCTGGGTACGACTGATCACGATGGTTCCTGCGTTCTCTACCTGGTTGTTAAAGAACTCGCCAAAGTTTTTCATATACATCTTGCATTTCTGACCGTCTACAACAGTCACAGAGCTGTTCAGTTCTACCTGCTCATGTGCAGCCACACCCATAACAGCTTTGGTCACGTCGGACAGCTTGCCAACGCCTGACGGCTCGATCAGAATACGATCTGGTGCATAAGTCTCAATCACCTGCTTCAGGGCAGTACCAAAATCACCCACCAGAGAGCAGCAGATGCAGCCGGAGTTCATCTCTGTGATCTGTACGCCGGCATCCTTGAGGAATCCTCCATCGATACCGATCTCGCCAAATTCATTCTCGATCAGAACAATCTTCTCTCCTGGAAATACTTCCTTCAACATCTTCTTGATCAGTGTGGTCTTGCCGGCTCCAAGGAAACCGGAAATAATCTCAATCTTTGTCATGTTCTGTTCCTTCTTTCCTTATTATAATATGTGAATGAAAAAGCCCTCGGATCTTCACCGTGCGGCAGATATTCCAAGGGCTTTTGTGTCATACTTATTTATTCAGTGCTTTCTTAGCAGTCTCTGCCAGTGCAGTGAATGCTGCTGCATCATTTACAGCCAGCTCTGCAAGCATCTTACGGTTCATCTCAACGCCTGCGCTCTTCAGACCATACATGAACTTGCTGTAGGACAGTCCGTTCATACGTGCTGCTGCGTTGATACGAGCGATCCACAGCTGTCTGAACTGACGTTTTCTCTGTTTACGTCCTGCATAAGCGCTGGTAAGAGCTCTCATAACAGACTGTTTAGCTACTCTATACTGTTTGCTTCTGGCTCCTCTGTAACCTTTTGCCAGCTTCAATACTCTATTGTGTTTCTTTTTAGCGTTTAATCCGCCTTTAATTCTTGCCATCTTTCTTCCTCCTTAACTTCCTAAATCTTATAAATACGGTAAAATCTTCTTCATGTTCTTTACATTGGTAGCATCCGTAATGGTAGCTTTACGAAGATTTCTCTTTCTCTTCTGAGATTTTTTGGTTAAGATATGGCTCTTATAAGCTTTCATTCTCTTTAACTGACCGGTTCCCGTCTTTTTGAAACGTTTTGCGGCTGCTCTACTTGTTTTTACCTTTGGCATATGTTGATTCCTCCTAAACTACTAAAATATTTTATCCTTAACGTTTTTCCGTTAAAAACATAGTCATGCTGCGGCCCTCCATCTTAGGAGCTTTATCGACCACTGCGACATCTGCCATCCGCTCTGAGAATACATCCAGAATCTGTTTGCTGCTCTGTACATGAGCCATCTCACGTCCGCGGAAACGAAGAGTTACTTTTACTTTGTTACCCTTCTCGATGAACTTTCTTGCTGCATTTACCTTCGTGTTCAGATCGTTCTCATCAATATTCGGAGACAGGCGAACTTCTTTGATTTCGATGGTTTTCTGTTTTTTCTTTGCTTCCTTCTCTTTTCTTGCCTGCTCATACCGATATTTTCCATAGTCGATAATCTTACATACAGGCGGTTTTGCGGTCGGAGCAATCTTTACCAGATCCAGCTCAGCCTCCCTCGCTAACTTCATCGCTTCTGTGATGGGCATTACACCTAACTGTTCACCATCCTGACCAATCAGACGGACTTCTCTGTCCCTGATCTGCTCGTTGATCATTAATTCGCTAATAGTTGTACACCTCCGAAACATAAAAAAATAGGTAGAAAACTATCCACCTATCATACAAAAGGAATGTGCCGCAAAACACATTTCAACACTGTATTAACCCAGGTCACTGACTGTGCTATGTGCCAAGGTGAGAGTGGATACTCTTCTTTCATTTCATAACCTTAGTTATCTTAGCACAGCCAACACCTGATGTCAACTATATTTTCGCACTTTTTCAAACTTTTTTATCCGGTCTGTCAAGCCTTCCAAAACGCTCCATCTCTCCACGCACTTTTGCAGCCAGCTCATCCGTAAAGCAGCCTTCCACTGCCCGCCAGCACCAGTTACTGCCCACGGTGGACGGCTTATTCATTCTGGACTCGCTTCCCAGTCCCAGCAGATCCTGAGCCAGTACAATGGTCAGATTCGCCCGGCTGTTCCAGATGGCACGCATCATGACCCAGTTGATATCTGCAGCGTCAGTCACACCCAGATAATCATAGGCACGCTTCACATCCTCTGGCTCTGCAGAAGTTGTCCACCCGACTGCAGTATCATTGTCATGAGTTCCCACATAAGCCACACAGTTTGGTGGATAATCCTCCGGAAAATAACTGGTGCCTCCGCCATCTCTGCTGTCAAAAGCAAATTGTAACAGCTTGATCCCCGGAAAGCCACTGTCTGCCAGCAGTTTTTTCACAGACTCAGTCATATAGCCTAAATCTTCCGCCATAATGTTCTGTGCTCCGATCTGCTGCTCCACTGCATGGAACAGATCCATGCCCGGTCCCTGCTTCCAGTATCCCCGTTTTGCATTGGTATCTCCATAAGGAATGGCAAAATAGGAATCAAATCCACGGAAATGATCGATCCTGAGCATATCATAGACTTTACACAGATAACCAATCCTGGCGGTCCACCACCGGTAACCATTCTGTTTCATATAATCCCAGTCAAACAGCGGATTTCCCCACAGCTGTCCATCAGCAGAAAATCCATCTGGCGGACATCCCGCCACCTCTCTTGGCACTTTGTTCTCATCCAGCTGAAACAGTTCCGGGTGTGCCCACACGTCCACACTGTCCAGAGACACATAGATAGGAAGATCTCCTATAATCTGAAGTCCTGCCTCATTGGCATATTCTCTCAAAGCCTTCCACTGTTTAAAGAACAGATACTGCAGGCTTTTCCAGAATTCAATCTCTTCTTTATAAGCGGCTGCTGCATGTTCAAGGGCTTTCTGCTCCCGATTTCTTAATGCCGGTTCCCAGTCCATCCAGGCTTTTCCGCCGCTGGCAGCCTTCAGTGCCATAAAGGAAGCATAGTCATGAAGCCAATAATCATTTTTTCTGCAAAACGCCTCATAGTCGTCCGATGCAGTCTCCTGAAATCTTCTGACTGCTTTTCTGAGGATCGGATAGCGCTTCTGATATAATGCTCCATAATTCACATGGTCCGGTGCACTTTCCCAGTCAACCGTCTTATAATCTTCCGCTTCCAGATAACCGGCACTTTCCAGCATTTCCAGATCAATAAAATACGGATTTCCCGCATAAGCCGAAAAAGACTGATAGGGCGAATCTCCATAGCTGGTAGGACAGATTGGCAGCATCTGCCAGTATGTCTGCCCCGCCTTCTTCAGAAAATCCACAAATTTTCGGGCAGGAGCACCCATACTTCCAATTCCGTATTCTGACGGAAGTGATGAAAGATGCATCAGGACTCCACTGCTCTTCTTCTGCTGTGTTTTATCCATCATAGCATGTTCCCTCCGAATAGTTGATCTGTCTGTTCATCAGTGACAGATCACATTCTCTGTCTCTGCATCAAATACATGGATCTTATTCACATCCAGAGCCAGTTTCACCATATCATCGGCACGGATGCCAGTACGGGACGGTACTCTTGCTACCATTTTCTGTCCACAGCAGTTCAGATACAGATAAATCTCTGAACCCATCATCTCTGCCAGATCCACGTTTGCTTCAATGTTAGAAGCTTCTGATATAGACAGGAATGACTCTTCCGCATGAATGTCTTCCGGCCGGATTCCCATGATCACCTCTTTGTCCACATAAGCTTCCAGCTCCGGCTTCTGTACCGGGATCTTATAAGTACCAAAGGTCAGGAACAGATTCTCGCCTTCTTTTTTCACAACTACATTAAGGAAATTCATCTGTGGAGAACCGATGAATCCTGCCACAAATTTATTACACGGATAGTTATACAGCATCTGCGGTGTATCAAACTGCTGAATCACTCCATCTTTCATGACTACGATCCGGTCTCCCATGGTCATAGCCTCGGTCTGATCGTGGGTGACATAGACAAATGTGGTCTGCAGACGTTTGTGAAGTGCTGCGATCTGACTTCTCATCTCTGTACGAAGCTTGGCGTCCAGATTGGACAGCGGCTCATCCAGCAGGAATACAGCCGGCTGACGCACCATAGCACGTCCCAGAGCCACACGCTGGCGCTGACCTCCGGACAGCTCCTTTGGTTTTCTCTTCAGATATTCTTCCAGTCCCAGGATTTTTGCTGCTTCCCTTACCTTTTTATCAATCTCATCCTTTGGAACCTTTCTCAATTCCAGCGCAAATGCCATATTCTTATAGACAGTCATATGTGGATAGAGCGCATAGCTCTGGAATACCATGGCAATGTCTCTGTCCTTGGGCGGCACGTCATTGACCTTGCGATCACCAATATACAGCTCGCCGCCTGATACCTCCTCCAGTCCTGCGATCATACGCAGGGTTGTTGATTTTCCGCAGCCGGATGGTCCAACCAGAACAACAAACTCTTTGTCCTTGATCTCCAGATTCAGATCCGGCACTACGGTATTTCCTTTATCATATGTTTTTACCACATGTTTAAACGTGATATCAGCCATTTTTGTTCCTCCTGTTCTGAGTCTCCCAACATCCGGATATTACTTCTGCGCGGACACCTTCGCCACACTCTCTCCGGCAATAATGTCAAAAGATACCAGCTCATGTATTGCTTCTTTTTCTTCCTCGATTCTGTCAACCAGGATCTCCATACTGCGATCTGCGATCCTGTCACTCTTCTGACGGATCGTTGTAAGTCTGGGTGTCAGATAATTACCCAGATCAATACCATCAAAACCGATTACCGAGATATCCTCCGGTACCCGAAGTCCTCGATCCCGGATCGCCCGGATCGCTCCCACTGCCAGCACATCCGCCATAGCGAATACGGCAGTCAGCTCCGGCATCTTATCAAGCAGTGCTCCCATGGCATGATAGCCTTCTTCCATGGAAAACAGTGCCGGTTCATACTGCTTTTTCTTATCAAATATCATCTCATGATTCCGAAATGCCTGTTCACATCCGATACATCTGGTAAATGCTGCATGCGACCGCTCCATCCGACCTCCCAGCACACCGATTCTTTCATGTCCCAGCCGGATCAGATATTCCACCGCCGCCTCTGCTGCAGCAGCGTCATCTGTACTGACACTGGACAGATTCGGAAAAGATAACTTTGCTGCTGAGTTGGTAACCAGCACACAGGGCACATCCAGTCTTGCAAATCGTTCCCTGAAGAACTCCAGATTACTTCCCAGGAAGAAGATTCCCTTGGGATGCCGCTCCAGACAGACACTCTCTGCCTGCTCCACCTCATTTTCTTCCTCACCGATATAATAGATGAAACTGACAAAATCTTTTTCCTCGATCAGTCCCTGCAGCCGCTCCACAATGGAAGCAAATAACATATTCTGTGAACCTTTCACAATGACTGCAATGCCTTTGCTGGCCTGCTGCTTCAGATGTTTTGCATTGTTATTTAATCGGAAATGGTGCTTTTCCACCACCGCCAGGATCGTCTCCCTTGCTTTCTCTGATACATCTGGATGATTATTTAATACCCTTGACACAGTTCCTACTGCATATCCGGATTCTTTTGCAATATCTTTGATGGTCATAACATCAATTATCCTTTAACTGCTCCTGCAGCTACTCCTTTGATAATATGTTTTTGTCCGAGCAGGTATACGATCACGATCGGGATAACTGTCAGCATAATACTTGCCATCATAGGACCCATCTCTACTTTTCCGTAGCTTCCACGGAAATACTGGATCAACATGGGGATCGTCTTGTATTTCTTGATATCCAGTACCAGTGTCGGCAGAAGATAATCGTTCCATACCCACATAGCTTCCAGAATTCCTACAGATACCAGCGTCGGCTTCAGGATCGGAAGCACGATCAGGAAAAAGGTCTGGATCGGATTACATCCATCAATCATGGATGCTTCCTCGATCTCCAGCGGAATGGATTTCATAAAGCCTGCAAACATAAATACTGCCAGTCCTGCTCCAAATCCCAGATAAATGATCCAGATATTCCACGGAGTGTTGAGTTTCAGACTGTCCGCTGTCTGTGACAGGGTGAACATGACCATCTGAAACGGAACCACCATAGAAAATACAAACAGAAAATATAACATCTTCGATACCGGTCCTTTGACTCTGGTAATGTACCATGCGCACATGGAACAGCAGACAAGGATCGCGATCACCGATGTAATGGTGATCAGAAGGCTATAACACAGACTCTGCAGAAATCCTTTGGATGCAATAGCATTGATATAATTTTCAATACCTGCAAAGGCATCTGCAGTCGGCAGGCTGAATGCGCCCGCGGTGGTGATCGCTGTCTCCTTCTTCATGGAATTGAACAGGATCATAATAATGGGATATACATATAATACTGCCAGTATGGATAAAAGTACAACCCATATAGAATCTATCATTCTCTTTTTCTTACCCATCTACTGCTGCACCTCCCTGGAACGTGTTGCCTTCAGCTGGATCATGGAGATTGCAATAACCAGAACACAGAACAGAACTGCTTTTGCCTGTCCAAGTCCTTTCCACTGGGCTCCTGCCCTCGCATAGAAGGTCTGGTAAATATTGAGAGCAAGCATCTCTGTGAAATGGTTCGGATCTCCACCGGTCAGAGCCAGGTTCTGATCAAAGAGCTTGAAGGAGTTGGTCAATGTCAGAAATACACAGATGGTGATAGACGGCATTACCATAGGAAGCTTTACCTTCCAGAGGGTCTTCCACCAGGTAGCTCCATCGATCTGTGCTGCCTCGATCAGATCATCCGATACATTCTGAAGTCCTGCAATATAGATGATCATCATGTAACCAATCTGCTGCCAGCACATGAGGATGATCAGTCCCCAGTAACCTGCACTGGTATTCAATGCCAGAAGCGGTTTTCCAACAATGGAAAGCACACAGTTAATCAGAATCTGCCAGATATATCCAAGCACGATTCCACCAATCAGGTTCGGCATGAAAAAGATGGTTCTGAAAATATTGGTTCCTTTTAATTTCCGTGTCAGAAGCAATGCCAGGATAAATGCAATCACATTAATCAGCACAATCGAAGCAACGGCAAATAACACCGTGAACTTAAAAGAATTTGTAAATGTACTGTCCGTAAAGATCCGCTGATAATTGCCGATTCCGATAAACTTTGCGTCCTTTACGGTAGTGAACTGACAGAAGGACAGATACAGTCCTTCTATGAACGGAAGAATAAAACCGATCACAAATGCCAGGAATGTGGGCAGTACAAATATCGGTGCATATCGTTTGACTGCTTTTTCCATAAATTCTGTACTCCTTTCTCTCGTCAGTCAGAATTTTGCGATAAAAAGGGCAGGCAAGTAACTTGCCTGCCCTTTTCAACGGTTCTGCTGTTCCGTTATCTACTGTCCATTTGCCAGCTGATACTCAGTTGCCCATCCATCTACAAATGCAGATACTACTGCATCCCAGTTTGCATCGGTCTGATCTGCTGCGTAAGCGGTCAGTGCCTGTCCTAAGCCATTCTTCCACTCCTCAGACGGCATGGTTGTGAAGTTCCATGATACCGGAGTCTTGCCTTCTGCAGTGTAAGCAGTATCCTGTTTTACAAACAGGTTCGGAGATTCCTGTGCGCCCTTGAACGGAATAACGAATCCCATATCGTCTGCCATGGTCTTGGTTCCCAGCTCAGAAGTTACACACCAGTTGATGAAATCCAGTGTTGCCTGAATATCAGCTTCATCTGCCTGGTTATTTACACACCAGTAGTTCTCTGTACCAGTACACAGTCCCTGATTTGCTTCATCACCAGCACCGATATAGATCGGGATCATTGCCAGATCGTCGTCAGTGTATCCATCTTCGCCAGTCAGGTTGCCATACTCCCAGGAACCATTCTGGAAGAAGACTGCATCGCCTGCCAGGAATTCATTTCTGGAATCATCACCGGTCTTAGCAGAGAGTTCTGCCGGATCGCAGGTGCTGTTGTTGATGTACAGATCCCAGATGTCACGGTAGTTGTCGAGATAGGTTCCTTTGATTGCATCTGTGCTGCTGATGCCATCTGTCTGATACTCAAAGTAGATCGGCAGGTTTGCCAGATGAGTCTTGAATCTCCAGTCAGAAGATCCATCCATACCAGCGGATGTGAATGCAGCAAATCCAAGCTCGGAAGAACGGGCGGTGATGTCCTCAGCCACTTTCTTCAGGTCTGCGAAGGATTTGATATCATCAATGGTATAACCAGCCTTCTCAAGTAATGTTTTGTTTGTGATCAGTCCATAAGACTCGATTACATATGCAACACCATATACGGTGTCTCCCTCTTTCAGTGCGTAGTTGTCACTGGTAAGCTGTCCGTAAATATCACTGCCAGACAGGTCATAGCAGTAATCCTTCCAGTTTGCCAGACCAACCGGTCCATTTACCTGGAACAGAGTCGGTGCTCCGCTCTTACCCATCTCACTCATCAGAGTTGTCTCATAATTACCAGATGCTGCTGTTACAACAGTTACCGGTACACCGGTCTCCTCTGTGTAAGCTTTTGCCAGATCCTGCCACTGCTGATCCTGCTCCGGCTTGAAGTTCAGATAATATACAGAACCTTCTGCTGTGGAAGTCTCGGTTGCTGCTGTAGAGTCACCGGAAGCTGTACTGTCCCCGCCAGTTGATCCACCGCATCCTGCAAGCGCAGTCGCTGCAAGTGCACATGTAAGTGTCAGTGCTACTAACCTCTTTTTCATATCATTATCCTCCTGATCATCCTTTTCTGGAAACGTTTCCAGTTCTTATGAATCAATCATACGGCTTTTTTCAGATAAACACAAGTGATTTTTGTCGTCCATAATCATTTTCGTCATATTTCTCATTTTTGCCATCACTTTTTTGTGAAATATCACAACAAGAAGACGCGATCCTCTGAACATCTGCCAGAAAATCGCGTCTTCTTTTTATACATTTGTAACTATTATTCGTGGCGTTCATCCAGTGCACAGTACGGTCTGTGGTATCCCACATATTTGTACGCAGGACGGATGATCTTACCATTGTTGACAACTTCCTCCAGTCGATGGGCACTCCATCCGGAAATACGGGAGATTGCAAAAATCGGTGTATAAAGCTCCTCCGGGATCCCCAGCATGGAATATACAAATCCACTGTAGAAATCCACATTGGCACAGATTGGTTTGAACAGATGACGTTTTCTGGCGATTGCTTCGCCTGCCAGACGCTCTACTCTCTCATACAGCTCATATTCTTTCTGCAATCCTTTTTCCTCAGAAAGCCGCTTAGCATAGGATTTCAGAATCACTTCACGAGGGTCGGACAGTGTATAGACTGCATGGCCCATACCATAGATGAGTCCGGATTTGTCAAATACTTTTTTATCCAGCATACCTTCCAGATATTGGGTCAGTGTTTTTTCATCCTCATAATCCGGACAGCATCTCTTAATATCAGCAAACATCTGCTGTACCTTCAGGTTGGCACCACCATGCCGGGGACCTTTCAGCGATGCAATGGAAGCTGCCGTAGCAGAATAGGTATCTGTTCCAGAAGAAGTGACTACATGATTGGTAAATGTAGAGTTGTTACCACCACCATGCTCCGCATGCAGCACCAGTGCCACATCCAGTACCTTCGCTTCCAGCTCGGTAAACTCTCCATCCGGGCGAATCATCTGCAATATATTTTCTGCAATGGACATCTCTTTATTCGGCAGACGGATCACCAGCGTGTCGTCAGCATGAAAATGTCTCCATGCACAGTAAGAATGCACTGCGATCTGCGGCATCTTTGCGATCAGCTGCAGGGACTGGCGCAGTACATTGGGAACTGTTACCTCATCCGGGTTGGCATCATAACAATATAAGGTCAGAATACATCTCTGTAATGCATTCATCTGATTCTGACTGGTAGCCTTCATTACTACGTCGCGCAGGAACTGTCCGGACAACTCCTGAAGACTCTTTACAATACGTACAAAGCTTCTAAGCTGCTTCGGTGTGGGCAGACTGCCAAACAACAACAGATATGTGGTCTCTTCAAAACCATATCTGCGATCTTCAAATCCCTGGATCAGATCTTGTACATTGTATCCCTGGAAATACAATTCCCCCTCTGCAGGCATCTTCTTTCCATTCACACTTTTATACGAAAGGACATCAGATATCTCCGTCAGACCGGTCAGTACACCTTTACCATTGGCATCACGCAGACCACGTTTGACGTCATATTCTGTATAAAGTTCCTGATTGATCTCGCCAGATACTCTACATTCATTTACAAGCCGGTCGAACTGCTCATCCAGTTCTCTGCTCAATTCCATCATGGTAATATTGCTCATACAAACGCACCCCATCTGTCAGTTATTTTGTATACACGTATTCACGTTGCTTTCCATTATACAAAACAAGAAGAGAAATTTCAAGTGCTGATTGCAGGAAAAAGACCGATGCAGAACGTCTTGCATCGGTCTTTTGAAAATCATTTCTACTCTATTCCAAGTTTTACATCTTAAAAAGTGGCATATCCATTTTGCCTTATACATACATTATTTTAGAAATATCTGAATAATTCCGGAGGTCTTATGAAACGCATTGCTTCCTTTCTATCCTCTCTTTCCATTCAGCGCATAACCGCCCCCTGCCTTTGCCTGATGCTTGTACTCATCTGTCTTTTTTCCTTTCAGAAACAGTTAACTCCCACATCTGGAATTGTGAGTTCCAGAAAGCTGCCGATCTATTGTGTCAATACCGAAAGTCCTAAAGTTGCGATCAGCTTCGATGCTGCCTGGGGCAACGAACAAACCGAGACCTTGCTGTCCATTCTGGAAAAGTATCATGTGAAAACCACGTTCTTCATGACTGGGGGGTGGGTGGAATCTTACCCGGATGATGTAAAAGCTATTGCTGCTGCCGGACATGATCTTGGCAATCACAGTGAGAATCACAAACAGATGTCCACACTGTCAGCCGATGAATGTAAACAGGAGATTCAGAAGGTTCATGATAAAGTAAAGGAACTGACCGGACAGGATATGATTCTCTTCCGTCCACCCTATGGAGATTACAATGATACACTGATTGATGCGGCCAACAGTCTTGGATATCATGTGATACAGTGGAATATTGACAGCTTAGACTGGAAGGACTACGGGGCTGACAATATCGTCTCCCGTGTGGTAGATAATGATCATCTTGGAAATGGCTCGATCATTCTTATGCACAATGGTGCCAAATACACTCCAGATGCCCTGGAACGTGTGATCACCGGGCTTCAGGAGAAAGGGTATGAAATCGTACCGATCTCACAGTTGATCTATAAAGAAAATTATGAAATGGATCATGAAGGAAGACAGTTTATAAAAGGAAATGCGAAATAAGCTGCTGCCCGTATGACTTTAAAAATTTCATACGGGCAGCGGCTTCTACATTTTCTTCTTCTCCGGCAGCTGTGCCAGAATGATGGCACAGAAGATCAGCACACAGCCAAACAGTTCCTTAAGACTCAGTCCCTGTCCCAGCAGTACCCAGCCAGCCAGTACCGAGAACACGGACTCCAGACTGAGAAGCAGGGAGGCTACCGTCGGATCTGCATTTTTCTGCGCTATGATCTGCAGGGTATACGCCACTCCACAGGACATTACACCCGCATAAAGCACCGGCTGCCATGCCTGCAGGATCTCCGTAAACACCGGCTGCTCCCACAGCAGAGTTGGAACCGCACTGATGATCGCAGCTGTCAGAAACTGGATCGCGGACATTTTCACGCCATCCACTTTCGGTGAAAAATGATCGATCACCAGAATATGGATTGAAAATGCAATTGCACACAGCAGAACCAGAAAATCTCCCAGTCCCAGGCGAAGGCTCTCCGTCATACACAGAAAATAGAATCCGACCACAGCGATAGCTACGCAGCCAATGATCAGCGGGCGTACTTTCTTACCGATAAATATCCCCAGCAGCGGCACGATCACAATATACATAGCTGTGATGAATCCGGCTTTTCCAACCGTCGTAAATAAGATGCCCCATTGCTGCAGAGTACTGGCAACAGCCAGTGCGATTCCACAGCAGATTCCACCAATGATCACAGTCTTCCGATCTGCAGGATCGTTTTTGGCAGCACCGTCCGTATCAGGATTGATTCCGGAAACACCCTCCGCATTCTGCTCTTTTGCCCACTGACGATCCATAAACCAGATCACCGGCAGCAACACGATCGCTCCGATCAGGAATCTTGCCATATTAAAGGTAAAAGGTCCCACATAATCCATGCCCACGCTCTGCGCTACAAATGCGCAGCCCCAGATCAGGGCTGTGAGCACCAGCAGAACATTATTTTTCATTCGATCCACTTCTTTTGTCTCCTCATATAAGTTTTCTGAAAACCACAAAGTACCTGCCAGGTGTTGACACCCGGCAGGCAATCATCTAATTTCCTTATGACAGTTCAAAAGCTCCTGTATATAACTGGTAGTAGCGTCCTTTCTCTGCCAGCAGAGATTCATGGTCTCCACGCTCAATGATCCGTCCCTGATCCAGAACCATGATCACATCCGAGTTCTTGATCGTAGACAGACGATGGGCAATGACAAATACTGTACGTCCCTTCATCAGCTTATCCATACCATTCTGTACAATGGTCTCTGTACGGGTATCAATACTGGAGGTTGCCTCATCCAGCACCAGTACCGGCGGATCGGCGATGGCTGCTCTGGCGATGGCCAGCAGCTGACGCTCGCCCTGAGAGAGTTCCGAGCCGTCTCCATCCAGCATTGTATCATATCCTTGCGGAAGTTTGGTAATAAAATAATGTGCATTTGCAAGTTTTGCAGCTGCAACAACTTCCTCGTCTGTTGCATCCAGCTTTCCATAACGGATATTGTCTGCCACTGTTCCGGTGAACAGATGGGTATCCTGCAGTACCATTCCAAGGGATCTTCTTAAATCCGGCTTCTTGATCTTGTTAATATTGATGCCATCATAACGGATCTTTCCGTCCTGAATATCATAAAAACGGTTCAGCAGATTGGTAATGGTGGTCTTGCCGGCTCCGGTCGCTCCTACAAAGGCGATCTTCTGACCTGGCTTTGCATACATCTTAATGTCATGAAGCACGATCTTGTCATCGTTGTATCCAAAATCCACACCATTAAACACCACGTCACCCTGCAGTTTTTCATAAGTGACAGTGCCGTCTGCCTGATGAGGATGTTTCCATGCCCAGACACCAGTACGTACCGGTGACTCGGTAAGAGTTCCATCCGGCTGCTCCACTGCATTTACCAGCGTCACATAACCATTATCCACCTCTTCCGGCTCATCAAGCAGATCAAACACACGCTCGGCACCGGCCAATGCCATAATGATAGAGTTGAACTGCTGAGACACCTGTGTGATCGGCATATTGAAGCTTCTGGTCAACTGCAGGAAGGATGCCAGACCACCAAGGGTCAGACCGCCGATTCCGGTAATAGCAAGGACAGATCCCACACCAAGAGTCAGCACATAGTTGATATTTCCAAGGTTCGCCATGACAGGCATCAGAATATTTGCATAGGTATTTGCATTTTTTGCACTGTTGAACAGTCCGTCATTAAGAATATAAAAATTCTTCTTGGACTCCTCTTCATGACAGAATACCTTTACAACCTTCTGGCCTTCCATCATTTCCTCAATATAACCGTTCAGTTTACCAAGATCTTTCTGTTGTTCAATAAAATATTTTCCACTCTGCGCTCCGATTTTACGAACTGTTTTCAACATAACAAAGATCATTACAATGATCAGCAGAGTCAGCTGCGGGCTCAGTACGATCATGGAAATAAAAGTGCCGATGATCGTGATGGAGCAGCTGAATAACTGCGGAATACTCTGACTGATCATCTGGCGCAGGGTATCCGTATCATTAGTATAGCAGCTCATGATATCACCATGTGCATGGGTATCAAAATATTTGATCGGCAGTTTCTCCATATGCGTGAACATCTCATCACGGATCTGCTTCAAGGTTCCCTGGGTCACATTGATCATCAATCTTGCATACAGATATGTGGCTGCAGTTCCTGCATAATAGATAACCGCCATCACAAGCAATGCCCGCAGAAGCGGTGCAAAGGTCGGATCTGCCGAGGTCAGGAACGGTGTAATATAATCATCAATCAGATTTTTAATAAACAGGTTTCCAGCTACTCCGGCAAGAGAGCTGATCACGATAGCGATCAGTACGATCACAAATTCCATTTTATAATATTTCCAGATATAACCGAGCAGGCGCTTCAGAGTCTTGCCCGGGTTACGGCTTCCGCGGCGCTTCATGCCCGGATTTCCACCTGGTTTCTGTCCCGGTCCCATCATTTTACTCATTTTCTCCCGCTCCTTTCTGCTGTAATCTGTAAATATCGCGGTAGATCTCATTGGTTCTTAGAAGCTCGTCATGCGTTCCCATTCCTGAGATCCGTCCCTGATCCAGCACAAGGATACGGTCTGCATCCTGTACAGAAGAAATACGCTGGGCAATGATCAGCTTGGTCGTATCCGGGATCTCCTCACGAAATGCCTTCCTGATCAATGCATCCGTCTTGGTATCCACTGCACTGGTGGAATCGTCAAGGATCAGGATCTTCGGCTTCTTCAACAGAGCTCTTGCAATACAAAGACGCTGCTTCTGTCCACCGGACACATTGGTTCCACCCTGCTCAATATAAGTCTCATAGCCCTGGGGCATTTTCTCGATAAATTCGCTGGCCTGCGCAAGCTCACAGGCATGACGGCACTCTTCCTCCGTCGCGTCTTTATTGCCCCAGCGGAGATTTTCAAGGATCGTGCCGGAGAACAGTACATTTTTCTGAAGCACCATGGACACCTCATTACGAAGAGTCTCGATATCATAATCACGCACATCCACACCGCCGACCTTGACCGCACCGTTCAGTACATCATACAGACGCGGGATCAACTGTACAAAGGTAGACTTGGAACTTCCGGTTCCACCGATGATTCCAATGGTCTCACCTGAGTGAATGGAAAGATTAATATCACAAAGTACGCATTTTTCCTGCTGCGCTTCTTTATCCTGCTCGTCTCCGTAAGCAAAATCCACATGATCAAACTCAATGGAACCGTCTTTTACTGCGTAGATCGGCTGCTCCGGATTGGTCAGGCTGCTCTTCTCATCCAGTACTTCCACAATACGCTTTGCAGAAGAGCTTGCCATGGTCACCATAACAAATACCATGGAAATCATCATCAGACTCATGAGAATCTGTATGGTGTAAGTAAACAGACTCATCAGATCTCCGGTGGTCATAGAGCCATTTCCAACGATCATCTTTGCGCCGATCCAGGAGATCAGAAGAATACAGGTGTACACTGTAAACTGCATCACCGGCTGGTTCATGATGACCAGACGCTCTGCATGGACACTCATCTTTTTCAGATTGTCTGTAGCATCACAGAATTTCTTATTTTCATGGTCTTCCCGCACATACGCTTTCACCACGCGGATACCGGTCAGATTCTCCTGAACGCTGGCATTCAGCTTATCATAGCCTTTGAACATCTTATCAAAGATCGGAAATGCGTGGCTTACGATAAATGCCATCACGCCACCTAAGAATACCAGTGCGATCAGGAAGATCAGGGAAATCTTCGGACTGATAGATACACACATTACCAGTGCTGAGATCATCATGATCGGGGCACGGACAAACATACGGATCAGCATCTGGTATGCATTCTGTACGTTGGTCACATCGGTGGTCATACGGGTTACAAGGCCAGCTGTAGAAAAATGGTCAATGTTCTGGAACGAAAAATCCTGAATATTGTCATACATGGCCTTTCTTAAATTTTTACCAAATCCCATGGATGCTCTCGCTGCAAATACGCCGGACAGAGTTCCTGCCGCCAGAGAGAGCATGGCAACTACCAGCATCAGCAGTCCCATCTTCACCACATAATTCATATTTCCTGCTTCCACACCATTGTCAATGACTTTCGCCATCAGCATGGGCAGCAGCACTTCCAGAATGACTTCAAAAGTCACACTGATCGGTGAAAGCAGCGTATCTCGCTTATATTCTCCGATATATGACATGAGTTTCTTAATCATATTCTGCCTCCTTCAATCCAGTCTCCAATTTATTGATACAACGGATCCACCACGACTGTTCCTCCGGTGTGAGCCATCCGTTCATCTTCGATTCCATCTGCTCCAGACGATTAATGACCTCACTTTGTATCTTCATTCCTTCATCTGTCAGTACCAGTTCCTTTTGTCTGGCATCGGTACTTACGCTTCTGCGCTCCAGCAGTCCCCGCTTCTCCAGACACTGCACCACGCTGCACACGGATGACCGGCGGATCTTAAACTCTGCTTCCAGCTCCTTCTGAAATGCAGGTTCCTTCTTCCAGGCCTTCCACCACAGATAGCCCAGTACCCGGCTCTGCACAGAAGAGATCTCCAGATCTGCCATCTGCTGCTCTGTCGCTCTTCTTACCAGATGACTCAAGTCCATGATTGCCTTAATCGGATGATTCTCCATCTCCAAAACCTGAACTCCTCCTTCTTTCTTGTAAGATTACAATGTTCCACGAGATTCAGAGCAATTCGCAAAATCGCCTCTACGAGGCTTTCCTTTTGCTCATATATGGCGTCTCGCCATATAAATCTTCGCCAATATGTTCATTCATGCAAGCATGACTCACATATTGTCTGAAGATTCGCATTGCTCTGACTCTCGAAAAAAAGTTAGAACTCTAACGATTATACGTTAGAGTTCTAACAAAGTCAACAAACAAAATATGAAATTTCTGTGAAAACCTGCTTACTGCCGGTTCCTCTTCTCTTTCAAACGATCCAGCCGAAACTTCTTGATCAGATCCCGGATCTCTGCGGAGACGGTCTCTCCCCTGGCAGTCATAAAACGGGAACCCGGGTTGTGGGTCAGGAACCACTCGGCATTCTCTGCCATGCGGTTCTTCAACTGCTGCTGCAATTCCTCCAGCCGAACACTCTCCAGATCCAGGCTCTGCACCTTCTGTGCCAGTGCTTCTTTCTTCTCTGCGATATTTTCCGTCACAGTAGCTTTTGCAAATGTGGCTGTTGCTTCCAGCAGACGCTTCTTCTCAGCAGCCCGCTGTTCCAGCTCCTGCAGGATCTGCTCTGCCTGATCCAGCAGTTTTCTCAAATCCATGGCCTTGCGGAATGCGCCTGCAAAATCATATACCATGCAGACCGTGATCAGAAATGTCATAACTGACACAAATTCACTATTGAGCCAGAATACAAACCGCTCCACCTGCGGCTGCACCACATAGACCATCATCACGCTGAAGAATCCCCACACAATGGAGGAACTCAGACAAATATGACCTTTGTACTGAAAATGCTGGTTACTGTAATCCCAGTAGCGTACCTTGAACAGGCGCACCATGGCCTCACCGGTCACAAGCTCCAGAAGTGTGGCGCCGATCAGACCTGCAAGATACACTGCCACCGGATGCTGGTCAAAGGGCATGGTGATCAGTAATACCAGAACAGCACCACTTCCATATAAAGGAAGCCAGGGCCCCTTTAAGAAGCCCCGGTTCACAAAACAATGCTGCTTGAGCGACACATACGTGGACTCAAAACACCATCCAAATATACAATACAGATAGAAAAATGACAGCCACTGGCGAAATTCATAGTGAAACATAGATGTCCTCCCGGTTGTCTGTATACGTATCCTATACGCTGATGTCAGCTTTTACACCAAGTAACTCTTTATTTGCATCCAGGATCGGCTGCACCACATCTTTCAGGAATGCTGTCACCTGAATCTCAGAACGTCCAGTATAACGAGCCGGATCCATGCATGCCTCCAGCTGTTCCAGTGTCATGTTAAATGCCGGATCAGCTGCGATCAGCTCCAGAAGATTATTGTCCTTACCTTCTACTTTCACATTTCTTCCTGCTTCCATGGAAAGCTCACGAATACGCTCATGCAGTTCCTGACGGTCTCCGCCTGCTTTTACTGCGTCCATCATGATATTTTCAGTCGCCATGAACGGAAGCTCACTTCTCAGACGTTTCTCGATCACCTTCGGATATACTACCAGACCATCTACCACGTTCAGGCACAGATCCAGGATACCGTCGATTGCCAGGAAGCCTTCCGGAACGGAAAGTCTCTTATTTGCGGAGTCATCCAGCGTTCTCTCAAACCACTGGGTTGCTGAGGTGATTGCCGGATTCAGCGCATCCACCATCACATATCTGGACAGAGAAGCAATCCGCTCACTTCTCATAGGATTTCTCTTATACGCCATTGCAGAAGAACCGATCTGAGATTTTTCAAATGGCTCCTCTACCTCTTTCAGATGCTGCAGCAGACGGATATCGTTGGACATCTTGTGCGCACTTGCCGCAATACCTGCCAGTACATTCAGTACTCTGGTGTCCACCTTACGGGAGTAAGTCTGACCGGATACCGGTACGCATTTCTCAAAGCCCATCTTCTTAGCGATCATAGGATCGATCTTGTCGATGGTCTCCTGATCTCCGTCAAAGAGCTCCAGGAAACTTGCCTGGGTTCCTGTGGTTCCCTTGGATCCCAGCAGCTTCATACCATCTAATACATATTCCACATCTTCCAGATCCATGCAGAACTCGTTGAGCCACAGGGATGCTCTCTTACCTACCGTGGTCGGCTGTGCCGGCTGGAAGTGAGTAAATGCCAGGGTTGGCAGTGCTTTATATTCATCTGCAAATTTTGCAAGCTCAGCGATCACATTGATCAGCTTTTTACGGACCAGACGAAGTGCCTCGGTCATCACGATAATATCTGTGTTGTCTCCTACATAACAGGAAGTTGCACCCAGATGGATGATTCCTTTTGCTTTCGGACACTGTACACCATATGCATAAACATGGGACATAACATCATGGCGAACTTCCTTCTCGCGGGCTTTTGCCACATCATAATTAATATCTTCTGCATGGGCTTTCAGTTCATCGATCTGCTCCTGTGTGATCGGAAGTCCCAGCTCCTTCTCGGTCTCTGCCAGTGCGATCCACAGCTTTCTCCAGGTGCGGAATTTCATGTCCTGAGAGAAAATGTACTGCATCTCCTTGCTGGCATAACGCTCTGATAACGGACTGCTATATCTGTCTGTGCTCATGTTTTTGTTCCTTTCTGTTTTGTTTAAATTAATTATATCCAACAGTGCTAGCGCTCGTAGTCGCCGCGAATATCCTCTTTCGGGGGATCCAGCGGATATTTTCCGGTAAAGCATCCGCTGCAGCAGGGAAGTCCATCCACCATATCTTTCAATCTGTCCAGTTCCAGATAGGCAAGGGAGTCCGCTCCGATGATCTGACGAATCTCCTCCACGGACCGGTTATAAGCGATCAGCTGCTCACGGGCCGGCACATCGGTACCGAAGTAGCACGGATACAGAAATGGCGGAGAGCTGACTCTCATGTGCACCTCTGTGGCTCCCGCATCCCGAAGCATCTTCACGATCCGGTCACTGGTGGTTCCACGGACGATGGAATCATCGATCATGATCACACGTTTTCCATTTACCGCTTCTTTCAGAACATTTAATTTTACCTGCACACTGGATTCCCGGTTGCTCTGCTTGGGTTTAATAAAGGTTCTTCCTATATAACTGTTTTTTACAAATGCGGTTCCATAAGGAATTCCTGACTGAAGAGAATATCCCAATGCCGCTGCATTACCAGACTCCGGGACACCTACCACCAGGTCTGCCTCCACCGGGCTGTCCATGGCAAGATATTTACCTGCCCGAATACGGGAACTGTAGACACTGATGCCATCAATATGGCTGTCTGGTCTGGCAAAATAAATGTATTCAAACACACAACGTGCTTCTTTTTCTTTTGGAAGACAACGACTCTTGTCAGAGACGATGCCTGTCTTCGGAGAGATGCTGACGATCTCACCCGGCTCCACATCACGGACAAATTCTGCGCCGATCGTATGAAGAGCGCAGGTCTCGGATGCCAGAATGTAGGTGTTATCTCTCTTACCAATACAGAGCGGTCGGAATCCGTAAGGATCTCTGGCTCCGATCAGCTTTCTTGGAGACATAACGACCAGAGAATAAGCTCCCTGGATCTTATCCATGGCTCTTGCAACTGCTTCTTCTGCGGATTTTGCATTCACACGCTCTCTGGCAATATGATAGGCAATGACCTCAGAATCAATGGTCGTCTGGAAAATTGCTCCGCTGTACTCCAGTTCATGCCGAAGCTGCGGTGCATTGATCAGATTACCATTGTGGGCAACTGCCAGAGTACCTTTAATATAATTAAGGACCAGCGGCTGTGCATTCTCTCTGGTGCTGCTTCCTGCCGTGGAATAACGGGTATGTCCCACTGCAATATCACCATGCATTTCTTCCAGAATCTCCGGGGTAAATACTTCATTGACCAGTCCCATGCCCTTGTGGGTCGTCACTTTACGGGGTCCGTCCGTATCTCCTACTGCGATTCCGCAGCTCTCCTGTCCACGGTGCTGCAGTGCCAGCAGTCCATAATATACGGATGAGGCCACATCGCCTCCATCGAAATCATAGATACCGAACACACCGCACTCTTCATGCAGTCCATTCAGATCTTCTTCCATTTCAAAAACCTTCGTACTTTCCATCCGCTGTCATCCTTCCTGTCCGATTTTATAAAAAAATCTGCCTTGTACGCGAATAGTATAACTTGCGACAATGGGAATTTCAATATTTTGATTAGAATTTTTTATAAATTGTGACTTATTTATAAGAAAACTAGTCCAATTAAACTATCTCTGATTAAATCTGGATAAAAACTGTCTGGTCCGCTCTTCCTGTGTATGACCGAATACCTGATCCGGTGTACCCTGTTCCACAATAAATCCATTATCCATAAATACGACCTGATTGGCCACATCTCTGGCAAATGCCATCTCATGGGTAACGATGATCATGGTCATCTTCTGATCTGCCAGTCCTTTGATGACCTTCAGGACTTCACCGGTCAGCTCCGGATCCAGCGCGGAAGTCGGCTCATCAAAGCACAGAATATCAGGGCGAAGGGCCAGGGCACGGGCAATCGCCACACGCTGACACTGTCCGCCGGACAGCTGATGGGGATAATTACCCATCCGGTCAGCAAGTCCCATATCTTTCAACAGCTCCACGGCCTGTCCTTCAATCTCGTCGTGAATCTCTTTCTTTCTCACTTTATAATCCGGCTGTTCCTTCTCCAGCAGTTCCTTGGCCAGCATAACATTTTCCAGTGCTGTATACTGCGGAAACAGGTTAAATGACTGGAACACCAGTCCAAAATGCAGCCGCTTCTTACGGATCTCTGCTTCCTGAGTGGAGGACTTCTGTGCAGCGTCAAACAAAGTCTCTCCGTTGACCTTGATGATTCCACCATCTGGTCTCTCCAGGAAATTCAGGCAGCGAAGCAGTGTCGTCTTACCGCTTCCTGAAGAACCGATGATAGAGAGCACCTGGCTCTTCTCCAGAGAAAAGCTGATGTCCTTGAGCACTTCCGTGCCTTCAAATGATTTGCAAATATGTTCTACTTCCAGAATTGGCATCTTCTTCTCCCTCCCTTACCTGAAATAATCCAGTTTCTTCTCAAGCTGTCCTAACAGAACGGTCAGAACACCATTGAAGATCAGATAATAAACTGCCGTGAAGAACAGCGGCCAGATGGCTCCTGAGATTCCCTGGGAACCTTTCATGAAAGCCTGTCCTGCCCAGATGATCTCCTGCAGTGCAATAATACGTGCCAGTGAGGTATCCTTTACCAGCGTGATGATCTCATTGGACATGGGCGGAACGATCCGCTTGATCATCTGCAGTAAGGTTACCTTAAAGAAAATCTGTGCTTTGGTCATGCCAAGCACCAGTCCTGCTTCTTCCTGTCCCTTCGGCACACTCTGGATCCCCCCACGGTAGATCTCAGAAAAATAGCAGGCATAGTTAAAAATAAAGGATACAGCAGCCGCCATAAAACGTCCGGTCTCTCCGCCGCCCCAGATCGTCTTTCCAAGAACCAGCCCTGGGAAATAATAGATGATCAGAAGCTGGATCATCAGCGGCGTACCACGCACGATCCATACGATCACTTTGGTAAAATAACTCAGCGGCTTAAACTGTGACATAGAACCGAATGCAATAATAAGTCCCAGCGGGAACGCGCCGATCAGCGTCACCAAAAATAACCTTAAAGTCTGTAAAAAGCCGATGTTCAGTGAATGAACAACGATCGGCATCTGTTGTAATATCAGTTCCATGTAAATCCTTCTCCTATTTCTCTTGTTTATTACGCACGAAAGCAGTGCAGTTTTCGCTTACGTTCCGACTGCACTGCCATAATGGTTTTCATTTCTTTTCAAACAGAACTTATTTGATAAGTGCTGCCTGTACTCCATAGGTCTCTGCAACCTTCTCCATACTACCATCCTCAAGGCTGGTTGTAAAGTAATCATTGAGTGCTGCTGCAAGATCGGAGCCTTTACGGAAGCCTACACCATACTCCTCGCTGTTCAGGCCGATGGTGTAAGTCAGATCTGCATATCCGGTTCCCTCACCGATCATGGCACCTGCCATCAGTGAATCGATGACTGCTGCATCAGAGCTCTTGGAAGCAACCTCCATCAGAGCATCTGCCTGAGAAGATACCGGTGTGTAGTTCAGTCCCAGAGCGCTTACCTCAGCCTCTCCTGCACTTCCTGCTTCTACTGCGAAGCTTAAGTCTTTGAGGCTCTCTTCATCCTGATACTGATCAGCTACATCAGCCGGAACAACAACTACCTGTGCATTGTTAAGATATGCATTGGTGCACTCCATAGAACTGGTAACTTCGTCTGTCAGAGTCATTCCGTTCCATACACAGTCGATGGTCTTTCCGTCAAGCTCCAGGATCTTGTTATCCCAGTCGATTACCTGGAACTCAGCAGTTACACCAAGGCTCTCTGCGAATGCTTTTGCCATATCAGCATCGAATCCGATCCACTCGCCATTCTCATCTTTGTAATCCATCGGCTCAAACTCGGTAATACCAACTACCAGAGTTCCTTTTTCTTTTACATATGCAAGATCGCTCTTAGCATCTGCTGCTGTGTCTTCTGCTGCCTCCGCAGTATCCTCTGTTGCCTCTGCATCTGCTGCTGTATCCTCTGCTGCTGCATCAGTTGATGCGGATGTATCTGCGCTGCTTCCACAACCAGTCACCATTGCTGCAGTCATGGCTCCTACTAACATAAGTGCTACTAACTTTTTCATAATAGATCCTCCTGTTGATCGTTTTGTATGCTACCACTCTACCATGGTAAAGCAATCAAATATGAATGAATTATAGCAAGCACTTCTATAATTGTCAACCAGTTTTTTGACGACTTCTGTAATCTTCTTCCCAGCGAAGCAGTTTTTTCTGAGGATCCGTGTCGTCTGCCTCCGGTGTGCGCGCTTTCTTTCCGTTTCCCGGACGTTTTCCTGCTGCCAGCTGTTCTGCCAGCTCCCTGTATTTTCTTGTATCTTCATGAGGAGCGAACTGCATGGACGTTTCAAAGCACTCCACTGCCCGTTCAAACAGGAACTGCCGCACATAGCAGATTCCCAGATTGTTCCATACTGCCGCATAGAACTCTACGCCAAGCCGGGTATTCTGATGCATCCGCAGGATTCTTCGATACTCTTCCGCTGCCGCCCATTCGTTGCGGCTGTTCAGAAGTCCGTCCGCCCGGAGCTTTAAGCGCTCCTGTTCCTGCATAGTACCGAGGCTCTTCAGCTGCTCCCCCAGCTCTGCCAGTTCCTGATTGGTAAACAGATCCACTGCTCCCACAACGGAGATCACCAGATTCTGAAAGTTCGTCCCGGACTCCTTCCCATTGCGGATCCTTCTGGCAAGCTCTGAGGATCCGATCTCTTCCTCCAGCCAGCGGCACAGACGGTCATCGAACATCTGCGGCTCTGCCAGACAAATATTGTGATACAAAAACCATGCCAGTTCTTCCAGGCTGTACATGTTTAGACCCGCCTGTTCCAGAAAATACGGTGTCTTTGCCCTGCGGTATTTACAGATCGTTACCAGTGCCATGACCGTCCTCCTGTTCTTCCATCAAAAATGATTCCTTCCAGTACAGATCTGACGCGGGATACAACTCGCCGAAGCCCAGGTCTGTCACCTTCACCTCACAGCGGTAACGGTCTGTAAAATGCGCCTCGACCAGCACTCTGGACGCTCCATCCGGTCTTGCAGGCAGATCCGTCAGCTGGAACCGCTTTCTCACCGGATCTCCACCCATCATGGACTGAAAGTAAAATTCTAAAATATGATCTTCTCCCCGCAGCAGCATTTCTGTGTGACAGCCCGCATCGTACCAGCTGCATCCGGCACTGATCAGCGTGTAGATCACTTCTTTTCCATTTTTGATACTGCGGATCCCCACATTATGAAGCAGCGTCTGTTCATTTAAAAATAAATACTTTTTCTTTCCACTCTGATCCCCTGCTGCTGCACAGGCACCTCTGGCATGAATCTGTTCCGCCAGAAAGACTCTCCGGTGAAAACAGATCTCTTCCCGGCTTTTCTTATAATCTCTGGCATTAAAGTCTGTTCCCGCCAGAAAGACTGCCGACACCGGGCCACCGCCAAACCGCTCTTTGGCCAGCTGTGCCAGCTTTTCGTCCCTGCTTCCTTCCAGAAGAGTTCCCACATGCCAGTATTCCGGCTCTCCAGCCTTCACAAGCATGGGCATGGCCCGTCGGTTCACTTCCAGCCAGGTAGCCTTGATCTCATCTGTGTCAAATTCCAGAAGCCAGACCCGGTGCTGCCAGATGTCCGGTGTCTGCTCCATCACAAAGGACACCAGGCTCTGGGTCTCGCTTAAGATCTGTAGCTGCTCTCTTAAAAATCCTGCTTCACAGGCTTCCTGCATATACTGCTCAATCGTCTCCTTCTCCATATCCGGAAGAACCAGAGACACCTGCATCTCTTCCTTGACAGCAAAGCGCTTCAGCGCGGACAGCACCTTCCGAAAGCAGGCACACCGACCTGTCTGTCCTGTGAAATCAAGGGGCAGCGGCTGAGCCTCTTTCATCTGTATCGACTGATAGCAGACCTTTGGATATTCTTCCCGGTAATCCACTCCCACTGCCAGCGGATTCCGTCCACTTGTTATCTTCATCGCTCTCTTCCTCCGCTACCTTGCCCGAAATCCATCCTGCGTAATCTCCAGCAGCTCTTCATATTCTGCCATCATCCGGCGCAGTGCCTTTTCCTGATGAAGGTCCAATGCCCTCTGCATCCGGCACAGTCTCTCATAACGGGTCTTATTGTCCTCGCGGTCCTGCTGCTGTTCCAGCGTCTTTGATACGGTGGAGACCACCGTTCCATCCGGCTTCTCCTCCGTGAAAAACCAGGTCAGCCGTTCCCCGTAGAACAATGGGAAGGATTTTACAAAGATACCTCCGCAGACCGGGAACAACTGTACCGTCATATAATCAAAGGTCCGCTTTCCATGATATTCCAGCACGTAATGAAGGATCACCTTGTGGGACGGATCACAACGATACTCCAGGACTGTCCTTGCATCCTGATACTCAATCTCATCGGTCAGCGGAACCAGCTGATCCATAAACGCAAACCGTGTCCGCCGGATAGCCGGTTCCTTCAGAAGTCTTCCCGCCAGCCGTTTCTGAGCATCCGTCAGAAGCAGAAGTGCCGAATACTGTCTGAGCACCGACAGCTCTGCCACCGTGCACAGATGGTCTTCCCACATAAGATGGTGTTCCAGACTTTGGAAAAATCCTTCCGGCACCGGCTCATTTTTCACAAAATCCTTCCAGCTCATATAATTCAGCCAGGCGCTGATCATGACCGGATCTCCACCTCGGTCATCCACCTGCTGAAATACCGGGAACACCTCTTCTGTCATATGCTCCGTAAACAGGGACTGTGCAAGTAAAGTATCCTCCAGCTCCGGCAATGCCAGTCCAAACTGGTCTGCCGCTTTCCACAATTCCAGAAGCTCTTCCGTATTTCCCTTAAGCTCCTCTGCCAGGAGTGCCACGATCTTCTCTGTATAAACACCTTTTCTAAACACCTCTCTGGCAAATGGTCGCAGGTGCTCTTTTGTATCTCTCTCATCACTGAGCAGACGCTGAAGAAGTTTTAACAGAGAACGGGGATCTACAAGCTTACATCCTGTCTCTTTCAGAAGAGCATATGCCTCTTCATCCTTTCTCACATAGATCAGGATCTCCAGATAGGCAGCCTGATCTTCTCTGGAAAGCTTTTCCGGATGCTCAATGACCAGCCGCTCGTCCAGTTCTTTTCCAGGCTCCAGTCTCCGGTGACGCTTCTCATAGTCCAGAACTTTAAGCTTCAGCTGCTGCGCATATCTTTCACTCAAGCCCTGATCTTCCAGAAGCCGATAAGCAGCATCCACATTATCATGGGTCAGACGGCCTTCCACTCCGCCCTCCACCAGATAGATGTTCAGCCCCCGGTTATTTTTCAGACGCATCAGACACATCTGCAGAAACCGCGGCTCGATCATCAACCGTTTCAGGTTATATTTTACTGTTCCCACATGCTCACGACCCGCCTCATCGATCAGAATGACCTTCGCCCGGGGCGTATAGACCTGTACCTGGGCAGTCCCATTCTGAAGAGGCACGATCTGAGGGCGCTCCAGCTGCGCATGCACTACTTTTATCTGACGGATCCTCCGATCCTCACAGGTGACCTTTCTGGTAAATAAAAGCTCCGCCACTGCCGTCAGCTCTTCATTATCCAGTGTCTCCGGCAGCAGACACCTTCCATACAGCCACGCCAGTTCTTCATTGATCCGACGCTCCTTGACCTGTTGAAGCAGAAATTCCTGCATCTTTTTTCTGTGCTCCTCGTATTCCGGCCTGCGGATAGCTCCGAATCGCACCAGATTGCTGTAGAACACAGTCTTCTGACGGCTTGTCAATGTGTTGTGATATTCAAAATACAACAGAATCTGCCGCGGAAGAAGCTTGTCATAATCCTCCGGCAGAGAATAAATAAAATACTCATAGAGATTGGTGATCTTGGCATCCAGCTCCACACCTTTCTCGTACCAGCCAAAAGCTTCCTTGTCTGTCCGATGCCCGCGGATGTAGACCGCACACACAGCCCCCACGGTCTCCTTGCAGGGTTCCTTCTGATAACATCCCTTCAACAGACGCACAGCCAACGGAGACCAGCGCTTCAGCCTTACAGCCTGCCCTGCCGCCAGCAATGCGATCTGGGAAGTCAGAAGCCCATGTTCTGATGCCCATGCACAGATCTGTAGGACAAATCCGTCCAGCCCCTGAAACAATGCTGCATCCTCACTCAACAGATTCCATGCTTCCAGATACAGAAGACGGTGCCTGGTACCCATCCGATACTGACGCTCCAGGATCCGATAACGGGTTCTCTTGTCTCTTAACAGTTCCGGATCCAGCTTCAGCAGAAAATATGTGAGCATCCAGTCTTCCGGATATTTCTGGTAAAGTTTCCGAAGCTGGACTACCGCCTGTTCCGTCACCTGACCGTCTTTTCGATAAATGCTATTCACATAGAGATAGAGTTCCTTGGTTCTCACATCCCGCTGCTGAAACAGTCTGGTCTTCTCATATTTGCGAAGGATCCAGCCGGCTTCCTCCTGACGGTTCTCAAGCCCCATCACCCATGCATTCAGAAGCATCCATGCAGAATGATCCGGATCCAGCTCCAGCAATGTATCCACATGAGTCCGGAACTCTTTTACTGCATCCTTCCGGCTGCAGGTATGAAGCTCTGATTTTTCCATACAAAGCTGAAGACCCGCCAGTGCCTGCTCCCGCTTTCTCTTTAGCAGCCATGCTTCACTGCGCCCTTTGCCCCTGCAAGGCTTCTCCTGCGCATTTTCTTCCGGCTTCTCAGTCTCTTCCGGCAGTGCCAGATCTTCCAGATTCTCCACCGCAGGCTCCTGGGAACGGATCCTTATGCTAACCGGAATCTCATATTCTCCCGCATTGGATTCGATCCAGAGAGATTCTGTAAAGGTCTCTCCCGGCCGCAGATGCTCTGCATAATACGTATATTCCAGCCTTGCGGCTCTTCCAAAGAACGAGGACTTCTGAAAAGTCAGCCCTGGCACCCGGCTGAAGATCATGCCCTTCACCCGTCTCTCGTCCTGAGAGCTGACGATCAGATCCCCTTTGACTCCTTTTCCCGGATCCAGCTCGATCTCGATCCGCTCCGGCTCTGTAGTCAGCCGCACCTGGTCGTATGAAAATATTCCATTAGAAAAATCAATGATCTTCTCTTTCATGTGTCCCCCGTTGCAAATTTGCTTACTTCGTGTGATAATGAGGATATCTGATTATTATTATAGCACCCATGGTTTATCTTTCGCAACCATGGCAGAGACTAACGCAAAGGAAATAAGATTATGAGTACAAGCATGGAACAGAAAATAGAAGGAAAAGAACATTTTCATGGCAGTGACCTGGAAAAAATCGAGAAATATTTTGGCATTCCAAAAGAAAAGATCACCGGATTCGGTGCCAACGTCAATCCACTTGGCATCTCTCCTAAGATGAAAGAAGGACTGGCCACACATCTTGATGTGCTGACTGCGTACCCGGACCCGGAATATACCGAGTTGCGGAAGCATATCGCCTCTTACGCCGGATGTAAACCAGAGCAGGTACTGGTAGGAAATGGATGTACGGAACTGATCTCTTTGTTCATCGGTATCCATCATCCGAAGAAAGCACTGGTCGTTTCTCCTACTTATTCTGAATATGAACGGGAATTAAGATTAGTTGGCAGCGAAGTCAACTACTATGCATTAAAAGAAGAACTGGATTTCCAAATGGATGTGGATGATTTCTGCCAGACATTAAAAGACGGCACAGAACTTTGCATTATCTGCAATCCGAACAATCCCACCTCCACAGCCACCACCCCGGATGACATGAGACCGGTCCTGGAGTGCTGCAGGAAACATCACATTTTCCTTATGGTGGATGAGACATATGCAGAATTTGCTCCGGAAGATACCAGTGTGAGCTCCGTAGGCCTGCTGCAGGAATTTGATAACTTTGCGATTCTGCGCGGCATCTCCAAATTCTTCGCCGCTCCGGGACTTCGTCTTGGCTATGCCATGACCTCTGATCTGGAACTGTTGAAAAATATCAAGGAACAGATGAATCCCTGGTCCATCAACAGTCTGGCTGAACTGGCAGGCTCCTATATGTTCAATGACTGGGACTATATCCGCCACACCAGAGACCTGATCTCCTCCGAGCGTGAACGAATCTATCAGGAGCTGCTGACCTGGAAAACCGTAAAAGTTTACAAACCTTATGCAAATTTCATTCTGGTGAAAATTCTCAAAGAGGGCGTGACCTCTTATGATGTATTTGTCCATGCTATCAAAAAAGGACTGATGCTCAGAGACTGCTCCACATTCCTCGGAATGGAAGATGAGACCTTCTTCCGGTTCTGCTTTATGATGCCTGATAAAAATACAGAGCTGCTGGCATGCCTGAAGGAGCTGCTGGGGTAAAACTGAGGGACTTTCATTCACACCAAATCGCATAAGAGCTTATGAACATGGCTCCTGACAAGATGAGTCAGCTATCTATAGAGAGCAACTCATGGGATATGAAAGCTCGTATGACGTGTATCGGACATAAAAGCCCTGCTATACTGTCTGACTACGCACACATACTGTGTGCGCATCAGCCAATACAGCAGAACTTTCCTGTCCGCTCCAAGTCATACAGCGTCTTTCACATTCCCATGAGCTGCTCTTTTTAGTTTTTGCTGCACCTTGTCAGAAGCCATGTCTGCAGATTTTCACACGATTTGTTCCAGACTGTGTCCCACAGGTTTCTTCCCGTCCCTTCAGGCATATCCCCCACCCTGTGTCCTTAGCAGTCTTATTCAAAGTATTCCTGGTACACTTCAAAGAAATTACTGGTTGTGACGGTGTCGTAATCTGTGAATTTGATATTATCCCACATTCTCTGCTGGAATTCGGAGATGGTGTCTTCCATCAGGTCAGAGTAGATGGCATGGAATCTTTCAGTTTTTCGCTGGCGGGCAACTTTTTCTTTATTTGCCTCGGATTCGGACTCCATATAGGTATTCAGGCATTTGAGAATGTAATAGCCATTGTTGTCAGCAAAGACATCGCTGATTTCGTCATTTCCAAGATTAAAGGCTACCTCTTCGTAGGTCTGATCCTTATCTCCTCTGGCAATGGTGATGGTTGTCTGAGATGCCTTGGAATAATTGGCTGCCAGGCTCTCAAAGTCTTCTCCATTATCCAGCTTGTTCTTAAGTTCCTTAGCCTGATTTTCCTCCGGCACAAAGATCTGCTGGATCTGAATGATCCGTGCTTCATCATCGCTGATCTCTACTGCCTCATCACCGGTGATCTGCTCATAAGCCTTATCTGCCAAACAGTACTCTTCATACATGGTCTGGATCTCTTCCTGGCTGACTTTCAGTGCTGATACTTCTTCCTCGCTAAGCGAAGTAAAATATTCCTTTGCTGCTTCTGCTGCCTTCTGTTTTTCAGAATCAGTCAAGGCGATCTCCCGTTCATCTGCCAGAAGAACCATGCTTTTCACCTGGGACAACTGGGATACCACCTGATTTTTCAGATATTCTTCCAGGGTCATGTCTCCCACATTGTGGTCCCACATCTCGATGCCATAGACATTTTCATACTGATTTTTCTCGTTGCACAGATATACCAGCGCTTCCGATAATTTACAGGTCTCACTGCCGATCCGGAACAGTTCATTGGATGCAAGACCTGTCGTGACCACGATCTTTGTATCGGAACATCCGGTCAGCAGACCAACACTCATAGCCATGATAAGTCCTGCAGCCGCCATGGCAGCCACTATACGTCTTCCGGTTCTTCGTCCTCTATTCTGCATGATTCACCTCCGAAGTGTCGCTTTCTGTTCCTTCCGGGGCTGCCAGAAAAGCTTCTTCATTTTCCAGAATTCGCTTCAGAACTGCAAGTACACCATCCACCTTCCAGGATGCCACCTGATAATGGGCTGCTGCTTTCACATCCGGGTGAGACAGTTCTGATGCAAAACTATAATGCGCCTGCTTAAGCATGGACATATCATTAAAATTATCACCGAATACAACCGTCTCTTCCGGACTGGCACCTATCTGCTGCTGAATCCAGGCAACCGCCTTTCCCTTGGTCGCTTCCTGCAAATTAATATCCACCCAGCGGTCCCCGGAAATATTGACACTGAAGCGATTGCCCCATCGTTTATTTACTTCCTTATAGATATCTATAGCTCCATCCGGGCAGTAGATAGCCATTTTAATACTTTTATCTACATAGGCTTCCAGATCCTCTACCACACTTTTATTTCCTTTGTAGCCTCCCAGAACACCTTCGCTGAACGTTTCATCTTTCGCATCTGTATAGAATCCATCTACTGCGGAAAACATCACATAGCACCCTTCCATTTTCCGGGCTTCATACAGAAGTTCGCGAAGCTCCTTTGCCGGAAGATACAGCGCCCTCTCTTCTTTTCCATTTTTTTCGATACAGGCTCCATTGTCCGACACGTAATAGATTCTTTCACTGACAGGCTGAAATACCGCATGAATGCTGCTGGCATGGCGACCGCTGGCTGCTGCAAAGACGATCCCCTTTTCTGTAAGTTTTTTGATCACTTCCAGATATTCTGGATTAAGATCTGTATTTCCTTCTGGAACCAGCGTTCCATCAATATCACTGACGATCAATTTTATCATAAACTATGTTCTCCATTGTTTTTCTGATTTATTTTTGCCAAATACAACGTTATTCTACCTTGTAAGTACAATTTTTGCAAACCCCCACGATCATTTTTCTAAATATTTAATAATTTTGTACTTTCAAAGCAGCGCATTTTATATTAAAATAGTGTAGAATAAATTTGCACGAAGAAAGGGGCAATTTTCTATGAAAAAAGCAGTAAAGATTTTTACAGCCATTACTGCAGCAGCCGTTGCTGTGGCAGGAGCCGTTTATGTAGTACGCAAGTTCTTCTTACACGATGACGAGCTGGAAGAGTTTGATGACGAAGAGCTGTTTGAAGACGAAGATGATGACAGTGACGACGATGGCATCGAAGCTTTTGATGATGAGTCCGAGATCTTCGAAGACGAAGCAAAAGAAGCTGACAAGGCTGACGCCGAGAAAGCTGAAAATACTTCCGAGAGTTCTGAAGAACCGGCTGAAGACAGCACTGAAAAATAATGAATATTCCAAGAAGGAGCTGCTGTTCCATAGATGAGCATCTATAGAACAACAGCTCCTTTTATATTCTCATGTTCGCTATGTCAGCCACGCCTGTGCCAGCAGCCGGACTCCTTCTCTGATCTCTTCTTCTGAAAGTGTCGCATAACCAAGGATCACCGTCGGCGGGTAATCTGCCTCATTTACACAATATTCGGACAGAGGGTAGACCTTGATGCCCGCCTGTCTGGCTCGTCGAATCAGTTCCTGCTCCGTCAGATGACTATCCATCTGCAGCAGAATATGAACTCCTGAATGATCTCCCAACACCTGTCTTACACCACGCATTTTCCTGATCTCACTCATGAGCACGTCATGCTTACTCTTATAGAGAGCACGCATCTTATTCAGATGCCTCTCATAATAGCCCTTTTCCATAAAAAGCTGCAGCACCCGCTGATCCAGTCTGGATACGGTACTGGAAAATACATTATCGATCCGTCTGTAGGTCTCCAGAAGGCTCTCCGGCAGCACCAGATAACTGATACGGATGGCAGGCGCAATGGATTTGGAAAAGGTTCCAAGATAGATTACACAGCCGCTCCGGTCATTTCCCTGCAGGGAAGGAATGGGTTTTCCAATATAACGGAACTCACTGTCGTAATCATCTTCAATCAGATATCTGCCCGGCTTCTCTTCTGCCCAGCGCAGCAGCTCCTGCCGCCGCTTGATAGGCATGACAATTCCCAGCGGATATTGATGAGAAGGCATCACATAGGCAATGTCCGCACCACTCTCTTTCAGCTTTTCCACATTCATGCCAAACTTATCCATAGATACTGTCCGACAATCATAACCAAGCTTCTGGAACACATCCCATGCATGTCGATAAGTAGGACTCTCCATGGCAATCTTATGATCCATCCCAAGAATCCGAGACAACAGCATGAGCAGATAGTCATTTCCAGCTCCCACGATCACCTGCTCCGGCTGCACATGCACTCCACGGGCCTGATGAAGATAGGAACTGATCACCTCTCTGAGCTCCCATTCTCCGCTGGCTTCCCCCAGCAGAAAGAGATCGCTCTCATCCTGCTGCAGTACTTCCCGGTTCAGCTTCCGCCAGGCTGCAAAGGGAAAATGCTTCAGATCAATTCCATTTGGCGTAAAATCATAGCGATATGTATTGGGTTCCGGCTCTACTATCCTCTCCGGCTTCACTGGTACTGTATCCAGTCGATACAATGCTTCCATCTGACACACAAAATAACCCTTACATGGAATGGCTTCAATATACCCTTCAGACAACAGCTGCTCATAGGCAAGCTGGGCGGTACTCCGGCTCACATCCAGGTGAGACGCCAGCAGACGGGTGGACGGCAGACGCTCCCCGCACTTTAACGTTCCTTTGCGAATCTCATCCCGGATATATTCGTAAATCTGCTCATACAATGTTTTCGTGGATCTTGGATCCAGATTCATGGTGATCTCATACATATTTTATAAAAAAGCCGAAGGAAGCATAAGTTTCTCCTACAAGACCCTCACTCCTTCGGCTTATCCTCTTATCTTATTTTATAGCAACATCAGTCTTTCTTCGGCAGCTTGAAAGAACTCTTCAGTGATACGATCCGGTTAAATACCAGCGCATCCGGTCTGGAATCCTTTGCATCCACACAGAAGAATCCGTTTCTTACGAACTGGAAGCTGTCATAAGCCTGTACATCTTTCAATGCCGGCTCCAGCTTTGCCTGTACAACAGTCAGAGAATTCGGATTGATATTCATGGTTCCATCTTCGTTATATACACCCTTTTCCTCGTCGATCAGGTTCTCATAGAGACGAACTTCAGCATCAACTGCAAAGGTTGCCGGTACCCAGTGAATGGTTCCCTTTACTTTACGTCCAGTGAATCCGCTGCCTGCCTTGGTCTCCGGATCATAGGTACAATGTACAACTGTCACATTGCCATTCTCATCCTTCTCAAAGCCTACGCATTTTACAAAATATGCATGCATCAGACGCACTTCGTTACCCGGGAACAGACGGAAATATTTCTTCGGCGGCTCTTCCATAAAGTCATCTCTCTCGATGTACAGCTCTCTGCAGAATGGAATCTGTCTGCTGCCAAGATCCTCATTTTCCAGATTGTTGGCTGCATCCAGATATTCAACCTCACCTTCCGGATAATTGTCGATCACCAGCTTGATCGGATCGAGCACTGCCATCATACGGGATCTCTTCATCTTCAAATCCTCGCGGATGCAATACTCCAGCATTGCATAATCCACAGAGCTATTGCTCTTGGACACACCACACAGGTCTACGAACATCTTGATGGACTCCGGTGTAAAGCCTCTACGGCGCAGCGCTGCGATGGATACCAGACGCGGATCATCCCAGCCGTCCACAGTACCGTCCTCTACCAGACGTTTGATATAACGCTTACCAGTTACCACATTGGTCAGATACAGCTTTGCAAACTCGATCTGACGAGGCGGATGCGGATACTCAAGCTCTCTTACCACCCAGTCATACAGCGGTCTGTGGTCCTCGAACTCCAGCGTACAGATGGAATGTGTAATACCCTCGATGGCATCCTCGATGGGATGAGCAAAGTCATACATCGGGTAAATGCACCATTTATCTCCGGTATTGTGATGGGACATATGAGCCACACGATAGATAACCGGATCACGCATATTCATGTTTGGAGAAACCATATCGATCTTTGCGCGGAGTACTTTCTCTCCATCCGCATATTTTCCGGCTTTCATATTCTCGAACAGCTCCAGGTTCTCTTCCACGCTTCTGTCTCTGTATGGGCTGTTCTTACCCGGCTCGGTCAGAGTTCCGCGGTACTCGCGGATCTGCTCTGCGGTCAGGTCACACACATAAGCTTTTCCTTTTTTGATCAGCTTTACAGCTGCCTCATACATCTGATCAAAATAGTTGGACGCAAAGAACAGACGATCTTCCCAGTCAGCCCCCAGCCACTGGATATCTTTCTTGATCGCATCTACGAACTCCACCTTCTCTTTGGTCGGATTCGTATCATCAAAACGCATGTTGAACTTACCATTGTACTTCTGAGCCAGTCCATAGTTCAGCAGGATGGATTTTGCATGTCCAATATGCAGGTAGCCATTCGGCTCCGGAGGAAAACGGGTATGCACTGTGTCATACACACCTTCCGCAAGATCTTTTTCTATCTCAACTTCAATAAAATTCTTAGATACCACTTCATTCTCCATAACAGGATCCTCCTCGGTTAAAACTGTGATTAATCATAGCACATCAGACTGGCTGTTTGCAAGGCTTGCGTACCAAATCGTACCAGATTCTTTCAGGAAACAAAAAAGCGGAAAACCTTTATTTTCAAGGTTCTCCGCTTCTTAACAGGAAAGCTGCTGACGGGAATCGGACCCGTGACCTCCGCACTACCAATGCGACGCTCTACCGCCTGAGCCACAGCAGCTTGTCGTGTTCTTGTCGCTCGCGACTTGATTATATTATCACAGCGTCCAACATATGTCAACAAAATTTTTAAACTTTTTTCAAAGAATTTTTATGTGCTATTTCAGACGCTGACGCACGATCTCATAAGCCAGCACTCCTGCTGCCACAGAAGCGTTCAGGGAGTCGATCTCACCTTTCATAGGAATAGATGCAACGAAGTCACACTTCTCCTTTACCAGGCGGCTGACGCCGTCTCCTTCGTTTCCAATCACCAGACCGATAGGTCCTGTCAGATTCAGATCATACATGGTTGTTCCGCCCATATCTGCACACACAAACCACAGACCTTTTTCCTTCAGTTCTTCGATCGTAGCACTTAAATTAGTCACCTTTGCCACCGGCGTATAGTTAAGCGCACCTGCAGAGGTTCTGGCAACGGTTGCCGTCAGACCCACCGCACGTCTCTTCGGAATAATCACTCCATGCGCACCTGCCAGGTTCGCAGTACGAATAATTGCGCCCAGATTATGAGGATCTTCAATGTCATCCAGCAGGAATAAGAATGGCGGCTCACCCTTTTCCTCTGCCAGCTTCAGCATATCCTCCACCTCTGCGTAAGCGTAAGCTGCTGCAGATGCGATCACGCCCTGATGTTTGCCTGTCTCTGACATCTGATCCAGACGTTCCTTTGCCACAAAATTCACCAGAGTATCATGTTTTCTTGCTTCTCTTAAAATGCTGTTGATCGGACCGTCCTGACAGCCCTTCAGCACATAGACGCGATCGATGGTCTTTCCAGAACGGAAAGCCTCCATAACAGCATTGCGTCCTTCTATAGTCATTTCTTCGTATCTCACAGCATTCCCTCCGTTCTCTCCATGCCAAGCTTCACAAGATCGATCAGGCGCTTCATCTGATGATTCAGATACAGATATCCCATCAGTGCCTCAAAGCCCGTAGCGTGGCGATAATCGTGCATGGTCGCATGTTTTGCCATGCTGACCGTCTTGGCATTGCGTCCTCTTTTATAGACTGCCAGTTCTTCTTCTGTCAGATCTTCAAGGATGGCTTCCATCATAGCTGCCTGGGCAGATGCCTTTACATAGGTACTTGTTTTCTTATGAAGTGCGTTGGCCTGCCGGTTTCCCTGGCCGACCACCGCGGTACGAATCACCAGTTCATAGATCCCGTCACCAATATACGCCAGCACCAGCGGCGAATAGGATTTAACATCTACGTCCGGCAGTTCAAACTGTTCTTTCAGATAAGTTAAGCTCTCTTCCATTTTACTCCTTCACGGGTATCTTCCAGAATGATGCCCTTCTCCAGAAGCTCATTACGGATCTCATCAGCTCTTGCAAAGTTCTTTGCTTTTCTTGCGTCCTGACGCTCCTGAATCAGATTCTCAATATCTGCATCCAGCAGTTCTGCCTTCTTCTCGGTGATCAGTCCAAGAATATCACACAGATCCTGGATCATTTTCTTCAAAGCATCCACAAATGCTTTGCTGCTTCCTTCGCCTGCATTGGTATTTGCAAATTTAACCAGATCAAATACAGCTGCAATAGCATCAGCCGTATTGAAGTCATCATCCATAGCCTCATCGAAATTCTCCTGGAATTTCTTAGCCTCTTCCACCTTCAGAGTCTCCTCCTCCGTCAGCTCCTGTGCAGATGCATGCTCAGAGAGGAATTTCAGATTATCGACAGCAGTCTGGATACGCTCCAGAGCACTTCTGGAAGACTCCATCAGCTCTGCACTGAAATTCAGCGGACTTCTGTAATGTGCGTTCAGCATGAAGAAACGAAGCACCTGCAGATCATATTTCTCGCTGATTTCACGAACAGTAAAGAAATTGCCCAGAGATTTGGACATCTTACGGTTATCAATATTCAGGAATGCATTATGCATCCAGTAATGAGAGAACTCCTTGCAGCTGCAAGCCTCGCTCTGTGCGATCTCGTTCTCATGATGTGGGAAGATCAGATCCTCTCCGCCGCCGTGGATGTCGATCTGCTCGCCCAGATATTTCTTGGACATGACAGAGCACTCAATGTGCCAGCCTGGACGACCCTGTCCCCACGGGGACTCCCAGTACGGCTCTCCTTCTTTTTTCGGCTTCCACAACACAAAATCCAGCGGATCTTCCTTCTCATCCTTACCAGATACTAAAAGAGAACGCTTTCCACCTTCCAGTTCATCGATATTTTTATGAGAAAGCTTTCCATACTCTGCAAATTTACGGGTACGATAATAAACCGTTCCATTTACTGCATACGCATAACCTTTTTCGATCAGTGTGGAGATCATATCGATCATTCCATCAATCTCCTGAGTTGCCAGCGGATGGGTGGTAGCCGGTTTGATGTTCATGCCAGCCATGTCCTTCTTGCACTCTGCAATATATCTCTGAGAGATTTCCTCTGCAGATACACCTTCTTCGTTAGCTTTTTTGATGATCTTGTCATCCACGTCAGTAAAGTTGGATACGAAATTCACATCATATCCCTTTGCCTCCAGATAACGGCGAACCGTATCAAATACGATCATTGGTCTGGCATTTCCAATATGAATAAAGTTATACACAGTCGGACCGCATACATACATGCGGACCTTACCCTCTTCCAGAGGAACAAAATCCTCTTTTTTTCTTGTCAGTGTGTTATAAATGCGAATCATTATGGTCTCTCCTCTTTCTTTACGCTTTCTTTTCCTCGTGATATTCCTTCTCTGTGTTGACGTTCCAGATGTTGGATTTATCTGTTCTGCCAGATAGAATATTCTTCACTGCCTCAAAAGATGTCACCATCGAATGATCGATGTTATTGTAACGATGCTGTCCGTTTCTTCCTACACAATACAGGTTCGGAATCGTATTCAGATAATCAATCAGCTGATCCATCTCATCATAAGTGTCAAAATAAGCCGGATATGCTTTCTTCACACGTTCCATATGGGTATCAATGGCATCCTCCACTTTGTCGATCAGACCAAGTTTTACCATTTCTTTTACGCCAAATGCAGAGAATTCCTCTTCTGACATGTTCCAGAACTCGTCACCTTCATTTACAAAATATTCAAGTCCGATCCACACGGTATGATCCAGGTCCTTGACCATATATGGAGACCAGTTATTGTAGATCTGGAAGCGTCCCATCTTCACACGTCTGTCCTGCACATAGACCCAACAGTCAGGTACAATGTTTCCAACAGTGCGGAATCTGGTCTTATTTTTCAGATTCAGTCTGGGAACCAGCACACCCAGAGTCATGTAATCACGGTATGGAAGTCCTTTCGCAATCGCCATTGGTTTCTCCGGCACATCATTCATACCTTCCACCAGGTCTTTGACCGGCATGGAAGAGATCACCAGATCACCGTCCATAGTATGCTCTGCTCCGTCTTTTTCATAAGTGATACCAGTCAGCACATTCTGATCATCTTTATGAAGTCTGGTAACTTTTGCACCTTTGATGATCGTACCGCCCAGTTTTTCCACCTCGGCAGCTGTCACGTCCCACAGTTCCCCCGGTCCAAGCTTCGGATATTTGAACTGTTCGATCAGAGATGTCTCTACTTTTCTGTTTTTCTTATGGAAAATCTTTCCAAAAATATCTTTCAGAATAGCTGTGATAGAAAGCCCCTTGACACGCTGTGCTCCCCAGGAAGCATCGATCTCACTTGGATGTCTGCCCCACAGATTCTCTGTATAGTACTCAAAAAACATAGAATAGAGCTTCCGTCCAAAGCGATTGATGTAAAAGTTCTCCAGATTGTCATCCGGCTTTTTGTGAACCAGGGAAGCCAGATAACTGAATCCGACTTTCATGGTAGTGATAAATCCCATATTTTTCAAAGTTTCCATCTTGAGAGAGACAGGATAATCATAGAACTTATCATCAAACAGGATGCGGGACACCCGATGTCTGGTCAGCATGACCCGATCTTCTTTTTCCGGATCCGGGCCGTTCTTCTGAAGCGGAACTTCTCTGTCTAACACGGTATCATCATAGCTTGGCGCTCCCTGCATAGGAAGCATCTGATCCCACCACGCATTCACTTCCGGAATCTTGGAAAAGAAGCGATGACCGCCCATATCCATACGATTTCCTTTATACTCTACAGTTCTGGAAATTCCACCAAAGCAGTCGCTCTCTTCAAATACAACTACTTCCACATCTTTTCCCTTTTTCAATAATTCATATGCGGCAGTCAGACCCGCCGGGCCTGCGCCAATGATCAATGCTTTCTTCATTTGTCTTTCCTTTTTTATGTTTCTGTTGTTAAATATCACCTGTTATCTTAACACAAACAATGGATTCTGCATAGAAGGATGTGAAATTTATCATCTCAGACAATCTCTGACAAACAGATCTTAAACCCTTCAAAAATCATAGATGTCAGTTCCCCTACCGTCAGTTCCAGATCTATCTGTGCTGGTACCTCTTCCAATTTTTCCGCCTTGCTGCTGTCTGGTCCCATCCTCCAGCAAAAATATCCGTTATTTTTCTCTATCACTTCATCCTTCACATGAAGCCAGATCGTCTTCTCTTCTCTGGAAGAAGTAAGCCTTAACATCTGCTCCACATTGGTGATCCGTGCCATAAATGGCGGCATCTCATCCATAGGAGCTTCCCCCACTTCCGCCAGATGCTCTGCCTTCAGATTTTCCATATAACGGGCATCTCGCTTACAGAATAACTGATACCGAGCCGCCAGATACCGGTTCTGTCCATCTGCATCTAAATGTGTCACCCTCATAGGTAGTTCGGTGAATGGACTGATCCACACAAAATCAAATGGTGTGTAGATGCTTTCACTGGCAGGAATCAGGAAGGTAAATGGCATCTTGTCTGCTGCCATCTGTTGAAGTGCCGTCTCCAACAGCAATCGCATATATCCTCTGTGCCGATAATCTTTCAATGTTGCCACTGCCACAATATAGTTGGACGAGACTTCATATCCATTGACGATCATGGTATACGGGTTCAGATGCACCATGGATACATACTGTTCATTCTCCCACAGTGCATAGATCTGATTATCCCGAATCTTGTATTCATAATAAAAATCCACAAACTTCTGACTGTCTTCCGAGAAAACCGTCTGATACAATGTCCTTGTTTTCGGTCGTTCTTCTTTTGTCAACAACATAGGTTCCGGCATCTCATGTTCTTCCAGTTCTCTTATTTCCGCTGGCATCCGCCGCACCCCTCACAGCTTCTTCTGGTTACCGCAATATCCTCATCAATATAAGCAGTGATCGGCATCAGCGAACAGATTGCCTGAGAAGAGATTCCTTCACCAGTTCCGGTAAATCCAAGTCCCTCTTCTGTAGTCGCCTTGATATTTACCTGACTCTCATCAATATGCAAGGTCTCCGCTACATTTTTTACCATCTGTGGAATATGTGGAGCCATCTTCGGACGTTGTGCAATGATTGTTGCATCCAGATTCACGATCTGATAGTTATGTTCCTCCAGCAGTTCTCCCACATGCTCCAGCAGTTTGATACTGGAAATACCTTTATATTTATCGTCTGTATCTGGGAAATGCTTACCAATATCTCCCAGTGCAGCAGCTCCCAGCAGTGCATCCATAATTGCATGTAAAAGCACATCTGCATCCGAATGTCCCAGAAGCCCCTTTTCATAAGGAATTGTAACTCCGCCAAGAATCAGATCACGTCCCTCTACCAGACGATGTACATCATAACCCATTCCAACGCGCATGATCGTTCCTCCATTCTATATTAGTCTCTATCATTCAGAGCCTCATTCGCACGGCTTTGAATGATACAAAAAAAGCTTCCTAAAGCCTTAACCTTAGGAAGCTGTAGTAGCGAGAGGGGGATTCGAACCCTCGACACCACGGGTATGAACCGTGTGCTCTAGCCAACTGAGCTATCTCGCCATGTGAGTCGGTGTCTCACAACCGACTCCGTTATCTTACCAAAAGATCTTCCAGTTGTCAACAACTTTTTACAACTTTTTTTATTTTTCTTCAGAAACCTCTTTGACACGATTTACTTTCGCTTCAATCTCTTTCTGAATATCAGCAATAAATGCATCCAGGCTCTTAGTTCCCTCATCACCAGCAGCACGGCTTCTGACTGCGACAGTTCCGTCTTCTTCCTCTTTCTGGCCTACAACCAGCATATACGGAATCTTTGCCTGCTGAGCCTCACGGATCTTGTATCCGATCTTCTCGGATCTAGTATCCAGCTCTACACGAATGCCTGCCTCGTCCAGCTTTTTCTTTACGTTCTCTGCGTAATCCATATATTTTTCAGAAATCGGCAGTACTTTTACCTGTACCGGAGCCAGCCAGGTCGGGAATGCTCCTGCAAAATGCTCAATCAGAATACCGATAAATCTCTCAATGGAACCAAATACAACACGATGGATCATGATCGGACGATGTTTCTCTCCGTCTGCTCCGATGTATTCCAGTTCAAATCTCTGCGGAAGCTGGAAATCAAGCTGAATCGTACCACACTGCCAGGTTCTGCCGATGCAGTCTACCAGATGGAAGTCGATCTTCGGACCATAGAATGCGCCATCTCCCTCGTTTACTACATACGGAAGTCCGATCTCATCCAGAGCACTCCTCAGTCCCTCTGTTGCCATCTCCCAGTCTTCGTCGCTTCCCATGGAATCTTCCGGTCTGGTAGACAGCTCTACATGATACTCAAATCCAAACAGAGAATATACCTCATTGATCAAGGCAACAACACCTTTGATCTCGTCTTTGATCTGATCCGGTGTCATGAAGATATGAGCATCATCCTGCGTGAAGCAGCGAACTCTCATCAGTCCATGAAGCTGACCAGATTTCTCATGACGATGAACCAGTCCAAGCTCACCTACACGAAGCGGCAGATCACGGTAAGAACGCGGCTCAGAAGCATATACCAGAACACCACCTGGGCAGTTCATCGGTTTGATCGCATAATCTTCACCATCAATTACCGTTGTATACATATTGTTTTTGTAGTGATCCCAGTGTCCTGAAGTCTCCCAGAGACTTCTGTTGAGGATGATTGGGGTGGATACCTCTACATAGCCTGCTTTCTTATGGATCTGTCTCCAGTAATCAAGCAGTGTATTTTTCAGAACCATTCCCTTCGGAAGGAAGAACGGGAATCCCGGTCCTGCCTCATGCATCATGAAAAGACCCAGCTCTTTTCCAAGCTTTCTGTGGTCACGTTTCTTAGCCTCTTCCATCATGGTGATGTAAGCTTCCAGTTCTTCTTTCTTGCCAAATGCAGTTGCATAGAGACGGGTCAGCATCTTGTTGTGCTCATCGCCTCTCCAGTAAGCACCTGCAAGACTCATGATCTTAAATGCCTTGCCAACACCCTTGGTGCTCATCAGATGCGGTCCTGCACACAGGTCAACAAACTCTCCTTGGCTGTAAAAGCTGATTTCTTCACCTTCTGGCAGATCCTCAATCAGTTCTACTTTGTACGGCTCTCCCTTTTCTTTCATGAAAGCAATCGCATCTTCTCTGGATTTTGTGAAACGCTCAATCTCCAGATCCTCTTTAATGATCTTTTTCATCTCAGCTTCGATCTTGCCGAAATCATCACTGGTCAACGGAGCCTCAAACTCCATATCATAATAGAAACCATCTGCGATAGACGGTCCGATTGCCAGCTTGGTGTTCGGATAGAGACGTTTTACAGCCTGTGCCATCACATGGCTTGCAGTATGGCGAAGTGCTGCCAGACCCTTCTCATCCTTTGCAGTCAGGATATTCAGCTCGCAATCCTGCTCCAGAACGGTTCTCAGGTCAACGACCTCTCCATTTACCTCTCCGGCACAGGCTACACGTGCCAGACCTTCACTCAGATCTTTTGCAATATCGATTACAGACATTGCCTGTGCATATTCTTTGACTGATCCATCTTTTAATGTAATCTTCATCTCATTCTTCCTCCTGATCATAAAATAAAAAGTCCCTGAACAGTTTGTTATTCAAAACTGTTCAGGGACGATAGACTCTATACCGCGGTTCCACCCTTCTTGTGCTTGCACCTCTCATTTGACGATAACGGTGTCGGCCGGACTGTATTAAAGTCGCTCCAGGGTGGTGTTCATCTGATGTCCATATAAAGCGCTCGCACCTGATACGCTTCTCTCTGCATATTTTCAATCAGCTTACTGTTCCTGTCATGGTTTTATTGGTCTTCAATTGGCTCTTATTATAACATGTAAGAAAATAGTGTCAAGGCTTTTAAGCGTGTTTCTTTCCGCAGCACTGTTTGTATTTCTTGCCACTGCCGCACGGACACGGATCGTTACGTCCAATCTTCGGTCCTTTTACGATGGTACCAGACTTCTTCTGCTCCAGATACAGTTCATGTTTCTTCTCTTTATCGAAGATCTTGTCCCACTGCGGAAGCTCATACAGCCAGTCAGCTTTTGCATCTACCATGTTCTTGTAGAGCTTCTCTTTATCGAATTTCAGGCTGACAACCGTATCCTCTTCCATTTCCTCGATTGGATTAGCTTCTACAAGGCTCTCATTAATGCCATCCAGGAATCCGGTCATCTCCATAACGCTTAAGCCGTATTTTTCAGCCAGCTCTTTGACAGTTCCTTTTACTTCTACATCCGGCTCTTCCAGAAGCTTCTCATATACTCCCTTTTCCAGATTAAAATAATTTGCCCAGAATCTCTGAAGAGTTCCTCTGTCTTTCGTCTCATCATATGCGACTTTCTGCCATTCTTTTAATAATGCCATATCGTTTATCCATCCTTTACTTCTTTAATAGATCATGTAAACATACTGCTCATAATATATACTATTTCTGTTTATTTTTCAAGTTTTTGTCTGATATTTCTTACAATTCCACTTTATCCAGATATTCCTGAAATGCCCTCTGATCCGGAATCTCATAGACCCAGTAAGCTTCCGTATCCAGAATCAGTTTCCAGTCATCCTGAGGATCAAATGTATCTTCTGTCCGTTTCTTCTCCAGAATTAAAGGGAATGCCTCTTCATGATATTCAAACTCGATCGGTGTCAGCCAATGTCTGTTTTTTAATTTATGATTGGTTGAATATGCCTGTACGATCCGCATGTCAACTTTCCCATCGGTCAGTTCTGTCATCAGATTGCCTGCCCGGAAGGTCGCATAACCAAAGGTATAATCACTATCCATCAGAAGATCGTATACCGGCTTCAATTCCTCATTATGATCATTGGTATAGATAGCCTTATACTCATGCGCTCCCAGAATCATAATCGTTCCATAGCATACAAACAACAGTACATACTGTTTCAATGCCGGAAGCCGTTCCAGTAAAGCAAGGAACAGTACCATCGGTGCCACACCTGCCATGACCCATCTGGCCTGTACATCATCCACCGAAATATAGATAAACATACTAAGCAGAAATGACAGAATCACAAATGCAGATACTAACTGTTCGCCGGTTTTTCTTGTCCGTATCTTTACCGCAATACGCAATAGACCGACAATAATCACAACTGCAAATACAATTGCAAGGGCATTACAGATACCACCTCCGGAAACCAGTTCCTTCCAGCCAGAATATCCTGTCACTTGCAGCAATGCATTGAACGTATTCTGAATACTCTCCATGGGAAGCTGATCCTGAAAAGCTGCATCCTGATGCGTATCATATTGATAAATCTTGCTGAGCAACAGAACATTTACCAGATAACCTGCCATGCCAGAGACAAGCCAGCAGACGCTTGCGATTGTCCCTCTTGGCAGCAACAGTTTTTTCCCGGTCCATCCATTCTCTTCCTGCAGGTTCCACCAGATCCACACAAAGCTTAAGACAAGCGGCAGATACGTCAGCTGTATATGCCGGAGACCTTCCAGGCATGCCACAAAAGCAAAGATGCAGCCTATTACCAAAAGTACAAGTTTTCTTTTCTTTGAAACTTCTTCTTTTCTGATCCTGCACGCCAGCCCCAGCCCCACAAAGCTCACTGCCACAGCCGGTATATAATACGCTTTCATAATCAGGAAGATCCATGCATCACTGATAGGAATCACCAGCAAAAATGCTGTCTTCCAGAAACGTTCACCTGCTTTTCCTGGATCAATTCCTCGTAGACAGAACAGATAGCTGGCAAGAAAGATAAGTGTCAGGATCACCTGTCCCACAATTCTGACCACCTGAAAGTTTGATGTGAAATGGAACAACAGAGAATAAATCAATTGTGTATTTAAGATTTCAAGCTCCGTTGATCCATACCAGTTGGAAGAGATAATACTCCCTTCCCTCGCCAACAGTCTGGAATACACCAGCTCTGATGCGTCATCTGAAAGTAGAAAATTAAAATAACATTTATGAGTCAGCCATGCATTAAAAACAATGGCTGCCACTAACATGATTTTTCCGAATAATACAAAATATTTCTCAGTCTGTTCTCTGTTCCACTTCATCTACCGACAAAACCTCTCCATCATTTCACTCAATTTTTTCGCATCAAATGTCTCAAAAAACTCTGCCTTTTCATAATCTCCTACTCCATCTCTGGCATAAAGGCAGTCTGCTGCCAGAATTGGTGCTCCCACAGATCTGGCTTCCAGAAGCGGCAGACCAATGGTTTCAATATAAGACGGAAATACCAGTACCGATCTGGCATACTGTGCAAACAAGTCTTCCCTTGACATCATTCCCACGAATCGGATCGGCAGCGTCTTCTCTTCCGCTTCTTTTTTCAATGCCCGAATACCGTCGTTCTCGTCCCCGTTCAGAGTCCATACTGCTTCCCAGTCAGTGCATCCCCGCTTTTTCAGAAGCTCACAGGCTTTCAAAAATGTGCGGTGATTCTTATAGGCAGGCGGTCCTGCAGGGAAGAAAAACACCGCATGTCCTTCTTCCATGTGCCATGGATCCGTCTTCAGCATCTCCACAGGCGGGAACTTCACCTGTACCCGTTCTGCCGGGATCTTACATTGCCGGACGATCTCTTCCTTCATCCAGTTGGTCTGCACCAGCACCTGCTCTGCTCTGCGGATAGATCTCTTCATCATCCGTCCAAGGATCTGCTGACTGTACCATGGACGAAATGCCTCCTGCGGCCTGAACTTATATTCAGAGAATGGAAGGGCATTATGTTCATAGACGATCTGCAGCACTCCTGCATGAGGAAGTTCGATATTCTGTAAGGACAACACCTTGTCCGCATGATATTTTTTCACCAGCTTATGCGCCAGCACCTGATCAAAATACATCCGATGAAGCGGGCTCTTCTTGATCCACGGGAAGTTCAGCACCTTGATATGAGGCTGTTCCTTCAGTTCACAGACACTGAGCACGAAGATATACTCATTCTTCGTATCCTTACAGAACTCCTCATAGAAGCTGTTCAGTACAGTCAGTGCTCCTCCACTGGATGCGGCCACATCATAGACCAGGATCCTCATGACTCTTTTACCTTCTGCATGGCTTTGATCAGCAGCTCCTGTCCACGGAATGCATCAGCAATCACCGTATTCTTCTCCTGTCCGCGGAGCACTTTACAAATATATTCATACTCTGCGTGAATACCCTTATCCTGCTTGAGCTTTTCTTTTACGGACTTGGTACTGCCGTATTTCTTCAACCGGATAAAGTTGTCCATCTCATAGACCGAACCATTGGACAGCACACGAAGCTGTTCCTTCGGATATTTCTTGGAGCCCATGGAAGAGTAGACAATATTTCCAATGGCACCTGATGCAAACCGAAGAGTGATCAGTGCGTTATCATTCATCGGATATGCATTGTTGGATGCCGCAGTTACTGTCAGATCCTCCAGATGACTTCCGTCCAGATACTGGATCAGATCCACAAAATGACATGCCTCGCCAAGAATCCTGCCGCCACCTGCTGCTTCATCATGTACCCAGTGATCCTTCGGAATAAATCCGGCATTTCCGATAAAATCATAGACTGCCGGAATCTGATCCGTCTTCATCTCTCTCTTGATCTGCTGGATCAGCGGTGCATGTCTCCGGTTCAGTCCCACAAACAGTTCACCTTCAGACTGCTCATACGCTTCCTTGATTGCTGTCAGTTCATCCAGAGTCAGACACAAGGGCTTTTCGCAGTAGACATTCTTTCCTGCCTTCAGTGCTTCGATTACAAACTTAGCGTGGCTGTTGTGCTGGGTGGATACGGCGATCAGATCAATCTCCGGATCACTCAGCAGTTCCTGATAATTATTGGTGGTATAACCAAACGGTGTGCCATCATTGGCCTGTGCACCACCCACTCCGCCAGTGGTTGCCAGTCCGCGGAATTCAAAGAGCCCTGTCTCCTTCATGATTGGCAGCATGGTACTGCGTACAAAGTTTCCAGCTCCGATCAGTCCCAGGCGGATCTTCTCACCAGAAGCCGCTCTCTTCGCCTTCGGATTCTCGATCCGGCTCTGCCATTTCGTATCATTTTCATCATATTTCAGAAGAACACCGATATAGCGCTCATGATTCGGATTCTTGGTAATCATCTCATAAGCTTCTGCCGCTTTTTCAAATGGGATCTCATGGGTAATAATATCTGCAAGGCTGATTCTGCCCTGTGCCAGCAGACGCACAAACTCTTCAATGTTGCGCCCCTCAGTAAAACGTACATAGCCAATCGGGTAATCAATACCCTTCTGCTCATAGGTGGAATCATAACGGCCTGCTCCATAGGAACGGGCAATTCTAAAGGACAGCTCCCTCTCATAGTACGGACGTCTGTCAATATTCATCTGAGTCACACCAATCATACAGATAATGCCACGATCTCTGGCAATCGCTGCAGCCAGATCCATCGGTGCATTACTGTTGGTCGCTGCGGTAATAATCACCTTGTCTACACCCCGGCCTCTGGTCAATGCTTTCGTCATATCCGCTGCATTGTCATCACCAGAATTGATAAATGCCTTCAGCCTGGTACCCGGCATGGTCTTATCTACCACATCGTAACCGATCACATCGCATCCGTAAGCATTCAGGATCCGACATACGATCTGCCCCACCAGTCCCATACCGATGACTGCCACGGTCTCTCCCGGAACCACTTCTGCCTGATGGATTCCTTCCAGAGCAATACCTCCCAGCGCACAGAATGCTGCCTGACGATAATCAGTCAATTCCTCCGGTACTTTGGTCAGCATGGTACGGCTTACACGGTTGATCTCACAATGATAAGCAGTTCCCACCATTGCCACCAGATCTCCGGCCTGCACCTCGGTCACACCTTTTCCACAGGCAATGACACGTCCCACACCGGAATATCCCATAGGCATAGGCTCTGCCAGCTTGTTAAAAGCACTCTCAATGGTAGTTACGATCCCGTCTGTTGACAACTTCTCCATTACTTTTTTCACCTGATCCGGGCGTTCCAGCGCTTTCTGGATCAGATTCTTTCCACCAAAGGAAGCCAGTCCTCTCTCAGTTCCCGCACTGACAACGGTGTACAGGCTCTCCACCAGAGCCATATTTTCCTTTACTGTGGGCATAGGCTGATCGATCAGCTTCATACTTCCATCACTTACATTCAAAAATAATTGTTTCATACTTTTCTTACTTCTCCTACAGTCTATATACCCCATCCAGAAAGCAGATATGTCTGGTGTCCAGTACAACCTTTCCTTTCAGTTCGTCCATATGCTCCTTGATCTCATCATGTCCCACCAGCAGAACTACCATGTCCACATCGTGTATGAAGCTGTCCAGATCATGGTACTGGTTCGGAACAAGATCTCTGGTCACATACGGATCATATACCTTAATCTGACCGCCGCACAGATGACGCTCCATACTCTCCAGCATCTGAAGTGTCGGGCTCTCTCTGGTATCATCTACATTTTCCTTATAAGTCAGACCATAGAGACCCACGCGGCCCACATCGGTCATGCCATTCTCTTTCATAATGTTGTGGATCCGCTCCAGCACAAAGTCCGGCATAGAGTCATTGATCTTGCGTGCTGCCAGAATGATGTTGGACAGTCCCGGATAATCTCCCACCAGGAACCATGGGTCCACAGAGATGCAATGTCCGCCAACGCCCGGTCCTGGAGTCAGAATATTGACACGGGGATGCTTGTTGGCAATACGGATGATCTCATACACATCCATGTTATCTGAGCGGCAAATCTTAGCCAGCTCATTGGCAAATGCAATATTGATATCACGGAAGGTGTTCTCTACTACCTTGGTCATCTCTGCAGTACGGATATCTGTTACAACGATCTCACCCTCACAGAAGGAACTGTACAGAGCTTTTACCTTCTCACCGATCTCCCTGCTGTCTGCACCAATAGTACGGGAATTGTGTTTCAGCTCATATACCATATTTCCCGGGATAATACGCTCCGGTGCATGGACCAGATTGATATCCTCGCCGATGACAAAGCCTCTCTCCTCTACTACCGGACGCACATATTTATTGATGGTTCCCGGAGATACGGTGGACTCTACTACTACGGTTGCTCCCTTGGGGCAGACCTCCATCACATCTTTGACCGCTTCTGCCACGTAGCTTGCATCTACTTTTTTGCTTGCCTTGTCATAAGGGGTCGGCACTGCGATAATGTACATATCCGTGCTCTGATACTCATGAGAAAAACGGATGCCTTTTTTCACTGCCTCGTTGAACAGCTCATCCAGCCCGTCCTCCTCAAAGGTCGGCTTTCCTGACCGAAGAGTGTCCACCAATCCCTTATTATAGTCTGTTCCTACTACTTCCACTCCATGTGCAGCAAACATCAATGCGGTGGGAAGTCCAATATAACCAAGTCCTACTACGTTAATCATGTTTTCTCTCCTTTGTGTAATGATTACCAATTGATCTGTATCTCATGTTCTGACCCATCACCTTCCCAGGCGATCTCCAGAACCTGTATCTTCATTATCTGACCAAACTCCGGTGCATAAGAGCAGATTTCTCCATCCCGGTGGATCTTTATCTGATCTGACAACTCCGGTATGATCCGGCAGATTACGTTGCCGTCCACTTCTTTCACAAGAACCTGTCCGTCCTGTTCTTCATATTCATAATCCGGCGCCAGGTGCAGATATGCCTGTGCTGATCCAGTCACCTGATCTTTCACAATCACTTTCTGATCATCCACCAGAATCGTTCGCTTCTGCTGTCTGCCTGTGGCAGTGACCAGCTCTCCGTGAATCCAGTCTGCACCGCAGTCGCCGGATACCTGACTGATCCGTCTCGCCACCCGGTGTTCGCCCCAGCATTCCGACTGTTCTTCCCCTTCAATGACCACCGTATTGTGTGCCCGGGTACTTCGAAAATACCCTCGCAGGCTTCCCTGATACTGTCCGGTTCCGGAGTTAACAAAGACCGGATGCTGATCCACAGACACCTCAAAGCTCAGGCCATCACAATGTCCATGTCCCGGCATGTAATCCGGTGCGATCTCTCCTGCATCCATCAGGATCTTCAGTCCCTGATGTCTCAGACAGTAATATCCTGCGTCAGGGAATGCGTTCTTATTGACTGGTGCAATGGAAAATTCTTCCCGAAGCGCCGCCAGAAGACTCAACATGGATCTGGCCACATTATCACCTGCATCATTGAACAATGGAGTGTGTCCCATACCCTCTTCCAGGGAATACATGGCATCTGTCATGGGCTGCAGCAACGCACTCAATTCCTGATAAAACAACTGATCTGCATCCTTCACACCCTTTGCTGCCCTCATGACATCTTCCAGAACGATCTTATGGTACATAATACTTCTCTCATAATGTACCCCGTCAGGCAGGATCTGTTCTTTTAATTCTTCCTGTAATCTGGACTTATACTCCGCATAGATGCCTGGCTCCTTAAAATACAGGGCTCCCAGCATGACTGCCTTGAGATTTTCCAGATAATGATTTCCCAGCAGATGTAATTCCAGCTTTTTCTGCAGATGCAGATACTGGGCATACATGCTGTCTGTCAGTTTCAGAAAAAATACCTGATCTTCCTGCACCCGACCTTCAAATCCATCCAGGCAGATCCACAGATTCGTTAATCTTAGCGAAATGGTGTAAGGATGCCAGCCATCTCCTTTTCCGTCCGCATTGTCACTAATCCAACGTTCACAGTAATCACGGAAACAGGTGTAGTATTTCTCATCCTTCGTCTCCCGATAAGCTGCCACCAGCGGAATCAGGGACTCCAGATACTGAAGGTTAAAGTTCCACAGATGAGATTTGTCCGGATGTTTCCAGTCATTTCCACTGGGGGTTCCGTTCTCATGAAGAAGCGTCACATTCCCATTCAGCAGTTCTTCCAATGAAAACCGCTTTAAGTAGTCTGGATGTTCATCCAGTCTTGGCATCCATAATGCAAGTTCTCCCTTAACCGGTGCTTTTGCCTCTGTCACCGCCGCTTTTCCTCTGGTCAGGCGGTTCTTGATCAGATATCTGATCTGACTTTTTTTCAAATATTTTAATGTCTCACAGTATTTTTTAATATCCACGATTATTTCTGCTCCACACTCTCGATCACATGATACAACCGCTCTGTCAGCACGGAGAAATCAAAGTCTTTGGCTCCCTCCTGTGCATTGTGCGCCATCTGCGCATAAGTCTCGGCAGGCATATCATGGATCTTCAGAATCTGCTCTGCCAATGCCTGCGGAGTGCACTCCTCCAGAGACAGACCACACTGATATTTATCCAGAATACAATATCCCATCTTTACCGTAGAGATGATGGGCTTACCGCTTGCCATGTACTCGAACAGCTTGTTGGAGCTGTTTCCGCGGGACCAGTTGTAGTTGCTCTGGGAATAATTCAATACATTCACTGATGATCTGCTCAAAATATACGGAATATATTTTTTCTCTACAAAGCCTTTGAAGATCACATTGTCAATGTGCTCGTCCTTCACCCGCTGCTGCAATTTCTCCAGCTCGCTGCCGCCGCCGAAGATCAGGAACTGAATATCCTTCTTGTCCTTCAGAAGCTTCGCAGTATCCAGCAGATTTCCCACATTGTTGACCGGGCGGACCGTTCCTGTATAGACAACCTTGAAAGTATCCGATGTCAGATCCGGATCGTCCAGCACATTTTTCTCGATACTTTCATAGTAATCTGACAGCTTAACACCATTATTCACATAGTAACATTTTTTCAAGTCGATCTTTCCACCATGCGCTGTATCCCAGCCCATCTCCTTAATGTGGTCCACATCTCCCTCTTTGGTAAACACAATGGCATCCGCATGGACATACATCCATTTTTCACCGGCACTCAGCAACCTTCCTGGCAGGCTGTTCATCTTCACCTTGCCCACAGAAAAGATCGCCTCCGGCCACAGATCCCGCACCTCCACAATGGCAGGCACATGAAATCTTCTTGCAATCAGAATGCCTGCAATACTGGTCAGCGGATGGGCACTGGATCCCATGATCACATCCGGCTTTCCATATTCTTTTGCATACTTCCTGCTGATCTTCATAAGTCCTGTAAAGAACGAGATCATATTCTTTACACGGGACAATCCATTTCCCTGATATTTGCTGGTCTTTACAAACACAAAGGGAACCCCTTCCTCTTCGGTCCGAAGATAAGGCTTCCCATGTGTGTCCACGCACCCGCCGGTCTGATGAAGCTCATTGGCCGCAAATACCGTGGTCTCTATTCCTTTTTCCTTTAAATACTCTGCAAAATAAAAATGACGAAGCAACGGTCCAGTAAGCGGGGTCGTTGCATAATGATTAAAAATCCAGAATCTTCGCATGACTTCTGTTGTCCTCCACAGCTTCTGTTAAAATCCATAGTTCTAATTATTTTAACACTTCTTTGGAGTATTTACAATATTTGAAGCTTATAGACTGTAAATCCGGCTATTTTATCCACCTCGTCACAGCTTATATTCTCATAGAGCTCTGTCAGATATTCTGTTCCCCGGTCAAAACTGCTGATCAGATAGACATTGTCTGCACCATATAATGCCTCTTTCACACTGCTGATCCCATTCTGCTTAAGCTTTCTCTCCCAGACCGGGCTGTATGCGATCCAGTCTCCCAGGGACATATAGTTCATTACATACGGATCATTCTGCCACAGATGTACATTGTAGGTAGTCATTGCCATAGATGTTACATCATTAAAATAAAAGTTATCCGGATGATCCATGCAATAGGCTTTTAGTTTTTCTACATTCTCATTCCATTTTGCAGTCTCCAGATTCTGTGTACGTACTGCAGCAACTTTCCAGACTGCCCCGACGACCATAGCTGCCAGCAAGAGCGCCAGACCTGTTTTTCTGCACACCTTCTTTGCTGCTGACCGACTCACACCGCCTGCATCATCCATCACATACTCACGAGCCAGCAGTAATAACGGCACTATCAGCATCAGATTCATACTGATCAATACCCGCTCCGGCATTCTGCCCCGGTAGATCAGATAGAGCCAGAGTACGATCTGCATACCTGGAATACAGATGGTCTCCAACATACGCTTCCAATCCTTTCGGAAAATCCATCCCAGAAGCAGTATCGCATAACCTGACATAGCTGCCAGATGAAGATACTCATATTTTCCAGCAAATGTTCCTTTTATATAAGTTTTTACTGTCTGACGCAGCTTCTGTACCACATTGGTCTGTCCGCTGATCTCTTCACTTCGCTTTTCAAAATAGTCCAGGAAGAAAGACTGATCCACACGATCATCCGCTGTATAATTATAGTAATACAGATTCTTTGCTCTGGCTTTGCTGTCAACCCCCACACTGTGATAGAGTGCCTGCTCATCCTCATATCTTGGAAACATATATTCCTCGTAATCATAGATCAGGGAACGGGTGTTATTAAACGCATTGTAGAACTGCCAGTCCTCGCTGCCGTATCCAATAAATAATCCCGCCACATACAGCAAAGCTGCCAGCACCGGTGCTGCCGGGATCCACAGATTCTTCTTATCCGCACCTTTGTTCTCCCATACCCTCAATAGCCACAACAGACCACAGACTGGAAGGATCATGCAAAACACTGAAAATCTCAACTCAATGCTCAGAAAACAGAGAACTGTCAGCAGCACCAGATCTCTGATCTGAATCTCTTCCGCCGTCATATACCAGAAGATCACGGTCACTGCCACAACTGCCGCCGTAGTCGTAAAGGAAAGCTGTGTCATGAGCTTGATATCCAGGATCATCCATAGTACAATCAGTGCCAATGGCCAGATATGAATCTTTCTTCCCGGTCTGCCAGCCAGTCTGTCACGATCTTCCCGCCGTTCCTGCAGCTCTGTCAGCCTCCATGCCATCAGTCCCATACAACATACCTGCAAAAAAATGTATCCAAGCGCATACCAGTCCACGTTCCGCACTGCACGGTAGAGTCCCGCTACCAGCAGCGGATACCAGTAACCAGTGAAGAAGCCATGGGCATCCGGTGTCCCCAGGTACTGGCCGGATATCACCTCCATCATGGTCCGATCATCCACAATTCCGTAGACCAAAGGCACAACTGCCAGTAATACCAATATATACATCATCGGACAGATCACTGCCCAAAAACATCTTTTCTTCCAGATCATCTTCGATACCTCACCTTCATTCTTTTAGCATATCGTCCTTTTACCTGATGTTCAACTTAATTTTTCTTAAATTTCAACGAAAAAACAAGTAAATATTTTCCATTGGTTGACGCAATTTTTCTTATGCCTTATAATTAATTTTGATTTACAAAAGATCTAAGGGAGTTTGTTATGGTAAAGGAATACGGGGGATATCTGCCGCTGGAGCTATCCAAAGGCAGACCATATTATACAGGAAAAGATGTGATCGCCTTAAATGCCGGACGATATGCGATCACTTACGCTATCGAAGATGCCGGCTGGAAGAAGATCTATCTTCCTTACTGGCTCTGTGACACGGTTAAAGATGCCATTCATGTCTGTCTTCCCGATGTGGAAATTGGTTATTACCACATTGATGAGCAGCTTCTGCCGACAGATGTCACTTTATATGATCAGGAGGGGATTCTCTGGGTCAATTATTTCGGACTTCAGTCAGAACTGATCATTGAACATCTGGTGCAGCAATTCCACGGGCAGATTATCATTGATAACACACAATCCTTTTTTACAAAACCACATCCCCAGGCATGGCAGGTCTATTCCTGCAGAAAATTCTTCGGTGTCAGTGACGGAAGCTATGTAATCCACCATAACATCAGACATCGGGAAATTGCCGAACGGTATTCCAGCATCTATTCGATCCATTTGCTACATAGTCTGGAAAGAGGAACTAACTATTCCTATTCCTTAAATAAAGAGAATGAAACCCGTCTTGGTTTTTGCGGTCCTTCCGCCATGTCCCGCCTGACTTCCGGAATTCTGTCTTCTGTCAACTATGAACAGGTGCAGGAGACCAGAAATAAGAACCTGGCTGCTCTCCATCGGATCTTATCTCCATATAATGAGTTTCCAGTCTTTCGATCCGTCCCTGCCATGTCCTATCCATTCTTATGGAAAGAGAAACAGTTGAAAAATGCATTGATTCAGAGTAAAATCTACGTACCGACGTTTTGGACAGAGACATTGGAGAATCCCGGATCCAGTTCCTGGGAACGTTATCTATCCGAGCATCTGTGCATTCTGCCCATTGATCAGCGCTATGATACTTCTGATATGGAATATATCGGAAATACCGTACTGAACCTGATCAATGAGACATCATTGTAATTTAGAAGAAGGTTATACATTATGAAACTCAGCTTTGTCATTCCCTGCTACCGCAGCGAAAAAACAATCATCCCGGTTCTGGAAGAGATCCAGGACAAGATGAAAGAAAGATCTGAATACGATTACGAAGTGATCACCGTCAACGATTATTCACCGGATCATGTCCTGGACGTATTAACTGCTTATGCAGATACGCACTCTTTTCTGAAGGTGGTGGATCTGACCCGGAATTTTGGCCAGCACGCTGCCATGATGGCCGGACTTTCCTATACTTCCGGTGACTGGATCGTATTCCTGGATGATGACGGACAATGTCCCATGGACCATCTGTGGGAGCTTCTGGCTCCACTCCATGAGGGATATGATGTTTCCCTCGCAAAATACAAGTTTGAGGAACGCAAGGAATCGTTCTTCCGTGTCCTCGGCAGCCGTCTCAATGATGCGATGGTATGTTCTCTTCTGGACAAACCAAAGGATCTGACCGTGTCTAATTTTATTGCCATGCGGTCTTTTATCGCTGATGAGATCCTCCGATACAAAAATCCGTACCCTTACATCGATGGTCTGATCTTGCGATCCACAAGAAAGATCGCCAGTGTTCCCATGGCAGACAGGGAACGGTTAAGCGGGCATTCCACCTATACACTTGGAAAGCTGATCTCGCTGTTTTCCAATGGGTTTACTGCATTTTCCATTAAGCCTCTGCGGATTGCTACCTTTACCGGTGCTTTTTGCTCTGTGATCGGTTTTATTCTTGGTCTGGTCATCATCGTTGAAAAGATTCTGCACCCGGCCGGCATCCTTCCTGGCTACAGTTCTCTGATGGCTGTGAATCTGTTTATCGGCGGTATGATCATGATCATGCTGGGAATCTGCGGTGAATACATTGGCCGCATCTATATCAGTCTGAACAGCAGTCCGCAGTATGTGATCCGTGATACTTATCATCTGGACCGCCATCCGCTGCGCGGCAGTGAGACCGCTTATCTTGACAAGGAGTAGCCTTTATGTATTATTTTGGACTTATCTTATCCATTATCACTGTCTGCTATAATGCCAAAGAAGACCTGGCACAGACGGTGGACAGCGTCCTATCACAGACGTGGAGAAATTTTGAATATATTGTGGTCGATGGCGATTCTACCGATGGAACAAAAGAATATCTGGAACAGCTCAGACCGTCTTTTAAAGAAAAGAACATTGCTTTACGTTATGTTTCCGAGAAAGATGAAGGAATCTACGATGCCATGAACAAAGGAACCCTTATGGCAACCGGTCACTGGGTCATGTATCTCAATGCCGGTGACCTCTTTGTCAATGCATCGGTTCTTCGTAATATTTTCGCTGATGATCCTGATACACAGATTCTCTATGGGGATACTCTCTGCACCTATCAGGGACAAGTAAAGCGATATCCGGCAAAGCCTTTATCCACGCTGCCAAGGCAGATGGCCTTCTGTCACCAGTCTGCATTGATCGAGCGGGATGTGGCTCTGCGTTTTCCTTATGACACCAGCTATAAGATCTGTGCAGACCATCACTTTTTCTTAAAAGCCTATTCCAAAGGACTTGCCTTTGAATATTGTGGGCTTCCCATCGCAGTCTATGAAATCTCCGGTGTCTCTGACCGAAACAAATGGCAGGCACACAAAGAGCAGCTGCGGATGCAGAAAGAGCTCGGGGAGCTTTCTATCACCCCAAAATGGATCCTGCTGGAACTGGTATTCTTCATCAAATTGGGCTTAAAAACCATCCTTGGGCAAGCATTTATTGATAAAGTCAGAAAAAAGCGGCTGAGCTGATCAGCCGCTTTTTATTACTCATTTTTTGATTTTAAAATGCTCGCCAGGAATATGAGTCCTGCAAACAGGGTAAGAACCTGATTTCTGTACGTATACCAGTAATGAATCTGGGAATGATTGGACATGACCAAATACCAGATATACGGATATGCTGCCACCAGCAGCATGGGCAGATAAGCCAGGATCGTCTTCATATCCTTTGCTTTCTTCCAGATCAGCAAAATCAACGCAACAACTGCGATTACAATTACTACCTTACTCCAGCTGATCATTCCATTGTCACGGATGTTAAGCCATGCCTTCAGATTCTTCTGAAGAGTCCCGATCCGATCCAGCGGCTCCTCTTCACTTCCGTTCAGACGATATTCAATCACGCTCAGGTTTCTGATAAAATACCGTACACCAAGAACGACTGTCGTAATTCCCCATTTCGCGATCCAGGTCAGTGCATAACCAACTCCCCAGGAGATGGATGACCAGATGGTGAACAACAGATTATCCTTCAGATCAGCCTTCTCATCCCGTACCCGCATCCACAACAGCAGAATCAGCGGAATTCCCAGCGTAATGATCGGATAAGTCAGAAAATCAAAGAAATTCTCTATCATCCCAACTACAAAGAAGAACAGGAAAAATCTCATCTCTTTCGTTCGCAGCTTCTCATACTTGTTCATCAACACGCCAATGGACACAAATAATACCAGAAACGTAGATAAAAACTGCAGACATACAGATGACAGCGCCGCATTTCCTGTAGCAATCGCCAGCACATACAATACCGCGCACACCGGTCTGGTCTTCTTAGCAATCATCCATGCACTCCAGAACAGCAGAATCTGAAATGCCAGCATGCCAAGATACCGGATCTCCGTGATCTGGAACAACACACTCAACGGCCGCAGATACAACATATATCCATGCCAGTATCTGGGATACTGATTGATACTCACCGATGCCTGAATGGGATTGTAATCCCTGTTTGGGATCAATCCATTATACATAACTCCTTCTGTATGCACATCCATGATGGAGTTGTGACGATAGAAGAAATACATAGGATAAGATCCTTCTCCATCCATGATCTCTATGGAGCTGTTCACATTATCCTGGATCCATGAATCCGGAATGCAAAATACCAGTGCCATGGAGACAAAAAATGCAAGGATCAGTCCCACATATACCTTAACGAACGGTTTTAATTGCTTTACTCTTCCCATTTTTTCGTATTCTGTCCTTCCTCATAATCTGTGTCTACAAATATGGTAAATTCATCCGTATGACCATATTCTTTATAGCCATAAGACTCCCAGGCATCACTGTACGTACGGCTGTTGGAAAATACCAGAAATGTGCATCCTTCTTCTTTTGCCAGTGGAGCCAGTGCCGGTACATCAATCTCTTCCTTCTGTGCTTCTGCATAAAGGATCTGATTTCCTGTCGGATTTTCAATCCCGTTGTACGCCAGTGCATTCCGCCCGAATTCCAGTGTGATAGACGGATCATACAACCGAATATAAGGCATCAGGCGATTGGATACCAGTGCATGAACATTGCCTGGAAGCAGATCACAGACTGCCACCACATTCTGCGGAATCTTATAATCATTGGTCGATGACTGAAACTCCTCTGATTTGAACAGTGGTGTCCCACACACAACAATCACTGCCATCCCGATCAAAAACGCCCCCTGCCGCAGCCATCCTTTCAGATGACCGATCATCAGACAGCATCCATAGGGAATCAGTACCGCCAGCAGGATCAGCCACAGGATCCGCCAGTATACGTTCTCTCCCAGCAGCTTCATGAACAGCATACCGGTCAGCGGACACCAGTAGATAAATAAAAACAACAGCGGCAGCACGCCCAGCAGCAGTCTTCGCATGCCATCTTTCTCTTTCCAGAAAATAAAAACCAATACAATCAATAACAGCGGAAAAATCCAGGCTCCCTGAAAGGTATCGAGAAAATCAGTTTTAGCTATTGTAAAAAAATCCTGCATCTTATATCCTTTCAAAATTCTTTTCTGTCAGCATCAATGGGTCAGATAAATATAATACACACCTAAAATAATACACGGAATACAAGCCGCGATTCCATGCGCCAGACAGGAAATACTTTTCTTCTTTAACGAAACCACCAGGATCGTCAATCCTACAAATACCGGTGTCAGCATAATTCCCATGGAAGACAGCAGACACCCTGCAAGCCCTGTCACACCAAGCATCCACCAGTCTGCCCATGCTTTTTCCTGCAATGCGATCCTGAGCATCCAGTAAAACAAAAGCGGTATCAGAACCGTTGCCAGGATTCCTTTTCCCACCCATGGGGTAATGCTTAGAAATGTCAGCCCCGAGGTATGTTCTCCGCTCATAAAGAGATGAAGCAGTACTGCAAATGCCAGAAACATTCCCTGCAGACCACTGTCCTTCGGAAACAATTTCTTTCCCAGCAGTCCGTATACCATATATGCCAGAGGAATGATCAGCCATGGCAGGATCGTGTGTGCCATGATCGTCGGGATCACCCCGATCAGCTTTGATAACCATGCATAGAAAATGGGCCACAGAGATAACACATATCGTTTATCAAAATCCGCCATAGCTCCTGTCTCCGGATAGACCCAGTAGATCTTATCTGACCAGACTGCTTCATTGGCAAGATTCACATAATAAGTGTCATCCCACTCCAGATACATATGATGGTGAAGAAACCACAACTGATAACAGATCAATACCAGTGCCATCAGATGTCCCAGTGTCACATACTGTCTCCAGTTCTTCAGCAATTCTTTCCCATCTTCCAGAATATCTCTCCAGCAGAACACCCCTGCCAGTGAGACCATTCCGGCTACAATGGTATATACCATCACAAAATTATGGAAAGAGGCAAGCTTCATAGTCATCGGCACAAGGATCAGCTCCATCAGTGCCCACCAGACCATCACACCTGCTACAATGGAAAACAAAAATCCTTCTTTATGAAGTTTTAATACTCGTCGCAATCCATATCCGGTGAAAAACGCTCCACCGAAAAACAGGATTGCCGTCAGTAAGATTTCCAGCCTCATGGTTCCTCCTGTGATTCCAGCATCCACAGCTGCTGGTCTTCCAGATTGTACTCATACATCTGGTCTGTCTTTTCCTGATAATCATAATAATCATTGATCTTCTGCTGATTCAGAACGGATACGTAAGGATAAGTAAACAGGTTCACGCCCAGCTTGTCATATCCGCCCTCACTGACCGCCGCATGCAGATTCTTCACGCCCATCACAAGTGTGAGACACAGGAAAAATGTCATAACTCCAGTTCCTACATATTTTCGGAAAGGTATGCCTGTACCAATATGGGGCTTCTCCGTTATCATCATATCTTCAGAACTTCGACAACATGCCACAAGTCCTGCTGCCACCGCACACTCCACAACCTTGAAGATTGTCGCATAGCGGCTGGCATAATAGGCATTCCCTGACATCAACATATAAAAGCAGACACCACAGATATATACTTTGAACAACTGCTGTACCCACTTAGGAATCTCTTCCTTTTGCCTGTAAAGCCATATATATAGCATCAGCAATACTGCAAAGCTTACCACACGCTCGCCCACAGCAAACAGGCTCATGCTGCCCTCTGTGAGAAACTGCGTCATATGATAGGATGACAGAATTCCCAGGATCAACTGCTCCACCACCGGAATCTGAATTATCAGCCCAACAACCATCGCTGCTCCTGTCAGAGTCACCATTCCCCACACAGGAATATAATATGCAATCACCAGCACCAGCCATCCATATCCCACCTTATGGAAGGATGCCGCGATCAATACACCGATCACATACTGGATCCATTTCTTTTCCAGATAGAACGGAAGCACCAGTCCTAAGAAGATACAGATCGCCATGGCCTGACGAAGCCCCGATACCATGTAGACAAAGATCAGCACCGGATAAGACAGAAACAGTCCCGTAGTCTGATACGGGACATATTTTTTCAGAAAACGACCAAGCAACAGCATCTCGATCACTGCTGCTGCCATGGTCACTGTCCAGAACGGTGCCTGGAATAGTTTGAAAAAGGCGCAGAACAACCGCCAGCCCATCTCCGGATAGAATCCACAGATATAGCCTTTGGACAGATCAATCACCGCAGGAATCGTCCGATAGATACCCTCATAGGTGGCATAGTCTGTTCCCTGTCCAAACCTCAGGGCAACCACTGCCGTAGTCACACACCAGCAGACAGTAAATATCTTTTGCTGATACTTGGGCTTGAACCATTCCAGTACCGCTCCTGCCGCAAGCAGCAATAATACAATCAAATACAGATTCATGCTTTTCCTTCCAGAATATCCGCAATTCGCTTGCAGGCAAATCCGTCACCATAAGGATTGCTTGCAGTGCTCATTGCCCGATAAGCTTCTTCATCCTCCAGAAGCTGTTTGAAATTCTGATAGATGACTTCTTCATCGGTTCCCACCAGCTTCAGTGTTCCTGCCTTGATTCCTTCCGGACGCTCGGTAGTATCACGCATGACAAGCACCGGTTTTCCAAGAGACGGAGCCTCTTCCTGAATTCCACCGCTATCCGTAAGGATCAGATAGCTTCTGGACAGGAAATTATGGAAATCCAGCACATCCAGAGGCTCAATAATACGGATCCGCTCATCATCTCCCAGAATGGAGTCCGCGATCTCACGGACTACCGGATTCATGTGGATCGGATAGATGGCTTTGATATCCGGATGCTCGTCACATACCCGGCGGATGGCACGGAACATATGCTTCATAGGCTCGCCTAAGTTCTCCCGGCGATGGGCCGTGATCATGATGAGACGGCTTCCCTTTGCCCACTCCAGATCCGGGTGTGTATAGTCTTCTCTTACGGTGGTCTTCAGCGCATCAATGGCCGTATTACCGGTTACATAGATGGTATCCGGGTTCTTGCCTTCCCGCAGAAGATTTTCTTTGGACAGCTCTGTAGGTGCAAAATTATAGGCAGAAATAATGCTCACTGCCTGACGGTTGAATTCCTCAGGATAGGGAGAATAGATGTTGTAGGTACGAAGACCAGCCTCCACATGTCCCACCGGGATCTGCAGATAGAAGCATGCCAGTGCCGTCACAAATGTCGTGGAAGTATCTCCATGGACCAGTACTACATCCGGCTGCACCTCTTCCAGCACTGCTTTGATCCGGTTTAAAATATTTGTTGTCACATCAAACAGGGTCTGACGGTCTTTCATAATAGACAGATCATAGTCCGGCTCCACCTGAAATGCTTCCAGTACCTGATCCAGCATCTGCCGGTGCTGACCGGTCACACATACAATAGTCTCTATCCCTTTCCGGGTCTTCAGTTCATTGACCAGCGGACACATCTTGATTGCTTCCGGTCTGGTTCCAAATACCAACATTACCTTTTTCATGCCTGTTTCTCCTCCAGTACATTCTGAATCTTCTGGGCAAGTCTGTGATTATTCCGCTCTACATGTACATGGTTCACAAAATAATGCACGGCATCCTGCCATTTGGTGTAGTGCTCTGCCACTGCTTTGATCGCCTGCGCATAATCATCATCTGCGATTCCCACACCGTATTTCTCGCAGAACTCCTTTAACGGAGGATTGGTAGATGTGACCACCGGCTTTCCTTCAAATAAGAATTCGAAGATCTTGCCGCTGGCACAATATTTATTATTCAGGTCTCTCTGGTGATAAGTCACCATACCCACCTGACTGTGATCGATAAAATATTTCAGATGATCCTGGTCCATCCGGGGCAGGATCTTCACATTGGTCAATCCATAATACTGAATGATCCGATGCGCCAGTTCCTCATCCTCTTCCTCACTGTCACCGATGAGCAGAAGCTCATACTTCTCCCCCAGATCCTTCATGGCCTCGATCATCTTTCCGGTAGTACGGGTCATATCGCAACCTGCTGTAGAAATGATACGGAACTTCTCTTCTGCAAAGAATTCCTGGCACTCCTGTTCCACCTGACGAGCTCTTTCTTCAGAAGAGTATGCCAGACGACGGATATTTTCATAGTTGAACGGACGCTTCTTCAGCCCGAACATCTTCACCATAAGCTTTGCGCGAAATGCATTGGCTGCGATGACCACATCTGAATGTCTGGTGAAAATCTTCTCCATGAGACAGCCGATCCGTCCCGGGATACCAGCCGCACTCTTCATATCATAGAGTTCCCGACAATCCTGGATCACATAGGTAGCTCCTGTCAGACGTTTTGCCAGATAGCCCGGCAGGATTCCCTTCCGGTTATCGATAAAAATGGTGTCTACATCCTGCATTTTCTTCGCCTGCTTTGCACAGAAGGAAATGAATTTCAGATATCCGGAACCCTTATACAGAATGTGCTGTCCGCTTATTGGTTCTTCACCCTCATCGCGGGTGATAAAGGTAACTTCACCCAGCTCCTGCGCTACTTTGATCAGTTCTCTGAGACGTCCATCATATTTATAAGAATCATAGGAAATGAAAAGTATGTTCATGCTTACGCTCCTGTTTTTTCACGGATCAGACGGATGATCTTATCCTGATCCTCTTCTGCCAGATATGGAGATACCGGGATTGCCAGTGTCCGTTTGCAGATGCTGGTAGTTACCGGCAAAGTCTCGCCGTACAGACAGCAATTCTCAAATACCTTCTGCTGATGCAGTCCCTTCGGATAATAGATCATGGTCGGGATACCATTTTCCTGCAGATAAGCACGTACTTCATCTCTCTGTGCCTCATCTTTGAAAAGAATGTTGTAAGATGCCCAGCTGGAAGTATAGCCATCCGGAATCTGCGGAACTTTCACGCAGTCTGCCAGAGCTTCTGTATATCTGGCTGCCACACGGTTCACATCTGTCAGCTCATACTCTTTGAATGCTTTTAATTTTACCTGCAGAACTGCTGCCTGAATGGTATCCAGACGGGAGTTCATGCCCAGACGGACATTATCATATTTGCTGCTGCCCTTTCCATGTACTCTCATAGAACGGAGCAGTGCTGCCCATTCATCATTATCAGTGAAGATGGCACCGCCGTCTCCATAGCAGCCCAGCGGCTTTGCCGGGAAGAAGGAGGTGGTTGCAATATGTCCGAATGTACCGGCTTTCTTTCCATGATAGGTGCTTCCAAATCCCTGTGCACAGTCTTCCAGTGCATAGAGACCATATTTCTCTGCCAGTGCCAGTACCTTATCATAGTCAGCCGGAAGTCCGAACAGGTCTACGACTACCATGGCCTTCGGCTTTAATTTTCCTTCTTTGATCACTGCCTGAATGCAACGCTCCATGCTCTCCACATCGACGTTGAAGGTATCCTCATGCACATCTGCGAACACCGGAGTTGCTCCCACAAATGCCACAGACTCTGCGGAAGAGAAAAATGTATGATCCGGTACAAATACCGCATCCCCTGCTCCGATTCCCCATGCTTTCAATGCCAGGACCAGCGCATCCGTTCCATTTCCACAGGAAACACAATTCTTCACACCTACATATTCTGCCAGCTCTTTCTCCAGCTCCTCTACCTGATCTCCTGCAATATAGTCAGAAGAATCCAACACTGCCTGAATGGCCTCGTCCATCTGCGGCTTCAGCGCCCGATACTGGCTCTTTAAATCACGAAACTGCATCTTATGCTTCCTCCTTCATTCTCTCCAGTAATCTCCAGATACCCTCTGCGGAGTTAAAGTTCTCCGGTACGATCTCCTCTGCAGGGATCTCCACACCAAACTGATCCTCCAGCTCTGCGATCAGTGTGATCACATCAAAGGATTCCAGAAGGCCTTCATCGATCAGTTCTGTCTCCTTTGTAAAATCGATCTCCGGTTTCAGAGCTGATAATACTTCCATTAATTCTTCCATGGTACTTCTTTTCTCCATTTCCGCGCTGTCCACTGACCGCGCTGTATAAGTTTGTATAATATCTGTATCTACTTTGTATCTTCCCTATCTACAAGTATTCAACATCCATGTCTCCAGTCCATCACGGAGCTTCACTGCGCCCCCATCTTCACTGTAGAGATAGATCTTCGGCATCTTTCTGCTTAAAAACAGATAGATTCCTTCCGTCACCGAATAGGCACCGATATTGTGGAACACCAGATAATCTCCCACTCTTGCATCGGTGAGCGGCAGTTTTTTCAGCAGAATATCAGACACCGTACACAGGGAACCATAGACGGTCCACTCCTCTTCGTCCTTCTCTTCCAGTGAATGCTGCGGAAAATAAGACAGGATCGGCGTCTTCATGGCCATATTCTGACCATAATAATTTACATGATTGATGCCTCCATCTACGATACACACGTTGACCGCATCATTTTTCTTCTGATCCACGATCTTCGTCATGTAATATCCACAGGATGCGGTCAGGAACCGTCCCATCTCAAATACGATATCATAAGGTCTTGGCTCCTGGAACAGCTCCATAAGCTCTGTCAGCAGACGCTCATCCTCGTCAAAATCATCCTTAGTAAAATAAGGCACACCAAGACCTGGACCAAATTCCAGCACCTTAGTCACAAACTGTTCTTCTTCCTTCAGTCTTCTGGCGAAATCTTCAATGTACTCTACTTCCCCGGCAATCTTTTTCATGATCTTTTTCTGGGTTCCAGTAAAATACTGCAGTCCGACCATAGTCACATGAGGGAACTTCACTCTGTCGCGGATACACTCTGTCACATCCGCCTCACTCATCCCAAACTGATTGCCGCTGGTCACACGAAGCAGCAACTCCACCTGACGATCCAGTTCGTCCGCACAGCGGCTCACCAGCTCCAGCTGACTTCTGGATTCTGCTGTATAATGGATCACACCCTGCTCCATGGCATAGCGTACATCCTCATACTCCTTGTTCACACCGGAAAGAACAATCTTCTCCATGGGAAGCTTTCTCTCCACACAGATGTGAAACTCTCCCGGAGAACACACCTCATATCGATCCGCCTGGGGTTCCAGTGCTTCCACCAGAAACGGATTGGCTTTGATGGCAAAGCACAGCTTCGCCGGATGAATCATCTCTTTGATCCATCCGGCTCTCTTTTTCAATATATCAGTATCAAACACAAAAGACGGCGTTCCCAGCTGAACCGCCAGTCCTTCCAGTTTTTCTTCTGTCACAGACGCTACCTCCTGCTCTAACTTTTTACACGGTTCTGCATGGATTCCCGATACTCCTCCATCAGACACTTCCGGTCGATCTTGCCGTTCTTGGTCAGCGGCATCTCGTCCACCTGACGGAATACATTAGGAATCATAAACCGGGGAAGCCGCTCTGTCAACCTTTCGATGATCTCCTTTGCCTCCAGTTCGCCCACGTAGAATCCGATGATCTTCGTGTTCGGTTCATCGTAGATACAACACACACGGCTGATTCCATCCAGTGCCTGGAACGCAGTCTCAATCTCTCCCAGCTCGATCCGATGTCCCATATGCTTGATCTGAAAATCCTTCCGGGTCACATAATAAAGTTCCCCATTCTCATACCGTCCCAGATCTCCGGTGCGGTAAATGGGTTCCAGATACCGATGATTCAACGGATTCTGTACAAACGCTTCCGACGTTTTCTCCCAGTTCCGATAATAGCCCAATGCCAGAGCTGTACCAGAGACACAGATCTCGCCCAGTGCACCTGGCTCTGTCACCAGATGATCTTCCTCATCTAATAAGAAGACGCGCTCATTCGGAAATGGCACTCCGATGGGAAGTGTCTGATCTTCCGTGAACTCCCGGTCCACAATATAATAGTTACAGTTGCAGGTGATCTCGGTCGGTCCATAGAGATTCACATACAGCACATCCGGCAAATACTTCCGCCAGTAGTTAAGCTGCTTCACCGGCATCACCTCACCACTGAACATGACTCTGCGAAGAGTGGCCGGTACCTTATACCGAAAGCCCTTCAACATGGAGATGATGCAGAGTGCAGATACAGCCCAGGTCAGACTGGTCACCTTTCTGTCATCCAGAAAATCCAGAAGCTTCTTCGGAACACTGAAGTATTTCTTCGGAATCACTTCCAGAGTCGCTCCCATCTTCAGACATGGATAAATATCCTTCACCGATACATCAAAATCAAAGGGTGCCTGATTGCCGATCACATCCTCTCTGGAAAATCCAAAGATCCTTGTGAAATGCTCCGTAAAATCGATAACGGAACGGTGGGATACTACCACACCTTTTGGCACTCCTGTGGAACCAGAGGTGAAGATGGCATAGAGTGGATCTATATCACAGGCCATCTTTCGGCGACTGGCAAGTGCCTCTTCATCAATAGCCGTCTCTGCCAGTTCTTCTGCCAACAACACTTTACCAGTGAATCCAAGGGCAGCAACTCTCTCTGACAGCTTTCCGCTGGTAACAATAACCTCTGCCTCCAGCGTATCCAGGATCGTGCGGATCCGCTCGTCCGGCTGCTCCGGCTCGACCAACGTATAAAAGCAGCCTGCACAGACTGCTCCCATAAATACATTCAGGGTCCAGGCTTCCTTCTCCATCAGCACCGGAACCGGTGCATTCTGCGGCAGCACATGAATCAATGCACTTCCGATCCTTTTTGCATTTCCAAGCACCTGTGCAAAGGTATAGCTGTGTTCCAGATCTTCAAAAGCCAGTTTGTCAGGACAGTCCGCCGCTGTGGCTTCCAGATAATCTAAAATGTTCTGAACCATGAATGTCTCCTTATTTCTTCTTTAACTCCAGTACTTTCCGTGCCGGGTTTCCAAACTGCTTTTCCCCTTCTGGCACATCTTTGATCGCCACGGCTCCGATTCCCAGATAGGCATGATCTCCCACGCTGATCCGGTTGGTGGTCACTGCCATAGGCGCAATATATACATGTTCTCCCATGTCACAATGACCGGAAATACTTGATTTTCCTCCTACAGAACTGAACTCCTTGATCACACAGTTGTGTCCCACATCGCCCAGCATACCAATCACGGAGCTTTTTCCAAGAACTGTAGTTCTGGAATCGCCAGCTGCCAGAATGGATCCAGCCAGCAGCAGGCAGCCATCTTCAATGACGGTTCCTGCCAGATGAGGCAGATCTCGGCATACGCCGTCTTCCAGACGATATACATCCATATCATCCACGCCGATCAGACATTTCTCCTGGATCTCCACATGAGATCCGATCCGTACATGATCCTTGATAATGGTTCCGGCTCCGATCTTGCAATGATCACCGATCTGTACGTCAGCTCCAATCACACAGAAAGGTGCAATCTCCACGTCCGTTCCGATCTTCACATCAGAACTGATATAGCTTCCATTCTTCTGTACCAGCTCTGCTTTCGGGAGCAGCTTTTTATAGGTTTCCAGCAATACACCGTACAGACTCTTCTGCATGGATGCCTTCAGCTGAACACAGGACTCGTGAAGCCCTGGCAGCTCTACTTCTTCTTTTGTCACAAAGATGCTGTCACGCACTTTCGTATAGCTGTCTGCAACCTCTGTCCTCACGTAGATCATGCTGTTGCTCTCCGGTGCTTCCGGATCGGACACGCCGTACAGCAGTCCTTCTCTTCCTGCAAGCTCCGGGAATGCTGTCCCCGCAAGCTCGCTCATCTTTATCTCGCCGATCTTAAACATCGAATTCTCCTGCCATATCCGTACTCTTGAAATGTTTCAGCGGAAGTTTTACCGGTACTCCATCCTTCTGGCTCTTGTAGATGGCAAGCACCATCTCCAGCGCATTACGTCCTGCCACCGCATCAACATACGGCTGTCTGTCATGCTCAATGGCATCGATCACATCTGCATACAGACTGGTATGTCCATTTCCATATACATTGCTGGTAGCTTCCTGCAGGTTCTGATTCTTGGCATCCTCTGCCTGCTCATCCTCAAATGCCCATACATCTATGTTATTGGTGGAGGTACCACCCAGCTTCACAGTTCCGTGCTCACCGAACATATACAGGGTCTCTTCCAGATTCTTCGGATATACATTGGTAGTTCCCTCGATGGTTCCGATGGCACCGTTTTTAAATTTTACGATAGCCATACCGATGTCCTCGGCCTCCAGATAATGATGGAACTGCTGTCTGGTCACACCATAGACCTCATCTACTTCATCTCCAAACATCCAGCGGAGAAGATCAATGCCGTGAATACACTGATTCATCAGCGCACCACCGTCCGATGCCCATTTTCCTCTCCAGGGAGCCTGGCTGTAATAGCCTTCGTTACGGTTCCACAGTACATGGATCGAACCATGAGACAGTTTTCCGAAGCGCCCAGCTTCCAGAGCCTTCCTGGTCTCCTGCACTGCCAGGTTGAACCGGTTCTGATGGCAGGCAGATACCTTCACGTTCTTTTCCCGGGAACGACGGATGATCTCATCCGCATCCTCAATGCTCATAGCCATCGGTTTCTCAATGATACAGTTGACACCATGATCAATACAGAACAGGGCGATCTCTGCATGAAGTCCGCTCTCGGTAGCGATACCAACCAGTGTTGGCTTCACTTCCTCGATCATCTTCTTATAATCCGTGTAACGTGCAATGGAGCTGTCCTTCTCCAGACCATGCTTTGCCAGCAAGGTCTCAATATTTTCCGGATTCACATCGCAGGCCGCTGCAAACTCCAGATGATTATTCAATACTGCTTTAATGTGGTTGGTAGCAATACGGCCGCAGCCGATCAGTGCGTATTTCATACTTATTTTTCCTCTACTTCCTTCTTCAGGATCTCTTCCAGCCGATCTGTCAGATATCCAAAATCATACTCTTTTACAGTTTCTGTTGCATTGTGGCAGTAGGTCTCATACTCTGCCGGATCCATCTGTGCAAACTTCAGTATCCCATCTGCCATAGCCTGTGGACTTCCCGCTTCAATGGTCATACCACAATGATTGTCTACAAAAATATCATTTCTTGTCTGAATATTGGACAGAGTCGGGTGACCGGATGCCATATAATCAAACATTTTATTCATACTCATACCATACTCAGATACCCGGTCACTGGGGCCTGTGAGCATGTTTAAGTTTCCTCTGGATAAAATACCCGGAATGAACCGCTTATTTACGCGGCCTTTGAAATGCACATTGTCAATATGATGCTCTTCCTTGTATTTCTTCAGGTCTTCTTCCTGATAACCTGCACCATAGAGGAAGAACTGGATCTCCTTGTGTTCTTTCAGAAGGATCGCTGCATCCAGAATATCCTGTACGGAGTTGGCCACTCCCATGGAACCGGTGTACATCACCTTGAAGGTATCCTTTCTGTCCAGATCCTCATCCGGCAGCCAGTCCTCTTTCTGCTGTCTGTGATAGATGCCAAGGTCCACACCATTGTTAATGTAATAGATCTTATCAAGATCCACATCCTTCTCCCAGCCCATATCCTGGATATATTCTTTTCCACCGAACATGGTGAAGATCACTGCGTCTGCCTTCTTGTACATCCAATGCTCCAGGGCATACAACGCTCTGGTCACCAGCTGTCCTTCTCTCATGGCACCATACTCTACCAGCGTCAGTGGCCACAAGTCTGCGATCTCCAACACGCATGGACAATGATATTTCTTTGCCAAAATGATGCCAGCCACGCAGGTCAGTGGGTGCACCGATGTTGCCATGATCACATCCGGCTTGTTGAACTTACCGGTCTGGGTAAACAGACGAATGGTATAATCAAAGAAATTCATGATTCGTCCCAGACCATTTCCTTCATAATTTCTGGCTTTCAAAAATACATAGCGGATACCATCCACCCGTTTTGCTCTCATCTGTCTGCCATCTGTGATCAGGTTCTTGTCTGACAGATGAACAGAACTCGCTGCAAAGATGGTCACCTTGTGTCCCTTCTGCTGCAGATGGTTGGCAAAATGGTAAGGTCTTGCCAGCGGATACAGACTGGTCGGCACCGCATAATGATTGAAAAACCAAATATTCATAAACTATATCTCCTTCTTGTTGCTTTATCGAAACGTACGATGGATCTCTTCCATTTTCAGGACTGCCCGTACCATACGTACCGGACCACGCCCTTTCATTTTATAGAACAGTTTCCGAAATGGGTATAACACAGCCACCACTGCTCCTACCCAGCCACGATATTTAATGTGCAGACGGCAATATGCTTTTCTAAAGCCGAAATATTTCATCAAATATTCATGGTAATTTGTCTCATGCAGTACGTTTTTTGTCCCATTAGTCAGATATTTAATTGAAAATCCATCTCCGAAATATCGTTCCAGTGCAAATGCAACCAGTGCCGCATTGGTATTACACTTCAGATAGTCCGGATCGGTCTTGATCACGGACTGAAGGACCCAGTCTTCATGGATTTCATAGATACCATATCCGACCAATTCACCTGTTTCCTTCAAAAATGCGCCGATGTATTCTGCATTTTCAATCTCAGGATCTTCTGTAAAGGATTTTCTGATTGCCTCCTTTTCTTCTGCATAATCCAGCGTTTCTCCATAATGAATTCTTGCCTTGCACTGTACTTCTGCAAGTTCTTCCGCATATTCTCCAGGCGTGATGATGCGAACGTCTACATTTTTCAGTCCTTTACTGATTTCGTATCTTTTTTTTGCTGGAATATTGGCGATATCAAACGGTTCATCTTTGATGCAATGCCACCATTCTGTCTCCTGACCACAGTCAAAATCTGTAACCCATCTGACTAACAGCGGATACTTTCCGCCAGCAAACTCTTTCCAGACTTTTTTATTTCTTATCCAAGAAACATCAGGTTCCACATGAGGAGCTGTTGTCGGCACCAGCGCATGGTTATAATATTCCCACTCATTATTCATTCTTTACCCTCTTTGGTTATTCTTCTCACAGATCTTTCTGGCAATGCGCTGCTTTCGGTCATAGGTTTCCTGATCCACCTGACCGGTCCGCAGGAGATAATCCCCAAAATCCTCTGCGGTCGCCATGCCATCTGTGTTAATATCTTCTTTCTTCAGTACGTTTCCAATGGTCTTGAAAATAATCTTCAGATCCCCCAAGAATGTAATGTGTTTTACATATTCCTGATCATATGCCAGCTTCTCTTCCCAGGAAATATTGTTCCGCCCGCTAACTTGAGCAAGCCCTGTCAACCCCTGGGGCACTTTGTGGCGCCGTCTCTGCTCTTTAGTCATGAATACCATGTCCCGTACCAACTGCGGTCTCGGTCCCACAATACTCATATCCCCTTTTAAGATGTTGAACAGCTCCGGCAATTCATCAAGACTGCTCTCCCGCAGGAACTTTCCAAACTCTGTCATCCGCTGCTCATCTGGAAGCAAATTACCCCTGGCATCTCGCTCATCCGTCATGGTACGGAACTTATACATCTTGAAAATCTTCTCACCTTTTCCTGGTCGGAGCTGTGTAAACAGTACCGGACTTCCCAGCTTCTTTCTTACCTGCCAGGCAGTCACTGCCATGATCGGACTTAGTACAACCAGTGCCATACCAGACAGCAGAATATCCAGTTTTCTCTTAATACTTCTGGCATAGATCCCTTGTCTCATTTATTTCCACAATCCTCTGATAATCGTGCAGATGCGCTTCAAATCTTCATCTGTCATCTTGGTATCGCTTGGCAGGCAGACACCATTCTCAAACAGGTTTTCGCCAACCTTTCCGTTGTCAATGTAATCGCAATCCGCAAATACCGGCTGCATATGCATAGGCTTCCATACCGGGCGGGTCTCAATATCTTCCTTCTCCAGTGCCACGATCATATCCAATGGACGCACTTTACAATCCGGTGCCAACTGAATCACAGACAACCAGCAGTTGGCTCTCTCATTCTCATGCAGCGGCATGAAAGACAGACCTTCCAGATCTCCCAGATGCTCCTGATAATAAGCAAAGATATGACGCTTCTGCTCAATTCTCTGATCCAGAACCTTCATCTGTCCGCGACCGATACCAGCCACAATATTGCTCATACGATAATTATATCCAATTTCCTTGTGTTCATAATGGCGGGCTTTCTCTCTTGCCTGTGTTGCCCAGAAGCGAACCTTGGCGATCCGTTCCTTCGCCTGCTCCTCCGAAAGATTGCACACCAGCATGCCGCCACCGGAAGTGGTGATGATCTTATTTCCATTAAAAGAAAATATGCCATAGTCACCAAAGGTTCCTGTAGCCTGTCCATGATACAGACTTCCCAGACTCTCTGCCGCATCCTCGATCACAGGAACTCCATGCTTTTTACAGATCTCCATGATCCGATCCATGTTTGCCGGAAGTCCATACAGATGAACCGGCATTACTGCTTTCACATCGGGATATTTCTCAAAGGCACGCTCCAGTGCTTCCGGAGACATATTCCAGGTCTCATAATCACTGTCGATAAAGACCGGAATCGCTTTCTCATATGCAATGGGATTGGCCGTTGCAGAGAAGGTCAGATCCTGGCAGAACACAATATCGCCAGCCTTCACTCCAGCTGCTTTCAGTGCCAGATGAAGAGCTGCAGAGCCTGCGGACAATGCCGCTGCATCCTTTGATCCAACATATGCTGCCAGTTCTTTCTCAAATTCATTGACATTCTTGCCAAGTGGTGCGATCCAGTTGGTATCAAATGCCTCTTTTACATACTGCTGCTCATATCCTTCTTCGCTCATATGCGGAGAAGCAAGATAAATATGTGCCATAGTTACGCCTCTTTTCCATTCTCTTTCATATGATAAGTTGGAACCACTTCCATCACTTTTTCCTTGATCTTCGGGCTGTCCATCCGAGACAGCTCATCCAGTTCTTCCAATTGATGGATAAACAGTTCCTCATCAAAATCAATAGGTTTTCCAATGTGGATCAGTTTATTATCAGTGCTCTGTAAGCCCTCCTCATCCATCAGAAGTTCCTCATAGAGCTTCTCTCCCGGTCGTAAACCGGTAAATACAATATCAATATCCTCGTAAGGCTTCAGACCTGACAGACGGATCAGATTCAATGCCAGATCCAGGATCTTCACCGGTTTTCCCATATCGAGGACAAATATCTCACCACCTTTGGCTCTGGCTCCAGCCTGCAATACCAGAGATACTGCCTCCGGAATGGTCATAAAGTAGCGGATAATATCCGGGTGCGTTACTGTTACAGGACCACCCTCTTCAATCTGCTTTTTGAACAGAGGAATCACACTTCCGTTACTTCCCAGCACATTTCCAAAGCGGACTGCCACGAACTCGGTCTTTGACCGGTTGTTCATCATCTGAATCACCATCTCACAGAGACGCTTGGAAGCTCCCATGATGTTAGTTGGATTCACTGCTTTATCGGTAGAAATCAATACAAAACGAGACACGCCATACTTATCAGCTGCCTGTGCCGTCTTATAAGTACCCATCACGTTATTCTTGATAGCCTCATTGGGGCTGTCCTCCATCAGCGGCACATGCTTGTGGGCTGCCGCATGGTAGACGATCTGCGGATGATATTTTTCAAACACTCCATTGATTCGATGAGTATTTCTCACAGAACCAATCAGCACTACCAGATTCAGTTCCGGATAATCCCGCTTCAACTCTTGTTGAATGTCATAGGCATTATTTTCATAAATATCAAAGATGACCAGCTGCTTGGGCTCATGTCTTGCGATCTGACGGCAAAGCTCGCTTCCAATGGAACCGCCTCCACCGGTGACAAGCACTACCTTTCCAGACACATACCCCATGATACTCTCCACCTGAGTGTCAATGGGTTCTCTTCCCAGCAGATCCTCAATCTCCACATTGCGGAGCTTGGAGACACTGACCTCCCCGTTTACCAGTTGATAGATTCCTGGCAGTACCTTCAGCTTACAGCTTGTCTGACTGCAGATATCCAGCAGTTCCTGAATCTCAGCATGAGATGCCGACGGAATGGCAATCATAATCTCATCAATATGGTATTCCTCTGCCAGTCTGCAGATATCCTTACGATTGCCAGCTACGAGAACACCGCGCAGATACTTTCCAATCTTACCCGGATCGTCATCCACCAGACAACACACATTCTGCTCTACAAACTTGCTGTTCTGCAGCTCCTTCAGCAATGTATTACCAGCCTCACCGGCCCCCACGATCATGGTATTGGTCTTGCCTTCCTTGATCAGCCCCTGCTGCTTCTGTCGTAAATAAGCAAGGATCCGATAGGTAAATCGGAATATAGAAATTCCCGCTGTCAGCACAACAAAGTACATAAAAGGATAACTTCTCGGAAAGCGAAGTCCCATCAACATCATGCCAATCGTCTGAGTCACTGCAGACACCAGACACGCCAGAATAATATTTACCAGATCCGATGCGCTGGCATATTTCCAGATCCCCTGATACAACCGAAAAGCGGCAAACACGGTCACTGTAAGGATCAGATTCACCGGCAGATACTTGAAGATATTCTCAATAAACTCAATGGCCTGTGGCTCAAAGAACAGATTGTACCGCACGTAGATAGCCAATGGACCTGCTGCGGTGATGATCAGCATATCCATCAACACCAGCAGTATGATCCTGAATATCAGTTTTTTATTCTTGTATTTTAACATATTAACTCCCAAAATCGGGCAAAGCGCATAATAGCCCATATTCTATATTAGTTTATCACTTTTATAGGGATTTTACAAGTTTTCCACTCTTTCTCTTTTTCCAGTAGTCCCTTACTTCTCTCTTTCAGCTTTTTCGCCGGAATTCCCGCATAAATCCACCATGCATCTAATGCGTTCTTTATCAAGCTAAGACTGCCAACCGCACAGCCTTCTCCGATTTCACTTCCAGGCAATATTACACTTCCCGATCCTATAATCGCATGTCTCCCAATATAGACTGGTGCTTTCTGTAAATTCTTATATTCATCCGGAATCATCGGACTTGTCATGCTCTCTCCAGAATAATCATCAGTGACCGCATAGATACATACTCTTGAAGAGATATTGGCAAATTCATTAATCTGAATTCCAGCATCACTTCCATAAAGAGCCGAATATGCTGCAATATGAATATAATCACCAATGGAGATTTCCCCACTTAATATACAAAAATCATCTATCCTCACATGACTGCCAATCGAAATATTTTCAACTCCATAAAAACTAGCTTTTTTACTGATACTGAGATCCGCGCCTATACTTTTGAATCCCATGTCTTTTAATTCTTCCATTGAATAAAAACTATTCTGCTGCGCCATTTTTGCTTCCTTTCCTCAGAAATCCCGTTAAAATTCCAAAAAGATCGTAAAACACATCTACTCGAAAGATTACCGAACATCCAACATATACAACGATTCCTGCCACAATCTGTGCTACAATCACCAGAATTCTGGATATCTGCAGATACTGAATCGGCCATACCAATGCCCCCATTGCACCTGCCATTAAAATATATGGCACAAGATCCTTGATCTGTTCTTTGATGGAATAATTCAGGATCTTTCGATTCGGAAATGCATTAATCAAAGCATTCAAAGGTGTTATTACCAGCAGTCCCAGTGCCATTGCCATCACGCCATATCTCATAGTTAAGATAATAGAGGCCAGTCCAATAATTTTTTTTATAATTTCCAGTCTCAGAAAAATATCGCTTCTTCCAACTGCTTTAATTGCATTTAAGTTTGCTGTATGAATCGGCTGAAATGCAAATATTAGGCAATAGATTCTCAAATACGGTACACATGGTATCCATTTATCTGTAAGCAGTAATGAAATCAACGGTTCCGCACATGCTGCCAGACCAATCATCATCGGCCAGATGATATAGCTGCTCGTCTGTATAGATCGACGCGTCATTTTTTTCACACGTCCTTCCTGATCCTGCACGCTGGCCATGATAGGAAGTAACACACTGTCAATAGATGTATTAATATTTACAATTACCAGATTAGGCAACTGCTGACCTTTATTATAATATGCCAGATCAGCAGAAGAATAAGCTTTTCCAATAATCAGACTTCTTATATTATTGTATACTGTATCCAGAAATGACGAAGCCAGAAGCTTCCATCCATAAGATAACAAGTCTTTTAATCTTGTCCAGGAGAACATCAGACGTGGTCTCCACTTAACCGTCATCCAAAGAATCAATGTGTCAATCGTTGCGTTTATCAGCTGCTGTGCAACCAACGCCCATACCCCAGCACCACGATATGCCAATACAATTCCACAAACTGCGGAAAATAAAGTTCCTCCCAATGTAGCGAAGAAAAATCTCTTAAACAACAAACGTTTTGATACATATGCCTGTTGAATATTTTTTACACCGGAAATGATCAGTGTAAGACTGATTACCCTGATCAACGGAACCAACTCCATATTTTCATAAAATGCAGCTATATATGGTGCACCAACGAACATCACCGCATACAACACCAGACAAACCACAAAATTAAAATAAAATACAGATGAAAAATCAAGATCATCCGCATCCTTTTTCTGAATCAATGCAGTTCCTAATCCGCTGTCAACAAACACCTGCAAAATAGTAGTAAACACCGTCACCAGTGCCACAGTTCCATATGCCTCAGGTGCCAGAAGCCGGGCAAGAATAATCGAGACCACAAATGAAACCATCTGTGCTCCCGTCCGTTCTGCAAATCTCCATATAAAATTGGACACAGTCTTTACTTTTACTCTATCTTCCATTCTGTCTTTCCTTTTTTATAGTTTCATATAATCGATCAAATGCATCCAGCATCTCTTCTTCGTTATAATATTCTCTGACGCATTCCACACAGGTCTCGGCCTTTTCCTCTACTTCCGTCCGGTCTTTCTCCAGACTGTCCAGGCGGCTACACAACGCATCCGCAGACACCTCTCTCACAATCCAGCCGCCTTCTATGCCAATAACCTCCGGCATCACACAAATATTAAATGCCACAACTGGAGTACCTGATGCCATTGCTTCAATATTTACCAGGCCAAAAGTCTCATATACGGAAGGATTCAGCAACACATCTGCCATAGAAAAGAATTCATTCATCTTTTCCTGCTCTTTGATATATCCAAAATTCCTGATCTCGAATTTTTTGCTGGCTTCATTCAATTCATCCGAACATTTTCCAGCAATCAACAACATATATTTTTCCGGATCCAGCTGTTCCAGCACTTCTTTCAGATAGTTCATCCCTTTTTGTGGAATCTTCATATCTGCAGCTACAAAAGCTAATACAAACTTTTCTGTGACGCAGTCATACTTTTCTCTGATTATCTGTTTGTCCAATGGTTTCCACTGATCAATGTTCAGACTATTATAAATAACCGTACATTTTTCATTCTTCAGGTAAGATTCCTTCACCTGATCCTTCATCCACTCAGACGGAACTGTAAAATGAATCCCTTTTCTGCATAAATACTGCTGTTTATATTCAAACAGTTTTTTACACACATCTCTGCGAAGTCTCGGATAGTTTTCCAGATGTTCACATGCAGTACAGCCCATCTTCCAGCGGTCATCACAGCCAAATGGGAATGCACAATGACCGGTAAGTGCCCAAAAATCATGCAGTGTCCACACTACAGGACACCATTCTGTCAGTTTTCCAATATCTCTGATTCCCAGAAAACTATCATGAGGATTATTCAGATGGATCAGATCAATCTTATGCTTCTTCACAAACTGCTCGATATAATTGATAGCATAAGAAATTGTCAGATCCTCGTTTGCTCTGTTCGCAGTCTGAAGCCGCATCAGGACTTTTCCAACTGTGCCATTATATAACACATGCACATGTTCATCCTCTACAATTCCGTGCCGGTTATAGCAGACGATTTCATATACGTCATGCCCTCGTTTTTTCATCCCATCGTAAATCTGTCTGGTGACTTTTTCTGCGCCACCTCCAGAATAGGTTGTATTTAAATATAAAATACGCATGTACTCTCAATTCCTCATTCCAAGGATAATATCACAGATATGATCCACTTCCTCCAAAGGCAAATCTGCATACAATGGCAAAGTCAGCACTCTTCTGGAAATCTCCAGTGCCACCGGTGTCTCACTCACATCATAAGCTCCGTGGAAGCAATCATATGTATTAGTCAATGGATAAAAATACTTTCTTGAGAAAATATTCTCCTGTGCCAGTCTGTCATGTACCTCATTTCTGGTAAATCCAAACTGCTTCTCATGGAAAATTACCGGAAAATACGCATAATTCGACATTACATGCTCCTGTACCGGATTCAGCTGGATTCCCTCCACACCGTTCAGGCGTTCCCGATAACGTTCCACAACTGCTTTACGCTTCTGAATCTCTGCATCAATATGACGAAGATTGCACAGACCCATGGCTGCCTGAAATTCATTCATCTTGGCATTGGCACCCACTCCATCCACGACCTCTTCATTCTTGATACCGAAATTCTTCAGGCGGTACAAAGTTCTACCCAGTTCTTCATCCTTGAAGCAGGCAGCTCCACCCTCAATCGTGTGAAATACCTTTGTTGCATGAAAACTAAAGCAGGAGACATCTCCAAATGTTCCTGTTCCCTGACCTTTATATTTCACTCCGAATGTATGCGCTGCATCATAGATTACTTTCAAACCATATTTATCCGCAATCTTCTGGATCTTCTCCACATCGCATACATTTCCATATACATGAACCGGCATGATTGCACAGGTTCTGTCTGTGATCAGACTTTCGATCTTATCTGCATCCATCGTAAAATCATCCGGCCGGATATCACAGAATACCGGTGTCAGCCGATTCCTTACGATTGCATGTGTTGTTGAAGCAAATGTAAATGGAGTCGTGATTACTTCTCCCTGCAGATTCAATGCCTGCAGAGATAATTCCAGTGCCATATGACCATTGGTCAATAAATCAATATTTTCTACGCCCAAATATTCCTTCAGACCATTCTGAAGAGCTTTATGCTTTTCACCCATATTGGTCAGCCAATGACTGTCCCAGATATCTTTAATCTCGTCAATATACTCTTCTATTGGCGGCAAGGAGGATCTGGTAACCAGTATCTTCTTTTCCATATTTTTCGCCTTTCTACTTCTTTGCTGCATCATACAATTTCATGATATGTGGTAAGTATTTTCTAAAATAGTATTTCAAAATTTTGACTCTGTCTACACGTGCCTGTCTGCAAATATCTGTATCATACTGCCTATCCTGTACAGATTCTGCAATAAACTGCAGATGCTGATCATAGTAATATGATGCAGGTTTTCTTTCCAGCCACTTAAACGGCAGCTTCTCCTGTATCTTATCAACAAGCACCTGTTTCAATGCGTCTTCATAATTCATCTGTGAAGATGTATCGCCCTTAAAAAAGATATTGAACACGGTATATCCAAGAATACCATTAGCCATAGCATTATCTGCATCTGACACAATTGTAGGAACTTTTTCCTGAGCTGCACACCTGGCACATCCTGAACCGCCTATTGCCACATCCACTTTTTCAAAAAAAGACCGTGGAATCGGAACCAGATCTCCCAGACAGGTAAGTACCAGATTGGACGCTTTATCCAGCTTCTGATGTAACCAGTCCATCCGGTCATCCACATTTCCAACAATCAGCAATTGAATCTGTTTTTCAGGATATTCCAACGCAAAATTTGCAATTCCATCCATGATTGGATCCACGCATGTCTTGTCCGCACGACCGATACAACAGATATTCCAATCATATTTCTGAACAGCATCTGTCTTTTTATTTTCAACTGACTGAACCGGTCCCTCATTTGCCGCATCGAAAACATAGGCTTCGCTGTCATCTACTTTCTTATAGCCATCAAATAATTTACCCATTGACTCTTTATGGATACAAGCCATTTCCCGTCGTCTGTGTTTAAAATCAAAGAAGTCAAGATACTGATCATAATGCTTCTTCGGTCCGCGGAAGGTCTCATTACAGATAAAGCACATATGCTTTGCCTGTAGTCTGGCTGCAAGTAACTCTCCCCATAAAGCCAGCACATCATCCTGAGACTCCACAATGATCTCATCCGCCGGATCCATCGCTCCAATCAGTCTGACCATTCTGTTAAGAACCTGTTCTCTGATTCTTCTTGGCCATTCTCCCGGCGGCATTCCAAGTTCTGTCATTCCACCTGATAAGTATTTATTCATAGATGTCATAGCACAGGTTCCCTTATTGTCCCCCCAGAAGAACACCGTCACTTTCCATCCATTTTTTTCCAAATAGGCAGCTTTTCCAGCCACATAATTCTGCATTCCACCTATGGGATGAATATTAGCCGTCAAAAAAATATATCGTTTCATCTTCTTCTCCGCATTTTATGTTTCAGTTTCTTCGTGATCCGATCCAGGCTCCAATTCAGCAGATCACTTCCATTCAGGACACCATATCCATACTCCAGCAGACGGATCCTTGTCTCTTTCTCGTCTTCCACTTTTCCCGTCGTCTTCTGTGTATCATACAGGAAAATGCCCTGCCCCGGAACATTCTCGTAGATATTCAGTTCCGCCGGTTTCATCTGCAGCCCAAAAGACTTCAGTATCTCATACCCTAATCTACTGCTGCTCAGTACATACCGACGATAAGCTTGCTTCGGCTTTCTTCCCCACAGATCGCAGGTCAGTTCTTCCTCCGGCACTCCCAGGCACGCTCCAAGTCCTACAGGCTCTCCATAAATATCATATTTAATGCCCTCTTCAAACTCCGGCATCCGATACTGCTTCTTTCCATAGAACAGCACGGACTGTACAGATGATGCACTGTCTGCAAAATGCTGCCCCGCATCTCCAAAATTGGTGGTCAGTGAATCATAGCTGTATACAAAATATTTTCCCTGAGCCACAATATAGGTCTGATAGAATTTTGCCCAGGAAGTATCTGGGTAATTCTGGATCTGCGGCAGCACATCTCTGTGAAACGGCAAGGTCTGATGTTCTTCATACCATTTTTTAAACCCTGTCCACATACGCCGGTTCCATACCTGTCCCCAGGACGTTGCAAACTGCTGAAAATAAATATCATAGCCTGTCCGCAATGGAAAGAACGGATACACACTTTCCAGCAATTCTCTCTTGGTGTTCAATGCAATCCCGGCAATCTGCGGATGGTCTCCATATTTTTCCAGCGTCTGCATAGCATAGTTATAAAAGTCCGGAGACACATAAATATCATCTTCCAGTATCATAACTGTATCATACTTCTCTGTCATATCTCCGCAGGAAATGATGTGCTTGCGCAATCCCAGCCGTTCCGGCCGGTAAATGACCTCTTTTTCTCCATATTTCCATTCAAATGCCTCTGCCGTATGCACAACCTCTTCATTTCCGCTGTGGTCAATGCTGACCACCAGACGAATATCCGTATAATCATACTGCGCCCGGCTCAGCGAATGAAGCACACGTTCCATGGCATCTGCCCGGTTATATCCCACAACAACAATGGTAATCTTTCCCTGCATATATAACTCCCATTCTACGGTTCCAGATACTGATCCAGAAAAATAGATTTTCCTTTCTTGGACAACCCAAGATCATGTACATACTGAAATTCTATCTCCATTTTTCCATTCTTCTCATATACTTCCCGGAACTCTTCCTCATCCTTTTCGGAATATCCAGGACCTTTTACGATCTGGAATGTAATCTTTCCGTACTCTTTCTGAACAATTCTCCATTTCAACATATGACTATATGCCGTATTCGTAATATAATCTGTGAGAGAAATGCCCTCTTTATCCTTATTATATACAATATCCTGTGTTCGCCCAATCACCCGATTTAATATAACAATTCCATTTTTCTTTCCGCCATATTCTACCAGGTCACCAGTCCGATACCGGATAAACGGCATCACATAATTGGAAAAAGATGTTACAACCGCTTCACCAGTCTCTCCTTCTTTTACATGCTTCCCATTTTTATCCAGCACTTCCATGTAACCATACACCGGCGAACATTTGTATTTGTGTGTATCATCGTATGTGTAAGCAAACATTCCTGCTTCCGCCTGACCATACTGCATATATACTTTTGTATTAAATGCTCTCTCAATAATCGGTATCTGATAATCCAGAACCATCTCTGAAGTAAGCTGAATTCCCTTAATTGGGTGCTCCAGTTTAATCCCATGTGCTTCCGCATACTGTGCAAGTCTGAACACTGCGTAAGTATATCCTTTTATATAATCCGGCTTTACCTTCTTCAGAAATTCAAAATAATATGGAGCAGTCTGATCTGTCAAATATAGGCAGGAGATCATATAATCTCCATATAATTTATTCTTCTCTTCTCGTTTCACATAATAAATATGATTTTTTACCTTCTTTTCATCCATAACCTTTCCGTTGATCAGGACAATCTGATCTCCGTCCTGATATCCCATCAGATCCCATAACATCTTCTGATGTGCCGGGTCATGGTTAGGAGTCACCTCAAACGCAAAAGGTTCTCCTGTACTTCCACTTGTCACAGTTTTATCCGTCACAAGAAACTTTTTATATTTTGATACAAATATATCGGGATTTTTCTGATAATCTCTCTTTGACAATATGGGATATTGACTGATATCTGCATCCTTATCTATCTGATACTTATGATAATATGCCGGAAATGCTTTATATGCATACGACAAAAGCCCTTTCAACATATGATCTGCATCATCTTGAAAGTTCTCATTCTCACAATTTATTTTTTTTAACCGTTTTTTAATCCAGGCATCCTGCAAAAAATAATATCCCCAAAAGGGTATTTTCATTATATTTTTTCTAATATGCATAATTTTCATCCTTATATATTTTTTTGCTATTATATTCTATCTACTGTAAAAAAGCAAATTTTCCCTTTTCTTTCGCTCTTTTTTGCTTTAATATAATCTCATGATACCCAAAAGGAGTTTTACTTATGTTAACAGTCACTATATCTGATCAGCTTGGCAATCAGATGTTCGCCTATGCATCTGTCAAAACCATTGCTCAGAACCGCGGAGAATTCTTCGGCTTTGTCCGGGCAGAAAATAATCTGATCAATGATACCGATAAACAATATGGCAATGAGATCCATACCATCTTTCCGAATACGAAAGCAGAGTTCTTAACGGAACTCCCAACAGCGATCACTCATACCTGGGAGGAACCTCCTCTTAAGGAACGCACTGCTAATTATCAGCCATCTGCTCTTACCGTTCCAGAAAACACCTTGATGAAAGGGCATTTTATTTCCTGCCAGTATTTCTGGAAAAACCGGTCTCAGGTACAGAAATGGTTTTCTTTTCCTGAAGATATGGAACTGGCTGTGCAAAAAGAACTGGCTGAGCTTCAGACAAAATATCCAGGTCGTCCACTGGTTGCCACCCACTTCCGTGTTGGCCGTGACTATACCCAACAGGGCTTCCGTCTGGCAGATGACTACTGGTTCCATGCTGCTGATGAAATTCTGAAGCGTTGTAACAATCCTGTTTTCCTGCTCTTTTACGACCATAAGGATGAAAAAGGCGGTGTTGTCAACAACTTTATGAATAAATATGACTGCGAAGTCTGCCGCGGATCACTGGTTCACGACTTGTGCATGATGTCCAGATGCCACTGGCAGATCATCTGTAACAGTTCCTTCTCCATTATGTCAGCTGTGCTGAATGCCAATCAGGATCAGACGATCCTGCGTCCCTCTGTCTATCCGGTAGGACTGGATTTTCAGAAAGATGACTGCTTTGCAGAAAAATGGATCAGCATTCCTGCCAGACAGGATCCTGCCTCCCGACGGAACTGCCATATTCAGATCCTCAAAGGAAAAATCTTAAAACTGATCCGTCATTAGGCTTCGTTAAAGCTTTTTATAACAATCGTTCATAAAACAATATAGTCTCACATTGATGAGACACACCAGTACCCGGAAGCGATTCCAGTTGGTCACCGCTTTTCCCAGCAGGAAACGCTTGTCCAACAGCTTCCGGTACTGCTTCTGATACATTCTCGCGGTCTGCACCATATTCAGATAACTGTCAAGAATCGCATTCTTCATCCACTTTTTCAGTTCCGGCTCCTGATGCTCCGCCATCTGATCCTGCTCCCGCAACGTCTGAAACAGATCCCTGATATTCTTTTCTTTATTTTTCTGCGTACTGATGGAATTCTCTCTGACCAGATAATGATACAACCGATCCGGCAGTTCCACTACTTTTCCACACTGCATCATAATTCTTGGTGTGAATTCCACATCTTCGTGGAGTATTCCTTCCCGAAATCTCAGGTTCTGCTCATTCAGAAATGCTCTTCGATATGCATAAAGACATGCCTCTACATTCAGATTCCTGTCTCTAAAATGTTCCAGCAAGTATTGTTTCCCGTTATCTGCACACTGCATCTGTTCCAGTGGCACTCTCCTCATAGGATCCTGATGAACGCCATCATCTTCCACCCCATCAAAGAATACCGCATCCGCCTCGCCAAATTGATCCAGCGCTTCTGTAATCTTCTTCAATGTGTCCGATTCCATCACATCATCTGAATCCACGAACAACACATATTCACCAGTTGCTCTGTCCAGTCCATAATTTCTCGCAGAAGACAGTCCTCCATTCGGCTTGTGAAATGCTTTGATCTGCTTATGTGCCTCTGCCAGTCGATCACACAACTCACCGCTTTTGTCAGGACTTCCATCATCGATCAGCAGAATCTCCATCTGATCTTTGTATTCTTCCTGTGCCAACAGAGAATCCACACATACCTGCAGATATTCTTCCACTTTATAGACTGGCACAATTATCGAAAACTTAGGTTGCTTCACTAATTCCTCTCTATCTTTCATATGCATTCCTTTCACCCAAAATGATCAACAATAATGGGAACGTAATCACTGTATTAAATGAGAAAAATCTGAAATCAGGTCCACACAACAACAGTGCCGTTCCAAAATTATACGCAAGCACCGGCAGCCAAAGCAGACTCTTCTTCGGTGTCCTGCCAAATCTGCTTACTCCCACAAACATAAGCAGCAGAATATAAAATCCAATATGCCAGCACCATGTAAACAGGACTCCTCCATGAATCGACAGATCATATACCCAATCCAAAATCTTCTGTAAAGCTGGCACACCGATAGTCTCATATCCAAATCCGTTATTTTCCTGAATATCTGTGTGGTAGCTCCAAGTCACAAAATTTGCAAATGGTTTCCAGACCACATCAAACAACTTTACAACGGCACGATAAGAATAGTAGGGTGATCTCTGAATCGCATGCCAGGTATAAGTCAGTACCTTTTCTGCTCCAACTTCTTCGATCACGTCATTGGAAATATCATCACCCATCCATTTTGCGCTGTTCCAGTTTCCCTCCTGATAAGTCTGTTCCCACAACTCCTGATCACCAATGCGATACAGAAATTCTCTGCAGTCTTCATCCAGTTTTTCAGGCTCATTCACAAGAACATTTGCCAGTATCGTCATCGGCACTCCCAGCATCTCCGCTGACACCTGTGAATGACTCTGTACATGGATCAACCGATAGAAAGGTCCCTTTATTCCAACAACCAGAACCATGAACAACAACACTGTACCAATACAGAACTTTTTTGCCTTTTTCCAGAAAAAAAGCACCAAGAAAAATAACATTGGTCCTACTAACAGAATTCCATTATGTCTCATCAACATTGCCATCACAGATGCCGATGCCAGTTCCAGTACATGAGACCATTTACACAACCATTCTCCATCCGAGCAAATAATCTCTATCATCTGCGCTGTCAGTACAATTGCAAAGATCGTTAATGCCGTATCTTTCCAGCAAAATGACAGAACCATTCCAGATGCAGGCACTGTCAAAGCCAAAAGCAATGCAATGATAACATATTTTCTGCGTATTCCCCAGTGTTTCATCACCATTCCCAGATACATTATTGCCAATGAGATCCAAAGCATCTGTACAAAATTCACAAATGCCAGACTATTACAGATTAAAGAAGGCAGTTTCATAAATAATAATGTATGTACAACCGGATGCCAGTCCACATAAACACCAGTCTGAACCTGGTACCACTGGTTAAAGCTGTCTATGATAATTCCTCCCGGATAAAAAGCAACATAGTAAACTCCCAGCAAAATCATCGAAATTCCAAATACAGCAGCACCAAATCTCCAGCTCCATTTTGACGCTTCTGAACGAATTGTGATCCGTATCTTCTTCAAAGCCTCACATGCCACATGAACCAGAATTCCAAATCCAATCAGCCGAAGAGGAGCACTCCATGACCATGGATAAGATAACGTATAAAAATAACTGATCAAATACAAGTATAGGGTCAATATACATTTTCCCAGCAAATCTAACCATTTGTTCTCTACTGTTATCATGCAATTATTCTCCTCCACTAATCAATGCTATTCGTTCCTCTATTTTCTATACAGCAAACTTTTTACAATCTACATATCTGATAGACTTTTCTAAATATACCCACGTCCATATATTTTAACTTAACACCTAAAGTCTTGCATTCGGATGTAAAATATTCCGCTTTTCTTCTTATTCGATGTATCTTCCACCAGTTAATCTTTTCAGATAATAGTTCAGTAACTTCATAATCTGACCTCTTCATACTCACTTCATTCAGACTGGTATTTTCACCTGTAGATATATGCACATAAAGTTTTTCTGGATTAATAACTCCTCTTGCCTTATTCTCTACCAATAAAATCCACAAAAAGTAATCATCTGATCCATTTATTCTTAAATAAGTATTTTTCCATAAATCAGGAATACATTTTTTTCGAAGCAGTACCTGTCCCGGCGATGCAATGGGATTGGAATACATGTAATAACACCATTTGTCCAGACAAGCCAGTTGATGCTTTTTCGACATGAAAATATCTTCTTCACTACCATCTTCATATCGATAGATCCCAGATGATACTATCCAGTCAGAACTACCCATTTTAGAATATTGGTTCTCCAGATAATTATCAGCTATTACATCATCCTGATCTAACATTAAAATATAATCTCCCGAACAAAGCTCAATTCCTCTTATTCTGGACTTATGAATTCCCATATTTCTATCATTCACAAATATTTTAACAGAATATGTACAATTACACGTATCCAATTCTATTTTTTCTTCTGGATAATCATTTATAAACACAACTTCCATCGATGCACTTTTAAGTCTTCTACTATTCTGATCCATCATATTCAGGATTTGTGGAATATACTTTTTTCCTTTATACAACGGTATTATTACAGAAATCATCGGTTTCAATCTCTCTTCCTCCATCTATCCCGGACTAATCGCACACCTTCCATCGCAATCTCTTCTTTTCCAATAATTGTTAGAATAATAAAGCTTCCAAACTCTAATATAACAGCAATACTAAATACTAAAATTTTATTGCTAACTAATTTTGATTGCAACCAAACCTCACATATTCCGGTTGCAATCATAGTGGCAAGTCCTATTTTAATTATTGGAACAATAAAATAGCAAAAATTAATGGCTTGTTTTTTTCTATTAAAAATATATAATGCAAAAAAACAGGTTGCAATATTAGATATTGCTGTTGCCAATACTACACCGCTCAGTCCCAGATATTTTGATAATGTAATAGATAAGACAATGTTAAGTCCAACCGTTCCCATTCCAATTTTCATAGGCATAGCTGTATCTCCTAACGAGTAGCATGCTCTAAACAATAATGTATTCACACAAAAAGCAGTAAGATATAGCACATAACACCGCAGTCCCTGTGCTGTCAATGCCACCGCATATTCTCCAAATGCTCCTCTTCCAAATGCTATACTAACAATCAGATCCGCTGTCATGATAATAAATATAGTAATCGGAATGCAAAAGAAAAGACTAATATGAATTCCTTTCTCCATCTTTTCCATGCCTTCTTTAATCTTTCCTGCTGCAAAAGACTCTGCCAGTTCTGTATAAATAATTGTTGTCATGGGAATTCCAATCATATTAGAAGCAAACTGATATAATACACCAGCATAAGAAACCGCTGTTACCGTTCCTTCTTCCATTCCCGACAACAGACTCTTATCTACAAGCTGATTCAACTCACTAAATGCATTCCCCCAGAATATTGGTAATGTCTGGATACACAGACGAGTAATTCTTGAATCCCGCAATCCATATTTCAGTGTTACGCATCCATACTTTTTACTTCTTATCTGCAAGAAAATATACTGTACAACGTAAGAAACCGGAACTGCTACAGCCATTGCCGTTAATCCAAACTTATGGCCAAACAAGAGAACAATTGCAGTCAAAATCACATTATTCATCATTGCAGCCAAAGATGAGAATCCATAGTTTTTCTCTGCATTAAGCAAACTTTGTAATAATTGATTGGACATGTAAAAACACATTCCCCATACCATAATCCGAAAATAAGACACAGCTAACTGTGATTTTTCCAATGTGTATGCCGGAAACAAGACGCGAAATAATATCGGTGCTGAAATATATAATACAACCGATACAAAAATTGCCAGTATGAATACATCTGTCATCGTCCGGCTTGTAAAACCCTTGGAATCTTCTTTATCCTTTTCCCGTATACTAATATAGATTGGTAGAAACGAAACTGCCAGTGCCTCGGATATGGAGATCAATACATTCTGCATCAGACCTTCCGCCACATAATAGGCATCTGTTTGAATCGTAGCCCCATAAATTGATGCAATGGTCATGGATTTTACAAATCCCAACAGCTTATTTACAAATGTCAGGAAAAACAGAATCACTGCCGCATCCAGAAATGTATTTTTCTTTTCTTTCATGAATCAACTTCACCTTTTCTATGGGTCTTACCTGTCTCTGTAATCATTGCAAATGCAAAGATGCTGACGGACAGATTGCGGAACGTGAACCAGTAATGAATATATGCATGATTAGCCGTTACCAGATACCAGCAGATCGGTCCTGCTGCAACTAACAGCAACAACAATGCCTGATCTATCTTCATAACTGCTCTGTTCCTGATACACCAGATTCCAACCCATAAGATCAGTATCCCCGCAAGAAGCACTCCGTATAAATTAAAATAAATATAAAAGTTTCTAAGCACTGCCATAATCCGACTGATCTGTTCAGCTCCCACTTCTCCTGAAGCTCGACCCATAACCGTCTGCAACGCATCTGCAAAAATATTCTCCTTAAGCAACGCAGATCCAATCAACCACTTTCCTGCCCACATGAGCAGATATCCTAATCCCCAGGAACATGCACATGCTACGATCCTTTTTAATTCATTTCCGATGTTCTCATTATCCAATACAATACATAATACAAGTGGAATACCTAGCGCATATATTGGATAAGTCAAAAAATCCACATAACTGGTCAGCGCACCAGCCAGAAAGAACATCTCTATGTACTGCTCTTTCTCCTTTATCTTTTCATATCTGCATAAAAGAAACAGACTTATCCCTGTCCCTACATAAAATGAAGTAGAAAACTGCAACGAATATGGCAGGGCCATAGGAAACAGTCCTGCTACTGACAATAAAAATGCCAGCATGCCTCTTCTCAGATCCCGTTTCCAGAGCTGTCTTAAGATCAACAGCACCAATATCGCCATGACGATTCCATTCAGAATACGAATCTGTCCATAGTTGAACACCAGCAACAGAGGTTTTAACACAACCAGATATCCATGCCAGTATCGCTCATATGAAGTCAGCGTCAGTCCCCGATCCTGGTCCAGATATTTCTTCAAAGCCAGTTGTGTATGCTCATTATCCAGTTCTGCTCGCCCTGCTTTCATAGCCGCCTGATATGCCGGAAGCTCCGATTGATACACCGCATTTCCAAGCATGATCGCATCTGTTGTATTGTCCAGTGACGATCCCTTATATTCCGGCAGTACAAACGGGTTGTCCCCTTCCTCCAGGAATGCATCCACAGATACTCTCACATGTTCCTGTATAGGTCTTACTGGCAGACAGTACACTGCTGTCAATGCCAGTGTACCTGCCACCAGACATGCTAGGTACAGAACCGCCAGTTTCTTCAGTTGCTGTATCACTTTCCATTCCTCCGATTCCATCGCTGTTCAACCCGTACTCTGCAGCTATCCAGCCATGGCCATACATAATATCCCAGCAAAACAGGATAAAAACCACTCAGCATCTTAAAATGTTCATGTTCCAGCAGACTGTATGTAATAAATATAAGCAATATAATCAAAAACTTTTCATTCTTATCCTTATATGCCTGCCAGATTGCAAACAGATTCAGTCCAATAAACAGGAGAAGAATGATAACACCATAGTTCAGTCCTAGATGTGCATACATAATATCCAAATATCCATAGGTTCCATTATCAAAGATCTGTCCAAACAAGGTAAATCCCTTATCCACCCAGAACCTGTTTGCCAGCAGCAAACGTGAAGACACGGTATATGGAAAACGTTGGAACCATCCGCTCAAAGAGTATACCATTGTCATCAGACTTAACATCCCCACACAACCAACGATCAATGTACTCGCTGCTGCTATGCCCCATGTCCTGCATCTCTTTTTCATGTTCCATCTATACTTTCTGCTGATGCAGACAAGAACAGACAATCCCACCAATAACACTACGCAGATCTCAGATGTCCTGCTGTTGGCAAAATGATCAACAGCCAGCACCGCACCTATCATTGCCACCATGTCTTTCCAGTTCCACTTCTCATATCGTATGTAAAACCATAAGATGCAGAGTATCAAAAAGAACAGTCCCATCTCATTCGGATGTGACCAGCCAAAACTGCTGCGAAGTCTTCCTCCTATCATCTGATCTGTATGGTCAGGATACAGTCCCACTAGCGGCAATGCAATCAGTGCACATCCCAGACAGATTCTTGTCACCAGGTCTACTTTTAAGACCTTGTCCAGATCTATGTCTTTGATCAGCAGAAGTCCTGCAACAAACCATACTACTACGTTAGTCTGCGTGGTGATCCGGCTGATCTCCGCCAGGCCAGCCAGACTAATGACCATACACCAGTCAATCCAGTTGTTCTTCTGTAGGATCACTTTCACTGCCATGATACTATAAATTCCAAGCAGAAAATAATTCCACCAGACACCTGTACTCTGCCAGGTATCCTCGCAGACTGTTGATAACATTCCGTATAAAAGAAAGCCTTCGACTGCTATGCATGTCAGTATTATTTCTACTTTTGAATGGTACTTTTGTAACAATTTATTCCTCTCCTTAATACGATTTATAACTTACATCTCTGTCCACATTACCCGAGATGCCACTTACCCGTCCGGTGCTTGTATACTGCCACATGGTCACACCTCCGCCGATATATCCCATGTCCTCTGTTAAAATCGCGATATCTGGCGATCCAGACTTCGCAGTCTGACAGAGCATTCATATCCAGGTAATTATTCAGCCAGTTTAGATTTGCATATAGGACAAAACGATACCCTGCACTCTCAATCTCATCTTTAAACGCCCGGACAATTCTTGTTCTGTCACTTTTACTTGTAGCATTCAGAACGGTAGATTTCATACCCATCTGCACCAGTCACCTGGTTTCAGCTCACCTGCAAGGTCTGATAATCCAGGCTGTCCACAGAACTCATTTTCGCACTTTCCAAAGTTGTTCTCTGCGCTACCGAATCTGACTCTTCTCCATCCAGTTCTTCCACTGCACAGATCTTATATTCATATAATGTATCAAACATCAGTCCAGTATCCGCATATCGTAAAGTATCTCCTGACTCAATGTTTTTAAGCAGCGAGTATTCCTGATCTCCTTGCTTTCTATAAATCTTATATCCAGTTGCCCGCTCATTCTTTTCCCATGTCAAAATAATCCGGTTATATCCAAAAGCTGCCATATACAAAGTAACCTTCTCCAGCGGCTCCCGTTCTTCCGGTTCTTCTGGATCTTTCAGAGCAGGTTCGTACATCCTCAATAATCAGTACCTGTTCATCTTACCACATTTCTGAGATAATTGCTCCCATCAACATATCTAAACATGATTTCGTGCAATTCGCTCGATTTGTACGAATCGTGTCACTCTATCCAGGAGGATTATCTTATGAATGCAAAACAAAAACTTCATCAGGTCTGTCTTCAAGAATGGGCTGGTCGCTTTGCGGAACAGAAAGCCAGCGGGCTGACTGTCCGGCAATGGTGTGAGGTTAATCATTTTTCCTTTCACACCTATAACTACTGGAAGCATCTTCTCAAAGAAGAAGTTGTCGATCAGGTACTTCCTGATATTGTTCCAATTCCTGTCTCTGCAGTCCCTGAGTACCAGTCTTCACTCGAAGCGGCAGAAGTTAGCTCTATTCGCTCTAATTGTGCGATTCGAGTGAATCAGTCCTTTATGAAACTGAACATCAATGGAATCAGCATTGAGATCGATGATTCTGTCTCCGTGGAGTTTCTTTCAAAACTCTTCAAGGCGGTGCACTATGCTTAAAGATGCTGACCCTACCTATTTTGCTGGTATCAACATTGTCTGTGGCTACACAGATCTCCGATATGACATTGATTCACTTGCTGCCATCATCGAACGTAGATATCATATGAATCTTTTCGTTCCTAACACATTGTTCCTTTTCTGCGAAAGGTCTGCCTCGAAGATCAAAAGTCTCCTGTGGAAAAGCGATGGTTTCCTGCTCTTTTACAAACGTGTGGAATCCGGACATTTCACATGGCCGCGGTCATCTTCTGATCTCAAATCCATGTCTGCAGAACAGTTTCACTGGCTGATGCAGGGCTTTGCAATCGAACCTGTCATTCATGATGTCACACCACAAAGTTCCAGTTAAACGCTGTTTTTCTTTGTGCAATACAGAGAACCTTTTTCCTGTTTTCAGGACAGTTCTCTTTGGGCTATGCACAGCTTCCGAAGACCTTCTAACTATGTTTACAAGGTCTCCAAAGCTCTGCACAGCACTTCCTTTTTCTATTTTCATCTTTCTTTTTTCTCCTCGGGAATCCAATCTCTCAGCTTTTCATCTATGGTCATTTTTACCTGTTCCTGTTTTTGCTGAATTGTTCTTTTTTCCCGGATTCTGGTATAGTGGTTCCAGTTAGGAGGCATGGATCATGATTCAGTTATCAGATGAACAATTACACAACCTTGGCAAAGAAGCTCTCATTATTATTGTTTCTTCCTTGCAGGATCAGCTTCATTCACTGCAGTCACAGCTGGATCATGCCAATGCACAGCTTTCTGATACGAATCGACAGATCGAACTTCTCACAGAACAGATCCGCATTATAAACCAACGCTATTTCGGCCGCAAATCAGAAGCAAATCTTTCTGAAATCGACGGCCAGATATCCCTTTTTGATTCTTTCAATGAAGCAGAATACTTAAACCAGAATTCTGCGAAAGAACAGCAGATCTTGATGAGCTTCCTGCCCGTATTATCGAACACAGACTGTCTGATGAGGAGTTAGCCATCAAGTTTCCCAATGGTTATAAAGAGCTTCCACAAGAAGTCTATAAACGTCTTCATATTATTCCTGAAACGTTTATCGTTGATGAGCATCATGTTCATGTCTACGCCTCAAAAAACAATGATGGAACCATTCTGAAAGCTCCAAGACTCAGGGATTTTTTCCGGAACAGTATCGCTACTCCGGCATTGATCGCCTCCACCATAAATGGCAAATACACCAATGCCCTGCCATTGGAACGGCAGGCAAAAACTTATCAGATGAACGGCATCAATCTTGCAACTAATACTATGGCAAACTGGGTGATCAGAAGTACTGATATGTATCTTTCTCTAATTTATGATCGTATGCATGAACTGATCTATGACAGTAAAGTCATCCATGCCGACGAGACTCCGGTAAAGGTCATGCGTATTGACAATGCCAAAATCAAAAACGGCAAAAAGACTTATATGTGGGTCTATCGGAATCGGTCTCTTAAAGGTACTCATCCTATCGTTCTCTACGATTGGCAGGATTCCCGCCGTTCAGATCATCCACGGGAGTTTCTGAAAACTTTCTCCGGAACTGTAGTGACCGATGGGTATCAGGTCTACCATAAGCTCGAAAAAGAACGGGAGGATCTCAAAGTTGCCGGCTGCTGGATCCATGCTAGAAGACCTTTTGCAGACTTTATAAAATCTGTCGGTCTCACGGCTGCCAAAGGGTCCATCGCCCAGGAGGCTTATGACATGATCACCGAAATGTTACGTATAGATAATACTTTTGATGATCTGCCTGTATCTGATCGCAAGAAGCAGCGTCAGCTTGTTCTCTCTGAGAAAGTTGATGCTTATTTCGCATGGATAAAACAAAAATATGCCCAGGTAACACCAAACGGTTCCATCGGCAAAGCTCTTGCATACAGCATCAATCAGGAAAAATATTTGCGTGTCTTTCTCACCGATGGCAACATTCCTATGGACAATAACTACGCCGAGCAAGCAATCCGTCCATTTACTCTTGGTCGGAAAAATTTTGTTTTGATCGAATCTTCCAATGGAGCCAAAGCCAGTGCTGTCCTGTACAGCCTGGTTGAAACAGCCAAAGCAAATGGACTGAATACCTTTGAGTATTTTAATCTGCTTCTCGCTGAGATTCCGCAACACGTAGATGATAATAATCTCCGCTTTCTGGATAATCTTCTTCCATGGTCACCTATGGTACAGAAAGCATGTCCAAGTAAATATAAAAAATCTTAACTTTTCAAGGTCCAATCTATTTTTATAAAATCAGCGCAACCCCCGGAAACTCGGGGATTTTTGCTTATCTGGTACTCATGTTTGAAGGCTTACTATTCACCTATCTACTCCCTCTGTTTTTAATTATTGAAACATTCTTTCACCTGCCGTAATCTCACTGGCATTAAATCCTGAAATCGCACTTTCCCAGCTTCCTATTCCAATTGTACTTAAATAGCGATTCATGTAATCGAAAGATTGATTTCGATCCAGATATTTATATACCTCATATGCCTCTTTTTTTACATGATATCCCCAGTCGGCATTCAATCCCAAATACAAACCTGCTGCGGCTTCTGTCGGATCATCTACATAGGCACGAATGATATAGGAATCAATTCTCTTATTTGCCATAGCGATATAATATCCATATCCAAGTGCCGCTGCCTGCTGAGACTCAGCCCCTCCTTTTGTGGCTGAATATCCCAACTCACCAATGATTACGCGAATACTTCCCGATTTTTTTCCATATACCTGCTCTATATACGATAAATAATTCGTCAATACAGCTATGTTTCTCATAGAGATGTACCTTGTAGAAGTATCATCTGTTGTATTCCACCAGTCATTCCAAAATGTATTATTAGACAAAGGCTGTGAATAGGAATGATAATTTACATTCCACTCCATATCTGGTGCTGTCTGATACATGTAAGAGGCAAATACATCCAAAAATGCTTTTCCAGAAAAACCAGCGTCAGCAGTATTCCAACAATGGTCAAGGGAAATAAATAACCGTGGGCTCTCCGCAGTCTTTTTTACTGCTTGATGCAAAACCTGAAATGCCTGTGCATAGTTTGCAACATAATCATTCAGAGACATAGACCCGGCATAATTCCAAGCATTACAACTATTTAACTCATTACCAAGAGTCCAGTTATTCACACGAGTCTTCATCCGTCCAAGCTCATCACCCATATAACAGAACAATGCTTCAAATGTATTTCTCGCATACTCATCCTGCATATTCAGAGAATAATACGGAGCCGCACCTTTGATTCTTGCCGCAGGGTGAATCAGATAGGACAATTCATCATGTTTCCAACTCATCAGTAATACCAGAGTTACATTTCTGGATATATTTTCTCCATAGTTGTTTCCATCATCACTACCCCAACCGTGAAGATCATAAATGTCTTTCTTCAAAGCAATCAGATCACTAAAATAAAAGGTTGTCCCCTTATATGTATACGGTATGTAACCAGATTGTGGACCTGCACTGACTAAATCCTGAATATCAACATTCAACAGCACATGCTGTACTCCCAGATCTGCTGTATATGCCTTATCAGCCCCTTGAATTCCTTTTTTAGAATACACTTTGTATCCTTCATAATAGCCCCAGTATTTATCTTTGAAATCTCCATCTTGGCGCGCCATTGCCTCTGGATTGCTAATAAACAAAGAATTGCTTCTTAATTCGTATTGGTCTGCAGCTTTGGTTGCCAAGGCATATCTTCCTGTGGCTTCCATTGCAAAAGAATCTGAGGATTCAAATATCGAACTTAAAATTAATTTATTATTTTCCAGACTGAATTCTCTTATAGGCACACTAGAGATAACGTTTTGTCCTGCACTGTCAAGCAAAACAATATAATACAAATCATACATTTCCTCTATATTTGCATTTTGTTGCATAGATAATGTTACTTTTAATTCATTTTCACCTACTGGAGTGATGGAACACTTATCAATTTCACAATTTACATAAAAAACGCTTCCATTCATAATATAATACTGCCGCCCATTATAAATTACATTTCCAGTATAGCTCCAATTCAGTATTCCGTTCTCTACATAAAATAAAACTGAGTCAAACTCCACAAGACCTGTATAACTCGGATCATATACTCCATCCTTCACATACCACCAGATATTTCTTTCTTTATCTTTCTGGACTATTCCGGTATATTCTGTTGCTTCCTTCCCATCTTTTATGTACAGCCATGTCTCTCCTTCTTCTACCAGGCCGCTATACAACTCTCCTGCTACACTTCCATATACGTTCCACCAGATCTCTCCTGACTTGCCAACTCCACTGTAGCTCCAGTCCAGTATTCCGTTCTCTACATAAAATAAAACTGAGTCAAACTCCACAACCCCTGTATAACTCGGATCATATACTCCGTCCTTCACATACCACCAGATATTTCTTTCCTTATCTTTCTGGACTATTCCGGTATATTCT
>QUJQ01000006.1:203371-259100 GCA_003480725.1 Clostridiaceae bacterium AM27-36LB
CTGTATAACTCGGATCATATACTCCGTCCTTCACATACCACCAGATATTTCTTTCCTTATCTTTCTGGACTATTCCGGTATATTCTACTACTTGCTTTCCATTTCTAATATATAACCATTTATTATTTCCATTTACAAGTCCCGTATAGTCATACGCTACCTTTCCATTTTCACAATAGTAAATCTCACCTTGATAGCTTGCTGTACCTGTATAAGTCGTATCTATTTCACCATTCTTAAAGTAATACAAACTTCCATCTTTTTCCTGCAAGCCTTCTAATTTTTCTTGTGGTTCTTCTGGCTCTTCAGCGTCTGAATCAGTAGTGAATGCTTTCACACAGTAATTTCCCCAATAAAATGGATAAAATTTCCCGCCACTGAAATAGAAACTTTTATTATTACCTTTACTAACCTGACAATCCCAGATCATTGTAGTAAGGCCTTCACCAGTCGCTATTGATGTTGCCTGCTCATAATCTAATACTGCAGAGTTGACACTAACTACAACCGCATACGATGTACCTGGTTTTAAAGTTACTGAATCTTTAAGTGGAATCGTATAGATTCCGGCATATGCGGTCTCTCCTGTTGTAGTTGCATTCTCCTGTTTCGTACCACTATATGGATTGGTCTCATCTTGCAAATCTGTATAAATATCTACTGTATACTGTACATTTGCCGCCTCTGTAAATGAAAGTGATACTGCACTCAGAATCTCTGCACTTGTTCCCTCTTCCTGTTTTGTTTTAAAAACATTTGCAAGAATCTTATGTTCTTTATCCGGATAAGCTTGAACTCCACCATCTAACTGGTAATTATTATCATAGCCATCCTCTGCCGAGAAATCGAATACCCATGCAGTATCTGCCAGAGATACACTCTCATACGACATCCAAAAATAGCTTGCATAATATCCCCAACTATTTCTGATCAGCCATGCACCAGCTTTTGATGGCTTGGATGATCCAGTGAAATTATCTTGAGAGAAATCATCATCCCACCCCACGATCATGACAGCATGTCCACCGCCTAATTTATCTGTATCGTAATATGCATATTTCCCTAAAGTTTCATTCCAACCAAAAGCACTATCATTATGATAGTACATAATACCAGCAGCACCATGCTCCATAATCTGCTGTTTTACATCATCTGCATTTTCTTTAATATTGATTAAGTATGCATTTTCCAGATGTGCTTCACTATCCCCAAACGCACAGTAATCATCTAAACCATTTTTTATCGTATCTTCAGCTTTTGTATATGGAACCAAGGATTCATCCACAGGACCATACCACTGTGCCAGCCTTCTGGATGCCATCTCATAGTTTCCGCCATAATTCAGATAAGATTCTCTAGCTTTCTCATTATAATACTTAGCTGAGTCTCCTTCTGTACCACCTAATGGATCCACTACAGAATTGTATGTAAAATATGCCAGCTGAAGCTCGCTTAAATCTGTATTACTATCAAATTCTCCATTTCCATTCAGAGAGTCATTGATTAAGTCAAACTCAGCCAATCCCATGGAAGAAAAAGCCCAGCAAGTGCCATATGGATTCTGATCACGGGTTCCCGGATAAGTGGATGTAAGCGTATCCATATCATCAGGGAATGAAGATGGGATGTCTGAATATGTATCAGCATCAGAAGAATACACCGGAGTATTATAATCCAGTTCACTCTCAATATATCCACCAATATTTAAATCATCTGGTTTCTCTGGCTCACTTGAAGTCTCTGGTTCTATAGATTGAATTGTAGCAGGTTCTTCTAAATTTTCCTCATTGGACTGTTCTAATTCAATTTCATTCTGAACATCAGCCTCTGATTTATTTTCATTTTCAGAAATATCTAAATCATTATTTTTCTCTGTTGTATCCTCATCTGTTTCAGATGATTCTGAGTCTTCTTCCGAAACCGGCTCATTGAATAGTTCAGCATCTTCTACATTTTCAGTACCACTTAAATTTGTATTTTCTGCATGTACTTTCTGAGTTGGTGTAACCACTAATACCATAGCTAACAATAATGCAATTACTCTTTTTCTTTTCGTAAAAATCTCCACCTTTCTTTATTTTATTGCCTGATATATCTTTTCTGCAATATAATTCATAGCATTATCTCCCGGATGTCCTGCAATACCTTCATGTTCAATAATATGTTCTGTTCCGTCATCTCCGTACACTTTTGTTCCCATACCTGCCTGATAATTCTCATTATCTTTTATCTCATTTAAGTCTATATATTCAATTTCACATTCCTTAGATACATTTCTTTTTATGTCATCTCTATTTTCATATGTCCAAAAATCTCCAATCACTGCAATTGTAGCATTTGGAGCCTTCTCTTTGACATAATTAATTAACTCATTGAAATCCTCTTGAAATGTACTAAGATCCGTCACATTTTCTCCTAGCTGAAGTGTAACTAAATTTAGTTTGTCACTCAGCATATTATCAAGCTGAGATAATGTTTCTCCCCTATCTGTTGCCTGCAATTCCCAGTAATGCAGATTGTATGCATATACATCCACCTTGCTTTCCCTTTTTTCTAACATTGAAACAAGTTTATGTACATAATCATTTTCTTTATCTGTTGCAGCCATTCCACACTCATTCCACCAATAATCAGTTTTCCCATGAAGTGTAATACTATTTCCAATCGCCAAATAATTGTAATTTTCATCCATCCAATTTAATAATTTATCTGAATTCTCGTATTTAAGATAATCTATATCTTGCTCAAGAATTGCTATCCTATCTTGCTGTCTTTTTTCATGTGTAAAAACCACCATTCCAATAACAACTATGCATATCATTATAAATATTTTACTATAAATGTCTGTCTGTCTGTCTGTCTGTCTGTCTGTCTGTCTGTCTGTCTGTCTGTCTGTCTGTCTGATTTTAAAGTATTTATCATATTTGTCAAGAAGCTCCTTTGTTATGAAAAGAATGTATCAAAAAAATGTAGGTGATAACAGATACGGATGATTATGTGCATACTAACATTGCATTTACTCTTTTAAAATAATCGGTGCCCTGATTACTTGTTGAAACCACTTCCAATGTTCCACAAAAAACATAGCCACTGCAGACACTATTAAAGTAATCAAAAAGTACAGGACAACCTCAATCTTTTCAGTCCATTGTAACTTCAGTCCCAAATAATATATGCTTTTCCCTATGACTAAATGATTAATGTATATAGGCACACTTAATTTTCCTAAATAATTTATTATTAACTTTCCTTTCAAATTTTTAAAACAAGAAACACCAGAGCACATAATAGCAATATTTGCCATAAAACATAATATACTAAATCTATATAATTCCAAATTATAAAACGAAGATACAATAGGAAATGCAAACGTAAATAATTCTAGCCCCAATACTATATTTCTATTTGCTTGTGTTATATAATATTCAAATACATATGTACTTTCATATACAAACACACCTAAAAATAAACCTGCTAGAACTCGCAAAATACCTATTGGAAATTCAGTTGCTCCAGTTATTCCAACCGCTCCATAGTATACTAAGGAATATAATATAGAGATGGTCATAAGTATATATCTATCTTTTAATTGTACAATTGTCGAAAACAACGGGAATATTATAAACATTGCAGATAAATACCACAAATGGTTAACTAAAGAATGCCGATAACTTTCCACTACTAATAATACAGAAAAAATGTAATCTTTAAAAAAACTTATTAAAAAGCCTATTATAGTCTGTTTTCCTTCGATTATCTCTACAATCCCATCCAAACTCCACATCAATAATATTGCAACAACAGTATACGGAATCAGTGGCAAAAATTTATTTATCGTGTAAACTATGCTAGCTTTTACTGTTTTTTTATTTTCTTTACTATCAAAATGTCTTCTAGTAAAATATCCTGTTAATATCAAAAAAAATTCCACATAAATCCATCCATCGTAAAATGATAATTGCTTCGACCAAGAATCCATTGATGGGTGGACATAATCATGAACGCAGCTATTATTCTAGAAAACTCTATATTACAATTTCTAACCATATGTTTAATCCTTATATCCGTAAATAAAATAATTCATTTAGTAAAACTTTAAATATTTTATGATTGTCCTGTATAATTTAATCTGCCAAACCAGATTGGTGGAATTTTCATTTTTGAAAGCAACAACCGGTGTTAGGGTTGGGTGGAATCGACCCTAACACCGATCCAAATTACAGATTCTATTTTAATAAACTACTCGCAAAAATATCACTTGTAAATACAGATATACTCTCTAAGGTTACTCAGATAAAGATTATTCCAAGAAATCATTATAATTAGCCAAACTCGAAATAATTCTATAAGAATAGATACTCTATTCCAGATTAGCATGATATTTCCATAATTCTTTCATGTCAAGTTTTCGCTCATCTACAATCATTTTGGATACTGTATCCCCAAATATAAGAAGACTTTGTTCAAACAATGATGTCATTGGTTGATTTGAACTTATTTCATCATTCAAATAGTACTTTGTTCTTACCGGAATACGTACCATGTAATCACTTATTTCGCTCACATCACCATGTGGGTTTGAGCCAATGTGAATCACTGTTGCGCCAATTTGCTTTGCTTTCTTTGCAATTGCAACAGGGAAAATAGAGTTTCCACTCCCAGATCCAACGACAAGCAAATCTTTGCTTGTAATAGCAGGTTCTGTAATTTCTCCTACATAATGTACTTTTATTCCCAAATGAGCTAATCTCTTACAAAAAGCCTGTAAAGATAAAAGAACTCTTCCCACTCCAACAAAAAATACTTGATCTGCTTTCAGTAAATCTTCAACAAACCTTTCAACAGTTTCACTATCAACTGCACTTAATGCGTTTCTATTTTCCTCAATGATTTCGTTCATTACCTCTATATAATGCTCTTTATAAAATCCCATTGACTACACTTCCCCCTTATTAATCTGATTTTCAATCATTTTAATTTTTTTCAGGTCTTCCAATAAACTTTGCTTTCTAACACATGTACTTCCAGCGACAAAGATATTAGCCATATCTTTACTACCATACTCCATTATATTCTCAGCCGATACTCTTCCATCCAGAATTACTTTTGTATCTAAATCTCTGTTTTTAATCATAGCATGTAAATCTGTAATCTTTCGCCTAGAATAAATAACCTGTGATTCACCTTTCATCTGTGCATATCCTGGATTTATTAACATCAACAATACAGAATCACATTTTTCCAATATATATTCAAGTTGATTTAGTGAGGTTGCCGGTTTTAAAGCAACTCCAGCACGAATTCCTTTACTATGAATATAATTTAGCATGCCATCTACATGTTCACATGTTTCGATATGAAAGACAATTTGAGATACACCTGCTTCGATCAATTCATCAACAAAAAATTGGGGGTTAACTGCCATAACATGCGCTTCAAATTCTAAGCAAGTCTTCTTTTTAAGTTGTTTTACCGTATCTATCCCAAGTGGCATACTCGGACTAAAATATCCATCTAAAATATCTATATGCAATAAATTTATGCCAGCCTCTTCCAAAATGCGACATTGAGTCTCCAAATTACACATATCCAGTGTGATTAGGGATGGAGATACTATACACTTATTATTCCAAATTTTGTCACTCATAAATAATTTTACCTCTTTGTACTTTTATTTAGCTCTACAAAATTTTCTTTAAGCATACTTAAAATATATAATTAAAAAGAAATCTTTATAGATCTATATTATTAGAAATTATCGCATCAATCTAGAACATCTTTATTTACAGTTAGTCTTTATATATAGCATCATAAAGCATCTGTTTTCCTACTCCGTACAAAAGAATCACATATGGGTAGTCATGAAGTGCACATATATTAAGAAAAATTAGAGCTGTCATTATTTTTACTTTTTTGACATCATATCCATTTTTCTCCAGCCAATGATAATAATGTCGTTCACATTCAACTAAACTTTGTTTTCTAGCAAAATCAAATTTTACTACATTATCTTTCCATGAAGCTGTAAACATATCTTTAGCAACCAGCTCATGTGACATAATAAGTCCATGATTCAATTTTGCCATATCGTAATAAACATCTCCTATCTCTAAGAAATTACCAAAATTTTGTCTCCAATCTAACAATTCAAATTGTTTACTACTCTTATCATATAAGATATTTTCAAAGTGATAGTCACCATGAAACTGTCCCGGCATTCCGTCTGCAATATAATTCCAATCTAATGAGTCCAAAATTTCAGATAATTTAGGATATGTTACTCCATTTATAACATCTGCGTTGTCAGTTTTCTCAAAACGTTTATAAAACATTTCTACTCTATCATAAGTTTTTTTCTTATAAAAATCCATACACTGACTTTCAAATTCTTCCTGTCTTTTTTTATCGATTTTTTTGCCATTCCAAAATTTTTTCGAAAATTCTAGTAGTTCATCAAACAAAGGAATTGATATACATTTTGAAAGTACATCTCCTTTTACATAATCATAACAATACATATGTGTTGTATTTCCTGTTACCGGAGGTACAAAACCCTTCAGTAACTGTGCACGTTTTACTCTGTCAGAAATAAAACGAGTATCATCAGAAAACTTAATTACTTTGTTATCAAGAAGCCAAATAGCTTCATTGGACTTTTCCAAAATATTAGGATCACCTGGTTTTTCAAATCTCTTCCTTGTAGCTTCAAGTTCTATTTTAACTCCTGTATCAAACCATGTAAACTTTTCAGCTTTAATACCACTCTTAATCAGGGCACGAAGACCATATGATTCTCCTTGGGTAATCGCTTCTCCCCCACCTTCTTCCATCGTTTTCCAAAACAACCTGTAATCATGAATGCCAGCTAATCCAATATATGGTTGCGCCTCTTCTCCTTTATCCATTCCTTTTTCATCAATAGTTTCAACCATACTATCTATATTTACATGGATTGTTCTATATTGTTCTCTATTATCTCTATGATCAAATCCCATCCAATTATAATCTGGTGCTGGGATTCTTTCATTTACAAGGGTATCACAAGAACAAAAAACAAATGGCTCTTGCAAAAATTCTTTTGCTGATAAAATTGTAAGCCCCAACCCTGATCCTGTTCCTTCATAAAGCAGCACATCAACAAACTGTATTTTTCTTTCTGGATATGCTAACGATAAATACTCTTTAACCAACTCTCCTTTGTATCCTGTCGGAATAACAAATTCTGTATCTTCTGGAAATGACTCAATAATTCTGGATATCGCTGGTCTGTTTCCGAGACTTACCAAAGATTTATTAATGTACTTTGTCATCCCCCCCAATCGAGATCCTGTTCCTGCTGTTGGTATTAGTACCTTATAACTCATATTTATTACCTCTCCTAAGTTAAATTTTATATATGTTTTTATACTGTCCAATCTCTGGCAAAATTAATATTGTCTTGTGGCAATTTTTTTTCATCATATGGCACAAAAAATTTTTCCATAATATGCAAACATGCTTCAGCTACAGCCCGATGCCCACCATATCTTTTAGTTACATAATTCGCATATTTCTGAGCATGTAAGTCAGCATCTCCAGTGCTGATTGCATAGCCAACTTCTCTCATCACATAATGATCAAATATTCCATCTCCCATATAAATAACTTCTTCAGGATTATATCTTTCTTTAATCCAATCTATCCTTTTTATGGTACTTACCAATTCCAAGGAAAAATGCATATCAGATATACGCTTATTACTTATTTCAAATCCTCTTTTATCCCCTGTCACAAACAAAACTTCCATATATGGACGTAACAAACTGAGTGCATCATTATCATCTGCACTAAATTTTTTCATCACCTTTCCTTCTTCAGTATAGTAAAAACCACCATCTGTTAAAACACCATCCACATCAAGTATAAATATCTTAGGCTGCATCTCTTTTCTCCTTCTTCTTACATTTTTCTAGTATATATAGTACTGTGTTATTTTTGCATATAAGACAAATAAATATATACCACCATGTGCTAATTACTACAGAATATCCTACTATACAAAATTCATTCGATATACATTTTTTTACAATCAGACAAATAAATATAATACCTATACTGCCTAGTAGATTTGAAAAAATATCCTTTGTTATAAATTGTATTTGTAATTTCTTATCAAAATTCCACATGCATACTCCCATGATAATTAATACCGACAATAATGTGGTAGCAGCAGCACCTGTCATTCCCCAACATGGAATAATCAATATATTAGTTAAAAGATTCACTACAGCTCCAATTATGCATGCCACCATAAATTGTCCATCTTTTCCCTCTGGTAGTAAAATCAGGTTTCCAAAAAAGCTTCCACCTAATAAATTGATAAACATCGCTATCGAAAGTATACTTAAACTCGTAGAAGCAGGCGCATATTCTGAACCACATACAACTGCTAACACTTCTTTAGAAATCATGACTAATCCAATCATCATTGGCAATGAAAATGTACAGATAAACCCAAATGTTTTTGTCAATAAATTGCTCATCTTTTCATATTCTTGATTAGCAAACATAATAGATACTTGAGGTATTAGCACAAAAGCAATTGAAGAAATCACTTTCTCTATTGTGGTATATATTTTAACTGCCATACTATACATTCCAACAGCTTTATCTCCTGAAACAATTCCAAGTATTGTTATATCAATATTTGAAAGTAATGTCTGTGCTAATAATAATGAAAATAAAAACAAAATAGGTTTCATATGCTTGTTTATATGCATATCGGATGTTGTCTTTACTTTACAAATTTTTCTTCGATAAAAAATATTTGCTATATTTCCTCCACTAGAAGAAATAACCAAAATTATAGCATAATTAAAATAATCCGATGGAGATCGTACAAACATAAACAAAAGAAGCATTGAGATAAACTGGAATAAAAATGTTCTTATTGCTATATATTTAAAATCTCCTACTGACATATTTAACCAATCGGCTCCCAGAACGGAGAAGAATATATTGATTGATAAAATAAGAATAATCCTTTTATAATTATCTAATCCAGTTGCCCCAAATAAAATGATTCCAAAAGCAATATATGAAACTACCATTGAACAAACATTTATTGAGAATATTTGACTTGCTATTTTTTCTAATTCTTTTTTATCATCCTTTACTTTACTACATTCTCTCATTGCATATGTGGATACACCTAGCGAAGCTAATAACATAAAGTAATTAACAAATGAATTCGAAAAATTAATTTTTCCGACATTTTCCGCAGATAACACACGCGAGATATATGGGATTGTGATTAACGGAAATATAATGGTTGAAATAGTTTTAAGTGCATTATAAAATGCATTCTTCATATTATTCATTATCTAATGCTCCCTATATACTAGTTCATTAAACTTGTCAAATAAATTTTTTGCCACTACCTTTTGATTAAAATTTTTATAAACAAATTCTCTTCCATTAATTCCAATTTTTCTTGTTTCTTCAACATGCGCTTGACAATACTTAATCTTATCAATTAAATCTTCTAAAGTTCCATCATATGTAATATAATCAATTCCAGGTTTTAATCCTAATTTACGATAATAACTAGTATCCAAACCTATATATGCTGTTCCACATGCCATTCCTTCAACAAATCCAATTCCCGGCATTCCAACAACTTCTTCAGGACACACAAAACATAAATACTCATTAAACTTATTGACCATATCAAAAGATGTGTATTTCGACTGCCTCCAAGGTTTATATTTGTTTACCATTTTTTTATATATCCGAATAAATATATTATCATCTTCTGAAATTTCCAATTTATCTTCATATATATATGAAATATACGAATCTATATACTCTGAATATTTCTCAGCTTCCTCATATATTGTTTTTCTCATCAGCTGTATCCACTCTGTATGAAACATGTCTCTATATAGTTTATAACCTGCATTCCCTTTACAAGTAGACAATGTTCCTATTGCCATCGCCTTATTTTTTCTTTCTTTTTGTTTATCAACAAATCTATTTGCATATATATACGGACATACTATATTCTTTTCAGGTCTAATTTTAATGTATGTATTTACAAATGGATTGTCACTTAAATCTATCTCATTAACAAATCCTTTAATTCCTATTTTTTCCAGATCAACAGGCTCGTTTATTTCTACAAAATGATTTCCCATCATAATCTTTTGAGCATTTAACCCAGCAATTATATCTCTTTGGTATTTTTTATAGAAGTATCCTATCACAATATCATCTGATCGAATATCCTCTTTTTTAGTTATGATTTTTATATTCGACGCAGGTGCAAAACAATGCTTCATAACGTAATTTGCTTCCCATCTTGCTATTTTCTTTTCTTTATCATATTTTAAAATTCTAGACACTCTAGCTATAGAAGGAATTGTTGTTTCTTTCCCTGTAATATAATTACAAACTTCAATTCCTTCTTTCATTGCATAATCAATTATAAATTTATGCTTATATGTTGCCACCTTATTTTTTGATTTTATTTGTATATATGGTCTTACTAAAAAATTGATACAATGTAAATCAATAAATACTATACGCATCTTAAAACCTCTTCTCATTTAAATTAATAGTACATCCTCAATAATCAGTACCTGTTTATTTTACCACATTTCTGAGATAATTGCTCCCATCAACATATCTAAACATGCTTTCGTACAATTCGCTCGATTTGTACGAATCGTGTCACTCTATCCAGGAGGATTATCTTATGAATGCAAAACAAACTTCATCAGGTCCGTCTTCAAGAATGGGCTGGCCGCTTTGCGGAACAGAAAACCAGCGGACTGACTGTCCGGCAATGGTATGAAGTGAATCATTTTTCCTTTCACACCTACGACTATTGGAAACATCTTCTCAAAGAAGAAGTTGTCGAACAGGCTCTTCCCGATATCGTTCCAATTGCCGTCCCTACAGTTCCAGATTCTAATTCTTCGCTCGAAGTAACTGGAGTTAGCTCAATTCGCTCGAATTGCACGATTCGCTCGAATCAATCCACTATAGAGTTTCGCATCAATGGATTCTGCATTGAGATTGATACCTCTGTCTCTACGGAGTTTCTTTCAAAACTTCTCAAGGCGGTGCACTATGCTTAAAGATGCTGACCCTGCCTATTTTGCTAGTATCTACATTGTCTGTGGCTACACAGATCTCCGATATGGCATTGATTCACTTGCTGCCATCATTGAACGTAAATACCGTATGAACCTGTTTGTTCCTAACACCCTCTTTCTTTTCTGCGGAAGGTCTGCCTCGAAGATCAAAGGGCTTCTGTGGGAAGGTGATGGCTTTCTGCTTCTTTACAAACACGTGGAATCCGGACATTTCACATGGCCGCGGTCATCTGCTGATCTCAAATCCATGTCTGCAGAACAGTTTCACTGGCTGATGCAGGGCTTTGCAATCGAACCTGTCATTCATGATGTCACACCACAAAGTTCCAGTTAAACGCTGTTTTTCTTTGTGCAATACAGAGAACTTTTTTCCTGTTTTGTTTTCAGAACGGTTCTCTTTGGGCTATGCACAGCTTCCGAAGACCTTCTAACTATGTTTATAAGGTCTCCAAAGCTCTGCACAGCACTTCCTTTTTCTATTTTCATTTTTCTTTTTTTATCTTGAAATTCCAATCTATCAGCCTTTCATCCATTGTCATTTTTACCTGTTACTATTTTCCCCGAATTGTTCTTTTTCTCCTGATTCTGGTATAATGGTTCCAGTTAGGAGGCATGAATCATGATTCAGTTATCAGATGAACAATTACATAACCTTGGCAAAGAAGCTCTCATTATTATTGTCTCTTCCTTGCAGGATCAGCTTCATTCACTGCAGTCACAGCTGGATCATGCCAATGCACAGCTTTCTGATACGAATCGTCAGATCGAACTTCTCACAGAACAGATCCGCATTATGAATCAACGCCATTTCGGTCGCAAATCAGAAGCAAATCTTTCTGAAATCGATGGTCAGATTCCTCTTTTTGATTCTTTCAATGAGGTAGAATACTTAAACCAGAATTCTGCGAAAGAACCGGAGATTGAGGAAATCGCCATCTCTTCCTATCATCGTTCCAAGGCGAAAGGAAAACAGGAAGCAGATCTTGGGGCTTCCTGCCCGTATTATCGAACACAGACTGTCTGATGAGGAGTTAGCCATCAAGTTTCCCAATGGTTATAAAGAGCTTCCACTATAAATGGCAAATACACTAATGCCCTGCCATTAGAACGGCAGGCAAAAACTTATAAGATGAACGGCATCAATCTTGCGACGAATACCATGGCAAACTGGGTGATCAGAAGTGCTGATATGTATCTTTCCCTCATCTATGATCGCATGCATGAACTGATCTATGACAGTAAAGTCATCCATGCCGATGAGACTCCGGTAAAGGTCATGCGTATCGACAATTCTTTTGATGATCTGCCTATATCTGATTGCAAGAAGCAGCGTCAGCTTGTCCTCTCTGAGAAAGTTGATGCTTATTTCGCATGGGTAAAACAGCAATATATCTAGGTAACCAAAAACTGCTCAATCGGCAAAGCTCTCGCATACAGTAGCAATCATAAAAAATATTGCATATCTTTCTCAGCAACGGCAACATTCCTATGAACAATAACTACGCCAAGCAGGGAATCCGTCCATTTACTCTTGATCGGAAATTTTTGTTCTGATTGAATCTTCCAATGGAGCAAAATCCAGTGCTGTTCTGTGCAGTCTGGTCAAAACGGCAAAAGCAAATGGACTGAATACCTTTGACTACTTCAGTCTGCTTCTCACTGAGATTCCACAGCATATAGATGAAAGTAACCTCCGCTTCCTTGACGATCTTCTTCCCTATTTTACAATTTTTGCTGGAACACCTCCTGCTATTGCATAGGCTGGAACATCTTTTGTAACAACTGCATTCGCCCCTATGATTGCTCCATCTCCTATAGAGACATTAGGCATGACACAAACATTTCTTCCTATCCAGACATTTTTACCAATTTCAACTTTTCCTTTAACATACAATGATCTCTTTGCTGGTGGTATATCTAATTCTTCTAAATTTCCAGATCCATGAAAGTTATCAGTAATAAATACATTATTTCCCAGTAATACGCCATCCCCAATTCGAATACTTAACGCAGCCGAAAATTGGCAGTCATCCATAATAGATACATCATCTCCAATTACAATTTCTGCATTTCCATCCAGTTCTGTTCCATTATATGCATTCCAAACTTCCAAAGTCAAATTTTTTCCAGCAGAAAAATTGTTACCTATAGATATCTGTCCAGGATTCTTTAAAATTAAGTCATATCCAACTCGACAATGCGCACCATATTTTCTTAATTTTTTTCTTTTCAATAGCCAGCCAATTTTACTTTTAAGTTTATTAATGCCTGAATTATTCATTAAACTCTCCACTTTCTCGTAACGCATCTCTCAATGCTTCAAGATATCCATATCCATATTTTTCATCAGGTTCTAAATAACCGGACTCTGCCCATTCATTCCACGCAAATATAAATATATAGTTTTTTTTGTAATTATATTTTGCATTATTAATCTGTTTCGACATATAATATTTAAATTTCTCAGGAGAAGCTCCATCAATCACATATCCTCGTTCTCCTTTTCTTGCTGTATTATCCCAATCAACAAACGCACCTGGAACTTGCTTATCATTCTGTACTGAAATACTTAAGATTCTATTCCACATATCATCATAACTATATCTTGGCAGCTTTTTAACTTTCATTCCCTCAAGATCCATATGGAATACCGTTGCTGCCATTTTCTTTATCAAATTTTTTATTGATTTCAAAACAGGATTTCGAGTTTTTGTCATCTCAATATATGCATTTGTAGGTTGATACTCAATATGCATATCAAAAGGAGAATGTGTATCATTTTGAGGTTTTAATTGAGCCGCAAAATATAGTCCTTTTAAGCCTTCTTCTTTTGAACGCTTATCCCAATAGCTAAGCATATCTGAAATATGAGGAAAAAGATCTGGTTTGTATATTACTAAAAGTGGTTTCCCATCCTCTTTAATATATCTTTCATCTTTAAAAAAAGGCAAAAAATATTGGAAATGTTCTTCCCATTTTTGTTCTGTTCCTTCTGTCTGTCCAATCAATATTTGTGGTTTTTGCGCCGCCCATCCATTTGTCCAGTTCTCATTCGCCCAGCACAAACAAAAGGGTAAATCTAATTCCTTATTTTTCAAATAATTATCAACCGGCTTTTCAAGTAACATTTTTCCATCAAACCAATAATGATAAAAGCAAAATCCATACAAACCATATTTTTTTGCCAGCTTAACTTGCCATTTCATAGTATCTACATCCAGCAAATTGTAATAATTTTCATTTAACGGGACTCTTGGCTGATAATGTCCTTTATATAATGGTTTTGCTTTCTTAACATTTACCCACTCGGTGAATCCTTTTCCCCACCATTCATCATTTTCTGGAATTGTATGAAATTGTGGGAGATAAAAAGCTATCGTTTTCATAATGATATTTCATTTCCTTTCCCAATATTTGCATCAATTTTAGATATATTTGCTAACAATAAATATATAAAAACTGTAAACAAGTGATTAATATTTGCAACATACGACTCAACAAAAGAAGAAATTATAAAGCAAATTATTATTGCAAATGCTATAATTTTTAACTTTTCATTGTGTAATTTTAAAGAAGTTTTAACGTAATTCCTAAAAATCAGGAAATAACCTATAAATCCAATCAATCCGTTTTTAATTAGCACATTAAAAATCACTAATTCTGTTGATCCATCCCATCCAATAATTGACCTAATATTTTCATCATATGACATATTTGAATTTCCATATGCAATCTTTAAATTACCAAACAACATATACTTCATATTATCAGAAAACATATGTAAATAATTATATAAACCATTAAATCTAAAATGAAATGTCTCACTTTTGTTTCTCATTATTTGAAGTGCTGGGACCCCTGCTAAAACCAAGAAAACACAAACCAAAAAAAGTGTTACCATTTTTTTATGCTTCAATACTCTGATTTTATTAATATTTGATGTGACCAAAAACAAAAATAATATAATAAAACTACTTCTGGAGTTCGTCGACAAAATAAAAAGAAATACAACAAATAGGGCATACTTGCTTTTTGTTTCTCCTAATTTTAATTTCATATACTCTATTAAAAAAAGGGATAACAAAACGTATGACAAATAATTTCTATGTTCCAACCCAGCGTCAAATCCCCATTTAACAATAATTCCCTCTGATGCTCCAGTAATTATATTTATTCTGAAAATGAAACTTAAAATGGTAGATAAAACAAGTCCAGAAATAATTGCTTTTTCAATACCTAAATAGGTATCGAACTTATTAATATACTTACATGGTATTATTGCTATAGATGCCAAAATAAACATCGAAATAATAGCATTAACTTTTTTTGAGACATCCATATTTTGAAGAATTAAACCAATTGAAAAGAAAAACATAACAATAATCAACAGAATTATTTTCTTTATGTCTTTCTTTCCAAAATGTCTCACGTATATTCCAAAAAGAATAAAAAATAGTCCAGTATACTCTAAATAATTCTGTAGACCATTGTAAATAAAAAATTTACTCCAACTTAATGTTATAAAAAAGAAAGCTATAAATATAAAAATTTCTTTTTTAAATTTCACTTTCATTTACAATTACCCATTACTTTTGAAGTAAGATACTTATTATAGTCGACTCCAATTTGGGTCCATTCATACTTATTTTCGAACAAACTTTTTGCATTATTTGCAATTTCACAAGCTTTTGTGCAATTTTGTACTGCTTCTATACACTTTTTCGCAAATTCTTCGTCTGTTTCTCCATAAAACACATGCTGTTCCGGCAAAAACTCTGTGCCTTCTATTCCATGTTTTGTAGATATAATTACTTTTCCATATGCAGCCGCTTCCAAAAGTTTTCCTTTTACACCTCCACCTGAAAGTAAGGGTAAGATCACATAATCAGCAAGATTATATACAGACTCTAAACTTTCATAATTTGGAATAACTCTTACATTTTTCTTTTTCAAGCACATGATAGATTCAGAAGGATTGGCACCCGCAATCACAACATTAACATCGATCTGTTTCTCTATTCTTGGCAATACATCTTTACAAAACCATGTAATTGCCTCAACATTTGTTGTAGCAATATTATCTAATCTTCCTACAAATAAAAATGTATTATGTTTTTTATCTTTGCATGCTTCCTGAGCAACTACTGCATTCGCCCCTAGTGGAAATACTTTTAAATCTGCAAAACAATCAGACCATTTTTTTCTAAATGCATTACAATCATCAATTGAAAAAAAAGTTATACTTTGGTATAAATTTGATATGTATAATTTTTTTTCATAATTTTCCAAGCGATATGATTCCAAAAGATATGCCAACCTTTTTATGTATGGCAATGTTTTTATATAATACATATCTCTCATTCTTCTATATTCATTATTGTGTTGATTCAATGTACAATAGCACTTTAATTCTAACCCCAATAAATTTTTTGCCATATTAGGAAAATCAGTAATAACTATATCAATTTTATTATTTCTAAAACACTCCATAATATCTTTTCTAATCTCAGGAAGTGTTCTACTTGCCACAGAATATGGTTCAATAATTGATTTTAAAATTTTTTTCAGTTTATTTTCGTTTCGATTATAGTAATGCACCTCATTGCAATATTTTTTCATTTCCTCTGAATTGTTTTTTTCAGCTTCATCATATGCTATAGAAAACAAAAAAATATTATTATATTTGCTCAGTTGCACAATTCTATTATATACACCATTTCTTCCACCTATAGGAGGATATGGTATTTCAGGTGTAAGCCAAATAATATTCATTAATTTATCCCTCTACCATTCGCCAATAATCCAACATATCTTTAATAGTCTTTTCCATTGAAATATCCTGTTTCCAACCAGTATCATGTTTTAATTTTCTTACATCACCAACAATAATTTTCTCATCTGTAGGTCTGATTAAAGATGTATCAACTTTTAACTTCAGCGTATGATTAATTTGCTTTTCAATCAGAGATACTATATCCCTCATCTGATATATTTTTTCTGAAGAAATATTATAAACATCACCAGCAGTTCCTTTTTCCGCTAAAAGAATAAGTCCTTTCACCAAATCTCGTTGATCCATAATTGCACGCTTAGTTTCAAGGTTTCCAACTCTCAACTCATAAATGCCTGTTTTTTCTGCTATAACCGCTCTATGAGTAAAATCAGAAGTAACATCATTTACTTTTCTTGTTCCTGTTGAATTAAAAATTCTGGCTCTTATACATCTAATATGGTCATTCATAAAATACTGAAAAGATATTAAATCTTGTCCAACCTTACTAACTCCATATGGATGCAGCGGCTGAAGTTCTGCCGTTTCTTTAACATATACTTTATCACCTTCAAGTTTGTTAAGAGTTTCCCCGTATTCTGCACTTGAACATGCAACCACCACAATTGGATCATAATCTGGCTTTACATATTTTCTAGCCTTTTTTATTGCCTCATAGATATTAATAGTACTGTTAATATTTACATCTATTGTTTCTGTTGGACTTACCCATGAAACCGTCGGATAACTTTGTGCTGCTAAATGATAAATTTGTTCTGGAAGATTATCCATAATAATTTCATCTATCCCTTGTGCATATCTCATATCACATTGTATAAATTTTACAGGCACACTGATTTGCTCAATATTCTTTTTATTCTTATGCCAGATTCCTATCACATTATTTCCAGCCTCATAAAGCGACTCAACCATATGTGAGCCAACCATTCCGCCTGCACCAGTGACCAAAACATTCATATCATAATCCTCCAAAAATTATTTATACTTCTTTATTAATCTCAGAATCTTAATATCATCTATGAAATACCTTTTAAACATTCGCTTGGGTTCTTGTAAAAATCTGTAAAACCATTCCAGACCATGTTCACTCATCCAATGTGGTGCTCTTTTTACGTTTCCAGCCAAGAAATCAACTGTAGCACCAGCACAAATAGATACTTTTGCATTATATTTATTTATATTTTCATATATCCATTTTTCCTGCTTAGGGCATCCAAAACATGCAATCAATAAATCAGGTTTTACATTAGATATCATTTCATTGATTTTGTTTAGCTCATCATCATCTTTTTCAAACCCTAAAGGCGGTGCATAGGTTCCAACAATTCGAATACCTGGCATGCTCCTTTCAAGACGCCTCTTAGCTTGAACCGCAATACCATCTTTTCCACCTATAATAAATACAGTATAATTCTTCTTAGCCGCCTCCTCAAACAAAAGTGGAACCAGATCAGAACCAGATATCTTAGCCTTTAATGGTTTTCCCTGCATCTTAGATATCCATACAAGTGGCATTCCATCAACGAGTACCATATCTGCACCATCAACAACCTTTTTGAGATATGAATCATTTTCTATTTTCATAACAACATCAACATTGATTGCTACCACATAAGACCGCTTCCCAGACTCAATCATTTGTTCAATCTCATCTATTGTTTCTGACATAGTCAAATTATTGATATAGGTATTTAATAACGCCTGCTTCTCCATCTCAACTTATCTCTCCAAAAAATCTGTCTTCCAACATCAAACACAAACAATGATATACCGGTAGATGTAATTCTTGAACCATATATGCTTCCGTCCGCGGTACTTTTATACAAACATCTGCAATATCAGATAATCTACTCTTCCTTTCTCCAGTAAGCCCAATGACCTTTAATTCCTTAGCATGTGCTGTAATTGCAGCATATATAATATTCTTACTATTTCCACTTGTAGAAATGCCTAAGAACACATCACCTGTTTTTCCATATCCATTAATTTGTTGCGCAAAACCAAGTAAAGGTTCACAATCATTCATATATGCCGTTGATAAGGCCAGATGTCCATCCAATGCAATAGCAGGTAATGTCCCCTGAAGCTTCTCTGCAAGTATAGAACCTAATTTCTCATCTTCTCTTAATAATCTTTCTTTTAAGTTTTCATCTAATTTTCTTGGTAATTTAAATCCCTTCATCAGTTCGCCAACAATATGTTCTGAATCCGCTGCTGAACCGCCATTACCAACTACTAAAAGTTTATGTTCTGTTCTATAGGCTTCTTCAAGTAAGAAGTACGCTTTCAAGATATCTTCCTTACATGATTGTAATACAGGATATCTTTCTATAAGAAAATCTATATGAGACATAATCTTTTCATCCACTTCTTTATACATTGTTTTGCCTACCACTTTATCTACAAATGCTAATAAAGAGTCTACTGTGATATCTTGTCCAAAGTCTTCGCCGCCAATAAGTGCAGTCTTACATCCTGCAGTCTTACCTGCTAAAATATCAATTTTTCCATCACCAATCATCCATGATTGTTTTAAATCAATATTTAAATCTTTTGCAGCCTGCAGCAATAATCCCGGCTTTGGTTTTCTGCAATCGCAATTGATCTTTAATTCTTTAATTTCTCCTTCAAATCCACTATCCGGATGATGTGGGCAGAAATATATGCCATCCAAATACGCACCTTCTTTTCCCAACAGTGTCTCCATCTTGTTATGAATTTCTTTTAATTTTTCATACGTCACTTCACCTCTGGCAATAACCGGCTGATTTGTAATAACAACCGTAAGATATCCCAATTGATTAATCTTTTTTATAGCTTCAGATACACCTTCTATTAACTCAAACTGCTCTGTTTTTCTTAAAAAACCGACATATTTATTAATTACTCCATCTCTGTCTAAAAAGATAGCTTTTTGCTTATTTTTAAGATTTCTGGCTTCTACAATACCTTTTTCAAAGTCTTTACATACACTTTCATACCTATCAGGAGTTCCCATATCTCTTACATATTCAGGACTATCATAGCAATACATCTTACCTGTACCACATAATGGTTTTAATACCTGTCTATCAAGATCTACTTTGGTAGCAGTTACTCTCATATCTAATACTGCTGGACTAATCACATGTAAACCTGCATTGACTCTATTCTGATAGAATTCAGGTCTTTCATCTTCTTTAGAAAGCCATTGTTTTACCTGCTTATCATTATCAGCAATAATCAAGCCACTATCATAAGGATGATTATTTGAATGCGTAAATAAAGTAACCAAACCTTTATGTTCTTTATGAAACTCTACAAACCTATTGAAATCCACATTGAACATTGCATCTGCATTCAACAGTAGAAAATCCTCTGTCAATTTATCTTTCATCTGAAATAATGCGCCCGCATTTCCTAATGGCTCTTTTTCCACAAAATACTCAATATGCACACCATACTTTTTCCCATCACCAAAATGATGCATAATAATTTCAGCTTTGTATCCTACGGTAAGTATAATATCTATAAATCCTTGTTCTTTTAAAGAAAGTATTTCTCTTTCTAAGACTGGCACCCCACATATAGGAATCATAGGTTTTGGTATATCCGGAAACATCTCAGATATTCTTGTGCCTTTTCCTCCCGCCATAATAACTACTTTCATATTATTTTTCCTCCAAAGGGACATAAGATTCCGGCGTATAATGAATAACTCTAGTGCCTCCATCCTCAAACCTAAATGGAATGTACAATAAATCATCCATAGCTTCTTTAACAGCCTTCTGATATTCTGGCTGTACATAAAACACTAAGAAACCTCCACCACCTGCGCCAAGAAGTTTCCCCCCAAGCGCCCCTGCCTGTATACCTTTGTCATATAAAGCATCAATACTATTTGTAGATACAGCTGAACCTGTCTGTCTTTTCAATTTCCATGTATAATCTAACATTCTCCCAAAATCATCTAAGTCTGCATTTTTATCTGTCAAAATATGTTCTGCCTTATCTACAAGAGATAACATCTCTAACAGTCTTTTTTCTTTTACATCCTGTCTTTCTTTTATACTAGCATTCGCTTTTTGTACATCAGATGAAAATCTTGTAAAACCCGTAAAAAACATCAGTAAATTATCATTCAATGTTTTCTTTCTTTCAGGCGAAATTATTACAGGTAATACATCGTATGTACCATCTGTATTAAAATTAATTCTATTAAATCCGCCAAAAGAAGCAGCTATCTGATCTTGCCATCCCCCCGCTTCCTGGCATAATTTTCTTTCTAGGTAAATAGCTTCATCAGATAGTTTCTTTTTATCCGCATATTTTCCTTTCAAAGCATAAAACGCATTTAACATACCGACCGCAAATGAAGAACTTGTACCAAGTCCACTGCGCGCAGGCAAATCTGCTTCATACGTAAGGCGCATTTCATGCATATCCAACATCTTCATTGCATTTCTTATAGCAGGGTGTTCAATATCCTGAATATTCTTTACTCGTTCTATTTTAGAATAAGTTAGTTCTGTACTATAATCAAAAAATCTAGGTAAATGCCGCACATTTACATAACAATACTTATCAAATGTTGTGGATAATACTGCGCCCCCATGTTTTTTAAAAAAAGATTCCATATCTGTCCCACCACCAAAAAAGGACATTCTAAATGGTGTCTGTGTAATAATCATTTTTTCTCTCCGCTATTCAAATATTCCAATCACACCTATTACAACTATTTTCTGCATTTTGCAAACTTCTAGTTCCCTAATAATCTGTTTTTTATCAGTCTTTTTTGGTACAATTTCCAGAATAATACCATCTGACTCCTTTGCAAGTTCAAGTGCGTTGGCATCTGCCTGAAGCAAATGAACTGTTCTTATTTTTTCATTTTTTTGTTCTAATAATTCTGACAGTTGTTTTGCTGCAGCCTCGTCAAAATCAGTAACCAAAAAAAGCTTTTTTTCTGGAAGTATATCTATTGCTAATGAAACATAATCTACAGATCCATAATGACCATTTTTTTTCTCCTCTAATCGATTTAATATGGTCGAATGTCTATTTCCCCCTGCTATACTTCCAATAACCGGAAGTCCCATCTGCTTCACTTCATCCAATGTCTTGATGCTTGGATCTAACAGATATTTCAGAAAATAATATGCCCCCCACAGCAAAACAAAACCTAGCACTCCGACAATCAGCCATTTCACCATATCTTTTGCGGCAATACCATTATGGACTTCCTGCAGCTGCTCAACATCTACATCTTCAGCTGTAAGATACTCTGACTGATAATAAGCTTTTCCCATATCACTAAAAGTGTTTTCCAATGTTACAAGTTTTGTAAGATAACTATCCATCAATGTCGCACTGCTCTTCTGCTTTTCCAGATATTTTTCATCAACAGTCACAGCTACCACATTCTGAAGCTGTTCAAGCTCATACTCTCCATAAGTATCCACATACGTCTGTGCTGCAGACTCTACTGTCTTCTGAAGAACCATAACCATCTTTTCACAAGTTTCCTGATTTAGATATGCTACCTGATAGGTAATCACGGTGTTTGAAATATCATCTGTAGGTACAACGGCTTGCATCTGATTAACTACGTTGTTATCCAGATTTCCAGACACCACACTGCTTTCATTCACATTTTTCTGCGACATCGTGCTGCTAACAAGTTCTTTTACATACTGATCCTTGCAATCCAGACCAGCTGCTTCTTTCAGTTCTTCCAGCACTGCCGGATCATTCACAATATCTGTAAATAACTGAGTCAGTCGTTCTGTCTGCTCTCCAGCAGCCAGATAATAGGTCAACGTTCCCTCATACACCTGATTCGGATCCATCTGCATCACGATAGAATGCTCATTATAATCCATCTGCTGATCATAAAGTTTCCGATACTGTGCAGCCAGCTTCATATTAGCTTCTGTATTTGCATCCGGTTGATAGTCTTCAACTACTGCATTGGCAGCTTTTGTGGTTTTCACCACATAGAAAGCACTTCCAAGGATTGCTCCCAGCAAAATCATTGCCACCAGGCTCTTCCATCTACGCAACAGGTAGAAAAGAAAATCGATCAGATCAATCTCCATCTCATCCATCTCATAATTTTCATAATGTTCGTTCATATGTTATATTCTCTCCTATTTTGCCCCGCTTCCTTTGAAGACTACTAATATAGTTTTAAATATGATTTTCAGATCCAGCAGCAAGGACCAGTTATCGATATACTCCAGATCCAGCTTGACTACTTCATCAAAATCTTTGATATCACTTCGTCCGCTGATCTGCCACAGTCCCGTGATTCCTGGGCGGAAGCTGATTCTCCGCTTTTGGTAACCTGTATACTGTTCATACTCATCTACAGTCGGTGGTCTCGTTCCTACCAGACTCATATCGCCCTTCAACACATTCCAGAACTGTGGCAGCTCATCAATACTGGTCTTGCGGATAAATGCTCCTACTTCCGTGATACGGGGATCATTTTCCATCTTAAACATCAGCCCCTGCACTTCATTATGAGCCAGCAGTTCTTTTTTCCGCTCTTCTGCATCCACATACATAGAACGGAACTTATAGAATTTGAAGATTCTTCCGTTCACACCTACACGATTCTGGCAGAAGATCAATGGACCCGGAGATTCAATCAACAAGAATGGTGCCAGCACGATTCCCACAATACCAGTGATGAGAAGACCAGCTAAGGCTCCTGCAATATCAATCATTCGTTTAATGCAGACCATCCGGTAATCAAAAAGTCTGCTGGAAAATGCCAGCACATTGTATCGTTCCAGACTATACACCTGTTTGACTCCATTGATGCCCAGATCAAACAGATCCAGATTCAGGTTTACAACCACGCCCATTTTTTCAAATTCCAGAATTATATTTTTCAGACAACTCTCCCGTTTCTGAATCTCATCCACCTGAATAAACACCTCATCCACTACATGCTGTGTGGCATATTCCAGATAATCATCTGTCTCTCCAAAGACAGGGATTCCATTCCACTGGGATTCTCCTTGTGTATCTTCCAGCAAAACAATGCCTGCCACCGTCCAGTTTATCTCTTTTGATTCTCCAAAGCGTTTCAGGATTTTCTCTACATATCCTCTGGTTGTCACAATCAACAGATTCGTTTCTCTGCGCTTGCTCCATCCGAAGAACCGTTCCCTGTTCCGGATAAACAGATGCACAAGCCAGATCATTCCCGTATTTAACACAAAGAAATATCCCATCACCAGTCTGGAGCAGAACACCATACTCTTCATACCAAATCCAACCAGTGTCGCACCAGCCACCAATGCCAGATTGTATTTCACACACAAGAGAAGTTCCTTATATCGTCCTCTCGTGAAAAAATGACTATATACTTTGAAAAAATAGAACGATGCTATATGCAGAACCAGAATAATACTGTACAGTTCTCTTAAGTTCTCTGCTCCAGCAAGTTCTTCAAAGGAATGATACCTCATCATTCCTGCCAGTGTCAGGCAGAACACTACAACCAACGCATCCACCAGGCAGATCATCATCTCTGTTATCTGATTTCTCTTTCGATACATCTCGTATACTCCATATACATATTAAAATTCTATTTTATTATAGCATAAAATATCATGGATTCAACAGGAAACAGGAAACGACATTCAATATTGTTGAAAAACAGATACTTTTTTTCGCAATTGTTGGGCAAAAATAAAATACCTGCAGTCAGATCTGACCGCAGGTACTTGCCTGTCTTATAAACTTACATTCTTTCAACCACAACTCTGCATCTTTTCTTACAGAATGCCATCCCATAGAGCAGAATATCATTTCTTCCATCATTCAACAGATATTCCTGATATCTTCTGTCCTTAATCTGATCCAGCGCGTTTCGGCACGCCTGCTCCATACCCATGTATTCCTTTGTGTATTTCAGTTCCACAACGATACCTGCATCTGGATCATCCGTCTCCACAATAATATCTGCGAATCCTTCTCCAGCTTCTGCATTGGATTTTACCAGCCAGTCTGCATTTCCCGTGAGTATTCCTACCAGCAGATTATGATACGAGCTTTCTTTCTCTTCCTTTCTGGCTCTGGTGTCAAAGACACTGACCGAATTGCTCAGGATCTTATTCAGATATTTTTCGATTTCTTCTGTATTTCCTTCTGCAAATGCTTTCCAGAAATTCTGCAGCTGCTCTGTGTTGGAAAAAATCGATTTCTTAAACCATTCCTGTATCTGAATTTTAAATACTTCCCTGACTTCTCTGTTGGGAATCACCAATTTGTAGGCGCCAGCATCTGTCAGACCAGTCTGGGTCAGATAACCCGTGGTAAACAAGACACTCCAGAGGTTATCAATACTGTTGTCGATTTCATCATAGGTCAGGTCCAGCCGGATCTGTTTTTCAATCGATTCACCGGCAATCAGACTTTCAATCTCACTTCTAGTTGTCTTAGTGGCTTTGTCAATAAATCTCTTTACCAGATCATTTCCGCTGGTATTGATCCAGTAAGCTTCAGGTCTGGCATTTGGATCACTCCTGATCCGGTCCACATGGTTCACCACATCCCACGGGCAATAGACATCTGCATTCCCAAAGCGATATCCATCATACCATTCCTTTGTCTCATCAAACCGATTCTCCACATGATAATATGCAAGAAGTTCTTTTACTTCTTCATCGTTAAAACCAAACTGCTCATCAAATCTTGTATCTGTAATGGACAAGATTTTAAAATTATTAAGTCCTGTAAATATGCTTTCCTTGGATACCCGGAGACAACCGGTCAGCACAGCAAATTCCAGGGCATTGTTCGTTTTTAATGCTTTTCCAAACATTGCGCGTATCAAAGTAACCATTTCCTGATAATACCCATGCTGGAATGCCTTATCCAGTGGCACATCATACTCGTCTATCAGAATGATCGTTTTTTTACCATAATGCTTGTATAACAGTTCCGAAAGTGTCTGCAAAGAAGAGAGTAACAGTTCATCGCTCATCTGATATGTTCCTTCCAGAAGAGTTATCATCGATGTATATTTGTCTTTTTCACTGTTAGTCAGACGGAAACTATCTTCCAGGAATTCAAAGCGTTCTGCCTCTTTGGCAATCAATTCAATCATCTGATATTTTGCCGCTTCATAATCCAGTCCTTCCACATTTTTCAGCGAAATAAAGATAACAGGATATTTCCCCATATATTCTTTACATAACTGCTCATTACTGGAAATCGCTAATCCATCAAACAGTGCAGGATCTGTGCCAATCTCAAAAAAGCATTTCAGCATACTCATATTGAGTGTTTTTCCAAAACGCCGAGGACGGGTGAATAGGTTCACTTTTCCCCTGTTATCAAGCAGCTGCTCAATCAGCTTTGTTTTATCAATATAGTAATAACCGTTTGATCGAATCTCTTCAAAATTTTCGATTCCAACTGGTAATTTTGTCTGTTCACCCATGACTTACGCTCCTCCCCTCTGGCCTGATTTCGTTCATATACTTTACTAATAGCATAACCGCATAGCAAAGATTCTGTCAACTGTATTTATGTTACTTTTTACGGCTCATAATCCGCGATCATCTCGATGAATTCCCGCACTCTCTTCTGCTTCCACTCCGGCAGAGCGTTGTAGACTCTCTGAACCGGCAGTCGGCGGGCCGGCTTTTCTGGCACTTCCCCATCTTCCATGAATTCTCCCATCAGAACATCCATGGACACATCCAATACATTGCATATTTTCATCAGGGTGTATACCTGTGGCCGGGTCTTTCCGCACATCATCTCGCTGATCGTGGATGCGGACAGTCCTGCTTCTCTGGCAAGGGATGACATGGTCAGTCCTTCTCTTTCACTGTACCTTCTGATCTGTTTCAAAATTCTCTCACATACCTTCTCTGGATCGTATCTCATAAGCGTGCTCCTTCTTCTTTCGATTTTTTGAAAGGTATTTTCGCTTTTTCGAAAATCCTTTCCTATAATCGCTTCTATATATATAACGAGTTTGTAGCTTTGTTTTGACACTTTTTGAAAAAAATTTTTAAATTTCTTCAAAAAGAGTCCGGGAACGTGTTCCGGACTCTTTTGTTCGATCAAAAACATTCTTCTTTTTCTTCTCTGCAATTGATGAATTTGCAGGTTCCTTTTTTATCTTCTGGAAATTCTGTGAAAATGCAGTTTTTGAATTTGCATTTTACAAAGGATACTCTTGTAAGCGTCACATCCTGGATAATGCAATCTATAAATACACATTTGTGAAATTCTGTTTCTTTGAACTTACTGTGCGAGAAATTGCACCGGATAAATTTTGCCCCGGTAATATAGTTTTCCTTCCATGACATGCCAATGGCAACGCAATCTTCCATGCGGACCCATTCCAGACTGGAACGTTCCAGATGGATATTGCTGAGAATGCAGTAATTGAACATATCACTTTCCATATCCAGCAGTTCATAATCACTGCACATAAAATTGCACTTGATATATCCGTTAGCCAGGAACTTTGCTCCGACAACGATCCGTGTAAGTGAGAAATTGCTGTTTAACACGGATGTACAGAATAGTTTCCCACCTGTGATATGATATCCATAATAATTCTGGTTCTGAAGGACTTTAAATTTTGCGCTCAATGTCAGGGGCATATTTTCACCTGCCTCTTCTCATGTCTCGGATAAGGCTTTCTCTCATCCGTCAGATCCAGCAGATAGTCCACGCTCGTCTGGTAAAACCGGGATAGTTCGATCAATGTCTCCAGGGGCACATGGATCTTTCCTGTCTCATAATCGCTGTACGTTGTCTGGCTGCAGCCAAGATGCTTTGCCAGATCTTTTTGTTTCAAATCTTTATCTTCTCTTAAATCTCTGATACGCCTGTACACAACTTTTACACCTCGTTATTAACATAACGTAAAAGTCGACAGCATATTGAGTTTTACCGGTATTTCCGGTAAAATTTTCCTTTTTCTTCCAAATATTGCTAAAAGGAACATAAAAAACAGGTGCCACGCAGCACATGACACCTGTTCATCTCTCATTTTAATAACCTGTATAGCTGATGTTCATATCTACATTTCCTTTGATACCGGAAACACTTCCTTTGGAAGAATACTGCCACATATCATATTTTCCGGAATATGTGCAGCTGGAATTGTACTGTGCCACCCAGATACAGTATCCGTTCAGTGCGGATGCATTCAACTGGTTTGCATACCAGGACTTGCTGGCGTAAACTCCTGCTTTGTAGCCTCCGTTTCTGACTGTCTGGCAAAATGCCTTTACAACTGCAGTACGGGCACTCTTGCTCAATCCGTTGGCACGTCCGTTGGATGCACTCTCTGTATCAATAAAGATCGGATATGTCACTTTATAACCGGATGCCAGAGACATGGCCATACTTGCCTCTTCTACTGCTTCTGCTTCGTTGACTGCCTGTGTAAAGAAGTACAGTCCGACTTTAATGCCTGCCTTTGTGGCACCGGAAATATTTTTCTTAAAGTACGGATCCTGAACCAGTGCTCCGCTGGAAGATCCTCTGTATCCTACACGGATGATTGCAAAATTGATACCGGAAGCCGCCACAGCACCCCAGTCGATATTTCCCTGATACTTGGATACATCAATTCCACGGTTACCAGAGCTCTGTGATAAAGCTCCATCACCTCCGAAGGTATACATCACGCCACCGATAACCTGATTGCCGGTTATTTTATTGTGATTTGCATCATAATAATATACTTTTCCACCATCTGTTCTCCAGCCGGTGTACTGCGGGGATGTATAGAAGGTATCCGTAGATGCATAATCATTAAGGGTCGCCTGCTTTGTTGCATTTGCATCTGTATACAGAACATTTCCTGATTTATCTTTCAGTACAACAGAGCTGTCAGAGAAGTCTGCAACCGTTACTTTCGTCTTCACAGAAGCCTCTTTTGTGGTTTCCTTTGCATCCGTGACATATGTAATGGTGGCTGTTACATCTGCAGAACCTTTACCTTTTGCAGTCAATGTTACAGAAGTTCCGCTGTCACATGACAGTGCAACAACTCCTGCATTGGAACTGCTCCATTTTACCTGTTTGATCAGTGCACTTTCTCCCGTGATGTTAAGTGCAACTGCCAGAGAATCAGATGCGGAACTGCCTCCGTTGTAGAGCGTCACTGTCTCCGGAAGAGTGACCGTAGCTGTTGTCTCAGCAACTGCTGCCTTGGCATTTGTATCCGTCGTCTGTTCTGCCGCTGCATAAACCGTTCTCATGGAGAAGATCTGTCTCAGCGCTGTGGTCAGGCTCTGTTCAGATATACCCTCACCTTCGCTGGCCGGAGCTGCATTATTTTCTGTACCAGTACCGGTGGAGCCACCTTCGGAAGGCGTTCCCGGTATGGCTGGTTCTGTCGGCGGTTTTGGGTTGGTTGGCCCGCCGGAATTATCCCCGTCACCTTTGTCATCTTTACCCGGTGTAGCTGTTCCACCGGAATTATCACTGCCGTTAGTATTATCTTTGCCGGTGTCCGGTTCCGTCGGAGTGGTTGGCGTCGTCGGCTCCGTAGTAGTCGTTCCTGCACTCTTAGTCAGTGTAACGCTTACCATCTTACTGCTTGCGGATGCTTTGCTGAAGTTGGATACATCCACATCTGCACGGGATACTTTGCTTATGGATACTTTGCTCTCCAACAGTGGAACTGTATCTTTCAGAGTACTTTCCTGCGGAACATCTTTTTTCGCAGTATCCTCTACCGCAGTATTGATCTGAGCTTCCGTCTTGATCTCATCTTTGACATCTACTTTTTTGTACTCGATCTTGTCTTTGACAGTTGCCTGCATGGTACCCTTTTTCACTGCATAGGATCCTGCATTTTCCAGAGTAACCGTGTATTTTCCTGCTTCGATCTTATCAATATAGATGATGCCATCCTTGTCCTTATCTTCATAAGTGGAGGCTTTTGCATTTTTCTTATCAGATTTTACACTGACAGAGAACTGCTCACCGGTCACAAGCTTGGATTTCTGATCCTCAATCTTGATCTTCAGATCCTTCTCGATAGAAGTACATGCAAGAGAAAGCTCTTTCTGATCTTCCTCAACCGGCTCTTCCTCTTCTTCCTCTTCTTCGATCTCCTCTTCTTCCACCGGCTCTTCTTCTGCTGCTTCCTCCTCAGGCTCAGGACCCGGATCCTCGATCACCTGGGCTTCTGCTACTTCTTTCGGAAGGCTTTCATACCCATAGATTACATAACCTCCTGCACCGATACTTCCGGCTGCAACAACTCCTGCCAGGATCAATGACAGTAATTTCATTCCTAAAATCTTTTTCATCTTTCCATCCCCATGCTTCAATGTGTTTGTAGATTAATCTCTTCTGAAAATATCTCTAGTATACACCTTTTCCTGTACATTATCAAGGCACTTATCATATCTGTTTGCAATAATTGCATGGCTCATTGCTTTGAATTTTTCCAGGTCATTGACCACCACACTGCCGAAAAAGGTCTCGCCATCTTTCAGTGTCGGCTCATAGATGATCACGGTTGCGCCTTTGGCCTTGATCCGCTTCATAACTCCCTGAATGGAGCTCTGACGGAAGTTATCACTGTTGCTCTTCATGGTCAGACGATAGACACCGATGGTCACGGATTTCTCCTTATGCTCATCAAACTCATTTTCCTCATCATATCCATAGTAGCCAGCCAGCTTCAATACCCGGTCTGCGATGAAATCTTTTCTGGTACGGTTGCTCTCCACAATGGCCTCGATCAGATTTTCCGGCACATCTGCATAATTTGCCAGAAGCTGTTTGGTATCCTTCGGCAGACAGTAGCCGCCATAGCCGAAGCTTGGATTGTTGTAATGGCTTCCAATACGTGGATCCAGACATACACCATCGATGATCTGCTGGGTGTTAAGTCCTTTACTCTCTGCGTATGTATCAAGCTCGTTGAAGTAAGCCACACGCAGAGCCAGATAGGTATTTGCAAACAGTTTTACCGCCTCTGCCTCGGTAAATCCCATGAACAATGTATCAATGTTCTCTTTGATCGCACCTTCCTGAAGCAGTGCTGCAAACTCATGGGCTGCCTCCACCAGACGTTCATCATCCTGATCTGTTCCAACAATAATACGGGACGGATACAGGTTGTCATAAAGTGCCTTGCTCTCCCGTAAAAATTCCGGGCTGAAGATAATATTGCTGCTGTTAAACTTCTTACGGACACTCTCGGTATATCCAACCGGGATCGTAGACTTGATCACCATGATGGCATCTGGATTGTATTCCATTACCAGCTTAATGACTGCTTCCACTGCGGAAGTGTCAAAATGCTGGGTGCGGCTGTCATAGTTAGTCGGCGCTGCGATCACTACGAAATCTGCTGCGCTGTAAGCCGCCTTCACATCCATAGTTGCTGTCAGATCCAGATTCTTCTCCGCCAGATATTTTTCAATATATTCATCCTGGATCGGAGATCTCCGGTTGTTAATGAGTTCCACTTTCTCCGGCACGATATCCACTGCCAGAACCTTATGATGCTGGGACAAGAGAGTTGCAATGGATAAGCCCACATAGCCGGTACCTGCAACTGCGATTGTATAATCTTTCATTGTATGTTCTCCATTTGTGATAATTCAAAGTAAATGACTTATTGTTCTTACTATCATTTGCTGAATTTTAAGTATAACACATTATGGCCTCTGTTACAATTCTTACCGCCCTGCGTTTATACCGTATCTTTATTTTTTCATCATAGCTGCTGTCCCTGCACGGACTTCATCTGTATTTCCATCATAAGTCACGCCATCCACATAAAAAATGCCCGCGGAACTCCGCGGGCATAGATTATTTCAACGCTTCCGCCAGCCGGTCAAATGCTTCCTGCAGTGTTGCCCGCGGGCAGGCGATATTGATTCGTTCGAAGCCTTCGCCATCCTCGCCGAAGATGGCACCACTGTCCAGCCAGAGCTTTGCTTTGTTGACGATCAGATCTTCTCGTTCTGCTTCTGTCAGCCCAAGCTCTCTGAGATCCAGCCAGATCAGGTAGGTTCCCTCTGGTTCGATCAGATGAATGCCTGGAAGATTATTGGCAATATAATCACGGGCAAATGCAAGATTCTCCTGCAGATATCCTTTTAACTGCTCAAGCCACTCGCCGCCTTCTTCATAGGCTGCCCGGCAGGCCGCCAATCCCATCGTATTGAGCTGGCTGTAGCCTGCCTGATCCACCGCTTTTCGGAAACGATGACGAAGCTCCCGGTTCGGGATAAAAATGTTGGAAGTCTGCAATCCAGCCAGATTAAAGGTCTTGCTGGGCGCCGTGCAGGTGACGGAAATATCCGCATATTCTTCAGACAGACTGGCGAATATGGTATGCTTGTGTCCCTTCCACACAAAATCACTGTGGATCTCGTCACTGACTACGATCACACCATGTTTCACACAGATATCTCCGATCCGGCGCAGTTCTTCCTCTGTCCAGACACGCCCCACCGGATTGTGCGGACTGCAAAGTAAGAATAATGTTACCTTATGCTCCACGATCTTACGCTCCAGATCGTCAAAATCCATCTCATAATGTCCATTTACCAGCTTCAGCGGGCTGTTCACAAGTTCCCGTCCATTGTCGCGGATCGCCTCACTGAATGGATAGTAGACCGGCTGCTGCAACAGCACACCATCACCTTTTTCTGTAAATGCGCGGACTGCAGCTGCAATGGCAAATACAACACCCGGCGTCTTCACCAGCCAGTTCCGCTTTACTTCCCAGTCAAAATGCTCCCGATACCAGCCAGCCACTGCCTGAAAATAATCATCCTTTGCTTCACTGTATCCGAAGATTCCGTGATCCACGCAGGCATGCAGCCGCTTCAGGATCGGTTCTGCTACACGAAAATCCATGTCAGCTACCCAGAGCGGCAGCACATCTTCACGTTTTCCACGTTCCACAGCAAAATCATATTTCAGGCAACTGGTTCCACGCCGGTCAATAATCTGGTCAAAATCATATTTCATCATTCTATCTCCTTTTCTGCCAGTCAGTGCATGGGCATCCTGTCCGAATCCGGCTGCACTGCTTCTCGATCCACCTGAATATTACTCTCAGGCCTCAAGCGCCTGCCTCAAATCTGCAATCAGGTCATCTGCATTTTCAATGCCAACAGAAAAACGCAGGAAGCAATCCGTGATCCCCAGCCGCTCACGCACTTCCGGCGGCACATCTCCATGGGTCTGGAGCATCGGATAAGTGATCAGGGATTCCACGCCGCCAAGGCTCTCTGCATAAGAGATCAGCTTTACTTTTTCCAACACCCGTTTTGCTGTCTCCGGAGAATCTACATAGAAAGAAATCATACTGCCAGCTCCACGGGTCTGTGACTTGTTGATCTCATAACCCGGATGTGTGGCAAGACCTACATAGAGAACTTTCGTTACCAACGGATGCCCTTTCAACCATTCTGCCAGACGAAACGCATTTTTCTGCTGACACTCCATCCGCACAGATAAAGTCTTGATACCACGGATCAACAGGAAGCTGTCAAAGGGCGGAAGGGCCGGTCCCACCGTTTTATAGTAATAACGGATCTGCTCCGCCAGTTCCTTATTTGCAGAACATAGGAAACCTGCCAGGGTATCATTGTGTCCGCCGAGGAATTTGGTTCCGCTGTGTACCACCAGATCTGCGCCCAATGCAATGGGATTCTGGAAATATGGAGACAGGAATGTATTGTCCACGATGAGTTTCAGCCCATAGGTATCTGCCAGCTTCTTCATGATCCGCAGATCCGTCACCTGCATGGTTGGATTGCTGGGGGTCTCAATGTACAGTGCTTTTGTATGCGGATGCTTTTTGATCTCTGCTTCTGTGGCGGCCGGATCAGATGTATTTACATAAGAAAAGGAAAGTCCCTTCTTCGCTGCTGTGGTCGCGAACATTCTGACGGATCCACCATAGAGATCCTCTGTACATACAAAATGGCTGCCCGGCTCGAACAGTTCCATGCAAATAGAAAGTGCTGCCATACCGGATGTACATGCTACCGTATCGTATGCACCCTCCAGGGACGTAACAATTTTCTCCAGTTCACTTCTGGTCGGATTGCTCTCTCTGCTGTAATCATAACCAGTGGAACGTCCCACACCCGGGTGTGAAAAAGTTGCTGTCTGATAAATAGGGGTTCCCATGGAGCCGTAGGAATGGTCTCTGGTTACTCCTTCGGCTCCATGGATACATCGGGTCTCAATTCCGTATTCCATATAGTTCCTCCTCAAGCATGTATTTTATTATTCCTATATGTTTAGTATGATTATATCTTTTGCAAAAGCAGATGTCAAATAAATTTCACAGACCATCAAAGAACTTCATTCCTTTCACCACAGCAGAAAAAGCGAAACACATGGACGGACTTCCATGCATTTCGCCTTTTTGCATTTCATTTTGTAATTGATTGGATGCGGAAACAGCTTTTGATGTCCATCCTAGATGTAATACATATTTTCTTCGTCCTGTTCCCGCTGCATACAGTCCTGCTCAAGATCAGCCAATGTCAGATTCTGAAGTATCTGGTCCAGGCGATCATTGACGCGGTCCACAATATCTTTCTGGATCGTCTCTGTCACAATGGAAGCAGTTCCTTCCCCATTGCCGGTCTCCGACTCCAGATGGTAAGAACCTTCCAGAGCTTCCACGATCTGGGAAACCGTAATCTTGTCTGCAGGATAATTCAGCAGATACCCACCCTGAGAGCCTTTGACGCTTCTGACGATCCTGGCCCTGCGAAGGCTTGCAAATACCTGTTCCAGGTACTGCGGGGATATCTGGTTGCGCTCCGCAATGCTTCCCAGTGACACATGCGTATCACGGGAATGCATGGCGAGGTCGATCAGAGCGGTTACTCCGTATCTGCATTTTTTGGAAAATTTCATCCTTACTGTACTGCCTTAAATGCTTCGTCCAGATCCTGGATGATATCGTCGATATTTTCCGTACCAATAGAAAGACGGATGGTATTCGGTTTGATACCCTGATCCAGAAGTTCCTCTTCTGTACACTGGCTGTGAGTTGTGGTTGCCGGGTGGATCACCAGTGACTTCACATCTGCTACGTTTGCAAGCAGGGAGAACAGCTCCAGATTGTCGATGAAATCTTTTGCTTTCTGTGCATCGCCTTTGATCTCGAAGGTGAAGATAGATCCTCCGCCATTCGGGAAATATTTCTTATAAAGAGCCTGCTGCTGCGGATCCTTGGATACGGACGGATGATGAACAGCCTCAACCTGCGGATGATTATTCAGATACTCAACTACCTTCAGTGCGTTCTGTACATGACGCTCTACACGAAGGGACAGGGTCTCCAGTCCCTGCAGGAAGATCCAGGAGTGGATCGGAGAAATAGTTGCTCCGGTATCACGCAGAAGGATTGCACGGATCTTGGTCACAAATGCAGCCGGTCCTACAGCTTTGGTAAAGCTGATGCCATGATAGCTCGGGTTCGGCTCAGTCAGTGACGGGAATTTTCCAGATGCTTCCCAGTCGAATTTACCACTGTCTACGATCACACCACCAATCGTAGTTCCATGTCCGCCGATGAATTTGGTTGCAGAATGAACAACAATATCTGCACCGTACTCGATTGGACGAACCAGATACGGAGTTGCGAAAGTGCTGTCAACAACCAGCGGGATCTTATGTGCATGAGCGATCTTGGCAATAGCCTCGATATCTACTACATCAGAGTTCGGATTTCCAAGAGTCTCAATGTAAACTGCTTTGGTATTTTCCTTGATGGCAGCCTCTACTTCATCCAGATCAAAAATATTTACAAAGGTGGTCTCTACACCGTATGCCGGAAGAGTATGCTCCAGCAGGTTGAAGGTTCCGCCGTAAATATTTTTTGCAGATACGATATGGTCACCGCTCTGTGCCAGGTTCTCAATGGTGTAGGTAACTGCTGCTGCACCGGAAGCAACTGCCAGAGCTGCAACACCGCCTTCCAGAGCTGCAATTCTCTGTTCAAATACATCTTCCGTCGGATTAGTCAGACGTCCGTAAATGTTTCCTGCATCTGCAAGACCAAATCTTGCTGCTGCGTGATCGCAATTACGGAATACATAAGAAGATGTCTGGTAGATCGGCACTGCGCGGGCATCCGTTACCGGATCCGGGCTTTCCTGTCCTACATGAAGCTGAAGGGTCTCAAATTTGAATTTTCTGTCTGCTCTTTTCAATTTTTCTGCCATGGGTCTGTACCTCACTTTATCGTTGTATGTGTGTTTGCGATTATCTGCAGATCACCACCTTGACGGTCACTGATCTGTCTTTATTTACTCTGCGAACAGAGGTGTGGAATAATATCTGTCTCCACTGTCCGGAAGAAGTGCCACAATGGTCTTTCCTTTATTTTCCGGTCTCTGAGCCAGCTGAATTGCTGCTTTGAGTGCTGCGCCTGAAGAAATACCTACCAGTACACCTTCATGTTTTGCAAGAAGTTTTCCACCTGCAAATGCGTCGTCATTTTCAATGGTAATGATCTCATCATATACTTTGGTGTTCAGTACATCCGGAACGAATCCAGCTCCGATTCCCTGAATCTTGTGTGCTCCGCTTCTGCCCTCGGAAAGTACTGGGGATGAAGCCGGCTCCATAGCTACGATCTTCACATTCGGATTCTTGGATTTCAGATACTCGCCTACACCTGTCAGGGTTCCGCCAGTACCCACACCAGCTACAAAGATGTCTACCTGTCCATCGGTATCATTCCAGATCTCCGGTCCGGTCGTTGCTCTGTGTGCTGCCGGGTTTGCCGGGTTCACGAACTGGCCCGGGATAAAGCTGTTCGGGATCTCTTTTGCAAGCTCTTCTGCTTTTGCGATTGCTCCCTTCATACCTTTAGCACCCTCGGTCAGAACCAGCTCTGCACCGTATGCTTTCAGCATGTTTCTTCTCTCAACACTCATGGTCTCCGGCATTGTCAGGATGATGCGGTAGCCTTTGGCTGCTGCGATAGATGCAAGACCGATACCAGTGTTTCCAGAAGTCGGCTCAATGATCACAGAACCTTCTTTGAGGATTCCTTTCTCCTCAGCATCCTCGATCATAGCTTTTGCCACACGATCCTTTACGCTTCCTGCCGGATTGAAGTACTCAAGCTTTACAAGAAGCTTTGCTTCCAGACCAAGCTCTTTCTCAATGTTTGTTACCTCCACCAGCGGAGTGTTTCCAATCAGTCCAAGTGTTCCTTTGTAAATATTTGCCATTTTCTTATCCTCCATAATTCCTATCCGTTTACTATGGTTTTTTTGTTGTTGATCGTATTATATTCCTTCTTTTCCTATTTGTCAAGTAGGTTTTTATGGCTTTTGCAAAGTCATGCATAAAAATAATCTGAAGTATGCGGGGGAGCTTGCTTCCCTAAGCATACCTCAGATTATTTTGGTATATGACGCGCAGCGGCATATCGAGCTTTTTAGCTGCGTAAGCAGCGGTAAGCACCGCAAGGTGCGGAAAAGCGAGATGCATGACTTTGTACTTCAGGATTGCGTGAGGTGCGGAAAAGCGAGATGCATGGCTTGAAGTTCTTACTCCACCCGAATGGTACCATCTGTCTCATCATAGGTAAATTTTGTTCCATATTTTTCACTGATTTTCTGAAGATGGTCCGCCATCTTCCGGGCTACTTCTGGCTCTGCAAGAACCGGAAGGCCGCGCTTGAGTGGAATCTCTCCATCCAGATGGAGATCCAGCGGGACCAATTTCCAACTGAGTCCCTCTTCTGTCTTATCAATGATTGCCATGGCATTTTCCGAGAAGCGGCGTTCCGACGCAAATCCGATAAAGTTGCCATCTTTATCTTTTGCACGGTTGCCGTGAAGATCAGATGGACGGCTCTCGGGTGCGTATCCATAGCTTTCGTACATCTCAGGTGCGATGATGGACTCACCTGCCTCAAATTCCATCAGAAGACTTCCCAGATTATAGAAGATCGGATGTCCTTTGTAGATTTCCACACCTCTCATAAAGTGTGCGCCATGTCCGATCACTGCATCCGCTCCGGCATCAATGGCCTGACGGCAGATTTTCTCAATAAATTCTGGCGGCTCGGGAGAGTACCAGTTCTCATTGATGCCCTCATGGGTGTGTACAGAGAAAATGGTCAGATCCGAGCGGCGAGAAGCGTCTTTCACACTTTTTAGAAGCTCTTCCACATCTTTTTCGTTTGCATAGGTGCGGACATATGCCCGATCACCTTTTTCAATTTTGATATTTCCCTCATACAGAGAGCCAAAGGAAAAATGCTGGTCATCTGAAGGCGGGAAAGTCTCGATTCGATTGCCTTCATCTACACTTGCTTTTGTTCCAAGCAACGTGTCGATGGCGCGAAGCTGCTCAAATTCTCTCTCTGGCAGCACATATGCCTGCTTCCAGCGAAGGGGGTTGGTTCCTGGTCTTGCTGCCACACCTGCTCCTGCATCACTGGCTGCAAATACTTCAGATCTGGTGGAACCGGTGGCTACAATACCGATCCGGCCATTGGCTGTATCCAGAAATCTCGGCAGACGGGCATCCATAAGGTTTCTTCCCAGACCACATGCCACCAGCTTGCGTGCCTCAGCTGCTTCCATGGTCTCCATGATTCCCTGCCATCCATAGTCGCCGGAGTGGTTATTTACAAAAGAGATCAGCTTCAGATTCAGATCTACCAGCTCATCCAGCCGGTCTGCCCGGACAGATGTCATATATCCGCGCCCAGAAGCCGGCGGTGTATCCGGTGTTGGTGTACAAAATTCTGCATTGGTAAATGCGCCGTCCGCTTCTTTTAAATATTTGATCACTCTCTGATCCAGCCGGTTCACCAGATTTTTGCTGGAAAATAAAGAGTCACCGCAAGCTACTAATCTCATCTGTATCTCCTCCTGCTATTTCGTTTATGCCCGGTTTTCCCCGGGCAGATTTTATATCTTATTTCGTCTTCTCTTCAGCCTTCTCCGGGCAAAATCCATACAGAACCGGATCAATGGTCTCACCATAATGCCATACATTTCGCTGTGCCTTGATCTTCAGAACCGCATCGTAAAAGCCGATCCGGAATGTATCATAAAACGGTGTATGATCGTACACCATTTTCAGAATCATCGCGCCGTCCTCCCACGCATATGCGCAGGACACATCCGGGTAAATGGCATTGAGATCTGTGTCTGTATCTTCTAATAAAATACTGGTCTTTCCATCAATCCATCTGCCAAATCCAGCCTTTACGGTAAATGCACCTTCCGGCAATGTCAGCGTGATCTTCGGCTCTTTCTCCGAAAAATCAAAAGAGATCTTTTGGAAGCCGTATCGATTATTTTCAAACTGATAGACCACCTGATGATAATTCTTCTCCATAGACTCGTGATGAGCATTGCCCGCAGGAAGCGGAATGCTCAGACGGTTCATTCGCTCTTGAAGTGCCTGATCCGGTATTGCGTCGTCTTTCAATGCCGGATATAGTTCCTTCCAAATATTTTCAAATAAATGATCCTCATGGGTGCCGCAGGTCATAGCTACTACTGCATCCTTTTTCGGAAATACCATCACGTACTGACCAAATCCACCGCTTGCCATATAGGCATCTTCTTTGCGAAGGCGCCAGATCTGATACCCGTAGCCCGACTGAAAATCCGGCGCATCCATGGAGTTAGGTGTTGGGTTTTCCCGATTGGACACCTGGCAGGATACTGCTTCTCTGACCCAGTCCGCATCCAGAAGCTGCTGACCATTCCATTTTCCATTTTGCAGAAGAAACTGACCAATCTTGGCATAATCCTCAGTGACCAGCATCAGTCCCCAGCCGCCAACTGAGATGTGCTGCGGGCTTTCTTCCCACCATTCACCGGTAATTCCCAGAGGTGTAAATAATTTTTCCTGTAAATATGCCCAGAGCGTCTTTCCTGTCACCTTCTGTACCAGCGCCGACAACATATAGGATGCATGCGTACTGTACACGAACTTGCTTCCCGGCACATGAGGCACACGAGCCGTCAGAAAATTACGAATCCAGTCCGTCCTTCCTTCAAATGGAAAATCATGTGGATCCTCCTCAAAGCCGACGGTCATAGTCAGCAGATTCCAGATCGTTACCTTTTTCATATTTTCACAGATATTGTCTGCTCCGATGGCTTCCACTTCTTCCTGAAAATGCAAAAGAACTTGATCATCTGTCCGAAGCAGTCCGTCCTGTATGGCAAATCCTACACCCATGGCCGCAAATGTCTTGGATGCAGAAAATAAAGTGTACGGCTTGTCCGGGCTATAAGGTGTCCAGTAACCTTCCACCGCCAGCTTTCCATGACGGATCATCAGAAACGAATGAATATCAATGTGCTCATTTTCCAGAGCATCCAGAAAACGTTCAACACCTGCACTGTCGATTCCAAGGGATGCAGGAGATTGCTTTGGAAAATGCCATCGTTCCGCGCTCATTTCTCTTCGCCTTTTTTCCCGTCAGAAATATGAACTCTCGATAAGAACTGCCTGGTTCGCTCTTCCTTTGTATGCACAAATACCTCTTCCGGTGTACCGGACTCCAGCACCACGCCGCCATCCATGAACAGTACCTTATTACAGATCTGATAAATAAAATTCATCTCATGAGAAACGATCACCATGGTTCGTTTTTCCTTCGCAAGCTGCCGGATCACATCCAACACCTCACCGATCATCTCCGGATCAAGGGCAGAAGTAGGCTCATCCAGCAGGATTGCTTTCGGGTTCAGTGCGATTGCACGGGCCAGTGCCACACGCTGCTGCTGCCCGCCGGACAACTGAGATGGAAAGAACTCCTTTCGTTCAGACAAACCCACCTTGTCCAACAGATCATCCGCGATCTTTGCCGCCTCTTCTTTCGATTTATTCTGTACATGAGTCAGACCCATCATGACATTTTCACGGGCATTTTTTTCTTTGAACAGATTGAACTGCTGGAACACCATGGCGGTATTTCGCCGCATGTACAGAATATTCTGTTTTCCCGGATTTTTCACATCGAAGGAAACACCGTCCAGCTCCATCTGTCCTGCATCCGCATGCTCCAGGAAATTGATGCACCGCAGAAGAGTGGATTTTCCAGATCCTGAAGATCCAATGATGCCTACAATATCGCCCTCTTCCACAGAAACATCCACACCTTTTAACACTTCTGTATCTCCAAAGCTTTTATAGATTCCTTTCATCTCAAGCACGACTGGTCACCTTCCCTTCACTTCGTTTCAATTTTCGCTCTACAAAATTAAATGCTCTCGCCAGCACAAAGGTCACTGCCCAGTAGATGAGAGACAGTGCAATATACATTTCAAAGTACCGCACATTTCTGGAAGCCAGCAGCTTTCCCTGTGCCGTCATCTCCACAACTGCACAGACAAATGCCAGAGATGTACTCTTGATCATGTTGATAAATTCATTTCCAAGGGAAGGGATCGCAACGATCAATGCCTCGGGAATGATGATATGTATATAGGTCTGAAATGTTGTCATTCCAATGGAAAGGGCTGCCTCCCGCTGGCCTTTGTCAACAGAGAGAATGGCTGCACGGATATTTTCCGAAGCATAGGCACCTTCATTTAATGCAAATGCCACCAGCACGAACACCACATTGGGCACGCTGTTGATATTCAGGTTCATGCCGAAATAATAATTCAGGTACTGCAGCAAAATCGGGATTCCGTAGTAGGACAGATACAACTGTACCAGAATCGGCGTTCCTCTTGTAAACGATACATAGAATGCTGCGATCTTAGACAGCACTGGCACTTTATTGATCTTGATCATCGCCACAAAAAATCCAAGAAGAAATGCGAAGAAGATCGATACCAGTGCGATTCCCAGTGTCACCGGCAAATATTGTAACAGCGGTCCTAAATCTTCCAGAATAACGGAAGGTTTAAATAATTTCAGCATGATGTGTTTGCTCCTTTCCCATAAAAGAACCGGGCAGCCAGCCTGAACGTCCGAATCCTGTTCGCTGTCTGCCCGGTTATCGCTTCACTTTCTACCAGTCGGCCCGGTCGATACCTGAGTAATCTTTACCCCAGTATTTCTCTGAAAGTGCTGTCAGTGTTCCGTTGTCTTTTAATGTCTCCATTGCTCCGTCAATGGCGTCTGCCAGTGCCTGTCCCTCATCGGTCTTCGCGATTACGAACCAGGTACTCGGGTTCTGCAGCTGGCTTGCTTCCTCATCCGGCAAAGATACGAAATCAAAATCATATCCGTACTCATCTTTGTATACCTGAAGGCTGGACTCTCCGCCCATCATGAAATCAAAATTTCCCTGATATAACTGCATATAAAAGGTTGCCCAGTCAGCATCTGCATACTGAATATTGATCGGATTGTCTGGATGCTCCTCGTTGAATCTCTCCAGGAACAACTGCCATGCATCACCTTTTGCATTACTTACCGTTGAAAGTCCGCCCAGATCCTCGATGCTGTTGATCGGATGCTCATCCAGAAGACCTTTTCTTACATAAAGTCCAGATGCCTCATAACGGTCATAATGTTTCGGGAAAATGTATTTCTCCTCACGGGTTGCATTTTTACTTAAGCTGTTAAATCCAAGCTGATAGCGTCCGGTGTCCAGACCATTGAAAATGCTTTCGAACTCGGTGGTCTCAAATTTAAATTCATACTGCGGAAGCTGCTCATCAATTGCACGAAGAAGATCTGCTTCATATCCTGCCAGTTCTCCGTTTTCATCCATATAAGAGAATTTTACGGTATGTCCATCAGTTGCACAGGTAATGGTCGTCACATCTCCGTCAGATGCCGTTGCATCTGCTGTCTCGTCTGCCACATTCGGCTCATCAACCGCATTCTCAACCACAGTGCTGTCCGCTTCCGGATCTGTCTCAGCACTCTGAGTGCTTCCGCAACCGGTCAAAGCAAGTACACCTGCAGTCAACACGGAAAGTATCATCGCTCTTCTCTTTTTCATAATCTTTCTCCTCTGTATTCCTATCTAGTTAGTATGGATTATTTATGAAGCAGATTATATTCCTATAATTCCTATTTGTCAAGTATGTTTTATATATTTTTTTCAAAGTCATGCATAAAAATAATCTGAAGTATGCGGGGGAGCTTGCTTCCCTAAGCATACCTCAGATTATTTTGGTATATGACGCGCAGCGGCATATCGAGCTTTTTAGCTGCGTAAGCAGCGGTAAGCACCGCAAGGTGCGGAAAAGCGAGATGCATGGCTTGCTCTTTCACTACAACACTTTACTTCCATTTGCAGTCAGCCGGAATTTCATATTGAGGATTTCAGCTGCCCCGCGGCACATCATCATTCTTCCGAGAAAAATATCAAAATACTCATACATGGTACAGATACTTTCATCAATCTGCAGGGTGAACCTCACATGACTGGAAGTCACGTGCTTCTCAGCCGCTTTAGGCGGCAAGACTAAATATCAGTGGATACGCCTGTAACTTAGAACGTTGCACAGATACGTGCATTACTCAGACCGGATACGGCATGAATCCCACATCACAGGTAGTCCTCTGTATATCTGCCTGCATCTATGCCGCCTGCATACTGCCCAGTTCTACACTGAGCAAAAGCAGATCTGCATAAACACATGAGGTTCTACGCTTCACTGAAGGAACTTTTGCCTCCAGTGAAGACCTTACCGTTGCCGATAAGGGTTTTAATCGTTCTCTTATAAAATATCTTGCTCCTATGTTATAGGCTGCTGACAGGTCACAATGATATCGTTTTCCTGTCGCAAATGTGCAAAGACTGTGATTTTCAGAATCACGTATCACTTTACCAGTTCCATCATATGCAAGCCTGCTGGTATTCCATGCACATACTCTGGATACCCGCATTCCTGTCCTGTGTGCCTGATGTTCACATAACTTCTGAATATCCCGTTTTCTCCACAAACGAAGCTTTTGCCTCTTTTTCCCGGCTGCTTTCCCTTTCATCTCCAGATATTCGAATACAATCACATCCACATGGTTATTTTGGGCATATGTAGTAATCGCAGATGCCACTTTACGGGACAGCTCCATGTTCAGTCTCTTTGCATAATTCCATCTGCTCTGTCCCTGTCCTGAACCATGTTCCCGTTGAAATCTGCTGATTCGTCCCACTACACGGTACATCTGGTCTTTTTCACTGGGGAAATTGATAAATTTTCTTCCCAGGACAGTTCCATCTGAACGCATAATGGTACAAACCGCATCCATGTTGATTCCAAGATCCACACTGCAGATAATCTGCTCATTTACTTCTTTCTTTGATAAAGAAACTTCCTCTGTATATGAGAACCGCAAAAAATATTTATGATGTCTCTTTTCCAGTGTGGGAGCAGAAGCTTTTACCCCTGACCAGTTTTCCCGCAGATACTCCATGTCCGTATGCAGCAAATTTACTGAAAACCATTTCCAGTCATGACCATCATATAATTTCAGGAAAGCTCTATCCGTTTGATCTTCTGCTTCTTTGTACATCACATTCCGATAGAATACCGGCATTGCATGATTTTCATATACAAGCTTTGGCTTACCGGTCAGTTTCTTTTGCTTCCATAATTCCAGTCTTGTCTCATATGAAGACGCACTTCCAAGCGCATGCTGAATCGCTGATCTGCGAAGATAAGATGGCATCTTTGGAAATTTCTGGTCAAAGTCATATCTCGCCCGGTTTTTCTTTGTGCTATGAACCAGATGCTCCGCTGCATTAAACCGTTTTTGCAGATTGACAATCCGGGAAAGCTCCTCCCAGCTCTCTTCATATACACGGATCAAATATCCGACTGCTTGGCGATAGATATACAGCGTATGGCGAATCGGTATATTCTGTTTTTTTATTTCCACACCATAGCTGGATACTACCTTCATCAAAAACCTCTTTACTTTCCTGCTTCTTTTTCTTGCTGTCCTTTGATATAAGTGAGAACCTGTTCTTTACTTCGGTCACTGACTGTTACTGCACAATATGACGGATTCCACAAATGTCCTCCCCACAATTCCCGTTTTAATTCCGGATGAGAAAGAAAAAGCTGCCGTGCTAGATTTCCTTTCATAATTTTGATCATATCCGAAATATAAAACTGTGGTTTGCAGTCGACCAACAAATGAATATGATCTGGCATAACCTCCATAGCCACAATCTGAAATTTGTATTCGTCTGCAATCTCATACAACATCTTTTTACACTCTTCATCTAATCCATTCTGTAAAACCTTTTTTCGATATTTGGTACACCCGACCAGATGATACTGTAAAGAATAAACATATCCTCGACCATATGAAAGATCATTTTCTCTTATAATAAATATATTTTTATCCATGTTTATAATATACCATATGTTCTCCAAAAAGTAAACATACGTTCTGTTTTCTACCAAAAAATTTGCACACCTAACTCATCACTGAAGTAACGAAAATGCGGTATGCATTTTTTCAATCTCTTCCAATGGCAGATGCTCATATTCGCTCACAAAACGCTTTAAGATCCACGCAAGAACCTGCTTATCAGACAATACATTAAGCATTGTCTGGTCATATTTTGCCTTTCCCTCTTCTGTACTTAATACAGAGGCACCTAAACTGTTCAAAAGTGTTCCTCCCCTTTTTCTATATTTTCGCATTGGAATTTCTTATCGAATGATCAGATCATGATATGAATATATCTTACATGGAATTTTCAAAAATGTCACTGGTGTTTACAGTTTGTTCATATTTTTTGTGAAACATTGCCAAACCAATTTTATCATACTAAAAACAGCCACTCCACAGATATTTTTTCTCTGCGAAGCAGCTGCTTCTTAATGGCGAATAATTTCACTTCTACTTCTCCAAAAACTGTGCCGGTGTCATACCCACATAGCGTTTGAAGTATTTATAGAAATTATTGAGGCTTGCATATCCCACCCGGAACGAAGCCTCCTGAATATCACATTCATGACCGGAGAGCAGGCGACAGGCCTCCTCGATCCGAAGCTGATGAATATAGGAGAGAATCGTAATACCCATATGCTTCTTGAACAGCCGGGCCAGATGGCTCTCGGTGCTGTATGTCACTTTGGAGAGATCCTCCAGTTCCATGTTTTCATTATAATGATTATGGATATATTCCAACATTACATTGACCGTCTCGTTGGACGTGAATTTCCAACCGATTGCACGAAAGATAGCTGCTTTGAGCTGCTCAAAATCCACCGGTTTGGACAGGATATCACTGACACCCAGGCGCAGGGCCTGCTGTGCATTTTCAAAAGAAGCAAATGCAGTCAGCACAATGATCTGCGCCCCCACTTCCCTGGACACTTCCTCGATCACCTGAAATCCATTTTTCTGAGGCATATGAATATCCAGAAAAATCAGCCGGGGAGATGTCTCTTTAATCAGTTGAATCGCTTCCTCCCCATCTTCTGCATTTCCCACGATCTCAATGGGGAGCTGCTCTTCCTCCAGAAAATGACAGATAATATTTCTGGTAGCCAGCTCGTCATCACAAATCACAGCTTTAATCATCGTCCTCTTCCTCTCCGTCTATCCAGTTCTTGTAAGGGATCTCAATCGTCACTACCGTTCCCCCAGTCTTACCTGCCTGCAATTTCAGGACACAGTTATCTCCATAAGCGCTGGTCAGCTTCTCATAGATCATAGAGAGTCCATGACTGCTGCCACTCTGAATCTGCAGTTCGATCTGCCGGTACCATTCCTCGTCCAGCGCCGGACCGTTGTTCCAGATCTGAAAATGGATCTGCTTCCGCCCCGCCTTTATAGTCACCGTCAGTTTTTTCTCTTTTTCATTGGAAAATCCATGGGTAAATGCATTTTCCGCCACAGGCTGCAGGAAATTAAACGGTACGATGGCCTGCTCCAGTTCCGGATCCATGGATATTTTATAAGAAAATCCCACCGGATACCGCAGTTTCTGCAGCTTCAGATAAGCTTCCAGATAATCAAGCTCCACCGCCAGCGGAATCTGCCGACCACGGATCCGCACCGAATAGCGAAGCATCTTCGACAAGTCAATGATCGACTGATAGAGAGGTTTCATGCCCCCTTCCAGTGCCTGGGCCGCCATACTGTTCAGCGTATTGAACAGAAAATGGTTATTGATCTTCAGATCCGTCACCTGAAGCTCGGAATCTTTCAGATGCATCTGCAGATCCTTCTGAATATCCAGCGAGCTACTCAGATTCTTTTCTGTCTCAAATAGTTCCCGCCGGTACTGGTCAAATTCGCAGAAATTACGTATGGCCTTCGCCACCTTCCGAAGCAACTGCAGAATACCAAAACTACCGCTCTCCGGCATATCATACATATACACTTCTTCTGATGATTGCTTGCTGTTAGACTGCACAATATATCCACCCTGCACCCAGCCAAGAAGTCTGTCATCCCACAGAACCGGAACCTGAAAAATAGTCAGTCCGCAGGGACATACAAATGTATTTTCCGATGCTTCCCCACAATTCTGGTCAAGCTTCAGACAATATGGCTGATTTCCTTTTTCAATCCCGCATTTTTTGATGCAGGGTTCTGGAAAATAGTCACTTTTCAATACGACACGACCAGATGCATTCCGAATCACAAATGCCATGTGCAGACTCTCCAGAAACTGTGTGCGGACTGCCTCCACAGCCGCATAGAGCTGATCATTGGCACTGCTGCCCGGCAGCGGCCTGGTCTTATCGATCAGACTGTCCGGATCGATGGATACCGGACTTGCCACCAGCAGATGAACCAGCGGCACATCGCCTGTGTTGACAAATTCGTGCGTGCAGCCTGCAGGCATATGGAATCTGGCTCCCGGCTCAAAGATCTGTGGCTCTCCATTGATATAACCAATGCCTCTGCCTTCCAGCACATAGACAAACTGCTCCTCATAATGCACATGCCGGAGCATGGTCTTTCCCGGTTCCACATAGACGGTTCCTGTCCGAAGAGACGCTTCCCCTGATCCCATTCCCGGATATTCCGGTTCCATCCATTCAATATATCCCCAATCTGTCTCCTGCACCCGCATATTAAGTCTCTCCTTTTTGTCAACTGGCCTGTGATTATTATACACCATGAAAGAGGAGCTGTCACACCCTGAAATCATTCAGCCGCGTACAGCCCCTCTTTCTATATCATTATTTTACTTTTGATCAGTCATCAAAAGATCCAGCCGGGTACAGCGGGAATTTTGCAATCAATGCTTCCGCTTTTGCCTTGCATGCCTTTAAGTTAGCTTCATCTTCCGGAGCCTCTGCTACCTGGTTGATGATTGCTGCGATCTCACGGATCTCTGGCTCTTTCAGTCCTCTCTGTGATACAGCAGTCAGACCAATACGGATACCGCTTGTTACACCCGGTTTCTCCGGATCAAACGGAATCATGTTCTTATTTACAGTGATACCTACTGCATCCAGTGCATTCTGCATGGTCTTACCAGTCAGACCTTTACTTCTTAAGTCAACTACTAACAGATGGTTGTCTGTTCCGCCGCTGACAATACGGAAACCGTATTTCTGAAGCTCTTCTGCCAGGCATTTCGCATTTACAATAACCTGGGCCATGATATCATGGAACTCCTGAGATGCTGCATATTTGAAGGACCAGGTCTTAGCTGCCATAGTGTTGAACATCAGAGAGCCAAGGCTTCCAGGGAAAGTTCCTTTATCAAGAATTTTCGCATATTTCTCTTTACAGAATACCATACCACTTCTTGCAGAGCAGAAGGTTTTGGTTGTAGAAGAAGATACAAAGTCTGCATATGGAATCGGGCTCGGGATGACTTTTGCAGCAACAAGTCCTGCGATGTGAGCCATATCTACCATGAAATATGCACCAACTTCTTCAGCGATCTTAGAGATACGCTCATAGTCGATCAGTCTGGAATAAGAACTTGCACCTGCAATGATCATCTTCGGTTTGTTCTCTTTTGCGATCTTCTCCAGCTCATCATAATCAATCAGCTCAGTCTTCGGATCCACACCGTAGAATACATGTCTGTAGATTTTACTTACCCAGTTAGCTGGTGAACCGTGAGTCAGATGTCCACCCTGGTCAAGACGCATACTTAAGATCAGATCACCCGGATTCAGAACAGATGCAAATACACTGTAGTTTGCAGTTGATCCAGAGTAAGACTGAATATTTACATGCTCAGCACCGAACAGCTCCTTCGCACGTTTCCATGCAAGCTCCTCTACTTTATCTGCCACCTCAGATCCTGCCTGGAATCTCTTTCCCGGATATCCTTCCAGTGTTTTATTGGTAAATACGCTGCCACTCAGTTCCATAACTGCCAGCGGTGCGGTACTCTCAGATGCGATCATCTCAATATTATGTTCCTGACGATTTAACTCCTCATCAACCAGTGCCGCAAGTTCCGGGTCTGTCTGTCTTGTAACTTTAATCATAGCCTTATTCTCCTTTGCGTTTTCTGTTTTTTGTTGTCCTTTAATATAATCAATATATCATGTTCCGCAGACTGATTCTATTCTCAAATCCGGTCTGTTATTTACCATTTTTTGCAACGGTGTACAAAGGGAACATAATAAAAAACTTAATAATGGACTGCCAATCTTACACAAAGTACCGCCCAAACGAGACTACGGGCGGTATTTTTGTATCATGGCGGAGAAAGGAGGAACTTCCCACGGGGGCTTGACTGAAAAGTTGAGCCTCTTTTTTCATGCCAAAAAACAGGAGGTAAATGCTTATGGCAGATGATAAAACCACAAAAACGCCGGAACAGCCGGTAACGGATAGCGGGCCGGGCAAGGAAACGCCTCCCGCTCCCCCAAAAGAGCCGGAGAAGGTTTCCGTTTCTCCGGAGCCGGAAAAAAAGACGGAACCGGAGGTAAAGAACCCGCAGGTTTCCGTCTATAACTTCGCTGAAATTATGAAGGAAAAGAAGGTCGAGGAACGGGCGGCAGCTCCCAGCGGGGAAAAGCCTGCCCCGGCAAAAACGGAAAAACCGGAAAAGCAGCCGGAGGCTCCGAAGAAAGCGGAGGAAAAACCCAAAGAGCCGGAACAGCCGAAGCGCCGGGGCCGTCCCCCGAAAGCAGATAAGGACAAGGCCGCAACCCCGAAGCCCGAAGCTCCCGCACAGAAACCGGAAAATGCGGTCAAAAAGGAACCGGAGAAAAAAACGGCGCCAACGGTACAGGCCGCTCCCGCTCCGAAGGAACCCGAAAAACCGAAGGATGCACCACGCCGGGGCAAGGAACAGATCGTCTATATCAAGCTGAACGAGCTTCACGCCTTCAAGAACCATCCCTTTGAGGTTCGGGATGATGAAGAAATGCGGGCTATGGTGTCCAGCGTCAAGGACAAGGGCGTGACCCAGCCCGCTATCGTCCGTCCCCGTGAGGATGGCGGCTATGAGATCGTGTCCGGCCACCGCCGCCAGAAGGCCAGCGAGCTTGCCGGATATGCGGATATGCCCTGTATTGTTCGCAATCTGACGGACGATGAAGCCATCACGCAGATGGTCGAGGACAATCTCAACCAGCGTGAAGAAATCCTCCCCAGTGAGCGGGCCAAAGCCTTGAAAATGCAGCTTGAGGCCATCAAGCACCAGGGCTCCCGCACTTCGGGCCAGATTGACCCGAAGGACGCAGGAAAACGCTCCAACGAAATTGTAGCCGAGCGCAATAAGATGGCGGTCAAGCAGGTGCAGCGGTATATCCGGCTCAATGAGCTGGTTCCCGACCTGATGAAGCTGATGGATGAAAAAAAGCTGGGCTTTACTACGGCGGTGGAGCTTTCCTATATCGGCAAGAAGAACCAGAACTATATCGCCGTCGCCATTGACAGCCAGCAGTCCTCGCCTTCACAGGCGCAGGCAAAGCGTATGCGTGAGCTGGACGAAAAGAAGCTGCTCAACGGGGATGTGATCGACGGCATTATGATGGAGGACAAAAAGGAGGTAGACAAAGTGATTTTGACAGGTGCGGAACTGAGCAAGTATTTCGGCAAGGAAACTACGCCGAGGGAAATGAAGGACCAGATCATCAAGCTGCTGGACGACTGGAAGGGTCAGCAGAAGGAACATGAAAAGCCGGAGAAGAAAACCGAACAGGAAAAGTAAGCCCAAACTTCGGGTCAGCATGGCCCGAGGATTGCGGGGCTCTGCCCCGCGCCCCGAAGCTCTGGAGATATAAATGATTCCCCGTCGCCAGTTATTCCGTAGCATAGCCGGGAAAATCAGTCAAGGGCAGCGCCGCCGCAGGCGGTGCCAGAGGCACCCTTGACGGATTTCTCCCGGTTATGCTTTTTCCCGGTCAAGCGACGGGGATATAAATTCTCCAGAGCCGTTCCCCTTCCCGGGGGAAGGGGCGGAGGGGTTGGGCGAACTCTTGCTTTTCCCTAAACCAAAACAGAAATGGAGGCTCAACCAATGAAACGACCTTTAGCATACCTGACCGCCGCATGGAGCGGCGAGCCGGATGTTGATATGGAGCTGGCGGCCCACTACTGCCGTCTTGCTTATGAGGCGGGCTTTTCCCCGATCTGCCCGCTCTTGTATCTGCCGCTGTTTTTGAATGACAGCGTTCCCGAGGAACACAAGGCTGGGATTGATATGCGCCGGGATATGCTGCGGCGCTCCCACACCCTGATTGTCTGCGGCAGCGCTGTGGACGAGGATGTAAAAAATGATATTGCGGTTGCCGGGCGGCTGGGCATTGCGGCGACCACACTGGAAGGGGTGCTTGCCGTGAAGGGACACGGCACCCCGGGCCATGCCGGACATTAAGCTGGGAAGCCTTTTCGACGGGATTGGCGTGTTCCCTCTGGCTGCTTCCCGGTGCGGTATCCGTCCGGTATGGGCCAGTGAGATTGAAAAAGCGCCCATCTCTATAACCAAAAGGCACTTTCCCGACATGGTGCATTTGGGGGATATTACGAAGGTGGACGGCGGGAAAATCCCGCCGGTTCATGTAATTACCTTCGGTTCCCCCTGTCAGAACCTTTCTCTGATCGGCAACCGCTCCGGCCTTGCCGGGGCAAAATCAAGCCTGTTCTATCAGGCGTTTCGTATCATACAGGAAATGAGGGATGCTACTGATAACCTATATCCAGCTATCGCTGTTTGGGAAAACGTCATGGGAGCGTTTTCTACAAATGACCGGATGGACTTTAGAGCCGTCTTATCCGCCTTCTCGGACACCGAAGTTCCAATGCCTCCTTCGGGAAGATGGGGAAACGCCGGAATGGTGCGAGGGGGAACGCCTGATGTGTGCTGGCGACTCATGGACGCCCAGTATTGGGCAGGCTCCCGAAGGCTGGCACGAAGGCAGCGGATTTTCGTCGTGGCGGATTTTGGAGGCAGACGTGCCGCAGACATACTATTTAAGCCCCGTCCAATGCTCCCACTTCCTCCGCCTTGCGGAGAGGGCGGGTGGGCCGCCGCCGAAGGAGATCGAACAGCTTCTTTTGAAACAGGGCGGCAGATACCAGTCATCCACCCCTTTCAGTGCTTCCGTATGCGGGGAGCGGCAAAAAGGCAGGAAGAAACGGCCTTCCGAAACAGCTTCGGATTACCAACTGACCCTTTTCCCACTCTTTTAGCCAGTGATGTAACGCCCTTTGCCTTCTGGTATGAGGGCGACCCGAAGGGCGGCTGTATCCGCTTCTTGACGGAAACGGAAAGTGAACGGCTGATGGGGCTGCCGGAGGGCTGGACAAAGTACGGGGCGGACGGCATGGAGATCCGGCCTCTGCAACGCTACAAGGCGCTGGGAAATGCGATTGCCCTCCCTTGTGCCGATTACATTATGGCCGGGATCTATGAGGTACTGGCTGACCAGGCCGGAAAGGAGGAATAAGCCCATGTTTGAAGCCTATATAACCAATACAGCCCTGTACCCCTTAATGGGGATCGAGGTAGGGACAACGGTACATTTCCCCATGACGACACAGGAGTTGCAGGCCGCCCTTGCCAAAATCGGGATAGACGGGAAACGGTACAGCGAAGTGTTCTTTACCAGCTTTGACAGTGATGTGCTGGGGCTCTACGATCATCTCTACGAATGTGAGAACATCGACGAGCTGAACGAGCTGGGCCACGCCCTGCTGGAAGTACGGGATAAGGGCGGACTGGAAACCTTTGAAGCCGCTCTTGTCTTGGGAAACCACACAAGGAGCGTGAAGGATTTGATAAACCTGACGCAGAACCTTGACCTTTACCGCTTTTACCCGGATATTTCCGATGATGAAGGGCTGGGCCGTCTTTACGCCGACGAGCTTGGGACTATCGACATACCGGAGCACATTCAGAACTACTTCGATTATGAGGCATACGGGCGGGATGTGCGTATCAACGAGGGCGGCGTATTCGCTCCCGGTGGGTATGTGTCGGCAGTCCCGGAGGGCTTCAAGGAGTATTACCACGGGCCGCAGGACATTCCGCCGGAACACCGGATATTTGCCTATCCTGAAAAGGCCGAGCCTGTCCACTCCATTCTCGCTACACTCAAACGGTTTCAAGAAGCCCCACCCGCTCCGAAAAAGGACAAGACGGAGACTTCCCATGAAGAACGGTAAGACTTCGGGCCAGCATGGCCCGAAGCATGAAGGAGGTGCATACCATCAACTATTACCCTATCAATGAAGGGGCCGCCCGCCGGGCAAAAGAAATGAACAGCTTTTCCGACTACAAGGAAGGGAGCGCAACGGCGGAATACCGGGCAATGGTGGACAAGGCCGCCGCCATAGCGGAACAGCAGAAATCCCGGGTGGACCCCATGTACCATGAGAAGATCGACCATCTGTTAGACACCTACGCCCGCAAGCTGGCCGAAAACATGAACCAGGGCTTTGCCATTGACGCAAGGGTTCCCTCTGTGATGATCGCCGGACCTGCCAATTTCCCGGTGGGAAAGAAGGAAAAACAGAACCGGGCGCGGGACAGCAACATGGAGGAATGGCGGCATATTCAAGGGCTGCTGGATAAGATACGCAGCACCGGCATGGGCGGGATCAGCGCCGATGACCCGGCAGCGATTGAAAAGCTCCAGAAGAAGCTGGACGGGCTGGAACGCTCCCAGCTCATTATGAAGGAGGTCAACGCCTATTACCGCAAGCATGGCAAGCTGGACGGCTGTGCGCTGCTGTCGCTGGACCAGATTGAAAAGCTGAAAGCAAGCATGGCGTCAAGTTGGCGAAGCGACCCGAGGCCCTTTGAAAGCTACCAGCTAACCAACAACAATGCGGAGATCCGCCGGGTAAAGGCCCGTATCGAACAGCTTTCCAAACAGGCACAGCAGGAATTTTCCGGCTGGGAGTTCGATGGGGGTCGTGTGGAAATGAACCGGGAGGACAACCGCTTGCAGGTGTTCTTTGACGGAAAGCCTGACGCGGACACCCGGGCCGAGCTGAAAAGCAGCGGCTTTCGTTGGGCTCCCAGCGTGGGCGCATGGCAGAGGCAGCTCACAGACAACGCCATCCGGGCGGCTGACCGTCTGGAATGTATCAAGCCGCTGTCCGGCGAAAAGCCCTCCCGGCTTCAAAAGAAGCCCTCTATCTTGCAGACCATGCGGGAACAGGGCGAAAAAGTCCAGACGGAGCCGGAAAAGAAAGCTCCGTCCGGCAGAGATGCCGAGCGGTAAGCCTCGGGCCACATTGGCCCGAGGTTTTCTGTTCCCCGAGATTGTACGGGGGCCTCCCGGATAGCGGGAACCCCGACGGAAAGGAGGTTTTATGCAGGAAGAAGTAAACCAAAAAACGGTTGCCCTTTCAATCAGGACAACGAAGCTCACGGGAAAAGTGCTGGCTGCCGCTCTTGGGAAGGTAGCGCGGGCGCTGCAAAAGCACCACCGGAAGGCGCTGACCCCGCAGGGACGCCAGAGTGTAAAAAAGCTGATGAACCACTATGGCGGCAAAAGCGCCATGCCCTATGTGGGAGCCCCAAAGGATTTTGACCGGATCGCAAAGGAGTTCTATGTGGACTACGCTTTCCATAAAGTGAGCCCCGGTCATTACCTGCTGTTCTTCAAAGCCAATCAGGCGGACGCTATCACGGCGGCCTTCCAGAAGTACAGCGCAAAGGTGCTGAACAAAGAGCAGGACAAGGCTTCCATCCTCGGCCAGCTTCGGAAATTCACGGAGCAGATCAGGACGCAGGCAAAGGAAAAGCAGCGGACCAGAGAGGCGGTGAAGGACGGACGTTGAGTGACAAGATCAGAAAATATGTGCTCCCAAACCTGCCGTACCTCTTTGTGTTCTGGTTTTTCTCCAAAATCGGGACGGCCTACCGGATCGCCCCCGGCACAGACTTCGGGACAAAGCTCATGGGGATGCTTGATACCTTCCCCAAAGCCTTTGAAACCTACTGGCCGGGGCTGGGAGGTATTGACCTGCTGGTGGGCCTTGCCGGTGCGGCTGGGATGTATCTGCTGATACAGTCAAAGATCAGGCAGGCGAAAAAATTCCGGCGGGATGCGGAGTACGGCACCGCCCGCTTTGGAACAAAGGAAGATATAAAGCCATTTGTTGACCCTAAATTTCAGAACAATGTCATTCTGACCGGGACGGAGTTCCTTACCATGAACACCCGTCCAAAGATACCCGCCAATGCCCGGAACCTAAACGCCTGTGTCATCGGATCGTCCGGCTCGGGAAAGACAAGGTTCTGGTTGACCCCGCAGCTCCTTCAAGCCCATTCCTCGTATGTGGTGGTAGACCCGAAGGGCGGCACTCTCGACCAGTGCGGGCGGTTTCTGCAACGGGAGAAATACAGGGTGCGGGTGTTCAACAGTATCGACTTTTCAAAATCCATGCACTACAATCCGCTGGCCTATGCGCGACACGAGGTCGCGTAATTAAACTGTTCGGCGCTGACCGAACCTGTTAT
>QUJQ01000007.1 GCA_003480725.1 Clostridiaceae bacterium AM27-36LB
TTCAAAGCACTATTTAATTATCAAGGTTCATGTTCTATCTCGTTGCCTCAGCAGCAACTCTGATATCTTAACACTTCTTTTTCTTTTTGTCAACAACTTTTTTAACTTTTTTTAAAAAGTTTTTTAAGTGGTTGTCCATGAAAAAGAACGGAGAAAGAGGGATTTGAACCCTCGCGCCGGTTGCCCGACCTACACCCTTAGCAGGGGCGCCTCTTCAGCCTCTTGAGTATTTCTCCAATTCGCTATTTCCGTAGCGCATTGACTATTATACTAACACTTTGTGTAATTGTCAATCGTTTTTTTAATTTTTTCACTAACAATTTCTGCGATCTCGTGAGTCTTCAACATCTTGTAGTCATCATAGTATAAAGGCTCCAGATAATGTACCTGAACCGTTACCTTTTCGATAGACTTTGTATCAAATGCCTTATAAGAATCGATAATTGCAACCGGTACGATCGGACATTTTGCTTTTGTGGCACTCTTAAAGGAACCTCCCTTGAACTCACCGATCTCATTTCCATTTCTGGATCTGGTGCCTTCCGGGAAGATTAAGAAACTTTTTCCATTCTTCACATCTTCACTGACACTCTGGATCACCTTCATGGACTGACGGACATCCTCACGATCGATTGCATATGCACCCATTACCTTGAACACCGTTCTTAAAAATCCGATCTTCATGAGCTCTATCTTAGCGACAATCGAAAAGAATCTGGGAGATGTCTCAATCATTGCCAGCACATCATACAGTCCCTGATGATTTGGAAAGAACATAAAACTGCCTTCTGATGGAATATTTTCTACTCCATAGGCTTTGATCTCTACATTTCCACCACGGTTGGCATATCCAACGATAGTTTTCAACAATGCCATTTTCTTTTCCACAGGGATACTGTTGGTATGACTTGCATACCAACAGAGTTTCAGATATAACCATGGAACAATGAATATGTTTCTACATACCATCAGAAGGATTCTCTTCATCTGATTCCACCTGCTCTTCCTGATCAGCGCGGACCTGTTCCCGCACTTTTGCAATATTAGCTACTTTAATACCATTCTCAGAATCCACATGCATCAATTTCACACCAGATGTGATTCTCTTCAATACAGAGATGCTTGCACAGTCTGTACGGATAACAATACCTTCATTGGTGATCATCATAATCTCATCATCTTCATTGACTGCCTTGGCACCAATGACTTTACCTGTCTTTTCTGTGATCTTATAGCATTTCAGACCTTTACCATTACGGTTCTGTGGATGGAACTCAGAGATCAGAGTTCTCTTTCCAAGACCATTTTCTGATACGATCAGAAGATATTCTCCCTGAATATCAAGCTGCATGGCAACCACTTCATCGCCTTCATCCAGCTTAATACCAATAACACCCATAGAGACTCTTCCTGTAATACGGATATCTTTTTCATCAAAACAGATACTCATACCATTCTCAGTCACCAGGATGATCTTACGCTCACCATCTGTTACTTTTACTTCGATCAGTTCATCATCGTCACGAAGTACAATTGCCTGCAGACCTGTCTTACGGATATTGTTATAATCAGACATTGGCGTCTTCTTGATCACGCCATTCTTTGTAGCCATTACCAGATAAGCGTCATCATTCCACTCTTTGATCGGTATCACCGCACTGATCTTCTCGCCTGGCTGCAGATGTAAAAGGTTAATGATCGCAGTACCCCTTGCGGTTCTTCCTGCTTCCGGGATTTCGTATGCTTTCATACGATATACCCTTCCAAAGCTGGTGAAGAACATCAAATAATTATGGGTCGTTGACATAAAGATTTCTTCAATGAAATCTTCGTCCAATGTCTGCATACCCTTGATTCCTTTTCCACCTCTGTTCTGGCTGCGGAAATTATCCGGAGTCATTCTCTTAATATATCCCAGATGTGTCATGGTAATGACTGTATCGCTGACAGGGATCAGATCCTCCATGTTGATATCAAACTCATCATAGCCAATCTTGGTCCGACGATCATCCCCATATTTATCAGAGATCAGAGTGATCTCTTCTTTGATCACACCCAGCAATTTTTTTTCATCTGCCAGGATCTCTTTCAAATATTCAATACGAGCCATCAATTCTGCATATTCTTTCTCGATCTTGTCACGTTCCAGACCTGTCAGTGCACGCAGACGCATGTCTACAATTGCCTGAGCCTGTACATCATCCAGTGCAAACTCTTCAATCAGGGAAGCCTTTGCATCCTGCACATTGGCAGATCCGCGGATGATCTCGATGACACGGTCGATATTATCAAGAGCGATCAGCAAACCTTTTAAAATATGGGCACGCTCTTCCGCTTTATTTAACTCATATTTGGTTCTTCTGGTAACTACATCTTCCTGGTGTCTCAGATAATACTTTAACATATCAAGAAGATTCAGTACTCTTGGCTCATTATTTACCAGAGCCAGCATGATCACGCCAAAGGTATCCTGCAGCTGGGTATGTTTATACAGCTGATTCAGGATCACATTTGGATTCACATCTTTTCTGAGCTCAATATTGATACGCATTCCTTCACGGCTGGATTCATCCGCAATGTGAGTAATGCCATCAATTCTTTTATCTTTTACCAGCTCCGCGATTTTCTCGATCAGACGGGCTTTATTTACCATAAACGGAAGCTCTGTAACAACAATACGATTCTTACCGTTTGCCATGGATTCGATATTGGTCACAGAACGCACGCGGATCTTGCCCCGGCCGGTTCTGTATGCTTCATTGATACCGGAAGTACCAAGAATCTCCGCACCTGTCGGGAAATCCGGTCCTTTTACAATATCAAGGATTTCATCGATTGAGGTATCTCTGTCCTCTTCTACCCGGTTATCAATGATCTTCACAACAGCACCAATAACCTCACGAAGATTATGAGGCGGAATATTGGTTGCCATACCAACTGCAATACCAGACGTTCCGTTTACCAGAAGGTTTGGAAATCTGGACGGCAATACAGACGGTTCTTTCTCCGTCTCATCAAAGTTCGGTACAAAATCAACGGTATCTTTATTGATGTCTGCAAGCATCTCCATGGAAATCTTGCTCAGACGTGCCTCTGTATAACGCATGGCCGCCGCGCCGTCTCCATCCACAGAACCAAAGTTTCCATGACCGTCTACCAGAGGATATCTGGTGGACCAGTCCTGTGCCATATTAACAAGTGCTCCATAGATAGAGCTGTCTCCATGAGGATGGTATTTACCCATGGTATCGCCGACGATACGTGCACATTTTCTATGTGGCTTGTCAGGTCCGTTGTTCAGCTCGATCATAGAATACAGCACTCGACGCTGTACTGGCTTAAGTCCATCTCTTACATCTGGAAGAGCACGGGCCGCAATAACGCTCATGGCATAATCGATATAGGAGGTCTCCATGGTCTCCTTTAAGTCTACTTCATGAATCTTATCAAAAATATTATCTTCCATCATTTACTCCCCATATCCGTTAAATATCCAGATTCTTCACATATTTTGCGTTCGCTTCGATGAACTCCTTACGCGGTTCTACCTTATCGCCCATCAATGTGGTGAATGTCAGGTCGATCTCTGAAGATTCTTCTTCGTTCATGGTTACTTTCAGAAGAATTCGTTTTTCCGGATCCATAGTGGTCTCCCACAACTGCTCCGCATCCATCTCTCCAAGACCTTTATAACGCTGGATCTTATTATTCTGATCACGGCCGATCTCGGTAAGGATGTTATTCAATTCTTCGTCACTGTATGCATACCATACTTTTTTATTTTTCTCTACTTTGTACAGAGGTGGCTGCGCCAGGTATACATATCCCTGTTTGATCAGTTCCGGCATAAAACGATACAGGAACGTCAACAGTAATGTACTGATATGGGCACCATCCACATCGGCATCGGTCATGATAATAATCTTGTGATACCGAAGTTTACTGATATCAAAATCTTCATGAATACCAGTACCAAATGCAGTGATCATAGATTTGATCTCTTCATTTCCGTAAATACGATCCAGTCTTGCTTTTTCTACATTGAGAATCTTACCACGAAGTGGAAGGATTGCCTGCGTCATACGGTTACGCGCCGTCTTTGCAGAACCGCCTGCAGAATCTCCCTCTACGATGTAGATCTCACATTTTGACGGATCTTTGTCTGAACAGTCTGCCAGTTTTCCGGGCAGTGCAAATCCATCCAGAGCAGATTTTCTTCTGGTCAGTTCTCTTGCTTTTCTTGCTGCTTCTCTTGCACGCTGTGCCAGAATGGATTTTTCAAGAATCAGCTTAGCTACCTGTGGATTCTGCTCCAGGTAAACTGTCAGACGTTCACTGACCACTCCATCTACTGCAGCTCTTGCTTCTGTGTTTCCAAGACTATGTTTTGTCTGACCACCGAACTGTGGCTCACTGATCTTGACACTGATGATAGCAGTCAATCCCTCACGGATATCATCACCGGACAGATTGTTCTCACTGTCTTTGAGCAGTTTATTCTTTCTTGCATAATCATTAAATGTCTTAGTAATTGCATTTTTAAAGCCGGCCAGATGGGTACCGCCTTCATGGGTATTGATGTTATTTACAAAACTATAACAATTCTCAGAATAAGAATCATTATGCTGGAATGCAACCTCCACCTGCACACCATCTCTTATCCCTTCACAATAAATAATATCGTCATACAGTGGAGTGGTGCTCTTATTCAGATACTGAACAAATTCCTGAATACCGCCCTCATAATGATAGATTTTGGAACGCACCGGATCCTCACGCTCATCTGTCAGCGTGATCTTCAGTCCCTTTGTCAAAAATGCCATCTCGCGCAGTCTGGTCTGCAGAGTCTTAAAATCATACTCTGTCACTTCAAACATGGTCTTATCAGGCAGGAAGCTTACAGATGTACCAGTCTTGCTTGGCAGACAGGTTCCAACTACTTCCAGCGGATAGCACACTTTTCCTCTCTCATATCTCTGACGATAGATCTTACCTTCACTGTAAATTGTAACTTCCAGCCAGTCAGACAGTGCATTTACAACAGATGCTCCAACGCCATGAAGTCCTCCGGATACTTTGTATCCTCCACCGCCGAATTTTCCTCCCGCATGAAGAACAGTAAATACCACCTCAACTGCAGGTTTTCCAGCTTTATGGTTGATGCCTGTTGGAATTCCACGTCCATCATCTTCCACAGTGATAGAATTATCCTTGTGGATCGTGACCTGGATATGAGTGCAATATCCAGCCAGTGCCTCATCAATGGAATTATCTACGATCTCATACACCAGATGGTGCAGTCCCCGGAAGGAAGTATCATCAATATACATACCAGGTCTTTTTCTGACCGCCTCAAGTCCTTCCAATATCTGAATCTGATCTGCTCCGTATTCTGTACTCATCTATCTGCCTCCTGTTTATTTTCCACAGTTACACTTCCATCAGTTACTTTGTAGATCCGGTTAATGGAGAATCTGTGATTAACAAATTCGTCCAGACCGGTACATGTGATCAATGTCTGTATATTTTCAATGCTGTTCAATAAATAGTTTTGCCGTCCACTGTCAAGTTCAGACAATACATCATCCAGCAAAAGGACCGGAGTATCCCCGATCAGCCTCTTTACCAGCTCTATTTCTGAAAGTTTCAGTGATAATGCAGCTGTTCGCTGCTGCCCCTGGGAACCAAATTTACGGATATCCACGCCATTTACCACAAAAGAAATATCATCTCTGTGAGGTCCCGTGGCCGTGGTTTTGAGACGCATATCCCGCTCTCTGTTTGCAAAAAGCATCTGGGCAAATGCATCTACCGTCACGTTTGGCTCATATTTCAGCTCCATCTCTTCCTGTCCGCCGGACAACTGACTATGGATCCGATGAACGATCTCCCCCAGTTCTTCTGCAAATGTCTGTCTTCTTTGTATCAGCGCAGACCCATACTGAACCAGCTGCATGTCCAACACATCCAGCACTTCCCGATAATCCGGGTGGAGATATAGTTCTTTTAATAGCTTATTTCTCTGCAATACCACTTTGTTATAATTAGACAACTGATAAAGATAGACTTTATCAAGTTGACATAATTCTGAATCTAAAAAATGCCGCCGCTCCGCCGGGCCATTTTTTATAATACTAAGATCCTCCGGCGAAAAAAACACAAAATGAATCAATCCGAACAGTTCACTCGCTTTTCGGATCGGTACACCATCAATGGCAATGCCTTTTGTTTTATTTTTCCGCAAATGCATATCGATTTTATGAAGAATCCCTTTTTTTTCAAACACAGTACAAATGTGGGCTTCTTCTTCAGAAAAACAGATCAGTTCTCTGTCTTTTGAACTTCTATGTGAACGACTGGTGCCGCTCACATAGACTGCTTCCAGAATATTGGTCTTTCCCTGTGCGTTATCGCCATAAAAAATATTCGTATCCGGATCAAAATCCAGACTCAGTGTTCTGTAATTTCTGTAATTTTGAAGACTTATGGATTTTATGACCATAACTGCATGCAACCATTACTTTACGATTCTGATGGTCTCGCCTTCATAGGTAATCACATCACCATCATAAAGTTTCTTTCCTCTCTGATATTCCGTCTCGCCATTCACTTTGACACGTCCATCCTGGATCACAAACTTTGCATCCACGCCAGAACCTACAGAACCGGCAGCTTTCAGTGCCTGGCCAAGTTTAATATAATCTTCTCTCAATTTAATCTCTGACATATCTGTCTCCTTCTAGTTTACTGCAGTATTAAAGTTTACAGGCAGGATCAGATATACATATTTCTGCTCATCATCTTTAATGTAGCAGGGTGCTTTTGGATTCACCATATAAATAGTCACATTTTCATCATCAATGACACGAAGTGCATCGATCAGGAACTTTGGATTGAATCCGATCATAATGTCTTTTCCTGTTTTTTCAATATCAATATCTTCCTGCATAGAACCTAATTGAGACTGGATATTGATCTCCATGTTGTCATCACTGATTCTTAAAATGATCGGCTTTTTATCTCCTTCTTTTACCAGAAGAGTTGCACGGTCGATACAGCTTAGAAGTTCTTTTTTATTGATAATAAATTTAGTTTCATAATCGCTGGAAAGCATCTGATTAATTTTGAAATACTCACCTTCGATCAGTCTGGATACAACCGTTGTTGCATCAAACTCGAACACAATATGATTTCCAGTAAAGAAGATGCGTACTTCATCTTCCGTCTCACCGGATAAAATCTTGCTGATCTCCTGCAATGATTTACCTGGAACGATTACTTTGTGATCCGGATAATCTTCTTTTAACTGTACATTACGGATAGAAATACGGTGTCCATCCAGAGATACCACTTTCAGCTCATTATTATGAACTTCAAAAAGTTCACCGGTCATCAGCTTGTTGTTCTCATTATCTGCAATAGAAAAGATGGTCTGACGGATAAGCTCTTTCAGCGTAAACTGAGAAAGGGTCAGATAATCCGTTTTCTCAATGTAAGGCAGATAGGAGAAGTCCTCTCCTGATTTTCCAGAAATATGAAAATTTGCTTTCTCACAATTAATAGAAATCTGGAAGTTCTTATCGCTTTCGATGGTAACATCATTGTCCGGTAGTTTTCGGACGATCTCAGAAAATACTTTTGCATCAATGGCAACAATTCCTTTTTCTGCAATTGTACCTTCTACTTTTGTCTCAATACCAAGTTCCATATCGTTAGCAGTAAATTTAATCTCATTAGTAGAAGCGTCGATCAGAATGCATTCCAGAATCGACATTGTTGTTTTAGAAGGAACTGCCTTGGATACAATATTAACTCCCTTCAGCAGATTCGCTTTTGAACAGGTCAATTTCATGTGTATAACTCCTTTCGTGGTTGTGTCCGTTTATTTTAGGGTGTAAATCAGTCTTATTAGTAATAGGGGCTGTGGATTTGTGCATAAGTCCAAAAAGCCTTATGGATAAAGCAAAAAATAAAAATGAAACCATGTGGAAATATACCCTGAGGCATGTTTAAAAACGGATTGTTTTCAACATCCTCGAAAATGTTATAAACTTTTCCACATATTATCTACATGATATTCACATTAAAATGTTTATAATGGATATGAGTTTTTTCCTATTATATAGAAAACACGAAATCAACATATCCACACAGGTGTTTATGAGCTCAGTTTTTTGCGTATAATATCAATGTTGTTCTTTAAGCTTCCATCGTTTGCCTGAAGCTGTTTACGAACTTTACCATCTCCGTTGATGATCGTAGAGTGGTCACGGTTACCAAGCAGAATACCGATTGCTTTATATGGAGTATCTGTGATCTCACGGCAAAGGTACATCACGACCTGACGAGGTGTGACGATCTCAGCATTACGTTTACCACCAATGATATCGCTGACAGAGATGCCATAATGTTCAGCAACCACTTCAAGAATGACCTGAGGAGTCACTTCACGTTTCTGGTTCGGAGAGATAATATCTTTTAATACCTCTTCTGCCATGGAAATATTGATTTCCCTTTTTTCCAGATTGGACAGAGCAACCAGCTTGTTAAGGGCACCTTCCAGCTCACGGATATTGGATTTGATATTTGTTGCAATATAACGGATGACTTCATCATCAATATTGTAGCCGTCCAGCTCCTCTTTTTTACGAAGGATCGCCATTCTGGTCTCGTAATCAGGGGAGGAAATATCAGCAATGAGACCCCATTCAAATCTGGACTGGAGTCTGGCTTCCAGTGTTTCCATATCTTTTGGCGGACGGTCACTGGAGATGATGATCTGTTTATTTGCACTGTGCAGTGCATTAAATGTGTGGAAGAATTCTTCCTGGGTACTTTCTTTTCCGATAATGAACTGAACGTCGTCAATCAGCAGGACATCAATATTCCGGTATTTTTCACGGAAAGCAGTCATACTGTTGTTATTTCCGTTACGAATGGAATCGATCAGTTCATTGGTAAATACTTCAGATGTCACATAGAGGACTTTCTTTGTAGGGTCCTGCTGAAGGATATAGTGGGCAACGGAATGCATCAGATGGGTCTTACCCAGTCCAACACCTCCATATAAGAACAGCGGATTATATTCTTTACCCGGAGATTCCGCAACTGCCAGCGCTGCGGCATGGGCAAACCGGTTATTGCTGCCGATGACAAAGGTGTCAAAGGTATATCTGGGATTCAGATTGGTCTTCTGTTCTTCAGCAACCTTAGGAGCGGGAGCTGCCGCTGCCTTTTTCGGTGTTTCCGGTTCTAATGGTTTTTCTTTGAGGGCCTCATCTTCTGTGATGATCCTGATCTCGTATTCCTCGCCCATGGCTTCTGCTACAGCTACATAGAGAAAGGTCTTATATTTATTTTCCACATATGTGGCTGCCTGTTCAAATGGTGCTGTGATCTTCAGTATATTGCCTTCTATACGGAACACTTTCAGGGGAAGAAGCCATGTTTTGAAAGCCACGTTCGATAATTCGTTATCGTCGCGGATCGATTCCAGGATCTTATCCCATTTTTCTTTTAAGAGCTCCAATTGCGTATCCATAATACCTTATCTCCTGCATCTATATATATTTAGCTAATCTCTCAAACTAAATAATATAATAATCCGGGGAAAATATCAATAACAAAAAAGGCTGGAAAGAGACATATCCACCATTTATCCACATTTTATCCACATTACTGTGTATAACTTTTTTTGCCTTAAAAAATGCGAAAATAGCTTGACTTACAAGGATTCTATGAGTATACTTGAAATAGTGTTTTTTAACATATGGAAGATTGGGAAAAGTAAGGAGGTGCCCGCATTATGAAAATGACATTTCAGCCCAAGAAACGTTCCAGAGCGAAAGTTCATGGTTTCAGAGCTAGAATGAGTACTCCAGGCGGAAGAAAAGTTTTAGCAGCTAGAAGATTAAAAGGAAGAAAGCAGTTATCAGCGTAGGCCGCATATTTGTGGCCTTTTCTTCTAGGCTTTTATAAGGAGAACGGATGAAATTTTCAGAGTCGCTGAAACGAAATTCTGATTTCCAGAGGGTGTACAGAGAAGGAAAGTCCTATGCAAACCGCTATCTTGTTCTGTATGTGCTTCAAAATCAGACAGAGCGCAATCGACTGGGAATATCAGTCAGCAAAAAGGTAGGCAACAGTGTTGTCCGACACAGAATGGCCCGGCTGATCCGGGAAAGCTACAGACTACAGGAAGACATGTTCAATAGTGGTTTGGACATGGTAGTCGTCACAAGAAAGAATGCAGTGAATTGTTCCTGTCAGGAGATTACCAGTGCGCTGCTTCACTTGGGAAAACTTCAAGGTGTATTAAAATGAAAACGATATTAATCTATCTGATTCGATTTTATCAAAAATATTTATCACCGTTAAAAAGCACAAAATGCCCTTATTATCCAACCTGCTCACAGTACGGTCTGGAGGCAGTCCAGAAGTACGGAGCAGTCAGGGGCGGTTTATTGGCACTATGGCGGATCTTAAGATGTAATCCATTTTCCAGGGGAGGTTATGATCCGGTACCATAATTGAAGGAGGACTATTTTGACAGGTATTTTATTAACACAGAACGGTACGCCAATTATTGGGGATGTTGCGAAGCTCATGGGATGGATCATGAACGCATTATTTAATTTTCTGGATGGCGTATTTGGTATACAGAATATTGGTCTGTGTATCATCTTATTTACGATTATTATTTATCTTCTGATGCTGCCGCTTACCATCAAGCAGCAGAAATTCTCTAAATTCTCTGCAAAGATGAATCCGGAGCTGACTGCAATCAGAAAGAAGTATGAAAATAAAAAAGATGAAGCTTCTATGATGGCAATGAATGAGGAGACAAAAGCTGTTTATGCAAAATACGGCGTATCTCCGACGGGAAGCTGTGTACAGCTTTTGATTCAGATGCCGATCCTGCTTGCACTGTATCAGGTAATCATGAGAGTGCCGGCATATGTAAGTGGTGTAAAAGAAGTATTTACAGAGCTTTCTTCTCAGATCCTTGCAGCTGGCGGTTCTGATTTTATGCAGGAACTGGCAAAGAACGGCGCAATGAGTGCATATGTTGGGAAAGATTTTGCTCAGCAGAATACGATCATTGATGTATTGTATCGTCTGCAGGAGACAGGAAAAGCAACCTGGCAGATGCTGGCTGATCATTTTCCTGAGATGGATAGTCTGATCGATACTACACATGCATCCATCAATCATATGAATGATTTTATTCTGATCAATATTTCGAACTCACCGATGAATATGATCAAGGCTGGTATTTCCACTGGTGCATTTCTGATGGTACTTGGAGCAATTCTTGTACCGGTGCTTGCTGCTTTGACTCAGTGGCTCAACTTTAAGATGATGCCGCAGCAGTCTGCAGGTGATTCTAATATGGATAATACTATGAAGTCCATGAACATGATGATGCCGCTCATGTCTGCATGGTTCTGTCTGACTCTTCCTGCTGGTATGGGTCTGTACTGGATCATGGGTGCTGTTGTAAGAGGTATTCAGCAGTGGGCTATCAATAAACATCTGGATAAGCTTGATATTGACGCGATCATGAAAGCCAACATGGAAAAGAATATCCGTCTGAGAGAGAAGAATGGTCTTCCGCCTCAGAAAGTAAATGATATTGCTAAGACCAATGTGAAAGCAATTGACAAGACAAAAAAACATATGACAGAAGAAGAACGTAAAGAGGCAATGGAAGCGTCTACCAATTATTATAAGAACGCAGATAAGCCAGGAAGTCTTGCTTCTAAAGCAGCTATGGTTGCTAAATATAACGAAAAGTCAAAAAAATAGGGGGATAAATCGGTATGGAGTACAGAGAGTTTACTGGAAAAACAGTTGAAGATGCCGTTATGGAAGCAGCAATTAAGCTTGAGACTACTTCTGATAAGCTTGATTATGAGATCCTTGAAAAAGGAAGCAGCGGATTCCTTGGAATCGGAAGCAAACCAGCAAAGATCAAAGCTCGCAAGCTGATGGAAACGGTTGATCGTGTGGAAGAGTTTCTGGCAGACGTATTCGCAGCAATGCAGATCGATGCAAAGATCGAGATTACTGAGAATAAAGAAGAAAATACCATGAACGTTGATCTGTCCGGTGAAGACATGGGTGTGCTGATTGGTAAGAGAGGACAGACACTGGATTCTCTTCAGTATCTTGCAAGCCTGGTTGCAAACAAGGGTGAAGAAGAATATGTTCGTGTAAAAGTGGATACTGAGAACTATCGTCAGAGAAGAAAAGATACTCTTGAGAACCTGGCAAAGAATATTGCTTCCAAAGTAAGAAGAACCGGAAGAGCAGTTGTTCTTGAGCCGATGAATCCTTACGAGAGAAGAGTGATCCACTCTGCATTACAGGCAGATCGCTATGTGGAGACTCACAGCGAAGGAGAAGAGCCGTTCCGTAAAGTGGTAGTTACCTTGAAAGACGGAGTAAAGGTTCGTGATAATCATAATAACAACCGTCGTCGATATGGCAACAGCCGTGGCGGTTCAAGAAACAGTCACTTTGAGAAAAGAACCGGAGGACGCGAATAAGCGTCCTCTTTCTTTTTCTGGAAACCAGCAGTAAAACAGAGGAGTTTTTCTATGTTATATAATGATACAATTGCTGCAATCGCTACGGGTATGACAAGTTCCGGCATTGGTATCATCAGAATCAGCGGTTCTGATGCATTTGCTGTAGCGGAGAAAATATTCAGACCTCATAAAAAAGATAAAAGACTTTCTGAACAGGAGACTTATACCATTCACTATGGAACGATTATGGATGGGAAAGAAACACTGGATGAGGTAATTGTACTTTTGATGAAAGGACCCCATAGTTATACGGCAGAAGATACGGTGGAAATCGACTGTCATGGTGGCGTCTTTGTTATGAAAAAGATCCTGGAACTGGTCCTGAGAAATGGTGCGAGAGCTGCGGAGCCGGGAGAATTTACAAAACGGGCATTTTTAAATGGCAGAATTGATCTGTCCCAGGCAGAAGCAGTCATGGATGTGATCGAATCAAAAAATGCATATGCATTGAAGAGTTCAGTAAGTCAGTTAAGTGGTTCTGTCATGAGAAAGATTAAGGAAATAAGGGAAAAAGTTCTCTATGAGATTGCATTTATTGAATCGGCCCTGGATGATCCGGAACATATAAGCCTGGATGGTTATCCAGAAGAGCTTGGTAAAAAGGTGGATAACTTATCTGATGAAATTCGGAAACTGTTGATAAATGCGGAAGATGGAAGAGTACTGCGGGAAGGAATCAAGACGGTTATCATTGGAAAGCCAAATGCCGGTAAATCTTCTCTTTTGAATGTTCTGGCCGGAGATGAGCGTGCAATCGTAACAGATATTGCTGGAACAACCAGAGATACTTTGGAAGAACAGATTCAGATCCGTGGATTAAGTCTTTGTATGGTGGATACAGCGGGCATTCGTCAGACAGAAGATGTGGTGGAAAAAATCGGTGTGGATCGAGCAAGAAAAGCAGCGGATCAGGCAGATTTAATTCTATATGTAGTTGACAGTTCCACGAATCTGGATGAAAATGATGATGAAATTATTTCCTTCCTGAAAGATCAGAATGTGGTCGTGTTATTGAACAAGACAGATCTGTCTATGGTGACTACGCCGGAAATGGTGAAAGAGAGACTGCATAAGCCGGTAGTCTGCATCTCTGCAAGAATGGAAACAGGAATTGATGAGCTTGCAGATCTGTTGGAATCCATGTTTTTATCGGGAAAAGTATCATTTAATGAGGAAGTATATCTGACCAATGCCCGTCAAAAACGCGCGATGGAAGAGGCGGGCGAAAGTCTGAAAAAAGTACAGGAGAGCATTTCCCTTGGAATGCCGGAAGATTTTTATTCCATTGATCTGATGGATGCATATGAATCATTGGGAAGTATTACCGGAGAATCCGTAGGGGAAGATCTGGTCAATGAGATCTTCAGCAAATTCTGTATGGGTAAATAAGGGAGAATCATATGCCAGTTGTAGAAGAATATGTGGATGCCGTAGTAGTAGGCGCCGGTCATGCAGGCTGCGAAGCAGCACTTGCCTGTGCAAGACTGGGTCTTGAGACGGCTATTTTTACAGTCAGTGTTGACAGTATTGCTTTGATGCCTTGTAATCCGAATATCGGAGGAAGTTCCAAGGGTCATCTGGTCCGGGAACTGGATGCCTTGGGCGGAGAGATGGGAAAAGTCATTGATAAGACCTTTATTCAGTCTAAAATGTTGAATGTTTCCAAAGGTCCTGCAGTTCATTCCCTTCGTGCACAAGCTGATAAGGCACAGTACAGCAGAACCATGCGTCAGGTTCTGGAAAATACAGATCATTTGCAGATTGTACAGGCAGAAGTGTGTGAAATTCTGGTGGAAAATGAGCATGTAACAGGTGTGAAGCTGTATTCAGGTGCTATTTATCATGCAAAAGCAGTGATCTTATGTACAGGAACTTATTTGAAAGCTCGTTGTATCTACGGAGATGTGAGTACTTATACAGGACCGAATGGACTTCAGGCAGCTAACCATCTGACTGATTCTTTGAAAAACCTTGGAATTGAAATGTTCCGCTTTAAGACCGGTACACCGGCCAGAATTGATAAACGTTCCATTGATTTTTCAAAGATGGAAGAGCAGACCGGAGATAAGAGAGTGGTTCCATTTTCCTTTACGACCGATCCTGAGTCTGTACAGATTGATCAGGTCTCCTGCTGGTTGACATATACCAATGAGAAAACGCATGAAATTATCCGTAATAATCTGGAGAGATCACCGTTGTATTCCGGAAATATTAAAGGAACTGGTCCGAGATATTGTCCGTCGATTGAGGATAAGGTAGTAAGATTTGCAGATAAGAATCGTCATCAGGTATTTATTGAGCCAGAAGGACTTTTTACGAATGAGATGTATGTGGGCGGTATGTCCAGTTCTCTTCCAGAAGATGTACAGCATGATATGTATCATTCGGTTCCAGGACTGGAGCATGCTAAAATTGTGAAAAATGCATACGCAATCGAGTATGATTGCATCAATCCAAGACAGTTGTATCCGACACTGGAGTTTAAAGCAATCAAAGGATTGTTCAGTGGTGGACAGTTTAATGGAAGCTCCGGGTATGAAGAAGCAGCAAGTCAGGGTCTTGTGGCAGGAATCAACGCAGCATTGGAAGTACTTGGCCGTGAGCAGATCGTGATCGATCGTTCTCAGGGATATATTGGTGTATTGATCGATGATCTGGTAACAAAAGATAATCATGAACCATATCGTATGATGACTTCAAGATCTGAATATCGGTTACTTCTTCGGCAGGATAATGCAGATCAGCGTCTGACTCCTGTTGGATATCAGGTTGGATTGATCTCCAAAGAGCGTTATCAGAAATTACAGACGAAGGTCCGTCTGATTGATGAAGAAAAACAGCGTCTGGAAGAGACCATGGTAGGTGCATCTCCGAAAATCCAGGCATTTCTGGAATCGCATGAGAGTTCTACATTAAAAACAGCTGCTTCTCTGGCTGAAATTCTTCGCAGACCGGAGATGAAATACGAATATCTGAAAGAAATTGATGAGAAATACCCGGATCTTCCATATGAAGTGACCGAGCAGGTTGAAATTGATATTAAATATGACGGATACATCAAACGTCAGTTAAAACAGGTGGAACAGTTTAAGAAACTGGAAGAAAAACGGATTCCGGACGATATTGATTATGATCAGATCAATAGTCTTAGAATTGAAGCGGTACAGAAACTTAAATTATGTAAACCAATATCGATTGGACAGGCTTCCCGCATTTCCGGCGTATCTCCTGCAGATATCTCTGTATTGCTTGTATATCTGGAACAGAGAAGAATGCAGAATCATGGAGAATAAAGTATGGAACAGAAATTACAGTATATTGTTGATAAAATCGGTGAACTGAATATTCAGATCAACGAAAAACAGGCAGAGCAGTTCTTTCGTTACTATGAATTACTTGTGGAATGGAATGGATTTATGAATCTGACTGGTATCACTGATTTTGAAGAAGTGGTTTGTAAACATTTTGTGGATAGTCTGTCGATTATATCCACAAAAGATATGTCAACTGTGGATAACCTGATCGATATTGGAACTGGAGCTGGATTTCCCGGACTTCCGCTGAAAATTGCGTTCCCGAATGTGAAAGTAACACTTCTGGATTCCCTAAATAAGAGAATTCAGTTTCTGGATCATGTGATTGAGGAGACGGGACTTACAGATATAGAGACCATTCATGGAAGAGCAGAAGATTTCGCAAAGCCGGGACAGAAGAGAGAACAATATGATCTGTGTGTATCCCGTGCGGTAGCTAATCTGGCTTCGCTGTCGGAATATTGTCTTCCCTATGTGAAGATTGGCGGAGAATTTATCTCCTACAAGTCAGGCGAAATCGAAGAAGAATTGTCAGATGCGAAGGGAGCGGTCTTTTTACTGGGTGGAAGACTGGAAGAATGCAGTACATTCATTCTTCCAGGAACTGATATACACCGTTCACTGGTAAAAATTGTGAAAGTAAATGGTTGTCCGAAGAAATATCCCAGAAAATCTGGGTTACCGACCAAATCTCCGCTTCATTAGTTGAATATGTATTGTCGAAAGAATCTATTGCATGAATATGGTATGATTCTTTAGAAAAATAAGATGCCGGACTTTGAGAAGTCCGGCATCTTTGAATTTATCTTTACATGTAGATTTTCAGATAATCAAGAACCTTTTCAGGAGCTTCCAATTGTGGAAGCTCTTTTACATAGTCCAGATATTCCACTTCAACTGCAGGATTGTGGTACTGGTATTCTTTCATATTTTTTCTTATATTTGGAAGCTCTTCACTTGCCAGAATATGTACATTATTGTTGATCTCTTTCAAAGCACGAACAATATTTACATTGGTATAGCGTCCTTTTAAGCTGGTGTAGAGATTCTTTGCATTCATGCCGCCAATGTGAGCAGCTTCGTAGTAACAATCTACCAGTGCTTCTGGAATATTTTCCTTGTCATAGAATCCATCTTCTTCAAAATAATTGTAGATTTTCTTCTTTCTGCACATCATATGGTAGATAAATGTACCAATGATTTTTAATTTCAATATAAAAACAGCTGTTTTCGTTCTCTTAGAAGGTGCTTTTCGAAAATTACGGATGCTGTCTGGGTTGATCAGTATTAAATCTCCATATAAATCTGGCTCATTGCTGCATGCCTCCAGAACAAAAGCAGCAGATTTTCCAGTTACAACAATATTTGTCTTCTTTTTGATCACGTCACGAACAAAATCACTGACTAACTGAGTATACATGAAGCTTGTACAGATCATATCCGGGCGATCAGATAGTCCGCAACCTAATAAATCAATAGTATAGACTGTATGATTCATGGAAAGCTCTGGAATAATCTGAGACCATTCGATAGAGGAGCTGTCTTCTTTTAAATTGTGGATCAAAAGGACAGGTTTTCCTTCCCCGGTTACGCTATAGCTGATATCTCCAAATCTCCAGTTGAATATTTCTTTATTTCTTGTATTTAACAGATCTTTAGATGTTGCTATTTTTCCAATTACCTTATTGATTGCAAAGAGTGATACGAGAGTTGCGCTTGCAAGACCAGTTGCAGTCAATGCAATGGTTAATTTTTTATTTTTCATGGTAAAACCTCGATTGTTTTAGTTTGATATTTTTATAGATGATACCATACGGATTGTTTTGTACTTCGTACTCCCACAATCCTGCCCAATATTCGCATATCGAGGTGCTTGCGCTCCTCTTTTATGCTCATATTTGGGCGGGGCATAAAGTTTAAGAACCACTCATGTGCAAGCACATCGTGGTTTTTAACTTTTGCCCCTGGTATCATATATTTTACCCCACTTTTGCCTTTGGGGCAACCTTTTTCCATGTTTCACGTGAAACATGTGCATGGTTTTGAATATTTACAAAAAATATGTTTCACGTGAAACATGTATGTGTTATACTTAGAAAGGCATCGTAGAAAATGAACGGCCACAAAGGAGAATAACATGGGAAGAGTCATATCAATCGCCAATCAGAAAGGCGGAGTGGGAAAGACAACCACAGCTATCAATCTTTCCGCTTGTTTATCAGAAATTGGGCAGAAAGTGCTGACCATAGACATCGATCCTCAGGGAAATACTACTAGCGGGTTGGGAGTCGATAAACATGCAGTAGAAAACAACGTATATGCACTTCTGTTAGGTGAAAGTACCATCGAAGAGTGTATTATAGAAACTGAAATTGAAAATCAGTCCTTGATTTCATCTGATGTGAACCTGGCAGGAGCGGAGATTGAACTGATCGGTATCGATGAAAAGGAATATATACTGAAAAAGGCTATCAGTAAAATCAAAGATAACTATGATTTCATAATCATTGATTGTCCGCCTTCTTTAAATATGTTGACGGTCAATGCTTTAACTGCATCGGATACGGTATTAGTGCCAATTCAGTGTGAATACTATGCTTTGGAAGGCCTGAGTCAGTTGATTCATACCATTGAACTGGTACAGGATCGCCTGAATCCGGATCTGGATATAGAGGGTGTAGTATTTACCATGTATGATGCCAGAACCAATCTGTCATTACAGGTGGTAGAAAACGTAAAAGGATATTTGCACCAGAATATCTATAAAACGATCATTCCGAGAAATGTACGTCTTGCTGAGGCTCCAAGTCATGGTCTGCCGATCAATCTCTATGATTCTAAATCTGCAGGTGCAGAAGCTTATCGGGAATTAGCACAGGAAGTACTTCATAAAGGAGAAGAAGAATGGCAGTAAAGAGAGGCGGACTTGGAAAAGGACTTGACAGTCTCATCCCAGATACCGGTAAAGTGGCAGAAAAAGAGAAAAAAGTAAAAGTTGTAGAAAAAGTGGTCGAAAAGGTAGTAGAAAAGCCAACAGAGATCAAATTAAAGATCAATGAGGTGGAACCAAACCGTAATCAGCCACGACAGAAGTTTGACGAGGAAGCATTACAGGAACTGGCAGAGTCCATACGTCAGTTTGGTGTTCTGCAGCCCCTGATCGTTCAGAAGAGAAAAGATTATTATGAAATTATTGCAGGAGAGCGTCGTTGGAGAGCTGCAAAGCTGGCTGGCTTGAAAGAAGTACCGGTTGTGATCCGTGATATGAGTGAACAGGAGATTATGGAAATCTCTTTGATCGAAAATATCCAGCGTGAGAATCTGAATCCTATTGAGGAGGCTGCTGCATATAAGAAACTTCTGGAAGAATTTGGTTTGAAGCAGGAAGAAGTGGCAGAACGAGTGGCAAAAAGCCGTACTGCAGTAACGAACTCCATGCGTCTCTTGAAACTGGATGAACGAGTACAGCAGATGGTCATTGATGGCATGCTGACTACTGGACATGCCAGAGCATTGCTTGCTATTGAAGATCCAGAAGTACAGTTTCAGACTGCAGTTCGTGTCTACAATGAGAAAATGAGTGTTCGTGATGTAGAGAAACTTGTGAAAAATCAGGACAGAAAAGCACCGGAGAAAAAACAGGAAGATCCTCAGCAGCAGGCAGTTTTTCATGATCTGGAGGAACGAATGAAACTGGCTTTAGGAACCAAAGTATCCATTAATCGTAAAGATCAGAAGAAGGGAAAGATTGAAATCGAGTACTATTCCATGGAGGATCTGGAGCGCCTGATGGATATCTTGATGAAATAAAAAGAAAAGAGGAAAAAACAAACGATGAACAGTCCAATTTTATCATATTTATCATCTTACGGTATTGATCCGGCTTACATTATGATTGGTCTTCTGGTATTGATCCTTATTTTATTTATTTTATATATAAGAACCTTATGTAGAATGAAAAAATTTTACCGGGCATATGATCGATTTATGAGAGGTAAAGACATGGAATCCATGGAGGATACCATGATCAAACAGTTTGACCGACTGGAGGCTTTAGAAGCATCTGATGAGAAAAAGGAGAAACAGATCAGTGAGATTTTTGAAAATCTTCAGATCGTTTATCAGAAAACAGGTCTGGTGAAATACGATGCGTTCCGTGAGATGAGTGGAAAGCTCAGTTATGCATTGGCACTTCTGGATAAAAATAACAACGGATTTATGGTAAATTCCATGTACAGCAGAGAAGGATGCTATTCTTATGTAAAGGAAATTATCAAGGGTGAGTCCTATATCACGCTGTCTGAAGAAGAACAGGAAGCTCTGAAGATGGCAATTGAGAGCAACGGAGACATAGTTTCTGATAAATAAGCCTGATTTTTCAACACTTTCCCTTGAAAAATCAAAAACTCTATACTATTATAATAGGAAGTATCAGCAAAACACAGGAGGATGACATGTTAGATCTTAAATTTGTCCGTGAGAACCCGGACGTTGTAAAGCAGAATATCAAGAATAAATTCCAGGATGATAAATTACCGTTGGTAGACGAAGTAATTGAACTGGATGCACAGAGAAGAGCAACTCAACAGGAAGCAGATGCACTTCGCGCTGAGAAAAATAAAATTTCTAAACAGATCGGTGCGCTGATGGCGCAGGGTAAAAAAGATGAGGCAGAGGACGTTAAGAAAAAAGTAGCTGAAGACGCTGCCCGCCTGGAAGAGCTTTCTGTAAAAGAAAAAGAGCTGGATGAGAAAGTAACCAAGATCATGATGGTAATTCCGAATATCATTGATCCGAGTGTTCCGATTGGTAAAAATGATACGGAAAATGTAGAAGTGACCAAATACGGTGAGCCGGTTGTTCCAGATTTTGAGATCCCGTATCACACAGAAATCATGGAGCGTTTTAATGGAATTGATCTTGACAGCGCACGTAGAGTGGCTGGAAATGGTTTCTACTATCTGATGGGTGATATTGCAAGACTTCACTCTGCAGTTATCTCTTATGCAAGAGATTTCATGATCAATCGTGGATTTACCTACTGTGTACCGCCATTCATGATCAGAAGTAACGTTGTTACCGGCGTTATGAGTTTTGCCGAGATGGATGCCATGATGTATAAGATCGAGGGCGAGGATCTGTATCTGATCGGAACCAGTGAGCATTCCATGATCGGTAAATTCATTGACCAGATCATTCCGGAAGAGGAGCTTCCGTATACCCTGACCAGCTATTCTCCGTGCTTCCGTAAGGAGAAAGGTGCTCACGGTATTGAAGAGCGTGGTGTATACCGTATCCATCAGTTCGAAAAACAGGAAATGATCGTTGTATGTAAACCAGAAGAAAGCAAGATGTGGTTCGATAAACTGTGGCAGAACACCGTAGATCTGTTCCGTTCCATGGATATCCCGGTTCGTACTCTGGAGTGCTGCTCCGGCGATCTGGCAGACCTGAAAGTAAAATCCTTCGACGTAGAGGCATGGTCTCCGCGTCAGAAGAAATACTTCGAGGTTGGCAGCTGCTCTAATCTGGGGGATGCTCAGGCCAGAAGACTGAAGATTCGTGTAGACGGTAAAGATGGCAAATATTTTGCTCATACATTAAATAATACAGTGGTTGCTCCGCCTCGTATGCTGATCGCATTTTTGGAGAATAACCTTCAGGCAGACGGCAGTATCCGTATTCCGGAAGTACTGCGTCCGTACATGGGTGGAATGACCGAGATCAAATAGGAGGTATCCATTTGCATCGGTATTTAAGAGCAGTTGGTTTCAGCAACATTCAGAAGCGGGAGGAAGTGGAGGCTTTAGCCCGCTTCGCCTGTGAGTGTTATCAGACAGAAGAGACTGCAGTCAATGCAGAGGGAGAAGATTATTCCGAACGCCGCAAGGAATTTGCAGAACACATGGGGCTGCTGGTCCGCGGTACCTATGATGATAATGATAAATACTGGATGGACTACTGCATTCCTTATTTTACAGGGAATGTTGAACGGCTCTATGAAGACCTGGAGATCGAGAGACATGCAGAAAAAGAGTCTTATTCAGGACTTTGTGATGATATCAATCTGGGAGCGTCGCTGATCTTCTATCTGCAGAATGTGACAGAGTATTTTAATAAGAAGCGATACGGCCGTTCTGAAAAGAACGTGGCCAGAGTTGCCTTATCAGGTTTGTCTGTGGAAGGAAAAATATTATTTCCCGTCTACCAGAAAATGCCTGTTATGTCAGAGATCAAGGCAAGCCAGGAACGCAAAAAAATGCTTCAGGCAGCCAGAGATGGTGATGAAGATGCTATTGAAAATCTGACACTGGAAGACATGGATACGTATACCATGATTTCCAAACGAATTGAAAATGAAGACATTTTGTCAATTGTCATGAGTCATTTTATGCCTTGTGGAGTAGAATGTGATCAGTACAATGTCATGGGTGATATCTTGAATGTAGAACTTCGAGAAAATAACCAGACAAAGGAAAGGATCTATGTTATGACCATCGAAGCAAATGGAATTATTCTGGATGTCTGCATCAATCAGCAGGATCTGGTGGGAGAACCGGCTGTGGGTCGGCGCTTCCGCGGAATAATTTGGCTTCAGGGACTTGTGCATTTTGAAGAAAAATGGTAAGATTAAACATGGCTTTCGATGGAAGCCATGTTTTTCCGTATGAAAAAGGCCATCTATAAATGATGGCAGCCGGAGCCAAAGGGTCGAAAAAGCCCGGAAATACGGTATTTGTCTCCTTAGTTAAATGGATATAACGGGGTCCTCCTAAGGTTGTGCTCTACCAGCTGCCTTACGGGGAAAAGTGATCGTTGCCAGTCTCAATTTAATATAAGTCTCTGTAGCTCAGCAGGATAGAGCGTTCGCCTCCTAAGCGAAAGGCCGTGGGTTCGAATCCCGCCAGGGACGCCAGCAAACACGCCGAAAACCTTTGATTTATCAGGGTTTTCGGCTTTTCTTATTTCTGCGGCTTTTGTGGCTTTTTTGCAAAAAACCTTGGTTTGCTAACATTTGCTAACGAGATTTGGCCTTTTGCTAAGAAAGGCGGTAAGTCAGAGGTTCGATTTTTACCAAAGGAACTTGCAAACATTTGTTAGCAGAAATTAGAGGAAGTTGCAAACAAAATCGCGAATTTGCTAACATCGCTCAAAAATGCTTTCAGAACCTTGCTAACAAAAAAAGTGTTTGGTCACTGTGCAAAGTGGTTCAAACGAAGAAAACCTCTCACAAAGTGAGAGGCGTTCTTCTGAGGGAGGGACTTTATAAAGCTTTTGCCAGCTGCTTGAGCAGTGCGGCAGTTTCGGGATTTTTAAGCAGTTCCAGTATCTTCGCTGCATCACTTTCATCACTTTCAGTGACGGCAGTATCCGCAGTTTTAGGCTCTGTATCTTCAACAGGGTCAGGAGTCTTGGATGAGTAAAATGCTTCCTCCAATCGCTGAGCGTTTATGCAGCGATCCTCGTCGATGATGTGAGAGTAGACATCTGCAACCATTTTTACCTGAGCATGACCAGAGTCGCCCTGGACGGATTTCATATCGCCACCATTGAGTTTCAGCTTGTAGGTGATACTGGAGTGACGGAGAGAATGGAATACAACATGAGGCAGTCCGTTTTCTTTGATAAGTTTATTGAAAGCACGGTTAATCACCTGGCTTTCCATCGGACGGCCATTGCTGGAGCAAAAGACCAGGTTATTGTCGATGTATTCATCTCCAAACAGATCCATCAGCTCATCAATTTCTTTTTTTCTCTCTACCAGCATATAGGCAACTGTTTTCGGCAGGTACACGCGGCGAATACTGGTTTTGGTTTTAGGCTCTTTCAGGACCAGAGCAGTATGGGTACTGGCTATGCAAGGTGGAAACTTCTTAATAACACCTTTGTCGCTCAAATCGTCCAATGCACCTCGTGTAACCCGTTGCAGCTCTTTGTTGACGAATATATAAGCTGAACCATTTTCTATGCTCTGTGGTGCAATATCAATGCAGTCCCAGGTAAGGCCCAGCATTTCACCAATGCGTAAAGAGCAGGAGAACGCCAGATTTAAGGCAAGGGAGAGGATAGGATCATCACAGACTTCCATAGCCTTGCTCAGCGTTTCGGCAGTCCATATATCCCGTTCTTTATGTTCTTCTTTGGGAAGTGTCGCATTCAGGACAGGGTTACGGCTGATTAGTTCCCAACGCACCGCCTGATTAAAGGCACTGCGAAGTAGCTTGTGAATTTCTCTTACTGTATGCGGGGTCAGATATTCGCTTGTGGGTTTGCGGTTGTTGACGCTTACCGTTTTCACAGAGAGCAGATCACGGTAATACTTATCCATCATCCTTGGAGTGATGTCGGATAGTAACATATCTCCGATAATAGGAGTTATGTAGTTTCTCGCCAGACCACGGCGGCTTTCATATGTTGACATTGCCCAGGTATTTACACCATAGATGGACATATATTCATCGAGCAGATCGTTCAGGGTCTTTGCCGTAGGAATAAAGAAGGTTCCAGAGTCCTGCTCATACTCAATTTGCTTTTTTCGTTTTTTTGCTTCTGCATTTGTGCTGAAGGTTTCCCAACGCTGTCTGCGTTTTCCGTTTTCATCTGTGTAATCATACACCACAGAATATTTGCTTTTACGCTTCACGATAGATGCCATTTTCATTGCTCCTTTCTGAGATTTTCACATAATGAGTTTGCTTTTGATACCAGGCTTCAAAACTGCTGGTAATGATACGAATTCTTCGATCAATCAAGGTCGTCTCAAAATAGCCCCTTTTAACAAGGTCATAAGCTGTGCCAGATTTCAGCCCCAAAAGATCCGCCATTTCCGGAACTGACATCGTAGTATGCCTCCATTTCTCTCCGGGCGGTGTACCATCCACTTTTTTATAGTGGAACTGGCCGGCATACCAATCTTCAAAGCTATCCAGCATAACTCTCATTCGTCCGGCCACTTGAATTGTTTTGAAATAGTTCTTTTTAACCAACCAGTAGGATTCTACTTTACCAAGCCCAAGCATTTTGCCCATCTCTGGTACAGACATACTGGTCTTTACTCTTTGTTTTTGCATGGCTTTTGCCTCCTCTATAAAGTTTTTCTTGCTATGGCCTCATTGTAAGAGAAAGCAGAAAAAAAGTTAAGGATGTCGATTTGGAGATCGGCATCCTTGACAAATCATTCATCTGCGTGATCCAGCCAGTCATCAAAGCTCTTTTTGGAAATGCGGATATGACCGCCGACTCTGACGCTGTGGAATACACCCTGTTTTACCAGATTATATGCTGTGGGACGACTGATACCCAGAATGTCCTGAATCTCATCGACCGTATAGGTTCTTTTGTCATAGCTGACAGGATTTTGTTCATTAAAGCGGTTCAATTCCGCAATTCTTGCTTCAAACATAAAAACGCCTCCTTTATCCGGTAAGTGGCCTTACGGAGCCTCCATTTCCTCCGGAATATGAATATCTAAACTAACTTGCAGAGCATCATCAATCGCTCTCATTTCTTCGCGAGATACGCGCCCAATGTACGATAAAACACGCCTTTTATCAATCGTTTTAATTTGCTCCAGCAGAACAACAGATTTCAGTCCAAGCTCTGGAACGCTCTCCAGTGCATAGTGTGTGGGCAGCTCCTTTTTCTTAATCCATTTACTGGTGAGTGGAGCTACGATCAAAGTGGGGCAGAAAAAATTCCCCACATTGTTTTGAAGAACCAGGACAGGACGGGTGCCGCCTTGCTCTGATCCAAAATAAGGGTTCAAATTGGCATAATATAAATCCCCACGCTTATAAATCCAATCTTCTTTCATGTTCATCCTCCTATGTTTTGAGATTTGATTATGTAAGAAGGAGGCTCTGCAAATTACAGAGTCTCCTTCAATTTAGCGCCTGTTTTATCCCTTACTTGTCCACGACACCCCAGGGATTTGGGTAATCATTAAGCCGCAGGTGGCTGGCCTGCTTCTCAGGAGTTTCACCTCCACTTCGTTTGGTCTTACCCATGGCCTGCGACGGTTATTATCACGCTCGGACTATGGCTGTAAGAGAGCTTTCCTCCTTGTTATGCCATGACCGGATGCCATCCGATGTATTCCAGCCTGATATATTTCTGATAAACCGAAAACTCATCTATACAGCAAAAATGGGTTGGCCTGTTATGCGAGTGGCAGCTCTCAGAAAATATACCGCTGATGTAGCGGCTATTACGCCCAAAGAGGATCAAACTTAATGATTCGTATATGAGGTTGTCAAGGTGCAAGTGAAAGGATTTCCCTCTCACTTGCTACTGCCACTTTTTTAGAAAATCGCAACCAACTTTTTTATTTTTTCTTCAATTTTTTTCAATCGCTTATCTGCGGCTTGCCGAGTAATACCATATCGTTGGGCTAAACAAGTTGCATTTGGTATTTTCATTTCATAATAGGACAATATAAAATCTCGTTCTGCCGGACTCAGTTTCAATAGAGCTTGGTGTAAATCCTCAAGAAGTAAATTCTGAATAGCTTGTTCCGCAGTATCAACAGATTCATCCACAAACAAATCTGTATCCTGATAACCTTCCTCTGTGCCGTCACGATCTCCCACATGAGAAGCCGGGAATATAGAGCGACTTTTCTCATGTTCCTGGAGATAGCGGCTGTGGCGGTCCTCCTGTTGGTATTTTTCAAAATCTTTGCGAGAACATTCCATGATAATGCGGTCATCTTCATCACGGAACATTTTGACTGTTTCAACAAAAAAGCGCCCAGTAAAGCAACCATTGCGGCGTGCCTTACTGAACGCTGAAAAACTGATTTCCTCCCATTCCTGTGGGCTGTTATTTTTCCAAATGAATACTCTCGTCATATCCTTTCCTCCGTTCAAATTCTTGGTAGTCAGCGAATTTGAACGGTGTCATGGATATTTTGCTATGTACGCCTCCCAGCGCATACCGGCCTCCTAATACCGGGCAAAGAAAAAGGCCGGAAGTGTTTTCACCTCCAGCCATGTTCCTGCCGCCATATTGCAGCAGGAATGAAAAAAGCCCGGTTAATGCCGGGCCTTATGTAGAAAAGTATTCAATTTAGCGCATTCCTGCCACTATAACAAGTATAGCAGGTCGGAAGTCGGAAGGGAGTAGGGATTAGGTCGGGGATTTGTCGGGATTTAGTCGGGATTTAGTCGGGGCAGCTCCTCCAGGACTTCTGGAATAGAATATCCAAACAAGCAAACAGAAAATAAATAGATGGCTTCTCGTTTTCGGTCATAAAAGACACTGCGCTCTATATTTAGTTCTTCCAGCAATTCTTTCTCTGTACTGTTGAACCGATAGATAAATTGCTTAGTCAAAATTTCATAGTAAAGTTCTCCTCGATCCGGATACCGTTTCAGACGAAGGAGTGCACGGTCAATAATATTGACCAGCATTTGATTTTGAACAAGGCAGCAAACTTTTTCTTCAAAGGCTTGCAGTTCAATATCTGGTGCAAAATTTTCAAGATAGCAGAGGCCAGACTCTATATCTTGTTCTCCCATAATCCAAGCAGTTTCTTGTAATTCTTCTGCCCGTTCACTCAGAACCCAGACTACATCACGGTAAATCTTTAGAATCAGCTTACTTCTATGAAACGCAGCGTCGCTGTTAAGCCCCAAAGCTGTTAGCCTGCTGTTACATTTTTGGATTGTTGTGCTTTCTTTTCTCATAGAACATCCCTCCTTGTTCGCAATATTGCGAACATATTAGGTACAAAATAGCATAGCAGAGGAGCGTGAGAGAGGGCAGTGCCTCTCTCTATTCCCCCATTTGGTTATATCAGGTTTCTGGATTTTAGACGAATCTGCATTGCTTGCTTGGAAACCTCAAAAATATTTGCCATTTCAGCAATGAGCTGTTCATCTGTCCGGCCTATTTTAAGCCTGTAAAAACTTTTTTTGATCTGCGGTAAAGGCATCAGCAGAGCAGAAGCCAGAGTATCCGCCTGACGCTCAATTATGCCATGACTTTCGTCGGAAGAAACATTTCCGTTATAAGCAGCAACATCTCCAGTACCGGAGTACAACTTCTTATGTAGTACCCAATGAGCCAGCTCATGGGCACAGGTAAAACGGAGCCGCCCTAATTTTGACGGATCACAAAGCCGTTCATCAATTAAGATTGTACCGGCTCTTACTGCAATCATTCGATACTGTCTCTGTATCTGGTCATATAAGACAACAGCACCGTCATCGAAAATTGTTTCCCCTAATATCTTGGGGTTTTTTCTTAGTGTATGAAACTCCAGGATTAGATCAAACTTTGTCTCGATAATGGTTTCGATTGGCACAGGACATGGTTGCCCGGATAGCAGAGAGGGATCATATTCCATCAGGATTTTTCGCCCTACTGCCTCGATTGCTTCTGTACGGATTTGTGGAATTGACAAAGCTCTCCCCCCTATCGTTTACGCTCCTTTAGCATTTTCATAAATGTCTGCCATTCTTCATCGGTAGCATCTACTTCTTTTGCCACACGCAAGGCTGCCCGAACAATATCTTTTTCCATGATATAGTCTGGCAAATCAGCAGATACTGTATTGCGTGATTTTGCAGCCAGATCCAAAAGCAACTCATGTTCTGATTTATCCAAATTCAGAAAGACAGAGATGCGTTCCACAAAATCTCCATTGGGTGCAGGACGGCGGCTTTGCTCAATATCACACAGATAACCGTAAGCAATATTCAAATGCTTGGCTGTATCGCGTAAATTGAATTTGTGCGCCTTGCGTTTCTCGGCTATAAATGATCCAAAAGTTATATTGCCCACAGCATTCACCTCTCATTTGTTCGACGAACTGCGAACATCTTGCTTATATTGTATATCGAACATCTGTTCGCTTCAAGGATAAAAATTTCATTTGAAAAGAGGTGTTAAAAATCAATAACACCTCTTTTGCGCTATATAAATTCCTGAGCGATTTGCTGCATTTCCGTAATGCACTCTTTGGGAGAGAGAATTTTTATTTTCCCTTTGAATTTGAATATCCAGCCATAAAAAGTTCCACTGGGGTTCACTTCAATTTTGGCTGTGAAGTGTGTATCATCATACCTATCAACAGCAGCATCTTCTCCATAATGATCTATGATTACTCTCATCAATTCGTTTTCACATAGAAGGGTTACTTCCTTCGATGACTCCGATGTAAACATATCAACCATTTTATTTGTATAGGAGGCTACATCAAATCCCTCTATCGGCATAAAGTAAGTTTCCAGATTTTCTACACTTGTTAGCCGATCTACACGGAAGTGAGCAATTTTCTGATGCTTCAGAGAAAATCCAATCAAATAGTAATGGTCATTTTTCCATTCAAGCGCATAAGGATTTACGACATAATAATATCCATCATGCTTTAAGATTTTCTTTTTTTCTTGAGTATATTCATAGTATTGGAACCGAATTTGCTGATGGTTTCCAATCGCTGTTTGGATATTGTCAATGATGTAGTAAACCTTTTCATTATGCGGTTTGACACGGCTGGATAAAGCAGCAAATTTTTGAAGCTGTTTTGCCTGATGTAGACTGGTCAGACGGCATAATTTCTGCACCAGCTCCTCAGACTTCTTGGCAGAAATGATCTTCGAGGATGCTACTGCGTCTGTCAGCATTTTCAGTTCTGGATACTCAAACAGGCGGTTTCCCATAAAATATTGGTTTTGGGTACTCTTAACCACCACAATATCAATCCCCGCATCGATCAGCGCATTGGTATCTGCGTAAACAGTCTGCCGCACTGCCTGAATTCCTTTTCCATTCAGATGGGCAATGATGTCAGATACTGTGGCGGGATGGTTTTCATCGGTCCGCTCATAGAGAAACCGGAGTAATTCCAGTATCCGCATATTTGTTGAATTCTGCATACTTCACCTCCTCGATTCTTAAAATGGCCTATTTTGTATGGTGTCCAGCCCCAAAGACCAGAAGCAGGGCGACAGCACAGAGAAGCAGGCCGATCCAATTTCGATCTATAATCAGCTTGATCACCGCCACAAGCAGAAGTCCGCCTACCAGGAGCACAACGCCATTCATTCAGCGTCCTCCCGAAGCATAGTTTCCCATGTTGATGTCCAGCACCCCTCTGGGCGGCTGGATCAAGGCATCTTCATATTGGCACTTCCACTGGATCTCCCGGCACATCTGGCCATCCGCCACGCCGTCTATGGTTTCCCCATCCTCAATGGGGTTATCATGCTCCAGAATATAGGACGCTGCATTATAGGCGTGGTTTACCACCCAGTTGGGGTCCATGCCGTGGAAGTGGTACTGGAGATCCGGCAAAAACAGGGTGCTCATGCCCACCGTGTCGATGAGCATATCCTCCGTGCCCTCGATGTTGAAGAAACGGACATTGACGCCAAAGCGGATGAACCGATCCGGCCCCTCAATCTGATGGGAGCGCACATCCTCTGCCAGAAACAGCTTGCCGCAGTTCTGGAAATAGAACGCCTCACAGGTGGGGTACAGCTCTGCCAGAGCCTCCAGAAAGTCGGCATCCAGGTTGGCACGCTCCAGCGCTGGAAGCGCCGCAGTCAGCATATCGGTGGCCACCACCTGATATTTGCACTCCCGGAAGATCCGGTCACGGTCCTCCTGGCAGTCCCACATCTGGCTCATCAGAAAGGCATCAAAGCCTTTGCCCTTGAACTTGTCGCATTTCATCACCATCAGCTGTACCGGGCACTTGCCGTCCTGAAATTCCGCGACATGATCCAGGGCGGCAAAGCCGGCCATTTTCTTATCATAACAGAAGCACTCTGTTGATCCGATGTGCTTCTCCATTATGGCAGTCATTTTTTCTTTATCCGGCATTTCTACCGGCTCTTTGAACAGCATCTGAATGAGATAGGGACCTCCGGGCTGGGGGCCTTTTTTGTCGTCCAGATTTTGCTGGAAAGCTTTATTGCTCATTTGGTTTCCTCCTTAATAATCAAGCAGGATAGGCACCTGCTGTTCCTCGGCAAACCGCATGGCCCGCCAGAACATGGAGAAGGCAAACTTGGCAAGGGATTGAGTGTCATACTGGGTGTGTTCCGGGATGTCTGCCTTGCTGTACTGTCCATCTGAGTCTACGGTTCCGTCTACCGGGTATCCCTCCGTGTCTGCCCAGCCAAGGATAGTGTCCTCATCGGCCTGCCACGCCAGCTGGTTCAGCTTTTCCAGCTCCTTCCGCAGTCCGCCCAAGGTGGCGATAGCGGCGGTGTCATCGGTAGGCAAGGACCCTTGGAACAGAAAGCTGTCAGAAAGAGGGAGCCACCAGGTAGCCCCACGAAACAGGGACCACACCCGCTCCTCATCTGATGCAAGGCGGGCGACCAGAGGATGCTCCCCGAAGATCCAGTCCTTCTCCACGGTGGAAGGCACCGGTTCCTCGTATGTACGACAGGCGGCCACCAGCAGCATAGCGCCGAAGGCATCCCAATCCGGCTTGTCGGTGTAATAAGGTTTCTCATTATCTTCAAGCCAGGGAGCGTAGGGGGGCTGGCCCGGCTGAGAAATGGCGCTCAAGATCTGATCCCGCCAGTTCTCCACCGCCGCCTGGACCTCAGCCGGGGACATTTCTTCCTCGTTATCAGCAGGTTCCCCGTCCGGGGTGATGCGGTTGAAAGAGTATCCGTTTTCCTCCGCCCACTGCTGCACAACAGTTTTCCAGTTGTGAGAATAGTACCGGGTCAGCGTCCCGGCGTAGATGTCAAGTCCCATAGTAATGTCTCCTTTTCAATCAAAATCCATCCAGACCAGGTGTTTTCCGCAGTGGAGGCACTGGAACAGATAGCATTGCAGATGCCCGCCATTGACAGATTCCCGGATCATTTCTTTTTGCTCATCGTCCCACATCGGATCGTCCAGTACCTCCTCCAGCACACCCAGGGCCCGCAGTTCTCTGGCACCCACATGGCCCAGGTAGGCGCAGTAGTCGCCGCAGTGGGCGCGCCAGTATTCCTGCTGCCAGCCGGAGTAGCCGGGGGTGCGGTGGATCAGCTCGTCCAGCTTCTCCGGATCGTCTACACCATCATCCACAGAGAAATCATCTTGAAAACTACCGTCATATTTCCGGGCTGCTTCGCCGTTGGCGATGCACTCTGGGCACAGATATGCAATATCCTCCACGGCGTAAAAGGGGGCTGTATAGAAAATATGGGTCGTCTTGCCACAGCAGTCGCAGACAACGCCGTCTGCGGATTCCTCAAAAGCCCCAGTTTCCAGAGGGTTTGGGTGATACCGGAAGGCGGGCAGGCCCAGCTGGGCCTGCCGTTCCTTCTCTTTCTGCTTTTCCTCCGGCGTTTTGGGCTTGGGGAGAGCATAATGATTGCCCCAGTTTTCCGCATAGTCCTTCAGCGTGCCCAGCCGCTTGAGGGTCTTTTTATCGGAACGATTTCCGATTTGGCAGAGCAGTTCGTAGGCGTCCTTCTTAAAGTCCAGCAGGTCATATACATCCACCAGCACTTCCTTGGCCTGCTGATCCTCACTCTGCTCAAGTTCTTCCTTGAAGGTATATAGAGCGCGGACATTGTCTGGACCTTCATTGGTCGCAACAAACTGTTTTTTTAGTTCGATATAGGTTTTCTGATATTCTGTCATTGGTCGCACCTCCCATCAATCCCACCAGAAATACCAGACAGTGGACTGCCACAGGACATCTGCCAAGGAGCCAATGCTTCCATCCTCATTCTGATCCAGATCTGGGCAGAAGCCATATTGCTCCACAGCCACTTCCATAGCTCTTTCCTTGGAGATCGGAGTCGGAAGTTCAAACTCCAATTCATCGTGGCTCATGGCGGCAGGGATGGCACCATGCTGCTCGAACCAGTATTTCGCCACTGCCATCAGGTCCGGCGTGTCGGGGCACTCATTCCAATTTCCAAAGGGCAGGTAGGCGAAGATCTCCCAGGGGTTCTTTACCGGAATTTTAGCCAGAATGAGCGGATATGTCATTCCGGTATCATCGTTCCAATAGTTTGCGAAGCGGTCGTTGGGTTCTCCGCCCTCCATCTCGCCCAGGACTTCCTCATCCCAGTCCAGATCATCGTCCTCGGCTTCTTCCTTGCGTTGGCCGGTCAATTCCTCCAAAATCGCCTTTCCGTCCTTGATGGGAGCGGAGAGCACCTTCTTCCGGTACTCCGTTACGGTTTTGAGGTCAAATTCATAGAAGTCCGCGTCATGCTCCGAATCGGCGTTCATTACCAGACACTCCAACAGCGTTTCATCATCCGCCTGGATAAGCACGGGAACAAAGCCCTCCCGTACCCCCAGCCGCTGGGCGTAGCTGTATGCCGACATGATGGGGTCATCATCTGCCATGGATGGGAAATAGGTACACTCGCAGTCCAGATACTCCATGATGGCCTGAGCCACCTCGGAAGGCTCCAGCGTGTCCCCGTCGAAGTCCTGTCCTTGCCAGTTGGTGAAGCGTTCCTCGATCACCTCTGCCATAGCCTGATAGTAGTCCTCGTCAAAGGGGATGAACAGGTAGGCTTCATCCTGGAACTCATCGGAGTGATACCGCTCCGGGCCGAAGAAGCGGAGGGCGTTGTCGTCAACATCGGCAGGATAGTAGGGGCTGTCGCCCTCTCCGTAGTAATAGCCTGCAAAGGCACGGCCTTGCTGATTGAACAGCACAGAGAACAGACAGCCGTCCAGCTCATCCCGGATAAACTCCCTCAGATCCACATTGGCAGGATCAGCTTTGACCTGTTTGGTCACTTCGCTGTATTCTTTCAAGAAGTCCTCGCCCATCAGGTCGTGCTCCATACACCAGCGCAGGTAGATGGCCATGTGGTTATAAGCATTGATGGGGTCAATAGGCAGTTCCTTCTCCTCAATGCTCTCGATATGATAGGAAGCATCGTCCATCTCACCGTCAAAATCATCATTGGAAAGGGTGCCACGGGTGATTGCATCCTGGCGATCAGGCTCCACCACAAAGCTGATGCCGTTCATTTTGCCCAGCAGGGCGTCCGCGTCATGGGCCAGCTTATATTCCAATTCATCCCGGTAGAGAGGAATCACCTGATAGAAGTTGACCTCCTCGCCACTCGGCAGGATGCAGACCTCGCTGCCATCTTCGGTATCCTGGGGACCAGTCAGAATGGCGGCGCACAGCTTTGTGTCCTTTGCAAAATCCTCCTCATTGTCCATGGTATGGCCGAAGCCCAGCCAGGTATCGCTGGCAATGGGAAGGCGGGCCAAGGATTTCAGCAGGCGGATGGGCCAGTACCACTTTTCGTCTTTCATGGACTCCTGATCCAGCTTCCAGTCCGCAGGCAGGGCAATGGCCAGCTCCGCCCGCTCCAGCTTATATTCCGCCAGTTCCTCCGGCACATTCATCCGGTGAGCGCCCATGCCCATGGTGACCAGGGTGCAGTAGTCCCGCTCCTCAGAGGGCGGCACCACGCAGATGTCCACATGGATGTCGGGAGAAACTAGCTCATGGAACACATTCTCGAACTTGCCGAAATACTGCTCAATGTGCCCCTCGACGGCTTCCATCTCCTCCTCGGTGTAGACTTCGGGATTACTGAATTCTTCCTCATCCTGCGTGTCATCATTGTCTGAGTGGTCGCAGCTGTCATCCTCCGGATCTCCCTTTATAGGCTCGTAACCGATCTTCAGGGTCATCTGTTCCTCCGGCAGGGAGACGCCGGGGCTGCGGGTGATGGTGTGCTTATCGTCCGCAGAAAAACCGATGGTCTCGCCGTCTTGCAGTGTCACATCACACGCCAGCACATAGGAGGCAAGGCTGGCCAAAAAGTCCCGCAGTTCCTCCGGCTCAGCGTCGGTGTTCAACACCTCCATTTCCTCCTTGCCAAACACATCCATGCCGTAGGTGTAGCCGTTTAGGCCCCCCTCGCTCCGGTACAGGCCGAACCAAACCCAGTTGAAGATGGGCAGTTCGTCCTCTTTGAGCATATCGGCAAGGCCCTCATAGAAACGAGGCTCAAATACCACGCCGCTGGTGTAGACACCGGTGGCATATTTCTGCTTGCAGCACACTGCCATCGCCTTAGTGAACAGCTTACCCCGTTCCAGCAGTTTTTCCTCCTCGCCCAATACAGCCACCACGATATGGGCCTTGTGCGCTTTGGCCACCTCTACGGCCTCTGGCCACATATAGTTGTTTTCGGCGTTGATCTCCGCTTCATTGTCCGGGATGTGACCGTGGAAGAGTGTCACGATCAGCATCATGCCGCCGACCCGCATTACCACAGCGTCATCGCTGTTCTCATCATCTTCGTCGCCCTCATCCGGCTCCTCATCTACGATGCCCCATTCTTCCCGTAGATTCCGGATCAACTGCTCCTTGTTCCATTCCGCTTTGGAGAGGAGCACAGACCCGGCAAAGGAGCCCTTACGGTCAGTTTTCTCCTCGTCGGCATCATCCTCAAGATCCTCTACATCTTCATCCGGATCATAGAGGGATTCATGCTCCAGTCCGCGGACAAATTCCTCAAAGCTGTCTGCCAGATGGGTAATCTTGTAGTCGTTTTCCTGATCCACATGGACTACCGCAGGCTCTCCCTGGGGGCCACAAACCCGGTAGTCCAGGAAGATCATATCGTGTCCGGCGCTGGGACAGTCGCAGATGGCCACTCCGATGGCAGGATACTCCCACTCATCGATCATAAACTGGCTTCCCAGCTCTCCGCAGAGGGAGCAGCTCTTTTCCCGCCCGATGCCGAAAATGCCGGTGATGGCCACATGGTCTTCTGCCCAACAGGTCGGCTCATCGCAGGGATAGCAGGTATTCACCGGAATGCCGCCGTTGTGCTGCTTCATCAGCCAGATATAGGCGGCGGGCAGCTTATAGCCCAGTTCCTCCTCCACGCTGGCGATCAGCTCATCGGAAGGCGGATCGCTGACATACTCTTTCAGCGCATACCAATTATCATCCCAGAAGTTGGTGAGGTCGAAGCCCTCAAATGGAGTATCACCGGGCACGAATTTGGCCTTCTTCCGGCTGCGCTGGCGTTTCCGGATCTCCGCCTTACACTCCTGAATCACCGCCGAGGCATTTTCGTCCTCCAGGTCCAACTCTGCCCACCGCTGGGCGTAGGGAATGGCCTTTTCCTCCTGACCATAGAGATACTGATAGCCGTAGGCCATCCGCATATTCCACTCCGCCTTGGCCTGGCCTTCCTCCCGGACGGACTCCAGCACCTCGATGGCGCGGCACAGGGCCTTGTCTCCCTTATAGCGAGGGGTGCCCTCGTCATGGTCCCCGATAATGGCGTAGTTTTCTAGCGCCCGTGCCAAGGCGTAGGCGGTGCGATAGTTCCTCCAGTCCTCCGGGATGGCATTCAGTGCCTGGATACAGCGGGTGTACTCGTCTTCGTCGTTCCACTGCTCCAACTGAGCGAAGAATGCTTCGGCGTTCTGTTGGGTATAAGGAATATAGTCCATGCCCGTCAGCGCCTCGTCCAACTCGTCATCCTGATTCTCAGTTTCTGACCCAGCATCTTGTTGCTTTAGGGGTACAGAACCGGCTTCACGGCGGAAGGTGTGGAAGATGGCCCATGGGATGTCCGTGCCTTCAAAGAACTCTTTCGCCATGTTCAGCGCCTCTTGGATGTCCCAGGCGATGAAGTCCACATAGCCACAGTAGAGGCCGGTAGCCCCGCCGGTGAGAGTGAGCACTTCCGAACCATCCCCGCCGGTGAGCACTTCCTCCAGTTTGTCCCGGAAGTCGAAAATTTTCTGACGGCCTTCCTCCTCCCGCAGGGTATCCAGGGGATAGCAGAAGAAGCCCGCCACCGCGCCGTCGGCATGGAGATCGTCCATAAAATCATTGTCGGCATTCAGATAGCCGTTGATGAGCGGCACACAGCAGGTGGAACCGGCCATTACATCCAGCCGCCAATCGGCGTCCGGGTCCTGTTTGGGTTCCATTTTGTAACCAAGGTAGCTCTCCAGATAGGCTTCCGGGTCGGTGGAGAGCTCCAGGCCCTGCTCCCGCAGTTTGTCGGGCAGCTGGGACAGGAGGAAGGACGGCTCTGCCTTGGGTTCCTCCAGCACATCAAAGCTGTCTATGTATCTCATGTGGGAGATCTCGCCCAGCACTTGGTCGGTGAGGGTAGTGAGCATCCACCAGGCCCGGCCTTCTTCCTCTTGAAGCTTAGGCAGCAGCTTTTCACAGTAAGCGGAGATGGCGAAGCTGTTTTCACCCTGTTCCTCCAGCCAGATCTGCACATCATCCCCAGAGATATTCCATCCGTCCTCGGTACGCAGGCCGATGTTCGGGAGGGGCTGACGGCCCACAAGGATGTTCCAGTGCTCCAGCACCTCCTTGGAGGCGTGTTTCTGGAAGTAGACCAGCTCAAACAGCTTGACCTTGTCACCCTCCGGAGTGAGGATCAGCTCGTACTTCTCGCCGTTGAAGCCCATCTCGAAGGAGATTTCATCAAAAACCAGATTCAGGGTTTCCTGCATTTGGGCACGAGTTCTGCGCCGCGGGTATGGTCTTTGTCCTCGTCCATCATCTGGCGCAGCTCTGCTTCCATCTCGGCAAAGGTTTCCCACCAGTCCTCTGTCCTTTCCCGGAAGCACTCCGAGAACTGAGGCAGAGAAATACCCTTCTTGCACGAGTCAATTAGTTCCTCCATGTCCTGTCGGGTGTTGAGCTTCGGATCATCACCGGGATGCAGTTCCAGAGCTTTTTCAAAATGCCGCAGAGCGCGGCCCTCCTGATCCAGATAATAATAGGCATACCCCATACGGAAATTCCAGGAATAAGTATCTCCCAGTTCCTCCTCATGGGACTGCATCAGTTCCAGTGCCTGGTGAAGCAGCTTCCTTCCCTCCGGCTCGCTGGAGTCCGCCAGATTGTTGTAGGCGCGGGCCAGCTCCATATCCATTTCCGGGGTACGCTCCTCGGCAGAGATTGCCTCCAGTGCGTCAACGATTTTCTGGTGTTTGTCCTCCTCATGCCACTTCTGGCACTGCTTCAAAATATCCATATCAGGGTCCTCCTCGTCCTCATCTGGTTTCCAGTCTTTGATCTGCTGGAACACGCCATTTTCATCCCGCTCAAAGGCGCAGGGAGCGGGGGTGTTCAGCAAAGGGATGATGTCGGGATCGTCATTGCAGATCGTGTTCAGCTTGTAGATCCCGGCGTTGTTAGGGTCGTCCATGTACTCGTCGCTCTCATCACCGGCGGTAAAGCGCCAGCCGCTGTCCCAGCCGCCGTCCGGCTCCTCCCTGTAGCAGTAGCCCACCTTGCGGCCCTCTACTGTGATGCGGTTGGTGGCGATGCAGCCATCGGCACCCTTCCAGTCAGGGAGCAGAGATTTCACATCCTCCGCTTTCACATGGTAGTCCCGGTTGCGGCCAGCGGCCTCGTACAGTTCCTTCCGCAGCGCCTCCACATCCCGAGCCATCTCCTGGATCTCCTCGTTGTCCATCATCTCACTGAGGTCATATTCCAGCGGATTCTGGGCAAAATCCGCCAGTGCCTTGTTCATGGCGTCATGCTCCTCTGGCGTGACGGTGATGCGGATGCGGCGGGCAGGGGTGTTGTACTCGTCCAGATCCTGAAGGTTTACACTGCCGCTGACGCTGCACTCCAGCAGGATGGCGGCCAGATCAGTGACCACATCAATGGCGAAGTGGAAGTCCATCTCCACGCCATCGGAGTGTGTAAACTCCAGATACTCCACGGTCTGGCGGAAGTCCCAGTTTTGTTTGTCCAGCCCAATCTTGGCAAATATCTCGCTGAGGGGGATCTCCTCTTTCTTCTGGTCTTCCAAAAATGCCACAAGGTTCAGACTGTCATCGGAACCGCCAATAAAGTTGCCCCAGTATTTTTTGATATACATTTGTCGTGCCTCCTGTTCTGAATCCAGTCGATCAATGAGCTGATTCAAGTGTTCCAACCACGCAGGAGCGATCTCACCGCTGTCCTCGTCCTTCCAAAGATCCACAATCTCACGGATGCCGTCCTCGTCCGGCACCTCGTTTTTGATGTCGGTGAGCTGCCGCAGCAGGAAAGCAAGGGCTTCTTTGGATGCTGTGAAACCGGTGACTTTATCCCATATAGCTTCTTCATGATCGTAGTCCAGTTTGCTGTTATCCTTCCATTGGAAATACAGCTCCGCCAGAGCCATCGCAGTATTGTCAAAGAGGAAGTCGATTTGTGAGAAGTCAGATCCCAGCATGACTTCCTCTTTCATCAGTTCGATCATCTCGCCCAGATCCATTACCGGATGCTCCGGTACATATTCATTTTTGAGGATGTCCAGTACATCCAACCCTTCGTCACGCTCTAATGCTTTTATGCCCCATGCTCCCATGTCGGCACCTCTCTTTCTTTATTTCGTATCAAGCTTCTATTGTCAATCATAGTTCTCCAACCGAATGATAGGCCGATAAAAGTCATAATCTCCGTTTAGTTCATTGTCCTCCTGCACTTCTGGCTTACAGTGGGGCGAACAGGGTAGGAAACCGAGAAATGGGCCCAGCCCACCGCAGATATTGCATCCGCCGTCACCGCCGCAGGTGGTAAGCCTATCAGCCTGCACCACTTCCCGCATATAGGGATCGTAGGCGATGGACAGGCCGAAGAAGTTGGGCTCCTCCATGTCATAGGGCCGGTTCTCATCCTCATCCATGTTCTCAAACCAGTGCAGACGCATGGAGTAGTCTAACCCATCTCCCCATGGAAACAGGGTCCGACACCCGCCGCCACACAGGTAGGCCCACTCGTCCGCCGTGGGCAGGGAGAAGCCCCTGTTTTCCAGCATGGCAAGAAGCGCATCGTAGTCTGTGTGGTTATAGATACAGATCTGAAAGCCCTTTTCCGTCCGCTCAATGCGGGCCGACTGATGCAAGGTAAGACTGCTGCTGTCACTCCAGGCAAAATCACGGAATTCCTTCAGCCAGTCAGGGTGGACAGTCAGTCTGGGATCATCCATTTTGACTGGCTCCCAGTTAATTTCCTCCAGCTCCCGGCCCACCAGCATGGGTCCAATGGCCGCCTGCCGAACAGGAGCCATGCTTTCCCGAATCATCTCCTCCGGGTCCCGCTCCATTTCCCATTCTCGGAACAGATACTCCAATTCCTCCCGGCTCTCCTGATTCAATCCCACGGCAAACTGCTCCCAGCCCAGGGTGACGGTATCGCCGGGGACAAAGACGAACTCCCGACCATCTTTCTTGAAGATGCCGGTGGTGCAGCTCTGGCCCCAGCGGTCAAAAGTATGTAGACCGAGAAAGGTCATATCATAACGGGCAGCCAGGCTCTCCATCAGCACCTGCTTCTCGATGTTTTCCATTTGATTGAATTGGGTGCGGAATAGTCTTTTGTTCATAACAAGTCCTCCTACAGCCTATCCAGGTTTTCCTGTAAATCGCCCTGCATCAAGTGCTGGGCAATGGCTTGGTTCAGTGCCTTATGGGGGTGATAGGCTGCCTGCTCTACATCGTGCAGGCACTCCTCCATCAATGCCTCCGGAGAAATGCCTTCCCGTTTGCCATAAAGATGGCCGAAGGCATAGCACACGGACTTGAGAAAGTCGAAAATATAGTCGTGATTTCCACGCATACTGGGCAGGTCGTTGAACGAGCCCATACCTCCGTATGCCCGAAGATGGTGGGCAACCTCCCGCCGCTGGTTCCAGTCCTGAATGTCCCGCTCCAACCAGTCGATCCAGTTTTGGAACTCTGGATGGTCTGCCAGAAGGATGGAGCGCAGACAGGTCAGAGCCTCGGTATAAATATCAGACTGTTTCATTGGCCATCGCTCCCCCAAATACCTCCATAGAGCACACCATCTTTTCCAAGGAACAACATCCGGCTGCGAAGCAGGCTGCACTGCTCCACAGCGACCTTGTTTCCGTCACAGGTGGGAATAGCCTCCTGTTTTTTCCCAAGGTGATCACCATGAGCGGTAAGGAAGTAGAATTTATCCCGTTGCTGGTATCCGCCTTGAAACAGGAAGGTATTGCCGGACGGGGCAACAGAAAAAGCTCCGCTTCCTTCGATTGGCAGTTCAAATACAAAGTCCTCTTTGAAGTTCGTCCGCACCAGCCGGAATTCATCGTAATAATAAAACCACAGGTTTTCTTCTTCGTCCAGGCTGATGGCGTAGCAGTCATAGATGGAATAGTTCTCATTCTTCCAGAGAGGAGTTCCCTCCGATGTCCATGCAATCAGGCCGCAAGCACCCAGAGGTTCATCCCAACCGTAATTACCAAATACACCTTCGTCAAAGTAGCTGGTAATGATGGTGCCATCTTTTTTTACCACACAGTCTTGAATGCCATCCCCCAGGCAGAAACGGGACAGCACAGCTCCGTCCCGGCTGACGATCCAGGCGTTCTGGTCGGGGCCGTTTTCCCGATAGGCGCATCTTGCCCCCAGCAGGAGGAAGTGATCACCTGCGGGCCGCAAATAATGAAACTGGAACTTCAAGAGGCCAAGAGGAAACAGCGTCGTTTCCAGCACCCGCTGTTCCGCCCAATCCAGCTGGATTTCCACTGCGGTATAGGTGGAAGGAGTGCTGAGCCAGTCCTTACCCTGTGTTTCGGACGGCTGTTCCATGAGAAGATAGACTTTTCCATCCCTTGCCGTGAAAAAGTCTGTCACTTCTGTGCCCTCCAGATGGTTTTCCCGGCGCAGCTGGTTCAGGTCAATGATGGAGAACAACGGCAGATTTTTGGCTTTTATAGGTTTGTTCATAGTGTCTCCTCCTGGCTACTTTAACGCTCCATCATAGGTGTGGCTTTCCCAGATGGCCTCAAATTCCGCTTTCTCTATGACGCAGGCGTGGAATTCCTCGCCCCAGACATGGGCGTTCAGTTCCTCCACAGTGGGGACGGGCGTGATTTCAATAGCTCCATCGTAAAGGTCGGGTATGTTGCGGGTGCGGCCGTCCCTAAAGATGTCAATGGAGCGGAGGGCCAGCCGCTCATTTCCGGTATCCACTTCATAGAGGATCACCAATGGTTCTCCCTCCGGTGCGCCCTCCCAAAAAAGTTTGATGTACTCGATCATCTCGATTCCCTCATCGTATCATTTGAAATAATAATACCAATTCCCGCCAAATTCCCGGTCACATTCCTCCTGGGAGGCAAAGGTGCAGTCCTTGATTCCCTCAATGGGGTAATGATGCTTTATCAGCTGCCCTCTGTGATAGGAATTGATCTGTTCCGTCAGTCCGCTCCGCCGCGCCGTCTCTAATTGCGCATCGGTGGCAAAGATGTAGGACACAAAGTAGTTGTCCGGCTGGATGTAGCAGCCAAACTCAATGGCCTGCTGGATGTCATCGAAGTGGTGTTTCACATTCTCCATGCAGGCTTCTATTACTTTTTGCCATACGAACTCCTGCTCCTTATTTCTCATGTTCCACCTCTCCTTTGCCCAGATAAGTCCGCATCGTTTTTTCATTGTCACAGGCCGCTCGGATCATTTTGGACAACAGCATCAGGTCATCGATGTATTGGGAGTATACGCAGAACACATCTTCGTCGGAGTCGAAGTGAAACAGATCCACGCCGCTGTTATTTTCCTCGAACTCCTGGATCACGCCCCGGGCAAGCCGCTCCCAGTCCTCGCTGTTTCCAATCAGTCCCAGCCGACGGAATACTTCCGTCCGGAATCCATTGTTGATTTTCAGCAGAAGGGAGAGCGCATAGGGGTGGTGGGGAATGAGAAAGAATGGCGCAATCTGCTCCGGCTTCACCCAGATTTTGAAGGGCGGACGCGGGTCAGGTATCCAGGGCAAGATTTCCCATTCGTCCTTCGGCCGGTTTCCGTATTGGCAAAGGTCTTTCATAGTGTTCTCCTTTGTTCTGTCACATTTTTAATCCTGCTCTCGATAACTGGCTTCAATGTCAATGAACCGCACATACACGGCGCAGATTTTGCCCTTGGCGTCATACCCGAAGTAGACAGGATAGTAACCATCCCCCCAGCCGGAGGCAAAGATGGGCAGGTTGCAGTCCGTGCCCGGCACTGTCCAGTTGAGCCAGTCGCCGCAGTCCCCCTGATATTTGGGGTAGGCTTTGGCGTTTTCTTCCATAAGATCGCAGAACAGGTCGTTGTAGGGGTCGATGTCCGGGTCTTCTTCTAAACGCTTGGCCCAGTATGCCTTGAAGGCCGCCTGGGTCTGGATGTCCGCGACACAGCCCATCCCGGCGTCTACGCCAAAGCCAAAATACTCGTCCTCTCCCAGTTCCTCGTCCAGATCCTCGTTGCCCACCATTCCCAGCTCATAGCGGACAGGCTTTTCCTGAGAAACCTCCACCTTGACGCAGGCATAGCGGTCGCCGTATTGTTCGCTGGGCACCACGCAGATTTTTACGGGATAAGTTCCGGCGGGGATCGTTTGAAGGAACGGCAGAGTGTCCTCCAGTTCCACCAGCGGATCACAGGCGAAAATCTGCCCGGTGGGGAAATGGACGGTGCCGATGTCCAGCACATCCACCGCCATGTTCCCAATCACTTTCTCTGTGAAATGGGCCTCCAAGTCATCTTTACAGGTCAATTTATCCTTGATTGCTTCGTATTTGTTCAGCCATTCAGTTGTAGGCATATCAGTTTCCTCCTGTTGATTCTGTTTCTTGATGTACACACTCTTTGAGCCGTCCCAATAGCAGTTCACACACCGGCCATCCTGAAAATGATGGTCACAATTCGGGTAGCCATAGAGAACATGGGCACATTCTGGCACAGCCCCATCATCTGTGAGGAGCCTTTGAAAAACAGGCTTCCGCACTCATCACAAAGGGCCAGTTCTTTTTCTGCCATAGGGTTCACCAGTCCCGTTCCCGGATGGCCTCCTCGGTGTCAATGGGGATGCCAAACCACTCCAGAATGTAGGCCACGGTTGCCGCAATACATTCCCGCGCCACCGTTTCGATCTCGCTGTCGTTCTCGTCAAACTCCTCCTGGAGATCATTGATGCCGCAGACCGCCTCGTCCAGCGTCTCCTGCACCGCATCGGTATTGGTTTCGCCGCTCTCCAGCAGGTCGATGACTTTCTGGAGTTCGTCCTTTACCTTGTCCACCAAAAAAGCAGGATAGTAATCGTCTTGATACATCTCGTCCAGCAGCTTGTAATTGGGGTCAAATGCTTTCATAGGGATTGCTCCTTTCCTCGTGTATGTCAGTCACGCTCAGCTCTCATGTGTGATACAGAAAATCTCCTTGTTCAAATCAAAGTAGATTACCATCAGTTCGTCGGTAATCTCCGGGTTAAAGGACAGATCCAGAATGAAAACTTGCTGGTTCATCTCGCTATCCACCAGACTGCCGAACCGCTTGAGCTTCAAAAAGTCAACCATCTCAGCAAAGGACAGTTTGGCTGGGTCGGTTCCCGGAAAAAGTTCCGCCACAATATCCGGGCCTACATCGTCCCGATGGAACTCCATGAAAAATGTCACAACGCTATGGTAGCGGCTGTCCTCGTCTGCCAGCGCCGCTTTGATGGCGGCTTTGGCCTTCTCCGCCAATTTCTCCGCCTCATCCAGCATTTCTCCCACCGCATCCATGACAGCAGGATCGCCGGTCAGTTCTTCCTCTACATCGAAGATAAAGGGTAGTCCCGATTCCTCGGGAAAGTTGAAGATTTCCTCACCGGGTGTATATGTAAAATCAATGCGTTTACAATTCAGTTTCATAGATATACCTCTTATTTCAATTTCAGCACAAATCCCCAGATACTCACCACAATCAGGAGGACACCCAACAGAAAGAACACCACCCGCCGGTATCCTCTGCTGTGTCGATGGGCATCCCGCGTACCAGTGGGGTCGCAGAGCCAGTTCCAGTTGCGGATCGCCCCAATTAAAATCACGACCCCGATGAGCACCGAGGCAATGTACCAATACTCTTGCAAAAATGCTGTGATCTGTTCGCTGTTCATTCTACTCCCTCCTCACGCAAATACCTGCTGGTATTTCTCTTTCAGTTCCTTCGGTGCTGTCTTGATGACCTTGCTACCACCATTTTCGGAATTCTTTCCCCAGATGGCCCAGAGCAGGCTCTGCCAAGCGATGGCCCGGAATTTCGGGTCTTTGTTTTCTTCCGGCAGGAGATAAGCGGAAAAGCGGCGCTTGACTGCCAGCAGTGCATCCAGGCTTTCCCCATTGGCTATCAGGCTGCGGAATTCCTTGGCAGGCTTCAGCCACTGCATAGATAATGCGCCCCGTACCAATACGCCCAGTGTCCATGTTTGAAAACCAAACTTCCGGATCAAGGCATGAAGGAATTTCTCTTGCAGGGAGGAGTGCTCGTCGTCACAGAGATCCAAATACTCTGCTACCAGCGGTGCCCACTGTTCTCCCTCCAGTCCCAGGGCGAACACGGCAAAGGTGCCAGGCATAGCACAGGCTTCGTCCGCAAGGTTTTGGTACCACTCAAACTCCCGCATAGCCAGACGAGCGTATCGCTCCATAGCTGGATGCAGATTGGGGTGCTGCACAGCGCAGGCAAAGAGCTGATTGACTCCCTTCTTGGGCAGGCCGGTAATAGGCAGATAGAGTTTTTCCTTCCCACGGAACTCCACCGAGTAACTGCGGGGAAATTCCTCCTGCTCCAACACCGCACACAGGTAGTCCAGGATTTCAGCATAGCACTCCTCGGTGGAGTCCCTGGCGGTGATGCGGATGGCAGCAAACGCATCATTGGCCGATGCGGTGAAATGCTCTGTCTTACGCTGCTGGATGTCCTTTGGTAATTTGCCGCTGCCGGCTGTTTTCAGTTGCTTCACCATATCTGGGCGAAGCTGGGAAACCAGGCCAAGGATGTGTTCAGTGGTGAGGGATTCAAAACTCTGCCCGTACACGGTATGGCAGATAGCCACATAGCAGGCAAAGCGCAGCAGACCTTCATCCACATCCTCCGGCCGCAGCTCCGGCCACACAGTACAAGGCGGGTAAGGCGTAAAATCATCCTCTTTTTCTCCAGTCTCAAAATACCTTTCCTGCACCTGCTTTTCTATGTATTTCTCCAATGTATAGCGGATCTCCTGCCAGCCCACCAACCGCCGCAGGGCATCGCAGAATGTAACAGCTTCCTCATAGGGGAATCCCTTCAAAGGCAGTTTGGACAGATACCGCTCCAGGAGCTGGTTGGGAAGAAAGGGTGTCCCGTTGTGATTTCGCACCACGGTCGGGTAGGCGGAGTGATTTTCACGAGCGGTTCCGTTCAGCACATCCTGAATGCAGAGATCCGCCTCCGCCAGCAACTCCGGGGAAGTGTCCGGCTTGTGGATCAGATAGTAGCGGTCATGTACGCCGTCGCGTTTTGGCAAACTCATGCTTGATCACCTCTTTTCAGACAATAAAAAAGCCCCACGCCGCACTGTCATAAAGACAGGCTGACGCAGGGCATGAAGAAGCCGCGTTGAAGGAGCCGCATCCACCAGCAGATGTAGTTTCTTCAACAACCAAAATATTTTTTTCGTATCTTAAAGCAGCAAATTGCTGTCCAATATATTTGTTCATAGCGGCACCATTTATTCTGAGCGTAGTTTTATATCTTATTATATCACAGCACCCCTTCAATGAAAATATTTTGTTGGAAATGCTAATGAAAAATTTTTGTGAATTTGTTAAGGCGCAGGGGCTGTTATCTCCATAGTGTCTGGATGGATCAGAGTGATTACTTTTCCCTGATGCAAGGCATAGTTGACTGTCTGTGCTGTACCTGAGCGCAGCTTTTTCTGATTATCAAACACACCGATGATGTACTCTGCATGATCGACCATATAATAATTTCTTTTTTTATAACTGGAAACATCCGCAGAATGTGAAATAACAATAGAATCGTTTGCGTTTTGGATCAGCTTTTTCAATCTATGTTTACTCTGATCCGGCCATTTAGAGTCATAGCCGATGAAGGGAACTACAACGATAATTTTAATATCCTCGTATCCTGTTTGTGCTCTCAATGTCAGCAGCTGTTCTCCAGCCCACATATCTACACCAAGAGCACCGCCGACAAAAAAAGTACGGACAAATTTCTCGTCATGGAGTATGCGAAACTGCTCCAGGAGACATTCTTTCAGCTTTTGGCATAGAGGATCTTCCTCATTATATCCAAAGCAAAATCTTGTTGGTCTGTGGCCGGTAATGGCACAGGCATACTGATTCATACAAATCACCCTTGATAACTGCCTTGATTACGCATATAAAGCAAAAATAACGCAAATAATAATGCGTATAAAGGTTATATTACAAAATTATAACACAACACATACGAAGTATCAAGAATTGCTTTCTGCTATGCTAAAAGAGCAGAGAGGTGAGCGTATGGACGAAGAATTTATCCGCAATCGAATCACAGAATTACGATTGAAAAAAGGCGTTTCAGAATATCAGATGAGCATGGAGTTAGGGCAGAACAGAAGCTATATTCAGGCGATTTCTTCCGGGCGTTCTATGCCGTCTATGAAGCAGTTTCTCAACATCTGTGAGTATTTTGAAATCACGCCGCTTCAATTTTTTGATGCACAGGAGAATAACCCTCAGCTTATCAAGAAGGCTTTGGACGGAATGAGAAAGATGTCAGATGACGATTTGATTATGCTGATTGGTTTTATAAGTCGCTTAAACACAGAAAACTAACGATAGGAGGCAGTAAGCGTCCCGTCGTTAGTTTTTTCATTTTATGCGCAGCATATTGTGGCAAGCAATGCTTGTGGCTATCCATTTCGCCACAAACTGCTTGTTGAGGGCAGTGCCCCCAAGCCCCTTTGAACACAGAATTTCATTCTGTGGCTGCGCGTTCTACGAACGCTTTTGACCAGGACCAGCTTATCGCTGGCCGTGGTCTTTTTCTTTTTCAACATCCTGTTCTACCTCCATTTTCAGCACTCGATCCACATTGGCCTTTGCCGTTAAAAGCTCCCGCATTTCCTCACGGGAACGCCGGTACTCGGCATAGGTCTTTTTCTTTTCTTCCAGCAATTTCGCGTACTCCGTCTGTAACTCTTTGACCTTGGGCAGCTTCTTGACGCCCATCTCATCAAAGGCATTCTTAGCAGCCTGGTGGAGCAGAATTTCTTCCTCATGTTCCTCCCGGAATTTCTTAGAGTAGCCTGCCTTGCGGTATGCCACATAGACCTCACGGGTCTTGGCATAATTTACAATGTGAGTACGCAGAACAGCAATCTCTGCCATGCGCTTTTCAGCCGCTTTGATCTGCGCCGAAAGCTCATTGTGATGTGCCGTGGCAGCCGCAGCCTTTTCTTCCAAAACCGCATACTCCAGCAGGTTATTCTCTGACAAGTAATTCATGGTCTGCGCCATCTGCTTGAGGTTGAACACCTTGGCCCATCGAGCATAGCCAGCACCTTTTCCAGCCTGCAATTTTGCTTGAATGTCCACCAGCAGATTGACCTTCGGCGGCTCTGCCTGTGCGACCACTTTCTTTCGTGGGGTATGCGCTTTCTTCCCGGAGAGAACCGCCTGCAAATCTTCCAATCCATATCCTTCGCCCAGGCTGTCCATTCGGGCGGCTTTCTCCCAACCGGGGAGCTTCAGGCGATATGATTTTCCGCGCTTTGATACCTCACAGCCGGACTCTTGCAGCAGCCTCAGCAGCTCTTCAAAGTCAGCAGGACTTTGTGATAATGCATTGTCAATCGCCACACGAAGCAGCTCTCGGTGAGAGGGCTTTGCCTGATCGCCCAGCCATTTGTTATAGCTCTTTCCGTGAGGTTTCGGGTTCTCTACAATAGACAGTCCGTTTTCGATGCAGATGGTGTCGCTCAACTGACGGACCGCCTTGGTGCTGCCCCAAAAGTTTCGGAATTTCCGGTCATATTCTAAGCTGACCGATGACCAGATAATGTGATTATGAATGTGCGATTTGTCTATATGAGTGCAGACCACAAAGGCATGATTGCCCTTGGTAAAACGCTTGGCAAATTCCACACCCAGCCAGTTCGCTTCTTCCGGAGTGATCTCACCGGGGCGGAAGGACTGGCGCACATGATAGGCGATCACATCATCCGCGCCGCGCACTCGTCCGGTAGCGGCAATGTACTGCCGCTTTGCCAGAAGGAACTCCGCATCCACAGTCCGGCTGTCACACGCATAGCCGGTAATGAGTCTGCCGTCATCTGTTTTCTTTGGGTTGGCCACATAGTCGATGATGTCACTGATCGCCCGACTTTCTGTGCGGCCCTTGCCGACATGAAGCGGCATGATTCTCGTGGTTGCCATAGGTCAGACCTCCTTCCCGAAAAGAAAACGGCCTGCCATAGCAGACCGCTTTCACTATTCTATAAAACTTTCTTCATCGAAAAAATTGAACTCATCATCTTCTAAGTGTCTTGGTGGAAATCTCATTTCATATTGCTCTTGCGCCAATGCACGGACATCAGGCCGCCTATCCTTTAGTCGATTTTTCAGCCAGGACAACTGCTCTTTCGATAGCCTCCATGGAAGATTCAAAAGACGATTCAGTGTCATCAGTTCAGCCTGCTTTTCTGCTGGTAGCGAAGCACAGGATTTACAAATGTGGGATGCATGACCTTTGCCTGAAAATTTTTCGTTGGCTTTGTATTCGCCACAAATTTTACAATAGTGTCCATGCTTTTTCATAAGCTGATGCCCTTCTCGCAAAGAACATATAACCTGCGAATTGCTTTCATAATCACATCCCATTCCAAATCAGAAGCATAAGAAAACTTTTTACGGTATGCCTCCCAAAGTTTTTGCATAACCGAATCATTTTCCACTTCGTCAAAAACTTCTTCAGCCTGGTTAAGATACTTCTCCGATCCCCGTTTATGAGCAGTTGCCAGAAGCGCATCATGTAAAATTTTCGGGTTCAGCGTGGTTCCATGCAGCTGTTCTAAAATGTAAATATCGTAGAAATCTCTCATGCGGGTATTGGTTGTGGTTCTGGTAATAATGGTTTCCAGTTTTTCTGCCAGCACAGTTTCTAAATTATAAGCCCAAATATCAATGGAGCGATCTTCCAGCATAAGTTTGAATGAATACCGAACCTCTCTTGGAGTGATTGCATCTCCCGTAGAAATATCAATTTTCAAAGGGGTCACTACACCATCGAATGTTGTACTCATGCTGACACGAATCCCCGGATACTCTGCTTCATCCATAATCTCCGAAATACTTTTCAGCTGAAATTTAACACCATCATCAATCGTAACAGTTACGATTGATGAAATTAGATTCTCAATATCCTCCACATTAACATTAGCTCCTTTTATGGTTGCATCCAAATCCATCGTAGAGCGGGCATCCAATCCAACCATAGCCGCTACCAACATACCACCCTTCAAGATAAACTTATCACGATACTCAGAAAGAGAAATACGCTCCAAAAAACGCTCCATCATGTAGTTCCTCATTAAAATCTGAGCATCTGCGGATTTTTCTCTGGAAAGGTTTCGTATTAAATCTTTAAGCTGCCTTGCTGTTTTTATCATAAAAGTACCTCCAAATACTGTCGTAAAATTTTTTCCACCTTGAACATCCCAGCATATTGCATTAAAGCTCGCAGGTTCTTATCTTTTCTACGGGCATACGCTTTCAGTGCTCCCTGAAAGGTCTGAATTTCAATTCTGCTACGGCTTCTGAGCAAATCACAGATCGTTCGCTCCATATCATAAACCGGCACAGTATGCCCGAACGGAGTTTTCGCTGTTGTAAGTCCTACATCATGTAAGTCTGCTTTAATCGTAAAAACTTGAATGCCTTCTGCTTTCATTTTGCTTGGATTGCATCCAGTTTTGACCGTAACTGTATATTCTATTGGTTCACGGTCTGTCAGATCGTGAAAAAATAAAGCTGTTTCATGTGAAAATACTGCTTGTTCAAATCGCAAATGAAGCAGATACATGGCATCCACCCAGGAATCTTTGGACAGATAAATCCCATGTGCGACTCTATCCAAATCTCGTGAACGCACATAATCATAAAATACCGGCTTTGAAATTCCAGAAGATACGACCTGCGATGTTCGCAGCATTCCTTCTTGTGCTGTTAGCATCTGATCCAGCTGTTCAAATTGTCCCATCATGTCACTTCCTTTCGTACTAATATTATATTCAATATTAGTTCAAAAGTAAAGTCGTGGATATAAAATTCCTTTTCCCAAATTTAACAGACGGTGTCTGGCATTTTTATGGTTTTGCGTATTTTTTATCCATAAACCCAATCCTGAATGGCAAATTTCAAACTCTGCACCTTGCCCAGTAGCCAGATTGCAGCCAGCGGCAGCCCCATCGGGCTAATCAAAAATGCCATAACCAGCAAAATCACACCATTCTGCGGGGAATAGGTAATAAGCACAGCCACGCCAAGCAGAGCAATTACAGTGCTGAGCAGACCAAGCACCAGACCGGATATGTAGATCAGCCCCGTGCAGAGCCAGACAAAAAGCGTCAGCACCAAAATGACCGGTGCAGTTATAATCATCAAAAGCCCTTTCAAAATCTTCATGTTATTTCCTCCTTGCAGCGTTCTTGGTATCTTTTCTAATCATATTATCCGGCATGGGCAGGCAAAAGACAAGGATACCGATAAAAAGAAAAAGCGGAGAGAGGAGCAGCGAAGTAATGCCGTTCCTCCCTCCGCAAATGGAGTATCTATCCCTGTTATAAAAGTTTGGAAAGCTGGGTAAGAATTTCCTCTACGCCCTCCCATAACTGTTCCTGCCGCTGGGATATATCCTCCAAGTCAGCATCATAAATCCGTCCAGTCTCATGCACTTTACGGGTCAGCTGGTTTAAGTTGTTGCTGCTTCGGCGCATCAGGGAAACAAGCTCCTTCAACTCCGGCAGCTCCAGCTTGACTACATACCCATCCAGCGCCATTTTTCTTAGATAGGCTTCACGGTTGGAGGTTCCAAACTGAGACATTTTTTGCTCAATCACAGCAAGCTCCTCCGCTGAAACTCTAAAGTTTAATTGCATATCCCGCTTACGCTTTGCCATAGTTATCGCTCCGGCTCCCGTTTCTTCGGGGCGGCAGGCTTATGGGCAGGCAGCTCCTGTTTGAGCTTATCCCGTACTGAGGGGCGGGACGGTTGCAGTTTTTCTCCCTGAGTACGGCTGCGCTGCTGTTCTACACGCACCAGATCAATAAAGCCATCCAGCACAGCAGGGTGGCTGTTTAAGGCATAACCACAACGGACAGTTTCGGGATTATCGTTGGGAATGGTCTTAGCCCATTCTTTGTTGCGTCGGGAGTAGCGCCCATCCCAGTCCTGAAGCTGGACGGTGTTAGCCAGAACCATAGCCACACGCTCCATGCCATAGATCTCGATCACACCCTTTGCCGCATCGTGACTGAGATACATTCCGTCGAAGTGTTCCCGCACCGCCGCTTCAATGGACTCCTTGCATTGGAGATTTGCATTGTTGGAAGCCCGGTACTGCTCCAACTCCCCATGTTCTCTCGCATAGGCGGCAGAATGGGGATAGACCGGTGTTGTTCGCAGTTCCTCTTTGGCTCTGCACACATCATCGGCACGGTTCTCAATGCTGTCCCGGATCACATCCATATAACCGGTCTCCAACTTTTCAAAATAGCGGTACACATCCGCCAGCGGAGAGGGAGATTCCAAAAGTGCCTGAGCCTGGGCATCAGTCAGCTCCAGTTCCTCCATCGCCATCACAATGTCCTCACGAACCGTGTACTCATAGGTGTGGTGCAGGATTTCTTCCGGGGGCTGTCTTTTCAGCCAGGCCCTGTATTTGTCCTGCTCATCGGCCATCTTTTCATAAAGAGCCGTATTCAGATCGTTGGTATTCATGTTATCGCACCTCCTCATGCTGTTTTGGCTTCTTGTCTGTACTGCGGGGCGGCACCGGGCGTTTCAGATGGTCCAATACCGAAGGCCGTGCGCTTTTGGCAACAACAGCCTCAGCGTGTGCCGGCCCCTTTCCGTCGATGTTGAGCAGGGTATCCAGCTCCACCAGACGGGCGTTTTTGCTTCTCAGTTCTTCTTCATAAAGGAATGGCTTTCCAACTTCCTCCTTTGCGGCAGCCTGCTGCTGATAGAGGTTATCCAGCTGGGCCTTTGCCGCCTCCAGACGCTGCGGCATCTGGGCGAGGGCATTGTCGATACGGGTAAGATTTCCGCGAGGGTCTGTACCAAGGGTTGCCCTGTGGGTCATCTGTCCTTTCAGCAGGAGCGTATATTCCTGTTTCCAAGCGGAAAATTCCACGGACATGGCATAGCCCCGGTAGCTTCCGATCTGCACCGGATCGGAGGTTTTGACCTCCTTGCAGGCATCCAAAAGGGCTGCACCGGCGTTCTCCTTATCGGTCAGCAGGTCTCCCCGGATCTCCATACCGGCAAAGCCGTCCTCCGGGTGCGGGTGCACTGCCAAAACCTCCAGATCGGATTCAAAGCCCTTGATAAAACCTTTGTGCTTTTCAATCTCCTCCGGGAAGTATTTGAGCAGCTGGTCCTCCAGACGATATTGCTTGCTCTGGTGGTCGGCTTTCATCAGCTTCAGGCGGGATACCTCCACATCCAAATCCATACGCTCCTTGATGCGGGGATCTCCGGCACACAGAGCCTTGATCTCAGCAAAACTGAGGGCTGTTTCATCCACATCATCGCAGGAGCGCACCGGCGATTTAGAAGTCATGATCTGACTGATGAATTTCTGCTTGTTCTCCACTGTCTGCCAGAGGTATGCGTCAAAGGTTCCCTCGGTCACATAGCGGTACACATGAACAAGGGGGTTCTGGTTGCCCTGACGCTCGATACGCCCCTTTCTCTGGGCAAGGTCAGTCGGTCATTTTTTGCGGACAGTTCAATACATGCCTGTCTGTTTCGCTCCCTGCTCCTGCGTTTGCTCTCGTTTGATTTCTCCCTCTGTATCTTCTTGGCACAAGCAGGACAATACTTCGATATGCCAGAGCGGGGAACATATTCAACACCGCACACCGTACAATTCTTAGGCTTTAACGCAGTCCACCGCTTTGTCGGTGTGATATGTAATTCACCGACAAAGCCGATGAATTTATAATAAATCTTGATTTCCTGCCGCACCATTCCGTCTGTAAGTTTCTCACGTTCCGAAACAAGTATCTTGTCTATAAGTGCGTTTATGATGGTTGCGTCCAGTTCCTTAATGCCTTGATAGTTGCGGATTAGGGAGAGGAAATCACGGACACCCTGCGTCTTCTCATAGCTGTCGCTGAGCGTTTCCGTTACCTCTTTCAGCCTTGCTTCAATTTCAAGCTGTTCTTTCTGGTATTTTCCCGACATCATCTCAAAATTCCGCTCGGTAATACGCTCCATCACCTTATCTTCATAGAGTGAGGAAAACAGCCTGTCCAGTTCTGCAAGGCGTTTGTTCAGTTTTCTTTGCTCCTTTTCCAGTGCCTTTGCCTTGCTCTGGTCTGTTTCCGTGAGCCGCTTTTCAATCGCCCTCACTGCCTTTTCATCATTGACTGCCATATCCGCAAATCGGTTGATGTCGGTGAGGACAGCGTTGAACAAGTCCCTCGCTTCAATGCTGTGTGCGGTACACATGATATTACCGTATCTGCCATAATTATTGCAGGAATATTGTACGCAGTCGATGATGTCGGGGCGTTTCCTCCTGTTGGCACTCATAGCCCGCATCGCATAGCCGCAGTCCGCACACTTAATAACGCCTGCAAAGATGTTCTCAAAGCCGCCCTTGTTTTCTGGTAATCTGCGGCTTGTAATAAGCTGCTGTACGGTATCAAATTCCTCCTGCGTGACTATCCCCTCATGGGTGTCTGGTATCACTTCCCATTCTTCGGGCAGCTTAGAGGGGCGTTTCTTGCTTTTCATGTTGGCGGCAATCCGCTTGTAGCCTGCAAGGTTTCCCGCATATATCGGGCTTCTTAAAATGCCCCTTACGCTGTTCTCGCTCCAAATATAACGGTTCTCCTCATTCTCCTCAAAATACCTCTCATAGCCTGTTGCCCCCTGCTCCGCCGCATAAGCGGCGGGGCGTAAGATATGCTGTTTGTTGATGTGCTTGCGGATTTTGGCGATTCCGTTGCCCGCTAACGCAAGGTCAAATATTTCCCTTACCACATGGGCAACTTTGTCATCTATCAGCAGATGGTTGTGGTCGGCGGGGTCTTTGACGTAACCGTATGGTGCTGTCGTCCCCATGAATTTCCCCTGCTGAAACCTCGCTCGGTACGCCGATTTTATCTTGACCGACACATCGGCGGAATACATTTCGTTTAGGATGTTGCGGAAAGGCGTGATGTCCATAGCGGATTTATTGAGCGTGTCCACGCCGTCATTGACCGCTATATACCTCACATTATGCTCTGGGAAAAACACTTCCAGATACAGTCCGCAATCAAGATAGTTCCTCCCCAGACGAGATAAATCTTTCGTGATAACGCAGTTTATCAGACCGCTTTCAATGTCCTTAATCATGTTCTGGAAACTTGGTCTTTGGAAATTTGTACCAGAGTAACCGTCGTCCACATACGTTTTTGCTAAGTGCCATCCCTGCTTTTTCACATAATCCGTGAGGATGGATTTCTGTGTCGCAATGCTCGCACTCTCGTTATCCGTGCCATCGTCTTTTGACAAGCGGCAGTACATGCCGACTTCATAAATCTTGTTCTCCATTCTTATTCCTGCCATACTGTAAAACCTCCATATCTGTCCTATCTGTTTTCATGTTCCATTGCGTACATTCTAAGCGGACAGCCCCTCATTGTCGAAGGTGTCGCCCTCGGCAATCTTCTTCCGAATATCCTCGGAAATAATCGGGATAAACGCTTCTGTGACTGTCTGCGTGCCGACATATTCACGGCTGATTATCATCTGAACTGGTGCTTTCGGCACGATACGCTTTCTCTTTTTATCTGCTTTCTTATCCTCGCCCATACTTAAATCTTCCTTTCCAGACAGGGCAGGAGAACGTCTGGAAACGCCCCGCCCTGTCAATCAGATACCATCAATCCCCGCTGTTTACTTCTTTCTGTAATGCTTCAAGGAGTGCTGCTGCTTCATCAGCGTTCAACGTGATACCCTTTCCGCACTTCTCACGGTTCGGGGAAAAGCTGCGGATGTCATATTTCGGCTCTCTTCCGTTCCATGAGATAAGATTGATTTCTTTTGTGTAGCCGCTGTCGCCCTTAGACAATACGGCGATTTCCTTTACAATCTCATACTGGATTTCTTTCATTCTTCATACCTCAATTTTCTGCATTTACCTCCCGAAAAGAGAAGATTAGCGGCTGTCCCTGCCCCGTTTCCTCTGCAATTCACGCTCCAAAAGTTTAATGATGGTTTCCTCCATCTGCTTCGGCGTTGTGTTCTTCGGAAAATACTTTTTCAGCTTGCTTGTGTTGATTTTCAAGGTTTCTTTCTGGTTTCCCTTTTCCTCCGTCATAATTGCAAATATCGTATCCATGTCAAGCCGCCCGCTCTGGCTTAGGCTTTTCATCCGCTGTGCCTGTGAGAGTGAGGGCGTTGCTTCTTCGCTCTCCATCGTGGCAAAGAGGTTTTCCTGCTCGTCTTTCTTCAAAAAGGACAGTTCCACCGCAGGCGTGAGGGCGATTTTCCCCTCGTCCACCATCCGCAAAATCGGCGGTATCAGTTCCGTCAAACGGATAAATCTTTGTACGGTCATCCTGCCTACGCCGAAGCCCTGTGCCACCTTGTCGTCCGTCCGCAACTTCGTCACAACTTGTGACGAGGTTAAGTCTGTGCGGAAACCCTGCCGCTTCATGGCTTCGGATTTCATCTTGTAGGCAAACGCCCGCTCTGATGGCAGGATATTCTCACGCTGTAAATTACTGTCTACAAGGGTGATGATGGCTCGGTCACGGTCTAAGGGCAGGACAAACGCAGGCACGGTATTTATCCCTGCAAGTTCAGACGCACGGACACGCCGCTGCCCTGCAATCACTTCATAGCCGTTCCCGTCCTCTTTCGGGCGTGTGATTATCGGCGTGACAATGCCAAATTCCTTGATGCTTTCCGCTAATTCTGACAGCGTTTCATCCTCTGCCACATGAAACGGATTGTCGGGAAACGGGTACAAGTCTTTGGTCTTTAACACCTTAAAATCCTGTTTCTTCATTCACATATCTACCTTTCTTTCGCTCTGCTTTTATGGTTTTTCTGCAATTCTTCCAACACTTCGGGCGGTATCTTTGAGAGCAGCCGCCCCATCTGCTCGTTGGTTCTCTGCAACTCAAATATCTTCTGGTTCGCTTTCTGCACCTTTAGTTCCTGCTCATACTTTTCATCACGCATACGCCCCGCATAGTCTGATTCCTGCCCGATTTGCTCCTTTAGGCTATTGATATAGGCACTCTGCTTACTGATTTCCTTTGAGAATTTCTCCACGTCTGGGAGCCATGCCGCAATCAGTTCCAGAGCCTTGTCACGCTTCTTCCCTGCATTAAAGGCGTTGATGTCGGACAGTGCAGACACAATTTCCTCATACTGTTTATCAAGCCTGCCGCCCAACTTATAGAGCCATGTGGGGACATGTTTCCGCTTCGTTTCCATTGAGGACTGACCTCTTTCAAGCTGATTCCACCGTGAGGACATCCGCTCATGGTAGGCGGTCTGCCATTCGGACAGGCTCTTTTGATTGCCTAAAATTGTTTTGGCAGACAGCTTATTGTCTGGTGTAATCGGCACAAAACAGAGGTGCATATGCGGCGTTCTCTCGTCCATGTGGACGACTGCGGAGAGGATATTTTTCTCCCCGACACGCTCTGAAATGAAATCCAGAGCCATCGTAAAATACGCTTTCTGTTCTTTGGGCGGCAGGCTGTTCATAAATTCTGGCGAAGCCGTGATAAGCGTTTCCACCATCATCACGCTATCTTTCCTCGTCCTGCACCCTGCTTCGGCTACCATGCGGTTAATCTCTTTCTTGTAGGTGTACCTCGGCGGATTCACAAGATGGTAGTTATCTTTCGAGCGTTCCATATCTATATCTGGATTGCTTTTATAGGCTTCTTTTTTACGCTCGTTGTGGCGTTCGCAAGCCGCAACGCCGCCCGCTTTGCGTTTCTGGAAACGCAGGATTGCATAGGGCATAATTCATCATCTTCCTTTCTTCGGCGGGTAAACTGCCCTTTGGGTGACAGCGGTGACGGCGGTGACAGCAGTTTTGGGATACCCCCTACCGACTGCCTCAACTGTCACCCTTATTCCCTGCATGACGGTCATGTCGATGATGACGGTGTTTTTGGAATACCCCCTCGCAAGAGCCGTCACCGTCATGCTGCCATTCTTTTATCCGAAGCGTGGAGCGTAGGATAAGCAGGGCGTAAGACCTGCCATAAGGGAGTCCAGAGGGAACGTCTGGCACACGACTTTGCAGGGCAAAGTGTAGTGTGTTACACCCTGTAAACGCAGTCGGAAAAATCGGAAGGATTTTTCTGACCGCAGGGGTGGTTTTACACGCCGAAAAGGGCGGGTAAATCCTACGCCTGCACTTTGCGTTTACGGGGTGTTCTCCCGCAGGGATGACAGCGGCAGGGTATCCTAAAATCACTGTCACCGCCGTCACCGCTGTCACCCGCAGGGCAGAGTCGCCAGCTTTACACGGCTTTAAGCGTCAATGACAGTAACAGGGGGTATCCCAATATCGCTGTCACCACCGTCACCGCTGTCACCCGCCCGCTTTGCAAGCGAAATCTGCCTGCCGTGTTTTTTGCGGCTGTACTGATAAACGATATGGTTCTCATTTAAAAATGTGGTGCGGTATTCATTGAGCCATTTCGTAATCACCGTGGGTATGGTTTCCGTTTCCCTCATAGCGGCTAACAGCTCCGTTGCCGTGCCTGCCCATTCTTCCTTATCCCTCATAAAATCCACCAACCGAAAAAGGACGTCTGGTATCGTTTCTTTCGCAAGCTGCTCCTGCGTTTTTCTCTCCACAAGTTCCCAACTGCAATCACGGAAACGCAGCGTGTATTCCTGATAGGGCGTGTCCCTGCCCGTCACATACAGCTTGGCGGTGTCGGATGCCCGTTTCTCCTTTTCCAGAACAAAGGTAGCGTCCGCACTCCCCGTTAAGCCTGTCGTCCCAGACACCTTGTTGAACACATCGCTGTCATTCTGCTTTCGGATGTGGTGTACGACAATGACCGCCAATGAATGCCTGTCGGCAAAGTCTTTGATTAGTGAGATGTCCCCATAGTCGCTTGCGTAGGCATTGTCTTTTGAAGCTGTACGGACTTTCTGCAAAGTGTCAATGACAATAAGCCTGCTGTTTGGGTAATCTTTCAGATAATCTTCAAGCTGCACGATAAGACCGTCTGACAGCTTGCAGCTTGCCACGGCAAAGTGAAGCCGCCTGCTCGCTTCGTTCGTCAATCGGAACAGCCTGTCCTGTATACGGCAGAACGTGTCCTCAAGGCAGAGGTAAAGCACGTCGCCCTCCATTGTCGGCATATCCCACAAGGGAAGTCCCTGCGACACGCATAAACATAGCTTCAGCATGAGCCAGCTCTTTCCTATCTTCTGTGAGCCGCAGAACAGCGACAAGCCTGTGGGGATAAGGCTGTCCACCACAAAGGACGGCTTCTCAAGCGGTTCATAAAGGAGCGTTTCGGCGTTGACTGTCTGTAACTTCTGCATGGCTTTCCTCCTTTCGGGCGGTGTTTTTGTTTTCGTTGCACATAGGCGTTGACCTCCTTAAAAATAGATTTACTCCCACGAAGAAAAAGTGAGAGTATGTAATGCCGCCAATCCCACACAAATAAAAAACAGATTTCTTTTTCGGGCGGTGTCGGTCACGGTTGGAGATACTTCCTCATTTCCGCCTTTACTTTCTCCTTTGCAATCGCAACAGATTTCTGTATTGCCGAAGCGGTGCAATGCTCCATAGCGGCGATTTGGTAAAAATTGAACTCATACTCGTAGTAGAGCAGGAAACGCCGCCTTTGTATCTCTGGCAGTCCGTCAACCGCCTTACAGAGCAGTTCTGCCCGTTCTGCCTCAATCATTTGTTCCTCTATGCTCTTAGGCAGCTTCAACGCCCGCCTGTTCAGCGTTTCGTCCCATACTTCCGAAAACTCCCTGTGCCGCTCGTCCCATTGGAGGAGATTCCTGTTCCTGCGTTCCATCTGCCGAAACTCCATAAAGAACTGTTCCGACACTTCCAACTCGTGGGATTTGCCCTGCCCGTCCTTAAAGCTGATAAAATACCTTGTGCCGCTTTCCGTGGATTCCTCCCGAAGCGTGTACGCCTTAACTCTGTATGCCATCCCGCTTGCCTCCTGCAAAAAATAAGTGAGGGGATTTCCATCCCTCACCCAGTAGCCCGCAGGACGGCAGGCTGTTTTAGACGCTATAAAATTTTCGTAGCTTCTTCCGCAGATGGTCTAACCTCGCATAGATGGCACCAGTCGTCAAATGCACGAGCGGGGCAATCTCCTTTGTGGAATACCCCTGCATTTTCAGCAGGACGATTTTCAAGGTACGCCCGTCCACCGCGACTAATACTTGATAGAGATTTTCGCTCTCAATCTCGTCCAGTAACTCCGCAACCGTACCCACTTCCGTCTGCCGCTCCCTGTCTGCCATGTCCTCAAGGTATTCCGCAATGTCATTCGTCCATCGGTAAAACCGCCTGTTGGAATTGAAGTCTGCCCTGTCCGCAATGCGTATCTGCTCAATGGTCGCTTCATCAACGCCGCACTCACGCAGCAGCTTTTCCTCCGCTTCTTTCCAGATACGCCATTTCCTGTCCTCCCGTCCGTGGTTATATGCCATGCTTCTTTTCCTCCAATCAGAATTGATTGAGAGGGCAGAGAAAAACCCCCTCATTTTCCCAAAGGAAAAAACAAGGGGGCTGAACGCCTTAAATTTTAATTTTCTATTATCTTTCTTAGTTTTCTTAGGATTCTGGCTTTGCGTTTGTTCACAACGCTCTGGGTTATGCCGAACCTCGCCCCGACTTCACGCTCAGAAAGTCCGTCAAAAAAGATTGCCTGTATCAATTCCTGTTCACTATCCGACAGCAAAGGCAGGGCGGCTTTCAGCCTGTCCACCATAACCGCATTGACAACGGTTTCCGCAATGTCTGCCGCTTCATCAGCGATAAAGTCTAAAGGCTTCCCCTCGCTGTCCGTAAATCCATCCAGAGAAAGCAGGCTGTTCTTCGTATCTAATTTTTTCAGATAACGCCACCGTTCCTTATCTCGGTAGAAGTCCGTGTATTGCTCCCTCACGACTTCAAGCAGACAGCCTTGAATGGGGATAAACAGCTTGTCCATATAGGTCTGGTCGGATTCCCTGCGGCGGCAGAAATCCGTATAGGACAGTTCCACATATCTGCCGCTTTCCTTGATATATACCTTTCTCGGTGCGTATTTCACTGTAAGTACCTCCCATCTGAATTTTTGAAATGTTCAAAATCCAGATGGAGAGGTGGCGAACGACACCTAACACCACTAATAGCCCTATGGCACTTTCCAACAAAAATCGACAAAAGAAAAACCGCAAAGGCTCTATGACCTTTACGGTTATGGGAAATATTAATTCTGTTGTATGGAGATTGTACTTCTACATTCAAGGCAGGAAGTGCCGTTGCATAGGCAGAAATTTTTTTAACTGGTTTCCTGCCGTTCTCTGATATGCTATGTATTGATAAATTTTGCTTCGTATGAGCAGATAGATAACTGCCCGAAAAAAGGACATAAAAAAATCCCTCCAAATTTAAAAACAAATTCAGAGGGTAATTTAGGGTATAACAAAATAACCCACCCGAATATCGTTTTTTTTATTTGGTGAGTTTGTTCTTTCAAATACGAAACAAATGCTCATGTACGGTAAAGTATCACAAGAAAATTATGTCGAATTGACAGCCGCCTCCGCTATACCGAATAAGGAAATAAAGAGTCCTCAAATTTTGCGCTACTAAATGAAGACGAGCGGAAGTAATCTCCCGCTCGTCAGTAAACTTAACTATGCCATATCAATCCCGCTTCTTTCCCGCCACCGGCACTAAGAACAGCGCGGGCAACAGCAGGAAAGCGGTACAGACCAGCCCCCAGGGTATGGACACCTGCTGGGCTACCAGCCCCACAATAGGCCCGCCGATGATCTGCCCGAAAGAGTCCAGCTGTCCGCTGGTGGAAAAGACTGTGGCGCGCATTTTCTCATCCACTTGGTCGTTCATCCAGGCGGCCAGCACAGGCTCCTTGATGGTGCGCATAAGCCCCGCCAGCAGGAACACCAACAACATGAACCAAAAGCTCCGCCCCACCGCGAAGAGAACCAGGAACAGGATATACCCGGCGCTGGTGGACATGACCACACTGGTTCGGCTGACAGTCCCTTTTTTCTCCATGCGGGCGATGAGCAACTGAGAAGCCAGAATACCTAAGCCGTTGCCGATAAGACTGATAACACCGAACCAAGTGACGCTGTTCAGCGGCCCGATAACGGGTATTACCGTGTCATCCAGAAAATGAGCGGTGGAGAGCCGGTCAAAGCCTTCACTGGCAAGTCCCCCGCATAGTGTGATTGCTAAGAGCGCCAGCAACACAGGTGCGCCTTTCACAAAGCCCAGGTTGAGCTTGAACAGGCAGACAAAGTCTTTAAGCAAGCCCTGCCGTTCCTCAATAGCAGGGGAGAAGTTGGTTTCTGGCATGATGCGAACCATCACCAGCCCCAACAACAAGCACAAACTGCCCCCCAAGATGAGAGGCATTTGCAGGTTTATGTTTCCCAGCAGTGTGCCCAGCACCACGCCCAGAACGCCGCCGATTTGCCCCATTTGACTGCCCCGCAGGAACACCTTGTCTATGGGTTTGTCCTCTTCCTCCGAGGCAATCCACGCCTCCAGAGCGCCGGTGATGAAGGTATCACCGCAACCCCAGACAACCTGGGCCAGCAGAACCGGCGCGAACCACGGTAGCGCACCCTCCATCAGAAAGCCCAGGCCGTAGAGGAACATTCCAATCAGCACCGAGCGCCGACGGCTATACAAATCCGCCACCACACCGGTGGGCATCTCGAACAGAAAGCAGGAGGTCTCCTGAACCGTCCCTACCAGGACAAGCTGGAAAGCATCCAGCTGCACCACCTCCAGGTGGTACACGATGGAAAGCACTGTGGACATAGAAACCGCCAGGGAACAGACAAATCGGAACAGCAGGTAGACAGAATATGCCTTTGAATTTTTAGCAAACATGAAGTTACATTCTCCTTTCAAATCTCATTTTATATGACTTTTGCAAGCTGTTAAGCTAACTTGTGGAACATATGCCGAACCTTATCTATACGGCTATTCGGGCGGCGGGGTTGGCAAATAAATTTACCAATAGCTGGCTGGTATCCTTTTAACTCTGTCAAGCAGACTCCCTGCCCATTTGTGAAATAAGTTAAATCGTTCCTGTATTCTTGAATACATCTAGCAGGGATTTCTCCTTTCAGAATGACCTCGTCATTCTTTATCTGAGTACTTACAATATCTGCACAATACCTTGGAGCATCATGATACGCCCGTGAGAGATATTCCTGCGGTGCATAAATTTCAAAGTGGAGATATGGCTCTAATAGTTCTGTCCCTGCTTTTTTTAAAGCCTGCTCCAATACGATAGGGGAAAGCAGCCGAAAGTCTGCGGGGGTACTTACAGGACTATAATACAATCCATATTCAAAACAGATTTTACAGTCTGTCACTTTCCATCCATACAGCCCCTGCTCGCAGCCATAAAGAACCCCCTCCATAACCGCATTTTGGAACGATTGATTTAAATATCCAAGTGAAACTCTGCTTTCATACTGCACTCCGCTTCCAATAGGGAGCGGCTCTATGGACAACCCGACAGAAGCCCAGAAAGGATTTGGCGGGACTTCTATGTGGATGGTATATTCTGCTTTTCTAAGCGGTCTTTCCATATATATAACAGTAGGCTCTTTTATTTCTGCCTCCACATGATATTTTTCCTCAAGGATGGCACAAATGACTTCCATCTGCACATTCCCCAAAAAAGATAACATAATCTCATGGGTAACAGTATCAATGTCAAAATGCAAAAGAGGGTCTGTATCAGCAATCTCTGCGAGGGCATTTAACAGGGCTTCCCTTTGCTCCGGCTTTTGCGGCTCTACCGTTGTCCGAAGTAATGGCATGGGATTATCAATCCGTGTTTTGTGAGGCAGGAGTTTTTCATTTCCCAGGATATCGTTCAGTTTCAAAGTATCATCAGCTAAAATAACAATTTCTCCCGGACAGGCATGGTCAGCCGGGACGATTTCACCGTTTGTCGGAACACACATCTCTGTGATTTTTATTTTCTCTTTTTCAGATATTCTAATAACATCCCTCAAATGCAATGTTCCGCTATATATACGCACATAAACAAAACGCCGCCTTTTCTCTGAATATTCAATCTTAAAAACCTGCCCGCATAGTTCAGATTGACCTTCAGGCGTTGATGAATAAAATTTACTGGCAATTACTTCTATAAGCTGCCGAATCCCCAGATTGTTTTTAGCGCTTCCGTGATAAACGGGAAATAACGTTCCGTTTTGGAATCTCCTGTTTTCTTCCTGTTCCAGTTCTGACATTTTAAACGGTTTCCCTGACATATATTTCTCTAATAGTTCATCGTTTCCCATAATTACCGCATCCCACTGTTCCATATCGTCATTGTCCGTTACATTTATATGGGGATGCTGCCCAACCTTTTGCTTCACTATAATTTCCGAAGAAAGCTTTGCTTTCATTTCTCGATATACCATTGGCAAATCAATCCCCTCTTGGTCAATTTTATTGATGAAAAAAATTGTCGGAATCTTCATTGTCTGTAGTGCATGAAACAGTATACGGGTCTGTGCCTGTATGCCATCCTTTGCAGAAACTAATAATACTGCTCCGTCTAATACGGATAAAGAACGGTATACTTCCGCCAAAAAATCCATATGGCCTGGCGTATCTATAATGTTGACTTTTACATCCTCCCACTGAAAAGATGTCACTGCTGTCTGGATAGTGATTCCCCTTTGACGCTCCAAATTCATTGTATCTGTCCTTGTTGTGCCTTCATCTACGCTCCCTAGTTCTGCAATTGCACCACTGGTATACAATAAACTTTCCGTTAATGTTGTCTTTCCTGCGTCAACGTGAGCCAGAATGCCTAAGTTAATTATTTTCATGTGATTTTCCTCCTATCAACACCCAAAAAAGGGCATAAAAATACCCAGTGATAAATACTCCTATCACTGGGTAAATAACTCCAATAGCCCCAAAACACTTATATGTTTTCGGGCATATAAAATTACATGATAAAAGTATTCTTAAACTGGGTACAAAAAACTAAGCCCCATATTAAAAGTGAAACGAGACTGCTACTTTTTGTTCCCACTATCAAATTGACAGTTTATTTAAGAATACCTTGCCGCATATTTATTAACTCCTTGTATAATACTGAATCTAATTATATTCCTTAACCCTTTATTTGTCAAGCTGACAAACTAAAGCAGAAAAAGCGGCAGGATTTCCCCCTGCCACTAATCATCTGTTTATGCAAAAATAATTTCCTTTTCCACAATCTCCCTCGCACAAGCCCTTATGTTATTGAGGCATCCTGTCCATTCTAAGGCGTTTTCTGCCTTTAGCTGTTCCGTTATGCCCTGTGCCTGTTTCATACCCTCTATGAGCCTTTCAAAGCGTTCCTGTGCCTGTCTGTTGATGTCGGCAAGGTAGGCGTTTAGCCTGCCGCTTGTAAGAAGATTGGTGTATGTAACTTTACGGTACTGTTTTAGATAATCTAAATGCCGTTGCCCCCAGATGCCTATTGCCTGTTCTTCTTCGGCGGGTACAGTTAAGCACGGTATCAAATAATCCCCTTGCCTTTCGTATTTGCCGCCCAGTTCCTCAAATAATGATTTTGCCATTGTCTGTTACCTCCACATTCTTTTTTATTTTGACTGTCCGCAAAATCCGTCCTACATCTCCCGGTCTCCACGGACAGTCCAGGTCATGAAGTGCCACCAGACGGTCCTGCACATTGGTGCCTGCGCCCATCTTGGCGGTGCTGCCCATAAGCACACGCACCTGACCGGTACGGACTTTGGAGAACAGCTCCTTTTTCCGCACCTCGGTATTGGCTTCATGGATAAAAGCGATCTGGTCGGCAGGCATCCCCTGGGCAATGAGCTTCTGACGAATATCGTCATACACCGTAAAGGCCGGTTCCTGCTCCGGCAGAGGTACAGCGCCTTCCAGTGCGTGAAGCAGTGGATTATCCAGCGTTTTCGCCGCCTTGCTTGCAGGAGCTTTTGCCTGCGGGGTAGAAATATCACAGAACACCAGCTGGGTTAATTTATCAGCCTCGCCATCCCGCCAGATCTGCATGATGTTCTCTACGCATTGATTGACCTTTGTTCCGGGTTCGTCCGGCAGCATCTGGTTGACGATCCTCTGGTCCAGCCCCAGTTTACGGCCATCCGAGGTAATCTTGAGCATATTGTCCTGGGACGGGTCAACGGTTCCGCTGTGTACCAGCGATGCGCGCTCCGAAAGGGCCTTGACCATTTCCTGCTGATGTTCGGTAGGCTGCGCCACGATGTTGTGGTATTCCACTTCCGGGGTAGGCAGATTCAGCTGGTCGGCAGTCTTAATGTCAGCCACTTCTTTGAACAGGTTCATCAGCTCCGGCAGGTTAAAGAACTTGCTGAATCTCGTTCTTGCCCGGTAGCCGGTGCCTTCCGGTGCCAGCTCCAATGCTGTGACGGTCTCCCCAAATCGGGAAGCCCAACAGTCGAAGTGGGTCATGTTCAGCTCTTGCAGGCGTTCATACTGAAGATAACGCTGCATGGTGTAAAGCTCGGTCATGGAGTTGCTGACCGGGGTGCCGGTGGCAAAGATCACACCACGATTTCCGGTGATCTCGTCCATATAGCGGCACTTGGCAAACATATCGGAGGATTTCTGCGCGTCCGATGTGGAAAGACCAGCCACATTCCGCATTTTTGTGTATAGAAACAGGTTTTTATAGTTGTGGGCCTCGTCCACAAACAAACGGTCCACACCCAGCTGCTCGAAGGTTACCACATCGTCTTTTCGCCCCTCGGCTTGCAGCTTTTCCAGTCTGGCTTCCAGAGACTTTCTGGTACGCTCCAGCTGCTTGACGGTAAAACGCTCGCCGCCGCTGGCCTGCACCTCTGCGATGCCCTCGGTGATCTCGTCGATCTGCTCATAGAGAAGCCTTTCCTGACGCTCCCGGCTGATGGGGATACGCTCAAACTGGCTGTGTCCCATGATGATGGCATCATAATCACCCGTCGCAATACGAGCGCAGAACTTCTTTCGGTTATGGGTCTCAAAGTCCTTTTTGGTGGTGACTAAGATATTGGCGGAAGGATAGAGACGCAGAAACTCCGACGCCCACTGCTCTGTCAGATGGTTTGGAACCACAAAGAGAGATTTCTGGCACAGTCCCAGGCGTTTGGCTTCCATCGAAGCAGCTACCATTTCAAAAGTTTTGCCTGCGCCTACTTCATGTGCCAACAGGGTATTTCCTCCATACAGCACATGGGCAATGGCGCTTTTCTGGTGTTCCCGCAGGGTAATGGCCGGGTTCATGCCTCCAAAAGTGATGTGGCTGCCATCATATTCACGGGGACGGGTAGAGTTCATTTCCTCGTTGTACTGGCTCACCAAAGTCTGGCGGCGCTCCGGGTCTCTCCAGATCCAGTCCCTAAAGGCTTCCCGGATCGCCTGCTGTTTTTGAGCCGCCAGGGTGGTCTCCTTGGCATTCAGCACGCGGCGCTCTTTTCCGTCTGCATCCTCTATGGTGTCATAGATACGGACATCCCGCAGGTTCAGGCTGTCCTCTAAAATCTTGTAGGCGTTGGCGCGGCTGGTTCCGTAGGTGGTATAAGCTGCCACATCGTTGTAGGATACAGAAGATTTCCCCTTGATCTGCCATTCAGCGGTAAAGGACGAATAGTTGACCTCGATACTGCGTTGGAGATAAAACGGGGTATTAAAGGTCTCATACATAAACTGCTGGATATATTCCTTGTCAATCCAGGTAGCGCCCAGACGCACCTCGATCTCCGACGCATCCAGGTCTTTGGGCTGGGCGGCGGTAAGGGCTTCCACATTGACTGCATAAACCTGGTCCTGCTGTGCCGCCCGCTGCGCCTGACGCAGTTTGCGGCGTACATTGCCGGAGAGGTATTCATCAGCAGTCACATAATGGGGCGTTCCGTCCTGCTCCAACTGTCCCGGTACACGGAAGATTACGCCTTGCAGCTCTCCGGCCAGTTCTTCTTTTGTTTTTCCGGTAAGCTGGCTCATATAGCTCATATCCACGCAGGCTCGCTCCGCGATGGAGACAGCAAGAGCTTCACTTGCGGTATCCACGGTGTCCACCGCCTTGTGTGGCTTGATGGTGCGCTTGGTGAACATATCCGCCTTGCGTTCCAGTTTCCCGTCCTCGTCGATGACTTCCAGCGCGCAGAGCAGATAGTAGCTGGAATCATCGGCAAAGGCCAGCCGGTTCGCCCGGTCATTGATAAGACCATATTTTGCGGAAAAGCTATCATAGAGCCGGTTCAGTTCAGCCTGTTTATCCTGGATGGCGCTGTCCGGTGTGGCGGCGTCCATTTGGAGATCAATGAGCTGCTGGACACATTCCCGCAGGCCCACCAGCCCTTTCACGCGGGCCTCGGCGGTGGAGTTCAGGTCTGGGCGCACCATGCGGCTGTTTTCACGGAAATACACAGTGCCGTCCACAACGGTGTAGGAGTAATTTTTCACATTGGGGTCGGCGGGAATGGAGGTGTCGATGGCTTCGCCCTCACCCAGCTCCGGCAGCTCGGCTTCCTGGTAGGTGCCGCGAATGTACTTCACGGCATCATGCAGCTGATCGGCAAGCTCCAGCCCCTCAATGGGATTCACGGTGTAGTCCATGCCATGGGCAGTGCTTACCGGCTCCTGTCTGCCCAGCACCATTTCCGGGTGGTCGATAAAATACCGGTTGATGGCAAAACCGTCCTCCGTCTGTCCGGTCTGGGTCCATTCCGGCACGATGTCCAGCGGGCGGTCCCGCTTTTGGAGGAAGATGATGTCCGATACCACCTCGGCACCGGCATTCTTTTTGAACGCGTCATTCGGCAGACGGATAGCTCCCAGCAGCTCGGCACGCTGGGCAAGATAGCGGCGCACGGTGGAATCCTTGGCGTCCATAGTATAGCGGGAGGTTACAAAAGCCACCACGCCGCCGGGACGCACCTGGTCCAGTGCTTTGGCGAAAAAGTAGTTGTGAATACTGAAATTCAGCTTGTTGTAGGCTTTGTCATTGACCTGATACTGACCGAAAGGTACATTGCCGATGGCAAGGTCAAAGAAGTCACGCCTATCGGTGGTTTCAAAGCCGCCTACTGTGATGTCCGCCTTGGGATAGAGCTGCTTTGCGATGCGCCCGGAAACAGGGTCCAGCTCCACGCCGTACAGACGGCTGTTTCGCATTTTCTCCGGCAGCATACCAAAGAAATTGCCCACACCCATAGACGGCTCCAGAATATTTCCTGTCTCAAATCCCATACGGTCCACCGCTTCGTAGATGGCCTGAATGACCGTAGGGCTGGTGTAATGGGCGTTGAGGGTAGAGCTTCTGGCGGCGGCATATTCCTCCGGGGTCAGCAGTTCTTTTAGCTGGGCATACTCTAAAGCCCATACCGGTTTCTCCTGGTCAAACGCATCAGAGAGACCGCCCCAGCCCACATATCGAGAAAGAACCTCCTGCTGTTCGGGGCTTGCCTGCTGTCCGGCAGCTTCCAGCTCTTTCAGCAAACGAATCGCATTGACATTTGCCCGGAACTTGGCTTTCGGACCGCCCTCACCCAAATGCTCATCTGTAATGCGGAAGTTTTTTGCATTGCGGCGCAGGTTAGCCTTGTATTCCTCATAAGATGCTTCCTCGGCAGCTTTGGCATTGGGAAAGGTCTGCCACTGGCCATTGACCTGAATGGAAACCGGGTGTTCATCCAACACTTCCTCAAAGGTTTTCTCCGGCTCTGTTACAGGGGCTGGCGGCTCCGGCTCCTCGATATGCAGTCGTTCCACCACCACATCATAAGGCAGATTGTTCTTATCGCCCGGATAGACGGCCACAGTCTCGGAATGGAAGGTCGGGGATTCGACAGCCGGTTCGGGGCGTTCCTGTCCAAAGCCATCCAGCTGACGGGCATACATCCCGCGCAGCAAAGGCGCAACCTCATCCCAGCGAAAATACAGCACAGCCAGACGCTTTTCCTCTGCGTCCAGGACTTCCAGCTCCATGCCCTGTGCCGTGGTACGGTAATCGGCAGTATCGCCGGTCTCCAGATTCAGCGTCTCGATCTCACCAGAATAGGCTCTGCTCAGCCAATAAGCGATCTCGCTGTTGCTCCTGCCGGATTGCAGCAGCGTGGAAACCTGTTTTTTATCTGCTTCATCCATAAGTCCATGGGTCAATACATCCCGCAGGTCCTGATCTGCCTTGTCCGGGTCAATAGGAAGAAACTCGGTATAGTAAGCATTGCGGCGGTCTGCCCGAATCAGCTGCTCGAACTGTTCTTTGCGCTCTGCCCGGTAGATGGGATATACCATGCCGGTGGGCAGAAGCTGCACGGTGTCCTCCCGCAGCTCGGTGATCTGATAGGCGTCATTCTCGATATACACGGTATCGCCCACAGCATAGACCGGGGCGGCAGGGTCATAGGAAGTCCTTTGCGGAGTCGGGCGGCGAACTGCATCATATTCCTCATCGGAAATGGAAACCTCGGAAGTCTGTTCTGTCTCGGCAGCTGCGATCTGCTCGGCATCCGACATCACCTGTTGGATAAACGGGTCATTGTCCAGTTTTTCCGGGTCTGCCACCTGTCCGTTGACGATCCCTCTTTCCTCCAGGGCTTCCCGGATGGCGATAGGGTCGATATTGTCAAAACGATCCTGTTCTTCTTCGGTATAGAACCGGTCCTCCTGAATGAGCTGGGCAATCCGGCGCTGTACCTTCGGCCAGGGCAGCTGCGTTTCCTCCGGGCTGCCGGCACGGACAACAAACAGGCTGTTGTTGTTACTGCCGCCGTATTCCTGAGCCAGCCATGCGGCGGTATCTTTTTCTCTTGCATGGTCTTTCATATAGCGGACAACAGCGTGTTTACTCTCGATATTGCCGTTCCATGCACAAAGGGCAGTATCAATATCTTCCTGAGAAAGAGGGCGCAGAAGCTCATGGAGCTTTGGATAGGTTTCGTCGATCACTTCCCGGTGCAGGCGCTGGCGGAACTCCGGCACATCCGAATAGAGGCGGATCAGCTCCATATCCTTAGAGCCAAGAACCGCACGGCGCACAGCGGCATTGCCCTCGATGACAGCATTTTCACGGTCGGAATGACCGCAGGCATTTCGATATGCCACATCCTCAGATATGGCGGCAGTCACCACAGGCTTATACTGCTCAAACTGCTCCCGAAGGGTAGGCTTTGGCGTTTCTTCCTCTATCTCCGGCTGCTGGGCTTGAATGGCATCTTCTTCTGCCAGATCCTTTTCAGCCTGGATCTTGTCATACTGCGCTTGTTCCTGTTCGGTAAGATAGCGGCCTTTCTGGACAAGTGAGGTAATGCGCTTGGAAACCTTTTCCCAGTTCAAGTGAACATCCGGGCAGTCCTGCTTTTTATAGTGCAGTCCTTTCCCGTCGTGATCTTCGCCGCTGTGTGTTGCGCCGGACAGGGCATGAGAGCGTCCGCCCATGCCATACTCATCTTTGAGGAATCTCACTTTCTCCTTATCCGTATGGTTTTCCATGAAGAAAGTATAGATACGGCCTTTTCCTCCGGCAAAACTGCTGCCGCCGGTCATGGCGGCGTCAATCTCATCCTCGGTAATAAAGTGCTGGACGGTTGGCACTTGGGAAAGCTCTGAAGAAAAGGTCCTGCGGGGCAGGTCAAGGTCCTTCAGGTTCTCCCAGATCTCCCTCGGTCTATGATAGTGAAAACGCAACAGGTCACGGTCCTGCTGATAGGCAGTCCAGAAGGCAGCGTATTCTTCCTTGAGGGTCTGGCGGAAAGCAGGGTCACTCAGCTGCTCATTCAGGCGGCGGGTCTCCTCCGGGAACCCATTGCCTTTAATCTCTGACAGGCAGGACAAATATCCGGCTTTTCTGGCGTCCTCACTGAGATCGTGATACAGATACCAGAGCTTTTCTGCAAGGAGGGAGCGTTCATAGCCTGCCGCTTCTGCAAGCTCCACATTGGAGGCAAACTGACCACTTTCCAAAAGCTCCCCGATACGCTCTGCGGCGCTCTCCCAGGAAATGACCTGGGCAGACCTGTCATAACGGACAGACTTCCCGTGGGAAAGATGGATACCATCCTCGGCATACCATGCGCTCACACTGCCAAGACCGTTGCCGCCGTGGTACAGCGTTTTCAGTATCTCGGCAATCTCAGCGGTGGTTTTCTGCTTTTCAAAGGCTGCAACCACACGCTCCCTCTGGCGGTCTGTATTGCCGCCCAAACGCAGCACATGGTCAATATCATTTTGGGCAAAAGAAAAAGCAGAGGATGTATGCGCTACATACTCTGCTTCATCTATGGATTGGATCTGTTCCGCTTCGGAGAGGAACAGGTTTAGGGTCAGCTGTTGATAAGCTCCGCCATCAGAACCTCCTCTGCCTGAGCTTTGCAGGTGTTCATCAGCCCCACCCACTTCATGGGATCGCTGGCTTTCAGTTCCTCGGTGGCTCCCGCTTCCTTCGCCAGCTGGGGCATCATCTGCTCCAGTCTGTTCTGGGCGGTCTCGTCGATCTCCAGAAGGTGCTGGTACAGCTTCTCGCTCAGCAACATCTGGTTGTAGAGGATGGGACGGTGTTCCTTCAGGTAGGTTTTCCTCATCCTGCCGTATTTGCCCAGAGGTTTCTCCGGCTGCTGGCTCAGCTTCAGGTCGGGAATCAGATAGTCTCCGTTCTGGATGTAGGTCATGGGATTGTTCATCTTGTTTGCTCCTTTCTTGGTTGGCTTCGCGCTCTGCATTTCGGACGGTGACGCCGATCTGCCGCAGCACCTGCTGGTTGATCTGACTGACCGCTGTTCCCAGCGCCCCGATGGTGGACGGGGTGTTGAAATCAAAGATCGCCATGAAATCTTCGTGGTCGAAGTAGCGTTCCGGCTCCAGTCCACAGCGGGACATCAAAGCGTAAGTGATGCTGACGGTGGCGGCTGCCTTGAACTGCACTCCGATGTTATACTCATCATATTCCTCCAAAAAGGAACCGTCAACGATATAGAAGAAGTCCTGCTGATGCTCCGTCCAGTATTCCTCGGCCAGTTTTCCGGCTACCTCCGTGAGCTGTCCGGCAAGGTCATCACCGGAAACATCATAGGTTCGCTCCAGCATGGCCTGCACGGAATCCAGATGGCGCTCCTCCAGCTGCCACAGCCAGGGAGTGCGGGAATGTTCACGGGTTCCGGTGTCGGAAATATCAAAGACATAGCGCAGGCGTGGTCTGTCTCCGGAATCGTCCACCAGAGCGATCCCCTTGGAGCCGCGTCTTACATACCGGCCCATCTTTTCATTCCACAAATCGTACTCTGCACAGGCGGTGGCGTCCGGTCGCTGGGCGTAGATCATCAGCTGCTCATGGAACGGGTACTTGTAAAGACGGGAAGCAGTGGTGAGAAACCCTGCCCATTCCTGCCAGCTCCCCGTGAGCTGTGTTGCCACCTTGTCCGCCATCTGTGCATATAGTTCAGCTTTGGTTAGCATGGTGTTCTGTCCTCCTTTCAGTTTTGGGGTAAAGAGGTGGGGTGGCAAATTGCCACCCCATCCCTGCGGTTATGCTGTTTACTGGTCAAAATCCGGGTACAGCTCCAGCTGGGCAAAGTCCTCATCGGTCATCGCACAGAGCTTCGTAAGGGCGCTGTCGGTTAGCTCCCTCAGTTCCGTTTCCTCCGGCGAAAGCTCGCCGCGCATCTCACGCAGGCTGTCGATCAATCCGGTGCGGCTGCCGGTATTGTAAATGCACATCAGGTTCATTTCCTCAAAAGTAAAGTTTCCCATATCAAATCTCCCTTTCCGCACTCTTTTTGGGTGCTGTCTTTTTGTGTTCTGTCTTGGGCTGGCCTTTCAGCTGCTCCATGACGGACTTTTTCTTTTCCCGTTCCTCCCGATGGGTGGCGGCTGCCAACTCCATCAGGGAAATGGGCTGACCGCTTCGGGCCTGCTGTTCCAGCTCTGCCACCGTAGGCTCTTTTGCGCCATTGTTGATGATACCGTCGATCATGCCATAATCGTCCTCCAGGGCCATTTCCGCATTTTTCAGCGGATTTTCCGGCAGGAATCCGGGGATCTGGGTAAAACCAACGCTGTCGCAGTAATGACAGGATACCTTACCGTCCTGTTTGATCGCAACGATGTCGCTGACGCTCATGGAGGGACTGTGAAAGTCTACGGGTTTTTCCAGATTGAATTGCTGATAGAGTTTTTCCAGCTGCTCCGGCACAGTGCCAGACTCACTCAGCGGAGCGGTGTAAATGAGGTCATAATTGCTGCGGTCTACGGAAATATCATGGGACTTTAGCCAGTCCAAATTCATAAAGCGCACATTCTGCGGATCGTCACGACTTACCTGATAGATGGCAAAGCAATCTCTGTTCTGAGAGAGAAATGCCTGTTCGCGTTCCTGCTGATGTTCCTGACGCTCCATGACCTTTTCGTGGAACTGAGGGCTTTTCTCCCATTCCTCATGGTCCACACCGAAAAGACCGCCATGATTCATGATTTCCTGCGGGTCAAACACCATGCTCTCCGTATTGTCCTCATGCAGCACATAGACGGTCAAACCGGCGGCATCCAGTTCCAGCGCCCGTTCTCTGGTAACAGGGAGCATCCCATCATAGGAGTAGCCATATTCCTGCATATCCGGTGTGGATACCTGCTCATCCGGCATGGGGTATTCATCCAGTGCCTGCTCCTGCGCTTCCGGCAGCTGGGAAGAAACAGTCATCTGACTGGTCTCTGCCTGCATTTGCTGATAGGCCGCTTCCTGCAAGGTCTCAATCATGAACATAGGAGCGTGTCTGAGCGAAGTGCTGTCCAGATTGTTGTCATCACAAATCTGGAGAACTGCCTTCATGCAGGAATGCTCCGGCATATCCAGCTGACCACCATCCAGCTCTTTCATGGACGCAGCATCGTAAAGAGTGTAGTCCCATCCGCTGTCACAAGGTTGGATATGAAGATAGGTAGTATCGTTGATCAGAAACAAAGCCTCCTGCTGGTTGGCATCCGCCCCCAGTACCTCCATTTCCGGCATGGCCGCAGCCAGTTCCGTTACCGCTTTCTGTACCAGCAGATTATCACGGTAATAGTCGATTGCCTGAATGGTGTCCAGGTCAATGGTCTGCCCAGTCAAAATCGGAAAAGGTCCTTCATAGTCGCTTCCATCTTTCAGCTCAAAGCCAATGCCCTTGATCCCGTTCATTTGCTCTGCCGGAATCTCCTGATAAATGCGGACAGCTTCTTCCAAAGACAGATTATCGTGGTATTCTCCGAGGTTTGGAAACTCCATGCACTCTGCTACATAGTAGGTCAGATTGCCGGTCGGCTGTCTATCGGCTACCTTAGCAGCATCTTCTGGCTGCTCTATCGGGGCGGTTTCCGGCTCTGCCTTTGCATGGGGGGCAATTCCACGCTCTTTGCAGATTTCCTTATAGTGGCGCTCAATGTCAGAGATCAAAGTACCGGAGGTCTTGTTGATGGTTTCCAAACTGGCTCTCAGCTCTTTCAGCTCCTTGCCCTGACTCCAGCTTGCAATATAGCCGAAGCTGTTTTCTCCGGTCTCGATGCCAAAATATTTGCAGACTGCATAGGAGATGCTTTCAGCCTCTACTTCTTCCGTGTGACGGTCTTTCTTCTGTTCCTGCAAAAACTGGGCGAGAGTAGAAAAGCCGCCAACAAAATTCAGCCCTTCTTCCTCGGTCAGCATCAGGCGTCCATCTTCCGCCAGCTCCAGCGGCTCTGTCAGCAGAACGGAGCCTACATGGTTTACAACCACTCGTTCTTCTACACAGACTGGCTCTCCGGGGTCGTAATCAGAACCGCGCAGGTCATAGCAATAAACGCCCTCCGGTAGATTATCACGGGCAATCCGTCCGTTGGAGAACAGGCCGGGTTTATCAAACAGCTCGATCTCCTGATACTTCTCGTCATTGGCAATCTGAATCTTTTTCTGATTGTGGAGCTTACTGTGGGCAATTTCATGGACCGTGGCCGAAACCGTCTGCACCTCGCTCATGCCCTGACGAACGGCGATTTTCTGATGATCGGCAGAAAAATAGCCGTCCGTATCGGCGGCCATTGCTTCAAAAGTGATCGGCACCGGCGCACTGCGGCGCAGGGCCTCCATGAATGCCTCATAATTGGGCACATTGCCGGAAAGGGAGGAGGCAAGCTCCGGCAAAGGTTTCCCATCGGTCTGGCTCACATCAAAGACCTTGACCGGGCGAAACATGGGGATCTCGATTTCTTTTTCCTCTGTGATGATCTTTCCGTCTTTATCCAAAATCGGAGCCTTGGTATCCGGGTCCAGTTTCTGCTCCTCGATTTTCTTCTTGTACGGTGTGGGGGCGATGATGGTAATGCCATGCTCACCCTTTTTTACATGACGCTCAAACTGGTCTTTCCACTTATTGTATCCGGCTACCAAAGTGGCGTCCGGCTTCTGCATATAGATGAGCATGGTGTTGTTTACCGAATAGCGGTGGAAGCGGGACATAACGGACAGATAGCGCATATACTTTTCACTCTCAAACAGTTCCTTGATGCCCTGCTCGATGCCGTCTGTGATTTCCCTTAGCCGCTCTCGGTTGGTGGGTTTGTTCTCAGCCATGATTTTCAATCTCCTTTCCAAGTGTGTGATTTCTGCTGTGTGTTCTGCAATCCATGCCTTTTGTTCTTCTTCACTTTCATAAAGAAAAAGATCCAGCAGGTACTCCACATAGATTTTCTTATGGATTGCTTCCACAAAGCGGGGGTGCGGTTTCTCCTCCGGTGTCCGGGGAGAATGGTCGCTCTCCCATTTTTTCAGCAGATGGTAGTAATCGGACAGTACGCGATAACACCGCTGCCGATCCTCACGAAACTGCTGTGCCTCGGTTTTCTGCCGGACATACCTCCTGCGGGGAGGGGCCTGACTGTCATAGATCAGGCCAAAGTCCTGTGCCAGTTTCTCCGCCGCTTCTTTTGGGGAGAGGTCAAAGAGCTTTGCAGTAAAGTCGATCACATCGCCAGTAGCTCCGCAGCCGAAACAGTAGAAATATTCCTCGTTCAGCTTCATGCTGGGGTTCTTATCATCGTGAAAGGGACAGCAGGCCATACCAGTTCGACTGACTTTTATCCCGTAAAACGCTGCCGCTTCTCTGGTGCTGACCGACTGCTTGACTGCTTCAAATACATTCTCTGCCATGTGCCTTTAACTGCTGGACTTTCTCACAGGGGGCTGGTATCCGGCAGCTTTCGCACGCTCACTGGCAGCTTTGCGACGCTCGGCGCTGTATGGCTCCCTGACTGATACACACCGCTTGGGGACGGTAAAGTTATGGGCGTCCTTTCGGGTGATCTGGTCGGGGTGCTTTTTTGCCAGCAGTTCCAGCTTCTCCATCAGACGGGGATCATGGGTGTAGACCTCAGCCATTGGTTCTGCCTGGTTATAGAGGAGAATGGTTTCCCGTTCCGCTAAAGAGAGCTTCATCGGCTGCCTCCTTTCCGCTGGTCAAATTCCAGCTTGAAGTTGGCGTACTGTCCATCATCCTCCAAAACCACAGTGGCATCGTAGGTCTTGCCGGTTTTCTCCGAATATAGCCCCGTCACACGGACACGGCCATCGTTAAGCAGTGCAGACACCACAGCCTTGGTCGGCTGTTTTTTCTTGGCAGCCCACCATTTATTGTTTTTCCAGATTGCAAATTTGCAATCTTTGTTCTGACAGAAGAAGCCTTTTTGCAGTTCTGCAACTTCACCGCCGCAGCGGGGGCATTTGCCTACCACCTCACGGGGCGGGGAGAACAGGTACTCGGTTCCCTTGATGACCTGATAAGTCCCCACCAGGTCTCCCAACATGGTGCTGATCCCGTCCAAAAACTCCTCCGGGGCAAGCTGCCCGCGCTCGATCTCGCCCAGGCGGTACTCCCACTCGGCAGTCAAAAGCGGCGATTGCAGCTGTTCCGGCAAGACTGTGATCAGGGAGACTGCATCGTGGGAAGGGAGAAGCTGCACCGTTTTCCTGTTCTTTTTTCGTTCCAGAAAACCAGCAGATACCAGCTTTTCCAAAATACCGGCACGAGTGGCCGGTGTCCCCAGACCTTTTCGCTCGGCATCCTCCGGCATATCCTCTTTTCCGGCAGTCTCCATCGCGGACAATAGGGTGTCCTCCGTAAAGTGCTGAGGAGGACTGCTTTTGCCTTCTTTGATGATTGCAGCAGCAACCGAAAGGGTCTGTCCTTCGGTCAGCTCCGGCAGGGCTTTCTCTGCGCCCTCTTTTTTCGGCTCTGCATCCTTCATTTTGGCACGGTAAGCGTCCTCCAGTGCTTTCCATCCGGGGTGCTTCACTGTTTTTCCTTTGGCGGTAAACTCCCCACCGGCACACGCTGCAATCACAACGGTTTCCGAATAGATATGGGGCTGGGCTACGGCGCACAGCAGACGCAGGGCCACCAGCTCCAGCACCGCTTTTTCTCCCGCAGGAAGGGCAGAAAGGTCTGCATCCTTGAGATTTCTGGTAGGGATTACTGCGTGGTGGTCAGTTACTTTCTTATCGTTGATGACCGCATGGGAGTCACAGGTAATGGCGATCCCTTTGCGAAACGGCATAGCATTGGCAACCAGATTCACCAGCACCGGCAGGCTGTCTGCCATATCACTGGTCAGATAGCGGCTATCGGTACGGGGATAGGTGCAGAGCTTCTTTTCATACAGACTTTGCAGATAGTCCAGGGTCTGCTGGGCTGTAAATCCAAGCAGGCGGTTGGCATCTCTTTGCAGAGTAGTCAGGTCATAGAGGGCAGGCGGCTTTTCGGACTTTTCCTTGCGCTCCATCTTTTTGATTGTGACATTTGCACCCTGACAGGCTTCTTTCAGCTGCTCGGCAGCAGCCTTATCCGCCATGCGCTCCCCGGATACGGTAAGACCGGGCAGCTCCAGCGCCACGGTATAAAAGGGAACCGGCTTAAAGGTGTCGATCTCAGCTTCTCGCTGGACAATGAGTGCCAGCGTTGGGGACATAACGCGCCCGATGTTGAGTGTGCGGTGGTACAGCACGGAAAACAGCCTTGTGGCATTGATCCCCACCAGCCAGTCCGCCTTGGCACGGCAGAGGGCAGCATCACGAAGTCCATCATAGTCCGCACCGGGGCGCAGGTTTGCAAAGCCCTCCCTTATGGCGGAGTCCTCCATCGAAGAAATCCAGAGCCTTTTCATCGGCTTTTGGCAACCTGCCAGCTCGTAGACGCTGCGGAAGATCAGCTCGCCCTCGCGTCCGGCATCACAGGCATTTACCACTTCTGTCACATCCGGGGCATTCATCAGCTTTTTGAGAATATCAAACTGCTTCTTTTTATCTTTGCCCACCACCATCTGCCAATGCTCCGGCAGGATAGGCAGGTCATCATATCGCCACTTGGCGTACTTGGGGTCATAGCTGTCTGCATCCGCAAGACCGGCCAGATGGCCCACGCACCAGCTGACACGCCAGCCGTTGCCCTCCAGATACCCGTTCTTACGGGCAGTTGCACCGATCACCGCCGCCAGACTTTGTGCAACCGATGGTTTTTCAGCAATCACCAGCTTCATAATCTTCAACCTCCCATTCATTCTGCCAATTATCAGACAGTTTTTTTGAAATGCTGTGTTCTGAGGCAAGTGTAATGTCATAGCCAAAGCGATAATCATATCGGTACAACCTGCCAATCAAATCATTGATTATGATATTGCAGGCCATAATCACACGCTCTTTATCCACCTGCATCAGTTGATAGCGTTGATAATTGTTGTAATATTCTCGATGTCTGTGGGTTCTGCTGACCGTATCTTCCATCAGACAATCTATGGCGTCTTTTTCACCATCTTCTTTGCTGCCCTGTGTATAAGACAACAGTTCCTTAACCATGGGAAAACTTTGTTCATCTACCGTTGCTTCTTCGCTCAAAAAACCGATATAAGCTTTTAGTAACAGGCTAACGGCTGTTTTTTCAGCTTCAGATAAAGCGTTCATGGTCTCCGCTGCATCAAGCAACAGCTCCTTTTCCACAAATTCATCTATCTCACCAGAATAAAGCATTCGGATTGAGTCCACACATAAAGAGCGCTTTTGGGGTGCGGTCTCAATTTCAAAATCATAAAGATCCAAGTCATCGTCCTTCTTTGACTTTTTTTGAACTTTGCTGATAGCAGTGAAAAGAATGTCTCCTCCAAAGTAAATTCCGAAGGCGACCAGATCAAAAATAATCAGAAAGTGTAATAACCAGTTCCAGGTGTTCATTGTGAGGTCCTCCTTTCTTTGACCATGTGCTGCTGATTTTGGGTGTGGATTTACAGTAAGAGAGTGAATAGAGCAGCAGAGGACAGGAATTTCTCCCTGTCCTCTGTCCCTTATCCCGCAATGATTTGAAATACGCTACGCTCAAATAGTTCAATCTGCTCTATCGCGTTCCTCATTAGGGTCAGAACCCTCAAAACCATCCTCAAGGACTTCCTCATCTTCGGTTTCCCATTCCTCGGAATCTTCCTCGCCATAATCATAATCGTCCAGGCTGTCATTGCCCTTGGTCTTAGGCTTATTCTTAACGAGCTTCAAGTAGGCAAATACGCCACCGCCGCCCAGCAGAGCCAGCAGAAGGATCAGCGCAGCCGGGTTCAGTCCGGCAGGCTTCTCTTTTTCCGGCTCCGATGTTTCTGCCGGAGGTTCCGGTGTTTTTCCCGTACATTTGCTCATATCGGTTGCACAGACCGGGCAGGCCGTATTGACTGTCCCTGTTTCACATTTTGTCGAACAGCTGCACACAGCAGGCGGCTCCTCTTTGGGTTTTCCATCTTCCATCAGTGCCATCAGGTCCGCTTCATCCACCTGGTTCAGAAAGTGAACAGCAGTCTTTTTATCTTCGTTGGCCCTGTCGATCAGGATATAAAAATAGTTGCCTGCCTTGGTGGTAACGGTAATGAGCTGCTTGTTGCCACCAAAATCATCCACCAGAGCGGCGTTGCCATCCGGGGTCAGCGGAGGTGCTTTTTCCGTTTCTTCCACCACCACATTGCTGTCATTGGTGGTATCCTCTGCCGGGGGCGGCGCTGCGCCCTGGGCAAAAGCGGGAACGGTAAAGCCCGATGCCAGCACCAGCGTCAGGCAAAGGGCAGAAAGTGTTCGGAGCAATCGTTTATTCCTCATAGCTGTTTTCCTCCTGTTCGTTGTTGTCATCAGCCAATCTGCCGGGAACTGTGCCGCCGGACAGCATGGCGCTCAGCTGAGCCGGGGTCATACGCAGTGCGCGCACCATCTGGACGATCTCCAGATTTTCTGCCTCGGTTTTCTGTGCCTCCAGCGCCTTGAGCTTTTCCTGATATTCTGCGATCTTCTCGCGGACCTTTGTAATCTCCTGGTCAATGCGTTCAATTTTGTTCTTTGCCATCGTCTATCACTCCTTCTAAAAAATCTCTGTTACCAGTTCATTAGGCCGTAGCCTTTGATACTCTGATAATTCAGGTCATAACTTTTGATCTTGCAGGCATCGCCGGAATTTCCCTCCACGGTATAAACTCGGCTGCCGTCGGTGCCGACAACAATTCCCACATGGTCTGCGGAACCATCCAGATCCCAATCGAAGAAAATGGCATCACCGGGGGCAATGTTTTCATATCCTCGTGCGCCCCACTGTCCATGAGACTGGAACCACGGAACACCCTGAGACTGACAACCAGCAAAGCGTGGTTCCGTTCGACCGGATTGACCATAGCACCATGATACAAAGCAGGCACACCATTCCACACGGGAGTCAAAGCCGTACCAGCTCCAATAAGGTTGTCCTCCCACATTGCCCACCTGACTTTTCGCCAGTTCCACCAGCTGCGGATTGCCGGGGCGGGAGCCATTGATAAATTCAACACCAGTCAAATCTTCAGAAACACCTGTATCGGGAGAACCGCCACCAAACAACAGCGGCTTATTGCCCATAGTCTGTCGGTAGACCTGGTACATCTCCATCTGCTCCGGAGTCAGTAGTTCTGGCGCAAGAGAGGCAATGGAACGGCTTGTTAAAGTTACATGGAGAATACGATATTCATATTCATGCTCATCCCCATCTTCGTCAGTGTAAGTGCGAATCTGAATTTCTTCTCTCAGCGTGAGCTGATACTGTGCATCAAACACACGACTCAACTCTGCCTGTGCGCTGTGGCGTGTATAGCCTTGCAAGACAGCAGAGAGAACTGCCGCCAGCTCATGGGGGTCATGGCCAATCATATCCAGGTTATAGCGATACTCGTCATACCCTGGGTGGCTGCTTTCGATGTTGTCGATTTTCTCCTGCAACCGAGCTTCTCTGTCTGCATAATCTGCCTCCACCGCCAGCATTTCCGGGTCATCCGATGGATAGGTAGTGCCGGAAATTACAGAACCAATACTCTGTGCCATCATAGAGCAGGAGGACATGGTATTCATCAGCATACAGGCGATGAGGAACAAAACCCCTGCGATCAGGAAGCCCTTCTTGTGGCGCATGACGAATGCCCCTGCCTGCTGTGCCTTTTCTTTTACCGTCCTTGCGGCTTTTCCGGTTTTGGACGCAGCCTGGGCGGTATTTCCGGCAGTCTGACCGGTGCGCTTGGCGACGGCATACTGCTTTTTGATACTCTGTTTTTGCTGCCAGCGGGAGAGAGGGTTGCTGGCAAACTGAGGATTTTCCCGTAGGGACTTCTGGTACAGGGCATTTACATTTGCCTTTTCCAGCTTCTGCTCGGCCTGGGCTGCTTTGCGGTACGGCTTCAGCTTGTGGCTGCGATAGCCCTCCCGCACCAGATAAGCGCTGGTCTCCACCGCCTCCTCGGACTTGTGGGCGCTTTCCACACCCACATTGTCCTGTTCTGTTTCCCGGATCTCTTTGTGAAACTTGCCCGCGACCAGATGGACGGGAGCTTCCTTAACCCCTTGAGAAAGTTTGGAAGGTGGTTTTTTCTTGTCCTCAAAGGTCAGCTTCGAGGTCTTTTTCCCGGTGTCCGGGTCAATGACCGTCTGTCTGACTTTTTTCTTTGGAATATTGGCCTGCGCCTTATCTGCTCTGGCCGTAGCTTTCTCCGTTTTGCGGATCGGCTTTTCCAGTGCAGGGTCAGCCCGTTCCTCATCAGTAAAGCGCAGGCGCGGCTCTTTATTCAAACCAATCACCCATTAGGATAGCATCCATCATGTGGTGCAGCTCCACATAGAGGGCCAAACCTTCCGGATCATATAGCGGATGCACGGTGAGATACGCATGGACTTGCGCCAGAATCTCAGAGAGCATTGTGATAGGTCTGCACCCTACAATGGTTGCTGCACCAGGGGCACACATCATATTCGCCCAAATCGAAAAGAGACGGGCAAGACCAATTTCGCCATCCTCATTCAAGGTTTTGAGTTCTTTGTCAGCGGTACGACACTCAACAACAGCGGAGGCCATTACCGGAAGCAACATGAATTCGTGAGCCTCCAATGCCTCACGGAAAAAAATCATGGTATCAAGTTCGCAAATATTCTGTTTCATAGTTATTCATCCTCCTTTTTCAGTTCCTGGGGTTTGGTGGTCATAATGCGGTAAAGCTCAGTATTCTTCGGGAAGTGGTCAACGAAGGGCAGGATGGTGGAGCCATAGAACAGCAGGCCCTCGCCCTCACCGGAGTGGGTCACATAGCTAAGCTGGTGCGTGGAAATGCCCAGCTGCTTGGCGAGAATCTGACGGTCTCCGCCTGCCTGGTTGAGCATATACACGAAGTCGGAGTTTTCAAAGATGTTCTCCACCTCGCGGCTGCTCAAAAGGTCTTTGACATTCTGGGTGATACCTGTCGGAATACCGCCCCATTTGCGGAATCGCTTCCAGATTTCCACCGTATAAGCGGCGGTCTGCTCCTCCTTCAAAAGCAGGTGCATCTCGTCGATGTAATAACGGGTGGACTTGTGGGCAGCGCGGTTAATGGTAACGCGGTTCCACACCTGATCCTGGACCACCAACATACCGATTTTCTTGAGTTGCTTGCCCAGCTCCTTAATGTCATAGCAGACAATGCGGTTATTGATGTCCACATTGCTCTGGTGGTTGAACACATTGAGGGAGCCGGTTACATAGATTTCAAGGGCCGTGGCGATATACTGGGCTTCCTTTTCCTCCTGTGAACGGAGCAGGTTATATAGGTCCTCCAGTATGGGCATATTCTCCGGGCGCGGGTCATTGAGGTAAGTCTGATAGACCAGACGCACACAGCGGTCGATGATGGTTTTCTGCACCGGCTGCAAGCCCTCCTTACCGCCCACAATCAGCTCACATAAGCTGAGGATAAAATCAGACTTGAGGGACAGCGGGCTTTCATCATCCGAGTAGTCCAGGTTCAGGTCCATCGGATTGATGTAGTTGGTGGAGGTAGGCGAGATCTTGATGACCTGCCCATGCAGACGCTCCACCAGAGGTGCGTACTCCGCTTCCGGGTCACAGATAATGACATCATCACTGGTAAGCAAAAAGCAGTTGGCGATCTCACGCTTGGCGCTGAAAGACTTACCGGAACCCGGCGTACCCAAAATCAAGCCGTTGGGGTTTTTCAGCAGCTTTCTGTCTACCATGATGAGGTTGTTGGACAGGGCGTTGATGCCGTAGTACAGAGCCTCTTTGCCGTTCTGGAACAGTTCCTGTGTGGTGAATGGTACAAAGATAGCCGTAGAACTGGTGGTCAGCCCTCGCTGGATCTCGATCTGATTGAGTCCCAGAGGCAGACAGCTCATCAGCCCTTCTTCCTGCTGGAAGTCCAGTCTGGTCAGCTGGCAGTTATACTTCTGGGCAATAGAGCCTGCCTGAAAGATGTTGTTGCCAAGCTGACGGGGATTGTCCGCTGTGTTCAACACCAAAAAGGAGACCAGGAACATTCTCTCGTTTCGGCTCTGCAAATCCTGCAACAGTTTTTTGGCTTCGCTGCCATAGGTGGCAAGGTCAGAGGGAATGATGTCCATGTCGTATCCGGCACGGACTGCTTTTTTCTGTTCCTCGATCTTACTGCGGTCCAGGTCGGTAATCTTGCGCTTTACCGTTTTGATGGCTTTCACCTGATTCACCGACTGAATGTGCATACTCACAATGAGCGAGCTTTCCATATCCAGAAAATCAGCCAGCAGACGGTCATTCAGCTCCGGTGCAAGGATCTGCAAAAAAGAAACAGCCCCGTATTTCTTGCCCATACGGAACTGCTTACCGGTGCGGAACTCAAAGGAGCTTGGTGCGATGAAGTCCTTGGTAGATAGGCCGGAAGGAGCCAGCCAGTCCCATTCAAACTGAAACGGGAGCTGTTCATCCATGTGAAATACCGCATGAAGCTGGGAAAGCCTTTCCTTACCGTCCAGTGTTCTGGCGGCTACGCCAAGACGCTTGAAGTTATTGAGTATATCAGTCTCAATACGCTCCAGACGGGGCTTGGCGGCTTTGATGCTGTCAGCGTCGATACCAAAGGTCAGGTATTTGGTCTTGATGAGACCGTTGTTCCCTCTGGCCAGCTGATTTTGCAGCATCGTGGTGTATTCCTCACGGATACTGTCAAAGTCATCCCCCTGGGGCGGGATGGAAATGGAGTTGGCAAAGGTCTCCTCCGATGCCGCAAGGTTCAAAAAAGACAGCTGGAAGTGAATCGAGCTGTCGAAATAATTGAGGAAATCACACCAGCCCTCAAAGATCGCGGTCTTATCTTCATTTTGGGAGAGCTGATAGTTGATGTCCTGAAACTGAATGGTCTTTGTGTAGTGGCTGTCCGATACGCGGCAGATCCCGTCCGGCCACATTCGTTCATAGGGGATACTGTCCTGTGCCGATTTTCCTTTTTTGTCCGTGCGGTTGGCGCGGGCAATGGCCGCTTCGATCTGCTTCTTATCGGCGCGGGACAGCTTTTTCTTTGTCTTTACCGGATGCACGGTCTTTTCTTCCGGTTTTCCCAGCAGACGGCGCAGCCAGCTTTTCATTGCGGTGAACAATGTCATACACCTCCTTATCGAGCATTTCCTGCCGCTTTAATACGGCATAAAAGTTATTGGTCTGGTAGGGACGCTGCTTGGGACGGATCACAGCTACTTTGAGGATGTTGCCGACGATCTTTTCCAGGGGCTGTCCATGCTTTTCATACATTGCCAGCAGGAAGAAGGGCATCATGACCAGCATCATACACATGGCAGCCATGCTGTTTCCCGCAGGCTCACGGAGCCACAAGAACAGCGGTACACCTACAAGCGCCCCGGCGGTAAAGCAGACCAGCTGCCTTCGTGTCAGATTGAACATGACCTTGGTTTTGACTTTGGTTAAATCTTTGGGTACGGGTACATAAGCCATATTATCCACCTCCTTTATGGGAATGAAATAGAGCTGTCCACTTCATTTCCCCACACATCCCAACCGGGTGTGGATTGACGAGCAAACAGTTCTATGCGCGGGAGATCACCCATCAATGAGACAATGCGTTCTCTGGCTTCCTGCGGTTTTTTTGAATGTTCTTCAATGTGAGAGACAATGACCTGATGAACAGCTGCGTTTATACGCTTGGGATGTCCTTTCGTTGCGAGGATACAAAGTTCCACATTGGAGCGCGTCCAATATCCCATTCCCCAGAACAAGCTATCTGCCTTTCGATTTTGCTTTACCCAAACAAAGCCGACGGTTTTATAGGTAAATCCCCATGCCTTCAGAACTGAGAGACCTTCCAGTAAACATGGAATCGTGACCCATAAAAACAAGGCACAGTCTTTATCCGCCAAGTTGCCTACTGGCAGCGCACAAATATCCTCGATACTCATGGTCGGATAGTGACTTTCTGCACTGCGTCCCAATCCTTTCTTGGAATATACTTTGTAGTTCCATGGCGGGTCTGCGTAAATGATTTGATATTTTTTCATACAGAACCCTCCTTTAGTGCGCCTGAAAGACTGATTTTGCGAGACTGCCGGTTTTGAACAGCGTAAAGCACAGCAGTACGGTGTAGCCCACGCAGCTCCAGATTGCCATGATGATGTCATCTTCCAGAGCGATGTTCTGCACCAGTACAGCATAAATTGCCACGCAGACGATAATGAGAAACGCCTGAAAGCCCAGCGCCAGCAGGGATCGGAGGTAATTCTGTCCCATACCGCCCCATTCTTTACCCATCATTGCAGCCATTGGAACGGGAGCCACCGAAGTCACAAGGTAGATTTCGATCATACGGCCATAAATAACGATAAAGATACAGATATATAACGCCCACATAGTAATGCCAATAAAGAGGGATTGGAACCACAGTCCGAACAGCGGTCCCAGATCCATTTCCATCAGCCTCGGTTCCAGATCGGTCATAACTGAGGAAATGTCAATGGACGCATCCGAATTGATAACCCCTGCCGCCTGCGCCACTACGCTCTGCGCCATATCAAAGACGCCCATCACGATATTCCATGTATTTGTGACAATGAGGATGGCAGCGGCTGATTTGAACACCCACTTGAAAATCATCCAGGTGTCCACATCATGCAGGTTGTTCTTGTCTGCGATCATCTGGATCAGGTCTACGGTCATCACGATAGCCAGGATCACGCCTGCAATCGGCACCATGATGGAGTTGGACAGATTCTCAATCATGCTGAAAATACTGCCATTCCATCCCTGTGGGGTCTGGCCTACCTGTACGGATATATCCGCGACCTGCTGGTTTACACTGTCAAACATCCCCGAAAGGTTGCTCATAATGCCGCCCACCAGCATTTCTTTCAGCCAATTTGTCAGGGCTTCAAGTAAGAAATCCATACGGTGTCAACCTCCTTTCCGCCGCCCCCGCAAAACTGCGGGAGCGGCAAGGATTTCATACGGAGACGCTTAGACAGAGAAAAGCCCGGAGAGCAGAGGTACAAGGACCATGCCTACCACGGCTACACCAGCACCGGCCATGAGCTGTTTTATCCCCAATTAGGTGTAAAACTCTGCTCGATGGCGGGCGGCGGCGTACAAAAAATCTATATGGTATTTTTTAAGAGAACCGTCCCGGCGGGACAGGTCAGGCAGTGACCTGTTCCACCTCCGGGATGGGTTTGAGATTAAAATGAATTTCGATAGAAATGTGTCTTGTTTTATCTTCGTCAATGCGCTCATGCACGACGATTTCTTTGATTAAGCGGTTGAGGGTGGCTGCGTCCAGCTCTGTGATGTTGGCGTATTCCTGAATGGCTTCCACCCATTGTTTTGCGTCATTGGCAAGCTGGACTTCATCAGACAGCCGCTTTCTGCCCTCTGACACTTTTGTTTTAAGCTCCGTCTGCTCGGTCTGTGTCTTTTCCAGCATGGTGTTGAAATTCTGCTCACTGATACGCCCTGCAATCATATCCTCATAAAGCCGCATGACCATTTTGTCCAGAACCTCAATCCGTTCCTCGTCCCTTGTAAGGGAGCGTTCCATTGCTTCCCGCTGTTCCCGCTGCTCGGCTTCACAGGTATTGGTCAGGCGGTCGGCAACCGCTTCCCCGTCCATCAGGGCAGCTCTGGCACATTCCCGGATTTTCCGCAGCACATGGCTGTAAAGGGTGTCATAGTCAATCCGGTGCTGGGTGCAGTGGTTCTTTCCAAAGGCATTGTAGGTCTTGCAGGAGTAAATCCGCTGGGGATGTTTTGCGTTTGTGTAGCGTATCGTCAGCGACTTCCCACACTCGCCGCATTTTATCAGTCCGGCAAACAGGCTGATTTCATTGGTCTGCCCCGGACGCTGGCGGGATTTCAGCTTGTTCTGCACAATATCAAAGCTCATGCGGTCAATCAGCGGTTCGTGCTGTCCCTCAACCACAACCCAGTCCTCCGGTTTCTTTTCCCCAATCGTGCCGATTTTGAAGCGGTAGTCTTTTTTCTGGGAAGCAATCGCCCCGGTGTAGACGGGATTCATCAAAAGGTCTTTGATAACGGAGAAGTCCCACATATACCGCCCGTTTTCCGGGTCTTTCTTTTCCCATTTGGTGCGGGTATTGCGAAGCCCCCGTTCCCGGTTCCACCATGTGGGGCAGGGGATTTTTTCTTCCTCCAGCCGTCTGCGGATATAGTTCGGACCATGACCGTTTAGGGCATATCCGAAAATCAGCCGCACAATCGGGGCGGTTTCCTCGTCAATGAGCAGATGGTTTTTGTCCTCCGGGTCTTTCCGATACCCAAACGGGGCAAGACACCCGGTAAACTGTCCTTTCTGCGCTTTCAGAAGATAAGAGGAATGGACTTTCTTGGAAATATCCTTGCTGTACATCTCGTTCAGGATATTCTTGAACGGGGCAATGTCGTTGTTATCCCGTAAGGTGTCGATACCGTCATTCATGGCGATATAGCGCACCCCGTTTCTTGGGAAAAAGTCCTCAATCAAATGCCCGGTTTGCAGATAGTTACGCCCCAGTCGGCTGAGGTCTTTCGTGATAACAAGGTTGATTTGCCTGCGCTCAATGGATCTCAACATTCTCTGTAAATCAGGACGCTCCATATTAAGACCTGTGAAGCCATCGTCCTGATAGACTGCCACAACCTCCCATCCCTGCTTTTCGCAGTATTTTTCCAGCATATCACGCTGGTTTGCGATACTGGCACTTTCGCCTTGCAGGTCATCGTCCTTTGACAGTCTGCAATAGACCGCTGCACGATAGCCCCCGGCAAGTGCCGAACCGATTGTTCTGTATTCCATTTCGTTCATCATAGCCATTTACCCACACAATCCAGACGGTATCCGGCTCTTTTGAACCTCATCTTCATTATACTTCAATTCTTTCTTTTTAGCAAGATATTCTTTTGTATTTGTCTTGCCGTATTTCTGGGAAATCAGGCTGACGAACACATCGGTGGCGTCCAGCTCCCCGTCAAATACAGTGGTCACATGAATCTCTGTTTTGTTTTTTGCCATAGGCAGTTATCCTCCATACATGAAAATAGCCAGACAGAGGGTGTCGGCAACGAAGTCCGGCAACGGGCTTCAAAAGACCTTGCAAACAATCTCAATCTGGCGGTGGTTACTATTTATACTTTTCTTTTATTTTTCTGTTGTTTTGGTTGTCATAGGGGAGAAAAGCCCGCAGTTATGGGTTTTTCCCCGGCAACCGGCTCGGCAACGGGATAGCAACGAAGTCGGCAACGGGCTGTCATTTTCAGAATGGAAGCTCCATCTGCTCCGTGACCTCCACAAAACCGTCCATAGATTTTTCGGGCGGGTTGTCGGTGTCCGTTGCCGGGATTTCACGCTCCCAGCCCTTTTGTCTGCCATATTCCGCAAACATTCTTGGATTGGAAAAGTAGTTCCACCCGGTAATGCACTGGTTCATTATCTCGTTGATTTCCCGGATTTCCCATTGCTTCGGCTCGTCAAAGGTGTGATTTAAGGCTTCCTTGTAGAGCTGCTTGGAACAGACCGTTTCCCCGGTGTACTTATCAAGGTAAGCCTGTATCATCCCGGCTTTGGTGTCCTCCGGCATAAAATCCCGCTGGTGTTCTTTGAGATACCGCTGCATGGCTGGGCTGAATGACAGCTTGTACCTGCCGCTTCGGTAAATCTCCATTGCTTCCGCCCACATCTGGCTGATATAGGCTCTGGAAGCGGCTTCGTCCTCCAAAATGTGAACCTCGGCTTGCTCCGGGTACACCATGACCGGGATAAATCGGCGGTTGCCGGAACGGTCAAGGGGGAGAAAGTCAAGGGCGTTGGAAGTACCGCCGAACACGCACTGACGGGGACGGTCTGCCGGGTGGGTTTCATAGGGTATCTTATAAACCTCTTTCTGTCGGCTTAGAAAAGACTTGATTTCCTCAATGCTCTTGGCATTGGCGGTTGCCATCATTTCCGACATTTCAATTATCCAGTGACCTTGCAGCTTGCGGTACACGTTATCATCGTCCAGCTTCCGCAAATCATCGGAAAACCACTCGTCCCGGACTGCCAGCAGACGGAAGAAGGTGGACTTGCCAGCCCCCTGACCGCCTACCAGACACAGCATGATTTCAAACTTGCTTCCGGGCTTAAATGCCCTTGTAATCGCCCCCAAAAGAAACAGCTTTAGGGCTTCATAGGTGTAATCGTCCACATCCGCCCCCAGAAAGTGCCGCAGACAGAAGCGGATGCGCTCTGTCCCGTCCCACACAAGGGAACTTAAATAGTCCCGGATGGGATGGTACTTGTTTTCATTCGCCACAATCCCGATGGCATTATCAATCTTTTTCTCATTGGTAAGCCCATAGGTTTCTTCCAGATAGAGAAGCAGATACTTCATATCCGTATCGTTCAGGGCTGTGCTTTCTCTGTGGAAGCCGATGGGCTTTATGATGTCCTTGCGGTCGGTCAGAATGTTGTATGCGATAGCCCCGGAAAGCAGAGGGTCATGCTGGAATACAGTCAGGCAGTTCCGTATGCTCTGACGGACACCGCCTTTCTCGGTAGTTTCCATCCCCGCCTTGATTTCCTCAATGCTCTGGGGCGGCTGCATGGCGTTCATGGTGTTTTTTAGTTCTTGCTGCGTCTGCGGCTGCAAGCTCTGCCATTCGCTGTTCAAGCTGTATCACATCCTTTCCGTAGTCCGTAATCAAAGCCGCTTTTTCCTCTGTTTCCCCGAACAGCAGCACATCCAGCAGATATTCCACATGGTCTTGCTTCTGTAAGGCTTCCACAAACCGGGGATGAAAGACTTCCTCCGGGGAGTGCGGGGCATATTCCTTTCTCCACACTCGGAGTAGGTGGAGATAATCGGCAAGAATACGGAAGCAGCGGTTTTTTGCTTCCTGAAACTGTTCCTCCGGGGATTTCTGCCGGGGCTTGGGCTTTTTTGCTTTTCCCGGCGGTTTCCAGTCCTCATAGGAAAGCCCGAAGTCCTGTGCCAGCTGTACGGCGGCTTCTTTCTTTCCCAGCCCATACAGGGCGGCGATAAAATCAATCACATCCCCATCTGCACCGCAGCCGAAGCAGTGGTAACGCTGATCCAGCTTCATGCTTGGGGTCTTATCGTTATGGAACGGGCAGCAAGCCATCCCGTTCCGACCTACATGGATTCCATAATGCTCCGCAGCCTGTCTTGTTGTGACGGACTGCTTCACAGCTTCAAATACATTCAAATCTATCCCTCCTTGAAAAAAAGAAAAGCACCTGACATTCTCTGATTGAAAATGGCAAGTGCCTGTTAAAGTTCCATATCCTGTTGTTTGTGTTTTGTCTGTGCCGGGGCAGTTCTTTGTGCTTTTTTCTCGTCAGCCTTATCCTGCAAGACTTCTTTGATAGGCTGTTTCTTGGGCGGCTCTTTGCTTTCCTCTGTGCCGGGGGTGGCTTTCCGTACCCAGTAGCGGATGTCCCGCAGCTTCTTCAAATCCTCCTGTACCTCGGTCAGCGGTACTTTCAGCTCTGCGATTTCGCTGAGAAGTTTTTCTTGCTCCTCTTGCAGCTCCTTTTGGGTGCTGTCCTTATCGTCTGGGTGCTTGGCAAGGTAGGCGGTGGCTTTCGCATACCGGGCAACCTCCGGGTGTTCCTGTTTGAATTTTTCCTTTGTTTTCTTAAAAAATATCTTCTGGTATTTCTCATAAACGGGCTTACATTCCTTACAGTCCGTCCGGGCGGCAAGGATAGCGTCAATCACGTTGCTGCGGGTTTCCTTTGGCTTCATCTGCTTTCGGTAGTCGGCGGCAGATTTCCCGGACGTTTCTATAAAGTTTTCCAAATCCTCCACGGTGGAAAGTCCCTTTCTCTGGAGATAGGACAGGGCTTCGCTGACTGCCTTTAAGTCTTTGGAAGTCCCCCGGCTTTGTCCCGCCCGTGTCCAGTTGCTCCGTTCTGCCTTTCGTATCTCCATATACTTCATCAGCAGATTGGGAAGAAAGACCGCTTCCTCCGCAGCTTTTTGGGCAAGCAGTTCATTCCGCTTTTCGCTAAGCTCCGCAATCCAGCCTTTGAGATTTTTAATAAGCTGCCGGATGGACTTCATCAAACTATTGGCGGCTTTGATTTCTCGGTTCAGGTTGCCGATGTTCGTCTGAATCCCACGCTTTTCCATCTGCCGGACAGCAGCCCCTTCATGGACGGTAGGGATAATATCAAGCCCCTGTCTTTCGTAAGAACGGAGATCTACTCGTTCCGGGCGGTTGTTGGCTTCCAGATAGCGGTTTTGGATGACCTCCCATTCATGCCGCCAGATTTCGCCATATTTGCGGTCGTTCCAGTCAACCGTATCTTCCTTGTGGCTTTTCCACCTGCCGGACGGGAGCTTGATTCGTTCCCCGTTCTTATCAAGTTCATAGACCTTGCGGCTCTTGGGAAGCCATTTCCCACGCTCATCCATTGCCCGCATGGTCAGCATGACATGGGCGTGTGGGTTTCCGTCCCCTTTGTCATGGATGGCAAAATCCACGCACATTCCTTTGGAAACAAACTGCTGGCGGCAGAAATCCCGTACAAGGGCGGCGTACTGGTCGGGCGGTATCTCTCTGGGAATGGAAAGCACCCACCGCCTTGCAAGCTGGGAGTTCCATTGCTTCTCAACAGCTTCGGCAGCGTTCCAGAGGGTGTTGCGGTCTGTGTACTCCAGGGGAGCGTTTGCCGGGAGCAGGATTTCATTGTGGACGATACCACGCTTTTCCGGGTAGTGTTTTACTTCCTGGTCATATTCACAGAACAGCTTTTCGCCGCTCTGGTAAGCAGCGGCGGCAACCGCAGACTGGCGGTGGCTGCGCTGCACAATAGAGATTTCGTTGTGTGGACAGGGCATTTTGTGTTCCTCCTTTCCGTTTTTGGACATAGAAAAAGCAGGATACCTTTTCAGATTTCCTGCTTGTTGTGCCGCTGGGGGCGGCGGGTATTTAGTAATACATTTACATAGTTTTGTGCAAGTACCAAAGTCGCACAATAAATACAATTTGTCCAATAGCATAAGCCCCAATAATAGTGAAACATGGGACTACTGTCATATATCCGGTGAAAATCAAAGCAAAAATAGAAACAGCAATCGTAACATTCATTACCTTGAAGCCACTTGCCATAGCAGCATTACTAAGCGAAATATTTCTCTCGTCATTTTCCTCTATTTCCATTTCTTTGGTTTTCTTAACGAACAAGTCGCACACACCAGATACAATCAGCAAAATTCCAATGAGAGATGTACCTACTACTATTAAGTCGGGACGTGGCACAGGTATTATTTCATGTACTCCCAAACCGTATGTTAGCAATCCTCCCAGTAGAATAATCATTCCTGTAACTGTCATTAAAATCAACAACCTTTTTTTCATAATCAATCCTCCTCGTAAATAAAAATTTCTTCAATACTCATGTTGAAATATCTGGCAATCTTAAATGCCAACTGAATAGATGGGTTATAGCGTCCGTTTTCCAAAGAGCCGATGGTCTGTCGTGATACTTCCAATGCATTTGCTAAATCTTCTTGCTTTATGCCTCGTTGCTTTCGTAATTCTTCCAGGCGATTTTTCATGTCATCCTCCTCTCTTATGGAAAGTTAACTTTCCATGCTTCCATTATATCACATAGTTCTTTTATGTCAAGTTAGCTTTCCATTTGCATTATATTTTATGAAACTTATCGGCTGGGAACAGCTTGCAACGCAAGGTGTCCCCAGATGGCAAGTCCACAAAAGGGTAGCTGGCGGCAGCCAGCGCAGGGGAAGCGTAGCGTCCCCTGTATGATTTGGAGCAGACCTTGACTGCGGAAAATCACAGCCCTCCGGCAAGGAGCCTTCGGAGAACGCAATGCACCAACCTCTGGGTGGTGTATAATTGCGCCCTTAGTAAACTAAGGGGTTTCCGGCTTCTCCCGTTCCAGCAGTTTTTTCAATAGTTCCTGCGTGTCCTGCCTGTGAAAAATGAGTTTCAACAACAGCATGACATCATCATCTGTCAGGCGTTCCGGCTCTTGCAGAAAACTTTCCAGCATACCGCCACGGGTACAGAGCCGGTGCGTTCGTTCCTTTCGGGTAAGCTGCTTTAACTGGTACTGCAATGCCTTTTCATCATTGATGGCTTTCCGCAGTTTCTTTTCGCTTTTCTCCAGCTCCCAGTTGAGTTTTTCCAGCTTTGAGGTCTCAGGCAAGGGCAGCGTCCTCCTTTCCCGGTATCAGCACATAAATCCGGTTTGGTTCTCCCACGCCCTGACGCACCCGCATGATAAGCCCAGCGGTTTCCAGTTCATTCAGAGAACGCTTGACCGTCATGGAGTTGCGGGACAGGACTGTAGCAATGGCTGTGACAGGGAAGCAGACAAACAGGATTCCGTTTTCGTCCTCCTGCCCTTTGGATAGCATAGCGTCCAGCATCCGGCAGTACATGACCTTTGCGGTGCTGCTGACTGGAAATCCTGTCAACGCTATGGGAAATGGCATACACGGCGGCAATGGTGTGTCTATCGTCATAAATTCAAAATTCATTCGGTGTGTTCCTCCTTTTTCTTTGCTCGTTTGGATAAATAACGGGGGCAGTCAACCACAACCGCCCGGAAGCTCTGCCTGCACCCATGCTGGCATTTCCGGCATAATTCGTTGTAAGTGACACGCCCCCGGTCATTGAGGTAAAAGGAAAGCTCATGCTTCCTCTTTTTGCTCATTCTCGGCATATTGCGCTTCCTCCCGTTTTTGTGTATGGTTTCGGGGCGATTTTCGGCAAAATTACGGTCATAGAGCCGCTTAAAATCTCCCGAAGTATCAGCGATAGGGTAGACTATCCCCCTATCAGATTGTCGTGTTTCGGTATCATTTCGGTGTCAGTTCGCCAGTTCTCCCCGGTGTCGTTCCTCCCCTGAATCTCACAGCGGCGTATCGCTCCCTTTGGTACGCTCGTTTCGGTCAGGGTTCCTCCATATCCCTGCCAAAAGTCATGGCGCTACATCGCCGGGGAAGCATATCCCACACAGGCTGGTCATTCGATTGGAATAATCCATCGATGAACTACCTGTATCATAGAACATTTTTGTGCCCTGTGCCGTATATCCACAAAGTAGGAATCAGGGGGAAAATCAGAAATTTCCACGATTGCGGAAAGTGTGATATAATCCAGTTAAACGGCAGAAATAAAACCACCGGAAAGGAGCGTGCGCCCATGAAAGTTGCAACAAGCATACAGGAACGCCTTTGGGAACTCCGCAAAGACAAAGGCTTAAATCTGGAAGAACTATCAAAGCTGACGGGCATTTCTAAATCAGCCCTTGGCAGTTATGAAAAAGAGGATTATAAGGAAATCAATCATGGCAACCTTATCACGCTGGCAGACTTCTATGGGGTTTCCGTCGATTATCTGCTGTGCCGGACAGAGAACAGGGAGCAGATCAACACGCCACTGACGGAGCTGCATTTGAACGATGAGATGGTGGCACTGCTGAAAAGCGGTCGGATTAACAACCGTCTGCTCTGCGAACTTGCCACCCATAAGGACTTTATCAAGTTTCTTGCGGACATTGAGATTTATGTGGACGGGATTGCCACCATGCAAATCCAAAATCTCAACTCCCTTGTTGATACCGTCCGGCATGAAATTATTGAACGGTATCGCCCCGGCGAAGATGACCCGCATTTGAAGGTGCTGCAAGCCGCACATATCAGTGATGATGAGTATTTCAGTCACATGGTTCTGGATGACCTCAACCTGATTATCCGGGATATTCGGGAATTCCACAAAAAGGACAGCGAGAGTGCGCCCCAAACTACCGTTGCCGATGAACTGAAAGAAAATCTGGAAGCGGTCGAAAATTTCAAGGGCAGTCGAGATGAAAAACTGGTTATCCTTTACTGCAAGCAGCTTGGTATCAACTATAAAAACCTGTCAGAAGAAGAATTTCGCTGGTTCATTCGTATTCTCAAAAAATCAAAGAAAATGGGAACGCCTATCAGCCAGAGGAAAAAACGGTAAAGGAAAACCGCTGTTGCATGGTTTGTTGGATTCCATGTAGCAGCGGTTTGTGCTGTGGTTATTATTTCATTCGTTTTCTTAATATTCGGCGATAATTTGTTTCTCCCTTTGGTGCGTCCTGTATAATTTCCAACACACCATCTTCAAGCATTTTATCAATGCGATTGGAAATCCATACATCACTAATTCCAAGTTGATATTTTCCTAAAACATTACCTATGACAATAGCCATTTTGAATTGCTCTGGCTGTTCCGCAATTTCACGAAGAATGAAACTATCATATATATCTTCTGAAACGCTTTGCAATTTACCATTTAACATTGCACGCAAAGGTGCATTTTCATTTTGAAGTTGATTCCATTTCATAGTACAAGCTGAAAGAAATACAGGATTAGCTTTGTCTTGTAGAGTTATATAGTTTCCCCATTCGCCAGGAGACACCTCGCCCCATGCTATTTTGGATGTCATAGTATTTTCTTTTCCATATTCCCATGTAGGTAACTTAACCAAATAAATTGTTGTCTGGCAGTTTAATGGTTGAAGTTGTTTCATAAGCCAATACATACCACAAAGCTCATCTGGATTATAGCTATACCAAATGCGAATTTCTTCCCCAGCTACATATCGTTCAATCACTGAGGTCAATGTAGTTTTAATTTTCTGTATTTTTTCTTCAACCTGATAATCTAAATCCTCTACAAAGCAGACAGACAGCATTTTCTTGAAAATATTTTTCCGCTGTTCGCCAATTCCATTATCAGAAATATCTCCCACACTAAGAACCATATCAAAACAATAAACATCACTGCTCTTGCCTCCCAATGGAATAGCATTCTCCCAAGCAATGCGTTCTTGTTCCTGTGCTTGAAGCTGTGCCTTTTTCATTTCATCTGAAGATGGAACACTCCCGTCTTCGTGCCTCATAAATATTGAAACAGCACTTCCTCTATACTTTCCCTTGCCGTAAGTTTGGGCAATTTTCAAACTTCCACAGGCACTTTCACCAAATACAATTTCAATCATCTTATATACCTCCGATTTAATTGCTCCCGTTATGAATAAATCATCTCATACAAAACAATTTCTTCTGCCCTGTTGTGAATGTTATTGCAACGCTGCACCCATTCCATTTGTCGGGTACACTTCAATTCCTCTGTCACGCCCTCGGTAGCTTTCATCTGCTCCATGATAGTGTCTAACCGTTTTTGTGCCTGTTCATTCAGGTCTGCAAGATATGTCAACAATTCTCCGGTCAGTATCAATGTATTCAATCTGGCTGGGTGGACTTCTCTTAAATATTCCCGGTGCATTCGTCCGTACTTTCCGATAGGGCGGTGTTCCTCCGGCAGTTTCAAGCCTGGAATGTAGTAATCTCCGACAAGGATATAATCAATTCCGTTTTCCGTTATTCTTGGTTTCAATTCGCTCATGTTCCTTACCTCCTGTGGAAGCAGGCTCGTCTGGTACTAACTCAATCACATCAGTAATCTCACAATTCAGAGTTTCACAGATACGGGCTAATGTATCCATGCTGATGTGCTTTCCCTCTTTGCTCATGTTGGCAATCATATTTGTTGTCATACCAGCAGCAAGCCTTAAATCCTCTTTTCTCATATCACGCTCTAACAGTGTGTGCCAGAGTGGTTTATAGCTGATGTGCATATTGTTTTCCTGCCTTTCTATCCATACCACCGGGGCGGTTGCCCCGGCAGGAACTTTTCTCTTATTATAACACCAATCTTGTGAAATCACAATTTATTCTTGTAGCCTGCCGCTGATACCGTCTGGATTGTGCATTCCCTTTCTTTTTGTTCCCTTTAATTAGCCATGAACTGCTTCATGCCCTGGCTCTTTACTGATGTGCGATAAAGAAGTAATAGAAGTGTAAAAAATTTTGCCGTTCCTATCCAGCACTTGCGCATTGTGTCGGACAGGTCGGGCGGTTATTCGGGCAAGTCCACCTTGCCAACAAAAGAATAATAAATCTCAATGTCCTGCCTACGGGTCTTGTTCTCGTCATAGCTGCACTCATGCACAACGATTTTCTCTACAAACTCCCGCAACAGAGTAGGGGTAAGTTCTTCAAAGCTGGTATGCCGCCGGACAACATTCATAAACTTTTCTGCGTTCACGGTGGCTTCCTGTGCTTTGGAAAGCTCCGCTTGGATAGCAGCGGCTCTTTCTTTCAGCTCCCGTTGTTCTGCTTCATAGTCTGCCGACAGCTCTGTGAAACGCTCGTCTGATATGCGCCCGGTCACGCTGTCCTCATACAGCCGCTTGAAGATAGCGGATAACTCGGCTATGCGTTTCTCGGTGGCTTCCAGCTCCTTTTTCTTGGCGGCGTTCCTGCGCTTGCCCCCGTCCTCGTTCTGCTCAATCAAGAGCTTCATAAACCGAGCTTCATGCTTTGCCGCATAGCTTGTCACTTTCCGCAGATTGGAGAGTACGCCAGCGGTCAAGAGGTCGGTGCGGATAAAGTGCGCCGTACAGTCATGGGTGCGTTTCTTGTAGTTGCCGCAGATATAACAGTCCTGCTTGCGCTTGTCCGTCTGGTATCGCTGCTGATACATGACACTGCCGCAGTCCGCACAGAACAGTATGCCGGAGAACAAGCCCACTTCATCATAGCGGTTGGGGCGTTTGCGCTGCTTGCGAAGTTCCTGCACCCGTTCCCATGTCTGGGTGTCTATGATAGGCTCGTGGTGGTTCTCGAAAATCACTTGCTTTTCTAGGGGATTTTCTACACTGTGCTTGACTTTGTAAGAGAGCTTTTCTGTCTTGAAGTTTACCAGACAACCTGTGTATTCCCGGTTTTCAAGGATATGCACAACGGTATTGGTCGCCCACTTGCACTCATAGCCGGGGTGGTAGCGGCGGGTGCTGCCCGTCCTACGGTATTCCAGCGTCCCCGGCGTGGGGATTTGCTGCTCTGTGAGCATACGGGCTATCTTAGTCGGACCGTTCCCGGCAAGGCAGAGGTTGTATATCTGCTTGACTACGGGTGCAGCTTCCTCGTCAATAATGAAATTTTCGTCCTCGTCCATGAGGTAGCCATACACAGGCTTGCTTGTGATGGGCTTGCCACTCATGCCTTTTGAGCGTTTTACTGCTTTGATTTTCTTGCTCGTATCTCTCACCAGCCATTCGTTAAAGATATTCCGCAGCGGGGCAAAGTCATTGTCGCCCTGTGCGCTGTCCACTCCGTCATTGATAGCGATGAAGCGGACACCTTTCTGTGGGAAAATCATTTCCGTGTACATTCCCACTTGCAGGTAGTTTCGCCCTAACCTCGACATATCCTTTACGATAACTGTCCCGACTTTTCCGGCTTCAATGTCCGCAAGCATGGCTTGAAAACCGGGTCTTTGAAAGTTCGCACCAGAATAACCGTCGTCCGTGTACCAGCGCAGATTGGAAAAGCCGTTCTGCTTTGCATAGGTTTCAAGAATACGCTTCTGGTTGGAAATGGAATTGCTCTCGCCTTGCAGCTCGTCCTCATGGGAAAGTCTTGGGTAAAGGGCGGTAATTGGTTGTTGGTTGGTCTGTCTTAACATAAAATCCTCCGTTTCCGACAGCCAGCCCCACTATTCCGTACCTTGATTGTACCACATGGGGCGGCTGTCTGTATAGCGGCAAAAGCGTCAAATCTGCTTCTTTATGGTCGGTCAAATCGCTGTTTTTTGTGTGGCAGCTTCCGCTTCCAGCACTTTCATCATCTTGTCGGCTGCGGTATCGGTTGCGCCCTGCTTGAAGAAGCCGGAAACGGTAAGGACGGAGTTGCCCATGCGGATTTCCGTCACACAGTCCGGGCGGCGGTCGGTGCGGTCATTGTTATTCTGTTTGTTTTCTGTCATAGGCAACTCCTTTCACTTCAACAGTTCTTTTAGTCCATTGAGCTTGGCTTGTGCCGTTTCCTTTCGGAAGTTCTCGCCTGTAAAGAGGATAGGCAGACACATTTCAAGCACTCGGTCATAGATACGGGCGTGGGCGGTGTCCTGTGGATTCTGCAGTTCCGTAAGGCTTAGATTGGTGGTGACAATCAGCGGCTTTCGGCTGCGGTATCGGCTGTCAATTACATTGTAGACCTGTTCCAAACCGTACTCTGTGCCACGCTCCATACCAAAATCATCAAGTATCAGCAGAGGGAAACGGCAAAGACGCTCGATATATTCGTTTCGCCCCTCAAAGCTGGCAGTTAAATCATTCAGTATCGCAGAAAAGTTTGACATGCGGACGGAGATTTCCTGTTCCATAAGGGCATTGGCAATGCACCCGGCAAAATAGCTTTTTCCTGTGCCTACCTTGCCCCACAAGAGCAGACCATAGTTGTTTTCTCTCATCTGCTCCCAATGCTCCACATATAAATGTGCCTTGCTCATCTGCGGGCATTTGCCGTTGTCATGTGCAAAAGTCCATTCCTGCATGGTGAGGTCGGTAAAGCCCCGGCGTTTCAGTTCCATAACGGTGTCAAGGTGTCGTCTGCGTTCCTCGGCGGATTCACATTCCAAACGCTTCTCCCGTTGGCAGTCACATTCTGTCGGGTGCTTGTCATGCCCCAACCATGCGGCGGTTTCTTTGGGAAAGTAGGCTTCTTTCGCCGTGCGGCACTTGCCGCAGTAAAGCAGACCGTCCTCGCCCGTGTAGTCCTCCGGCTCTGCGGTAGTAGTCATCATATTCAAAACGGTATCGGTAAAAAGTTCAGTCATAAACTCTCGCCCTCCTTAAAGGTGTAATCGGGTATGCCTTTTTTCGGCGGTTTCTTGGCTTCGTCCTCCTGCGCCCACTTGTATATCGTGGCTGCATGACTGCGGTATTTCGTTCCTTTGGACGCTATATGAGTAGATAAGCGGTCAATATAATACTCCCATTTGTCGGGCAGTTCCGCTTTCAGCTCGTCCAGTTCCGTATCGGAAAGAAAAACATTGTTGTATCTGCCATAGCTGCGGGCGGGGGCTTGTCCCGTTTCTAACTCTCTCTCTTTTTCTATCTCTATATCTATCTCTTTCTTTATCTCTATCTCTGGTGGACGAATGTCGGACAAATGTCCGCCGTTTGTCCGGGGTGGTGGCAAAGCCTTGTTTGCAAGCCTTGCCGCCCGTTTTCGTTCCGCTTCGGTAGAGGATTGCCCTATCATCAGTTCAATATCGGTCATGTAGAGCAAGCCGCCGTGTAGCTGCTCCACAAGCCCCAACTGCTGAAAAATCCCTAACGCCCGTTCCACCGTGCCTACCTGCTGACGGGTAAGAGTGGCGATCATCTGTGCTGTGTAAGGGATATTCTCGTCAAGCTGCAACTTGCCGCCGTTTTTCAGCGATTTTAAGTACAGCTTCAAGAGAATGTTGGAATAGAGAATACCGTCCGGCATACTCTCCAACAGCACGATAGCGTCATCATCAAAATAGCTTTCTTTCAGTTTGAGGTAGTAATATTTGCGGTTATCTGCCATAGGCGGTGTCCTCCTTTGGTTTCCAACGCTTGGAGTAATACCGGTGGCAGAGGATAATCACGGCTCGGAAACTCTGCTTGCAATCGTGGGTGCAGCCCCGGCAAAGGTCGTTATAGGTAATTCGGTTTCGGTGGTTGAGGAAAAAGCTCCATTCAAGCCGCCGTTTGTTGCTCATGCGTGGCATTGGTACGCTCCTTTCTGCCGTTTCCGTGGGTATCACGGATAGGGCGGGAAAACTGTATCTTCTCGGTATCATTTTCGGGGATTTTTTGCCCTGTACGCCCTGTTTTGAGGTCGTGGAGTATTGCGGATAGGGGTAAGGGCATATCCCTGTTTTTGTTTGGTTTCGGTATCATTTCGGGGCGGTTTTTAACGCTCCTGTTCATGCTTTTTCTGTCGGCTCGGCTCGCCGTGGTGCATTTGGGAAAGATTGCTTTTCATGGTCTGCAATTCCCGGACACGCTCTTTATTTGCCCGGTACTCGTTGTAAAGGGCGTTCTTCTCGGCGGTAAGCTGCTCGATTTCAGCCTGCAACGATTTATAGGTGGGCAGCTTGGTAATGCCTTTTTGCCGAAAATATCTTACGGCTGCGTCTGCTATGATAAAGTCGCTTTCATGCTTTTCCCGGTAGGCTTTGCGTGCCTTATCGGTTTTCTGCTTTTTCAATCCGTCACGCACATCTCTTGTCTTGGCATAGGCAAGCACCTGTTTCTGCAAGTCCTTTTTCTCACGGATAGCCGTTTCAATGGGCTTCAGCTTGGCGGTGCTGCTGTGTAAATCCGCATTGGCAGACACAAGGGCTGCGTCCAGTTCATCCGGGGTAAAGCCGTATTGCTCCATAGCGGCAACGGTAGCCGCCATCTGTTTGAGATTGTGGACAGCCGCCCAACGGTCATAGCCGATACCTTTTCCCTCGGCTCGCTTCGCCGCACGGTCAACCATTCTCTGAATGCTGCCTGTCGGGGCGATTTTCTGCGTTTTTCCTCGCTCTGTGCGGTTTGTTTCAGCGGTATGGTATTGGGGTATGGGTGCGGTCTTTTCGGCGGCTCTGTGGGCGTTCTGCTCCAAAAGGGCAAGAACGGCGGCACGGTTAAAATCATCTCCCAGTTTTCGGGCAGTAATGGGTTTCGTCCTGTCCGGGGTAAGGTAGGACAACCGCCCTCGGCTCTCTTTGACGATCACACCCTGCCGCAGAAGTAAAGCGGAGAACTCGTCAAAAGTAGTAGCTTCGCTCATGGCGTTCCGTATGGTCTGCCGCAGCTTCGCCTTGTCGGTTTCAAACTTGGTCTGCTTTGCAGGCTGCCCCTCGGCTGCAAGGGTGGCATTTTCCTTGTCAAGTTTGGCTTGTCCTTTCTTCTGCGCCCAATACTCACGCTCGGTAATGCGGTTTTTACTGCCATGGAGCAGGTCGATTTGATAGAGATTTTCCCGGTAGCACATCTCCATGACCTCGGCTTTGAAGTATTCCATAGCAGCGTCCGTGCAGCGATGTTTGCACCCGGCACGGGTATCTGCCGGTCTGTCCATGTAGGGCAGCAAGGGTACTTCCTCAATACGCAGAGAATTGATAACGATATGAACATGGATATTGCCGCTGTGGTTATGTCCGTCCGGGTGGGTGCAGACAATGGCTTGGTGTCCGGGGAAATGCTCGGCACAAAATTCCTCTCCCAATACTTGCGCCCGGTCTACGGTCAAGCCGTTGTCCGCTGCGTCCCGTGGGTCAAAGGAAATGATATAGTGGTGGCTTTTCACATCTTCCCGTTTTTGGTTTTTACCGTATCGGAGATTTGCCCGCATACAGGCAACGGCAAAATCTTCCTTGCCGCAGTTCAGCGTGGCTATCCGATAATCCTCCCGGAGTATGAGCCGCCCGGTTTCGTCAAGGGTGGGCTTCATGGTAAACTCGTCATGCTCAAAGGTTAGATACTGCTCGGCTGCACCGTAGTCCGCATTTTTAGAGCTGATATGCTTGAATGTTGCCAACAGCGTCACCTACCTTTCGCAGGACTTCAAACTTCAAGGCAGCAAGGTCAGAAATGGCGGCGCGGACTTCAACGGACAGGGCGTTGTATGGTGTGCCGTACTCGTTGAGGGCGCGGGCAATCTGATTGAGGTTGCCACCGATTTTTCCATATTCGGCGGTCAGCCTGCCAACGGCGGACAACAGTTCATCATTGACCGGGGAAACGGTAACGATGGGGCGAATGGTCGCCCGTGTAATGGCTTGCCGGATAAATTCGGCTTGGCTCATGTCATAGTGTTTCAGCCGCTCGGTAAAGTCGGCGTATTCTTCCTCGGTCATGCGGGTTTTGACCACATGGCAGCGGCGGGGCGTGTTGTATTTTTTCTTCAAGCGTTGACCTCCTTTCTCGCCCGACAGGGCGCATGAGCAGGGTTTGGGGAAGGCACTCCCCAACAAGATTTACCAAAGGGGGCAAAACCGCAGATATGCGGATTTTGGCACCGTGGTAGAATCTTGCTCTAAAAAAATACCGCTTTCCTCGGCGGCTCTGGTTTGCGGATATACTGGCTTGCTCCACCAATATAGCGATTGCGGCGGCGTGTTCTGCCCGCTGTTCACCACTACAACGGTGAAAAGGGGTCGTTTTGGCAAACGCAGCGGAAATTTTTTTGTTTTCCCTGTCTGCTCCCTACAACAATCCGGCGGTGTGGTTTGCCAAAGATTTTTGAAAATGGGCGCAAAAAAAGCAGTAAACCTTTTCAAGATTTACTGCTTATCTGCCGCTGTGATGGGCGGCGGTATTAAATTGTCAGCCGTTTTTCAAATGGAATTTATCTGCAATCGCTTTCTTTCCGCTTTCCAATTCCTTTTCTGTAATCTTCCATAATCCTAACGCAATGATCTGCTATCTTTTGCATTCCGAGTTCTTCAAAAAAGGCAATTTGTATTTTCATCAGTTCTTCACAAACAGTCAACTTCTGCTCATCCATATTGCTAATAGCAAGCCATGGGAACGCTTTATATTTCTTAGTGTCCCCAATGAGAAAATTGTACCCTATCAACTCATTTTCACGGAAAACGAAATAGAATTGTGGGCCTGAACCTGGAACTGACTTTTCCATAATTTGCTGCATTGTTTTCACGCCGCCGTATGCCGGAAAAAAACCTATTCGCTCAAGAGCATTTAATATGTCAATCCTTTTATCTGTGGGTATGTCTCTATAATTGATAATCTGTTCCATTTGCTCTACCCTCATTGAAGTTTAATTTGTCAGGCTCTAATTATACAACTTTTCTGTTTAGCGGTCAAAGCGGAACTTCAACAGGCTTTCTATCAGTTGCCTGACGATATGCTCCTGCATATCCGTGTTAATCTGTCCGTCCATTTTCGCACAAGAGCGGATATATCCGGCATAATGAGATAGAACGGCGGCAACAGCTTCCGGGTCCCCCTCGCTTGCCTTAACGATTGTTTCATAGGGAAGTAGCTGGTTCATAGGACAAGCCCTCCAACTCTGCCCGTAGCCGCCGTAAAATCATCTGAATACGCCGCCCGGTTGTGTTGCCAGCCCGTCCATATCTCCTTCCAATCTCCCTATGCGTCAATCGTTGGAAGTAGTACAGGAAAATGATTTCCTGTTCCATCTGTGATAGTGCGGACAGCGCTGCGGCAAGCTCTGGACTTTCCAAAAGCACCATCTGACCACAGACGAAAAGCGGATAGCTGTTCATGGCAGCTTGCTCCGCAAAGTATTTATCTGTGGTGCTGAATGGATAGTGTTTTTCTTCTATCAGATATTCAAGCGAGATTTCCCGCTTGCGGCGGCTGCGTATGCTCCGGGCTGCGTCTATGGCAGCGTGGCGAATAACGGTCTTGCAAAAGGCATCGTGTGTATGCCGGATATGTTCTTGATACTTTTCGTGTTCGATCATGGAAAATCCCCCTTTCTGAATAATGGCAGAGGGCGGCAGCATCTTGTGCTGTCGCCCTCTTGATTACCGAACAGCAAAGACGGGCGGGGCTGTCAACGGCGGCGCATTTGCGCCGTTCATCTTGACCGTTGACAGGCTCGGCTGGGTTTGCTATCTGCTCACGGCAATTCACTCTCGTTGATAGGAATTGCCTCAAGTTCCGTATTCAAATTGTTCCAATAAGAGCCAATATCCGCACTTGTGAAATACTTAAAACCGCCTGCTGCTGACTTCAATTCGCCGTTTTTAACCCCATAGCAGGCGTAAATCAAATCGTAGCTTGTTCCATCTGAGAGGTTAAATCTAAAGCTGGTCACATCTGCTCCGGCAGTTTCCTCAGTCGTTTTGTCTTTTAGGGATAAGCCCTTGAACTTATCATACAGGGTCTTTATATCATTTTCAGCAACAACTACTTTCTTTTCTGCTGATGCAGGCACTCCGTCATAGTGGTACATTTCAACGTTTTCGACATCTTCAACCTCAAATGGGAAGTCGATTTTGACAGGCTCATAAGCAATGTTTATAGGTAACAGAAAGAGAGCTGTAAAAATTGCAATGATACAAAGAGCGATGGAAACGAGAACAGCAATCGTTATCTTTTTTCTGCCTCTCTGCTTTTCTTTTGCCTCATGGCGCATAATAACGCTTTCGCTTTCTTCGTGAAGAACATCTTCGCTCGTGTGAGAAAGCAATTTCTGATAAATTGCGTTACAGTCAGCACAGGCGTTCAAATGCTCTTTTACCATCTCTGCGCTTGCTTCGCTGCAAGCACCGTCAACATACAGCGGAAGAATATCTCGAACAATATCGCATTGTTTACTCATGCTTTTCATCCATCCTTTCTTGAATTTTTAGCTTTGCACGATGATAAGTAACTCTCGCCCATGATTCTGTTTTTCCAAAAATTGCAGCGATTTGTGAAAAAGATAGTTCCCCGAATACGCGAAGCTGAAAGACTTCTTTGTATGGTTCTTCCAAACGGTGAAGAACGAGGTGTATGCGGAACGCCATGTCAGAATCTGCAACTGAGTTCTCAACATTTTCATTTGATGGCAAGTCATTGATTTCACTCACATCAGCTACTCGCTGACGGCTTCGCATTTCATCATGGTAAAGGTTTTTTGCTATGGAGCAGAGCCATGTCAATTCATCTGACTTACCTTTGAATTGTGATGTTGTAGAAACAGCCTTATAGAATGTGTTCTGCGTGATTTCCTCTGCTATCTCACGATTTTTGGCAAGAGAAATAGTATACGAGTATACCTGTAAATAGTAGGCTTTATAGAGCTTTTCATAGTCCATACTTGTCATCACCTCCTTCAGCTTCATAGGTTAGACGGAGAAATCGGAATTTCGTTACAAAGAAGTTTGAAATTTTTATACCTTTACGCTACTCTTGCTTTGTGCGGACTATTGGTAGACGCGCATTAACGGCAAGTAAAGAGATTGCTGTGTCAGCTTGATATGTTCAAATGCTAATTAAGTATAGCATACGGCTATGAATTTTTCTATTGCGTTCCCCTGACTTCGGAATAGTGGCAGGGCTGGCTATCCTTGTTTTGCTTTGTGCTTCTCTACCGTACATGAGCATTGGCGCCGGGGTTGTCGTTGCCGTAACCTTCCAGCAGGTTGATAACGCCCCAGATACCGAGACCGGCACCGAGCGCGATAACGAGGGTCTGAAGAACGGTGATTGCCTGTTCAAAAAATGCCATATAGTTTGTTAGCCGGAATCTGATTAAAAAATAGGTTTGTCATGTTTCATAGGCATACAAAAGCCGGAACAATCTGCCGCCCGGTTTCCGGGGGCATGATTCCGGCTGTCCTCCTTTTTCATTATTTTTTCTCGCGATTGTCCGCTTTGTACGCCAATGGCCCATAGAGGGCAGGTGCGGCGAATAGATAAGATCACTCCCTTCTAAAGCGGAACGAAATTAAGCGCCCTTTGTGTCTACTTCATATACATCGCAGACCTCATTGGGCTTGAGTTTCAGCCTTGCGGACAGGAATGTTTCAATATCAAAAGCGTTCTTGTCATCCGCGTCGGCAGTGTACTTGAAATTGGGGTGCTTGGTGATGTCGTACTTATCCGAAAGGAAAGGACGCACACCGCGCAGCTGGAGGATACACTTGCCGCCATCCATAACAGCAAGCTCATCCTGGCTCATCAGCTCTTTCCCCAATTTTTGATAGTTGAGTGAATGGGAGGTTTCCCTCCCACGGCTCTCTCCGGTGTTGTAGGTGTCTATGGTTTCCTTGCCCAGCACGGCAGCCAGCTCTTTGAGGGTAGTCGGCTCTTTGCCGCCCAGGAAGATGGAAGTATCCATGTTTCCGATAATGGTATCTGCGTTATCCTTATAGATCGCCTTGAGCTGACTCTGCGCCTGCAACACCAGACAGGCAGAAATCTCACGGCTTCGGATGGTAGCAACCAGCTTTTCCAACTTGGGTATCTGGCCAATGTTGGCGCACTCATCAATGAGACAGCGCACATGGATCGGGAGCCTGCCGCCATACACATCGTCCGCTTTTTCGCAGAGCAGGTTAAACAGCTGGGTATAACACATGGATATAAGGAAATTAAAGCTGTCATCAGTGTCACTCATGATGAGGAACAGGGCAGTTTTCCTGTCTCCCAGCGTATCCAGCTCCAGCTCATCATAAGCCGTGACCTCACGCAACTCTGCAATGTCGAACACGGCAAGGCGAGCGCCGCAGGAAATCAAAATCGACTTGGCTGTTTTTCCAGCGGCCAGCTTATATTTCTTATACTGGCGCACCGCAAAGTGGTTTGGCTTCTCGGCTTCCAGTGCATCAAACATCAGGTCTACGGGGTTTTTGAACTCCTCGTCATCCTCACGGACTTCCATGGCGTTGATGAACTCAATGAGGGTAGAGAAGTTCTGCTCCTCCACCGGAGCCTCATAATGGATATAGCCAATAAGCGCGCAGTACAACAAGGTTTC
>QUJQ01000008.1:0-97200 GCA_003480725.1 Clostridiaceae bacterium AM27-36LB
AAACGAACCACTTACTTTAGGTGTCAATGCGATAATAACAGAAATTGATAAAGAAAATAGAATCATAACCACAAAAGATAGCGGAGAAGAAGGTGTTTTAGGGAATGATTGTCTTATTGATTGTTCCAAAATTCCTATGATTTATTGTAATTATGATACACAAGATGTTGTGGATATAACTTTTGATGATTTACAGGTTGGGGACGAAATCATTTTGACTATTCGGAGTTCGGAAATAGAAAATCTCCAAAAGGAAGATGACAATAAAGCAAAAATAGCAGTTGAACAATTACAATTAGGTACACAGAGAATTAAATAAATTCAAGTTTGTCTGTGATAAGAGACGTATTCACTTAAGTTTGATGAAGTAAAAAATTTAAAATTTGTAGGTAAATAATCTGATGAAACTTAATAATTTTATTAACTCAAACTTCCCACACCAATAAGGTGTGCTGAACCTTGAAAATTCAATATTTCAGCCAATAAAAAAAGGCATAAATACAATCCTTTGGTATAATGGAATTGTCCAAAAACCAAAATAGAAAAGGAGATTTATGCCATGTCCATTTTGGCACAGAACCATACTGATGAGGTAGCTTTACTTGATTGTATCGTATGGGGTTATTATCGAGTTTAGAAAGTGTTTTTGCAGGAGGGTGATTCGTTGAATAATCAATTCATACAAGGAGTCATGTTTGATTGGAATAGAATCGATAACGACAGTTATTTAAAAAGCATTGAAGCTTTTAAGGGGATTGAAAAACTTGATTTCAACAAATCAATTACCTTTTTTGTCGGAGAAAATGGCAGTGGTAAATCAACTTTATTGGAGGCACTTGCCGTAGCACATGGTTTTAATCCTGAGGGAGGAACAAAGAATTATGTTTTTTCTACGCATGATACGCATTCCGAGTTGTGTGATGCCATAAGAATTTCCAAAGGCTATCGGAAGGAAAAGTGGGGATATTTTCTTAGAGCGGAAAGTTTTTATAACGTTGCAACGCAGGAAGAAGAATATGCAGATTGTAAGCATCCTTCCGCTAAATATCATGAAAAATCACATGGAGAAAGTTTTCTCGCATTGGCACAGAATCATCTGCGTCCAAATGGTTTATATCTTTTTGATGAGCCAGAAGCTGCATTATCACCACAGAGACAGCTTACATTGCTGATGCAAATATATAGCTGTGCAAAAGAGGGAGCGCAGTTTATCATCGTTACGCATTCACCGATTTTGTTAGGAATACCAGATGCAGACATCTATTGTTTTGATAATGGAAGCATCCATTTATGCGAATATGAAGAAACAGAGAGTTATCAGGTAACAGAAATGTTTATCAACAACAGGCGGATGCTGTTGAATAGATTGCTAACAGATTAAATAATAAAGGAATCGACAACTTAAAATTTACAGGAGGTGTCTTGATGAAAATGAAGCGTTTGGTACTGTGTGCGATAGTTGCCTTTCTGATCGTGCTTTTGATTTGTTCCAATATCCAGAAAAAGCATACAATCACTCTTTCAAATGGCGAAGGTACAATAAAAGCAGAACAAATACAGCCACTTTGGGGAACTGTAAAAGTAAGTGGCGATAGCGATACGGATGTAGTCTTTACTGATATTGAAACAGGAGAACAGTACATAATCGGGTACATTACACATGGTGTGACAGAAAAAATCAACCTCGAAAAGGGTAAATGGTATAAAGTTGAGGGTTGGGGCAATCTCACCCTGTATCCCGTAAGTATTCGAGTTGAATAGCTTCAAGTTTGGAGAATTGAGAAAATCGGAATTTGCAGGAGGTAAATTAAACAGTGAAAAAAGTATTAGGTCTCGTTGGCTGTTGTATTGGATTTTTATTGCTTATTCTTGGAAGTGTGATGAAAATGAAAGAACATACGACAGTTTGCATTATTGGAGGAGCAGATGGTCCCACATCCATATTTCTTGCGGGAAATTTGGGCGGTGATTTATCTATTTCTTTTATTCTGACAGGAATTGCAGTATTGATAATAATTGTGATTTGTTACTTAAAAAGAAAACATTAAAGTAGTGAGAAATTCAAGTTTGTAGAATTGAGAAAATCAAAATTTGGAGGTAATAATCTGATGAAACTTGATAATTTTATTAATATGATGACAGGACATTTTGACAACAAAGAACAGTTTGATATGATGCAGAAAGCCGGAAAATCATATCCTTATGCAGAACATATAAATACAGTCTGCAATGACAAAATAAAAAATATCCCTGCGGATTTCAATGGCAAATTTATTGTTGAAGAAAGTTACTATGAGACCAATGGAAAACGCCATGCTTCTCCGCATCTTTTCCTGATTACAGAAAATGAGGATGGCATTCTACTCTCTTCCTACGAGATTCCGGGAGATGATAAAAATACATTTTCTTATGATTCTATGAAAAATGTTGATTATAGCGAGCTAAAAAAATCCCAAAAATTTACACCGGCACTGTATCATGAAAAGAACGGGATCTGGGAAGGCGGCAGTATCAGCCAGTTTTCTCCAGTCATGACCTTTAAGCTTTGGGAAAAGTTTTCTGATAGTTGCTTGGAAGTATCTGAAAGTATGGAAGTTAATGGGAAGCGGACTTTTGGCTACGATGATCCTATTATCTATAAACGGGTATAGCTCAAGGTGATTTTCCAGTAAAAAGTCGATGCCACTAAAATGACACCGACTTTTTTTATTCATACTTTATATGTCCCATCCGCCTGCAACATAAGATTGGTATTCGCTATCTGGTGCGCCCGCATCAATCGTCGCACATTTCTGCAATCACTTCGTTCGCAGAACTTCGTCGCTTCTTCCAGTGACAGTCCGCCCTTCATCTTGCGATCCACCAGTCTGTCCTTCAGAAATGATTCATCTGCCCCAATGAACACGCTGTCATCACTGAGAGTCACCAACTGGTTCCACGGATCTTCACTGCTCAATAACCAGTTCCCCTCCAGCACGATAATCTGCCGGTTGACCAGGACCGCATCTTCCACCACATCATGGATCGCTCTGCTGTAGATCGGCCACCGTATCTCACCACCCTTACGCAGCTCATGAATCTTGGCACGCAGTTTTTCCAGATCATAGGTCTCTGGACAGCCTTTGACCTCCTTCATGGGAACAATTCTCCCCTCCACACAAGCTTCATGAGTCAGGATATACTGCTGATGATAATGAAATCCATCCAGACCGATGGCCTGTATCGGCTCCATATCTTCTTCCTGCTCTGACAGATATTCCAGAAACTGTACCAGCGTTGTCTTGCCGGTTCCAGGAGGTGCACTTAAAAATACAAGGATTCGTCTTCCCGCTTTTTTCTGCATTCCCTTCCATTTCTTCAAAAGCGGAATAAAGATCGTCTCAATGTCTTTTTCCTCATATTCTGCATGGATTTGAAATCCATTTACCTCATATGTATAAGTCTGCTTCATATAGCTTCCCTCTCTCGTATTACACCTCGATCACTTCACCCAGCGTAAACGAATAAATCAGCTTTTCCTTCACTTTCTTCCCGGTCATCATGCTCAATGCCTGTTCATAGTATTCCAGCTGCGCATGATATTTTTCCCGCAATTCTGATGCACGACGCACATAATCTGTCTTGTAATCCAGCAAAACAATCTGTCCATCCTCATAGAAAAATGCATCAATAATTCCCTGGATCAATATCGTTTCATCCGAGTCACTTCCATCCACCTGACCGGCTGGCAAGCCCATGACAAATGGCTGTTCCCGGAAGAGCTCGCCCCTGGAAGCAGCTTCCGCCATCCGCTCCGAAAGGTCGCTTTCTGCCAGATCAAGAAGATCCATGGGATTGACTGCACGAAGTTCCTCCTCTGATAGTTTTCCTGCGTCCACCAATGTCTGCAGCTCTGCCTTCATCTTCGGAACATGTGCTCCTCGTAATTCTATCAGATGTTCAAAATCGAGCCACTCCATCACTGTATGGTAGATGGTACCTCTGGCTGCTCCTGTCTTTTCCTCTGTCTTCTGGATAAACTGCGGAATCAGCGGGACAATATCTGTCTCCGGATATAATTCCTCCGCTGCATCGGATTCTTCCTGCATACGCAGCTTCTTCAGCTCCGTCACACTATATTTCTGCCGGGCAGTCTCTTGCATCTTCCATGGATAACTCCAGGAAAGTCGCTCGTTGATCTGATGATAGAGTTCTTCATCCTTCTTACCATAGAGAAGGCTCTGCTCCAGCTCTGTTCTGGACAGTTCTCTCGTCATGGTCTGCCGGATCTGTTCCCGGATCACAGTCTCAAGAGAGACCATCTGCACATTGATCAGGGACTGTTTTCCACAGGTGTCCTCTGACAGTGCCGGGATTATCCACCTGAAATAACTGTCTGCACTGGTGATCTGTGTAAAAGACAGTTGTTCGTCTGCTTTCTCGCCCAGAACCTTTTCCGGTACCATACCAGTCAGGATCAGCTTTTCTTTTGCACGGGTCAGTGCCACATAGAGGATCCTGAGCTCTTCACCAAGACTGTCCTGCTGGTTCTGTCTGCGGATCAGCCGCTTGACCAGAGTTGCTCTTCGCATACGCTGATCCAGATCCACATAGTCAAGTCCTAATCCCCAGCGATTGTGGCAGACTACTTTTTCTCTTGCATCCTGCTTATTAAAGGTCTTTCCGAGCCCTGCCGCAAATACCACCGGAAACTCCAGTCCTTTACTGTGGTGAGTACTCATGATCTGAACCGCCTCACCGTTCTTACCGGTCATGGCAGCCTCACCGAAATCCATCTGATATTTCTTCATGCGCTCAATATATCTTACGAAATGAAAGAGTCCATGGTAACTGATCTTCTCATAATCTCTTGCTTTTGCCAGCAGCATCTCCACGTTGGCAAGACGTTGTTCTCCTCCTGGAAGCGCCCGAATCTGATCCAGATATCCTGTCTCTGTCAGGATCTCCCACAGCAGATCATGAACCGATGTATAGGTTGCCCGCTGCCGGTAGTTCTCCATCTGAGCAAAAAATCGCTGCAGCTTCTGACGCAGTTCCTCCTGCTCGCCGTTTTCTGCATAGGCTCTGCAAGCATCATAGAATCCCGGATGATCTTCCTCTGCCCGGATCTGTGCCAGCTCCGTGGATGTGAATCCACCCAGCAATCCATGCATGGAAGCTGCCAGCGGGATCTCCTGGGTCGGATTATCAAGAATACGAAGATACGCCAGCAACGTCTCCACTTCCACAGTCTGGAAATATCCTTCTCTGGACTGTGCACAGGCAGGGATTCCTTCCTCCTGCAGCACTCTCACAAAGGTCTCGCTCCAGCCTGACATGGTACGAAGCAGGATCACAATGTCTCCATACCGGACCGGACGGAGTTTCCCATCTTCGGTGACCTGTCCCTCTTCCATCAGTTTTCGGATCCTTCCAGCGATCAGATGTGCTTCCGCTTCCACCTTTGTCCAGCGGCATTCCGGCTCCAGCTTCTCCCATTCTTCCTTCGTAAGCACCAGCAGCTCCGGCTTTGTGGTCTCGGTCTCCGGATAAGCAGCTCCCGCTTTCAGAGCTGCCTCTTCATCGTATTCGATGCCGCCCACTTCTTTTCGCATGATCCGTTCAAAGATCACATTGACTAGATCAAGCACCTCTTTCCGGCTTCGGAAATTCTGATGAAGATCCACACGGACACCACCATCTTCTGTGCCATACCGTGCATATTTTTCCAGAAAAAGTCCAGGCTCTGCCTGACGGAACCTGTAGATACTCTGTTTCACATCTCCTACCATAAACCGATTATCCCGCCCTCTGCGGCTTTTACTGATACTGTCCAGGATCGCCTCCTGCACCAGATTGGAATCCTGGTATTCATCTACCATAATTTCTGCAAAATAATCTGCAAACAGATCTGCAGTCTCAGACGGAACCAGCTTCCCATCCACCTCGCGGGTCAGTATTTTCAATGCCAGGTGCTCCTGATCTGCAAAATCCAGAATGTTTTTTCTTCGCTTTTCCGCTGTCAGCCGTTCCATAAAGGAGAGAGTCACCTGTACATAGGTACGTACCAGTTCTGCTGTCGCACGAAGCTGGGCAAACTGTTCCTCTGATGGAATATCAAAATACTGCTTCTGCAGATCTTTGAGCCCGTCTTTCATGACACTTCGAAGCTCCATAACCTGGTCTATGAGCGCATCATCCACACCCGCCATCGCTTTGGAACGCCGGCTGGGAAGCCGCGCATAGGAGACTCCTTCCAGTCCGGTCTGAAAACACTCCACAGAATCACTTTCCACCAGATACGTAAGCTGCTGTTCATCCTGTGCCAGTGCTTCCTCATAAGCCTGCGGTCCATCAGGAAGCTGTGCAAGCTTTCTCGCCTTCTGAATCTCCGTCAGCAGATCACCCGCTGCCGTATGAAGTTCCGCAAGCAGTTCTTCCTGCCCGGCAAAATCACTCCAGCTTCCATCCTCCGGCATATCATAAGCATCTGCACAGCTCCAAAGCCACTTCTCCGGCTGCGGACTGGCAATGGCATATTCATATAATTTGAGGATCATATCCTCCAGACCATTTCCCCGGTTTGCATTTCCATAGCTGTCCGCAAAACGGATGAATACCGGATCTTTCTGCCGATGGTATTCCTCAACGATCTGATGGGCAATGTCCTGCTTTAAAAGCTTCATCTCCCCTTCATCTGCAATGCGGAAATTAGGAGCCAGATCAATCGTATGAAAATAATTGCGGATCACATACAGACAGAATCCATGGATCGTAGTGATCTGTGCTCGATGCACCAGAGATTCCTGTCTCTGCAGCCATTCATTATGGGGATCCTCCTTCAGCCGCTCGCTCAGCACCTTTCCAATTCGTTCCTTCATCTCCCCGGCTGCTGCCTTGGTAAATGTGGTGATCAGCAGTCGATCCACATCCACCGGGTGCTCCTTATCTGTGATCAGGGAGACAATCCGTTCCACAAGCACTGCTGTCTTGCCCGAACCGGCTGCGGCTGATACCAGAAGATTCCGATTGCGGATATTTATGACTTTTCTCTGATCTTCTGTCCATACAACACTCATGATTCTTCCTCCTCAAGCCGTCTCCAGATCTCATCTTTATTTAACGGTGTCAGTCTGCGCTTCTCGCAGCCATCCAGGCGCCGGTCAAATCCGCAGACACTGTGAAATGTACAGAACCTGCAGGCATTGTCATCCTGCAGCTCATAAGGTGCCAGACTGACCTCTCCTGCCAGGATCCGCTGTCCATATTCTGTAAGCTTTCGGTTTACATGGCGGGACAGTCTAAGAAGCTCTTGTTCCTCCGCCACGGAAGATGCCGCTGTGTAAGTTCCATCCTTTTTAAGCCTTATCGGTAAAATGTCGGAGGAACCACTCAGTTCCTTATCCATCAGCTTCACCACCTCGGGATCTGCATTGACCAGTCCGTTGAATGCCAGCTCTTTGAGCATCCGTCGTTCGGTGTCTTCCTCTTCTTCATAATCCAGCATAGGATCTTCAATATGATAATAAAACATACCCGCCGGATGGACTTCTCCCCCCTCCCGGCTCTCCATATCCATTGCCGCATTGAGATAGACTGCAAGCTGCAGCTGCAAGCCATAGTACACACTGGTCAGATCAAACCGGGTTGATCCACTCTTATAATCAATGACTCGGACATATACATTTCCCTTCTCCCTGCAGATATCCACACGGTCGATCCGTCCCTTAAGTCTCATGCGTTCATCTTCTGACAACAATACCGATACACTTGGAAGCTGCTCCAGATTGCGGAAAGATACTTCTGTCTTCTCCGGCGCAAAATTACCTTTCCGAAGCTGTTCCATCAATGCCCAGGCTGTCCGCTGCCCGATCCGCTTCATACGCTCCATGGTATAGGCATCGGTCGCTTCCTCCCCCAGACCTTTTTCTGCGCAGATCTGAAGAGCATGCTCCAGTGCCTCTTCCATCCAGGCAGTCCGCTTCTCCTCTGGTACATGAAACCAATCATATTCACTGGCCTCGATCTTATCCGAAAAATATTTAAGTGCATCGTGAAAGACATTTCCCATATCCACTGCCTGAAGACCGTATTCCTCCCGATCCTTCAGACGCAGACCATACTGCAGGAAATGTGCATACGAACAGGCTGCAAACTGCTCCAGTCTGGTAACACTTCCTTCCAGAAGGGTTCCATACAGAGTCCGCGCCACTGCCTTACCAATAGGTTCTTCCTTTCGACTGTAAAAGACTGCATCCATCAGGCGGTCAAGCTTCTGATTCCAGTCCGCCTGCTCCGCATACCATCTGGCCAGCATCTTCTGCTGAGCATTATGAGTTCCTTCTCTGGCTGCCTGTAAAGCTTCCGTCACATCACTTAAATTTCCTTCCGGGGAAGCCAGCCGGTCCAACAGATCCTGCTCTGCCTCTGTCTCTACCGCCACCTGCGGGAACAATTCCTGTACTGAACGGATCAGGTAAGACGGCCGCAGTGCATTACCCCCCTCATCCGCCAGACTCCAGGATAATTTAAGTCTCATGGAAGGCCGGGTCAGATTCACGTACATATAATATTTCTGAATACAGGTCTCCTGCCGGGATGTGGGTGACAGCTCCACATTCTGGGATAACAAGGTCTCCCGGTCCATTTCAGAAAGAAGACCGCCACTGTCTTTCTGGCGAGGCACACTTCCTTCATTGACTCCTGCAAAGAACAATATCTTAATGTCTTTCAGACGGCTTCGCTCCATATCTCCCACAACCACCTGATCGGTACCTGCCGGAATGAGTCCCACCTTCATCTCTGAAAATCCGGCATCCAGAAGCTGAGCATACTCCTCCAGAGAGACCTGACAGTCTCCAAGCAGCATGACCAGCTTGTCAAACAGATCCATGACCATGCCATAGATCTGGGAATACTCTTTGGCCAGACTCAGATTTCCTTCCTGCTCAAACTGCTGCTCATACTGAAGCAGATGCTCCTGAACAGACAGATCCGTCAGATATTCATAGATACTTCTGGTCATAACTTCCGCATCTGCCTTTTTATCCTTCAGGCTCTTTCGCAGTGGTTCCAGACCGGACAGTGCCTTTTCCCGAAGCGTATTGACTTCTGCCAGTTCCTCCTCTGTCATCTGCTTCAGTGGATATTTCCATTCCCTTTTCCAGCCGGAGAATCCACGGATACCTCTGGCGATTACATAATTTTCCAGCAGATCTGTCTCTCTCCTATCCACCGGCGTCATGCCGCTTCGCAGCAGACGGAACATAGATTCATAAGAAAAATCCTCCTGAACTGCCAGCAATAACGCCCGCAGAAACTCCACAAACGGATTCTTCAGCACATCCCGCTTGGCATCCATAAATCCCGGAATCCCCAATCGTGCAAAGGTCTGCTCAAACAGTGGTCCATAAGTATCCAGGTCTCCAGTGACCACTGCCATCTCCCGATAGCGGAACTTCTCATCCCGTGCTAATTTCAGGATCTCTCTGCTGATACACTCTACTTCTGACCGGGGTGTCCTCGCTGCAAACAATGTGACCGCATCGGTTTTTTCGTTCCAGAACCGTCTGCTGTGCCGGTAGATATGCTCCTCCAGAAATCTCAGTGCCGGTGCATCCTTATACCGCCAGATTTTATCTTTTCCAAGCATGATGGGCTTTCGAATCTCCACACCGGTCTGCTCAGCTACTTTTTTCAGATCCTGAATCGTCTTTTTCGTAGCATAGAAGAGCTGATGCTCCGCCTCCATCTGAAATGGCTCTTCTCTGTGATCCAGTGTCATCGTCACATACAATTCATCCGTAAGCGTCAGCAATCTTCCGATCAGCCCCAGCTGGATAGGCGTGAAGCCATGGTAACCATCCAGAACGATCACACTGTTCCGAACTGACCGTGACTGCTCCACCGTATCCTCCAGCGCTTTCAACAGCTCCTCTGCTGTCAGATATGTGTCCTTCAGATACTGACGGAAGCTTTCATAGATCACCTTCATATCCTTCAGCTTAAAATACAACTGAGGATTACTCTTATTCTGCTCCATGATCTGTGTAAGGTCTTCCGGTTCGATCCGATACTGCACGAACTCTGACAGCAGTGACTTTACCTCAGAAATGTATCCCAGCTTTCGGAGGCTTCCTCCCAGCAGGGTCAGTTCATCCTTCTTCTCCTCCGCCAGCTTTCGAAGCACCAGGCTCTTTCCCGTATCTTCCAGAATCTTCCGGTGCTCGCCGCCCACCTCCGAAAAGACCCGGTGTGCCAGACGCTCGAAGCTTAAGACATCTATATTCATGATTCCATGACGCGGATGCATCATGACCAGATCCTTCTGCGTCTGCATAGTAAACTGCTCCGGCACGATGATCAAATATTGCTTTGTCGGATGTTCCATGGATTCCTGTATGATTTTTTCAAATATATAGTGGGATTTTCCTGCTCCCGCATTTCCAAGGATCAACTGTAATGCCATATCTGCTCCCCTTTATTATATTGATTCTAATGAATAGATTCATTATACCTCATCAGCTCTACAAAAGACCAGACACCATACGGACAAAATCTGGCAAAAAATAAATCGCAGAATACGGCATCTCACTGGATACACCTTTTCTGCGATTCAATCCTGTATTGGCTTCAGATGACGCCAATAATATTCTCTATAAAATAATTTTCAAGCCAGTATTATTCACTCCCACGATCAGCCTGCGTATGCCATCACTGGAACCTCTGCAAACTGCGGCATGGATGCCAGCACCCTGGAGCAGACCGTTGTAATGTATTTACAGTCATTTTCCACACTGCCCGGCTGCTTCATATATTCCTCATGTGCTTCCTGAATATACTCCAGCATCTCGTCAACTGTCGAAAAACTTCTCTTATAACCGGCTCCGCCAAACACTGCCTCACCACTTCTGATATATGATCTCAAACCATGCTTCAGATGATTCTCATAATGACAGTGATCCTTGATATTTCCCGGATAATGGGAATTATGTGGATAGGTAAAATAATCCGCAATATAATGGAATACCTGTCCCAGATCCATCATATAACCTGCCGTATCAATAGACCAGTAGCCTTCCTCTGATACCAGTGCCCGGAGCATCTCAGCCATCATATCGAACGTTCCATCATACTCATGGCGCACAGTCACGAAGGATGGTTTACAATCCGGTAAAATATTTCCAAAATAAAAGGATCTCCATCTGCGGTTCAATACTTCATGATCCATTCCCTGAATCAAAAAACCTGCCAACGCAAGATGTGATTTTTTTCTCATGTACGTCCCTCCACAAAAATGCAAATGTACCTGTCACTTGCCCAAAACCTTATCCAGCATAGCACACTTTTTTACACTTTGCACGCGATTTTGAAAAGTTTACAGAAAGTTCACATAATTCTGATATGTGCGAATATTTTTCCTTCTGATCTGAAAAAATATCTGTATCTTGTTTTATAAGAAAGGAACCCAGTCATGATAAGGATTACAGGAAAAGCCACACTCACATACGATCAGCCTCCCCGTATTCTGGAAGCCGCTTCTATCGTTGGACAAAAGGAAGGAGACGGTCCTTTAAGTCATCTCTTTGATTATATTGAACCTGATCCCAAATTCGGCAAAAACACCTGGGAAGAAGCCGAGAGTGAACTGCAGCTTCGCACTGCCAGAAAAGTTCTGGAAAAATCAGGTATGACCGAGGAACAGATCCGTTATTTGTTCGCCGGAGATCTGTTGGCTCAGGGAATCGCCACTTCCTACGGAATCATGGAATTGCAGATTCCTCTGTTTGGACTGTATGGCGCCTGCTCCACCTGTGGCGAAAGCCTGGGACTGGCTTCCATAACCGTTGCCGGAGGGGCTGCAGATTGTGTCATGGCACTGACCTCCAGTCACTTTGCCAGTGCTGAAAAAGAGTTTCGCTTTCCCCTGGAATACGCAGGACAACGTCCCTTATCAACTACCTGGACGGTCACCGGTTCCGGTGCCTTTATCATTGCCGCCGAGGAACACCCCTGTTCCACTCAGGCTCACTGCTGTATCAGCGGTATTACCACCGGAAAAGTAGTGGATTATGGTATCAAAGATTCCATGCACATGGGTGCAGCCATGGCTCCTGCCGCAGCTGATACCATCCGTCAGCACCTCATTGACACCGGCAGAGATGTCTCTGACTATGACCGGATCATCACCGGCGATCTGGGAAGTATCGGACAGACCATACTCAAAGATCTCCTGTCTGACTGCGGAATTCTGCTCGGGGATCTTCATGAAGACTGTGGAATGCTGATCTTCGATCCAGATACACAGGATACTCATGCCGGAGGTTCCGGCTGCGGCTGTGCTGCAACCACTTTAGCTGCATATATTTTGCCCAGACTGATCCGAGGAGAATGGAAACGGGTACTGTTTCTCCCCACCGGTGCACTGCTGTCCAAAGTCAGCTTCAATGAAGGACAGAGTATTCCCGGCATCGCACACGCAGTAGTGCTTGAGCATTGCTGAGCATGAGGATCCATACACCGACTCACAACTATACAATTCAGGAAAGGAATACTTATATGAAGATCAATGAAGAACAGAAACAACAATATCAGGAATATGTCAAGCAGGTCACACCCACCCACAGTCTTCCCAAAGAAGTGGGAAAAGCCTTTCTGACAGGCGGACTGATCTGTGTGCTTGGACAGTTTCTTCAAAATACGGGTCTGAATATGGGAATGGACCAGAAGGCTGCCAGCACCTGGTGCTCAATCCTTCTGGTCCTTCTCAGTGTTCTGTTAACCGGATTTAATATTTATCCTTCTATTGCCAAATGGGGAGGTGCTGGTGCACTGGTTCCCATCACCGGCTTTGCAAACGGAATCGCTTCGTCTGCCATTGAATATAAAAAAGAAGGACAGGTCTTCGGTATTGGTTCTAAAATCTTTACGATCGCAGGTCCTGTCATCCTCTATGGAGTCTTTACCTCCTGGATCCTTGGCTTGATCTACTGGGTGATCACTCTCTGAAATCACTCCTCTGCCCGTACTGCCCAGCGCATTTTTGTAGAACGGGCCCGTGGATTCCGCACACATTCTTCCGCGGACGGGCGTACCACATCTTTGGAGTACTCTTCATAGATACCCGCACGATATCCTTCCTTGAGTGCCGCTTTCACCAGCTTGTCCTCGCCTGAATGAAACGTCAGGATAGCAGCCCGTCCCCCCGGCTTCAATGCACCTGGAAGTTTCTCCATAAATTCATACAACACTTCAAATTCCTGGTTCACATCGATCCGCAATGCCTGAAATACTCTCTGACAGGTCTTTTTCACCGTCTCTTTTTTCTCTTTTTCCGGCAAAAAATCTAACGTTTTTTCAATAATCTCCCGAAGCTTTGTGGTAGTATCCACACGATGTCCCCGTCGGATCTCATCCGTAATGGCTTTTGCCAGTTCTTCACAGTATGGCTCGTCAGAATTCTCATAGAACATTCCTGCCAGTTCTTCTCTTCCAATAGTGTCCAGACGTTCTGCTGCACTGATTCCCTTCTGCTGATTCAGGCGAAGATCCAGCGGTCCATCCACCTTAAAAGAAAATCCTCGCTTCGGATTGTCGATCTGCATAGAAGATACGCCAAGATCCGCCAGAATAAAATCAAATCCGCCTACCTCTTTTGCGATTTCATCAATGGTACAGAAATTCTGAAGTTTGATCGTCAGCATATCCTCACCAAACCCTTGCTCCTCCAGACGTTTTCTGGTCTTTGCCGACTCTTCCGGGTCCACATCCGTGGCATACATATGCCCTTTTCCCTGCAGACATTGCAACATGGCTTTCGTATGACCGCCATAACCAAGAGTCGCATCAAATCCAATCTGTCCCGGCTGGATCTTCAGAAAATCCAGGATTTCATCCACCATAATAGAGATATGCATTCCTGCCGGAGTATTTCCCTTCTGGATCACATGCTGGATCGTATCCTGATATTTTTCAGGCTGCAGCTCCTTATATTTTTCTTCAAATTTCTTCGGGTATTTCCCCTTATATCGTACACGGCGCTTATGTGGCGTCTGTGGATTCTGTTCCATATTCATCCATTCCTTCTCATCAAAAATCTGTGATCATGCGTTTTTTTCAAAAGAAATAAAGACAAGCGAACTAAGCAATAACATATAAGGATAAAACAGCAACGGTAAAATATCAAATGCATTGATCGTTTCACCAAGTCCTGTTGCAGCTGAGATCGCAACGAGCATCTGTGCTCCATAGGGAAGGATTCCCTGGAAAACACAGGAAAACGTATCCAGGATAGATGCAGCTTTCTTATTGCTGATTCCATAATTTCCTGACATTTCCTTCGCAATCGGATTGGCCATAACGATCGCAACCGTATTATTTGCTGTTGCAATATCCATCAGACCAACCAGCAGCCCCATTCCAAGAAGTCCGCCTTTTCTTCCCTTAAATACCTTTTTTATCCAGTATAACAGAGCTGCAAATCCACCGTATTCTTTGATCAAGGCACAGATTGCAGCTACCAGTAAGGCAACCATACTGGTTTCAAACATTCCTGCCGCACCATCTCCCATATTTCCAAGCAGATCTGTTGGCACTATCATTCCGGTTGCTATCATGATGATGGATCCACTTACAATACCCGTGATCAGTACCAGAAATACATTCAGACCGATGATTCCTCCTGCCAGTACCAGAATATAAGGAATCGTCTGTATCAGATGATATTCTTCCTGAACAAAGCCACCACTGTAGTTCTTTACAGATAACATGCAGATGATGACCAGACTGGCAACTGCTGCCGGGAGTGCAATGAAGAAATTCTCCTTAAATTTATCTGTCATTTTACAACCTTGTCCATTGCATGCGGCAATTGTCGTATCAGATATGAAAGACAGATTATCTCCAAACATTGCACCGCCCATTACTGTAGCAATACAAAGTGGTGTGGAAAATCCAGAAGCTCTGGATACCGCTATTCCAATGGGAACGATCAGCGTGATCGTTCCAACGGATGTTCCCATGGCCAGAGAGACAAAGCAGCTCACAACAAACAGAACAATCACTGCAAACTGAGGTGGGATCAGCGACAATATAAAATATGCCACACTGTTGGCAGAGGATCTTCCGACTACTCCCACAAAAATTCCTGCCAGCATAAATATAATGATCATTGTAATAATATTAGGGTCACTGATTCCCTCGCCCATTACTTTAAGTTTGTCATTCAATTTGAGTGACCGGTTCTGCAGACATGCAACAAATAGTGCCATCAAAAATATAACGACAACAGGGATTTTATAAAATCCCATCTCAATCTCCAGGCCATATTCAAATAACATACCCAGACCTAAATATAAGACTACAAACACTGCAATTGGTAATAACGCTTTTGCATTTCTTTTTTCCATGTATCTAACCCTTCCTTTAAACCCTTTGTCCTCTAATATACCAAAAAAATGCAGGTTTGCAAATCATAAAAATATTCTGATTATCTGGTGATTAACCATGTTGCAGATAAAGCAGTTATAAACAACTGCGCTTAACTCCAACAAATACAGCTGAAGATCTGGGATGAAGCCAATACTCGGTGATAGCTGCGCTGAAATTTTCTTCTCCTAATCCATCCAGTGCGGTATCTGCAAAACATCTCCACTCATACTCTGGCGGAAGCTTGGGCAACTCAAACTTCTGCTTCTCCCAATACACATTCAGTGCCAGATATACAAGATCTTCTCCCTGTGCAGTCCTGCCTGCATAGCAGACTGCCAGAGCCTTTGTATCCTGGTCAATGGCACGCTCCCACGGTCGGTCCGTATGAACACTGACTGCTGGAAAACCGGTCTCTGACAATCCCTGATCGCTCCGAATCACCGCATGTTCTCTCCTGAACCAGATCATTTTTCTGAAAAATTGATAAAGCTCCTGGTTCATATCCAGCCGTGTCCAGTCCAGCCAGGAGATCTCATTATCCTGACAATAGGGATTATTGTTGCCAAAACGGGTGTCTCCAAATTCATCTCCCGCAAGAAACATGGGTGTCCCACGGCTGCACATTAAAGTCATGCAGGCATTTTTCATCATTCTGAGACGGAGTTTACGGATCTCAGGATCCGTGGTCTCTCCTTCCACTCCACAATTCCAGCTTCGGTTATCATCTGCTCCATCAGAATTGTTCCATCCATTGGCTTCATTATGTTTTCCATTATAAGAATACAGATCCCAGAGAGAAAAGCCATCATGACAGGTGAGGAAATTAATGGAAGAATCATATCCTTTATACTGACCGGTATACAGATCCAAAGAGCCGGTAAGTCTGTTTGCTGCTGCCTGGGCAAACCAGTAGTCTCCTTTCAGAAAGCTTCTCATGTCATCCCTGTATTTCCCATTCCACTCTGCCCAGCGGGTATAAGCAGGAAAACTGCCCACCTGATAAAGTCCACCGGCATCCCAGGCCTCCGCAATCAGCTTCACATTTCGAAGAACAGGATCTCCGGCCAGATTTTTCAAAAGAGGTGGCTGATTCATAGGCGAACCATCTTCATTTCTCCCCAGAATACTGGCCAGATCAAACCGAAAACCATCCACATGGTATTCAATCGTCCAATACCGCAGACATTCAAGGATCATCTGCTGCACCACCGGATGATTACAGTTCAGTGTATTACCACAACCACTGAAATTATAATACCAGCCTTCAGGTGTCAGCATATAATAAACTCTGTTGTCAAACCCTTTGAATGAGAAGAACGGTCCTTTTTCATTTCCTTCTGCTGTGTGATTAAATACAACATCCAGAATCACCTCTATGCCATTGGCATTCAGTTCACGAATCAGGTTTTTCAGTTCATCGCCTTCCCGATTGAACTCTTTATCTGCAGTATAACTGGTATTCGGTGCAAAAAAACTCACGGGATTATATCCCCAGTAATCCAGAAGCGTCCTGCCGTTGACTTCACGCCTTCCCATGGTCTCATCAAACTCAAAGACAGGCATCAGTTCTACCGCAGTAATTCCAAGTTCCTTCAGATATGGGATTTTTTCTCTGATTCCTGCAAAGGTTCCCGGATGACTGACTCCAGAAGAGGCATCCTTCGTAAAACCGCGGACATGAAGTTCATAAATGATCAGATCCTGAATGGGTCTGACCGGATCCATATGATTTCCCCAGTCAAAGTCATTGACCACCACCCGCGCCCGATATTCATGATCCTGATTAGGCTGTTCGCCCCATATGCTCTGACCGGTGACCGCTCTTGCATAAGGATCCAGAAGCGGCTTCGTTTTATCAAAAATCAGACCTTTTTCCGGGATGCAAGGACCGTCCACCCGATAAGCATACTCAAAATCACAGATATCCAGATCAAAAACAATCATGGAATACACACTTCCGATCCGGTAGTGTTTCGGGAAAGGAAGAATTGCATAGGGTTCCTTTTCTCCCCGGTGATATAGAAGAAGCTCCACGGCCGTGGCTTCCAGAGAACAGACTGTAAAATTTACGCCTTCCCTGAGAGCCGTTGCTCCGTTAATCCCATAAAACCCAGGACGTACATCATATCCATTGACTTTATCTAAAGGTATGAGATGCTTTTCCTCTGCTGCAACCATTTTCTTCCCGTCCATAATTTGATTCCTTTCCATCTAGTTTTGATTTATTTTAGACAAAAATACCCCGTTGGTTTCCCAACGAGGCATCAAAGTTATTTTACTCTACTTTTGAAAACTGATCTTTACCAACTGAGCACAGAGGACACTCAAAGTCTTCCGGAACATCCTCCCATTTGGTACCTGGTGCAATGCCGCCTTCCGGATATCCTTGCTCCTCATCATATTCCCATCCACAAACGTCACATACATATTTCATTACGAGTTCCTCCTTTTCAAAATCATTTTTAATAATAGTATTTATTACTAATATTGACTATATATATCTTCCTTGCATTTGTCAAGGCAAAATAATAATTATTCCTGTTTTGGCTTCCCATTGGTGTGATTCTCTATCTGCAGCTGCTTCTCCAGCACCGACTGCTTGGCAAGAATGACATTGACCTTATCGTATAGATCCTCAATCATAATCTCTGTTTTTAAGTTGACCTTGTAGTCGTTTTCAGCTCTGCGACGATCCTTTTCCTCTTGACGGTTCTGGCTCATCATGATCAACGGGGCCTGGATTGCCGCTACGCAGGAAAGAACCAGATTAAGCAGAATAAACGGATACGGATCAAATGCCTTGGATGCCAGCACGGCATTGACGATCATCCAAAGAACAAGGACACCAGTAAAAGAAAAAATGAATGCCCAGCTCCCTGCAAATTTTGCAATTGCATCTGCTGCACGCTGCCCCAGGGTGTACTTTTCCTTGCCACTTTCAGGACTGACTGAAATCTTACTGTCCGCCAGCAGATTCAGCACCTCTTCGTCAGTCATATCATGGCGGATATCCTTAAGTACCTCTTTTAACAGCTTTCTGTTTTCTTTCATGATAATATCTCCCCTTCATCAGATCAGTGCCGGTGTCTGTGCCAGAATTGATACAATCGCAACTGCCGCCAGAATCACAGCAACTATCACCACTACCATTATGATTTTCCTTTTCATGATACACCTGCTCTTTCTTATACGTATGAAACACCTGCAAAACATTTCTAATAACCATGTCGATATTCTGTGACCAGCACGATTATCTGCCCTCAGTATAAATCACCTGTCCCACTGCGTCAACGACCATCATTTCACATTATTTGTCTTGACTTTCCTTATTCTTTATCGTATTATTTGATACAGTTCAAAAAAATACTATTCAAAGGGAGGTATCTATGACTCCATCAACATTTGTAGCTTTTTTTCATGATGTATTGAATGCTTACAATAAAATGTGTGAACCTATTCTTCACGAATTTGACATTCCACAGGTATCTTTTGACATTTTAATGTTTCTCAACAACAATCCTGAATTATCTACTGCCCAGCAGATAAGCGAATTTCGGAAAATAAAAAAGAACTTAGTGTCTGTCCATGTTGATAAACTGGTAACTGCCGGTTATCTGCAGAGAGGATCCGTGACCGGAGACAGACGAAAGGTTTTACTCTCCTGCACCGAAAAGGCACAGCCAATTCTGAAAGCCGGACTGGAAATGCAGAAGAATTTCAATCAGAAGCTTACCCGGAATATCCCTGAAGAACAGATACATGTTTATAAGGAAATCATTGACTCTATGGCAGCGAATGCATGCCAGATGCTGAATGAATAACACAAAATACCAAAAGGAGGTACTATCCATGCAGGATAACAAAGATTTTCTTGGGACAGAACCGATCGGAAAATTGCTTCTTAAGCTGTCTATCCCGACCGTAATCGCCCAGCTTATCAATATGCTTTATAATATCGTAGACCGCATCTATATCGGTCATATACCAGGCAATGGCAGTCTGGCTCTCACCGGAGTCGGAGTCTGTATGCCAATCATCATGATTGTTTCTGCTTTTGCGGCACTGGTCAGCTCCGGTGGTGCACCAAGAGCATCTATTTATATGGGAAAACGGGACAATCAGTCAGCAGAACAAATATTAAGCAACTGCTTCGTTCTCCAGATTGTTGTTTCCTTTATTCTGACTGCTGTCTTACTGATCTGGAGTGAAGATATATTACTGGCTTTTGGTGCAAGTGAAAATACGATCAGCTATGCAGTTGATTATATGCATATCTATGCGATCGGTACGCTATTTGTTCAGCTGACTCTTGGTATGAATGCTTTTATTACTGCACAGGGCTTCACAACAACTTCTATGGTTTCCGTTCTGATCGGTGCTATTTGCAATATTACACTGGATCCTATATTCATCTTTGGTTTTCACATGGGTGTAAAAGGTGCAGCCCTGGCAACCGTTCTGTCACAGGCGGTTTCCACAATCTGGGTAATCTTTTTCCTTTGCGGTAAAAAAACACAGCTTCATCTTAGGAAAAAATATATGCATCTGGAAGCCAAGATCATTATTCCTTGCGTTACACTTGGACTTGCTGCTTTCATTATGCAGGCAAGCGAAAGTGTTGTAACGGTTTGCTTTAATTCATCCCTGCTCCGTTATGGCGGAGATATTGCAGTCGGAGCCATGACCATTTTAACCAGCGTGATGCAGTTTGCTATGCTGCCTCTTCAGGGAATCGCACAGGGATCACAGCCTATTTCCAGTTATAATTACGGAGCTAAAAATGCGGACAGGGTAAAGAAAACATTCCGTTTACTGCTGACTACCTGCTTAACCTACTCCATATCACTCTGGGCAGCTGTACAGCTTGTTCCCGAAATATTTGTAGGCATCTTTACTGCTGATGCAAGTCTCGTTGACTTTACTGCACCAATGCTGAAAATTTACCTGGGCGGTCTGTTCCTGTTTGGTATCCAGATTGCATGCCAGATGACATTTACCTCCCTTGGCAAAGCAGCCAACTCCATCATTGTTGCTGTTGTCCGAAAATTTGTATTATTGCTCCCGCTTATTTATATCATGCCTCACATGGTATCCAACCCAACCACAGGCGTATATATGGCAGAGCCAATCGCTGATATTATTGCTGTACTCTTTACTTCCGTTCTATTTTCAGTACAGTTTAAAAAAGCACTTGCAGAGATTCAGAAGTAAATTATGTAAAAGGACGGCTCAGCGCCAGAAATTTTTTATCTGACTGAATACCCTGTGTCAGAAACTGACCGTCCCGAAACAGAGCATAAGTCGTGACTGGCGCAGGTACATTCTGTGCAGATTCTTTGTCAGTAATATGGATAGCTTTGAACGGGATGCCATGTTCCTTCGCCACTTCCTGCACCCTTGGCACCCAATAATAGGTGTAGGGACACTGGTCGGTGTAATAGAGGACAAAACCGGTTTCCTCAGTCGCCGGATGCTTCGCGCATTCCCGGAACTTTGGCATCTGTGCGCTCGGTTCCATGGGAAGATACATGAGATTGATCCCGCAGTCGGATATGTCTGCCACACAGAAACCCTTATAAGTAAGGAATTTCGGGTCAGCGAGAAATTCACGCTTCCGGCCCTCTGCACACAGAATGCAAATACCTTTCTTCCCTTGCGCCTTAGCATCACGGATACATGCCTCCAGCAAATCATTTGAGTATCCATGTCCCTTCATGGAGCCGGACACCCAGAGGCAGTTAATGTAGAGATAGCCGTCTGCCTCAATAGGCACCCAGGCGTTTTCAGCCGGAATATATTCAATAAAGCATTTCCCGCGTTCCTCGCTGCGATAGAAAACAAGTCCATCATCAAAGCGTTGTCTCAGCCATTCCTTTTTTGCAACACTCTGCTTGCCGGACATGGCGCAGCAGATATGTTCCTTGTCAATATTTTCTTTTGTGATACGAATATAGTTCATCCGTTCTTCCTCCTGATCAAAACAGCTGTCCCGGCAGCTTCTGCTTTTCTTTTGCTGGAAAAGTGGCTTCAAAAAAGGACGCAGCGCATGACCGGCTTTGCGATCAGCACTGCGTCTTAGCGTCTGGCTGTTTGGTTTCAATGATAAAATTTTTTGCATTGATAATACTCTCATGCCTGCATTTGGGGCAAAACAGAGGAAAAGTTACTAATTCCGTCTCCCGCAGTATCTGTAAGCGCGTCTTGGCACCGCACCACGGGCATAAGACCCAGCGTTTTTCTTCTTCGCTATCTTTCATGTTGTTCTCCCCTTCTTTCTGTAACCAGCCTCGACCTTGGCAATAAAGTGATCAATATGTGTCGCCAGCAAAGAAGAAACCGATTCTTTTTCCTCTGCACCGTCATAGACACTGTATAAAAGATACATTGGGCCATAGAATTCCAATGCCAGCTGTATAGCGTCCTCATCAGAATCTGCCAGCTTTCGGAAGATTGCTGCCATATACTCCAGAGGCCCGCCAGCGAGATAGTCATGATGGAGCTGTGCAAGCTTTGGGTCACGGTATTGCTCCAGCGTCAGCATTTTACGAAAATTAGAGGAAAACGGTTCCTTTGTCCAATGGTCAAACTGGGCAAGGCTGTATGTGCGAATTTTTTGAATTGGTGTATGCAGATATGCTTCCGCAAAGCCGTCTGGTTCCGTTTCCAGCATTTCATAGACTTCCGCGCGCTCATAGTCCATCTTGTTCATTCGCTCCACGATCTTCTCTAAGATTTCTTGTTTGCTGGCATAATGCTTATATAAGGCGGCTTTCGTAAATCCCAATTGCCCTGCAATATCATTCATAGATGTCCCCAAATAACCGTTCTGCGCAAACAGTTCCAGTGCTGTTCTCAAAATCCGTTCTTTTGTACTCTCCGCCATAATTATCTCCTTTATAAAAGTAACCATTCGGTAACTTTATTACAGTTACCGAATGGTTACTTGTCAAGAACTAATGAAATAAAGATCGAAGTCAAACTGTAATTTCAATTTGGTTGCCTTCGATTGCAACAATACAGCTTTCATAGTACCCATCTCCGGTTGTCCTGGGACCGCTGACCACTTCATATCCGTCAGCTTTCAGTTCAGCAGTCAAAGCATCCACTTTTTCTTTGCTGCCTACGCTGAATGCAATGTGCGCATACCCAGTGCGGGCAGATTCCTTTGGAAAATCTGGCATTTCCGGCTTGTTCATAATTTCAAGCCGTGCTCCATCGTCAAACGAAAGAAAATAGGAGCGGAAACTTGTTTTCAAATTATGATAGCCTTCGTTTGATTTTGCCCCCAAATACTTCACAAAGAAATTGCGGGCTATTTCCAAATCTTTTACATATAAAGCAATGTGTTCGATTTTCATAATTTTCCTTTACACGTTCATTTTTGATACTGGTATCATTAAATATCGTACTTGTGTTTATTATTTCTTATATTATAATTCATCTATAAAGAAAAAATCAATATAAGTGAGGTATGTATTATGAAACATGTATTAGATTTCTTAACCCAATGTGGAACATTTTATTTAGCAACTTCAAAAGGAGAATAGCCACATGTTCGTCCTTTTGGTGCTGTAGGCGTGCCGCAGCATGTGTGGGGTCACCTTGAAGTCCATCGTATACACCAGTTTGAGATTGTTCGGCTGATGCTCACCAAGCCTTGGCTTTATTCTATGCTTGATGGACTGTTATGTATTTCCAGACCCTCACAAACTGTGTTTCCGTCAAAACAGTTCCCTTCAAATTCGAGATCACATATTCCGATTCTGATTTTTCCCTTACTTCCTTGAGACAGGCTACCAGGCATTTGGGAATCGGAACATCTCGCTTCGCCGCCGGTGTCTTCAAAAGTGTGTTGACTACCGGCTTACCGCCTTCCACATGCCATGCACGCCTTACCGAAATGTACGGCGTTTTTTCATCCAGGAATACACAGTCCCATTCTTCTGTTTTTACTCTCCCCATAAACGAATGGATCACACTCGTTTTCATCGACTTTTCAGGCATCTTCATCAGAGAATGCATCGACACATAAAGGTATTCAGAAATTTCATGAAGTTCGATCGCGTTGATTGCTCTTGCACCATTCATGATTTTGCTCATTGTCTGCTTGGAGACTCCAATTCCTTCTGCCAGATCAACTTGCTTTTTATTTTCCTTTTTCAATTCAGCCTGAATGTTGTTTGCAATTATCATATTTACGTCTACATCCAGCATATAATCGCCTCCTATTCTTGCACTTATATTATTGTTCATCTTCCCACCCCATCTCCAACTCGTCCAAAAGCGAATCCTGCGGAAGCGAGGCAAACACATCATTCTCAACCGCACAGCGTAAAGAGTCTGTATTTCGTTTCAGTACATCCGATGCAGAAACAGCAGAAACCTGATAAATGCCTTCCTCCAGATGCTTACGCAAAAACACATAACTATGTTTCGGCAGGTTCAAATCCAGCATGGAGCAGCTGCGTTCTCCATTCTCCATGCGGCTGACATGCTGCTTGCTTGCCAGTCCCAGGCGAACTGCCAGTTCCTCCTGCGTAATGCCACGGGAAGTGCGAACATCGTGAAGTCTCTTACCAAACTCTTTTGCGTCAAAATACATACGTTTCTCCTTCCGCACAGCCGGTACAGAACCGGACCAGCGAAAGGTCAAAAAAGAGCCACATGACGGTGAAGAAAAAATCCTGTGCCGATAAAACAGAACATGGTGTATCCCATAATTCTGTCTCATGCGGCATTCGGAAGACTTCGCCTGTCAGCGGCTCCACAGCACATCTATGACTTATAAAATTGTGTTAATAGGGTTATTTATTGTCATCTCAACCATTCAAACACGAATAGTAGAAAAAGGATGGGATTATCTCCACCCGTGGATTGAAAGAGGATGCCTTTCTCTACGGCGAGCAGTATATCCTTTCGGCGGTCATGCACGCCGACGCGCCATGTCCGACGCGCGGAGCAGGACGTGTACCACTATCACCTTCATGTGGTCTACATTCCCGTCGTGGAAAAGCAAATCCTGTGGTCGAAACGCTGCAAGGATAAATCGCTGGTGGGTACGCTCAAGAAAACTGATTGCAAAGCTCAAGGCTGAGATTGACAGTTTGAAACAGGAAATTTCTGATTATAAGTCTGTCCACAGCAAGCTCCGTGCGGCAGAATTGGAGCGTGAAAATACGTAGCTACGTCGGAAAGTCCACAGCTATGAGGATGTAATTCAGCGTAATAAAAGGGTTTTAGGGCTTCGTTGATTGTTGCGTTGGCAACTCCACCGCAATGGTAGTGCCCTTCTCCGAACTTTTCTCTACCCAAACGGAGCCGCCGTGGAGGTCGGCGATCTCCCATACCAGTGAGAGCCCCAGTCCTGCGCCACCGTATTCCCGGCTGCGAGACTTGTCCACCCGGAAGAAGGGCTGGAAGATACTGCGCTGATACACCTCCGGGATGCCGAAGCCGGTGTCGGAGACGCGGAGCAGGAGCTTTTCCAACTCCTGAGTGACAGAAACCTGTACCGAGCCGCCCGGCCGGTTGTACTTGACAGCATTCTCCGTCAGGTTGAAGATCAGCCGGTAGATCAGTGCATCGCTGCCGGTCATAATGCCGTCGCCCTCCGTCGTCAGAGTGACGTCGAGCTTATCTGAGAGCGGCGCGAGATCCGTGAAGATCTCCTCGACCATGGGGGCGAGCTGGAGCTGCTCGTTCCGCGCCACCTGCCGCAGATTGCTCATTTCCAGCAGTGTCCTTGTCATCTGCGTCAGCCGCTCCGTCTGCTCGCGCAAAAGAGTGAGGAACTCCGCCGTCTCCGGCCGCACATCGGGATGCTCCACGGAAAACAGCTCCAACTGCGCCTGCATTAGTGCCAGTGGCGTGCGCAGCTCGTGGGCGGCGTTGCCGGTGAACTGCCGCTGGGCGGAAAAGGCGTTGTTCAGCCGCTCCAGCATTTGATTGAACGAGCGGCTCAGCTGCCTGAACTCCGAAATAGCATCTTCATCGATCCTCATATCGGCAAGATTGTTCAGCTGCACCTGCTCCACCTGCGAGGTAAAGCTGCGCAGGGGCTTGAGAGCGCGTCCGCTGACGAAATAGGCGAGGATGCCGCTGAGCAGCGTTACCGCCGCCGTGATGTACCAGTTGGTGGTGCGGAAGCGCCCCTGCACCCCATCGACAATGATCGTCAGATTCTCGTCAGGGGCTATGAGCTGCGGGTCAAAGCTCGCCGCTCCGCCATCATTCAGGATCACCGTGCCGCCGCCTTGTAAGCTGTCCGCAATGGTGTCCATATAGTACACACCGGAGGAGCACAGCAGCAAATTCATGGCCACGCAGGTGATGCCGATGAGTAGGACAGTCAGCAGCGTGATGCGCCACTGCAGGGAAAGCCGCTTCATTCCTCCTCACCTCCCATCAGATAGCCCTCGCCGATGCGGTTGCGGATAGGGTCATAGCCCAGCACGGCGCGGAGCTTTTTGCGCAGGGCGGAGATGTGGACGCGAATGGAATTGCTGAAGCTGTCCACGCTGTTGTCCCAGACATGATCCATGAGCTCCTCCTGACTTACCGGCCGCCCCTGATGTACCATCAGGTACTCGAGTATCCCCGTTTCCTTGCGGGTCAGCATCAGCGTCTGCCCGTTGACAGTGGCGGTACGGGAGCGGGTGTCAAAGGTCAGACCGCCGCAGGTCAGCAGTACATCCTGCTGGGTGAACTGCCGCAATGTCAGGCTGCGGATGCGAGCCTCCAACTCCGCCAAGTGGAAGGGCTTTGCCAGATAGTCGTTGGCCCCGGCGTCCAGCCCCTCGACCTTGTCATCCACCTCGCTGCGGGCGGAGAGGATCAGCACCCGCGTCTCCCGGTCGGTCTGCCGCAGGGTGCGCAGCACCGTCATGCCGTCCTTTTTCGGCAGATTCAGATCAAGAAGCACCAGATCGTAGTGCTCCACGCCTAGCAGCTCCAGAGCCTTTTCCCCGTCATAGCAGTAGTCCACGCTGTAGGCCAGCCGCCGCAGACTGCGAACGATGGTCTCGCACAGGGCGCGTTCATCTTCAATTACTAAAAGGTGCATGAGAGTCCTCCTTTTTATTTCTTCGTTTTTGTGTTGCTTTCATTATAGCAAAAACAGATAAGGTTTGTGTTAAGTTTTCGTTCTTAACAGAGACTTTAACTCTCCCGCGCTATAATGGGGGCAGAAAATCGGAAAGGGTGATGAAAAATGAGCTACGGGAAAAAGGCCGCGGCGCAGATCGTGCTGCTGATGGCCGGAGCCGCCATGCTGTGCTTTGGTGTCTGGCGGGGCGAGGCGGCGACAGTGCTGAGCAAAGCAATTAAATTATGTCTGGAGTGTGTGGGCATTGGGTAAAAAGTTTTCAGGCGTTTCACAGACCATGTCCCGCTTCCGGGGCTGGATTCAGGCGGGGGCGACGCTGCTGACCAACCTGCATCTGCCGAACTTTCAAAAGGGCGGACTGTATCAGGGGGCGGGGAAGACCGTCTGCGTGCCGGGACTGAACTGCTACTCCTGTCCGGCGGCGTCAGGGGCCTGCCCCATCGGGGCGTTTCAGGCGGTGGTGGGCTCGTCAAAGTTCAGCTTCTCCTATTATATCACAGGCTTTCTCATTTTGCTGGGAGTCCTGCTGGGACGCTTTATCTGCGGCTTTCTATGCCCCTTTGGCTGGTTTCAGGAGCTGCTGCACAAAATCCCCACGAAGAAGCTTTCCACAAAAAGGCTGAAGCCGCTGACATACCTGAAATACGCTGTCCTGCTGGTGATGGTTTTCCTGCTACCGGCGTTCCTTGTGAACGATGTTGGCATGGGAGACCCGTTCTTCTGCAAATACCTCTGCCCCCAAGGCGTGCTGGAGGGAGCCATCCCGCTGTCCCTTGCCAATTCCGGCATCCGGGCGGCGCTGGGCAAGCTGTTTACATGGAAATTCAGCATCCTGCTGTCGGTGATTGCGCTGAGCGTACTGTTCTACCGACCGTTCTGCAAGTGGCTCTGCCCGCTGGGCGCGTTCTACGCGCTGTTCAACCGGGTGTCCCTCTTCCAGATGAAGGTGGATAAGAATAAGTGCGTTTCCTGCGGGAAATGCGCCAGAGCCTGCAAGATGGATGTGGATGTGACGAAAACGCCCAACCATACCGAGTGCATCCGCTGCGGAATGTGCATCCGCGCCTGTCCGACGAACGCCGTGTGCTTCCGTTACGGCTTCGGCAACGGGAAAGAAACAACAAAGAAAACAACGATGGAGGAATCAAAATGAACAGGAAGAGAATTTTTGCACTGGCTTTTGCCGTGCTGATGGTGCTGGCCTTGGCGGCCTGCGGCATGAAGAACAATGACAAGATGGGCGACATGAGCGGCAACGGCTCCGCCATGACTGGCGAGCCGAAAAACGCCGAGGAGGCGCTCGCCCTGCACAAGGATCTACTGGAGCGGGAGAGCGCGATCCTGTCGGAAAATACCGAGCTGTGGGAAAAGGTCTTTATGGAGGCTGACAAGGGCATGGCCATGATCGAGGACGGGAAAAACTACGGCGACTTCCTGCTGGATACCGTCGAGACCGCTAAAGAGCAGTTCACCGACAAGGAGTATGAGTGGCTGAAGGAGTCAGCCACGGAGATCAGCAATATTGAAAACAGGCTGACCGAGTTGGAAGAGAAGTATCCCGAGATCATGCAGAAATCCATGGACGGCGATATGAGCATGCCCGCGGGCAGCGACACGAGCAACCCTCCCGACGACGGCAGTATGCAGAAGTTCCCCGCCTTTGAAGGGAAAGATCTGGACGGCAACACGGTGAAGAGCGACGAGCTGTTCTCCGCCAACGCCGTCACCGTAGTGAATTTCTGGTTCACCACCTGCGGTCCCTGCGTGGGCGAGCTTTCCGAGCTGGATGCGCTGAACAAGGAACTGGCGGAGAAGGGCGGCTCCCTCATCGGCGTCAACACCTTCACGCTGGACGGCGACGAAACGGCAATTTCCGAGGCGAAGGAGGTGCTTGCCAAGAAGGGCGCGACCTATCAAAACATCTATTTCGGCTCCGACGGCGATGCCGGTAAGTTTATGGAGAATGTCTTCGCCTATCCAACCACCTATGTGGTCGACCGCAGCGGCAATATCGTGGGTGAACCCATCGTAGGCGCCATCACGGAAAAGAAGCAGGCGGAGACGCTGCAAAAGCTCATCGACCAGGCTCTTGCCGCCGATATGGGCTGATAAACGAATTTATCTTCTCAGGAAGGAGGGATACACCATTTATCGGAGAGTATTGCCGCTTCTGCTCACCGCGGTACTGCTGCTGAGCGGCTGCGCTGCCGGGCAGAAAAATATGCCGCAGAAAACGGACGAGAAGGAAATGACCGGACAACCCTCTGATATGTCCGGTGAAGGAAGCATGTATATGGATACCACGGAAAATGTCATATATCTGGCGGGCGGCTGCTTTTGGGGCATGGAACAGCTGATGCAGTCCATCCCCGGTGTCATCAATGCCGAGAGCGGCTATGCCAACGGCACCTGCGAGGCGGACGCCGATTACAAGACCGTCTGCAAAGGGAACACCGGCTTCCGGGAGACCGTGCGGGTGGAGTATGACCCCGGGCAGGTGAGTCTCGACGCCCTGCTGCTGGCCTACTTCTATGTGATCGACCCCACGGTGGAGAACCGGCAGGGCAACGACCGGGGCAGCCAGTATCAGACCGGTGTTTATTACACCAACGAAAGCACGAAGGAAACGGTGGAGCGCATCGCAGAGATCGAGCGGGAACGCAGTGAAAAGTTCTTCGTGGAGATAGGCCCACTCAAGAACTATTACCCCGCCGAGGAGTACCACCAGAACTACCTCGAGAAGAACCCGAACGGCTACTGCCACATCCCGCGCGCGGAGATGGAGCTGTTTTCCCGGCTGCGCATCGATCCGGGCGACTATCAGAAGCCCGCGGCGGAATCCATCCGGGACAAGCTGACGGCGGAGCAGTACTGTGTTACGCAGGAGAGCAGCACAGAGCGCGCTTTCACAGGCGAGTTCTGGGATAAGTTTGAAAAGGGCATCTATGTGGATGTCGTCACCGGCGAACCGCTCTTTTCCTCCACGGATAAGTACGAGAGCGGCTGCGGCTGGCCGGCTTTCACAAAGCCCATTGAAGAGCCTGCCGTGGTGGAACTGGAGGACCTGAGCCACGGCAGGCGCCGTACAGAGGTCAGAAGCCGTGCCGGAGATTCTCACCTTGGTCATGTGTTCACCGGCGATCCAGAGTCCCCCAATGGCGTGCGCTACTGCATCAACAGTGCGGCCCTGCGTTTTGTGCCTTACGCAAAGATGAAAGCAGAGGGTTACGGATATCTTCTGTATCTGTTCGAGGAATGAGTTCGCATAATACAATGATATAATAAGCAGCGGCCCAATCATTATGAACCGGGCCGCTGTCGTTTATGCTCATGTCGGTTTATTCAAACAGGACGTTCAGCTTGCTGTTCAGAATCAGATCGGCATAAGCAAGCAGGTCGTTGTAGATCAGATAATCCAGCTCTGACCGATGCCTACTGGATTGCCAAAGAGAACAATAAAAAATACGCCCCGAAAACGAGGCGTAAAAAATCCGATCAGTGATATTTATCGTACACACTTTTCGCTATACTGTAATGTCTACTGAACAAGTGCCCAATTTTCGCTCAGAACAAAAATTGGGTGCTTGTTCAGTAGACATTAGAGAGAGGTCAAAATTCATACGATTCGGCAAGGAAGATGAACAGTGTCCTTTTGCGATGCCGCTTCCGAAAGATTGCAGCTTCACTTCTTAACGAAGAATTTAAGTTAAATCTGTTAAACTGTTATAGTCCCATCAAAAATACAAACAGGAGAAAAATTAACCGTATGATGAAAAAAAGATATTTCGCTATTCCCATTCTTGCAATCGCACTGCATTTTTTGCTGTCCAATCTGTTGTATTTCCTTGTGGAAAGGCTCGTTTTGGATGTTTTTCATATCCCCCCGCAGCAATTTATGAAACACTCATATTGGGGCGAGATTTTAATCTACGCTGTTCTTATCCTCGTATTCTTCACGCTCTATAAACTGCTTTGGAGGAAAGAGATAAGTGAACCGCGCACAGCGACAAATTTCAAAGATGTGCTTGGCAGTCTGGTCGTGGGATTTGGCATTTGCGGAATCTCCGGTCTTTGGATCATGCTGGCAGAACAGCTTCCCTCACTTCAAAAAAGCGTTGAGGCAATGAACGCCGGTGCTGAAAATATTGCCGGCGGAAATGCATTTGGAACATTTATGATTGCGGTGATTGCTGCACCTGTTGTAGAAGAAATTCTATTCCGCGGCATTGTGCTTCGCTCCATACGGAAATTCTCCCCCGTTTGGGCCTCGATTCTAATATCATCTGTACTCTTCGGCGTTTATCACCTGAATATCGTGCAGGCTGCCTATGCCACCCTTATGGGCATTGCCGCAGGAATCCTTTACGAGAAGAAAAGGAACCTGCTGTTTCCCATCCTCGTGCATTTCGCAAACAACCTTATTACTATGCTGCAGGGCTTTGCACCATCCGAAGTGAATGAACTGATCAGCATTTTTATTCTGATCATGATCGCTCCGGCAGGGTATATCGTCTGCCGCTCACTCCGACAGGACAAAAGAGCAGATAGTATGTAAGGGGTTTATACAATGTATAAAGCATACAGCGGCACAGTGTGGACCCTGTTGTGCTGTTCAAAATGGTGTTGATTCAGCATCTGTACGGCGTGCCGTCCTTGCGGAGAACAGCGGATGAGATCAGCGCAAATATCTGCTGCCGTTGGTTTTTGGGATATACGCTTCAAGAGGAAACGCCGCATTTTTCCACGGTGAGTTATAATTTCCGTCATCGGTTTACCTCAGAAACCGTGGACCAGGTCTTTGCGTGGATACTGGAAGAGGTGGCGGAAGCGGGATATCTGTCCTCCAAGGCGGTTTTCATAGACGGGACCCACATCAAGGCCAACGCCAACACGAAAAAGCAACTTTTTGAAATAACGTACCTTCGAGGAGCCTGTATTGGCTCCTCTTTTTGTTGCAAATTGTGCAGGCGGCGCTTGCATAATTATCAGCCTAACATCTGTATGTGGTAGAGCTTCACTTTTTCCTCGAACGTCAGTCCCGGATCTGTTTGTTGTAAAATAAAAATGTAGTTGCAAAAAGGACTTGCAAAAATTATTTTGTGTTAAAAAATCTTAGGTTTTTAAACAAATCATCTTTACCATCTTGAATTGATCAGAAACTGCCATACTGACCTTTGTGGACAGCTTTAAACTGTTTTTAGGGATGTAACGATAGTATGGTTCCTCCGTAATCACTTTCACATTACCCCCGATTTTTGCTGCCAGTTCTTCCGTGGAATCCACATAAAAGAACATCTGTGCATCGGCATGGCCGACCTGTTTCATATATTTTTTCTTCATCATGGTCATGCCTCTTTTGTTCACCGTATCAAAAACGACTTCCATATTTCCAAATTGCCCAATCATACGTAAAAGGGCAATGACCTTATGTTCCTCAAAATAATGAAATAATCCGCCTGCAGTAACGAGAATAGGAGCATCAAGTACATCATTGCGAACTTTTTTGATCCAATCCTTTGCAAAGGCATCCCCGGAAATATATAATTCCCTCTCTGGTTCGGGAAGAAGATCTCGCCGGTATTCGATCACATGCGGCAGATCCACGGCATACCAGTGTGTCTTTCCGTTATCACATCGGTGATAGGTTGTCTCCAGACCACAGCCCAGCTGGACAATCACACCGTCCGGTCTGCGTTCCAGAAAAGCCCGAATAATCCGATCCATATTAGCAGACCGAGAAGCAGAGGCCAAAAGGGTATACTGGTTCTGCATATTCTGTTCAATCAAGTCTAACGGCAGCCTATTTTTCAATTCCAATGCCTTTTTATCATATAAAATTTGTGGGCAATGCTCAGCAGCATAAATTCTTCCCAGCATAGGGACAAACAGGGTATCCTCCACGACTCCTAACTTAGACATAGCCAAACCTCCTGTTTTGATACATTACTTTCTGCCGACAAGCAGCCGGGAATACCCCAGCATCATCATGGCAGCCCGACGGTGGGAGCCAAAAACTTCCTGTGCAGTGTCAACGAGTCGTACTTCCTCATACCCCATATCTCGCAGTTTCTGCGCAAAACCTTCCATGTCACCGTACATCTTTGGTTTCATATCATCGTTGAGTGCAAAGACGCCGCCTTTTTTCAATACCCGCAGGCTTTCCAGCAGCAGTTTCTGCATATCAGCACCCATAACATTGTGATAGACATAGTTGCTGATGACTACATCAAAACTCTCATCTGGAAAGTCCAGCTGCTTCGCATCACCGTGCTGAAATACACAGCGGGAAGCCACGCCCTCCCTGGCAGCATTCTTCTCGCAGAGTGCTTTGCTGTAATTATACACAGCGCCCCAGTAATCAACACCAATTACTTTTGCTTTCGGCCATGTCAGAGCTGAACGGATTGTCAATGCTCCGGAGCCGCAGCCTACTTCCAGAATCTTCCCCTCACCGTCATAGTCCAGATGAGAGAGAACGACTCGATGAACCTGTTCCATAATTCCGCCACCGCCAAAGGCATACTGCCGCCTGATCCATGTGATCCAGATCAGCAAAACCAAAATTGCGATTGTGATAACAGTAAACAGAACACCAAGAACAGCGACATGTAATACATAAAAAGAGAGGACAGCCAGCACAGCGGCCAAAACTCCGATTCCGCCAATGATGTAAAAGACAGGGTTGGACATCCAGCTTCCATAGTCTTCTCCGTGGGTGCCAAGTCGGATATTTTCCTGCTTACAATGGTTCTTGTTCATTACATTTCCTCCTTCTTTACGCAAGTTTCCAATTCTGGCTTTCTGTCTGCAGTTTTACCATATGGGCATATACACCATTCTTTTCTTCCAGATCCTTTGGTGATCCTTCTTCTGCCACGGTGCCATCAGAAAGGACAACAATTTTATCTGCTCCTGCTACGGTACGCATCCTGTGGGCGATGACCAGAACCGTTTTATCTGCGATCAGACGGGAAAGGGCTGTCTGTATCAGAGTTTCATTCTCCACATCCAGGGAAGCAGTAGCTTCATCTAAAAGAATGATCGGCGCATTTTTCAAAAATGCACGGGCAATAGAGATACGCTGGCGCTCTCCGCCGGAAAGTTCACAGCCATTTTCTCCGATCTTGGTATGCCATCCATCCGGCAGTTTTTCCGCAAATTCATCCACATTGGCAAGTTTCGCAGCAGCGATGACCTGTTCATCTGTGGCGTCTTTGTTTCCGATTCGGATATTTTCCAGAATCGTATTGTCAAACAGTGTAACATCCTGGAATACGATGGAATACAGAGAAAGCAGTGTTTCCGGGTCAATTCGGGATACATCCATGCCTCCCACGGTAATCTTTCCTCTGCGAATATCCCAGAACCTTGCTGCAAGCCGGGATACGGTTGTTTTTCCGCCGCCGGATGGGCCGACCAAAGCCGTAACCTCTCCCTGTTTTGCCGTAAAGGAAACATCTTTCAATACCGTTTCTCCGGTATTGTAGGCAAACCCAACATGGTCAAAGACAATATCATACCCCTGATTGGAAAGCCTGTCACTGCCTTGCTGGATCGGATGATCGAGAATCTCATTCATACGGGCAATGTTGGTTCGTGTACTGATGACTGCCGCAAGATTCTGAAGTGCGCCCTGCAAAGGGTCATATAAACGGGATACTACCAAAAGGAACATAAAGAATGTAAGCACGGAGAGGCTTCCCTGCATGAGCAGAACAGCTCCCACCAGCGCAACCGTTGCAATACCAAGCTTCAGCACCAGCGATGCGGAAACCACAAAAGCAGCAAGCCCAAATTCATTGAGGATGGAACGATGCTCCACGGCATGGATCTTCTTTTCCAGCCCCTTTAAATATGCCTGCTCCGCGTTGTTCGCTTTCAGGTCACGAACCGTTTCAATGCACTCCTGTATCCCGTCTGCGCAGGCCATCTTCACATCCATCGCTTTCTGATTCAGATTTTCCTGAATCTTTGCGGAAAATCCCACAATCGCAAAGGCAACCGGCAGAACCCATAAGGCAGCCAGTGCCATTTTCCAGTCCGTAATGAGCAGACCGATGGAAATCAGGATCGTAGAAATGATTGAACCTGCAAGCTCAGGGATAAAATGCGAAAAACTTTGTTCTAGGAAGGTACAGTCCGCCATAATCGTGCTGGTAAGATCGGCTAAATCCTTTTTCCCGAAAAAGGAAAGGGGAATCTTACGCAGATGCTCTGCAAGGGTAATGCGGCGGATACCGCTTTCTTTGTAAGTGGCAAAATAGGTCGCATTATATTGAAAGAAAGTGGTCAGCAGAATCAGGCCGATACACACCACGCAGCCTGCCACATAAAATGGAATTTTCCCACCGGGAACACCTCCGTTCATCAGATCGCTGACCATGTAATATAAAAGACCTACCGGAAACATCAAAGACAGATTCTGAAGGACACAGGCCAGGCAGCCTTTGATCAGGTCTTTTGCTCCCTGTTCAGACAGGGCATATTTTTTCTGCAGTTTTTTGATCATATCACTGCACCTCCTTTGTTACCTTCCATTGCACGGAAGTCTGGTAATTTTTCCACATACGGCTGAACATGCCATCTTTTGCAAGCAATTCACGGCTGTTGCCGCACTCGGCAACCTGTCCGTTGCAAATGACAAAAATCTGATCCACATTTGTTACGGTAGAAAGCCTGTGGGCAATCATAATCACGGTCTTTCCCTCGGAAAGTCTTGAGAAAGCAGCCTGTACGCGGCTTTCGTTATCCGGGTCAGCAAAGGCAGTGGCTTCATCCAGAATGATGATCGGTGCATTTTTCAGCATTACACGGGCAATGGCAATTCGCTGCTGCTCGCCGCCGGAAAGATAGACACCCTTTGTACCGATAACCGTATCCACACCCTGTGGGAGTTTTTCCAGAATATCATCGCACTGTGCGTGATGAAGAGCAGCCAGAACTTCCTCACGGGTAGCTTCCGGTTTTCCCATACGCACATTTTCCAGAATGGATGCCTTGATCAGACGGCTGTTCTGAAATACGAAAGACACCGTGTTCATGAGTTCCTCTTTCGGGATGTCTTTCACATTAACACCACCGATTTTTACCATTCCGCTCTGGGGATCAAAGAATCGGGAAATCAGGTTGGCAAGGGTTGTTTTTCCACCGCCGGACGGGCCTACAAAAGCTACCGTCTGCCCTGCAGGAATGGTCAGTGAAATATCTTTTAATACTTCTTTTTCTCCATCATAGCTGAAATGAACCGATTCCAGTTCCACGGAAGCGTTTTGAGGATGCTTTGGATGTTTCGTTTCCTCCAGAGGCTTCAAATGCAAAACGCTGTCAATTCTCTGTAAAGCGTCATCTACGATCATGGCATTTTCACTTTGGAACATGATGCGTGTCAGTGTAACAGAAATAACCGGCGTAATAATAATATAGAAAATGAGATCCAGTAAGAAACCGGAAGTCACACCGTCTTGTGTCAGCAACAGTCCTCCGGCGATCAGTGTGGCAAAAACTCCGTTGATTGCAGCTGTATAGAACATCATCGGTGTCCGAAGCTGCTTGGTATAGGCGATCACCCATACTTTATAGCGGTCAATGGAGTCTTTAAACTTCTTAAAGGAAAAGATCGTCTGACCAAAGGTTTTTACCACCGGAATACCGCGGACATACTCTACCGCTTCATTAGACATATCATCCAGCGCATTCTGGTATTCTTTCATCTTTTCCTGCATCTGCTTTCCGGTCATTGCCATCATAATCAGAAAGCCCAGCACAACCGGAACAAGGCTCAACAGTCCCAGTCTCCAGTCAAACACGAACAGCAGCACCAAAAGACCGCAGGGGGTTGCAATGGCATTGGCTCTGTCGGGAAGCTGATGAGCGAGATAGGTTTCGGTGGCTGCACTGGATTCGTTGACGATTTTGCGCAGTTTTCCGCTGCCAAAACTCTCGGCAAATCCAAGAGGAAGCTTAACAATATGCTCCATGGTCTGGATACGCAGGTTTGTGGCAATACGAAATGCCCCTAAATGGGAACACATAAGCCCGGCTATGTAGACAAGCACCGCCAGGACAGCAAACAATACTGCCATCCAGCCATTGCTAGTCAGGTTCTGTGCCTGGTCAAAATCTGGTGCCACCTCCAGTACTTCCTTGATCATTTTCCAGATGTAATAGAATGGCACCAGAGCAATCAGGGCACTGATTGCAGAAAGCACCCAGGAAGCATAGGTCAGGTACTTATGGCTGCCTGCAATTTCCATCAGGCGTGATAAATTGGATTGTTTTTTCAAAAAAATTCCTCCTTTTCTTTGTGTTTATGATAAATAGAACACGTCTATGTTCTTCAATATCCGAATTTATGTTAGTTACAGCTAACTTACAAGCAAAAATTATAAGGCATTACTGCCCCATAATTTTCATCCATCCCGCTGTATAAAAGGCGCGCATTTCTCTGACGTAGTTTTCGGCATCTTTGAGCGGCATTTCGTGGATGATCAATTCAAAAAAAGTATGAAACATTCCGGTGATCAGAATATGCTCTAGCGAAGGATCGATATGCGGAGAGGGCCGTCCAAGCTGCCTTAAGACATCCTGATAGGCATGCGTCCCATCTACCTCAATCTCCACCATTTCATCAATTAGCCCGGCAAATTTTGTCCCTTCCGAACAGACAAGGATCAGTTTACATTCCTCTAAATGCTCATACGCATAATAGAGAATATCGTACATGCAGATTCCCGAAATATCACTCATGACTTCCGGCTGCTGGGCAGCTGGTAGTTCGGCGAACTCCTGCTGTGCCTTTATAAAACGGTTACGAATATATTCATAATGTTCACCAACGATGGCTTCAAAAAGTTCTTCTTTGCTTTTGTAATATCCGTAAAAGGCTCCGGTAGTCATTCCCACGGATTTCACAATATTCCGCAGGGAAGCGTCTTTATATCCTTTTTCTAAAAATTCTGCTTTCGCTGCCCGGTGGATATTTTCTAAAGTCGTTCCATTTCCGTTAATTTTGCACACCTCCTATATAACAGTGATATATAACGCTGTTATAATTATAATCTCTAAAAATTATTTTGTCAAGAGCAGCAAGAAATAGTTGCATAAAAATAGCAATCCAAACAGCATTCTGTACTTTATAACTGATAAAATTTTTAAATACTGGTTTTGATTTTCGCGGTAGCTGTGTTCATTGAAAATTTGCAATTTGCGAACAACTCGCATATTGATTTTCTTGCTTTCTTGGATTATAATATTTGCGAATGAAATGCAAATTGGAGGTGTGGTGACTTGCATAGCTACAATACGCGGCAGCGAAAGGTTCTGCTTGCCTATTTGAGCCAGCACCCGGACGAGCTGTTGTCCGCACGGCAAATTGCGGACGCTTTGGCAGATAAAAAAATCAGCCTGAGCGCCGTATATCGAAACCTTGCACAGTTAGAGACAGAGGAAAAAGTGCGTCGGAGCAGCAAGAGCGGCACGCGCGAGGTCTACTATCAATACCTTGATGCCGAAAGCTGCAAAGGTGCGCTGCACATGAGCTGTATCAAATGCGGCAAGACCTTTCACATGGCAGATGGTAACGCAGCTTTGCTCGCAAAGCATTTGGCGCAGAGCGAACAGTTTATGTTGGACACGACTGACACGATCCTCTATGGAACTTGTTCAGACTGCAAGGGAAAATAACGATTGGAAAGGAGGACAGACCATGACAAAGAAATTTCGTTTTATGACGGGCTTGCTGGCCGTAGTGCTGGCCTTTGTTATGCTGTCCTCTGTTGCCTATATCGCAGCGGAATCCGATCATGACTGTACTGGCGGGGACTGCGCCATCTGCCATCAGATCAACGTCTGCGAAAACCTGCTCAAAAGCATTGGGCTTGCTGGCTCCGCCGCAGCTACCGTAACGGCGATTCTATATATTCTGTGCCGGATCATTCCCTCCTGTACAGAGGTTGCCCGTACCTTTACGCTGGTTTCTCTCAAGGTCAAACTTTCAAATTAAAAATAAGAACTTTTTACAAGGGTGTAGTCTATCTGTTTTCGGATAGACTTTTTCGGCGTTGCTGTTACCCTTGTATTTTTGCGCCCATTTTTAAGTTCTTATCATGATCTGGAGGTAACAAACCCTATGAAAAAAATAACTGCGCTGCTGCTTGCGCTTTTGATGCTCGTCGGCGCTCTTGCCGGCTGCGGAAAGCAGAACGATACCAACAAAACCGACAAACTGAGCATTGTCACCACCATTTTCCCCGAATATGACTGGGTGCGTGAGATTTTAGGTGACAAAGCCGATAACGCCGAAGTCACGATGCTGCTTGATAACGGCGTTGACCTGCACAGCTATCAGCCCACTGCCGATGACATTGTCAAAATCTCCGACTGCGACCTGTTCATCTATGTGGGCGGCGAGTCCGACGGCTGGGTGGACGATGCTCTGAAAAATGCCACCAACAAGAACATGAAGGTCATCAACCTGCTGGATGTCCTTGGCGACAGCGTCAAGACCGAAGAGCTGGTCGAGGGTATGCAGGAAACAGAGCACGATCACGACCATGACCACAGCAAGGAAGTCTCCACCTTTGAAGATGACGAGGTTCAGGACAGAAGCCTGTCTGATTGGGCGGGCGACTGGCAATCTGCCTATCCCTTTGTGCTGGACGGAACGCTGGATGATGCGTTTGCAGCGATGGCAGAGAAAGGCGAAATGACCGCCGAAGAATACAAGACCTACTATCAGAACGGCTACAAAACGGACATTACCAACATCGATATTGAGGGTGACCACATCGAGTTCACCTACGAAGATAGCAAGAAGGTCGGCTCTAACTACAAGTATGTCGGCTATTACATTCAGAACTGGTCTACCGGCACGAAGGCGGCCATGTATCGCTTTGAGGCGGAGGACAAGGATTCCGGCGCGCCGGTCTACATTGAGTTCAACGACCACATGATCGAACCGGCCGCCGCCGAACACTTCCACATCCGGATGAGCAACGAGAGCTTCGACGCGATCGTCGATCCCGAAAACTCCTGGCCTACCTTCTTCCCGGCTGATATGACCGGCGAAGAGATCTGCGAACACATGGAAGGGCATGACCACGACGAGGACGAAGACCACGAGCATGAAGAAGGCGAAGAGCACGAGCATGAGGAAGAAAAGGACGAGCACGTTTGGCTTTCTCTGAAAAACGCGGAGGTTCTTGTAAATGCCATTTCCAAGTCTTTGCAGGAGCTGGACCCCGACAATAAGGACACCTACGCTACCAACGCCGCTACCTATATCGAAAAGCTCTCTGCGCTGGACGGCGAATATCAGGCTGCCGTGGACGCTGCGACCTATAAGACCGTTCTGTTCGGCGACCGTTTCCCGTTCCGCTATCTGGTGGACGATTACGGTGTGAGCTACTATGCCGCTTTTGTGGGCTGCTCCGCCGAAACGGAAGCCAGCTTTGAGACCGTTTCGTTCCTTGCTAAGAAGGTGGATGAATTGAAACTGCCCTGCGTTCTGACCATTGAGGGCGCACAGCATAAAATTTCCGAAACCATTGTCCAGAACACTGCTGAGAAAAATCAAAAGGTGCTGACCATGGATTCCATGCAGTCCACCACTTCTAAAGATGTGGCAAACGGTACGACCTACCTCTCCGTGATGGAGAAGAACCTGTCCGTGCTGAAAGAAGCATTGGGTTAAGGAGGTAGGTTTATGGCTCAGCTCACTTGTCAAAATCTCCGCGTCGGCTATGATGGGAAGTCCGTTCTGCAAGATCTCAGCTTTGAGGTCTTTGCAGGCGACTACCTCTGCATCGTAGGGGAAAACGGCTCTGGTAAGAGTACACTTATGAAAACGATCCTTGGCTTGCAGCCGCCCATCAGCGGCAGAATTTTGACAGGCGACGGGCTGAGGAAAAATGAGATCGGCTACCTGCCGCAGCAGACCGTCGTACAAAAGGATTTCCCTGCATCCGTGAGAGAAATCGTTCTCTCCGGGTGTCAGGGGCGCTGCGGCAGCCGCCCCTTTTATAGCAAAGAAGAAAAACAGCTTGCCGAAGAAAACATTCGGAAAATGCAGATTGATAAGCTCTCAAAGCGGTGTTATCGAGAGTTGTCCGGCGGGCAGCAACAGCGGGTATTGCTTGCCCGTGCGCTGTGCGCCACACAAAAAATGCTGCTCTTGGACGAGCCTGTTTCCGGGCTTGATCCCAAAGTGACAGCGGAAATGTATCGTCTGATCGGCGAACTGAACCATCGGGACGGTATCACCATTATTATGATTTCTCACGATATTGCTGCCGCAGTCAAATACGCCAGCCATATTCTGCATATTGGCAACACCGTTTTCTTCGGAACAAAGGCAGAGTATCTCCAAAGCCCGCAAGGGCGGCTATTTGCCGCAGAGAAAGGCGGTGATGAACAATGACCGCAATCTTGGAAAAACTGACCCTCTATTGGGCGTACCCCTTTGTCCGCTATGCGCTGGTGGTCGGCGTGCTGATTGCGCTCTGTTCCTCTCTGCTGGGCGTAACGCTGGTGCTGAAACGGTTTTCCTTCATCGGTGACGGACTTTCTCATGTGGCGTTCGGAGCCATGGCGATTGCCGCTGTGCTACAAATCACCAACGAAATGCCGCTGGTCATGGTCATTACAATCATCAGCGCCGTGCTGCTTCTGCGTACTGGGCAGAACACGAAGATCAAGGGCGACGCCGCCATCGCCATGCTCTCGGTGGGGGCACTTGCTATCGGCTATCTGCTGATGAATTTGTTCTCCACCTCCTCTAACTTGTCCGGCGATGTGTGCAGTACGCTGTTCGGCTCGACCTCTATTCTGACGCTGACGAAAAGCGAGGTCTGGCTGTGCGCGGTGCTGTCGGTGGCGGTCGTGGCGGTATTTGTTCTTTGCTACAACAAAATTTTCGCTGTGACCTTTGATGAAAACTTTGCAAAGGCTGTGGGGACAAAGGCCGATTTGTATAACTTACTGATTGCCATAACGATCGCCGTTGTGATCGTGTTGGCAATGAACCTTGTCGGCTCACTGCTCATATCCGCCCTTGTTATTTTCCCGGCGTTGTCTGCCATGCGGGTCTACAAAAACTTCCGTGCGGTGACGATCTGTGCGGCCGTCCTTTCCGTCTGCTGCGCCGCACTGGGCATTCTGATCTCCATCCTAGCTGGAACGCCGGTCGGCTCGACCATTGTGGCCGTGGACATTTTTGCATTTCTGATTTTCTCGGGAATATCCCGATTGGGAGGTATCCGCACATGAAACAGGCTTTGTTTATTCTCGCCGTCGCGCTTTATCTGGTTTCCCTCTGCGCCTGCGGCGATCAGAAGATCCAGTCCAAATCGAAGCAGGGCAGCGCGACCCAGCAGGTCGTTCAGGAGCAGATGGCGAATGCCACAGGCGAAACGACCGCTCCGCCGACTGCAATTCCGGAGCAGCAGCCTGCTTCGGATGAAACTACACCGGAAACATCCGTTCCGGAACCGGAGCCGATGCAACCCGCCGAAGCGCTTCCGGACTATGAACCGGCACAGGCCTCCGGCGAACTGGATGTCGATCTGACTACGCTCAGCAGCACGATGGTCTACTCCGAGATCTATAACATGATGTACGAGCCGGATCGGTATGTCGGAAAGCGCATCAAAATGAATGGGCAGTTTGCGGTCTATGAGGATTCGAACACCGGCGCGGTGTACACGACCTGCATCATCATGGACGCGACTGCCTGCTGCTCGCAGGGGCTGGAGTTCGTCCTCGCGGGCGAGCATAGCTATCCTGCCGACGATCCCGAACTGGGAACAGAAATCACGGTCGTTGGCATATTTCAGACCTACGAAGAAAACGGATATATGTACTGCCATCTGGTCGATGCGGAGATGACCGAGTAAGAAATCGTATCTAGATCGAGTAGGAGGAATTTCTCTTAATTTGAGAAATTCCGACCTCTCACACCACCGTGCGTACCGTTCGGTACACGGCGGTTCAATCAACTTAACAAGTAACACACCTTTCGGTGTAGTAATCTAACATTGAGACTAATCCAAACGAGGCTAATCTCTTGTTGTTTATTGCAACATTTACGGCTCCTTTATTACAAACATAAGCGATTCTGTGTCCTGTATAAGCAACCCGCCTTGCCGTATTTCTGTCAATTCCAAGTTTTATAAGGTTCTTTTCACGGTTTTGTGGAGTTTTCCAATGTTTCCATATACACATGCGCAGTCTATATCGAATGTTCGAATCAAGCTTTGCACAGAGTATTTTCATACTTCCTATCTTGAAGTAGTTAATCCACCCTCTGATGAGCTGGTTGAGTTTCTCAACTTTATAACTGTTGCTGACACCCCAGCTACGGCATGTGAGTTCTTTCATTCTTCGCTTAAACTTTGCTACTGATTTTGCATGTGGTTTAGCCTTAAACTGTTGTGCTCTTCGGTCAAAGTAAAATCCAAATCCGAGATATTTTAATCCTTGTGGTTTATCTACTTTACTTTTGGTCATGTTAACCTTAAGCCCTAGTTTCTCTTCAATAAATCGTGAGATATTCCTCATGACTCTGTTAGCAGACATTTCACTTCCAACCATAATAATACAGTCATCTGCATATCGTACGAAGTCAGAGAGTATCTGCTCCATTAGATTACTTGTGTCCATGCGTTCTTTCCTTTCCGCCTCGCTTGATTTGACCACCCTTTACCCGATTGGTTACGGCAGATGTTGTCATTTCTGCAATGCGAGACATACTCAAACTTATTGATTGTTCGCCCCTTCGCTCCATCTCCATTACAGAAACTTCTCCACTACTATGGGCTCGGCTGACTTCTCACAGTTCGTTGTTACTAGGCTAATGAAACCCCTGTGAGACCTCCACGCTTAAGGTGCACGCTCTTTCTCTCCATATATCCGCCGCATCTACTCTGCTACTACAAATGTGGTAGTTATTAGACTTTGTTGCTTTTGGCCAACTTATCTCTCGTAGCCTAGCCTTATATGCGATTTCTGTCCGTCGGACCAGAGATTTGCCTACAGCTTCCTTCAGATTCCACCTCACGATGAACACCCTTGCTGTTCGGCTATACATTTCCCACCACCCGGGCATGTTCGGGACTCGCACCCATTAGAGCGCGCCCATGGCGCGCAAACCAAAGAAACGGCGGCTCTGAAAATCAAAGCCGCCGTTTCAAATGGGCGTGTCAAATTGTCTGCTCTACGACGGCTTTTTTTCTTTTGCCGTCGTCCGGCAGTTTAATTAACTCTTAATATCAATTTATAATTGGCATCACTATAAGAACTTTCATTTCGTTGAGCATTTAGTTCAAATCCTTAGTTTCCACATTGTAAATCGAGAGAAACGCAAAGATTAAGGAAAGTACCATAAGTACAACAGGAAGAATGGCATTATCCGCCAAAGAAAAATCGCCCACATTAGCCTGTGTCAAAAAAATCAGCAGAAAAGATGATACGATGGTAGCTTTTGAGGACTTCATAGCCATACCAATAAACAAGGCGATAAAACTCATGGTTACAATGACAACGGACTTTAAGAGTAACTGAATATAGAACCCCATACTTGCCATGTTGTAGTCCAGTGGGAATGAGGAAACCATGAATTGTGAACCAAGTAAAATGCAACCGTAAATCAATAGTTTTGTCAGCACCAGAGCCACGAAATTGAAAATCCATACAGCTAACATTTGAGAAACGAGAATTTTCTGTCGCTTAATTGGATACGAAAACATTAAGTTCATGGTTTTGTTTTTATAGGCGCTCACAATGTATGTGGACAACATGACACTGGTAAACACCAGAAAAGCCATGCTTGTAAACAGCTCGATAGAGGAAGAAATCGCACTGTTACCCGGCACCGCATCAGGAACACCCGTATCAGGATCATTGGCAATTCCCAAATAGCAAAGGGCAAATATGAACAGGCAGATCAGAGCCGACATGATAACCACATTGCGAATGTACTTGCCTACATTATTCTTTTTCCATTCCAGCCTAATGAGTTTAAGCATGATATTTCACCTCCCCGGTCAGCTTCAAGAAGTAGTCCTCCAGCGTTTCAGATTTCTTTCCAATGCTCACAACTTCAACATCATTCAGATCCAGTATTTTCGTCAACTGCTGGGTAGACGCTGCATGGTCATATATGCGAATTTTACCGCTGTCAAGAATCTTAAAATTTTGCAGACCCAACTTTTCAGTCAAGACATAGGCAGCCAGCTTTTCATCCGTGACAGAAAGCTCCACATAATTGAGGTTCATTTCCTCAATATCTTGCATACGAATTTCTTTCATCATTTTTCCGTGATGGATAATAGCAACGGTATCCGCAATACTCTCCACTTCAGATAAAATGTGACTTGAAATCATAACGGTAATACCGTACTCCGAACAAAGTGTTTTTAATAAATCACGGATTTCTTTCATTCCTGCTGGATCAAGGCCGTTTGTGGGTTCGTCGAGAATAAGCAGTTCCGGCTTGCACATAATGGCTCTTGCAATTCCGAGGCGTTCTTTCATGCCGAGGGAATAGTTCTTGACCGGCTGATCGGCTGCTGATGTCAAGTCCAGCATTTGCAACGCACTTTCAACACTGTCAACATTGTAATAGCCCATATACTCACAATGAAGCTGTAAGTTCTCACGCCCGGTCATGTGGTCATAAAAGGTGGGAAACTCGATGATACTTCCCATTCTTTTTAAGACTTCATAGGATTTTGGAGTCAATACCTCTCCAAACACCTCAATAGTCCCACTGGTAGGTTTCCAAAGGTTAGTAATCATCTTCATCACTGTGGTTTTACCAGCTCCGTTAGGACCAAGAAAACCATAAATTTCCCCTTTGGGAATATGAATATTAACATCAGTGACAAGTGCCTTACTACCAATCTTTTTAGAAAGACCACTTGTTTGTAAAATAAATGGCATTGTCTTGCCCTCCTTTCTACTGACATTATAGAAAGTTCGATTTTCAAAACTCTTGAATAATTCTTACAAATTTCTTTCTTGAAAAAATGACCTATGGTTTAATAGGCCATTTTCTTGAGCGTAATAGTGAAAACTGTTTTCTGGTGCGGATGACTTTCTAAAGTAATATCGCCACCGAGTTGCAAGGCAAGATTTTTCGCAATCGTCAGTCCAAGACCATTTCCTTGCATGGCGCTATTTCGAGAATCTTCCATTGTAAACAGTCGGTCAAAAACAGACGCAGCAAATTCTTTTTCAATTCCACGGCCCCTGTCCACAATGTCTATATAGATATGTGCCTGATCTGCCCGCAAAAACATACCTAAATATTTTCCATCGCCGCCATAGCGAATTGCATTGGAAATCAAATTGAACATAATTCTTTGCAACGCATCTTTATTGGCATTTGCATACAACACATGATCGGGTATGTTAATTTCCACTTCAAAATTTTTTTGTGAAAGGAGTTCATAGAAATCCAAAATATTTTCCCGGCAGGCTTCGTTCACATTCAAACGCTCCAATGGCATATCTGTATCGCCAGCCTCTAATTTAGCAAGCGTAAAGAATTGTGTAATCAATCCCATTACCCGCTGGGCAGTGCTTTCTACCTTTTGCAACATTTCATTGCTTTGGGTTCCGTTCAAACGCATAATCTCCAAATAGCCAAGAATCACTGTCATGGGAGTTTTAATGTCGTGGGAAATGTTAGATAACATCTTTTTGGATGCCATTTCAGCCCGCCGATACTCAACTTTTACTTTTTGCCGATCTTCCAACATTCGATTGATTTGTGTTGCAAGCTCTATCAGTGCCTTATTATCGGTAAAGACTGTCACTTTTTCGTCGCTGTCGGTGTCAAGAAGTTCTTTCAATTTGCTGCTGATCTCATGTATTTTTGCTTTTGTTCCGTTATGGAATACAAACTGCTGGTACACAATGATACAGATTAAAATCATAATACAGAGGGTTAGTAAAAAGATAATTGTCGCATTGCTCATTTCTGTTCTCCCAGCTTATAGCCAATTCCCCATACAGTTATAACAACTTGTGGCTTTCGTGGATCATCCTCAATTTTCGTTCGTAAACGGCTGATGTGAACATTGACGGCATTTTCATCCCCCATATAGGCATCATTCCAAATTAAAGAATAGATTTGAGCCTTTGTGTAGACCCTTTGTGGGTTTTCCAGAAGCAGCCGTAAAATATCAAATTCTTTTGCGGTCAGTTCGATAATCTCGCCTGATTTTGTGACGGTGTGATTTTCCAAGTTCATAACCAGTGGGCCCCACACAAGTTTCGTTTGCTCTGGCTGTACGGCAGCATATTCGGTATTTCTCCGTATGTTTGCTTTAATACGCGCCATAACCTCTGTTATGGAAAACGGTTTTGTAATATAATCATCCGCACCGAAGCCCAAACCTAAAGTTTTGTCGGAATCCGAATCCTTTGCAGAAATGATGATAATTGGCACCGTACTTTTTTGACGAATATACTTCATTACATTCATACCTGTAATTTTGGGAATCATCAAATCCAACAAGACGATACTATAAGAACCAATGTCGAAAGCCTCACATGCCTTTTGACCATCGGTAGCGCAGACAACTTCAAAATTTTCTGCTATAAGATAGCTACATAACATTTCACTTATTTCTATATCATCTTCAATTAAGAGAATCTTCATTATTCTTTTTTCCTTCCTTTCTGCGCCTATCAGTCGGCTTCTCCGCAGTTTTAGGGAGCAGCCAAACACCGGCCATTTTCACAGCACCGGGGATACGCCCACCAGCACAATAATAATTTACCCTACGAGGTGTCACGCCCCACTTCTCGGCGGCCTCTTTCAATGTCATATAGTCCATTTCGCACCTCCACAGAGTACATTATAGTTCTTTATCTCGAACAATACAAGTTTATCACCAATCGCAGCTTTATATAATCGGCATAATCGTACAGCTTGTCAGGCATAATAAGGTCATTCCATCATATAAACCGGAACGATACAATATTATTGAGGTGAACGATTATGCCGATTGATGATTTAACTGCTTTAGGGCAAAAAATGCGAGAAGCCCGAAAGAATAAAGAACTGACACAACAGGAACTTTCTGATCTGAGCCATGTTTCTGTAAAGCAAATCGCCAATATCGAAAAAGGGAAAATGAATCCTTCCTATTTGATTTTAAGAGCATTGGCAAAGGTCCTGCACATCTCTTTAGATACGCTTATAAATCCAGATGTTTCTCTGGAGGATGAGGGTGTCAATCAGATGAAAATGCTTTATTCCAGCTGTCCGCCAGAAATGCGTGACACCCTGCTGCATCACACCCAGGAAACGGTGAGGGACCTGACAGAGTTGTCCGAAAAATTTGAAACGAATTGAGTCAGTGAGTGAAATTTAACGATTCTCTCACTGGTTCTTTTCATTTTCGGAGAAAAGAGGCAAGCAATGCCTGTGTTAATACACACAGGCCCGCAGAGAAGAAAATCCCTTTGTGATTTTCCTCTCTGCTTGCTTGTTGAGGGCAGCGCCCCCAAGCCCCTTTGAACACAGAATTTCATTCTGTGGCTGCGCGGTCTCCGTTCCACTCCGGTCGGCACTAAGCGGACATCCCCCGGATGTCCAGTGCCTGCGAACGCTTTTTACCAGGACCAGCTTACCGCTGGCCGTGGTCTTTTTCTTTTTCAACATCCTGTTCTACCTCCATTTTCAGCACCCGATCCACATTGGCCTTTGCCATTAAAAGCTCCCGCATTTTCTCACGGGAACGCCGGTACTCGGCATAGGTCTTTTTCTTTTCTTCCAACAATTTTGCGTACTCTGACTGTAACTCTTTGACCCTTGGCAGCTTCTTGACGCCCATCTCATCAAAGGCATTCTTAGCAGCCTGGTGGAGCAGAATTTCTTCCTCATGTTTTTCCCGGAATTTCTTAGAGTAGCCCGCCTTGCGGTATGCCACATAGACCGCACGGGTCTTGGCATAATTTACGATGTGAGTACGCAGAACAGCGATCTCTGCCATGCGCTTTTCAGCCGCTTTGATCTGCGCCGAAAGATCATTGTGATGTGCCGTGGCAGCCGTAGCCTTTTCTTCCAAAACCGCATACTCCAGCAGATTGTTCTCTGACAGGTAATTCATGGTCTGCGCCATTTGTTTCAGATTAAAAACTTTAGCCCATCGAGCATAGCCAGCACCTTTTCCAGCCTGCAATTTTGCCTGAATGTTCACCAGCAGATTGACCTTCGGCGGCTCTGCCTGTGTGACTGTTTTCTTTCGCGGGGTATGTGCTTTCTTCCCGGAGAGAACTGCCCGCAAATCTTCCAATCCATATCCTTCGCCCAGACTGTCCATGCGGGCGGCTTTCTCCCAACCAGAGAGTTTCAGTCGATACGATTTTCCGCGCTTTGAGACTTCACAACCATACTCTTGCAACAGCCTCAGCAGTTCTTCAAAGTCAGCAGGACTTTGTGATAATGCGTTGTCAATCGCCACACGCAGCAGCTCTCGGTGAGAGGGCTTTGCCTGATCTCCCAGCCACTTGTTATAGCTTTTTCCGTGAAGTTTCGGATTCTCTACAATGGACAGTCCGTTTTCAATGCAGATGGTATCACTGATCGCCCGACTCTCTGTGCGGCCTTTGCCGACATGAAGCGGCATGATTCTTGTAGTTGCCATAATAGAAGGCCCTCCTCTCATAAATATTTTTGTTTTCGCTGAACTCTTTGCTTCTATCGTTGCAATAACTTTCTCCGCTAGGTATAATAAAAAAGAACTTTCTACAACCTCAAAGGAGGGATTTCTATGATAGAACAGCTCATTGCTGAAGCAACAGAATGTGATTTCAAAGTTGCTCTCGAAATAAAAAAGCCAAAAAGCTGGTTAAAAAGTGTCAGTGCCTTTTCCAATGGAATCGGCGGCACTCTGTTTTTTGGAATCTCTGATGACCGGAAACCTATCGGCTTGTCCGATGTTCAAAAGGATGCTGAGGCGATCAGCCGCTTAATTAAAGAACGTATCACACCATTACCTCAGTTTATCTTAAAACCATTACAGGAAGATGGTAAAAATCTATTAGCTCTGGAGGTTTCTCCCGGCCGCAGCACCCCATATTATTACAAGACAGACGGCGTGATGGAAGCATATATCCGTGTTGGAAATGAAAGCGTAATTGCCCCTGATTACATTGTGAATGAATTGATCTTAAAGGGAACCAATCAGTCCTTTGATACCCTAACAACAGACGCGGTAAAAAAGGATTACAGCTTTACACTTCTGGAAGCAACCTATCTGGAACGGACCGGTCTCCGCTTTGAGCCATCCGATTATATTTCCTTTGGTTTGACTGATAAAAATGGACTCCTGACCAATGCCGGAAAACTCATGACCGATCAGCACACGGTTTATAACTCCCGTATGTTCTGTACCCGGTGGAATGGCTTGGAAAAAGGCTCTATCTTTGATGATGCGCTGGACGATAAAGAATACGAGGGAAATTTGATTTATTTACTGAACAGCGGCAGTGAATTTATTCGCAATAATTCCAAAGTCCGTTTTGTCAAAAAGGCACAGTATCGTGTAGACAAGCCGGATTATGCTGAACGAGCTGTGACAGAGGCTCTTGTCAATGCGCTTATCCATCGTGATTATATTGTGCTTGGCAGCGAAATCCATATTGATATGTTTGATGATCGGGTGGAAATCACATCTCCGGGCGGTATGTTTGGCGGCGGCTCAATTCAGGAATACAATATTTACAGTATCCGTTCCATGCGACGAAACCCTGTGATTGCTGACCTGTTCCACCGCATGAAGTACATGGAACGCCGTGGAAGTGGCCTACGCAAAATCGTCAGTGAAACCGAAAAGCTGCCTGGATATACAGAGGCATATAAGCCCGAATTTTCCTCAACAGCGACAGATTTCAGAGTCATCTTGAAAAATGTAAACTACATCATGTGCGGTGCTTCCGCACATGATACAGCACATGATGCCGCACATGATACATCTGTGATCAGCAAGCAAAACTTGCTATTGGAATTTTGTGCAGACCCTAAAAGTCGAGATGAAATGCAAGCATATATTGATGTTTCCAGCCGTTCTCACTTCAGCAAATATTACCTCAAGCCTTTATTATCTTCTGGTAAACTTGAAATGATGTTTCCAGACAAACCCAAAAGCAAAAACCAGAAATACACTACCGTTCATTCCAAATAACCAAGAAGCAGGGCATTGGGTCTCATCTCCCATTGTCCTGCTTCTTTTCATTCCAGATTTATTCACATCATTTACCCATACACCCAATTCACCCTCAAAAATACCCCCGGAATCGCTCTCTGGTTGTCCTATTTTTTAACCACTAAGGCCGTTTTTTGACCCCATTTTTGCCGGTTGTCCTATATTTAACCACTAAAAATTGGGTGAAAACGGCTCTCGTTAGGTCAAATAGGGGCAAACTATAACAGCCCATTTGGGTATAGGAAAACCTTGATTTTCCGTGGGCATTCGCCTTGCTTCCATCGAAAAACCTTCGGTTTCCCTCGGTCACGGGCTTCGCCCTATGACGTCAAATGAAAAAAAGCTCCGCCTCATGCAAGCATGGGCGAAGCTTTTTATATTTGACGTCGCATGGCTCATGGCCATCGCGTAGATTATCTCTTGCTGAACTGCGGAGCGCGACGAGCTGCTTTGAGACCGTACTTTTTACGCTCTTTCATTCTCGGATCACGAGTCAGGAATCCTGCTTTTTTCAGGATCGGTCTGTACTCCGGATCTGCCTGCAGAAGTGCACGTGCGATACCGTGTCTAACTGCTCCTGCCTGTCCGGTGTATCCGCCACCACGAACGTTTACAAGAACATCAAATTTATCTGCATTCTCAGTAGCAACGAGCGGCTGACGAACGATAACCTTCAGGGTCTCAAGTCCGAAATACTCATCGATACTTCTCTTATTAACAGTGATATTACCAGTTCCCGGTACTAAATATACTCTGGCGATGGATTTTTTTCTTCTGCCAGTTCCGTAGAATTTTGCTTTAGCCATGATATTTACCTCCTTATCCTACTTAAAATGTCAGTGCTTCCGGCTGCTGTGCTGCATGCGGATGCTCTGCGCCTGCGTAAACATGAAGTTTGGTGAACATTTCTCTTCCGAGCGGTCCTTTCGGGAGCATTCCCTTAACTGCCAGCTCTACAACCTTCTCCGGTTTCTTTGCAAGCATCTCTCTTAAAGTAGTCTCTTTCATACCACCTACGTAGTCTGAATGATGATAGTAAATCTTCTGGTCTAATTTCTTTCCGGTAACTTTGATCTTGTCAGCGTTAACAACGATCACATAATCTCCTGTATCTACGTGCGGAGTGAAAACCGGTTTGTTCTTTCCTCTAAGCACCTTTGCAACTTCAGATGCCAGACGACCTAATGTATATCCGGTAGCGTCAACTACGTACCATTTTCTTTCCACTTTTGCTGGATTAGCCATGAAACTGTTCATTGGTATACCTCCTGTAAAAATTCAATTAAATATTCTTGATTTATACGTAAAAACATCTTACCGGGGCTTTGGATCAGACATTTTCTCGCTTTGTCACAGTTAAATATTATATGTCGGCTGGCCACACATGTCAACTGTTTTTTCCGATTTTACTGATAATATTTTTATTAATGTGGATCATGCAGATCACCGTCATAGCCAGAGACATAAGCTCTGCAATAGGGATAGCCCACCAGACCAGCTCCACTCTGCCAAGTCTGGACAATGCATATGCAACCGGCAGAAGCACTACCAGCTGACGTGCCACTGACACATACATACTGTAAATAGATTTTCCCAGTGCCTGGAATACACTTCCGGCTGCGATACAGAATCCTGCCAGCAGAAAGCTTAAGGAGATCGTCCGAAGGGCAGGAACTCCAATTGCCAGCATAGTCTCCGACGCACTGAACATCATGAGCAGTTTATCCGGCACCGTCTGGAAAATCACCAGACCTAAAATCATGATCACCACCGCATAGGTGATCACGTGACGGATTGCACTGAGCACGCGGTCTTTCTTCTGTGCACCATAATTATACGCAACGATCGGTATCACACCATTATTCAGTCCGAAGACTGGCATGAAGATAAAACTCTGCAATTTAAAGTAGACACCGAATACTGCTGTCGCAGTTGCTGAAAATGAGATCAGGATCAGATTCATGCCATAGGTCATCACAGAACTGATGGCCTGCATAACGATAGAAGGAATGCCGATCTCATAGATCTGTGCAATCACTTCCACGGAAGGACGGAATTCTTTCATATTGATCTTCACTTCATGATTTTTCTTCTGATTTAAAATAATTGCTGCAACGGCAGCAACTATCTGTCCTGTCACCGTTGCCACAGCAGCTCCTGCCACTTCCATTCTCGGGAAGCCGAACAGACCAAAGATCAGAATCGGATCCAGAATAATGTTGATAATGGCTCCGGTTCCCTGGGTGATCATGGTATAAAAGGTCTTGCCCGTTGCCTGCAGCATCCGTTCAAACATGATCTGAACAAAAATACCAAAGGACGTACAACAGCAGATCGTCAGATACTGCTTTCCATACTGCACGATTTCTTCAATATCTGTCTGGCTTCTGAAAAACGGCTCTGACAGCAACAGTCCGATCAGCAAAAACACAAGATAACTTATGACTGCCAGAAATACTGCATTTTCAGCAATCTTATTTACACGGTCCATATCTTTTGCACCAAGTGACCGGGCCAGCAGTGCGTTCACACCTACCGCTGTACCAACTCCTACGGCAATCATCAGACTCTGGATAGGAAATGCCATAGATACGGCTGTCAGTGCATTTTCACTGACTCTTGCAACAAAAATACTGTCCACCACATTATAAAGTGCCTGCACCAGCATGGAGATCATGATCGGCAGCGACATAGTGATAATCAGTTTACCTATGGGCATGACACCCATTTTATTTTCTTTCATAACAGTTTTTTCCATTATTGTTATCCTTTCTCCCCTTTGAAATGAATCTCCATCAGTGTCAGTCCTCTGGCCGGTGCGGTAGGACCTGCCAGCTGGCGGTCACAGCCTGCCAGAATCTCCGGTATGCACTCTGGCTCCCAGTCTCCCTGTCCGATCTTCATCAGCGTACCGGCAATGATCCGTACCATATTATAGAGAAATCCATTTCCTGTAATGCGGAGGATGATCAGGTCTCCCTGCTTCTCCACATCCAGCGCATAGATTGTTCGTACTGTCGTCTTCACCTGGGCGCCCGCCGCACAGAAGCTCTGAAAATCGTGTTCCCCGATCAGATAGGCAGCCGCCTGTCTCATCCGCTCCACATCAAGCTTCCGATATGTAAAATGCGAATTGAACCGATAAGCCGGCAGCGGAAATTCCCGGTTCAGGATCCGGTACTCATAGGTTTTCACCGTCTTCTGAAATCTGGGGTGAAAATCTGCCGGAACTTCACAGGAATCCTGGATCCTGATATCTTCCGGCAGTCTTTGATTTAATGCATATGAAAATTTATCTGCGGCCATCCTCGCTTCGGTGTCAAAGACCGCCACATTTCCGCAGGCATGAACACCTGCATCTGTTCGACTGGAGCCCATCACATGGATCTCCTCTCCTGTCAGTTCTCCAATGGCCCGGTTCAGAACGGATTCAATGGTCTCCCCATTTTTCTGAACCTGCCAGCCACAGTAATTGGTGCCATCATAGGCAACCACAAGTTTTACCCTTTTCATGCAATTCCTTTCTTAAAACGGAATAACAGTGCCACTGAGCAGACGTCCAAACACGATCATCAGTACCAGATACCCCCATACAACCGCATATGCTATATGGTCTCTGCTTTCATAATGAAGCGGCTTCATCTTGGTACGTCCGTCACCTCCACGATAACAGCGGGCCTCCATGGCCATGGCCAGATCGTTGGCTCTGCGGAATGCAGAGATGAACAGCGGAACCAGCAGCGGAATCATGGCTTTTGCCCTCTGAATAATATTTCCGGATTCAAAGTCTGCACCTCTGGCAATCTGCGCCTTCATGATCTTATCCGTCTCTTCAAGCAGGATCGGAATAAACCGAAGCGCAATAGACATCATCATGGATATCTCATGCACCGGTACATGTACCGCTTTCAACGGATTCAGCAGACGTTCCATACCATCGGTCAGGTCATTGGGCGTTGTGGTCAGCGTCATAAGTGAAGAGCCGATGATCAGGTAGATCAGACGAACACCCATAAGAATTGCTGTACGCAGACCTTTATCTGTAATTTTTAAAAATCCAAAATGCCACAGCACTACATCTCCATCAATCAGAAAAAGATTAAATACTACTGTGATCATCAGAAGCATCACAATTGCTTTCAATCCTTTTGTAATAAACTTAAATGGAACCTTGGATGTGCGAATGACAAATGCAAGAAAAATCGTTGCGATCACATACCCCAAAATTCCCTTTGCCACAAACAAAGAAATAATATACAACATGGTTGCCACCAGCTTCACTCTCGGATCCAGCTGATGGATCACCGATTTTGCGGGATAATATTGTCCCAGCGTAATATCTCGAATCATGGTAAATCTCCTACTTGGATGCTTTCAGCCAGGCTTCTATGGCATCTGCTGCCTCTTCCACCGTTGTCGCATCGGTATTTACATCTGCACCTTGTTTTTTCAATTCCTGCATCAGGTAAGTCGTCTGTGGTGCTGCCAGCCCGATCTCTTCCAGTTCTTTATAATGATGGAACACCTCCACAGGTCTTCCGTCAAACCGCACTTCACCCTGATTCATAACGATCAGACGGTCTACATATTTTGCCACATCTTCCATACTGTGGGACACCAGGATGACTGTGATCCCTCTGGATCGCTGAAGTGCACTGACCTGGTCGAGCACCTCGTCACGACCTCTTGGATCCAGACCGGCTGTAGGCTCATCAAGGATCAGTACTTCCGGGTCCATAGCCAGCACACCAGCGATAGCCACACGACGCTTCTGTCCGCCGGACAGCTCAAAAGGAGAACTCTTGTCATACTCTTCTCCCATCCCGACCATCCGAAGGGCTGCTTTTGCCTTCTCTTCTGCTTCTTCTTTCGTAAAACCCAAGTTCTTCGGTCCAAAGCACACATCTGCCAGCACTTCTGTCTCGAACAGCTGGTGCTCTGGGTACTGAAAGACCAGCCCTACCTTGCTGCGCAGCTTCTTCATGGAAAATTTTTCATCATAAATATCTTCGCCATTATAATAAATGTGTCCACTGGTTGCCTTCACCAATCCGTTCAGATGCTGGGTCAATGTGGATTTTCCAGAACCTGTATGCCCGATCAATCCCACAAACTGCCCATCTGGAATCTCCAGATTCACATTTTTCAAGGCATGCATCTCATAAGAAGTCCCCTGCGAATACAGATAATTTACATTTTTGATTTCAATCGACATAATTCATCCACCAGTTCTTCATTGTTCAATATTCCATCTGGAAGCGGAATTCCTCTCTGCTGCAGTTCGTGAGCCACCAGAGTTGCCTGCGGCACATCCAGCCTCAATTCCTTTAACTTCTCCACTTTGGAAAATACTTCCTTAGGAGTTCCTTCCATAACCAGTTTTCCATCATCCATGACAAAGATCCGGTCTGCCTCGATCACTTCTTCCATATAATGAGTGATCAGGATCACCGTGATCCCTTCTTCTTTATTAAGCTTCTTTGCCGTCTCAATGACGCTTTTTCGTCCATGAGGATCCAGCATGGCCGTCGGCTCATCCATTACAATACATTTCGGATGCATAGCCATCACACCTGCAATGGCTACCCGCTGCTTCTGTCCACCGGATAATTTGTTGGGCGAGTGATGACGATATTTGAGCATACCTACTGCATCCAGGCTTTCTTCCACGCGGGTCCAGATCTCATCTGTTGGCACTCCCAGATTCTCCGGTCCGAATCCCACATCTTCCTCCACAATCGTTCCAATGATCTGGTTATCCGGATTCTGAAATACCATTCCGGCATTCTGGCGGATATCCCACAGATGTTCCTCATCCTTGGTATCCATGCCATTGACCCACAGAGTTCCATCTGTAGGTGTCAGAAGTGCGTTGATATGCTTTGCAAACGTGGATTTTCCAGAACCGTTATGTCCCAGAACCGCAATAAAACTTCCTGACTCAATCTTCAGGCTCAGATGATCCACCGCTGTTAATTTTGATTCTATATTCCCTTCTTCGTCCAGTCGATCATATTCGAAAGTGACGTTTTCTGCTTTTATCATGGGGCTGCCTCCTGCATTTCTCATGATTCATTATCTTTACATGGGCCAAAAGACCCACACTAACGTGCCCATTATACCATGAACGGCTGAAATTTCAAGAAAATTCAGCCGTTTCCAGATATTAGTTTTTATTTTTCATATTCAGGTTAACATTTTATGCCAATGGACTAAGGATGCTTCTGTATCTTCTGCTGTCTCTGCTCCATGAATCTGGTCCTGTCCATATGGCCCAAATCCAAGTTTCTGTGCCACATGGAGGGATGTATCATTCGTCCTATCAATCAGCACATGAAGCTCTTCCAGATCCAGCACTTCTTCTGCGTAAGCGAGGATCGCTCTTCCACACTCCTGTGCATAGCCCTTTCCACGATATGACTGCCCAATCAGATAACCAAGCTCCACTGCATCGTCTAACAGTTCTGACACAAACAGTCCTGCCTGTCCGATGATCTGTCCACTCTGTTTTTCTATCACTGTCCACAGTCCAAAATCATAGAACAGATAGGCATGACGGATATAGGCTTCCATAAATTCTGTCTCTTCATCCAGTGTGTTCAGCACCGGAACTGTCCCCCTCACCATGCCGCCTTGATTCCAGATCTCATATAGGTCCGGAATATCTGACGGAATGGTCTCCCTGATCAGCAGCCTCTCTGTCTCCGCAATCTTTACCGGAATGCCAGATTTGCGAAGCCGGTCACGCTCCAGAAATGCCGGGTCTAGTGTACTTTCCATCAGCAGATCCACCGCTGCACAGGTAAATACCTTCACACCATTGACCAGTGCTTTTTCATCAAAATCAAACCGGTCATTATGAAGAGTTGCATGGCACTTACTGAGATTCAGAAAATAGCAGGACTGTCCTCCATGCTCCTTCACCCGCTCCGACATACAGGAATAATCCTCACTGCCTCCCACACCACCTTCTGGCACATAGACCACCGGTAACTGCAGTCTCTCTTCACACAGCTTTTTCATGCGGTCCATCAGTTCCGGCGTATTGAGACTATTGGTCGCTGCTCCCATCAGCCGGATCTGGCTGGTACACCCATGCATCTGCGCTGCATTTTCAATGATCCGGCAGGCATAATCATACATATACTGATTAGCCTCTGCCGTCATTCCCCTCACTTCCATCTTCATGTGAGCAGACTCACAGATCACATTTCTGGAACTGCCTGCCACAAGTTTTCCCACATTCACTCTGGTATCACCATGACTGTATCTTGGGATCGCATGGAGATTCAAGATTGCCGTGGCTGCGGCCAGCATGGCATTATTACCTGCCTCTGGTGCTGCGGCCGCATGGGCAGCCTTTCCATGAATTTCCACATCCATCTTCGTGGTTGCCAGGCTGTGGCCATCACCAATTCCGATCATGCACTGCTCCTGATCCTCCTTGCCACTCATATGCGCACCCAGCACTACATCCACATCGTCAAGATGCCCCTTCTCTACAATGGCTTTTGCACCGCGGACACCTTCCTCAGCCGGTTGGAAAATGAATTTTATAGTTCCACGAAGCTGATCTTTCATACCACAAAGTATCTTTGCCGTTCCAAGCCCCACTGTAATATGTCCGTCATGTCCGCAGGCATGCATATAACCTGGACATATTGACCGGAATCCCTGCTTTTCCGGAAAATGATCCTTGTCCTCGCACTCTGTCACCGGAAGAGCATCTATATCGAACCGGAATGCCAGCACCTGATTCTCTGATGCCCGTTCTGACGCCTCTTCCGAAGCAGTCCTATCAGCTGACAATTTTCCATGCAGAATACCGATCACACCAGTAAATCCGCCGCGTGTCTTCTTTAACTTCTCCTCTGACACCTGCCCCAGCGCATTTACTTCCTTATAATGTTGTTCCAGCAGGCTTTCCTCAGGTACACCCATTCTGGCATCTGCTTTGCAGACTTCTGTTCCCATCAGCACCTGATCACATCCATAGCTTTCCAGCAGTTCCGCGATACGGGCAGATGTCCGCATCTCCATCCATCCTGGTTCCGGGTATTGATGAAATTCTCGACGAAGTTTAATTAACTCCTGCTCCAGGCTCTCTGCTTCTTCTATGATATTTTGATAAATCTCTTCTGTACTCATATATGATTCTCCTGCTTTCCGACATCTCAAAGTCCGGATGCGACTCTGTTTTTCTCTACTGTACCCCATCTGACTGCAAAAATCCACTGAAACTCCGGCAAAAATCGCGCCCTCTTTACGAATCCGACTAAATCCGTTAAAATAAGAACTAATAATGCTCTGTCCCAAAGGGCATAGAGAAAAGGAGATAAAAAATATGGCACAGAATCCTGTTGTTACATTTGAAATGGAAGATGGCAGCATCATCAAAGCAGAGCTGTATCCGGAGGTTGCTCCGAACACAGTCAACAACTTCATCAGTCTGGTAAAGAAAGGCTACTATGATGGTCTGATCTTCCATCGCGTGATCGAAGGTTTCATGATCCAGGGCGGATGCCCGGACGGAACCGGTATGGGCGGCCCAGGCTATTCCATCAAAGGAGAGTTCAATCAGAATCGTTTCAAAAATGATCTGAAACATTCCGCTGGTGTTCTTTCCATGGCTCGTACCATGATGCCGAACAGTGCCGGAAGCCAGTTCTTCATCATGCATAAAGATGCTCCGCATCTGGACGGCGCTTATGCTGCATTCGGCAAAGTAACCGAAGGTATGGATGTGGTAGATAAGATTGCTGAGACCGATACTGATTATCGTGATAAACCGATCGTTCCGCAGGTTATGAAGAAAGTAACCGTAGAGACCTTCGGAGTGGATTATCCGGAACCGGAGAAGATGTAAAAAATTATGTGGTCGAAAGGGGGCGGTATGTGAGATAAGAGCTCGTATGACTTGGAGCGCAGCTTATTCTCACATACCGCCCCTTTCTCCCCCCAAGTTCTTATTTCACTCTTCTCCGTCTACGTTCTACACTTCCAATCATTCCAAGGCCCAGCAATGCCAGGATTCCAGCAAAGCCTAGTAAGAACAGCGGTGCACTGTCGCCTGTAGTCGGGCTCTCTACTGGTGCGGGCTGTGGTACGACTGGTACCGCTTCTTCTCTGTGAATCCGCCTGGATCCGCCTGGCTTCGGCGTCTCCGGTACTGGTGTTGGCTTATCTGATCTTTCATTATGAAAGATTCCCACATGTCTCTGTATCTGTACAAACTGTCCGCCATGTGGTCCCTCATAAGAAGCATCCACCAATACAGTCTCTTCCGTAGGTAAATATCCTTTCGGCGGTGTCAATTCCTTGATCTCGTATTTCCCCAACGGCAGTTCTCCTGCAAAGATTCCTTTTCCATCTATTCCAGTCACACAGGCTTTTATAAATGTTCCTGCTGACACTGTAACTACAGGGACATCCCGGATGATCCATTTCCCACTTACTGCATCATACACAATATTAGTGTAAATATCCTCTGTCACATACAGCCCAAAGACTGCTCCATAAAGCGGCATTTCATTTTCTTTATCCTTCTTCTGTACCTCGATCTGCAGCCGCTGGCGCTCATTTTTGTACTGCACACTCTGAATATCAAAATTTATCGTCTGCTCCTGCGGTGTGATCTCGAATTCCTTCACTTCCTGATTGAGCACAAATCCATCTCCGGCAATGATCTCCATGATCTTATACTTTCCTATATAAAGGTTGGTCGCATAAGCCCATCCATACCGGTCTGTATTGATCGTCGTTACCACGTCACCCTTTTTGTGGATCAGATATTCCTTCATATCCGCCTGATACAACAGGAACAGATCCTGCGTCACCTCCTGCGTATAGATATTTTCTGCAGCAATGATCTGGAAGCTGGCACCTTCCACCGGTGCATCCTGATAAACAAATTCAAGTCCGGTCATTCCATTGTCCTCTTCCACCGACCTTGTTCCTGCAAGCTGTTCTCCATGCTTGTACAGCCGTAAGATTCCCTTCTGCTCCTGATTTTTCTGCAGAACCGTTACCGTCAGATTCCCATACTGGTCACACACTGCATATTTATTTTCACCCATCTGTCCATCTGGATAAACCGATCCATTATTGATGGTAAATGTCAATTTCCGCTGAGGTGTCTCCGTGATCTTATAACCATTCTCTCTTCCCTCACTTATATCTGTTACGGTCTGTTCACTTCCATTTACCACATAGCCAGATGGTGCCATCAGTTCAGTCAGTTCATAGGTTCCAATGGGCACTTCCTGTGGAAGAGTAATATAGCAGTCCAGGATCCGTCCGCCTTTTTTGAGAAACACCGGGCAGAATGGCTTGTCAGCTGTGCCGGTCATCTCTTTGGCATTCGGATCATAATAGCGCATCCAACCGTCCTTATCGTATTTCCAGTTTAATGCGATCAAACTTTCCTCACTGAGTTCCATGGTCAGACAGCGAAGCCGGTAGGATGCCCCTTCCTTTAGTACCGTTCCACGCACCACTTCCTCTGCTTTAATGTACTCGCCTGGCTGTTTTGTAAATTCTTCATCAGCCTTCACCAGACGTAGAAAGGACTTTGTAATCGTATTGTTGATAATCCGCTGTTTCTGAAGTTCACGGCCTTCTCTCGCCTTTGCACCAGCATGATCGCCATAGCGGATTCCTTCCTCCACCGTATAGATCTTCTCAATTTTCTGTTTTGTTGCATCCGTATATACCACGCCTCCATCCTTTGTGATAAATGCAAAAAATGGTTTGGCCGCCACATGATGTTCCGGCGTGGTGGTCTCCACAAACACATATGTTCCGTAAGGGAGCTCCGGAGTAATGATCCGCCCGTTCTTGTCAGTGAACATCTCTTTCACCCGATATTTATTAAGGCCATCCACCTTTTCCAGCCACCGCTTATCACCATTGGTCCACTCCTCGTGTCCGGTCCGCTTATATACCATTGCCGTCGGCTCTTTGGTGAAATCATAATCATAAAATGTCATGATATCGGCTTCACTCCATGTGTCCGTCTTTGGCTGAATGCTCCCATTTTTAACCCCTGACAGATCGCTGATGAGATAAGCAGAAAATCCTGCTCCTTCCATTACTTCCAGCTCTGTCTGGTACGTATTATCCGATGTCTTGATAAATTCTATTCCCTGCTTCACCACATAGTCACCAGAATAGATCGTATGAGAAGTACTTTCATCATCCACTGTCAGTTCATTTTGAGCCTCGCTGGCAGTCTCATCTCTCTTTTCAATCTTTATCATCTGATCCTTGTAAGAAATCGTCACATCATATACCGCTTCATCAAACATATATCCTTCTGATGGCCGTATTTCCTTAATATAATATGTTCCCAGCTCCAGATCTCCGAACAAAGTTCTCCCCGGTGTATCCTCATAGGCAATAGTTCCCCATTTATTTTCAATATGTCTGGAACCATCTGTATTTAAAATATATCCAGCTGAATTGCGTTTCGGACTCTTTCCGATCACCGCCTGTGCCACCAGTTCATCCTTTCCGTAAATGATTCCGGTCACTCCATCCTGATGTTCAATATTTTCTGCCGCATAGATACCATAGACTGCACCATCCAGTATTGCATCTCCCTGATGGATTCCGTCTTCCGCTTCTGTATCATATTTGACCAGTTCTACTGCTCCCAGTGTCCGCTCATTGGTAATGGGAAATTCCAGCGTATCGCCGCCCTTTCCTGTCCTGGAATCGGTGCGTTCCTCCCACACATAGCCATCTGGTGCTGTGTGCTCCCGAATGCTGTATATATAGGTATTTTTTTCAAACTCCTCCTTGGATTTTTTTACCGTAAAGGAAGCTTCCCCATCTTCATCTGTGGTGACTACGCCAATCCATGCTCCGTTTTCAAAAATGTCCACCATACAGCCCTCAAGACCTACTTCTGTCTGCCAGTCTGTCTTATTGATCTTGAGCACGACTTCACTTTCAGAAGGCATTTCCACCGGATTTTTCCCTTTGAACAATTCCGGCTGATCCTTCAACCCAGTAATCTGAGCATTCGAGTTATCCGAATGATAGATGTAATATGTCTGCGATCCGTTCCCTGCCTGTTGATAATAGTTCCACACATTGGAAGCCATCTTGTCTGCTGCCTCCGGGGAACTGATATTGAGCATGGCAACAGTCCGTGCCACCACCTGCACCATAGACAATGTCGTGCTGCTCTGATACAGCCAGATGGAGATCTGTATGCTCACATAATTTTCTGCGCCCACAGATACCTGTGCGATCAGATTACCAAGACCATCGTTGCAGATCTCATATTCCCCTTCGCCTGCCTTGTAGACATAACCTGTCCTGGCAGATTTTCCCGGCTGAAGACAGAATGCCGGCTGCCCTCCCAGCGTCAGCTTGAAGATTTTCCCATGACCGGTTCCATTGTATCCGGTGTAGCTGACAATCAGTTTCGCCAGTGCCTCCTCTGCTGTCTCTGCCAGTGCTTCCAGACTGCCGCCTTCCTGCTGAAGTGCCTGCAGATCTTCTTTTTCCAAACCTTCAAATACTGTTCCACAGAAAAATTCATCCGCACTCACCCCAGTATCCAGAATCTCCAGACACTGCTCCAGATCCTGCCCCAGATACACCTGTTCCGAAATATCCGGCGCAATACTGACCAGAAATTCCGCCAGGTCCCGCTCATAATCATACAAACCATCCCACCAGGACTCATCCTGTGACAGCAACTGCTCATATCCTTCGGAAAAATACTGTTCCTTCCAAGTCAGGATCGATGCCACATCCCCCTCTGTAAAATGATATTGCAGGTCAGTTTCTGACTCATCAGTTTCACCAGTTGATTCACTGACTTCTGATTCCGCTTCTGCAGTATCATAATCCATTTCTGCTGCATCTTCCTCTGATAACACTTCCTCTGGCAATATTTCTTCTGCTGGTTCATCTTCTGATACTACTTCCTTAGACTGCAGTTCTTCTTCATTTGTATCCTGGCCGACCGTTTCCTCCGCCATTACACCCGTCGGAAGGGTGCCAAAAAGAAGAGCGGTACTTAATATAACTGCTCCTGCACGTTTCCATATTTTATTTTTCTTCATTTTTGCAATCCTCTTGAGTCGTACACACACTTTACGACACTAGACGGAATGCCAGAAAGATCGGTACTGACAATATTCAATTATGTTTTGGGAAATCATCGGCTGGAACTACCGACGTTTTCAGACATGTTTATCGTAAACGATTGAAGTGGGTTTGTCAACCAACTTCTTCTGAAGTATTCAGAGATACGAAAAAATATAACAACAGGAAGCCACCTACCAATAAAAATTGATGGGTGGCTTCTTTACTGGTTATTTCTGCTCCGCCTTTACTTCTTCCATAATTGCTTTGAATGCCGGCATGGAATCCACGATGGTCTTCTCTGCCACGCAGTAGGAGATTCTCACATATCCCGGGCAGCCAAAGCTGTCGCTTGGAACTACCAGCACATCATGCTTCTTCGCTCTCTCAGAAAATGCGTTGGCATCTGGTTCTGGTGATTTCACAAACAGATAAAAGGCTCCCTGGGGGCGCACACACTCATATCCGAGCTCTGTCAGTCCGTTGTAAAGAAGATCTCTGTTCCTTGCATAGGCTGCAATATCACTTGGCACATCAGCACACATAGCTGCCACACGCTGGAACAGTACTGGTGCACACACAAATCCCAGTGCACGACCTGCACCATTGACTGCTGCCATCACACGTTTGGAATCTTCCATCTCATCGGGCACGATAATGTAACCGATACGCTCTCCCGGCAGAGACAGCGATTTACTATAGGAATAGCAGACAAAGGTATTCTCATAATAGTTCGGTACATAGGGCACTTCCACTCCCTCATACACGATTTCCCGATATGGCTCGTCAGCGATCAGATAGATGGCATGTCCATACTCTTTTTCTTTTCTGCGAAGCACATCTGCCAGCTTCTGGATCGTCTCTGCAGAATAGACAACGCCACTTGGATTATTGGGGGAATTGATAATGATTCCCTTGGTCTTTGGGCTCAACAGATCCTCAAACGTATCAAAATCAATCTGAAAACTCTCCGTATCAGCCGGATTGATCAGCAATTTTGCCTTTGCATTTTCTACCCATACAGTGTACTCCGGGAAAAATGGAGCAAAGGTAATAAATTCATCACCAGGGTTCGTCACCGCATTGATACAGATGCTTAGGGAAGCTGCTGCCCCAACGGTCATGTAAAAATTTGCACCTGTAAAATGTGTACCAAACCGGCGGTTTACTGACTGTGCCAGTGTCTCTTTTACCCTTGGATCACCTGATGCCGGGGAATATCCGTGCAACACTTCTGCCGGCTCTTCCAACAGCTTTTCAATGGCATCTTTTACCTGATGCGGTGCAGGAATACTTGGATTTCCCAGACTGAAGTCATAGACCTTGTCCGCTCCTACTACTTTTTTCCGTTCCAAACCATAGGAAAACAATTCTCTGATCACAGAGCTTTTGCTTCCCAATCCATACATTGCCTCATTTATCACTGATCCAGGTCCTCCTCATGATCGCAATCAGAATCGCAATCAGAATCACAATCGCAATCCATACCATATGACATCATATTTTCACGGGAAGATACTCTCTTCTTCACACGCTCTTTTTCAACTGCTTCAGAGATCATCTCTTTTACATCTCTGGATTTCTTTATATTTTTAATTTCAAGCCTTGGCATGGATTTATCCATGGTATCGCATCTGATAGTTCCAAGACCAAAAATACGCTGCATGAACGATCTTTCCAATGTCAGATCCAGGATTCGGTACAGACGGATCTCATCCTCTCTGGTAGACAACATTCCTGTTTCTACAATAAATTTTTCATCTGTACAGATGTATTTCGTGAAACTCAAAGGTAAGCCAAAAAATAAACTTCTCTTCTTATCAGTCCAAATCGTTGCCATACATCGATCCTCCTTTTCTCTTCGTGCTTTTCCAGTTTATCGCATCAAATTATTTATATTATTATACATCCTTTTACTCAAAATGAAAACTGCCGCTTTCTGATTTTACTCATGAAAACGACAGTTTCCTTTCTGCGATATATCCTGTTTGTTGTCTTATTTCTGTTTTTTACGTCCTGCAAAGAAGATCAGCAGTCCTCCTGCCACTACCAGCAGTCCAACAATTGGAACTACAGGTATGCTGCCCTTCTTCTGTCCCTGAGCATCAGATTCGTTATCTTCTACAACAACCTCTGTTTCGCTGTCTGTATCATAGGATGCAGCATTCTCACTGACTATTACAGACCCTGCCTCCTCAGTTTCCTTATCTACGCCAGAAACTGCTTCTGCATTCTTCGCATTCTCGGCTGCCGCAATTGCCTGTAAGTTTGCTAAGGTTGTAGTTGTCTTTGTATTTGTTGCTGCGGCAGTACCGCTCACTGCTTCTGCAAAGCTGGTTGCCGCAGCCTGTACGCTCGTAGCAGCACTGTTATCGGAACCGCTTCCGGAACTGCTGTGTTTATGCTTATGACTGCCAGAGCTGCTGCTCACGCCTGCTGAGCTGCCATTTCCTGGGTTCTTATCAATCTCTGTCTTTTCATTATCAGACATATTTGTCAGCTCTTTGTATTTTGTAAGTGTCTCTGCTTTCGGTGTTGCTTCAACACCGCCTGCTTTCCAGTAGAGATCTGCTAACGGATCATCAGCCCCATCAATGCAGGTGCCGTCCTTTACATAACGGTTCAGACTATTGACCCATACACCTTTATCTGCTGCCTTTCCAGGTTCTGCATTCTTTGTCTTACGGGAAGTTGCACCCTGCAATAATGCTGACTTAGTGTTGATAGCACCAGAGCCTGCTACTGCTGTTCCGCCATTTCCCCATAATACATCTCCACCAATGGCGATCAGCTGACCATTTCCTGTAACTGTTCCATCTTCAAGCTTCAATGCATTTCCACCTTCTGCGTCCAACAGGACTTTTCCGCCACCACCGTAGGTTGCCAGAACTGCATCATCTGCCAATGTTATTCTTCCATTCTTCACTGCAAGTGCAGTCTGACCTTTTCCGGTGTTTCCTGCCTCGTCTCCTTTGATATAGACCTGACCTTTGACAGTCACATTTCCTGTTGCCTGCACGACTGCATCATCATTGGAGCGATCGGTCTTGTCTCCATTAGCCAGATAATTGGTATGCGAATAAATAGCTGCATTTTCAAGAATTGCGCCATCAGCCAGACGCACCTGACCGCACACTGAAGCTCCTGTAGTAAACACTCCATTAAATGCATCATAGTTCATGGAGAATGTACCACCACCCTGCACATCAATGATTCCCTGCACAACAGAATCCGAAAGAGTCAGCTTTCCACCAGATTCAACAACGATCCGCACACTGCTTAAGATCTCCATATTGGTCAGCGTCAGTGAGCAGCCATCTGGAATATACAGAGTCTGCGGAATATTTCCCGCTTTTACCTGATCCCATGTGATATCATATCCCAGATATCCATAGGTTCCACTCTGATGGGAACCAAACCATACTTCCAGATCTTTCGGTATCCGAACGCTCTCTGTCTCGCCAGATACATTACTGCCAAAATTCTTGATTACCCATGGCTCCATAATATCCCAGGCATAAAGGTCATTTGAATATTTCCTCAGATTCTCAGTTTTAATCTGATCCACCAGAGTTTCCTCTCCAGTATAGATTACAAATGGTAATGCATTGCTGACAGCTGTACGACCTTGATCATCTTCAACCGAAATAGAAATCAGATATTTTCCTGCATCTTTTGGCGTTCCATCTAATGTCAGATCACTGCTCAAAGTCAGATAAACACCTTTCATACCGCTGTCACTGTTCTCTTTTGTTCCTTTTTGGGTATCTGGCACAATATTTACTGTACAATTTTTTCCATTTAAGCTGATCTTCGATTGATGATTCAGAGGTTCCCAATCACTGTCCTGTACCTCTGATCCTTTCTCAACCAACGCACCATAAACTGTCACAGCACTGTTCTTATTAGAGCTGGTGCCACCTGAGCTGGCGCCGGATACACCGTCGTAGTCTTTCTGTCCGACAATTGCCGCTTCAAAAGTTCCATCGATCTTCACACGAAGTTCATATAGGTCACCTTTTCCATCATCTGCGACCAGAGACGCTGTTCCATTTGTATCAATAATAAACTTCAGTGCAAGATCCGAATATCCTGTTGCAGAAATGATAATGCTGTCACCGCTCTTCAACACCTCAGCCCCAGGTGCTGACGAAAAGTTCATCGCAGCCACTTCAATTCTGTTTTCATTAGTATTAGGATAATACTGACCTCCACAAGAAGGCGCCAAGGTATTTTTCGACCATTCGGTATTGTTTACTATAAAAGCTGTAATCTTTTCTGCGTATCCTTTTATATCAAAAGTAAAATACCATTTTTGTCTAAAAGTATCCTGACTCAGAGCCACATTGGAAACGGTGATCTGTCCCGGAACATATTCCTTAAATGTCGCAGTTACATTCACTGCCTCATCTGGCATGGTAAAGGTATATGTACCATCTGTTGTCTTGGTTGTTTTAACAACTTCGCTTCCTGTGCTTCCTGTAACTGTCAGAGTCTCCAGCTCATAGCTTCCAGATGCTGCTACACTAAGAGTAACCGTCTCCCCTGCTTTTGCAGTCTCTTTGTCAGCAGTCACTGTACCATTTTCAGATGTACCTACTGTGATAACATAGGATTCTGCGGACGGCGTATCCGGGCTCTCGCCTGAACCATTGGATTGCGCTGTAGCTTTGTAAGTATAATTTGATGATTTACCGCTGCGTTCTACTTTTATTGATAAATCTTCATAACCAGTTGCTGAAATCTTCACAGTGGCCGGATAGGAAGATGGATTGCAGATTTTCAAAGCAGTATATCTTCCATAGTCACCTGTTGCACTTCCAACTTCCCATAAGTCAGTATCATACGTCCAACTAAGACTTCCATTTCTATATAAACTATCATTTACAGTTACAGTTGTAATTGCATTCATCCAGTCCATATCACTAAATTCAAGATTTAATATTTCCGGCATGAATCCTGATACCGTACAAGATTTCACCTCTGTCGGTGCTTTCTTTGCAGCCTGTCCTACAATCTCATTTTTTGACTTGTAGGTATCTACATCTTTCTTTTCTTCATCATCTGCCGACCCTTCCACTTCCTCTTTTACTGCTTCCGTATCTGCTTTTACAACATCGGATTCTTCTTTCTTCTCCGTCTCATCTTTATTCTCTTCCATGTCTTTTTTCTCAACATCAGAGACTTCTTCTGCATCTCCTGTTCCATCATTCACGACACTTATGTTATTTGCTTCCGTCGAGGATTCCGCCTGTACATGGGTATCCATCACAGATGTAATCATCAACGCAGCCAACAACAGTGCCATCACTTTTTTATGAATCTTTTTCATATGTACCTCCCTGTTTTATTGTTGAAAGTCGGTATTCACCGTGGTATAATCCTACAGTGAGTTATATCTAACAAGTATATTTTATTGAATATTTCAAAGTATTTGATATTCATTTTCAATATATGTTAGTTTATTATAACCAACCGAACAAAACATATCAGATTGTGATTTAATTGTCAACCAGAATAACATTCTAAATAACTCACTTGAATTTTTTTATCAGAAAGGTGCTTTTATGAAAAAATATATTGCTGTCCTATTGTCACTTTCCATATATGCAACCCTTACCGGATGTGCCAAATCCACTGATGCGCAGGAAAAGACTTTCTATGCCATGGACACTTTTATGGACTTTACAATCTATGGGGATGCTGCTCTTTTAGATGATGCGGAAAAACTGATCAATACACTGGAAGATACTCTCTCTGTGACGAAGAGTACCAGTGAAATAGCACTTATCAATCAGAACGGTTATGGTACAGTTACCGGTTATGCCAATGATTTAATGACGAAAGCATTGAATATGTGCCAGCGTACAGATGGTGCACTTGATATCTCTATCTATCCTATTGTGCGAAGTTGGGGTTTTACTACCGGAAGATATCAAATACCAGACCACAACACTATCTCTAATCTTTTATCTCTTGTAGATTATACCCGGATTCAATACAATTCTTCCTCTGGAGATGTTGTACTTCCTGCTGGAATGGAAATTGATCTGGGCAGTGTCGCCAAAGGTTATGCCGGTCAAAAGGTGGCTGATCTTCTGAAAAAAGAAGGCATTACTTCCGCATTTCTAAATCTTGGAGGCAATGTACAGACTATTGGAAATAAACCAGATGGCTCTCCCTGGCAAGTCGCTATCAAGAATCCTGTCACTACCAAACCTATGATGGTTGTATCTGTCAGTGATCAGTCCGTGGTGACTTCCGGAGGCTATGAGCGTTATTTTGAGCAGGAGGGAAAGCGGTACTGGCACATTATGGATCCTGCCACCGGTCGACCAGCAGACAGTCATCTGCTCTCTGTTACCATTATTGGAGATGATGGTATGATCTGTGACGGACTTTCTACTTCACTTTTTATTATGGGTCTTGAAAAATCTGCTGAGCTGTGGATGCAAAGTGATGATTTTGAAGTTGTGTTTGTTACTGATACAGAAGAAGTCTATATTACAGATGGACTCAGAGAACGATTTGCTCTGACAGAAGAATATAAAAATACTCCCGTCAGAGTTATAGAACGTTAGAATCGTGCACCGCAAGGCACGCAAACAAAAATCCCGCAGAATTGCTTCTGCGGGATCTCAAATACTCGGATGAACTTATACCAGCTCAAGAAGTACTTCCATTGCTCCGTCACCTTTTCTCTGTCCGATCTTTACGATACGGGTATATCCACCGTTACGGGTAGCATATTTCGGTGCGATCTCATCAAAGATCTTAGCAACCATGTCTACTTCTTTTGCTTTCTTCTTGCCCTCTTCTACAGCTTTTACTGTGTAGAGGACTTTCATCATTTCTCTTCTTGCATGAAGTCTGGACGGAAGATCTTTTTTGATCTCTTTCTCTACTTCATCATATACGGTAACTTTCTTGCCGTCTTTTACTTCTTTTACTCTCTTACCGTCTTTGTCTTTACGAGCAACTTTAGCGGTAACTTTAACGGTCTCGAAGTTATCTTTCTCTTTTACACCAAGAGCGATCAGACCTTCAGCGACTTTACGGATCTCTTTAGCCTTAGCTTCGGTAGTAACGATCTTGCCATTTGCCAGAAGTGCAGTTACCTGTCCTCTGATCAGTGCTTTTCTCTGTGCAGAAGTTCTGCTGAGTTTTCTATATTTTGCCATTTTTCATTTCCTCCATTTTCGTTGCGCCCCTGTACACGCATCATCGGACTTATTGTCCAGGGGTCTGGCTGTCAACTTACAGATATCTACCTGCACCGTGCATCTTTGGACTTACCGGCGCAGGCAGTTTATAGTTCTTATTCCTCGCTCTGGTTCAGTTCCAGACCAAGCTCTTTGAGTTTTGCAAGGACTTCCTCCAGGGACTTACGACCAAGGTTACGAACCTTCATCATGTCATCAGATGTCCGGTTGCACAGCTCCTCAACGGTATTGATTCCAGCTCTCTTCAGACAGTTATAAGAACGAACGGATAACTCCAGTTCGTCAATATTCATCTCAAGAACTTTCTCCTTCTCATCGCTCTCAGTCTCTACCATGATCTCTGCAGATTTGGCATTCTCTGATAAATCAATGAACAGGCTCAAATGCTCGCTCAGAACTTTCGCTGCCAGGCTGACAGCCTCGTCCGGAGCCAGGGTTCCGTTGGTGTATACGTCTAGAGTCAGTTTATCGTAATCGGTAATCTGACCCACACGGGTATTCTCAACTTTCAGATTCACACGCTCTACCGGAGTATAGATAGAATCTACTGCAATCACACCGATCGGCAGCTCTTCATTCTTGTTCTTATCGGAGCTTACATATCCGCGACCTTTGGTAATGGTCAGTTCCATGTAAAGCTTGCTGTCTGCGCCACCGTTCAGATGTGCAATCACCACTTCCGGATTGAGAATCTCGATATCCGGATCGCACTGAATATCAGCTGCGGTTACAACACCCTCGCCCTCAAAATCAATGTAAGCAACTTTCGCTTCTTCAGAATCGCTGTTGTTCTTGATTGCGAGACTCTTGATATTCATGATGATTTCCGTCACATCTTCTTTTACACCCGGGATGGAGCTGAATTCGTGAAGTACACCATCAATCTTTACCTGACTTACAGCAGCTCCCGGTAAAGAGGAAAGCATAATTCTTCTAAGGGAATTGCCAAGCGTTGTGCCATAGCCTCTTTCCAATGGTTCCACTACGAATTTGCCGTATTTTTTATCTTCTGAAATCTCTGCAATTTCAATCTTGGGTTTATTAAATACTACCACTAAAAAGCCCCTCCTGTTCTGTGTTGGGTGATATCATTTCCGGTTCCTAATTATTTAGAATAGAGCTCGACGATAAGCATCTCGTTTACCGGTACGTCGATCATCTCTCTGGTCGGAAGCTCTTTCACAACACCTTTCAGGTTCTCCTGATCGGACTCAAGCCATTCCGGAACAAGTCTTCCAGCAGTGGACTCAAGGATTGCTTTGTAACGATCAGAGCTCTTGCAGCTTTCTTTGATCTCTACGGTATCTCCAGCTTTTACAAGATAAGACGGGATGTTTACCTGTTTTCCATTAACCAGCACATGTTTGTGGTCAACGATCTGTCTAGCTTCCTGACGGGTACGTGCAAATCCAAGACGGAAGATCACGTTGTCCAGTCTGGTCTCAAGCATGATCATAAGGTTTGCACCAGTCATACCTTTCATACGATCAGCTTTTTTGTAATAATTACGGAACGGCTTCTCCAGCACGCCGTAGATGAATTTTGCTTTCTGTTTCTCTCTCAGCTGAAGTCCGTACTCGGAAATCTTCTTGTTAGCTCTCTGAGAATTTCTGTTGGATTTTTTATCAATTCCTAAATATACCGGGTCCAGACCTAAAGACCGGCATCTTTTAAGCACAGGTGTTCTGTTTACTGCCATCTCTCATACCCTCCTGATTAAACTCTTCTACGTTTTGGCGGCCGGCATCCGTTATGCGGTACCGGTGTAACATCGGTAATACTGATAACTTCAAGACCGCATGCCTGCAGGGCACGGATTGCAGCTTCACGTCCTGATCCCGGTCCTTTTACGAATACATCTACAGTCTTAAGTCCATGAATGAGGGCTGCTTTGGTTGCAGTCTCTGCTGCCATCTGAGCAGCATACGGAGTAGATTTCCTTGAACCTCTAAATCCAAGACCACCAGCACTTGCCCAGCTCAGAGCGTTTCCTTCTGCATCAGTCAGGGTAACGATCGTATTGTTAAAAGATGACTGGATATGTGCCTGTCCACGTTCAACGTTTTTCTTAACACGCTTTTTTGTCACTTTTTTGGTAACTTTAGCCATTTCTAAACTAACCTACTTTCTTTTACTTTCTATTGATTATCTAGTTACTTATTTCTTCTTGTTAGCAACAGTCTTCTTCGGACCCTTTCTGGTTCTTGCATTGGTCTTAGTTTTCTGACCACGAACCGGAAGGCTCTTTCTATGACGAACGCCTCTGTAGCATCCGATCTCCTGAAGTCTCTTGATGTCCATTGCGATCTGTCTTCTCAGATCACCCTCTACAGTCTGGGTTTCATCGATAACAGCACTGATTTTCTTAACATCCTCATCTGTCAGATCTCTGACACGGGTATCCGGGTTTACCCCAGCAGCAGCCAGGATACGATTGGAACTTGTTCTACCGATTCCGTAGATATAAGTCAGACCAATCTCAACACGTTTTTCTCTTGGTAAGTCTACACCAGAAATACGAGCCATTTGATTATTCCTCCATTTAAATAAAGAATTGGGTTCCGGGCGTTTTTTAATAGGTGCCCGCTGACACTTTCCTAAATGAGACACGCAAGTTCGCGCGTCCAGCCGGGTATCTGCCCGACCTTTCAGATACTCTGCATACGCATTTCTCCGTTTTAAGCAATATCATTGTGAATAATCCTGGTCAAATCTATTTTGTATAATCACTGACGCTTGTCGGTCAGTGCAGCCGCACAAAAAAATTTTCACAAGAATCACAGTTTGCGGAAATTAGCCCTGACGCTGTTTATGCTTCGGATTCTCGCAAATTACTCTGATACTACCTTTTCTCTTGATGATTTTGCATTTCTCGCAAATGGGTTTTACAGATGATCTTACTTTCATCGTAAAAATCCTCCTTTCACATCTTGTGTTCTCCTGCCTCTCATACAACTGGGTTTTGAAGTATAAAATTCGGAAAACAAGGCATTTCTTGTTACCGATCCCAACGAAAAAAGCGCACAAAAACAGGCGCACAATCCCCGTAGAGACCATACGCCTTATATAGTAGCATACGAACCTGCAAAATGCAAGTACTTTTTATACTATTTCTTCTATTTGTCTCTCCAGATAATACGTCCTTTGGACAGATCGTACGGAGACAGCTCGATGGTAACTTTGTCACCCGGAAGGATACGAATGAAGTTCATTCGCAGCTTACCGCTGATGTGAGCAAGCACCTTGTGGCCATTTTCCAGTTCAACCTGGAACATTGCGTTCGGAAGCTTCTCAATAACTGTACCTTCGATCTCAATTACATCTGCTTTTGACATGTTTTTCCTCCTGTCAGTTTTTACTGTCTGATTGAATTGCCTGAATGATCATCTCATCGGAAAGTGTTTCCCCACTCTCCAGCATTTTCTTTACAGGTTCCGGAATCCTATGGATCACCTGTATATGTTTCTTCTTCTTTTTCTTTGGTTTCTCCATGGTCCGGTTTCTTCCATCCACTAACCATACATATTCCTCATCCTGTCGGATAATGATGTACAGTCTGTCCTTTTCGTGTCCGGCCAGGCTTCTGACCAGCATACCTGTCTCTGTTCTTACCATATAATAGTTCCCTTATGCGTGCTGCAGAGTCAGGATCTCCGGTTCTCCATCTGTGATGAGAATCGTATTTTCATAATGGGCAGCCAGAGAATGGTCTTCTGAGATCACCGTCCATTCATCATCCAGCCAGCGTACTTTCCAGGTCCCCATGTTCACCATAGGCTCGATTGCAAGAGTCATACCCGGTACCAGAATGATGCCCCGTCTCTTCTGACGGAAATTCGGGATCTGCGGATCTTCATGAAGCTCGGTTCCGATTCCATGTCCTACAAGGTCCTGCACGATTCCATAACCAAAACCGCTTACATAGTCATCAATGGCAGCCGAAATGTCAAATAAATGATTCCCGGCCTTTGCCTGTTTGATTCCTTCAAAAAAGCTCTGCTTTGTTACATCCAGAAGTTTCTGTGCTTCCGGACTGATCTGACCAACCGCATGTGTTCTGGCCGCGTCAGAATGATATCCTTTGTAGATCAGTCCTGCATCCAGGCTCACAATGTCGCCTTCTTTCAGGATACGGTCTCTCTTCGGGATACCGTGAACAACCTCTTCGTTCACAGATACACAGATGGATGCTGGAAAACCACCGTAATGCAGGAAATTCGGCTTGCAGCCAAGTTCCCGGATCACTTTATCGCCCTTCTCATTGATCTCCATGGTGGAGATACCCGGACGAATGATCTTTGCCATCTCATCATGTACAATTTCCAGCCGTCTGCCAGCCTCACGCATCAGTTCGATCTCTTTTGCAGATTTTACTGTAACAGCCATAATTCCTATGCTCCTAAGATCTCAACGATTGCCTTGAACACATCTCCCATGTCCATGGTTCCGTCTACTTCTTTCAGAATACCTTTTTTTGTGTAGTAGTCGATGAGCGGCTGAGTCTGCTCATGGTAAACGCCAAGTCTTTTCTGAACAGTCTCCGGCTTATCATCATCACGAAGGATCAGCTCTGCACCACAGTTGTCACAAATGCCTTCTTTTTTCGGTGCTGCATATACCAGATGATAGGTAGCTCCACAGCCTACACATGCACGACGTCCGCCCATACGTTTTACAATGTTCTCGTCCGGAACTTCTACGTTGATTGCATAATCAACAGCCTCTCCTAATCTGGAAAGTGCTGCATCCAGGCTCTCTGCCTGCGGGATCGTACGTGGAAAACCATCAAGGATATAGCCTTTCTTGCAGTCATCCTGCTGTACACGGTCTACGACCAGATCGCATACCAGCTCATCCGGAACCAGAAGTCCCTGATCCATATATGTTTTTGCTTTCTTTCCAAGTTCCGTTCCGTTTTTGATATTTGCACGGAAAATATCTCCGGTAGAGATGTGCGGAATCTGATATTTCTCAGCAATCTTCTTTGCCTGAGTTCCTTTTCCAGCTCCAGGAGCACCTAACATAATGATTTTCATCTTTTTATCTCCTATTTTATCCATAAATTGTCCATGTAATCACAAAAGCCTGTACGGAGTACCCCACAGGGAGTTCCATACAGGCTTACAATCAATCGTTCAGGAATCCTTTATAGTAACGTACCAGCATCTGGGACTCGATCTGTTTGAGAGTCTCAAGAACAACACCTACAATAATGATGATAGATGTTCCTCCGAAGGATACGTTAGCACCAAACATTCCGTTGAAGAAGATCGGAATCACACACACGATGATCAGCCCAACTGCACCGATAAATACGATGTAGTTCAGAATCCTGCTAAGATATTCTGTGGTAGGCTTACCCGGTCGAATTCCTGGAATGAAGCCACCCTGGCGTTTCATATTATTGGAAATCTCAATCGGGTTAAACGTGATCGACGTATAAAAATACGCAAAGAATACGACAAGCACAATGTACAGCACCAGACCAAGTGAATAAATCGGTCTGCTGGGGTCACACCAGCTGGACTGGCTCAAACCCGTCATAATCTTGGATCCGATTCCGGTTCCGCCTGTTTTTCCAAGAAGTGATGCGATCACATTCGGGAAACTCATCAGCGATGACGCAAAGATCACCGGGATAACTCCGGCAGTATTAACCTTTAACGGAATGTTTGTGGACTGTCCGCCCACCATCTTGCGTCCCTGCATTTTCTTTGCATACTGCACCGGAATTCTCCGTTCGCCATCCTGCAGGAAAATAACGAATACAACCGTCACCAAAACAACTGCTATGATAACAACTGCTGCAACAACCGCATTCAGAATCGTCTGACCCTTCATGAACTGATCAAACAGTGTCACGAAGTCGTCCGGAATTCTGGATACAATGTTGATTAAAAGTACGATGGAAATACCATTTCCAACGCCATGCTCTGTAATCTCTTCACCGATCCACATCAAAAATGCACTTCCAGCAGTCATAGCTGCAATAACCACGATTTTATTCGGGATCGTATTGGCTGCAAGAAGTCCTCTGCTGCCGAATCCAACTGTCATTGCAATACTCTCGATCAGAGCAAGCGCAACAGTCAGATAACGGGATATGGTCTGAATCTTCTTTCTTCCGTCCTCACCATCTTTCTGCATCTCTTCCAGCTTCGGGATTGCAATCGTCAGAAGCTGAACGATAATGGAGGAAGTGATGTAAGGGGTAATGCCCAGAGCAAATAATGACATACTGGTGAACGAGCCACCGGTAAATGCGTCAAAGAAATTGAACGCATCACCGGTCTGCTGCGCAAACCATGCCTGGAAATAATCTCTGTTAGCACCCGGAATAGGAAGCTGAGAACCGAATCGAACAACGACCAGCATCAAAAATGTGAAGATCAGTTTCTTTCGAATATCCTCGATTTTCAGTGCATTCCGTAATGTTTTAAACATTAGATCACCTCGGCTTTTCCACCCAGCGCTTCAATTTTAGCAGCTGCACTTGCGGAAAATGCATTTGCCTGAACAGTCAGTTTCTTGGTCAGCTCGCCGCATCCCAGAACTTTAACGCCATCCTTCGGGTTCTTAACAACGCCTGCAGCGATCAGAGTCTCAATAGAAACTACGCTGTCATTCTCGAATCTTTCCAGAGCACTCAGATTGATCGCAACGATCTCTTTGCTGTTACGATTTGTGAATCCTCTCTTCGGAAGTCTTCTGTATAACGGCATCTGACCACCCTCGAAGCCCGGTCTCGGAGCTCCGGAACGAGCTTTCTGACCTTTGTGGCCTTTACCAGCAGTCTTACCGTTTCCTGAACCGTGTCCACGGCCTCTTCTGAAGTTGTCGCTCTGCTTGGAGCCCTCAGCGTACTGTAAATTCGATAAGTCCATTGTGGCACCTCCTTACCTGTATATGATTAGATTTCTTCTACTTTTACTAAATGTCTTACGTGCCAGATCATACCACGAACTGCTTCGTTGTCCGGCATTTCAACAGTTTTGTTAAGCTTTTTCAGTCCGAGCGCCTCAACAGTAGCCTTCTGCTTCGGAACCGCTCCGATCGGAGATTTCACCAACGTGATTTTTAATTTCTCTGCCATGTTCGTTCTCCTCCTTACGCCATGATCTCATCCACGGATTTGCCACGTTTCTTAGCAACATCTTCCGGGGAAACCAGACCTGCAAGGCCTGCGATCGTTGCAAGTACAACGTTCTGCTTATTGTTGGAGCCCAGAGACTTGGTACGGATATTTTTGATTCCAGCAAGCTCTACAACGGCACGAGCCGGGCCTCCGGCGATGATACCGGTACCTTCCGGGGATTTCTTGAGCAGTACGGAAGCACTTCCGAATTTGCCCAGGTTATCGTGCGGGATACTATTGTTTTCGTCTCTAACAACGGTTACCAGCTTCTTGGTTGCGTCCTCTTTGCCCTTACGGATTGCTTCCGGGATTTCTTTTGCTTTTCCAAGACCAACACCTACATGGCCATTCATGTCGCCAACTACCACAAGAGCAGTAAAACGCATGGTGTTGCCACCTTTGGTGACCTTGGTTACACGTTTGATGGACACAACTTTATCAGTTAATTCTAACTGACTTGCATCAATGATTTCATGTCTCATGTGTCTTTCCTTCCTTTCCTAGAATTCCAATCCTGCTTCGCGAGCTGCCTCAGCCAGAGCTGCGATCTTACCCTGATAAATGAATCCTCCACGGTCAAATACAACCTCTTTGATTCCTTTTTCCAGAGCTTTCTCTGCAATTACCTTACCCAGGTATGCTGCTGCATCCACGTTGTTGGTTTTCTCCAGCTCAGCTTTCACATCCTTCTGAAGGGTGGAAGCAGATACCAGAGTGTTTCCTACAGTGTCATCAATGATCTGAGCATACATATGATTGTTGCTTCTGAACACTGCCAGACGCGGTCTCTCTGCAGTTCCGCTGATATGGTTACGCAATCTGTAATGTTTCTTAGCGCGAACTTCGCTTCTTGATTTCTTACTAACCATCTTTACACTCTCCTTATTTATTTCTTACCGGTCTTACCAACTTTACGTCTGATGACTTCGGTCTCATACTTGATTCCCTTGCCCTTATACGGCTCAGGTCTTCTCTTGTCACGGATCTCGGCTGCATACTGTCCAACCTTCTCCTTGTCGATTCCTTTTACGGTGATCTTGTTGCCATCTACAACAGCCTCAAGACCTTCCGGATCAGTCATCTCAACCGGATGGGAATAACCCAGGTTCAGAGTCAGCTTGTTGCCGGATTTGGAACAACGATAGCCGACACCGTTTACTTCCAGCACTTTCTCATAACCAGTGTGTACACCAGTTACCATGTTGGAAATCAGGGTTCTTGTCAAACCGTGTAAAGATTTCATTTTTTTCAGATCGTTCGGTCTGGTCACTACTACATGGCCATCCTCAACTTTAATGCTCATTTCTGCGGGAAGTACTCTCTCAAGAGTTCCCTTCGGACCTTTTACAGTCACTTTGTTTCCCTCGGCAACAGTTACTGTTACACCTTCCGGGATTGCTACCGGTAATCTTCCGATACGGGACATAATAAAATCCTCCTTACTTAGATTTTCGGAAGGAGCACCTGGGCTCCTTCTGTTTTCAGTGAGTTTCTAATGAAGTACTTTCGTACTACCAAACGAATGCAAGAACCTCTCCACCTACGTTGAGTTCTCTTGCCTTCTTGTCGGTCATAACACCTTTGTTGGTGGAAACAATAGCGATTCCCAGTCCACCAAGTACTTTCGGCATGTTCTCTTTGCTAGCGTATACACGCAGACCCGGTTTGGAAATGCGCTTCAGACCAGCGATGATCTTGTCATTCTTATCTTTGCCATACTTCAGAGTGATATGAATATCTTTGAAGTTGCCATTGTCTACCAGATCATATTTTGCAATATATCCTTCGTCAACCAGGATGTTTGCGATAGCAATTTTCATCTTGGATGCCGGTACATCTACTGTATCATGCTTTGCAGTGTTTGCGTTACGAATTCTTGTAAGCATATCTGCGATCGGATCATTCGTTGTCATTTTATATAGCCTCCTTCCTTACCAGCTTGCTTTCTTCACGCCCGGGATCTGGCCTGCATAAGCCAGCTCACGGAAACAAATTCTGCAGATTCCGTATTTTCTTAAATATGCATGCGGACGGCCACAGATTCTGCAGCGGCTATATTCTCTGGTAGAGAATTTCTGTTTACGCTGCTGTTTGATTTTCATCGATGTCTTAGCCATGAAATTCCCTCCTATCTTGCGAATGGCATATTGAATAAGCTTAACAGATGACGAGCTTCCTCATCAGTCTTAGCGGTAGTAACGAAGATGATATCCATACCTCTTACTTTGTCCACTTTATCATATTCAATTTCCGGGAAGATCAACTGCTCTTTAATTCCAAGTGCGTAGTTTCCTCTACCGTCAAATGCGTTCGGGTTTACACCACGGAAGTCACGCACACGCGGGAGTGCCAGGTTTACCAGACGATCTACGAACTCGTACATTTTCTCACCACGAAGGGTTACTTTACAACCGATCGGCATACCCTCACGGATTTTGAAGTTTGCAACGGAGTTCTTTGCTCTGGTAAGAACTACTTTCTGTCCAGCGATGGTCTCCAGATCTTTCACTGCAGAATCCAGAACTTTAGCGTTCTCTTTTGCCTCGCCGACACCCATGTTGATAACAACTTTGTCAAGCTTCGGCACTTCCATAATGTTTTTATATCCAAATTTTTTGATCATAGCATCTACGATCTCATTTTTGTACTGCTCACTGAGTCTACTCAACTTCTCCAGACCTCCTCTCTTCAAATATTAGTCGATAACTTTACCGGTTGCCTTAGCAACGCGGACTTTCTTGTCTCCATCCATCTTGTAACCGATACGGGAAACTTTTCCTTCGCTTACGAACATTACGTTAGAAGCGCTGATCGGTCCTTCCTGATGTACGATTCCGCCCTGCTGATTCTGAGCTGACGGTTTTGTGTGTTTTGTGATCATGTTTACGCCTTCAACCAGAACAGTGTTGTTCTTGTGGTTTACTGCGATAACTTTTCCCTCGGTACCTTTATCAGCACCAGCAATAACTTTTACGGTATCGCCTTTTTTAATTTTCATAGTAGCCATTCCGATACCTCCTATAATACTTCCGGAGCAAGGGATACGATCTTCATGAACTGTTTCTCACGAAGCTCTCTAGCTACCGGTCCAAAGATACGGGTTCCTCTCGGGTTCTTATCCTCTTTGATGATTACTGCTGCGTTCTCATCAAATTTGATATAAGAACCGTCTTTGCGGCGAGCACCTTTTACGGTACGAACCACAACTGCTTTAACTACATCACCCTTCTTTACAACTCCGCCGGGTGTTGCATCTTTAACGCTGGCAACGATTACATCGCCGATGTTTGCATATCTTCTTGTAGAGCCGCCCATAACGCGGATGCAGAGCAATTCTTTTGCACCGGTGTTATCAGCAACTTTGAGTCTTGTTTCCTGCTGTACCAATTTCTACATCCTCCTTATCTGGCTTTTTCAACAATGCTAACCAGTCTCCATCTCTTGTCCTTAGACAGCGGTCTGGTCTCCATAACTTTTACGGTATCACCGATTCCGCACTCGTTGTTCTCATCGTGTGCTTTTAATTTATAGGTCTTTTTAACGATCTTTCCGTAGAGCGGATGTTTTACATGGTTCTCTACTGCAACTACGATAGTTTTATCCATCTTGTCACTTACCACTTTACCGATACGGGTTTTTCTAAGATTTCTTTCCACGATTATTCTCCTTTCTCAAACTGAAGCTTCCGAAACTTACGCGTTCTTCTGTGCGATAACAGTCTGAATCCGGGCAATGTTCTTACGAACCTCTCTGATTCTTGCTGTGTTATCGAGCTGGTTGGTTGCGTTCTGGAATCTCAGGTTGAAAAGTTCCTTTTTCGCAGCTACTAATTCAGTATTTAACTCAGCAGCCGATTTTGCTTTCAAATCTTCTACATACTTATTCATTTTCACTGTTATCACCGCCTTCTAAGTCTGCACGAGAAACGACTTTGCATTTGCAGGGTAACTTATGGGTAGCGAGACGTAATGCTTCTTTAGCGATCTCCTCAGATACGCCAGAGATTTCGAACATTACGCGTCCCGGTTTAACTACTGCTACCCAGTACTCCAGAGTTCCTTTACCGGAACCCATACGGGTCTCAGCCGGTTTGTTGGTTACCGGTTTATCCGGGAAAATCTTAATCCAAACTTTACCACCACGTTTGATGTAACGGGTCATAGCTACACGGGCTGCCTCGATCTGGTTGGATTTGATCCAAGCCGGCTCAAGAGCAACGATACCATATTCACCGTTTGTAATCTTATTACCTCTGAGCGCCTTACCGGTCATAGTACCGCGGAACTGTTTACGGCGCTTTACTCTTTTTGGCATTAACATTATTTATCGCTCCCTTCCTTTGCTGCCTTCTTGGGAAGAACCTCGCCTTTGTAGACCCAAACCTTAACACCGATCTTACCGTAGGTGGTGTCTGCCTCAGCGAATCCATAGTCAATATCTGCTCTCAGTGTATGAAGCGGAATCGTACCCTCGGAGTAGGTCTCGGTACGAGCCATATCAGCTCCGCCCAGACGTCCGGAACAGCAAGCTTTGATTCCCTTTGCACCGCTCTTCATTGCACGTCCCATGCAGGATTTCATTGCACGACGGAATGTGATACGGTTCTCCAGCTGCTGAGCGATGTTCTCAGCTACCAGCTGTGCTTCTCTGTCAACTTTTTTGATCTCTTTGATATCTACAACTACTTTTTTGGTAGTCATTTTCTGGAGCTCTGCTCTTACTTTCTCAATCTCAGATCCACCTTTACCGATGATCATACCCGGTTTAGCAGTGGAGATGATGATCTTAACGCGATCGGAGGTTCTCTCAATTTCAATCTTGGAAACTCCTGCGCTGTACAGTTTCTTCTTCAGGAACTTTCTGATCTGATAATCTTCTACCAGGCAGTCTGCGAAGTCGCCTTCAGCATACCACTTGGAGTCCCAGTCTTTAATTACGCCGACTCTGAGGCCGTGCGGATTAACTTTCTGTCCCATGATGTTCCTCCTTATTTCTTCTCATCCAGCACGATGGTGATATGGCTCATACGTTTTTCAATACGATAAGCGCGGCCCTGTGCTCTCGGTCTGATTCTCTTCATGGTCGGTCCTTTATCTGCATAGCATTCTGCAACATAAAGAGTGTCAGCGTGCATTCCGTTGTTGTTCTCCGCATTCGCGATAGCGGATTTTAATAATTTCTCTATTAATGTAGAAGCGTATCTCGGATTGTAGGTTACGATTCCGAGTGCTGTCTGTACATCTTTACCTCTGATGGCATCTAATACGAAGCATGCCTTCTGGACAGAAACGCGAGCGTAAGATAACTTAGCTGACGGTCTGGTATCCTTCTGGGCATTTCTTTCTCTTTTAATCTGACTTCTGGATCCTTTTGCCATTAGATGAAACCTCCTTCCAAATTTTAGCGACTAACGTCTGGACTTCTTCTCGTCTTTGCCATGTCCTCTGTAGGTTCTGGTCGGAACGAACTCTCCGAGTTTGTGTCCTACCATATCCTCGGTAACGTATACCGGCACATGTTTTCTTCCATCATGAACTGCAATTGTATGGGAAACCATCTGCGGGAAAATGGTGGAACGGCGAGACCAGGTCTTGATCACAGCCTTGCTTCCGCTTGCGTTCATCGCATCTACTTTTTTCAGTAAGCTTGCATCTGCAAATGGTCCTTTTTTTAATGAACGAGCCATTAGTGAAACCTCCTATTCCTTATTTAAAAGTTCTGCCGTCTCTTCTTCTAACGATCAGCTTGTTGGACTTCTTGTTCTTCTTTCTTGTCTTCAGACCAAGTGCCGGTTTACCCCAAGGTGTGCACGGACCCGGACGACCGATACCAGTCTTTCCTTCTCCACCACCATGCGGATGATCGTTCGGATTCATTACAGAACCACGGACAGTAGGTCTGATACCCATGTGACGTTTACGACCTGCTTTACCAATGTTGATCAGGTTGTGCTCGCCGTTTCCTACAACACCAACAGTGGCGCGGCAGTTAATCGGTACCATTCTCATTTCACCAGACGGCATTCTCAGAGTTGCATATTTGCCCTCTTTAGCCATCAGCTGTGCGCTGTTGCCTGCAGAACGAACCAGCTGGCCGCCCTTGCCTGCATATAACTCAATGTTATGAACCATAGTACCAACCGGAATATTCTCCAGCGGCAGGCAGTTACCGGTATGAACCTCTGCCTCCGGTCCATTCATGATTACCATTCCAACTTTCAGTCCCTGCGGAGCAAGGATGTAAGCTTTCTCACCATCTGCGTAGCAGATCAGTGCAATGTTAGCAGTTCTGTTCGGATCGTACTCGATACCAACAACAGTTGCCGGGATTCCATCTTTTCTTCTCTTGAAGTCGATGACTCTATATTTTCTTCTGGATCCACCTCCGCGGTGTCTTACAGTGATTTTACCCTGAGCATTACGTCCAGCGTTCTTCTTAAGAGAAACAACCAGTGATTTCTCCGGAGCGCTCTTGGTGATCTCCGCGAAATCGTAACCGGACATATTTCTTCTGGAAGGTGTATATGGGCGGTATGTTTTGATTCCCATTACTTTATCTCCTTTCGATGTCTACGATATTGTCGTGCTCGTATGCACATAGTTTTTATAAGCTGTTACTTACAGTCCCTCAAAGATCTCGATGTCTTTGCTGTCTGCAGTCAACTGAACGATAGCTTTTTTGGTTTTAGCGGTTTTACCGGTAACCATGCCACGTCTTTTATTTTTTCCATCACAGTTCATGGTGTTTACAGATTTTACTTTTGCTCCTGCAAACATTTTCTCAACTGCTTCCTTAACCTGGGACTTGGTTGCGTCCACATGTACAAGGAATGTATATTTTTTCTCTCCCATAGCAGCCATGCTCTTCTCGGTGATGACCGGTTTGAGGATTACATCATAGTATTTGATATCAGCCATTATGCATATACCTCCTCGATGGTTGCGACAGCTGCCTTCGTAACAACAACAGTGTTGTATTTCAGAATGTCATACACATTGATGGTGTTGGTCAGAGCCGTCTGAACATTAGCAATGTTTCTGGCAGATTTAACGACATTTGCATCATTCTCATTGAGAACGATCAGTGCCTTGGATACGTTCAGTGCATCCAGAACTGCCTGCATCTTCTTAGTTTTGATCTCGTCGAACTTCAGCTCGTCAAGAACGATAAATTTATTTTCATTTACACAGTTGGTCAGAACAGATTTCAGAGCCAGTCTCTTTTCTTTCTTGTTCAGACGGATGGTGTAATCTCTCGGAGTCGGAGCGAATACTACGCCGCCGCCAGTCCACTGCGGAGCTCTTGTTGAACCCTGACGAGCATGTCCGGTTCCTTTCTGTCTCCACGGTTTTCTTCCGCCGCCAGAAACCTCAGAACGTGTCTTTGCTTTCTGAGTTCCCTGTCTTTTATTTGCAAGCTGAGCAACGACTGCCATGTGTACCAGATGCTCGTTTACTTCAACACCAAACACTGCATCGCTTAACTCGATCTTGTCTACTTCTTTGCCTTCCATATTATAAACAGATACGTTTGCCATTTATGTGTTCCTCCTTTCCCTCAAACCTTATTTACCGGATTTAACGGTTTCTTTGATGGTAACTAAGGCTTTCTTGGGTCCTGGTACCGCACCTTTTACCAACAGTAAGTTGTTCTCTGCATCAACACGAACTACTTCCAGATTCTGGATAGTGATCTGTTTGGATCCCATATGTCCAGGCATTCCTTTTCCTTTGAATACTTTACTCGGATCGGAGCAAGCACCGTTGGAACCCTGATGACGATGGAATTTAGAACCGTGAGCCATCGGTCCTCTGTGCTGACCAAGTCTCTTGATTGCACCCTGGAATCCTTTTCCTTTGGAAACTGCTGTTGCATCGATCTTATCGCCAGCAGCGAAGATGTCAGCTTTGATCTCCTGTGCAAGAGCATACTCTGCAGCATTCTCTAATTTCAGCTCTCTGACAAATTTCTTGTAAGCAACGCCTGCTTTGTCAAAGTGGCCTTTCTGCGGTTTGTTCACCAGTTTTTCTCTGGTATCAACGAATCCAACCTGAACAGCGTTGTAACCGTCGTTCTCAACAGTCTTAACCTGTGTTACTACACACGGGCCAGCCTGAAGTACGGTAACCGGTGTAAGCACACCGTCTTCGTTGAAGATCTGAGTCATTCCGACTTTTGTAGCTAAGATAGCTTTCTTCATTCTTGTTTCCTCCTGTTCTCTCTACAGCGGAACGCCGAAGCGTTCATTCTAGCCGCAGGAATTATTTGTTTTTCATTTTAATATCAACATACACACCAGCAGGCATCTCAAGACGTGACAGAGCGTCAACAGTCTTCTGCGTCGGTGCGATGATATCAATCAGTCTCTTGTGAGTTCTCTGCTCGAACTGCTCTCTGGAATCTTTATATTTGTGCACTGCGCGAAGGATGGTAACTACCTCTTTCTTCGTCGGCATCGGCACCGGTCCGCTTACCTTAGATCCAGTTTTCTTCACCGTTTCGATGATTTTTTTTGCGGATGCATCGATCAGCTGATGATCATATGCTTTCATTGTGATTCTCATTACTTGACTTGCCATAAAAAAAGTCGCCTCCTTATTCGTACTTTAGACTACCAGTACGACAAGCGGTGACTGTACACTTTCCCGTGTGTGTCCCGGAGGATCTCACACTTCGTTCCCTTTATCTTAAAAGGATTTCTTTACTTGTACAGTGACTTGTCGCCAGTTTGCTAACTTGACATTCGCTCCACGGAAAACCCACGCATATGCGTGGCAACCTCACGCTTCATCGCTATCAATGTCACAACATGAATTAGTATATAGGAAAAATCTCGATTTGGCAAGACTTTTTTGAAATTTATGATAGAATTTTTTTCATGAATATTTACGAAGTTTACAGGCTGTTTTTGTATATATTGCACATGACCAAAAATGACTCTTTGCAGTGCCGAAATCAGGGGGATATAGGGCTCGTATGACTTAGAACGTCCCTATATACCCCTGCTCCCGGCAGGCAAGGTGTCTTCTGCTCGTGGTGCATATACGCTTCCGCTTCTTATTATCTATAGAAGCAACCGCTCCGCTCCGGACGGATATCTTCCTTTATATATCTGGCATTGAATTCCATATTGATCTCACGGAGCTCTTTCTTTCCGTCAATATAGTCCTGGTACATCTCTGCAAGTCCTGACATGCATCCATCACAGTTTGCTTCTATATTTCCAAGAGATTCTGCAACGATCTTCTCCCGTTCCTCGCGTGTTGTCTCTGCTATTAAATATCCCATGTTAAGCCTCCCAACGTCCGCTTGCACCGCAGGGCAATACCAGTCCGCTTTCAGTCACCGGAAGACCGACTTCCTGCGAATCCACATGTCCACCGAATCTTTTCAGCTCTGTTCCAAGCAAATAAGATAATACCGCCGGCTGAAGACCTGTCGTATAAGAATTGATCAGAAAGAACAGCGGATCATCACTAAGGAGCTGTGCACACAGCTTCACCAGCGGATGAATTGCATCTTCGATTTTCCAGATCTCACCCTTGGGTCCTCTTCCATAGGAAGGCGGGTCCATGATGATCGCATCATAATGATTTCCACGGCGGATCTCGCGCTCTACGAATTTCTGACAGTCATCCACCAGCCAGCGGATCGGTGCATCTTCAAGCCCTGAGCTTCTTGCATTTTCTTTCGCCCATGCTACCATTCCCTTAGATGCATCCACATGTGTCACAGAAGCTCCTGCAGCTGCTGCAGCCAGTGTTGCGCCGCCGGTATAAGCGAACAGATTCAGCACTTTGATCGGCCGTCCTGCATTTCTGATCTTCTCAGAAAACCAGGACCAGTTAGCTGCCTGTTCCGGGAACAGACCCGTGTGCTTAAAGCTAAAGGGCTTCAGATTGAATGTGAGCTTCTTTCCAGAAGGAAGTTCATAATCAATGCTCCACTGCTGAGGCAGGTCAAAGAACTCCCACTCCCCACCACCTTTTGCGCTTCTGTGATAATGACCGTTCATCTTTTTCCAGCCTCTGTGCTCCTTCTTTGTATCCCAGATCACCTGCGGATCCGGACGAACCAGCAGATAATCTCCCCAGCGTTCCAGCTTCTCTCCTGCAGAACAGTCGATGACCTCATAATCTTTCCACTCATTTGCAATAAACATAATCCAAAACCTTTCTTATCTAATTCTATATCCCATATCCTTTAAACAACATATCTTTCACGCACCAGAATGCTTCCAGCCCCAGCAGTACAACAGGCTGATGCAGAAGATAGATCAGCAAGCTGTGCCTCCCAATCCATTCCAGCGGCTTTATTCTCACTTCCATAAGCTTTTGAAAGCTCTTTTTCTCAATTACGATATCATATAAAAAATATCCGGACAAATACAGAAACATCCACGGCACCAGAGAAAAGTAATCTCCTGAGAAGAAATCTTCCGGTGGGAAACCTAAAAATGTACTGATCCATCCCTGATACCAGCTCTTAGGGACTTCTCCCAGGCGAAATGCCTCCGTTCCCCAATACCCGGCATTAACATCTCTTGCAAGAAAGAACAACACTGCATTTCCAAGGAACCCCAGTACCGATGGGATGTGTTCAAGCAACGGCTTCAACAACACCAGCAGGAGCATGGCACTTCCCAGAAATGTCAGAATTCCAAATGTAATTCGTTCCTCCGGCATAAAGATCCAAGTCACCGCACTTACCAACAGACCGCCTGATGACACCACCAGTCCGTTCTTCACAGGATTCCGGCTTAAATTCCAACAGAACCCCGACAGGATAATAAAGCTCCAGCAAATACTCTGCTGCCATATAATTCCCGGTAATCTCCAGAACCAGCTCACATGTACCCCATAGATCTCCAACAGATCAAACATACCATGATAAAGAATCATGCTGATCAGCGTCAGCCCCCGGAGTCCATCCAACAGGTACTGTCTTTTTCCTTCCATAATCTTATGCCTTTCCGGAAACTTCCTTCTGCATGGTTTCATATAATAATGGAAGTTCTTTTTTAATATTTGCAGGACGCCCGTCCTTTTTCAGAAAGCAATGACCGGAAATGGCCACCGCACGAACTTCTCTGCTCTCCAGATCTCTCATCGTATAAGCGATCTCATATTTCACACCCTTGAAGGATGCCAGCTTCACTTCAATGGCAACTCGATCCCCAAAATGCGTCATGGATTTATATTCACAATTCACGAACAGCACAGGACTGATGATTCCTGCTGCTTCCACTTTTTTATAGGGAAAATCCATCTCATCCATGTATGCGATCCGCGCTTCTTCCATCCAGCGGATATAGTTAGAATGATGTATGATTCCCATCTGATCCGTCTCATAATACTGTGCCTGGTGCACATATTCCATAAATTTCTTCCTCCTTGCAGCCTTCACCTGCTGCTCCCTCGGAACAGACACCAGCAGGTTCTGCTACATTGTAACAGATTTCTCCGCATTTTCAAAGAGGATCGTTATGGTTGTTCCTTTTCCAGGCTCACTTTCCAGATTCAGTTCAGCACCATGCTGTGTCACAATATGCTTAACGATTGCCAGACCGAGACCTGTTCCACCTGTTGCCTTGGAACGACTCTTATCCACCCGGTAAAAACGTTCAAAAATCCGCTTCTGGTGTTCTTTCGGAATACCGATCCCTGTATCAGCCACTTTCAAGAGGACTTTATCTCCTTGGGGCTGCACTGTCACATGAACCGTTCCTCCCGGATTATTATATCGGATTGCATTGTCACATAGATTATACAACGTCTCCTCGATCATTTCTTTATTTCCAAGGATATTACACGGTTCACCTTCCATATCCAACGTCACCTGATGTTTCTCTGCATGAAGTTGAAGCATGTCCACACAGTTCTCCGCCAGGACATAAAGCGGCACTCTGTCCATGGGCCGTGTGCTGTTTTCCGTTGCATCCAGCTCTGACAGCTTGATGATATCATTGATCATGTTTAAAAGCCGCGTAGCATTGCGATGGATCTCCCCTGCAAACCGCGGTACATCCTCCGGGGATGCCATATGATGTTCAATCAACTCTGCATAACCAGAGATCGATGTCAGAGGAGTCTTCAGTTCATGCGACACATTTGCCGTAAACTCTTGTCGCATGCGGGCATTTTTCATAATGTCCTCGTGCTGCTTCTGAATCGTTTTCACAAAGGGAAGCATTTCCTTATAGACAGGAATCTCCTCGTATTCGTCCAGGTGATACGATAATTCTTCAATCGGTTTCATCAGACTTTTTGTTGCTCTGGCAGACAGCCCGAAGCAGAATATAAAGATCAGTATCGCTGCTGCCGTTACAACCGGAAGAGCACTGGCAAACAGTCTCCAGATACTGGATGTCTCCTTTGCCACGCGCAGCACCATCCCATCATCCAGACGAAGCGCATAATAGAACGCACTCTGTCCCATAGTATCTGATCTTCGCACAGACTGCCCCACACCTTCCGTCAGTGCCTGCTGCACTTCTGGCCGGTTTCCATGGTTATCCAGACCACCAATATTTACGTTTCCATCATACAACACGGTGCCGTCTGCATTAATGAGTGAGATTCTCACCGGTTCCAGTCCCAGCCTGGCACTGATCTGTTCTGCATCCGTCTCATTTGCTCCTTCAAAAACACCTGTGCTGCTCAGAACCTCTGCGCAGGTGGACAGTTCTTCCATGACCTCTTTTTTGAAAAAACTATAGAATACTGCTGTCACGACCACCGTTGTCAGCAATATAGTCGTCAATGCGACCAGAATAAATTCTCTGTGGATTTTCTGTTTCATTCTATAATATACCCCACGTTCCGGACTGTTTTGATCAATGCACCGGCACTCTTGAGTTTCTGTCTGAGCGTCTTAATATGCACATCTAATGTTCTGGACTCCCCTTCAAAATTTATGCCCCAGATCCGTTCCATGATCACATCCCTGGACATAACAATTCCCTGATTCTGAATCAGCAGTTTCAGAAGTTCATACTCCTTAAAAGTCAGTTCACATGGTTCATCATTCACATAGACCATATGCTTCTCACCATCCAGGAAAATATCCCCGGCTGACAGGAATTTTTCTTCTTCAGTATTCATGCTCCGGCGGAGCAATGCTTTCACACGGGAGATCAATTCCATTACACCAAACGGTTTCGTAATGTAATCATCTGCGCCGATATCCAATCCTTTTACTTTGTCGATCTCTGTAGTCTTCGCTGTCACCATCATAACCGGCACCTTCTTCGTATCCGGAATGGCGCGAAGCTTTCTTACTATCTCCAATCCATCTTCATCCGGCAGCATGATATCCAGTAAAATACAATCTGGCGTCTTCTCTGCCAGCTGATGATAAAAATCCTTCGCACACTCAAACCCCTGCACCTGATAACCACTGTTCTTCAGTGCAAAGCTCTCGATCTCTCGTATGTTCTGATCATCCTCTACAATATAAATCAATGCCATTTTTTCTGACCCCTCTCCAGACTTCATCTACTATAACTGATAACATCTTATTACCTATATGTAAAGTCCAAATGCATATTTATGTAAAATTTATGTAAAGTATTGAATATGATTCTTAGCCGCTATAAAAGGAACCAGTTCCGTAAGATACAGAAGAACCAGAGGCGGGGGACCTCTGGTTCTTCTGTAACAAGTTTTTTATTGATGATACTGCGTTTATCGAATAATCAAAAAGGGAGGGTTTATTCATTAAGGGGGATTAGGGGGGGGCAATACCATCCATAACTATTTAATTAGGAAATGGGAAGAGACTTACGTGGTATCGTTCTCATTTCTTGTTCCCTATTATAAAAGCTGACTCTTTTCTTGTACATTGGCAAAACAAATAAATTTTTTTATATTTTTATCTTTTTTGCAAACAAAAAGTCTAAAGCAGTCGCATTCTGTCGAAAAAACTATGGTTTTCGGGGATTTTCTTTGTGCAGAAAAAAGGAACCCTTGTATTCAAGGATTCCTTTTAATGAGGCATCGGGGATTCGAACCCCGGACAACTTGATTAAAAGTCAAGTGCTCTACCGACTGAGCTAATACCCCATATTCTTTTGTTGTGCCCTAGCTGGGCTAGCTGGATTCGAACCAGCGAAATGCAGGAGTCAAAGTCCTGTGCCTTAGCCGCTTGGCGATAGCCCATTATCTTTGATTCAGGGTGGATATAGGGATTCGAACCCTAGGCCTCCAGAGCCACAATCTGGCGCGCTAACCAACTGCGCTATACCCACCATATAACAAACAGCGTGTCACTGTTCAATGTGCCCGAAGGGATTCGAACCCCCGACCCACGGCTTAGAAGGCCGTTGCTCTATCCAGCTGAGCTACGGACACACGCTCCGAAAAATTATTTCCGGTAGAGCGGGTGATGGGAATCGAACCCACGTATCTAGCTTGGAAGGCTAGTGTTCTACCATTGAACTACACCCGCATATTTTATTTTCCCAATCGGGGTGACAGGATTCGAACCTGCGGCCTCCTGGTCCCAAACCAGGCGCTCTAGCCAAACTGAGCCACACCCCGTCTTGCATCTCTGTCGTCCTCGTTTGGACACTCGTTTATTATAGAGGACGACTCGCTAAATGTCAACAACTTTTTTCATTTTTTTCAAATTATTTTTAGATGCCTTTTCAGACCGCTCTGATATCATTTTCTCAGATAGCGAATATCAAAATGAACCTGCTTATCTGGTGTTGTCTCCATAATGATATAACTCGGCTCCCGCCCCGCCTGTCTGGGATAGCTTAAGCTTCCTGGATTCAGAACGATCACACCTTCCATCTGTTCCAGATGAGGCACATGAGTATGACCATACATGGCAATCTGTGCATTCCGGTGCAGTGCCTCTGCCACCAGGCGATTCGGACTGTAGCTTACATGATAACCATGCCCGTGAGTAATAAACACCCGGTATCCATCCAGATCAATCACTGCCTGACCTGGAAGATCCGTATAAAAATCATTATTTCCAGCTACCATATAGACTGGAGCATCTGTCAGGATCCGAATATAATCTTCTGAGCCTTCCACATCTCCCAGATGCACCATAGCATCGATAGGCGATTCTTTTTCCAGTACTTTTTCCAGATTATCTTCCCTTCCATGGGTATCACTGACAATTAAAACTTTCATGTAATCTCTCTTTCATAAGGCGCAGGGCTTTTCCTCTGTGACTCAACTTGTTCTTTTCCTCCAGGGACAATTCTGCTGAGTAACACTGATATTCCGGCAGATAAAAGATTGGATCATAACCAAATCCATTTTCCCCTTTTTCTTCATAGCCGATCTGGCCTTCCATGGTGCCTCTGGTAATCAGCACTCTTCCATCAGGAAATGCAGCTGCGATCGCGCATACAAAACGGGCACTGCGCTCTTCTCCAACTTTTCCTTCCAGCCGGTCGATAATATTCTGATTCTTAATATGGTAGGAAGTATCATGTCCCATATAGCGGGCCGAATAGATTCCAGGCTCCTTATCAAGTGCATCCACTTCCAGACCAGAATCGTCTGCCAGCACCAGCGCACCGGTCATTTCCATGATCGCCTTTGCCTTGATCTGTGCATTTTCCTCGAAGGTTGTTCCGTTTTCTTCCACATCCGCAGTAATCCCCGCATCCTTCAGGGATAATACCGGTAATCCAAGATCTTCCAGAATCATACGGACTTCCTTCATTTTACCTTCATTTCCTGTTGCAAATATAATCTTATCCATGAGTTTACTGTTTCTCCTGTCTGTTCATCTTCGGCGGCTTCGGTCCAAGGAACTGATAATAGTAGGTCTTCAGCATACCATTGTAAATCTTACGGTTCTTGTCTGCTTTTTTTCCAATGTATTTCTCTGCATCCTCATAACTGGTGATCAGATACATGGACCAGCTGTCCAGTTCGCGAAAACGATCTCCAATCTCTGTATACAATGCCGGAAGATGAGATTTTTCCTCCAGTCGTTCTCCATATGGTGGATTACTTACGATAAATCCATATTTTTTCGGATGAGACAGTTCAGACAACGGACGCTGCTGAAAATGGATCAGATGATCCACACCTGCTTCTCTTGCATTCTGTCTGGCTGCTTTGATAATATCTCCATCAATATCATATCCCTGAATATCTGTCTCAATCTGATCATCTACCAGATCATTTGCCTCATCAATGGCTCCATACCAGTATTTACGTCCCACAAAGTTTGTCCATTTTTCTGCAGTAAAGGAACGATTCATACCCGGTGCAATATTGGCTGCCATCATGGCTGCCTCGATCGGAAATGTGCCGCTTCCGCAGAAAGGATCTACCAGGATCCGGTCTTTATGCCAGGGAGTCAGCATCAGAAGAGCTGCTGCCAGCGTCTCCTTGATCGGTGCCTTGCTGACCATGATACGATATCCTCTCTTATGTAAAGACAGTCCCGTCGTATCCAGGCAGACAACTGCCTCGTCCTTCATAAAGGAAATTCTGATGGGATACTCTGCACCAGTCTCTGGAAACCACTGCAGAGAGTATACCCCTTTCAGACGCTCCACGATTGCCTTTTTCACAATAGACTGAATATCAGACGGACTGAACAGCTTACTTTTCACTGAGGAAGCCTTTGCAACCCAGAATTTTCCATCTGACGGAATATAATTCTCCCAAGGAAGCGCTTTGATTCCCTCAAATAATTCGTCAAATGTAACTGCATGAAGCTGGCCTACTTTCAGCAGGATCCGCTCTGCAGTCCGCAGAAAAATATTCGCTCTGCAGATGGCATCTTCATCACCGGCAAAGGTTACTCTTCCGTCTTCCACACGTACAATTTCATATCCAAGATTCAGAATTTCTTTTTTCAAAACAGCTTCCAGTCCAAAATGACAGGGCGCCACTAATTCTATTTTGCTCATTGATTATCCTTCCTGTATAACAATCTTAATATACTCATTGTATCTTATCTTCTTTCCATAGCTTATGTCAAGCGATTCATGCCTTGGATCATGCATTCCCGTCTCATCTCTTCTTCAGGTCTGATTCCAGATACCTTCCATTGTAGGCCTGTATTCCTCCCACCACTGAAATTGCCCTGTATCCATACTCCTCCAATTCTCTGGCCGCCTGCATGCTTAAACCTCCCCGGTCACAATAAAGCACCGGTATGATCTTTCCAAATCCTCGCACACGCTGAAGTAAATATTCCCGCGGCACACACACAGCTCCCCGGATATGCTGTTTCCGATACTCTGATGGATTCCTCACATCTACCAGTAAGTAATTTTTATCAAATATATAACGGTCAATTTCTCTTGCCGAGATGGTTTCCATAGTTGACTCCAATCCATTTCTTCCCTTATTAACCAGTATATGCGTTTCTTGCTGCCATCGTGAAAAGAGGCACAGGGCTGACTGCCTGTACCTCTTTTCTGTGATGTTGTCTTAATAGCTGCTGTTGTCGGATTTCTCGTTCTTAGCAGAGTTTTTCGCACTGTTCTTTGATTTGGACGAGTTCTTGCTGGAGCTGCTTCCACTATTGCTGCTATTGCTGTAATTACTGTAATTTTCTGAGCTATTGCTTGCGTTGTTTGCAGAACGATTGTTATTAGCCATGTCTTTAACCTCCTGTAATTGAAATGTTTACAGGGGTAGTATGGGATATCTCATGGCATATTATGCATTGACTGTGGAAAATATCATCCTGTCAGAATCTTCCAGATCCGGTCAGCCACCGGAACAACCAGATCACTGCCCCGACTACAAGAATGATCGGCAACAGATAAAATGCCAGTCCAAGGATAGCAACAACAAATAAAATGATCGCTGCCACGACCACTACCATCAGAAGGGTTGCCTTCCATCCCGTAAAGGTATGAACTTTTACCCGATCTTCTGATGTACCATAAGAATTCTGTCCTTCTTCATCAACTGTATAGACAGTATCCGGATTCTTCAGGGAAGATGTCTCCACGATAGTTCTTGCCAGCAGTCTTGGATCTCCCAGTTCCTGCAATACTTCCTGTTCTGTCCGCCCCTTTCCCATTTCCTGACGTATATAATCTTCGTAATAACGAATATGATCCTGCAGTGTATAGTCATCAATCTTTCCATATAAAGCCCGTCTCAATGTGTCAATAAATTGTTCTTTATTCATATAGAATCTCCTTTTCTTAGGCAGATTATATAAAAAAAAGATCATTTGGTCAACCCAAATGATCTTAAACGTGCGCGAGAAGATTCGAACTCCCGACCTTCTGATCCGTAGTCAGACGCTCTATCCAGCTGAGCTACGCGCACATATTAAATTATATAACAAATACTACTACAAACTTGCAAAAACTTCAAGTGCCGGCGACCGGGATCGAACCGGTACGGGAGGTAAGTCCCGCAGGATTTTAAGTCCTGTGCGTCTGCCAGTTCCGCCACGCCGGCATCTGCAGAAGTAAACTGCAAACGACCCGGATGGGGTTCGAACCCACGACCTCCGCCGTGACAGGGCGGCGCTCTAACCAGCTGAGCCACCGGGCCATATTCATTTTTCGTTTTTAAGACTCATATGCTCAATATAAAATGGACCCACAGGGACTCGAACCCGGGACCATCCGGTTATGAGCCGGAAGCTCTAACCAACTGAGCTATGGGTCCAAGAAGCCGATGATCGGACTCGAACCGATAACCTGCTGATTACAAATCAGCTGCTCTGCCAATTGAGCCACATCGGCATACAACTCAAAGCCCTAATTAAAAGGCAGTGACTCCAAGGGGATTTGAACCCCTGTTACCGCCGTGAAAGGGCGGTGTCTTAACCGCTTGACCATGGAGCCAGATATGAATTTTAATATCACGTTCTGTACTTCATGTACATCACATTCTATTAAGCTCCCCGAGTAGGGCTCGAACCTACAACACCACGGTTAACAGCCGTGTGCTCTACCATTGAGCTATCGAGGAATACTGAAGTTATTATACCTTCAAAACTGCATACAGTCAAATACTAAATCCATCTTTTTTAAACCTATCCTAAACCATCTTGGTT
>QUJQ01000008.1:97210-100178 GCA_003480725.1 Clostridiaceae bacterium AM27-36LB
AAACCATTTTGGTTAAGCCCTCGACCTATTAGTAACAGTCAGCTCCATGCATTACTGCACTTCCACCTCTGCCCTATCTACCTCGTCGTCTTCAAGGGGTCTTACTAACTTGCGTTATGGGATATCTCATCTTGAGGGGGGCTTCACGCTTAGATGCCTTCAGCGTTTATCCCTTCCCGACTTGGCTACTCGGCCATGCTCTTGGTAGAACAACCGATACACCAGAGGTCAGTCCATCCCGGTCCTCTCGTACTAAGGACAGCTCCTCTCAAATATCCTACGCCCACGCCGGATAGGGACCGAACTGTCTCACGACGTTCTGAACCCAGCTCGCGTACCGCTTTAATGGGCGAACAGCCCAACCCTTGGGACCTACTACAGCCCCAGGATGCGATGAGCCGACATCGAGGTGCCAAACCACTCCGTCGATGTGAACTCTTGGGAGTGATAAGCCTGTTATCCCCAGGGTAGCTTTTATCCGTTGAGCGATGGCATTCCCACTTAATACCACCGGATCACTAAGCCCTACTTTCGTACCTGCTCCACCCGTCGGTGTCACAGTCAAGCTCCCTTCTGCCTTTGCACTCTGCGAATGGTTTCCAACCATTCTGAGGGAACCTTTGGGCGCCTCCGATACCCTTTCGGAGGCGACCGCCCCAGTCAAACTCCCCGCCTGGCATTGTCCACTGCCCGGTTCACGGGCACATGTTAGAAATCCAATACTGCAAGGGTGGTATCCCAACATTGACTCCGCGGCAACTGGCGTCACCGTTTCTTAGTCTCCCACCTATCCTGTACATGCAATACCGAATCCCAGTACCAAGCTGGAGTAAAGCTCCATGGGGTCTTTCCGTCCTGGCGCGGGTAACCAGCATCTTCACTGGTACTTCAATTTCACCGGATGCATTGTCGAGACAGTGCTCAAATCATTACGCCTTTCGTGCGGGTCGGAACTTACCCGACAAGGAATTTCGCTACCTTAGGACCGTTATAGTTACGGCCGCCGTTTACTGGGGCTTAAATTCAAAGCTTCGCTTGCGCTAACCTCTCCTCTTAACCTTCCAGCACCGGGCAGGCGTCAGCCCATATACTTCACCTTTCGGTTTTGCATAGACCTGTGTTTTTGCTAAACAGTTGCTTGAGCCATTTCACTGCGGCCCTGCTTTCACAGGGCACCCCTTCTCCCGAAGTTACGGGGTCATTTTGCCGAGTTCCTTAACAATGCTTCTTCCGTCGGCCTTAGGATTCTCTCCTCATCCACCTGTGTCGGTTTACGGTACGGGTACTGTACAAACAATAGCGGCTTTTCTCGACAGCTGGCTCATGCAATTCGCTACTTGATTTCGCTATGCGTCACGCCTTCGGATTGTCACGCGGATTTGCCTACGTGACTCCTACCTCGCTTGCCCCGGTCTTTCCACTCCCGGGTTGCACTCTCCCTCTGTGTCCCCACAGTTCTGTTATACAGCAGTACAGGAATCTCAACCTGTTGTCCATCGACTACGTCTTTCGACCTCGCCTTAGGTCCCGACTTACCCAGAGCAGATCAGCTTTACTCTGGAAACCTTAGATATTCGGCCGAGAGGATTCTCACCTCTCTCTCGCTACTCATTCCGGCATTCTCTCTTCTTAGAAGTCCACAGCTCCTTTCGGTACTGCTTCATCCCGCTAAGAATGCTCCTCTACCAATTAACATTCGTCAATTCCACAGCTTCGGTGTCGTGTTTCAGCCCCGGACATTTTCGGCGCAGGACCTCTCGACCAGTGAGCTATTACGCACTCTTTGAATGTATGGCTGCTTCTGAGCCAACATCCTGGTTGTCTTTGAAATCCCACATCCTTTTCCACTTAACACGTACTTTGGGACCTTAGCCGGTGGTCTGGGCTCTTTCCCTTTTGACTACCCAACTTATCTCGTGCAGTCTGACTCCCGGTCATCATCTGGCTGGCATTCGGAGTTTGATATTCTTCGGTAAGCTTTGACGCCCCCTAGGAAATTCAGTGCTCTACCTCCAGCAGACTAAACCGAGGCTAGCCCTAAAGCTATTTCGAGGAGAACCAGCTATCTCCGGGTTCGATTGGAATTTCTCCCCTACCCACACCTCATCACCACCCTTTTCAACGGATGTGTGTTCGGACCTCCATTGCCTTTTACGGCAACTTCATCCTGGACATGGGTAGATCACCCGGTTTCGGGTCTACTCTGACTGACTTAACTCGCCCTATTAAGACTTGGTTTCCCTTCGGCTCCGGACCTTCAGTCCTTAACCTCGCCAGCCAGCGTAACTCGCCGGACCGTTCTACAAAAAGTACGCGGTTCATCATATAAAGATGTTCCACAGCTTGTAAACACAGGGTTTCAGGTTCTCTTTCACTCCCCTCCCGGGGTTCTTTTCACCGTTCCTTCACAGTACTATGCGCTATCGGTCACTAAGGAGTATTTAGGCTTACGGGGTGGTCCCCGCGTGTTCCCACAAGGTTTCTCGTGTCTCGTGGTACTCTGGATACCGCCATGTCAGCTCGTCTTTCATGTACGGGGCTTTCACCCTCTTTGGCAGGCTTTCCCAAAACCTTTCCATTAAACTCACTGAATCAATTCCGCGGTCCGAACCCCGGCATGCACGCACGCCGGTTTGGCCTCTTTCCATTTCGCTCGCCGCTACTTTGGAAATCACATGTTGTTTTCTTTTCCTCTGGCTACTTAGATGTTTCAGTTCACCAGGTTCCCGACGCATGGCTATGTATTCACCATACGACGACTGAGGTTTGCTCAGCCAGGTTTCCCCATTCAGAGATCTCCGGATCAAAGTGTATTTGCCACTCCCCGAAGCTTTTCGCAGCTTATCACGTCTTTCATCGGCTCTTAGTGCCAAGGCATCCACCCTGCGCTCTTTCTAGCTTAACCAACTTTACCATTCATATAGCGTTATGAATGTTGGTTCAGGTTTCGTTTGCGTTCACAAACATT
>QUJQ01000009.1 GCA_003480725.1 Clostridiaceae bacterium AM27-36LB
CGTTCAGAACAACACTTGGCTGTTCTATCCGTTACTGTTTCTAGGTTGCTTTGACTTATTTAAGTTAAAGCTGTTCGTTTAAAATCTGTTCAAAGCCCGCGAACTTCGTTCGCAGGTGCACAATCATAAAAATGCTAGCAAGCTGCATTTTTATTTCATGCGCAAATTTTCGAAGATTTTCAAAGCACTATTTAATTATCAAGGTTCATGTTCTATCTCGTTGCCTCAGCAGCAACTTTGATATCTTATCACACTCTGTCGTATCTTGTCAACAACTTTTTTAATTTTTTCAAAACTGTTTGTTGTTATGTGATTGACTGTCTGTGTCTTACCAGCCGTTCTCGCAGCCAGCTCGACTATAGTACCATTCTCGAGCATAAATGTCAACAACTTTTTCAAACTTTTTTTACAAATTATTCATATATTGTTCACACGCTGTAAAAACCCATCTCTTGCATTTCATTTTCATGGTATATATAATGAAAATATATCAATACTTTTCAGGTATTATTCGTAAAGGAGCCACGCTATGGAATTACGCCATATCCGCTATTTTAAAGCAGTTGCAGAAGAGAAGAGCTTTACCAGAGCTGCAGAAAAGCTCAACATTGCCCAGCCGCCTCTAAGTCGTCAGATTCAGGATCTGGAACAGGAGCTTGATACAAAGCTGTTTATGAGAAGCCCCCATAAGATCACCCTTACAAAAGAAGGCGAACTGTTTCTTCAGTATGCCAATCAGATTCTTGATCTGGTCAGCCGCTCTTCTGAAGAAGTTCGCGAAGTGAAGGAGGGGCTGCAAGGCACACTTTATATCGCTTCCGTGGAGGGCTGTGGTCCCCGGCTCTTTGCCCAGTGGATCTCCTCTTTCCAGAAGAAACATCCTCATGTGCAGTACAATCTGTGGAACGGCAATACCGATGATGTACATGCCAGAGTCTCCAAGGGACTGTGTGAAGTGGCCATGATCACTGCTCCTTATAACAAAGAAGGCTACGAAGTTCTCCCCGTCTTTCAAGAACCATGGGTTGCTGTATTTCCGGAAGATCATCCCTTAGCTCTCCATAAGGATGAACCACTTACACCAGAAGAGCTTATTCCTTATGAGCTTCTGATTCCATCCCGCGAATCCCGGAAAAGTGAGATTGATAAATGGTTTATTGAGACAGGAAAGACGCCCGTCATACGAGGTCGTATTGCCCATATGATGAACGCCTGTGAATTAAGTCGATGTGGAGTTGGTGTTGCCATCTATCCGGCTTCTATTTCCAATATGGCACAAAATGCCGGTTCCTGCATCCGCAGGATCGATCATCCGGACGCCATAGCTTCCTATGCATTGATCTGGAATAAAAATCATCAGTTGTCACGTACTGCTGAAATCTTCATCGAACATGTGAAGAATCTGATAAATAACCCTGCCAACTGATCAAAAGAGAACCCCACCGTATTTCCACCCATTCAAAATGAGGATACGATTCTCATTTTCAATCCTTAAATCCATCCCACACTGGTTTGCCTGGATAGATCTTCGCTTCCTCTTCTCCGCGAAGTACCCGGAGTGCACCAAATGCCATGGCTTCCTGCTCAAATTCACCTGGGTAGGAAGTCACCGGTGCGATCCAGCCACAGCTCTCGCGAATCTTTTCTTCTATCTCCGGAAAGCGAAGCAGTCCGCCGGTCAGCACGATTCCATCTACTTTTCCCTGCAGTACCGTACTCATAGAACCAATATATTTGATTACCTGATAGATCATGGCATTCCAGACACGGGCAGCCTTCTTGTCTCCTTCCTCCACCATCTTGTGAATGGTATCAGAGTTGGATGTTCCAAAATAACTGCTTAACCCTCCAGTCTGGCTGCAGAGAGATTTCATCTCCGCCGGTGTCTTATCCCAGAAATAACGGGTAATATCTGTCACCGCCATGGTTCCCATTCGGGTCGGGGTAAATGGTCCCTCTCCACCTCCTGCATCATTTCCATCGATCATTTTTCCTTTTTTGTGAGCAGTGATAGAGATTCCACCGTCAATATGGCAGACGATGAAATTGCAGTCTTCATATTTCTTGCCAAGGCTGATAGCATGTCTTCTGGCTGTCTCTTTCAGATTCAATGCATGGCAGACTGCACGACGGTAAACGCCGTCTACTCCGGTCACACGGGCCAGATCACAAAGTTCATCTACAATAGGCGGATTCATCATGATCATGATACCGCCGTATTTTTTATGAAGCACATCTGCCATCTGCACACCCAGCATGGAAGAATGATAAAGTCCACCCTTTGCAGCCTTGGTATCCTGGATCAGACGATCATCGATCTTGTAGATACCGCCCTCCACGGAATAGCATCCACCGCCTCTTCCAACGATGGCATCCACTCCGGCCAGGTCAATATTTCCATCTTTCAGAAATTTATCAACTACTTCCATTCGATAATTCAGCTGATCATTGATAGTCGGAAATCGCTTCAATACCGATGAATCATGAAAGACGTCTTCTGTAAATAAACATGTCTCATTTTCAAACATGGAAAGCTTCGTCGATGTAGATCCTGGATTGATCACCAGGATTCTGTATGTTTTATTCATTTTTACACCCCTTATTCTGTGCTACTCTTTTCTCGTCAGCAGTACCACGGTCTCGATCTTCTCAGTCATAGGGAACATGTCCACTGGCTGAATCGCTTCTATTTTATAATCCTTTTTCAGAGCCTGCAAGTCTCTTGCCTGTGTCTGTGGCTCGCAGGAAATATAGACGATCTTCTTCGGGCGGATCACAAGCAGAGACTGCAAAAATGCTTCACTGCTTCCACTTCTCGGCGGATCCATGAAGACCACATCCACAGTCTCTTCCCTGTCAGCCATGCCTTCCAGAAATACACCGGCATCTCCTTCTACAAAGCGAATATTATTCATATTGTTGAGATGCGCATTCACTTTTGCATCCCGTACTGCTTCGCCATTGAGTTCCACACCGATCACTTCTTTTACAGTCTTTGCCGCTACCATACCAATGGTTCCGATTCCACAGTAAGCATCCACCACCACATTTCTCTTATTCAGACGCGCCAGCATCATGGCTGTCTTATAAAGCTTCTCTGTCTGCGCTGGGTTAATCTGATAAAAGGATGTTGGCGAGATCCGGAACCGGCATCCGCATAGTTCATCCTCTATATATCCTTTTCCATATAGGGTAATATTTCTTGCCCCCAGCACCATACTAGTCTTGCGTTCATTTACATTTAAGACTACCGTACTGATCTCCGGGTGGACTGCCCGCAGTGCTTTGACAAAATTATTTTTAGACGGGAAGATCGGAGAACGGGTCACCAGCACCACCATGATCTGACCGGTCTTCGCACCGGTACGGATCAGTACATGACGAAGCAGACCATAATCCGTATCCTCATCATAGACCTTGATCTTGAAGGACTTCAGAAGTCCCCGGATCGTTCCGATGATGGCATCTGCCTTCTGATCCTCAATCTGACAGGTTTCCACCGGAACCACTTTATGGGTTCCCTCCTGATAAATACCGGAGACGATCTCGCCATTTCGTTTTCTGGAAAATACTGCATGAACTTTATTCCGGTAACAATAGGGATCTTCTGCACCGATGATCGGCAGGATCTCACCCATACCCTTCATGAGTTTTTTCACCGTCTGTTCTTTTTTCTTTAACTGCTCTTCGTATGCGATTCCCTGATAATCACAGCCACCGCATTTTTTAGCAAGAGGGCAGACTTGCGCCTGCCCTGCTTTTTCCTGTCTTGCCATGTTTATTTCACGATCACTTTCTTAAAGTTCTTCTTTCCACGTTTTACAAGAAGACCTGTCTGTAACTGCTCCTTGGTATAAGCTGCAGCAATATCGGTTACTTTCTCTCCATCAACAGTCACGCCGCCCTGCTGTACATTTCTTCTTGCCTCAGAACGTGATGCTGCCAGACCAGCTTTATGCACGATGGTCAGGATATCTACCTGTCCGTCTTTGAAATCCTCTTCGGAAAGCTCTGCAACCGGTGCGTCAGATCCGTCGCCTGCACCTGCTCCGAACAGTGCACGTGCACTTTCCTGCGCTTTCTTTGCTTCTTCCTCACTGTGAACCAGCTTGGTCAGCTCATATGCCAGAATCTCTTTTGCTTCGTTCAGCTGACTTCCTTCCCACTTATCCATCTCATCGATCTGCTCCAGCGGCAGGAATGTGAGCATACGCAGGCACTTGAGCACATCTGCATCGGAAACATTTCTCCAGTACTGGTAGAACTCGTATGGGGAAGTCTTTTCCGGATCCAGCCACACAGCGCCTTTGGCAGTCTTACCCATCTTGTTTCCTTCAGAGTTCAGCAGAAGAGTGATAGTCATGGCATGTGCATCTTTTCCAAGCTTTCTTCTGATCAGCTCAGTTCCTCCCAGCATGTTGGACCACTGGTCATCACCACCAAACTGCATATTACAGCCGTATTTCTGATACAGCATGTAGAAGTCGTAGCTCTGCATGATCATGTAGTTGAACTCCAGGAAGCTTAAACCTTTCTCCATTCTCTTCTTGTAACACTCAGCGGTCAGCATACGGTTCACGCTGAAGTGTGCTCCAACGTCTCTGAGCATCTCAATGTAATTCAACGGAAGCAGCCAGTCCGCGTTATTTACCATGATTGCTTTACCATCTGAGAAGTCAATGAATTTGCTCATCTGCTTTTTGAAACAGTCGCAGTTGTGCTGAATAGTCTCTTTCGTCATCATCTGACGCATATCCGTACGACCTGACGGGTCTCCGATCATAGCAGTACCGCCGCCGATCAAGGCGATCGGTTTGTTGCCTGCCATCTGCAGTCTCTTCATCAGACACAGTGCCATGAAATGTCCTACATGAAGGCTGTCAGCAGTCGGGTCAAATCCAATATAAAATACTGCCTTTCCGTTATTTACCATCTCTCTGATCTCATCTTCGTTTGTTACCTGGGCGATCAGTCCCCGGGCTACCAGTTCGTCATAAACCTGCATCTTTGTTCTCCTTTTTTCTCCATAGAAATATGTGACTCGGACAGAAGCTTTCCACATATTTTTGCATAAAAATACTCCCGCCCTTCTTACAAAGGACGGGAGTGATAGAATCCCGTGTTACCACCTTTTTTCACAGTACGCTCACACGCACTGCCTCACCGGGTACATGCTGTCTGAATGAAAATGCAACTATTCTTGCATACGCAAACATCCTTCAGATACCCTCGCACGATATCGGGTGCCGCCGTCATCTCCTACCCGCAATAAATTGTTTCAGAGAGAAGCTCCAAGAGGTATTCATGATCCTGTTTTCCCGCGCCTCTCACCTGCCGGCAGCTCTCTGTGGTTTCCCATGGATCACTACTTATTCTTTTCATCGCCTGTCAATATACGGCTATTCTAGGCGATAACCTCTGAATTGTCAAGCCCTGATTTGCAGATCCAGTTTACGCTGATGATGTTCTTACACCTCTTCCAGAAGACTGGTGATCGTCTCCACCACACCACGGATATCCATATCTTCCTCATCTACTACCACATGTGCATATTTTTCATAGTAAGGAGTCCGATATTCCAACAGATCTTTCAGAGTCTGACCTGGTTTCAGCACAACGCCGCGCTTCTTCAAGTCTCCCAGACGTTTTTTCAGATTTGGATAAGACAGCTTCAGATACACGACCGTAGAGATCTCTCGCAAATGCTCCATGGCTTCTTCTCCGAATACCGCACTTCCTCCTGTGGCGATCACAGACCTTTCCACCTGAAGACCCGCATTTACTTTATTTTCAATTTCCAGGAATCCTTCGTCACCATATTCTGTGATCAGTTCATGCAGAAGCTTTCCGGTCTGTTCCTGGATCACCAGATCCGAATCCACAAAATGATACCCCAGCACTTTTGCAAGAACTACTCCCACTGTACTTTTTCCAGAACCAGGCATACCGATCAATGTCACATTCTTCTTCATCTTCTGTTCATCCTTTCTGTCTCTCATCAAAAACTACTGCCAGATCCGCAGATGCTTTACTACAAATGACATAAACTTATATCTTGGATCTTCCAGTTCTCTGGAAGCTTCTTTTAATTTCTGCCGGATAGGAATCTGCTGCGGACAGTGCTGCTCACATTTTCCACACTGAGCACAACCAGATGCCGGATTCTGCTTCTTTCGAAATGCTGTGGTCATCAGATATTCTTTTTTTCCGGCTTTACGGCTTCCCGTATACAGTTCATTATAACAACGGAAGGTTCCAGGAATATCAATTCCTTTCGGGCAGGGCATACAATAACCGCAGGCAGTGCATCCCACCTTGATTTTCCGATTGATTTCCTGTCTGACCTTTTCATAAAGCTCCATCTGTTCCCCTGTCAGTTCTCCTGCCTTGGATTCCGATGCCACCTGTACGTTCTGTTGCACCATTTCCAACGAATTCATACCAGACAATACCACCGTAACCCCGGTCTGATTCCACAGCCAGCGAAATGCCCACTCTGCCGGAGTCCGCTTCGGCACTGCTTCTGCAAATAACAGCTTTGCCTCTTCCGGCAGAAGCTGTACTAATCTTCCGCCCCGCAGAGGTTCCATGATAATGACCGGAATTCCTTTGCTTTCTGCATAGAGAAGGCCTTCCCGCCCCGCCTGGGTATGCTCATCCAGATAATTATACTGAATCTGGCAGAAATCCCAGTCATATGCATCCAGAAGCTCTTTGAAATTAGCACTGTTTCCGTGATAAGAAAATCCGATACTGCAGATCTGCCCGGAAGCCTGCTTTTCCCTGATCCATTGATCTACACCTTTGGCACACAGCCCCTGCCAGGTCTGCACATCATTGAGCATATGCATGAGATAATAATCCACATGGTCAGTCCTGAGCCTCTTCAACTGTTCCTGAAAGCATTTCTCCAGACCTGTCTTGGACTTGATCAGATAATGGGGTAGCTTGGTCGCAATATAGACCTGCTCCCGCACCCCATTACGTGCAAGGATCTCTCCCAGTGCAGCCTCACTTCCTCCATACACATAAGCGGTATCAAAATAATTGACACCTGAACGGATTGCTTCCATGATCTCTTTTTCCGTTTTATCAATATCTATTTTTCCATTTTCTTTGGTAAACCGTAAGCACCCATATCCCAGAACGGAGAGCTTCGTTCCTTTTCTGTCACTACGATACTGCATGATACACCTCGTTTCTGTTCTCGTAACAGTCTACCAAAGGCTTTATGCTCTGTCAATGACAGGTGTTTGTCTATGGCGCACATTCTATCTGTGTATTTTTATTATTTTCTATTCAAATCAGATAATTTATATTTTTTATAAAAATATATTGACAAATCATTTTTTCATGTTATAATAAACTCATAAAACAACAGAGAACGAAAAAGAAAATAATCCACCGAACGGAGCATGAAAAGGAGGAGAGTCCAACCAAAACTTAACGTAATACCCCATAATATATCAGAAAGGATGGTACGGTCCACCGGCATACGAAGATTACTTTTAAAAACTGAATAACATTTATTTAATTAAGAACCTTGTTTAGATAACAGGAATCACATGTAAGTGATATGGAAGGTAACGGAAATATACCTTGTTAATAAAAAACCACATGAACAGTTGAGAAAACTGGAAAAGTCATATAAGACGATAAAATAAAAAATGTCGGAAGCGACTATAAATACATAGATTTCAAGAAATGAGGTCACAGTCCATTGGAAATAACAGTTAAATAGGCGGTGTAAGAATTTTTAGAATAAATCCTTACACCGCCTTAATCATGTCTTCCTTTGTACTCTTCTATTACAATTCGCGCATACTCTGCACAAATAATCCTGCCAGAAACGGTACACTGAACATCACCGGCATAATATACCGCATCTGATAATTGAATGTCGGACCAGCAATGCATACCAGCACCGCCACGATCAATGGACTTACCGCCACAAGATACCGTTTTTTTCCTGCACCGATCCATACTGCCACCAGAAGAATCAGCAGCATGGAAACCATTCCCGCATTTTCAAACCAGTTGAGCACTGGCACACGGGACAATAATTTTGCCACCCGTTCCATAACCTGGCGGACACCGGCCAGTTTTGCAGGCTGATTGATCTCCCAGCGCACATCCTGCCCGTCAATTCTGGAAGTCATCATATAATTCTGCGTATATCCTTCCTGATAGAACCAGCCATAAGCATTGTTCATGGTCGCTTCCACCGCATTGGCCGGATGCTTCACAAGCTGGATCGCCCATACGCGGAAATAATCGAGCAACTCACCTGTTGTCTCTGCATGGTAGGTATATTTTACCGGATCTGAGGTGATTGGATCATAAAGTTCTGCCAGATTCTCATAATCCAGCACCTCTCCAATGATCTCCGCCTCTTCTGCTGTCACCTCTGTACCATAATCTCTTACATATCTTGCCGTCTGCTGAAAAGGAATGGACAATGCTTCCTTTGGTCCGTTATCCTCCACCCCGCATGCCGGAAGAAGCACCTTCTGGTATCCCAGGATCAATACCACTGGAATCAGAAATGCAACCAGAATACTCTTCCACTTTTTCAGGTTCTCTTTTCCGATCACAGACCAGCCATAGGCGATCGCTGCCACTGCGGATACCAGCACCAGATAGATGCCTTCATTACGGAATCCTGCTGTGCCCAGACATACAAGGATCAGTCCTGCAATCTGTTTCTTTGAAAGTGGCTCCGAATCCTTTATGATCCGCACCAGTTCTGCCAGAAGAAGCACCAAAAATACAACACAGGCTGTATACGGAATGTCCTTCTCCACCACCGTAGATTCCATAGGGAAGAACTGGGTCATGCAGATGATGCCCAATGCCAGATAGCGGAACAGATACGGCGTCTTCCATCGTTTCATCAACAGGAACCCATAGGAAAAGGCAGACAAGAGCATGGCAAGCTGCAGTACCAGGTTCAGGAAAAATCCCAATGTATAGGAACCTAGCAGATTACCAAGCTGCATGATCAGGCTCAGCATGATCGTATGAAGCGGCGGGTAATAGTTGTTGATGGTTCCCCAGTAGAACTGGCGCATCTCTGCCAGCGTCTCCGGCATGGACGCTCCCGGAAATTTTGCCAGAATGTATGGACTCCAGAAAATCATGATTACCAGCAGCGGTCCTGCAAATGCATGAGTCTCAAAGAGCAGTGTCGTCCATTTTCCACAGGATGTATTACTTTCCTGCGCTTTTTTGCACAGATATCTGATCACCATCTGAAACAGACGCACTGCAAGTACATAATATCCTGCAAACACAACCACAGAGATCAGCAAATGGAACGAATCCATAAAGATCAGATCCCAGGAGTTGGTATAGCGGAAGCTATACCCAAATACCAGAAAAAATGCTGCCAGTACCGCGGGAATCCTGCATGACAGACGCGGCACATGCTCCGGCCAGCGGCACGGAACTTTATAGAAAAAGAACAGGATCATCAATGCAAAAAAAGCGTCCCGATAGGAGAAGGTCGGCAGAATATATTCCAGTTTTTTTATATTCGCTGCCAGCAGAGTCCACAGGCCGCCGCCTGCTGCTTCTGCGCCGATCCCGGCAAGATCTGCATTCATACTCACCATCAGTGCAAAACATGCCAATGCTGCACAGATCCAGTTTATTACGGAATTGAGATTTTCTTTTCTCACATCATATCTCCTTCCACTTTTTTCGATAACTTTATTATTTTACACGATATTTGTCAACCAAAGGTAAACCAAATATCCCTGTTTTGTCACATTTACAAAGTTTTCCGGCGTTTTCCTTGAACTTTACTTTCTATTTATATAAAATTTATATTATAAGTTCAGAGTTTTGTATATGTAACTCTGAATCCGATCAATCGACAAAGGATAAAATCATGAAACAGAAGCTTTCCGTTTTCTCTTTATTAATCCTGTCTTTCGTTTTACTTTTCTCATGCTTTGGCTTTCGCCGTATTGCCTCCGACACCCCGGAAGCACGCGAGGTTTACAGCCGGGCAGCTTATGATACTTACGCAGAAGACATCTTTGCCAGCCGGGAATCTTTTCCTGGACTTATTGTTTCGATCCAGGCAGATAATGACACCCTTTACGGTGAAGAGAATGGCCTTCTGTCTGCCAGATATATGTGTTCCGGCAGAGAAGGCGAATGTGAGATTCAGGTCTTTGTATACGACCAGAGTGGAACTCCTCTGATCGCTCAAAATGCAGGACTTCGGATCAGCGGTGCCACATCCAGAAATGCGATCCGCAAATCCTTCCGCGTGATCGCCAGAAAAGAATACGATAAACAGCATCCAAAATTTACCTATGATCTGTGGAACGGACGCACCACACTGGATGGAACTGCGAAGCCCATCCAGGAATACAGTTCCTTTATTCTTCATTCCATCCGTCTTGCCATGGACTCCACCGGAATCCACAACAGCGTTGGTTATTCTCTGGCCAGAAAAGCAGGGATTGTAGATGCATCCCCAACCACGCCTGCAGCTGTCTATATCAATGGCGAGTATCAGGGTGCCTATTTCCTGATGCCGGCAAAGACCGACAACGCTCTGGCAGAGCTCTACAATATTGAGAAAAAAGAGGATATTGAAGTAGTCTCCGTATTTGAAGAAGAAAAGACCGGTACGCAATCCAGACCAGAGATTCTTGCATCCTATCTGACCTTTGTAGATTTTCTGCAAAATGCAGATATGACAGATCCTTCTGTGATCGAACAGGTGGAAGCTCAGCTGGATGTCCATCAATGCCTGCAATATTATGCCGTAAATCTGCTGCTTGGCAATGGAGACTGGCTGGATAATAATCTCCGTGTATGGCGCTGCAAAGATAACGGTCTTCCCTATCAGGATGGAAAGTGGCGATTTTTCCTGTTCGACCTTGACTGGATCGGCAGTTTTTCTGATCTGGTCATAATGAATTTTGAGCAGGCCACCCAAAGTGCCGATTATCACAATATCCTTCCGGCATTGCTGAAAAATCCGGAATACAAGAAAGAATTTACGGATCTCATCTATCAGATGGAAGAAGATGCCTTTACACCGGAAATCATCGATTCTGTTTTTGCAAAGGAAGAAGAGCGAATGCATGATGAGGCCGCCTATGATTTCCAGTCAGAAGCATTCACCGGATATCTGATGTACTCCGTGAACAGCTCCCCATTGGAGGAGAAAGATTATATTACTATGGAGGACCGCCAGATCCTCATTGAAGATTTCCGAAATCATCTGGTGAATACGCCAGCGCTGATTAACAATTGTATTGAAAATGGTTTTTAAATGATGCAGATCCATACACATATTCAACAGCTATGTGTATGGATCTTGTTTTATATTGCTATATGATGTTCATCCGCTTCAGTTCACAGATCACGCCATCTTCCCAGACAGTCTCGCAGACTCTGTCTGCAATCGCTTTCAGCTTCTCATCTGCATTGCCCATGGCAACTCCACAGGCTGCATCCCGGATCATCTGATAATCATTCATACTGTCACCGAATGCTATGGTGTTGTCCGCATTTTCATGAAGAAGCTCTGCTGTTCTTCGGATCGCTGTTCCCTTATTCTCTGTCAAGGAGATCAGTTCCCCGTTATATACTCCTTCTGTAGTTGTCTCAAAAAAAGCGATGTAGAAATCCTGCTTCAGTTCTTCAATCAACTGCTCCATCCGCTCTTTTCCCCAGACCAGAAAAGTCACCTTCGGGATCGGTATATGCGTCTGGTGCCATTCTTTGATCGGTAGCAGATTCCTTGCTGTCCGGAAATAGAATTTCCATCTGGCCAGCTCAGAGTTATCTCCTGGCTTGTCTTTTTCACGAAGGAAATCGCCTCCGCGTTCTGACATATAGATATTCTCACTGCCCTCCAGCAGACAGATCGCATCCAGACGATCCAGCACTTCACAGGCCTTCTCCACGAGTGCTGTGTCCAGTGCCGCACTCCACGCACGCTGTCCATGGATCCAGATATCACTTCCTGCACTGCAGATCAGACCATCTGTCTCCATATCAAGGATCTCAGGAGGTACACTGCCATGAGACCGACCTGTACTGATAAATACCATATGTCCCTTATTTCTTGCTCTCCGAAGCCCCTCCAGCACTGCCGGGTGTACTTCTTCCCCATGTGCCAGAATCGTTCCGTCTATATCTAAAAAAATCAGTTTTCTATCCATGTTTCCTCCGATTCTGAATTCTTGCAAATATTCCATAATAAAGTGAGAAAAATATTTCTGTAACCAGATAACAGGGCAGGGCAAGGGCATGTTTTATAAAGAAGAGATACAGTTTCACTGAGATTCCAATCTGATTCATCGTATGATGCTCCACCGCTTCCTGCACCTGCGGGTCTTTACACATGCTCCGTACATTTTTCAGGATCTGTTCAACAGAATCTTTCTTGTTCCGCCAGATCTCATTTTTTACCGCCATCACTGCCAGACTCAAAAAGTCGTTACGGATCTGTGGGGCAAAATCATAGATGCCCTTGTCATCAGAAATAGCTTCCAGTCTCTCCCGCAGCAGTTTGATCTTTCCTAAATATTTCCCATCGTACTGGCCGGTCATAGAAGACATATTATACCAGTAATGGTAGGGATAATAGTCCTGCACGACACAGACTTTTCTGGCATCCAATGCCGCTGCAAATACCATCTGTAGATCCTCTCCCACAGATACCCGGTCATCCCACAGAGGAAGATTTGGTTCCACCAGCTTTCTCCGGAACAGCTTGGTCACGCGGGATGGCTGGATCGTTCTGCCGATAAAACTGCCGTCATTTAACAGTACCGGAAATAAAGCATGCCAGCTCTGTTCATCATAGAACTCCTGCTCCAGACGGTTCCCCTCTCTGCGAGGAGGATAGTTCTTATCTTCATAATCAAATACCAGACCTGCCATAGACAGATCCGCGTCGTATCTCTCCATGGTCTCATACAGACGCTCATACATATCCGGATCGATCCAATCATCGCTGTCCACAAAACCAAGCAGATCACCAGTAGCAGCAGTCACGCCTGCTTTCCAGGCTGAAGTCAGTCCACCGTTTTTCTTGTGGATCACCACAATATTTTTATATTTTTCTGCATACTGGTCGCAGATCGCCGGACACTGATCCGGAGATCCATCATCCACCAGCACCAATTCTATATTTTCATAGGTCTGCGCCAGAATACTCTCCACGCAGCGTGCCAGCATCTTTTCAACGCCATACACCGGCACGATCACACTGATCTTCTCTCTCATCCTGCCTCCTGCATCCGACTCAGCAGTTTTCCGTAAATTGCCGGGCAGATCTCAAACAGTTTATATCCCATTCTTGTCCTTGCCGGAAGCTTTTCGATCCATTCTGCCCCCTGCTGTTCATAAGCTTTCAGTCTGTCCTTCAGTTCCTTTTTAAGCGCTGCTGCTTCTTCCACATTATCTGTGCAACGGAAATAAAAAGTAATACATGCATCACATAATTTTCGATAAGCAGACGGCATGAGACCGGTATATCCATGCTCATCAAAGAATCTGATCCGTTCCTCCTGCGCCTCCAGCCACTGCAGCCGTTTTCTGGAAAATATAGCTGTAATGCTTCCTGTATTTTCTGTAAAATATCCATATAACACACGATCTACAAATACCAGCTTCTTCGCCTCATCAAAAAGCAAATAGGTGGTCGCCTCATCTTCATGGATTCTGCCTTCCGGATAACGGATGGTCTCGAAGAGATCCCTGCGATACAGCTTGTTCCATGCCACCACAAACCAGGTAGCTTCCTCTTCATTTCCGTAAAGCTTTTCCATCAGGCTGTTGCCGCGATAGATTCGAAAAGCACCGGTTCCACGGTTCTCTTTTAGCTTTTCTCCCTTTGTATAAGTAAAACGGCACTGGCTGATTGCACAGCCTGTAGCCTTGATCGCATCATACATAACCTGAATATAGTCATCCGACACATAATCATCAGAATCCACAAATGCCAGATACTCACCTTTTGCCACATCGATGCCAGCATTTCTGGCACCGGAAAGCCCCCGGTTCTCCTGATGGATCACATGGATCCGTTCCTCTTTTTTTGCATAATCTTCACAGATCTGCGGGCACTGATCCGGAGACCCATCATCCACCAGGATGATTTCCAGATTCTGATAGGTCTGTGCAAGCAGACTGTCCACACAACGGGAAAGATAGCTTTCCACCCGGTACACCGGTACTATGATGCTGATTAAAGGTTCTGTCATCTTTCTCTCCTCCGTATCCAATGAACAATCGTTACCAGCCAGTTTCTCATAACACATAATGCATAGACCATTCGGGGTCTGTTATTTCGAAGAAACGGAAATAATATCCGGTAATCCGTAAGAGTAAGCCTTGCTTCTCCTCCACGGGTTCTCACCCAGTCATCCTGAGCATATTGTCGGATCGTCTCAATCTTCTCCTGATAAGATAGTTCTTTCTGCAGGGGCAGCTTTTCACATTCATCCAGTACTTCATTCATATAGCGTGTAAAGATCTGCCCATTCGGACAGCACTCTCCCCATGTCTTCTCGTAGAATGCTTCCGCAGCCTCACAGACTCTGCGCGCCAGCTCCAGCCGGTTCGTTCTCACCACCGATGAAAGACTGGTCTTCTGAAGATCTTGAATATAATAACAAAGCTTGTCAGAAAGCACTGCTATCTTTCTGCATCTGCTCAGATAATCCAGATTAAACAACAGGTCTTCCCCAAGACTTAAGGATGTATCAAATGTTCCCATCAAGTCTTTTCGGTATAATTTATTCCAGGGCATATTAAGATAGCTCATGCTGTAAAGCTCCAGAAACGTCTCTTTAAAATGCTGCAGTTCCCAGACGCCGCTTCGGGGACTTTTGGGAATATCTGCGCCCTCAAATAAATGATGAAATCCACATAAGGCCAGATCTGCGCCGGCACTATCCACACAGTTTGCCATCTTTTCCAGATAATCCACCGCCACATAATCATCACTGTCTGTAAAGAGTACATACTCCCCACAGGCTTCCTGAATTCCTGCATTTCGTGCAGCGGAGACTCCACTGTTCTTCTGATGGATCACACGGATTCTTGGATCACTGTCTGCCAGTTCATCACAAAGTCCGGCACTTCCATCCGTGGAACCATCATCCACCAGCAGAAGCTCCAGATCTGACCTGCTCTGGGCAAGCCAGGAATCCACGCATCGTTTTAGACTGCTTTTTGCATTGTACACCGGAATGACTACACTGTACATGTCTCTTTAAGCCTCTCCTTTCAGCCGGGAACGAACCATGCCAATGACCATGTTTCTCTCCTGTTTACGCAGGATCACAAAGAAATTCACCAGCAGTGCCAGCGGTCCCATGACCACGCCTGTCAACAATAAGATTATCCAGGAATGGATCGGAACAATCATTCTGGACAGAAGTCCAAGCACAGTAATTGTACCAATGGACGCAAAACCAAGGAAAATATCACTGTAAAACCGATTCCAGCGGATCTCCAGACATCTTGCCGCATAGATCGGTGTAAAGATCATATTCCGGAGAACTCCGGTAAGCATGCTGGACAGAGGGAAACAGGCCACGCCAAGATCTGTCTTTGACAACAGGATCAGTGACAGGAGCGAAGAACAGATTCCCGATCCCAGAACCACTAAAGAGTTCCATTTTACTTTCTTCGTAATAATAAATACATGATAGAGTACCTGAATACTCATACTTACATACAGCACGCCTACTGCCAGCAAAGACAGTCTCTGCAGCATATCAGGATCCTTCGTTGGCTGCCACAGTGCGTAGAAATCTCTTCCATAAGCCGTCAGAAATGCAATGGGAATGCTCATAATAAAAATCAGGATCCGATTGCAGCTCTTGATAATGTCCACCAGCTTTTCCTTGTCACCTTCTGCGTATGCGATGGTGATCTGGGGATTGAAGACACCCACTACCGTGCCCATCAGGCTGGAGATAGCTGTAGGTACCATTTTTGCCAGAGACAGCATGGTCATGGAAGCACTCTCATCCAGGATCAGCGCACCTGACAGAAGAATATCCACACCGTCCAGAAGCTGCTGTCCAAGACGGGTCAGAGAATTCCATGCCCCCAGAGAGATCAGCTCCCACACTTTTTTCCACCGGAAGTCCTGCCGACGCACCGTGATACCTGGCAGAAGCTGTCTCGTATATCTGCGGTTCCAGAACGCTGTGTAGCAGGTACTGATCAGAGATGCTGCACCCACCAGCCACAGAGCCGGTCTCCACAACAGAAATGTTCCAAACAGGAAAATAATTCTTAAAATATCCGCATACATGCTTCGGATGGATGTGAGATCCAACCGGTTCATGGCGTAAGTGGATACACTGTAAATAGACATGATAATACTCAGGAAAAAGTTCAAAAATACAAACGCCCACAACAGCTGTACATCATGCAGAGCATCCACCGGAACATGCAGGAACGGCAAGTTCCCCATAAAGATCACGATCACCAGCGCCGGCAGCAGGAAAATGCCAGCCATGATCACATTTCCGAAAAATACAGAGGAGAAATATTCTCTCGCCTCCTGCTCTTCCCCACGATGAATGTGAATCGTCACAAAACGGCTTGCCATGGTGTTGAGCGCCGATACTACAATCTGAGCATACAGTACAAACTGATTGGCAAGCGTCACAAATCCGTACGTATTTGCCATCTGCGCCTCAATAATGGGTGCCAGGAAAAAGCTGATTCCCATATTGACTGCAAAAGCCAGAAGCTGGGCAGCCATATTGATTGCCAGTCTTTTTTTATCCATAATCTATCCTCTTTCTTAGGTTAAACCGTCGTCACTTGTTTGATCACATACATGATCGTCAGAAGCTGGCCAGCCACAGCAGCTGCTGCAATTCCCCGGTCGATCCGCGTGGTCAGACTGATCCACCTGCCTCTTGCGGCTGTCAGAAGGATCAGCATAAACGGCAGAAAATATCTTCCCTGCACCCCTTCAATGGAGACATGTCCCATAGGTGTCCACTGGAACAACATGCCAAGAAGAATGAGCCCTGTGCAACCCAGACACAGGAAGATCATCCAGAACCGTTCAAAACCGCGGATCCGCACCTGTTTCTCCTGTGTATCCAGCGTCGTCAAGAACAAAAGGAACCAGAACAGCAGAACCACCAACATAGAGGTCTCGATCTCCACCCAGCCAAGCTTATAACCCACCAATGACTCCAGATAAAATCCAATCTTATCAAAAAATGTATTTGCCATCATATAGACAAATTCCAACGGATCCTTCAGAAAATATCCAATGGTATAACCGGTCAGAAATTCTGTTCCATCTCCGGTGCTGACCACGCTGGTTGCCGCGGTCGTCGTGACGATTCCGCTGACTGTTGTCATATGCTTTCCTGCAAATGCAAGCAGCGGAATGCCTGCCAGCGCCCCCACAGACAGATATTTTTCCCGTTTTCCGGCAAACCGAACCGCCGGGATCAGTATTGGAAGCAGGCAAAGCGGCACATAGCTTCCATTCTTACAGTACAACAGAAGCAATGCCATCACTTCCAGCAGAAGCATCCGTTGGCCGGTCATCTTCTCTTCCTTGTAAATAGCTTCCAGACAAAGGCATCCATAGAGCAGAAGTATCCCATGGGTGATTGCATCATGGGAAAAGGATGTACACTGCTGTAGATTGACCGGTAACATCGCCAGCACAAACAAGGTCATCTGCCCAAATGGCAGATGCTTCATGCCAAACCATGCCAGCAGGGCAAATGCCACCAGATTCAAGTATCTGGCGATCAGCAGCATCGGAACCGTTCCCAGTCCCAGCAGGCGGGCGAACGTCATGCCAAGTACCGCCGGCGCATAGAATAGAAAGCTACCTTCTATATTACTGTTGATCTCTGTCTCTACCATCCGGTCATCTGTCACTTTAGAGAATAGTCCATAATATACATTTCTGTAATTATGAATAGTCGGCGAGGATGTAAAATCAATGGCCGCATCGTCTGCTCTCATAAGGCAGGTAGTATCTCCCAGAGATTCGTATCCCAGCAACTCGTTGCTATACCGATAAGCCATATCTATGTGCTTCGCTTCATCCGGCACCATCTGTGGGGTGAGAAGCACATTGTACACCAGTCCCAGGAATAGTACCGTCACTAAAAATACGGTGGTGAGCTTTGTCTTCCGTATAAAAGTCAGATATACAAACAGGCAGGCAAATGCTTCAGCACTCAGGAATAAAAAGAAGAAAAATTTCTTCAGGAAAATATTAAAATAAAGGTACGCACAGACGCAGGCTCCTTCCTCGCTGGTCATCAGACTTAAGCCCCGGTTCAGAAGCTCCGGCGAAAAAGTAAGCTCGATCTCATAGTCATGATCTGCCACGCCAGTCTGAGAGTCGTCAAACAGAAGTCCCACATATTCCCCGGAAATAAAGGAGGATGCAGCCACATCTGTCTCACACATGACCTGTCCTGTCGACAGATCTGTCACTCTGGCATGCATGATTCCCTCATCCGTCAATGTGTTATCCGCTTCCACAAAGAACCGCACGCCAAGACCTGTCAGTGAACCCTGTTCTGGATGCACCAGCTGTCGATAATATGCGTTCTCTTCGGTGATTTCCTGTGTCTCCCCATCTGGCTCCAGTATTGTTACCCGCTCTGTTGTATTCTGCGCGATCCGGATCTTCGTATCATAGAGATAGAAGAAGATCAGTGCCACTGCCAGCACGGTACAGCCAAGACCGATCATCTGACGTACTCGATTGCCTTTTTTCTTTGGCAGCTTTATCTTTTCCTTTTTCACAGGTCGTACAAATCCGCCTGCTCCGTAGACACCGATACCTCCCAGCAGCAGGATCAGTCCGATCAGCATCGGCTTCTGGAACCTGTGTACCATGACGGTATATGTCAGATTGTAGACCAGGCTTTTCTCTATAGATCCTCCATCCATCTGTGCCGTTCCCGGATTGACCGTGACCTCATTGAGCCACACAGAAGGTCCTGCCTCCGGCGCGTCAGAAGATATCCGCACTGTCAGAGTCTTAGGACAACGGGAAAACTTCACAAACAAGAACTGATCTGCTTCCATATCTGTAAGTGGAGTAACGGTCTTACCGATCTGCTTCTCCCCGTCGTATGCACAGATCGACAGCTCGCCTTCTGTAAACTGATGTTTATTTATTGTAAAGAAAAATCCAATCTGACTGGCTGTCTCCGAAGGCATGTCCACCTGAAATATCAGCTCATGTCCCTCTGTCAGTTCTTCTGTTGCTGATTTTAAATTGGCCTGATTGGCTCCGGAAAGTCCCAAAGACCGTGCCTCTCTTACCGGGATCGCTGTACCTATCAGTACCACGGCCAGACAGATCAGCAGCCAGATGGCCAGATATTTTTTCTTGTTCTCCAGATTCCGCATTTTTCACATCCTCATGTAACAACAAAGGCAGGGGATGCTGTTATCCGCAGTTCCCCTGTCTCATCTGTTTTCCTTCTTTTTAATCTGCTTTTTCAAGCTTTACATCCACCGTTAGATCGGAAGGACAGGAAAATCCATCCGGTAATGTGACGGCCACCGGCACCGTATAAGTACCTGCTTTCCTGTAACTGCTCAGATCTGCATGAACCTCCACAGCATCCATGGAAAGGGTCGCCAGATCGTGCTGCATGCCCCGGATCGGGATCTCCAGTGTATGGCTCTCATCCTTGTCCACGGTCAGTCCATCTGGCAGATTGTCATAATTGATCTGCGCCGGTGCAAATGCATAATCCACAGTCTCAAGCTCCTGGATCTCCATAGTCACCACAATACTCTTATCATCTTCCTTCGGAATCTGAATGCCTGTCGGCAGATACTGACTGATATCTACCGTATTCTGCACACTTCCGGTCTGGCCTTCCGGATTCAATGCTTCCGCCGGGATCTCCAGGTTCGAGATAGCGGTCAGTGCTGTCTTCTCTCCGGCAATGGTCACAGTCTCCGGCTTATAGGAAATGGATAACAGCCCATAACCCTCCGGTGCTGCCTGACTCACATCAAAGCTGATGCCTACCAGCTTGGTGCTCAATGTAGTTGCCGTCACTTCAAAATCCCCGTTCTTACCTACATAATCCAGGTAAGTGCCCTCAATAGCATCCCCATCACTGTTCTGAAGCTTCAGACTACAGCTTCTCACTGCCGTACCAGTAATTCCGGTAATATCTACCTCTGCTACTACCTGTTTGATCTTCTCAACCACCGATTCCGGTCCCGTGATCTCTACCAGAGACTGCTCCGGAACCAGAGAACCAAGTACCAGTCCGTCACTGGGCTCTCCTGTATATTTGGCAGTTACCTTGAACTGCTCGGTCACCTGTTTCTCAATGCTGACCAGCACATTGCTGCGATCCTGCTCAATCTTCTGAATGCTGCTGGATGGCAGACTTCCCACATAGCTGACTCCGATCTTCACCATGTTGTCATAGAGAAGATCCTTCTTCACATCCGCAGTGGCAAAAAAATCCTCTGCTTTCAGACTCTTTAACACAGAGGAACGGGCATAGACCGTCAGATTCACGATATCGGTTCCCTCTTCCACCCGGATTGTCTGATCCTGGGACGTCAGCACATCTGTATTGATCAGATTGACCTTCACACCACTGATCTTCTTATAAGACACCGCATCATCAATATTAACCACAACGACCCACAGAAGGACTGCCATGAGCAATGCGAGGATCTTAAACAACAGATTATCAAATATCTTTGCTTTCATTCTTTCCCCGTCCTTTCCAGAGCCTGATCTTGCGGCTGTCATCGGTCTTTGGCTGCAGTGCCTGAAGCTGCTTCTTCAACTGCTCCTGATTAAGATTCCTTAAAAGTCTTCCGCCTCTTGCCACCGATACAGAACCAGTCTCTTCAGACACTACGATAGTCAGAGAATCGCTGACTTCACTGACACCGACTGCCGCCCGGTGTCTGGTTCCCAATGCTTTGCTAAGCGTCATATTATCTGATAACGGCAGATAGCAGGTTGCCGAACGGATCCGGTTGCCTGACATGATCACCGCACCATCATGAAGGGGTGTATTTTTCTCAAAAATGTTCAGGATCAGCTGGCTGGATACCAGAGAATCAATAGAGATCCCCGTTCTCTCATATTCCTGCAGGCTTACTGCCTGTTCCAGAACGATCAATGCTCCTGTCCGTGCTTTTCCCATCTCAAAACAGGCCTTTACCAGTTCTCCGATGGTGCGGTCTGTCAACGTCTCTTCTACTTTCCGGCTGTTGTCAAAAGGCACGATGGATGTCAGCAGGTTATTCTCACCCAGCTGTTCCAGGGCCCGGCGAAGTTCCGGCTGAAATACTACAATGACCGCCATGATTCCAAGACTGAAGAAGTTCTTGGCGATCCACAGTATCGTGTTCATATGGAACACATATGCCAGGATCAGCAGCGCAAACAGAACCGCAGATCCCTTCATCAGACTCCAGGCGCGGGTTGATTTGATCCATATCATCACATGATAAATAATGAATGCCAATATAAGAATCTCGACCACATCTGACCAAGTAATATTCAATGCCGCCATGGACACATACTGATCCATCCATTCTGGTATCATCTCTTCACAACCTTTCTGTCTGTTTTTCCTCTTATACTTTGCTTAGTGACGCTTCCGCTGACCGGTGCGGTGTCTGGTGTTGATCCTCTTCACCTGCTTATCCGAAACCGCAATCGACATCTTCGGAACAGCTTTCACATAATAATAATATTCGTCATCTTCAAACTGCGCATACTCTGTTCTGGAATAGTCCACGCTGAATACAAAGAACTCCACAGCCATGGCGATCACGATGGACACCAGCGTACCAAGAATCAGCTGAATGATCGGCACTTTCACCTGCATCACAAGTGCTCCTACCAGGAACAGGACTATATTCGTCACCGCTCCGGCTCCGATCGCAATATGCCATGCATGATCTGCGCTCAGGCGATGGATCGCATAGACGATCATCAGGACAACGGCAAATACCAGCACTGTCAGGATCACTGTCTTGTTATTCAGCACATTTTCCACCAGATAACTAAGTCTGGAAGTCATCTGTTCGGTCTCCGAGCTTGCCAGCATGGCCTCATTGTTCTTCATGTAATAAATCAAATAATAAAAAACCGTTCCGCAGGCTACCGGCACCACACAGGCCGGTCCGCCAAGCAGTCCCATGGTCAGCGGAATCGCATATGGAATCTTCAGCAAAAATGCTATGGGCGTCAGCACCAGTACATATCCGTATTTGGGCGATACCCTGAAATACAGAATATACATAACCGCCAGAAGCCCGGCTGCCATGGCGAATACTTCCAGTGACAGTGCATATGCATGGGCACACACTAAAAGTCCTGCAAATACTGCGATCATATTGACCGGAAGAAAAGAACACAGAAGTGCCAGCAATAAAGACACCGCCGGTCCCGATAACTTCTGCATAAATCCGATCTGTTCGTTGATCATGAAAAAGGCAAACAATGCCAGTAAAAATTTTAACGCAGGCTTCAGATATACATCATATTTTCCGTAAAAGATCTTCAGCCGCTGCTTCATCTCAAGTAGTTCCGTCATGGTCCATTTCCTCCGTCAGAGATCCAGCATCCTTCATTTTCTCCTCTTTTGCATAGATCCCAGAGATTTTTTGAAGCGTATGGGAATATGCTCCCACACTCTTTTTAGCCGCCTGATAGCGGAACGAATAGACTCCATAGAGGAATCCTAAGTATATGACCATTGCTGCCACATACAGCCCAACGATCGTAGTTGCAAATCCCTTAAGATCCATATTATGAAGATTTTCCATTAAGTATTCCATTTTGCAGAAGACCCATAATGCCAGCATGGCAGCAAAACCGACCGTTCCCCAGAACCAGCCGAGCAGAAGCCTGACGCTGATATAGTCATGTCTGTAGTAGTCGGCGATCTTCATCTGTTTCTTGCCTTCTCCATTCTCATAGAGGGAGGCATGTGTCATTAAAATGACCTTCTCTTCATTAATCATACTACTGTCTCCACCTCATATAAATTATAGTATAACACAATTAACTTCCTCTTCCAACACAAATGCATAAAAAATATACAGTCTGTGCACCATTTTCCAGCAATACCCTTGCCGCTTCATCAATCGTGCTGCCGGTGGTATAAATGTCATCTACTAATATGATTGTCTTAGGGAGAATGGATCCTTTTCTGACAGAAAAGGCATTTTTAAGATTTGATACACGTTCTTGATCGTTCAACTGCTTCTGCGCTCTGGTTTTCTTGCTGCGGATCAATATTTTACGTTCCACAGGGATCCCCATCCATCGTGACAGTTCCTCTGCCAGCACCTCTGCCTGATTAAACCCCCGCTTCCGTCTGCGGGATGGATGCAGCGGAACAGGAACCAATGCCTGTGCTTGCCAGAGTGCGGCTTCTCTTCCACAGCTTCTTACAATCTCTTCTGCGTAAAATGCAGCATATTCCCGTCTGCCTTCATACTTGAACTTTGCTATGGAGTGACGCATCCTCTCATCGTATATAAATGCTGCCCGTCCCTGCCGGTACTCATGATGCTTTCTGGTACAGTCCTGACAATATTCCCGCTCTTCTTCCAGAAGCGGTTTGCCGCACTTCCTGCATGCAGGCTGCCGTACAAGGGGAAGCTTCGTTCTGCAGATCCTGCAGACAAGCTCCCCCTTGTCCTCTACCACGTCATGGCACACCGGACATCTTTTTGGATATAAAAGTCCTATTAAAGTTTCTTTTATTCGCATCCTTCCACCTCTCTGATCCGGTCATACAGTCCACTGTACCGGGTCTGCTCGCTGGCATTGTCGATCATCTGTGCAAACGTCTCCGGACTTCCCACCAGTGTCACACAAGAGCGTGCTCTTGTAACTGCTGTATACAGAAGATTTCGGTTCATAAGCATCCGCGGCCCTGTAAGCAGCGGGATCACCACTGCAGGGTACTCACTTCCCTGGGACTTGTGGATCGTCACCGCATAGGCAAGCTCCAGTTCTTCCAGCATCTGGAAGCTGTAGGTGACTGTGCGGTAATCGTCAAACAGCACTTCCATGGTCTCTGCCAGAAGGTCGATCTGCTGCACGATTCCCATATCTCCATTGAAAATACCCGTTCCTTTGTCGATGGCGATTCCATAGCGGTTCCTTGCTTCCCACTCGATCTGATAGTTATTCTTAATCTGCATAACCTTATCGCCTTCGCGGAACCGCCCTCTGGCAGTCTCCTTTTCATTTTTCTCAGGAGATGGCGGGTTGAGATATCTCTGAAGCATCTCGTTCAGGTTCTCCACTCCCAGGCTTCCTTTTCGCATAGGCGTCAGTACCTGAATATCTGTAGGTCTTGCATCCACATATCTGGGCATCTTCTCCTGCACAAGAGCAAGCACAACGCGTAGAATGACATTGGGATCCTGCCGCTGCAAAAAGAAGAAATCCCGGCTTTTGTTATCCAATGTCACATGCTCGCCCCGGTTGATCTTGTGGGCATTCACAATAATATCGCTCTGGCTTGCCTGACGGAAGATCCTGGTCAGCTGTACTACCGGACAGCTTCCGGCTCTGATAATGTCCTTCAGCACACAGCCCGGACCGACACTTGGCAGCTGGTTGATATCACCCACCAGGATCAGTCTGGTTCCCACACTGACAGCTTTCAGCAAGGCATTCATCAGGAAAATGTCTACCATGGACATTTCATCAATGATGATCACATCCGCTTCCAGCGGATTTTCTTCATTCCGTTCAAAGGAGGCTGTGCTGCGGTCGTCAGAAGGCACCCCAGACAGCTCCAGAAGCCGGTGGATCGTCACTGCCTCCCAGCCGGTGGCTTCCGTCATCCGCTTGGCTGCGCGGCCTGTAGGTGCCGCCAGAAGGATCTCCATATCCTCCGTCTCAAAATACCGGATAATGGCATTGATCGTGGTCGTCTTACCGGTACCAGGTCCTCCCGTGATGACCAGCACACCATTTTTCACTGCTTCCACCACTGCTTTTCGCTGCATCTCATCCAGAGTGATCGATGCCTGCTTCTCCACTTTAGAAAGCTTTTTCACGATCTGGATTTCTTCCATCTCACATTCCAGATTCAGATCATGCAGCATCTTGGCCACGTTCAGCTCCATATAGTAATACTGTCCATACCAGACCATGACTTTTCCATTCTGCTCTTTCATGACCAGCTTCCGATCCATACAAAGATTCATGAGCTGGGTCTCCATCTGCTCTTCCTCCACGCCCAGAAGTGCAGATGCTCTGTGCAGCAGATCCTCCTTCGGAAGACAGGTATGTCCCTCTCCGGTGGCCTGTAACAGCACATAGAGCAGACCGCTGCGGATTCGATAATCGGAATCTGTATGAATGCCGATCCGGCTGGCGATCTCATCTGCAATCTTGAATCCTATGCCGAAAATATCATCAGCCAGACGATATGGATTCTCCTCCACTACCTGATAGGTCCGGTTGCCATACTGCTGATAGATCTTCACCGCCAGTGGCACTGAGATCCCATACTGGGTCAGGAACATCATGGCCTGGCGAAGATCCTTCTTCTCTTCCATCTGGGCAGAGATCTCCATGGCTTTCTTCTCGCTGATTCCTTTGACTTCTGCCAGGCGCTCCGGTTCTTCTTCAATAATGCGGAAGGTATCCCCTTTGAATCTGCGGACGATACGCGCCGCCATGGCAGCTCCGATCCCTTTGATGGCTCCGCTTCCCAGATATCTCTCCATGGCCGTCTCATCTTCCGGCGCCAGCAGCTCATACTGCTCCACCTGAAGCTGCTCTCCATATAGCGGATGTTCTTTCATATATCCGCTGACCTGTACCAGTTCCCCTTCTGCAAGCACAGAAAAAAGTCCCACACAGGTCAGTTCTTCTTCCTCACTGACCAGCTGGAACACCGTATACCCATTGTCATTGTTGCGGAACACAATGTGCTCCACATATCCCTTTCGTACTTCCATCCCCGCTCCTGTCATGGATTTTGTGTAAAAAGGACATGGCGCACTGCCATGTCCTTGATAGATCGTATGATATATTCAGAATCACATGTGCATAGTTCTGAATGATTTACAGTTTTTTTCTTTCCTCTTCTCTGTGTCCGGACAGGAACTCTACGAACTTACCGGTTCCTACAGCTACACACTGCATCGGATCCTCTGCAGTCATGGTGTTGATACCAGTCTTGGACTCCAGCAGCTCTTCCAGTCCACGAAGCAGTGCTCCGCCTCCGGTCAGAACGATACCGCGCTCTGCAATATCCGCAGTCAGCTCTGGTGGTGTGCGCTCCAGTACGCTGTGTACAGCTTCCACGATCTGTGCAGTTGCCTCTTTGAGAGCTTCCTCTGTCTCCTCAGAAGAAACAGTTACTGTCTTCGGAAGACCAGTCACCAGGTTACGTCCACGGACATCCAGAGTCTTCGGCTCTGTTCCCGGATAACAGCTTCCTACTTTGATCTTAATATCCTCTGCGGTTCTCTCACCGATCAGAAGATTATGTTTCTTACGCATATAACGTACGATCGCTTCATCAAAATCATCACCGGCGATCTTTACAGATGTGCTGACAACAGTACCGCCCAGAGAGATCACAGCGATATCTGTAGTACCACCACCGATATCCACGATCATATTTCCGCAAGGTCTGGAAATATCAATACCGGCTCCGATAGCTGCTGCGATCGGCTCCTCAATGATAAATACTTCTCTTGCGCCAGCCTGATAAGTAGCATCCTCAACTGCCTTCTTCTCTACCTCAGTAACACCGCTCGGTACGCAGACCGCGATCTTCGGCTTACGGAACGTCTTCTTTCCAACTGCCTTCTTAATAAAATGATCCAGCATCTTCTCTGTTACCGTGAAATCAGAGATGACTCCCTGACGCAGCGGACGGACTGCCACGATATTGCCCGGTGTACGGCCAAGCATCAGACGCGCTTCCTCTCCGATCGCTTTAATTCTATTTGTATCTCTGTCGAATGCAACGACAGACGGCTCTTTCAGTACAACGCCCTTCCCTCTGATGTAAACAAGGATGCTGGCTGTTCCCAAGTCAATTCCAATATCAGTTCCTGCCATATACGTTTCCCCTTTCGTTCTTTTCCTAAACAAGTCTATCTGAAATAATGCATCTTATTTTGTCCTGTGTCAAGGCTCATGTTATGATTATACCCAATTTTTTTCAAATTGAAAAGGATTTTTTACCGAAGCTCCGCAATTCTGGACACTCCCACGTAGATCTCTGAGATTTTGTACCAGGTCCGATAGTCAACAATGCCAGTTACAGGCAATCCAAATATCGACTGAAATTTCTCCACAGCCGCCTGTGTAGCCGGTCCATAGATACCGTCTGTATCCACCCGGGGCAATGCCGGATATGCCTCTGCAATCACATTGAGCTGTTCCTGCATCTGCAGAACCTTGCTTCCGCTGGAGCCCACACTCAGATCATATCCCGGCCAGGAGGACGGAACACCGGAGATCTCCACTGCTGTATTAATGTAGATGCTCTCTCCATAATAATACCGCAGAATCTCAATCGTAGAATATCCCTGCTCTCCCAGACTCTGAGAACCCCACTGAGTCATCCAACCCGGGCAGGATACCTGCCGTCCATCACAATACTGGGTCAGGATCGGCTGTTTCACATTAGGCCGTGACAGATAATTTCCAAATACCTCATCTACAATATTGGAAATATTCTGGTAAATATTTCTTCCATAGATCCATTTCTGGTCAAAAGCAGTAGAAGAAGTGATCGTGAAGTCATAGCCACGATTGCGATACCATTCCGTATAAACTCTGTTAAGCACAAATGACATGATTGCCAGCACATTAGCCCGGATGGCTGCATCTGTCCAGGTGGCATAGATCTCACTGGATGCCACATTTTTAATATAGTCCCGGTAACGCACCCAATAATTACGTGCACTGGAATCCGACGGGGCGCCGTCATGAACGATAACATACTCTGGAATCACCACCCGGCTTAAGACGATCTCTCCTGACTCAGTCATCGGCTTGATCTCCGACTCTGCGATCTTGGGCGGATAGTTGCCGAACAACGTGTGAGGGCCGATCACAATTCTGTCAAATTCCCCGGTCTGCACAGATCTCTTCATCAGAATCTCCTGAATGGCTGTCTCGTCAGGCAGGATCTCTGTCCCAGCCACCTCTGTAGGTTCATACCCATCTGCATTTGCCCGAATGGTATACTCCGCATAAGGCTGCTGCTCAGAGATAGATGTACTGTACTCACGGTTCGGTGCCGGCAGGGTGATCATCTCTGTCATTCCGGATTCGTCGGTCACCGCATCACGCTCTTCTCCATCAGGCTCTCCTTCATAAGTGATGTGGATCTGTGCATCTCCGATCGGACGGCGTGTCCGCTCCTCCATCAGGCGCACCTGAAGCTGCCCCGTCTCTGCCGGAAGGCGCGGCGTATTTGTAAATTCTGTTTCTGCCATATAAAAACCTCGTTTCTACATTGATCCTGTGGGACAGGCTCCTCTGTACCCACTTTCTACCAATATATGAACGAGGCTTTTCTATATTCCTTATTTCTCAGAATTATCTTCGTTTTCTGACGAAACATTTTCTGATAAATCCTGCTCTGACGGACCCGGCTGTTTGTCAAACTCGCTGGCACCATTCTTTGCCAGTAAGATCAACTGCCGAATGCCAAATATCATTATGCCTGCCCCGCCTGCTGCAAACAGCACCATGGCTGCCAGACTGACCGTATAAGATAAGCCCGTGCTTTCAGACAGTCTGCCAAATAACTGATATGCCAGATACAGAAGGTATCCGCCCGCCGCCACATAGATGGCGGTCCTTGTCATTTTTTTTGTATCCTGATCCATTTTTCTACTCCTGTTCTTCCGGTACCTCTTCCAGCTTCGTGTAAGGCTGCCGGATATATTTTCCATCTTCCAGTCCCAGATCATCAAGAGGCAGTCCCCTAGCCAGACAGAATGCCAGATCAAACATCTTTTCTGCCTGTCCTTCCTTATCATTATAGACTGTTCCTCTGATCTCACCGTTCTTAAGCGCCGCAAGGCCCACGTCTGTTCCATCGATTCCAAGGATCACCGGCCATTCTGCCTGATCGATGCCTGCCGCTTTCATGGCATCCACAGCACCCAGTGCCATATCATCGTTGTTAGACAGCACCAGTTCGATCTGATCCCCGTATTCCGTCAGAAGCTGACTCATTTTGGTATTTGCCTGTGCACGGTTCCAATTTGCGATGGCATAACCCAGCTTTTCCACTGGCACGCCCTGATCCGTAATTGTACTGACAGCATACTCTGTCCGAACAATGGCATCCTGATGATCTGCTTCTCCTTCCAGCACAATGTACTGGAACACACCATCTCCATTCTTGTCCGCCGCAGGATCGTTTTTGAAGATATCTGCAGCCATCTCCCCCTGCATAATTCCTGACTCAAATGCCTTCGCTCCCACATAGTAGAGCTTATCCCATCGTTCCAGATCCTGTTCCACCAGTTCTCTGTTAAAGAAGATCACCGGCACATCCTTCTTCTCCGCCATATCAATGATCGTTACCGGTTCTGTACGGTCCACCAGGTTGACACAAATAATATCACACCCATCTTCCAACATGGTTTTCACCTGATTGTTCTGTGTGGTCTGACTGGCTGCCGCATTGTAAACATCAATATTAACCGACACATTCGAATCCATGGAAGCAGACACTTCACTGGCATATTCATTAAAATGATTGATCATTTCCGAAACAAATGTATCATACTGATCATAGACACTGACACCGATCCTGATGCTGGTGACCTGTCCTCCACCTGTATTTCCACAGCCTGAGGCTTCTACTGCCAGCAGGCAGGCAAGTCCTGCTATCGTCATTTTCTTCGCAAACATTTTATCCCCCCTACTGTACGATTGGGAACAGGATTTTCTGATTTTCGGCATCATAAAGATGTTCTCTGTCCACCATCAAATATCCTGTCGTCACATTTCTCATTTCCGCTGTATGGTACTCCAGCTTTGTTGCCAGCTCTTTCACACTCTGATACCCCATATGAAATTCATTCGGAACCAGCAGTGCCTGAATTCTCCCTTTATCAAGCTCATAGACGACCTTTTCCGAGTTACCCACTCCATACAGGACACAGTTATTGACAGATATCTGATTCTCCTGCATATAATCCACTGCCCGCTCAGTCTCACTGTTTTCCAGTGCGATCACAATATCAGCTCCCAGATTCCATTTTTCTTCAAATAGTTTCTTGTCCGGATTCCGACCCATCTCTGCCAGTTTCCACTGAATCTTTGCTCCCGCTTTCACAAGTGTCTCCTCCAACCCATCCAATCGTTGTCTCAGAGCGATCTGACCAGTATTTCCACAAAGAATACCGACTGTCTTTCCCGTGAGATTCTCTCCAAAGTCCTGACAGATCCGTTCAGCCAGTGCACTGCCCAGTTTCTTGTTGTCCGGTCCAACCGTCTGATAATATTCTTCCGGGGTAATATCTGTCTCCAGCAGTACACATTTTTCTCTTGGCAGCTTGGCTTCTATCCCTTCATAGACACCTTCACTTGCATACATCTGAATAATCATGCCATCCACACCCGATTCCAGTTCTTTGGATATGATCTCCAGTTCGTTTTGCTTTCCCCAGAATTCTCCAGTAGCTACATAATTCAGACGTATATTGTAGTCTCTGGCTGCAGCTTCAGCTCCTTCTCTCAGAGATGTCCATCGACTGTCACTGCTGTTGTTTACAATGACAGACACCGTATAACTGTTCTTTTCTTCCTTTCGCCCAGCCGTCATGATCCATCCAGTCACAGCTGCTATCAGAAGTGAAAACAGCAGCAGATACCATATTTCTTTACTTCTTCTCATCTGCTGTTCCCTCCTCCTGTCTGTTCGTCCGCTTTCCATCCAGATATTCCAGAATCTCCGGTGAATATTCAATATACGGAAGTCGGATTCTTACCATCGTTCCTTCATCCGGCTCGCTCTCGATCTCCAGCCCGTATTTTTTTCCAAAACGGATCTGTATTCGTTTATGTACATTGATCACTCCTACACCGGAACCTTTTCTTGGTACTCTGCTGTTTTCTTTTAACAGAGACTCCAGTATTTCTTCAGACATGCCAAGACCATTATCTCTCACCTCAATACATACGTCATCGCCATCCCTGTAACCACGTACCCAGATCTCTCCTTCATCATCCATCCCTTCCACGCCGTAGTAGATAGCATTTTCAAGAAGAGGCTGTACGATCAACTTCACAGTACAGCAGTTCAGAATCTCTTCATTAATCTGAAAGTCCACATGGAACCGGTTCTTATACCGGATCTTCTGAATATTCATGTAGTTGGTAGCATGCTTGATCTCATCCTCCACACGGATGATCGTCCGTCCTTTGCTAAGACTGATGCGGAACAGGCTGGCAAGCTGAGAGATCATAAACACTGCATCTTCATAACGTTCTCCCTCGATCATCCAAGTAATAGACTCCAATGTATTATAAAGGAAATGCGGATTGATCTGAGACTGTAGTGCATCCAGCTCACTTTTTCGCTTCTCCTCTTGTTCCAGAAGCACGTCGTCCATCAGTTTCCGGATCTGTTCTACTGTGGATTTCAATGTTCGTCCCAGATGCTCGACCTCAGTAAATCCGCCAATGTAAATATCCGGATTCATATTACCTGCTTCCCATTCCTTCACAGACTCATTGAGCTTTTCCAACGGGCTTGCCACACTGGAAGATACCATCTGGTTTACAAAAACAATGAGCATCATGGATATGATCAGCAGCATCACGAAAAACAGCCTTGTCTCATACATACCCATATTAAAGATACTGTTTGGAATCACACTGACGATCTTCCATCCTGTATAGCTGACGGTCTTCACTGTCACCAGCCGGTTCTCACTCCATAAATCCTCCTTGTGGCTTCCATCATCCCAGGCAGCAATTTCTTCATTATTTTCTTCATAAAGCCCTGCATAGATCAGCTTCTGTTTGGGATGATAGATAATCTCACCATTTCCATCCATCAGATACACATATTCTTCATTGATCCCGTTATTTGCTTTTTCCAGTAACTGTTCAATACTGGAATAATTCATATCCACCAGAAGAACACCCAGTTCAGAATCTCCGCCCTTGGTCAGCTCTACCGCACGGCTCAAGGAGATTACCCAGTGATATCTATAATTGGCATCATCAAACAGATTCTGTACATGCGGTGTAGAAAAATGAAAATTTTCCATCTTTCCCACTGCTTCCCGGAACCATTCCTGCTCTGTTACGTCCACATCTTCTTTTTCTCCTGCAACCGGCACTGCCTCTACCAGATTGCCATTGCTGGTATAACAGGCAATGCTGACCAGATTCTCTTTATTGGCATCATACAGAAGGTTCATCTCCTGTACCATATCCTCCGATGCCAGATCCTTATCCTTGATCACAGAATAATACATGGTATCCGAGATCCGACGCATATTTTTAAGATAACTTTCCAGATTGATCGCTGTCTGATCCAGAAGCTGCACTGCATTTTCAGACATCATTGCTTCCATTCGGTCAGTGAACAGATGGTACATGGTAATACCGAAAGCTCCCATGGCAAATAGAGCGACAACCGTAAAGGATATGGCGATTCCCACCTGGATCGATATTGATTTTTTCTTGAAACTTAGGAACTCTGTCAGTTTCTTCACTTCTTCTCCAGTCTGTCCGAACGATATCTGGACGGTGATACACCAAACTGCTTCTTAAATACATAGCTGAAATAATTGGCTTCCGAGTAACCTACTTTTTCAGCGATCACATAAGTCTTATCATTACCTGTCATCAGAAGGTTCACCGCCTGCTCCATCCGATAATCTGTCAGATATCTCACAAATGTCTTTCCTGTCTCTTTCTTAAAAATCGTAGAAAAATAGGCGGCACTCACATTTAACTTCTTGCAGATCACTTCCACACTCAGATCCTGATCTGCATAGTTTGTTTTTACATATTCTTCTGCGCTCTGCACAAATGATTTCGTAGAATCCTGTCTCTCATGGAGTACTTCTCTCTGCAGATGTCTGCACAGATCCAGAAGCCACCGCTCCAGCGCTTCTGTGGATTCCATCTGCAGTGCCTGATGATAGGCATCCGTCCCTGTTCCTGATACATTATCAATACTCAGATCATGACCTGCTGCGAACCGCACCAGCTCGGAGATCAGTTCCATCATAACGATCCTGTAGTTCTGCATGGAAAGATGTGCTTCGCCAAGCCACTGAATAAAATCATGGATTGCTTCCTGCAGCACGTTCTCCTCTCCCACACGGATTTTCTTAATGATCCTCTGGATCAAATCTGCATACGCATCCACTCGCTGTAGTTCTGCTGTCTCTCCCGGTTCCACCTCAGAGATGCTGATAGATCTGATATTTCCATAGAGTACTCGATAAGATACTGCCTGCTTGGCACCCTGATAGGAGAATGGTATCTGCTCCAGACTGTCGCACAGATATCCAATGCCTGCGGTCACTCTTGCATTACAGACCTTTCTCGCCATCCGGCACAGACGGTCCATCTCATCTGTATAAGCGATCAGATTATCCTTCTCCTGCAGCTGTGAGATCATAATAATATCCCCCAGATAGATCACAAAACGGCTGTTCCACCGTTCATCTACCTGCTCCTCCACATACTTTTTCACTGCCATGGCAAGCAGAAATGGATCTTCCCTCTCTTCCTCCGGCAATGACTGCGTACTGATATGCAAAACTGTCACTACGTAGTAAGGAGCTGACAGATTCACCTGATAATCCTTCACATATTTTCCAATCTGTCTGGCTGCCACACGGCCCTCTAACAATGCCATGTAAAAGCTTTCCTGCAATACCGGCAGACTTTCCATGTAATATTCCCGCAGCTTATCCGTATTCCGCTTCTCATCCCGTTCCCGGTCAAGATCTGCTTTGATCCGCTCAAATACTTCCTTTAATTCACCGGCATTGACAGGCTTGAGCAGATACTCTGCCGCATCCATCTTGATTGCTTCTTTTGCATACTCAAATTCATCAAATCCAGAAAAAATAATGACCCGGATGGTTCTTGATAATTCTTTTAATTTCCGACAGAGTGTCAGTCCATCCATGTATGGCATCTTGATATCTGTCATGACAATATCTGGCTGCAGATCCTCTGCCAATTCCAGTGCTTCCACCCCGTTGGCTGCATGTCCAATGATCTTAAGACCCATTGCTTCCCAGTCCAGTTTTTTTACAATAATCTGGATCACGTCCTCTTCATCATCCACCAGAAGTACTGAGTATCTGTTATTTGTGTCCATAAAATCTCCCTTATAACATATGTTCCTGCATATATGAAAATAGCGGCGGGACGCTTATGCGTCCTGCCGCTATCTATTATACTATGTATTTTATTTCTTTGCCACATACTTTCTGATATCCAGAGAGATTGCCACGAAGATAACGATACCGATTGCAATGTACTGTGCATTTGCGTTAACACCCATGTACTGCAGAGCGATCTTCAGAAGCTCGAATACTGCAACACCGACAAATGCGGAGGATACTTTTCCTCGTCCACCGGTAACGGATACACCACCGATAGTACATGCTGCGATTGCCTCCATCTCATAACCATAACCAAGCTGTACGGAAGCACCACCGGATTTTGCACCCAGCATGAATCCTGCAAGACCATACATAGCTGCTGCTTTCATATAGATCAGGATCAGGGTCAGTTTTACCGGAACACCGGCAACCTCTGCTGCCTGTGGGTTTCCACCGATTGCATACATATATTTTCCATGACGGGTCATATTGAAGATGAACCAAGTAATAGCTGCTACAACCAGTGCGATCCATACCAGATAGCTAAGACCAAGGAACTTACCACTACCTACGTTGGTATACTCAGTGGTAAAGCCACCAAGCGGGGTTGCGTTTGTGAACAGCATGTTCAGACCATATACAATCTCCATGGTAGCCAGCGTTGCGATGAACGGCGGTACACTTAAATAAGCAATGAAGAAACCAGTAATGGTTCCGAATACTGCACAGATCAGCATTGCAACCAAAGCTGCCAGGAATACATTCAAAGGCTGCATATCCGGGAAAAATTTTCCGGAATAGTCCATTCTCTGAAGCAGTACACCAGAGATACATCCGCCAAGACCGATCAGACGACCAGCGGAAAGGTCACATCCTGCGGTAATAACGCAGCCTGCGATACCAAGTGCGATTACCAGTCGGAAACTCATGTTGTTTAACAGGTTGTTTAAGTTATTCAAGGTAAAAAAGTTCTGGGTTGTCAGTCCGGCTACAATAACCAGAATGAACATAACAATAATAACACCATTATTGATCAGAAAATCTGTAATCTGTTTCTGCTTTGTCTTTTCCATTCTATTCATCCTCCTTCAGCATCAGAATTGTGTTGCAAACTGCATAACATTTGCCTGAGACATCTCTTCTTTCTCAGTGATCTCACCAGTCAGGCGGCCGTTACACATTACACAGACTCTGTCAGACATACCAAGCAGCTCAGCCATCTCAGAAGAAATCATGATAATTGCTTTTCCCTGTTTTGCCAGGTCATTCATGATCTCATAGATCTCATGCTTTGCTCCTACGTCAATACCACGGGTAGGCTCATCCATGATCAGCACATCCGGGTCATTTGCCAGCCATCTGGATACAATAACTTTCTGCTGGTTACCACCAGACAGGTTTGCAATATGCTCTTTCATGCTGGGAGTCTTGATTCTCAGTTTCTTAATACTATCATCCACAACTGTATTGATCTTCTTGTGGTCAAGCACAAATCCTGCTTTCAAATACTTATTATATACGGAAACACCTACGTTGTCTTTAATAGACAGACATCCGAAGATACCATTTCCACGACGGTCCTCAGTAATCAGACCGATACCTGCGTTCATAGCATCAATGGGGTGCTTAATATTCACTTTCTTTCCATGCATGTAGACCTCACCAGATGCCACACCACGGATTCCAAAAATACCTTCCATCAGCTCGGTTCTCTGAGCTCCGACCAGTCCACCAAATCCAAGGATCTCGCCTTTACGAAGCTTGAAGCTTACGTGCTGGAAAGACTTCGGATGAATGGAACACAGGTCTTTGACTTCAAGAACTACGTCACCGATCTCATTATCTTTGTCAGGATATACATTAGTCAGCTCACGACCAACCATCTTGGCAATGATCTGCTCTGTGGTCATCTCTGCTGCCGGCCAGGTTCCTACATAACCACCGTCTCGCATGACGGTAATGTCATCTGCAATTCTCTTGATCTCATCCATCTTATGGGAGATATAGATCATTGCTACACCCTTACTTCTCAGATCATTCATAATACGGAACAGGGCATCTACTTCTTTGTCAGACAAAGAAGATGTCGGCTCATCGAAGATTACGACTTTCGCCTGATGAGAGACTGCTTTTGCAATCTCAACAGACTGCATCTGTCCGATAGACAGAGAACCCAGCTGAGCCTTCGGATCAAAATCCATACCAACCTCATCCAGCCACATTTTCGTATCTTCATACATTTTCTTATGATCGATCACTTTCAGCGGACCATAATTCTTGGTAGGAAATCTTCCAAGGAAAAGGTTCTCGCCTACGCTTCTAGCCAGAACCGGCTGAAGCTCCTGATGTACCATGGCAATTCCTTTACTCATAGCATCATCCGGATCCTTAATATCAATTTTTTCTCCATCCAGATAGATCTCTCCGGCATCCATCTTATAGATACCAAATAGACATTTCATCAGAGTGGACTTACCCGCACCATTTTCTCCCATCAGCGCATGGACTGTGCCAGGACGAACTGACAACTGTACATTGTCGAGTGCCTTCACGCCGGGAAAGGACTTGCAGATGCCCTTCAACTCCAGTTTATACTCAGCCATTTTGCTCTCCTTCTTCAATCAGCTTAAAAAATGCGGACGTCGTTGTCCAACGCCCGCACCATTTTCAGAATTAATTATTTAACCATATCAAGAACTTCCTGAGCGTTGTCCTGGGTAACTTTTACATAGTCACAACCAATGTAATGCTCATTTCCAGCTCCGGTCAGGTAGTTGATTGCTGCATCAGCTGCACTGTGGGACTGAGAGAAGTGATCGTTGAATACAGTACCGGTCAGGTTGCCAGCGATAACAGCCTCAAGAGCCTCAGACAGAGCGTCAACACCTACCAGGTAGATATCTTTGCCTACAGTACGTCCTGCGGACTGGATTGCCTGCAGAGCACCCATAGCCATTGCATCGTTGTTACAGAACACAACTTCTACATCATTACCATACTGTCCAAGAGCATTAGCAACGATCTGCTGTGCCTGATCCTGCTGCCAGTTACCAACCTGATCTGTCAGGCAGTTAACTTCAAGTCCAGCATCCTCAAGAGCTTTTACAGAGAACTCGGTACGATACTGAGCATCTACGTTCTCCGGATCACCCTCAACCATGATGTAATCAACTTTACCGTTCTTGTTCAGATCGATAGCATCAAGTCCAAGATCAGCAATGATCTCGCCCTGGAAAGTACCGGACTGACGAGCATCGCAACCTACATAGGTAACATCCATGTTCTCATCTGCCCATCTCTGCTCCTCAGTTGCATCCGGCTCACGGTTGATGTATACCAGCGGAATGTTTGCTGCAACTACTTTATCAGTAATGGTTGCTGCGGAAGAAGAGTTAACCGGGTTGACAATCATAACATCAACACCCTCAGTGATGAAGTTATCGATCTGTCCGGACTGGGTAGCCTGGTCATTAGCACCATCTACGATTTTAATGTTCTCAGCTTTGAATCCCTTGCTCTCCAGATAGCTCTGCAGCTCGGTACGGAACAGGGTCATGAAGTTATCAGAGAACTGATAAATACATACACCAACTTTTTTGTCTGCCAGATCACCATCTACTGCCTCAGCTGCTGCATCAGCGGTATCTGCTGCGTCTGTTTTCTCAGCTGCTGCATCCTCAGTAGCTGCCGGTTCGGTGGTTGCTTCTTCCTGTTTGCTGCCGCATCCTGCGACTACAGAAGCTACCATGGTCAGTGCAAGTACAAGACTTACTGCTTTTCTTTTCATTGTTATTCTACCTCCCAAATGAATGTTGTAACTCTCGGTTACTAATGACAATATACCAGTCGAAAGGAGAAAAAAACATAGAAAATTCTTCTGTCTTTCTTAAAAATTCTACTTTTTTATTTGTGCATATTGTATAATTTTACATATTGTTTTTTGTGCGTTTTTGTCTGCATATTCATACCATCATGCTATGGAATCATTCTTTCCACCTGATCCATCCAGATTCTGGAGCATGCATCGCTCGGCATACGCAGATCTCCACGGGGAGATACTGCCACCGTACCTACCTTCGGTCCGTCCGGCAGACAGGAGCGTTTGAACTGCTGGGCAAAGAATCTTCTCATGAAGGTCTTCAGCCACTTTAAGATCACTTCGTTATCGTACTCGCCTTTGAATGCCTGTTTTGCCAGATAGTAGATCTTATCCGGTGCAAAGCCGAAACGCAGCATATAATATAAGTAAAAGTCATGTAATTCGTAAGGTCCTACCAGATCCTCTGTCTTCTGGGAAATGACTCCATTTTCCGGCGGCAGAAGCTCCGGGCTCACCGGTGTATCCAGAATGTCAAGCAGTACTTCTGTCAGCTTCTCATCTCCACAGGTATCCGCATAGTAGCGAACCAGATGGCGCACCAGCGTCTTTGGCACAGATACATTGACACCATACATGGACATGTGATCTCCATTGTAGGTAGCCCAGCCCAATGCCAGTTCGGACATATCACCGGTACCGATGACCATGCCGGAAGTCTGATTGGCAATATCCATGAGGATCTGGGTACGCTCTCTTGCCTGAGAGTTTTCATAGGTCACATCATGTACACTGCTGTCATGCCCGATATCCCGGAAATGAATGTTAACTGCTTCTTTAATATCTACTTCTCTTAAGTTTGCTCCCAGTCGTCTGGTCAGCTCACATGCGTTGTTGTAAGTACGGTCCGTGGTTCCAAAGCATGGCATCGTCACAGCTGTAATGCAGGTTCTGGGCAGGTTCAGACGATCCACAGCTCTTGCTGCCACCAGCAGTGCCAGAGTAGAATCCAAACCTCCGGAGATACCGATCACCACACTGCGGCAATGGGTATGTTCCATACGTTTTTTCAGACCCATGGACTGGATCGCAAGTATTTCCTCACAGCGTTTTTCACGCTCTTCTTTTCTTCCTGGTACGAATGGTGCCTTGTCCACATAACGATCAAATAGCGCATCTGCCGGATCCATCTCATATTCCACTTCGATATAACCATCCGGCGCAGCTGACACATCATAGGTGGTATAATGTCTTCTTTCACCGATCAGACGTTCCATGTCCAGATCTCCGTAGATCGTCTCATTGGTAAATCTCTCAGATTCTGCCAGGACAGAACCATTTTCTGCGATCAGATGATGTCCTCCAAAAACCAGATCCGTAGAAGATTCTCCTTCTCCTGCGCTGGCATAGATATATCCGCATACCAGGCGGCCGGACTGAAGTTTCACCAGATCTCTTCGATAGGAGTCTTTTCCAGTGATTTCATCACTGGCTGACAGATTTACGATCACCGTCGCCCCATGCATGGCATGACGCACACTGGGTGGATTGGGAGTCCACAGATCCTCACAGATCTCCACTGCCACTTTCAGCTCTGGCATACTCCGGCAGGTGAAGAGCTGATTGGTTCCAAATGGCACTGCATCTTCTTCCTGCCAACTTTCATAGCTTAACCCTTCTGGTGCAGCAGTAAAATGACGCGCCTCATAGAACTCACTGTAATTAGGAATATAAGACTTAGGAACCAGTCCCAGAAGCTCTCCATCCGAATAAGCTGCTGCCACATTATAGAGCTTTCCGCGATTCTCCAGGGGAAGTCCTACAAAGAACAGACCATCCATTCCTGCGCTGGCTTCCACGATCTCCATCAGCACTTCTTTTGCTGTCTTCAGCAGGAGCTCCTGACGAAACAGATCGCTGCATGTATAACCAGTGATGCACAGTTCGGGAAATACGATGATACGGGCGCCTTTTTCCCAGGTTTCCTTCATCAGCCGAATAATCTCTGTTCCGTTGTACACCGGATCTGCAACCCGGATCTTCGGCGATACCGCCGCTGTCTTTACGAACCCGTACTCCATGTTATTTACTCCTTTTAATCATGTTTTTCAGATCTTCCACATCAAAAGTATAAGGGGTATTGCAGAAATGACATTTTACCTCAATCGGCTTCCCATCCTGCACCATCTCATTCAAATTCTTTCTTCCTACGCTGATCAACGCCTTTTCCACACGTTCCCGGCTGCAGTTGCAGTGGAACTGTGCATCCATCTTGTCATGGATCTCCAGACCGAACTCACCCAGGATCTCTGTGAGCAGCTGCTCCGGTGTAAATCCACGATCCAGGTATGAAGTTACGGAATCAATAGAGTTTAACTTCTGTTCCAGCTTATCTACCACGCCATCCTCCACGAACGGCATAAGCTGAATGATAAATCCGCCTGCCTGACGGACTGTATTGTCTTTGTCCATCAGAACGCCCAGACCTACAGAAGATGGAACCTGCTCAGAATTGGCAAAATAGTAGGTCAGGTCTTCGGCGATCTCACCGGTCTTCAGCTCAGTCTGACCAGAGTAAGGCTCTTTGAGTCCCATGTCTTTGATCACGGTCAGGATTCCCAGATCCAGTGCTCCTCCCACATCCAGCTTCCCTTTGCTGTTTGGCGGCAGCATTACTTCTGGATTCTCCACAAATCCCTTTACGTTTCCTTTTGCATCTGCAGTGACGGTCAGTCCCTGGATCGGGCCGCTGCATTTGATCTGTAAGGTCAACAGATCCTGATCCCCTTTCATCATAGCCCCCATCATGGCTCCTGCACTTAACAGACGGCCAAGGGCTGCTGTTGCAACCGGACTTGTATTATGTCTTGTTCTTGCCTCTTCCACCAGTCCTCTGGATGTGATGGCAAATGCGCGGATCTGATCATCCGCCGCTGTTGCTCTTACAATATAGTCTTTCATATTCTCTCCTGTCTCTCATACTCTATATCACTGTCTGTACCTTGCTTCCTCTGTCCCTTTACTCTGGCTGCCCGGGTCTTCGCAATACCACATACACACGCTCGGAATCAACTTTTGGTTCTTCATGGGTAAATGCATCATAGATATGAAGTAATTCCAGTCCGGACATTTCCGCAAGCTTCCGAATGGTATCTAATGAATATGATTTCTGATAATGAGTCTCCTCGTATTTCCGATAGTGGTCTCCATGCTCTTTGATGAACAGGGTCAGATTATACTCGTTAATATGGCTGTCTTCATCATAATAGTTTTCCCAGATAAAGCTGCTCTCTTCCCGGTTCTCTGCAATGGTCTGCTCTCCCAGGATCTCCTTGTACTTGTACTCTGTATTCAGGTCAAAGATAAATAGTCCTCCATAATCCAGATAATTTCTGGCCGCAGAGGTAAGGATTCCCAGCACTTCCTCTTCTTCCAGAATATAATTCATGGAATCACATACACAGACGATAGCCCGAACCGTTCCATACAATTCAAATTCTCTCATATCCTGACACAGATATAGGATCTCATGTCCGGATTCTTCTCTTTTTCTGGCTGCTTCCTCCAGCATCTCCTCTGACTGATCCACTCCGATCATATCATATCCGGCTTCTGCCAGTATTTCTGTCATCGTACCTGTTCCACAGCCCAGCTCCAGTACCAGTCCGTCATCCACTCCGTTTTCATGAAGCAGTCCTTTCAGATAGGCTCCCCATTCTTCATAAGGAATATTATCCATGAACAGATCGTATACTTTCGCAAACTCTGTATATGCGTCCATCGCCTTCCTCCTTGTGCTGTAATTATAATTCCCCTGTAACGCATAAATCGGGCAGGAAAACCTGCCCGATTCCATCTATCTTCCAGCTTAGTTTCCGCTGCTCAGATATTTTTCGATATTCTCAATAGCCTCTGCCTCATCTTCACCCTCAGCAGATACTACCACGGATTCTCCGGCACTCAGTCCAAGTGTCATCATTCCCATAATACTCTTTGCATTGACTTTGCGGTCCCCATCTTCCACATAGATCTTACTGTTGTACTGGCTTGCTACCTGAACCAGTACTGCCACCGGTCTCGGCTCCAGTCCGGAAGCGAGCTGAATGGTAATTGGTTTCTTAATCATAAATACTACTCCTCCTTGCCTTCACGCAAATCATCTGCGATCTGACTTAGCTTTCGCAGACGATGATTGACTCCTGACTTTCCCACCTTCGGGGACAACATATCCCCCAGCTCCTTTAAGCTGGCTTCTGTGTGCTCCAGTCTGAGTCTGGCTGTCTCCTCCAGATCCATCGGCAGTTTGTCAAGTCCGATCTTCTCCTGTATATATCGGATATCCTCTGCCTGTCTGACTGCTGCGGATACGGTCTTGTTTAAATTCGCCGTCTCACAATTTACTTTTCGGTTTACCGAATTGCGCATCTCTTTCACAATTCGTACATTCTCCAACTGCATGAGAGATATATGCGCCCCCATCAGCCCCAGAAGTTCTACAATCTGAGATCCCTCTTTTATGTACACCACATAATGACGTTTGCGAAGAACTACTTTGGCATCCACATCATAAGAAGCCAGCAGCTCCTGCAGCTGTCGCGCTTTTTCCGGTGCTGTACAGACGATCTCAAAGTGATAGGATTTCTTCGGATCACTGACAGAACCGACTGCCAGAAATGCTCCCCGTATAAAAGCCCTTCTGCAACAGTTTTGTCTCAACAGTCGATGGTGCATAGGTGACATGCATTCAGAGACGTTTCCATCTTCATCCAGCAGACAGGTCTCACCCAAAAGCCGCCTTGCTTCCGGATCCTTGGATACGATCACGGAGTAAAACCGGACTTCTCTGCTTTTCCTGACAGAAACCTCAGCTCTAATATTAAATGTTTTTCTCAATAATGTAAAGTACTTTCTTGCAACTGCAAGGTTTTCTGTCTGTATTTTTACACAGTATCTGTCATTTTCTGTAATGACGATCTTTCCGCACAGACTTAAGATCGCTGCAGTCTCTGCCAGACGGCAGTGCCGCCCGCTTGCAATCTGCTCTGAAAGTTCTTCTTTCACTTCCGAAGAAAAGGACATATGTGCCTCCTGAACCTATTTTCCTCTGGCGGCATCCTTCCCAATATCCCGATGCTCCAGCTTGATGCCGTAATCTGTCTGATCTGACAGACGCTCATATAATTTATTCGCCAGAGTCACTGAACGATGCTTTCCACCGGTGCAGCCAATGGCGATCACCAGCTGATTCTTACCTTCCAGCACATAGTTCGGCACCAGAAAACGGATCATATCCTCCAGCTTGTCCAGAAAAATATGCGCCATGTCGTAACCCATGACAAAATCCTGGATTTCTTTATCATTACCGGTCAGTTTCCGAAGATTTTCATAATAATATGGATTTGGAAGGAAACGGACATCAAAGACCAGATCCGCATCTGCCGGAATTCCGTACTTGAATCCAAAGGACAATACCGTGATCATCAGATTCTTAAATTCCCGGTTCTGTACAAAGATTTTATCCAGTTCCTGCTTCAGTTCCCTGGTAAGGAGCTGACTGGTATCAATGATGTAATCTGCATGTTTTTTCAGGAATCCAAGCCGTTCACGCTCCAGCGTGATTCCCTGCTCCACACGGCCGGATTCCGCCAGCGGATGCATACGTCTTGTCTCCTTATACCTCTTGACAAGCACATCATCAGAGGCATCCAGAAACAGGATCTCATAATCAATATGTTCTGCTGTCAGGCGCTCCAAAATCTGTTCCAGCTGGCTTAAGGATTTACCGCTTCGGATGTCAATACCGATGGCAACCTTTGTGATCTCGCTATTTCCTGAAGCAGTCAGCTCAGCAAATTTGTCTATAAATGGAACCGGAAGGTTATCCACGCAGAAATATCCTGCATCCTCCAGCATCTTCAATGCGGTTGTTCTCCCTGCACCGGACATACCGGTCACGATCACCAGTCTCATTCGTCTCCATTTCCTCTCTTATCTTAAAAACCTAACATTCTTACTTCTGGTTCCAGTTTTACCTGGAATTTCTCATACACCTGTTCCTGTACTTTCCGGATCAGGTCTGCCACATCAGCAGCCGTTGCTTCTCCACGGTTAATTACAAATCCACAGTGCTTCTCTGATACCTGGGCATCTCCCACAGAAAATCCGGAGAGTCCCGCATCCTGAATCAGTTTTCCTGCAAAATATCCTTCCGGCCGCTTAAAGGTACTTCCTGCACTTGCATAATTCAGCGGCTGCTTGGTAATTCTTGCTTCTTTCAGTTCTTCCATCCGATTCTGGATCGCTGTCGGATCTCCCGGGGTCAGCTCCAGCACTGCTTCCAGCGCCACACTCTTCTCATGTAAGACACGGCTGGTGCGATAGCCAAATTCCATCTCAGCTCCTGTGTATTCCCGGAAGCTTCCGTCCTCACACATCACCTGTACCAGACGGACCACATCCTTCATCTCACCGCCGTAAGCGCCTGCATTCATGACCAGCGCGCCCCCGATGGTTCCCGGAATCCCGGAAGCAAATTCCATTCCGGTCAACCCTTTTCTTCCTGCCTGTACAGCCACTTTGGACAACAGCGCACCTGCCTGTACATAGACCTTATTTCCTTCGATCCGCATGGCGGACATGTTTTTGAACAGATGAATAATGACTCCATCATATCCCTTGTCACTTACCAGCAGATTGCTTCCATTTCCTACTATATAATAGGGGATCTGCTCACTTTTGCAGAACTCCACCACTGATTTTACATCTTCTGCAGATCCTGGCTCCACCAGCGCACGGGCCGGTCCTCCCACACGAAATGTGGTATGCTTTTTCATAGGCTCATCATACAGAACATGCCCTTTGCCGATCAGTTCTTCCAGCTTTGTTAACATCTTGTTCCCCCTGAAGTCTCTTTTTTTCATACCTATTAGCATACATCAATTTATCGTTTTTGAGAAGTCGCTTTTTCCAAATAATGCTTCACATAATATCCTGTATAGGACTCTTTCACTTCTGCAATCTCTTCCGGTGTTCCCTGTGCAACCACCGTTCCGCCGCCATCTCCGCCTTCCGGTCCCATATCAATGATATAATCAGCAGTCTTGATCACATCCAGATTGTGTTCAATAACGATCACCGTATTGCCGCCTTCTGCCAGTCTCTGGAGGATCTCGGTCAGCTTATGCACATCTGCAAAATGAAGACCTGTGGTAGGCTCATCCAGAATATATACCGTCTTGCCTGTACTTCTTCGGCTCAGCTCGGTAGCCAGCTTGATCCGCTGTGCCTCTCCGCCTGACAATGTAGTGGACGGCTGCCCCAGCTTAATATAGGAAAGTCCCACATCATAGAGCGTCTGGATCTTTCTTCGGACAAACGGCACATTTTCGAAAAAGTCCAGTGCTTCCTCCACTGTCATCTCCAGCACATCGTAGATGCTCTTTCCTTTATATTTTACTTCCAAAGTCTCCCGATTATACCGTTTTCCCTGGCAGACTTCACATGGCACATAGACATCCGGCAGAAAATGCATCTCGATCTTGATAATTCCATCACCGGAGCAGGCTTCGCAGCGGCCGCCCTTTACGTTAAAGCTGAACCGTCCTTTTTTGTAACCCTTGGCTTTTGCATCCGATGTAGATGCGAACAGATCCCGGATCATATCAAATACACCAGTGTAGGTAGCCGGATTGGACCGGGGCGTTCTTCCGATGGGGGACTGATCGATGCAGATTACCTTGTCAAGCTGCTCCATGCCTTCAATGGTGCGGTGTTTACCCGGAATGGTTCTTGCCCGGTTCAAGGTCTTCGCCAGCGTCTTATAAAGAATCTCATTGACCAGTGAACTCTTGCCAGATCCTGACACACCTGTCACGCAGGTCAGCACTCCCAGCGGAAACCGCACATCAATATTCCGCAGATTATTCTCTCTTGCGCCACGGACGGTCATCCACCCCGTCGGTGTCCGTCTGGTCTCAGGGACCGGGATCTGCAGACGGCCGCTAAGGTACGCTCCGGTCACAGATGCCGGATTCTCCATCAGCTCTCTGGCTGTACCGGTGGCAACCACCTGTCCACCGTGTTCTCCTGCTCCCGGTCCGATATCCACAATATAATCTGCTGCCAGCATGGTATCCTCGTCATGTTCAACCACGATCACTGTATTTCCCAGATCCCGCAGACGACACAGGGTTCTCAGCAGCTTGTCATTATCTCTCTGATGAAGTCCGATACTTGGCTCATCCAGAATATAAGCAACGCCTACCAGCCCAGAACCGATCTGAGTTGCCAGACGGATACGCTGGGCTTCACCGCCGGACAGTGTTCCGGTAGCACGGGTCAGGGACAGATAATCAAGACCCACATCCATCAGGAATCGGATTCTTGCACGAATTTCTTTCAGGATCTGTCCGCCGATCAACTCCTGTTGATGAGTGAGTGTCATCTGTTCCAGAAACTGCTGCAGATCCCGCACCGACTGATCTGTCACCTCAAAAATATTTTTATCACAGACAGTCACCGCCAGTGAAGTCGGTTTCAGTCGCTGTCCTTTACATGCACGGCAGGGCGTGATCCTCATAAAGCTCTCATACTCCTGCTTCATGGCATCGGAACCCGTCTCGCGATACCGTCTCTCACAATTCTTGATCAATCCTTCAAATGCTACCGGATAGATGCCTTCACCTCTCTGCCCTTTATAATGGACCATCACCTCTCTGCCATCAGTTCCATGGATCAGCATATGACGGATCTCCTCCGGCAGTTCCTCATAAGGAGTATTCAGGTCAAAGTCATAGGCCTCTGACAGTGCTTTCAGGATCGCATAGGTAAAGCTGGACGGATCCGTACAGGACTGCCATCCCATTACCTGGATGGCTCCCTCTGCAATACTCAAAGCTTTATCCGGGATCATCAGATCCTCGTCAAATTCCATCTTGTAGCCAAGTCCGGAACACTCCGGGCAGGCACCAAAGGGATTGTTAAAGGAAAAACTTCTTGGCTCCACTTCCTCAATGCTGATACCACAATCCGGGCAGGCATAGCTGGAACTGAAGGTCAGGATCTCCCCGTCGATCACTTCCACCACCAATAGTCCATCCGACAGTCCAAGCGCTGTTTCAATTGAGTCTGCCAGACGTTTCTCGATCCCCGGCTTTACTACCAGACGATCTACCACGATCTCAATGAGATGCTTGTTATTTTTTTCCAGCTTGATCTCCTCGGACAGATCATACAGATGTCCATCGATCTTCACACGGACAAATCCGCTCTTTCTGGCTTTTTCCAGCACTTTCACATGCTCACCCTTCCGGCCTTTGACCACCGGAGCCAGCAGCTGAATCTTCGTTCTCTCTGGCAGCGCCATGACCTGATCCACCATCTGATCCACACTCTGTTTATGGATCTCTCTGCCGCATTTGGGACAGTGTGGTGTGCCGATCCTTGCATAGAGCAGACGGAAATAATCATAGATCTCCGTCACTGTTCCCACCGTAGATCTTGGATTACGGTTGGTGGATTTCTGATCAATGGAAATGGCCGGAGACAGTCCTTCAATACTCTCAACGTCCGGCTTCTCCATCTGTCCTAAGAACTGACGGGCATAGGAGGATAAGGACTCCATATAACGTCTCTGTCCTTCCGCATAGATCGTATCAAAGGCCAGGGAAGATTTTCCCGAACCGGACAGACCCGTCAGAACCACCAGCTCATTTCTGGGGATCTCCAGACTGATATTTTTCAGATTGTGCTCATTGGCACCTCGAATCTTTATAAATTTTCTTCTCTCTTCAGACATTCTTACTCCTCATTCTGTAGCTTCTTCAGTTCGATCATCTGATCACGCAGAGCTGCTGCAGTCTCAAAATCCAGATCCGCCGCTGCTTTCTTCATCTTCTTCTGTACTTGCTCGATCAGTTTCTTCAGTTCTTTCGGACTCATGGATTCCGGATCCTTCTCAAATTTCAGGTCGTCCTGCGATACTTCCTTAGATATACGGATCAGATCGCGCACTGCCTTGTGAATGGTCTGCGGTGTGATACCATGTTCCTCATTGTATGCCTTCTGGATCTCCCGTCTACGGTTGGTCTCCTCGATAGCCAGCCGCATGGAATCCGTCATGTTGTCCGCATACATGATGACATGACCTTCGCTGTTACGTGCCGCACGTCCAATGGTCTGGATCAGGGATGTCTCCGAACGCAGAAATCCCTCCTTGTCCGCATCCAGGATCGCTACCAGCGTAATCTCCGGAATATCCAGACCTTCACGAAGCAGGTTGATACCCACTAGCACGTCAAACACATCCAAACGCATATCCCGGATGATCTCCATCCGCTCCAACGTATCCACATCTGAGTGAAGATACCTCACCCGAATGCCCAGTTCCTTCATATAATCGGTCAGATCTTCTGCCATCCGCTTGGTCAGGGTGGTGATCAGCACCTTGTGTTTTCCTTCTACTTCCTTGCGGATCTCCCCGATCAGATCGTCAATCTGTCCTTCCACCGGACGCACAGACACCTCCGGATCAAGAAGACCGGTAGGCCTGATGATCTGTTCCGCTCTCAACAGCTCATGCTCCGCCTCATAGTCTCCCGGTGTTGCCGACACGAACAACATCTGATTGATCTTACTCTCAAATTCTTCAAAATTCAATGGACGGTTATCCTTGGCAGACGGCAGACGGAATCCATAGTCCACCAGCGTGTTTTTCCGGCTCTGGTCTCCAAAATACATTCCGCGGATCTGTGGAATGGTCTTGTGGGACTCATCAATGATGATCAGAGAATCATCGGGAAAATAATCCATCAGTGTGTGCGGCGGTTGTCCCGGCTTCAGACCTGCCAGATGTCTGGAATAATTCTCAATTCCCGAGCAGAATCCCGTCTCCTTTAACATCTCGATATCAAAGTTGGTACGCTCTGCAATCCGCTGGGCTTCCAGCAGCTTGTCCTCACTCTTAAAATAACGCACCCGTTCATCCAGTTCTTTTTCGATCTCCACCACTGCCCGCTTGATCTGATCTCCGGGTACTACATAGTGAGATGCCGGGAAGATCGCCACATGCTCAAGCTCTCCTTTGATCTCGCCAGTCAGTACATCGATCTCGGTGATCCGCTCGATCTCGTCTCCGAAGAATTCCACACGAACTGCAGTATCCGTGGATGCCGCCGGAAAGATCTCCACCACATCCCCGCGGACACGGAAGGTACCACGTTTGAAATCCATCTCATTCCGGTCATACTGAATGTCGATCAGTGCCCGCAGGATCTCATCCCGATCCCGCTCCATGCCAGGCCGCAGAGATACCATCATCTTCTCAAAGTTCTCCGGCTCACCCAGTCCATAGATGCAGGATACACTGGAGACGATGATCACATCCCGCCGTTCGATTAGTGCCGCCGTTGCCGACAGACGCAGCTTGTCGATCTCATCGTTGATAGATGAATCCTTTGCTATATAAGTATCACTGGAAGGCACATACGCCTCCGGTTGATAATAATCGTAATACGAGACAAAATATTCCACTGCATTTTCCGGAAAGAACTCCTTCATCTCTCCATATAACTGTGCGGCCAGTGTTTTATTATGGGCGATCAGCAGCGTCGGCTTGTTCAGCTTCTGGATCACATTTGCCATGGTAAATGTCTTTCCTGATCCCGTCACGCCAAGCAGTGTCTCAAACTGATTGCCCTCCTCAAATCCCTTCACCAGCTGGTCAATGGCCTGTGGCTGGTCTCCGGTCGGTTGATATTCAGATACTAATTTGAAGTGATCCATTGTCTTCTCCTGATTGATCTTTGTTTCTGTTCCTAGTATTGTTACCCACCAAGTATATCATTCAAAAGAAAAAAAGTACAGAACAAACTCGAATGTTTGTTCTGTACTTTTTTCTTAATCATTCAGATTCCGTGAAGACCGGTCTTTATGGAGTTCCGTCATATAATTGTACCAGATATCCAACGGATATGTGGCTCCCGACAGAGAGTGGGTACTGCGCGGAGAGTCAAATCCAACCCACACGCCGGTGGTATAGTAAGCTGTATAGCCCACAAACCATCCATCAATGTTGTCGTTGGTGGTTCCGGTCTTTCCGGCACAGGGCATATTGGTCAGTGCTTTTCCGTGGGCGGTTCCACGGGTCAGAACCCCTTCCAGAATGTTGGTCATCTCATGAGCAGCCGAAGACTGATAGACCTGCTTCTCTTCTGTTTCCGGCCTGACGACCACATTTCCCGCGCTGTCAGTGATCAGGGTGACACAGGTAGGCTGGCGGAACACACCTTCATTTTCCAATGTAGCATAAGCAGATGTCATCTCCAGACAGCTTGCACCTTTACTCAATCCACCCAGTGCAGCGGATAACACATAATCGCTGTCCTGGATCGATGAAAAATTCATATTCAACAGATACTGAAGCCCCACCTCCGGTGTCAGTTCCCGGAACAGTTTATATGCAACCGTGTTCTTGGACTGTTCCACTGCAGTCCGAAGCGATATGGCTCCGGAATAACTTCCTGCATTGGAAGGTCCATCCGGCTCCTTGGAATCGACCACCGTGGAAGAAGCCGTGTAGCCACGCTCCAATGCCGGCGTGTAGACGATCAATGGCTTGATGGAGCTTCCCGGCTGACGGAAGCTTAAGTAAGCCCGGTTATAATCCGCAGACACATCATCCTGGCTGCGTCCGCCTACAATAGCAGTGACCAGACCAGTCGTGTTGTCAATGGTAACCGCTGATGCCTGCAGCGCATAGGAACCGTTGTTATTTCTCGTATTATAATCTTCCAGTTCCGTATCTACCGTCGTCTGCAGCAGTTCCTGCGCTTCCATATCAATGGAGGTATAGACCTTGTAACCATTGTTGTACAGCATATCATGACAGGTATCATAATCCTTCCCCGTCACTTCCATCAATGCTCTCGTTGCACATTCATAGATATACGTATGTGCCCATGTACGGGTGTAGGACGGGCTGTACGGATTCAGCGTGATCTTTTCATTTACCGCATCCGTATATTGCCGCTCATTGATGATCCCGTCATCCAGCATATTCTGAAGGATCAGATTCCGGCGCTCTATCGTCTTGTCCGCATGAGTCAGCGGATCATAGATACTTGGATTGTTGGGAATTGCACATAAAAATGCCGTTTCCGACAGATCCAGGTCAGACACACTGCGGCTGAAATATTTCTGACTGGCAGCCTCGATACCATAACATCCATTGGAAAAATAAATATTATTGATATAAAATTCCAGCAGCTCGTCTTTGGAATATTCCCGTTCCATAGCATGGGCGATAAAGATTTCCTCCACTTTACGTTCCCAGCGGATGGTATGAGTCAGATAAATGTTCCTCACCAGCTGCTGTGTGATTGTACTTCCGCCCTGGGTGATCCGTCCCTTTCCAAGCAGTGAAGTCACCGCACGCACAATAGCAAATGAATCAGAACCATGGTGCTTGTAAAACCTCTTATCCTCAATACTGACAAATGCCTGTTTTACCAGTTCTGGAATCTGGTCAGAAGTCAGATAAATAATATTTTTATCGTTCTGCAGTAATGCGATCCGGTTGCCGTCGGAATCATAGACTTCCCCCACCTGCCCGGTCTGAAAATCACTGGCAGATGACTCCCTGGCAACGGTCTGTGCTTCCAGATACAGAGAAAATACTTTCTGCGGATATCCTGCCACAAAAAACAGTCCGATCGCACCAAGTACAATACACAATACACAGATCTGTGTCAGATGAAATACAAAACTGTTCATGTTCTTGCGGGAATGCTTCTTTGTTGTGGTCTTTTTGTGTTGTGATTTTTTATGATGTGCCCTTTTCTTTGTCTGTTTATCAGGTAAATGTTCGTTCTCCATAATCGGCCCCTTTATTATTTCTCTATTATTTTGTGATTTCATCACTCAATAATTTCGCCGTTCGTCAAGAGTGAGCAAGCGCTCTTTGATTCTCTTGCGCTCATTATTTCATATTTTGGCAGGAAGTTCAACCATGGCAGAACAAGATTTCTATACTTCTGCGGTGCAGTCTGTTATAATAAAAGCCACTTACAGACGGAGGACTGACTGTGAACTACGTGATTTCAGATATTCATGGCTGCTATGAGCAGTACATAAAATTATTAGATAAAATTCATTTTTCAGAGAGAGATACTTTATATCTGCTGGGAGATCTGGTAGACCGTGGACCTGAGCCCATGGAAGTGGTCAAGGACGTGATGCGGCGAAAAAATGTGGTGACGATCATGGGCAACCATGACTACCGGGCACTGCGGATCCTGGAGCGGTTCGATATCGGCGAGACACCGGACCCACATGGAACCATCATCAATTCCGAGGATCTGCTGACCTGCAAATACTGGATCAAAGACGGCGGAAAGTCAACGGTACAGGGATTTTTAAATATGAGCCTTCATGAACGAAGTGAATTTCTGGATTATTTTCGGAAGATGCCTTCTTATCAGAAAGTGACAGCCGCAGACAAAACTTACATTCTGGTTCATGGCGGCATCCGTGATTTTGAAGAGTCGAAACCTCTGGAACAATATAAACTTCAGGACTTTATCTACGAACGGACCGATTATGAAAGACGATATTATTCCGATCCTTCCATCTATCTGGTGACCGGACACACCCCCACCCAGCTGATCCGGAAAGATATGGAACCACTGATCTACGAAGGTGCCGGACATATCGCCGTGGACTGCGGCTGCGTCTTCGGAGGAAATCTGGCCGCCTATTGCCTGGAGACCGGAGAATGCACCTATGTGGAGGGATATGAGAAGTAATCAAATACTCTCGAAAATTCCTCTGTCCGAGCGGCACTCCAAACTTCTCCCCAAACCTACAGCACCCCTGAACAGCAGCATAAAACTCTTGAAAACCTACAACAGCCCTGAGCGGTAGCAATAAACTGCGCTGTATGACTTGGAGCGAACAGGAAGGTTCTGTTGTACTGACTGATGCGTACACCTTAGTGTACGTAAGCAGGCAGTACAGCAGGACTTTTCTGTCCGATACACGTCATACGAGCTTTTATGCTACCACTCAGGGCTGCTATATTTTCATACGAACTTTATGCTACCACTCAGGGCTGCTATATTTTATATTTTTTTATGGAATTGGCGCCGGTTCATTACTTTCCTGTGCCGCAGCTCCACCTTGATCCTGCGCTGGTGCTGCCGTTCCTGCGGCCTGACCGCCGGACAATTCATATTCACTCGGCACATAGACACCGCCACTGTGAACCGTACAGGTTGCTGCCTGCAGATTGGCACTGATACCATATGCCGTATCCTGCGTTACTGCCTCTGCCACTCCCTCCTGCATTGCCGGAAGAAGCAGTTTCACCTGCGGTACCTGATTCGGGCACATGCTGGTTGCCAGAAGTCCTGTATCTGCACAGATATTTACGATCACATGATGATCACAAGTCTCTGTCGGCACGGTTCCTTCTGCAAAATATTCATTTCGCACGATACCTTCCCGACCATCACTGTCACACAAGCCAGCCACTGCCAGTTTGCCTGATTTGGTACAGATGGTTGCCTGCACAATTCCTGAAGGTTTCTCAAAATCTTTATTTTCCAGACCTTCATGGATCCGGCTCATAACTTTCGCCCACAGTTTCTTGTGGAAGCTGGTCTCACCGGCCTTACTGCTCAGCTCATGCTTATACCCGTTGTTATCATAACCAACCCAGATACCTGCCGTGTAATACGGAGACATACCAACAAACCATACGTCACGGTTTTCGGATGTAGTACCGGATTTACCAGCAGTAGTCATATTGGTGATCTTCGCCGAACCTGAAGTTCCGCCTGCACCATTGACAACATCTTTCATACAGTCAATGAGAAGCCATGCGTTCTGCTCGGAGATGACCTGCGTCTCCTCCGGCTCGTTATCCAGGACTACATTTCCCTCATTGTCCACAACCTTGGTGTACATTCTCGGTTTGATATAGTCACCCTTGTTGGCAATACCTGCATAAGCGGCTGTCAGTTCCAGATTGGATACACCGTTGGTGATTCCACCCAGAGCAGTTGCCTGACCATAGTCTGTATTAGAACCCTCCAGTGACAGGCTGGTAAATCCAAACCGGAGCAGATAATCAACCGCTACCGGAGTAGTCACATCCGTAATAGTCTTAACTGCCATAATATTCATGGAACGGGTGATCGCCTCACGAATTGTTGTCCATCCACGATATGGAGTGTTTTTATCCCAGTTCTTTACCAGTCGGCTGTCCGCACCAGAATATGCATACGGTCCATCATATAATACGGTTCCCGGTCCATAACCCAATTCCTCAAAAGCAGGCGCATAAGCTGCCACGATCTTAAAAGTAGAACCAGGGTTTCTGAGGGAATCAGATGCACGGTTCAAAGTTTTGTTCGCAGTCTTCTCTCCACGGCCTCCGATCATGGCAACCACTTCGCCAGTTGTCTGATCCATGATCACCATGGAAGCCTGTGGCTGCATGATAAAGGAACAATCTTCATAGACCGTATCATCATCTGTAATTCCAAGAGTTGCCACATAACCATCAATAGCTGCCTGTGCATCATCCTTGGAGCTGTACAGAGGTTCATAACTGCTGTCATTCTGTTTATAGTAGGCGATCATCATTTCCTGACTGTAATTGGTGGTATCTCCGTTAGGCTTCACCACAGTCATGGCCCACTCAATACCTACCTTTACATTGCTCGGGAAATTCTCTTCATTTGCAAATTCTTCATCCAGCGCTTTTTGTATACTGGGACTTTGCGTACTGTAGATCTTCAATCCGCTGCTATACAGCGCATTGGACGCCTGGGAATCCGTATATCCGGCTTTTTCCACCAGATCAGCCTTTACCTGATCGATCAGCTCATCTACAAAATAAGAATATACTGTGTTGGTTGTCTCTGTTGTTTCATTATTTTCCTGGATCCGTGCATATACATCATCTGCCAGTGCGTCTTCATACTCACTCTCTGAGATGTACCCCTGATCCATCATATTTTTCAGAACCAGTGCACGACGCTCTTTGTTCTTATCCGGATGTTTGATCGGGTTATATCCAACCGGGCTCTTTGTGATTGCCGCAATAGCCGCTGCTTCAGAAATATCCAGCTCGCTGACGCTCTTTCCAAAATACCGGTTGGCTGCCGCCTGAACGCCCAGGCAGTTCTGCCCCAGGTTAATGGTATTCAGATAGCTCTCCAGAATCTCATCCTTAGACATGACCTTTTCCAGCTGGATCGCCAGATACTGCTCCTGCAGCTTTCTCTCGATCTTATCCAGCATGCCGTCCTCTGACATGAAGTCAAAGACATTATTCTTCAGCAGCTGCTGGGTAATCGTACTTGCACCCTGTGTAGTTCTGAATCCGCTGACTACAAATTTGACTCCCGCACGGACCATACCCTGAATATCAATTCCATTGTGTTCATAGAAGCGCTCATCCTCGATAGCGATAAATGCTTCCTGCACATGCTTTGGAATATTATCCAGTTTTACATACGTACGGTTGGTTCCTTCTGCCACAAGCTCTGCCGTCTTGTTACCGTCCGCATCATAGACAACGGATTTATAACCTCTTGGCAGCACACTGGCACTGGTAATATCAGGTGCATTTTCCATAACACCTTTAATAATACCGATTCCGCCGCACAGACCGGCGACGCCCAGCGCAATGATCAGCACCAACAGTGTCTTCATAAAGACGACTCCCAGTTTCCTACCCATCTTGGTACCTTTTCCTTTGAGAGCCTTCTGTTTTCTGGAGGTGCTTTTCTTACTGTAATTCATTCGTTGGCCTCCTTTTATTCGCTCAATACTTCGATTGCCTTCTGCAGCTGGTTATCATCTGCACTTTCTGTATCTTTATCTAAAACAATATCTGGTGCAATTCCTACTTCATGAATATTATTTCCTGCCGGAGTATAATATCTGGACACAGTGATCTTAATGGCAGATCCGTCGCTTAAGGGGAACAGGCTCTGCACGATTCCTTTTCCAAATGTCTGGGTTCCGATCAGGGTTCCCACTCCATAATCTTTAATGGCACCTGCGAAGATCTCGGATGCACTGGCACTGTTTCCATTGACCAGCACAGCCATCTTTCCGTCAAAATAATGCTCCGCATCGGAATATTCTTCCTGACGATTGCCATATTTATCTTCTGTATAGACGATCAGACCTTCCGGAAGCAATTCATCCAGAATATTACAAGTCACATCCACCAGTCCGCCTCCGTTGTTGCGAAGATCGATCACAAGATCCTGCATTCCTTCTTCTTTCAACTCATCTAACGCACTTAAGAACTGATCATCTGTCACATCATCAAATTCTGTGATTCCAATATACCCGATGGTATCTGTGAGCATTCTGCTCTCTACTGTCGGAACTTCGATCTTTCTTCTGGTTACCGTAAGATCGATCTCCTCAGTGCCTCTCATCACACTGATATCCACAGCTGTGCCTTCTTCCCCTTTCAGATCTGTCACGACCAGAGACAGATCCTGTCCGGTTACTTCTTCCCCCTTTACCTTGTAAAGAATGTCGTCAGGCTGAAGTCCCACTTCTTCTGCCGGGGATCCTTCAAACACCTGTACAACCGTGATGATACCGGTGGAATAGTCCTGGCTCAGCATAGCACCAATACCACTGTAATTGCCATTGGAGCTCTCTATGAAGCTGGCATACTCATCTGGTGTATAATAGCAGGTATATATATCTCCAAGTCCTGCCATCATCCCTTTATAGATGCCGCTTTCTACATTCTCATCTGTGTAATCAAAGAGGTAGTACTGATTGATATAGTCGTTCAGTTCCTCCATCTTCTCTGTGATCTCTGCTTCATTTTCCAGACTTTTGTTCAGGCTGGTGTGTGTGAACATTTTATAGAAATAGGGCGCAGCACATCCGCCCACGCCCATCGCAACCACACACAACAGAATGCCACAGAGCAGCCCTTTTCCAAAAGAATGCCGCTTCGGTCTTTCTTCCATCTGTTGTCTCTCCTTTTTTACTCCTCACATTCTATGTTCCAATCAGTTTACATAGCCCAACGGGTTCACATAACTTCCATTGACGATCACGCCGAAATGCAGATGCGGTCCGGTTGAAAATCCTGTGGATCCCACAGCAGCGATGGTCTGCCCTTTGGAAACCACATCACCTTCTGATACATAGCGTGCAGAAGCATGCATATACACCGTTGATATCCCATTTCCATGGGAAATAACCACATAATTTCCTGCTGAAGAACTATATGCTGAGGTCGTCACTCTGCCGGAAGCCGCTGCTACAATGGCAGAGCCCGATGATGCTCCAATATCAATTCCTTTATGATAGGTGGATGCTCCTGCAACCGGTGCCGTACGATTACCAAATGTACTGGTGATCCGATGACTGGCTGGACATGGCCACATGAAACCGGAGCTTCCTCCGTCTCCATCACTGGCCGCCGCTTTGGCAGCTGCCGCCGCTGCAATCTGATTCTCCACCTGTGCCAGCAGCTTTTCCTGTTCGTTCAGCTGCTTTTCATATTCGCTCTGTTCGCCGGAAGCGGAATTGATCTGCTCCTGATAGCTGTTGATCTCGGCTGTCTTGGCATCCATGGCCTTGTTGACCGCCTGCTTCTGTGCCTGCACTTCACTCAGCAGATCTTCCTGCTCCTGCTTTTCTTCCTCCAGAGCTTCCTTCTGTTCTTTTATGTCCTGCATGGTATCACTCAGCTTCTGCATCATCCGCTGATCATATTCAGACACCTGTCTTGCATATTCTACCCGATTTATCATATCTGCCATACTGTCCGCTTCCAGAAATGCAGCCAGCATCGACGGATTCCCGTTTTCATACAAATAGCAGATCCGCGTTTTCATCATCTCATACTGATCCTGCGCATCCGCTTCTGCTTTTTCCAGCTCTTCTGTACGAGCTGCTATATCATCTTCCGTAGCTGCTATATCATCTTCCAGCTTTTTGATCTGGGAAGAAAGAGTATTCATCTGCCCGTCAAGCTGATTGATATATGACTGAAGATTGCTCTTACTGTTCTTAAGTTCCTTGATCTTGCTCTCTACAGTGGAAATATCAGACTTCAATGACTTGATCTGGTCAAGCGCATTATTTCGCTTCTGTTCCAGTTCTTTTGTATAACTGTCGTCCTCTTCTTCCTCATCTTCATCCTCAGACGTGTCCGACTCTTCTGCCGCATACACACTGTCAATCGCTGTGCTGACCCTGCCAGACGCAAAAGCCAGCACTGCTATGCCAAGCAGGATACCGATCGTTCTTTTTCTCATGTTCAGCCTCCGGCCTGCACTCCTCTATACCTTCAGATGTCTCTGAATGGTCACTATACTTCCAAAAAATCCAATTCCCACACCCAGTGCCATACCTACCGGAAGCAGAGTCTGGAACAGCTGCGCTGCAGGAAGAAAATCCATCACATTGCTCAGTCCTGTAAACTGGGTTCCCACATAAGTGATCAGTTTATTATACAGGAAATACAGAAGGATCAGCGGGAAGATCGCTCCCACCAGTCCGATCACAATACCTTCAATAAGAAACGGTGCTTTGATAAAGGAATTCTTCGCTCCGATCAGTCTCATAATACCAATCTCTTCTCTTCTGACGGAGATACCAATAGCAACTGTATTATTGATCAGGAAGATCGCTACTGCCAGCAGCAGTCCGATAATTGCAACCGACACATAACTGACCAGTCTGTTGAAATCTGTCAGCATGGATGCAACCGAATCTGAACGGTTTACTTTTCTTACCTTATCCAGTGATTCAATATAGGTGACCAGATCATCCTGTTTGGAAATATCCTTCATATAGATCTCAAGGTTCGAACTGTTTGCCAGCGGGTTATCATCTACAAATGCCTCAGCGACTTCCGGATTGCCTTCAAAATATTTCTCCTGATAGCTTTTCCATGCTTCGTCCGCTGAAACATAGACAACCTCCGAGACACCGTCACGCTTGGTCAGTCCCTGCCCGATCTCCAGGATCTCATCCTCTGTGGTTCCTTCGTCAAACAGAACCGTTACTGCAACACCCTCTTCTGCTTCTCTTACAAAATGCTGAAAATTCTGTACCATACAGAAAAAGATGCCAAACATAAATATACATGCTGCCATGGTTGCCATGGAGGCCAGTGAAAATAACTTGTTTCTCCAGATATTTTTAAATCCCTGCTTAAAGCAGTATCCTATCGTATTGAATCTCATCCGATGTACCCGCTTTCTTTCTCGTCTTCCGTAATGATTCCCTTCTGCATACGGATCACTCGTTTTTTCATCGTATTAACGATTGCCTGATCATGTGTAACCACAAGCACCGTCGTACCGCGGGCATTGATCTCCTCCAGAAGCTTCATGATCTCTCTGGAGGTCTTGGGGTCAAGATTTCCGGTCGGCTCATCTGCCAGCAGGATATCCGGGCTGTTCACCAGCGCACGCGCCAGTGCCACTCTCTGCTGTTCTCCACCGGAGAGCTGTCTTGGAAATGACTTGTATTTTTCTGCCAGTCCCACCAGCGACAGCATGGCCGGAACATTTTTCTTGATCTCTTTGATTGGTGTAACAACAACTCTCTGGGCAAATGCCACATTCTCATATACATTTCTGTCTTTCAGAAGACGGAAATCCTGGAATACACATCCGATCTTTCTGCGGTATTTGGGGATCGCGCGCTTTTTCATACGTCCAAGATTCACACCATTTACACGGATCGTTCCGCTGGTGGGTTCCAGTTCCTTCAAAAGCAGCTTGATCAGTGTTGATTTACCCGAACCGCTGTCACCTACCACAAATACAAATTCTCCCCGCTCAATATGCAGGCTGATCCCATTGATGGCGCCCACACCATTGGGATATTCTTTCACCACGTTTTCCAGTACGATCATGGAAATCCTCCTAAGTGTCTTACTTCAGCAGCGGCATACTGCCGCGGGAGACTTTTTAATAATCCAGAGTCTCCATATACTTCATATATTTTACAACCATCAGTGCGATCTTGAACGTGATGGCATCTTCAAACACACGAATATCAAGTCCTGTGGACTTTTGTAACTTATCCAGACGATATACCAGAGTATTTCTGTGAATGTAGAGCTGTCTGGAAGTCTCCGATACATTCAGGCTGTTCTCGAAGAACTTATTAATCGTTGTCAGCGTCTCTTCATCAAAATCATCCGGCGATCTGCCGTCAAAGATCTCTCTGATAAACATCTTGCACAGCGGAATCGGAAGCTGATAGATCAGACGGCCAATTCCCAGGGAGCTGTACGCAATAATATCTCTGTCATCAAAGAAAATACGTCCCACATCCAAAGCCATCTTGGCTTCCTTGTAGGATCTGGATACTTCCTTGATCTCACCTACAATGGTTCCCAGCGCCACATGAATATCTTCTCCATCCTGTGCCACTGCATCTTTCATGGCTTCTGCTTCCTGGAACATCTCATCATAGCCTTCATTCAATGCCAGTTCTTTTACCACGATCACGTTCTTCTCATCTACGGCTGTAATGAAATCTCTGGATTTCGCACCATAGAGATTACGCACGCTGTCCAGTGCTGCATTCACACGCTCGCGGTCGCTTTCTATAATAAATACCACACGACGTACTTCTGTTGCAATATGCAGTTTCTTTGCACGGTTATAAATATCTACCAGAAGCAGATTATCAAGCAGCAGGTTCTTGATAAAATTATCTTTATCAAAACGCTCTTTATAAGCAGTCAGAAGACTGGTCAGCTGGAAGGACGCCATCTTTCCCACCATATAAACGTCATCACTGGATCCCTTTGCCAGTAGAATGTACTCCAGCTGATTTTCATCAAATACCTTAAAAAACTGATATCCATGAACCACCTGACTGTCTGCCGGTGATGAAATAAAAGCCGCGACTTCACCGCCAAAATTCTCCGGCTGTGCTTCTGTTGACGCAAGGGTCTGTCCCTCCATGTCCAGTACGCACAGGTCGATCCTGGTAATCCCCTTCAGTCCATCAATGGTGTTTTGAAGTATCTGATTCGAAATCATAGCATGTCCTCTCCTTTACAACGATTCTTTTTTCCCCTGAAACCCCTAGATACTAAATATCTACGTTATATAATAATGCAAAATAGCAAAAAAAGAAAGAACTTTTTTATGAATTTTTATGCATAAATCCATGACAGCTCACATAAAGTGTAGTCAAAGAAACCCCGATACAGGAGTCCATCCATGAGTTCAAAAACCAGAATATGGGTCTTCCATATGAAAGAACTGATCTATACCGCCATCTTTGTTGTACTGGGCATCGTACTGCTTCTGCTCCTGATCTTTATGTTCTCAGAAGACCATTCAGAACGCACTCTTACGGATCTCTCCGGTAAATATACAGCCGGGATCTACACTGCTTCCATGACTCTTGGCGGCAGTCCGGTGGAAATCGCAGTCACTGTGGACCGGGACTACATCTCTTCCATCACCTTTCATCAGCTGGATGAGACCGTAGCAGCCATGTATCCTCTGATGGAACCGGCTCTTCATGATCTCTCCGCTCAGATCTGTGAAAAGCAGTCTGCGGAGGATGTCTCTTATTCCGAAGACAGCCAGTATACCTCCATGATGCTCATGAGCACCATCCGCACTGCTCTGGAAAAAGCCGAAAAATAAAAGAAGCCACTCCCGGAAGTCTTATCTTCGGGAATGGCCTTCTCTTCCAAGCCAGACAAGCACAGCACCTGCCATAATAAAGAAGTCTGACAGATTAAATACCAGCTCATTCAACCGTTTCCATGGTGAATGGAAACGGATATAATCTGTTACATAACCTTTCCTGCAACGATCATACAGGTTGGACAATGCTCCTCCCAGCAGGAACGTATATCCAGTCTTCTCCATCTTCCGATCTGGCTTTGTCAGCACCCACGCAAACATAGCAGCAATTCCTGCAGTTACACAGCTGCTCCAGCGGATGATCTTGTCCATGTGTCCCCTGGCATGTCCTCCGGCTGTTCCATAATTATGCAATCGCTTAATCCCTGCCAGCCCTCCAGGAAGAAGATGTTCTTCTTCCTGTTCAGGCAGCTGCTCGATCTCCTGCTTCACTGCATGATCCAGTTGAAACAGTCCCAAAGCAAGTTGTACATATAATAATTTCATCTCTTAACCCTGCATTTCCAGTGCGGGCACTCCGCGCATGGTGATCAGCGGTCCGCCCTTATGTTCAATATAGTCGCCGGTGATCGTCACCTGTCCGATATTATCATCTTTTGGGATCTCGTACATAATATCCAGCATAAAATCCTCAATGATCGCACGCAGTGCTCTCGCACCTGTATCTTTTTCCATCGCTTTTTTGGCGATCGCAGACAACGCATCATCTGTAAAATCAAGCTTTACTTCATCCAGCGCCAGCAGCTTCTGATACTGCTTCAGGATCGCATTTTTCGGCTCTTTTAAGATACGCACCATCATCTCTTCACTGAGTCCATCCAACGTGTAGATGATCGGTAATCTTCCAAGAAATTCCGGAATCATGCCAAAATTACGAAGATCCTCTACAGTCACTTTCCGGATCAGATTCTTTTCATGATCATATTTATCCTTCAGATCTGCCCGGAAACCGATAGAAGACTGTTTATTCAGACGCTCCTTGATAATATTTTCAAGATCCGGGAATGCACCTCCACAGATAAACAGAATATTTTTCGTATTCACAGTCTCCAGCGGAACCATGGCATTCTTGCTGTTGGCTCCCACCGGCACTTCTACCTCTGCACCTTCCAGCAGCTTCAGCAGTCCTTGCTGTACAGATTCTCCGCTCACATCACGCTGATTGGTATTGCGCTTCTTGGCGATCTTATCGATCTCATCAATGAATACGATTCCTTTTTCTGCCTTCTCCACGTCATTGTCTGCAGCTGCCAGAAGCTTGGACAATACACTCTCAATATCATCACCGATATAGCCGGCCTCTGTAAGAGACGTAGCATCTGCAATGGCCAGCGGTACATCCAGTAATCTGGCCAGGGTCTTTACCAGGTAAGTCTTGCCGCTTCCAGTCGGTCCTATCATCAGCATATTGGATTTTTCGATCTCAATGCCATCTGCATCCGGACCTGCAGCCACTCTTTTATAGTGATTGTACACTGCCACGGAAATCACTTTTTTCGCCTGCTCCTGTCCCACTACATATTCGTCCAGGCTGGCTTTGATCTTATGAGGTGCCGGGATTGAATGGATATCCAGCACTTTTTCTGGCTGTTTTTCCTTGTCCGGTGCTTTTTTCTTTACTTTCTGACGACCCGGGAAGATGTTCTGGAGATCCGACAGATTCACCATACTGATATTGGGCATTCTGGAGAAATCCATCTTACTGTAATCCACATTGCCATTATTCATCATATCCAGTGTCTTCTGCATGCAGTCCTGGCAGATGCAGATCTCATCGGTCAGATGGATCATCTTTCCCGCTTTGCTGGCTGGTCTGTGGCAGACAAAACATGCCTCCTGGCTGCTGTTGTCATCCGGATTCTGTCCTTCTTTTAATTCTGTATCTTTTTCGTCTATGTTCATACTTGTTATTCTCCTCTTTTCACTGGTTCAATTATATAGTACCGTTTTGCCATCCGCAAGTGAACTTTTTATAAACAACCTGTTGAAAAAAGGCTGCGGCAGTAACTGCCTCAGCCCTCTTCACTGTTTTTATTTCCTCTGGATTATTTTTCCTGCTTATTCTGGATCTGGCTCTGAGCTGTCGTCTCATCCTGTGTACTCAAAGTCACCTGCAGAGTCTGCTCCTCATAGGCATTGCCATTCAGACGCTGTACCTTTACCTCAATGGTCTCTCCTGCGGAATAATAGCTCATCATCTCTCTCAGCTGATCAGACGTGCTTACCGTGGTTCCATCTACAGAAGTAATAATATCTCCATCCTGCATACCGGCTTTGTCGGATCCCAGTCCTTCCAGAACGGTCTTTACATAAACACCTACCGGCATATTGTAGTTCTTGGATACATCATCGGTAACATCTACCATATTGCTGATTCCAAGGTAACCTTTCTGTGCATCGTCTACTTTATCTCTGGTTTCTTTATTCATCAGATTGCCAATAATAGACTCTACATCAGAAATCGGGATTGCATAACCCATGCCTTCCACATCCTCTGAGATGAATTTTACAGAGTTGATGCCGATCAGCTCTCCTTTGCTGTTCAGAAGAGCTCCTCCGCTGTTGCCAGGATTGATGGCCGCATCGGTCTGGATCAGTTTATTGGTAATATTCTGTCCGTCAGACTGTACGGTTACTTCACGGTTCAGTGCACTGACAATACCGGATGTTACAGACAATCCATAACCGTATGCATTACCAATAGCAACTACCGGCTCACCGACTTTCAATGCGGAAGAATCACCGACCGTTGCAATTTTAATGCTCTCCATGGTCTCATCCGGAATATCAGACAGCTTGACAGCGATAACAGCCAGGTCTTTATTCGGATCAGTTCCCTTAATCTTAGCAGAAATCACATTACTGTCATCAGCGGCATCTCCGTCAGAGTTAAAATAAACACTCAGTTCTTTTGCTCCGGATACTACATGATTGTTGGTCACGATCAGAAGTTCGGTGTCATTCTTTCCAATAATAATACCGGATCCACTGGACTGTGTATTCTGTTCATAATTTCCAAAGATCGTCTGGAACTCCTGGGTTCCTACATTCGTGATGGATACTACCGACGGCATGCAATTTGTAACAATGTCAGATACATCATACACATCAGAAGCGGATGATGCCGTAGTTGTAGTCGTCAGATTATTGCCTGCCTTACTCAGGGACACCTGACTTTTCACAGAATTTCCCAGATACTGGTTTCCCACATAATTCACTCCCATGAAGGCTGCACTGGAAACACTTCCGAATACCAATGCCAGAACCAGACATTTTGCAACAGTTCTGCCAAATCCGCCTTTTTTCCGTTTCTTCGGAGCTGGTCCCTGATTCATCGCCTCGGAAGAATCATAATGGGTGTAAGTACTTCCTGTATCATAGTGATTCATGTTTTCCTGTTCATTATTATTTATATCGTCATACATAATTGCTTTCTCCTTTCACAATTCCTGTTGTTCTCTTTGTTTGTGATTACAATATAACAGTCAATTGTGATGGAAATGTGATGAAATAGCGAAAAAAATTTGAACCCACAAGAAAAGTAGTGTATACTATAAGAATCTGAGAAAAAACAGAAAGGATTCAATTGCATGAAGAAAAAATTGTTACTTCTTTTCCTCAGCACCGCACTGGCTGCCACTACACTGGCAGGATGTGGAAATTCTACTGAAGAGGCTGCAGCACCGGCTGTAACAAATGTCTCTGAAGCGGAAGAGGAAGTAGAAGCAGAAGAACCGGAAGAGGAAGAACCTGCCGTAGAAGAGGAAACCCGTGAAGGAATGTACCGCAGCGAGATGACCAACGAGTGGATCGATGATAGTCTCCAGAGTCAGCGCCCGGTAGCAATTATGGTCGACAACGAGAAGACTGCACTTCTTCACTATGGACTGACTCAGGCAGACATCATCTATGAGATTCAGAACAGTACCATGAACGGCGGAGTTACCCGTTTTATGTGTATCGTAAAAGACTGGGACAGCATCACTCAGTTCGGTAGTATCCGAAGTGTCCGTCCGACCAACTTCATGATCGCGCCAGAGTATGATGCAGTCGTGATCCATGACGGAGGTCCTTACTATATTGATGCATTCTTAAAGAACCCGTGGGTTAAACATTTAAGCGGCGGATTCAAACGAATCAACAACGGTAAACCAAGAGAGTTCACTGAGTACGTAACGACTGGTGAAGTTGCAAGCCGGCTGAAAGCTGCCAACATCTCTGAAAGCTATGATGATTACTATCAGGGACCACACTGGCAGTTCGCAAGTGAAACTGATCCGACCGATCTGTCTGCTGCAGCTGATTCTATCGACTGTACACTGGTAGACCTTCCGTTCGAGCACAATGGATCTCAGCTTGACTACGATGCAGCAAGCAACACATATCTGTATTCCGAATACAATATGAAACATACTGATCCGGCTAATGGCAACAAGCAGCTTGCATTTACCAATGTTATTCTTCAGAGTGCACCGATCACCCAGTATGATGATCATGGTTATATGCAGTACAATATTCTGAAGAGCAGCGGTAAGGGTTACTATATCACCGGCGGAAAAGCGATCCCGATCACCTGGTCCAAGGGCGGCGACGTTGATATCACCAAATTTGTTGATAAAGACGGCAATGAGATCAAGCTGAACACCGGTAAAACCTATGTAGGTCTTGTAAACTCTGCAAAATGGAATGACCTTGTACTGAAATAAATCATCCCGAAAAAGAATGATCCCCGATCCGCAGTTCCGCGGTCGGGGATTTTTTTGATGTTCAAATTCTATAATTCTTCCATTACACTCTTATAAGACGGTCGGATGATCTTTCCATTTCCAACAATCTCTTCCAGGCGATGTGCACTCCAGCCAACAATACGGGCTACTGCAAAGATCGGTGTATACAGTTCCACCGGAATACCAAGCATATCATAGACAAAACCACTGTAGAAATCCACGTTAGGACTGACACCTTTATAGATCTTCCGCTTCTGGGCAATGATCTCCGGCGCAAGCTCTTCAATATTATTGTAAAGAGTCATATCCTTCTCCCTGTGTTTTGCCACAGACAGCTGCTGCACAAAGCCTTTGAAGATCCGCTCTCTTGGGTCAGACAGAGAATACACTGCATGTCCCATTCCGTAGATCAGGCCCTTCTGATCAAATGCCTGTCCCTCCAGGATCTTTGTCAGATACGCTTTGATCTCGTCTTTATCTTCATAGTCCTTCACATGCTCCCGGATATCATCCATCATTTCCATCACCTTGATATTGGCTCCGCCGTGCCGTGGTCCTTTCAGAGAAGACATGGCCGCCGCCACCGCAGAATAAGTATCAGAACCGGAGGATGTTACCACACGGGTCGTAAAGGTAGAGTTATTACCACCGCCATGCTCCATGTGAAGCATCAGCGCCACATCCAGAACCTTTGCCTCCAGAAAACTGTACTGTTTATCCGGGCGCAGCAGCATCAGAAGATTCTCTGCAGTAGACAGTCCCGGATTCGGGCGATGGATGTACATACTTTCATCTCTCTCATAATGATTGTATGCATGATAAGCATATACTGCCAGCATTGGAAATACACTGATCAGGTTCACGCATTGACGGATCACATTTCCAATATCATTGGAATTCACATTTTCATCATAAGATGCCAGGGTCAGAATACTTCTGGTCATAGAATTCATAATATCTTTACTTGGCGCCTTCATAATAACATCTCTGGTAAAATTGGTAGGAAGTGCACGACACTTACCCATCAGTTCCTTAAATTCTTTCTCTTCTTCTGCTGTCGGCGCCTTTCCAAAGAGCAGAAGATAGGCAGTCTTTCCAAAACCAAGAGAATCTTTTGGAATATTGCCGATCCAGTCTGTCACATTGTATCCACGGTACCACAGCTTTCCATCACACGGAACTTTCTTTCCGTCTTTTACGCAAAAAGAATCGATTCTTGAAATATTGGTAAGACCGGTCAGAACACCATTTCCATTAATATCTCGAAGACCTCGGTTCACACCATATTCTTTGAACAGACTATCCGGGATTACATCATTTTCCATACATAATTTCTGATATTTTTCCGTATAATTCTCCCACTGTTTGTTATATCCCATATAACATCTCCTTTCTTCTGCATTTTGCACAAGTTGTCAGTCTTTTTTATTTTACCATATCATCCGTCATTTTTCCAGTTCAGACTCAGTGGAACGTTCTGTTCCCGCCAGATGATAACAGATCACCGGCGTTCCTTTTTCAATATAGCCATATAGTTCCTGCGCTTTTTCATAAGGCATATTGATACAGCCATGCGACCCTTTCGTTTTGTAAATAGTTCCTCCGAAGCTGGATCTCCAGGTAGCATCATGCATACCGATATTTTTGTTGAACGGCATCCAATAAGATACCGGCGTCTCATAGTTTTCTCCCACCAGAGTCGCATTTCGCTGCTTGTAAGTGATGCTGTAAGTTCCCTCCGGAGTATCATAACCTCTCGCCGAGTTACCAGACACAAAATCAGACTCCATCACCAGCTGCCCATCCTTATAGAAAAACAGATGCTGCGCAGTCAGATTAATCTCAACATAGGTATCACCATAATCCGGTGCTCCATAAGAAGCAGCTGTCTGATAATAGACCGGCGTCCTCTCTCCGCTCTCTCCGGTCTCGATCTGTGCTGCCAGTTCTTTAGCCTCCTGCTGGTAATTCATCCACCAGCCATAGTCGCCGCCATCTACCGTGATCTCCTTCCTATAGCTGGTCATAAACGTTCTGGAACGGAAAATCGAATCATACTTCTTCCGCAGAGTCGCCACATAATTTTCCACCTGCGTCTGATCCAGCGTCACAGCGAATCCATCAACCTCCAGCCAGGTACTGATAGTGCTTCCATCCAGAACTTCTATGTTATCTCCAAACCGATATGTAATCGTAACTGTCCCATACTTCTGAAGCTTCTGCAATGTATTCTGAAGTTCTTCACTGTCTGATGTTACGGTAGGTGTTTCATAGCAGCCCTCTGCATCCAGATCCACCAGACCTTTAAGTTCTTCTACTGCATTACCGATCACTTCCAGTGTCTTTGCCTGATCCAGTTCATTTCCCTGTGTCTCTGCCACAATAGAAAACCCAGCCTCCGGAGTATACTCACTGATATGTGCGTTCGTGGGTGCCTGTGCAAAATCTTCCTCAAAGCCTTTTAATGCCTGAACCGCCTGTGTCAGTTTATCTTTACTATAGGTAAGAAGGGCTTCCGTTTCATGTTCTTCATGCTGCGGCAGAAACCACAGATACTGGTTCTGCTCTCTTAAGATCTGCTGCAAAGGTTCTGTGGATGCATAAGAAAGATCAATGGCTTTTCCATCGATGGATTCCTCATAACTGCTACCGTCGCTCTTTCGCTCCTGAATCCGAAGGAAATACGCATCTACCCGGTCTGCCAGATCCTGCACCGTCAGGTTGGAGACATCCACCTGATCGATCAGAGTTCCCCGTTGAAAATGGTTTCCGTAATAATAGCAACCTCCTGCATAGACAACCAGTAAAAGAAGTACACATGCACATATGATCTTGATTCCAATTCCAGTTTTTTTCATTTATCCTCATCCTCTCCGGTTCTGTTCGTACCTTACAGTATACTGGTTTCCACCAAAAATACAACCGAAGGATGTCGAATTCCTGATCTTTCCATTCTGAAATATTTTCATGAACGGAGCATGAATTTTTTGACTTTTATTTTCATTTATGATATACATTATTTATCTTAGGAATTCTCCTATGATTTCCCGATTATACACTAATTGATTTATTGCAGTTCTATTGACATACGTATTTTTACGTAATATTATATGAAGTAAAGGAGATACAAAAGATGCCGATGACTCCACGCGAACTTATTGTCCTTCTAAAACATAATGGTTTTGAAGAAGTCAGTCAGAATGGATCGCATGTAAAAATGAAAAATTTCCAAACAGGAAAACAAACTATTATTCCCTATCACAATAAAGCTTTGAAAAAAGGGCTTGAACAGGCAATATTAAAACAGGCTGGACTAAAATAGCCCGTTTTAAGTGTTCAGAAAGGAGTGTATTTCATGAAAAAATTATTTTATCCGGCAATTTTTCATAAAGAAGATGATGGCTTCTGGGTATCTTTTCCTGACTTTCCAGAATGTCTGACAGAAGGGGATAATATGGAACAGGCTTATGATATGGCTGTCGATGCTCTTGGGCTGGCAATTACCAGCAGAAAAGAGGAAAAAGAAGAGATTCCATCTCCATCCGATCCCGATGTAATTGATGCCGATGGTGGAATTATCACTGTCATTTGCTTTGATATGATGGAATATTTAAAAAGACACAGCTCAAAGGCTGTCAAAAAAACATTGAGTATTCCAGAGTGGCTGAATGAAGCTGCCTGCTCTATGGGTCTTAATTTCTCGCAGGTTCTTCAAGAAGCATTACTGCAGAAAGTACAATCAAAATTTTAAATATGGTATATCATGCCCCCAGCCCAAAGGTTGGGGGCTTTTTATCTGATACGTATTTAGAACGGTTTGATCTCAATGCCTTCCGCAGTCAGTGCTTCTCTGATCTTCTTGACGAATGCCAGTGCTTTTTCACCATCTCCGTGAACGCAGATAGAATCTGCCTGAATAGCAACTTCTTTTCCTGTGATAGCGGTTACTTTTCCGTCTTTTACCATACCGATCACACGGCGGATGGCTTCGTCTTCATCAGTGATCATAGCACCTGGTTTGCGGCGATTCACAAGAGTTCCGTCTTCTTCATAGGCACGGTCTGCAAATACTTCCTGTGCATAGGCAAGACCCGTATCTTTGGCTGCTTCGATCATCTTGCTGTTGCTTAAGCCCAGAAGCTTGATGGACGGATCTACTTCATAGATGCCTTCGCAGATGGCTTTTGCCAGATCATAATCTTTGGCTGCCATATTGTAAAAAGCACCATGAGGTTTTACATGGGCAAGCTTTACACCTTCTGCTTTGCAGAATGCCAGCAATGCTCCGATCTGATATTTGGTATAGGCTTTTGCCTCCTCGTTGGAGACTGCCATATTTCTGCGGCCAAATCCCATCAGGTCCGGGAATCCGGTATGAGCACCGATGCTCACCTGATGCTCTTTCGCCATTTTAACCGTTTTTTCCATGATTACAGGATCGGATGCATGATATCCGCAGGCAATATTTGCTGAAGAGATCAACGGAATCACCTGATCGTCCAGTCCAAGTGTATATCTTCCAAAGCTTTCGCCAAGATCACAGTTCAAATCAACGCTTTTCATAACTTTTTTCTCCTCATATCCTTACAGTTTCAATGACACATTTTTCACATCTGTGATAAACATATGTCCCGGTGCATGGGTGATGGCAAATGACGGACGGCTGTTCATCACTGCCGCCTGCGGAGTCACACCACAAGGCCAGAATACCGGTACTTCACCTTCGCGGATGGTCACCATATCACCAAAATCCGGTTTATTGATATCTTTAATACCGATTGCTTCCGGATAACCAATCTGTACCGGCGCTCCATGGACTCTCGGCATCGCTGCTGTCACAGTCACTGCCGCCGGAATCAGATGATGAGGAATCGGACGCATACTTACGACCATATTTCCGGAGAATACGCCTGCAGACTCACAGGGAATATTGGTCAGATACATAGGAACGTTACAACCTTCTTCAATGTGGCGTACCGGAATACCAGCTTCCAGCAGTTCTGACTCAAAGGAGAAACTGCATCCGATCAGGAAGCTGACCAGATCTTCTCTGTAGAACCGGGAAACATCTGTATACTCTCCTGTCAGTTCTCCATTTTCATAGATCCGGTATTTTGGAATGTCTTTGTAGATGTCCACATTCTTGCCAAGATAGGACAGACCTTTTCCACCCACATCACTGACTTCCAGCAGCGGACAGGATTTTGGATTTCTCTGTGTAAACAATAAGAAATCATATGCCAGATCTTTGGGCAGGATCACCAGGTTTGCCTGAGCATAACCTGCGCACATTCCTGCTGTGGGTCCTGTGATCTTTTCTTCTCTGATAAGTGCTCTCACCTCTGCCGGTGACATACTGCTGTAATCCATCCCTGTGTTCCTCCTTGTTCTCTGTTTCCCTTAGCCGTTGATCTTCTTATCCAATGTATCCAGATATTTTTTCCGCTCCAGATTAAGCTTCTGAGCTTCTTCTACTGATATATAGGAAAATCTCACTTTTTCTCCCGGTTTCCGCTGTCCGATAGCCGGAATATCCGTGGAGATCACGGTTCCGATCTTAGCGTATCCGCCAGTTGTCTGATGATCTGCCAGCATCACGATAGGCATCCCGCTGGATGAGATCTGAACAGAACCTGTTGTGATTCCATCCGAAATAATATCTCCGCTGGTCACAAATTCAATTGCTTCTCCGGTAAGCTTGCATGCCATCCGGTTAGAATCCTGCGTAACCGTATATGCCTGTTCCACAAAGGTCTTCTGACCTTTTTCTGTGAAATACTCACTTTGCGGTCCTGGAACCACCCGCAGCACTGGAAGTTTATCCGCTGATACAGGCGTCTGAAAACTTCCTTCTGCAGCATTTACTTTTCGTTTTTCCATATGCGGAAGAGTCGCCTTTTCTGTCCGAAGTTCCAACACATCGCCAGTCTTCAGTGCACGTCCCTTATATCCGCCAAGTCCACATTTCAGATTAGTGGAACGGCTTCCCAGCACCGGTTCCACAGCAAATCCGCCAGCCACTGCCAGATATCCTCTGCAGCCGGTCATGGCAAATCCACACACAAGCGTATCTCCTGCATGAACCTCCACTGCTTCATACAATGGCATCGCTGTACCATTCAGTTTCGGTGTCATGTTGGCACCCGCCATGGCGATCACTGCCGGAGCAGTAAACCGGATCGAAGGTCCCATGATCGTTGCTTCCAGAACCGCTTCCTTCTGGTCATTTCCCACCAGAATATTTGCCAGACGCATAGCCTGGTCATCCACAGCTCCTGACACCTGAAATCCTTTATTCATATATCCGAAGCGCCCCAGATCCTGAACGGTTGTCAGGGCGCCGCCATTTACTATTTCCAGACTCATAGGTGTGCCTCGTATTCTTCCGCTGTGATCGGTACAAAGCGGATATAGTCTCCTGCCTGATAGAGAAATGGCTGTTCTCTGTCAGGATCATAAAGTTTCAGCGGTGTTCTTCCGATCAGCCGCCAGCCGCCAGGAGATTCCAGCGGGTAGATACCGGTCTGTTCTCCGCCGATTCCCACGCTTCCTTCCGGGATCTTGGTCCTCGGATTATCAAGACGCGGGGTAAATAACTTCGGATCCAGTCCTCCCAGATACGGAAATCCAGGAAGGAATCCCAACATATAGATATTGTAGTCTACAGAAGAATGAAGCTTGATCACTTCTTCCTCGGTAAGACCTGCGTGAGCTGCCACATCTTTTAAATCTTCTCCGTAACTGCCGCCGTAGCATACCGGAATCTCCACCACATGATGAGGTGTCTCCTGTCCTGCAGATTCTTCTACGGAAATACCGGACAGTTCTTTTTTCAGCTGTTCAAAGCTGATCTCTGACGGATCATAGGTCACCATCAGCGAACGGAAGGTAGGAACCGTCTCCACGATTCCTTTCACATGGGCTGCTGCCACTTTTTCATTCAGGCACTGAACCTTTCGATTCAGTGCCTCATTGATCTCATTTCCAAATTCTACCACCAGAGCACAGTCTCCAGCCGGCAGGATCTTTCTTCCATCTTCCGGTTTCTTCCCGAAAAGGGAACGGAATACAGACCACATAGGTTCCACCTACTTTCTGCCGATGGCTGTCAGATACTCATCCATCAGAAGTTTTCTTAATGTTGCAAGGATTTCCGGAGCTTTTCCTCCTACCGGTTTCTCATCGATCTCATGAGCACTCAGGCAGAAGTTGCTGGAGGAACTTACGATAACCTCATCTGCATCCATCATCTCTGCTACAGTAAACGGTCTTTCATCAACCGGGATGCCTGCCACTTTACACATCTTGATCAGATGGACACGGGAAATACCTGGCAGAATATAATGATCTGTCGGATGTGTGATAAATACGCCATCTTTGATCATATGTACATTACTGTGTGCACACTCGGTTACAATATCACCTCTGTGGAATACGATCTCGTTGCATCCATGCTGTTTACCAAGCTCGGAAGCCATAACGTTCGGGATCAGGTTCAAAGTCTTGATGTTGCAGTGCAGAAAACGGGTATCCTCTACGGTCATCAGTTTCAGAGTCTTGGACGGATCACCGATCTTGGATGGACGGATCATGACCCACAGACGTCCTTTCTGTCCTTCCGGAAATACATGATTTCTCGGTGCAACGGCCCTGGTTACCTGCCAGTATACGAACAGCTCATCTCCGTCAACTTTTTTCACCATCTCGTTCAGAATATCTTTTACTTCCTGTTTCGTATGCGGAATCTCGATCTTCAGCAGTGCTGCACTGTTAAAGAAACGATCCACATGCTCATCCAGATTGAAGATCACATGGTTGCCTGCACAGGTGGCATCATATACACCGTCACCATAGTAATGAGAACGGTCATCAAAAGGAACCACCATTTTGTCGATTTCGTCATACTTTCCATCATAGTAACCTAAAGTCTGCATCATACATTCCTCCATCTCCGGTGCGCAAGCGCGATGTCTCTTTTCTCATCGTTATAACAAAAAAAGATGCTGCCCGGCCCCCAGGCCAAGTAACATCTTTGTTACGCTTGCATTTCACTCATTTGTTGCAATGATTATATATCCAGACTTTAGGAAATGCAAGTTTTTCAGATATTTCTGAATGATTTTTTATTTTCAGCTTTTTATATAAATATTTTTAAGTTCTATGTCATATTTTCAAAAATATTTACATTTTCTTTTATTTGATCAGTTCTTCCGCATGCTTCAGAGCATCTGAGATATTGGCGCAGAAATTGTCTTTTCCAACCAGTTCCACAAATCCGGACTTCTCCATCACATGCATCGGCTGCTCATTCACATGAGAAAAGATTGGTGTGATGCCTTTAGCTTCACAATATTTCACCAGATTCTGAAGAGCATTCATAGCAGTACTGTCAAGTGCAGGAACACTTCTCATACGAAGCACCAGACATTTGGTAAAATCTTTCACTACAATGTGTTCAATCGCATTGGCCGCTCCAAAGAACAACGGTCCGGTAATCTCATAGACACGGATCTCTTTCGCAAGTTTCTGCATATGATCATTAACTGCATCTGAATCATCGTCCACGTAAGTCCAGCTGTCCACGTGCGTCTCATCACTCATGCGCTTCATGAACAGCAGACAGGTCAACAGCATACCGATCTCAATAGCAACTACCAGATCAAATACAACAGTCAGGAAGAAGGTTACCAGCAGCACCAGAATATCACTCTTCGGTGCGGTCTGGATCAGATGAGTGAACGGTCTCCACTGACACATATTGTAAGCAACCACAAACAGAATTGCAGCGATGGTAGGCATGGGGATCATTCCTGCATAAGGCATCAGAACTACCAGTACCAGTACCAATGTGATGGAATGCACCATTCCGGCTATGGGAGTACGTCCACCATTTTTAATGTTAGCTGCTGTACGTGCGATGGCTCCTGTGGCCGGGATTCCGCCGAACAGGGCAGATGCAATATTTCCTGCTCCCTGAGCTACCAGCTCCATGTCTGAACGATGTTTGCCGTTGATCATACCGTCTGCAACCACGCAGGACAGCAGAGACTCAATAGCTGCCAGCACTGCAATGGTAAATGCATTTGGAATTGCATCCTCCACAGCTGCAAGGCTCAGTGCCGGAAGGTGGAAGCCTGGCAGTGCATTGCTGATAGAATACAGATCTCCAATGGTAGAAGCCTTCAACGGAAGGAATTTTACCATCAGGATTCCTGCGACCACAGCCAGCAGAGAACCCGGAATCTTTTTGAAAATATGAGGAGAAATGATCAGGATTGCAAGACTTACCACACCAACAATCACTGCAGACAGATTGACAGTGCCGCAATTTTCAACAAAAGCGTGAAGCTTTTCCATAGTCTCAATGGGTTTTACTCCGTCCGGATAAGTCACGCCAAAGAAATCTTTGAGCTGACCGATCACGATGGTCACAGCAATTCCAGCTGTAAATCCGGTGGTGATGGTGTACGGAATAAAACGGATCAGTGTACCAAAATGGCACAGTCCCATCAGAATCAGAAAGATTCCTGCCAGGATCGTCGCAATCACCAGTCCATCCAGACCATTTTTCGCCACAATACCAGCTACAATCGTCGCAAATGCAGCTGTCGGTCCCGCAATCTGTACGCTGCTGCCACCCAGAGCAGAGATCACAAATCCTGCCACAATTGCGGTGAAAATACCTGCCTCCGGACCGACACCTGATGCCAGTGCCAGTGCAATGGACAACGGAAGGGCAATGATCGCCACAATGATTCCAGCCGTCACATCTTTGACAAACTGTTCCCGACTATACGTTTTCATACATGTTAGTAACATTGGTTTCAAAGAACTCATCAGTTAAAAATCCTTTCTTGTTGGATATCCTCGGTTGTCAAACACAACTTTTCCAGTATATCACAAGAAAGAGATTTTTCAATGATGAATTATCATTTATAATCAATACACTCTTGACACTCAAATATGACTATGTTATATATTTAACAGAATAAGTGTCGGCTAATCTTCGATTGAGTCGGTGAAAAGGGAAATGGGTGTGAGTCCCATGCGGTGCCGCCGCTGTAAGCGCACGATACAGGGTTGTTTTCTTTCACTGTCCTTTTCTCAAAACATGGATGGGAAGAGAGAAAACAGACAAGACCCGCGCAAGCCAGAAGACCTGCTTATTTTTCTTTTGCTGTCACGGTCCATGACACTTGCGAAAGATATAGGGCGCAGTGCGTCCAGATGCCGAAAACGGGTGCATCATCTGATCCATAGAGTTCAGATGATGCTTTTTTTATGGACTAATCACAAAATACATATTATATGGAGGATTTTCATGAAAAAGAGAACAGTAAGCGTATTATTAACTACCTGTCTTGCAGCAGGTATGCTGGCTGGATGCGGTTCCACATCCGCTGATACCACAGCCACTACTGACAAAACAACAGAAGAGACTACCAACGAAACGGAGAGTACAGATGCATCTGAGGCTTCTGAAACTGCCGATGCAGACAGCGACTATGAGCCGGTCACCATTACTCTGAATCTGGAGCGTTCCGGTCTTGGCGAAAATGTTGAATACACTTTCACCAAGAAACCATCCGAAGTCGTTGCTTCCGGTGATCAGATGGCTGACTTCTTCTTTGATCTGGGACTGGAAGACCAGATGGCTGGCTACACGAAAGGAAGCTGCTGGAGTACTGTATCCCAGTATCCGGCACGCGACAAAGTTCCACAGCTTCTGGAACCGGGTAAAGGTCTTTCCAATATGTCCAAGGAAGAGCTGCTGTCAACCGGATGTGATTTTCTGATTGGCTGGGACTCTGTATTTTCAGACAAAAACTTCAGTAAAGAATTCTGCGACCAGAACGGTATCGCAACTTATTTCCCATATGTGTGCTCCGACAAAGCAACCTTTGAGGATCTGTACAAAGATTATGAGACCCTTGGTGCTATTTTCCAGGTACAGGATGTAGCTGCTGAAAAAGTACAGGCTATGAAAGATACTCTGAAGAAAGTAAAAGACACTTTGGGTGATGAAGCTTATGAAAATCCGGTCACTGTATTCGCTTATGACTCTGGTGAAGATGCTCCGTTTACCGCATGCCAGGGTATGCCGGGCGACATTATCAAACTGGCTGGTGGAATCTCCATCTTCGATGATATCGAGGCTGGCTGGGCAACTCCGTCCTGGGAAGAGGTTGTGGAGCGTGATCCGGATGTAATTCTGATTCTCGAGTACACCGGAGGTGATGTGGCAGATAAAAAGGAATTCCTGGAGACCAACGAGTTCACCAAGGATCTGCGCGCTGTCAAAGAAGGCAAAATCTTCTCCGTATGCTGCAGTGATATGCAGGGAAGTGCCGGAAGTGCAGTCGCTGTAAAAGCAATCGCAGAGCAGTTATATCCGGACAAATTCTAAGAACATCTGGAAAACTAACAGGGGAGTGTAAAAGCTCCCCTTCTTTATTGCAGTAGGAGGAATATATGAAAGGAACAGGAAACTCAGGAAAAGGCCGTTTCTGGCTGACGCTGGCGCTGGTGATGACACTGATTGTGATCGCAGTAACCATCTCTACCACCATAGGTGCTGTCAATGTGTCAGCTTCCGATATCGGTAAGATCCTGGTCAATAAAATGTCCGGGAAAGACATCTTCCAGATTGCCTGGGAAGGAAAGACCGAAAATATCATCTGGAACATCCGTTTTCCCCGGGTACTCATGGCATTTATCGTAGGCGCAGGTCTTTCACTGTGCGGTGTTCTCATGCAGGCTCTCACCAAAAATCCACTGGCTGACCCCTATGTACTAGGAATCTCCTCCGGTGCATCCGCAGGAGCCGTCGGTGTTATCATCCTTGGATGGTTCAGCTTCTTAGGCGGCTACTCTGTAATCTTCGGTGCCACCTTAGGTGCCGCTATCTCCATCTGTCTGTCACTGGGAATTGCATCTATAAAGGGACGTATTACTTCCACCCAACTGGTTCTGGCCGGAATCGCCACCTCTGCATTTTTCTCGGCGGTAACCAACCTGATCATCTACGGATTCAATCAGGGTTCTGACAAAACCAAAATGGCACAGTACTGGATGGTTGGTTCCTTAAGTGGAGCTACCTGGAGTCGCGTAAAATATGTGGCAATCGTAGGTATTATAACAGTTGCTGTGATTCTGCTGTTTGCCAAAGAGCTGGATGTACTGCTGCTGGGTGATGACGTGGCAGAGACACTGGGCGTGGATACCCGGAAAACCAAACTTCTGATCATCATAACTGCAACGATCCTGACCGGCGTGGTCGTATCTGTCAGCGGTGTGATCGGTTTCGTAGGTCTGGTCGTACCGCATATTATGCGAAGCTTTGTGGGCTCCGGTCACAAACGGCTGATTCCTGTAGCCATTCTGGCTGGAGGACTGTTCAGTATGGTAGCCGATCTGATCTCTCGAATTATTATCGCCCCTGAGGAGCTTCCAATCGGCGTGATCGCTGCATTTATCGGTGCACCATTTTTCCTGTATCTGATCCGCAAGGGCAGTGCAGGCAGAAAGTAAAGGAGGCAGATTATGAGTTTACAGGTAAGAAATCTGGATTATCAGATAGGTGGAAAAAGCATTCTGGAACAAATCTGCCTGGAAGTAAAAGACGGTGAATTTGTAGGATTGATTGGTCCCAACGGCTGCGGAAAATCCACCCTTCTCAAAAATATTTACCGCTCCTACAAGCCAGACCGAGATACTATATTCTTGAATGAAAAAGATGTGCTTGATTTTTCTTTCAAAAAGATGGCAGCAGAAATGGCAGTCATGGCACAGGAAAATCATGTGGAATTCGATTTTGAAGTGCGAGATATGGTCATGTTCGGTCGTTATGCTAAGAAAAAATTTCTGGAAGGGGATTCAGCCACAGACAAAAAGCTTTGTGAGAAATGTCTTCGCGAAGTAGGACTTACCGGTTATGAACACCGCTCCTACTTAAGTCTCTCTGGCGGCGAAAAGCAGCGTGTACTGCTAGCCCGTGTACTGATGCAGGAAAGTGCTTTTATTGTACTGGATGAGCCTACCAATCACCTGGATGTAAGCTATCAGTATCAGATCATGGATATCCTGAAAAAACAGAATGTCACTCTGTTTTCTTCAATCCATGACCTGAATCTGGCTTCCCTGTACTGCGATAAGATCATCTTCCTGTATCAGGGAAGAATCGTAGATTACGGCACTCCTGAAGAAGTGCTTACCCGTGAAAACATCAAATCCTACTTTGGTATCGAATCCCAGATTACAAAAAATGAAGTTACTGGGAAACTGCAGATCTACTATCTGCCCGGGTGGGTAAAGAACTAAAGTGTTCGAATTCGACCACTTTTTCTTTCCTTCAGACTCTCCCTCACACACAGTGCCCCGTATCCCACCTGTTCATTGGGATATTCCGTAAATGCAGGCAATGGTCTTGCCCCACGGCGGAGCCAGGCTTTCACTTTTTCTCCATAAAGGTAAGGATCATGGCCTTCCACAATGCCCCACTGCATGAGGATGGCTGCACTGCCAGTGACAAAGGGTGTAGCATAAGAAGTTCCTGACACTGTCACATAACCTCCTCCCGGTGCGGCAGTCTGGATGCTTACTCCTGGTGCCACCAGATCCGGCTTTGTCTGCCAGGCAGCATCTGCAAAGCCTCTGCCGGAGAAGTCTGCGTATGCATCGGTGGCTGCATCATAGGCTCCCACAGTGATCACCTTGGAAGCGGTAGATGGAATCGTCAGTGTGCCGCTCTCCATCGGATTTAAGAATCTGGTTCCGTTTCCTGTAGCCGCACTGGCAGGAAACCACAGCTCCACTCTTCCATCCACGATTTTTTCCGGAACCAGCCGGATCGTCCACACTCCTGCATCAATATAATCCTGCTCTGGAAGCAATTCAATAAAGATTTCCTGCTCCACCATATAAGGCACTGGCTCCCCATAGTAGGCAAGCAGCTGTGTCCTTCCGATTTGATATCGCTGAGCAGGCGGCTGCTCATACAGAGGACCGATCTGTCTGCCAGCAGGATGTGCCAGATAAATGGAAAACCGGTCCGCATAATTCTTCCAGATCTGAAGACTCAGGGCCGGTTCATAAGCTCCCACCGTAAATTCCAGCTCCGTCGTTCTCCCATTCTGAAGTCTGACACTGGTGTGACCTGCTCTGGCTCCTTCATTGCCACTTCCCACACAGATCACGGTTTTCCAGCGGCTGCTCATCTCATCCACATAGGTTTCCAGCAGAGACGTTCCCCTGTGGGAACCGTAGGTATTTCCAAAACTGATATTAACTGCCACGGGCATACCTAATTCTTGAGCCTTTCGGATCACATAGTCAAGTCCTGTCATCAGTTCCGTCGTTTTGGGAAATCCATTCTGACTGGGCGTACCAAGCTTCACCACAAGGATTTCACTGTCTCTGGCCACACCTCTATTTCCTGCCGCCACTGCCAGTACCCCTGTTCCATGACCGCTGCTGTCGCGGGACAGTATCTGTTCTCCGTCACGCAATGCTTCATCAATCTGGGCTTTTGTATATTCCGTCCCCCGCGCATAGCCTTCCGGCGGATTACCCTCTATGGTCTGATCCCATAGAGCTGCAATTCTGGTAGAGCCATCTGGATTTAAGAATTCCGGGTGTTGAATATCCACTCCTGAATCCAGGACTGCCACCAGCACGCCCCGCCCGGTTAGAGAAAGGGGTACAGTTTGTACCCCGGTCAGACAAGAGGCTCTTTTCCCCGCTGTCCGCTGGAAAAAGAGCCTCTTTGGTTTCTCTACATATTCAATTTGCGGAAGCGAAATGATCTCTTCCAGCCGGTTTTCCTGCACCAGCAGGATCGCATAACCTGCTGACAGTTCTGTCACTGCCTCTGCTATACTCCTTGCTGCCTCCAGATCCCCGGAATATTTTACAATCAGTTCCCAGGTGCGTGCCTTGGGATCATACCCTGTCTCCAGCCCCGCTGACCGTTCACGCTCGCTTTGTGTGGCATCCAGTGCCAGATTTAATTCATCTTCTACTTTCTGACTGTTCAACATAAGCACCTCCGTCCTATCTTCTATGCTATGCTGGTTTCGTACATTTACAACCCTGCGAAACTGTATTATAATCAGAACAGACACTTAAGAAACAGCATAAGCAGGAGGGCGTACCATGGAACTTTCCTTCGGAGAACAGATTAAGATTTTATTGAAGCGGAAAAATATGACGATCAAGGAGCTGGCAGATCTGTATGTAGAGAAGACAGGCATGCCTATGTCCCGGCAGAACCTGACACAGCGACTCAGACGCGATAACTTCCCTGAACAGGACATGCGGATCCTGGCAGCACTGCTCGGCTATCAGGTATCGATTCAGCTGGAACCCACAGATGGAAAAGTCCCGGAACTCTTCCCGGCTGCACTTGCTGCTCAGGAACAGGCGCAGGCAACACCTTCTGCGGAAGCACTGGAAGAAGCAGTCTCGGATATCAATGAGAATACGCTGGATCATGCACTGGAAACATCTACAGAGACATCCACAGAATCCGTTCATGATGACTCCGCTTCCACCAGTCCGGCAGAAGCTGCGATCACCTCCGATGCACACCCGACCTTCCAGATTCCCGATGCATTCCGGCGCACCCGTCCGATTGGTGAGATCAATCCTCTGACCGGCGAAGAATATCTGACCAACACGGTCCGAAAGCATCCGACCATTGAGGAATATGTGCAGGTCTATGACCGCACCACCCATGAATGGTCCGATGTACGGGAAGATTATTTCTGGGAATTCCAGGAGAAGAAGAAACAGATGATGGGCAAAGAATATCGCTCTCCCATCCGAATCTAATACAGGCAAAACTGCGGATCCTGTTATCAACGTAGCAAAATCCGCAGTTTTTTATTTTGTTTTCTGCTCCTTCTCCAGTGCCTTTTTCCTTCTGCTCACCATTCCGCCGATCTGCCCGGTCTCCCGGGATGACAGTGCCTTCCATCCGCCTTTTCGGACTTTTTCCAATAATCCTAATTCTTCGGCAATCTCGTATTTCATCCGATCCGCCGGTTCCAGGTTTTCAAATGATTCCGATGTGTGTTGTTCCATAGATGCTCCTTTCCACCTTGTTTCTATATTCATACCAGAAGTATGTACCATTTTTGTAAGGCCTATACCTTCTATTTGCACGGATCTGAAAATCTGCTCTTGAAACTTGAGGCGAATTTCTTTACACTTATTTTATGATGCCAGGGTCAAAAGGTCTAAGCCCACATGAGCTTGCTCATAGGTGGGTGAAAGACCTTAGGACCCGCCCCGATATGAGCATAAAAGTGGGATGATAATCCCACGATATGCGAATATTGGGTAGGGTGCTATGTGCCAGTGGCACATGTTTAGCACGGACCGAAGCGGAGCGGAGACGTGGGAGTGCGTAGCACGAAGCAATCCGTAGGCATCAAAGTCGGGGTTTTTGACCCCGACATCATTTTATTCTGATAATAATAGAAAAGAGGATCATCTATGTATCATACAATCGTAACTTTGAAAAAAGGCGAGGGCCGCACCCTCAAATCCGGCGGTGCCTGGATCTATGACAACGAGATTGACACCATCACCGGCCGTTTCCACAACGGCGATATGGTGACGGTCCATGACTTTGACGGTTATCCCATGGGAAATGGTTTCATCAACCAGAATTCCAAGATCCGCATCCGCATGATGACCAGAAAATCAGACCAGGAAGTAGATGAAGCATTCCTGCGTATGCGAGTGCAGAACGCCTGGGATTATCGAAAGACCACTGTGGACACCTCTTCCTGCCGCATCATCTTCGGAGAAGCAGATTTCCTGCCGGGACTGGTCATTGATAAATATGAAGATGTACTGGTTGTGGAATGTCTGGCACTGGGAATGGAACAGTTCAAGGAGACCATCGTCTCTCTGTTAAAAGAGATTCTTGCCGCAGATGACATCACAATCCGCGGTGTCTATGAGCGCAGCGATGCCAATGAACGTACCAAAGAAGGTCTTCCGAAAGTCAAACAGTTTATCGGAGAAGAATTTGATACCAATGTAGAGATCGCGGAAAATGGTGTGCACTATATGGTCGATGTGGTAAATGGTCAGAAGACCGGATTCTTCCTGGACCAGAAATACAACCGCCTTGCCATGCAGCGGATCTGCAAAGGCAAAAAGGTGCTGGACTGCTTCACCCACATGGGAACCTTTGCACTGAACGCAGGCATCGCAGAAGCTTCAGAAGTAACCGGGCTTGATATCTCTGAATATGCCGTAGCACAGGCAGAGGCAAATGCCCGCCTGAATCATCTGGAGAATACTGTCCATTTCCGCTGTGCCAATGTACTGGACGAATTACCGAAGCTTGCTGCTGCCGGCGAAAAATACGATGTAGTCATCTTAGATCCACCGGCATTCACAAAATCCCGTGAGGCAACCAAAAATGCCATCAAAGGTTATCGTGAGATCAATATGAAAGGCCTGAAGCTGGTCAAAGATGGCGGCTATCTCGCCACCTGCTCCTGCTCTCATTTCATGACCCAGGAACTGCTGGCAAAGACCGTCAAAGAAGCTGCCAAAGCAACCCATAAGCGTCTCCGCCAGGTAGAGTTCCGTACTCAGGCTCCAGATCATCCGATTCTGTGGGCGGCAGATGAAAGTTATTACTTAAAATTTTTCATCTTCCAGGTGGTGGAGGAGAAATAAGAGCCGGAAAATGGCGTAATTTAAAGTATTGATTGAACAGGTAACAGGCAGGTGGTCATATGACAAGACTGCCTGCTGTTTTGGCATCTGCAATTGGGGCTTTTAAGGGGGAGGAACAAAGAATTATATTTTTTCTACGCATGATACGCATTCAGAATTGTATGATGCCATAAGAATTTCAAAAGGTTACCGGAAGGAAAGGTGGGGATATTTTCTTAGAGCGGAAAGTTTTTATAACGTTGCAACGCAGGAAGAAGAATATGCAGATTGTAAGCATCCTTCCGCTAAATATCATGAAAAATCACATGGAGAAAGTTTTCTCGCATTGGCACAGAATCATCTGCGTTCAAATGGTTTATATCTTTTTGATGAGCCAGAAGCTGCATTATCACCGCAGAGACAGCTCACATTGCTGATGCAAATATATAATTGTGCAAAAGAGGGAGCGCAGTTTATCATCGTTACGCATTCACCGATTTTATTAGGAATACCAGATGCAGATATCTATTGTTTTGATAATGGACGCATCCATTTATGCAAATACGAAGAAACAGAGAGTTATCAGGTAACAGAAATGTTTATAAACAACAGGCAGATGCTGTTGAATAAATTGCTAAAAGATTAGATAATAAAAGAATTGACAACTCAGAATTTGGAAAGGGGTGCACTGCCATGTTGAGAAAATTGAATTGTTTTTTAAACATCGTTATTGGTTCATTCATAGGAGTTTTTATTGGGTACGGAATTTATAAGTTCTGGCACTTTAAAACTTATCCAAATTTATATGTCATGCAGTCTGCACCGTGGTACACAGAGTTACTGTTGGATGGTGCCATGGTGGTCGTTGTGGTGGTCGTATGTATTATCCTAAAGCTGATTATTTGGAAAAAGTTAAAGCCATAACTTCCCGTTTATTAGGAAGTCGCAGAGAACGAAAAATCAGAATTTATAGGAGGTGAATCTGCATGAAATGTCCATATTGTGGTGATGAAATGATTAGAGGATACCTAATGAGTTCACGAGACATTACTTTTGCAGTTGATAATCTGACAAAAGTTTTTCGTATTAAAAAATCGGACGATCTGGAATTGAGTAAAGGTTCAGGAGGAATCCCTCATTGTGAAGCTTATCGTTGTAGTAGTTGTAAGAAGATTTTGATTGATTATGCAAATAGATAAATCGATATATGCTCAAGGGGGTGGATTACATGAAAAAAATTATACCTTGGATGTTAGCGACAGCAGTAATTATGTTGGTGTTTCCATGGCTTGCGGTTACATTCATAAAAGGTGATGGCGGCATGGCAGTTTGCTTCATTCTGTTTTTTGCAGTGAATCCTATTTATGCAATTTGTTCCGGAGCATACGCTGGCAAGGACATAAAAATATTTTGGCCACTACCAATTATTACAGCACTATTCTTTTTGCTTGGGACATGGCTGTTCTTTAGTATTGGAGAAAAAGCATTTATTTTATATGCGTTTGGATATTTGCTCTTAGGAATTGTAGCAGAGTTAATTTCCATGTTTGTAAAGAAAAAGATTTTAAGAGATTAAACAAATCAGAATTTGGAGGAACTTGTGATGAAAAAAATGATAATGGCATTATGTATATTTATTTGTGTGTTTACTTTAGTTGCG